>NZ_CAXUQI020000001.1:0-3227500 GCF_964252995.1 Phenylobacterium sp. LjRoot219 | reverse complement strand
AACTCCGAATACCCAAGAGAACTATCCGGCAGACACACGGCGGGTGCTAACGTCCGTCGTGAAAAGGGAAACAACCCTAACCATCATCTAAGGCCCCCAAGTCACGGCTAAGTGGGAAACGATGTGGGATTGCTTTGACAACCAGGATGTTGGCTTAGAAGCAGCCATCATTTAAAGAAAGCGTAACAGCTCACTGGTCAAGCGATCCTGCGCGGAAAATGTAACGGGGCTCAAGCCGTGCGCCGAAGGTATGGGTTTGCAGTTTACTGCAAGCGGTAGCGGAGCGTTCCGTAAGCCTGTGAAGGTCAGCTGTGAGGCTGGCTGGAGGTATCGGAAGTGAGAATGCTGACATGAGTAGCGACAAAGAGTGTGAGAGACACTCTCGCCGAAAGTCCAAGGGTTCCTGCGTAAAGCTAATCTGCGCAGGGTTAGCCGGCCCCTAAGGCGAGGCCGAAAGGCGTAGTCGATGGGAACCAGGTGAATATTCCTGGGCCAGTTGGAAGTGACGAATCCCGTAAATTGTTAGGGCTTATTGGATTGCTCCTGGCAGTGAAGGGGTTCCTGGAAATAACTCCAACGGAGACCGTACCCGAAACCGACACAGGTGGACAGGTAGAGTATACCAAGGCGCTTGAGAGAACTATGCTGAAGGAACTCGGCAAATTGCACGCGTAACTTCGGGATAAGCGTGACTCACCTTGCGCAAGCAAGACTGAGTGGCACAGGCCAGGGGGTAGCGACTGTTTATCAAAAACACAGGGCTCTGCGAAGCCGCAAGGCGACGTATAGGGTCTGACGCCTGCCCGGTGCCGGAAGGTTAAAAGGAGGGGTGCAAGCTCCGAATTGAAGCCCCGGTAAACGGCGGCCGTAACTATAACGGTCCTAAGGTAGCGAAATTCCTTGTCGGGTAAGTTCCGACCTGCACGAATGGCGTAACGACTTCCCCGCTGTCTCCAGCATAGGCTCAGCGAAATTGAATTCCCCGTGAAGATGCGGGGTTCCCGCGGTCAGACGGAAAGACCCTATGAACCTTTACTACAGCTTCGCCTTGGCGTTAGTGACAACATGTGTAGGATAGGTGGGAGGCTATGAATCCGGGGCGCCAGCTTCGGGGGAGCCAACCTTGAAATACCACCCTTGTTGTTACTGACGTCTAACCGCGGTCCGTTATCCGGATCCGGGACATGGCGTGGCGGGTAGTTTGACTGGGGCGGTCGCCTCCCAAAGTGTAACGGAGGCGCGCGATGGTGGGCTCAGAGCGGTCGGAAATCGCTCGTCGAGTGCAATGGCATAAGCCCGCCTGACTGAGAGACTGACAAGTCGATCAGAGACGAAAGTCGGCCATAGTGATCCGGTGGTTCTGCGTGGAAGGGCCATCGCTCAACGAATAAAAGGTACTCTAGGGATAACAGGCTGATTTTGCCCAAGCGTCCACAGCGACGGCAAAGTTTGGCACCTCGATGTCGGCTCATCACATCCTGGGGCTGGAGCAGGTCCCAAGGGTTCGGCTGTTCGCCGATTAAAGTGGTACGTGAGCTGGGTTCAGAACGTCGTGAGACAGTTTGGTCCCTATCTGCCGTGGGTGTACGAAGCTTGAGAGGATCTGTCCCTAGTACGAGAGGACCGGGATGGACACACCTCTGGTGGACCTGTCGTGGCGCCAGCCGCGCAGCAGGGTAGCTAAGTGTGGAATAGATAACCGCTGAAAGCATCTAAGCGGGAAACTAACCTCAAAACAAGGCTTCGCCGAGAGCCGTGGTAGACCACCACGTTGATAGGCCAGGTGTGGAAGTGCCGCGAGGCATGGAGCTTACTGGTACTAATCGCTCGATCGGCTTGATCGTTCTTATCAAAACTCATGAACTTGAGCTTTGTCCTGCCGGACATCCTGCCCAACCGCAGGAACCGATGTCTTCACAGCGTATCGTCTTCGTTGACCTGGTGGTTTTGCCGGGGGGTCCCCACCCGATCCCATTCCGAACTCGGTCGTTAAGCCCCTCTGGGCCGATGGTACTTCGTCTTAAGGCGCGGGAGAGTAGGTCGCCGCCAGGTCTACCAAGACGATACGCATGATCATCCAACCTTCTCATCACAATCCGACCCGGTATTGCCGCGGGGTGGAGCAGTCCGGTAGCTCGTCAGGCTCATAACCTGAAGGTCACAGGTTCAAATCCTGTCCCCGCACCCAAACTTCGAACGGCCCCGCGAGCGCAAGCTCCGGGGCCGTTTTCGCGTTCCGGCTTGCGCCCTCTGCCGCGCTCCGCGCCAACGGGGGCGTGGTCGAGCTCGCAGACGCCCTTGCTGATCCCAGGCCGGCGCCTGGACCTCTATTGCGGAGTTGGACCTGTCGGACCGACCAGCAGTCCGGCCTCGCGGAGCGCGGCGAGGACCCGGCGCGCATCCTTGCGGTAGCCAGTCCAAAGCGGTCCACGATGAGTCGGGGTCTCGGGGTCCTCGCGACAGAGCGCGCGGGCGATGATCTCTTCCGACGTCTGGTCGGGCGACTGCGCGGGGCGGCCTCTGAGCGCGAATGCGGCGCCGAGCAAGAGGCTGGCCCCGGCGGCGAACCCGGCCGCGGTGAGCGGCCGACGAGGCAGGCCGCTGGAAAGCATCGGGGCGAGCTGGCCGGCGCGGTCCCAGATCCGTTCGAGCCAGCCGAACGCGCTGTGTTCCCGGTGCTCGAAGCCCGCCTCCATGCTCATCAGAAATCCCTCTTCATTGCGGCTGACTAACGGGCTTGGAATCTGGCGTTTCGTTGACGCTTTGGGCCGCAAACCCGGCGTCGCGGCGCGGCGAGGCTGCGGCCAAGGCGCGCAGCCGCTTCGCTCCTGTCGCGTGGGCGGGGGTGTGGCCGAGGGCCACGGTCCGTGGCCATACTGGCGGATCGCCCTGACCCGCGGGGCCCCGGGAGCGCCCGACGATGGATCGCGAACGACCGCACGATCGTAACGCCCGCTTTCAGGGCCGGCGCATCTATCTGACCGGCGCGGCCTCGGGCATCGGCCTGGCGACGGCGCGGCTGCTCGCCGAGGGCGGGGCGGCGCTGGCGCTGGTCGACCTCGATCACGCGGGCCTGGAGCGGGCCGCCGCGGAGACCGGCGGGCGGCCGTTCGTCGCCGACCTGCGCGACGGGGCGGCGATCGACGGCTCGGTGGCGGCGGCCGCGGCGGCGCTGGGCGGGCTGGACGGGGTGATCAACTGCGCCGGCGTCGGTCACGGCGCGCGTCTGGAAACGCTCGAGCCGGCTGAGTGGGAGCGCGTCCTGGCGGTCAATCTCAGCGCGCCGTACCGGGTCTGTCGTGCGGCCTTGCCCTGGCTGCAGGGGCAGGCGGACGCCTCGATCGTCAACGTCGCGAGCGGCATGGCGCTGTTGCCCACCGGGCCGGGGGTGTCGGCCTACGCCGCCTCGAAGGGCGGGCTGATCTCCTTCACCAAGGCGCTGGCCGCCGAGCTCGCGCCGCAGATCCGCGCCAATGTGGTGTGCCCCGGCCTGGCCAGCACCCCGATGACCGCGGGGCTGCTGCAGGGTCACTCTTCCGGCGACCCGCCGCCGCCGTTCCTTGCGCAGTACGCCCTGAAGCGCGCCGCCGACGCCACGGAGGTCGCCCAGGCGATCGCCTTCCTGTCGAGCCGCGAGGCCTCCTACATCACCGGCGTGGTGCTGGCGGCGGACGGCGGCCGGACCTTCCACTGAGGCGGTTTGGTGATTTGACGCCTCCGACTGAGGATGACACCTTGGTGTCATCTTAAGCGCCCTCGAGAGGCGCGGCGGCGACCTCCAACCGAGGTCGCAGGGAGGAAGACGGATGAGCCGCGCGCTCGGCGGGTCTGCGCTGCCGCAAGCTATCGTGCGTCCGCTGAACGCGGAGACCGATCCTGACGTCGGGGCCGGCGCCCCGGGCTCGTCTGCGTCGCTGATCTCGAACCCGATGATCCAGATGATCGACGAGGTCATCCGCCTGGGCGCGCGGCTGCGCGGCGTGTTCGCCACGGTGACGGCGGCCGCGGGGCTGTCGCCGATGGAGCTGACCGTGCTGACGGCGGTGGCGGAGGCGCGCACGCCGCCGACGGTGCCGCAGATCGGCCGCAGCCTCGGACATCCGCGGCAGGTGATCCAGCGCGCGGCGAACGCGCTGACCGACGGCGGGTTGATCGAGCCCGCGGCCAATCCCCATCACAAGCGCGCCCAGGTGCTGCGCGCCACCGCGGCTGGCCGGAAGCTGAAGGGCGAGGCCGACGCGCGCGCCCTGGCGGCCGCCGACGCCGCCTTCCCCGACGTCGACGCGTCGCAGTGCGAGCGCCTCGCCACCGAGCTGCACGCGCTGCGGACCCAGATCGAGGCGCATCTGCGCGCCAGGAGCAGCTGACCGATGTCCATGGGCTACAGCCTCGCCGAATTGGTCGACGTTCCGCGGCTGGCGGAATGGCTCGACGTGCATGTGCCGCAACTGGGGAGCGGGCCGCTCGCCGCCGAGCTGATCCACGGTGGCTTCTCCAACGTCGTCATCAGCCTCGACCGCGGCGGGCCGGAGACCATGGTGCTGCGACGGCCGCCGACGGTCCCGCCGCCGGGCAGCGAGCGGACCGTGCTGCGCGAGGCGCGCGTGCTGGCCGCGCTCGACGGCACGCCGGCGCCGCATCCGCGCTGCTACGGCGTCTGCGACGACGACGCGGTGATCGGCGCGCCGTTCTACGTGATGGAGCGGGTCAGCGGCTGGTCGGGCAAGGTGGTCGACCGCAAGGTCCAACACCAGGCGCCGTTCGACCGGATGCCGTTCGAGTACGGCATCCCCTTCGCGATCACCGACGCGCTGGTGGCGCTGGCCAATGTCGACTACCGGGCGGTCGGGCTCGGGGATTTCGGCAAGCCGGACGGCTTCCTGGAGCGGCAGGTCGACCGCTGGGCGAGCCAGCTGGCCTCCTACAAGGGCCGTTACGGCTACGCGGGACGCGATCTGCCGGGCTACGCGGAGGTCGAGGGCTGGCTGCGCGCCAGCACGCCCAAGGGCTTCCGGTCGGGGATCCTGCACGGCGACATCGGCACCACCAACATGATGTTCCGTCCCGACCCGCCGGTGCGGATCGTGGCCCTGCTCGACTGGGAGCTGTCGACCATCGGCGATCCGCTGATCGACCTGGCCTGGTTCTCGAACGGCCTGCGCGACGAGCGCATGCCCGATACGCCGGTCGATTCGGTGCAGGGCTCGGTCCACTGGCCGAGCCGGCAGGAGATCGCCCGCTACTACGCGGCCGGGACCGGGCGCGACATGTCCGAGTTCGACTACTACCTGGTGCTCGCTCAGTTCAAGGCGGGCTGCATCATGGAATACAAGGTCGCCCAGGCCGCCGCGGGCAAGCTTCCCAAGGACGTCGGAGAGTTTTTCTCCGGATCGTCTTCAACTGTTTCAAGAACGCCGCCGCATTGGTCCGCATGATCGGCTGATCGGCGGGGCGCAACTCAGGGAAGGTGTGGAGCCATGACCGCCAAGGTGATGCAGGGCGTCAGGGTGCTCGAGGTCGCGCAGTTCATCCTCGTGCCGTCCGCCGGCGCGATCCTTGCCGACTGGGGCGCCGACGTCATCAAGATCGAGCATCCGGGGCGCGGCGACGGGCAGCGGGGCTTCGCCAGCTTCGGCGGCACGCCGCTCGATCCGGCCCGCAACCCGATGGTCGAGCATCCCAACCGCGGCAAGCGCAGCGTCGGCGTCGACATCTCCACGCCGGAGGGACAGGCGCTGATCTACGAGATCGCCAAGACGGCGGACGTCTTCACGACCAGCTATCTGCCGCGGGCCCGGCAGAAGCTGAAGATCGACCTCGAGCACATCCGTGCGGCGAACCCCGACATCATCTATGCGCGCGGCACCGCCTACGGCGACAAGGGGCCGGACCGCGAGCGCAGCGGCTTCGACGGCACCGCCTTCTGGGTGCACAGCGGCCTGGCCCACACCATCACGCCGCCGGAGTTCGAGGTGCCGCTCGCCCTTAACATCGGCGGGTTTGGCGACTCCATCGGCGGCATGAACATCGCCGGCGGCGTCGCCGCCGCGCTGCGGCACCGCGACCGCACCGGCGAGGCGCTGGAGGTCGACGTCTCCCTGCTGAGCACCGCCTGGTGGGCGGCGGGCGCCGGCCTCGACACCTGCATCCAGACCGGCCAGGTCGTGCGCAACGTCGTGCCGAAGTCGGGCTGCGGCCCGTACAATCCGTTCGTCGGCAGCTACCGGACCTCGGACGGGGGTTCGATCACGCTCTTCATGCTGCAGCCGGATCCCTACATCGCCGACACCTTCGCCCATCTGGGGCTGAACGACTTCATCGGCGACCCGCGGTTCGCCGACCTGCAGGCGCTGACGGCCAATGGCGCGGTGCTCGGCGGGGCGTTCGCCGGGGCCTTCGCCGCCCGGCCCTTCGGCTTCTGGCGCGAGCATCTGAAGACCCTGAAGGGCCAGTGGGCGGCGGCGCAAAGCCTGCTCGACCTGGCCTCGGACGAGCAGGCGCTGGCCAACGACATGCTGTTCGAGGTCGAAGCCGCCGACGGAGGGGCGCCGATCCAGCTGGCGCGCGGGCCGGTCCAGTTCAATGGCGAACCGGTCCAGAGCACCCGCGCGCCGCAGGCCTCGGAGCACACCGAGGCCGTGCTGCTGGAACTCGGGCTGGACTGGGAGCGGATCGAGCGCCTGAAGTCGGCCGGCGCCATCGCCTGAGCCGAGACCCCAGCCGACCGCGTCAGAACGGGCGCGAGGCGGTCAGGATATAGGGCCCGCCGCGTTCGCGGGCCTCGGCGCTCGGACCCTTGCAGCGTGCGGCTGGGATCGGCTGTGGCGAAGCGGCAGTCGCGCGCGTGGACCATTCGCTCAGGCCGTAGCCGTGCGCCTTGATGTTCAGGCGCCGCTCGATAGCTCGGCAGTCGAATGTTGCAACTAACTCGCAAATGCAATAACTCCCCGTGCTCTAGTTGAGGCCTTGGGGGAATGCGATGCGCGGTAGTGGAGTCGGCCGCTGGGCGGCGGCGATCGGAATCCTGGCGGCGAGCGGCGCGCACGCGGAAGACGCGGCGGAGTCGGGCCGGGTCAGCGAGTTGGTGGTGACGGCCAGCGCGCTGGCGCCGGCGCTCTCGTCCAAGGCCGAGATTCCCGTGCTCGAAAGCAGCCAGGCCATCTCGGTCGTCGACCAGCAGCTGATCCGCGAGCAGGGCCTGCGCCGGCTGCCCGACGTGCTGTTCAACGTCGCCGGCGTGTCGCGCAACAACACCTACGGCTTCTTCGACGGCTTCAACATCCGAGGGTTCAACGGCTCGACCGGCGCGACCTACCTCGACGGCCTGCTGGACGACACCGGCTACGGCGCCAGCGAACTGCTGGGGCTCGAGCGCGTCGAGGTGGTCAAGGGGCCGGCCTCAGGCCTCTACGGCCAGGGCCCGCTCTCCGGCATCGTCAACCTGATCAGCAAGCGGCCGCAGGCCGAGCGCTTCGTCGACGTCTCGGCGGCGCTCGGCTCCTACGACCTGGTGGAGCTCGGCGTCGACGCCAACACGCCGCTGACCGACACCCTGGCTGGCCGGCTGAGCATGATCTATCGCGACCAGGACTTCTTCGTGCGCGCCTCGGGCCAGCGGCGCGTCTATGTCGCGCCGGCGCTCACCTGGCAGGTCACCCCGGACACCACCCTCACCATCCTCGGCCGCTATGTCGACGACGACATCAATCCCTGGTCGCCGACCACCGCCTACGGCACGGCGCTGCCCAATCCGAACGGGCCGATTTCCATCAAGCTGTCGATCAACGACGCGAAGTACCCGGCCATCCAGAAGAACGAGTACTGGAACCTGGGTTACGTCGTCGACCACAAGTTCAACGACGTGGTCTCCTTCCATCAGTCCCTGCGCTACCAGGATTTTCACAACAGCTGGGACCGCTGGCTGTTCGTCAGCTCGACCACGGCCGACTTCACGCAGGTAGGGCGCTTCTACTACGGGCCGTTCAACGAGCACGGGAAGTATTTCCGGGTCGATAGCAATCTCAGCCTGAACTTCGCGACCGGTCCGGCCGATCACCATGTGCTGGCCGGCGCCGATTACGGCGAGCGGCGGTCGGATCAGACCAACCTGTTCGACCCCGGCCCCTACTTCCTCGACATCTTCAATCCGGGCTACGGCACGGTGCGGTCGCCGAACCCGGCGGTCCCGGGCACCACCTACGCGTCCCGCACCGAGCAGAGCGGCGTCTATGTGCAGGACCACGTCAATCTCGGCGAGCGGATCGCCGTCACCCTCGGCGGCCGCTGGGACACGGCGACCAGCAAGATCAACAACAACGGCGTCGCCAACCCGAAGGTGAGCGACAGCGCCTTCAGCCCCCGCGCCGGCGCCACCTACAAGCTGACCCCGGGCGCCGCCCTCTACGTCAACTACGCCAAGTCGTTCAGCCCGCAGGGGACCTACAAAGCCTCGGACGGCTCGACCTTGCCGCCCGAACGCGGGGTCAACTACGAGGGCGGGCTGAAGGTCGCCCAGCCGAACGGCGCGCTCTCGGGCATGCTCACGATCTTCCAACTGACCCGGACCAATGTCGCCACCGCCGACCTGACGCCAATGGCGCCGCCCAACACCTATGTGCTGACCGGCGAGCAGCGCACCCGCGGCGTCGAGCTTGAAGGCGCCTGGCGGCCCGCGCCCGGGGTGGAGCTGACGACGGCCTACACCTACCTCGACGCCAAGGTCACCGCCGACAGCCGCCTGCTGGTCGGCGCGCGGCTGGCCAGCACGCCGCGTCACATCTTCAACGTCTGGGGTCGCTACACCTTCCAGGATGGCCCGCTGGAGAACCTCGGGCTGGCGCTTGGCGCGCACTATGAGAGCAACCGCCCGGCGAGCACCGCCTCGGCTGCGTCGCCGACCTTCTACCTCGACGGCTACACCCTGGTGGACGCCGCCGCCTACTACAGCTTCGGCGACTGGCAGGCCCAGGCGAACGTGCGCAACCTGTTCAACAAGCGCTATTTCCCGACGGCGTCGACGACGCGCACCACGCCGGGCGAGCCGCGGACCTTCGTGGTCAGCTTCTCACGGCGCTTCCAGTAGAGGCGCGTCTCCTCGCTCCAGCCGACGGCCCTGCGAGCCTGTGCTCGGGGGCCGTTTTCGTGTGCGCTGGACGCCGCCCCGTCTAGCGGATCAACGACGGTCCGACCGGGGCGGAAAGTCCGCTCGCGGCGACGTCGAGGGCGTCGTCGATCAAGCCTGCATCCGTGCCTGGATCTGCCGCCGGCGCCACCCGGTTGAAGACGCTGGCCAGCACCATGATGGCGATCAGGCGCAGGCGTTCTGAAAGCACCAGCGGCGGCGCGTCCGGGAGCGCGGCCTGCAACAGGCGCTGCAGTCGCACGGCCGTCGGCGCCAGGTGGAACAGATCCTTGAAGTGGCGGGGGCCATCGGGAGAGTTCAGCAGGGCGACGATGAACCGCGCGTAGACCCGCTGGCCGTCGCCGTCGACCGGCTGCAGCAGCGGCTTGAGGAAGACGTCGAGGAGGGCGCGGACCTCGTGCGAGCGGCCTTCCGCTTCGAGGCGTTCGAGCAGCGCTTGCTGCAGGTCCTCCACCTCGGTCATCCGCCGGGTGAGGATGGCCTTCACCAGGCCGGCCGCATCGCCGAAGTGGTACTGGACGGCGTAGTTGTTGCTCGATCCCGCGGCGGCGCCGATCTGGCGCAGGGACACCCCGTCCACTCCGTGCCGCCCGAACAACGTCTCGGCGACGGCGAGAATCCGCTCCGCCGACGACCTGTCTTCGCGTCTCTGCGGCTGCGCCACCGTGGCTCCGATCGGCAAATCCGAGGCCCACGGTTAGGCGATCGGCGCGGCCCCGTCGAGGGCGCTGGCGCACGATCTAAGACATTTGACTTACGCCGCGCAAATGCACATGCTTCGTCGCAATAACACGATCGCAGGGATGAAGTGTTCATGGCGGACACGGCGACCGCGGCTCGGCCGCAACCGACGACGGATCTCGACAAGGCGCTGGCGGACCTGAATGTCCATGGCGCCTGCATCATCGAGAACGCCCTGGAGGTCGCGAAGCTGGCGGAAGTGCGCACCGCGCTCTACCGCGCGGCCGAGGCGGACCGCACCTATGGCTGGGCCCAGCAGTACCAGTACGGCGGCGACGACCACGTCAACCAGCGGGTCTGGAACCTGCCGAGCCGCGATCCGGTGTTCTGCGACCTGGTCGAGCACCCGGTGGCGATGCACTTCGTGAAACAGGTGCTGGGCTGGCCGGCGCTGCTGTCCAGCATGTCGGCCAACATCACCGCCGGCGGCGGCCAGAGCATGATCCTGCACGCCGACCAGGGCTATATGCCGCCGCCGTGGAGCCGGCCGCTGGGCGTCAACGTGGCCTGGTGCGTCGACGACTTCACCGCCGAGAACGGCGCCACCTGCTACATCGCCGGCAGCAACCACTGGGACGGCCAGGGGCAGGGCCAGGACCTGGGGGACAAACTCGTCCCGCTGGAGGCGCCCGCAGGCTCGGCCATCGTCATGGAAGGCCGGCTGCTGCACACCAACGGCGTCAACCGCAACGGCGTGCAGCGGGCCGGAATCTTCAGCTGGTACACCCTGCCGATCTACCTGCCGCAGGAGAACTGGTTCCTCTCGCTGAACCCGGCGGTCCGCCAGTTCGGCTCGGAGACCCTGCAGACCCTGTTCGGCTTCCGCCCGCAGGTGATGGGCCGCATCAACGGCCTCGACCGGATCTGACTCGCGCCCCCTTCCCACGCGCGCATTCTGAACGTACGCTCAGGCGGAGCGCCGCGGGCGACGCTCGGGTTCGATTCGCGGGTTGACGCCGCCGCTCCAGGCGCGCTCGTCTTCTCTGCCGAACGCCATTCGGCCGCGCCGCGCGAGGCGCTGGGCGACTGCTCAGCAATCTGTTAGACGGCGTTAAAGACATCTCCGGACGGCCGCAGCGGCGGCCGTCACGGCATAGAATTCTAGTGGGGGGACGTTCGCATCATGAACATGAGCGGAGAACAGCGGATCGCGGCGCCGCGTCAGCGGGTCTGGGAAGCGCTCAACGATCCGGCCGTGCTGAAGCGCTGCATCCCCGGCTGCCAGTCCCTCGAGAAAGAAGCCGACGACCGGCTGAAGGCGACCGTCGAGGTCAAGATCGGCCCGATCGGGGCCCGCTTCAACGGCGCGGTGACGCTGACCGACCTCAATCCGCCGAATGGCTACACCATCGTCGGCGAGGGCCAGGGCGGCACCGTCGGCTTCGCCAAGGGCGGCGCCAAGGTGCGGCTGGCCGACGACGGCGCCGGCGGCACGCTGTTGAGCTACGACGTCGACGCCCAGGTCGGCGGCCGGCTGGCCCAACTCGGCGGCCCGATCATCGACGCCACCGCCAAGCAGCTGGCGGGCAAGTTCTTCGACCAGTTCGGCCAGGTCGTCGGCGCGCCGGCGGCCGCCGCCGAGCCCGCGCCCTCGGCCGGCGCGCGTCCCGCCGTCGAGCCGGCCCGGCTGCCGAGCGCGGCGGCGGCGCCCGCCGCGCGCCCGGCCGGCGGGGTTCCGATCGCCTGGGTGCTGGCGCTCGTGGTCGCCGGCCTGGTCGGCTACCTGCTCGGCGACGCCCAGGGCGGCGGCGGGTCCGACTGGATGGGCCTGGCGACCGGCCTCTTGCTGGTGGTGGTCGCCGCGGCGGCCTTCGAATTCGGCCGGCGCACGGCCGCCCCCGTGGTGATGCTCGACCCGGCGCTGCTGAAGCGGCTGGTCGAGGAGGCGAAACAATGAAGCCGGCGCCGTTCGACTACCTCGCCCCGGAGACCGTCGAGGAGGCCTGCTCGGTGCTGACCGAGGCGGGCGGCGGAGCCACCGTCATCGCCGGCGGCCAGACGCTGATGCCGCTCCTGGCGCTGCGGATGAGCCAGCCGTTCATCCTGCTCGACATCAACCGGATCGCCGCGCTGCAGGGCGTCAGCCGGGCTGACGGGGCGACCCGGGTCGGGCCGATCACCCGGCAGAACGCGGTGCTCGCCGACCCGACGCTGGCCAAGGCGCTGCCGGTGCTGGTCACCGCCATGCGCCACGTCGGCCACCACCAGACCCGCAACCGCGGCACCATTGGCGGCTCGGTCGCGCTCGGCGAGCCGGCGGCCGAGATGCCGGCCACCGCCGTGGCGCTGGGCGCCTCGGTCGAGGTCCGCTCGACCCGCGGCGTGCGCCGCATCGCCGCCGACCAGCTCTATCTTGGGCCCTATATGACCACGCTCGAGCCCGACGAGCTGATCACCGCGATCGACTATCCAGACTGGCCCGCCCATACGGTCACCGTCTTCCGCGAGGTCGCCCGGCGGCCCGGCGACTTCGCCCTGGTCGGCCTGACCGGCGCGGTCGTGGTCGAGAACGGCAAGATCGCCCGGGCCGGGCTGGCCTGGTTCGGCATGGGACCGACGCCGATCAAGGCGCGCCAGGCCGAGCAGGCGCTGATCGGCCAGCCGCTGGAGAGCCTGGACGCGCGCGCGATCGCCGAACTGGCGGTCGCCGACACCGCGCCGTTCGACGACCACCACGCCACCGCAGATTACCGCCGCACCGTTGGCGGTCGGATCTTCACGCGGACCCTGAGCGAAGCGCTGAACCTGAGGCAGGCGGCATGAGCGAACACAAGATCGAGGTCGTCATCAACGGCCGCAAACACCAGGCCACCGTCGAGGGCCGCCGCACGCTCGGCGACTTCCTGCGCATGGACATCGGCTACACCGGCGTCCATCTCGGCTGCGAGCATGGCGTCTGCGGCGCCTGCACCGTCATCGTCGACGGCGTGGCGGTGCGCTCCTGCCTGATGCTGGCCGCGCAGGTCGACGGCTCGGAGATCACCACCGTCGAGGGCTTGGCCGCCGCCGACGGCACACTGCACCCGGTGCAGCAGGCGCTGCGCGACAACCACGGCCTGCAGTGCGGCTTCTGCACGCCCGGCGTGGTCATGACGCTGGCGGCGCTGACCGCCGACGAGGCCAAGCCGACGAGCCAGGACCTCGAGGCCGCCATGTCCGGCCACATCTGCCGCTGCACCGGCTACCAGGGCATCCGTCGGGCGATCCGCCAGCTGACCGGCGAGACGACGGGCGCGGGAGACCACGCGTGACCATTCAAGCTCAGCGCTACATCGGCCAGCGCATGCCGCGGAAGGAGGACCCGCGCCTCCTCACCGGCAAGGGCACCTACGTCGACGACGTGGTGCTGCCAGGCATGCTGCATGCGGCCTTCGTGCGCAGCCCGATGGCCCGGGGCCGCATCAAGGCGATCGACGCCTCCGCCGCGCGCGACCTGCCCGGCGTGCACGCGGTGCTGACCGCCGAGGATCTGGCCGTCACGCCGGTCACCATGCACAGCTTCTTCATGGTGCCGACCGAAGTCGCCGCCACGCCGCTGGCGACCGACCGCGTCGCCTACGCGGGCCATCCGGTGGCCTTGGTGATCGCCGACAACCGCTACCTGGCCGAGGACGCCGCCGGCCTGGTGCTGGTCGACTACGAGGAAGAGGATCCGGTCGTCAGCATCGCCGACGCCCGGACCGGGCCGCTGGTGCATGCGGACACCGAATCCAACATCGCCGCCCAGATGGGCGACGAGGAGGGCGACGAGGACCTCGAAGGCCTGCTGACCGGCGCGCCGCACCTGATCAGCCACACCATCACCCACCAGCGCATTTCCCAGTCGCCGATGGAGACGCGCGGCGTGGTGGCCTCAATGCAGGGCGAAGAAGAGCTCCTGCTCCACATCACCTGCCAGAGCCCGACCGCGGTGGCGCGCTATGTGAAGCTTGCGCTCGGCATGCCGAACTTCGACGTCCGCGTCATCGCGAAGGACGTCGGCGGGGCCTTCGGTTTCAAGAACCACCCATGGCTGGAAGAGATGGCGGTGATCGCCGCCGCGCTGCGCCTGGGCCGTCCCTTGAAGTGGATCGAGGACCGGCTGGAGAATCTGACCGCCTCGAACCAGGCGCGTGAGCAGGAAATGACCCTGCGCGCCGCCTTCGACGCCGAGGGCCGGCTGATCGCCTCGCACGGCGACTACAGCTGCAACAACGGCGCCTTCCCGCAGGGCGCGGACGCCAACGTCGCGGTGCACATGTTCATGTGGGCGGCCTACAAGATGCCGGCCTACGGCTTCCTGACCCGCGGCTGGTACACCAACACCCAGGGGCTGGCCGCCTACCGCGGGCCCTGGGCGATCGAGAGCCTGGCGCGCGAGACCTTGCTGGACAAGGCCGCCCGCCAGATCGGCGTCGACCCCATTGAGCTGCGCCGGCGCAACCTCGTCACCAAGGCCGACCAGCCGACCGCCACCTCCTTGGGCATCCCACTGGCGGACATCAGCCCGGCGGAGTGCCTGGAGGCCCTCCTGCAGGCCATCGACGTGCCGGCCTTCCGCGCCGAGCAGGCGGAGGCGCGCAAGCAAGGGCGCTATCTGGGCCTCGGCATCGCCGCCTACATCGAGCCGACCGGCACGGCGGGCAGCATGCCGGTGATGACCGGCGAGCCGGCGCAGATCCGTGTCGAGCCCACCGGCAAGGTGAGCGCGACCATGAGCTCCTTCAGCCAGGGCCACGGCACCCAGACGACGATCGCCCAGGTGATCGCCGAACAGCTCGGCGTGCCTTACGAGGACGTCACCGTCTACGAGGGCGACTCCTCGCGCAGCGGCTTCAGCCCCGGCGCAGCGGGCAGCCGGCAGGGCGTGCTGGCCGGCGGCGCGGCCATGAAGGCGGCCAAGGTGCTCTCCGAGAAGGTGCGTCGCGTCGCCGGCCACCTGCTCAACGCCAATCCGGATGACGTGCGCATCGAGGACGGGATGATCCACGTCGCAGGCGCCCCGGAGATGTCCCGATCCTTGCGCGAAATCGCGGAGATCGCCTATGGCGAGCCGGCGCGCCTGCCGCCGGGCGTGGACACCGGCCTCGAGGCCCAGGTCCGCTACGACCCGCCGCCGATGACCTTCACCAGCGCGGCGCACGCCTGCTTCGTCGAGGTCGATCCCGAGACCGGCTTCGTGAAGATCAGGCGCTGGATCTCCAGCGAGGACTGCGGGGTGATGATCAACCCGGCGGTGGTCGAGGGCCAGGTGGCCGGCGGCCTCGCCCAGGCGATCGGCACGGTGCTGCTCGAGGAGGCCGGCTACGACTCGCGCGGCAACCCGATCGCAGCGACCTACAAGGACTATTTGCTGCCGAGCATCTCCGACATTCCGGACTTCGAGTACCTGCACGCGGCGGCGACGCCGGCAGATAACGAGGTCGGGGTGCGCGGCGTCGGCGAAGGCGGCGCCATCGTCGGCCCGCCGACCCTGGTCAACGCCATCGCCGATGCGCTCAGCCCGTTCGGCGAGGTGCCGGTCGATCTGCCGCTGACGCCGGCCAAGCTGCTCGACGTGATCGACGGCAAGCCGCCCGCAGCGAAGCCGCTCAGCCGCTTCGCGTCGCATGCGGCCGCCGAGCCGGGACCGGCGACGGTTCAGGGCGACGTGGCTGACGTGCCGCCCGGCGCCGCCGCCTTCCCTGGCGGGCCCATGGCGGCGATCAAGGAAGCGGAAGCCGCCGCGACGGGCGGCGGGATCGACGGCGCCTGGAAGATGGTGCTGGCGTCGCCGGCGGGGCCGCAGGAGATGACCGGCCACTTCGAAACCGCCGGCGGCGTGCTCAACGGCCGGCTCGACAGCGACCAGGGCTCGCAGGCCTTCGCGGGCGTGGTCGAAGGCAACCGGCTGAAATGGGAGATGAAGGTCACCAAGCCGATGCCGCTAACCCTGAAGTACGACCTGGAGATCACCGGCGACCGCTTGGCCGGCAAGGTGAAGATGGGCGTCTTCGGCACCTCGAAGCTCAGCGGGGAGCGCCTCTAGGCGCGTCCGGACCAGCAGATTCTTCGGTGATCCCGCGCGCTGCGCCGGTATCACCGAACGGATCGGCGGCGGCGGAAGGCTGTCAGCGGATGGTCGAGGTCGCCGTCGACCGGCGCTGGACCTGAGGCTCAGGCCGACTCTTTTGGCAGGCTCGACAGCAGGTCGACCAGCAGGCGCCGCGAGTCCGACGACATCGCCTCGTAGCGCTTCAGCAGGTCGACCGCGCCGGGAAGGGTCATCAGCTTGAGGAACTCGAAGTCGGCCGCCGCGATCTGCGGCTGGTCGAGCGCGCTGGTCAGGTCGGTGACCCGGCATTCGAGCGCGCGCGCGATCTGCACCAGGCGCGAGAAGGAGACGCGGTTGGCGCCGTTCTCGTACTTCTGCACCTGTTGGAAGGAGATCCCGCAGGCGCTCGCCAGCTGTTCCTGGGTGAGGCTCAGCGAGCGGCGACGCAGACGGATGGCGTTACCGAGCGCACGGTCAAGGTCGTCTGCCGCCCGGGCGTCTGAAGGTGCCTTGGACATGACCCTGCTGTGAACGCATTAGTTGCGCTAGGCAAGTCTCACAGGGCGCCTTGGATGTCGGAAAGTCGACGTTGTGGCTCAGCTTGGGGTGGACCCGCTGTCGAGGTTGCTGTCTTCCAGAACGAGGGCGGCGACGCAGAGGATTTCGCGCAGCACCATTTCTGGCGGTTTCAGCTGGGCGTAGACCTTGGTGCGGGCCAGCAGGCGATGCACCAACTCGGCCTGCAAGTCGCTGGGCGCGAGCTCGACAAGCTGGCGCTCGAGCTCTTCCCAACTGAACGCCAGGCAGCGCTCGGCGTCGGCCATCGGCCGCCAGCGGCCCTCGAACCGTTCGACGTCGGCCCGCAGCGCCAGTGCGCGCGCCACCAGCGGATTTTGCGGCTGCGGGTTCTGATCCATCACGCCCTCCGTGCTGACCGATCCGTACGGCGCCGCGGCGCGCCTGTCTGTCCTGATCGGATATGTCGTCACGAAATGTGGACAGCCGTCGGTGACGAAATCGGGACCGGCGGCTGTGGCCGCACGCCGCACCTTGGCGTGTGGCGGGCAGGTCGCGCTTTCGTCCTACAGCCAAGTTGTGGCATCTAGAGAACAGCCTGCGTTCGCTGAGTGCGTTCGGCGACGCGGGCTCGGGACGGGGGCCTTTCGAGACGTCATGCTGCCGGCGGCCGACGCGCGACATACGAAGCTGACGATGCTGACCCCGCAGGAGCGCGAATGCCTCCGGCTGGTCGCTCAGCAGCGCTCGTCGAAGGAGATCGCCCAGGCGCTCGGCATCTCCAAGGCCTCGGTCGACACCTACTGCAACCGCGCCCGCGCCAAGCTCGGGGTGGCCAGCCGCCGCGAGGCGGCGCAGCTGGTGCTGGAAGGCTCGCCCGCCGTCACCGCCCCCGCGTTCCCGCCGCCGCTGACCGCCGCCGCCGGACCGGCGGTGGTGACCCTGCTGCCGCCGGTATCGAGTCTGGGCCCGGCCGCCCGGCTGACGGTCATCCTTGGCGGCGCCGTGGCGCTGGCGCTGGCGTTCGGCATGCTGCTCAGCGGGCTGCAAGGGTTGAGCGACGTGATCGAGGCCCTGCGCGGCGATCGGGCCGCCGCCGCATCGCCCTCGCGCTGAAGCGCGTCGCACGGGCAACGCCCGGGCTGCAGCCGGAATTCCACCTCAAGGACGGCGGGTCGAAGGCCCTGGACGCCGACTAGGGCGCGGGGCAGGTTCTCCCTGCGGGCGGCGACAGACCGCCGGGAGGAGACCCATGCGCGCGGCTGTGTTCCACGGGCCAGGCCGGATCACCATCGAGTCGTTCCCCGACCCGGAGCCGGCGCCGGATGGTCTGGTGGTGAAGGTCGGCCGCTGCGGCGTCTGCGGCGGCGACGTTTCGATGACCTCCGGCAGCCCCTTCGACTATCCGCTCGGCCAGCACATCGGCCACGAGTGCGCCGGCGAAGTGGTCGCGATCGGCCGCGAGGTCTCCGGGTTCCGCGTCGGCGACCGGGTGGCGTGCATGCCGGCCTCCGGCTGCGGCGTCTGCGAGATCTGCCGGGACGGGCGGCCGATCCTGTGCTCCGCGGTGCGGTCGCACGGCGGCGGCTTCGGCGACTACATGACGCCGCTGGCGCGCGGCGTGACGCGGCTGCCCGACAGCCTCAGCCTGGCGGACGGGGCGTTGGTCGAGCCGATCGCCTGCGGGCTGCACGCCCTGCGCCAGGTCGGGATGCGCGGCGGCGAGCGGGTGCTGGTGCTGGGCGCTGGCGCGATGGCGATGGCCATTGTCTTCTGGGCCCGCCAGCTGGGCGCCGGCGCGATCGTCGTGGCCTCGCGCTCGGCCCGGCGCGCGGAGATCGCGCTCGCGATGGGCGCGGACGCGGTGCACGGTTTCGACGACGAGGATCCCGCCGCGCTCGGCCGGGCGCTGGGCGGGCCGCCGGACATCGTCGCCGAGTGCGTCGGCAAGCCGGGTCTGCTGAACCTGGCGATCGGCCACGCGCGGATCGGCGGGACGGTCATCTCGATGGGGATGTGCGCGCACAACGAGCCGGTGATCCCGGCGGGCTGCACGTTCAAGGAGGTGCGGCTGTTCTTCCCGCTGGCCTATTCGCCGGAGGAATTCGCCGAGACCGCGCGCGCGTTCGACGCCGCACGGCTGAACCCGGAGTTCATGGTCGGCGAGGTGATCGGGTTGGAGGACCTACCTGCGACCCTCGAAGCGCTGCGCGGCGGCAAGCCGTCGTTGAAGATCCAGGTCGATCCCAGCCTGCCGACGTCGCTCGGGTGATCGGCCGCCCGCGGGAGCGGATAGCATAGGATAGATTTGGCGCCGCCCCTGGCAGGCGTCACCATGAAGCCGCCAAGTCCCGTGAGCGAATTCGGCGGGGGCTGCAGGTCTCGGCGACGCCTACTGCCGTCCATGAATTCAGGGTTTCGCCCGATTCCATTGAACTCGTGACGGGCGCATCTCACCGCGCCTTGAGGTCCTTCGTCCCGTGACGCCGCCGGCAGGCCCTTCCTGCGGTCGGAGGGCGCGATGGCCGAGCTGTCAGGCGCATCCCGCCGGATCGCCAATCAGGAGGTAGAGATGTCGCAGGCAAGGTTGATCGGAGCGCTTCTGCTCACCACCGTCGCCGCTGGCGGGCTGGTCGTTGCGGGCCATGGGACGCCGGCGCTCGCCGAACAGGCCGAGCTGATCCGGGTCGCGGCGCCGAAGCAGGTGACCAACACCACGCTCACCCAGGCCATCGCCGCGGCCGAGCAGGCGAGCGGCGGGAAGGTGGTGGAGATCCGCTATCGCGTCGATGGAACCAGCCCGGGTTTTGATGCGGTGGCCGCCAAGGGCGGCGCCTTCAGTCACCTGCGGGTCGCCATGCCCTCCAACAAGGTGACGCCGATCAGCCAGAGCGCCATCCCCTGGCGCGCCAACTGGACGCTGAAGGCCGACGCCAAGGACCTCGCCAAGGCCAAGATCTCCCTGTCGGACGCCGTCATGCAGGCCGAGAAGATGGCCGGCGGCCCGGCGTCGGCGGCAGGCGTCGCCGCGCCGTTGACGGGCGACAATGCGGTGCTCGCCTACAACGTGAAGCTCTACCGGGGCAACGAGCAGCGCCGGCTGGTGATCGATGCGGTCTCCGGCGCGCCGATCGAAAATCCGACGGCGTTCGAGGACTGGGCGCCCGACGAAGACTAGAGCCCTTCCCACTCGCGATGGATCACGCGAGTGGATGAGAAGGGCTCTCACGCCAAGACGACGACCCTGTTTATCCCGCCTGACTTGCCTCAAGTCAGGCGGGACAGGGTCTAGGCGTTCAGGCCGGGGTCGCGCGCTCGACGATCGCCGCCAGGTCCAGGCCTGGGGGCAGGGCGCCGAACGCGCGGCCGGAGCCGCCGGCCAGCCGGCTGGCGCAGAAGCCGTCGGCGACCGCGGCCGGCGCGAAGCGGACCAGCAGCGCGGCCTGGACGGCGAGCGTCATCCGTTCGCAAAGCCGGCGTGCGTCGGCCTCCTCGATCGGGCGGCCCAGCGCCTCCAGTGTGTCGACGATGTGCCGGTCGAGCCGCCGGTCGCCGCCCTTCGCCGGCGCCAGCTCCGCGGCCAGCGCCTCGGCCGACTCGGCTGAGCGGCCGAGCGCGCGCAGGGCGTCGAGCGCCATCAGGTTGCCGGTGCCTTCCCACAGCGAATTGAGCGGCGCCTGGCGGTAGAGCCGCGCCATCGGCCCTTCCTCGACGTAGCCGTTGCCGCCCAGCACCTCGAGCGCCTCGGCGATCATCGGCGGCGTCCGCTTGCACACCCAATATTTCGCCGCCGGCGTCAGCAGGCGGCGCAGCGCCGCCTCGCGCGGGTGGTCGCCGCGGTCGAAGGCGCGGGCCAGCCGCAGCGCCAGGACGGTGGCGGCCTCCGTCTCCAGCGCCAGGTCGGCCAGCACGTTGGCCATCAGCGGCTGATCGACCAGTCGCCGCTGGAAGGCGGTGCGCTGGCGGGCGTGATGCGTCGCCTGGGCCAGCGCCTGGCGCATCAGGCCGGCGCTGGCGACGACGCAGTCGAGGCGGGTGTAGGTCGCGGTCTCGAGGATCGTCGCCACCCCGCGGCCCTCCGCGCCGACCAGCCAGGCCCAGGCGCCTTCGAACTCCACCTCGCTGGAGGCGTTGGCGCGGTCGCCGAGCTTGTCCTTCAGCCGCTGCAGCCGCAGCGCGTTGAGCGCGCCGTCCGGCGTCCAGCGCGGCAGGAAGAAGCACGACAGGCCGCCCGGCGCCTGGGCCAGCACCAGGAAGGCGTCGCACATCGGCGCCGAGAAGAACCACTTGTGGCCGATCAGCCGGTAGGTCCCGGGCTCGCCGGCGACCGGCTCGGCCCGGGTGGTGTTGGCCCGCACGTCCGAGCCGCCCTGCTTCTCGGTCATGCCCATGCCCATCAAGGCGCCGCTCTTGCCGGCGGCGGGCGCGAAGCGCGGGTCGTAACGGCGCGAATAGAGTCGGGGCAGCCACTCGTTGGCGAGCGCCGGCGCGCGCGCCACTACCGGGGCGGCGCCATAGGTCATCGCCAGCGGGCACTGCACGCCGGCTTCCACCTGGCCCAGCATGTAGAAGGCAGCGGCACGGGCGACGTGCGCGCCGGGCTCCGGCTCGGCCCAGGGGCCGGTGTGCAGGCCTTCGGCGACGCCCAGCGCCAGCAGTCGATGCCAGGCCGGATGGAATTCCACCTCGTCGCGCCGGCGGCCGAACCGGTCGAAGGTGCGCAGCGTCGGCGGATGGCGCTCGGCCTGGATCCCGGCGGCGATCACATCGGCCGAGCCGAGCGTGCGGCCGAGCGTGCTCAGGCTCGCGCTCGCCGCCTCGGCGCCCTCGCGGGCGGCGGCTTCGGCCAGTGCGCGATCCGTAGCGAACAGGTCGTAGTCGACCAGCGGCGTCGGCTGGTTCTCGATCTCGTGGGTTCGGAAATGCGCGTCCATGCCGGCCTCCGCCGCGGCCCTCGGTAGCTCAACGGCTGAACCGCGCGGAGGGGGCTGCGTCCCGGGCGCTAGTGGAACCCGAGGCGCAGGAAGATCGTCGGGCCGCTGAAGTTGTAGTCGAGGTCGCCCTGGTAGTTCTTCTTGTCGATCTCGAGATCGTAGGCGACGTAGCGCCAGCCCGCGCCGACCTGGATCATGTTCGTCGCCCGGTAGGCGACGTTCGCCTCGATGTTGGTGATGCCGCCGCCGTAGTCGCCGACGGTGACCGAGAGATAGTCGACCCGGCCGTTGACGACGAACTTCGACGTCGGCTGGTAGACGCCGAACACGCCGATCGTCGGCTGCGGCGCCAGGAAGCTCTTGCGACGCGTGTCGGTCTGCAGGGCCTGCGCGCCGACCCGGACGTCGCCACGCAGGCGCAGCTCGAAGTCGGTGGCGTGCAGGCCGATGCCGGCGCCGACCTCATAGGTGTCGTTCTTCAGGAAGAGGTAGCCGATGGTCAGCCGGTAGATGTCCGAACTCATCTTGCTGTCGATGGTCGTGGACGCGGCGAAGGTGTCCCCGTCGAACACCAGGTCGCGGTCCGCCGCGCGCGAGCCGTTGCGGTCGAGGCGGTAATATTCGCCGGTGACGATGAAGCGGTCGGCGAACCGCGCGCCGAGCCGCACGGCCGGCAGGGTCTCGTGCTTGTTCATCCCGAGATCGTTCTCGAGGTCGATGTCCGTGCCGGGCGCGCCGGTTCGGGAGATGGTGGCGTCGGTGTCGATGCTCGGGAAGTAGCCCTGCAACTCGATCCAGTACTTGTCGTCGAGCGCCTGGGCGCGCGCGCCTGACGCCAGCCCTGCGGCCAGCAGCGCCGCCGCGGAAACGCTCAGTGCGCGCGCCAAGGCGCTCTTGGTGCGGTATGTCCCCATCGCTCAGCCCTCCAAACTCGGCCAAGCTTCTCCAGTACGGCCTGAGAGCGCCATCAGGTATTACCCTGAGCAAGTCGAGCGAGCGGCGCGCGCTCGGCCGCGTGCTTTTGCGTACCCCGGGCGGCTGAGGCCCGTGGCCTCCGGCAAACGCCTGATGGAGCGGCGCGGCGAAGTGAACCAGCCTGACCTGGGCGAGGACCGGCGTCGTCGCCTGTCTCCGCCCGGCAAGCTGGGAGGCTGGCGCCATGAGGTCTTCGTGGGTGGACGTGATGGACGCCGCGCCGGCGCTCATCACCGGCCTGCTGCTGTTCGGCCTGATGCTGGCGGCGGCGCTGCTCGGCAGGCGCCTGCGCCGCGGTCACAGTCTGCGCTTCGGCGACGACGGCGAGGCCAAGGGGCAGGAGGAGATCATCCTCTCCGCCGTGCTCGGGCTGCTGGCGTTGTTGATGGGCTTCACCTTCTCGCTGGCGGTGGATCGCTTCGAGACGCGGCGGGCGCTGGTGGTCGAGGAGGCCAACGCCATCGGCACGGCCTATCTGCGCGCCCAATTCCTCGAGGAGCCGCACCGCACGCGCATGAGCCGGCTGCTGCTGCGCTACACCGACAACCGGCTCGCGCTGGCCAAGGCCGGGCCGGAGCGGGCGATGGAGCTGCTGCCGGTCAACAACGCCCTGCTGCACGATATCTGGACGGCGGCCAAGGCCTCGTTCCCGTCGATCCGGGACTATGACTTCTCGAGCGCCTATGTGGAGGCGCTGAACACCTTCATCGAGATCGGCACCTCGCGCAAAGAGGCCCGGCTGGTGCGCGTGCCGCCGGAAGTGTTCCTGGTGCTGTTCGTCTACATGATCACCACTGCGGGGGTGGTCGGCTATGTGCTCAAGGGGCCGCGCAGCCATATGGTCGCGGTGTTCCTGCTGCTGCTGATGACGCTCTCGCTGATGCTGATCGTCGACATAGATCGTCCGGCGACCGGCGGGGTCCGTGAGGGCCAGGGGCCGATGGAGGACCTCCGCCGGGCGATGATCGCGTGGCAGCCGGCGACCTTCGACCCGCCGCCGGCGCCCCCCGGCGGCTAGCCGCCGGGTTCCGGCACGGTCACATAGACCACCGTGTCGCCCTCGTAGCGCGGCTCGTAATAGGCTCCGCCGCAGTTGTAGTAGGAGTAGCCGCCGTAGGGGTAGGGCGCGCAGCTCGGCGGCAGCGAGTACATCATCGATCCGATGGCCGCGCCGGTCACGGCCGCGGCCGTGCCGATCGCCAGGCCGGCGCCGACCGGATAGTCGTTCCAGCCGCCCCAGCCGCCGTCGTTGTCGATGTTGATGTTGTTGCCGGCGTTGATGTTGCCGGTGTTGGTCCGGTTGCCGCCGCGGTTGACGTCGCTCCGATTGTAGCTGCCCCCGGTTCGGTTGTAGCCGCCAGCCGGTCGGTTGGCCGCGGCTGCGCCGCCGGCGGCGGTGCGGTTGTAGCCGCCAGCTGGTCGGTTCGCAGCGGCCGCGCCGCCGCCCGCCGGCCGCTGATAGCTGGCTGCACGGGCCTGACCGCCGCCCGAGGGGCGGCTCATGCTGGTGGAGCCGCTCGCGCGGACGCTGCCGCCGCGAGAGGCGCCGCCAGCGTGCATCCGCCGCCGCCGCGCGCGCCGCCGCCGCCGCCCGCGCGCGCTCCGCCGCCGCCGCCGCCGCGGCCGCCGCGGGCGAAGGCCGGTTCAGCCAGCGCCGTGCCGAGCGCGAGGAGCGCCGCAATGAAGGCGACGCGGGATGTTGTCTGATGCAACATCATATCCTCCTGATTACTTCGCCAGCTCCGACAGACGGATCTGCTTGGCGTCCTTGCCGGGCTGGAAGGTGAAGTCCGTCGCCGCGAACGTCGGGTTCACGTTCCAAGTGAGACGAGCGGTGTAGGTGGGGTGGGCCGGATCCGTGCGGTCGACGATCACCACCTTCTTCGGCAGCGGCCGGTCGCCCTGCTGGATCCAGATCTCCCAGTCGATGTCCTTCTGGCGGAACGCGTAGTGGTCGGTGAGCACGCCGTCGATCGTGGCGGCGCCGACGGGGAAGCCGGCGACCAGGTCCTGCGCTGGATTCTCGGTCGGGTCGTTCCAGCGGAACAGGTCCTCCAGCGGCAGCTGGATGCCGAACTTGTCGTCGATCTCGTCGAGCGTCGCGCGAATGGTCGGCGGCGCCGCGGCGGTCGCGTAGTAGCCGACCTGCGGGCCGTACACGGTGAACTGGCGGCCGTCGTAGTAGAAGCGCCGCTTCTTCTGATCCGAGTTCACGTCGATGACGAAGGCGTTCGGCTTCTTGATCTTGTAGTTGACGACGCTGTCGATCTGCACGCGCTGGCCCTGGTCGGTGACCACGTCGAGGCTGGTGTTGGACATCAGTCCGACCGCCGGCAGGGTTGCGAGGTAGGCGCTCATGCGCTTCAGCGCCGCCAGGGCCTCGGGATCGACGCCCTGGCCGGGGGCCATGGCGATCGCCGGCGGCGCCTGGGCTGCGGGGAGCGACGCGGGCTGCGAGAAGCCGGGCGACGTCGAGACGAGGCAGAGGCTCAGGCAAACGCCGGCAACGGGCAAAATTCGCATTGGTTCGGCCTCTCTGCCTGCTCGGCGACGGGCTTGAAAACTACCACCGGGCCCATGCCGAACCTATGCGACGAAACCCTGAGAAGCTGTGGCGTGCGCCCCCAGGAACCCGCGGCGGTTGCATGGGTGGGGCGGGAAGTTTCCGGCGTTCCCCTCATGGTTCCACCCGGTAGGTGGCGGACCGGGCGGGCTGTAGCCTCGCCAATCCTCTTTGGCGGTCTGAAGCACCATGAGCGAGCGGGCTGCGGCGAGCCCCGGGCGGCTGTTGAGCGCGGCGCTGGCGATCCTGGCGATCAGCGTCGCGGCCTGGGCGCAGGATTGGCCGGGCAAGCCGGCGATCACGCCGGACCTGCAGGCGGCGATGGCGCAGGCCGACGCCGGCTCCCCCGCCGACCTGCTGCGCTTGGCGGACGCCGGGCGTCCAGACGCGCAGTTCTACGCCGCGACCATGCTGATGTTCGGCCGCGGCTCGGTCGCCAAGGACCCGGTGCGGGGCTGCGCCTATGCGGAGAAGGCGGCCGCTAGCCGGCCCGACGCCTCGCATCTGGCGGGCGAGTGCTACCGGCAGGGCGTCGGCGGCCGGCCGGACCCGGCGAAAGCCAAGGCGGCGTTCGAGCGGGCCGCCCAGATGGGCTTCGCGCCGTCGAAATGCGCCCTGGGCGAGCTGCTGCTCGCCGAGCCCGGCCAGGGGCCGCGCGGGCTGGCGCTCTGCAAGGAGGCCTCGGCGGCCGGCGACGTCGACGCGACGGTGGCGGTGGCCGACGCCTACTTCGAAGGGCGCGGCGTGCGGGCCGACCACGCTGAGGCGCGCAAGTGGTATGAGAAGGCCGCGCCGTCGAACCCGCAGGCCGCCCGGCGGCTGGGCGAGATGTACGCCCAGGGCGACGGCGGCAAGCGCGACACGAAGAAGGCGCTGAAGCTCTGGCAGGACGCCGAGAAGGCCGGCGACCCGCTCTCGGCGATCCTGGTTGCCGACCAGCTGTTCTCGCAGCTGACCGGCGGCAAGAAGCCCGGTCCGGGCACCTACGCCTTCAAGGGCGGCATCCCGGTGGCCGACATCGAGGTGGTCGAGCAATGGTACCGCGAGGCGCAAGCCCATGATCCGCGGCCCGACGTGCAGAAGCGCGCGAAGGACGCCTTGGCGGTCCTGGCGAGCTTCAAGACCGCCGCCAAAGAGGTCCCGTCGAAGCGCTAGCGACGCGTAGTCACTGCAGCGCCATGTCCAGGGCGGCGCCCCGGCCCAGGGTACGGCTGGCGCCGCCGACGCGGATGTCCAGCGGCTCGCCCTCCAGCAGCGTCGCGTGGACCCCGCCGGCGTCGATGCGCACCGCCACCGAGCGGCCCTTCCAGCAGGTGCGGAAGGATAGGCTGCGCCAGGTCGGCGGCAGCTTCGGATCGAGCGTCAGGGTGTCGCCGCTCAGGTCCAGGCCGCCGAAGCCGAGCACCACCGCCTGCCAGATCCCGCCGAGGCCGGCGATGCGTATGCCGCCGGCGGCGGCCGGTTCGGGGTCGAAGGCGGAAATGCGGTGCAGGTAGCGCAGCGCCAGTTCGGCGTCGCCGAGACGCGCGGCGACCAGCGCATGCATCGCCGGGCTGAGCGAACTGCCGTGCGCGCAGCGCGGCTCGTAGTGGCGGAAGTTGGTCTCGGCCGTCTGGTCGGGAAACGCCTCCGGCAGCAGGGCGACGAGCGCCACCACGTCGGCCTGCTTCACCACCTGCGAGGCCTGGGTCCGCGCGTGGCCGATCACGACGTCGATCGGCAGCGTGCGGTCGGCGTAGGCGGCGAGGTCGAGCGGCTCCAGCGCATGATAGCCGGCGAACTGTTCGTAGAGGCCGGTGGCCGGATCGAAGCCGGTGACGATGCGGTCGACCGCGTCGCCCCAGTCGGCCAGTTCGTCGTCGCCGAGCGCCAGCTGCGCGCGCAGCGCCGCGGCGCGCTCCGGCCAGCGGGCCTGCAACGCCTCGACGGTGTCCAGTCCACGGGCGATGTTCCAGCGCCCCATGACGTTGGTGAAGGCGTTGTCGTCGATGTCCTCGTGGTATTCGTCCGGCCCAATGACGTGGCGGATGTGCCGCCGTCCGTCCGCCTCCGGGACGGCTCGCGAGGCCCAGAACCGGGCGGTCTCCAGCAGGATCTCCGCGCCGGCCGACAGAAAGAAGGCGTCGTCCTCGGTGGCGCGCCAGTAGCGCCAGACCGCATGGGCGATGTCGGCGCTGACGTGCTGCTCGATGGTTCCGCAGAGGACGTCGACGAAGGCGCCGGTGGGCGAGATCACCTGCGCCGGCGTGGTCTCCTCGCCGGTGTCGGCGGATTCCCAGGCGTAGAGCGCGCCCTTCCAGCCAAGCCGTGCGGCCTTGGCGCGCGCCGCCGGCAGGGTGCGGTGGCGGTACATCAGCATCGCCCGCGCCGCCTCCGGCCAGACGGCGGTGTAGAACGGCAGCAGATAGATCTCGGTGTCCCAGAAGACGTGCCCGAAATAGGCGTCGCCGGAGAGGGCGCGGGCGCCGACCGAGACGCTTTCGTCCTCGGGATTGGCGGCGCTGGTCAGGTGGTAGGCGGCGAAGCGGACCACCCGCTGCACGTCGTCGTCGCCCTCGATGACCACGTCGCTCGCGCTCCAGCGCTGGTCCCAGGCCGCCTCGTGCGCGGCCAGCACGCCATCCCAGCCGAGCGCCTGATTGCGCGCCAGCGCGGCGGTGGCCCGCCCGGCGACGTCGTCCTCGGGCGCGTCCTGCCGCGCGACCGCGACCTGACGGTCGAACTCCACCATCTGGCCGGCGACCGAACGCCAGCGCCAGACCCAGCGCAGCGGGAACGGACGTTCAGGCTCGAGCGGCGCGCCGCCGACCCGCAGAGCGGCGGCTCCGGCCATCGCCAGACCCCGCGCCGAGCCTTCGGTGCGCCAGGCCCCGAGGTCGGGCTCCAGTCGCACCGGCTCCATGCCCAGGTCGGCGAAGGCGAAGGTCGCCTCCAGCTGAACCTCGACCCCGTCGCGATCCAGCGAGAACTGCATCAGCTGAAGGCCCGCCGCGCGGTCCGCCTGCGACAGCAGCCGCAGTTCGCGCCCGGTTCCGGTGACGCCGGCCGGACTGCGATGCGTCCAGCCGGACAGCAGCACGCCGCGGCGCATGTCGAGCTGGCGCGCGCTGCGCAGCACGTCGCCCTCGCGCGCCAGCACCACCTTGCCGTCGAGGCAGATGCGCACGCGCGACCAGTCGGCGATTGGCACCAGGGCGGGCACCGGCGGCTCGACATTAGGGGTGTCGAACAGGCCGGCGACGTAGCAGCGCGGCCAGGACGCCCAGCGCAGGTAGCCGAGCCAGCTGAGCCAGGTCGGCCCGCGGCTCACCGAGCGCGCCGCGCGCATGCCTAGGAAGCCATTGGCGAGTGCGAAGCGGGACTCGACGGCGCTTTCGGTCAGCACGCTGTAGCCGCGATGGCTCAGCACCCAGCCGCGGCGGCTGGGCTCGAACGCTTCGTGCATCATGGGGCGCTCCTCGGCGGCGCGCGCGCGCAGCGAACCGGCGGCCAGGGCGACGACGTCGACCTGGTCCAGGTCGGTGACGACGAGGTCGGCGCCGGCGTCGCGCAGCAGCTCCTCGTCGCCGAGGCGGGCGACGCCGATCGACGCCATGCCGCCGGCGCGCGCCGCCTGCACCCCGGCCGGGGCGTCTTCAACCACCACGCACTGCGCGGGCGGCGCGCCCAGCGCTTCGGCGGCGAGCAGGAAGAGCGCGGGATCGGGCTTGCCGCGCGGCACCTCGCGGCCGTTGAGGTCGGCGTCGAAGATCGACAGCAGGGTGCGGCCGTCGGGCAGCGGCAGCCGGCGCAGCATGGCGGGGGCGTTTTTCGAGGAGGAGGCGAGCGCCAGCCGCACGCCGGCGGCATGCAGCGCGGCGGCGAAGCGGACGGCGTCGGGGAAGGACTCGAACGCGCCGTCGGTGATCAGCCGCTCGATCAGCGCCTGCTTGGCGGCGGCGTAGGCCGGCGCGCGGGCGGCGGCGTCGGGCGCGCCGAGGCCCTCCAGCGCGGCGCGGGCCCCATCCATCCGTGGCCGGCCGGCGACGTGCGCCTGGTAGAATTCGGTGGTGAAGCCGCTCGGGTCGGCGAACCCAGCTAGCGCTTCGCGCCAGGCGCGCTCGTGCGGCGAGGCGACCAGGACGCCGTCGACGTCGAAGATGGCTGCCTGCATCGTCCGGCCCTCGATCGAGGCGCCCCACGGCGGGCGTTATAGGCGCTGAACGCGGGCTTGCCCCTGGCGCCGACACCCGAGGCGGGCATGGGGCCTCACCGGATCATCGCCTCAGGCCTCGGCCTCCGGCGGCCCGTCGACCGGCGCGCGGATCCGGCAAACCAGGCCCTCCGGCGCGTAGGTCAGCTCGGCCGGCTCGCCCAACTCGCCGGCCAGCACCTTGCCGAACAGCCGGGCCCCGAACCCGGTGCGCGGCGGCTCGCTGACCGGCGGACCGCCGCTCTCGCGCCACTCCAAGGTCGCCGTCGCACCGGTCCGCTCCCAGGTCAGCTGCACGCGGCCGTCGGGCCGGGACAGGGCGCCGTACTTCACCGCGTTGGTGGCCAGTTCATTCAGCGCCATCGACAGCGCGATCGCGGTCCGCGGCGAGATCCGCACCTTGGGCCCGGTCAGCGCGATGCAGCCGCCGTGGTTGTAGGCCCGGGTCGTCTCCTTGGTGATCTCGCTCAGCTCCGCGCCGCGCCAGTTCTCGCGGGTCAGCACGTCGTGGCCGGTGGCCAACCCGATCAGCCGTTCGCTGACGGCGGCTTCGACCTCGCGGGCGACGCCGTGTTCGCGCAGGGTCTGGCTGACCAGCGACTGGACCGTGGCCAGGGTGTTCTTCACCCGGTGGTTCAGCTCGTTGATCAGCGTCCGGTGGCGCTTCTCGGCGGCGCGCACCTCGGTCACGTCGGCGCCGCTGCCCACATGGCCGCGGAAGGCGCCGGAACGGTCGAACCGCGGCCGCCAGTAGAGCTGCAGGATCCGCACCTCGCCGTCCGGGCGGCGGAAGCGGGCCTCGTAGCTGGCCGCGCTCTGGGTCGCCCGCGCATGGGTTCGGGTCAGCAGCAGGCCGGCGCGGTCCTCGGGATCCAGCGCCTCCATCCAGCCCTCGCCGAGCAGTTCGCGCGCCGGCCGGCCCAGGGCGTCGGCCATGGCCTGGTTGACGAACTCCAACTTGCCGTCCGCGCGGCTGAGCCAGGCGGCCGCCGGCGTCTCGTCGGCGATCTCGTGGTAGCGGGCCTCGCTCAGCGCCATCCGGCGCTCCGCGGCGCGCACCTGGGTGATGTCGCGCCACACCACCCCGACGCCGCCGGCCAGCGGAAAGGCCCGCACGGACAGGACCCGGCTGCGGCCGCGGACGCGCAGCCCGAGCTCGGCCTCCTCGGCCGCGCGCCGCCCGGCGACCCGCCGGGCGAGCTCGGCGAAGGCGCTGTCGCTGGGCAGGCCGGCGATCCCCCACAGCTTCAGGCCCAGGATGTCCTCGCGCGCGCAGCCCAGCAGCTGCTCGGCGGCCGCATTGCAGTCGGTCAGGCGCCAGTCGGCGTCGACGCTGAGGAAGCCCTCGCCGAGCCCGTCGACGATCTCACGGGCGCGCTCCTGGGCTTGAACGGCGACGCCGGTGGCGGGATCGGTAGTCAGGCTCAAGCGGCTTCTCCGCATCGGCGCACGCGCCCCCAGGAGCGGGCCGGTGAGCCTCCACGGCCGGCCGGCGCAAGCCAATCGGGCGAAACCCCAGGGGAGGCCGCAGGGCCCCGCGAGCGCTGTGTGGGCGGGATTCGCCGGCGCGTGGAGCGGCCTCGCCGGGGCGCGAAACCGCCCGGGCGCCACATATTTCAACTTTGCCGTGCCGGAAACGTATCTCCGTTACCTAGAAACTAAGCACGATACGTCGTCGTGACGTCGGCGGATTGCGCGGCTTTTTCGCCCCTGCATCCTGGCCTCGCAAGTCGATGCGCGACACGTCCGCCGCGCGATTCATTCCGCGGGCAAATAAAGCGGCAGGGAAGAAGCGTTCAGAGGAGAGTGAACACCGTTATTCGAATGCACCAGATGGGGGATGGCGTGGTCAAATTCTCTAAGTCGACCTTGGTTACAGGCGTATCGAGCGTTGCAATACTGGCGCTGTCCGCCGCGAGCGCGGCGGCGCAAACCTCGACAGCACCGCCGGACGGCGACCGAGCCGCCACCGTTGATACGGTGATTGTTACAGGCACCCGCACCACCGGCCTACGCGCCGTGGACAGCCCCGCGCCGATCCAGGTGCTCGGCGCCCAGGCCCTGTCGCGGGTCGGCCAGCCGGACCTGATCCAGGGGCTGGCGCAGACCATACCGTCCTTCACCGCCGAGGCGTTCGGCGGCGACACCGCCAACCTGACCCTGACCGCCCGCCTGCGCGGCCTCAGCCCGAACCACACCCTGGTGCTGGTCAACGGCAAGCGCCGGCACCCGACCGCCAACCTGCACGTCCTGGGCGGGCCCTACCAGGGCGCGGCCAGCGCCGACCTCAGCCTGATCCCGGTCGCGGCGATCGACCACGTCGAAGTCCTGCAGGATGGCGCCGCCGCCCAGTACGGCACCGACGCGATCGCCGGGGTCGTCAACATCATCCTGAAGGACAAGTCCGCCGGCGGCATGCTCGAGGGGACCGCCGGCCAATACTACAAGGGCGACGGCGAGACCGGCGCCGTCTCCGCCAACTTCGGCGCGCCGATCGGCCCGAATGGCTTCATCAACCTCACTGGCGAGATCCGTTTCCACGACTTCAGCCAGCGCGGCGGAGCCGACCAGCGGATCTCGGACGTCGACGGCAATCTGCTGCCCGGCACGCCGGCCGAATGGGTCAACATTCCCGGCTATCCGCGGGTGAACCGCATCCTCGGCGACGCCCAGCAGACCATCAACAGCGTCTTCTACAACGCCGGCTACGACGTCGGCGCGGTGCAGCTCTACAGCTTCGGCAGCTTCGCCTACCGCCGGGCCGAGGCCTACGAGAACTTCCGCGTGCCGAGCCGGGTGGTCGCCTCGCCGGTGCTCGGCGTGCCGGGGACCTACGGCGATCCGGACGCCATCGTCTTCGCCCCGCTCGGCTTCAGTCCGAAGGAGGCCCTGCGCGAAACGGACTACGCCGCGACCGTCGGGGCCAAGGGCGAGGTCGCGGGCTGGACCTGGGATCTCGGCACGACCTACGGCCGGGACATCAACGACATCTACACGCGCAACTCGGCCAACGCCTCGCTGTTCGTCGACACCCACTTCACGCCGACCGAGTTCTACGACGGCACCTTCAAGAGCACCCAGTGGACCACCAACCTCGACCTCACGCGGGAGTTCGAGGTCGGCCTGGCGGCGCCGCTGAACGTCGCCTTCGGCGGCGAATACCGCCGCGACACCTATTCGATCACCAGCGGCGACGCGGCGTCGATCTACAAGGAGGGCGGCCAGTCCTATCCCGGCTTCCAGCCCACCGACGCCGGCAGCCACGAGCGGGAGAACTACGCCCTCTACCTCGACCTCGCGACCTCGCCGATCGAGAACCTGAAGGTCGACGTCGCCGGCCGCTACGAACACTACAACGACTTCGGCGACACCACCGTCGGCAAGCTCACCGCGCGCTACGACTTCACCCCGATGTTCGCGCTACGCGGCACGGTGTCGACCGGCTTCCGCGCGCCGACCATGGCCGAGTCCTTCTATTCGGCGACCAACGTCTCGCCGGACTCGGCTTTCGTGCAACTGCCGCCGAACTCTGAGGCTGCGACGCTGCTCGGCTTCGAGCCGCTGAAGCCCGAGAAGTCCGAGAACCTCAGCTTCGGCCTGGTCGCTCACCCGGCCACGAACCTGTCGATCACGCTCGACGCCTACCAGATCAAGGTGAAGCGGCGGATCATCGGCACCGGCGCGCTGCTCGGCCAGGACGGCACGACCATCATCTCCCAGGCCGTGCTCGACGCGATTGCCGCCCATGGCAACGTTCTCGACCCCAGCGTCAGCTTCGTCGGCGCGACCCTGTTCACCAACGGCGCCGACACCCGCACCCGCGGCGTCGAGCTGATGGTCACCTATCGCAGCGACCTCGACGACTACGGCACGATCGATTGGAGCCTGGCCGGCAACTACAACAAGACCACCCTGACCGACATCGCCCCGGTGCCGGCGGCGCTGGTCGGCGGCATCGGGGCGCTGCTGTCGCCCACCGCGATCAGCGACCTGACCACCGCCTCGCCCAAGGCCAAGGTGACCGCCGGCGCCTTCTGGGCCATGGGCAAGTGGCAGGTGAACGTCCGCGAGACGATCTACGGCCCGGTCACCGAGGTGGTCAGTCCGGACGGCACCGGCGGCGGCCCGGACGCCGTCGAGTCGCACATCGGCACGACCGGGATCACCGACGTCGACGTCGCCTACCACGTGACCGAGAACATCAAGGTCGCGGTCGGGGCCAACAACCTCTTCAACAAGAAGCCGCCGAAGATGGCGCAGTTCGCCCCCGACGGCGGGCTGGCGGACGGCAGCAACGTCTATGACGCGCCGCTGACGATCAGCCCCTGGGGGATCAACGGCGGCTACTACTACACCAAGCTCACCTACAGCTTCTGAGTTCTCGCCGGCGCGTCGCGCACGGCGCGCCGGCCCCTCGTTTTTCCGGATGCGAAGGGGATTTCTCCGGGATGGAACATCAAGTCGGGACCGGCGCGGGCGTACTCACGCGTCGTAGATTCTTCGAGCAGCTCGCCGCGGCGGGCGGCATGTCGCTGGCGGTCGCAGGGCTCGAGGCCCTGGGCTTCGGCTTCGGCTCGGCCCAGGCCGCGCCGCCGGCGCTGAGCGGGGCGACCAAGGGCAAGAAGGTGGTGATCCTGGGCGCCGGCCTGGCCGGCATGACCGCAGCCTACGAGCTCGACAAGGCGGGCTACCAGGTTCAGGTGATCGAGGCGCGCAGCTTCGCCGGCGGGCGCTGCCAGACCGCGCGCAAGGGCTTCAAGTACACCGACCTCGCCGGCTACAGCCAGACCTGCGACTTCGACGAGGGGCACTACATCAACCACGGCCCGTGGCGGATCCCCTACCATCATCGCTCGACGCTTTATTACACCAAGCTGTTCGGCGTCCCGCTGGAGAGCTTCGTCAACGACAATGACGCGGCCTACGTCTACTTCGAGAAGGGCGAGGGGCCGCTGAAGGGCAAGCCGGTCCGCAAGGGCGAGGTCGCCGCCGACGCACGCGGCTACGCCGCCGAACTGCTCGCCAAGTGCGCCAGCAGGGGCAACCTCGACGCGCCGCTCTCGGCCGAGGACCGCGCCAAGTTCATCGAGTACGTGATCCACGAGGGCCGGCTCAACCCGAAGGACCTGAGCTACACCGGCGCCGAGGGGCGCGGCTTCGCCGTCCATCCCGGCGCCGGGATCGACCCCGGCCCCGGCAAGCCGTCGGCGCCCTACGCCTTCAAGGACGTGCTGGATTCGCGCGCCTGGCAGGTGCTGAGCTCGGTCACCGAGTTCGAGCAGCAGCGCACCATGCTGCAGCCGGTCGGCGGCATGGACCAGATCGCCAAGGGCTTCGAGCGCCAGGTCGGCCGGCTGATCCGCTACTCGACCAACGTCGAGAAGATCTCCCAGGGGCCGGACGGCGTCAGCGTCGCGGTGCGCGACGCCGGCGGCCAGCCGTCGGTGATCACCGCCGACTACTGCATCTGCACCATTCCGCTGTCGGTGCTGCGCGGCATCGACATGGACGCCACCACGACGTTCAAGACGGCGATGGCCGATGTCGCCTATGCGCCGGTCAACAAGATCGGCCTGCAGATGAAGCGACGGTTCTGGGAGGAGGACCACGCGATCTACGGCGGCCACGTCTACACCGACATGCCCGGGATCAACTCGATCTCGCTGCCGTCCTACGGCTGGCAGGGGCAGAAGGGCGTGATCCTCGGCTACTACGCCTTCGGCTCGGAAGCGGCGCGGATCAGCGCGATGCCGCCGAAGGAGCGGGCGGCGTTCGCGCTGGCGGCAGGCCAGAAGGTCTTCCCGCAGTATCAGGAGAGCTTCGAGAACGCCTTTTCCTTCTGCTGGCACCTGGCCGAGTACAACCTCGGCGGCTGGGCCGAGTGGTCGCCGGAGGCGCGCGCCACCGCCTATCCGGCGCTGGTGAACGGCGAGGGCCGCGTCTACCTCGCCGGCGAGCACATGAGCTACCTCGGCGGCTGGCAGGCCGGGGCGATCGAGTCCGCCTGGCAGCAGGTCGCGCGCCTGCACGCCCGCGTCCAGCAGCAGGTCTGAGCCATGGGCAAGCACAGCGCGTTCGCGGGGTCCGCGGCCCTGCTCGTGGCGGCGAGCCTCGCCGCGCCGGCGTTGGCCGCCGATCCGCCGGGCAAGGAGATGTACATGGCCAACTGCTCGGCCTGCCATCGCCCCGACGGCGCCGGCGTGAAGGGGGCCTTTCCGGCGCTCGCCGGCAACGCCTTCGTCGCCGGTCCGAAGACCCATCCGCTGATGCGGGTGCTCAACGGTCGCGGCGGCATGCCGGCCTTCAAGACCGAGCTGAGCGACCAGCAGCTGGCCGCCATCCTGACCTACGTGCGCTCGAGTTGGGGCAACAAGGCCGACGCGGTGAAGCCGGCCGACGTGGCCGCGGTCCGCAGCGGCCCGGGGCCGGCCCAGGTGCGCAGCCTCCAGGCCCACTGATCCAGACCTACCGACAACGAGGGGAGACCAGATGAAACCCACGCTCTACGCCGCCGCCTTCGGGCTGGCCGCAGCCTTGCTCGCGCAGCCCGCCGCCGCCCAGGAGGTGGTGCGGCTGGGGCCGCCGGAGGGGGCGATCGCCGCGGCGGTCGCCGTGCCCCCGGGCTACGGGATGGTCTATGTCAGCGGCATGGTCCCGCCGGTCATCGACACAAAGGCGGCGCCGGACTCCGTCGCCGCCTACGGCGACACCAAGACCCAGACCCTGGGCGTGCTGCAGCGCCTGTCCGACGCGCTGAAGCTGCGCGGGCTGACCTTCTCCGACGTGGTGATGATGCGGGTCTATCTGGTGGGCGACCCGGCCAAGGGCGGGAAGATGGACTTCGAAGGCATGATGGCGGCCTACAAGCAGCACTTCGGGACCGCCGCCCAGCCGAACAAGCCGGCCCGCGTCACCGTCCAGGTCGCCTCCCTGGTCGGCCCCGGCATGCTGGTTGAGATTGAAGTGCAGGCGGCCGCAAAGCCCTGAGTTCTCCCCTTCGCAGGGGGCCGCCGCCCTGAAGGCGCGCACCACCGCCGCGGCGCTGCGGACGGACCGGTGCGCGCCGATCTGCGTTTGAGGGCCACGCCGGCCCGACATCCCTCCCGTTGATCGCCTGAGCGCCCCGCTGCGCTCGGCCCGCCGTCGCCGGCGCGCGCGTCCACGCCGCGCCTGAGCCGCCGCCGCTCAAGGCGGCGCTTTTTGTCAAGCTCTACCCTTGCAACGAAGTGCGTCCGCCACGACTTGGTCAGTCAGCGTGCGCAGCGAGGCCTCCCAGGCTCAAGGTGTGGGCGCCTGTACAGGATTACCCCGCATGGTCACCGCGCGCCGGAGGCGCGCAAAAGCACTCGGAGCGTTCCGTGAGACAACTCGCCCCCTTCGTCCTGGCCCTGTCGCTGCTCGCGCCGGTCGTCGCCCACGCCGCCCCGGCCGCCGCCATGAGCGAGGAGCCCGTGGTCATCCAGCTGAATCACTGGGACCTCGATCTCCGCCAGCCGCAAGGCGCGGCCACGATGCTGGCCCGGCTCGAGCGCGCCTCGCTGAGCGCCTGCGGCGCCTCGCCCTTCAGCTACCGCCTGGTGCAGGACGAAGTCCGCGCCTCCGCCTGCTATCGCGAAAGCCTCGACCGCACGGTGGCGGCCCTGGGGGCGCCGGCGGTCACCGATCTGCATCGCGCCCGCGCCAACTGAGCCTGCGTCGATCGTCAGCGGCGGCGGGCCTCCCGCCGTCGCTTTTGTTTCTGCAGTGAATTTTAGCCCCGGTCCCAGGCCGCGGGCGCGCCTGATTTGGGCGCCGGGCGCCTGCCGCTCCAGCAAAGCCCGGCGTCGACGGCCTCCAGCCAAGCTGGGCCTTGTGATGTGACGTCATGTTACGCAACCCTGGGTCTCGGCTTCAGGGCACGTCAGTTCGTCCAGGGCCGAAGAGGAACGCCGTTAGGGGGTTGTCATCAACCTCAATACGGATCCGAAGCAAATGAAGCGTCTCATGACTTTGACGGCAGTGGCCGTCGCCCTCGTCGCCGGTCCTGCGGCGGCGGAATCGATCCGCATCTCGACCGCCGGCAAAGCGCCGGAACAGGTCAAGGCGGAGGTCTACAAGGCCGCCGCGCAGCTTTGTCGGGCTGAAGCCGCCGAGTCTGGGCTCGGCGTCTACACCCACTCCAGCTGCGTGAAAGCCACGGTGAACGCCGCGCTGGCCAGCGTGCCGGCGCAGACCAAGCTCGCCGCCCGCTAAGGCGCCCGCCGGGGCCGCGGCGCGGTCCCGGCGGAACGGCGGGCGCCGACGCAAAACCTCCGCAGAAGCGGCTTAGGCAGACCTGTTTTCCAGTGTTGGAGGATCGCGCGTTGAATGCTGTGACCCCGGTGCGTATGGCCGGGCTTGTGCTGGTTCCCGACGCCGAACTGGTGGAGGCGGTGGCCAGGACCCCGCTCGATCAGTACGTCATCTGGAACGGCCGCTCGCGGGGCGGCCGGCCGAACTCCGTCCTCACCCAGGCGCTGACCTGCGTCGAGGCGGTCTGGACCCCGATCCCCTTGCGGATGCTGCTGCGCCAGGCGGCGCGGCTGTCCGGCGGCTACGGCCTGCGGCCGGAGGCGGTGAAGAAGGGCCTCTGGAGCCATCAGGCGGCGACCCCGGCCTGTTATTTCCTGGTCCGCGCCACCGCTGGCGGCGAGTACCGCGCGGTCACCGACGTGCCGCGGCCCTCGTCCTGGCCGCAGCCGATCCGCGCCGGCGAGGTGGTGCTGAGCCCGAGCGGCCGGCTCGACCTGGCTGTGCAGGCCGAGCGGCCGATGGCGCCAGCGTACGCCCGGCGCTGACGGTCAGCTGGCTGCGGTCACCAGGACGGCAGCGCCTCGGGGTTGGCGATCACCGCGCCGCTGTCGGAATTGACCGCGACCCGGTGCTGCTGGCCGTCCTTCAGGATCGCGACATTGTAGGCGTGGACGTCGGTGCTGGGGTCCGCGGCGCCTTGGGCGATCCCGGCCGCGACGGCCGGCGCGCCGCGCATCGCCGATTCGGCGGTGCGGATGGCGTCGGCCAGCGGGATCTTGGCGTTGGTCACGAGGCTGGCGTTCTTTTGCCCCTGCCAGTTCAGCATCGACGTCGGCGTCTTGGTTTCCGTCAGCGTGAGGGGCTTGTTGGCGGGCTTGTGGTACCGCTGGAACCTGATCTCGTTGCCTTGCGCCAGGGCGACGTCGTAGCCGGGAATGCCGTCGACGTTGTTGTAGCGGATCTCGGCCACGCGCCCGCCGCTCAGCTGTTCGATCGTCGCCACCGCGCTCGGCAGGGCGGTGGGGTCCCCGCCGAAGCCGGCGAGGTTGATGTTAGGGATGGGCTTCATCCCCACGCTCTGGCCAAGGGCTGGAACCGCGGCCGCCAGGCTGCCGGTGGCGACCAGGACAAGAAGCAGAGCGCGCATGTCGTTTTCCTCGCACGTTGTCCCCCGCGCAAATGCTAGCGCCGCCGCAGGAAAGTTTCGCGCTCACCGACACCTGACCCGGGGTGCGGAAATTCCTGAGGGCGTCGTCAGGGTCGCCGTCAGTTCCTGACGGTGCATGCTGTGGGCGCCGAAGTGCGAGTAAGTCGCGTTAGACGCAGGCTCCTACACCCCAAGCCATAGCTTGACGGTGAGTTGTCGGGAGCCGTCCTGCTCAGGCCGCCGCCCGCCAGTATTTCCCGTGTGCTGGATTGTCAGACTAGATCAACGGCGAGACCGCCCGCCGGAAACCGCCAAACCCTGATGAACTCAAAAGGGAATGGCGGTGAGAGAGGGATTCGAACCCTCGATAGAGTTTCCCCTATACACGCGTTCCAGGCGTGCGCCTTCAACCACTCGGCCACCTCACCCCGCAGACCAGGGCCGAGGCCCCGGGCGGAAGGCGCGCAATATACTGACGCGGCCTAGCCGGGCAAGCGCCGCTTCGCTGTAGCCTGCAATCGTTGGGGATTGAACAGGCTGGCGGGCGCGGCGGCGACCAGCGCGGCCTCCAGTCGGCGGCTGTCGGCGAGCCAGCGCGCGAGCTCGCGATCGGGCGCTTTCTTCTCCGTGCGCAGCGCCTGCTGCGCGGCGGCGAGCCGGCTCGAGGCGGCGCGCAGGTCGCCGCGCTGGGCGGCGAGGTCCTCGCCGTCGAGCCGCTCGTCGATCAGGCCGAGCCGGGCGCGAGCCCCCGCCAGCATCAGGATCGCGCTGGTCTGGTCGCCCGCCTCGATCTCGGCGCGGGCGGCGGCCACCGCGCGGCGCGCATCGTCCATCAGCCGGCCGACGTCGACCGCCTCGCGGCCGGCTGCGGGGCAGGCGGCGGGATCGAGCGCCCGGACATAGGCCGCCAGGCCGGCGAGCACGGCGGGGGCGGGCTCGGGGCCGTCGAACTCCTCGGTGACCAGGCCGTGGATGAAGCCCTCCAGCGCGCGGCCGTCCGGCGCCTGGTCGACCTGCAGCGCGGCCTTCGCGCCGCTGAGGTTGGGGATCGGCTTCGGATTGGCGCGGCCGTCGCCGCGATGGCTGGAGAACAGCGACTGGGTGACGTCGGCCGTGCCCGGCCCGCCGGAGACGCCGGGGAACAGGAAGTCGGGATTGTCGTGGCCGTTGCGGTGGCAGCTCTCGCAGGTCAGGCCGGCGCGGGCGGCCTGGCCGCCGAGCAGCAGCGGGGTGCGGAAGGCGGCGCGGCCGACCTCGACGCTCAGCGCCTGCGCGGGGCCGGCGGCCGGCCGCAGGCACTCGGTCGGCTGGGTGGCGATCGCGCGCGCCGGGTCGGCGTCCGGGGCGATCCAGCGCAGGGCGCGAATCGGCGGGTCGCCGTCGCCGGCCAGCGCCAGCCCGGCGACGACGGACGCCATGGCGGCGAGGGCTAACGCAGCTGCGGGTCGCCGCCGTGGTCGATCCAACGGCGCAGCTCCTCGGCCTCGGCGCAGCCGTAGGCGCAGACCGCGTCGAGCCGGGCGAGCAGCAGCTTCGCGCCGGCGACGTCGCCGCGCTCGACCTTCAGTTCGCCGTAGTATTCGCTCGCCCCGCGGTGGTCCGGCGCGACGGCCAGCGCCTGGCGGTAGTAGGCCTCGGCGCGGGCCAGGTCGCCCTTCCTGCGCCAGGCGTAGCCCTGGTAGGTGAGGATGTCCGGGTGCGGCCCGAACATCGCCTGGGCCTGCTTCAGCTCGGCCAGCGCGTCGTCGTAGCGCCGCTCGTTGATCAGGCCGACCGCGGTCGCGTAGGCGCGGTCGCCGGCCGCCGCGCCGGCGAAGATCAGCGGCTCCTGCCGCGCCGCGCTGGGCTTGGCCGCGGGCTGGCCGGACAGCGCGCCCTGCACCTGGTCTTCCGCCGCCTTCAGCGCCGTGGCGTCGGCGCAGGCCGCGCCGCAGGCCTGGGATTTGGCCTTCAGCCAGTCGAGCTGGGCCTGGGCCCCGGCCGGGTCCTTCATCTGCGCTTCGGCGACGCCCAGGCCGCCATGGGCGGCGATGTCGTCGGGGGCGAGCTTGACGGCTTGAGCGTAGGCGCGGCGCGCACCCTTCCAGTCGCCGTCGCCGGCCGACGCCTGGCCCAGCAGCCGCCAGGCCTCGGCGTTGTCGGGCGTGACGCCGGTGACGCGCTTGAAGGCCCGCGCGGCGTCCTTGTACTGCCCGGCCGCCAGGGCCCCGACCCCGCGGGCGTACTCGGCGGCTGTGTCATAGCGCTGCGCCGAGGCGCTGGGGGCCGAGTCCATGCCGCTGCCGGCGGCCAGCGCCGCGCCGCCCAGCGCTGCAGTGGCCGCGCCGGCGACGAAGCCGGCTGCGAGACAGGCCGTCAATCTGCGCATGGGCGATCTCCCGGATCAGCGTTTGGCGAAATCTGCCACAGTTGCCGGCGAGCGTCTCGCGCCACGCGGGGCCAAGCGACGCCGCGGCCAAGCCAGGTGCATCGGCGCGGTCCGCATCCTATCTTTGGGGCCGTCCAGAAGGAGCATTCGCGATGTTCGGAGCCAGCAAGTCGCTCGAACTGCCGACCCAGGAGACCGCGCTGCCAGGCCGCGCGCATCCGATCCCCACCGCCGAGACCCATTTCGTCAACGGCCGGCCGCTGAAGGGGCCCTATCCCGAGGGGCTGGAGACGGCGGTGTTCGCCATGGGCTGCTTCTGGGGCGTGGAGCGGATCTTCTGGAAGATCCCCGGCGTCTACGTCACCGCCGTGGGCTACGTGAACGGCGTCACCCCCAACCCGACCTATGAAGAGGTCTGTTCGGGGCGCACCGGCCACACCGAGGCAGTGCTGGTGGTCTACGACCCGAAGGTGGTCAGCTACACCCAGCTGCTGAAGGTCTTCTGGGAAGGCCACGACCCGACCCAGGGGATGCGCCAGGGCAACGACATCGGCACCCAGTACCGCTCGGGGATCTACACCGCCGACGACGCCCAGACCCAGGCCGCCGAGGCCTCGCGCGCGGCCTTCCAGAAGGCGCTGACGGAGAAGGGCTACGGCCAGATCACCAGCGAGATCGAGCCGGCGGGGCCGTTCTATTTCGCCGAGGACTATCACCAGCAGTACCTGGCCAAGAACCCGAACGGCTACTGCGGGATCGGCGGCACCGGCGTGAGCTGTCCGATCGGCGTCGGGCTGGACGCCTAAGGCGGCCTGGGTGAGCCCGGAGGCCTTCGCCAAGGCGGCGCTCGGCCTGCCGGGCGCCAGCGTCGTCGTCCAGTGGGGCGACGACCACGTCTACAAGGTCGGCGGCAAGATGTTCGCCGTCACCAATACCGCCGGGACCACCCTGTCGGTGAAGGTCAGCGAGATCGCCTTCGAGGCGCTGACCGAGGCTGGCCGCGCGCGGCCGGCGCCCTATCTGGCGCGGGCGAAGTGGGTGTTCTTCGACGACCTGTCGGCGCTCGACGCCGCCGAAGTGGCCGACTGGCTGCAGACCGCGCATACGCTGGTGGCGGCGAAGCTGACCAAGGCCGCGCGGCGCGAGCTGGGGCTGGCTACTTAGGTCTTGTCATCCCGGAACGCGGGCAGCGCGTGTCCGGGATCCAGGGACACGGCGATGTGCGGTTGGACGCGGCGTCGCCACGGGCGAGGGTCAGATTTCGGCGTGATCCCGGTCTTTCGCTGCGCGAAAACCGGGATGACAGCGAAGGAGGGGAGGATCTACGCCGCCTCACTCCTCCAGCAGCTTGCGCAGCTCGCCGATCGCGGTGGCGGCTTGCGAGCGGCGCTGGCGCCAGAGCAGCAGGGCGATCGCCCCGGCGGTGGCGCCCATGAAGGCCCAGGCGCCGAACAGCCAAGCGGCGGCGGCGAGCGCGAAATAGTAGGAGCGGACCCCGCGGTTGAACGACGACAGCGCCGGGTTCAGCAGCCGGGCAGTGATCTCGCCGTAGCGCCGCTGCTCGTCCGGCTCGGAGACCAGCGGCGCGGCCCCGAACGCGGCCAGGCAGTAGTTCATCTGCCGGATCGACCACATGAAATCCAGCAGGCCGCGAGCCAGGGCGATCAGCACCAGCGACAGCTGGCCCTCGAACACCAGCCGCGTCGAGGTCTCGATCACCACCAGGCTGGAGGCCGAGCGGAACGCGCCTTCGCCGCTGAACAGGCCGCCGGCCAGCGCGGCGATCAGGATCAGGTTCGAGGAGGCGAAGAAGGAGGCCGAGCTCAGCGCGTGGCCGAGCAGTTGGCCGTCCATGAAGCGGTTGTCGCGCCCGGCCATGTTGCGCATCCAGGCGATGCGGATGACCGTCATGTCGGTGTTCAGCACGCCGCCATGGCGGGCGAGCAGGCGCAGCAGCGGCTCGTAGCCGAGCCAGCAGACGAGGAAGAAGGCCAGCGCCCCCAGGTTCAACGCGCTCAGGTCAGCACTCCAGGATCAGCTTGGTGGCGTTGGTGTTCGGCAGCCGCAGCGAGATCAGCATCGCCGCCGCCATCGCCACCGAGACGTAGATGTAGAAGCCTTCTTCGTGGCCGGCCTGCTTGAACCACAGGGCGACGTATTCGGCGGTGCCGCCGAAGATGGCGTTGGCCAGCGCATAGGGCAGGGCGACCCCCAGCGCCCGCACATGGGTCGGGAAGAGCTCGGCCTTCACCGCCGCGTTCACCGCGCTGTAGCCGGACAGGATCAGCACCAGCAGGGTCATCAGGGCGAAGGCCATCCAGGGCGAGTCCGTCCCGGCGATCAGGCTGAACAGCGGGAAGGTGGCGACCGCGCCCAGGCCGAAGGCGATCGCCAGCGAGGTCCGCCGGCCGATGAAGTCGGAGGCCAGGCCGACCAGCGGCAGGATCAGCATGTAGACGAACAGCACCGCGGCGGTGATCGCCGTGGCCGTGTCCTTGGTGAAGCCCGCGGTGTTGACCAGGAACTTCTGCATGTAGGTCGTGTAGGCGTAGAAGGCCAAGGAGCCGGCCGCCGTCAGCCCGAGGATCGCGGCGCTCTCGCGCGGGTACTGGCGGAACAACATGCCGGTGCTGGCGCGCTCGGCGCCTTCGGCCTGGGCGGCCAGGAAGGAGCGGGTCTCCTGCAGGCCCGAGCGGATCCAGAAGACGACGATCGCCAGGACCCCGCCGATCGCGAACGGGATGCGCCAGCCCCAGGCCTCGAGGTCGGCGGGCGACAGCGTTCGCTGCAGCACGATCAGCACCGCCAGGGCGGTCAACTGGCCGCCGATCAGGGTGACGAACTGGAACGACGACCAGAAGCCGCGGCGGTCCTTGCCGGCCATCTCGGTCATGTAGGTGGCGCTCGCGCCGTACTCGCCGCCAAGCGACAGGCCCTGCACCAGCCGCGCGATGACCAGCAGCACCGGCGCGGCCATGCCGATCGAGGCGTAGCTGGGAATCAACGCGATGGCGAAGGAGCCGACGCTCATCAGCGCCACCGAGGCGGTCAGCGCCGCGCGCCGGCCGGCCCAGTCGGCGTACAACCCCATCAGCCAGGCGCCGAGCGGTCGGGCGAGGAAGCCCACGGCGAACACCGCGGCGGCCTGCAGCAGTTGGGCGGTCTGGTCGCCCTGCGGGAAGAAGTGCTTGGCGAAGTAGAGCGCGAAGGAGGAGTAGACGAACCAATCGTACCATTCGACCAGGTTGCCGGCCGACCCGCCGAGGATGGCGTTGATCCGCGCGAGCGGCGACAGCCGGGCTTCCGGCGGCGCGCCCAGGCCCGTCCCGGCGTCCGTCGTCGCGTCGCTCGTCGTCGTCTCTAGAGTCGCCATGCATCCCCCTCGTGGCGCGGGGGGATGCTAGCGGATTGTCGGCGGCAGGCCAGAGATCAGATCGCGGGATCGGATCGCGAGGCGCGCCGCCGGCGTCAGATCTGGCCCATCAGGACGAGGATGACGAGGATGACCAGCACCAGGCCGAGGCCGCCGCTCGGGAAGTAGCCCCAACTGCGGCTGTAGCCCCAGCTTGGCAAGGCGCCGATCAGAGCCAGGATCAGGATGATGATCAGTATGGTCCCTAGACTCACGGGGCTGCGTCTCCTTCCGTTACATCGCGCTCCGACCTGAGGCGTGGAGAACGACGGCGGACGGCGCAGGTTCCGGAAGGCGGGAAGCGCCCGGCTAGTCGGCGGCGTCGGCGGTGTGCAGCCGGCTGTCGCGGTCCTTGGAGCCCAGGGCGTACATCATGCCGATCCAGCCGCCCTTGATGCTGGAGAGCGCGACCAGGGTGACCACCGCGAGCGTGCCGAGCAGGATCGGGACCGAGTAGACGGCCGGCGCCTGCCAGACGATCGGGAAGAACAGCAGCGGCGCGATGATCAGGTGGCCGACCAGCAGGATGGTGACGTAGGCCGGGCCGTCGTCGGCCGGGTAGCGCGCCAGGTCGTGGTCGCACTTCGGGCAGCGGTCCGAGACCTTCAGGTAGCGCCAGAACAACTTGCCCTCGCCGCAGGCGGGACAGCGCCCCTTCAGCCCGCGGAACACGGCCGGAAGCAGCGGATGAACGATCTCAGCCATGGGCGGTCATATGCGCTCTTGCGGCCGAAAACGTAAGGCCCAGGGCATCCCGTCGCAGGCGGCGACAATCCTGCGGTCACAGAAACGTGGGGATCGCCGCGCCGAGCGCCGTCTAAGCTCGCCGGCAACAAAACAAACAAAACGAGGGAGGCGCAGGGTGAAGCGCATCTATTACGGCTGGTACGTCGTGGCGATCGCGACGGCCGTCTACATGTTGATGATCGGCGCGACCTTCGCCGCCTTCGGCCTCTACGTGCTGCCGGTTTCGGCCGAGTTCAACCTGTCGCGCGCGGACATGAACACCGCGCTGATCCTGATGAACCTCGGCAACGCCTTCCTGGCCCCCTTCATCGGCCGGCTGCTCGACCGGGTCCCGGCGAGGCGGATCATGATCACCTGCGCCCTGCTGATGGGCGGGAGCTTCCTGGTGCTCGGCCTGTCGCACTCGCTGTGGCTGAGCGCGGCGGTGCTCGCCGTGGCCCTGCCGGCCGCCTACCTGGGCGCCGGCACCCTGACCATGACCGTGCTGATCGCCCGCTGGTTCACCGCCCAGCGCGGCCGCGCCATGGCGCTGGCGGCGATCGGCATGTCGCTCGGCAACATCACCGTGACGCCGCTGGTCGGCATGGTGATCGAGAACCAGGGCTGGCGCACGGCGCTGCTACTGTCCGGCGGCGCGGTCGCGACGCTGCTGATGGTGCTGGCCCTGGTGTTGCGCGAACGGCCGGGCCCCGGCGACGTCGAGGGCGGCCGCGCCGCGGCGGCGCCCGCGCCTGCGGTCCACCCCGCCGCGCCGGCGGTTCCGGCGAAGGTCGGCGCGATCCTCAAGGCGCCGCAGTTCTGGTCGCTCAGCCTCGGCGCGTCGCTGGCGATGGCCGTCGGCCAGGCGCTGGCGATCACCCTGGTGCCGCTGGCGGTCGGCAACGGCCTGACCCTGATCCAGGCCACCAGCCTGATCTCGGTGATGGGCGGGGCGGCGATCGCCGGGACCCTGCTGCTCGCGGTGGTCGCCGACAAGGTCGACCGGGTCAGCCTGCTGGCGGCGCTGTTCCTGGCCGGCGCGCTGATCAATGTCGGGCTGCACTTCGAGCACAGCTATGCGCTGCTGGTGGGCAGCGCCGGCCTGCTCGGCCTGACCCTCGGCGCGGCGACGCCGGCCTTCTACGCCCTGCTGGCGGACCGCTTCGGCGCGGCCTCGTTCGGCACGGTGCGCGGCCTGACCATGCCGGTCATCGCCGGGCTCGGAATGATCGCCATCCGCCTTGCCGGCGAGGTGTTCGACCGCACCGGCGGCTACGAGCTGATGTTCAGCGCCTTCGTCGTCGCCCAGCTGGTCGCCGCGGCGCTGATCTTCCTGACCCGCTTCGTCAGCGCCCCGATCGTCGCCGGCGCGCCGGCGAGAGCCGCCACCTCCTAGGGGGCGGCGGCCACTCGCCGCGAGGCTCGCGCGAGTCTCGCGGCGCGATGGTCAACGCTTGACGGGGTCAGCGCTTGACGTCGTTGGCGGCGCCGGCGACGGCGGTGCCGGCGGCCTGCACGTCACGGCCGAGGCCGGCGACGGTGTTGCAGCCCGAAACCCACAGGGCCGCGGCGGCGGCGGCCATGACAATAACCAGACGCATCTAGAGGTTCTCCCCGACTTTCGCAGAGCGATGAAGACGGGGCGGCGCCTATAGTCAAGAGCGCGGCGGGAATTGCGCGAGCTGACCGAGCCGTTCGCCGAGCCGCTTTACATGGCTGCCCGGCCAATAGACGCGGCCGCATGTCGCACAGGCGCGGAACGGGCCCGGCAGGTCGCGCGCCTCCTCTGGTATCCGCGCCAGATCCGCCGGTTCGGCGTCGCTCAGCGGCGCATTGTCGACCAGGCAGCGGCTGAACGGAGCCAGCCGCCAGTCGATCGGCAGGGCCGCGGCCAGGCTCTCGGCCTCGGCGTGGGCTCCGCGGCCTTCGACCAGCACGGCGCGCGGGTGGGCCTCGACCGCCAGCCGCTTGTCGCGGGTCACCAGCACCCGGTTCTCGGCGCGGGCCAGCGCCAGCAACTCGGCGTCGCGCTGTCCCTGGGCGAGCTGGGTGTCGTAGCCCGCCGCGCGCAGCAGCCGCGCCAGGCGCAGCAGCATCTCGTCGCAGAGGAAGCGCATCTGCATGGTTAGCGCAGCCGATAGCTGACGGTGGTCACCACCCGCAGCTTCTTGAACACCTGGGAATTGGCGTCGTAGCCGACCTCGTCGCGGCCGAGGATCTCGAACGAGCCCTGGGTCGCCGCGCGGATGCCGCCCAGCTGGGTCCCGGCATCGCGGGCGAACTGCTGGGCGCCGCTGCGGGCGCTGGCGGTGGCCTGGGCGATCATCGCCGGCCGCACGTCGTTGAGCTTGGTGAAGACGTAGGACGGGCCGGTGTAGTCCTGCAGCACCACGCCCTGGCGGATCAGCTGGTCGAGCTGGCGGGTGGTGGCCTGCACCCGGTCGACGTTGGTGGTGCGCACGATCACCGTCTGGGCGACGCGGTAGCGGGCGGCGACGTTCTGCTGCTGGTACTCGCGGGCGAACTGGTCGGTGACCTCGAGCCGGCCGAGGTCGATCTCGCCGGGCTGGTAGCCCTGGGCGGCGAGGAAGCCGCGCACCGCGGCGGTGTCGGCGTCGATGTCGGCCTGCACCGCCTGCAGGTCGTCGCCGGCGGCGGCGAACTTCAGCGGCAGCACAGCGAGGTCGGCCTTGACGATGCGCTCCGACAGGCCGCGGACCGTGACGCTGCGGTCGCCGACCCGCGCGTACTCCACGCCCCGGCCGATCAGCGCCCCGGCGAGCGCCAGGCCGACGGCGAGCAGCGCGCCGACGATGGCGGCGGGAAGGATGCGGTTGGCGTTCATCGGAGTCTCACGGCGGCCGGCGGCGGAGTATGCTTGACGCATGAACGCCTTGGCCGGCCAGTTGGTGCTCGCGCTGCATGTCGCGGTGATCGGCTTCAACGTCGCCGGGCTGATTGCTATCCCGCTCGGGGCGCGGCGCGGCTGGCGGATCGTGCGCCTCCGCTGGCTGCGGCTCGTCCATCTCGGCTCGCTGGCGGTGGTGGCGGTGCAGGCGGTGTTCGGCCGCGCCTGCTTCCTGACCTTCTGGCAGGACGACCTGACCGAGAGCGGCCGCACCGACCCGCTGATCATGCGCTGGGTCAACAGCCTGCTCTACTGGCCGCTGCCGATGTGGGTGTTCACCGCCCTCTATCTGGCGGTGTTCGTCTATGTGCTGGCGCTCTGGCGCTGGGTCCCGCCGAGCTCCGGCCGGCGGCTGGCGCGCGGTTAGTTTGTTTTCCGAACTAGCGGCGTGCTAGCTGAGCCGATGAATGAGGACGCTCGCATGATCCTGTCCCGGCGCGCCGCCCTGGCCGCGGCGCTGACCACCGCTTTCGCCGCCGCCACTCCGGCCCTGGCCGCCCGCCGGCTGTTCGGGCCCGCCGGACGGCCGGTCGGGATCAACCTCTACATGGTGGCGGCGAGCTACCGCGCCGATCCGGAGGGCACGCTCGAGGCGCTGGCGAAGATCGGCTTCCGCGAGTTCGAGACCGACCTGTCGGGCCCGGCGCCCGAGCGGGTCCGCGCGGCGCGCGAACGCGCTGGCCTGGCCTGCGCCTCGGTCAGCGTGCTGCCGACCCCGCTGCGCGGCGGCCCCAGCCTAGCGACCGATCCAGGCGAACTGGCCAAGGCGGTGCACACCATCGGCGCGGACTATCTGGTCTGCACCCTGTTCCCGCTGCCGCCCGGGGTGGAGATGCGGCCGCAGCCCGGCGAAAGCGTCGAGCAGATGCTGGCGCGGGTCTCGCGCGGGCTGAGCGCCGACCACTTCAAGCGCACCGCCGAGATGCTCGACGCCAAGGGCGAGGCGCTGCGCCGCGAGGGCGTCAAGCTGGCCTACCACAACCACAATCCGGAGCTGGCCCCGCTCGGCGAGACCAACGGCCTGGCGATCCTGCTGGAGCACACCGACCCGAAGCGGGTGGCGTTCGAGATGGACGCCGGCTGGGTGGTCGCCGCCGGCCACGACCCGGTCGAGCTGCTGCGCGCCTACCCGCAGCGGTTCAAGCTGATGCACGTCAAGGACATCGCCCCGGCGCACAAGACCAACACCGCGCTGAAGGCCGACACCATGGAGGTCGGCTCCGGCGTGGTGAACTGGCCACGGGTGCTGCGCGCGGCCGTGGACTCCGGCGTGCGCCACTTCTCAGTCGAGCAGGAGCCGCCCTACAGCCGCATGCCGCCGCTCGAAGCGGCGCGGACGGCCTATGCGTATCTGAGCAAGCTGGAGATCTGAGCCGCGCTTCTCAGCCGCTCGTCCCCGCGAAAGCGGGGATCCAGGCTTTTTGTTTACGCGCGGGATTAGGAACCACGAAAGACACGAAAAACACGAAAGGACTGGCGTGGAGAGCGGCCTCCTCGGCGACGATCCGGACGCGATATGGACCGGCCTCGGCCGGTCGAGCCACCTGGGGCCCCTTTCGTGTTTTTCGTGCCTTTCGTGGTTCCAAAAAGCCTCGGTCCCCGCTTTCGCGGGATGACGGGTGTTGGTTCTGTTGCGGAGCATCGGCGTTCTCCCTCGCGGAAGGAGCGCGCCCATGGATGACGATCTCGACGGCCTGTCGCGCGAGGAGCTGATCGCCGAGGCGAAGCGGCTGCGGGCCGGCATCCGCAGGCATCGCGACGCCAGCGGCCAGGAGCTCTGCTGGCACCATCCGGCGCTCTGGGGCCTGCTGCCGGAGCCGCTGGACCCGGCGATCGCCGTGCCGCCCTGGCCGAAGTTCCTGCGCGGCTGCGTCCGCTACCGCGAATCCCTCGACGCCCAGGCGCCCGGCGCACCGGTCGACGACCGGGAATTCGGCGAGGAGTGAGGTCGCGGTCCTCCCCCAGAAGACGGGGGCGTCGCATATGCCCTAAACGCCCCCTCAGTCGGTTTCGCCGACAGCTCCCCCGCTGCGCGGTGGAGCATCTTTGCGTCCAGATCCTCCACCGCGCAGCGGGGGAGGTGGATCCGCCGAAGGCGGAGACGGAGGGGGCGTTCGGCCTGGGCGATCGTCCTCCCCCCGAGGGGAGCATCTAGTCAGTCGCTGTCCATCTTCAGCGCGGCGATGAAGGCTTCCTGCGGGATCTCGACCTTGCCGAACTGGCGCATGCGCTTCTTGCCGGCCTTCTGCTTGTCGAGCAGCTTGCGCTTGCGGCTGGCGTCGCCGCCGTAGCACTTGGCCGTCACGTCCTTGCGCAGCGCCCGCACCGTCTCGCGGGCGATGATCCGGCCGCCGATCGCCGCCTGGATCGGGATCTGGAACATGTGCGGATTGATGAGGTCCTTCATCTTCTCGACCATGCCGCGGCCGCGGGCCTCGGCGCGGTCGCGGTGGACCAGCATCGACAGGGCGTCGACCGGCTCGGCGTTGACCAGGATCGACATCTTCACCAGGTCGCCCGTGCGGTATTCCTCGATCTGGTAGTCGAAGGAGGCGTAGCCCTTCGAGATCGACTTCAGGCGGTCGTAGAAGTCGAACACCACCTCGTTCAGCGGCAGATCGTAGACCACCAGGGCGCGGGAGCCGACGTAGCTGAGCTCGCGCTGCGAGCCGCGGCGGTCCTGGCAGAGCTTGATCACCGAGCCCAGGTACTCGTCGGGCGTCAGGATCGTGGCCTTGATCCACGGCTCGGAGATGCTGTCGATCTTGACCGGGTCGGGCAGGTCGGCCGGGTTGTGCAGCTCGATCTCCGAGCCGTCGGTCATCTTCACCTTGTAGACGACCGAGGGGGCGGTCGCGATCAGGTCGAGGTCGAACTCGCGGCTGAGGCGCTCCTGGATGATCTCCAGGTGCAGCAGGCCGAGGAAGCCGCAGCGGAAGCCGAAGCCGAGCGCGGCGCTGGTCTCCATCTCGTAGCTGAAGGAGGCGTCGTTCAGGCGCAGCCGGCCGATGGCGGCGCGCAGGTCCTCGAAGTCGGCGGCGTCGACCGGGAAGAGGCCGCAGAACACCACCGGCTGGACATCGCGGAAGCCCGGCAGCGGCGTCGTCGCCGGCCGGCGCTCGTCGGTGATGGTGTCGCCGACTGCGGCGTGGGCGACTTCCTTGATCTGGGCGGTGATGAAGCCGATTTCGCCGGGGCCGAGGCCGTCGGTGTCGGTGCGCTTGGGGTTGAAGACCCCGATCCGGTCGATCAGGTGGGTCGAGCCCTGCTGCATCATCTGCACCCGCTGGCCCTTGCGCAGCGAGCCGTCGATCACCCGGACCAGCACCACCACGCCCAGGTAGGCGTCGTACCAGGCGTCGACCAGCAGCGCCTTGAGCGGCGCGTCGGGATCGCCCTTCGGCGCGGGCAGGCGGGTGACGATGGCTTCCAGCAGCTCGCGGATGCCGGCGCCGGTCTTGGCGGAGGTGAGGATGGCGTCGGAGGCGTCGAGTCCGATGACGTCCTCGATCTGCTGGCGCACCCGGTCAGGCTCGGCGGCGGGCAGGTCGATCTTGTTCAGGACCGGGACGATCTCGTGGTTGTTGTCGATCGCCTGATAGACGTTGGCCAGGGTCTGGGCCTCGACGCCCTGGGAGGCGTCGACCACCAGGATCGAGCCTTCGCAGGCGGCCAGGCTGCGCGAGACCTCGTAGGCGAAGTCGACGTGCCCTGGGGTGTCCATCAGGTTGAGGACGTAGGTCTCGCCGTCGTCGGCCTTGTAGTGCAGCCGCACGGTCTGGGCCTTGATGGTGATCCCGCGCTCGCGCTCGATGTCCATGTTGTCGAGCACCTGCTCGGTCATCTCGCGCTGGGTCAGCGCGCCAGTCTCCTGGATCAGACGGTCGGACAGCGTCGACTTGCCGTGGTCGATGTGCGCGACGATGGAAAAATTGCGGATCTTGTCGAGCGGGGTCGTCATGGGGCGTGCGTCTAGCACAAATCGGGCGGTTCGCGAGACGCGCGACGGCCTGTCGCGGCGAACACGGTTAAGCGTCCGTTAAACTGGACTGGCTCATGACTGCCCCTGGGCGGGTGCGGTTTAAGAGACGAAAAGGCAGGAAGAGCCCCCAATGGATCGTCGCACGCTACTCCTCTCGGGCCTGGTGAGCCTGGGCTCCGCCGGCTTGGCCCAGGCGCGCATCGCGCCGACCGATCCGACGGCGCCCGCCGACCCCTATGGTTCGGGTCCGCCCGCGCCGGCGCCGACGATCAATTCCAATCCCAGCTATCCGGCCGCCCCGGAGGCGCAGACCTACAGCCGCGACGAGATCGTCAACAACGTCTCCGACTTCATGGGCGTCACCGCCGAGAGCGCCGGCGCGATGGTCGAGAAGCTCTTCTCCCAGAACGGCCGGCCGACCGGCTACATCGCCGGCGAAGAAGGCTCGGGCGCGTTCGGCGTCGGCCTGCGCTACGGCCGCGGCCTGCTGTATATGAAGGACCGTCCGCCGATGGAGGTGTTCTGGCAGGGCCCGTCGGTCGGCTGGGACGTCGGCGGCAACGCCAGCCGGGTCTTCACCCTCTGCTACAACCTGCAGGTTGGCGACGCGATCTACCAGCGCTTCCCGGGCGTCGAAGGCACCGCCTACTTCATCGGCGGGCTGGGCGTGAACTACCAGGCCGCCAACGGCATCATGCTGGCCCCGATCCGCGCCGGCGTCGGTTTCCGGCTGGGCGCCAACGCCGGCTATCTCGCCTATTCGCGCCGGCGCAACATCCTGCCGTTCTGAGCCCGTTGCGTTCAGGGGACCCGGACAGCCGCTGCGCGGCGTCCGGGGCGCCCCTCCGGGCTAGTGCTTCGTCCGCCCGGAGATGAAGTCGATCAAGGCAAGGATCAGGGCCGAAACGACGAAGGTCAGGTGCAGGCCGACCAGCCAGGCGAGCCGCTGATTCTCCATCGGCTCGCCCTGGGCGACCCGCAGGAAACTGTTCAGCAAGGCGATGGCGCTGATCGCCACGACCGAGGCGATCAGCTTCATCTTCAGGCCGGAGTAGTCGATGGCGCCCATCCAGGCCGGCCAGTCCTCATGGCCGTCGGCGTCGATCTTCGAGACGAAGTTCTGGTAGCCCGAGAAGATCACGATCAGCACCAGGTTGCCGGTCAGCGACAGGTCGATGAGCGACAAGGCCAGCAGGATGGCCTCGCCGGGGTTCATCTCCGTGAGGTGGCTGAGCTCGTGCCAGATCTCGACGGCGAAGACGTAGAGCAAGGCGGCCAGCGCCAGCGTCAGGCCGATGTAAAACGGCGCCATCAGCCAGCGGGAGCGGAACAGCCAGAGTTCGAGCACACGCTCGATCGTCGGCTTCCGAGGGACGCGCACTGGAGGGGGGACGCTCGGCTCCACCATGGCGGGAGCGTAGCCCGCCAGCGCGACCGCGCATTAACGCGCAGCAAGGCCGCGCGGACGGGGCGACGGCCCTAGTCCTTCGTCCGCATCGCGATCCAGGCCATCACCGCCAGCAGCACGCCGGAGATGACGAACGTCAGGTGCAGATAGATCAGCCAGCGCAGGGTGTGCTCGCTGAAGGTCTCGCCCTCGGCCAGGCGCATGAAGGTGCGCAACAGGGCGATGGCGCTGATCGCCACGATCGACCCGGCGAGCTTCATCTTCATGCCGGAGAAGTCGACCGACCCCATCCACTTGGGCCGGTCCTTGCTGTTGAGCGGCTCGATCTTGGCGACGAAGTTCTCGTAGCCGGAGAAGATCACCAGCACGAGCAGGTTGCCGGCGAGCGACAGGTCGATCAGCGACAGCACCATCAGGATCGCCCGCTCCGGCGACATGGTGTTGAGGTGGCTGAGTTCATGCCACGCCTCGGCGGCGAAGATGTAGAGCAACCCGCCTAGCGCCGCGACGAGGATCGCGTAGAAGGGGGCCATCAGCCAGCGCGAGCGGAACAGCCATAGCTCGAAGGTCCGCTCGACGGCCGGCTTGCCCGAGGGATCGACCGAAGGGGCTGGGCCCGGCTCCACCATGGGCGAAGCCTAGTCCGCCCCCTCCGCCGCGCGCATTAACGCGCAGCAAGGGGGCCGCGGGTCAGCGCACCGAGCTGGAGTCGCCGAGCAGGCAGGGCAGGGTCTGGAACATGATCCGCAGGTCGAACCACAGCGACTGTCGCTCGATGTATTCGAGATCGAGCGCCACCCGGCGCTGGACGGCCTGGGGGGTGTCGACCGGGCCGCGCGAGCCTTGCACCGCCGCCCAGCCGGTCAGGCCGGGCTTGATACGATGGCGGTGGGCGTAGGTCTTGACCGGGCGCCGGGCCTCTTCGCCGGCCACCAGCATCCCGATGGCGTGCGGCCTGGGCCCGACCAACGACATCTCGCCGCGGACGACATTGAGCAGCTGCGGAAGCTCGTCGAGGCTGGTCTTGCGGATGAAGCGGCCGACGCGGGTCACCCGGTCGTCGTTCGCCGACACCTGGCGCCTGGCCAGGGCGTCCTCGGCCTCGATCCGCATCGAGCGGAACTTGAGCACCTGGAACTCCTCGTTCAGGAACCCGTGCCGCTTCTGCCGGAACAGGGCCGGGCCCGGGCTGTCGAGGCGAATGGCGATCGCGATGACGGCCAGCAGCGGCGCCAGGAAGATGAGCGCGGCGCAGCTGACGACGAGATCGAGGGCGCGCTTCACCGCATAGTCGAAGGTGGAGCGGTCGCCGCCGGCGATCTGCTGCAGGCCGAAGGTGGCGATCCGCTCGTTCGACGCGCGTGCGGCGCTGTCGTCCTCGTCATCCAAAAGGACGGCGATCGGGTTGGGAATCTCGCTCAGCAGATCGGTCAGCTGGCTGATCCGGGCGGTGGCCGCGGCCGGCACGGCGATGATGACGCGGTCGACGTAAGGCAGCATCCGGCGATCGAGCAGGTCGGCGGCTTTGCCCAGAACCGGAACCCCGGCCAGGGTCGGGCCCACGCGATCGATGCGGTCGTCGAACACGCCGAGCACGTTCATCGCGCCCTTGGTCTCCAGAGCCCAGCGGATCAGCCGCTCCGCGGCCGGCGTCGCGCCGACGATGACGATATTGGGCGTCAACCTGCCTTGCGCCCGGAAGCGGGCGACGACCTGGAACCAGATGGCGTGCAGGCCGCACAGGCCGGCGACGACGCTAACCGCCCAGGCCAGGTCCGGGCGGGCGAGGGGGCCGAACGCCAGCGTCGCGCCGCAGCCCGCCGAGGCCGCCGCCGCCGCCGTGGCGAGGTGGCGCCACCGCGCCTCCTGAGGGCAGAAGCCGTAGCCGCGGAAAGCGAGCAGCAAGAGCCAGGCGAGTAGGGCGCCGGCCAGCGCCTCGGGCCGGGCCGAGGCCTGCGCGCTTGCGAACACCGTCGCGGCGAGCAGCAGGAAGGCGGCGTCGGCGGTCATGAAGGCGCGGGCGAGCAGCCGGCCGGACATCCGATCCCGCGGGCTGGTCAACTGGACCGGGCGCATCGGGCCACGCCGATCGGCGTTCGCCTCCGCAGCCTGGGGAATGTAGTTGCCGTCAGGCATGCACGCTTCCTCTCGCTGTGGTCCAGCTAGAGGATTAGATTGAGCATTCCCTTAAGGCGCGACGCGGCAGTCTAAGAATAAGCGCCATCGTGGTCGCGAGGCCAAAATATGTACTGGGTCTAACTGGAGGGGCTCGGAAAGTATAGTTGACGAGATGTGACCGGTTGCCTGCGGGCGACGGTCGCGGCGGCCTGCGGCTTTGGTCGCCGCAGGCCGCCGCCTCGATCAGCTCCTGAGCTTCGCGCCGACCGCCTTCTCGGCAGCGGCGACGATCTTGGCCGACAGCGCCTCGATCTCGGCGTCGGTCAGGGTCTTGTCGCGCGGCTGGACGGTGACCTCGACGGCCACCGACTTGGCGCCGTCAGGCACCCCTTGCCCCTGATAGACGTCGAACACCCGGGCGTCGGCGATCAGCTGCTTGTCGGCGCCGAGGATCGGCCGCACCAGCTCGCCGGCCGGCACGTTGGCGCCGACCACGAAGGCGAAGTCGCGCGACAGCGGCATCAGCGGCGACAGCTCCAGCGCGGGCTTGGTCTTCACCGCCTTCTTCTTCGGCTCCGGCACGGCGTCGAGATTGAGCTCGAAGGCGTAGAGCGGGCCCTGGGCGTCGAGCAGCTTCAGCACGCTGGGGTGCAGCTCGCCGAACTCGGCGACGACGGTCTTCGGGCCGAGCTGCAGCCGGGCCGAGCGGCCGGGATGCCACCAGGGCGACGACTGGCCCTGGACGACCTGCAGCGCGGGCGCGCCGAGTTCTTCCAGCAGAGCCATGAGGTCGGCTTTCAGGGCGAACAGGGCGTCCGGCTTCTGGCCGTCCCAGCGGCGCGGCGGGCGCGGCGCCACCAGGGCGGCGATCACCGCCTGCTGGTCGGCCGGCTGGTCGCCGCGGAACACCGGGCCGATCTCGAAGTAGGCCACGTCGGCGAAGCCCTTGCGGGCGCTGCGCGCGGCGGCCTCGGCCAGGTTCGGCAGCACCGACGGGCGCATAGTCGACAGGTCCGAGGCGATCGGATTGGCCAGCATCAGCTGCGGCTGGCCGCCGCCGAACGCCTCGGCCCAGTCCTGGCGCAGGAAGCTCCAGGTCACCGCCTCTTCGAAGCCGCGCGCCGCCAGCGCCCGGCGGGCGGTGCGGACGCGGTTCTGGCGCACGGTCAGCACCCCACCGGACGGGGGCGCAAGCTCCGGCAGCGGCTCGGCCGGCAGGGCGTCGTAGCCCTCGATGCGGGCGACCTCTTCGACGAGGTCGGCCTTGCCCTCGATGTCGCGCCGCCAGGTCGGCGGGGTGACCTGGTCGCCGTCGATCTTGAAGCCGAGCTTGCCGAGGATCTCGTCGATCCGCGCCGGGGTCAGGTCGAGGCCCGAGAGCTTCTTCACATAGGTCCGGTCGAAGGTGATCGGGCCGGGCGCGGCGGGCGCCTCGCCGGCCACGCGGATCTCCGAGGCCTCGCCGCCGCCGAGCTTCTGGATCAGGTAGGTGGCGAGTTCCAGGCCGGGGACCACCGACTGCGGGTCGACGGTGCGGGCGAAGCGGTACTGGGCGTCGGAGTTGATGCCGGTCAGCCGTCCGGTCTGGGCGGTACGGATCGGGTCGAACCAGGCGCTCTCGATGAAGACGTCGACGGTCTCGTCCGAGACGCCGGTGGACTCGCCGCCCATCACGCCGCCCAGGCCGATCGGCCGTTGGCCGTCGGCGTCGGCGATGACGCACATCTCCGAGGTGATGTCGTAGGTCTTGCCGTCGAGCGCGATCAGCTGCTCGTCGGCGTGCGCCGCCGACGAGGGCTCGGCATGCGAATGCGGCGCGACCGCCCCGCGGCCGAGCCGGGCCTCGATCACCTGGCCGGACAGCTTGGCGACGTCATAGACGTGCAGCGGCCGGGCGCGGTCGAGGGTCAGCAGGTTGGTGATGTCGACCATCATGTTGATCGGGCGCAGGCCGACACCGGCCAGCCGCCGCTGCAGCCACTCCGGCGAGGGGCCGTTCTTCACGCCGCGGATCACCCGGCCGGCGAACACCGGGCAGGCCTCGCCGTCGACGCGGATCTCGATCGGGCAGGGGAAGGCGCCGGGGACGGTGACGCCGCCGTGCGGGATCTGCGTCCCGAGGCCGGCGGCGGCGAGGTCGCGGGCGATCCCCTGCACGGCCAGCCAGTCGGAACGGTTCGGCGTCACCTCGAAGTCGATGACCGCTTCCAGGCCGAAGACCTCGGCGGCGCTGGCCCCGACGACCAGTTCGTCCGAGAGCTCGAGGATGCCGTCAGACTCCTCGGCGATCTCCAGCTCCTTGGCCGAACACAGCATGCCGTTGGAGACCACGCCGCGGACCGGCTTGGTCTCGAGCGTCACGCCGAGGCCCGGCACATAGGCGCCGATCGGGGCGTAGATGGTGGTCAGCCCGGCGCGGGCGTTCGGCGCGCCGCAGACGATCTCCTTGCGGCCGTCCTTGGTGTCGACCTGGCAGACGCGCAGGCGGTCGGCGTTCGGGTGCTGCGCGGCCTCGACGATCCTGGCGACCGAGAAGGCGGCGAGCTTGGTCGCCGGATCGTCGACATGCTCGACTTCCAGGCCGGCCATGGTCATGGCGGCCACCACCTCATCGACGGTGGCGTCGGTCTGCAGATGCTCTTTGAGCCAGGAGAGGGTGAACTTCATCGGATCGCTCTCCTCAGCTCAGGCCGGTGGCGGGGTTCGGCGCGGCGAAGGCCGAGAAGCCGTAGTGGGCGAGCCAGCGCGGGTCGGCGGCGAACATGTCGCGCAGGTCCGGCATGCCGTACTTCAGCATCCCCAGGCGGTCGACGCCGAGGCCGAAGGCGAAGCCCTGCCATTCGTCCGGATCGAGGCCGCAGTTGCGCAGCACGTTCGGGTGGACCATGCCGCCGCCGAGGATCTCCAGCCAGTCGGAGCCCTCGCCGATCTTCACCGCCCCGCCGGAGCGGTCGCACTGCACATCCATTTCGGCGCTGGGCTCGGTGAACGGGAAGTGGTGCGGACGGAAGCGGGTGACCACCGCCTCGGTCTCGAAGAACCGCTTGGTGAAGGTGTCCAGCGTCCACTTCAGGTGGCCCATGTGGATCGCCCGGTCGATCACCAGGCCTTCCAGCTGGTGGAACATCGGCGTGTGGGTGGCGTCGCTGTCCGAGCGGTAGACCCGGCCCGGCACGATCACCCGGATCGGCGGCGCCTGGCCCTGGGCGATCCAGGCCGGCAGCTTGCCGCCCTTGGCCTGCTGCATGACCCGCACCTGCACCGGGCTGGTGTGGGTGCGCAAAAGCTTGCGTTCGCCGTTCTCGTCTTCCGGCAGCCAGAAGGTGTCGTGCATCTCCCGCGCTGGATGCTTCGGCGGGAAGTTCAGCGCCGTGAAGTTGTGGAAGTCGTCCTCGATGTCGGGACCTTCCGCCAGGCCGAAGCCCATCTCGGCGAAGATGGCGATCATCTCGTCGAGCACCTGCATCGTCGGGTGCACCCGGCCGCGCCGCTCCGGCGGCGCCGGCAGCGTCAGGTCGACGCGCTCGGAGGCCAGCTTGGCGTCGAGCTCGGCGGCCTCCAGCGCGGCCTTGCGCGCGGCGATCGCCTGGCTGACCCGGTCGCGCAGGCCGTTGATCTGCGGCCCGCGCTCGCGCCGCTCGTCCGGGCTCATCGCGCCCAGCGTCTTCAAGAGCTCGGAGATCGAGCCGGACTTGCCGAGCGCGGCGACGCGCACGGCGTCGAGCGCCGCAAGATCGGCGGCGGCGGCGACGCGCCCGCTGATCTCGGTTTCCAGTTGGGAGAGGTCGGTCATGACGGCGCTTGCTCTAGAGCAGGATCGGGGAGAGGGGAACTCTTCCAACCGCTCACCCCGGCGAATGCCGGGGCCCAGATGGCGAACGTCGGCGCGCGGGTTGGAGCGCTGGCGTCGAGCCATCCGAAATCAGCGGCTGAATTCTGGGTCCCGGCCTTCGCCGGGATGAGCGGCTATTGAGCTTGAACGGGCTACAAACAAAAAGCCCTCCGGCTCGCGCCGGAGGGCTCTTCGAAGATGGGATGCGATCCCGATCCTTTTAGGCCAGGGCGGCGCGAACCTTGTCGGCGATCGCCTTGAAGCCGACCGGGTCCTGACCGGCGATGTCCGCAAGCACCTTGCGGTCCATCTCGATCCCGGCCTTGTCCAGGCCGTGAACGAACTGCGAGTAGGTGAAGCCTTCCAGGCGCGCCGCGGCGTTGATCCGTTGGATCCACAGCGAACGGAAGTTGCGCTTCCGGACCTTGCGGTCGCGGTAGGCGTACTGGCCGGCCCGGTCCACGGCCGCCTTGGCGGCGCGGATGGTGTTCTTGCGGCGCCCGTAGAAGCCCTTGGCTTGCTCCAGGACCTTCTTGTGCTTGGCGTGGGCGGTGACGCCCCTCTTAACGCGTGCCATCTGTCAGAGTCCTTCTTAGAGGCCGTAGGGCAGGAAGATCTTGATGATCTTGGCGTCGGCCTCGCTCATCACCTTCGTCCCGCGGTTCTGACGGATGTACTTGGCGTTGTGGCTGATCAGGCGGTGGCGCTTGCCGGCGACGCCGGCCTTCAGCTTGCCCGACGCCGTCATCTTGAAACGCTTCTTAGCGCCCGACTTCGTCTTCAGTTTCGGCATTTCACGTCGGAGCGATGAAGCCCCGTCCTCTTGGCGTGTTTACAAACCGCCATGGCATGCCTTGGTGGCCAGGCGGTTCCCGAAGGGCGTGGCTGATACGCGAAAGCCGGGGCGATGGCAAGCGACGGCCGAGGCCGGACGCGCGGCCGCCGGCCGCAGCCTCACATCATCGCGTCGACTTCGGAACTGGCCGCCTCCGGGGCGGTCTCCCAGCGGCCCAGGCCATAGTCGCCCTTGATCGTCGTGCGGTGCATGACCCGGTGGTGCTTGGGGTCGCAACCGCAGGCCTGGTGCAGCATCCGCCAGTTGTCCCAGACCAGCATGTCGGTGGGCTTCCACTGGTGATAGTAGGCCGCGATCGCCCGCTCGACCTCAGCCCAGACCTCGTGCAGCAGCGCGTCGGCGTCGGCCAGGTCCATGCCTTCGATGCCGCGCGCGCCATAGGGCGACATGTGCAGGACCTTCTCGCCGGTCTTGCGAGTCCACACCGCCGGGTGGATCGCCCGCGGCAGGGTCGCGGCGAGCTTGGCGAGTTCATCGCCCTTGCCCTGGATCTCGCGGAAGGTCTTCGGCAGGCCGAACCGCTGCTCGGTGTAGCGCAGGTCGAGCGTGTAGATGAGGTTCAGCGTCTCGATCTTCGCGCGGATCTCCGGCGACATCGCATTGTAGATCTGGACGCCGTCGGCGAAGGCGGTGAGCCCGCCCTCGGGCGCGATCGCCTCGGCGCGCAGCACGCCGGCGCGGTTCAACTCGTTGTTGTAGCTGTGGTCGAAGTGCCAGGGCTGCCAGGTCATCAGCGGTTGGCCGTCGATCTCGACGATGGCGGCCTTCGGGTCCGTGCGGATGGTGATGACGCCGGGCAGCTTATCCTCGTCGAGGCGCTCGACCATCTTCACCGGGTGCTCCTTCAGCGGGCCGAAGACCTCGCTGATCATCACTTGCATCTGGCTTGTCGGCTCGACGTCCTCGAAGACGATCATGCCCTGCTGCTCGAAGACCTCGTTGATCCGTCGCCGGACCGCCTCGTCCTTGAGGGTCGCTTGCGTCACGCCGCGGATCCGCGCGCCGAACGGCAGATCCTCCTGAAGGGCTTTCACCTCAATCGACGCCATGTCGCTACGCTCCCTGACTGCAGCCGCCGGTTCGCCCTCTGGTGCGGATCACGTAGTGATACGCTTGAGGCGTATAGTGATATCTTAAGGCGGGCGGCCCAGCGGCCGTCAAGCGTGGCCACGTGTCTGCGGCGGAAACGAAAACGGCCGCCCGAAGGCGGCCGCTCGTCAGATCGGAAGGTCTGGCGCGCGCTTAGCGCGGCGCCAGGATCATGATCATCTGCCGGCCTTCCATGCGCGGCTCGTACTCGACCTTGGCCACCGGCTCGAAGTCGGCCTTCACCTGCTGCAGCAGCTTCATGCCCAGTTCCGGGTGCGCCAGTTCACGACCGCGGAAGCGCAGGGTGACCTTCACCTTGTCGCCCTCCTCGAAGAACCGGGTCATCGCCCGCTGCTTCACTTCATAGTCGTGCTTGTCGATGTTGGGGCGGAGCTTGATCTCCTTGATCTCCACCACCTTCTGCCGTTTGCGCGCCTCGTTCTTCTTTTTCTGTTCCTGGAACTTGAACTTTCCGTAGTCCAGGATCTTGCAAACGGGCGGATCCGCGTTCGGCACGATCTCCACCAGGTCGAGACCAACTTCTTCCGCAGCTTCGAGCGCGGAAGAGGTGGGCATCACGCCCTGTTTTTCACCGTTCTGATCAATGAGCAGAACTCGGGGAACGCGGATTTCATCGTTGATGCGCGGCCCGTCTTTGACGGGAGGCGCCTGCATGGGGCGGCGAATAGGGGTCGGCTCCGGGTTGTTGATACGCAAACGCCGGTTCGCTTCCACAGCGGACCGGTGCTGATCGAGTATATGCGTGAGGGTTACCGCGGTATCAAGCCGCGCCCGCCCTCGCACCGATCAAACTTTGTGCCCGTTGCGCCACGGTCGCGACCGCCAGGTCGGACAATCGCTCGGCGCGCAGCACCGCGACCTGGCCGCGGGGGGCCGACAGCGCCGGGTCCGAGGCGCTGGAGAACAGCACCACGGTGGGCGCGCCGGCGGCGGCGGCCAGGTGCAGCGGGCCGGTGTCGTTGCCGACCGCCAGCGCCGCCTTGGCGCCGAGGACGGCGATGCGGCCGAAGTCGGTGCGGCCGGTCAGGTCGCGGGCGCGCGGCACCTCGCGCTGGATGGCGTGGGCCAGCGGCGTCTCCTGCGGCCCGCCGATGATCACGATGTCGAAGCCCTTGGAATAGAGGATGCGGGCCAGCTCGCCGTACTTCTCGACCGGCCAGCGCTTCTCCGGCCGGTGGGCCGAGCCGCCGGGCACGAACATCACGTAGGGGCGGGGCTTGACCCCGCCGGCCACCGGCCGCTCGGCTGGCAGGTTCTTCCAGACCCACGACAGGTCCGGCGGCGGCGCGGTCCCGGGCTCGGTCGGCGCGTCCGGCCAGATGCCCGCGTACATCAGCTGGTCGGCCTGGCGCTCGAGCGTGTGCATCGAGTTGCGCAGCGGATTCTGGTGCGGCAGGGCGCAGCCGAAGGCGATCCCAGACCAGGCCGGCGGCTTGGGCCGCAGCGCCTGGAAGATGCGGCCTGAATGGGCCGAGGTCTGCAGGTCGTAGACCCGGTCGTAGCCGGCCTGGCGTATCCGCTTGCGCAGCGCCATCCACTGGCCGAAGTTTTCTGGCCGGCCGTCGGTCTCGACGCGGTTGAAGTAGGGGCAGCTCTTGGCCAGCGCCTCGAACGGCGGAGTGGTCAGCAGGGTGATGTGCGCCTTGCGGTGCGCCTCGCGGATCTTCTTCATCGCCGCCAGGGCGAGCACGAAGTCGCCCAGCGCCGAGAGCTTGATGACCAGGATCTTCTCGACCTTGCGCGGCGACATCAGGCTCGGGCCTCCAGCACCCGTTCGTAGGCCGTAAGCGTGGCTTCGCACATCGCCTCGACCCGGTAGAGGCTCCGCGCGCGGACCTGCGCGGCGGCGCCCATGCGGTCGCGGCCGGCGGGGCCAAGGTCGATCGCCTCGGCGAGGGCGTCGGCCCAGGCGCCGGCGTCGCCGGGCGGGGCCAGCCAGCCGGTCTCGCCGGCGACCACCGTCTCCAGCGTGCCGCCGTGGGCGGCGGCGATCACCGGGCGGCCCATGGCCTGCGGCTCGACGGCGGCGCGGCCGAAGGACTCCGGCACGGTGGTCGGCAGGATGGCGAGGTCGCAGAGCAGGAAGGCGGCCGGCATGTCGTCACAGTGTCCGACAATCCTGATCGCTTCCTGAAGACCGGCGGCGGCGATCGCCCCGGCAAGTTCCTGGCGGTAGTCGGTGCGGCCCTGATCGTCGCCGGCGAACAGGATCAGGAAGTCGTCGCGGCCCTGCGCGCGCAGCCGCTGCGCCGCCTCGACGATCGTCAGGTGGCCCTTAATGCGGGTGAGCCGCCCGGCCAGCAGGATCTTGGTGCGGCGGTCGTCCGGGGCGATCCCCCAGGCCTGGTTGAGCGCGTCGACCCGCTCGGGCGCGATGTGCGCCGGGTCGAAGCGGTCGAGGTCGACGCCGCGCGGGATGGCGACGACCTTGGCCGGATCGATGCGGTGCTCGGCCAGCACGTGGGCGCGGGTGTAGTCGGAGTTGGCGATCACCAGGTCGCCGCGGGTCATCACCGCATTGTACCAGCGCTTCAGCCCGCTCTTGGCCTTGTAGATGCCGTGGTAGGTGGCGACGAAGGGCGTGCCGGTCGCCTGCGCCGCCCACAGCGCGGAGAAGGCCGGCGCGCGCGAGCGGGCGTGCACCAGGCTGACCTTCTCGCGGCGGATCAGGTCGACCAGGCGCGCGGCGTTGCCGAGGATCACCAGCGGGTTCTTGGAGTGCGCCGGCAGGGTGACGAGCCGCCCGCCGTCGGCCTCGAGCCGCGACACCATCCGCCCGCCGCGGCTGGCCACCAGGGCGCGGCCGCCGGCCGTGGTGACCGCGCGGGCGATTTCCAGCGCGCTCAGTTCGGCGCCGCCGGTCTCGAGTTCCGGGACGACCTGGAGAAGGGTGAAGTCGGATGGAAGCGCCACGGCCCTTGCTTAGCGTCAAAAGCAGTCGCGTAAAGGGCCGCGACGGACCGCGACGCGCTGACGCGGCGGCCACCGCGCGCTAAGAGGCGGGCATGAGCGAGACGAGTGGATTTCTGGCGCGCCCGGACGGCGAGCGGCTGGCCTGGCGGCGGGTGGCGGGCGCGGGCCCGACGGTGGTCTGGCTGAGCGGCTATCGTTCGGACATGGCCGGCAGCAAGGCCGAGGCGCTGGCCGAGTGGGCCAAGGCCAAGGGGCGCAGCTATCTGCGCTTCGACTACTTCGGCCATGGGGAGTCTTCCGGCGACTTCGTCAAAGGCACGATCACCCGCTGGCGCGAGGACGCGCTGGCGGTGATCGACGAGATGACCGAGGGACCGCTGGTGCTGGTCGGCTCGTCGATGGGCGGCTGGATCGCCTGCCTGGCGGCGATGGCGCGGCCCGAGCGGATCGCCGCCATGACCTTGATCGCCCCGGCCCCCGACTTCACCACCAAGTTGATGCCGACGCGGTTCCCGCCGGAGGCGCTGGACGCCATCCGCGACGCCGGGGTCTGGATGCAGCCGTCGGAGTACGGCGATCCCAACCCGATCACCCGGGCCTTGCTGGAGGACGGCGCCCGCTGGTCGATCCTCGACGCGCCGGTGCCGATCACCGCGCCGGTGCGCATCCTGCAGGGCGGCGAGGACCCCGACGTGCCCTGGCGCCACGCGCTGGAGCTGGCCCAGGCGATCAAGAGCGTCGATGTGGTCTTCAGCCTGATCAAGGACGGCGATCACCGGCTGTCGCGCGAGCAGGACATCGCGCGGCTGGTCGCGGCGGTGGACGAGTTGGCTTCCTAAAAGCCTGTCATCCCGGAAGCCGCGCCAGCGGCTGTCCGGGACCCATGAACACATTGCGTGCAGATTGGCCGCCGAACGGCCGCGCGCTCCTGGGCATCGCCGTGTTCATGGGTCCCGGTCTTTCGCTGCGCGAAAACCGGGATGACAGCTATGGGGCGCGTTCTTCCGCGTCCAGCACCGCCCGCAGCCCTTCGCGATAGGTCGGATAGGCCGGCCGCCAGCCGAGCTCGGCCTTGGCCAGCGCGTTCGAGACCCGTTTGCTCTCGGCATAGAAGCGCTGCGCCGCTGGCGGCAGGCGGGCGTCGGCCAGGGCGACCTCGGGCGGCGGCGGCAGGCCGAGCAGTTCGGCGGCGTAGCCGACCACCTCGCTGTTCGGGCAGGGCAGGTCGTCGCACAGATTGTAGGCCGCCCCGGCGCGCGGCCGGGCGATCGAGGCTTCCAGGCCGCCGGCGAGGTCGTCGACGTGGATGCGCGAGAACACGTGGCCGGGGCTGGTGATGCGCCGCGCGCGGCCTTCCCGCAGCCGGTCGAAGGTCGAGCGCCCGGGCCCGTAGATCCCTGGCAGCCGGAAGGCCTGCACCGTCAGCCCCATGCCGCGGCCGACCTGCCACCAGTCGCGTTCGGCCCGCACCCGGCGCGCCCCCTCGACCGACAGCGCCGCGAGCCGGCTGGTTTCGAACACCCAGCCGCCGCGCCGGTCGCCGTAGACGCCGGTGGTCGACAGGTAGCCGATCCAGTCGGGGAAGGCGCGGGCGGTGGCCAGGGCGGGGACCAGGGCCTTCAGCGCCGGGCAGCCGTCGGCGGTCGGCGGCGCGCTGACCAGGATCGCCTGGGTCGTCGCCAGCGCCGCGGCCAGCCGGGCCGGATCGTCGAGCGGGACCGGCTCTATGCCCCGGTCCTGCAGGCGCACGGCGTCCTCCGGCCGGCGGCAGCTGGCGGCGATCGCCCAGCCGTGCGGACGCAGGCGCCTGGCCAGCGCCTCCGCGGCGAATCCATACCCGAACGCGAACAGCCGCAAGGTCTACTCCGCGGCGGCCACGGACTCCGCCTGGGCGGCTGCGGCGGCGGCGGCGCGCTCCGCGTTCCAGTGCGAGACGCAGGGGATTTTCGACAGGTCGGCCCGGTCGGCGTAGGCGCGGGCGATCTCGGCGACTTCCAGCAACAGCCCGTCCTCCAGGGTGATCGGATCCAGACCATAGGCCAGGAGCCGCCGGTTCTCGACCGCCAACTCGTTCTCCTCGGCCTCCTGGCGCGGGTTCGGCTGGTGCGACACCTGCGCGCCGGTCAGCCGCGCGACCATCTCGGCGAGCTCGCGCACCCGCCAGCACTCGGTCATCTGGTTCATCACCTTGACCCGCTCGCCGCGCTTGGGCGGGTTGGCCAGCGCCAGCTCGACGCAGCGGACGGTGTCCTGGATGTGGATGAAGGCCCGGGTCTGCCCGCCGGTCCCATGCACCGTCAGCGGGTAGCCGACCGCGGCCTGCATCAGGAAGCGGTTCAACACCGTGCCGTAGTCGCCGTCATAGTCGAAACGGTTGATCAGCCGCGCATCGAGGCGGGTCTCGCGGGTCTGGGTGCCCCAGACGATGCCCTGGTGCAGGTCGGTGATCCGCAGCCGGTCGTTGCGGGCGTAGAACTGGAACAGCAGCGCGTCCTGGGTCTTGGTCAGGTGGTAGATCGAGCCGGGATTGGCCGGATAGAGGATCTCGCGCGCCTCCCAGCCGCCCGGCGTCTCCATCTGCACCGTCAGATAGCCTTCCGGGATCGCCATGCCGCTCGCGCCATAGCCGTAGACCCCCATGGTGCCGAGGTGCGCCAGATGGATGTCGAGGCCGCTTTCGACGACGGCGGCGAGCACGTCGTTGGTGGCGTTGAGGTTGTTGTCGATGGTGTAGCGCTTGTGCTGCGCCGACTTCATCGAATAGGGCGCGGCGCGCTGCTCGGCGAAGTGGACGACGGCGTCCGGCCGCCAGGTCCGCAGCAGCGCCAGCAGGGCGTCATAATCCTTGCCAATGGTGAGCCGGTGGAAGTCGACGCTCCGCCCGGAGATCTCGCGCCAGGCCGCCAGCCGTTCCTCGATGCCGGCGATCGGCGTCAGCGAGCCGGCCTGCAGCTCTTCGTCGATGCGCCGGCGCGACTGGTTGTCGGCGATCGCCACCTCATGGCCCTGGGCCGACAGATGCAGCGCGGTGGGCCAGCCGCAGAAGCCGTCGCCGCCGAGGATCAGGACGCGCATCGGTTTTCGCTGCCCTCACGTTCAAAGGGCTAACTCACGAAACGCGGTTTGGGCGCCGCTCCCCTCGGGGAAGGGCTGCGGCAACGCCCAAACGCCCCCTCAGTCGGCTTCGCCGACTGCGCTCAGATCCTCCACCGCGCAGCGGGGGCGGTGGATCGCGCCGTCAGGCGCGAGACGGAGGGGGCGTTTGCGGCGCCGCTTACAGCAGGTCCTGGATCATCTTCCGCGCCGCGTCGGCGAGGTCGGGGCGGCGCAGCGCGAAGGCGACGTTGGCGCGCAGCAGGCCGAGCTTGTCGCCGCAGTCGTAGGTGACGCCTTCGTACTCCAGGGCGTGGAAGTCCTGGCGGCGCATCAGGGTCGCCATGCCGTCGGTCAGCTGGATCTCGCCGCCGGCGCCGCGTTCCTGGGTCTCGAGGATCTCGAAGATCTCCGGCTGCAGGATGTAGCGGCCGGAAATGAACAGGTTGGAGGGCTCGGTCCCCGGCGCGGGCTTCTCGACCATGCCGGTCATCCGGTTGACCCGGCCGTTCTGCGCCTCCAGCGCGACGATGCCGTACTTGTGGGCCTCGCCTTCCGGCGCCGGCTCGACGACGACGACGTTGCCGCCGACTTTCTCATAGGCGTCGACCGCCTGGGCCAGGGCCGGGCGCTCGGCGGCCATCAGCATGTCCGGCAGCATCACCGCGAACGGCTCGTCGCCGATCACGTCGCGGGCGCACCAGATGGCGTGGCCCAGGCCGTGCGGCGCCATCTGGCGCACGAAGCTCATCTGGCCCGGCTGCGGCAGGTCGCGACGCACCTCCTCGAGGATCGCGGTCTTGCCCTTGGCCTCCAGCGCCTGCTCGATTTCGGGCGCCGCGTCGAAGTAGTCCTCGATCGCGCCCTGCCCACGTCCGACAATGAAGACGAAATGTTCGATGCCCGCGGCGCGAGCTTCTTCGACGACGTACGAAAGGATCGGGCGATCCACTACGTTGAGCATGTTCTTGGGCGTGGTCTTCGCCCCCGGGAGCACCCGGGTACCCAGTCCGGCCACCGGCAGCACAGCCTTACGCACGCGTTTCGTCATCAAGTCCTCCGACCTTTCTTCTTCCGCCTGCTGGGCGCTTGGCGGAGCCTCACACGCCTTCACGGCCCTTACGATCCGGTGAAGGCGCCTGGGAAGCACCTGCGCCCGCCAGAGCGCAACATCGCGACAGCTTGCGACAAAATTGCGCTTGCCTAGCATGATCACGATTACGGGATCACACGAACACGTGTATGACTCGCCTCGCCGGGGGATTGTCCTCCAGGGGAGCCTAGCCAATGAAGATGCGCGTTCTGACCACGGTCGCCGCCGCCGCCGTCCTGGCCGCGAGCCTGTCCGCCTGCCAAAAGAAGGCTGAAGAAGCCAACACCGGCAACACCGCTGAAGTGGCGGCCCCGGTCGACACCGCCAACACCATGGCGCCGGAAGCCGGCAACACCGCGATGGACGCGGGCAACGCGATGGCCGGCAACGCCCCGGTCGAAGCGAACGCCATGGCCGGCAACGCCATGGCTGGCAACGCCGCGACCGGCAACGCCCAGTAAGAGTTTCTGCGTGCGGCCGCCCCGGGGGGCGGCCGCCGCATTTTGCGAGCCTGAGCCGCTATTCGACGGTGACGGACTTCGCCAGGTTGCGCGGCTGATCGACGTCCGCGCCCTTCTGCACCGCCACATGATAGGCCAACAGCTGGATCGGCGCTGACAGCACCAGCGGCGCGATCAGCGGGTCGCAGCGCGGCGCGGTGACCACCACCTTCGCGCCCTTCGGCGCATGGCGCTCGCCGTCCGGATCGGTGATGAAGATCACCTGGCCGCCACGGGCCATCACCTCGCTCATGTTCGAGGCGGACTTCTCGAAATAGCTGTCGAACGGCGCGAGGATGACGATCGGCGTCTGCTCGTCGACCAGGGCGATCGGCCCGTGCTTCAGTTCGCCGGCGGCGTAGCCTTCGGCGTGGATATAGCTGATCTCCTTGAGCTTCAGCGCGCCTTCGAGCGACAGCGGGTACATCGGGCCGCGGCCGAGGTAGAGCACGTCGCGGGCCTTGGCGACCTCGACGGCGACGCTGCGCACGGCGTCCTCCAGCTGGATCGACTCGGCGATCAGCCGCGGCGCCTCCAGCAGCACCCGCACCATGCGCTTCTCTTCGGCCTCGTCGATGCGGCCGCGCGCCCGGGCCGCGGCGATCGCCAGCGCGGTCAGCACGCTGACCTGGGCGGTGAAGGCCTTGGTCGAGGCGACGCCGATCTCCGGGCCGCAGTGGATCGGCCAGATCACGTCGACCTCGCGGGCGATGGTCGACTCCACCGTGTTGACGATGGCGGCGCTCTTCATCCCCTTGGCCTGGCAGTAGCGCAGGGCGGCCAGGGTGTCGGCGGTCTCGCCCGATTGCGACATCGCCACCGCCAGCGACCGCGCGCTCAGCGCCGGCCCGCGGTAGCGGAATTCCGAAGCGATCTCGACGTCGACCGGCAGGTCGGCGAGCTGCTCGATCAGATACTTGCCGAGCAGGCCGGCGATGTAGGAGGTGCCGCAGGCGACGATTTGGATCCGCTCGACCGTGGCGAAGTCGAAGTCGCCCGGCACCGTGGTGCGGTCGGTCAGGGTGTCGACATAGGCGGCGATGGTCCGCTGACAGCCCTCGGGCTGATCGTGGATCTCCTTCTCCATGAAGTGGCGGTAGTTGCCCTTCTCCATCACCGCGGCGGAGGCCGGCAGGATCTTGATCGGCCGTTCCGCGGGCAGCCCGGCCTGGTCGAAGATCTGCGCGCCACGGTGATCGATGACCGCGTAGTCGCCGTCCTCGAGGTAGGCCACGCGGTTGGTGAAGGGCCCGAGCGCCAGGCCGTCGGAGCCCAGGAACATCTCGCCGTCGCCGAAGCCCAGCGCCAGCGGCGGGCCGTTGCGCGCGCCGAGGATCAGCTCGCGCTCGCCGCCGACCAGCACGCACAGCGCATAGGCGCCGCGCAGCTTGTCGAGCGTGGCCTTGAAGGCGGCGACCGGCTCCAGCCCGTCGTTCAGCGTCTCGTCGAGCAGGTGGGCGACCACCTCGGTGTCGGTGTCGCTGGCGAACACCCGGCCCTTGGCCTGCAGCGCGGCCTTCAGCTCGGCGAAGTTCTCGATGATGCCGTTGTGCACCACGGCCACGCGGCCGGCGATGTGCGGGTGGGCGTTGCGCTCGGTCGGCGCGCCGTGGGTCGCCCAGCGGGTGTGGCCGATGCCGGTCGAAGCGGGCAGCGGCGCTTCGGCGAGCACGGCTTCCAGTTCGCGCAGCTTGCCGGGGGCGCGGCGGCGCTCCAGCTTGCCGCCGACCTGGGCCGCGACGCCGGCGGAGTCGTAGCCGCGATACTCGAGCCGCTTCAGGCTCTCGACGAGACGCTCAGCGACAGGCCTGGTCCCGACGATGCCGATGATGCCGCACATGGGCTATGTCTTCCTTTATGGTACACCGCGCGAATGCGGCCACGCTCTGACGCTACGGCCTTTATCACTGGCTAAGCGGTCGTGAACTAAATCTCAGTTTCGCATTCCTTCGAGAACATCCGATGAGCAAGCGCGCCTACTTTGGCACCGACGGCATCCGCGGGCAGGCCAATCTTCACCCGATGACGGCGGAGGTCGCGCTGCGCGTCGGCCTCGCCGCCGGCAAGCTTTTCAAGTCCAAGGACGAGCGCCGCCACCTGGTGGTGATCGGCAAGGACACCCGGTTGTCCGGCTACATGATCGAGCCGGCGCTGGTCGCCGGCTTCACCAGCGTCGGCATGGACGTGCGCCTGTTCGGCCCGCTGCCGACGCCGGGCGTGGCGATGATGACCCGATCCTTGCGCGCCGATCTGGGCGTGATGATCTCGGCCTCGCACAACGCCTTCTCCGACAATGGCATCAAGCTGTTCGGCCCGGACGGCTACAAGCTGTCGGACGAGCGCGAGCTGGAGATCGAGGCGTTGATGGACCAGGGCCTGCAGGAAGGCCTGGCCTCGCCGAGCGGCCTTGGCCGGGTGACGCGGATCGACGACTGCCAGGCGCGTTACGTCGAGATCGCCAAGGCGACCTTCCCGCGGCGGCTGAACCTGAACGGCATGCGGGTGGTGGTCGATTGCGCCAACGGCGCCGCCTACAAGGTCGCGCCGACCGCGCTCTACGAACTGGGCGCAGAAGTGATCCCGGTCGGGGTCTCGCCGAACGGCTTCAACATCAACGAGGAATGCGGCTCGACCCATCCGGGCGCCATGCAGCGCCTGGTCAAGGAGTACCGCGCGGACATCGGCATCGCGCTGGACGGCGACGCCGACCGGCTGGTGATCTGCGACGAGAAGGGCTCGGTCATCGACGGCGACCAGATCATGGCGCTGATCGCCGCCCACTGGGCCAAGCGCGACCGGCTGAGCGGCGGCGGGGTGGTGGCCACCGTGATGTCCAACCTCGGCCTCGAGCGGTTCCTGCAGGCCAAGGGGCTGAAGCTGGAGCGCACCCAGGTCGGCGACCGCTACGTCATGGAGAAGATGCGCGCCGGCGCGTTCAACCTCGGCGGCGAGCAGTCCGGCCACATCATCCTGCGCGACTACGCCACCACCGGCGACGGCCTGCTGGCGGCGCTGCAGGTGCTGGCGGTGCTGCGCGAGAGCGACCAGCCGATGAGCGCCCTGGCCCGCCAGTTCGAGCCGGTGCCGCAGCTGCTGGAGAACGTCCGCTTCGCCTCCGGCAAGCCGCTGGAGACCAGCGCCGTGCAGAAGGTGATCGCCGACGCCGAACAGCGGCTGAACGGCTCCGGCCGGATCGTCGTGCGCGCCTCGGGCACCGAACCGCTGATCCGCATCATGGCCGAGGGCGACGACGAGACCCTGGTCAACCAGGTGGTCAAGGAGATCGCCGGCGTCGTGAAGCAGGTCGCGGCCTGAGCCTTCCTCCCCCTCGCAGGGGAGGAGCGGACTAATTGAACAGATTGCCGAGGTGGACCTGCAGCAGCTCGTCCGTCGGGCCGGTGACGGATTCCAGGTCGAAGTCGCGGGCGAGCGCCACCAGCATCAGCGGGGCGATGACCAGTTGCGGGAAGTCGGCGGTGCCGGCGGTGCGCAGCTCGCCGGCGGCCCGCGCCCGCTGCAGCAGGGCGGAGACGCGGCGCAGCATCGGGACGACGATCTCCTCGCGGTAGAACCGCGTGGCCTCCGGGAAGCGGATGGTCTCGGACATGATCAGCCGGATCACGTCGCCGGTGCGGGTCTCGGCGAGCCGCTGCAGCAGCGCCGTGAGAACCGCTTCCAGCGCCGCCTTCGGCCCGGCGACGTCGTCCTCCAGCAGGGCGGCCATGGCGGCGGCGACCGGCGCCATCTCGGCGCGGATCGCGGCGGCGAACAGCGCCTCCTTGTCCTTGAAGTGCAGATAGACCGTGCCCTTGGCGACCTCGGCGCGGCGCGCGACGTCTTCGATCCGCGTCGCGGCGAAGCCGTGGGCGATGAACTCCGCGAGCGCGGCCTCCAGCACCGCTTCGCGCCGCTCCTGGGCCATGAGGTCCCGCCGGTTGCGGGGTCTTGGCGTCTCGCTCATGGCGCTAGTCCAGCGTCCGGCGCGAGCGGGCCAGGGTCAGGCTGGCGACGACGAACAGGAAGGTCAGCAGCGCCAGCAGGTCGGGGATCATGTCGGCCAGCACCTGGCCCTTCAGCAGCGAGCCGCGGACGACGCGCAGGAAATGGGTGATCGGGATCGCCTCGCCGAGGATCCGCGCCCAGTGCGGCAGGCCGAGGAACGGGAACAGGAAGCCCGACAGGAACAGCGACGGCAGCAGGTAGAAGATCGTCAGCTGCATGGCCTGCAGCTGGCTGCGCACCAGGGTGGAGATCAGATAGCCGAGCGACAGGTTGTTGACGATGAACAGGAAGAGGCCGGTCGCCAGCGCCAGCCAGCCGGCCGGCGTCTGGGCCATCGGTACGCCGAACAGCAGCCGGGCGAGCAGCAGCACGATGACCGACTGCACCAGGCCGACCAGCACATAGGGCGACAGCTTGCCGATCATCACCTCGAGCGCGTTGGCCGGGGTGGCCAGCAGGGTCTCCATGGTGCCGCGTTCGACCTCGCGGGTGACCGCCATGGCGGTCATCATCACCAGCGTCATCGACAGGATGATCGCCAGCAGCCCCGGCACGATGTTGAAGGCGGTGATGCCCTCGGGATTGTACAGCCGGTGGACGACGACCTCGAAGGCCGGCACAGGAGCCGGCCGCGCGCCGACGCCCTGCAGGTCGTGGCGCAGGGCCTGCTCCGGCAGGGCGGCGACGGCGGCGGCGACGCCGGCGGCGGCCATCGGATCGCTGGCGTCGATCTCCGCCAGGATCTGCGCGCCGTCGTTCTTCAGCACCCGCTGCGAGAAGTCCGGCGGGATGGTCAGCGCCAGCGCGATGTCGCCGCGGCGCATCAGCCGGTCCATCTCGGCTTCCGAGGTCGGCAGGAACCTGACGTCGACGTAGTCGGTGAGCTCGAGGGTCGCGACGACGGCGTCGGCGAGCCGGCCGTGGTCGTGCGCCATCACCGCCGCCGGCAGGTGGCGCGGGTCGGTGTTGATCGCGTAGCCGAACAGCAAGAGCTGCACGAGCGGCAGCACCAGGATCATGGCGTAGGTGATCCGGTCGCGCCGGAGCTGGGTGAACTCCTTGGCCATCACGGCGAAGACGCGCAGCGGCGACAGCCCGCTCATGAGGCGTACCGATCGTCGGTCTTGCGGCCCATCAGCTGGATCAAGACGTCCTCGAGCGAGGGCTTCACCTCCTCCCAGCGGAAGGGTGCGCGCCGGTAGGGGGCGATCGCCGCCTCCAGCGCCGGCCGGTCGGTCCCGCTGACGTGCAGCGCGGCGCCGAAGGCCGAGGCGCTGAGCACGCCGGGCCGGTCCTCCAGCTCGCGCGCCACCTGCTCGATGTCGGGGCCTTCGGCGTTGAAGGTCGCCAGGTCCGAGCGGGCGACGATCTCCTCGGCCGTGCCGCGGGCGATCAGCTCGCCGAACAGGATGTAGCCGATGTCGTGGCAGCGCTCGGCTTCGTCCATGTAGTGGGTGGAGACCAGGACGGTGAGGCCGTCCGCCGCCATCGAGTGGATCTCGTCCCAGAACTCGCGCCGCGCCTTGGGATCGACGCCGGCGGTGGGCTCGTCGAGCAACAGCAGGCGCGGCTCGTGCAGGGTCGCGGCGGCCAGCGCCAGCCGCTGCTTCCAGCCGCCGGAGAGCGCGCCGGCGAGCTGGCTGCGGCGGTCCTGCAGTCCCAGGCGGCGCAGCGCCTCGGCCACCCGCGCCGGCCGGTTGTCGAGCTCGTAGACCCGGGCGACGAACTGCAGGTTCTCCTCGATGGTCATGTCTTCGTAGAGCGAGAACCGCTGGGTCATGTAGCCGGTCTGGCGCTTGATCGCCTCGCTCTGGGTGCGGAAGTTCAGCCCCAGCACCTCGCCTTCGCCGCTGTCCGGCGTCAGCAGCCCGCAGAGCAGCCGCAGGGTGGTGGTCTTGCCCGAGCCGTTGGGGCCGAGAAAGCCGGTGATCCGGCCCTCCTCGACGGTGATCGAGACGTCGCGGACCACGTGCTTGTCGCCGAAGCTCTTGTTCAGGCCGCGGACATCGATGGCGGCGGTCATCGGCGCGGCAGGTCCCGAAGCGCGCCGGCGACGTCCATCGGCTGGCCGGGCGTCAGCGCCAGCGGCGCGGAGGGGACGGCCTCGACCAGGAAGACCAGCTTCTGGCGGGCGTCGAGGCTGTAGATCACCGGCGGGGTGTATTCCGGCCGGGAGCTGACGAAGTCGATGACCGCGGTCATGCCCTGGCGGCAGCCGTCGCAGCCGATCACCACCCGGCGGCCGGGCGGGTAGCCGTTCACCAGCGCCTGCGGAACGTAGAAGCGCACGCGGATCTCGTCGGTCGGCACAATCGTCACCACCGGGACGTTCGGCGGCACAGTCTCGCCCGGCTTGAACATGATGTCGTCGATCCGCCCGGCGCGCGGGGCGGTGGGCGCCAACTCGTCCAGCTCGCGCTGCGCGGCGCTGAGGCCGGCGCGGGCCTCGGTGACCTGCGCCTGCGCGCCTTCGATCGCCGCGGCGGCCGCGCCGAGCTGAGTGCGCGCCGCGTCGCGCCGGCCGAGCGCGGCGAGGTGCGTGGCCCGGGTCTGGTCGATCTGCAGCTGGGCGACCGAGCCCGGCTTCTCCCGCTGGGCGGCGGACAGGCGGCTCAGCTCCGCGCCGGAGCGCTCGGCGTCGGCGACCGCCGCGGCGAGGTCGGCGCGGGCCCGGGCCAGCGCCGCCTGCTGGCCGGCGACCGAGGCCTGGTTGGCGGTGATCTGCGCCCGCGCCCGGTCGGCCTCGGCGGCGCGCACGGTGGGGTCGATGCGGAACAGCGGCGCGCCCGGGGCGACCGACTGGCCGCGGCGTACGGCGATCGTCGCGACCGTGCCGGCGACCGGCGAGGCCATGAAGATGTTCTCGCTGACGACATAGCCGGTGAACAGCTCGTCGCTGCGGCGGTGGGGCTTGAGCACCAGCCACAGCACGACGGCCAGCACCGCCACGACGGCGAGGACGGGCAGGGCCTGCGGCGGCAGGCGGCGGCGCTCGCGCGGCGGGAAACTGGCGGTCTCAGCCAAGGGGTTCTCCTGCGGCGGATGCGGCGCGGCGGGCGTCCCAGCCGCCGCCGAGCGCCTTGTAGAGCGCTACGGCGTCCTGGGCGGCGGACGCGTCGGCCTGGGCGACGGCGTCCTGCGTGGTCAGCCAGGACTGTCGCGCCTCGAGCACGTCGAGGAACGGGATCAGGCCGTTGCGATAGCGCACCTGGGTGGTGTCGGCGGCGTCGCGGGCGGCCTGCTCGGCCGCGCGCAGCTGGGCGAGGCGGCGGCGGTCGGCGCCCAGTCGGCTCAGCGCGTCTTCGACCTCCTTCAGCGCCGTCAGCACCTGGGCGTCGTAGGCGACCAGCGCTTCCTGGGCCTGGGCTTCGCGCAGGCTGACCGTCGCGCGGCGCTGGCCGCCGTCGAACAGCGGCAGGCTGGCGCGGCCGGCGGCGTTCAGCTGCAGGCTGTCGGCCTCCAGCAGGGAGGCCAGCGACAGGGAGATCAGCTGCGCGGCGCCGGTCAGGCTGATCCGCGGGTAGAGATCGGCGACCGCGACGCCCTGGTCGGCGACGGCGGCGGCCAGCCGGCGCTCGGCGGCGCGCAGGTCGGGCCGGCGCAACAGCAGCTCGGACGGCAGGCCGGGCGGAACCTGCGGCGGCGTCGCCGGGGCGGGGGGCGGGGCCGCCAGGCGCTGGGCCAGCGCCATCGGCGGCTCGCCTAGCAGCACGCCCAGCGCATGCAGTCGTCCGGCCCGCTGGGCGATCAGGTCCTCGCGGGTTGCGGCGAGCTGCTCGATCTCGCGCTCCTGGCGGCGCTCGTCGAGGCTGGTGACGATCCCGTGGCGCGCGCGCGTGCGGACGAAGTCCAGCAGCTCACGCTCCGCGGCGAGGTGGGTCTCGGCGATGGCGATGCGCCGCTGCAGCGCGCGGTACTGCAGGTAGCTGTTGGCGACCTCGGCCCCGACTAGCACCTCGGCGTCGCGCGCCGACCACTCGGCCGCCAGCGTGCGCGCCGTCGCCGCCTCCACCGCGCGGCGCTGGCCGCCGAACAGATCCAGCTCCCAGGCCGCGTCGAAGCCGACCTGGTAGGTGTCGAACTCCAGGCCAGGAATGCCGAGCGCGGACGCCGGCGAACCGCCGGGCGTGCCGAGGCCGAGCAGTTCGCCGGGCACCGCATTCTCGCTCAGCCGGGTGTGCGCCGCCTGGCCGCTGGCGTTGAGCGTCGGCAGGCGGCCGGCGCCGGCGATCCGCGCCTCAGCGCGCGCCTGGCGGATGCGGGTCGCCGCGACGCGAATGTCGGGGTTGGCGGTCAGCGAGCGGGTCACCAGATCGGTGAGGGTCGGATCGTCGAACCCGGTCCACCAGGCGGCGAGGTCGGCGCCGCGCGCGCCGGCGTCGGTGGGCTCGGCGAAGGCGACCGGCGGGCGGACGTTCGGCGATCGGTAGCCGGGCCCTACGACGCAACCGCCGAGGAGCAACAGCGCGGACGCCGCGCAAAAGGCGAGGGCTCTGGCCACCCCCGGAGGCTGATCTTGAATGACCGGTCAGTCAATTAACTGGCGAGGCGTTCTGTCGCAGAACCCGTTATGCTTAAGCTCGGGGCAACCCTACCCAAGCCTGAATCGTTATGACATAGTCGTAATAATCCGACCCGCTGAGAGGTCGGAGGCAACGGTTTGGGAGGTCGCATGGGGCGCCATTTCGCCCTCATCGGAGCTGGCAAGCCCGATCAGCGCGCTGCGCGGTCGATGGCCTGTCTCGCCTTCGTCATTTTACTAAGCATCGCCTTCTGGGCCGGCGCCCTTTGGATCGCCGACTTCCTGATCCGCGTCGGGTCGCTCGGCTACTGAGCCCCCGAACCTGAGCTAGGTCCGACTGCCAAATCGCCACGGCGCGCCGCTTCCGCGCGCCGGGCCGATACCTCCAGAACCTCAGATCCGCCCGATGCTTGTGTAGGCGAAGCCGCGGGCGCGCATGTCGTCCGGCTTGTAGATGTTGCGCAGGTCGACCAGCACCGGCTTGTTCATCAGGAGCTTCATCCGGTCGAGGTCCAGCGCCCGGAACTGATCCCACTCGGTGATGATCACCAGCGCGTCGGCGCCTTCGGCCGCGGCGTAGGGGTCGTCCTTGAACTCCACCCGCGGCAGCATCTGCTTGGCCTCGTGGCCCTCGGGGTCGAAGGCCTGCACCCGCGCGCCCGCGGCTTGCAGCGCCGGGATGATGTCGAGGCTGGGGGCGTCGCGCATGTCGTCGGTGTTCGGCTTGAAGGTCAGGCCGAGCACGCCGATGGTCTTGCCGGCGAGGTCCTGGCCGTCGACCGCGGCCATCACCTTCTGGCTCATCGCCTTCTTGCGCTTGTCGTTGACCGCCACCGTGGTCTCGATCAGCTGCATCGGGGCCTGATAGTCCCGCGCGGTCTTGACCAGCGCCAGGGTGTCCTTCGGGAAGCAGGAGCCGCCGTAGCCCGGGCCGGCGTTGAGGAACTTGCCGCCGATCCGCTTGTCGAGGCCGATCCCGCGGGCGACCTGCTGCACGTCGGCGCCGACCGCTTCGCACAGGTCGGCGATCTCGTTGATGAAGGTGATCTTCATCGCCAGGAAGGCGTTGGCCGCGTACTTGATCAGCTCCGAGGTGCGCCGGCCGGTGAACTGGATCGGCGTCTCGTTGAGATACAGCGGGCGGTAGAGTTCGCGCATCACCGCCTGGGCCCGCTCGTCGCTGGCGCCGACCACCACCCGGTCGGGGCGCTTGAAGTCCTCGATCGCCGCGCCCTCGCGCAGGAACTCCGGGTTCGACACGACCGCGACGTCGGCCTCGGGCCGCACCCGCTGCATGATCGCCTCGATCTCGTCGCCGGTGCCGACCGGCACCGTCGACTTGGTGACCACGACGGTGAAGCCCTCGATCAGGCCGGCGATCTCTTCGGCCGCGGCGTAGACGTACGACAGGTCGGCGTGGCCATCGCCGCGCCGCGACGGGGTGCCGACGGCGATGAACACCGCGTCGGCCTTCTTCACGGCTTCCGCCGCTTCCGTCGTGAAGAATAGCCGGCCGGCCTTGACGTTGTCGGCGACCAGCTTGTCGAGCCCCGGCTCATAAATCGGAATGCCGCCGGCCTGCAGCCGCGCGATCTTGCCGGCGTCCTTGTCGATGCAGGTCACCACGTGGCCGAAGTCGGCGAAACAGGCGCCGCTCACCAGGCCGACGTAGCCAGTGCCGATCATCGCGACGTGCATGGATCAAGGTCCTTCAAGAAAAGCTCGAAATTGTACTGCCGCGCCGGTCCCGGCGTCAGTCGCAAGCGGCGGTGGAAAGGGCTTTCGCTCAGATGCCGGCGGGGGCTGAAGCCCGCGCCATCTTCTGAGCGGATGGCCGGTCAGATTTCTTGATTGTAGGCGCCGACTTCCGGATGGGCGGCGAGGCGGGGCTTCACTTCCTCGCGGAACAGGGCGCGCATGTCGGCGTCGGACTGCGAGCTTTCCACCACCACGACGATCTCGGGCTTGTTGGACGAGGCGCGCACCAGCACCCAGGAGCCGTCCTCCAGCGCCACGCGCACGCCGTTGACGGTGATCAGGTCGATGATCTTGCGGCCGAGGATCGAGCCGCCTGCCTCGAACAGCTTGCGGTATTCGGCGATGACGTCGTCGACCACCCGGTACTTCACCTCGTCGGCGCAGTGCGGGCTCATGGTCAGCGAGGTGTAGGCGACCGGCAGGGCCTTCTTCAGGTCCGAGAGCTTCTTGCCCGGGTTGCGGTCGAGCATGGAGAGGATGGCGGCGGCCGCCACCAGCCCGTCGTCGTAGCCGCGGCCGAGTGGGGTGTTGAAGAAGAAGTGGCCGCTCTTCTCGAAGCCGGCGAGCGCGCCGAGCTCGGCGGTCTTGCGCTTGATGTAGGAGTGGCCGGTCTTCCAGTAGACGGTCTTGGCGCCGTTGGCCTTCAGCACCTCGTCGGTGGCGAACAGGCCGGTCGACTTCACGTCGACGATGAAGGTGGCGTCCTTGTGCAGGGCCGAGAGGTCGCGCGCCAGCATCAGGCCGATCTTGTCGGCGAAGATCTCCTCGCCCTCGTCGTCGACCACGCCGCAGCGGTCGCCGTCGCCGTCGAAGCCCAGCGCCACGTCGGCGCCGTGCTTCCGCACCTGCTCGGCCATGGCGTGCAGCATCACGCTGTCTTCCGGGTTCGGATTGTATTTCGGGAAGTTGTAGTCGAGCTCGCAATCCATCTCGATCAGCTCGACCACGCCCATCGCCTTCAGCGCCTTCACCGCGAAGGCCCCGGCGGTGCCGTTGCCGCAGGCGGCGATGACCTTCAGCGGCCGGGTCAGCCGGGCGCGCGAGGCGGCGTCGGCGATGTAGCGCTCGGCGACGCCGCCGATCATGGCGACCGAGCCGCCGGGGCGCTGCTTCCACTCGCCCTTCAGCACGATCTCCTTCAGCCGGCCCATCTCGTCGGGGCCGAAGGTCAGCGGCTTCTGCGCGCCCATCTTCACCCCGGTCCAGCCGTTCTCGTTGTGGCTGGCGGTGACCATGGCGACGCACGGCGCGTCGAGGTCGAACTGGGCGAAGTAGGCCATCGGCGAAACCGCCAGGCCGATGTCCAGCACTTCGCAGCCGGCGGCGACCAGGCCGATGGTCAGGGCCTGTTTGATCGACAGCGAATAGGAGCGGTAGTCGTGGCCGACGACGATCCGGCTTTGGCCGAGCTCATGGATTTGGGTGCCCAGGCCCAGGCCCAGGGCCTGAATGCCGAGCAGATTGATCTCCGGACCGAACAGCCAGCGCGCGTCGTACTCGCGGAAGCCGGTCGCCTTCACCAGGGGTAGGATCTCGTAGTCGAAGGTGTTCGGGACCAGGTCCGCGCGAGGTGCAGGCAGCATCGGAACTCCGGATAATGCGGGTACGTCGCTATTCTAGAGGAAGGGCGCGCTTGTGGAACGTTTGAGTTAGTTCAGCTTCCTTGGCGCAAGCTGAATGGCTCGCCTCTGTGTCAGCTGTGTTGCGGCTGTCCGAGGTGTGGCTGCTCGCCGCCGGGATTGCTCGAAAGCGGTGCAACGCCCGGGTCGCGACGCGGCGTGGAGCTCCGCCCCTCGCCGATCAGCCTTGCAGTGCTTCCGAGACGACCCCGCGAGCCTCGTCCTGCACCTGCCGCAGATGATCTTCGCCGAGGAAGGACTCGGCGTAGATCTTGTAGACGTCCTCGGTGCCGGAGGGCCTGGCCGCGAACCAGGCGTTCTGGGTCACGACCTTCAACCCGCCGATCGGCTCGTCGTTGCCCGGCGCGCGGGTCAGAACCTGAGTGATCGGCTCGCCGGCCAGGACGTCGGCGGCGACGTCCTTGGGACTGAGCGCGCCCAGGCGCGCCTTTTGCTCGCGGGTCGCCGGCGCGTCGAGACGCGCGTAAGCGGGGGCGCCGTGCTTGGCGGCGAGGGCGGCGTAGTGCTCGCTGGGGCTCTTGCCCGAGGTCCCCATGATCTCCGCCGCGAGAAGGGCCAGAAGAATGCCGTCCTTGTCGGTGGTCCACACCGAGCCGTCTTCCCGCAGGAAACTGGCCCCGGCGGATTCCTCGCCCCCGAAGCCGATACTGCCGTCCAGCAGGCCAGGGACGAAGTACTTGAAGCCGACCGGCGTCTCGAGCAGCCCCCGCCCGAGGTCGGCGGCCACCCGGTCGATCATCGAAGAGGAGACGAGGGTCTTGCCCACCGCGACCTTCGCGCCCCACTGCTCGCGACGACGGAACAGATAGTCCACCGCGACCGCGAGATAGTGATTGGGGTTCATCAGGCCGCTGTCGGCGGTGACGATGCCATGGCGGTCCGCGTCGGCGTCATTGCCGGTGGCGATGTCGTACGTCGCCGGTCCTCGCATGATCTCGATCAGGTTGGCCATCGCCGCCGGCGATGAGCAGTCCATCCGGATCTTGCCGTCGGTGTCCAACGGCATGAAGGCCCAGCGCGGATCCACCGTGGTGTTGACGACCGTCAGGTCGAGGCCGTGACGGTCGGCGATCTCGCCCCAGTAGCCGACGCTGGCGCCGCCGAGCGGATCCGCGCCGATCTTCACCTTGCCACGGCGCACCGCGTCCAGATCGAGGATGCTCGGGAGGTCGTCGACGTACTCGCCCAGGAAATCGTAACGCCCTGCCGCGGCGACCGCGCGCTCGAATGGGATGCGCCGGACGCCGCTCAGGCCGTTGGCGAGCAACTCGTTGGCGCGCTTCGCGATCGCGCTTGTGGCGTCGGAGCCCGCGGGCCCGCCCGAGGGTGGGTTGTACTTGAAGCCCCCGTCCCGCGGCGGGTTGTGAGATGGCGTGATGACGATGCCGTCCGTTCGGCCAGGCGCCTGGCGATTCAGCTTCAGAATGGCGTGCGAGACGGCGGGCGTCGGCGTGAAGGCGTCGCGCGAGTCGACCAGGGCGTCGACGCCGTTGCCGGCGAGCACCTCGAGGGTGGTGCGCCAGGCCGGCTCGGAGAGCGCATGGGTGTCCCGGCCGATCAGGATCGCGCCCGTGACGCCCTGGGTCGCGCGGTATTCGACGATCGCCTGGGTGATGGCGGCGATATGATCCTCGTTGAAGGCGCCGTCGAAGCTCGATCCACGATGCCCCGAGGTGCCGAAACTGACCCTCTGGGCCGGATCAGCCGGATCGGGCCGTCGCTCGCTGTAGCTGCGGATGAGGGCGTCCACGTCGACGAGATCTTCGGGACGGGCGCGCTGGCCAGCTCGGGGATGCATACAAAAGTCGTACCGTCCGCCAGCGGCCGCGGCAACCTCAGGCCGCGCTTGCGCAGTTGGTCAACGGCGGGAGGGCGTGCGGACGCACCAGAGCGGCGCGCGGCGCTGCTGGCTCACATCACGCCGGCGCGCAGGATGTCGTGCACGTGGAGGATGCCGACCGGCCGCTCGTTCTCGACGACGAACAGCACGGTGACGGCCGGGGCAGGGTCGCTCATGCGGGAGAGGGCTTCGGAGGCCAGCATGTGCGGCGGCACGGTCTTCTTCGGGCCCGGCGTCATAACCTCGCCGGCGGCGTGGTCGAGCAGGCCGTCGATGTGCCGGCGCAGGTCGCCGTCGGAGATCGCCCCGACCAGCCGCCCATCGGCGTCGGTGACGCCGACGATGCCCCAGCGCTTCTCGCTCATCACCAGCAGCGCCTGGCGCATCGGCGTGGCCTGATCGACCAGCGGCAGCTCGCTCTGGCCATGCATCAGGTCGCGCACCGTGCGCAGCATGGCGCCCAGCTTGCCGCCCGGGTGGAACAGGTGGAAGTCCTGCGGCTGGAAGCCCCGCTGCTCGAGCAGCGCCACCGCCAGCGCGTCGCCGAGCGCGATCTGCAGGGTGGTCGAGGTGGTCGGCGCGTTGACCGCCGCCGTCGCCTCGCGCGCCTCGGCGAGCTGCAGCACCACGTCGCCGGCGCGGCCGAGCGCGCTGCCGGGATCGGCGGTGATGGCGATCAGCGGTATGGCGAAGCGCTTGGCGTAGGCCAGCACGTCGGCCAGCTCGCGCGCCTCGCCGGACTTCGACAGCGCCAGGATCACGTCGTCGCCGGTGATCATGCCGAGGTCGCCGTGGCTGGCCTCGGCCGGGTGGACGAAGAAGGCCGAGGCGCCGGTCGAGGCGAAGGTGGCGGCGATCTTGCGCGCCACGTGGCCGGACTTGCCCATGCCGGTGCAGATGATCCGGCCCTTGGCGGCGGCCAGCAGATCGACCGCGCGGCCGAAGGTCTCGTCCAGCGCCGTGACCTGGCTGGCCAGGGCCTCGGCTTCTGCGGTCAGCACCCGGCGGCCGACGGCGATCGCGTCGAAGCTGCTCATTGGCCGGGCGCGATCGCTTGGGTCTGCGCCGCGCGCACCGCGTCGCGGGCGTCGTTCAGCCGCTTCTGCGAGGCCTCGGTCTCCAGGCGCATCGCCTCCTGCACTTCGGGGCGCTGTTGCACCGGCAGGTGGCCGAACGGCGCGGGCGAGCGCGCGCCCAGGCCCTGCGGCCAGACCAGCGCCAGCGCGATCGTGGCGAGGGTGAGCACGCCCAGGAGCGGCAGGAAGAGACGGTCGAGCATCGGCCGCTCTATAGCCGGTCGGCGAGGCGGCTCCTAGATGCTCCCCCTCAGGGGGAGCTCCGCCGAAGGCGGTGAGGGGGTTTCCGCTCAGATGGTTGGTGCTGGCGTCATCAGTGTTTGAGTGGAAACCCCCTCCGGCCCTTCGGGCCACCTCCCCCTGAGGGGAGGACCTTTGTGGGTTGACGCCGGCGGGCCTCAGGCCCTAGCGCCTCCTGCGAACAAGAAATCTCCCAGAAAGGTCACGCCCTTGCCGACGCTCATCCTGCTGCGCCATGGCCAAAGCCAGTGGAACCTCGACGACCGGTTCACCGGCTGGGTCGACGTCGACCTGACCGCCGAGGGCGAGGCCCAGGCGAAGAAGGGCGGCGAGCTGATCAAGCAGACCGGCATCGCCATCGACCGCTGCTACACCTCGGTGCTGACCCGGGCGATCCGCACCTCCTGGCTGGCGCTGGCCGCGGCCGACCAGGCCTATGTGCCGGAGGTCAAGGACTGGCGGCTGAACGAGCGCCACTACGGCGGCCTGACCGGCCTCAACAAGACCGAGACCGCCGCCAAGCACGGCGCCGACCAGGTGAAGGTGTGGCGCCGCTCCTACGACGTCCCGCCGCCGCCGCTGGCCGCCGGCGGCGAGTTCGACTTCTCCAAGGACCGCCGCTACGCCGGCGTGGCGCTGCCCGACACCGAGAGCCTGAAGTCGACGCTCGACCGGGTGCAGCCCTACTGGGAGAGCGACATCGTGCCGCACCTGAAGGCCGGCGAGACGCTGCTGGTGGCGGCGCACGGCAACTCGCTGCGGGCGATCGTCAAGCTGCTGTTCAACCTGTCCGACGCGGCGATCATCGACGTCGAGGTGCCGACCGGCAATCCGCTGCTGATCGAACTGAACAGCGACCTGCAGCCGACCGCGGCGCGCTACCTCGACGCGGCGCGCGCGACGGCGCTGCCGGCGTTGGCGTAAGTTCTCGGCTCGTCCCGGCGAAAGCCGGGACCCAGCCCCGCGCGCTGAAGGGATGGCTCGCCGCCGTGCTCATGGAACCCGCATCTGAGCCCGCCATCTGGGCCCCGGCCTTCGCCGGGGTGAGCGGGGGGAGGGCGTGGTGAGCGTCCAGGACGAAACCTTCATGCGCCGGGCGATCGCGCTCGCGGCCGCCAATGTCGGCCGGACGGGCGAGAACCCGTCGGTCGGCTGCGTGCTGGTGAAGGACGGCGTGGTCGTCGCCGAGGCGGCCACGGCCGAGGGCGGTCGTCCGCATGCGGAGGAACAGGCGCTGGCGCAGGCCGGCGCGGCCGCGGCGGGGGCGAGCGCCTATGTGACGCTCGAGCCCTGCGGCACGCGTTCGTCGGGCGTGGCCTCCTGTTCGGAGCGGCTGGCGCAGGCCGGCGTGGCGCGGGTGGTGATCGCCTGCGCCGACGCCTCGAAGTTCGCCGCCGGCCAGGGCGAGGCGCGGCTGCGCGGGGCGGGGATCGTCGTCGAGACCGGCCTGCTCGCGGCCGAGGCCGCAGCCCTCTATACCGGCTACCGACCAGCGTTCTGACGCGAAAGGCGGAATTAACGGGATCGCCTGTAGCCTGTCAGACGAAATGCCCGCCGCGCCCAGCCAAGGTCCGACCTACCGAAAGATCTCCCAGGCCGAGCTCAACCTGATCTGCGCCAAGCACGATCGGCTGTGGAGCTCCAAGCCCGGCGGGGCGCGTGCGGTGCTGGCCTGGACCGACCTGACCGGGCTCGACCTGCGCGGCCGCAATCTCTGCGACGCGGACTTCACCGGCGCCATCCTGTTCGACTGCCAGATGCGCGGCGCGCGGCTCGACCACGCCAACCTGTTCGGCGCTGACCTGCAATGCGCCGACCTCTACGAGGCCTCGCTGCGGCGCGCCGACCTGCGCGGCGCCTGCCTGCGCAACGCCAACCTGACCGGCGCGGACCTGTTCGAGGCCGACCTGCGGGAAGGCACCATGGCCACCGCCGACCGCAAGGAGGGCTTCCGTCGGGTCGACTCCGCGGTGCGGCCGGGCCAGGCCCAGGGCGCGATCCTCGCCGGCGCCAACCTGGAGCGGTCGCGCCTCGGCGGCATCCTGGCGGTGAAGGCCGACTTCAGCGACGCCATCCTGAAGGACGCCAAGCTGGTGCGGGCGAACCTGAAGCAGGCGAACATGAAGGGCGCCAACCTGTCGGGCGCCGATCTCTCCGGCTGCGAGCTGGCCGGCGCGGACTTGCAGGACGCGGTGCTGGTCGGCGTCAAGACCATCGGCTGGAACGTCTCGGACGCCAACCTCAAGGGCGTGCTGACCGACGAGCCGGCCGGCACACCGGCCGCGTCGATGCCCTATCAGCAGATGATCCAGGATCACGCCCGCTGGTGCGAAACCGGCGGGGCCGAGGGCAAGCCGTCGGCGTTCGACGCCGCCGACCTGCGCGCGCTGAAGAGCATCCGCGGCTTCAACCTGACTGCGCTCTCGGCCAAGGGAGCGGTGTTCTACGCACTCGACATGGAAGGCGTGCAGCTGCAGGGCGCCCACCTGGAGGGCGCCGATCTGCGCAACTGCAACCTGCGCCGCGCCGACCTGCGCGGGGCCAAGCTGATCGGCGCCAAGCTCGCCGGCGCCGACCTGCGCGAGGCGCAGATGGGCCCGCTGCTGCTCGGCGGCGACCGGGTGCTGCCGTGCGACATGACCGACGCCAACCTGAAGGGGGCGGACTTCTCGATGGCCGACCTGCGCCAGGCGGTGCTGGTCCGCGCCGACGTCAGCCGCGGCAACTTCTCCGGCGCGCTGCTGCGCCAGGTCAACGCCACCGGCGCCGTGCGCGCCGGCGCGCGGGGGCTGGAGGACGTGATTTAACCTGTCATCCCGGAAGCCGCGCAGGCGGCTGTCCGGGATCCAAGAACACGGGGAAGGCGACCAGCCGCGGCGCTGCCGTGGGGACTTCGCTGCGCCGTGTTCTTGGATCCCGGACATGCGCTGCGCATTCCGGGATGACAGCTGCGGAGGAATGAAAAGGGCGGCGCCTTGCGACGCCGCCCCCTGAGTCAGACTGAGCGGACCGCTTAGGCGGCCTGTTCGCCTTCGATCTGCGGCGCCGACGGGGCGGCGGCGATCTCGATGCGGCGCGGCTTCAGCGCTTCCGGTATCTCGCGCTTCAGCGAGATCGACAGCAGGCCGTCGGCGAGCTTGGCGTCGGTCACGACGACATAGTCGGCGAGCTGGAAGCGGCGCTCGAAATTGCGCTCGGCGAGGCCGCGGTGCAGGTAGCGGCGGCTGTCGTCGTTGGCGGGCTTGCGGCCCTGGACGGTGAGGAGGTTCTCCTTCACCTCGATGTTGAGCTCTTCCGGCCGGAACCCGGCCACCGCGATCTCGATGCGGTAGGCGTTCTCGTCGGTGCGCTCGATATTGTAGGGCGGATAGCCGCTGGCCGCTTCGGTGGTCGCTGCTTCGAGCAGCGAGGCCAGGCGGTCGAAGCCGACGACGGAACGATAGAGGGGAGCAAAATCTAGAGTGCGCATAGGCCTTCTTTCATAAGCAAGGTTGCGTATCTGAATGAGACTGTCGGCGACCCGAGATCGGCGTCGCGCGGCGTCCCGAAGGCCCGGACATCCAGCGCCTTCGGAAATTGAGGTAAGCGCGGGGAAAGCGCGTTCAAGAGGCGCCGATGTGCGGTGCAGTTGTGCGTGAGGGACGAGCGGGCGCGCAGCGCGGTCGCGTCGAGACTCAACTTGCGACTGACGGTTTACTTCACTCGCGCGTAAGGCGAAGCTTGCAATTGAGTCGGGAGTGCGGGGGCATGGCGACTTTAGACGAGATCACGGAACGAATCCGAGGCGCGGCCGTGTCCGGAACGGGGCTGGCGCATAGCCTGAAGTTCGACCTGAAAGGGGAGGGCTTCATCCATATTGACGGCGCGGCGGTCACCAACGCGGACCTGCCAGCGGACCTGGTCGTCACCATCAGCCGCAAGGATCTCGAGGCGCTGGGCAAGCGCGAGCTCGATCCGATGCGGGCGATCATGACCGGGCGCATGAAGCTGTCGGACATGGGACTGGCGATGAAACTCCAGCCGGTCATTCAAACTCTGTTTGCCAGAGCCGTGTAGGGAACCGTCATGGCCGAGCTTGCGCCCCTCGTTTCCACCCCTGACGCACCGGTTCCGGCCGGCGGCGAGGCCGAGTGGTTTCGGGGCGCCGGCGGCGCTCAATTGCGCGCCGCGCTGTTCGTTCCGCCCGGCCGGCCGCGCGGCTCGATCATCCTGTCGGGCGGCCGCGTCGAATGGCTCGAGAAATACTACGAGACCATCACCGACTTCCTCGACCGCGGCTTCGTCGTGCTGACCCACGACTGGCGCGGCCAGGGGCTGTCGGCGCGCGAACTGGGCGACCGGCACAAAAGCCACGTGCGCGGCTTCACCTACCTGCAGGACTTCCAGGCGCTGCTGCGCACCTTCGAGACGCGGCTGCCGAAGCCGTGGGTGGCCGTCGGCCATTCGATGGGCGGATGCCTGACTCTGCTGGCGATGGCGCAGGGCGAGCAGCGGTTCGCCGCCGCGGTGCTGTCGGCGCCGATGCTCGGGGTTCAGTTGGGCGGCCGGCCGCTGTGGCGCGCGACGCTGATGTCGCGGCTGCAGATGATGTTCGGGCGGGGCAGCCGCTACCTGCTCGGCCAGACCGGCGATCCGTTCACGAACAATTTCGAAACCAACATCCTGACCCACGACCGTGCGCGGTACGCCCGCAATCGCGGTCTGTTGGACGCCGAGCCGCTGCTGGCGCTCGGCGGGCCGACCTGGGGCTGGCTGGACTTTGCGTTACGGGCCACCGCGTACCTGGCCAGGCCCGATCGGCTGCAGGGGATCACCGTCCCGGTGATCATCCTCCAGGCCGAAGATGACCGACTGGTGGACAACGCCGCGCAAGACGCCGCCGCGCGCCACCTCCCCCAGGGCAAGCTGATCCGCGTGCCCGGGGCTTCCCACGAAATCCTGATGGAGACCGATCTGATGCGTAACATCTTCATGCGGGCGTTTGACGCGCTCACCGGCCGGGTGGCGCCCAAGCCCGCGGAAGCGCCGAAGCGCGCCGAAGCCGCGCCGCCGGCTACGCCGGTCGCGGCCGCGCCCGTCGTCGCGACCCCTGTACCGGCCGCCGCGCCGGTCGCCGTGACGCCCGCCGCCAAGCCCGCCCCGAAGCCTGTCGCGGAGCCGGCGAAGGCCGCCGCCAAGCCGGCGACCGCCAAGAAGCCCGCCGCGAAGAAGTCGGCGGCGGCCAAGCCCGTGGCGGCCAAGGCGCCGGCGGCGGCGAAGCCTGCGGCTACGAAAGCCGCGGTGAAGAAGCCCGCCGCGGCGAAGGCCAAGGCTGAAGCCAAGCCCGCGGCGAAGCCGGCTGCGGCCGCCAAGAAGCCGGCGGCGCCGAAGGCGGCCAAGCCGGCGAAGGCCCCGGCGGCGAAGAAGGCCGAGCCCAAGGCGGCGGCGGCGAAGCCCGCCCCGAAGACCGCGGCTAAGCCGGCGGTGAAGGCGGCGAAGGCTCCGGCGGCGAAGGCGGCGAAGCCTGCGGCGGTGAAAGCCGCTCCGGTCAAGGCCGCCGCGGTGAAGGCGGCTCCGGCCAAGGCCGCTGCGGCCAAGCCTGCGCCGGCGAAGGCTGCGGCCAGCAAGGTCCACACGCCGAAGACCTCCGCGCCGGCGAAGAAGCCGGCGGCGAAGAAGCCCGCCGCCAAATAAGGCGGGCCGTGGCGCTCGGCTACTTCGCCGAGCGTTTCAGGGCGACCAGCGCCTCCTCCAGGCAGGCGCGGTCGCCGGCGACGGCGACCTGGCCGCCGTGCGCGCCCACCGGGCCGCCGCGCCAGTTGGTGACGACGCCGCCCGCCCCCTCGATCACCGGGATGGCGGCGTCGATATCCCAGGCCTTGAGGCCGGCTTCCACCACCAGATCCATGGTTCCCGCCGCCACGCGCGCGAAGGCGTAGGCGTCACAGCCCGTGCGCGCGATGCGCGCGGCGGCGCGCACCTGGGTCCAGGCGCCGAGCTCGGCGCCGTCGAACAGGCCTTCCGGATCGGTGGTGGCGATCACCGCATTGGTCAGCAGCGGGCAGGGGCGCACTTTCAACGGCTGTTCGCCGTCGGGGCTGACCATTCGCGAGCCGCCCGCGTGGCCGAGATAGATTTCGCCGAGATAGGGTTGGGCGATGGAGCCCAGCACCGGGCGGCCCTGATAGCGCAGGCCGATCAGGGTGCACCAGGTCGGCAGGCCGGCGACGAAGGCCCGCGTGCCGTCCACCGGGTCGAGCACCCAGACGAATTCCGCGTCCGGGCGGTCCTCGCCCATCTCCTCGCCGATCACGCCGTGGTCGGGATGGTAGGCTTGAATCAGCCGCCGCATGATCTTCTCGGCGCCGACGTCGGCCTCGGTGACCGGGTCGAAGCCGGCGGCCCCGCCCTTGTCGCGCAGGCCGTGGTCCGAGCGAAACAGCTGGAGGATGTGCGCCGCGCTGGCGCGATTGAGCTCGACCAGAAAGGCCTCGAGCTCGACGAGACGGGCGGGAGAGAGCGTCGTCATGCGACCGCTTTAGCCTCTCTACCCGCCGCCGTCAGGCCTCTACGTCGCCGTTCAGCGACTTCGCCAGGTCCAGCAGCCGCCGGCGCGGGCGTTCGCTGAGCTTGTAGTAGGCATGGACCAGGTCGTGGGTCTCCTTGCGGGTGAAGACCTCGCGCTGGGCCTCGCCTTCGCGCGGGCGGGTCTCGCGCTGCGGGCCGCCGAAACCCTCGTAGAAGTAGCTGACCGGCACCTCCAGCACCTCGGCGAGCTGCCACAGGCGGGCCGCCGACATGCGGTTGGCGGCGCATTCGTACTTTTGGATCTGCTGGAAGCGCACGCCGCAGGCGCTGGCCAGCTGATGCTGGGTCAGGCCAAGCAGCCGCCGGCGCCGTCGCAGGCGTCTGCCGAGATGCTCGTCGATCGTGTCACTCATGCCCCAAGTCCCCCGACCCGCGTCACTGGGCGTGTCCCGATGCGAGACGCCGCGGCCCCGGCGCCGCAAATCGCGCGCCAAAAAGCTGCGCCGGGCGGGGCGGAGATTTGCGCAGCGCATTCTCGCCGCCTATCAGGGGGCATGGCCCACGAGACCCCGTCGCGCGCGCAGGAGCTGCTTTGGCGGTTGGAGGCCCTGGCCTTCGACCTGTTCGCCGGGGTGATGCGCCTGCTGCCGGTCGACTGGGTGTCGGACTTCGGCGCCTGGCTGTTCGGCGGCGTCGGTCCGAAGACCAGCGCCAACCGCACCGTCGAGCGCAACCTCAGGATCGCCTTCCCCGACGCCGCCGATGCCGAGATCGCGCGGCTGCGCGACGCTCAGTGGCGCGAGGCCGGTCGGTTCTTCGCCGAGTTCCCGATCGTCGACCGGATCGTGCGCGACCCGTCGCGGCTGGAGGTGGTGAACCGCGAGCGGCTGCTGGCGGTGGCGCAGAGCGATCGGCCGGTGGTGCTGATCTCCGGCCATTTCTCGAACTTCGAGATCATGGCCGCGGCGATCGTGCAGGCCGGCGTGCGCTGCCAGGTGACCTATCGGGCGGCCAACAACCCGCATTTCGACCTGCGCGTCCGCCAGAGCCGCGCGCGCTATGGCGTGGGGCTGTTCGCGCCGAAGGGCGCGGAGGGCGCGCGGGAGATGATGCGGGCGTTCGGCCGCGGCGAATCCGTGGCCCTGCTGAACGACCAGAAGTTCAACGGCGGGGTGGCCGCGCCGTTCTTCGGCGTGACCGCGCACACCGCGCCGGGCCCGGCGACCTTCGCGCTGAAGTTCGGCATTCCGCTGCTGCCGATGAGCGTGCAGCGGGTGAAGAAGGCGCGCTTCCGGGTGATCGTGCACGAGCCGATCGTGGTGGAGAACACCGGCGACCGTCCTGCCGACGTCGAAGCCGGCGTGCGGCGCATCAACGCCTTCATGGAGGAGCGCGTCCGCGAACGGCCGACGGAGTGGTTCTGGGTCCACAAACGCTGGCCAAAAGAGCTCTATCGCAAGGCTTGAGCGGCCGAGGCCTTGCGGCGGCTTCGCTGCAGCCTAACTACCCTAACCATGTTCGATTGGATCGTCGGCGTCGTCGTGACCTTCGGGCTGCTCGGCGTGCTGCTGCTGATGTTCGCCGAGAATGTGGTTCCGCCGATCCCGTCGGAGCTGATCATGCCGCTCGCCGGCTTCGCCGCCGCCCAGGGGCATTTCAGCTTTCCCGCCGTCGTCGTGGCCGGAACGCTGGGCGCGCTGGCCGGCGCCACGCTCTGGTACTGGGTCGGCCGCGCCATTGCGCCGGAGCGGCTGGAACGCTGGGTCGAGCGCTACGGGCGATGGCTGACCATCGACCGCGACGACCTTGAGCGCTCGCGGCGCTTCTTCCTGCGGCACGGCGGCTGGGCGGTGTTCGTCGGCCGCCTGACGCCGGGCGTGCGGACCATGGTCTCGGTCCCCGCCGGCCTGACCCACATGCCGGCCGCGCCCTTCCTCGCCTGGTCGGCGGCGGGCACGGCGCTGTGGACGCTGTTGCTGGCGAGCCTCGGCTACGTGCTGGAGGCGCGCTACCAGCTGGTCGAGGCGTGGCTCGATCCGGTGTCCACGGCGCTGCTGGTCGGGGCGGTGGCCTTCTACCTGGCGCGGGTCGTGTGGTTCCGCCGCGCCCGCTGAGCCCTACTGGCCCTCGGTCTCTTTCCAGCGCTGCAAGGCCTCGGCCGGGCCGGCGTAGGCTTCCTGGCGCGTGGCGCTCCAGTAGCGCAGCGCCTCCAGCGGGATCTTCCGGCCGCTGACGGCGCACATCACGAAGCGGCCCGGTTTGAGCACGGCGAAGTCGCCGTCGCCGTAGTGCAGCCTCGCCAGATCGTTGCCGGAGAATTCAGGATCGTGCGCATTCATGGCCGCATATGTAGCGCGCCGACCCCGGCCGGAACAGAGGCCGCCCTGACGAAGTCGCGCGTTTAGAATAGGTCGCCCTGGGTCGGGGCGTCCGGCTTGGCCTGCGGCCTGGCGGGCTTGGCCGCGGCCGGCTTCGGCGGCGCCGGCTGGGGCGGCGCAGCCCCGGCGCCGTCGATCACCGCCTGGCGGGTGACCCGGTCGCCGAACTTGATCTCGACGCTCTCGCCGTGGGCCAGGTCGGCGCCGGCGCGCACCAGCGAGCCGTCCTGGCGCGTGACCCGCGCGAACCCGCGCTGCAGCGGCCGCTCGGGGTCGACCGAGACGTAGAGCTTGGACAGCGCCTCCAGCCGTTCGGACAGGCGCTCGAGCTTGCGCTCGGCGGCGGGCTTCAGACGGACCGCGACCGCGTCCAGCCGCTGGCGCTGCACGGTCTGCGGGCGCTGCAGCAGCAGCGGCGACAGCCGGCTCGCCACCCGCACCAGGTCGCGCTCGTGCAGAGCGGCGTTGCGCGCCAGGGCGTGGCCGAGCTTTCCGGAGACGATGTCGAAGCGCTGCTCGGCCAGCCGCACCAGGTCGGGCACCCGCCTCAGGGCGCGTTCGGCGTGGGCGATCCGCGCGCGGCGGTCCTCGACCACCCGGCCGCCGCAGCGGTGCATGCGCGCGCCCAGGTCGGCGACCGCGGCCTTCAGTTCGGCCAGCACGGGCGTCGCCATCTCCGCCGCGGCGGTCGGTGTCGGCGCGCGGCGGTCGGAGACGAAGTCGATCAGGGTGGTGTCAGTCTCGTGGCCGACGGCGCTGATCAGCGGGATGGTGCAGGCCGCGACGGTCCGCGCCAGCCCCTCGTCGTTGAACGGCCAGAGGTCCTCCACCGAGCCGCCGCCGCGGGCGACGATCAGCACGTCGGGGCGGGCGACCGGGCCGGCCGGGTCCAGCGCGCAGAAGCCGCGGATGGCGGCGCTGACCTGGGCGGCGGCGGCGTCGCCCTGCACCACCACCGGCCAGACCACCACCTGGCAGGGCCAGCGGTCGCGGATGCGGTGCAGGATGTCGCGGATCACCGCGCCGGTCGGGCTGGTGATCACCCCGACCACCCGCGGCATGGCCGGCAGCGGCAGCTTGCGCGCCGGCTCGAACAGCCCCTCGCCGGAGAGCTTGGCCTTCAGCTTCTCGAGCTGCGCCAGCAGGGCGCCGACGCCGGCCGCCTCCATGGTCTCGATGACGATCTGGTAGCGCGAGCCGGCCGGGTAGGAAGTGATCTTGCCGGTGACGATCACCTCCAGGCCCTGCTGCGGCTTAACGCCGAGGCCGCGGACGCTGCCCTTCCAGACCACCCCGTCGATCGCCGCGCGCTCGTCCTTCAGAGTCAGATAGACGTGGCCGTTGGAGTGGTGGGTGACCTTGGAGAGCTCGCCACGCAGCCGGACGAAGCCGTAGGCGTCCTCCAGAGTCCGCTTCAGCGCGAACGCCAGCTCCGAGACGGAATAGGGCTTCGCGTTGCCGCTCGATTCGGTCTCTGGGGCGAGGTCGGTCATGGGCGGAAGGTAGCGGCTCGGGGCGGGAAACCCAATGGCGAGGACGTTGAATGGATGTTCCGCTTATGTTCTGGTTTGTCATCCCGGTTTCGCGAAGCGAAGACCGGGATCTAAGAACACGGCGGTGCAATGACCTATTGGGTCTACATTCATGGCCAGTGGCGACCACGGGACTCTTTACGTGGGCGTCACCCGCGACCTTCAGCGGCGCGTCGAGCAGCACCGCGCCAAGGCGGTCGCCGGCTTCACGAAGCGGTATGGCGTCGGCCGCCTCGTTCATGCCCAGGGCTTCGGAGATGTCCGCGACGCCATCACCTTCGAGAAGCGCTTGAAGCGCTGGCGGCGCGACTGGAAGGCGCGGCTGATCGAGGAGACGAATCCGCGCTGGGAGGACCTCTACCTCCACATGACCGCGGCTCCTCCGGCCACGCCGTGTTCTTGGATCCCGGACAGCCACTCCGCGGCTTCCGGGATGACAGACTGGCGGGCGGCGGTGTTGGAAAGCTGGACGTTGAAGTTCTGAAACGAGAAAGGGCGCGCCCCGCGGGCGCTTGCAGCCCGAGGAACGCGCCCTCATCCCCAACGGATCGGTACGTCCGCTGTTCTCCTCGCGGAACTCTAGATGTAGCGGCGCAGGCTGCGGGCGAGCTCGGAGGCGCCGCCCTTCTTCTTGGCTTGCGCCGGCTGGTAGGCGACTTGGTTGTGTTCGTGGCAGTAGGGGCCGTCGCTCTGGCGGCGGCCGCAGAAGGTGAAGCTGTCCAGCGACGGGTCGCCGATCGGCCACTTGCACATGTGCGCGCCGAGCGTCAGCACCGTGGCCATGCCCGGCGCTTCGTCGATGTAGCGCACCGGCGAGGTCGGCTGCGGCGCGAGCGTCACCGGCTCGGCGATGCGGCGCGGGGCCGACGGCGCGGCGGCGGCCGGACGCGCCGGACGCGGCGCCTTGAACACCGTGCGTGCGGGCTTCGACGGCGCCGCGCGGCCGGACAAGCCGAGCCGGTGCACCTTGCCGATCACCGCATTGCGGGTCACACCTCCAAGTTGCTTCGCGATCTGGCTGGCCGATAGGCCGTCCTGCCAGAGCTTCTTGAGCAACTCGACCCGTTCGTCCGTCCAGCCCATTAACGCCTCCCGCTCCAACAGGTCGCGCGCCCCCGCGCCAAACCCTTGAGTCTCAAGATCTTGTGTCAGTCGGGGCTCCGTCGCCTCACTGACCACCATCAGTAGTAAACAACTCCTTAAGGGCCACAATAGGCGCCCTTCAGGTTCTCCACAGGAACTAGATGTTGCGTCAGCCCGCCGCAGCTTCGGCGCACACTTGCGGCGGATCGGGCGGCGGCGCACATGGGGGCCATGAAGGACATGGCCGCCGCCGAAAGCGTCCTCCCGCCGACCCCGCGGGAGTACCCGGGCTTCAACATCGAGGGGTTCCGGACACTCTACCTTCGCGAGATTCGTCGCTTCCTGAAGGTGGGCACCCAGACCCTGGCCGCGCCGGTGGTCACGGCGCTGCTGTACATGATGGTGTTCGTCGTCGCCGCGCAGGGCGGACGGCCGATCCACGGCCTGGCGTACGGGGCGTTCGTCGCCCCCGGGCTGATCATGATGCAGGTGCTGAACAACGCCTTCGCCAACTCCTCGTCGTCACTGCTGCAGTCGAAGATGAACGGGCTGATGGGGGATTTCCTGACCCCGCCGCTGAGCCCGCTGGAGCAGGCCGCAGCGTTCGCGCTCGGGGCGGCGACGCGCGGGCTGATGGTCGGCGCGGTGACCTGGCTGGCGGTGCTGCCGTTCGCCCGCCTCGGCCTCGCCCACCCCTGGGCGATCGTCTATTTCGGCGTCGGCGCGGCGCTGATCCTCGGCTTCCTCGGCATCATGGCCGGGCTATGGTCGGAGAAGTTCGACCACATGGCGGCGGTGACCAATTTCGTGGTCATGCCGATGACCTTCCTGTCCGGGACCTTCTATCTGGTGGAGCGGCTGCCGGAGCCGTTCCGCACCTTCAGCCACTTCAACCCGTTCTTCTATCTGATCGACGGCTTCCGCTACGGCTTCATCGGCCACGCCGAAGGCTCGCTGGCGGTGGGCGCGGCGATGACCGCGGTGCTGACGGTGGCGCTGGGCGCGGTCAGCTACTGGATGTTCAGGACCGGCTACAAGATCAAGACCTGAGCCTTAACCCGGACCGCTCGTCCCCGCGAAAGCGGGGATCCAGGCTTTTTGAGTTCGAGCGCTCGGCGTTCCCCCGCCAGCAACAGAAAACACCTGGGTCCCCGCTTTCGCGGGGAAGAGCGGAGGGGCGGGGTGGTTCGTGGGCGGATCAAATCCGCGGGCCGCCGCGCGAACGCTCGCCGAACGACCCGCGGCGGCGGCGCGCCAAACCATTGACATTGCGGCGTTCGAGCCCGAAAAGGCCAGGCCTTCCAGTCCCCGTCGCGTCGCGGCGGGGACACTTCCATTTCGGAGGGCCTCCCCCGTGACCGAAAAGACCGCGAGCCAAGCCGCCGCGAGCGTTCCCAGCGACCACATCATGGGCGTCTATTCGCGCGCCCCGCTGGCGTTCGAACGAGGCGAGGGCTCGCGCCTGTACACGGCGGAGGGCGAGGCTTACCTCGACTGCATGGCGGGGATCGCGGTGAACGCGCTCGGCCATGCGAACCCGATCCTGGTGGACGCGCTGAAGGCCCAGGCCGAGAAGCTCTGGCACGTCTCCAACATCTTCCAGATCCCCGGGCAGGAAGCGCTCGCCGACCGGCTGACCAGCGTCAGCTTCGCCGACGTGGTGTTCTTCACCAACTCGGGCACCGAGGCGATCGAGTGCGCGATCAAGACCGCGCGCAAGCACCACTGGGCCAACGGCCAGCCGGAGCGGATCGACATCATCGGCTTCGAGGGCTCGTTCCACGGCCGGACGATCGCGGCGGTCAACGCCTCGGGCAACGCCAGCTACCTGGAAGGCTTCGGCCCGCCGCTGCCGGGCTTCGTGCACCTGCCGTTCGGCGACATCGAGGCGATCCGCCAGGCGGTCGGTCCGACCACCGCGGCGATCATCCTCGAGCCGGTGCAGGGCGAGGGCGGGGCGCGGGCCTGGCCGGACGCCATGCTGCGGGCGATCCGCCAGCTCTGCGACGAGACCGGCGTGCTGCTGATCTACGACGAGATCCAGTGCGGCCTCGGCCGCACCGGCAAGCTGTTCGCCTACGAGTGGGCGGAAGACGCGTACCCGGACATCATGGCGCTGGCCAAGGCGCTGGGCGGCGGCTTCCCTGTGGGCGCGCTGCTGGCCACCGCCGACGCGGCCAAGGGCATGACGGTCGGCTCGCACGGCTCGACCTACGGCGGCAACCCGCTGGCGATGGCGGTCGGCCTGGCCGCGGTCGACGAACTGATCAAGCCGTCGCTGATGGACCAGGTGAACGACATCGCCGGCTACCTGACCCAGCAGCTCGTCGGGCTGAAGGACCGCTTTCCGGACGTGGTGGTCGACATCCGCGGCAAGGGCCTGCTGATCGGCGTCAAGCTGGCGACGCCGAACCGCGACTTCATGCAGCACGCCCGCGACGAGCAGCTGCTGATCGCCGGCGGCGGCGACAACTGCGTGCGCCTGCTGCCGCCGCTGGTGCTGAGCCGCGACGAGGCGCGCGAGGCGATCGAGAAGTTCGAGCGCGCCTGCGAGCGCGCGCGGGCCAAAGCGAAGGCGGCCGCCTGATCACCGATCCACCCGTTCCGGCGAGGGCCGGGACCTAGATGTAAAGCTCCGCTCCCAGCTGACGCTGGGGCCTCGGCCGTCGCCGGGGCGGGCGGGGCGGGGACCCGTTGCGATGACTCAGACCCCGAGACACTTCATCGACCTCTGGAAACTCGAGGCGGCCGACCTGCGCGCCATCCTCGAGGACGCCAAGGCCCGCAAGACCGCCCGCCGCGGCTGGCCGAAGGGCCGGGTCGATCCCGACGCGCCCGCCGCCGGCCACACGCTGGCGATGATCTTCGAGAAGAACTCGACCCGCACCCGGTTTTCGTTCGACGCGGCGATGCGCCAGCTGGGCGGCGACGTGATCATCTCCAACGCCCAGGAAATGCAGCTGGGCCGCGGCGAGCCGATCGAGGACACCGCCCGGGTGCTGTCGCGGATGGTCGACGCGGTGATGATCCGCGCCAACGTCCACGAGGACGTCGAGCGGCTGGCGCTGGCCTCGACCGTGCCGGTGATCAACGGCCTCTCGGACAAGGGCCACCCCTGCCAGATCATGGCCGACATCCTGACCATCGAGGAGCACCGCGGGCGCATCGAGGGCAAGACGCTGGCCTGGGTCGGCGACGGCAACAACGTCTGCGCCAGCTTCATCCACGCCGCGCCGATGCTTGGCTTCAAGCTGAACATCGCCAGCCCGGCGATCTACCACCCGGACCTGGTCGACCTGGCGCGCGCCGCCGAGCAGCAGGGCCAGGTGATGACCACCGAGGATCCGCGCGAAGCGGTCCGCGGCGCCGACGTGGTGATCACCGACACCTGGGTGTCGATGGGCGACACCGACCACGACGAGCGGCTCGACGCGCTGGAGCCCTATCAGGTGGACCGGAAGCTGATGCAACTGGCGGCGTCAGACGCGGCCTTCCTGCACTGTCTGCCGGCGCACCGCGGCGAGGAGGTCACCGACGAGGTGATCGACGGCCCGGCCAGCCTGATCTGGGACGAGGCGGAAAACCGCCTGCACGCCCAGAAGTCGATCCTGGCCTGGTGCTTCGGGAAGATCTGACACAAGCCCATGTCATCCCGGAAAGCCGCGAAAGCGGCTTGTCCGGGACCCATGAACACGGCGGCGCCAAAAGGGCTGCGGCGTTTCGGCTGATCCTGTCGGCCGCCGTGTTCATGGGTCCCGGTCTTTCGCTGGCGCGAAAACCGGGATGACAGCTGCTAAAGCGCCACGCTCGAAATTCCCGCGTACGGACCTATATCCCGATCATGTCCAATCCTCCCATTCCTGACGACGTGGTCGGCGCCTTCCAGATCGAAGGCGAGCCGGTGCGCGGCCGGGTCGCGCGGCTGGGGCCGGCGATCGACGAAATCCTGCGCGCTCACGCCTACCCGGAGCCGGTGGCCAATCTGCTCGGCGAGGCCTGCGCGCTCGCCGCCCTGGTCGGCTCCAACCTGAAGTTCGACGGCCGGCTGATCGTCCAGGCGCAGGGCGACGGCCCGGTGCGCTACGTGGTCGCCGACTACGACACTTCCGGCGGCCTGCGCGGCTACTGCCGCTATGACGAGGCCGAGGTGGCCGCGGCCTCCGAGGGCTTCCAGCGCCCCGGCGCGCGCACCCTGCTAGGCGGCGGGGTGTTCATAATGACCGTCGACCAGGGCCCCGACATGGACCGCTACCAGGGCGTGACGGCCATCGAGGGCGAGACCCTGGCGCTCTGCGCCGAGCAGTATTTCGCCCAATCCGAGCAGACGCCGACGCGCGTGCTGCTGGCGGTCGGCCAGGCCGACGGCCCGCATGGGCCGGTCTGGCGGGCCGGCGGGGTGCTGATCCAGAACATCGCCGAGGACACCGCGCGCGGCTCGACCGAGGAAGCCTGGTCGCGCACCCAGATCCTGTTCGAGACCATCGGCGAGGACGAACTGGTCGATCCGGAGCTGTCGTCGAACACCCTGCTGTGGCGGCTGTTCCACGAGGACGGCGTGCGGGTGTTCGGCGGGCAGCCGCTGCGGGCCTTCTGCCGCTGCAGCCGGGAGAGCATCGAGACCGTGCTGCGGTCGTTCGACCAGCACGAACGGGCCGAGATGATCGAACCCGACGGCAAGATCCACGTGACCTGCGAGTACTGCTCGCGCGTCTACGCGGTGGCCCCGGCGGACCTCGACCAGGACGCCTGAGCTAGGGACGCCGGGCCGGCGGTCAGGCCGGCTCCAGGTGGCTGCGCACCACATCGTCGATGGCGGTGCGGTGGCGCGCCAGCATCAGCCACAGCTTGCACTCCTCCTCGTGCAGCGCCCGCGCCGCGGGGTCCGGCGAGGTGGCGGCCGCCGTCAGGCAGGCCTCCGCTTGGGTGAGGTAGGACGGCGCGCTGACTAGCGTCGCCGGAGGTGGAGCCTGGACCTTGCGCATGCCGGCGACCCGGTCCGCGCCAGCCCTCAAACCCGCGCCCTCGGATGGGTCCAGGGCAGGACGATCGCCTTCTGCGCCAGCGCCGTCGATCGGCCCAGGTAGCCCAAGTAAAGCTCCAGCGCCGAGGCGCTGAAGGCGAAGGGCGCGGCCATCGGATCGTTCGTGGCGGGACGGCCGAAGCTGCGCGCGGCCTCGAGGTTGAGGTCGAGCAGGCGTCCGGCGAAATCGGCGGTTTCGGCGTGGAAGGCGCGGGCGGCGACTTCGCCGGCCTGCAGGTTGCGCCGCCAGGCGGTCTCTACGGCGTCGTTCTGATCGGTGCTCGCAGCGTGGCTCATCTCGTCCCCTCCCTCGGCGTTCGAGAGCGGACAGATTAGGCGAACGCGGCCGTGGGTCTGTCCAACCACCGACAGAACTGTGTTTTTTGCTCAGGCAGCAGATCCGCCGCGGAACTGGAGGGCCGCGCCGTGCGGCCTGACGGATCGCGTCTGCGGCGCGAGCATCTCAGCCTCGGTGATGCTCATCGCCTCGTAGCATTCGCAGGCGCGGTTCATGATGCCGGCCCGATCGGTGAGCGTCAGCCGCGAGCGGCCAAGGTCGATCAGCCGGTCGGCCCGCAGGCGCTGGAGGATCGGATTGATCGAGGTGCGCTGCACGCCGAGCATCTTGGCGAAGACGTCCTGCGGCAGCCGGATCTCCGGCTCCTCGAGCACGTCGGAGCAGGTCAGCAGCCAGCGGCAGAGCCGCTGCTCCACCGCATGGCGCGCGTTGCAGGCGCCGTTGCGGATCGCGTAGCCCATCTTCCAGGCGCAGTAGCGGTCGAGCGCGGAATGGATCAGCTCGGACTGCCGCGCGGCCTCCGACAGCTGCGCCACGTCGATCACCAGGGCGCCCACCGACATGTGGCAGACGTCGCGGGTGACTGCGGTGCGCATGCCCAGCGCCGACATCGCGCCGACCGCGCCCTCGCGGCCGACCAGGGCGCATTCGATCTCGGCGCCGTCCTCGAAGACCATCAGCTTCGAGACCACGCCCTCATGCAGGAAATAGACTTTGCGGATGCGGTCGCCGGGCTCGCAGAGAATCTGCCCGGCGCGGAGCGTCACCTCACGCAGGTGCGGACGGATCAAGGCGACATCCGCTCCGAATGACGCAAGGAACCGGTTGGACCGGCGCACTCCCTACTCCTCCCAGCTGTTTAAAGACTCAAAGCATCCGGGGATCGAATTGATCCGAAGCTCCGTGTGGGGAGCGTCAGGCTCGCGGAAACTTGAATTCAGGCACGGCGGCCGTCGCGCGGATAAGTTTAGTTTTCTCTGTCCTGCACCCTTTTGGTCGAGATGCGGCCGAAAACGCCGCCTCGACCACTTGTTGCGGCGGCCCGGCATCTCGCCGAGGCGGGATGTCGCAGGACCCTCGCCAGAATTTGCCGCAATCGCGCCACACGAATCTACGAGCGCTACTGTTGGCGCGGGGGCGTCGACAAGAATGTTTGGGGGAGTGAACCGTGAGCGAGGTGACCTACGTCTCCTACGTCCCGAAGAGCAAGCGCGCGAAGCTGCGCAACGTGCTGCAGTCCGAAGACACCGGCAGCGTCCGTTGGTCGGAGAAGAAGAAGCTGTTCGGCAGTGAATTCTACTTCTCGGGGCCGACCGAATTGGTGCGTCGAACGCACGCCTACATCACCCAGTGGCTGGCCGCTGACGACTATCGTCTGAGGTAGGCCAGGGCGGGTCGCCGCCATCGCAGCCGGCGCGGAACCGCCCCGCCGGCTGCGCACTTGCGCTTCGTAAGGACGCAGCCTCGGCTGGCGGCGTCCAGACGCGAGGTGGAGAGATGACCCAAGGCGACCCGCAAGACCTTCTCGCGCGGTTCTGGCGCGACCTGGCGGACCTGAGGACCGGCATGCTCGGCCTGGCCACGGAACACGAGGGCCACGCCCAGCCGATGACCGCCCACTTCGAGGGCGAGCATGGCCCGCTGTGGTTCTACGCCCACAAGCACAGCCGCATCGCCATGGCCGCCGATCAGAGCCATGCCGCGGTGTTCCACTACATCGGCCGCAAGCACGACCTCTACGCCTGCGTCCATGGCGAGGTGGCGATGACCAGCAACGACGACGCGATCAACCGCTTCTGGAGCGACGAGGTCGCGCGCTGGTACCCGCAAGGTCGCTACGACCCGGAACTGACGCTGCTCTGCTTCACCCCGTCCAGCGCGCAGATCTGGCTGCCCAGCGGCGGCGGCCAGCCGACGCTGTTCGGCATGGGCCGCGACCGCGAAGCGCCGCACGAGATCCGCGCCGAAGTCCGTCTCTGAGGCTTGGCCAACGGGCGCTTGGACCGCGACGGGCGCGACCCTAGATGGAAGGGGAAGGCAGTCGCTGCGCCCCATGTGAGCCCGTCATGAGCCCCTCGCGCTTCCGTCCGGCCGCGCCGGTCCGACCGGCGATGCCGCCGCCGCTCTGGCGACGGCTCAGCGGCGAGTTGGCGACCAACTGGGTGGCCGGCTGGCCGCAGGCCGCGTTCCGCCAGCGCTACATGTTCGCCCGCGTGATCACGGTGCGGAACCACATCATCAACGACCCCGACGCGATCGGCCGCGTGCTGCTGGAGAATGCCGCCAACTACGAGAAGCCGGCGCTGATCAAGCGCATCCTGGCCCCGGCGGTGGGCTGGAACCTGCTGGTCGCCGACGGCGAGGTCTGGCGCGAGCAGCGCCGGCTGATGGCGCCGGTGTTCACGCCGGCGGCGGTGGCGTCGTTCACCGGGATCTTCGAGCAGGTCGCCCGCGAGCAGGCCGACCGCTGGGCGGGGGAGGCGCCAAATCGCGTCGACGTCGCCGCGGCCGCGACCCACGCGACATTCGAGGTGATGAGCCGCTCGCTGTTCTCCGGCGACCCGGCGATGACCTCCGAGGGGGCCTCCGCGCACATCGGCGCGACCCTGGCCTCGGCCGGCAAGTACAGCGTCGCCAAGCTGATCGGCATGCCCTGGCTCGACCGCTCGCGCATCCGCCAGGACGGGTTGGCCGGGGCGGCCTTCCTGCGCGGACGGCTGACCGAGCTGATCCGCCGGCGGCAAACCGATCCGTCGGCGCCCCAGGACTTCATGACCCGGCTGCTCGACGCCTTCTCCGAGAGCCATCCGCCGGACGAGGCGGCGGAGCTGGCGCTGGGCAACGGGATCCTGTTCTTCGTCGCCGGCCACGAGACCACCGCCAATGCGCTGACCTGGGCGCTCTATCTGATGGGCGGCGATCCGGAGGTGCAGGAGCGCGCCGCTGCCGAGGCGATCGCCGCGCGCGAGGCGGGCGGCTCGGCGACGCAGGTGATCGCCCGGTTGCCCTATCTGCGGATGGTGCTGGACGAGACCATGCGGCTGTATCCGCCGGCGACACGGTTCGACCGCTCGCCGATCGTCGACGACGTGCTCTGTGGTCGGACGGTGCGCGCGGGCGACATGGTCACCATCTGGCCGTGGCTGCTGCACCGCCACGAGACGCTGTGGGACGAGCCCGACGTGTTCGACCCGGAGAACTTCTCAGCCGAGGCCAAGGCGCAGCATCACCGATTCCAGTACATCCCCTTCGGCGCCGGCCCGCGCACCTGCATCGGCGCGGCGTTCGCGATCAAGGAGGCGCTGCTGATCCTGGCCGAGTGGCTGGCGCGCTACCGCTTCCGGCTGGACCCGGGCCACGAGGTGGTCCCGACCGCGGCGGTGACGCTTAGGCCAAAGGGCGGGATGCCGATGTTCATCGAGGCCCGCGCGGCGGCCGGGCGGCGGGCGGCTTAGCTCAGCAACAGCTGTCATCCCGGAAGCCGCGCAGCGGCTGTCCGGGACCCAAGCACACGGCGTGTGAGCGCACACGCAACGGCGCGGCCCCGGTCCGCCAGAAGCTTCTGTGTTCTTGGATTCCGGACACGCGCTGGCGCGCGTTCCGGGATGACAGCCTTGTTGTTGGCCCTACGCCTTATCCAGCGCCCGGTCGACGTCGCGCGCGAGGTCGCGGGCGCTTTCCAAGCCGACGCTCATCCGCACCCAGCCCTGGGTCAGGCCGATCTCCTCGCGGGCCTCCTCGGTCATCGAGCGGTGCGTGGTGGTCGAGGGGTGGGTGGCCATCGACTTGGCGTCGCCGAGGTTGTTGGAGATGTCGAAGATCTCCAGCGCGTCGAGGAACCGCCAGGCGGCCTCGCGGCTGCCGAGGTCGAAGGCGATGACGTTGCCGGCGCCGGTCATCTGCTCGGCGATCAGCGCGGCCTGCGGGTGGTCGGGCCGGCCGCAGTACATGACCTGCTTGGTCTTCGCATGGGCGGCGATCACGTCGGCGATCTTGCCGGCGTTCTCGGTCTGGCGGCTGACCCGCAGCTCCAGCGTCTCCAGGCCCTTCAGCAGCACCCAGGCGTTGAACGGCGACAGCGCCGGGCCGGTGTGGCGCAGGAAGTCCTTGTAGACCTCGTTGAGGATCTCGTTCGAGCCGAGGATCGCCCCGCCCAGCACCCGGCCCTGGCCGTCGATGTGCTTGGTCGCCGAGTAGACGACCACGTCGGCGCCGAGCTGCAGCGGCTTCTGGTAGAGCGGGGTGGCGAAGACGTTGTCGACGATCACCTTGGCGCCGGCTTCCTTGGCGATCGCGGCCACGGCGGCGATCGGGGTGATCTCCAGCAGCGGGTTGGCCGGGCTCTCGATCAGGAAGGCCTTGGTGTTCGGCCGCACCGCGTTGCGCCAGGCGGCGGGATCGACGGCGTCGACATAGGTGGTCTCCACGCCGTAGCGCGGCAGCAGTTCGGAGATGATCCACTTGCAGGAGCCGAACAGCGCGCGGCCCGCGATCAAGTGGTCGCCGGCGCGCAAGCATCCGAACAGCGCGGCGTGCACCGCGGCCATGCCCGAAGCGGTGGCGCGGCAGCCCTCGGCGCCTTCCAGCAGCGCCAGGCGCTCCTCGAAGATCTGCGTCGTCGGGTTGCCGAAGCGCTGGTAGATGAAGCCCGGCTCCTCGCCGGAGAAGCGGCGGTCGGCGGCGCCGGCGCTCTCGTAGGCGAAGCTCTGGTTGAGGAACAGCGCCTCGGAGATCTCGCCGTAGGGGGTGCGCGCCATGCCGCCGCGCACCAGGCGGGTCTCGACGTCCCAGGTGTTCGGATCTTCGGCCATGACGGGCTCCTGCGGCTGCAAGGTTTGGAAGCCGCATCAACGGCAGCGGCGCGGGGAGGTCAAGCCTTCCTCCCGCCCCGTTAAGGGGAGGGAGGGCTTGCACGACTCGCCGTTCGCCTTAAGGCTTCGCCGCCCATGAGCCAGCCTCCCGGCATTCTGCCCTGCCAGTCCATCGACGAGCTGATCGCGCGGGGCGCCATCACCTCTGACAGCCCGTTCGACGCCGATCAGGTGCAGCCGGCGAGCCTCGACCTGCGCCTTGGCGCGCGGGTCTGGCGGGTGCGCGCGTCGTTCCTGCCCGGCCGCGGCCACACGGTCGCCGAGCGCATCGGCCAGGTGGCGATGCACGAGCTCGACCTGACCAAGGGCGCGGTGCTGGAGCGCGGCTGCGTCTACATCGCCGAGCTGCAGGAGCGGCTGGCGTTGCCGCCCGGCGTCTCGGCGCGGGCCAATCCGAAGAGCTCCACCGGCCGGGTCGACGTCTTCGTCCGCCTGCTGTCCGACGGCACCCCGGCGTTTGACGACGTCGCCGAGGGCTACACCGGCCCGACCTATATCGAGATCGCGCCGCAGACCTTCTCGGTGCTGGTGCGGCGCGGCACCCGGCTGAACCAGTTGCGGCTGAAGCGCGGCGCGCCGTCCCGGCTGCGGGTCGAGAGCGTCGGCGTCGAGCTGGCCGACGGCGTCATCGCCGGCTTCCGCGCCCGCCGGCACGCCCCGGTCGTCGACCTTGACAAGGAGGACGGCCACGACCCGAAGCAGTTCTGGGAGCCGCTCTATCCGCAGAACGGCCAGCTGCTGCTGGATCCCGGCGAGTTCTACATCCTGGCCTCGAAGGAGGCGGTGGAGATCCCGGTGATGGAAGCCGCCGAGATGACGCCGATCGATCCCTCGGTCGGGGAGTTCCGCGTGCACTACGCCGGCTTCTTCGATCCCGGCTTCGGCACCGACGAGGCCCACGGCAAGGGCTCGCGCGGCGTGCTGGAGGTGCGCAGCCACGAGACGCCGTTCATCCTCGAGGACGGCCAGACCGTGGCGCGGCTGGTCTACGAGCCGTTGACCGAGCGGCCGGTACGGCTCTACGGCGACCTCGGGTCGCATTACCAGCGCCAGGGTCTGAAGCTATCAAAACACTTTAAGGTTTGGGGCGAGTAGCGACGCCGCCTAAGGGCGACTTGGGGCGCCCAGAGCGTCGCCTGGTCACGGGGGTGGCTGGGAGCCGCCGGAGCGGTCGGGGGGCCGCTCCGGCGCTCTGAGCCCAGCCTTCGGCAAAAACAACATGTCATCCCGGACGGCCTGCAAGGCCGATCCGGGACCCAGGGGCCATGCGCGCCGCCCCTGGGTCCCGGCTCTCCGCTGCGCTCCGGCCGGGATGACGGGATGCGCTCCCCGGCGACCTCGGGTCGCATTACCTGCGCCGCGCCTGGAAGTTATCCAAGTCCTTCAAGGTTTTGGGCGCGCTGCGCCCGCTTGGGGGCGTGCTTGCGTCGCTTTCGCTGGGCCGCATTGGCCGTCGCAGTTCTCGCGGGATGGTTCGCGGCCACGGCGGCCAGCGCCGCCCCGGCGCTCTGGCTCGTGAAGCACGGGCGCAGCGAGATCTACCTGTTCGGCACTCTGCATGCGCTGCCGCGCGGCGCGGCCTGGCGCACGCCGGCCTATGACGCGGCCTATGCGCGGGCGCAGACCGTCTGGTTCGAGGCGCCGGTGGACGAGGTCGATCCGGCGGCGTTCAGCGGCTTCGTCGCGCGCCACGGGGTCGATCCCGCCCGGCCGCTCAGCCGCAAGCTGCCGCCGCGCACCCTGGCCGAGCTTGAGCGCCAGGCGGACCTTCGCCAGGTTGACCACCTGCGGCCGTGGGCGGCGGCGCTGATGCTGTCGATGCTGCCGCCGCCCGGGCCGCGGACCCCTGACGGCCCGACCGTCGCGGCGGGCGCAGACCTGATGCTGATCCGCGCCGCCCGCCAGGACGGCAAGGCGGTGCGGACCTTCGAAACCCTCGAGGATCAGGCGTGGATCTTCGCCGGCCTCTCCGAGCGCGCCGAGCTGCGCTACCTCACCGACGTGATCCGCGAGCGCACCCCGCGCCGCGGCCCGAGCTGGCTGCGCAAGCCGTCCCCGGAGGGCCTGGTGGCGGCCTGGCTGGAGGGCGACCTGTCGCGGACGGGGGCCGGCTTCGTCGGCCCGATGAAGAACGGCAATCCGGCCCTCTACGAGGCGCTGCTGCGACGCCGCAACCTCGCCTGGGCCGAGGCGCTCGCCCAGGAGATGGCCAGCGGCTCCGGCGTCGAACTGGTCAACGTCGGCGCCCTGCACATGGTCGGCGACGACGGCCTGCCGGCGCTGATGAAGGCGCGCGGCTTCGAGGTGCTACGGGTGCAGTAGCAAGCGCCTAAAGACGACGTCATCCCGAATCGTAGCGGAGAGCCGGGACCCAGGGCGGCGCGCACGGCCCCTGGGTCCCGGATCGGCCTTGCGGGCCGTCCGGGATGACGGACTTTGAAGTTACGCTACCAGCGCCGCGTCGCCCTCGGCCATCTCCCAGATCGGCTTCACACTCGCCAGCGGCTGCTCGGAGATGATCCACTTGCACATCCGCCGCAGCGGCTCGATGCCGTCCTGCGGGCCGACCAGGCCGGGGCCGTTGAAGGCGTAGCCCAGCGAGACGAACCGCTGGCCGCCGTGCAGCGCCGCCTTGTGGCGGATCTCCGGCATCAACGCGTCGGGGAAGACGCCGACCGTCTGGGTGTAGGCGTCGACCGCGCCCAGCACCTCGTCGAGGGTGTCGACCGGGATCAGGTTGACGGTGCGGTCGGCCAGGTACTCCCAGAAGCTGACCGGCTCGGGCGTGTGCGAGACGATCACCGCGCCTTCGCCCTGTTCGCCGCCGACCACCGTGTACCAGTCGTCGTTGAGCCGCAGCGCGTCGACGTTGGACTTCAGCTGCGGGTCGTAGCGCTTCGGCTTGGTCGACAGGTCGGCCGGCAGCTTCAGCATGGCGTCGTAGGTCGCCTGGCCGAGCTTCTTCAGGGTCTCGATCCCGGCGTCGTCCGTGCCGCACATCACATAGACCACGCGGCAGCTGGCGCAGGCGGTCTGGTTGCCGGCCCCGACGTCGGCGGCGATGCGCTGGCCGGCCTCGGTGATCAGCGCCGCGGTAGTCAGGCCCTCGGCGCCAACGATGCTGGCGCTGCGCTTCGGGTCCAGCGACATCAGCTCCAGGCCCGGCTGGATGTATTTGGTGACGTGCTTGACCGAGGCTAGGCCGCCCCAGGCGACGATCTTCTCGACGTTGTGCGGCTGGTAGAGCTGCTTCTCGATCGCCTCGTCGCCGCCGCGCCAGTAGGCCACCGACAGATGCTTGGTGATCGGATGGTCGGGGGCGAAGTCGACCATGGTCCGGGCGATGGCCCCGGTGGTGAACGGGTCGTTCGACGGTACCTTGATGATGGTGTCGCCGCGGGTCACCGCGCCACGCAGCATGGTCAGGGCGCCGAGCACCGGGCCGTTGCCGGCGACGATGTGCAGGGCGCGGGCTCCGTAGGCGCGGATGCCGACGCGGCTGCCGTTGATCTCCTGCTCGACCCAGCCTTCGAGGTAGGGGACGCCGATGTTGAACTCGACGGTCCGGCGGATCCGTTCGCGGTCGAACATCGCCGGCATGTGGTCGTAGAAGGCCCGCACGATCGGCGGCGTCGCCGGAGCGGTGGCGTAGCTGAGCTCGCAGGCCTCCTGCATGTAGCCGTTCTTGTTGATGTCCAGCAGCTTCCCGAGCTCCTCGAGGTAGTCGAGGATCTGCTCGAAGGAGAGCTGGTAGAGGTCGTCCATCTTGCTCGGGCTGCCGAGCGGCAGCTGGTCGACGATCGTCTTCGGGTCCGGGGCGAGGAAGGTGATGTCGCCGCCGCGGCCGCCGAACTCCACCAGGTCGGTTTCGATGACCTTGCCGCGGATGACGGCGTAAGAAATGGGTCTGCCCATAAGTGTCGTCCTTGTCGGGCGAGATGCTCCCCCTCAGGGGGAGCTCCCGCGAAGCGGTGGATCTTTTCTCCGCTCATCCCGGCGAAGGCCGGGATCCAGATGGCGGGCGCGGGAGGCGCCGGGTGGCCTTCGCTGCGCGCGCCGCGGCTGAACCTGGGTCCCGGCCTTCGCCGGGATGAGCGGATTGCGGTGTGGTCACCCCTCCAGGGCGTTGAGGTAGTCGAGCGCCTCGTTCTGCGCGCCGGGGGTGGCGGCGCAGGTGATCTTGTCGTCGCCGCCGGTGATCTCGCTGAAGCGCTGGATCTTCTTGTCGAACGCCAAGGTCTTTCGCCCGCACGGGCAGCCGTCGTAGTGGGCGGTGACCTGGTCGCCGGTGACGATGCCGCCCCAGGTGCCGTCGTGGGTGACGTCGAAGAAGGCGGCGCGGCCGGTCTGCACGCCCTCGCGCGGCAGCGGCCGGCCGGTCTCGCCGTCGAGGATGAAGGGCGCGACCCAGGGCGCCAGGTGGTAGCGGTTGGCCTCGCAAAGCACCGAGAAGGCGTTCATCTCGGTCATGCCGTAGGCCGACTGCATCCAGTCGATGCCGAAGAAGTCCTTGATGGTCTGCTCGGCGTCGTCCGGCAGGACCACGCCCTTGGCGCCGCCGCCGCCCATCAGCACGCTGCCCGGGGCGAAGGAGCCGCGGATGCCTTCCTCCACGCCCTGCTTGGCGATGTTGTAGAACATCGCGGTGGTGCCCATGGCGAAGATGCGTTCGCCGCGCAGCTCCTGCACCGCGCCGCGGACGAACGCCGATTGGATCGCCGGCAGGTCGCGCTGCAGCTTCTCCCACTCGCCGCGGCGGGCCAGCAGGTTGTCCGGCACGTCGACCTTGCTGGCGTCGCCCTTGGCGATCGCCGCGCGGATCCGCGCCGCCAGCCACATCAGGTCGCTGGAGACCTTGAAGGGCAGGGCGGTGTGCAGATAGCTCTCGTCGCCCTTGCAGAAGACGTCGAGCAGGTACTGGGCGAAGCGGCCGGCCGAGGAGTGGCCGTCGCGGTACATCGGCGTCACCGCATGGATCTTGCCGTTGATGTCGCCGTCGGTCGGCTCGGCGCCGAACTTCTGGCCGAGCTGCACGCGCAGGCCGGTGACGGCGAACACGTAGTCCTTCTTCGACTTCGGGAAGAGCGACAGGGTGCCGCTGCTCCCTGAGGAGGTCGCCACGTCGAGCGGCGTCTGCTCCTGCAGCCGGGTCAGCCAGCTGTCGATGGAGTCGCAACCGACCACGTCGACGCCGGAGATGTCGTAGGGCGTCAGCCGGTCGAGCCACTTGTTGAGCTGGTCGAAGCGCTGCTTGGCGAGCAGCGAGATCGGATATGACTTGTAGGTGTCGTGGGTGAACAGAAGCGGCGCGCCGTCGTCGAGCGCGGCCAGGCGGTCGATCCCCTGGGCGTCGGCGAGCTTGGCCAGGACCGGGATCTGCTGGCGGCGCTCCGCCAGCCGCAGGTTCATCGCCGCCAGCAGGACCGGCTCGGCTTCCTTCGGCGAGACCGAATGGATCTTCGTCGTCGACATGCCGAAGTGGCCGTAGGGGTCGGCCATCCAGGCGCGCGCCTCGCGCTCCAGCGCCGCATCGGTGCTGACGTTCGGCGTAAGGTCGTTCATCGGCGTTTCCTTCCAGCCCTGTCCGCCGCGCCTCCGTCTGGCGGGAGGCGTCGGCTACAATCCAACCATCCAGTTGGTTGTTTTCGAACTTGATGCTAGCAGCCCATTTGCTAGATACAACCATCTGGTTGGAAATTTTGCGGGCGGCTTTCGAACGCCCGGGACAAGGGTGAGATGGCGGGTCCCCGCACGACGCGCGCCGCGCAGACCGAGAAGGCCGCCGAAGCCGTCGAGCCGGCCGCGGCCGAGCCGGCGGCCCCCCGCCGCCGCAAGTACCTGCCGGCCGAAGAGCGCCGGCGCCAGATCATCCTGGCGGCGCAGGAGGTGTTTTCCCGCACCAACCTGCAGGGCGCGCGCACCCGCGACATCGCCAAGGCCGCCGACGTCAACCAGGCGACGCTGTTCGAGCATTTCGACAGCAAGGAGGCGCTGTTCCACGCCGCGGTGGTCGAGCCGCTGATCGCGGCGATGCAGGGGATGTACGAACGCGCCCAGGCCTACCAGGCGGCGGCGACCACCGAGGAGCTGCTGGGCCTCGCCCAGGCCTCGGCGCAGAACCACATCGCCAGCACGGTCGATATTTTCCCGCTGCTGACCGCCTCATTGTTCTCCGATGCCGACCTGGGCAAGCGGCTCTACTGCGATGAGATCGTCCCCCTCTTGAAACAGCGGGGCGAGGTGCTGAACGGTCTCCTGAAGGACGACATCGATCCGGAGTTCGCCGGCCTGGCGCTGTTCGGCATCCTGTTCGCCGTCGCCATGGACCAGACCTTCCGCGGTCGGACCGACGATCCGGCGCAGCTCGCGCGGCAACTGGTGCAGTTCGCCGCCCTGGGCTTCCTGAAAGACCGCGACGCCGGCTGAGCCGGAGCGCGCCCGAACTAGACCGACCAAAACCGAACAAGAGAGACGAAAGAGGAAACCCCGAATGGCCCAGCAGCTCGACCACTACCGCCTTCTCGGCCGCTCGGGGCTGCGGGTCTCGCCGCTGTCGCTCGGCACCATGACCTTCCGCACCAAATCCGACTGGGGCTCGAGCGATGAGGAGGCGCGGCAGATCTTCGACGCCTACGTCGAGCGCGGCGGCAACTTCGTCGACACCGCCAACTTCTACGGCCAGGGCGGGTCGGAGACGCTGACCGGCCAGCTGATCAAGGCCAAGCGCGAGCAGATCGTGCTGTCGACCAAATACTCGCTGACCATGCGCTGGGGCGACCCGAACGGCAGCGGCAACCAGCGCAAGAACATGGTCCGTTCGGTCGAGGCCAGCCTGAAGCGGCTGGACACCGACTACATCGACCTTCTCTACCTGCACGTCTGGGACGACCGCACCCCGGTCGACGAGATCCTGCGCGCCTTCGACGACCTCGTGCGCGCCGGCAAGGTGCTCTACGTCGGCGTCTCCGACAGCCCGGCCTGGCAGATCTCGCGGATGCAGGCGATCGCCGAGCTGCGCGGCTGGAGCCAGTTCGCCGCCCTGCAGATCCCCTACAACCTGACCGAACGGACGGTGGAGCGTGACCTGATGCCGATGGCCCAGGAGATGGGCATCGGCGTGCTGCCGTGGTCGCCGCTGGCCGGCGGGGTGCTGTCGGGCAAGTACAGCCGCGAGGACCTGAAGGCCAAGCCGCCCGAGGCGATCGGCGGCATGAACAGCCGCAAGGACATCAACCTCGCCACCGGCCGGCTCAGCGAGAAGACCCTGGAGATCGCCGAAGTGGTGAAGACGATCGCCGCCGAGCTCGGCCGCACGCCCAGCCAGGTGGCGCTGGCCTGGACACTGCTGCACCCGGCGGTGACCTCGCCGCTGATCGGCGCGCGTACCCCGGCCCAGCTGGAGGACAACCTCGGGGCCCTGGAGATCGCGTTCGGCGCCGACCAGGTCGCCCGGCTGAACGCGGTCAGCGCCATCGACATGGGCTTCCCGCACAGCATGCTGAATTCCGGCGTCACCGACCAGATGTTCGGCGGGGTGAAGGTCGACAAGCGCGGGTGAGGGGCCGGGCGTCCGAACGCCCCCTCTGTCAGCTTCGCTGACAGCTCCCCCGCAGGCGGGGGAGTCCTCCCCTGCGCAGCGGGGGAGGTGGATCGCGCCGCAGGCGCGAGACGGAGGGGGCGTTCTGACGCCGTCACCGGAGTCGCGGGCGACGTCGCCGCACCCTCTTCCCTGCGGCGCGCGGCGCGGCTATGGTCCGCCGCCTGCCGCCAAGGCGGCTGCGCGCGGGTGTAGTTCAGAGGTAGAACGTCAGCTTCCCAAGCTGAATGTCGGGGGTTCGATTCCCCCCACCCGCTCCATATTTCCCAAGCCATTTTTCAGTTCGGGCCGACAGGCCTGGCCGGGATGACGCCCTCTGGGCGCCGCGCCAGCAGCTTGCTGAGCTCGCGTAGCCAGAGGACCGAGCTCGCCGCGGCGACGCAGACCAGCCAGTCGTTCGGGCCGAGGCTGACGGTCGAGAACGCCGCCTGCAGCACCGGCAGGTGGACCACGGCGATCTGCAGGGCCAGCGAGAGGGCCAGCGCCGCCCACAGCCAGCGATTGGCGAACAGCCCGGCGAAGGCGCTGCGCTCGTCGGAGCGGGCGTTGAGGGCGTTGAACAGCTGGAACATCGTCAGGGTGGTGAACGCCATGGTCTGGCCGTAGGCGACCGTTCCGTGGCCTTCGATCAGCCCGCCGGGCAGGGCGGCGTCGAACACCAGCAGGGTGCCGATGGCCATCACCAGGCCGACGAACAGGATGCCGGCCCACATGCGCGCCGTGAGCACGCCTTCGCCGCGCGGCCGCGGCGGATCGCGCATGGTCCCGGCGTCGGGGGGATCGACGCCCAACGCCAGCGCCGGCGCGCCGTCGGTGACCAGGTTGATCCAGAGGATCTGCGTCGCGAGCAGCGGCAGGACCAGGCCGGCGTCGCCGCCGACGCCGATGACGCCGGCCAGCACGACGCCGAGGAACATCGTCAGCACTTCGCCGATGTTCGACGACAGCAGGTAGCGCAGGAACTTGCGGATGTTGGCGAAGATCGCCCGGCCTTCCTCCACGGCGGCGACGATGGTGGCGAAGTTGTCGTCCGCCAGGATCATGTCAGCGGCCTGTTTGGAGACGTCGGTGCCGGTGATCCCCATGGCCACGCCGATGTCGGCGGTCTTCAACGCCGGGGCGTCATTGACCCCGTCGCCGGTCATCGCCACGACCGAGCCGTCGCTCTGCAGCGCCCGGACCAGCCGCAGCTTGTGGTCCGGATTGACGCGGGCATAGACCGAGACCTCGCGCACGGTCTGCGCGAGCGTCGCCTCGGACATCTGCGCCAGCTCCGCCCCGGTGACGACGCGGGCGTTATCGGTGATCTGCAGTTCGGCGGCGATGACGCCGGCGGTGCGCGGGTGGTCGCCGGTGATCATGATCACGCGGATGCCGGCGGCTCGCGCGGCCGCGATCGCGGTGCGGGCTTCGACCCGCGGCGGATCGATCATGCCGATGAGGCCGAGAAACACCAGGTCCTGCTCGACCTCCTCGTCGAGGTCGCTGGCCGGCCCCGCGCCTTCGGGCAGCGCGCGGAAGGCGACGCCGAGCGTGCGCAGCGCCTCGCCGGCGAGCACTTCGTTGGCGGCGAGGATGGTCGCGCGCCGAGCTGCGTCCAGCGGCCGGATCTCTTCGCCGGCCTGCACCTGCGAGCAGCGGGCCAGCAGAACGTCGGGCGCGCCCTTGGTGAGCACCAGCAACTGGCCGCCACGCTCCGCATCGGTGTGGACCGTGCTCATCAGCTTGCGTTCTGAGGAGAAGGGCACTTCGCCGACCCGCGCGAACCGCGCCTCCAGCGCTTCCGCCTCCAGCCCGGCCTTGCGCGCCGCGACGATCAGCGCCCCCTCGGTCGGATCGCCCTGCACCGACCAGCGCCCGTCGCGCTCCTGCAGGACCGCATTATTGGCACGGTCGGCGGCGGCCAGGGTGCGCACGAGTTCGCGCCGCAAGCCGCCGTCGATCTCGCCGCCGCCGCGCCGGGTGACCGCGCCCTCCGGCGAATAACCGGCGCCTTCCAGGTCGACGCCGCCGCTGGCGGTGACGATGTGGCGGACCGTCATCTCGTTGCGGGTCAAGGTGCCGGTCTTGTCCGAGGCGATGATGTTGGCTGACCCCAGGGTCTCCACCGCCGCGAGGTGGCGGATGATGGCCTTGCGGGCGGCCATGCGCTGGACGCCGAGCGACAGCACCGCCGTGACCACCGCCGGCAGCCCTTCCGGCACCGCCGCGACCGCCAGCGCCACGCCGAGGATCAGCACGTCGAAGATCGCCGCTAGGCCGCGAACCTCGGTGAAGATCAGGATGGCGCCGATCATCACCGCGGCGATGGCCACGACGATCAGGCCGAGCCGGCGACCGGTGCGGTCGAGCTCCTGCTGCAGCGGCGTGGTCTCGGCCGGGCCGGCCTTCAGGGCGCCGGCGATGCGCCCCATCTCGGTCTGCATGCCGGTGGCGGTGACGATCGCGCGGCCGCGCCCGTAGGTCGCCGCGGTGCCGCTGAAGATCATGTTGAGGCGGTCGCCGAGCACCGCCTCGCCCGGCAAGGGGGCGAGCTCCTTGATGACGGGCAGGCTCTCGCCGGTGAGCGCGGCTTCCGCGGTCTGCAGGGAGGCGGAGCGGATCAGCCGCGCGTCGGCCGGGATCGTGTCGCCCTCTTCGACGAGGATGACGTCCCCGGGCACGATCTCGGACGCGGGGATCCGCTGACGGGTCGCGTCGCGCACGACGCTGGCGTGGGCCGCCGACATCTGCTGCAGGGCCGCGACCGCCTGCTCGGCGCGCGCCTGCTGCAGGTAGCCCATCAGGGCGTTGAGGATGACGATCGCCAGGATCGCGCTCGCCTCATAAGGCCACGGCGAGTCGCGTTCGAGCGCCCACAGCGCCGCCGACACCAGGGCCGCCGCGATCAGCAGCAGGACGAGCACGTCGGTGAACTGCGCCAGCAGCTTGCGCCAGGCCGGCTCCGGCGGCTCGGCGGTCAGTTCGTTGGGTCCGTACCGCGCCCGCCGCGACGCCGCCTCGGCCGCGGTCAGGCCGGCCTCGGGATCGACGGCCAGGGCCGCGGCGACCTCTGCGGTCGTGCACCGGTAGGGCTCTGCGCCCTCGCAGGCCGGCCCGTCAGGCTGTCGGGCCGACGGCGCGGCGGTGGCGCCCCGAGGTTCCCGCCCCGCTGTGTCCGTGCCCATCGCCGCTAACTCCGCTGGCCACACGCCCGGTGTGCGCCGGCCGACCAGGCTGGCCTGTCGTGGCTGCAGCATACGGTCGGCCCGGCGGGCCGGACATCGGGTGGAACACCCAACCTGCGACAGGGTCCTGCGCGTGGTTGCTTGCGAGCATGCCGGTTCGGCGGAGCACGCCGCCCGGATGATCTGGTACCTGCCGATGCAATGGCTCGACGCGGCGCCGCTTCTGTTGGTCGCGGTGGTCCTGACCCTGGTGTTCGTGTCCGCCGAAGAGCTTGGAGTCCGCTTTCGCCGTTTTGTGTCGGCGCGTCGTGGGACCGGCGACCGCGATGTGGACGAGGGGGTCGGCAACCTGGTCGGTGCGGCCCTGGGGCTGCTCGCGCTGATCTTCGGCTTCACCTATGCGATGGCCCAGGACCGCTACGACCAGCGGCGCCTGCTGGTCATGTCCGAGGCCCGCGCGGTCGCCACCAGCTACCTGCGCTTCCAGGCGTTCGACGAGCCCGAGCGCGGCCTCCTCAGCCAACTCATGCTTGAGTACACAGCCCTGCGCAGCCGCGGGATCGACCCGCAGCGCGACCGGGCCGGCCTGCACGCCCTGGTCGCCCGCACCGAGCAGCTTCAGTCTGAGATCTGGGATGCTGCGCTTCGGGGGCTAGGGCGGCGACCCGATCTGACCGAACCCGTCATGGAGAGTACGAATGAGATGTTCGAGATCACCGCGACGCGGGTGGCGATGGTCGACGCCCGCATCCCGGTCTCGATCCAGGCTGGCCTGATAACCTTCGCCGTGATGTCGGCGTTCTTTACCGGATATGGACTTGCCTTGGACCGCCGACACCGGATGGCGGTCGTCGGGTTATTTCTGCTTTTCACCTTCGTGTACGTTCTGGTGCTTGACCTCGACCGCTCTTACAGCGGTCCGATCCGCGTCAGCCAGGCGCCCATGGTGCAGGCTGCGGCGCACATCGAGCGGCTGGAGGCGGCCAAGCGGGCCGCCGCGGCCGTCCGGCCCGCGCCCTAGAACGGGCTCGGCTGGCCGGCTTCCCCCGTCCGCCGCTCAGGGTTTGCACCAATTGTCGCGGCCCGGCCCGAGTGGTCCTTTCCCGCGCGTTCGCCACCCGTGGCGGCCCACGCCGGGAGAGGTCTAATGCCTGCGAAAAAGCCCAACATCCTCATCCTCTGGGGTGACGACATCGGGTTCTGGAACATCAGCCACAACAGCCGTGGCGCGATGGGTTACCGCACCCCGAATATCGATCGGATCGCCGAAGAAGGCGCGATGTGCACCGACTACTACGCCCAGCAGAGCTGCACCGCGGGGCGGGCGAGCTTCATCTGCGGGCAGAATCCAGTGCGGACGGGCCTGACCAAGGTCGGCATGCCGGGCGCCACCGTCGGGCTGCAGAAGGAGGACCCGACCATCGCCGAGGCGCTCAAGCCGCTCGGCTACGCCACCGGCCAGTTCGGCAAGAACCACCTGGGCGACCGGGACGAATACCTGCCGACCGTGCACGGCTTCGACGAGTTCTTCGGCAACCTCTACCACCTGAACGCTGAGGAAGAGCCGGAGCTGCCGGACTACCCGAAGGACCCGGCGTTCAAGAAGCAGTTCGGCCCGCGCGGCGTGCTGCACTGCAAGGCCGACGGCAAGGGCGGCCAGACGATCAAGGACACCGGCCCGCTGACCAAGAAGCGGATGGAGACCATCGACGAGGAGATCACCGCGCGCGCGCTCGAGTGGATGGAGGCGCAGGCCAAGTCAGATACGCCGTTCTTCCTCTGGTACAACGCCACCGCCATGCACTTCCGGACCCATGTGGCCGAGAAGAACATCGGCAAGAGCGGCCAGGACCCCTACAGCGACCGCATGGTCGTCCATGACGAGCAGATCGGCATGATGCTCGACAAGCTCGACGAGCTGGGCATCGCCGACAACACCATCGTCATGTACTCGACCGACAACGGCCCAGAGAACGACACCTGGCCGGACGGCGCCAATACCCCGTTCCGCGGCCAGAAGGACACCAACTGGGAAGGCGGCTGGCGGGTGGCGGCGCACTTCCGCTGGCCCGGCAAGATCAAGCCCGGCACGGTGCTGAACGGGATCATGTCGCACATCGACATGTTCCCGACCCTGCTGGCGGCGGCCGGCGACATGGACGTCAAGGATCGGCTGCTGAAGGGCGCGAAGCTCGGCGACAAGAGCTTCAAGGTCCACCTCGACGGCGTCAACCAGCTCCCCTACCTGACCGGCCAGGCCAAGGAGAGCCCGCGGAACAGCGTCTTCTATGTCAGCGATGACGGAGACGTCATGGCGGTGCGGGTCGGCGACTACAAGTTCAACCTGGCCGTCCAGCGCGCCACCAAGATGGACCAGTGGGCCGAGCCGTTCGTGAAGCTGCGCGTGCCGCACATCGTCAACCTGCGGCGAGATCCGTTCGAGCGCGCCGACTTCAACTCCAACACCTACTGGGACTGGATGGTCGATCACATACCGCAGATGTACCTGATGCAGGCTGTCGTGGCCTCGGAGATCGATAGCTACGCCAAGTTCCCGCCGCGGCAGAAGCCGGCGTCGTTCAATCTCGATGCGGTGATGGCGCAGGTCTCGGCGGCTGCGCATCACTAGCGCAAGCCTAGGTTAAGGCCGGAACCCTGGTCGAGCTGGCCCATGCGTGAGACCATCGCGCGCATGGGCCATCTCTTTGCGGTTGAGCGGCCATGACCGACACCGAGGCGCAGGACGCCGCCCTCGCCACGCGGGTCAGCGCCTTCTACGAAAGCCATCCCTATCCGCCGGCGGTGGATGATCTCGATGGCTACGGCCGGAAGTGGGACGACGCGCGTCGCCGCGCCGAGGCCCACCTGGTCTGGCCGGCGGAGCCCTACCGCGACGATCGCAGCATCCTGGTGGCCGGATGCGGCACGACCCAGGCCGCCAAGTTGGCGCTGCGCTGGCCGCGGGCCCAGGTGACCGGCATCGACGTCAGCGCCGCCAGCGTGGCCTTCGCCGAGGGCCTGAAGCGCAAGCACGGGCTGGCGAATCTGCAGCTGCGGCGCCTGTCCGTCGAACGGGCGCCCGAGCTGGGGCAGGCGTTCGAGCACGTCGTCTGCACGGGGGTGCTGCACCACCTGCCCGATCCCGACGCCGGCCTGCGGGCGCTGCATGACGTGCTTGAGCCCGGCGGCGCCCTGCAACTGATGGTGTATGCGCCCTACGGCCGCGCGGGGATCTATCTGATCCAGGATTATTGCCGGCGGCTCGGGATCCAGCCGACCGCGGCCGAGGTCCTCGACCTGATCGTCGCCCTGCGCGCGCTGCCGCCGGACCACCCGCTGACGCCGCTGCTGCGCAAGTCGCCGGACCTGCTGACGCGGGAGGGGCTGGCCGACGCCCTGCTCAATCCGCTGGACCGCGCCTATTCCGTTCCCCAGTTGCTCGACTACCTGGCCCGCGGCGGCTTGCGGCTCGGGCGCTGGCTGCGCCAGGCGCCGTACCTGGCGCAGTGCGGTGGGCCGGCGGCGACCCCGCACGGTCCGCGGCTGGCGAAACTGTCCGCCGACGAACAGTATGCCGCGCTGGAGCTGTTCCGCGGGACCATGGTCCGCCACACCGTCGTGGCCTGCCGCAGCGACGCGCCGCCGGCCGCCGCTATCGACTTCAGCGGCGACGCCTGGCGCGACTATGTGCCGGTCCGCCTCCCGGACACGCTCGTCGTGCGCGAAAAGCTGCCGGCCGGGGCGGCGGCGGTGCTGATCAACCGGACCCACACCTACACCGACATCTACCTGCCGATTTATGCGCGCCAGGCGCGCCTGCTGGCCGCGATCGACGGAACCCGCACGATCGCGCAGATCGCGCAGATCGCCCAGGCGACCGGCGAGCGCAGCGCCGCCCGCGACTTCTTCCAGGCGCTGTGGCGCTACGATCAGGTGGTGTTCGACACCTCGGGAAGCGCTCCGCGTCCTTGAGGCGGCGAGCGAGGGCGGCGGCGGATCTCACGCGCCGGTTGAGCTTGGGTGTGGCCGCCTTGTGCCCGGACGGTCACGCCGCGGCGGGACGACTTCCTGCGGCCTGTAAAACAACTTGACCGCAACGGAAAACGTGCGTCCATTTCGAAACAATAAGAGAGCCGGCCTCGCTGCAGGTACGGCCCGGCATAAAACTGCTAGTTGCGGGGAGCGAAACGTTGATCGGGGGTTGCAGTCCGTGCTTTGCGCCAAGGCGTCACTTGGCGACGGCCGCTCACTGCTGAACTAGCTAAAACCACACACAAATACGGTCGCCAGTCTGCTGCAAAGCAACGGCTGACAGCTGAGCATCGGCGCGGTTTTGCCCGCCGAGTCTTTGGCTTGTCAGGTCGATAAGGCTGGCGCGCCGAACATCATCAAAAACTCGGGGAGGCAAACACTTGAAGTCCACCATGCTTATTGCGCTCGCAGGAGCGAGCTTCCTGGCGCTGACGTCCGGCGCCTCGGCCCAGGAAACCAGCGCGCCGCCCGTCAGCGCGTCCGAGCCCTATATGCTCGGCGACATCGTCGTCACCGCTCGCCGTCGGAACGAAGTCCTGCAGGACGTGCCGGTGACGATCAATGCGGTCACCTCGCAACAACTCGACAAGCTGAACATCCGCAAGTTCGAGGACATCGCCTCGGTCATGCCGGGCCTCAGCATGTCGACCAACGCCAACGGCATCGGCGCGGTCGCCTCGGTGCGCGGCGTGAACTATGACGTCAACGCCAGCGGCAACAACGGCACCGTCGAATTCTACCTGAACGACGCGCCGATCTCGGCGGGCAACCTGTTCCAGGGGATGTTCGACATCGGCCAGGTCGAGCTGCTGCGCGGGCCGCAAGGCACGCTGCGCGGCCGCGCCTCGCCGTCCGGCTCGATGACCGTGACGACCGCCCAGCCGCACCTCAGCCAGTACGGCGGCTACGTCAACGGCACCGTGACCAACCGCAGCGGCTACAACATGCAGGGCGCGGTCAACCTGCCGATCGTCGAGGACATGCTGGCGGTGCGCATCGCCGGCCTCTGGGACGAGAACACGGGCGCGCGCGTCAACAGCGTGCACAACAACCAGGACTCGGCCTCGCGGACCCGCGCGCTGCGCCTCAGCACCCGGTTCGAGCCGACCGCCGACCTGTCGTTCGGGATCATCTGGCAGCAGCTGTTCCAGAACATCCGCTCGTACGACCAGGTCGAGTCGCTGCAGGCGCTGGACCCGTCGGCCCCGGCCAGCCCGGTGTTCATCGACAGCTTCGATCGCGAGGCGGTGACGGACACGGCGCGGCAGGTTCGCCAGCGCTTCGACAACCTCAACCTGCAGGCCCAGTATTCGTTCGCCGGCCAGCGGCTGAACTACGTCGGCGCGATGAACCGCCAGGTGCTGAACTCGCAGGGTCCGGACGACGTCGGCGACTTCTTCTCGCCGAACTTCCCGACCTTCACCAAGGGCTATGGGCGGAAAACCCACACCTATTCGAAGAACTGGGCGCACGAAATCAGGCTTTCGTCTGAAAAGCCGCTGTTCGATGGCCTGCTCGACTACATCGTCGGCGGCTTCTACCAGAAGCAGGATGTGCCGACCAACCTGACCAACCCGACCGTGGTGCTGTTCGGCTCCCCGGCGCCGTGCCTGGTGTCGCCCACCGCCCCCTGCAACCTGGCCGGCACGATCGTCAACACGCCGATCCTGCGGACCGGCGGCAGCAAGGAACAGTCGATCTACGGCAACCTGACGGTGCACGTCACCGACATGACCGAGCTGTCGGGCGGCCTGCGCTACATCGACTACCGGGACGACGGTCAGCTGCTCGTCGGCGGCAACGCCATTCCCGGCGCCAACACCGACAACCACGACGACACCATCATCTACACGGTCTCGGCCAAGCATCGGTTCAACGAAAGCTTCATGGCCTACGGGACGATCGGCAGCTCCTGGCGTCCGGGGATCAACGTCGTCGGCGACTTCAGCCTGGCGCGCAGCGATCTCGAGAACTCGTTCCTGAACATTGCTCCCGAAAAGTCGACGTCCTACGAAATCGGCTTCAAGTCGGACTGGCTGGAGAAGCGCCTGCGGGTGAACGTTTCGGCCTTCCACCAGAACTTCAAGAACTACCCGTACCGTTCGGCGTCCGGCGTCTTCTATGTCGAGACCGCGGCCAACACCACGACCACGCCGCCGACGTTGTTCCAGCGGGTCACCAACTTCAACTTCGTCGCCGGCGTGCCGGTGAAGGTGAACGGCGTCGAAGCCGAGGTGATCTACCAACCGCTCGACAACTGGAACATCAGCGGCAACGCCAGCTACGCCAAGAGCAAGATCAAGAACGGCGAAGTTCCGTGTAACGACTACTTCCCGAACGACGGCGTGCCGGACACCGTGTCGGGCGTGCCGACCGTGGCCCAGATCCGGGCGGCGACCGGCGGCGACAACATCTCCGCCTGTAACGTCGACTTCCGGGCCTCGATCACGCCGCTGTGGAGCGGCAATCTGACCTCGGAATACTACCACCCGCTGGCGGAAAACATGGACGGCTACGTCCGCGGCCTGCTGACGGTCTACGGCAAGTCGAAGAACGACCCGTCGAACGCCATCGACGACGTCAAGGCCTACGCCCTGCTCAACCTCTTCGCCGGCGTGCGCGACCACTCCGGCGCCTGGGATGTCTCGCTCTACGCGAAGAACATCCTCGACGAGAAGCGCGTGCTGAGCCGTTCGCCGAACCCGCAGACGACGCCGTTCAACATCGGCGCGACTTCGGTCACCGGGGTCACCAGCTACCGGCTGATCACCATGACCGCGCCGCGCGAGTTCGGTCTGAACGTGCGCTACGCCTTCGGCTCGCGCTAAGCCGAGCATCTGAGGAGAGACCATCTGCCGGGCGGCGTTCGCGCCGCCCGGCATTTTTTTGCCTCAGCTCAGAGGATGAAGTCCCCGGAGGTCAGCGTGACCACCGAGTTGATCCGCACGACCATCTCCGCCGCGCCGCCGCCGCCGTCGTCGAACTGCACGTCGGTGACGCCGCCGCCGGCCACGTAGCGGATCGACGGGGTCCCGCCGCCGCTGAACGCGCTCGTGCCGCGGAAGACGAACGTGCCGGGCAGGGCCGAGACGTCGATGCGGTCGCCGCCCGACACGCCGGCGCCGTCGAAGCCCATGATCAGGTCCGGCAGGGTGGTGCTGGACTCGCTGAAGGCCAGCCAGCGGAAGATGTCGGCCCCGCCGCCGCCGCTCAGCGAATCCGTCCCGGCGCCGCCGATCAGGGTGTCGATGCCCGCCCCGCCGACCAGGGAGTCGGCGCCGGCCCCGCCGTTCAGCAGATCGAGCCAGTCGCCGCCGTTGGCCGTGTCCGCGCCCTCGCCGCCGTTGAGTTGGTCGGTCCCGGCCAAGCCGAAGATGCTGTCGTCGCCGGCGCCGCCGGTCAGGGTGTCCGCGCCGTCGGCGCCGCTCAGCGTCTCGCCGTTCTCCGGTCGGAAGGAGGTGGCCAGTGAGCTGAACGCCTGCGGCGGGTTGGCGGCGCCGCCCGACGGGGTGAACAGCACGTCGACCCAGTAGTTCGACGCCAGATAGGTCTGGTTGGGGAACTGGGTCGCGGCGCCGTAGATGTAGACGCCGTTGCCGCCGCTCGCCGCACTCGACGGCGCGGTCAGCTGGCCGGTCGCCTCGGTGACCGACGAACCGAAGTAGTTGTTCGTCGACAGGTAGTTGTTCGCCGACTTGTAGGAGACGATGTAGGTCGTCCCGGGGGTCAGGTTGACCGGGGTGGCCAGGTTGGCGACCTGCCAGCCGGACTGGCCGGCGGTCGAGGTGAAGGTCGCGGTGCCGAGCAGCTGGCCGGTCGACGACCACAGATGCCCTTCGCGCGTGTCGGTGTCGTTGGCGTCGCCCGCGGCGCGGAAGTAGCGCAGCGCGGTGATGGTCCCCGCCGAGGCGGCGCTGAACTTCATGCCGACTTCGACGGCCGTGTTGTCGTTGAACAGCGTCCCGGTGGCGGTGGTCGCGCCGAACAGGCTGACGCCGGTCGGCGGCGGCGTGGTGCCGTCGTCGTTGGTGATCACGCCGGTGGCGGTGGCGGTCCCCATCGTCGCGCCGCTGGGATTGGCGAGGGTCAGGGTGAAGCCCTCGTTCTGCTCGGTCGTGGTGTCGCCGACGACGCTCAGAGTGATGAGTTTGCTGGTCTCGCCGGCGGCGAAGCTGACGGTCCCGGACGGCAGCAGCCCGCCCTGGAAGTCGGCGGCGTTGGCCGGGTTGGCGCTGGAGCCGGTGACCGCCCAGCTGACGCTGGACGCGCCCGTGGTGCTGCCGGTGCGGGTGACCGTGTAGTCGAAGGTGGTGACGCCGGTGTTGCCTTCCGCATGGCTGACACTCGGCGTGGTAAGGCCGATCTGCGCTCCGGCGGGCGGCGTGCCGCCCGGATCGAACACCACGTCCACCCAGTAGTTCGACGCCAGATAGGTCTGGTTGGGGAAGACCGCGCCCGCGCCGTAGGCGTAGACGCCGTTGCCGCCGCTCGCCCCGCTGGACGGCCCGGTCAGCACGCCGAACGGCTCGGTGACGGTGGAGCCGAAGTAGTTGGTCTGGGCGGTGTAGTTGTCGGCCGACTTGTAGGAGACGATGTAGGTGGTCCCGGCGGTCAGGTTGACCGGCGTGGTCAGGTTGGCGACCTGCCAGCCGGACTGGCCGGCGGTCGAGCTGAAGCTGGCGGTTCCCAGCAGCTGACCGGTCGACGACCACAGATGCCCTGCGCGGACGTCGGTGTCGCCGGCGTCGCCGGCGCCGCGCCAGTAGCGCAAGGCGGTGACCGCCCCGGCCGTCGTGGCGCTGAACTTCATGCCGAGTTCGACCGCCTGGCCGTCGTTGCCGAGAATCCCGGTCGCCGAAGTCGTGCCGAACAGGCTGACGCCGGTCGGCGGCGGCGTCGCGCCGTCGTCGTTGGTGATCACGCCGGTGGCGGTGGCGGTCCCCAGCGTCGCGCCGCTGGGATTGGCGAGGGTCAGGGTGAAGCCCTCGTTCTGCTCGGTGGTGGTGTCGCCGACGACGCTGAGGGTGATGACCTTGCTGGTCTCGCCGGCGGCGAAATTGACGGTTCCGGACGGCAGCAGCCCGCCCTGGAAGTCCGCCGCGTTGGCCGGGTTGGCGCTCGAGCCGGTGACCGCCCAGCTGACGCTGGAGGCGCCCGTGGTGCTGCCGGTGCGGGTCACCGTGTAGTCGAAGGTGGTGACGCCGCTGTCGCCTTCCGCACGGCTGACGCTGGGCGTCGAGAGGTCGATCTGCGGGCTGGCCGGCGGCGCGCCGCCGGGCGCGAACACCACGTCCACCCAGTAGTTCGAGGCGGCGTAGGTCTGGTTCGGGAAGACCGCCCCCGCGCCATAGGCGTAGACGCCGTTGCCGCCGCTGGCGCCGGTCGACGGCGCGCTCAGCACGCCGGAGGACTCGGTGACGGTGGAGCCGAAGTAGTTGGTCGAGACGTGGAAGTTGTCCGCCGTCTTGTAGGAGACGATGTAGGTGGTCCCGGCGGTCAGGTTGACCGGGGTGGTCAGGTTGGCGACCTGCCAGCCGAACTGGCCGTTGGGCGAGGTGAAGGTCGCCGTCCCGAGCAGTTGGCCGGTCGAAGACCAGAGGTGGCCTTCGCGCACGTCGGTGTCGTTGGCGTCGCCGGAGGCGCGCCAGTAGCGCAAGGCGGTGACTGCGCCGGCCGTCGAAGCGCTGAACTTCATCCCCAGCTCGACCGCCTGGCCGTCGCTGGCCATGATCCCGGGCGCCGCGGCGGCGCCGAACAGGCTGACGCTGGTCGGCGGCGGCGTGCCGTCGTCATTGGTGATCACGCCGGTGGCGGTGGCGGTCCCCAGCGTCGCGCCCGTGGGATTGGCGAGGGTCAGGGTGAAGCCCTCATTCTGCTCGGTCGTGGTGTCGCCGACGACGCTGAGGGTGATCACCTTGCTGGTCTCGCCGGCCGCGAAGGTGACGGTCCCGGAGGGCAGCAGCCCGCCCTGGAAGTCGGCGGCGTTGGCCGGGTTGGCGCCCGAGCCGGTCACCGCCCAGTTGACGCTGGAGGTCCCGGTGGAGCCGCCGGTGCGGGTGACCGTGTAGTCGAAGGTGGTGACCCCGCTGTTGCCTTCCGCATGGCTCACGCTCGGCGTCGAGAGGCCGAGCTGCGGGCCGGCCGGCGGGCCGCCCGGATCGAACACCACATCCACCCAGTAGTTCGACGCCAGCCAGGTCTGGTCGGGGAAGACGCCGCCGCCGTAGGCGTAGACGCCATTGCCGCCGCTGGCGCCGGTCGACGGCGCGGTCAGCACGCCGAACGGCTCGGTGACGGTGGAGGTGAAGTAGTTGTTCGAGGCGGTGTAGTTGTTCGCCGTGGCGTAGGAGACGATGTAGGTGGTCCCGGCGGTCAGGTTGACCGGCGTGGCCAGGTTGGCGACCTGCCAGCCGGACTGGCCGGCGGTCGAGGTGAAGGTCGCGGTGCCCAGCAGCTGACCGGTCGACGACCACAGATGTCCGGCGCGGACGTCGGTGTCGGCGGCGTCCCCGGCGCCGCGCCAGTAGCGCAGCACGGTGACCGCGCCGGCCGTCGTGGCGCTGAACTTCATGCCGATTTCGACCGTCTGGCCTTCGCTGGCCAGGGTCCCGATCGGCGTGGTGTTGCCGAACAGGCTGAGGGTGTCTGGCATCACCGGCGCGGTGACGGTGACCACGTCGGAGGCGAGCTGGCTGTTCGGCCGGATGTTCAGGCTGTCGTCGATCGCCCGGACCCGGATCGTGTAGGTCCCCTGGGCGGTCGGCGTCCAACTGTAGGTCCAGTTGGCCGTGCCCTGCGCGACCCGCCAGGTCTGGCCGTTGTCGGTCGAGACCTCGACGACGGCGACGCGGCCGTCGGCGTTCGACGGGTTGTTGTCGATGTCGGCGGCGGTGCCGCTGATCGTCACGGTCGACAGCGCGGTGACCGTGTCCGGCACATTGTTCAGCGTGGCGGTCGCGCCGATCAGGTCGTTCGAGGCGCTCGCCCGGACGAGGTTCTGCGACTGCAGGATGGCGTCGGCGACCTGCGGCTGGATGCCCATGTCGGCGAACATGTTGAGGGTGAACTGCTGCAGCGCGCGGTTCTCGATGTTCGCGCCGTAGGGGCCGGAGTCGTGCATGTCGCTGAGGCCCCAGCTCCAGAACACCGTCCCGGCGCCGAACACCAGCGCGCCACTGTCGTCGCGGTAGAGCGACAGGCTGTGGGTCGCGGTGCCGGGCTCGGTGCGGTTGCCCTGGTCGACCAGGATCGCGCTCCAGGGGATGGTGGTCTCGGACAGCTTGATCAGGCCGGCGGGCCGGTTGGCGTCGTCGGGCGAGGTGTCCCACTCATAGCCGAGGATGCCCGCCCCGATGTTCTGCACGCCGCCGGCGCCGACGCCGGTGTCGCGCCAGACCCGGAGGCCGGCGTAGCTCGAGGGAATGTCGAGCGCCCCGCCGAACTCGCCGGTGCCGTCGGGACCGAACAGCTGGCCGGTGAGCGAGTTCTCAGCCCGGGCGCCTTGGGCGTCCGGGTTGCCGACGAAGCGGACGTCGCGCCAGGTGCCGGTCCACTCGGTGGACGGGTCGACGTTCGGATAGTCCTCCGGTCCGGCGTCGAGCGAATAGTTGAACTTGGTCTCCTTGTAGGAGATCAGCGTCCGGAAAGACTGGCCGTTGACGATGCTCTCTTCCCAGCGGGTCTTCCAATAGACCTCGTTGCCGCTCCAGAAGAGCAGGTTGACGCCGGAATCGCGGGCGGCCTCGACATTGGCGCGCTGGTCGCCGGACCAGTACTCGTCGTGGCCGACGGAGATGAAGGCCTTGTACTTCTCGAGGTAGTCCGGGCCCATGCGGTCGGTGTCGACGCCGGACATGTACGAGATGTCGTAGCCGTTCTTCTCGAGGAAATAGAGCGCGGCGTAGTCGGCGCCGAACAGGTAGTCCTGCGGCCCGGCGTAGGTGCCGCCGCCGTCGCGGACGGTGAACGGCCGGTTGTAGCTGACGCCGAAGGCGCGGTCGTAGCTGCAGGCGCACCCGACGCAGTTGCCGTTGCACTCCTCCATGACGTCCGGGGCGATGCCGTCAGGCTGGTCGAAGCCGCCGTAGAGGCTGCCGCCGATCTGTCCGTTGCGCCCGGCCCAGCCGTTGTAGGCGTGCCAGGTGGTGTCGGAGGTCTGCAGCACGATGTCGGCCGTCCGCTGGTCGTCGCGGACGATGAACGGGATCTGGTTGGTCGCGCCGTTGTCGGTGCGCACCAGCTTGGCGAGGTAGACGCCGGAGACCGCGTCGGCCGGCGTCTGCCAGCTGGCGCTGACCGCCCAGTTGCCGGCGTCGACGACGCCGCGGGCGTCGGTGATCGGGTCCGGCTGCGCCTGGCCGGTCAGGTTGTTGATCGTGGTGACCAGCGTCGCGCCGTCGCCGCCGTAGTAGCCCAGCCGATAGATCTCGATGCGGTAGGGCGCCGTCGCGTTCTGCGCGACGTTCAGGTTGATCTTGAACGAGACCGAGGCGCCGTTGTCGACGCTGAAGTCGGTGGCGAACCCCTCGATCTGGTTGCTGGCTGGGGCGTCCCACACGCTCTTCGGCGTGCCGGGCTTCTGGTTCTCTAAGAGGATCGTATTGCTGGCCACGCTCGCCTCTCCCTGCGTGCGCTGCGCCGCGGGGTCCGGGAGACGCCGCTGTCGGTGCGGTCGAAGCGCGACTGCAGCGACGCTGGCCTATCTGTGCCGTGACCACTTTATCATGGGGTCTCGCCCTAGGCGTGTGCTTGCGCACGTAAGCGTGACTTCATAAGCGAATGTTACAACCGGGCGTAGTGCTTTGCCCAGGCGTGGGCGCAGGGAAGCGCTGTGTCCCATGAGGCATAAGCTGCGCCGGCCGCAGGCGACCTCGGCTCAGAGGAGGAAGTCCCCGGAGTTGAGCGTGACCGCGGTGTTGAGCCGCACGATCATCTCCGCCGCGCCGCCATTGCCGCTGTCGAACTGCACGTCGGTGACGCCGCCGCCGGCCACGTAGCGGATCGAGGCTGCCCCGCCGCCGCTAAATGCGCCCGTGCCGTTGAAGACGAAGGTCCCGGCCGACAGCGCCGCGACGTCGATGACGTCGCCGCCCGTGGCCCCGGCCCCCTCGAAGCTCATGATCACGTCCGGTGCGGTCGTGCTGGACTCGCTGAAGGCCAGCCAGCGGAAGATGTCGGCCCCGCCGCCGCCGTTCAGCGAATCCGTCCCGGCGCCGCCGATCAGGGTGTCCGGGCCGCCGGTGCCGGTCAGGGAGTCATTGCCGGTCCCGCCGTTCATCAGGTCCGCGCCGTCGCCGCCGTTGAGCGTGTCGGCGCCGTCGCCGCCGTTCAGCTGGTCGGTCCCGGCCAGGCCGGAGATGCTGTCGTTTCCGGTTCCGCCGGTCAGGGTGTTGGCGCTGTTGGTGCCGGTCAGCGTCTGCCCGCCGGCAGGGCTGACGCCGTTGATGGTGACGGTGCTGGTCGCCGAGGCGGTCAGCGCGCCGTCGGAGACGGTGTAGGTGAAGCTGTCGGTCGCGGTCTGGCCGGTGTTCAGGGCGTTGAAGGCGCCGTTCGGGTCGTAGCTGAAGGTCCCCGAGGCGTTCAGCGTCAGCCGTGCGCCGGAGGCCAGCAGCACCGAGGTCCCGACGCTGGCGGCGACGCCGTTCACCGCCGTCACGGTCAGCGCCGTGCCGTTCGGATCGCTGTCGTTGGTGACCACATTGCCGTTCAGCACTGTCGCCTCGCCGGTGGCGAAGCTGTCGTTGTTGGCGACCGGCGGCTGGTTCCCAGGGGGCTCGGCGACGTCGGTGACGGTGATCGTCAGGGCCTGCTGCACCGCCGCGGCGATGCCGTCGGAGGCGGAGACGGTGACGTTATAGACGTTGTTGGTCCCGGAATCCGTCGGCGCCTCGAAGTCCGGCGCGGTGACGAAGCGCAACTCGCCGGTGGTGGCGTTGAGGGTGAACCGCGCCTGGTCGACGCCGCCGGCGAGCGCATAGGTCACCGGGTTGCCGTTCGGATCGCTCGCCGCGACCGTGCCGACCAGGGCGTTGTTCTCCGGCCGCGAGAAGGTGGCCGGCGAGGTGAAGGCCGGCGGTTGGTTCGCAGGGGGTTCGGCGACGTCGGTGACGGTGATGGTCAGGGCCTGCTGCACCGCAGGCGCGATGCCGTCGGAGGCGCTGACGGTGACGTTGTAGACGTTGTTGGTCCCGGAATCCGTCGGCGCCTCGAAGTTTGGCGCGGTGAGGAAGCGCAGCTCGCCGGTGGCGGCGTTGATCGTGAACCGCGCCTGGTCGACGCCGCCGGCGAGCGCATAGGTCACCGGGTTGTTGTTCGGATCGTTGGCCGCGACCGTGCCGACCAGGGTGTCGTTCTCCGGCCGCGAGAAGGTGGCCGGCGAGGTGAAGGCCGGCGGCTGGTTGGCGCCGCCGCCCGATGGGGTGAACAGCACGTCGACCCAGTAGTTCGACGCCAGGTAGGTCTGATTGGGGAACTGGGTCGCCGCGCCGTAGATGTAGACCCCGTTGCCGCCACTGGCCGCGCTCGACGGCGCGGTCAGCTGGCCGGTCGCCTCGGTGACCGACGAACCGAAGTAGTTGTTCGTCGACAGGTAGTTGTTCGCCGACTTGTAGGAGACGATGTAGGTCGTCCCGGCGGTCAGATTGACCGGGGTGGCCAGGTTGGCGACCTGCCAGCCGGACTGGCCGGCGGTCGAGGTGAAGGTCGCTGTGCCGAGCAGTTGGCCGGTCGACGACCACAGATGCCCTTCGCGCGTATCGGTGTCGTTGGCGTCGCCCGCGGCGCGGAAGTAGCGCAGCGCGGTGATGGTCCCCGCCGAGGCGGCGCTGAACTTCATGCCGATTTCGACGGCGGTGTTGTCGTTGAACAGCGTCCCGGTGGCGGTGGTCGCGCCGAACAGGCTGACGCCGGTCGGCGGCGGCGTGGTGCCGTCGTCGTTGGTGATCACGCCGGTGGCGGTGGCGGTCCCCAGCGTCGCCCCGCTGGGATTGGCGAGGGTGAGGGTGAAGCCCTCGTTCTGCTCGGTCGTGGTGTCGCCGACGACGCTGAGGGTGATCACCTTACTGGTCTCGCCGGCGGCGAAATTGACGGTTCCGGACGGCAGCAGCCCGCCCTGGAAGTCGGCGGCGTTGGCCGGGTTGGCGCTGGAGCCGGTGACCGCCCAGCTGACGCTGGACGCGCCCGTGGTGCTGCCGGTGCGCGTCACCGTGTAGTCGAAGGTGGTGACGCCGGTGTTGCCTTCCGCATGGCTGACGCTGGGCGTGGTAAGGCCGATCTGCGCTCCGGCGGGCGGCGTGCCGCCCGGATCGAACACCACGTCCACCCAGTAGTTCGACGCCAGATAGGTCTGGTTGGGGAAGACCGCGCCCGCGCCATAGGCGTAGACGCCGTTGCCGCCGCTGGCCCCGCTGGACGGCGCGGTCAGCACGCCGAACGGCTCGGTGACGGTGGAGCCGAAGTAGTTGGTCTGGGCGGTGTAGTTGTCGGCCGACTTGTAGGAGACGATGTAGGTCGTCCCGGCGGTCAGGTTGACCGGCGTGGTCAGGTTGGCGACCTGCCAGCCGGACTGGCCGGCGGTCGAGCTGAAGCTGGCGGTTCCCAGCAGCTGACCGGTCGACGACCACAGATGCCCTGCGCGGACGTCGGTGTCGCCGGCGTCGCCGGCGCCGCGCCAGTAGCGCAAGGCGGTGACCGCCCCGGCCGTCGTGGCGCTGAACTTCATGCCGAGCTCGACCGCCTGGCCGTCGTTGCCGAGGATCCCGGTCGCCGAGGTCGTGCCGAACAGGCTCACGGTGTCCGGGGTCTGCGCCCCGCCGACGGTGACCACGTCCGAGGCCAGCTGACTGTTGGGGAGGACGTTCAGGCTGTCGTCGATCGCCCGGACCCGGACCGTGTAGGTCCCCTGGACGGTGGGGGTCCAGTTGTAGCTCCAGTTGGCCGTGCCCTGCGCGACGCGCCAGGTCTGGCCGTTGTCGGTCGAAACCTCGACGACGGCGACGCGGCCGTCGGCGTTCGACGGGTTGTTGTCGATGTCGGCGGCGGTGCCGCTGATCGTCACCGTCGACAGCGCGCCGACCGTGTCGGGCAGATTGTTCAGCGTCGCGGTCGCGCCGATGTGGTCGTTGGTGGCGCTCGCCCGCACCAGCCCCTGCGACGCCAGGATCGCGTCGGCGACCTGCGGCTGGATGCCCATGTCGGCGAACATGTTGATCGTGAACTGCTGCAGCGCCCGCGTCTCGATGTTCGCCCCGTAGGGCGAGTTGTCGTGCTGGTTGCTGAGGCCCCAGCTCCAGAACACCGTGCCGGCGCCGAACACCAGCGCGCCGCTGTCGTCGCGATAGAGCGACAGGTTGTGCGTCGCGGTGCCCGGCTCGGTGCGGTTGCCCTGGTCGACCAGGATCTCGCTCCACGGGATGGTGGTCTCGGAGAGCTTGATCAGGCTGGGCGGACGGCTGGCGTCCTCCGGCACGACGTCCCACTCGTAGCCGATGATGCCGGGGGCGAGGTTCTGCGCGCCATTCGCGCCGACGCCGGTGTCGCGCCAGACCCGCAAGCCGGCGAAGGCCGCCGGGATGTCGAGCGCGCCGCCGAACTCGCCGGTGCCGTCCGGTCCGAACAGCTGGCCGGTCAGCGAGTTCTCCGGCCGCGCGCCGACCGCGTTCGGATTGCCGACGAAGCGGGTGTCGCGCCAGGTGCCGGTCCATTGGGTGGACGGATCGACGTTGGGATAGTCCGACGGCCCGGCGTCGAGCGAATAGTTGAACTTGGTTTCCTTGTAGCTCACCAGGGTGCGGAACGGCGTCCCGTCGACGATGCTGCTTTCCCAGCGGGTCTTCCAATAGACCTCGTTACCGCTCCAGAAGAGCAGGTTGACGCCGGAGTCGCGCGCGGCCTCGACGTTGGCCCGTTGGCCCCCGGACCAGTACTCGTCGTGGCCGACGGAGATGTAGGCCAGGTGGTCGGTCAGGGCGCCGACGCCCAGGCGGTCGGTGTCGATGCCCGAGATGTAGGAGACGTCGTAGCCGTTCTTCTCGAGGAAATAGATCGCCGCATAGTCGGCGCCGAACAGATAGTCCTGGGCGCCGGCGTAGGTGCCGCCGCCGTCGCGGACGATGAAGGGCCGATTGTAACTGACGGCGAAGGCCCGATCCTGGTCGAACGGCGACTGGTCGGGGGCGATGTTGGCCGGTTGGTCGAAACCGCCGTAGAGGCTGCCCCCGACCTGACCGTTGCGGCCGGCCCAGCCGTTGTAGGCCTGCCAGGTGGTGTCGGAGGTCTGCAAGACGATGTCGCTGGTGCTGCCGTCGTCGCGGACGATGAACGGGATTTGGTTGGTCGCGCCGTTGTCGTTGCGCACCAGCTTCGCCAGGTAGACGCCCGAGACGGCGTCGGCCGGCGTCTGCCAGCTGGCGCTGACCGTCCAGTTGCCGGCGTCGACGAGACCGCGGGAGTCGGTGATCGGATTCGGCTGCGCGCGGCCGGTCAGGTTGTTGAGCGTGGTGACCAGCGTCGCGCCGTCGCCGCCGTAGTAGCCCAGCCGATAGATCTCGATGTGGTAGGGCGCGGTCGCGCTGCTGCCGACGTTGAGATTAATCTTGAACGAGACGGAGCTGCCGTTGTCGACGCTGAACTGGGTCGCGAAGCCCTCGATCTGATTGCTGGCGGGGGCGTCCCAGATGCTCTTCGGCGTGCCGGGCTTCTGATTTTCCAGGAGGATGGTGTTGCTGGCCACGCGCGCTCTCCCTGCGTGCGCTGCGCCGCGGGGTCTTGGTGACGCCGCTGTGGGTGCGGTCGAAGCGCGACAGGGGGACGCTGGGCGATCCGTGCCGTGATCTCTCTATCATGAGGTCTCGCGCGGGGCGTGCATCCTTGCACTTAAGCGTTACTTCATAGGCGAGCGACCCAACCTGTGGGTGATCCCGACCAAGCGTGGGTTGTGAGCCGCGCATGTGTCCCGTGAGGCATAAGCGGCGCAGCGCTTGCGGCCCTCGGTGCGGACAGTTGGCGGAGTTCTGAGCCTACCGGCGGCGCTCAGTACCAGGGGAGGTGACGCGCGAGCAGCGGTCCCACCCGGTTGGCCACGGGCAGCGGCAGCCGCCGCCAGCTCTGCGACGCGAGTTGCATCCAGGGCCCGTCCGGCGCGGCGTGGCCGTCGTCGGCGCACGGCCACTGCAGCCAGGGCAGCGGAACTTCATCGCCGCCCCACTGCAGCTTGAAACGGTGGCTGTTCGATCCGGGCGTGCAGCGCCCGAAGTTGAAGCGGCGCGCGCCCCGTTCGATGACCTGCGCCATCAGCGTCCAGTAGAGCAGCATGTTCGGCGAAAGGGAGTTGTACTCCCGAAGGGTGGCGGCCCAGGTGATCTCGAACTCGTCGCGCCAGAGAAAGCCGCAGGCTCCGCCGACAGGTTTTCCCTGGTGGTAAACCACCTCGAAGATGACGTGCTGGGGGAAGGTCTCGGCGATCATCTCAAAGAAGCGGCGCGGGAGCACCGGGGTCCCGAGGTCGCGCATGCTGCGGGCGAAGACCAGGTAGAAGGCGTCGATCTGGTCCGCGCCGAAGCGCGTTTTTATCTCCGCCTTCAACGGGCGCCGGATCTGGCTGCGCAGCTTTGCGCGGAAGCCCTCCCGCCATAGCTCCTCTGCGCTCGTCGGCAGGGCGAGGTGCACGGTGATTTTCCGCGAGACGGCCGGGAGGGGGAGGGGGATCGGCTTGCGCGACCGCAGTTCGAGCAGCTTCACCCCGTAATCTTCGGCGAGTTCGATCGCGTGGCGGGCGAGCGCCGCCCGCGCGGCCTCGCGGCCCAGCGGGCCGCCGTCGTTCAGATAAGGGACGGAGATAAGGTGTTGCCCGGTGAGCCGGCTCCGGACCCGGACCAGCGGGAGCACGCCCTGCCACGCCCCCGCCTCGTCATGCGCGACCAGGTAGAAGAATTCGTGGCCGAACACCTCCTGCATGATCCGTCCCCAGCCGGAGAGGTGGCAGAAGGTGCTTTCCTCAGTCGCGGCGACGAAGTCGTCCCAGGCGGCTGCGGGCGCGGCCAGCCGCGAGACCCTTGGCGTACTCGGCGTTTTAAGCGCGGACTCGAACATTCGCTTGTCCCCATCGAGAGAGGGGCGGCGTCATAAGGTTGGCGCCAGCTCTCAGAGGTCGACAGTCACTCGGCGGTGATTGTGTGTAATCCTGGGTTGTGCCTCTCGTCTGAGGCGGGCTGGGAAAACTTCTGAACACCTGAAAATTTCCCCGATTAAACCTCAGGACTTTGTCATTCGAGCGACTTTTGATTCTCTGCGTGCGGAAATCTTCGCGAAGGATCGGGATCTCGGACGCAACGGTCTCGGGGTGTTCTTAGCGAGCTCATAGGGAGCTGGGCGCCTGGCGTTCGGCTCGCGCGCAAGGTCGTCGGTCGCCGCGCCGGGCCGTCAACTCCCCACGCGGACTTGCGTTCGCCAAGTGTCGATGACGGCGCACCTTCTGTCGGGCGCCTGCAGCCGCGCGGCCTATGATCTGGCTCGGCCAATGCGCGTCAGCACGCGCGTCCCCCAGGTATGGCCACGAGGACCTTCGCCATGTCGTTCGAGCTGAACCGGAAACTCGCCGCCAAGCGCGGACCGCTGCCGACCTCGGCCAACATCGACCCGGTCACCGCCAGCATCATCCGCGGGGCGATGGAGACCGTCTGTTTCGAATCCGCGACCCACCTGGGGCGGGCGGCGTCGTCGCCGATCATCAACTCGTCGAACGAGCGCAACGCCAGCGTCATCGACGCGCACGGCCGGCTGGCCGCGGTGGCGATCGGCACGCCGCACCTGACCTTCGTCTCGCAGCTTCCGGTCCGCTACGGCCTGTCGATGTACGACGAGTTCGACTGGGGCCCGGGCGACGTCTTCGTCGGCAACGACCCGGACTACGGCGGCGGCCACCTGCCGGACTACCTGGTCTATGCGCCGGTCTATGACGACGCCGGCGAGCTGATCCTTGTGCAGGTGCTGCAGGCCCACCAGGGCGACACCGGCGGCAAGGATCCGGGCGGCTTCACGCTGGAGGCCACCGACATCTTCACCGAGGGCCTGGCGATCCCCTGCCTGAAGCTGATCCACCGCGGCGCGAAGCGGATGGACAGCATCAAGCTGCTGGAGCGCAACAACCGCTTCGCCACCTTCGCCGGCGACCTGGCGGCGATGATCACCGGCGTCCAGCTCGGCGTGCGGATGCTGCAGGACATCATCCGCAAGTGGGGCGCGGACAAGGTCAAGGCGGCGGTCAACTACAACATCGACCAGACCGAGCGCCGCTTCCGCGAGGAGATCGGCCGCTGGCCGGACGGCACCTACGAGGCCGACGTCTTCATTGACCACGACACCCAGGGCACCAAGGACGTGAAGGTCCACGTGGCCTGCACCGTGAAAGGCGAGCAGCTCACCGTCGACCTCACCGGCACCGACGACCGGCCGAACCTGGTCGGGGTCTGGAACACCTTCGGCAACAGCCGCAGCTACATCATGACCCAGGTGGCGGCCTCGATCGATCCGTCGGTCATCAAGAACGAGGGGCTGTTCAACGGCGTCGAGATGATCATCCCGGAAGGGACCATCGCCCAGCCGCCGCCGAACAAGCCGGCGGCGCTCGGCTCCTTCCACCCGGCCTGCGAGATCACCGAGGCGGTCTGCGTGGCGCTGTCGCAGGTGGTGCCGGAGCGCTCCTCGCCGCAGGTCTACAAGATGGGCATGCCCAACGCGGTGATCGGCTTCGACGAGAAGGGCCGGATGTGGATGGACCAGGGGGTCGACTCGCGCACCCACGACGTCTCAGCGGTGCCCGGCATCGACGGCTGGGGCGCCTCGCCGGTGTCGCTCGGCAACCTGTTGCTGTCGCAGGCCGAGGACCTGGAGAGCCGCTTCCCGACCCTCAATCTCAGCCGGGAGATGGTCACCGACTCCGAAGGCGCCGGCCGCTGGCGCGGCCAGCCTGGCAGCCTGGCGGTGAAGCAGGTGCTGAAGCCGGTGATGGCGATGACCTGGATGGTCACCTCGCGCCACCCGCTGCGCGGCATGTGCGGCGGCGACGACGCCAGCCCCTACTCCAACCGCTTCCTGGTCGGCACGCCGGAGGAGCATCTGATCGAGCTGTCCGAGACCGCCCAACTGCCGGAGGGCGCGGTCATGGCCTACCAGTACGGCGGCGGCGCGGGCTTCGAGCCGGCGATCCTGCGCGACCCGGAGGCCGTGAAGGAGGACGTGCTCGACGAGATCGTCAGCGTCCAGCGGGCGCGGGACAGGTACGGCGTCGTCCTGCGGGGGACGCTCGAAGACTACGACCTCGAGGTCGACGTCGAGGCGACGGAAGCGCTGCGGGCGCAGCTGCGCGCCAAGGCCGCGTAAGTCGGGCCGGCTAAGTAAAGGGCGGAAATTCTATGGGTTATCGCGTCGGCATCGACATCGGCGGCACGTTCACGGACTTCGCCCTGCTGAAGGGATCAGAGGTCATCCTGCACAAGAACCTGAGCACGCCGGAGGACCGCTCCCTCGGCGTGATGACCGGCCTGGAGAAGCTCGCCGAGAAGGAGTCCCTGACGCTGCGGGACTTCCTCGGCCAGTGCGACGCGATCGTCCACGGCACCACCGTGGCCGACAACACCCTGATCGAGATGAACGGGGCGGTCACCGGCCTGATCACCACCGAAGGGTTCCGCGACGAGCTGGAGTACCGCCGGGGCTTCAAGGAAAGCATCTGGGACACCCGGCTGGAGCCGCCGAAGCAGATCACGCCGCGCCGTCGCCGGCTGACGGTGCCGGGGCGGATCCTGTCCGACGGCACCGAACACCAGCCGCTGGACGAGGCGGCGGTGCGCGAGGCCTGCCGCCGGCTGAAGAAGCAGAACGTCGAGTCGGTGGCGATCTCGCTGATCTTCTCCTTCGTCAATCCGGCGCACGAGAAGCGGGTGGCGGAGATCGTCGCGGCGGAGATGCCCGGCGTGCACCTGTCGGTCTCGCACCAGGTGCTGCCGCGCGGCCCGGAGTACGACCGGACCTCGACCGCGGTGGTGAACGCCTTCGTCGCGCCGCGCGTGACCTCCTATGTCGAGAAGCTGGTCGTCCGGCTGCAGGAGGGCGGCTACCGCAACCGGCTGATGGTCATGCAGGCCTCGGGCGGGGTGATGACCAAGGAGTATATCGAAGGCTCGCCGATCCGCGTGCTCGCCTCCGGGCCGGCCGGCGGGGTGATCGGCTCGGCCCACAGCGGGGTGGCCAAGGGCTATCCGAACCTGCTGTGCGTCGACATGGGCGGCACCTCCTACGACATGTCGATGGTGCTGAACGGGGCGGCTCCGGCGATCGCCGGCTGGAACATGCACCACCGCTACCTGGTGGGCGTGCCGATGGTCCAGGTGGAGACCCTGGGCGCCGGCGGCGGCTCGATCTGCCACGTGGCCGGCGGCGAGGTCCGGGTCGGTCCGAAGTCGGCCGGCTCCGCGCCGGGCCCGATCTGCTACGGCCGCGGCGGGACAGAGCCGACCATCACCGACGCCCTGCTGATGCTGGGCATCCTGTCGGCGGACTCCGAGTTCGCCGGCGGCAGCTTCTCGCTGACCCGGGCCGGGGTGGTCGAAGCCTTCCAGGCGATCGGCGACCAGATGGGCTACAGCGCCGAAGAGGCGGCCTTCGACTGCTGGCGGGTGGTCAACGCCAACATGAGCCAGGCGGTCCGGCGGACCACCGCGGGCAAGGGCGTCGACCCGCAGGACATGGTCATGCTGGCCTACGGCGGCAACGGCCCGGCCTTCGCCGGCGTCCAGGCCGACGACCTCGGCATCGAGAAGGTGCTGGTGCCGAAGGCCTCGCCGACCTTCTCGGCGCTGGGCACCTTGGTGGCCAAGCCGAGCATCGACGAGGAGCGCTCCTACATCGCCCCGGCCGATGTGCTGGACGGCGAGCGGATGAAGACGCTGTGGAGCGAACTCGACGCGCGGGCGGACCGCTATTTCGGCGAGGCCGGCTTCAGCCGCAACGAGATGACCGCCCGCTACCAGCTCAACATGCGCTACCCGGGCCAGAACTGGGCGATCAGCTTCGAGGTCGCCGTCCGCAAGGGGCCGCAGGACCTGTCCTTCGTCGATGCGACGCTGGGCCAGCGGGCGATCGAGCTGTTCAACGAGCGGCACATGGCCGACTTCGGCCACATCCGCGAGGACGAGGTCCCGGAAGTGGTCAGCCTGCGCCTGGCGACCTCGGTGGACACGCCCGCGCCGCCGGCCGGCCATGGCTTCACCGCCCCGGCGGCGGCCGCGACGCCGGCCAAGACCCGGCGCGCCAACCTCGGCGCCGGCTACCAGGAGACCAACATCTTCCGCGGCGTCGAGCTGACGCCCGGCGCGGAGGTCACCGGCCCGGCGATCATCGAGGAGACCTTCACCACCATCGTCGTCTATCCCGGCTGGAAGGCCCAGGTGGACGACGCCGGCGATTACGAACTGACCAAGGTGAAGTGATCGGGGGGCCGGGCGGCGAGCCCGGCCGTCGGCTCAGCGGGCTTCGAGCACGCGCTTGATGGCCTGGCAGCCCGCCTCGACGAGCGGCTCGACGGTGGACGCGGCGTCATCCGGCAGGAAGTCGCTGGTCCATACGAAGCGGACGCCGCCAGCTTCAGGCAGCAGCTGCATGGCTGCGCTGTGCTGGGTGAAGCCGCCGTCGACCACGGTGTAGGCGAGACGCCGCCGGGCCTCGTCCCGGCCGACCAGCCGCTCCTGGACCACCAGGTCGCTGGCGAAGGTGACGGTGCGCAGGCCCGCCGCTTCCTGGCAGTCGGTGAGCACGCCGGCGAACAGGCGGGCGGCCGCGCCGAAGTCTCGGAGCTCGCTCCAGGCCCGGTCCGGGTCGCAGGCGATGTGGATCTCGCGATGGATCGTGGCCATGGGGGTCTCCGTCGATGCGGGGCTGGATTTTCGCATGTCTCGCCATCGGCGGGCCAGCGCGCGGCTCAGACGCAGACGCCGCCCCAGCCGCTCTCCAGATGCAGATGATCCGCGTGGGCGGCGTTGTAGTCCGGCGACAGGGTCGTGCCGAACACCTGGCAGGCGTCGTCGCGGATGCGGCGAAGGAACCGCGCCTCCGGCGTGTCGCCCGGCCAGTGCCGCGCCACGCTCACCCGCCGCCCGTCGCTGAGCTGGAAGCCTGCGATGTCGATCGCCGCGGCGCGGGCGTGGGCGCTCGCCCGGCCCGCGCTCTGATTGTAGATGCGCCGGCAGGCGTAGACGCCGAGATGATCCATTCGGCGCACGTCGGCGCCGAGCAGCTCGCGCGCCGCCGGCTCCACCGATCCGCGCCGCCACACCGCCATCGCCGCCGCCAGCTGGCAGGTCATCATCGGCCGCCGCGGGGAGAGCCGGACGTCGGTTCCGGCGATCTCGTCGCCGAGGGTTCCGGCGTCGCTGACCACGCAGAAGCTGTCCTCCGCGCGGTCGGTGACCGGCGTGAACGCGACGCCGGCGTCCTCCAGCCAGGCGCGGCAGGCCTGCGGTTCGTCGACGTTGCGCAGCAGTCGCCAGCGCGTCAGCGGGCCGATCGGGGTGTCGACCGTCAGCGGTCGCCCATCCAGCCCCATGTCGGCCAGCCGCGAACATCCCGCCGCGCCAAGCACCGCAGCGGCGGCGGCCAGCGCTGTCCCCAGGCGGCGAGCTTTGGCGCAGCGATCGGGCATGCGGGTCCCGAACGAGAAGCGGCGCCGGCTGTTCCCCGCGGCGCCTAAAGCGCAGGCGTTTCGGTCGACGAAAGCGGCGCCTGCTCGGGATTCGAGCGGCCGGGCGGCGGTCCGAAACGGTTGGCAAGAAAGCGTTTACCGAGCCCGGCACGGGTGGTCGCTCACGTGTGCGAGGGCGGCCTCCGAATGATGACGGGACGATGGGGAAGGGGGCTTGCGGCGCTACGGCGCCGCCTGGGCCTTGGGCTACGGCGGGAACTCTCTCCGGCCGAGGCGCGCGCGGCCGTGGCCGAAGCGCGGCTGCGCGCGGTGCTGGAGGCGATCCCCGAAGGCCTGGTGCTGCTGGACGCCGAGGGCCGCTACGTCCTGTGGAACCAGGCCTACGCCGACATCTACCACCGCTCGGCCGATCTGTTCGCCCCGGGCCGGCGGCTGGTCGAGGTGCTGCGGATCGGCGTCGCCCGCGGCGACTATCCCGAGGCGGTCGGCCGCGAGACCGAGTGGGTCGCCGAGCGCGAGCGGCAACTGCTGGAGACCGGCGCGCGGCACGAGCAGCATCTGGCCGACGGCCGCTGGCTGCTGATCGAGGACCGCCGCACCGCGGACGGCGGCACGCTGGGGCTGCGCGTCGACATCACCGACATCAAGGAGCAGACGCTGGCCTTGGCCCGCGCGGTCGCCGCGGCCGAGGCCGCCAACCGCGCCAAGTCGGAGTTCCTGGCCAACGTCAGTCACGAGATCCGCACGCCGCTGCACGGCATTCTCGGCATGACCCAGGTGCTGGCCCGCGACGACCAGCTGACCCCCGACCAGTGCGCGCGGGTCGGTCTGGTCCGGCAGTCCGGCCAGCAGCTGCTGGAGCTGCTCAACGACCTACTGGACCTGGCGAAGATCGAGGCCGGCAAGCTCACCCTGCAGGCGGTGGACTTCTGTCCGGCGGCGATCGCCGAGGCGGCCTGCGCGCCGTTCGAGAGCCTGGCGGCGGACAAGGGGCTGACGCTGGAGCTGGACCTCGGCGAGCTGGCGGGCGCGAGGTGGACCGGCGACCCGCTGCGGCTACAGCAGGTGCTGGCCAATCTGGTGTCCAACGCGGTCAAGTTCACCGGCCAGGGCCGGGTGGCGGTGCGGGCCGAACTGCTCCCCTGCGGCGCGGCGGTCGAGTTTCGCGTCACCGACACCGGCATCGGCATCCCGCCCGAGCGGATGGCCGAGGTGTTCGAGAAGTTCGCCCAGCTGGAGAGCGCCAAGGATCGGCGCTTCGGCGGCACCGGGCTGGGGCTTGCGGTCTCGCGCGAGCTCGCCGAGCTGATGGGCGGGGCGCTGGAGGCGGAGAGCGCGCCGGGCGTCGGCAGCATCTTCCGCCTGCGCCTGCCGGTGACGGCCGCAGTCGCGCCGGCGCTGGAGCAGCCGGTGGCGATGGCTGAGCCGTCGGGGCCGCTCGACGTGCGCATCCTGGCGGCGGAGGACAATGCGACCAACCAGGTGATCCTGCGGGCGCTGCTGGAGCCGCTGGGCGCGCAGCTGACGCTGGTCGGCGACGGGCGCGAGGCGATCGAGGCCTACCGGGCCGGCGGCTTCGACCTGGTGCTGATGGACATCCAGATGCCGGTGACCGACGGGGTCGCCGCCTCGCGCGAGATCCGCAGCCTGGAGGCGCGCGAGGGCCGCCCGCGCACGCCGATCATCGCCCTGTCCGCCAACGTCATGGCCCACCAGGTCGCCGAGTACCGCGCCGCGGGCATGGACGCGGTGGTCGGCAAACCGTTCGAGGCCGAGGCGCTGTGGTCGGCGGTCGCCGACCTGGTGCTGCCGGTGACAGAGGCCGAGGCGCAAGTCGTCGCCGGCTGAGCACAACTTCCGCCCCGTCCGGTGGCGGAGTAGAAAACGGCATGGACCCAGCCGCCCGCGCCGCCGCGAACGCCGCCCAGATCGCCTCGCCCTCCTACCGCCTGGCCGCCCTCGACGAAGAGTTCCTGCTCGGCTCGTCGATGCGCGGGGTGCGCTTCCTGCTGGAGTTCGCCAAGGTCGACGAGGCGCTGCGCGCCTGGGGCGTGCGCTCGACGATCGTGGTGTTCGGCAGCGCCCGGATCCACGAGAACGGCCCGGGCCGGCAGCGCGCCTGGTATGCGGCGGCGCGCGAGTTCGGCGCGATCGCCTCGCAGCGCGGCGGGGCCTTCCTGGAGTCCACCGGCACCCGCGACAACGTCATCGCCACCGGCGGCGGCCCAGGCGCGATGGAGGCCGCCAACCGCGGGGCCGCCGACGCCGGCGCGCCGTCGATCGGCTTCAACATCACCCTGCCGCACGAGCAGGAGCCCAATCCCTATTCGACCCCGGAGCTGACCTTCCGCTTCCACTACTTCGCCATGCGCAAGATGCACCTGGCGATGCGGGCCAACGCGCTGGTTGTGTTCCCGGGCGGCTTCGGCACCTTCGACGAGCTGTTCGAGATCCTGACCCTGCGGCAGACCGACAAGATGCCGCAGATCCCGGTGGTGCTGTTCGACGAGACCTATTGGCGCTCCGTGGTCAACTTCGAGGCGCTGCTGGAGGCCGGCATGATCTCGCCGCAGGACCTGGACCTGTTCAGTTTCGCCGACAGCGCCGAGGACGTCTGGACCCAGCTCGTCGCGGGCGGGCTGGCGATCGGCGAGCCGGCGCTGGGCGCCGCGCCGGACGTGCGCGGGAGCTCCGTCGGACGGCCGTGACCGGTCCGGTCAGCGCGGGCCTGGTAGTCTGGCGGCCGGGGCCTTCCGGGCCGGAGATCCTGCTGGCGCATCCGGGCGGCCCCTATTGGCGCGGCAAGGACGCCGCCGCCTGGTCGATCCCCAAGGGCCTGGTCGAGGCGGGCGAGGACCTGCTGGCCGCCGCGCGGCGGGAGTTCGCCGAGGAGCTCGGCCAGGAGCTCGACCTCGAACTCGACGGCCCCTTCGTCCCGCTGACGCCGTGCAAGCTGCCCGGCGGCAAGTGGGTGCACGCCTGGCTGGTCGCCGCCGACCTCGACCTGTCGCAGCTGCAGAGCAATCTGTTCGAGATCGAGTGGCCGCCGCGCTCCGGCCGCACCCAGACCTTCCCGGAGGTCGACCAGGCGGCCTACGTCGCCGCCGAGGCGGCGCTGGAGAAGATCCACCGCGGGCAGCGGCCGATCCTCGAGGAGGCGCTGCTGCGGATTGGGGGCGAGCCCGGTCAAGATGGCGGTTGAGCCCAAGCCAGCTAGAGCGGCCGGACGGTCCGCGCTGGGGCTGAATCTGGGTCCCGGCCTTCGCCGGGATGAACGGGTTTTAGTCCGGTCTACGCCCGCTTCGGCAGCAGCCGTTCGTAGTTGCGGTGGATGACGCCGTAGCATTCGCAGGCGAGCGCCTCGAGCGCGGCGCGGTCGATGATCGCGAGCACGCCGCGGCGGTACTGGATCGCGCCCTTCTCCTGCAGGCTGCGGGCGACGGCGGTCACCGTGGTCCGCTGCACGCCGAGCATGTCGGCGAGGAATTCCTGGGTCAGGGCGATGGTGTTGGTCGAGATCCGGTCGTCGCAGGTCAGCAGCCAGCGGCAGAACCGCGCCTCCACCGAATGCAGGGCGTTGCAGCCGACCGACTGCAGGGCATGGCCGAACAGCGCCTCGGTGTGGCGCTCGACAAGCTCGCGCAGCCGCGCGCTCTTGCTCCAGGCGTCGTGCAGATGGGCGGCGCTGATGCGGCTGGCCTTCACCGGAGTCTGCACGATGGCGCGCGACAGCGACACGCGCGGCGTGACGGCGGTGTGCAGGCCCAGCGCGCCCTCGTGGCCGATGGTCGCGCTCTCGATCGCCGCGCCGTTCTCCATCAGGGTCATCATCGAGATGACCCCGTCGTGCGGGAAATAGACCGAATCGATGCGGTCGCCGGGCTCATACAGCAGCCGGCCGCGCTCGAGCTCGACCTGGGCGAGGTGCGGGGCCACTAACGCAAAGTCGTCGGCGGGCAGAGACACAAGCAGGCGATTTTGCAACGCGAGTAAGGGCCCTTGAAACCGCGAATCAAACGTCGCCGTCCGACGTTGGTTTCAAGTTATCGATCTGGCGACGCAAAGACTGTCGAGAACTCGACATTCATTGGTGGGTGCAGATAAAAATTTGCCACATGCAGTTGAGGTTCAGATGACCTGGTGATCTGCGGCGATCAGCCGGCAAGTCTCGCGCTGAAGAACTTTCAATAGTTGGTCAGGGTTGTGTCGCGGTCGTTACCACCCTGCCGCGATTTCCGGGCGCGCGACTGGTGACAGCGCCGCAACACCAGAACGCGGCTAATAGGCACGCGCTGCGTGCAATCGAAGATTGATCTTGGGCCGAGGCTCGGCTGTCGCGGTTGACGCTAGGTCAGCCAGCGGCGGGGGTAGCGCCAGCCCAGTTCGCGAACCTCGCCGCTCGCCAGGCCCAGCGTCGTCATGCGCAGGCGGGTCAGCGGCCGCAGCGCCGCGACCGGCTCGTCGCCGCCGATCGGGCTCGCGGCGACCTCGCCGGCGGTGACGGCGTAGTCGACCGCGGTCCATTCCGCCTTGGCGCGGTCGGCATGGCCGACGGCGTAATAGTGCCGCTGCATCGGCTGGCCGCCGGCGGCCAGCATCACGCCGATCACCCAGCCGGCCGGCGCGGTCTTGGCGGGGTCGCTCTCGCTCATGGACGGTGCTCTAGCCGCAGCATGGGGCGACGGTCTAGCGCCGCGCGCACCTTTCCGACCCGACCCGCGCGGGACCGCGCGCCTAGGCCCCGTTTACAGGCGACCTCCCCGGCCTTAGGGCTGCGCCCCAACTGGGCTGGAGAGGCGAGGTTGTCCGTATGCTGAGGTGGTTCCAGGCGCTGATGCCGCGCGAGGAAGCCTTCTTCGATATGTTCGAGGCGCATGCGCGGACGCTGTGCGCCGGCGCACGCTCGCTGCGCGAACTGCTCGAACAAGGCGGAGAGGGCGTGCCGGCGCGCTGCGCCGACATCGCCCGGCATGAAACCGAGGCCGATTCGATCACCCGCGAAGTGATGCTGGCGGTGCGCCGGACCTTCATCACGCCGTTCGACCGCGCCGACATCCGCGATCTGATCAGTTCGATGGACGACGCCATCGACCAGATGCACAAGACCGCCAAGGTGATCACCCTGTTCGATCAGCGGCAGTTTGCGCCGGACATGGTCACCCTCGGCGAGGTGATCGTGAAGACCGCCGACCTGACCGCCGAGGCGGTGCCGCTGCTGCGCGCGCTGCGGGTCAACGCCACCCGGCTGAACACCATCACCGAGGAGGTCACCCGCCTCGAAGAGGATTCCGACGGCCTCTACGACAAGGGCATGGCGGCGCTGCTCCAGGGGCCGGCGCGCGGCGATCCGATGGCGTTCATCGTCGGCTCGGAGATCTACGACCACCTCGAAAAGGTGGTCGACCGGTTCGAGGACGTGGCCAACCGGATCAGCGGCGTGCTGATCGAGCACCTCTAAGGGTCTCGTTCACGTGGAAATCGCCGGAATGGGGCTGATGCTCCTCTTTCTGATCGCCATCGCGCTGATCTTCGACTTCCTGAACGGCCTGCACGACGCGGCCAATTCGATCGCCACCATCGTCTCGACCCGGGTGCTGCCGGCGAACTACGCGGTCATCTGGGCGGCGTTCTTCAATTTCATCGCCTTCATGTTCTTCGGGCTCCACGTCGCCAACACCGTGGGCAAGGGGATCATCCACCCGGACATCATCTCCGACGCGGTGATCTTCGGCGCGCTGGGCGGGGCGATCACCTGGAACGTGGTGACCTGGCTGGCCGGGATTCCGTCGTCGTCGTCGCACGCCTTGATCGGCGGCCTGCTGGGCGCCGGCTTCGCCAAGGCCGGCCTCGACCCGATCGTCTGGTCGGGCGTGCTGAAGACGGTTTCCGGGATCGTCGTTTCGCCGGCGATCGGCTTCTCGCTGGCCTTGCTCCTGGTGCTGATCGTCTCCTGGGTGTTCCGCAGGAGCACCCCGGCGCTGGCCGACTCTACCTTCCGCAAGCTGCAGTTCGTCTCAGCCTCGCTCTATTCGCTCGGGCACGGCGGCAACGACGCGCAGAAAACCATGGGCATCATCGCCGTGCTGCTGTTCGCCCACGGCAAGCTGGGCGGCGAGTTCCATGTGCCGTTGTGGGTGGTGCTGAGCTGCCAGGCGGCGATGGCGATGGGAACGCTGATGGGCGGTTGGCGTATCGTGCACACCATGGGCTCGAAAATCACCCGTCTGTCGCCTCAGCAGGGCTTCTGCGCTGAGACCGGCGGCGCCATCACGCTGTTCCTGGCCACTCACATCGGCGTGCCGGTCTCGACGACCCACACCATCACCGGCGCGATCGTCGGCGTGGGCGCGGCGCGGCGGGTGTCGGCGGTGCGCTGGAACCTCGCCACCGGCATCGTCTGGGCCTGGGTGATCACCATGCCGATCGCCGCCGTGATGGGCGCAATGTTCTACGGCCTGGCGCGGCTGGCCGACCGGTTCTTCGGCTGATGGCCAAGCCGGGCCAAATTCCCGCCGAACCCGATCGGGAACCGCGCGCCCAGGCCGCCGCCCTGCCGTGGCGTCGCGACGCCGGCGGCGCGCTCGAGGTGCTGCTGATCACCTCGCGCGAGACCCGCCGCTGGGTGATCCCCAAGGGCTGGCCGATCAAGGGGCTGAAGGCGCCGAAGACGGCGGCGCGCGAAGCGCTCGAAGAGGCCGGCGTCGAGGGCGCGGTGGCGAAGAAGATCGGCGTCTACCACTACGACAAGCGGCTGAGCAGCGGCCGGCTGCAGAAGGTCCGCGTCGGGGTCTATCCGCTGAAGGTCGAGACCGAGCGGGAGAACTGGGACGAGGCGCATCAGCGCGTGCGGCGCTGGACCAGCCCGCAGGAGGCCGCCGAGCTCGTCCACGAGCCGGAGCTGGCGGAACTGCTGCGCGGCTTCGCGCCGGAATAGCCGCCGGCCGGCGCCTGACGCTATTGCGGCAGGACGTCGTCGTCCGCGACGATCAGGCTGTGTTCGTAGATCGCCGCGGCCATGCCGCGCAGGGTGCGGTTGGCCGTGCTCAGGGCGGTGCCGCCGATCAGGCTCGGGCCACGGGCCGTCATCTGGTCGAACTCGTCCGCAATCGCGACGAACCGCTGGTAGATTTCAAGGTCGCTGATGCCGCTCATCCGCGCTTGCTTATCGGATTCGCGGGCCGCGTCGCGCCTGCTGCGGCGCCGCAGTCCGCCGCGCCGGTCAGGAAACCGGCGACCGGCGCCTGGAACGACGGGAAATCAGCTATAAGCGGGCTCCCTGCCACGGGAGAGGCCCTCCGCCGCAATGCCGTTCTGGAAAGACCTGAAGCCGGCGCTGTACGCCGCCGCGCCGGCGACGGCGGCGGTGCTGACCCTGGCTGCGGGGATCATGCTGGTGGCCTCCGCGGCGACGCCCTCCGAGCCCTACCGCTTCATGCGGCTGCTGGCGATCACGCCGGTCTTCCTGATCGAGGTCAGCCACTTCGCCTCCAGCGTGATGGGCCTGGTGCTGGTGCTGCTCGCCTTCGGGCTGCGGGCGCGGCTGGGCGCGGCGTGGGCGGCGACCATGGCGGCGCTGCTGATCGCCGCGCCGCTGGCGCTGCTCAAAGGCTTCAACTGGGAGGAGACGGCGGCCCTGGTGGCGCTCGCCGTGCTGCTGGCGCCGTTCCGCGCGGCCTTCCCGCGCACCGCGCGGCTGTCGCGCATGGAGATCACCCCGGGCTGGCTGTTCTCCGCCGCCTGCGCGGTGCTGGGCGCGGGGCTGCTCGGGCTCTGGTCGTTCCAGCACGCCGACTACGCCGGCCAGCCCTGGTGGCGGGTGATGGCCGACGCCGACGCCGCGCGGGCGATCCGCGCCTGGGCGGGCGCGGCGCTGGCCCTGTTCATCTTCGGGCTCTGGCGGATGTTCGTCTCGGCAGCGACCCCGCCGGTGACCGGCGAGGCCGACCCGAAGTTCGCCCGGGTCCGCGCGATCCTGGCCAAGGCCGAGGCCGCCGAGCCGAGCTCCAACCTGGCGCTGCTGGGCGACAAGCGGTTCCTGTTCTCCAACTCCGGCGACAGCTTCCTGATGTTCGGCGTGCGCGGCCGCAGCTGGATCGCCCTGGGCGGGCCGGTCGGGCGTCGCGACGAGCGGCTGGAGCTGCTCTGGCGGTTCCGCGAGCTCGCCGACAGCCACGCCGCGCGGCCGGGCCTCTACGCCCTGACCGGCGAGGACCTGCCGGACATCGTCGAGCTGGGCTTCTCGATCCAGAAGGTCGGCGAATCCGCCGCCGTGCCGCTCGAGACCTTCTCGATCGAGGGCCGCAAGCGCGGCAACCTGCGGCGGGCCTGGCGCAAGGCGGCCGAGGAAGGCGCCACCTTCGAGGTGCTCGAGGGCGATGCGCTGGTCGCGGTCATGCCCGAGCTGCAGGCGATCTCCGACCAGTGGCTGAGCCACCACGCCGGCGGCGAGAAGGCGTTCTCGATGGGCGCCTTCCGGTCGAGCTATGTGGCGGAGTTTCCGGTGGCGGTGGTGCGCGACCACGGCAAGCCGGTGGCGTTCGCCAACATCTGGGCCACGGCGGGGCGCGGGGCGTTCTCGATGGACCTGATGCGCTACGCCGACGACGCGCCGAAGAACATCATGGACTACCTGTTCGTCGAGCTGATCGCCTGGGGCCGCGAGCAGGGCTACGAGGCCTTTGAGTTCGGCATGGCGCCGCTGGCCGGGCTCGACGACCGGCCGCTGGCCCCGATCATGTCCCGGGTCGGCAAGCTGCTCTTCGAGCGCGGCGAGGAGATCTACAATTTCCAGGGCGTGCGCCGGTACAAGGACAAGTACGACCCGCTTTGGCAGCCGCGCTATGTGGCGGCCCCGCACAAATGGACCATGCCGCTGCTGCTGGCCGACGTCGGCCTGCTGTCCTCGGGCGGGATGGCCGGCCTGACCAAGCGGCCGAAGCGCGAGGAGCCGAAGCCGGTGAAGGCGGCGGCTTAGCGACTATCGATCCGCCCATCCCGGCGAAGGCCGGGACCCAGATGGCGGGCTCAGAGTGGCGCGCGATTGGCGCCGCCTCCCATCCGTCGTTCGCTGCGGCTGGACCTGGGTCCTCCCCGGCCTTCGCCGGGATGAGCGGAGGAGTTAGCTCCCGGTCTTCACGCCGAGCAGATTGACCACGTGCACCAGCAGCACTACCGCGGCGCAGGCGGCCAGCGTCATCAGCAGGCTCCACGGCATCAGCCGGGGACCGCGCATCAGGTCGGGCGGGCGGGCGCCGCGCCAGCCGGCGAAGACCGCGAGCGCCACGCAGCCGGCGAGCAGCGAAAGGGTGAGCGTCAGGCCCATGGCCATCGCGGTAGCGCAGCACGCGCCGCGGTTGAAGCCCGCGCGGCGGATCCGCGGTCGGATCATCCACAGCTCTGTGGGTGAACCGCTAGATGTGGTGTTAAGGTCTCGTTTACACCCCTACCCATCGGCGCCTAGCCTCAAGGTGGCTGGGGAGATCGATTCGATGACGGCGGGGGCGCCCTGGAGCGTTAAGGGGATAGACCCCAAGGCTCGTGAGGTCGCGAAGGACCATGCCCGCCGTTCGGGCATGACCCTGGGCGAGTGGCTTAATCGCGTAATCCTTGAGGACGACGGGGCCGAAACCGCCGCGTCGGAGCCTGCGCCGTACGCCGCGCCCGAACCGCCGGCGCGCTTCCCGGATCCGCCGCCGCGGCCGCGGCTGGTGGCCGAGACGCCGGCCCCGCGCGGCGACGACCTGGGCCGCGTCGCCCACGCCCTGGACCGCCTGACCGACCGGCTGGAGGCGTCGGAGACCCGCACCGGCCTGGCGGTCTCCAGCATCGAGCATTCCGTGCGCCAGGCGGTGGCGCGGATCGAGGCTTCCGAGCGCGAGAGCCTGGCGGTCGCGACCCGCGTCGACGGCGCCGTCGACCGGATCAGCAGCGAAGGCGCGCGGCTCGCCGAACGGCTGCGCCGGCTGGAGAGCGAGGCGGCCGCCGGGCCGCGTTCGACCGAGGCGCTACGCGCGCTGGAGCAGTCGGTCGGCCGGGTCTCCGCACAGATCTATGAATCCGAGGGGCGGGCGCGCGACAGCGTCGCGGCCCTGGAGGCGCGGCTGGCGCGCACCGAGGCGCGCGATCCAGCGAAGTTCATGGACGAAGTCGTCCAGCGGCTGGGCGACCGACTGGCCAACGCCGAGCGCCACACCGCCGAGGCGCTCGACGCGCTGCGCCGCTCGCTGGCGACGCTCGACACGCGGGTCGGCGCGGTCGAAGGCGGCCGCGGCGGCGACGCCCAGAAATTCGAAGCCCTCGCCCAGGCGCTGACCGAACAGGTCGAGGCCGCCCGCACCCAGGTGTCGGAGCGGCTGAAGGCGGTGGACGGCGGCCGGGTCGACCGCCGCTTCGCCGAGCTGGCGGCCGAGGTGAAGGCCGCCGAGCAGCGCTCCGCCCGCGCGATCCAGCAGATGGGCCGCGACGTGTTGGGCATGGCCGACAGCCTGAACCGCCGGCTGCAGGATTCCGAGGACCGCAACGCCGCAGCGATCGCCCAGGTCGGCGGCGAGATGGCCCGCGTCGCCGGCGCCATGGAGGCCCGGCTGGGCCGCGCCGAACAGACCCAGACCGAAGGGCTCGAGCGGCTCAGCACCGAGCTCGGCCGGATCACTGACAAGCTCAGCGACCGGCTGCTGGTCTCCGAGCGTCGCGCCGCCGAGGCGATCGACGACGTCGGCGAGCAGGTCAGCCGGGTGAGCGAGCGCATGGCCCAGAGCCAGGAGCGCGCCGCCCAGGACCTCGCCGACAAGATCCGCGAGAGCGAGGAGCGCACCGCCCGCCTGCTGGAGGAGACCGGCGCCCGGCTGGAGCAGCGCTTGGGCGAAGCGCCGCGCGCCGTCGCGGAGCCCGTGCCCGCGCCGTCGATCGCGATCCAGCCGCCACCGGCGCCGTCGCCCGCGGCGTTCGGGCCGGAGCTGTTCTCGCGCGCCGAGGACGTGGCCGAGGACGAGGAGCTCGACCTCACCGACACCATGCCGCCGGCGCTGCCGCCTTTCGCGGCGGCGCGCTTCGAGCCGACCGACGATTTCGCGCCGATCCCGGAGCCGGAAGAGGACCTGTTCGGCCTCGAGCAGCCGGAGCCGCCGGCCGACGCCGAGGTGAAGCCTTCGCTGTCGACCCGCGAAGTGATCGAACAGGCCCGCGCCGCGGCCCGCGCCGCCGCACCGGCCGAGAAGCCCGAGCGGCTGCAGGCCAAGGCCAAGGCCAGCTGGCGCACCAGCCGGCCGGCGACGCTGGGCGGCGGCTTCTTCAGCGTGCGGCCGCGCCGCGCGCCGAGCTCGACCTTACAGACCGCGATCATGGTCGCCGGCGGCGCCGCTTTCCTGAGCGTCGGCGCGGCGGGCGTGGTGTTGATGCAGGGGCCGTCGCCGGCCCCCGCAGCCGAGATCGCCGCGGCCGACCAGGCCCAGCCGGCCCGCGCGGCGGTGGCCCTGGGCCCGCAGGCGCTGGGCGGACTGGAGCCGGCGTCGACCGCCAGCGGCCGCCCGCCGGCGCAGCTGGCCGACGCCTTGCTGGCCGCCTTCGGCAAGGCCGCACGCGGCGTCGAGGCCGGCGAGCCCGGCGCGCTGGCGAAGCTGAAGGCGATCGCCGAGGCCGGCCATCCGCCGGCGCAGTTCTATCTCGGCAAGCTCTACGAGACCGGTGAGCACGGCGTGACCCAAAACCTCGCCGAGGCGCGGCGCTGGACCGAACGGGCGGCGGAAGGCGGCGACGCGGCGGCCATGCACAATCTGGCGCTGTTCGACTTCCGCGGCGAAGGCGGGGCGCAGGACCTGACCGCGGCGGCCCGCTGGTTCCGGGCGGCGGCGGAGCAGGGGATCGTCGACTCCCAGTTCAACCTCGGCCTGCTCTACCAGTCCGGCAGCGGCGTCGCCCGGGACCCGGTGCAGGCCTACACATGGTTCACCATCGCCGCGGCCGGCGGCGACGCCCAGGCCCGCAGCAACGCCCAGGTCCTGCAGGCGCAGCTGACGCCGGCGCAGCGCGCCGCCGCCGAGCAGGCGGCGCACGCTTTCGCCGTCCGCAGCCACGCCGGCGCGGTGCAGCAGGTGGCGGCCCGTTAAGGGCCGTCTCAGGCTTGGGCCGCTGGGCGGAACAGGCTAGCTTCGCCGCACCCGGGGGAGGGATCGAGCTTGGTCACCGACGACAGCGCCATCGGCGCAATCCGCACGCGCGAGTCCGCGCCGATGTCGCTGTGGCTCATGGCCGGGCTGGCGCTGGCGCCGTTCCCGGTTTCTGCGGTGGTCTACGGCTTTGGCCCGGAAACGGTGGCGCGTCCGGCGATCAGCGTGCTGCTGACCTGGTCGGCGGTGGTGCTGTCCTTCCTGGCCGGCGTGCGCTGGGGGCTGGAGAGCGGCCGCCGCGTGCCGCGTCGCGGCCGCTTGGCCGGGGCGGTGCTGTTCGGCGTCGTCGCCTGGGGGCTGCTGCTGCTGCGCTGGCGGCTGGAGCTGCCGTGGACCCTGGTCGCCTACCTGGCGGCCTTCATGACCCAGTGGCTGTCCGACCACGCCGCGCCGCAAACCGCAGCGCGCTTCCCGCTGCTGTCGACGGCGATCACCGGCGCGGCCTGCGTCTCGCTGGCGGTGGCGCTGGAGCACGCGCTGCGCAGCTGAGGCGGCAACGCTTCATTACATTCGTCATCACCCGGCGTGTCCGGGTGATCCATCCCAGTGGCGTTCTGCAGCAACTGAGGCTGGCGGTTTGGGCTGGGTGGCCCGGACAAGCCGGGCCATGACGGGATGAAAACGGGCTGGAGCACGCGCTGCGCAGCTGAGGTAAACCCACCCGCTCATCCCGGCGAAGGCCGGGACCCAGGTCCAGCCTGAGCGTGTGGGAAGAGGCGAGGGTCCGGTCGCGCCGGCGCTTGCCATCTGGGTCCCGGCCTTCGCCGGGATGAGCGGAGTAAGGTTCAATCCGCCGCGAGCGAGCGCCAGCCGATGGCGTGGACGCGGTCGCGGCCGAGCGCGCCGGCCAGCAGCGGGCGGCGGAACAGGCCGGCGAAGGCCGCATCGCGCACATTGAGGCCGCCGGCGTAGGCGCCGAAGGCCGGCAGGATCAGCCGCTCGCCGTCGGTCGCGAAGCAGCGCCGCCGCACCGCGCCGCGCGGGCTGCGGACCTTGGCGGCCGGGTGCAGGTGGCCCGAGACCTCGCCGGCCTGTGGGCCGGCCCGTGGCTCGTGGCGCAGCTGCAGGCCGGCGAGGCTGAGGTCGTCGGCGCGCTCGCCCGGCAGCGCGCGCGGGCCGTCGGCGTCGTGGTTGCCGACCACCCAGACCAGCTGGCGGCCGCGCGCCAGCCCGACGAGCCGCGCGGCATCGGCGACGTGCAGGCGGGCCTCGGAGTCGCCGTCGTGAAAGCTGTCGCCGAGCAGCACGAGCACGCGCGGCGCGAGGCGGGCGACCTCCGCCTCCAGGCGGCCGAGCGTCTCGGCGGTGTCGTAGGGCGGCAGCATCTGGCCGCGCCGGGCGTAAGACGAGCCCTTCTCCAGGTGCAGGTCGGCGACGATCAGCGCGCCTTCCGCCTCGAGCCACAGCGCGCCGGACGCCCTCAGCGTCACCGTCGCGCCGGCCACGCCGGTGCGCAGCGAGCCGCAGGTCGCGAGGGCGAAGTCGTAGGCGAAGGTCTCAGCCGGTTCTTGCAGCATGGCCCCGTTCACAACGTCAAAGCCTCGGCGATCAGCTCGTCTTCCGCCTCAGCCAGGATGGCCTCGCCCGCCGCGCCTGGCGACCGTTCCTTGCCGATCTCCAGCAGGATCGGCACCGAGAACGGCGACAGGTGGTCGAGGGGCGCGTGCCGGATCCGGCCGCGGATCCGCGCCAGCATCTGCGCCAGCCGCGCCACGTCGATGAGGCCGGTCGCCGCATCGGCCCGCGCGCAGCGCAGCAGCAGGTGGTCGGGCTGGTGGCGGCGCAGGACGTCGTAGATGAGGTCGGTGGAGAAGGTGATCTGCCGGCCGGTCTTCTGCTGATCGCCGGGGAAGCGGCGCTCGATCAGGCCGGCGATCACAGCGCAGCCCTTGAAGGCGCGCTTCATCATGAAGCTTTCCGCCAGCCAGGCTTCGAGGTCGTCGCCCAGCATGTCCTCGGCGAACAGCTGGTCGAAGTCGAGCCCGTCGAGCGGCTTCAGCGCCCAGATCGCCAGCGCATAGTCGTTGCAGACGAAGCCCAGCGGCCCGGCGCCGGCGCGCTCTAGCCGCCGGGTCAGCAGCATCGCCAGGGTGGTGTGCGCCAGCCGGCCCTCGAACGGGTAGCAGACCATGAAGAAGCGCTTCCCGTGCGGGAAGGTCTCCAGCAGCATCTCGTCCTCGGCGACGATGCGCGAGCGGTCGCGCTGGGCCTCCAGCCACTCGCGCACGTCCGGCGGCAGCACCGTCCAGTGCCGCTCGTCGAACATCAGCTGCCGCACCCGGCGGGCGAGGAAGGTCGACAAGGCGAACTTCGAGCCGCCCCATGACGGCATCTTGGGGTCGGAGTTGGGGGCCGGGCTGACCAGCACGTCGAGATTGGTCACCCCCATCAGCCGCCAGACCTGGCCGGCGAAGATGAACGTGTCGCCGGGGTCGAGCATCTCCAGCATGCCCTCCTCGACCTCGCCGATCTTGCGGCCGACGCCGCCGCGGCGGCCGGCAAGCCGCACCGACAGCATGGCCGGCGAGACGATCGCGCCAACGTTCAGCCGGTGGCGCTGGGCGGTCTGGGCGTTGCGCACCCGCCAGAGCCCGTCCTCGCCCTTGATGATCCGGCGGAAGCGGTCGTAGGTCTTCAGCGCGTAGCCGCCGGTCGAGACGAAATCGACGACCTGCTCGAAGTCCTCCCAGGCGAGATCGCGGTAGGGGCCGGCGGAACGGACCTCGTCGAAGAGCGCCAGCAAGTCGAACGGCTCGGAGCAGGCGCAGCCCATGACGTGCTGGGCCAGCACGTCGAGCGCGCCGCCCCGCGCCGGCTCGCCGTCAAGCGCGTTCTCGGCGATCGCCTCGCGGGCGGCCTGGCACTCCAGCATCTCGAAGCGGTTGGCCGGCACGAACAGGGCGCGGCTGGGCTCGTCCAGCCGGTGGTTGGCGCGGCCGATCCGCTGGACCATGCGCGAAGCGCCTTTCGGCGAGGCGAGCTGGATCACTAGGTCGACGTCGCCCCAGTCGATGCCGAGGTCGAGGGTGGAGGTGCAGACCACCGCCCTAAGCTCGCCGCGGGCCATCGCCGCCTCCACCTTGCGCCGCTGCTCGGCGGCCAGCGAGCCGTGGTGCAGGGCGATCGGCAGAGCGTCGTCGTTCAGCCGCCAGAGCTCCTGGAAGGCGAACTCCGCCTGGAACCGGGTGTTGACGAACACCAGCGCCGTGCGGGCGCGGCGGATGACCTCGTAGACCTCGGCCATGGCGTGCTGGGCGGTGTGGCCGGACCACGGCACACGGCCCTCGGACAGCAGCACCTCGACGATCGGCGCCGCGCCGGCCGGGCCGGTGACGAGGTCGATGGTGGCGGGGTCTTCTGCAGCGCCGGGAGCGGCTCGGTGCTCAGCTAACGCCCCCTCAGTCGGCTTCGCCGACACCTCCCCCGCTTTGCGGTGGAGCATCTCCGACCCAGATCCTCCACCGCGCAGCGGGGGAGGTGGATCGGCGCGCAGCGCCGAGATGGAGGGGGCGTTCGCATGATGCCCCATCCAGCGCTTGATCACCGCCGGGTCGTCGACGGTCGCCGAGAGGCCGACGCGGCGCAGGGACGGGGCGAACTGCTGCAGCCGGGCGAGGTCGAGCGCCAGCAGGTCGCCGCGCTTGGAGGCGTGCAGGGTGTGGATCTCGTCGAGGATGACGCAGCGCAGATCCTCGAAGAACAGCCGCGCGCCCTCCCAGGCGCAGAGCAGGGCGAGCTGCTCCGGCGTGGTCAGCAGGATGTCCGGCGGCTTCACTCGCTGGCGCTGGCGGCGCGAGAGGCCGGTGTCGCCGGTGCGGGATTCCGCCGTCACCGACAGGCCCATCTCGAGGATCGGCGCCATCAGGTTGCGCTCGACGTCGACGGCCAGCGCCTTCAGCGGCGAGATGTAGAGGGTGTGCAGGCCGGGCCGGGTGTTGGCGGCTGGGCGCTCGGAGAGTTCGATCAGGCTGGGCAGGAAGCCGGCCAGCGTCTTGCCGCCGCCGGTCGGGGCGATCAGCAGGGCGTCGCGGCCCTCGCGGCCCTTCTCGACCATGGCCAGCTGGTGGGCGCGCGGCGTCCAGCCGCGGCGCTCGAACCAGGCGCGGAAGCGGGGTGGCAGGAGGTCTGCGGCGGGACCTGCGGCGTCAGCCATGGTCCGCGGCTATAGCACGTTCCCGTTCCGTTTCGCCGGGTCTTCTGGAGCGCTGCGGTCAGCAGGCGTAGCGCGACTTCACCAGCACGCGGCGGCCGATGTAGGGGTCGTACACCCAGTTGCGGCCGACGCAGGTGCGATAGCCGTAGCCCTGGCCATAGCCGTACCCGGGGGCGTAGCCGCGGTAGTAGCCCGAGCGCGGATAGGCGTAGGGCGCGCCGCCATAGTAGCCTCCGTTGTAGGGCTGGCCGTAGTAGCCGCGACCGTTATAGCCGCCGCCGTAGTAGCCGCGGCCCCCGTAGTACGAGCCCCCGTTGTAGTAGCCGCGATTGTTGTAGCCGCTGGCCAGTGCCGCGCCCAAGGCTAGGCCGACGACGCCGGCGGCGACCGCGACGCCCGCGTCGTTGTCGTGGTGACCGTGGTGATAGCCGCGGCCATAGCCGTAGCCGCCATAGCCGCCCTGGCCGTAACCGCCGTAGCCATAGCCGCCTCGGCCGCCATGGGGCCGCGCGTCGGCCGGGGTCGCCGTCGCGGCGAGGGCGCCGCCGAAGACCAGGGCGGCGGCGAGCGCGGTGAATGTCTTGCGCATCGTTCGACCTCCTGGGCCGCCTCTCGCCCCTCACAGAAACGACCGAACTAACAGATAGTTAATGCTCGCTCCCTGAACCCTCGCTGAACGGCTCTGTCATCTTCCCAATGTGCGAGGCCGGTTTCCGTTTCGTTCACCGGGGAATGGCGCTAGCAGTGGGGCGTGAACGCCCCTGCCGCCAGCATCGACCTCGCGCCCGCGCTCGTGGTGCTGCCCGGGCCGCGGGCGGCGGTGGCCGACGCCGCCGGCGCCCAGCCGCTGCGGCCGCCGGACGCCCGCGACCTGTTCGAGCGTGGGCCGGTGTTGCTGGCGCATGCGGCGATGACCGCGCGCCGGCTCGGCCTGCATGCGCCGCCGCGCGGCCCCGGCCTGTTCGACGCCATGGAGCTGTTCGCCTTCGTGCGGCCGGCGCGGTTCTGCGCCCCCTCGGCGGCGGGACTGGCCCAGGCGCTCGGGCTGCCGGAGCCGAAGGGCGCGCCGGCCCAGGCCGCGGCGCTGCGCGAGGCCTGCCGGGTGCTGCTGGCGGAGCTCGCCGCGGCGCCGGAGCCCTCGCGGGAGGAGGCGCTGGCGACCGCCGAGACCCTGGCCAGAGGCGGTTGGGCCTGGGGCCCGGCGACGATCGGCGCCCTGCGCTCGGCCCCCGTCGGCAACATGTTCCGCACCTCCGGCCTCGACGTCTGGACCCGGCTGGTCGAGTGGGAGGCCGAAGCGCCGCCGGGCGAGGCGGGCTCGCGGCCGATCGAGGCGGCGGACGCGGCCGAGCGGCTGAAGGCGCTGCTGGCCCAGGCCGGACTCGCCGAGGCCCGGCCGGCCCAGGCGACCTTCGCGGCCGAGGCCGCCTTCGCCTTCCAGCCGCGCGAGCGCGAGGGCGAGCCGCGGATGATGCTGGCCGAGGCCGGCACCGGCGTCGGCAAGACCCTGGGCTACCTGGCCCCGGCCTCGCTGTGGGCCGAGGCCAACGGCCCGGCGGTGTGGGTCTCGACCTACACCCGCGCCCTGCAGCGGCAGATCGAGCGCGAGAGCCAGGCGATCTTCCCCGACCCGAAGGTGCGGGCGAAGAAGGCGGTGGTCCGCAAGGGCCGCGAGAACTACCTGTGCCTGCTGAACTTCCAGGACGCGACCAACGCCGCGCAACTGGGCAATGGCGACCTCGTCGGCATGGGGCTGGCGGCGCGCTGGGCGCGGGTGACCCGCGACGGCGACATGACCGGCGGCGACTTCCCGGCCTGGCTGCCGACCCTGTTCCACGTGGCCCCGGCGGCCCAGGCCAGCGCGGCGAACCTCGTCGACCGGCGCGGCGAGTGCATCCACGCCGGCTGCGCCCACTACCGCACCTGTTTCGTCGAGAAGGCGATCCGCGGCTCGCGCCGGGCCGACATCGTCATCGCCAACCACGCCCTGGTGTTGACCCAGGCGGCGTTCGACGGCGCGCGGGCGGCGCGCGGCTCCAAGGCCGACAACGAGACCAGCCAGCTGAAGCGGATCGTCTTTGACGAGGGCCACCACCTGTTCGACGCCGCCGACAGCGCGTTTTCCGCGGCCCTGTCCGGCGCCGAGGCCGCCGAGCTGCGCCGCTGGATCCGCGGGCCGGAAGGCCGCGGGCGGCGGGGGCGCGGGCTGGAGGCCCGGCTGCTCGACGTGCTGGGCGGCGAGGAGGACGGCAAGCAGGTGCTGCTGGACGCCACCCGGGCGGCGGCCGCCCTGCCGGGCGAGGGCTGGTCCGGCCGGATCGCGCCGCCGAACGGAGAGGTGAACCCGAGCGGGCCGATCGAGAGCTTCCTGGTGGCGGTGATCGACCAGCTGCGCGCCCGGGCCACGTCCTCCGACGTCGGCATGGAGTGCGCGGCGCGGCCGGCGCTCGACCTGGTGCGGAGCACAGCGCGCGAGGCCGCCGCGGCGATCGCCAAGATCGAGGCCCCGATGCTGGCGCTGGTCCGTCATCTGGAAGACGTGCTCGACGCCGAGGCCGCGACCCTGGGCCCCTCCGAGCGGGCCAGGATCGAGGGCGCCTTGCGGGGGCTTGATAAGCGCGCGCGGATGACGCTGCCGGCGTGGCGCTCGATGCTGCGGGCGATCGACGAGGACAGCGAGGACGACCCCGACTTCGTCGACTGGTTCGAGGCGACCTTCCTCTATGGCCGGGTGGTCGACGCCGCCTGCCGCCGGCACTGGGTCGATCCGACCGAACCGCTGACCAATGCGGTGATCGCCCCGGCGCACGGGGTGCTGGTGACCAGCGCCACGCTCGCCGACCCGGCGCTGGACGATCCCTTCGCTCTGGCCGAGATGCGCACCGGCGCGGCCCGGCTGCCGGACCGGCCGAAGACGCTGAAGCTCGCCTCGCCGTTTGACTACGCCAACCAGGCGAAGGCGCTGGTCGTGACCGACGTCTCCCGCGACGACGCCCGGCAGGTGGCGGCGGCGATGCGCGAGCTGTTCCTGGCGGCCGGCGGCGGCGGCCTGGGCCTGTTCACTGCGATCCGCCGGCTGAAGGCGGTGCACGAGCGGATCGCCGCGCCGCTGGCCGACAAGGGCCTGGCGCTCTACGCCCAGCACGTCGACCCGCTGGAGGTCGGCGCGCTGGTCGACATCTTCCGCGCCGAGCAGGACGCCTGCCTGCTGGGCACCGACGCGGTGCGCGACGGCGTCGACGTGCCGGGCCGTTCGCTGCGGCTCCTGGTGTTCGACCGGGTGCCGTGGCCCCGGCCCGACATCCTGCACAAGGCCCGCCGGGCGCGGTTCGGCGGCAAGGGCTATGACGACGCCGTCGCCCGCGGACGGATCGCCCAGGCGTTCGGCCGGCTGATCCGTCGGGCCGACGACCAGGGCTGTTTCGTCATGCTCGACGCCCAGGCTCCGACGCGGCTGTTCTCGGCGCTCCCCGAGGGGGTGGAGATCCAGCGGGTCAGCCTGGTCGAGGCGATCGAGGCGGTGGAGGCGTTTTTGGGACCGCCGCAGCAATCCTAGCTGGTAGGTGCGCGGGGTTCTCCCCATCCCGCGCGTCCCCGCGAAAGCGGGGATCCTGGCGTCTTGCGTCATGCGCCGCCGCCGTCTCAGCAGAACAAAAGAACCTGGGTCCCCGCTTTCGCGGGGATGAGCGGCTTGAGAATTAAGCGCCGTGTTCATGGGGCCCGGTCTTTCGCTGCGCGAAAACCGGGATGACAGTGGGGTGGGGATTCACACCGTCGGCGGCTGCGGGGCCGGGGTGAGCTGGATCTCGTGCGTCCAGCAGCATGGATCCTGGGTGTGCAGCCACCAGAAGGCGTCGGCGATCTTCGCCGGGTCCATCACCGGGACGGCGCCGTAGACGCCGCGGATGCCGGGCGCGTCGATCACGCCGTCGATGATCACATTGGCCACGTGCACCCCGTGCGCGGTGTATTCCTCGGTCAGCACCTGGGCGAGGGTGCGCAGCATCACCCGCGGATAGTAGAGCGACTGGCCGGTCCCGCGCTTGCGGCCGCGGAGCGACTGCGGATTGTTCGAGAACAGCACCGAGCCGCGGCCGTTCTGACGCATGGCCGGCAGCACCTCCTTGGCGACCAGGAACGGCCCGCGGCAGGCGACGTCGATGGCGGTCTCGAACATCTCCGGCGGGAAGAACTCCAGGAGCTCCTGCTCCTTCGGCAACTGACGGCCCTCGAGGTAGCCGGCGTTGTAGACCAACACCTCCGGGTCGCCGGCGTCGCGCCGGATCTCGGCGAAGGCGGCGGTGATCGAAGCCGGCGAGGCCAGGTCCAGCTCGACGATCATGCCTTCGCCGCCCTGCTCGGCGATCGCCTGGGTGAGCGGCTCGGCGTTGGCCCGGCTCCGGGTGGTCATGACCACGAAGCAGCCTTCCCGGGCGAACTTCTGGGCGATGGCCCCGCCGGCCCCCCAGCGGGCGCTGACCGGCACGTCGCCGTCGTCGACCGCCGCGCCGCCACGGACGAGGCGGGTGTTGGCGCCGTCCGCCTGCCACTTCGAGGTGGCGCCGATCACCACCGCGACGGGGCGTCCGTTCGGGTTTTTTGCGCTCATCTGATCCTCCCGGTTGCCCAACCATAGCCGTCATCCCGGAAAGCCGCGCGAGCGGCTTGTCCGGGACCCAAGCACACGGCGGGGACGGAGAGGGCGCGACGACGCGTGAGGGATCTGCTGCGCCGTGTTCTCGGGTCCCGGTCTTCGCTGCGCGAAACCGGGATGACAGCCGAGGTTAGGGCGTCCGGTGGTCGCGGCCGAAGTTGGCTTCGGGGGTTTCCTGGCCGGCGGCGACGATGCCGCGGCGGATGGCGCGGGTGCGGGTGAAGAGCTCGAACAGCTTGTCCCCCTCGCCCCAGCGGATCGCCCGCGACAGCGCCTGCAGGTCCTCGGTGAAGCGGCCGAGGATCTCCAGCACCGCGTCCTTGTTGGCCAGGAAGATGTCGCGCCACATGGTCGGGTCGGAGGCGGCGATGCGGGTGAAGTCGCGGAAGCCGCCGGCGGAATACTTCATCACCTCGGCCTGGGTGACCTCCTCCAGGTCGGCGGCGGTGCCGACGATGTTGTAGGCGATCAGGTGGGGCAGGTGGCTGGTGACCGCGAGCACCAGGTCGTGGTGCTTGTCGTCCATCCGGTCGACGTTGGCGCCGAGGGCGCGCCAGAAGTCGACCAGCTGCTGCGCGGCCTCGAGGTAGGGATCGTCCTCGCGCGACAGCGGGGTGAGGATCACCCAGCGGTTCTGGAACAGCTCGGCGAAGCCGGCGTCGGGGCCGGAGTATTCGGTGCCGGCGATCGGGTGGCCGGGGACCAGGAAGACGCCATCGGGAATCAGCGGCGTCAGCACCTCGGCGACGGCGGACTTCACCGAGCCGACGTCGGTCACCGTGGCGCCCGGCTTCAGCGCCGGGGCGGCCTGAGCCAGCGCGCCGCTCATCGCCAGCACCGGCACCGCCAGCACCACCAGATCGGCGTCCTTGACGGCCTCGGCCGGGTCGGCGGTGACCAGGTCGGCGTAGCCGAGCTCCTGGATGCGCGCGCGATGCTCGGCCGAGGCGTCGGCGACGGCGACGTCGCCGACCACGCCCGCGGCGCGGGCGGCGTGGATCACCGACGAACCGATCAGGCCGCAGCCGATCACCGCCATCCGCGGGTACATGACGCCCGTTTTCAGGTTGCGGCTCATCGCTTGAAGAAGTCCGTCAGGGCGTCGATCACGGCGCGGTTGTGCTCTTCCAGGCCGATGGTGATCCGCAGGTGGTCGGGCAGGCCGTAGTTGGTGACGCCGCGCACCAGCAGGCCCCTGGCGGCCAGGAAGGCTTCCGCCTCGACGGCGGTGCGGCCCGCGACCTTGGGGAAGCCGACCAGCACGAAGTTGGCCGCCGAGGGGCGGACCACGTCGAGGCCGAGGCCGCCGAGCTGCTGCTCGAACCACGGCCGCCATTGGTCGACCAGGGCGATCGAGCGGGCCTGGAAGTCGTCGTCGGCCAACGCCGCGACGGCGGCGCGCTGGGCCGGGATCGAGGTATTGAACGGCAGGCGGATGCGGTCCATGGCGGCGATGATCTCGGCCGGGCCGTAGCCCCAGCCGACGCGCAGGGCCGCCAGGCCGTGCAGCTTGGAGAAGGTGTGGGTGACGACGACGTTGCTCGCCGTGCGGGCGTATTCCAGCCCGTCGTTGAAGCTGGGGTCGGTGACGAACTCGGAATAGGCGCCGTCGAGCACCAGCACGACGCTGGGCGGCAGCGCCTCGTGCAGCCGGCGGACCTCGGAGAACGGGATCCAGGTGCCGGTCGGGTTGCCCGGGTTGGCGAGGAACACCAGCCGGGTGCGCTCGTCGACCACCTTGAGGATCTCGTCGACGTCGATGCGATAGTCCGGCTCGCGGGCGATCTTCACCTCGGCCTGGCAGGCGTAGGCGCCGATGGCGAAGGCGGCGAAGGCGAACTCGCCCTGGACGATGTTGTCGCCAGGCTCGAGGAAGGTCTGGTTGAGGATCGCGAAGACCTCGTCCGAGCCGCAGCCGAAGATCAGCCGCTCCGGCTCCAGGCCGTACGTCTCGGCGATCGCGGTGCGCAGGATGGTGGTGCGGCTGTCCGGATAGACGTGCAACTCGTTCACGGCGCCGGCGTAGGCCTCGCGCGCCCGTTCGCTGGAGCCGAGGATGTTCTCGTTGGCCGACAGCTTGATCGGGTTCTCGACCCCTTCGGCCTTGGCTTTGCCGGGGACGTAGGCGTGGATGTCGAGGATGCCGGGCTTGGGAAGGGGGCGCGAGGCGCGCCCGCGGTCGCTGGGCGTGGGAGATCCGGACATCTGACGAACCGTAAGGAGAACCGAGCCTTGAGCAGGCTGAGGCTCGCCTCTTACACGTCCAGCGGCGCCGGCGCAGCCCCGATGACGCCGGAAAGCCGGCCCGGCGCGCGGGCCAGCCGCGGATCGTCGGGCTGGTAGAATCCGGAGAGGACGAACAGCTTCAGACCGCCGGCCTCCAGCATCAGGGTCGCGGCGACCCCGTCGCGGCTCAGCGCCTCGACGATCGCCCCGGCGCCCTGGGGCGCGTCGGTGACCCAGAAGGTGCGGTCGTCGCCGGTCGGCTCGATCTCGACGTCGGCGACGCCGAGCGCGGTCAACGGACCCCAGGCGGCGAGGCACGGCAGGGTGGTGAAGACCTTCAGCCGCGGCTCGGCCAGCAGCCGGCCCCACCAGGCGTTGTCGGGGGTCAGCGCGGCGACCGCGACGCCGCCGCGGCCGCGGGCGGCGGCCAGCGCATCCTCCGGCTTGGCGACCTGACTGATCGGCGGCGCCGCGCCGAAGCGCATGCGGGTCAGCTCCATCACCCGGCCGGGATCCTTGCCGCCCCAGACGCTGACGTGGAACGGGCCCTGCAGGCTGAGGCTGTCGGCCATCAGTTCGCGCCAGATGCGCACCACCAGCGGCGGACGGGCGGCGACGCGGCGGGTCCCGAGCAGCTTGCGCAGCACCTGAGTCTCGCGGGCCGGGCGCAGGCCGAAGCGTTCGGTGTCGCCGGCGGCGGCCTTGGCCGCGGCGACTTCGCGGGCCAGCGCCGAGCGCTCGTCGACCAGCTTGAGCAGTTCGGAGTCGATGGCGTCGATCCGCGCGCGGACGTCATCCAGCGACGGCGGCGCAGGCGTCTTCTCGGCCATGTTCTCCCCCGCATTGGCGGGGACCGCGGCGCCCCCGAAAATTCAGCGTTGCGGTTAGGTCATCGGCGGCGGGGGCGCAAGATGCGCGATCAGAAGCGTTTGGTCACAGCCACGCCGTAGGTGCGCGGGTCCAGGGTGAAGGTGTTGGTGAACAGCCCCGAGGAGTCGTCGGTCAGGTAGATGTCGGTGATCGGCGTCTCGTCGGTCAGGTTCTTGACGTACAGCAGCACCTCGAGGTCCCGGGCGGGGCCCTGGAAGCTGAGCGTCGCATTGACCAGCGGATAGCCCTTCAGCTTGTCGCTTTCGGAGTTGAAGATCCGCGCATAGCTGTCGCCCTGCCGGTAGTAGTCGCCGCGCAGGGTCGCGCGCCATGCGGCGACGTTCCAGCTGTACTGGGCGCCGAACGAGACGGTCCACTCCGGCGCGTTCGGCAGGCGGTTGCCGCGCAGCGACACCGGCACGCCCTGGCCGACCTGCACGATGGAGTTGGCCGCCGGCGCGTTGTTGACCGCGATCGGGGCGGTGACGAGGTTCGTGCCGGCGTAGTTGTAGAGCCCGAGCGCGGAATAGGCGCCCGAGCAGGCGGCGAGCAGCGCGCCCGGATTGCCGGTCACGCCGCGGATGGCGGGCGCGCCGGGCAGCCCCTGCTGGATGGCGACGAGCGTGGCCAGGGCCGCGCGGTTGACGACGCAGTTCGAGGCGTCCTGCGCCTTCATCACCGCCAGCCGCGGATCGCCCTGGGTGCGGTTGAAGGTGTCGATCACCGCCCCGTCGCGGATCGTCGTCTTCAGCCAGCCGGCGGCCAGGTTGAGCTGCAGGTCGGCGACGGGTTCCCAGACGCTCTCGAACTCGAGGCCGTAGATCTGGGCGTCGATGTTCTGGTTGACCGACGACTTGTTGATCGTCCCGGCCACCTGGTAGCCGTCGTAGTTGTAGTAGAAGCCGGTCAGATTGAGCGCGAGCCGCCCGCCGGCGAGGATGTTCTTGGTCCCCATCTCGAAGGCGTCGACGTGCTCCGGCGCGAAGGTTTGCGGCACCGAACCGCAGCCCGGGCTCTGCAGGTCGCAAGGGGTGTTGAAGCCGCCGCCCTTATAGCCGCGCGAATAGCTGGCGTAGACCATGCTGTGGTCGGTGAAGCCGAGCGTCGGCGTCCACTCCAGATTGAGCCGGCCGGTGGTCGAGGTGTCGTTCTCGGTGAGCAGCGGCGCCGGCGGATGGCCGCGGCCGCCGTTGAAGGCGGGATTGACCCGCGTGCCGGAGGCCGGCGGGGTCGCCGCCAGGGTCGGCGGCGCGAGCAGGGTGATCGGGCTGGGTTCGCTGGCCTTGCGCGCGTCGGTCACCCGCAGCCCGCCGGTCAGCTTCAGCGCCGCGGTCGGCCGCCAGATGAGCTCGCCGTAGACCGAGCTCGAGCGCATGCGGTTGGCGCTCTGGTTGTCGTAATAATTGTGTCCGGTCCCGTCCGGCGGGAAGGCCGGGTCGACGTAGTACGGGACCAGGCCGCTGGAGGCCGCGGCGGCGTTCTGCACCTTGGCGAAGGCGGTGAGCCCGTTCGACAGCACGTAGTAATGGCTGTCGACCGAGAATTCGCGGTGCGCCGCGCCGAGGGTGAAGTCCCAGGCCCCGTCGAAGTTCGAATAGAGCCGGACCTCCTGGAAGAACTCCTTCGACCGCGTCGGATAGTAGTCGAACCCGCGCAGGGCGTTGGCGCGGCCGACCTGGCCGTCGTCGACATAGCCGCCGGGGAACAGCGCCGCCGCCGGCCCGACCGGCGTGAACGGGACGCTCGGCGTGACCCGCAGGTAGTCCTGGTAGGAATAGGCGTGGTCGTAGTTGAAGGCGGTCAGCGACTGCAGCGTCAGGCCCGGTCGAAGGCGCAGCTTGGCGTCGATCTGGAAGAGGTTGGTGCGCACCGCATAGAGCGGATCGCGGACCGCTTCGATGTGGCGCAGGTCGGGATCCTGCACCCGGCCGGCGAAGACGTCGCCGGGGGCCATGCCGATCAGCGGCAGGGTGATGCCGGCGAGCGTCGCCAGCGAGTTCACCGCCCCATAGGCGTCCGGCGAATAGCGGGATCCCGGCTGGCAGCCCTGGCTCAGGTAGCCGCGGTTGACGCCCAGCACCGGCACGGCGCCGATCGAGGCCGGCCCCGGATCGTGGATGCAGAGTTGCTTGCCGACCCTCGTGCGGCTGTCCTTCTCGTTGAAATGCTCCCACATGACGTTGAGGTCGAGGACCTCGTTGGGCTGCAGCCGGAAGCTGGCGCGGAAGGCCTGGATGTCGCGGTCGTCGATGTCGTTGCCGGTCACCGTGTTGGTGGCGAAGCCGTCGCGCTTCAGCGCGAAGCCGGCCAGCCGCAGCGCCATCATCTCGTTCAGCGGCAGGTTCAGCGCGCCCTGCAGGCGCACCGTGTCGTAGTTGCCGTACTCGGCCGTGACCGAGCCTTCGAAGCGGTCGGTCGGGCGGACGGTGAGGACGTTAACTGCACCGCCGGTGGCGTTGCGGCCGTAGAGGGCGCCTTGCGGGCCGCGCAGCACCTCCACCCGCTCGACGTCGAAGAACTGGGCGTCGGCCAGCCGGCTGAAGGTCAGCGGCGTGGCGTTGACGTGCACGCTGACGCCGTACTCGCCCGACAGGCCGATGAACTTCGAGCCGATGCCGCGGATCGACAGGTTGTAGGTGCCGAAGTTCGAGCGCGAGAAGTTGGTGTTGGGGATCGCCCGGAAAAGTTCGCTGGGCCCGTCCAGCCGCGAGGCCCGCAGGGTCTCGGCGGAGAAGGCCGACACCGCCATGGGGACGTCCTGCAGCGCCGCTTCGCGGCGCTCGGCCGTGACGATCAGCTCGTCCACCGCGACCGCCTCGTCGGCGCGCGCCGCCGCCGGCGCGGCCCAAACGCCCAGAGCACTCGCGCACGCGCCCGCAATCAGCAGGCGCCGATAACCCAGACTCGAAAACATGCACTCCCCCATCCGGGGAACGCATACCCTCAGTTCAGCCAGAGGTGGAGCTTAACCTTACCGCCGGCATGCGCGACGCGACCACTGGTCGCGCGGCGGCCGCCTCCGCCACCCGCTCCAGCAGCGCGTCGGCGAGGATCGGCTTGGAAAGGTGGGCATCGGCGCCGGCGTCGAGCGAGGCGCTGACATGCTCGGGCATGGCGTTGGCGGTGAGCACGCAGATCGGCGTCGCATCGGCGCCGACAGCGTACTCGAGCTTGCGGATCTCGCCGATGGCGGTGAGGCCGTCCATCACCGGCATCTGCATGTCCATCAGGATCAGGTCGAAGGCCCGGTCGCGGAAGGCGTCGACGGCGTCGGCGCCGTTCTCGACGCAGGTCAGCTCGACCCCGGCGGCGCCGAGGATCAGCTCGACGACGCGGCGATTGGTCGGGTGGTCCTCGGCCAGCAGCACGCGCATGCCGAGCAGCGGATCGGCCGTGGCCTCCGGTTCGGCCTCCTCGCACCACAGGTCGAAGGCGCCGACGCAGCGCGGCAGCTCGATGGTCAGGATGAAGGTCGCGCCTTCGCCCGGCTCGGCGTCGGCCTCGAGCCGGCCGCCCATGGCTTCGGCCAGCGAGCGCGAGATCGACAGCCCCAGGCCGGAGCCGCCGAAGCGCCGGGTGATCGATCCGTCCGCCTGCTCGAAACGCGAGAACAGCCGGGCCTTGGTCTCGGCGTCGAAGCCGATGCCGGTGTCGCTCACCTCGAAGCGCAGCACCGAGCTGGTCTCGCCGCGGCGGGCGTCGACCTTCAGCCGGACCCGTCCGGAGGCGGTGAACTTCACTGCGTTGCCCAGCAGGTTCGAAAGCACCTGCCGCAGCCGCGCGGCGTCGCCGACGTAGGCGCCCAGGGCGCCCGGCGCGATCGCCACCTCCAGGTCGAGCCCCTTGGCCTGGGCCGCGGCGTCGAACAGGGCGGTGCAGGCGTTCACCGAGGCGGCCAGGTCGAACGCCTCGGGCCGCAGCTCCATCTTGCCGGCCTCGATGCGGGCCAGGTCGAGGATGTCGCTGAGCAGGGTCTCCAGCGTCTTGGCCGAGGTCTCGATCAGCGAGACCATCTCCTGCTGCTCGGCCGACAGCGTGGTCTTGGCGAGCGCGCCTGCCACGCCCATCACCCCGTTCAGCGGGGTGCGGATCTCGTGGCTCATGTTGGCGAGGAACTCCGACTTGGCGCGGTTGGCGGCCTCGGCTTCCTCGGCGGCGCGCTGCAGCGCCTTGGCCGACTCCCGCAGTTCGGTGACGTCCTCGGCGATCCACAGCAGCTGGCGACGCCCGCGGCCGTCGCGGAAGATGATGTGCTTGATGCGCGCGACGCGGCCCTGCGACGGGCCGTCGGTGTACTCCTGCTCGGTCTCGATCACGCCGCCGGCCGCCTCGGCCTCGCGGATGTAGTGTTCGAGCTTGGCGAGCCGTTCGGGCGGCAGCACCTCGCGATAGCGGCGGCCGACCGAGGCGCCGAGATGGTCGGCGGCGCCCTTGATGACGCCGGCGTTGAGCATGGCGATCCGCTCTTCCTCAAGGTCGAGCAGGGTGATCTGCGCCGGCAGGTTGTCGACCACGGCGCGGAGCTGGGCCTCGGACTCCGCACGCGCCTCGCGCGCCTCGACCTCGGCGCTCATGTCCTGGTGGACGAGCAGGGCGGCGAACGGCTGGTCGGCCTCGTCGCGCCACAGGGTCGCCTGGCTGCGCAGGCTGATGCGATGGCCGCTGGGAAGCTGCAGGGTGCGTTCCAGCTCGACCATCGGCTCGCCGGCCAGCAGCCGGTCGAGGATGTCGCGCATCGCCGCCGCGGCTTCGGGAAGGATGTCGGCGACCTCGCGGCCGATGACGTCCTGCGGCCGCACGTCGGTGGCCTCGACATACATCCTCACGAACGACGGGCTGAACTCCAGGACCCGTCCGTCCAGGCCCAGCAGCGTGAGGAGAATGGGTGCGCCAGCCACGAAGCGCCGCGCGGCGGCCGTCGGGCCCGACGAGGTGGCCTCGGTCATGGTTTCCCCCTGTCGGCGCGGAGATTTAAACGGATCTGCTTAATTTTTGGCGCCTGCCTAGTCGGCGGCCTAGAAGGTGTCCCAGTCGTCCGCGGGGGCTTTGGCGAGCTTCTCGGCCGCCGGCGCATAGGCCTGCCAGCGGGCGCAGCTCCAGCGTCCGGTCACGGCGCACTGCTGCGCCAGCGCAACCTCGCCGGCCGCGCAGTCGATGCGCTCGTCGGGGTCCCAGCCTTCCGACGCGCAGAGTTCGCGCGCGAAGGCTTCGATCTCCGGTGATAGGCGTGTCGCTTCCATCACGATCCTGGCTACATCAACAGGGTATGTGGAAGGTTTACGCGCGCCGGGTCGCTGCGCAGGGCCATTCGGTCCCGGTTTAGCGGGACGCGGGCCTAGTGGCGGACGGTTGGCCCGGGGGCGTCGTCCGGGGCGGGCGGCTCGCGATTGCGTTCCAGCCGTTCAGCAAGGCGGCGGAGTTCCGCCGCCTTGGCGGTCAACCACTGCTTGTCGGCGTGGTAGCTCACCACACGGGCCATCAACTCGGCCTCGGCGGCCTCTTTGCGGAGTTGCTCTGGGGTCACCCGGAGGAAACCCGTTCAACATTTGTCAGTTCCCGCGGCGTTCGGTCGCGGCGCCTCAGGCGTGGCCGGTGGGGTCAATGATCGCGTCGTCGTCCTCTGCGCTGCGGCGCGCCAGGGCTTCGGCGCGCAGCTTCTGTTCGATGCGCCGGCCCTCGGGGCTGTTGGCCAGTTCGATCGGATCGGAGAAGGGGCGGGCCTCCGGTCTGACGGTCTGATCGCCGCCGGTCTGCGCCGAGGCGCCCCGCAGGGCGTGATCATAGGGTTCGCCGCCGGTCGCGGGTCCGACTGGATGCCCCATCTTGCCGTCTCCTAATCGTCCATAAGACAAGGAACCTGAGGCGAGGCCGCGCTGTTCCCTGCTTTCGCGCCGCAGGTCGCGCCCGACGTCTTCCCCCGCGCGCGCCCAGCGCGCATATGGGGGCCGATGAACCAGACTTCGGGCGCGCTCGTGCTGTTTTCCGGCGGACAGGATTCCGCCGTCTGCCTGGCCTGGGCGCTTTCCCGCTACGACCGCGTCGAGACGGTCGGCTTCGACTACGGCCAGCGGCATTCGGTGGAGCTCGAGGCGCGCGACGAGGTTCGCGCCGCGTTCGTCCGGGCGTTCCCGGAGTGGCGCGCGCGGCTGGGCGAAGACCACATGCTGGAGATGCGCGGGTTCGGCGCGGTGGCGCAGAGCGCGCTGACCGCCGACCGGGCGATCGAGCTGACCGACAAGGGCCTGCCGTCGACCTTCGTGCCCGGCCGCAACCTCGTCTTCCTGGTCTACGCCGCGGCGCTGGCCGACCGGCGCGGCCTGCCGAGGCTGGTGGGCGGGATGTGCGAGACCGACTTCTCCGGCTACCCCGACTGCCGGCGCGACACGCTAGACGCCATGCAGCAGGCGCTGAACCTCGGGATGGCGCAGGACTTCGTGGTCGAGACCCCGCTGATGCGGCTGACCAAGGCGCAGACCTGGGCGCTGGCGAAAGGGCTGGGCGGCGAGCCGCTGGTCGAACTGATCGTTGGCGACAGCCACACCTGCTATCTCGGCGAGCGCGGCCAGCTGCACCCTTGGGGCCACGGCTGTGGGACCTGTCCGGCCTGCGAGCTGCGCGCCCGTGGCTGGGAGACCTGGGTCGCCGAGGGGCGGCCGGCGCTCTCCGCCGAGGAGGCCGCCCGGTGAGCTACGCGGTCAAGGAGATCTTCCTGACGCTGCAGGGCGAGGGCGGCCAGGCCGGCCGGCCAGCGGTGTTTTGCCGCTTCGCCGGCTGCAACCTCTGGTCCGGCCGCGAGGAGGACCGGGCCGAGGCGGTCTGCACCTTCTGCGACACCGATTTCGTCGGCATGGACGGGCCGGGCGGCGGCCGGTTCGCCGACGCCGAGGCGCTGAGCGCCGCGGTCGAGGCCGCCTGGCGCGGCGGGCCGGGCGACCGGCTGGTGGTGCTGACCGGCGGCGAGCCCTTGTTGCAGGTCGACGCCGACCTGATTGCGGCGCTGCACGCGCGCGGCTTCGAGATCGCCATCGAGACCAACGGCACCCTGGCCGCGCCGGCCGGGCTGGACTGGATCTGCGTCAGCCCGAAGGCCGACGCCGCCCTGACGCAGACCCGCGGGCAGGAGCTAAAGCTGGTCTTTCCGCAGCCGGGCGTCGATCCGGCGCGGTTCGAGGCGCTCGATTTCGAGCGTTTCCTGCTGCAGCCGATGGACGGGCCGGACCGGATCGCCAACACCGAGGCGGCGATCGCCTATTGCCTCGCGCACCCCCGGTGGCGTTTAAGCGTGCAGACGCACAAATATCTCGGCATCGCCTGAGGCTTTACCCAGGCCCTCGCCCAACACTCTCATGAGCCCAGCCATCTTCGAGATCACCAAGGCCGCCGGCTTCGACGCGGCGCACAACCTGCCCGACGGCGGTCCGGCGGGAAGCCCCTACACGCGGCTGCACGGCCATTCGTTCCGGGTGGAGGCGACGGTGCGCGGCCAGGCTGCGCCGCCGGTCGGCTGGGTCGCCGACCTCGGCGAGCTCGACCGGGCGCTGAAGGCAGTGGCGGCGGAGCTGGATCATGGCCTGCTCAACGAGAAGCCCGGGCTGGAGAGCCCAACGCTGGAGAACATCTGCGTCTTCTTCGCCGGGCGGCTGCAACCGCAGTTTCCGGGCCTGTGCCGGGTGACGGTGTCGCGGCCGACGATCGGCGAAAGCTGCACCTACCTGGTCAGCTGATCCCCGCGCGCGGGAGATTTCCGTCGGGCGTGGAACTGCACGCGCCGACGTCGGATTGGGACACGAAGATGCTGCAATGCGGCATCAGCGTGCGATGCGTTCAAGCCGGACCATCCCACCCGCCCCGTGCGGGCCTCTGACCGAGGAGCATCCCATGGCAGATTCCGACACCCCCGCGTCGAAGAGCGGCGCCGACGCCGCGATCGAGGCCGCCCGTGTGGCCGCCGAGGCCGGGACGCGGCAGGCTAAGGAAAGCGCCCGCGCCGCCGAGGCGGTGGCGGCGAAGACGGCGGAGGCCGGCCGCGCCGCCGCCAAGGCCAACAGCGACATCCTGCGCAGCCAGATGGAGACCGCCGAGCAGGCGGTGCGCTCCGGCCTGGAGGCGAGCGTGCGCAGCTTCGAAGGCATGAGCCAGAACTGGACCCGCGCGCTCGGGGCCGCCGCGCCGAACCCGGATCTGGCCGAGAAGTCGGCGCAGAACGTCCAGGTGGTGTCGCAGGCCTCCACCGTACTGGCGAAGGGCGCGCAGGACGCGTCGCGCGCCTGGCTCGAGCTGACCCAGCGGGCGATGCGCACCAACCTCGAAGCGCTGAGCCAGCTGGCGGCCTGCCGGACGATGCAGGAGGTGGTGACGCTGCAGAGCAACCTGCTGCGCGACAACCTTCAGCAGGCGATCGAGAGCGGCGAGATCATCGCCCGCGTCTCGTCGGACACGATCCGCGAAGCCACCCGGGCGATGCAGCCGGGCGCCTGAGCCCTTGATGCTCCCCCTCAGGGGGAGCTCCCGCGAAGCGGGTGAGGGGGTTCACGCGCACAGCGCAGCTGGCTTCAACCCCCTCCGGCCTGCGGCCGCCTCCTCCTGAGGGGGAGGATCTACGCTACCGCCGCGCCGTCTCGCCGGGGTGGAAGGCGCCGCCGCCGGTCTGGGCGCGGTGGCGCAGGAAGGCGTCAGCCAGCACGCAGGCCATCATCGCTTCGACCACCGGCACGGCGCGGATGCCGACGCAGGGGTCGTGGCGGCCCTTGGTGCGCAGCTCGAGCTCCTCGCCCGCCTCGTTCAGCGTCTGCCGCGGCGTGAGGATCGACGAGGTCGGCTTGAAGGCGACGCGGGCGGTGACCGGCTGGCCGGTGGAGATGCCGCCCATGACGCCGCCGGCGTTGTTGGCCAGGAACTCCGGGCCATCCGGGCCGGCGCGCATCTCGTCGGCGTTCTCCTCGCCGGAGAAGGCGGCCGAGGCGAACCCGGCGCCGAATTCCACGCCCTTGGAGGCGTTGATCGACATGAAGGCGGCGGCCAGCTCGGCGTCGAGCTTGCCGTAGAGCGGCGCGCCCCAGCCGGCGGGGACGCCGAGCGCCTCGACGGCGACGACCGCGCCGGTGGAGGAGCCGGCCTTGCGGACCTTCTCCAGGTGCTCTTCCCACACCGGGACCATGGCCGCGTCCGGACACCAGAACTGGTTGTTGGCGGTCTCGGCCCAGTCGATGCGCGCGGGATCGACCGCGTGCGGGCCGATCTGCACCACCGCACCACGGATCTCGACGCCGGGAATGATCTTGCGGGCGATGGCGCCGGCGGCGACGCGGGCGGCGGTCTCGCGGGCCGACTGGCGGCCGCCGCCGCGGTAGTCGCGCACCCCGTACTTGGCGAAATAGGCGTAGTCGGCGTGGCCGGGGCGGAAGGCCTGGGCGATCTCGGAATAGTCGCGGCTGCGCTGGTCGACGTTCTCGATCATCAGCGAGATCGGCGTGCCGGTGGTGAGCTGGCCGGGCGTGCGCTCGTCGCCGAACACGCCGGAGAGGATGCGTACGGCGTCCGGCTCCTGGCGCTGGGTGACGAACTTGCCCTGGCCGGGGCGACGCTTGTCGAGCCACGGCTGGATGTCGGCTTCGGTCAGCGGAATGCCGGACGGGCAGCCGTCGACCACGCAGCCTAGCGCCGGGCCGTGGCTCTCGCCCCAGGTCGTCACGCGGAAGAGGTGGCCGAAGGTGTTGTGCGACATGGTCCGGCTATTAGCGGAACCGCGTCGGCGGAACAAATCGCCCGGTGATCAGAAGGCCGGATCCATCAGGCCGAGCTGGGCGACGACCGCCAGCAGGGCGAACGCCAGCAGCTGCTCCGTCGCCAGCGACCACCAGAGGACCTTCTTCGCGCCGGCCGGGTTGCGCGCGGCGAGCGGCGTCAGCCCCCAGCGGTTGAGGCTGGCCACCGCGCCCAGGCCGAGCACCAGGGCGAGCTTGACGCCGAAGGCGGTCAAATAGGCCTTGCCGGGCGGGCCGCCGGCCAGGCTGACCACCACGGCGGCGACCACCAGGCCGGTGGTGGCCAGGGCGAAGACGGCGCCGATCGCCATCTTGCCGAAGGCGCGTAGGGTGCGCTCGGGCTCGGCGCCGGTGCGCAGGGCGGCGATCAGCGGGAATAGGCCGCCCAGCCAGACGCCGGCGAACAGCAGGTGCAGCGCCATCACCGCGACCCGGGTCGCCCCGGCGAAGCCGCCGATGGTCGAGGCGTGGCCGACGAAGGCCAGGCTGACCAGCAGGCCGCCGGTGATCAGGGCGCGGACCTTCGCCGGCGGCTGCGGCGCGAAGGCGAGACCGGTCAGCAGCAGGCAGATCGCCACGGCCGCCGAGAGCCCCAGGCCCGAGGGCGTGGCGAAGGCGAACAGGGCGAGGCCGGCGTAGTCCGCGGCCGCCGGGGTCTGGCTCCACAGGCCGAGCAGCCAGACCAGGCCGGCGACTGCGGCGACGGCGGGCACAGAGATGCGGATCGCGGTCGGCGCCCGCGGGCGCTCGACCCAGGGGACGTAGAGCGGAAAGCAGGCGGCGCCGAACAGGCCGACGGCGAGGGCGAGCATGCCGAAGCGCGCAATCACGAGATCCATGCCGCTCCTTGCGGTAGAGGTCGGGCGAGAGCAAGCCTCGACGGCGACGCAGCACTGGGCGGCGCCCGCGCCGATCCTGCGCTATATCCCCCGGATGACCGACAAGAGCCTGATCCCGCCGTCGCCGAGCGAGGACGAGTACGTCCGCCAGGTCGTGACCGCCGAGCCGCCGCCGCTGCTCTCCGAGGCCGATCCGATGGCGCTGTTCGACGCCTGGCTGAAGGAGGCCGGCGAGAAGGAGCCGAACGATCCGAACGCCGTGGCGGTGGCGACCGTCGACGAGGACGGCCTGCCGGACGTGCGCATGGTGCTGTTGAAGGACGCCGACGAGCGCGGCTTCGTCTTCTACACCAACATGGAGAGCGCCAAGGGGCGGCAACTGGCGGCCGATCCGAAGGCCGCGCTGCTGTTCCACTGGAAGTCGCTGCGTCGTCAGGTGCGGGTGCGCGGGCCGGTGTCGGTGGTCAGCGAGGCGGAGGCCGACGCCTACTGGGCGACACGGGCCCGGCCGGCGCAGATCGGCGGCTGGGCCTCGCAGCAGTCGCGGCCGCTGCCGGACCGGCTGGCGCTGGAGAAGCGGATCGGCGAGTACGGCCTGCGCTTCGGCCTGGGCAAGGTGCCGCGGCCGCCGCACTGGTCGGGCTTTCGCGTGACGCCGCAGGTGATCGAGTTCTGGCGCGACCGGCCGTTCCGGCTGCACGAGCGGCTGGTGTTCGAGCGGGCCGCCGGCGGCTGGACCACCCAGCGGCTCTACCCTTGAGCGCAGATCCGCAGGCCGAAGCCGGCGGCTGGCTCGAAGCCCGTTCCGAGCGGGTGGTGGAGACCGCGCTGGCGCGGGTGTTCCTGACCCCCGACGCCGCCTTCAAGCAGAAGCGCGCGGTGCGCTTCGACTATGTCGACTTCACGACGCCTGCGCAGCGCTTCGCGGCGCTGGCGCGCGAGCTCGAGTTCAACCGGGCGACGGCCCCGGACATCTACCGGGCGATCCGGCGGATCACGCGGGCGCCGGACGGCGGGCTGGAGTTCGACGGGCCGGGCGAGGAGCTGGAGCGGGTGCTGGAGATGCGCCGCTTCGCCGACGATGCGGTGCTGGCGGCCAATCCGGATGCGCTCGACGGGGCGATGGCCGAGGCGCTCGGTCGGACGATCGCGCGGATGCACGCCGAGGCGCCGCGGCGGACCGGCTCGGGCCTGGCCTACACGGTGCCCTCGAACGCCTCGGTGCTGCGCGCGCTGGCGACGGAGCTGGGCGAGGCGGCGGTCGAGGCGCTGATTGTCGCGACCGAGGCGGAATACGCGCGGCGGCGGCCGCTGTTGGAAGCGCGGGCGCAGGCGGGCTTCTCGCGCCGCTGTCACGGCGACCTGCACCTGGGCAACATCCTGGTCGAGCAGGGGCGGCCGGTCCCGTTCGACTGCATCGAGTTCAACGATGCGCTGAGCGACATCGACGTGCTCTACGACCTCGGCTTCCTGCTGATGGATTTGGACTTCCGCGGCCGGCGCGCGGCGGCGGTGCGGGTGCTGTCCGGCTATCTCGACGAGGCCGCGCGGCGTTTTCCGGAAACGTTGTGGGCGGGGCTGGCGGCGCTGCCGCTGGTGCTGTCGGTGCGCGCGGCGGTGCGGGCCCACGTCTGCGCCCACAGCGGCGAGGCGGCGCTGGGGCGGCGCTACCTGGCGGCGGCGCAGGCGCACCTGGCCCCGGCGCGACCGGTGCTGGCGGCGGTCGGCGGGCTGTCGGGCTCCGGCAAGTCGAGCCTGGCGCGGCGGATCGCCCCGGCGCTGGGCGCGGCCCCTGGCGCGGTGATCCTGCGCAGCGACGAGATCCGCAAGCGCCAGGCCGGCGTAGGGCCGACCGACCCGGCGCCGCGGAGCGCCTACAGCGCGCCCGCGGACGCGGCGGTGTTCGCGGCGCTGTTCGATACGGCGGAGATCCTGCTGAAGGCCGGGCGGGCGGTGGTGCTCGACGCGACCTTCATGCGCCCGGAGCTGCGGCGGCGGGCCGAGGCGGCGGCGCAGGCCGCGGGCGTCGCCTTTCACGGCCTGTGGCTGGATGCGCCGGCCGCGGTGCTCGAGGCGCGGGTGGCGGCGCGCAGCGGCGACGCCTCGGACGCTGATGTCGCCGTGCTGCGCAGCCAGCTGACGCGCGACCTGGGGGCGATGGACTGGCGGGTGCTCGACGCCTCCAGCCCGATCGAGACGACGGCTGAAGCCTGGCTGTCGGAGATCAGCCGCTGAGCCGGGCCGCCCGTCCGCCGAGCCGGTCGAGCGCGAGCGCGGCCATCCCGAGCACCCCGCCGAGGATGGTGGCCACCACCCGATCGCCCGCCACCAGCGGGCCGCCCAGCGAAAACAGCAGGATGATGAAGCTGGTGACGCCGGCGGAGAAGGTCCCGTAGTTCACCCATTGGGCGGCGTAGGCGCACCAGGCGGCGGCGGCGATCAGCAGGATGAGGGCCGGCGGCTCCGGCCGCAGAAGCGCCGCGATCAGGGTGGCGGCGCCAGCCCCGACCAGGGTGCCGACAATCCGTTGCAGGCCGCGGACGACCGTCTCGGTCCCGCCGCGACGCAGGACCAGCAGCACGGTCAGCGCCACCCAATAGCCGTGCGACAGACGCAGGTGCTGCTCGAGGAGCACCGCCCCGGCGGTCGCCAGCCCGAGGACCACGGCGTAGCGCATCTCAGGCGATCCCAACCGGAAGACCCGCCGGCCCTGGGCTTCCCATTCGACCCGTCCCTGCGGCGGCGGGGTGGCGTTGGGCGCGGAGAGCGGCGGAAAGCCTCGCGGCACGAGCGTGCGGAGCGCCGAGACGCTGAAGCTCTGGACCAGGCCGCCGCCGAGCACCAGCAGGGCGCGGTCGGCAGCGTCCTGAAGGCCCGCCGGCCGGGAGCTGGCCAGCACCAGGAAGACCGCGCCCTGCAGCAGCACCCACCAGGGTCCGGTCCCGAAGCTGGCCGCCAAGCCGAGGCTGAAGGCTCCGAGACCGACGGCGAGCGCATAGAGCGGAGGATCGACGCCCAGCAGCGTGCCCACGGCCGTGGCGAGCGCCATCACCAGCGACGCGAGCAACATCGGCGCGATGCGGAAGTTGGTGACGTGCTGAAAGGCCCCGAAGCCGCTGGTGAAGGCGCCGCCGGCGGCGAGCGCCGCGGGCCCAGGCTGGCCAGCCGCGACGCCGATGCTCAGCACCAGCGCGAGCGCGGGCATGCCGTAAAGCGCCGGTATCGGGTGGAAAGCGCTCCACCGCTGGCCGATCGCCGTTCGGGCCTGCCCTCTGAGGCCGGGGGGCGGTTCGGGATCCTGCGCGGGCGGCGGGGTGGGCATGCTAGGCCAAACGCCTTGCGGTCAGGCTTGCTCCTGGGCTTCCCTCGCGGGCCCGCCATCCCTAGATCACGTGCATGGCAGTCGCTTTCACCCGCGAGGAAGACTACGAGGCCCGCGCCGCGGACCTGCCCGATCGTCCGATCTCGCCGCATCCGAACCTGGTCACGGCCTCGGGGCTCGACGCCATCGAGGCCGAGCTGGCGGCCGCGCGCGCGGCCTACGCCGCGGCCCAGTCCGAGGGCGGCATCAGCGCCGACCGCACGGCGATGTCCCGGGCGACGCGCGACCTGCGCTACTGGTCGGCGCGCCGCGGCAGCGCCCAGCTGACCGAGCCGGAGGACGCGGCCGGGACCGTGCAGTTCGGCCGCACCGTCGAGGTCGAGCGCGAGGACGGGCGGCGGCAGAGCTTCCGCATCGTCGGCGAGGACGAGGCTGACCCGGCCCGCGGCAGCATCTCCTACGTCGCGCCGCTGGCCCGCGCGCTGCTCGGCAAGGCGGTGGGCGACGTCGTCGAGGTCAACGGCGGCGAGGTCGAGGTGATGGCGGTGCGCTAGCCACCACCCGGTCATCCCCGCATTCGCGGGGACGAGCGGAAGGAAGGGGGGGCGGGCGTTCAATCCGCCCCGCGCCGCATGATCGCCCCGGCGTAGTCGATCACGCACATGTCGCCCCAGCGGGCGTGGGCGCCGCAGGCGACGCCGGCGGCCTGGTAGGCGCGGCTGAAAACGTCACGGCGGTGGCCGCGATTCGGCACCCGGCTGTCGACCACCAGCTGACGGACCACGTCGCGCGGATTCTCCTGACCATAGGAAATGCCCTCCGCCGTGATGCCGGCGTACAGGCCCTGGGCCTGGATCCGCTGGCTCAGGCCGCCGGAGCCGCCGTGGCCGACGTCGCCGCGCGGACCTTGGCGGGCCACGTGCCGGCGGGCCGCGGCGGCGAGGCGCGGATCGTGCGCCAGCGGCGGCAGCGGCGGCTGGCGCATCAGGAAGTCGATCGCCTCCTCCACAGCGTGCGGGTCTTCCTGGGACATGCCGTAGCCGTCGTCGCCGTAGCGCGCGTCGCGGACCTGCTGGCGGCGCAGCTCGCGGGCGAGGGCGCGGGGATTGGCGCGCGCCTCGTTGATCTCGGCGAGGACGGCGTTTTCGAAGCCGCCGGCGCGGACCGGCGTCGGCGTGACGAACAGAAGCGGCAGAGCCAGGAGGCCCAGCCAAGCGGAGGTGCGCGCACGCATGCGTGAATGTCTCGCGGCAGAAAGCGTCCCCCGATCACCGGCTACCACAGTCAAGGTTTAGGCCGCCCTGCGGCCTATGGTTTCAGCGGGCTTCGGCATGTGTTTCGCGGTGATCGCCGCGGCGGAATGTACGGGCGAGGGCTAGCTCGCGGCCGGCGCGGACCTTAGGGTGCCGGCGAAGTTTTCAGCGGATAACAAAAGCTCAGGGAGGTCGGTCGATGGCTGTGAAGGCTGCGTACGCCAAAGGGGGCGCCGGCATTGACGCGGTGCAGGTCCGCGAGACGGCGATGCCCGCGCCCGGCGCCGGCGAGGTGCTGGTGCGGCTGGCTGCGGCGACGCTGAACTTCCGGGACCTGCTGTTCTCCAAGGGCGTGCTGCAGAACATGACCAAGCAGCCGGAGTACGTGCCGCTGTCTTGCGCCACCGGCGAGGTGGTCGCTGTGGGCGCGGGCGTCGACGGGTTCCAGCCCGGCGAGCGGGTCAACCCGACCTTCGTCCAAGGAGTGGCGCGCAGCGAGGGAATGTCGGCGCAGATGCTGGGCGGCACCGCCGACGGGGTGGCGCGCACGCATGCAGTGTTCCCGGCGATCAGCCTCTGCAAGGTTCCCGACGAACTGGGCGACCTGGAAGCCGCGACCCTGGCGTGCGCCGGGCTGACCGCCTGGAGCGCGCTGTTCGGCGCCCGGCCGATCCAGGCCGGCGAATGGGTGCTGGTGCAGGGCACCGGCGGGGTCTCGCTGGCCGCCCTGCAATGGGCGAAGGCGGCGGGGGCCAATGTCGTCCTGACCTCGTCCTCAGACGCCAAGCTGCGCCGCGGCGCAGCGCTGGGGGCCGACGTCACCATCAACTACAAAACGAACCCGGACTGGGCCCAGGCGGCGCGCGCCAAGCTGGGCGGCAAGGGCGTCGACATCGTCGTCGACGTCGCCGGCGCCCAGGACCTGGCGGGCTCGGCCGCGGTGGTCAACGACGGCGGGATCATCGCCGCCATCGGCATGCTGGGCGGGGAGTTCAGCTGGGGCAAGGACATCGGCAAGACCATCGTGCCGATCGCCGTCGGGTCGGCGGACCAGCATGACGCCATGCTGGCCTTCGCCGCCAAGCACCGCATCCGGCCGGTGGTCGATGTGGTCTACGACCTTGACCGCATCCAGGACGCGCTACGGCGCCTGGAGAGCGGCGCCTTCTTCGGCAAGGTCGGCGTCAACCTGCTCTGACGCCAGCATAATCCAATTCGTAATTTCCAACGTGGGTGAACAAATATGATCGGCGAAGATCCGCTGGACCTTGGCGGCCAGGTGGCCCTGGTGACCGGCGCGGGCCAAAGCGTCGGCCGTGAAATTGCGCTGACGCTCGCGCGGCACAACGCCGGCGGCGTGGCGGTCAACGACTTCGTGCTGGAGCGCGCCGCCGCGGTCGCCGCCGAGATCGAGGCGCTGGGCGTGAAGGCGGTTCCGGTGTCGTTCGACGTCGGCGACCTGGAAGCGGTGCGCGCGGGCTTTGCGACGGCGGCCGAGAAGCTCGGCCCGGTCACCCTGCTGGTGAACAACGCCGGCAACGCCGGGCCGAACGCGCAGATCGGCCTGTCCCCGGAGTTCTGGGAGACCGACGCCAGCGAGTGGGACCGCTACTTCCGCACCAACACCTTCGGCGTGATGAACTGCTGCCACGCCGCGATCCCGGGGATGATCAAGGCCGGCAAGGGCCGGCTGGTAACCATCGTCTCCGACGCCGGCCGGGTCGGCGAGCCGCGGCTCGCGGCCTATTCCGCGGCCAAGGCGGCGGCTGGCGGCTTCGTGCGGGCGATCGCCAAGGAGACCGGCCGCTACAACATCACCTCCAACGCCATCGCGCTGTCGGCCATCCTGCCGCCGATGGAGGAGGAGAAGGCGCGGGCGTTCGAGGAAAGCGACCAGGCCAAGCGGCAGGTGTCGCGCTACGTGATCCGCCGCTTCGGACGGCCGAACGACGTCGCCGGCATGGCCGCCTTCCTCTGCTCGGACGCGGCGGCCTTCATCACCGGCCAGACCATTCCGGTGAACGGCGGCTACACCTTCGCCGTCTAGGTCAAAAAGAGACCCCGACCTTCGGGGGAAGGTCGGGGCCATGCCGATGCTGACGGGGGCATCGGCGGAAGGCGGGGCACATTCGGGCTCGTCCCACCGCCTTCAACGGGGCCGTCCCGGGAGGAGACAACCCCGGGCCGGATGAGCCATGTGTTGCATATTGCGTTCCAGCCACGGCGGCGGCGCGCGAGTTGACGAATCCGGACGCGGGCCGGCTTTGTGCCCCTATGGCGCGGATCGTCTATCTCCTGCTCACCAACAACGGCGTCGCCGGCGGCCAGAAGGTGATCCTGCGGCACGTCGAGGCGCTGGTCGAACTCGGGTTCGACGCGGTCTGCCACGCGGCGCGCGACACCGCGCCGCCGACCTGGCTCGAACACCGGGCGCCCATCGTGCGTGGCGAACCGCTCCGCGACGACGACATTCTCGTCGTGCCGGATGACGGCGTGCCGGCGCTGGGCGTGGCGGCGCAGCGGGCGCAGCGTTCGGTCGTCTTGTGCCAGTCCTCGGCCCCCTATCTGGCGCTGGGCGGCCTGGCGACGCTCGCGCAGCATCGGGAGCGGCTGTCGACCTTCCTCTCGGTGGCGCCGGCGCATAGCGCCACGCTGCGGCGGCTGTTCCCGAAGGCGGCGATCGAGACCGTGCGCTGTTTCGCCGACGAGCGGCTGTTCCGGCCCGGCGAGAAGCAGTTCACCGGCGCCATGGTTTCCCGCAAGCGCGCCGCCGAGGCGGCCGCCATCCGCGCGCTGAGCCTGCACCTGCATCCGGCGACCGGAGACCTGGGTTGGGTTCGGCTGGAGGGCGCGACGGAAGCCCAGGTGGCCGGCGCATTCGCCAGCGCCAGCGTCCACCTCAGTCTCAGCCGGATGGAGTCGGTCGGGCTGACCACGCTGGAGGCGCTGGCCAGCGGCTGTGTCTGCGCCGGCTTCACCGGGATCGGCGGGCGGCAGTACGCGACGCCGGACAACGGCTTCTGGGTCGATGAGGACGACTGCCTAGCGGCGGCGGACGCGCTGGCGCAGGCGATTGCGCTGGTCCGCGCCGGCGGCGCGCCGCTGCGCCGCTACGTTGAGGCGGGGCTGGCGACGGCGCAGCAGTGGACCTACGCGGCGTTTCGCGAGGACCTCGAGGCGGCCTGGTCGCGCATCGCGCCCGACGCGCGGATCGGCGCGCGCTGAGGGCTCAGGCCAGGCGGTACTCGCCGCCCGGCTGCGGCGCGCCCTCGGTGCGGATCTTTCCGCGGCGGACCAGGTCGATCATGTGCGCCAGCATCGAGCGGGCGGCGGCCGGGTGCAGCCGCGGGTCGACGTCGGCGTACAGCCGCGGCACCAGGTCGGCGATGCGGGCCGGGCCGGCCGCCAGCGCCTGCAGGATCTGGGTTTCGCGCGCCCGGCGGTGGGCGACATAGGCGTCGAGGAAGGGTGCGACCTCGCGCACCGGCGGGCCGTGGGTCGGCCAGAGGGTGGAAAAGCCGCGGCCGCGGATCCGCTCCAGGCTCTCCATGTAGTCGGTCATGTCGCCGTCGGGCGGGGTGATCACCGTGGTCGACCAGCCCATCACGTGATCGCCGGTGAAGAGGGCGTTCTCTTCCGCCAGCGCGTAGCAGATGTGGTTGGAGGTGTGGCCCGGGGTCGGGATCGCCTCCAGCGTCCAGCCGGGGCCGGCGATGCCGCCGCCGGCGCAGGTGCTGACGTCCGGGGCGAAGGCCATGTCGGCCTCGGCTTCCAGGCGCACCTCGTCGGGGTCGGCCTCCGGCGGCGCAGCCACGGCGCAGCCGTAGACGGTCGCGCCGGTGCGCGCCTTCAGCGGGGCGGCGAGCGGCGAGTGATCGCTGTGGTGGTGGGTGATGACGATGGCGACGATCCGCTCGCCGGCGGTCGCCGCGAGGATCGCCTCCAGGTGTTCGGGCAGGTCGGGGCCGGGGTCGATCACCGCGACCTCGCCGCGGCCGACGATGTAGGTGCCGGTGCCGAGATAGGTGAACGGGCCGGGATTGTTGGCGATCACCCGGCGGATCAGCGGCGAGACCTGGTCGACGCGGCCGTACTCGAACTCGAGCTGGCGGACGTAGGGGATCATCGCGCTCAGCCGGGCAGGACGCCGCTGAGGTCGTAGCCGGCCTCGCGGCCCAGCTTGACCAGCTCGTCGCGGGTGCGTTCGCCCGCCAGCGCCTCGCCGATCGCCCAGGTGACGATCGAGCGGGTGCCGGAGCGACAGAAGGCCAGGGTCGGGCCGTCAGAGTCGGCGATCACCCGGCGCTGGGTGTCCACCTGCTCGTGCGTCGGCCCGCCGCGCACCGGGATGTGCACATAGGCGATGCCGGCCTGGGCGGCGGCGGCCTCGAATTCGCGGCTCGGCGGCTGGCCGGGCTCCTCGCCGTCGGGGCGGTTGTTGATGATCAGCCGGAAGCCCTGGCGCGCGGCTTCTTCGACATCGTCGAGCGCGATCTGCGGGCTGACGGAAAGCTGGTCGGTGACGCGACGGAACTGGGTCATGCGGCTCTCACATCTCTGGCGGGCCCGTATCGACAATCGGGCGCGTTCGGCCCGCAAAACCGGTGGCCGCTTTTGCGGAACGCGCCCCGGTTTGACATCAATCCGACGGGGAGGGAAGGTCGCCGGGCAAGCCCGCAACGTCAGGCCGCGAGGGCGACCGCGATGTCGAAACGCCCCCTCCGTCTCGCGCCTGCGGCGCGATCCACCTCCCCCGCTTCGCAGGGGAGGTGCGAACGCCGCAGCTCCCCCGCCTGCGGGGGAGCTGTCAGCGAAGCTGACTAAGGGGGCGCTCGGACCAAATGCTCCGCTTTATCGGCCGGCGATTGCTGGTCGCGATCCCGACGCTGTTCCTGGTGATCACGCTCGCCTTCTTCATGATGCGCGCAGCGCCGGGCGGGCCGTTCGACTCCGACCGCAAGCTCTCGCCTGAGATCGAGGCCAATGTGCTGGCGCGCTACGGCATGGATCGGCCGCTGGGGCAGCAGTACCTCGCCTATGTCGCCGGGGTCGCCCGCGGCGATTTGGGGCCGTCACTGAAGTACAAGGACAAGAGCGTCCTGCAGATCCTGCAGGAGAACGCGCCGGTCAGCCTGAAGCTTGGCGGGCTGGCGATCGCGCTGGCCGCGACCCTCGGCGTCAGCCTCGGCGTGCTGGCGGCCGCCCGGCAGAATGGCGGGCTCGACCATCTGGTGATGGGGGTTGCGGTGCTGGGGGTCTGCATCCCGACCTTCGTCACCGCGCCGCTGCTGGTGCTGGTGTTCGGCTCCAAGCTGGGCTGGCTGCCGAGCGGCGGCTGGAACGGCGGGGCGCCGCTCAACCTGGTCCTGCCGGTGATCGTGCTGGCCCTGCCGCAGATCGCCATCATCTCGCGCCTCACCCGGGCGGGGATGATCGAGGTGCTGCGCTCCAACTACATCCGCACGGCGCGCGCCAAGGGGCTGCCCGAGCGGCGGGTGATCACCCGCCACGCGCTGCGCGCGGCGCTGCTGCCGCTGGTCAGCTACCTGGGGCCGGCCTGCGCCGGCCTGCTGACCGGCTCGCTGGTGGTGGAGAAGATCTTCAACCTGCCGGGGCTGGGAAAGTTCTTCGTGCTGAGCGCCCTGCAGCGCGACTACACCGTGGTGATGGGGATGGTGATCGTCTACGCCGCCCTGATCCTGCTGCTGAACCTGCTGGCGGACCTGCTCTACGCCGCGCTCGATCCGCGGGTGCGGCTGTCGTGACCGTGCGGCTGTTCAATTCCAGGCGCGGCGGCGAGACGCTGGAACGCGCGGCGACCCGCGGCCGCAGCCTGTGGGAGGACGCCGGCCGGCGGCTGCTGCGCAACAAGGCCGCGGTCGGCAGCATGATCGCCCTGGCCCTGCTGGCGGTCGCGGCGCTGCTCGGCCCCTACCTGACCAGCTTCGCCTACGACGAGGTGCGCAAGGCCGACGTCTGGCTGCCGCCGCTGACCGGCGGCCACCTGCTGGGCACCGACGCGCTCGGCCGCGACCTGCTGGCCCGGCTGCTGATGGGCCTGAGGGTCTCGCTGGCGATCGGGCTGGTGGCGACCGCGGTGTCGCTTGTGATCGGCGTCGCCTGGGGCGCGACCGCGGGCTTCGTCGGCGGGCGCACCGACGAGGCGATGATGCGGGTGGTCGACGTGCTCTACTCGCTGCCGTTCATCTTCTTCGTGATCCTGCTGATGGTCGCCTTCGGCTCCAACCTGGTGCTGATGTTCGTGGCGATCGGCGCGGTCGAGTGGCTGACCATGAGCCGCATCGTCCGCGGCCAGACGCTGGCGCTGAAGCAGAAGGAGTTCGTCGAGGCCGCCCGCGCCGCCGGCTTGAGCAACGCCGCGATCATCGGCCGGCACATCGTGCCGAACCTGCTCGGGCCGGTGGTGGTCTATGTGACGCTGACCATCCCGGCGGTGATCCTGGCGGAGAGCTTCCTAAGCTTCCTGGGACTGGGCGTGCAGCCGCCGATGGCCTCGCTCGGCGGGCTGATCGCCGACGGCGCGCAGCAGATGGAGCTGGCGCCCTGGCTGCTGATCTTCCCCTCGGCGGCGATGATCGTGACGCTCGCCAGTTTCAACTTCATCGGCGACGGGCTGCGCGACGCGATCGATCCGAAGGACCGGTGAGCCCGTCATCCCGGACGGCCTGGAAGGCCGATCCGGGACCCAGGGGCCGTGCGCACCGCCCTGGGTCCCGGCTCTCCGCTTCGCTCCGGCCGGGATGACGGTACTGCTACTCGTCGCGGTGGACGCGGACCGGCGACTTGCCGCCGATCATCATCATATAGCTGCCGAGCACCGCCTTCTTGATCACCGCCTGGGAGCCGGGCTTGGGGTCGCGGCTGAAGTCGCTGCTGTCGATTTGCCGCCAGAGCTGGCCGCCTTCGAGCCGAATCAGCCACTTGCCGTTCGGCATGCGCCGCGCGCTTTCGACCGCGAGCCGCACTTCGGAGACCTCTTCCGGCTTGCCGCCGCGGTCGAGCAGGCTGAGCGAGGGCAGGGTGAAGCCAAAGGCCTGGCGGCGCACCTCCTGGGCCTGTTCGCGATCGACGGCGACCACCTCGCCCGCGCCGAGGGCCTGGCCGAGCGCGTCGACGGCGGAATCGTAGCAGGCCAGCCGGGCCTGGCCGTCGGCGATCCTGCGGCAATCGATCGTCTTCTGAATCGCCTGCGGACTGGGCGGCGGCGCCCCCGCCGCCAGCGCCGGGCTTGCAAGCGTGCAAAGCAGGGTGACGGTCACGAAGTGACGCGCTGCTCGAAATGTCACCATGTCTCCGCCCCAGTTCGCCGTCGCCCGAGCATGCATGGCCGCGCCCCGGGCGGATACGCTTTTCTAGCGAGATCGCCGGGCCGCGCGCAATCGACGTTGCCGTCAACAGTCACAGAACGCGAAATCTGACCCGAGATGCGCGCGGATTGAGAGAACCTGTTCCTCGAGGTCCAGTCTTGTGTGGCGCCTTTTGAGGGTCGGTTAGCCATACCTGTGACCAGAAAGTGACAGAGGCGGCGCCGTGGTGAAAGCACAGCCTGTTCCGCGTTGACGCTTGTTTCGGCGGGAACGTAACAAATCCGTAACCAAGGTCGCGTGACCTAGGGAACCGACACTCGAGCTGAGGCTGGTCCGCCGGGAACCCCCCAGGACGGACCGCTGGAGGGGAATAGCAAGTGAACAACAAACATGTGCGGGAGCGCCTTTTGGCCTCTTCCATGATCGGCGGGCTCGGCCTCGCCCTGGCCGGCCTCGCCGGGACTCAGGCCGTCGCGCAGGAAGCCGCCCAACCCGGCGCTGGGGTTGAAGTGCAGGAGCTGGTGGTCACCGGCTCGCGCATTCCGCAGCCGAACATGACCAGCATCAGCCCGGTGCAGGTCGTGAACTCGCAGGACATCGCCATGGGCGGCCGCACCGCCACGGTCGACATCATCAACACCCTGCCGCAAGTCAGCATCAACTCGACCCAGGACATCGGGCCGACGTCCAACCCGCTCGCGGGTCCGGGCGGCGTGGCGACCGCCAACCTCCGCGGCCTTGGTCCGACGCGCACCCTGGTGCTGGTCGACGGGCGGCGCCTCGGCATCGGCGACCCCAACACCGGCAACACCAACCCGGCCCCGGACATCAACCAGATCCCGTCGCAGTTGATCGACCGGGTCGAAGTGCTGACCGGCGGCGCCTCGGCGGTCTACGGCTCGGACGCCATCGCCGGCGTCGTCAACTTCGTGATGAAGCGCAACTTCGAGGGCCTGCAGTTCGACGCCCAGTTCGGCGTCAACCAGCACGACCAGCACAACAAGCTGATGAAGGGCCTGCTGCGCGATGCGGGCGAAACCGTCCCGGGCTCGCGTTGGGACGGCAAGTCGATCGACTACAGCGTGATCTTCGGCGCCAACGCGCCGGACGGCCGCGGCAACATCACCGCCTTCGCCACCCTGCACCGCCAGGACCCGGTGAAATTCTCGGCCCGCGACTGGGCGTCCTGCCAGCTGAACGTCGACCCGGTGCCGCGGTGCGCGGGTTCGCCGAACTCCAACCTGTTCTCGCGCGCCGACGCCGGCCCGCTCCTGATCGGGGGTGAAGAGGTCGACGAAGGCTCCGTTCTCGGCAACCAGTTCATCCCGTGGGGCTCGGCCGACACCAACCCGCCGGACTTCTTCAACTCCAACCCGTACGAATACCTGCTGCAGAAGAACGAGCGCTGGACCGGCGGCTTCTTCGCCAACTACGAGATCAACGACAACTTCAAGCCGTACACCGACTTCTCGTACATGCACGACGAGACGAGCGTGGTGATCGCGCCGTCGGCCGCCTTCCTCGGCGACGGCGTGCAGTCCAGCGGCGGCTTCAACGTCAACTGCGCCAACCCGCTCCTGAGCGCCCAGCAGGCGACCGCGATCGGCTGCGGCCCGGGCGTTGAGCAAGTCGAGCTGCTGATCGGTCGGCGGAACGTCGAAGGCGGCGGTCGCCAGCAAGACTACGTGCACGACAACTATCGCGTCGTCGTCGGCACCAAGGGCGATCTCTACGGCCCGTTCAACTATGACCTGTACGCCTCGTATTATTACACGTCGCTGTACCAGGCGAGCACCAACTACCTCAGCAAGAGCCGCATCCAGAACGCGCTGCTGGTCAATCCGGACGGCACCTGTATCTCGGGCGGCAGCTGCGTGCCCTGGAACATCTTCTCCGACAACGGCGTCACCCCGGACCAGATCGAGTATCTGAACACCAGCGGCACCAACCGCGGCACCGTCGTCGAGCAGATCGTCGAAGGCACCATCACCGGCAACCTCGCCGACTACGGCGGCAAGACGCCGTGGGCGACCGACGGCGTCGGCCTGGCGTTCGGCTTCCAGGTTCGTCGCGACCACCTCGAGTTCGCGCCCGACCAGGCGCTGTTGAGCAACGATCTGGCCGGCGCCGGCGGCGCGTCGACGGCGATCGACGAGACCATCCGCTCGACCGAGTTCTATGCGGAAATCCAGGTGCCGATCATCCAGGACATCGACTGGGTGCGTGACCTGAGCCTGAACGCCGGCTACCGGCGCTCGGACTACTCCACCGACGTCAAGGCCGACACCTGGAAGATCGGCGCCGAATACGCGCCGACCGAGGACGTCCGCTTCCGCGGCGGCTTCAACCGCGCGATCCGTGCGCCGAGCATCCTCGAGCTGTTCACGCCGGTGGCGGTGACCAACACCAGCGTGGTGTCGGAGGACCCCTGCGCCCGTGACGCTGAAGACCCGGCGAGCCTGGCGCAGTGCCTGAACACCGGCATCACCCCGGCGCAGTACGGCAACATCACGCAGTGCCCGTCCGGGCAGTGCGCGGTGCTGAACGGCGGCAACCCGGCGCTCGCGCCGGAACGGGCCAACACCTACACGGTCGGCTTCCTGCTGACGCCGCGCGGTCTGCCCGGCTTCAGCGCGAGCGTCGACTTCTACGACATCACGGTGAAGGGCATCATCAACACCATCCCGCTCGGCGTGGTGCTGGAGAACTGCCTGCAAACCGGCGACGACCAGTTCTGCAGCCAAATCGTCCGCAACCCGGTCAACGGCATCCTGTTCGGCAGCGACGTCAGCCAGGGCGGCTATATCGTCGGCACCAACGCCAACGTTGGTAAGCAGAAGATCCGCGGCGTCGACTTCCAGGCGGCCTACCGGCTGGGCTTCGACACCTTCGATCACGACGAGTGGGGCAACCTGACCTTCTCGTTCAACGGCACCTGGCTCGACAAGAACGAGACCACGCCGTACCCGGGTGGTGAGACCTACGACTGCGCCGGCCTCTACGGCACCCAGTGCCAGACGCTGAGCCCGGACTGGCGTCACAATCTGCGCGTGACCTGGAACGCGCCGCGTGACGTGCAGCTGTCGGCGCAGTGGCGCTACATCGGCAAGGTCAAGCTCGAGACCCTGTCGGACCAGCCGATCATCGGCACCCGCACCGGCCTGACCGACTTCAACAGCCAGATCAGTGCGGAAAGCTACCTCGACCTGGCGGCCAACTGGAACGTCAACGAGAAGCTGGCGGTCCGCGCCGGCGTGAACAACGTGACCGACAACGATCCGCCGGTGGTGCGGGCGGCGATCTCGGGCACGGGCGCGCCGAACTCCTACCCGGCCTACGACTACCTGGGCCGTCACTTCTTCGCGGCCTTCACGGCCCGCTTCTAAACCCGGCAGCCCCGGAGAGCAGGGAAGGGCGGCGAGAGCAATCTCGCCGCCCTTTTCGCGTCGGCAGGTCGCGCTAAGAAATCCTCAAGCACATGGAAGGATTAATCCCCGCCGGCCGCGACCAGGCGGCGGAGGATATTGACGTGAACACCACGAGCCTGCGGGCGCGCCTTCTGGCGACTTCCGTGATCTGCGCCCTTGCGGCTCTGGCGGCGGCGCCCGCCGCCGCGCAGGACACGTCCGCCGGCGAGGTGGCCGAGCTCGTCGTGACCGGCACGCGGATCCCGCGGCCGAGCGTGGAGCTGCCGACCCCGGTCACGGTCCTGACCCTGAAGACCATCGAAGACGCCGGCCCGCTGAGCCTGGGCGACATCATCAGCCGGCTGCCGCAGACCGGCTACGCCGGCACGCTGCGGGCCAACTCCAACAACTTCGGCACCGGCGCGGGGATCAGCGCGATTGACCTGCGCGGCCTGGGAGTCTCGCGGACGCTGGTGCTGGTGAACGGCCAGCGGCACGTGGCCGGCGACCTGTCGACCAATGCGGTGGACGTCAACGCGATCCCGCCGGCGCTGGTCGAGCGGGTGGAGGTGACCACCGGCGGGGCCTCGGCGATCTACGGGTCGGACGCGGTCACCGGGGTGGTCAACATCATCCTGAAGGACGACTTCGAAGGGCTGGCGGCCGACGCCCAGCTCGGCGGCTACGACAACGGCTTCGGCGCCAAGTACAGCGCCTCGATCACCGGCGGCCGCAACTTCCTCGACGACAAGCTGAACGTCGCGGTGACCGGCTTCTGGCGCAAGGAAGCCGGCATCGACGTGCGCAACGTGCCGGGGGCCAACAACTACGGCCTGATCGTCAATCCGGCCGACCTGGCGCCCGGCCAGTTCGACCCGAGCTTCCGCTTCTCTGGCGCGCCGACCCCCAACAACGGCATTCCCGACCGGCTCTATGTGCCGAACGTCGGCAGCGAGCTGACCACCCGCAACGGCGTGCTGATCAATGCGGTGAACGGTGCGGCGGTGGTGTTCGACGCCGCCGGCAACCCGGTCCCGACCCCGCGGCGCAGCGGCTACAACAGCTTCGGCTTCGGCCAGCTGCCGGCCGACTGCGCGGTCTGCTTCTTCCCGGAAGACAACAAGCAGCTCGCCTCGCCGATCGAGACCAAGGGCGCGGCGCTGAACGCCAAGTACGACCTCAGCCCGCGCCTGCGCGGCTTCGTCGACGCAAAGTTCGTGCAGAACGACGTACAGAACGACATCCAGCCGTCGATCTCGGCGGGCGAGTACCTGCTGCGGCCGGACAACGCCTTCCTGACGCCGGCGATCGCCGCAGCCCTGGGGCAGGTTCCCGGGCCGCCGCTGTTCGTGTTCTCGCGCTTCCTCAACGACGGTCGCCAGCAGGACATCCGTCGCCGGACCTACCGGATCGTCGCCGGCCTGAGCGGCGACCTCGACGCCGGCTTCGCCGACGTGAAGTGGGATGGGGCGATCAACTACGGCGAGACCGACACCCGCTTCGTGAATCACAACCTGCGGATCCTGGAGAACTTCGCCGCGGCGCTGGATTCGGTGATCGACCCGCGCACCGGCCAGCCGGCCTGCCGCATCAATGTGCCGTCGGCGCCGCAGACCGGCCTCGGCGCGGGCGCGCAAAGCCCGCAGTTCTGCGTGCCCTACAATCCGTTCGGCCAGCGCAACGGCGGCGAGGTGATGGCCTATTCGTTCGGGACCTTCGCCACCAAGGACAAGCTGACCCAGCAGGTCGCCAACCTGAACGGCGTGTTCGACACCGGCCGGTTCCTGAACCTGCCGGGCGGACCGGTGGCGGTCGCGGTCGGCGCCGAGTACCGCATGGAGCGGACCCGCGAGCGCAACGATCCGCTGGTCCTGGCCGGCGGAACGGAGAACTTCGCCTCGGATTCCGCGGGCGGCTACAACGTCACCGAAGGCTATCTCGAGCTGAACGCCCCGATCTTCCGCGATGCGGGGCCGGGGCTCGACGAACTCTCCGTCAACGCCGCCTATCGCGGCGCGCACTACAGCAGCGTTGGCGACGTCTCGACCTATAAGGTCGGCGGGGTCTACGGCCCGGCGTCCTGGCTGAAGCTGCGCGGGACCTGGTCGCGCGCGATCCGCGCGCCGAACATCTCGGAGGCCTTCCTGCCGACCTCGTCGGCGGCCTTCGTGATCGCCGACCCCTGCAGCGTCGAGAACATCGGCGCCAACGCCAACTACGCCGCCAACTGCGCGGCGGCGGGGCTGCCGCCGGGCTTCGTCGCGACCTCGAACCTGTCGATTCCGGGCACGCTGTCGGGCAACCGCGACCTCGATCCGGAGACCTCGAAGAGCTACACGGTGGGCTTCGTGCTGCAGCCGTCGGTGGTCGCCAACCTGGCGATTTCGCTCGACTATTATTCGATCCGCATCAAGGACGCGATCACCCTGGTCGAGGCCCAGGACATCGTCGACAACTGCTACGGCTCGAGCGCCGGGCTGGATCCGCAATACTGCGGCCTGTTCACCCGCGACCCGGCGCGGCGCAACAACATCAGCTCGGTCCACACGACCTATGTGAACGCCTCGAAGCTGTTCACCGACGGCTTCGAGCTGCAGGTGAACTATGCGGCCGACGTCGCTCCGCTGACGCAGCAGTGGCGCTACACGCGCGGGCTCGACGGGCGCGTCGCCTTCAGCCTGACGGCCGACTACGTGGTCTCTCTGCGGAACTACCCGTTCCAGCAGAACCCGAGCCAGGTGAACGTGCTGGAAGGCACCGCCAACAGCGTGTTCGGCAACAATCCGCAGCTGAAGGGCATCGCCGAGCTGGACTACAGCCAGGGCCCGCTGAGCCTCGGCTGGACGACGCGCTATATCGGCAAGCAGGCGCTGTTCGACCGCGATCCGTCGGCGGTCCAGGGCTCGGAGGCGCTGAGCATCCCCTACACCGAGCCGGTGTTCTACCACGACCTGGCGGTGACCTACCGGATCGAACGCAGCGGCGGCGACAGGGCGGAACTGTTCGCCGGGGCCCAGAACCTGTTCGACGAGCAGGTCCCGTTCACCGTCGTCGGCACCCGCCAGGGGCTGGCGTACGACCTGGGCCGGTTCCTGTTCGTGGGGGCCCGCTATCGCCGCTAGGCCCTAAGCGAGCGGCGGCGGCTAAGGCCGCCGCTAGGGCCCTGACCAAAACGGGCGGCGGCTAAGGCCGCCGCCCGGGCCGGCTGCGACGGGGGAGTGGGAACATCGCGGGGCTTGTAACCGGCTCGGGCGGCGGGTGCTGTGTCAGCGATTCAAAGTCTAATTAAAACTATATATCCGTCAAGACGGAAGTCCTAGAACTGCGTCCGGATCAGCGCGCGCACGTCGTACTCCTGGTAGTCGCCTTCGAAGGCGCCGCCGCCGTCGAGCGTGAACAGCAGGCTGCGCGAGGCGACCCGCAGGCCGAGCCGCGCGGTGACGGCATGGTCGAAGGGCTGTTCGGGATCGAGGGTGAAGGCCTCGCCGTCGGCGAAGCGCGCGGTGGTCCGGCCGGGATCGCCGGCCAGCCGCTCGCGCCAGCCGAGCTTGAGCTCGGGCGACCAGATCGTCTGGTCGCCGAAGTTCACGCCCAGCGCCAGCGCCGCCTCGCCGGTCAAGAGGTCGCCCTTGCGGTCCTCCACCTCGAGGTCGAATCCGGCCCCGCCGCCGCTCTCGCGATAGCCCTGCTCGCTGAGCCGCACATAGTCGATCGACACCCCGGGACGGGCGTAGAAGCGGCCGAGCTCGACGGCGTAAGAGGCGCCGGCGTGGGCGTCGACGGTCCAGCCGTTCCAGTCGGCGTCGGCCTCCATCGAGAGGTTGTCGGCGGCGAGACGCCGTTCGCCGTCGAACCACACGTAGCCGAGCCCGGCGCGGGCGTGGGCCTGCAGGCCGCCGCTGTTTATCCGCCAGTATAGGCCGCCGCTGACCAGGCTCATCGCGACCTGCTCGCCGGCGGCCGCGCCGCGATCCTTGTACTCGCCGGTGATCAGGCTGGTGGTGACGCCGAGCGCGTGATGGTCGCCCATAGTCTCGGCGCCGGCGGCGAGGCCGAAGCCGTGGGCGTCGTAGCCCTGCGCCTGGTCGCGGTCGCGGCGCAGCCCAAAGGCGATCTCCTGGGCCCAGAGGCCGGTGGCGGCGTCGCCGATGCGCATCGGCGTGGCGGTGGCCGCGGAGATGGCGGTGGAGATCGCCGCAGTCGACATCAGCGCGCCGCCGGAGTGGTCCGGCAGCATCTGGTCGTAGAGGGCGAGGAAGCCGTCGCGGCTCGTCTGGGACAGGAAGGCGTTCTCGATCCCGGCGTTGCGGTCGAGGACGTCGAACACCGCGGAATAGGCCTGGGCGCTGGAGCGGTTCAGGCCGATCTCGGCGGCGGTCTTCGGCCGCAGATCGAGGAACAGAGATCCGGCCTGGGCCTCGGTCCGCAAGGACGCCTGATAGAGGTAGGGCGCGCCGCTCAAGGCGGCGGAGGCCTGGCCGGCCTGCAGGCTCTGGGCGTGCAGCAGTTCGTAGGACTGCGAGCCGCGCAACAGCGAGGTCAGCGACACGTCGATCTTGGCGCCGTCCGCCAGGGTCGCGCCGCCGGCCACCTCGAAGCGCGTGAAGGCGTTCGCCGCCGGGTCGATGGTGACGCCGAGCACGCCCTGGGCGCCGAGGTTGAAGCTGGTGAGGCGGACGGTCTCGACGTTGGCGACGGTCAGGCGGCCGTTGCGGATGTCGAGACCGAGGCGGCCGTCGCTGTCGCTCAGCCGGGCAGCCGCCTGGGCCGCGCCGTCGATGGTCAGCGTGTCGGCGCCGGCGCCGAACTCCAAAGCGCCGGTGAACTTGCCGGCCAGCAACTCCAGCCGGTCGTCGCCGGCGCCGAACAGCACGTCGCCGGTGATCTCCGGAGCGTCGGCAGCGGCGACCTTGGCCTGGCGGACCAATGCGCCCGAGGTGTTGGCCGACAGGTCGATGGCGATCGCGCGGCCGGTGGTCGTCTGGCCGGTGGTCCCGACGATGGTGGTGCGGATCACGCCGGAGTTGTTGATCTCGTCCAGCGTGCCCGAGCGGTCGACGATGGCGCGGGCGTCGTGCTGGCCGCCGTTCTGGGTCGCGCTGACCGTGCCGGAGTTGCGCAGGCTCGAAACCACGCCGGTCGGGTTGACCAGCAGGGCGGTGGACTGCGCACCGTAGCTGACCGCGTCGATCGTCCCGCCGAGGTTGTTGATCCCGCCGGCGACGGTGGTCACGCCGCCGCCTTCCTGGCCGATGCGCAGCGCGGTGGCGGCGACGCCGTCGTTCAGGCCGCGGCCGAGCACCTGGCCCTTGTTGACCAGGCCGAACGCCAGGTCGCCGGTTCCGACGACGCCGAAGCTGGTCGCCTGGGCGCCGCCGAGGTCGAGCGCCGGCGCTGAACCGTAGCTGGTGAGGATGGCGGTGGCCTCCGACGCGTCGGCGACGCCGTCGTCGTCCTCGTCGGCGTCATTGGCGTCGCTGTCGGCCGGCGGCCGGTCGAGCAGCACCCCCTTGGCGACGGAGCCGGTGAGGCGGACCGCCCCGCCGCCCTGCTTCAGGTCCTCGGCGTCGAGCTTGGCGCGGGCGGCGTCGGCCAGCCGCTCGGTGTAGCGGTAGCCGGTGGCGGTGACCGTGCCTTGCAGCACCACCGCGCCGCCGACATCGCCGAAATGCACGCCGACCGCGCCCTCGCCCTGGGCGGTGATCGCGCCGCTCAGCCGCGCGTCGCCGGTGATCGCGGCGGCGGCGAAGCCCTTGGTCCGGTCGCCGACCACCGAGACGGCGCCGGTGTTGACCAGCGCGCCTTGCAGCGTGGTCTCCAGCGAGATGCCGGCGGAATCATTGCCCTTCACCGTGATCGTGCCCTCGTTGCGGACGTCGCCGGTGAAGGCGCCGGCGCCGGTGGCGCGGATGCCGTAGCGGTTGGAGCCCTGGGCGAAGACGCCGTCGAGTTCGCCGTCGTTGTCGCTGTCGGCAGCCGTGTAGGTTTCGCTGACGCTGATCGTGCCGGAGTTGGTCAGGCCGCCGCCGGCGCCGCCGACCAGCAGCACGCCGGTGGCGTCGTTGACGCCCTCGAAGCTGATCGCGCCCTTGTTCGCGACCGCCTTGTCCGCCGCGTCCATGGTCACCGCCGCGCCGGCCGCGGTCGGCTTGATCGAGCCGGAGGTGCTGATCGTCACGGCGTCCGGCTGGCCGCTGGCGGCGGTGGCGGTGCGGACCGGCGTCGTCACCGCGGTGGAGATGGTCGTCTCGGCGTGGGCCAAGACAGGGCAGGTCAGCGGCGCCAGGGCCGCTGACAGGAACAGGCGCTTCATTGCTTTCCCCCTCGGAGGCGCCATGTTACCAAAGCGCTCCGGCGTCGAATTGATGCTTGTTCAGTAATTACTGTAGTTGAGCCAGCGCTGACAAGTCGGCGCGTGAGGGAGCGGTCCATGTCGCGAGCAGCGCCCGATCCGGCGAAGGCGGCCCAGACCAAGGCCCTGCGGGCCCAGGCCGGGCGCTGGCTGAAGGCCGCGCGCGAGGCGGCGGGGCTGACCCAGGCGCAGTTGGCCGAGCAGGTGGGGCTTCGCTACTATACCTTCGTCTCGCAGGTGGAGAGCGGCGTCGGCCGCCTGCCGATCGAGACCCAGGAGGCCTGGGCCCTGGCGCTCGGGCTGGAGCCGCGCGAGTTCGCCAAGACGCTGCTGGAATATTACGAGCCGGAGCTCTACCGGCTGCTCTTCGGGGCTGAGCCCGTGAAGAGCCGGGCGGCCGGCTAGCGATCAGACGGGGACTTTGGGGCGTGGGCGAACTTCTTCCTTTCCTCCGCCGCGGCCGCGACAGCGGCCAATGGACGCCGGCCGAGCGCGCGCGGCTGGAGGCCATGGCCGGCCAGTACGGCGACGGCGACGGGCTTGAGCTGGTCTACGGCACCAGCGACGCGGGCGACCCCTGGTGCGCGGTCAAGGACCAGGACGACGAGGTGCTGGTGCACGTGGCGCGCATCGGCGAGCGCTTCGTGGCGCACTTCCCGCTGGAGGATGCGCTGGCGGAGGGTGGCGACCTCTACTCGACCCTGCGCGAATGGCTGCGGAACCACGAGGACGGCGTCGTGGTGGCGTTTGGCCCGGGCGGCCGCGAGGGCCAGGCGCTGATCGCCCTGCTGTTCGCGGCCGGGGTCATGGATCAGGAGCTGACCGCGGCGGCGCCGGCGCTCGCCGCGGCGGCCGCGCAAGTGGTGGCGGGGCTGGAGCTCGCGCCCGCGGCGCCGCTGCCCGAACCGCTGGCCGACGCCGCGCCGGCGGCCAGCGCCAGCGGCCGAGGCGTCGCTGGAGCCGGCGCCGCAAGCCGCGCCCGCCAGGCCAGCGGCGCCGGTCGAGCCCGCGCCGGAGCTGGTCGCGCCCGCTCCGGTTCACGACCACGCCAGCACGGCGCAGGCGGAGGCGCCCCCGCCGCCGCCGGTCGAGCCCCTTGCCCTCGAGGTCGCCGCGGCCGGACGGGCGAACCAAGTCCTGGAGATCCGCGGGACCGACGGTCACGATTTCCTGGTCGGCGGGGCCGGGGCCGAACGGCTGCTCGGCGGCGCCGGCAACGACACCCTGGTCGGCGGCGGCGGGCGCGACACGCTGGACGGCGGGTCGGGCGACGACGAGATCCACCTGGCGCCTGAGGCGCTGGCGATCGGCGGGGCGGGGGCCGACACCTTCGTGGTGCACGGGCCGCCGGTTCCCGGGCGGCCGGACACCCTGCTCGGCGTGGTGGTGGACTTCCATCGCGAGGAGGGCGACCGGCTGGTGACCTTCGACGGTCGACCGGTCGCGCCGCCGCCGGGCGAGCATCCCGGCGAACATCCTGGCGCGGCCGACACCGGCGAGGCGGCGGGACCTGCGGTGCGGACCTCAGGCGAGGATCAGCGGGTCGAGGTCGATTTCGACGACGACGGGGTATTCGACGGCTTTGTGCTGCTGCGCGCGCATCCGGAGCCGCCGTCGCATCTGGAAGGCGAGGGGCTGCTGACGCCGCCCGTCCCGCCGTCGCATGACTGGATCGGCGTAGGCTAGGCCGCCCCGGCGCGCTTTTGGGCGCGCAGCGCGTCGAGCGCGCGGATGGCGTCCTCCATGCTCTGCTTCATGGAGAAGTAGAACTCCGCCATTTCCTCCAGCCGGGTCGCGGCCTGGGCCTTGGCGACCGAGCCGGCGGAATCCTTCAGCAGACCGCCGATCGAGCCGAGCAGGGCGGTCTGCTCCAGCATCGGCGCGGCGTAGTTCTCCGTCGCGGCGTAGAGCAGCCGCTTGCTGCCGGGCTCGCCGTAGCGACGGACGTGGCCGCAGCGTTCCAGCACCTTGGCGGCGTTCCAGGCCCCGCCCTTGCTCAGTTCGAGATCCGCGCCGATCTTCTCGAGGCTGACCGGCGTCTGCTGCAGCAGCAAATAGCCATAGAGGCGCCCCGAACTCAGCGGCATGCCGCGGTAGGCGAGCAGGGCCGCGAAGTCGTCCATGAAGCGGCGTTCGGCATCGCTGAGGCGATCAGGAATATTCAGCATCTTGTGAATATTCCTGAAATATGGGACGCAATCAAGCTGAGTGACAGCGGCGCCCCGCCAGAGGGTCGCGCAAACGAGGTGGGAGGACCAGATGAGTTTCGCCGAACGCTACGGCCCGTGGGCGGTCATCGCCGGGGCCTCGGAAGGCACCGGTCGCGAGTTCGCCCGGCAGATCGCCGCCCAGGGCCTGAACTGCATCCTGATCGCCCGGCGGGAAGGGCCGCTGAAGGAGCTGGCCGAGCAGATCCGCGCCGAGAGCGGGGTCGAGTGCGTCACAGCCAGCGTCGATCTGGCCAAGCCGGACGCGGCCGAGCAGATCGCCGCCGTCGCCGGTGATCGCGAGGTCGGGCTCTACGTCAACAACGCCGGCGCCGACCCCAACGGCAAGCGGTTCCTCGACAACGATCTGCAGAACTGGGTCGATCTCGCGCAGCGCAACGTCATGACGACACTGAAGACCGCCTATCTGTTCGCCGGCCCGATGCGGGCGCGGGGCCGCGGCGGCGTGCTGCTGGTCAACTCCGGCGCCTGCTACGGCGGCAGCAGCTTCATGGCGACCTATTCCGCCAGCAAGGCCTTCGACCTCTGCTTCGCCGAGGGGCTCTGGGCGGAGCTCCGCAACCACGGCGTCGACGTGCTGAGCCTGGTGCTCGGGCAGACCGACACGCCGGCCTACCGCACCTTGCTGGCCGAGAAGGGCCTGCCGCTGCCGACCAACTGGGCCTCGCCGGTCGAGGTGGCGAAGGTCGGGCTGGCGCAACTGCCGCATGGGCCGGTCTACAACTGGGGCCAGACCAACGACGTCGCCGGCTATGCGCCGAACTCGCCGGACCAGCGGCGCGCCCGCGTGCTGATGATCGAGCAGCACAGCCGCAGCACCTTCGGGGATGACTGAGATGAGCGACGCCGACACCGTGAAGGCGCTGGCCGACCGCCAGGCGATCACCGACCAGATCTACCGCTACTGCCGGTCGATGGACCGGATCGATCACGAGCTCGGCTATTCGGTGTTTCATGAGAACGCCACGGTCGATTACGGCGAGGAGGTGTTCCAGGGCACCGGGCGGGGGTTCATCGACCACGTCTGCGCCCAGCACGCCGGGACGCTGATCCACCACCACGAAGTGACCAACATCCTGATCGAGCTCGACGGCGACCGGGCTGGCAGCGAGGCCTACGTCTTCTCCGACCTGCGGTTCCTGCACGGCGAGCAGCTGAAGCAGGTGACCACCTGGGGCCGCTACATCGACCAGTGGTCGCGCCGCGACGGACGCTGGGCGATCGACCGGCGGATCGCCGTCCGCGACTTCGCCGAGATCCGCGACGTTTCCGCCATGCCGCTGCCGGAGCGCGGCCGGCGCGACCGAAGCGATCCTTCCTACGCTGTCTTGAAAGGCTGACGATGAGCCAGATCCGCACCTCTGTGATGTTCGACATGCGTGCGCCCGCGTTCGGGACGCCGACGGCCGAGCTCTACGCCGCCGCCCTGGACATGGCCGCCTTCGCCGACGACGCCGGGGTCACCAGCATCAACCTGATGGAGCATCACGCCTCGGAGGACGGCTACCTGCCGCAGCCGTTCGTGATGGGCGGCGGGGTGGCGGCGCGCACCAAGCGCTGCCGCATCAGCCTGGGTGCGGTGATCCTGCCGCTGCACGACCCGGTGAAGATCGCCGAGCAGATCGCAGTGCTCGACCTGATGAGCAACGGCCGCCTGCAGGTAATCTTCGGCGCCGGCTATGTCGCCGAGGAGTTCGCGGCGTTCGGCGTCTCGCTGAAGGATCGCGGCCGGCTGTTGAACGAGGGCATCGACGTCATCCTGCGGGCGCTGCATGGCGAGCGCTTCCAGGCGCCGGACGGCCGGACGGTGTTCGTGCGGCCGCTGCCGGTGCAGAAGCCGGAAAGCATCCTGATCGTCGGCGGCGGGGTCGAGGCGTCGGCCAAGCGCGCGGCGAAGTTCGGGCTCGGCATCTCGCCGCTGCGCCCCGATCTGATCGACATCTACGATGCGGAATGCCGCAGCCTCGGCCGCGAGCCCGGAGCGAAGTTCAGCCCCGCGGGCTTGAGCAACGTCCACCTGACGCGGGATCCGGACGCGACCTGGGCTCAGGTGCTGCCGCACCTGAAGCACGTCATCACGGAATACGCCAAGTGGGCTGAGGCGGAGCCCAACTCCAACTCGCCGTTCCGCGGGCTGCTGACCAACGATGAGGCGCTGAAGCGCTGCGGCATGTTCAATGTCATGACGCCGGAGGAGCTGGTCGAACGCGCGCCGAGCGCGGTCAGCGAATTCGGCTCGATCAGCCTGATGCCGCTGCTGGGCGGCCTTGCGCCCAAGGCCGGCTGGGAGAGCCTGGAACTGCTGAAGACGGTGCTGCCGAAGCTGCAACGGCAGCCGGCCGCGGCCTGACGCCAACACCAAAACAGGGAGGCGCGCGATGAAGGCGGCCTATCTCGAGAACGGTCAGATCCACGTCGGCGACGCCGCCGACCCTGAGCCGAAGACCGGCCAGGTGCTGGTGCGCACCCATCGGTGCGCGCTCTGCGCCTCGGACGCCCACTTCTTCTGCTCCGGGCCGCACGTGGTGGAGATGTCGAAGAAGTTCGGCGGGCCCTACGCCAGCGTCGACCTCAGCCAGCCGATCATCATGGGCCACGAGTTCGTCGGCGAGATAGTCGACTACGGACCGGGCAGCCGCCGGCCGCTGAAGACCGGCACGCGGGTGACCTCGGTGCCGATCATGCGCCAGGGCGGCCAGACCGGCATCATCGGCTACGGCGCCGGCCTGCCGGGCGGGTTCGGCGAGTACATGCTGCTCGACGAGGACTTCCTGATGGAGATTCCGATCGAGCTCGACGACGACCAGGCGGCGCTGATCGAGCCGCTGGCGGTCGGGCTGGAGCACGCCCGGGCCGGCGCGCCGCAGCCGGGCGAGGTGCCGCTGGTGGTCGGCTGCGGGGCGATCGGGCTCGGCGTCATCGCCGGCCTGAAGTTGAAGGGGATCGGTCCGATCGTCGCGGCCGACTTCGACGCCGGCCGCCGCGAGCTGGCGCTGAAGATGGGGGCGGAGATCGCCATCGATCCGCGCGAGCGATCGCCCTACGAGCCGCTGCCGGAGATCGGCGGCCGCCGGGTGAACCTGGTCTACGAGAACGTCGGCAAGCCCGGCATGCTGAATCAGATCATCACCAGCCTGCCGTTCGGCGGGCGGATCGTGGTCGGCGGCTTCTGCCTGGAGCCGGAGGAGATCTACGTCGCCGCCGCCCAGTCGAAGCGGCTGCGGATCAACTTCGCCGCCGGCGAGGAGCCGCAGGACATGGAGCTGGCGATGCGCTCGATCGCCGACGGCCGAGTCGACGTGCGGCCGTGGCTGGGCGCTTGCATCGGCCTGGACGGCGTCGGCGACGCGCTGGTGAAGATGAACGACCCGGCGTCGGCGGTGCGCACGGTGGTGGATCCGCGGACCTAGAGAGTTCCTCCCCTGCTGCGCAGGGGAGGAGAGGACTAGTGCACCCGCTGCGGCGCCAGGACCATGGCGCCGCCTTCGCGCAGGCGGGCCTGGGCGGCCTGGTCGATCAGCGCTTCGGCCCGCGGGTCGCTGAACACCCAGGCCGCGGCCGCCAGGGTCCGGGCGGAGGCGGCTTCCAGCCCGAGCAGCTTCTGCAGCGCCTCGACCGAGGAGGTCGGCGGCGTCATGCGCTTGATGCGGGGTTCGCCGGTGATCCCGGCCAGGGCCTTGGCGCGGTCGATCGCGTCGTAGAAGCCGCCGAGCTGGTCGACGAGGCCGAGCTCGCGGGCCTGGGCGCCGGTCCAGACATGGCCGCGGGCGATCTCCTGCACCCGGGCGAGCGGCAGGTTGCGGCCCTCGGCCACCCGGGTGAGGAAGTTGGCGTAGATCTGGTCCATCCAGCCGGCGAAGGCGGCGCGCTCCTGCGGGGAGAATTCGCGGCCGGTGCCGAAGGCGCCGGCGTAGGAGCTGCCGACCCCGAGTTCGCGGATGTCGACGCCGTAGCGGGCCAGCGCCGGGCCGACCGCCAGCTTGCCGCCGAACACGCCGATCGAGCCGGTCAGGGTGGTCGGCTGGGCGACGATCGACGAGGCCTGCGAGGCCACCCAGTAGCCGCCCGAGGCGCCATAGGTCCCCATCGAGATCACCACCGGCTTGCCGGCCGCCTTGGCGGCGCGGATCGCCGCCAGGATCTGCTCGGAGGCGGTGTCGGAGCCGCCCGGCGAGCTTAGCCTAAGGACGATGGCTTTGACGTCCTTGGCCTTGATGGCGTCGTAGAAGGCCTCCGAGACGTCGTCCGAATAGATGTTGCCGCCGCCGGTGAACGGATTGCGCGCGCCTTCCTTGCCGGTGACGATCGGGCCTTCGGCCTCGATCACCGCGATCGTCGGCCCGGCGGCGACGGCGCGCCGCCGGCCCCGGCCGTAGTCGTCGATGTCGAGGGTTTCGGACCCGGCGCCGGCCTTGTGCAGGATCGCTTGCTCGGCCTCGCGCACCTGGCCGATGCGGTCGATCAGGCGCAGCTGCATCGCCCGCTCGGACAGATAGGGGCCGGCTTCGATGGTGCGGCGCAGATCCGCCGGGGCGAGCCGCCGGTCGGTCGCCGCCGCCGTCAGGTTGGAGGCGTAGACCGAGCCCATCCAGGAGAGCTGGGCCTGGCGGTGCGCCGGGGTGTAGTCGTCGTAGAGGTAGCCGTTGACCGCGTTCTTGAACTCGGCCCGCTGCTCGAAGTCGGCCTTCACGCCGAACTTGTCGAAGAAGCGCTTGAGGAACACGTCCTCGCTGGCCAGGCCGGTCACCTGGAACGACGAGGCCGGCTGCATCCAGAGTTCGTTCGCCGCCGCGCCCAGCATGTAGGTCGCGGTGACCATGCCGGACGGATAGAGGCCCTGGCTGTGGGCGATCACCGGCTTGCCGGCGGCGCGGAAGCGGTGGATCGCCTGGCGCAGCTCGTCGGCGGCGGCCGGGGCGATGCCGCCGTCAGGAAGGCGGATCAGCAGCCCCTTCACCCGGTCGTCGCTCTCGGCGCGGTGCAGGGTCTCGACGATCCCCATCACCGAGCGGGAACGCTGGCCGAAGCCGGCGAGGGGATTTTGCGGCGACTGGTCGGTCAGCGGATCGCGCAGGTCGAGCTCGAGCACGGCCTTGGCCGGCACCGGTTCCGGGCCGGCGGCGCTGGCGGCGATCGCCACCAGCACGACCGGCACGCCGACCAGGAAGAGGATCAGACCCGCGAAGACGCCCGCCGCGGTGATCAGGAACTGCTTCATCGTGGATCAGCCAAGCCTCGCGCATCCGCGCCGGTTCGCGGTCGTCGCACACATTGGCGATGGCGAAAAGGGATTGGCCGCCCGCGGAAATCTATTGAGGGGCGGCGGGGGAGGCCGGGCGCGGAGGCGGCTTCAGAATGATGCCGGAAAGGCGCGGCAGGCCTGCGCTTCGCCGACCTCGCCCGGCAGATTTCCGTTCGATGTTTGTTCTTGCTTGCGCGTTAAATCGTGCGAAGTTTCAAGCACTGGGTGCGGCGGCGGCCGTCCGCAGACCTAAAGATGCGAGGGGGTGCGTGATGGCGGAGATGCGAAGTGGGCCGCGGTCTATCCGTCTCATTCACAATCCTGCGGGGCGTCGCAAATGACGATCGAGGCGCTTATCAAGGTGCTTCCGCCGCCGGTTGAGCCATTTGAGGCTTTCAACGGTCCCTGGGAGCCGATTGAGGCTGAGTTGGGCGTGGTCCTGCCTGACGACTACAAGGCTTTCGCTCGCCTCTATGGGGTCGGGTATTTCATCGAGTTCCTCGGCGTCGACATCCCGAGGTCGCGAAATCCCAACAGGCGGCTCGAATACCAGGCTCGCGTCGTCTGCGAAGGCCTTGCCTCGCTCGAGTTTCTCGACGAGCCGCCCTATCCGTTCTGGCCGACCCCGGGCGGGCTGCTGCCGTTTGGGGGGACCGACAACGGCGACGACCTCTTCTGGCTCACCCGCGGAGCGCGCGGACTGGAAGGTCGTGGTCTTCGATCGCGGATTAGCCGAAGGCCTCAAGCGCATCCCGCTCGAAACTCCCCGGCGTGCTGGGCGGGGAGTTCGCGGGCTATTTTCTGAGGGGAGAAGTCACCCCGCCTTGGCGGGGGAAGATGGTCGGAGTGGCAGGATTCGAACCTGCGACCCCCGCGTCCCGAACGCGGTGCTCTACCAGACTGAGCCACACTCCGACTTGAGGAGCGGGCTTATAGGCGAGCATTTCGGGGCCTGCAACGCCCCTTTTTCATACTCACGTTATTCTTCTGAGGCGTTGCATCCCGCAGGCCGCTTTGCTATCTGAGCCGCCTCGCGAGGGGCTGCCCCTCTGCGCCGTTCCTGCTGGGGAATGGTGTAATGGTAACACTGCGGTTTTTGGTACCGTCATTCTAGGTTCGAGTCCTAGTTCCCCAGCCATTTCCTCCTGAAAAGATAAAGCTTTCTGCAGCGCCCACGTCGGGCGCCGCGCGCGGCTGTTTGCCGGCGATCAGCGGTTCGGCGTGACGAGCTCGGAAAGCTCGCGAATCCGTGTGCGGAACTGATCCTTCAGCCACAGCGCCGCCGGCGACAGCGAGCGGCGGTCGAGGCTGTACAGGATCATACGGAAGGCGAGCCCAGCCTGGCCTGGCGGCGCCGGCAGTTCGACCAGGCGGCCGTCGCGGATCTCCTCGGCCACGGCGAAGGTGGAGGAGAGCCAGATCGCGTCGCTGGCCTGGGTGAGCCTGGCCAGCGCGCCGTAGTCCTCGAGCACCACCTGCGACGGCCCGACGACCTGGGCGGCGGGCGCGTGATGCTCGCCGAGCTGGCCGGAGACGGCCAAGGGATAGTCGGCGATCGCGCCCTGGGCGTCCGGCGCCAGCAGCGGGTGGCGGGGGCGGACGATCAGCGAGCTGGGAAAGACGCCGAGGGCCGCGGCCTTCACCGGCGCGGCCTGCGAGATCTGGCCTTCGGCGCAGACGAAGAACTCGATCTTCTCGGCCAGCAGCAGGGCGAGCAGGGCGTCGGCGCTGCGCACTGCCGCCTGGGTGACGAGCTGCGGCCGGGCGGCGAGTGCTTCGGCCAGGGTCGCCGGCAGCAGGGCGGCGGCGGGCAGCGGCGCCATGCCGAAGGAGATCTCGCCCTCGGCGCCGCGCGCGGCGCGGGCGAGCATCCGCTCCAGGTCGTCGGCTTCGCGCAGCAGCACCGTGGCGCGGTCGGCGACGGCCCGGCCGACGCTGGTCATGTGCACGCCGCCGCGGTCGCGGTCGAACAGGCGGACCTTCGCGCGCGCCTCGACCGCCTGAATGCTGCGCGATAGCGCCGACTGGGAGAGGCCGAGCTCCTCGGCCGCCTTGGTGTAGCTGAGCCGCCGGGCGAGCACGACGAGGTGGCGAAGGCTGCGCAGATCCATTCGTCTTCCGCATAAAATTTGCCATCAAGATGCATTGGACGCGCAAAGGCGGCAAGCGCACCGTTGGGACGGCAAGCGCGTGGAGGTTCGTTCATGGAACATGCAGGACTGTGGGTGCTGGGCGTGATCGCCGGCATCCTGGTGGCGGAGATCGTCGCCGGGCGACATCGCGGGATCTACAGCCGCAACGATCTGGTGGTGACCGGGCTCTGCTTCCTGTCCGGCCAGGCGATCCGGCCGGTGGTGATGCTGGTCGCCGCCGCGGCGATCGGCTTTGCGCTGCCGCACGGCAAGGGCGCGCTCGGCGAGGTCCCGTTCTGGCCGGCGCTGATCGGGCTGCTGCTGGTCGGCGAGTTCGCCAACTACTGGATCCACCGCTTCTCGCACCGGCTGAAGGGCCGGTTCGGCGGCGACTGGCTGTGGCGGCTGCACCGCACGCACCACACGGCGGCCTATGTGAACGTGCTGCTGAATTTCCGCATCAGCTTGTTCTGGGCGTTCGTCTCGCCGCTGACCTGGGTGATGGGGACGGCGGTCTACCTGGGGCTGGGGCCGGCGGCGGCCGTGGCGGTGCTGATCTTCTCGCTCTGGGGCATCAGCACCCACAGCCATTTCCGCTGGGACGATCCGGTGCGGCGCCACCGCCTCTTCGGCCCGGCGTTCCGGGCGCTGGAGCATGTGTTCGTCTCGCCGGGCATCCACCACAGCCATCACGGCTACGGCCGCGACGGCGGCAACTACCGCAACTTCGGCATCTTCCTGTCGATCTACGATTGGATGTTCGGGACGCTGCACATCCCGCAGGGCCGGCCGTCGCGCTACGGCATCCCCGATGCGACGCCGCACTGGGCCGAGGAGGTCTTCTATCCGCTGTATCGCGGCAAACCGCGCGGGTGAGCGGTTCTGGGCCCGGCGCGAGACCGGGCCCATGGCCGTCAGACGGCGGGGATGGCGCCGAAGCGGCCGCCGTTGAAGTCGTCGATCGCCTGGCGGATCTCGGCCTCGCTGTTCATCACGAACGGACCGTAACCCACCACCGGCTCGTCGATCGGCTCGCCGGTCAGGACCAGCAGGCTACTGTCGGCGTCGGCGACGAGCGCCACGCCTTCGCCGTCGCGCTCGAGTCGCAGGGCTTCGGCCGCGCCGGCGCCCTCACCGTCCACCGTGACGTGGCCGGACAGCACCACGAGGATCGCCGTGTGGCCCTCCGGCAGCGGCAGGTTGGCCTGGGCGTCCCGCTCCAGCCGCACGTCCCACACGTTGATCGGCGTGAAGGTGCGCGCCGGACCGCGGACCTCGCCGAACTGGCCGGCGATGATCCGCGCCGAGCCGGCGCCGTCGGGCAGGGCGACCGAGGGGATCTCGGCGTTGAGGATCCCCTGGTAGCTGGGGCGGACCAGCTTGTCCTTGGCCGGCAGGTTGACCCACAGCTGCACCATCCGGAACGGACCGCCGCTGCGGGCAAACGCCTTCGAGTGGAACTCCTCGTGCAGGATCCCGCCGCCGGCGGTCATCCACTGGACGTCGCCGGGTCCGATGACCCCGCCCTGGCCGGTGGAGTCGCGATGCTCGACCTCGCCGTCATAGACGATGGTCACCGTCTCGAAGCCGCGGTGAGGATGCTGACCGACGCCGCGCCGCGAGGCGGTGGGGTCGAAGTTGTAGGGACCGGCGTAGTCCAGCAGCAGGAAGGGGCTCAGCTGCTCGCCAGGATCGCCGTAGGAGAAGAGCGAGCGGACGGGGAAGCCGTCGCCCACCCAGTGGCCGCGATCATTGCCGTAACGCTGCAGAACCTTCTTCATCTGAACTCTCCTTCGTGCGGCCGGCCGAGGCCAGCCGCCGTTGGAGCGGATATGCTGTCGCGGTGCGGGCAACGCCAGGGCGTCGAGCGGGCCGCAGTGTTCCGCGAGTGGAACGCTGGCTCAGGCGGTCGCGGTCATCTTGAAAATGCCCTGGGCGTTGCCGCTGTCGAAGCCGAGATCGAGGGTGACGCCGTCCTCTGGTTCGGCCAGCGGCGCGCGGGTGATGAACTCGTAGAATGAGCCGGGGACCAAGCGGCAGACGGTGCGGTCGCCGTCGGCGAACATCCGCTCGACCGGATCGGCCTTGAAGGCGGTCTGGCGCACGCCGCCGCTGGCGGAGCGCTCGACATGGTCCTTGATCGGCCGGCCGAGGCGGCGCTGGGCGTCGGCCAGGGCCTCGACGTCGGCGACGCGGTCGGTGGCGTGGTTGAAGGCGCAGCCTTCGGTGGCGATCCAGGCGGCTTCCGGCGACTCGGCGAGAAGGGCCTCGTAGGCCAAGAGGCTCGGCGGCGCGTGCCAGCGGCCGAAGGCAGCGACGAACACCGGCAAGGCCTTGGCGGCGAGCCTCAGGTCGCAGACGTCGCCGCCGGCGAAGGCCTCCAGGGCGGCGCGCGCGGTGGCGTCGAGCGGGTCGCGGGTGCGGCCGAAGACGTGTTCGGCGACCTTCTGGAAGGCCGGCGAGAAGCGGTCGACGTGCAACTCGCTGACGAAGAACTGCGGCAGGGCCTCGGGCAGGTCGCGGTGGCGGAAGGCGCGGCCGGTCATCATCAGCCGCTCGAGCGGATAGAGGTCGGCGACCTCGTAGCCGAGCGGCTCGAGCAGCCGGGTGAAGGCGAGATAGCCGGGCGGCAGGTCGCCGGTCGGACCGGCGGGGAGCCGGACGGTGCGCAGCGCGCCGTGGTCGAGCAGCACCTTGCCGCCGGCCCGGCGCACGTCGTCGACATAGGCCGCGCCGGTCGGGACGCGGGCGAGCAGGCCGTGGAACAGGGCGGCGTTGAGCGCCATGGCGAAGGTCGCACGCGAGACGAACGGCCCGCCGTTGGTCTGCAGCGCTTCGGGGATGACCAGGGTGTCGAGCGTCTCGTGGGCGGCGGCGACGCCGATCGCCGCGGCGACCAGGGCTTGCAGGTGATCGGGGCTGTGGTCGGACATGGCACGATCCTCGCCGTCAGAGGTCGAAGCTGACGCCCTGCGCCAGCGGCAGGCTGCGGCCGTAGTTCAGGGTGTTGGTCGCCCGCCGCATATAGGCCTTCCAGCTGTCGGAGCCCGCCTCGCGGCCGCCGCCGGTCTCCTTTTCGCCGCCGAAGGCGCCGCCGATCTCGGCGCCCGAGGGGCCGATGTTGACGTTGGCGATGCCGCAGTCGGAGCCGCGGGCGGAGATGAAGAGCTCGGCCTCGCGCATGTCGTTGGTGAAGATCGAGGACGACAGGCCCTGGGGCACGTCGTTCTGCCAGGCGATCGCCTCGGCGAGCTCCTGGTAGCGCATGACGTAGAGGATGGGCGCGAAGGTCTCGCTGCGCACGACCTCGACCTGGGCATGAAGCTCGACCAGGGCGGGGCGGACGTAGAAGGCGCCCGACGCGCTGTCGACGCGCTCGCCGCCGACCACCCGGCCGCCCAGGGCGCGGGCCTCGGCCAGGGCCGCCAGCATCCGCTCGTAGGCGGCCTGGTCGATCAACGGCCCGACCAGGGTCCCGGCGCGCCGCGGATCGCCGACGGGCACCGAGGCGTAGGCCGACTTCAGCCGCGGGACCAGGGCGTCGTAGCAGCTGTCGTGCACGAACAGCCGTCGCAGGCTGGTGCAGCGCTGGCCGGCGGTGCCCATGGCGGCGAAGGCGATGCCGCGCAGCGCCAGGTCGAGGTCGGTGCTGGGCGCGACGATCGCGGCGTTGTTGCCGCCCAGCTCCAGCAGCGCGCGGGCGAAGCGCTGGGCCAGCCGGGGGGCGACCGCGCGGCCCATGGCGGTGGAGCCGGTGGCGGAGACCAGCGGAACCTTGGGGTGGTCGACCAAGGCTTCGCCGACCTCGCGGCCGCCGATCAGCACGCAGGACAGGCCGGCGGGCGCGTCGCCGAACCGGAGACAGGCGGCCTCGAACAGCGCCTGGACGGCGAGCGCGGTGAGTGGAGTCTTCTCCGACGGCTTCCAGACGCAGGCGTCGCCGCAGACGAGGGCGAGCGCGGCGTTCCACGACCAGACGGCGACGGGGAAGTTGAAGGCGGAGATGACGCCGACCACGCCGAGCGGATGCCAGGTCTCCATCATCCGGTGCTCCGGCCGCTCGGTGGCGATCGTCAGGCCGAACAGCTGGCGCGAGAGACCGACTGCGTAGTCGCAGATGTCGATCATCTCCTGCACCTCGCCGAGCGCCTCGGAGACGATCTTGCCGGCCTCCAAGGTGACCAGGGCGGCGAGGTCGGGCTTGGCGGCGCGCAGCTCCTCGCCGAACAGGCGCACGAGTTCGCCGCGACGCGGGGCGGGAACGTCGCGCCAGGCGAGGAAGGCCTGGTGCGCCCGCTCGATCGCGGCGTCGGCCTCGGCGGCCGAGGCGTCGTACACCGCCGCGATCGTCTCGCCGGTGATCGGCGAGCGGATCGGGCGATTGCCGCCGACGTAGAGCTCGGCGGGCACGCCGAGCTGGGTGAGCAGTTGGTCGGCGGAACGGATGTCGCTGGGCGCTTCCATCGGGGGCGTCCTTTTCGTCAGGCCGCCACGCGGGCGGGGGTCGGCGCAAAGACCCGGCCGAACCGGTTTTCGAGAAAGGCCTGCAGCGCCACCTGCTCCTGCCGGACGAAGCCGTGTTGCGGAATGACGCCTTGCACCAGGAGATCTAGCACGGTGCAGATCGCCGAGGCGGTGGTGATCTGGATCGCGCTGCGCAGTTGGCCCTGCAGCGAGGCGGCGTAGATCTTCTGGGCGTAGGTCTCCTGCACCAGCCGGCCGCGGCGTTCGCCGCTGACGCTTGCATAGACGATGACCACGTCCTGGAAGGTGGCGGGCAAGGCGTTCTCCAGGATGTCCTTCAGCACCTCGCGCCGCTCGCGCAGGCGCAGGTCGTTGAGCAGCGCCTTCATGATCGCGGCGTGCCCTGGATAACGAATGGTCCGGTAGCTCAAGTTCCGCACCCGGCCGGCCAGGGTCTCCCAGAGCGTGCCGAGCCCGCCGGAGGTGTTGAACGCCTCGTAGACCACGCCGTCGAGGGCGAACTGTTCGAGATCCTCCAGCGGCTGGATCCGCCGCATCGCCCCGTCGACGATGGCCTCGCACGGCTCGCAGTATTCGTTGATCAGGCCGTCGGTGCTCCAGGTGAGGTTGTAGTTCAGGGCGTTGGCCGGGAACTGGGGCAGGGCGCCGACGCCCATCTTCACGTCGAGCAGGCTGTCGAAGCGGGTGGTCAGGTCGTGGGCGACGATCGAGATGAACCCCGGGGCGAGGCCGCATTGCGGGATGAAGGCGGTGACCGCGCCTTCGGCGAGCCCTTTGATCGTGTGGGTGGCGGCGACGTCCTCGGTGAGGTCGAGGTAGTGGCTTCCGGTCTGACGCGCCGCCCGGGCGATCCCGGCAGTGACGTTGTGCGGCGCGGCGCTCACGACGGCGAAGGCGCCCGCCAGCAGGTCGCGCAGCGCCGGCTCGTCCTCGACCGCCACCTGGCGGCGGATCACCGGGGTCGTGGTCTCCAGGCGCTGCAGGGCCTGGTCGGAGCTGTCGGCGACCACGACCTCGTAGTCGCCGGAGCCGGCGAGCAGGTCTGCAACGGTCGAGCCGATCTTGCCGGCGCCTAGGACGACTACCCGTTTCATCGCCGCCTCCTTGAGCAGCCTGGATGATGAAGCTTGGGCGTGTCGGATGGCAGTGGCGGAACCGTCGAAACGCAGGGTACTTTTCGGCAGATCGTCGGTGAGGCTTGGCGAAATGCAGCTCGACGCCATCGACCAGAAGCTGATCGCCGCCCTGCGGCGCAACGGCCGGACCCCGACGGCCGAGCTCGCTCGGCTGGTCGGGCGGTCGCGCACCACGGTGCAGGCCCGGCTGGAGCGGCTCGAGCGCGAGGGCGTGATCCTCGGCTACGCGGCGCGGCTGGCCCCCGAGCGCGAGCAGGGTGCGGTGCGGGCGCACGTGATGATCAAGGTCGAGCCCAAGAAGGAGGCCGCGGTCGGCGCGGCCCTGCGCACCATGGACGAGGTCCGGGTGCTGCACACCGTGGCCGGGCCGTTCGACATGATCGTCATCGCCGCCGCCGACACGGTCGGGCGGATCGAGGCGGTGATCGACCGGATCGGCAGCCTGGAAGGCGTCGAGCGGACCACCTCCTCGATCATCCTGTCGACCAAGCTGGAACGCTGAGCCCCGGCCGGCCGCGGCCGGATCGGTTCGATTTTGCGGCGAAGATGAGGCGCTCTGGAACTCGCGCCACAAGAGTGGCGCGGATGGCTGCCTCTCAACCGGGCGACGTGCACGTTAACCATAAAAAGCTATTGGTGCATTTGGTAACGCATGCTTAACCTTACCGGACGGTTAATCTTAATTGTTGATTTACCGTGTTTGGAAAGGATCGGAGGGGGTTATGGAAAAGGACATTCGTGCTCAGCGCGTCGCGGCCAAGGTTCATGCCGTCGAGCGCAGCATTGACGACACCCTGGCCCTGGCGGCCGAGTTGATGATCGAAATGCGCGCGGCGAACGCCGACTTCAATCTCGCCGCCCAGGCGAGCGACGGCGCCTTCGCCAAGCTGGTCGAAGCGATGACCGAACTGCAGGCGGCGCGCACCAGCGTGGTGGCCTCGCACAAGCGTATGGACAAGATCCGCGACGCGCTCGGCCTGCGCACGACCTCGGGTCTGCTCGGCAAGAACATCCTCGCCGACACCGAAGAGCCGGTGCGCATGGAAGCTTCGGTCGCCCGCATCCACGGCTGATCGCGATTCGCACTCGCTTAAGGACTGTGTGCTTCTGCTGATCGCGGAGGCGCACAGTCCATGCAGTTCGACGCCCTTATGGCGGTGGAATACGCTCTCATGTGGGCGTGCGCCGCTCTTGCCTACAAGCAAGGCGGCCGCGGTGAGCAGCTTGGCGCGTTGTGGTTCAGCCTGAACATGGCCGTGAGCGCCGCTGCCTACATGTCCGGACTTGCGTCGCCGGTCGTCCAACTCGTCGAGGATGGCATTTTCGCCATTGGTCTGCTGCCGCTGGCGATGATCTTCGTCAGCCATTGGATCGGGCTCATCACCTTCATTGCAGCTGCGCTGTTTTCGCTTGAAGCGCTCTACCTGCTGAACGATCGCCCGATCGACATTACCTACGTCTGGATCAACAACGGCCTCTGGCTTGCGGTGCCGTTGGTCTTCCTCTGCTGCGGCGTTACCAACTACCTCCGGAACCGCCGCGCCGCGCGCGCTGAGGCGCAGCTTCAAGCCGCTGCTGCCGCCGCCTGAGCGGGCTTACTCCGCCGCCATCCGCAATTCGCTGCTGAGCAGCTCCGTCAGGGCCAGGCAGGCCGTGCGCGCTTCGCGGCGCTCGAGGCGGGTCAGCACGGCGAGCGCCGCGCCGATCTCGGCCGGGCGGGCCGGGCGGTCGGGATCGGCGAAGCCGCGGGCGAAGGCCGCGCGCGCCGTCTCGCATTCGCCGGCATAGCCCAGGCGCTCAAGCGCGCGCAGGCCGACCAGGAAGCGGCCGCGCGGACTGGCGGCGAAGCGGGCGGCGCGATCGAGCGCGGCCTCGGCGGCGGCGCGGATCTCGTCCGGACTGCGCGGCGCGCGCGGCGGGGCGGCGCCGAGGCCGGACCAGGCGACCCCGGCGCAGCGCTTGACCTCGCCGTGCGCGTCGGTGGCGTGGGCCGACTCGCGCTGCTCCTCGAGCTTCAGGTAGGGGGCGAGGATCTCGCGGGCGTCATGCAGCGTGAAGCGGCCATCGGGCATGCAGGAATGGTATAAAATATACCACAAAAGTCAAGCCAGAGGTTTGTCGCGTCCGCGGGTCTTGGCTTCAGGCGACCTGGGCTTCGCCGGCGCGGCGGATGATCCGACGCGCCTGCTTCGGCGGGATGATGGCGGTGGGTTCGGCGGCCCAGCGCAGGCGGACGTCCTCGATCGGCGGGCCGGCCTGGCTTTCCAACACGAATAGCCCCGGCGCCGAGCCGCGCAGCAGCCGCTTGAACAGCACCCGGCCGTCCTCGATTTCGACGATGCAGTAATAGCCCAGCATGTCGGGCGTCGGCGGGTGGCGCTGGTCCTCGAAATAGATCAGCGAGCCGTCCTCGGCGACCATCCGCATCGAGTGGCCGACCACTTCGAGAGCGACCGCCGCCGCCGTCCCGCCCGGCGGAATCGGAACCATATCAAAACCTTCCTGGCCGTCTGTCTGGATCACCGCGCCCTCGGCGTCGGCCCCGACCCGACCGATGATCCGCACCATCGCCTCGCCGCCGGCCTGCACCGGACCGGTCTCGTCGTAGAGCCACTCGGCGCGCACGCCGAAGGCTGCGGCGTACTCCTTGGCCTTGCGGAAGGAGAAGGGCGCGTTGCCGTTCTCGTTCGACTTGTAGGTGTTCTCGTTCCAGCCGAAGCGCGCCGCCGCGTCGCTCGCGCGCTCGAAGCCGGCGGCGGTGCGCGCCTGGCGCAGACGGTCATGGCGTTCCATGGCGGGCACGCTAGCACGCCGAAGGGTATGAAAGCTACCAAATCGCTTGACTCCAATCCGGTATCAAAAATACCTTCACCCCCATGCCCTCACCTTTCCCTGCTGCAGATCGGGGCGGAAGCCCCGGCGCCCACGTCGGCGTCAAAAGAACAAACCATAAACATATAGCCCGCGCCGCTACGTCAGAAGCGGTCGCTAGAGAGCCTCGATCGGAGCCTTTCATGACCTGGACCGACGCGCGTATCGCGCAGCTCACGCGGCTCTGGCGCCAGGGGGTGTCCGCCGCCGGCATCGCCGAGGCGCTGGGCGACGTCAGCCGCAGCGCCGTGCTCGGCAAGCTGCATCGCCTTCGGCTGCTGCGCAGCCGCAACGCCGCCTCGGCGCCTCGGCGCTATGACGGCGCGGCGGACCTGCAGGCTGGGAGCGAAGGGCGCGTGCGCCCGGCGCCGGCCGCAGGCGCGTTGTCGAGCGCGCGGCTTGGGCCGCCGGAGCCGCCGCGGTCCCCTTGGCGCGAGACGGCGTTCGCCCCGTTGCCGGGAACGGCGCCGCGCCACTGGCTGTCGCGCGAGTTCGGCGAGTGCGCCTTTCCGGTCGGCGGCGAGGGCGATGAGCTGCTGTCGTGCTGTGCGCCGACCCACCCGCGGCGCGCCTTCTGCCCGACGCACCACGCGATCGCGTTCAAGCCAGTCTCGCCCGCGGCGCGCGCGACGGAGCAGCGTCGCTGGGTCGAGGTGGCGCAGCGGTGGGCGGCGTGAGCTTCAGAACAGCAGAGCAGGAGAGGCGCATGATGCGACTACGCAAGGGCGGCGGCCGGCCGCGCAAGGACGGGCCGCGGCATCCGTCGGGCCAGCTGGTGCAGAAGGTCGAGCCCAACGCAAAGGTGGTGGCCATCCGGCGCGCCCTGCTCGGCGAGGCGTCGGCCGCGCGCCTGGCCGACGCGGAGGATCCGATGTCGCTGGCGCTGGCGCGCGGCTGGATTACCGAGGCGCAGCACCGGGCGGGACTGCTTTACGCCAGCGCCTGGCGCAGATCGCATCCCCAGCGGCGCACGCCCGGGGTGAACGAGCTGCAGGAGTCGGACGCGCGCGATCGCCGGCCCCTGGCGGAGCTGTCCGACGCCGAGATCGCGACGGCGTTCGACCTAGTGTTCGGCGGCGGCGAGCGCAGCGGCCCGCCGAGCGAGGCCGAGCAGGCCGAGGCGCGACTGCGCTACAACCGCATGAGCCGGGCGTTGACCGCCGACGAACAGGCCGAGGTCTTCCTGTGCTTCTGCCTGGCGTCCTGGCCGCAGTGGATTCTGCAGCGATGCGCCGGCCGGAGCGACACCAGCTGGGAGCGCAAGCATCGGTTGCTGGTGAGCGGCCTGGAGACGCTGGCGGCCATCCGTCCGCGGCGGACCGTCGCCGCAGCCGTGGGCTAGGGGAGGGGATCGAGCGACGGGCGCGGCGGCGGCGTCAGGTCGCGCAGGTCCGGGAGGGCGGCGACCGCTTCGGTCGCCGCGTCGGCGGCGGCCAGAGCGGGCGTTTCGACGGTCGCCGGCGGCGTCTCGATCACCGGCGGCCGACGGGGTCGCGGCGGCGGCTCGGGCGGGGGGGCGAGCGTCGCAGGCTGGGCCGCCAGCGCCGCGGCGGCGAGCAGTTCGGCGGGCAGCGGCGGCGGCGCGTCGGTCGGCGGCAGCACCACCACGGTGGCGCTGTTGTCCGGTCGCGGCACGCGCAGCTGCCGCATCATGCTGGAGGTGAAGCTTGCGGTCGCCAGACCCAGCAGGGCCACGCCCACAAGGCCGACCGAGGCGGGATCGGAAAAGGGGCGGGCGTTGCTCATCAGATCTCGAACCGGCGGCGCGCGCACCCTGTTCCCGCGGCGGCGCTTGTGCGCCGCAAAACCGCGCTGACGATCCGCCGATGACTGACGGTCGCGTCAAAACGCCCCAATTTGGGCCCAAAGGCGCCACCATTGCGCTCAATTTCGCCGGAGTTCGCGCCCTGCGTTCGTAATGTCTTAAGTACGCCGGTCGCCAGATAAACTTCAGTATTGCGGTATTGGGCGGGGGCCTGACCCATGTTTCCAGTCGAACGAGACGCACACGCGGCGATGCGTGTTCTCTACATCGACGACAACGAGGTGAACCTTCGGGTCGTCGCCGCGATGCTCGAGGCGCTCCAGGTGTCGGTCACCTGCTGTTCGTCGGCCGAGCAGGGGCTTGAAGTACTGGCGCGAGAGTCCTTCAACATCGTGCTCACCGACATTCACATGCCGGAGATGAGCGGGTTCGACGTGCTGCGGGAGTTGCGGTTGCGCAAGGGGCCGAACCGCGGCGCGCCGGTCGTCGCGCTGACCGCCGACCTGTCGCGCGACGCGGCCCAATACCGCGAGCTCGGCTTCGACGGCTTCATTCCCAAGCCGGTGACCCTGCGGCCGCTGTGCGAGATGTTGCTGCAGATGATCCCGGCGGGCGCCCGCGCCTCGGCGGCCTGATCGGCCGCTCACTAATCTGACATAACCCTGGTTTTTTGCCGCCGCGGGGCGCAATCATTTGGCAACTTCCGCGGGCGCGCGCCGTTTCCTGCTGCGCTCCCCTCTTATCAGCGGACGGCCACGCCATGACCGAGACCCACTGCGAGACTGCGCTCAAGCACATTCAGCGCGTGGTGACGATCGCTTCGTCCGCCAATGCGCCGATCACCCTGGGCGAGGCGATGGAGCAGATCGCCGAGACCCTGGATCTGGCGGGGTTCGCGCCCGGCCTCGACGGCGCGGGGCCGCACAGCGCGGCCCCGGCGCCTTCACAGGCGACCCTGCAGTAGGCCGCCTGCGCATCAATACCGGTAGCCGCTGGAGCGGTAGTCCCGATAGCCGTGGCCCCGGTCGTACGGGTTGCCATAGTAGGGCGCGCTAGGGTTGTACCTGACGCGGCCGTAGTCGCGCGCGTCGCAGGCGGTCGAGGACTTGGCGTTGCTGCGGCCGACGCTGTTGCCGAGCAGCGCCCCGGCCAGCCCGCCGATCACCGCGCCTTCGGTGCGGTCGCCGCGGCCGGCGACGTTCGAACCCAGCACCGCGCCGGCGACGCCGCCGATCACCGCGCCGGCGGTTCCGTTGTTGGTCTGCTTCGTGCGGCAGGCGTCGTCGTAGTAGCCGTAGCCGCGGTAGTCGCGCGCCAGGCTGGGCGTGGCGACGGCGGTCCCGGCGGTCAGCACGGCCAGGGCGGTGGCGGAAAGGGCGACGATCTTTTTCATCGTTCGGGTCTCCTGTCTGGGGCGAGGCCGTAAGCCTCGACGTTGAGGGCAGTAGACAGCGCCGCCGCTGAACGGGTTTTGAGGTGCTCGTTGTGCAGCGTTCAGGCGCGAGCGGATCGGCCGGCGGCAGGGCTTGCGGACGGGTGCAAATCGACCCGTCATTCACGAAATGGCACGGTCGAAGTGGTGGGCGATGACGCCGGCCAGACGCGCCAGATCCAGCAGCCTTGTCTGGCGCAGTCGCTACGCGCCGCCGCCGGGGTTTCGCTTGAACCCTTGCAGCGCGCTGCAAATCACCGGAGCGGCAAGGCAGCTGTCATTCATGACTATCTTTACGCCACTCGCGGTCTGGGCGGCCGCTACAGCCGCGGCCAGGCGGACGGGATCTTTCGCGAGGCGCTGGGCGTGCTCGGCGCGCCGGCGTGGAAGCGGGCGCTGCTGTGGGCCGCGGTCCGAGTCTGCGGGCGGGGCGGCTGGGGCCACTGACCGGTCAGTGGCCGGAGAGGGTGAGCCCCACAGCGTCCGGCGCGCCGGCGTCGCCGCCGTTCAGCGCCTTCTGCATCCAGACGATGTCCACCCAGCGGCCGTGCTTGTAGCCGACGTTTCGGCCGACGCCGGCGGGCTCGAAGCCGAGCGCCCGGTGCAGGCCAATGGAGGCCGCGTTCTCGGAGTCGCCGATGACGGCGAGCGCCTGGCGCAGGCCCATGGCCTCGCAGGCGGTCAGCACCGCCGAGAGCAGAGCGCGGCCGAGGCCGCGGCCAGTCGCGTCGGGGGCGATGTAGACGCTGTCCTCCACCGTGTAGCGATAAGCGGCGCGCGCCCGGAACGGCGCGGCGTAGGCGTAGCCGAGGACCTGCCCGGCTTCTTCGGCGACGAGATAGGGCAGGCCGTGCTGCACGATGGCGCGGCGTCGATGGTCCATCTCGGCCGGGGCGGGCGGAACCTCCTCGAAGGTGCCGAACCCGTGCAGGACGTGATGGCCGTAGATCGCCGCCAGCGCCGCGGCGTCGGCTTCGGTCGCGGCGCGGATCAGCAGGGGGCGGCGAGCCCCTTCCACCGCGTCGCGGTCCGCCTCGCCCAGAGGGGGAGGAGAGGCGTCGGCGCTCATTGCTTCCAGCCCTTGTCGAGCGCCCAGATGGCGAAGGCGTAGTCGAGGGCGATCTCCTTGAGGAAGTCGAAGCGGCCAGAGGCGCCGCCGTGGCCGGCCTCCATGTTGATCTTCAGCAGGATCGGCGCCTCGCCGGTGGTGTGGTCGCGCAGCTTCGCGACCCATTTCGCCGGTTCCCAATAGGTGACGCGCGGATCGGACAGGCCGCCGGTGGCGAGCACCGCCGGATAGGCCTGGTCCTTGACCTGGTCGTAGGGGCTGTAGCTCTCGATCCGGTCGTAGGCCTCGGCATCCTCCAGCGGATTGCCCCACTCCGGCCATTCGGGCGGGGTGAGCGGCAGGCTGGTGTCGCTCATGGTGTTGAGCACGTCGACGAACGGCACCGCGCCGATGATCGCGCCCCAGAGGTCCGGCCGCAGGTTGGCGATGGCGCCCACCAGCATGCCGCCAGCCGAGCCGCCGTAGGCGGCGATGCGGCCCTTGGTTCCGTAGCCGGCGGCGACCAGGTGCTCGGCGCAGGCGATGAAGTCGGTGAAGGTGTTGGTCTTGGTCTCGCGCCGGCCGTCGAGGAACCAGCCCCAGCCCTTGTCCGACCCGCCGCGAATGTGCGCGACCGCATAGATCCAGCCGCGGTCGACCAGGCTGAAATTGCGGATCGAGAAGCTCGGCTCCATGGCGTGGCCATAGGAGCCGTAGCCGTACAGCAGCAGCGGCGCGGAGCCGTCGAGCGGCGTGTCCTTGAGCATCAGGACGGTGATTGGCACCTGCTCGCCGTCGGTCGCGGTCGCATAGAGCCGGCGCGCGACATAGCGCGACGGATCGTGGCCGGACGGGATCTCCTGGGTCTTGCGCAGCGTCCGCTCGCGGCTCTCCAGGTCGTAGTCGAACCATTGCCTGGGCGTGGTCGGCGACTGGTAGACAAAGCGGGTGGTGGTCGTCTGGTACTCGTAGCCGCCCTCGAGATGCAGGGCGTAGGCCTCCTCGGCGAAGGCGATCTCGTGGGTCCCCCCGTCGCGGGCGGTGACCACCAGCCTGTCGAGCGCATTGACCCGCTCGGCGCGCACCAGATGGCCGGCGTAGGCGGCGAAGCCGGTGATGAAGCGGCCCGGCTCATGGGCGATCCAGTCGCGCCAGGTCGCCTTCGCCGGCACGGCCGCCTCGGAGACGCTGAGCTTGAAGTCGACCGCGCCGTCGTCGTTGGTGCGGATCACCCAACGGTCGCTCCAGTGGTCGAGCTCGTACTTCACGCCGACGCGGCGCGGCTCGGCGACGACCGGGGCCGCCGTGGGATCGGCGGCCGGGATCAGCCACAGCTCGGTGGTCTCCTGGTTGCCGACGTGGATCAGGATGTGGCTGTCGTCGGAGGCCCGGGCGACGCCGAGGAACATGCCCTCGTCCTTCTCCTCATAGACCAGCACGTCCTCGCCGCCGCGGGCGGGCCGGCGGAAGACCTTGGACGGCCGGGCGTTCTCGTCGCGCCAGATCCAGAAGATGTGCTGGCTGTCGGGGGAGAAGGTGAAGTCGCCATAGGCGCTCTCGATCGGCTGGCCGATCTCCTGGCCGGAGGCGAGGTCCTTCATGCGGATGGTGAAGTACTCGGAGCCCTGCTCGTCGGCGGCCCAGGCGAACAGAGCGTGGTCCGGGCTGTGGCCGGCGGCGCCCACGTGATAGTAGGCCTTGCCTTTGGCCAGGGCGTCTTCGTCGAGCAGCACCTGCTCGCCTTCGGTCGCGCCGCGCGGACGTCGGGCGTGTCGCGGATGCTCCGCGCCGATCTCATAGCGGGCGTAGTAGTCCCACGGTCCGTCCGGGGCCGGCACCGAGGAATCGTCCTCCTTGATGCGTCCCTTCATCTCGGCGAACAGCTGGGCCTGCAGCGGCTCGGTCGCCGCCAGCATGGCCTTGGTGTAGGCGTTCTCGGCCTCGAGATGCTGGCGGACGTCGGCGCGCAGGACCTTGGGGTCGCGCAGCACCTGCTGCCAGTTGTCGTCCTTCATCCAGGCGTAGTCGTCGACGCGAACGCGGTCGAGCTGTTCGATCCGCTGGGGATCCTTAAGGGCGATCGGCGGGGAGGGCGTGGTCATCGCCGCCATAAATGCGTCGCCCGAGAGATGGGCTCAAGGCGCGGCTGAGATTCGTGGCGCGACGCGGCGCCCGCGTCGCTTGGGCGCAACTCTACCACGCGCTCTGTCCTTGGCGCGGACCTCAGTTTCTGAGACATTTAAGCTACATCGAGATCGCGCAAAGACGCGAAGGGCGTAGTTATTGTCAAGTCGTCGGGGTTCCAAATGAATATGGATCTCTCCGTCGAACTGATGCACGCGACGGTTCAGCTTGAGCAACCGCTCGGCAACGGCACGCGCACAGTCGGAACGGGGTTTCTCATCTCTGAAACGTCGCCCGATGGGCGGCCTCGGACGGTGCTGGTCACCGCCAACCACGTCTTCAAGCAGATGCCGGGCGATGTCGCCCGCATCGGCTATCGGGTCGCCAATGCGGACGGCAGCTGGAGCTACTCGCCCCAGTCGCTGAAGATCCGCGAGGGCGGCAAGGAGCTGTGGACGCATCACCCGGCGCGCGACGTGGCGGCGATCGTCATCTCCGCGCCGCCGGAGTTCGCCCGGGCGGCGATCCCGAAGGATTACCTCGCTGCTGACGACACCTTCGACCGCTACCGCGTCGAGGCTGGCGACGAGATGATGGCGCTGGGCTTCCCGCGCGGGCTGGCGGCGAACCAGGCGGGCTTCCCGATCCTGCGGTCGGGCCGGGTCGCCTCCTATCCGGTGGCTCCGGCGAAGATCTTCCCGACCTTCCTGCTCGATTTCTCGGTGTTCCCGGGCAATTCCGGTGGGCCGGTGTTCATGCGCAGCGGACTGCAACGGGCGGCGGCCGGCGGCCAGCCGGGCCAGGACGGGCAGTTCATCGCCGGGTTGCTGACGCAGCAGGTCGAACTGAACAACGAACGCCTGGAGATCGGCATCGTCACCCACGCGAAGTACATCCGCGAGACGATGGATCTGGTCGACAATCCGGCTGCGCCGGTGACGCTGGCCTACAGCCAGCCGGTCTCCGGCGCCAAGGCGGCCTCGGCCGAAGAGGCGGCGACGCCGAACTGAGGCGGGCGGGTCCGTTCCTGCGGCGCGGACCCGAATCCGCCGATCCCGACCGCTAGGCGGCGGGGAGGTAGAGGGTGATGGCCTCGGCGATACAGGCCGGCTTCGCTTCGCCCTCGATCTCGATGGTGTTCTCGGCCTTCACCTGCAGCCCGCCGGCCTTGGCGTCGACGGCGAGCAGCCTGGTGCGCATCCGCACCCGCTTGCCGACCTTCACCACGTTGACGAAGCGAACCTTGTCGGAGCCGTAGTTGAGGGCCCGCTCGACGCCCTGCACCTCCATGAGGCTGTCGCCGAGGAGGGGGATCAGGGACACCGTCAGATAGCCGTGGGCGATCGTGCCGCCTATCTCCCGCTCAGCGCGGTCGACATCGACGTGGATCCATTGAAAGTCACCGGTCGCTTCGGCGAACCTGTTCACGCGGTCCTGAGAAACCTCGACCCAGTCGGAGACCCCGACTTCTTCGCCGGCCAGTCTGGCGAGGTCCTTGTACTCAACCTTCCTCATCCGGTGTTTCTCCCCCCGCCCCAGCGCTTAGGGCCCGTCAAACAGTTCGCGCGGCTTCTTTAGCGAAGTCGGCTGCACGGAGCAGCTGCTTGTACAGCTTGTCGGCGGTATGTCGCGGCGGCGCGTGGGGCAAATCGCTGCGGCGTGGTGTCCCGACGCCCGCGCTGAGCGTTCGGCGGGCGGATGATAGGTCCGCGCTGCGGGGCGCAGGTCGTAAGACGCGAAGGCGTGGCCGTTCGCTTCACATGTCAAATGATCTTCTTGATACCTGGGTTATGCGTACTGCGGCCAACTTCCGGCAGAGCCAGAAATCGGTGACGTGCGTTACGGCGGCTTCTTGAGCGTGGGTCCATTGGACCTCAGCTTCCGCCTCTGATCTCGTTTTATTGTGCAATGGGTAAGGTGAATTCGTGCATAATAATCATTCTTGTGCTTGTGCTTGCTCCGAGTTGCCGTTAGGACCCGCTACTGATGATGTGAATCGCATCTGCGGCCTTCCGCTCGCAGATCCCATGGAATGACAAGAATGGACGAGAAGTCGGAAGTCATCGAGATGACGGCGGATATTGTCTCCGCCTACGTGGGCAACAATAGCGTTGCCGCGGCGGACCTGCCGGGCCTGATCCAGAGCGTGCATCGCGCGCTCGCGGGCGTGTCGGCCGGGCAAGAGGCGCCGGAAGCTGCGCCGAAAGAACCGGCGGTCCCGGTTCGGCGCTCGATCACCCCTGACTATCTGGTCTGCCTTGAGGACGGCCGGAAGTTCAAGTCGCTGAAGCGTCACCTCCGGACCAAGTACAACATGAGCCCGGAGGAATACCGGGCGAAGTGGAACCTGCCGAAGGACTATCCGATGGTAGCCCCGAACTACGCCAAGGCGCGTTCGGATCTAGCCAAGCAGATGGGCCTCGGCCAAGGCGGCCGTCAGGCCCCGCGCAAGAAGCGCTAAGCGCGCTCCTGCAGCTCTGATCTGAGGACGCCCGCCGTTTCGGCGGGCGTCCTTTTTTGTGCGCAGCGGCCGCACTGCGGCGGAAATCTGATCTTCGCCACAATTTTGACTTGCCGCCGATTCGCGCTTCAGGCGATAAATGAATCGTTATGATTCCAAGCGCTTGTTAAGGAATCTGAAGATGGCGGCGCAAATCGGGGCCCCCGCCGCGGCGGCCCGAGCGCACGAGGAATTGTTCGCCTATTGGGCCTCCTTGCGGGGGAGCGGCCGGCTGCCCGGACGTCGCGACATCGATCCTGGGCGGTTCAAGCGCCATCTGCCCACCGTCAGCCTGATCGACGTGCTTCCGGAGCAGCTCGACTTCCGCGTCCGCCTCGCCGGGACGGCGCTTTACGGCGTCTACGGCCGCGAGATCACCGGGCGGATGGTCAGCGAGGTCTATGCCGGCTCGGCCGCCGAGTACTGGCGCTCGGAGCTCGCCCAGGTCGTCAAGGAACGGCGGCCATCGGTTGGCGCGCACAACCTCGCCTGGCGCGGGGCCTCGCACCTGTCGATCCTGTGGCTGCGGCTGCCGCTGGCCACCAATGGCCGCGACGTCGACATGATCCTGGGCTTTGACGCGGTCGTCGGCATGGCGCCAGCCGCTTCGGGCATTCGCGCAGCCTAGACGTCGCGCCCTAGGCGGGGGCGAGCTCCGCGTCTCGACGGATGCGGGTGACCATTGAGGCCAGCCCGTTGGAGCGCTGAGCCGAGAGCGCGCCGACAATCCCAAGCTTCTCGAACGCCGCCTTGGCGTCGAACCGCAGGATCTCGCCGGGCGGGCGATCGGAATAGAGCCGCAACAGGATGCCGATCAGGCCGCGCACAATGTGCGCGTCGGAATCGCCGCGGAAGCGCAGCGTGCCGTCGGCCTGCGGTTCGGTGATCAGCCAGACCTGGCTGGCGCAGCCACGGACCTTGTTGCCGTCATTGCGTTCGGCGTCGCTGAGCGGCGCGAGCTCGCGGCCAAGTTCGATGATGTAGCGGTAGCGCTCTTCCCAATCGCCGAGCAGCTCGAACTCCGCGGCGAGGTCTTCCAGGGTGTCGTTGATCACATTCATTCTAGGGGCGACTTAAGATCGCCGGCCATGCTCCGCAACTGGCGTCAGGCGGCGGGCAGCTCAATATGCGCAGCGAAGCCCTCTCCAGGCGCCGAGACCAGCCGCAGCCGGCCCCCCATCGCTTGGCAGGCGAGGTTGCAGATCGCCAAGCCGAGCCCGGCGCCTTCGCCGTGGCGCGTCAGGGCGTTCTGGCCCTGTTCGAACGGGCGCAGCAGGCGGGGCAGGTCGTTCGGATCGACGCCGGCCCCCTCGTTGCGGACCACGATCTCCAGGCGGTCTTCACGATGCTGGGCGCTGATCGCGATCATCGCATCCTCCGGAGAGAAGGCGATCGCGTTCTGCATTAGGTTGGTCAGGATGGTGCGCAGCGCCCGGCTGTCGGCCAACACCTCGGTGCTGTCGCCCAATTCCACTTGCAGGCGGAGGCGACGATCGGTCAGCATCTGCTGCGAACTCTCGCCGAGGGCCTCGATGATCGGGCCGAGAGCCTGCGGTTGCGGGTTGAGTTCGATATCGCCCATCTGCAGCCGGGCGATTTCCACCACCTGATTCACAAGATTGAGGAGCTTTTCCCCGCTGCTGCGAATGATCTCGGCATACTGGCGATACTGCTCGGTCCCCAATGGGCCATAGAGCTCCGAGGCGAGGATCTCGGAAAAGCCCAGGATTGAGTTCAGAGGGGTACGCAGCTCGTGACTGACCACGCGCAGGAAGGAGCGCTTCTGGTCGTCGAACATCGGTGCGGGCTGCGCCGCGCCGCTGGCGATCTGGGTCGTCATGGCGAGGCGCTGGGCCTTCCGTTTCCGAGGACTGCAGAATGCCCGGGCCCACTTACGATTTCGTTTCCCCTGTCGCGTGCGCGTCGCAATCAGTCGCGTGGCAGGCGAGCCGCCTTACCGGGACTCATCTCTGGCGTTAGGGTCGGTCCAATGGAGGAGCAACCGCGGGTGCAAGAGCTTTGACTCCGATCCGCCGCACACGGCGGCCGCCGCTGAAGTCGAGACGACGTCTGGTCGGCTCGCGCTTTGCGGTGGGCTGGCACCTGGCCTGGGCGGCCGGCGTGGCGCTGTGCGGCGCGGGCCTGGTTGCGGCGGGCCACCTGACGTCCGGGCCGGACCTGGCGCCGCTGGCCTTGGGGGTCGCCTCGGGGCTGGCGGGCGCGCTGCTTGCGGGTGCGGGTGAACGGATCCGCGCCGCCGTGGTGGTCGCGTGGACGCTGGCGATGACCGCGGCGGTGCTGATGTCCGGCGGCGCTCTGGGACCGCTGGCGGCCTGGTGCCTGGCGCCCCTCGCCGCGGCTGCTGCGTTCCGCAAGCCCGACCTGCTGCCGCTCGGCGCCGCCGGCGCGCTGGCGGCGGCGGCGATTTCGGCTCTCAGCTCGGCCCTGCTGTCCCTGCCGGCGCCGCCCGCGGCGGCCGAGCCTTGGCTCAGCCTGGTCGGCTTGGCCGGCGTGGCGCTCGCGCTGGGGACTGCGCTGGTCGTGCTGCACGCCGAGCTGACTCAGGAGCGCCGCGCGCGCGACGATCTCGAGACCGGGCTGCTCGAGGTGCTCGACAATCAGCCGCAGCTGCTGCTCGACCTCTACCCCGGCGGGCGCATCCTCGAAGCTTTCGGCCAACCGCCGCCCGGTTGGCGAGCGCGCGACCTGGTCGACCGCAATTTCGGCGATCTGGCCAACGCCGACGATCGCGCCGCGGTGGAGGACGCCCTGCAGCGGGCGGTGAGCGCAGGCTCGGCCGAGATCGCCTTCCGGCCGGCCCACGACGCGGACGGCTGGTGGGAGCTCTCGCTGCGCCGGATGAGCAAGATCCGCATCGTCGCCGCCGTGCGCGATGCGCGCGGCCAGCGGGCGCGGGAGGCCGATCTGGAGTCCGCGCGGGTCGCCGCCGAGCAGCAGAACGCCGGCAAGAGCCGCTTCCTGGCCAACATGAGCCATGAGCTGCGCACGCCTCTGAACGCCATCATGGGCTTCTCCGACATCATGCGGCAGCGGTTGTTCGGGCCGATCTCGGAGCGGTACGCGGACTATGCGGAACTGATCCACGAGTCCGGCGCCCACCTGCTGGAGCTGATCAACGACGTGCTCGACATGTCGAAGATCGAAGCGGACCGCTTCGAGCTGGCGCGCGAGGCGTTCGACGCGCGCGACGCGATTTCGGCGGCGCTGCGGCTGATGCGCGGCCAGGCGGACCGGGCGGGCGTGAGCTTGCGCGGCGTATTGCCGCCGGACGCGATGCCGGCCTACGCCGACCGGCGCGCCGTCAAGCAGATCGCGCTGAACCTGCTGTCCAATGCGCTGAAGTTCACACCGCGCGGCGGGGCCGTCACGCTGACGCTACAGGCGGCGGGCGATACGCTGGAGCTGATCGTCGCCGACACAGGCGTCGGCATCGCGCCGGATGATCTGGAGCGGCTCGGCCGGCCGTTCGAGCAGGCCGGGGATCCCAGCCAGAAGGCGGCAGGCTCTGGGCTCGGCCTGTCCCTGGTGCGCGCTTTCGCCCAGCTGCACGGCGGCGAAATGAGCATCGAAAGCGCCCTGGGCGAAGGCGCGACAGTGATCGTCCGCATGCCGGTCCTGAGCGACGGCGAGATGGTCGTGCAGGCTGCAGCCGCTGGCGGCTGAGCCCCCGGGCCCGCTCAGCGGCGGGTGAGCGTCAGGAACGCCTTGCCGGCCGCGAAATCCCCGACCTCGATGTAGGCGCGCCGGACCTCGTCGCCGGCGAACAGGAATTCAACCGCGACCGCTTCGCGCGGATCCAGCTGGGCGAGCTCGCGCGCCGCGCGCGGCGGAAACCGGAACGCCCAGCCGGTGCGCCCGTACTTGGGCAGCAGATCGGCGCCGGCCTGGCTCCGCGCTTCGGCGGTGAAGATCCGTAGCGCCGCGCGCGGCGGCATGCGCCGCTCGAGCGGCAAGCCCTGGTTCGCGCCGCCGACGCGATCGAGATAGGGGCCGGAGCTGCGGGCATGGTCGCGCAGCAGCAGGCGCGCCCCATAGGGCTCCTGGCGGTCAGCGAACTCGGCGACCGCGAGCACGACGCCCAGGGCGTCCCGCCCCGCCAGCCCGAAGGTCATCTGGTCGCCGCCGAAGCGGCTCTGCTGGGCCAGCCGCCAGCGGATCGCGCCAGGGCCGGTGCGGTCGGCGCGCCAGCCGGCGATCTCGCCCGGGTAGTCGATCCGTTGAATGCGCGCAAAGCCGGCGAAGGCGTTGCGGACCCGGCCGGCGGCGATCTCGAGGTCGCCGGAGCGGCAGTTGGCCGACCAGCCCTGGTTCTGCGCCCGCCGTTCGAGCGCGTTCAGCGCGCTCGGATCGACGCCGCCGCGCAGCGCTGCGCCGCGGACCTGCGCCTGCGCCGCCGCCAAGGCGGCCGAAATTTCCGGCGCGAAGAGGCCGCACCGCTCGTCGGCGGCGGTCATGACCGTGCGCTCGTAGACGAGGTCCAGGACCTGCGCATGCGCGAAGTCCGGCGCCGCCGCCGTCAAAGCCGCGCCCAGCAACCCCATCCACCGAGACGCCGGCCGCGCTCTGCGCGTGCTGGTCAATGCGTCAATCTTCGTTCTGGCGGCTCCGGCGAGCCTCGGCCCACCCTAAGCGGGGCTCCTTGCCGTTCGGTTAGCGCCTCGAAGGGTGACAGGGGGCGCGGCTTCTGAGCATCTTCCGCCCCATGCTGCTCCACACCGAACTCTGGGTCGGCGCCTTGATCCGTCGCGCTGAACTGGGCGGCGCTTTCGCCGTCGTCGCCCGCAAGGGCGACACCCGCGCCGGCGCTGTTCTGGTGAAGGCGGTCAATCGCGGCGACGGGACTTCGCGACTCTATGCCGAGGCGACGCGCATGGACGGCGAACAGGTCTGGATGCAGCCGGCGAAGTCGGACCAGGAAGCGGAGCTCGACCGCTACATAGAGCGCGCGGTCCGCGTCGATCCGGACGTCTGGGTCGTCGAGATCGAGGACCGTCAGGGCCGTCACTTCCTGACCGAGCCGGTTGAGGCGACCTGACGCTTGCGCCCCCTGCACGGGAACGGGCGAGGCGGCGGCGAATTGGCCCTGGATGGGACTTTCCGACCTGCCCGTGCCGCGCGACCTGGCCGCCATGGAGGCCAAGCTCGTCGATGAGATCCCGCGTGACGGCGGCTGGCGCTTCGAGCCGAAGTGGGATGGGTTCCGGTGCCTCGCTTTCCGCGCGGGCGACGAGGTGGAGCTGAAAGCCAAGTCCGGCAAGCCGCTGACGCGGTACTTTCCCGACATGGCCGCGGCGCTGCGGGCGGCGCCGAGCGAGCGGTTCGTGGTCGACGGAGAGCTGACGATCGCGGTCGACGGCGAGCTGTCGTTCGAGGCGCTGCAACTGCGCCTGCATCCCGCCGAGAGCCGGGTGCGCAAGCTGGCGGCCGAGACGCCCGCCTGCCTGGTGCTGTTCGACTGTCTGTTGGATTCCCGCGGCCGGTCGATGGTCGATGCGCCGTTCACGCGTCGGCGCGCCGAACTGGAGGCGCTTTATGCGCGCTGGGGCCAGCCGCCGGCTGTCCGCCTGTCCCCGGGAACCGAGGATCGCCAAGAGGCCTGCGCCTGGCTGTCCGAGGTCGGGGCGGCGCTGGATGGGGTGGTCGCCAAGCGCCTCGATGGGCCGTACGCCGCCGGCGAGCGGGCGATGCTGAAGATCAAGCGGATGCGCACCGCCGACTGCGTGGTCGGCGGTTTCCGCTATGAGCAGGGCGGGCGCGAGGTCGGCTCGCTGCTGCTGGGGCTGTACGACGACGCCGGCCGGCTGGACCATGTGGGCTTCACCTCCACCATCTCGAACGCCGAGCGGGCGGCGCTGACGCGCCGGCTGGAGGCCTTGGCCGGCGGCGAAGGCTTCACCGGCGCCGCGCCCGGCGGACCGAGCCGCTGGTCCGGCGAGCGCTCCACCGAATGGGTCCCGTTGCGCCCGATGCTGGTCGTCGAGGTGCGCTACGACCACGTCACCGGCGAGCGCTTCCGGCACGGCACGAAGATCGTGCGCTGGCGGCCGGACAAGGATCCCGCGCAGTGCACGCTGGAGCAACTACGGCCGGAGGCCTCGCCGGCGCGGCTGGTGCGCGAGACGTCGCACTAGCGATTAACCGCCGCGGCGCATTTGCCTACGCCGCCCCCGCGCGCTACCTGCCGGGCATGAGCAACTCCCCCGCGGCCGAGGCCGCCCGCCGGCGCACCTTCGCGATCATCTCGCACCCTGACGCCGGCAAGACGACCCTCACCGAGAATCTGCTGCTGGCCGGCGGCGCCATCCGCGCGGCGGGCCAGGTGCGAGCGCGCGGCGAGAACCGGCGGACCCGGTCCGACTGGATGAAGATCGAGCGCGAGCGCGGGATCTCGGTGTCGGCGAGCGTGATGACGTTCGACCACGACGGCCTGATGTTCAACCTGCTGGACACGCCGGGCCACGAGGACTTCTCGGAAGACACCTACCGGACGCTGACGGCCGCTGACGCAGCAGTCATGGTGCTCGACGCCGCCAAGGGCATCGAGCCGCAGACGCTGAAGCTGTTCGAGGTCTGCCGGCTGCGCGACATCCCGATCGTCACCTTCATCAACAAGATGGACCGCGAGGCGCAGGACCCGTTCGCCTTGCTGGACGAGATCGCCTCCAAGCTGGCGCTCGACCCGGCGCCGCTCTACTGGCCGGCCGGCTCCGGCGGGCGTTTCCGCGGCATGCTCGACCTGCGCCGCGAGCAGTTCATCCCGTTCGCCAAGAAGACCTCCGCCAACGACGAGGGCCATCCCGAGCCGGTCGCCTTCCGCGGCAACGCCATGGTCAGCTACCTGGACGCGGACGAACAGGCCGAGCTCGAAGAAGGCTCGATGCTGGTCCAGGAGGCCGCCAAGCCATTTGACCCGCAGGCCTTCCTGGAAGGCCATATGACGCCGGTGTTCTTCGGCTCGGCGCTGCGCCATTTCGGCATCGATCAGTTGCTCGAGGGGCTGGGCGCCTATGCCCCGCCGCCGAAGGCGGTGCCGGCGGTGAAGAACGGCGACGAAACCCACGTCGCCCCCGGCGATCGCGAAGTCTCGGGGTTCGTCTTCAAGATCCAGGCGAACATGGACCCGAACCATCGTGACCGGGTCGCGTTCTTGCGGCTGACGTCGGGCCGGTTCAACCGCGGCATGAAGCTGAAGGTGCAGAACACCGGCCGCCAGCTGTCGGTCAACGCGCCGATCATGTTCTTCGCCTCGGACCGGGAGCTGGCCGAGGAGGCCTTCGCCGGCGACGTCATCGGCATCCCGAACCACGGCGTGCTGCGGGTCGGCGACAGCCTCTCGGAAAGCGGGACGCTGCGCTTCGCCGGCCTGCCGAACTTCGCGCCGGAAATCCTGCAGCGCGTGCGGGTCAAGGATCCGCTGAAGGCCAAGCACCTGAAGAAGGCGCTGGAAGGCCTGGCCGAGGAGGGCGTGACCCAGCTGTTCCGGCCGGTGATCGGGGCCGACTTCATCGTCGGCGCGGTCGGCCAGCTGCAGTTCGAGGTTATGGCCGACCGGCTGGCCAACGAATACCAGCTCGAGGTGATCTTCGAGGCTAGCCCCTATGCCGAGGCCCGCTGGCTGTCGGGTGAGAAGGCCGACCTCGAGGACTTCCAGAGCAAGCACCGGATGGCCATGGGCGTCGACATCGACGAGCAGCCGGTCTTCCTCGCCAAGTCCGCCTGGGAGATCGGCTACGTCACCGAGCGCTTCCCGAAGGTGACGCTCGAACGCTCGAAGGAGCGCGCCTAAGCCCCGATCGTATCCCGGCCGATTGCTCCACGGCGCGACGCTTTATTGTGGATGGTCACACTCTGTTAACCATACGCAAGAAGTTAAGGGATTGTTAAAGGTCTCAGCTCCGGCTTTGCTGGTCGCAGGTGATAGTCCAAGCGGATCGTCTCATCCCGAGACGGCTGCGTGATCGGAGCCGCGGCATGTTCGAGCTAGGTCGGGAGCTGAAGCGACTGTTCGGCGCGGAATCGGCTTTCGGTTCGGGCGAGGGACTGACCGGCGGCGACGGCGCTCTGCTTGAACTGCTCGACGTCAATTTGCTGCTGCAAGAAGGCCAGGCGGCCGACGCCGCGGCCGGCCAGCCAAACGGCCGCGACAAGTCCGAGCGGCGGATCGAGGCGGCCTTCGTCTGGCGCGAAGCGGCGCGGCGCACCGGCGATGTCGTCCATCTGCGCAAGGCGGCGGCTACGGCCGAGGCGGCGACCGCCGGCCTCGACGCCGGCCGCCGGCCGGAAGCCTGGGCCCGCGCCCGCTGCGAACAGGCGCTGTGCGCGCTCGCCGGCGCCGAGCTGTTCGGCGATCTCGGTCTCAATGCGGCGGCGGAAGTCGCCTTCCGCGAAGCCCGTGGGCACGCCCGCGGCGGCGCGCCGGCGGCGCAGGCCGACATCGGGCTGGCGGTGATCGCCGCGCGGGAAGCCCTGATGCGGGCGACCCCGGAGGAGGCGCACGCGCTGGCCGACCGGTTCTCCGCGCCGATCGCCGCCCTGGAGGTGCTGAGCCGACGCAGCGCGGCGGCGCGCAGTCTCGCCGCCGATGCGCGGCTGGATCGGGCGGACCTGCTCTGCAGTTTCGGCGCGCGACTCAAGGACGACAGCCTGCTGAAGCGCGCCATCGACGACGCCGCGGCCGCGGCCGCGCGCCTCAACCCCGATTACGAGCCGCTCAGCTGGGCGCGGGCCGAGGTCATGCGCGGCCATGCGTTGACGCTATGGGGCGGCCTGACCGGCGATGTCGAGGCGGTGGCCCGCGCGGCCGCCGTGCTCGCCGATGCGCTGGAGCAACTGCCCCGCGACCACAGTCCGTTGGACTGGGCCCGGGTCCAACTGGCGCTGGCCGAGACCCTGCAGATGCTGGGTGAAGCCTGCGGCGACGGCCGCGCCTTCGAGCAGGCGGTCACCTGCTACGACCGGGCGAACTTGGTGCTGAAGGACATTCCGGCGATGCCGCTGCGCGGTCTGGCGGCGAACGCCCGCGCCGTTTGCCTGGCGCGCTCGGCGGAAGTCACCGGCGACCTGGCGGTGCTCGACATCGCCGAGGCGGCGATGAAGATCGAGCTGGGCGGCCAGCAGGCGCGGCGCGATCCTGTCGGCTGGGCGGTGAACCAGCTGCACCTGGCCCGGCTCTACGAGGCCCGCCTCGAGCTGACCGGCCAGGATCGGGGCATGCGCGCCGCGGCGCTCCTGGCGCTGGAGGCGGCCTTCGAGGTGTTCGCCGACGAAGGGCTGCGCAGCCTCAGCGTCATGGCGTCCGACGCGCTGGCCCGGCTGCGGCTTCCCGCGCGGCAGGACCGCCGCGCCGCCTGAGACCGGCCGTCAGCGGCCGCGCCACCAGCGCAGGCCGACCCGCTCCACGGCCTCGAGAATGGCGTGGAAGGCGATCCCCATGACGCCCAGCAGCACCAGCGCGGCGATCATCCGGTCGGTCTGCAGCTTGTTGCCGGCGTCGAGGATCTGCCAGGCGAGGCCGCGGACGCCGCCCGAGCCGGCGCCGAACTCCGCCACCACGGCGCCGATCACCGCGAGGCCGGCGGCCACCTTGTGGCCCTCCAGCAGGAACGGAACGGCCGAGGGCAGGCGCAGGCGAAAGACGCGTCGCCAGCGGCTCGCGCCATAGAGGTCGAACAGCCGCTCGAGATCTGGATCGGCGGCGCGCAGGCCGGTGACCGCGCCGGAGAAGATCGGGAAGAAGGCGACCAGCACGGCGAGCGCGATGATCGCCCGTTCGGGATGGTCGATGCCGGCCCAGATCAACACCAGCGGCGCGATGGCGATCACCGGCGTCACCTGGATGACCGAGGCCAGCGGCCGGACCGCCTTTTCCAGCAGCGGATGCAGCCCGATCAGCACCGCGAGCAGCTGCGCCGCGAGGCTGGCGATGACCAGGGCGATGAGCGCGACGGAGAAGGTCTTCCAGGCCGCCGCCGCCAGCACCGGGAAGTTGGCGACCAGCGCGCGGGCCACCGCGCTCGGCGGCGGCAGGAAGTATGCGGGGACGTGGAGGCCGCGGCAGGCGAGCTCCCAGATCGCCAGCAGCACGGCGGCGAAGGCGAGCGGCGCGACTTTCTCGGCGAGGCGGGTCATCGGGCGCAGGCCTCCGCCAGCAGGTCGGAGACCCGCTCCGCGGCAGTGCGGAACTCGGCCGTCGCGCGAAACCCGTGCGGCCGCGGGGCGGAGCCGGGAACCCTGATCTCGCCGGCGATGCGGCCGGGGCCCGGGGTCATGACGATCACCCGCGAGGCCATGTAGACCGCCTCCTCGACATTGTGGGTGACGAAGACGATCGCCGGCTTCGAGGCGGCCCAGAGCTGCAGCACGTCATCGGCGAGCGCCCGGCGGGTGATCTCGTCCAGCGCCGCGAACGGTTCATCGAGCAGCAGCAGTCGCGGCTCGGTGACCAGGGCGCGGGCCAGCGAGACGCGCATGGCCATGCCGCCGGAAAGCTGCGCGGGCCGCGCCGTCTCCGACCCCGCCAGGCCGACGCGCGCCAGCGCCGCGTCGGCGCGGCGCGCCGCGGCCTCGCCCCCGACCCCGGCCAGTTCCAGCGGCAGGGCCGCGTTGGCCCGGGCGCTCAGCCAGGGGGCCAGCGTCGGCGCCTGGAAGACCACGGCGGTTTCGCCGCGGCCCGGCGTGCGGGTGACGTCGCCGCGGGCCGGCGTCTCCAGCCCCGCTAGCAGCCGCATCGCGGTGGACTTGCCGCAGCCCGAGGGGCCGACCAGGGCGACGATCTCGCCCGGCGCCAGCGTCAGGCTGAACGGGCCCAGGGCCCGCCCGCGGCGCGGATAGTCGACCTCGACGTCCGTGAGCGCCGCGACGCTCATTTCCCCACGAACTGCAGCGTGTAGGCGCGCTTGAAGTCCATCGTCTTCGGATAGACGCCCTGGCTCACGGCCATGTCGAAGAACTCGCGCCAGCGCGCATCGGTCATGGCCCCGATTCCCAGCGTCTTGGCGTCGCCGGAATCGACCAGGCCATAGGTGCGCATCTTCTCGCGCGCCTGGTCGAGCACGTCCTGGGTCATCTCGGGATTGTCCTTGCGGATCAGCGCATCGCCCGGACGCGGATCGCCGTAGAGGTAGTCCTGCCACCCCTTCGCCGTCGCCTCGACGAAGGCCTGCACCGCCGCCGGGTTCTTGGCGATCAGGCTGTCAGGCGCGAGCGCCATGTTGGCGTAACCGGGGTAGCCGTTGTCGGCGAGCAGGAAGACCTGCGGCTTCAGGCCGGCCTGCTTCTCGATGGTGTAGGGCTCGCTGGTCACATAGCCCTGCTGGGCGACGCGCTTGTCGGCCAGGAAGGGCGCGGCGTTGAAGGTGTACTTGCGGATCTGGTCGTCGGTGAAGCCGTACTTGGCGCGCAACCAGACCCAGAAGGCGCTGACCGAGGCGTCCGAGAGCAGGATCGGCTTGCCCTTCAGGTCGGCGATCGTGTTCACGCCCTGGCCCGGGTGGGCCATCAGCACCTGGGGGTCCTTCTGGAAGTAGGCGGCCACCGCCTTCACCGGCGCGCCTTGCTGCGCCAGGTTCATGACGATGAAGCTGTTCGAGCCCATGCCCATCTCGACCGCGCCGGCGGCGAGCAGCTGCGGCACGTTCACGCCCGGACCGCCCTGGATGATCCTCACGTCCAGGCCGCGCTTCTGGTACTCGCCGGTCGCCAGCGCCTGGTAGAAGCCGCCTTGCTCCGCCTGGGCGCGCCAGTCGGTGGCGAAGCGGATCAACGTCTGGCCCCCGGCGTCGCCTGAGCGGGCCTCCTGTTTGCCAGGCGAGCACGCCGCCAGCACAGCCGCCAAAGCGACGACGATCGGACGCAGGAATTTCATCGAACAGGCTCCCCCCGGGAACGGCGGGCGGAGGGTAGGGCGGCGGCGCGCCGGCGCCAATAAGGCGGCGCTCGTTTCGCGGCCATGGCTGCCGCGGCGCCCACAACGAAAAGGGGGCGGCGCTCCGGGATTGCCGGGGCGTCGCCCTCTCATCCAGATCCGTTGGGAGATCTGAGCCTTCAAGATGCTGCGACTTCAGTTTCGCGGGTCGCCCCGCTGGTTTCCGTCGCGATCGGTTCTCGATTTTGGTTCCTGGTTTCCCTGGTTCCGCTTCCGAGAGCTGGTCCGCTTGCTATCCGGTTTCCCGGGTTTGCTTGCGCGCCGTTCCTGTTGGCAAGTAGACGGTGCGCCTGGATTACGGATCCGGCAAGCGTCGAACAGCGCGTGCGAGTGCAACTGTCTGTGAACGAATGGTTAACACCCAGGCCTTCGATGAAAGCGAAGCAATTTCCGTGACTTGCGTCGGCCTGGCGCTGGCTCAGCGTCCGCTTTCGAGGGCCTCGCGGCGCTCCTCGAGCGCGAGCCATTCCTCTTCGGCAGCGCCCAGCTGGGTGCGGGCGGCTTCCAGCGCCTGGCTCAGCCGCTCGAAGCCGGCGGGATCGCGCGCATAGAGCGCGGGATCGGCGAGGCTAGTCTCCAGGGTTGAGATCTTGGCCGGCAGCTCGGTGGTCGTCATCGCCTCAAGCTCGGCGAGCCGCCGCTGGTCCTTGTACGACAGCTTGCTCGGCCGCGGCGGCGGCGGCTTTGCAGCGGCCGTCGCAGGCTTGACCGGGGTCTTGATCACCGGCGGAGCGAAGAAGCCCGGGTTCTGCGACAGGAAGTCCTGCCAGCCGCCCGGCGTCTCGACGACCCGCCCCTTGCCGTCGAGCCCGATGGTCGAGGTGGCCAGGCGGTCAACGAAATCGCGGTCGTGGCTGACCAGGATCAAGGTGCCTTCGTAATCGGCCAGCAGGTCCTCGAGCAGGTCGAGGGTGTCCATGTCCAGGTCGTTGGTCGGCTCGTCGAGCACCAGGACGTTGGCCGGCGTGGCCAGCGCCCGCGCCAGCAGCAGGCGGTTGCGCTCGCCGCCGGACAGGGTTCGCACCGGCTGGCGCAGCTGGCTGTCCCGGAACAGGAAGTCCTTGGCGTAGCCGGCGACGTGCTTGGGCTGGCCGCGCACCATCACCTGGTCGCCGCCGTGCGGCGTCAGGATGTCCTTCAGCGTCGCGTCGCCGGAGACCGCCGCGCGCGCCTGGTCGATGTAGGCGACCTCCAGGTTGGTCCCGAGCTTCACCTCGCCGGTGTCCGGCGCAAGCTCGCCGAGCAGGATCTTCACCAGGGTGGTCTTGCCCACCCCATTCGGCCCGACGATGGCGATCCGGTCGCCGCGCAGGATGCGCGTCGAGAAGGTCTTGAAGAGCGTCCGCTCGCCGAACGTCTTCGAGATCTCCTTGGCCTCGGCCACCCGCTGGCCGGAGACCCCGGAACTGGCGATGCCCATGTTCAGCTGGCCGCGGGAGTCTTTCAGCCGCTCGGACCTGGTTTCGCGCAGGGCCAGCAGCTTGCGGCGCCGGCCTTCGTTGCGGGCCCGCCGCGCGGTGACGCCGCGCGCCATCCAATGCTCTTCGCGCTCGAGCTCCTTATCGAGCCGGCGGGCTTCCTCAGCCTCCTGCGCCTCGATCTTTTCCGCCCAGGCGTCGAAGCCGGCGAAGCCCTGGTCCAGCCGCCGCACCTGGCGGTGCTCCAGCCAGAAGCAGCGGCGGGTCACCCGCTCCAGGAAGGTGCGGTCGTGGCTGACGATCAGCGCCGCTGCGCGCGAGGCTTCGAGCTCGGCTTCGAGCGTCTCGATGGCCAGGATGTCCAGGTGGTTGGTCGGCTCGTCGAGCAGCAGGACGTCGGGGTCCTCGGCGAAGGCCCGGGCGAGCGCCGCGCGGCGCGTCTCGCCGCCGGAGAGACCCTGCGTCGATTTCAGCGGATCGAGCCCGAAGGTCTCCAGCGCCGCTTCGGCTTCGTATGACTCGGCCCCGCCGGCGGTGGCGAAGTCCAGCAGGGTGGCGCCGGTGATGTCCGGCTCCTGGCGCACGAAGCTGATCCGCAGGCTGGGCGTGACGGTGCGCTCGCCCTCGTCCGCCTGGATCTCGCCGGCGAGCACCCGCAGCAGGGTCGACTTGCCCGCGCCGTTGCGACCGACGAGGCTGGCGCGCACGCGCGGCTCCAGGCCCAGGTCGACGCCGTCGAACATCATCTTCGGACCGTCGGCGAGCCGGACGTCCTTCAGGGCGACTATGGGTGCTCTCATTGGCGGGGTCAGATAACGGCTTACGGCCCGTTAGCAAGGCCGCGACGGCGCGATCACATTTGCACGTCGCCTATTGGGGCTGGCGGTCAGCGGGTCTAGATGCGCGCCATGACGGGCGAACCCTTCTGGCGCAGGAAGACTCTCGAGCAGATGACGGCTCGGGAATGGGAGAGCCTCTGCGACGGTTGCGGCCTCTGCTGCCTCGTCCGTTTCGAGGACGAGGAGACCGGCGAGGTCATTCCCACCCGGGTGCATTGCAAGCTGTTCGACAGTCAGCTCTGCCGCTGCAGCGACTATGCGGACCGGCATCGGCACGTGCCCGATTGCATCAAGCTCACGCCGCACAACATCGAGGCGCTGGAGTGGATGCCGAAAAGCTGCGCCTACCGGCGCCTGCATGAAGGCCGCGACCTGCCGTCCTGGCATCCGCTGATCACCGGGGATCCGGAGAGCACGCATCGGGCCGGCGTTTCGGTGCGCGGCCAGACCGTGAACGAGGCGGCGCTGGCCGATCCGGAGGACGCGCTCGACTTCACCGCCTGGGACCTGATCGACGAGCGCGGACCCACCTAACCGCGGCGCGCATACGGCGCTTGCATAGCTACACCGTATGTGGCATTTTTGTCACATTCGGCCTTGCGTGCATGTGATCCCGGGCCAATCTACAACGGCGAACTCACCGTCAGCGAAAGTAGAGGGCTGAAGATTTTGGCGCGCGACCCGTATCAGGAACTGGGCGTGACTCGTTCGGCGAACGCCGACGAGATCCGCAAGGCGTTCCGCAAGCTCGCCAAACAGCACCATCCCGACACCAATCCCGACAACAAGCAGGCGGAAGAGCGCTTCAAGCGCGTCAGCGCGGCCTTCGACATCCTGGGCGACGCCGAGAAGCGCCGGAAGTTCGACGCCGGCGAGATCGACGCGGACGGCCGCGAGACGGCGCGCGGCTACGCCGGCGGCCCGTGGGGGCAAGGGGCGGGCGGCTTCTCCCGGCGCGGCAACGGCGGGCCGCAGAGCGAGAACTTCGAAGGCGTCGACCTGGGCGACATCCTCGGCGAGATGTTCGGCGGCGCCCGCGGCGCGCGCGGCGGCGGCGCGGGGGGCGGCTTCGGCGGCTTCTCCCAGCGCGGCTCCGACGTGCGGGCCAAGCTCGAGATCGACCTCGAGGACTCGATCCGCGGCGGCAAGCGGCGGATCGCCTTCTCTGACGGCCGCACCATCGACGTGACGATTCCGAAGGGGGCCCAGGAGGGCCAGACCCTGCGGCTGAAGGGCCAGGGGCATTCCGGCCGCTCCGGTCCCGGCGACGCCTTCATCGAACTGGCCATCCTGCCGCATCCGATCTTCCGTCAGGAAGGCGAGGTGCTGGTCATGGACGTGCCGGTGACGGTCTATGACGCCGTCCTGGGCGGCAAGGTCGAGGCGCCGACTCCCGACGGCCCGGTGACGCTCACCGTGCCCCGGGGGGCCAACACGGGGACACGGCTGCGCCTGAAGGGGCGGGGGCTGTCGGATGCCCAGGGCCGCCGCAGCGACCTGTTCGCCAGGCTCACGGTGGTGCTGCCCGACGGCGCCGATCCCGCGTTGGAGGCCTTCGCCGAAAGCTGGCGGCGCGATCGGCCCTATACGCCCCGGCGGCGGAAGTAGCCCCCGCCGCGGGGCGAAATCATGCGGCGTCCCAACCCGCGGCGGATGACAGGCTAGCTTAGCCGTTTCATAACCCGGCATTCAGCCTCGGTTCAGTCCTGGGCGGCTAGGTGTGAGACTATGAAGCGCCTGCTCGTCATCATCGCCCTGTTCACCGCCGCGGCGACGGCGCCGCTGCCCGCCATGGCCCAGGACGGGCCGCCCGCGGCGGGGCGCCAAGCTCCGCTGTCGCGCGTTCTGGCGACGATTGCGGCGCGGCAACCGGGTCGTCATTTGAACACCACCATGGGTGAGGCAGGCGGGCGACCGGCCTATTTCGTTCAATGGCAGCTTGCGGACGGACGCGTCGTGATCTTTGTCGTGGACGCCGAAAGCGGTCAGATCATCGGCCGCCAGGGCGGCTGAACCATCAATAAAGGGACGCCTGGACGTTGCGCATCCTGCTTGTCGAAGACGATCCGGACCTCTCCCGCCAGCTGAAGCTGGCGCTGGCCGACGCCGGCTATGCGGTCGACCACGCCCCGGACGGCGAAGAGGCCCAATACCTGGGCGAGAGCGAGCCCTATGACGCCATCATCCTCGATCTCGGCCTGCCGAAGGTCGACGGCGTCTCGGTGCTGGAGCGCTGGCGGCGCGACAACATGGCCACGCCCGTGCTGATCCTGACCGCGCGCGCGGCCTGGAGCGAGAAGGTGGCCGGCTTCGACGCCGGCGCCGACGACTATTTGACCAAGCCGTTCCACACCGAGGAGCTGTTGGCGCGGCTGCGCGCGCTGCTGCGCCGCTCGGCCGGCCATGCGGCGCCCAACCTGTCCTGCGGCGGGCTGCGGCTCGATCCACGCGCCGCCCGCGCCAGCGTCAACGGCGAGCCGCTGCGGCTCACCTCGCTGGAGTACCGGCTGCTGCACTATCTGATGATGCACCAGGGCCGGGTGATCAGCCGGACCGAGCTGGTCGAGCACCTCTACGATCAGGATTTCGACCGCGATTCCAACACCATCGAGGTGTTCATCGGCCGGGTCCGCAAGAAGATCGGCGCCGAGCGGATCGAGACCGTCCGCGGCCTCGGCTACCGGCTGGCCTGCCCGCCGGAAGAGGCGCGCGAAGGGGGCGAGGCTGCGGGCGCCTAGGCTTCGCGGCCTGAAGCTCGACGCGCTGCGCCGGCCGTCGCTGGCCCGGCGGCTGGTGCTGCTGGCCATGGGCTGGAGCCTGGCGGCTCTGGTGATCGTGGCGGTGGTGCTGGCCTTCCTGTTCCAGGAGGCGGCGATCCGCCGCGTCGACCAGGGCCTGCGCGAGCTCACCGACAATCTCGTGCGCTATTCGACGGTGGACCCGAACACCCAGGAGGTGTTCGCCCCGCCGCTCACCGACGAGCGCGCGCTGGCGGCCTATTCCGGCCGCTACTGGGAGATCGCCGAGCCGACGTCGGACGGCAAGGTGCGCCCGTTGGTGCGGTCCTACTCGCTGTTCGATTCGGTCCTCAACACGCCGCCGGACCTAGTGAAGCGGTTCGCGGCCGCGCCGGGCAAGTCGATCGCCTTCGACACTCGCGGGCCGCTGAACGAGCCGCTGCGCGCGCGGGCGCAGCAGAACTGGCTGCCCGGGCGGCCGACGCCGGTGATCTTCCTGGCGGCCGAGGACCGCACTCCGCTGAACCGCGACGTGCGCGGCTTCGTCGTCGCCACCGCGGCCGCCTTCCTGCTGCTCAGCGCCGGGCTGATCGCCGCCATCATCATTCAGGTGCGGGTCGGCCTGCAGCCGCTGTTCGAACTCCGGCGCGAGGTGGCCGCGGTGCGGCGCGGCAAGGCCGAGCGGCTGGTGCGGACCTATCCGGTCGAACTCGTGCCGCTGGCCGAGGAGCTGAACGCCCTGGTGGCGCACAACCAGGAGGTCGTGGAGCGCCAGCGCACCCACGTCGGCAACCTGGCGCATGCGCTGAAGACGCCGATCTCGGTGATGCTGACCGAGGCGGCCCAGCGGCCGGGCCCGCTGGCCGAGGTCGTCGGGCGGCAAGCCGAAACCATGCGCCAGCAGGTCGACCACCATTTGCGCCGGGCGCGCGCCGCAGCCAGGGCGCAGGGCCAGGGCGAGCGCACCTCCGTCGCCGAGGTGCTCGACGAGCTTGCCCGCACCCTGGAGCGGATCTTCCGCGACAAGGGCGTCGAGATCGACTGGGACGCGGACGACGCCCTCTACTTCCTGGGCGAGCGACAGGACCTGCTGGAGATCGCCGGCAACGCGATGGAGAACGCCTGCAAGTGGGGCCGCGCCCGGGTCCGGGTTCGCGCTGCGCCGTCCGGGGACGAGCGCCTGCGTCTGAGCGTCGAGGACGACGGCCCGGGCCTGCCGGAGGAAGCGCGCGAAGCGGTGCTGCAGCGCGGCGCGCGGCTCGACGAAAGCGCGCCCGGCTCGGGCCTGGGGCTGTCGATCCTGCACGAGCTGGCGCGGGCCTACGGCGGCGCGCTCAAGCTCGACGCCTCGCCGCTCGGCGGCCTGCGCGTTGAAGTTGAGCTGCCGCGCGCCGAAGCCTGAATTTCCCCTCACTTGGGAAAGCCTTAACCGGAGAAAGCCATCTTCAACTCTGGCGGGCTTTCGGCGCGCAGGTGGAGCTTCGAATGGCCGCTCTTTCCGAGCGCAAGCTGGAGATCGTCCGGACGCTGGTCGAGACCGCGCCGGATCGGGTCGTCGAAGGCCTGCAGCAGGCGCTCGCCGAAGCCAGCGGCGACACTGCCCTGGCCAGCGTGCGGCGCCTCGTCGAGACCGAGGCGCGCGACCGCCATCTGCGCAACATCGTCCTTCTGCCGCTCGGCCCGATGTGCGTCGGCGACGGCCGCGACCCGTTGCGGCTGACCTTTCCGGCGCGGGTGATGGGGCTGATCTGGCGCGGGCTGAAGGCCCAGGCGCCGGCCATCGTCCACAACGCCGAGCTGGCGCTCTACGACTATCGTCCCGGCGAGACCTCGACCGAGCATTTCGACCGGCTGGTGCGGCTCGCGGCCAGGTGCATGCGGGCCGGCGAGGTGCGCGAGTTCCGCACGGTCAGCGAGATCTGCGACGAGGCGCGCCCGGATGGGGCGGCGACCTTGCTCGCCTGCCTGGACCTCGCGCCAGTGGTGCGCGGCGTCGCGCACAAGCTGCCGGAATGGACCAGCCAGCAGGGCGGCGACGCCAACATCGGCGCCCGTCTCGCCTACAAGGACGCCGTGGCCGTCTCCGACGACGCCGGGCCGCGGTTCTTCCAGATGCTGGCCGCCCAGCTGCAGCAGCATTGGATGATCCTGCGGATCATCTCGGCGGTGATGGAGAAGCCGACCGAACGCTACCTGGCCGAGACCGAGCTGGGCATGTTCGGCCAATGCATCCTGCGCGACATCGAAGAGGCGCTGAAGGGGATCGCCGGGTTCGACGTGGACGGCGGCGCGACGGCGGCGATCGAGGCGGCCCGGCTGGTCGACCACGTGACGATGGAGGCCAATGAGATGGAGACCTACATCTCCCTCTCGCGCGATCACGGCTGGGGGGCCGCGCTGGTCAAGCATCGCAAGATGCTGGCCTCGACGGTGGAAGGGCGCTTTCGCGAGGCCGAGAAGTATTTCGAACAGGCCCTGCCGTGCGGCCGTTCCAAGACCAAGCGCAGCGCCCGCAGCGCCGCCAAGCTCGGCGAGGCGCCCGATCGGGCGGTGGTGAGCCGCTGCGAAACCCTGCTGACCTTCGCCGGCGAAGTGCGGTTCAGCTCCAACTACGGAGGCTTCGCCGCGGCGCGCAGCGCGCTGCTGGAGGCGCTGGGCGACGAGCTCGACCTCTACGTCGAGGAGGTGCTCCACCTCCTGAAGAGCGGCGAGGCCGATAACGAAAGCCACGCCCAGGCCTATCTCGCGGTGGCCGCGGATTTCAGTCGCCTGGTGCGCGACGACAAGGCCGCCGACCTGGTGCGCCGCCGCGCCGCCGCCGCCGCCGCCGGCCCCGCCGTCGATCCGGTGCTGCGTCTGATCGCCCAAAGCTGACAGGCGCCCTCGCGCGCGCGCCGCATTTCGGCTAAAGCGCCCGCCATGATCGCGTTCTGGGCCGTCGCCGGCGTCCTCGCCGCCGCCGCGGCCGGTCTTGTTCTCCTTCGCGCCGCCCGCGCTGCGCGGGACGAAGCCGTTGACCCGACTCCCGATGTCTACCGCCGTCAGCTCGCCGAGATCGACGAACTGGCCGACCGCGGCCTGATCGGCGACTCTGAACGTCGCAGCGCCCATGCTGAGGCGGCCCGCCGCCTGCTGGTCGCCGCCGATGCGCCGCTCGCAGCCTGGCGGACCGGCGGCGACGGCCGCCGCGCGACCCTGGCGGCAGTGGCGGCGGCTTCCGCCGGCGCGCTGGTCCTCTATTTCGCCGTCGGCCAGCCGGGGCTGGGCGACCAGCCCTTCGCCGCGCGCCTCGCCGGCTGGCGCGACGCCGATCCCTCCAGCCTGGCCCCGCCCGAACTCGCCGCCGTGCTCAGCAAGCTGACGCGCGAGCGGCCGAACGATCCGCAGGCGTTCCAGTATCTCGCGATCGCCGAAGGGGCGTCGGACAATCCGGCCGGCGCCGTGCGGGCGATGCGTCAGGCCGTGCGCCTGGCCCCGGACCGCGCCGACCTCTGGGAGCTGCTGGGCGAATCGCTAGTCGCCGAGTCCGGCGGCGAAGTCACCTCCGAGGCCAAGCGGGCGTTCGGCGAGGCCGTGAGGCGCGACCCCCAGGCAGTCGCGGCGCGCTTCCACCTCGCCCGAGCCGAAGTGCTCGGTGGCGACCGCGCCGCCGGGATCGCCGCCTGGCGCGCGCTGCTGACGGAACTGCCGGCGGACGATCCGCGTCACCAGGCGCTCGCCGGCGCCATCGCCGAGGCCGAGGGCCGGCCCGCGGCTGCGCGGCCCGCCCTGCCGGAAGACCAGCAGGCAATGATCCAGGGCATGGTGCAGGGCCTCGCCCAGCGCCTGCAGTCCAATCCCGACGACCCCGAAGGCTGGGTGCGCCTGGTGCGCGCCTACGCGGTCATGGGCGACGCCGCCAAGCGCGACGCCGCCCTGGCCGAAGCCAAGTCCCGCTACGCTGGGAAGCCCGAGACGCTCGCCCAGCTCGAAGCCGCCGCGCGCGCGGAGCCCATGCGATGAGCTTTCTTCCCAAATCCCCCAAGGCGCGGCGCCGGCTGACCCTGGTCGCCGCGATCGCGCCGGTCCTGGCGCTGGCCGTCGGCCTGGCGTTGTGGGGCCTCGGGGACTCGGTCTCCTTCTTCTACACCCCGTCGCAGGCCGAGGCGGCGCGGCCGCCGGTCGGCCGCTCGATCCAGCTGGGCGGCCTCGTCGCGCATGGCTCGGTGATCAAGCACCCGGACGGCGCGGTCGAGTTCACGGTCCAGGACCAGCGCGCGCTCGACAAGGTGGTGTTCCGCGGCGACCTGCCGGATCTCTTCCGGGAGGGGCAGGGCATCGTCGCGGTCGGCGCCTTCCGTCAGGACGGCGTGTTCGAGGCCAAGCGGGTGCTGGCCAAGCATGACGAGCGCTACATGCCGCGCGAGGTCTCCAAGGCGCTGAAGGAGCAGGGCGAGTGGCGCGGTGAGGGGCAGGCGCCCAGCTACGGCGCCCAGCCCACTGCGGCGGGCGGGGTCTGATGCTGGTCGAACTCGGCGCCTTCGCGCTTGTCCTGGCGCTGGCCTTCTCGACCGCCCAGGTCGGCCTATCGGTCGCGGCGCGCACCCGTCGTTCCGCGCCCCTGGCCGCCGCCGGCGAGGGCGCGGCGGTCGCGGCGTTCCTCGGTGTCGCCGTCGCCTTCGGCGTCCTGATCCACGCCTTCGTCGTGTCCGACTTCTCGGTGGCGAACGTGGCGGCCAACTCGCACACCGCCAAGCCGATGCTCTACAAGGTCGCCGGCGCCTGGGGCAGCCACGAGGGCTCGATCCTGCTCTGGTGCCTGGCGCTGACCGGCTACGGCGCCGTCGCGGCGGTGCTCAGCCGCAGCCTGCCGCGCGGCCTGCGCGCGCTGATGGTGGCGACCCAGGGGGGGCTGGGCGTGGTCTTCCTGGCCTACACCGTCTTCGCCTCCAATCCGCTGGCGCGGCTGATCCCGGCGCCGGTCGAAGGCCGCTCGCTCAATCCGCTGCTGCAGGACCCGGCGCTCGCGGTCCACCCGCCGTTCCTCTACGCCGGCTACGTCGGTCTGTCGGTGGTGTTCTCGCTGGCCGTCGCCGCCCTGATCGAGGGCCGGGTCGACGCCGCCTGGGCGCGCTGGGTGCGGCCCTGGACGCTCGCCGCTTGGAGCATGCTGACCATCGGCATCATGCTGGGCTCGTTCTGGGCCTACTACGAGCTCGGCTGGGGCGGCTGGTGGTTCTGGGACCCGGTCGAGAACGCCTCCTTCATGCCCTGGCTGGTCGCCGCGGCGCTGCTGCATTCGGCAATCGTCACCGAGAAGCGCGGCGCCCTGGCCGGCTGGACGGTGTTCCTCGCGCTCGCCGCCTTCAGCTTCTCGATGCTGGGCGCCTTCCTGGTGCGCTCGGGCGTGCTGACCTCGGTCCACGCCTTCGCCGTCGACCCGCGGCGCGGCGTCCTGCTGCTGATCATCCTGGGCGTCATGTCCGGGGCCGGGTTCGCCCTGTTCGCCTGGCGCGCGCCGAAGCTGTCGCCGGGCGGGGTGTTCGCGCCGGTCAGCCGCGAGAGCGCGCTGGTGCTGAACAACATCCTGCTGGCCGCGGCGACCGCCACGGTGCTGCTGGGCACCCTCTATCCGCTGATCCGCGAGGCGATGACCGGCGAGTCGATCTCGGTCGGCCCGCCGTACTTCAACCTGACCTTTACGCCGCTGATGGCGGCGCTGCTGATCCTGCTGCCCGCAGGGCCGCTGCTCGCCTGGAAGCGCGGCGACGCGCAAGGCGTGATCCAGCGGCTCTGGGCGGCGGCGCTGATCGCTTTCGGCGTAGGCCTCGCCGCCTACGCGCTGATCAGCCCGCGCAAGGCGTTCGCCGCAGCCGGCCTGGCGCTCGGCGCCTGGCTGATCGCCGGCGCCGTCGCGGAGGTGCTCGAGCGCACCCGCGCCTTCCGCGCGCCGGCGGCCGAGAGCCTGCGGCGGCTGGTGCGGCTGCCACGCGGGGCCTGGGGCATGACCCTGGCGCACCTGGGCCTGGGCGTCTTCGTGCTCGGCGCCTGTTTCGAGACCGGCTGGAAGCAGGAGACTGCCGAGGCCCTGCCAGTGGGCGGCGCGCTCGACGTCGGCGGTTACCACCTGGTGCTCGAGAAGGTGGTCGGGCTGGAAGGCGCCAACTACGACGCCGAGCGCGGTCTGATCCGCGTGACCCGCGACGGCCGGCCGGTCTGCGAGGCGCAGCCGGAACGGCGGCTCTTCACCGCCGGCGGCCAGACCACCTCGGAGGTCGCCCTCTGCTATCGCGGCCTCAGCCATCTCTACATCGTGCTGGGCGAGCAACGCGTCAGCGAAGGCGCGCCGGTCTGGCTGGTGCGGGCCTACTGGAACCCGCTCGCCACCTTGCTGTTCGTCGGCCCCGTGATCATGGCCTTGGGCGGACTGGTCTCGCTGTCCGACCGCCGGCTTCGCCTGGGCGTCGCCGCGCGCCGGCGCGCGCAGTCGGAACCGCCGCAAGAGCAGGCCGCATGAGGGCGCGGGTTCTCCTGGCGGTGATCGCGGCGGTTTTCTGCATGGCCGCCGCCTCGGACCCGGCCGAGCGGTTGCCCGATCCGGCGCAGGAAGCCCGCGCGCGCGAGATCTTCCAGCAGGTCCGCTGCCTGGTCTGCCAGAACGAGTCGATCGACGATTCCAACGCCGAGCTCGCCCAGGACCTGCGGCGGATCGTCCGCGACCAGGTCCAGCAGGGCCGCAGCGACGCCGAGATCAAGTCTTTCCTGACCGACCGCTACGGCGAGTTCGTGCTGTTGCGGCCGAGCTTCTCGATCGGCAACCTGGCGCTTTGGCTGGGGCCGTTCCTGGTCGTTCTCCTGGGCGTCGTGCTGCTGCTGGGCCGCCTGCGCCATCGTTTGCCCGAGGCGGAACTCGATGCGGCCGATGTCGAACGCCTGCGCCGCCTGGAAGACGGCGAGTCCTGACACATCCGCGCCGCAGATCGGTCCAGATACGGAACGCTGGGTGACCTAAACGTAACTTGAGAGGCTTTTCGGCCTCGTGCATCGAACCTAGGTTGTCGTTGCGCGTCGTCATTCCTTGCGCCGCGCACAAGGATCACAGGCTTATGACCTCGAAGAAGACCGGTTATCTCCTCGGCGCGCTTGCCGGGGCGGGCGTGATGGCGGCGGCGGTGGCCGGCGCGGGCGTACGCCTGCCGCAAGCCCACGCCGGCGATCAGCCGCACGTGATCCGGGCCTCGACGTCGCCGATCTTCGCGCCCCCGCCGGGCGCGCCGATGTCCTTCTCCGACATCTTCGACCGCGTCTCGCCGGCGGTGGTGTCGATCAATGTGACCACCCGGGTGGACGCCAACGCGCTGCGCATCCCCGGTCTGCCGTTCGACATCGTGCCGCGCGCGCCGGACGAGGACGAGGAGGGCGCTCCGCCAAACGGCGGGCGCACCGAAAAGGGCCAGCCGCGTCTGCCGACTCAGCAGTCCGCCGGCTCCGGCTTCTTCATTTCCCAGGACGGCTACGTGGTGACGAACAACCACGTGGTCGAGAACGCCGAGAGCATCAAGGTGGTGCTGAAGGACGAGACCGAGCTCGAGGGCGTGGTCGTCGGCCGCGACGAAGCCACCGACCTCGCCGTCATCAAGGTGAAGGGCCGCAACGGGCCGTTCCCGTTCGTCAACTTCGAGAACGCCGCCAAGCCGCGCGTCGGCGACTGGGTGATCGCGGTCGGCAATCCCTTCGGCCTGGGCGGCACCGCGACGGCCGGCATCATCTCGGCCTACGGCCGCGACATCGGCGAGACCTTCGTCGACTACATCCAGATCGACGCGCCGATCAACCGCGGCAACTCCGGCGGCCCGACCTTCGACATCTATGGCCGCGTGATCGGCGTCAACACTGCGATCTTCTCGCCGTCGGGCGGCTCGGTCGGGATCGGCTTCGCCATCCCCGCGGAGGTCGCGGACCAGGTGACCAAGCAGCTGATCTCCGGCCGCAAGATCGAGCGCGGCTATATCGGCGCGACCATCCAGAACTTCACCACCGAGATGGCCGAGGCCCAGGGCATGGGCGAACAGCGCGGCGCGATCGTCTCCGACCTGACGCCGGGCGGGCCGTCGCAGAAGGCCGGTCTGCAGGCCGGCGACGTCATCGTCTCGATCAACGGCCACACCGTGCGGACCTCGTCGGAGCTGACCCGCGAGGTGGCCAAGGCGCGGCCGGGCGACGTGCTGCGGATCGAGATCATCCGCGACGGCAAGCGGCGTAACGTCGAGGTGCGCTCCGGCACCCGGCCTTCGGAACGGGAGCTCGCGGCCAGCGCCGAGGCGCCCGACAGCGAAAACGGCGGCCCCGGCGCCCAGCAGGCCCCGCGCGCCCCGGCGGTGCTTGGTCTCTCGCTGGCGCCGCTGGACGCCGGACTGCGCAGCAAGCTCGGCCTGCCGGCAAACGTGAAGGGCGCGGTGGTGCTCGGCGTCGACAGCAACTCCGACGCCGGCCAGAAGGGCCTGAAGACCGGCGACGTCATCGTCCGCGCCGGCGACGCCGCGGTGACCACGCCGCAGGACGTCACGGCGGCGGTCGATGCGGCCAAGAAGGCCAAGCGGCCGAGCGTGCTGGTCGGCGTCTTCCGCGGCGGGCGCACCCTGTTCCTGCCGCTGAAGATCGACTGACGGACCGGGCGGGGGGCTGGTGATGCGAATTCTGATCGTCGAGGACGACCTCGAGGCGGCCGAAGCCATGGAGCGCGGCCTCGGCGAAAAGGGGTTCGCCTGCGTGCGGGCCGCCGACGGCGCGGAGGGGCTCGACGCCGCCCGCGCCGGAACCTTCGACGTGATGATCGTCGACCGGATGCTGCCGCGCCTCGACGGGGTCAGCCTCGTCGAGACGCTGCGGCGGGAAGGCGACGCCACCCCGGTGCTGTTCCTGTCGGCGCTCGGCGAGGTCGGCGACCGGGTCACCGGCCTGCAGGCGGGCGCCGACGACTACCTGGTCAAGCCCTACGCCTTCGTCGAGCTGATCGCCCGGGTCGAGGCCTTGACGCGACGGCGCGAGACCGGCTCGGTCCAGACTCTGCTGCGCGTCGGCGATCTGGAGATGGATCTGATCGGCCGCACGGTCCATCGGCAGGGCAAGGAGATCGACCTGCAGCCGCGGGAGTTCCAGCTGCTGGAGTTCCTGATGCGGCACGCCGGTCAGTCGGTCACCCGCACCATGCTGCTCGAGAAGGTCTGGGAATATCACTTCGATCCCCAGACCAACGTCATCGACGTCCACGTCTCCCGGCTGCGCTCGAAGATCGACAAGGGCTTCGACCGGCCGATGCTGCAGACGGTCCGCGGCGCCGGCTATCGCCTGGATGCCTAACCAAGCTCCCCCGTGCGCGGGGGAGGCGGACCTCGCGCCGAAACGGGCGCGGGTGATGCGCCTGCCGCGCATCTTCCGCACGACGCCGTTCCGGCTGACGCTGCTGTTCCTGGCGCTGTTCGCCGCGGCCGCCAGCGCCTTCCTGGCTTACATCTACATCGCCACCGCCGGCGAGGCGGCCCGACGCACCGACAGCGAGATCCTGCGGGAGATGCGCTCGCTGACGGCGACCTACGACCGCGCCGGCGTCGACGCCGTCAATCAGTCGCTGATCGAGCGCGCCGCCAGCGAACGGCCGTTCCTGTACCTGCTGATCGGGGCCGACGGTCAGCGCATCTCCGGCTCGATCGCCGAATCGCCGATGGAGCGGTTCGACGGCCAGCCGGCCTGGACCACCTTCCAGGTCTCGGACGCCGAGGAGGGCCGGATCGTCAACCGCCCCGCACGTGGTCTGCAGCAGCGGTTGGCCGGCGGAGAGGTGCTGTTCGTCGGCGCCGACGTCGGCGAGGACGAGGCCTATGTGGTCAACGTCGTGCGCGCGCTGTGGGGCGCGGGGCTGATGGTCATCATCCTCGGCCTCGCGGGGGGGATTCTGGTCAGCCGCAACGTTTCCCGCAGCATGGGCAGTCTGACCGGCGTGGTCGACGCGGTCCGCGGCGGCGACCTCGCCGTCCGCGCGCCGGTACGCGGCGCGCGTGACGAGTTCGACGAACTGGCCGCCGGCCTGAACGAGATGCTCGAACGGCTGGAGCGCTCGATGGCCGGTCACCGCCACGCGGGCGACGCCATCGCCCACGACCTGCGCTCGCCGCTCACCCGGCTGCGCGCCCGGCTGGAGGCGGCCTACCTCGACATCGAGGCCGGTCGCGGCGATCCGAAGCAGGCGCTCGCCCAGGCGCTGGAGGATACCGACGGCGTCCTCAAGACCTTCTCCGCGGTGCTGGCGATCGCCCGGCTGCAGGCCGCCGGCAGTGCGCCGGACGCCACGGTGTTCGACCTCGCCGATCTCGCCGGCGACATGGCCGAACTCTACGAGCCGCTGTGCGAGGACAAGGGCATCGAGTTCGGCGCCGAGCTCGCGCGCGGCCTGCCGGTGCGGGCGAACCGCGAGTTCATCGCCCAGGCGCTGGCCAACATCCTTGATAACGCCGTGAAGTACACGCCCTCGGGCGGCGCCATCATGCTGCGCGTCCGCCGTTGCGCCTCGGGCGAGGTGGAGGCCTCGGTCACCGATACGGGTCCCGGCGTGCCCGAGGCCGAGCGCGCCCGCGTCGTCGAGCGCTTCGTCCGGCTAGAGAACAGCCGCAACGAGCCGGGCGCGGGGCTGGGCCTGTCGCTGGTGGCCGCCGTGGCCGAGGCGCACGCCGGTCGGCTGGAACTGGACGAGGGGCCGGGCCGGCTCGGCGAAATGGGGCCAGGCCTACGTGTGGCTTTGGTGTTGCCAAGCGTCGCCGCCTGAACGCGGATCGACGGAATTCGCGTCCCGGTGGTGACGGACTCCCTGTGCCCGGCTAGACTCTGATTTGCTCGGGCCTGACTCGGGCGGGACCGTTGCGGGGGAGCGGCTGCCGTTGGCCAGAAGCGGAAGGGACAGCATGGCTGCCCGCTGGCCGACGCCCGTGGAGAGCGGCGGCCCGCGCCCGCAGACCTCGGCGCCGGAACGCCCGCCGACCCAGCGGTTCGTCCGCATCGCCATTTTTTCGGTGCTGGTGATCCTCACCGCCTACACCGCCGCCGGCGTGGCCCGGCTGGCGATCCCGGCCCCGTCGAAGCTGGAGCAACTGGTCTGGCTGGTCGGCCCCTTCCTGGTCGCGGCCCTGCTGGGCGGACTGCTGCTGGTCGAGTCGCGCCGTGTTGAGCGCGGCCACGCCGCGTTCAACGAGTCCGAGCGCCGCTTCCGCCTAGCCGTGGAGGCCGCGCGCTGCGGCATCTGGGAATGGGACCTGGCGACCGACACCATCTTCATGTCGGACGTCACCGCCTCGCTGTTCAGCTGGCGCGGCGGCGTGGTCGAAGGCCAGCAGGTGCTGGACCGCGTCTGGCCCGGCCACCGCGACGGCCTGCGCGACGCGCTGCGCGCCGCAGCGCTCTACGGCGGTTTCGACGTCTCCTTCCGGGTGCCCAGCCTGACCGGGGGCCGGCCGGTGTGGATCGACGCCCGCGGCGAGGCCTTCGGCGAAAGCCCGGAAGGCGGCTATGCGCGGATCATCGGCGTGGCCCTCGACGTCACCGAGGAGCGGCTCGCCCAGGCCCGCGCCCAGTCGGCCGAAGGCCGGCTGCGCGACGCGATCGAAAGCGTCTCCGAGGCCTTCGTGCTGTGGGACCGCCATGACCGGCTGGTCATGTACAACCGCAACTACCGCAGCTTCTTCCGGCTGGACCCGCAGCTGCTGAAGCCGGGCGCCCAGCGCGAGGAGGTCGAGCGCAATGCGCGCGCCGCCATGCGCCAGGACGTTCGCGGGCCCGGCGACCGCCGCGGCGTCAGCGAGGCCGAGCTCGTCGACGGCCGCTGGGTGCAGATCTCCGAACGCCGCACCGCCGAGGGCGGGCTGGTGGTCACCGCGACCGACATCACTGCGGTCAAGGCGCAAGAGGAGGCCCGCCGGCTCAACGAGGAAGAGCTGCGCAAGGCAGTGGTCAATCTCGAGCGCAGCCAGTCGGAGCTTTCCGAACTGGCGCGCAAGTACGAGACCGAGAAGGTCCGCGCCGAGGCCGCCAACCAGGCGAAGAGCGAGTTCCTCGCCAACATGAGCCACGAGTTGCGCACGCCGCTCAACGCCATCAACGGCTTTTCCGAGATCATGCTGGCGGGGATGTTCGGCCCGCTCGGCGACGCCCGCTATCGGGACTACGCTCAGGACATCCACAACTCCGGCCAGCACCTGCTCGCGCTGATCAACGACATCCTCGACATGTCGAAGATCGAGGCCGGCAAGATGTCGCTGCGTCTCGAGCCGGTTTCGGTCGAGGAGATCACCGAGGAGGCCGTGCGCCTGGTGCGCACCCGCGCCGAGACCGCCGGGCTGGCGCTGACCTTCGAGCTGCCGCCGCTGCCGGACGTCGAGGCCGACTACCGCGCGGTCAAGCAGGTGCTGCTCAACCTGCTGTCCAATGCGGTGAAGTTCACGCCGCGCGGCGGTCGGGTCTCGGTCTCCGCCGAGCGGCAGGGTGAGCGCGTGCGGGTCAACGTCCACGACACCGGCATCGGCATTGCGGCCGAGGACCTCAAGCGCCTCGCCCAGCCGTTCGAGCAGATCGAAAGCCAGCACGCCAAGACCCAGCAGGGCACCGGCCTGGGCCTCGCGCTCAGCAAGGCGCTGATCGACATGCACGGCGGCAAGTTCGAACTCGTCAGTGCGCCGGGGCACGGCACCACGGCGAGCTTCAGCCTACCGCTCCGGCAGGTGGCGCCCGCCCCCCTGCGGGCCGGGATGGCCGCGGTCGCGTGACCACTCGCCCGGCGGGTGGCGCCGGGCTCGGCTGAGCACTTCGGCCAGCTTGCGGCGATCGTCCGCGGGCAGGGTGGCGGCGAAGCCGACCACCGCACGGTCCATCTCCGAACGCGCCTGCATCTCCAGCGCCCGCGAGCGGTTCAGCGCGACCAGCGTGGCCTCCACGTCGACGGGACCGATCGAGAGGCCGCGCCAGGCTTCGCGGCGCAGCGCACGCGCCTGCTCCAGCTTGGGGCGGGAGGTTTCGGCTCCCTGGCGGATCGCCGCCTGCCAGGCTTCGCGTTGCGGATCGCTCAGCGCCGCGCCGGCGGCGGTCAGCCGCGGCGGTCCGGGTGGCGGCGGCTCGGGCGGCCGCAAGCCGCCGCGCAGCGCAGCGCCGGCCAGCCCGCCGAGTACGAACAGGTTCACCGCCAGCGAGACGATCAGCGCGATCCACAGGCCTCGTCGGCTCATCACCCCACCTCCGCAACGGTCGAGACATCGAGGTCCGCCACCGCCTGGGCCGAGGCCTCGGCGCCGGTGGTGGAGCGGTCGCCCAGCTGCGCGCCCAGCACCACGCCGGCGGCCGCGGCCCCGGCCAGCGCCGCGCCCAAACCCGCGGGCGTCAGCCACAGCCGCCACCGCAGTCGTCGGGGGAGGCCGGGCGCATCGGCCAAGATCCGGTCGTAAAGCGCGCTCGGCGCCGGAGCCGGCCGCGGCGCGGCGTCCAGCGCGGCGTCCAGCGCCGCTTCGCGCGCCAGCACCGCCTGGGCCTGCGCGGGCTCGCTCGCGGCGAACAAGGCCGCCTCGTCGCGCATCGCCGCCGGCCAGCGGGCGATCTCGCCGCCATAGGCTTCCGCCAGCGCTTGAAACTGTTCTTTCGTCACCTCACCGCTCCACCAGATCGGCGAGCGCGGCGCGCAGCGCCCGCCGCCCGCGCGACAAGAGGCTCTCGAGCGCCTCCACCGTCACGTCCATCACCGCCGCCGCCTCGATATTGCCGAGCTCCTGATAATGGCACAGCACGACCGCCTCGCGTTGCCGGTCGGGCAGCTTCGCCAAGGCCGCGGCGACCCGCCGGCCGGTGTCCTGGGCCTCCAGGGCGCGGTCCGGCGCCGGCCGCTCGTCGGGCACGTCCGGCGGGTTGTCGGTCGGGATCTCGCGTCGTCGTCGCAGCCGGTCGTAGCAGAGGTTGAGCGTCACCCGATGCAGCCAGGTGTCGAACTTGGCCTGGCCGGGCCGCCACTTCGGCGCCTGGCGCCAGACGCGCAGAAAGGCTTCTTGCGCCACGTCCTCGGCCTCCGCCGGATCGGCCAGCATGCGCTGGGCCAGCCCATGGATCCGCGGCAGCTTGCGGCCGACAAGCGCCCGCGCCGCCGCCGGATCTCCGTCGGCGACCCGCATCAGCAATTCTTCGTCGGGATCCACCGCCGCCAAGCCAGTCCTCGCGCTGGGCCCTCAGACCGTCAGGGGGCCCCATGGCCCCAGCTCCGCCGCTTCATCATCCGCTCGTCCTCACAGGCCTTCAACGGCCCAGGCGAGCGGTTCCGTCGCGGGGTCAGAAATCCTGCGCCGATCGCACTTCAAGATCCGTCATCCCGGATCGGCCCTGCAGGCCGTCCGGGATGACGGAAGGGAGGTGGTGGAAGGCTGGCCCTACGCCTTCACCAGCGCCTCGTAGGCGGCGCGGGCGCCGGTCTGGGCGTCGTCCAGCTTGCGGCGCAGGCTGGCGAAGGTGCGCGCGTGCCCGGCGCGCGCCAGCAGGGCGCGGAACGCCTTCGGCTCGTCGTCGGGATGGTGGCTGTCCTCGAGCGCCACCTTCAGCAGCTGGGTCAGGTCCTGCTGCAGCCGCCACGCCTTTTCCAGCTCCGCCAGCGGCTCGGCCGGCGCCAGGTGGGTCCGGCGGAAGGCGGCCAGCGCCTCGGCGGTGTTGGGGCTGAGCGGGCCGCCGGCCGCAGCATGCGCCAGCTGCAGGAACTGGGCGGCGAATTCGATGTCGACCAGGCCGCCGGGCGAAAGCTTCAGGTCCCAGTCGCCTTTCGGCGGCCGCTCGCGCTCCAGCAGGTCGCGCATCTCCAGCACGTCCTTGGCGGTGGCCGCCCGGTCGCGCGGCTGGCGCAGCGCGCGCTCGATGGCGCCGGCGGCGTCGGCCGCGAAGTCGTCCGAACTCGCCCAGACGATCCGCGCCCGGGTCAGCGCCAGGTGCTCCCAGGTCTCCGCCTCGCCGCGGTAGTAGTTCTCGAAGGCGGCGAAGCTGACCGCGACCGGCCCCTTGGTGCCGGAGGGGCGCAGCTGCATGTCCACCTCGTAGAGGCCGCCCTCGGCGGTCGGGGTCGAGAGCGCCGCGATCAGCCGCTGGGTGAACCGGCCGTAGAAGGTGGCGGGATCCCAGCCCTTCACGCTCGACGTCGCCGCCGGGTCGGGCGCGCGGTACAGCGTCATCAGATCGAGATCGGAGGTGGCGCTCATCTCTCGCGAGCCGCACTTGCCGAGCGCGACGACCGCGACCTCGCCGGGGAAAGCGCCGCCGAGCCGCACCGCCTCGGCCAGGGCCGCCGGCGCCAGCGTCTGGATGCAGAGGTCGGCGAGGTCGGCGAACGCCTTGCCGGCGGTCTCGGCGCTGGCCTCGCCGCTCATCACCTGCACGCCGACGCGGAAGGCCTGCTCGCGCTGCAGCCTGCGCACCGCGTCCATCGCCGCCTCGAAGCCCTCGGCCCGCGCCACCGCCGCGTGAAACACCGGCCGGTCCTCGTCGAGGTCGATGTTGTGGAAGAAGGCGGTGTCGAGCATGGCGTCGATCGCCGCCGGGCGGCGCGCCAGCGTCGTCGCCAGCCTCGGCGCGAAGGCCATCACCTGCACCACCAGCTCGAACAGCTTCGGCTGGGCGAGGAACAGGGACTGCAACTGCACGCCCGACGACAGCCGCGAGAAGAAGTCGCTGAACCGGTTGAACGCGGTGTCCGGCGCGCCGCTCGCCTGGGCGGCCTCCAGCAGCCGTGGCGCGAGCCGGGTGAACAGTTCGCGGCCGCGCTCGGTGCGGGTCGCCGGGATGTTGCCGTGGTGCCAGCTGCGGATGGTCTGGGCGACCCGCGGCGGGGCGGAGAAGCCCATCCGCGCCAGCGTCGCCAGCGTCTCCGGGTCGTCGTCGACGCCGGTGAACACCAGGCTGCCGAAGCGCGAGGAGAGCGGCTCCTCTTCGGGGAAGAGCTCGCCGTAGCGGGCGTTGACCGCCTTCAGCGTCCGGGTGACGAACGCATCGAAGCTGCGCAGCCGGTCATAGCCGGACAGCGCCGCCACCTTGCGCCGCTCGCCGTCGGATTCCGGCAGCTTGTGGGTCTGCTCGTCCGCCAGCATCTGCACCCGGTGCTCCCACTCGCGCAGCAGCCGGTAGGCGGCGCTGAGCTCCTCGCCGGTCTCGGCCTCCACGTGGCCGGCCGCGACCAGGGCGGCCAGGGCGTCGAGGGTGCGGTTGCTGCGCAGCGCGGGGTTGCGGCCGCCGAGGATCAGCTGCTGGGTCTGGACGTAGAATTCGATCTCGCGGATGCCGCCGCGGCCGAGCTTCAGGTCGATCCCCTTGGCGGAGATCCGGTCGTCGACCTTGTGCGCGTGGATCTGGCGCTTGATCGAGTGGATGTCGGCGATGGCGGCGAAGTCGAGGTTCTTGCGCCAGACGAACGGCAACAGCTCGACGAGGAAGGCCTCCGCGGCGTCGTGGTCGCCGGCGCAGGTGCGCGCCTTGATGAAGGCCGCCCGCTCCCAATTCTGGCCGACGCTCTCGTAGTAGTCGAGCGCCGCCGGCGTCGGCACCGCCGGCGGGGTCGAGGAGGGGTCCGGCCGCAGGCGCAGGTCGATGCGGAAGACGTAGCCTTCGTCGGTGCGCGACTGCATCAGCTCCGCCAGCCGTTGCGTCAGGCGCACGGCGAAGGGCTGCGGCTCGACCCCGTTGGCCAGCGGCAGCTTGTCCGGGTCGAAGAAGACCGAGACGTCGATGTCGCTGGAGTAGTTGAGCTCGTAGGCGCCCTGCTTGCCCATGGCGATGCAGAACCAGCCGGGCACCGGCCCCTCGCGGCCGGCGCCGAGCCGCGTCAGCCGGCCGGCCTCCAGCTCGCCGCGGGCGGCCAGCGTCAGCGCCGCCGCCACGGCGGCGTCGGCGAACCGGGTCAGCGCGCCAGTGACCGCGTCCAGATCCCAGACGCCGCCGAGGTCGGACAGCGCGGTGAGCAGATGCAGCTCGGCTTTCAGCCGGCGCAGGGCGGCGGATCCGGCGTCCAGATCGCCCTCGGCCACCGCCGCGGTGCGCGCCAGCAGGTCGCCGAGCCGCGCGTCGGGATCGCTCTCCAGCAGCTCGGCCAATCGGGCCGGATTGCGCCGCGCGAGGCCCGCCAGATAGGCCGAGGCGCCGAAGATCGGCTCCAGCGCCGGCCAGGCCGCGTCAACCGCCGCCGACGCGCCGAGGATCTCCCGGGTGCGCGTCGCCATCTTGGCGTCGACCACCGGACCGCAGGGCCGCATCCGCGCCCCCAGACTCATGCTCTCACCAAAGCCCATGGCGGGAAGCTACCAGCGCTAGCCTTCGAGCGCGCGGCTGACCTTCTCCAGCACGTTCTTCGACAGGTCCTCGGCCGCGGCGATCCGCTCCAGCTCGGCCTTCATCAGGGCGCCGAGCTCCGGCTTGTAGCGCCGCCAGCCGTCCAGCGGGTCGACCAGCCGCGCCGCGGTCATCGGGTTGAACCGGTCGACGGCGAGGATCTGGTCGGCGAGGAAGCGGTAGCCCGCGCCGCTCGGATCGTGGAACCGCGCCGGGTTGAAGTTGGCGAAGCTCGAGACCAGGGCGCGCAGGCGGTTCGGGTTCTTCGACTCGAACGCCGGGTGGGTAGTGAGGCCCATGACCCGGCCGAGCGCGGTCTCGCTCGGATCGCGCGCCTGGATCGAGAACCACTTGTCGATGACCAGCGGTTCGCCCTTCCAGCGTTCATAGAAGGCCGCCAGCGCCTGCTCGTAGCGCTCGCCGCCCATCTGCATCAGCGCGTTCAGCCCGCCCATGGCGTCGGTCATGTTGGCGGCCGCCTCGAAGTGACCGCTCGCCATGTCGACATTGTCCGAGCGCGGGTTCGCCGCCAGCAGCTCCAGGGCGGCGTTGCGCAGCGCGCGGCGCCCGGCGCCCGCCGCATCCGGCGAGAACTCGCCGATGTCCTGCAGGCCGGTGTGCAGCCGGCGCAGCTCGGGCTCCAGATGCACCGACAGGCGCATCAGCAGCGCCTCGCGGGCCTCGTGGATCGCCGCAGGGTCGGCCGGCTGCAGGGCCAGCGCCAGGTCCGGCTCGGACGGCAGGGCCATCAGCAGCGCCTTGAACGCCGGCTCCGCCGCCTGGTCGGACAGCGAACGGCCAAGCGCCGTGGCGTAGCGCTCCTCGCCGACCTCGTCCGGCTGTCCGGCGGCGCGCGCCAGGATCAGCTCGCGGGCCAGGGTCTGGCCGGCCTCCCAGCGGTTGAACAGGTCCGGATCGGCGGCCAGCTGAATGTAGCGGTCCTTGGCCTCGGCGTCGGTCTCCAGCACCACGGGCGCGGAGAAGCCGCGCAGCGCTGATACCGCCGGCTCGCGCGCCACCTTGTGCAGCGTCACCGTGGCGGACGGCTGGGTCAGCACGATCACCGTCTCCTCGATGGTCTCGCCGTCCCGCTCGAAGGCGAGCGGGCGGCCGTCCTGGTCCAGCAGACCGACGACCACCGGGATCGGCAGCGGCCGCTTCTGGCCCTGGCCGGGCGTCGGCGGGGTGCGCTGCGAAAGCTCCAGCGTCAGGGTCTGGGCCTTGGCGTCATAGGCCTGCTTCAGGGCCACTCGCGGCGTGCCGGCCTGTTCGTACCAGGCGAAGAAGTGCGTCAGGTCCTGGCCGGAGGCCTCGGCGAAGCAGCGCACGAACTCCTCGACGGTGGTGGCGTGGCCGTCCCAGCGGTCGAAGTAGAGATCCATCCCGGTGCGGAACGCGTCCGGTCCGATCAGCGTCCGCAGCATGCGGATCACCTCGGAGCCCTTCTCGTAGATGGTCGCGGTGTAGAAGTTGTCGATCTTCAGATAGCTGGACGGGCGCACCGGGTGGGCGAGGGGGCCCTGGTCCTCGGCGAACTGCCGCGCGCGCAGCGCCTTGACGTCCTTGATTCGCTGCACGGCGTGGCCGCGCATGTCGGCCGAGAAGCCCTGGTCGCGGTAAACCGTCAGCCCTTCCTTCAGGCACAGCTGGAACCAGTCGCGGCAGGTGATCCGGTCGCCGGTCCAGTTGTGGAAGTACTCGTGGGCGACCACGCTCTCGATGCGCTCATAGTCCGCGTCGGTCGCCGTCGCCGGGTCGGCCAGCAGCAGCGACGAGTTGAAGATGTTGAGGCCCTTGTTCTCCATCGCCCCGAAATTGAAGTCGCGGACAGCGACGATCATGAACAGGTCGAGGTCGTACTCGCGGCCGTAGGCTTCCTCGTCCCAGGTCATCGAGCGCTTCAGCGCGTCCATGGCGTAGGCCGCGCGCGGCGCCATGCCGGGATCGACGTAGATCCGCAGGGCCACGGTGCGCCCGCTCATCGTCACCAGCTGGTCCTCGAGCATGTCCAGCTCGCCGGCGACCAGGGCGAACAGGTAGCAGGGCTTCGGGAATGGGTCGTTCCAGACGGCGTAATGGCGGCCGCCTGGAAGCTCGCCGGCCTCGATCAGGTTGCCGTTCGACAGCAGCCGGCTGAGGGATTTCGGCCCCTCGAGCCGCACGGTGAAGCGCGACAGCACGTCGGGCCGGTCGGGCCAGTAGGTGATCTTGCGGAAGCCCTCCGCCTCGCACTGGGTGCAGAAGCGGCCGCCGGACATGTAGAGGCCTTCCAGCGCCTTGTTGTTCTCCGGGTCGATCTCGACCTCGGTCTCCAGGGTGAAGGCGTCCGGGACGTTGGCGATGGTCAGGAATTCGTCGTCGACGGCGAATTCCTGATCGCCGAGCCGGCGGCCGTCGATCGCCGCCGAGATCAGCTTCAGCCGCTCGCCGTTGAACCGCAGCGGGCCCGCATGGTCGCCGTTGCGGCGCACCGCGAGCTTCGCTTTCACCCGCGTCGTGTTCGGCTTTAGATCGAAGGCGAGGTGCGCCTCGTCGATCAGGAAGGCGGGCGGACGATAGTCGGAGAGCCGGATCGGCTGGGGCGTGTCGGTGCGCATCCGTTGGATTTAGACCCCCGTCCGCCCGGCCGCCAGAGCGGCCGTCAGGCGCTCAGCGCCAACGGCCGCGCGGCGCGCCCGATCAGGACGCTGTAGAGCCGGGTCAGGGCTTCGAAGGTGTGGTCCCAGCCGTGACGGGTCTCCACGCGCCGCCGCGCCGCCTGGCCGATCGGCGCCAGGTCCCGGGCGAACAGCGCCTCGATCGCCTCGGCGAGGCCTTCCGGGTCGGCGCTGTCGGCGCGCTGGCCGACGGTCTCGTCGATCAGTTCGCCGACGCCGCCCTTGTGGGGGCCGACGACCGGCAGGCCGGCCGCCATGGCCTCCAGCACCACCAGGCCGAAGATCTCGTTCTCGTTGGCGTGCAGGAAGGCGTCGCAGCTGGCGACCAGCGCGGCCAGCTTGTGCGGGTCGCGCTCGTAGTCGAAGCAGATCACCCGTTCGGACGGGCGCGTGTCCCGCCCGGCGCCGACCAGCAGCAGGTGGTAGGGCGCGCCCAGCCGCTCGATCGCGGCGACCATGGACTCGACGTTCTTTTCGCGCGCGGGTCGTCCGGCGAACACCAGCAGCCGCGCGTCCTGCGGCAGGCCGAGCCGGCGGAACAGCTTGGCCCGGTCGCCGCGCGCCGGGTGGAACAGCTCGGTGTCGACGCCGAGCTGCAGCACGGTGACCTTCTCCACCCCGGCCTCGGCCAGCCGTGCGGCGGTGTGCCGGCTGGGCGCGATTACGTGGTCGAACCGCTGGTAGGCCTGAGCCCAGAAGTTGAAGGTCGGCTGCTCGGCCCAATCGCCGAGGTGCAGGGCGGCCAACGCCGCAGCGTCGGTGTGGCAGAAGCCGATCACCGGCGCCCCGAGCGCTTCGCCCGCCTCCAGCGCCGCGTGGCCGGGGACGAAGACGTCGCCGGCCTCGATGATGTCGGGCTCGCAGCCGCGCAGCACCGCTTCCCACTTGGTGACGCTCGCCGGCATCCGGTAGCCGTCGCCGAACGGCAGCCGCGCGGCGGCGACGGTGAGGATCCCCTCCGGGTCGATGCGGGTGCGCGCGCCGGGCACGACCAGGGCGTGGCTGATGTCCGGCCGGTGCGTCGCCAGCCAGTTGCGCTTGGCCATCAGGTAGCGCTTCACCCCGCCGGAGCGCGGCGCGTACATCATGGTGGTGTCGAGAAGGCGGTAGCCTGCGCCGGCCGGCCCATGCGCGAGAGCCGACTCCGACGGCGTGAGCCGGATCAGGTTCTCCGAGCGTGGGGCGGTGACGTCGAACATCTGGCGCGCCCTCTTGTCCATAAGCCCGGCGGTAGCGGCAACGAACGGCGCGGCGGTTTGATCCCGGTCGACGGCGGCGAAAATGCGCCGCTTGGAACGGCTCCGGGCCGCCGTCTTCTTCCAGAGTCTGGCCAGTTTTGTCGTCCTTCTCTGGGGAGGGCGCCGTTCCGAAACGCAGGCGGCGATCTCACTCGCCGGGCGCCGGCGGACCTGGAGCTCTGTCTCGGCCAACCAGGTTGGCCGAATCTCAGATTCTTATCAGTACTCGCGCTTATTCGTCATCTGTCCGCGTGCGGTCTATTTCGCGTGGACAGGCGCGGAAGCGGACAGCAAAGAGGGCCGCGCAACCGCGCGGCCCTCTTCAGTAGGGGCTCTGGGCGCTTAGTGCTTGAGCGCGTCTCGGGCGGCGTCCTTTAGATTGCCGACGCCCTTCTGCACCTTGCCCGCGGTCTTCTCGGCGGCGCCTTCGGCTTGCATCCGGTCGTTCCCGGTCGCCTTGCCGGAGGCTTCCTTCATCGCGCCCTTCGCCTGCTTGGCGGTCCCCTTGATTTCGTCCTTGTGCATCCGAATAACCCGTTTCATTCCGAGGCTTGCGCGCCTCTGCGGGGTCAGTACGCATCGGCCGCCGTCATGTTCCCGCGGCCGCGGCGGAGATGGCGGATTGTCGGCGTCCGCGCCCCACTCTTCCGCGCGCGCGACATTGCGCGCGGGGTGTGCGGCCGCTATCTGCGTCGGCGACTTTCCTCTTCCTCTCAGAAAGACGCGGGACGCCCGATGGCGCAGCAATACATTTTCCAGATGCAGGGGCTGACCAAGGCGTTCCCCGGCGCGACGAAGAAGACCTTCGAGAACATCTGGCTGTCGTTCTATCCGGACGCGAAGATCGGCGTCGTCGGCGTCAACGGCTCGGGCAAGTCGACCCTGCTGAAGATCATGGCCGGCCTCGACACCGAGTTCTCGGGCGAGGCGATCGCTGCGGACGGCATCAAGCGCGGCTACCTGCAACAGGAGCCGCAGCTCGACGAGGCTCTCAACGTTTGGGGCAACGTCATCGCCTGGTGCGACGAGAAGAAGATCGTCGACCGCTACAACGAGGTCGCCGGCGAACTCGGCGAGAACTACACCGACGAACTGATGGAGGAGATGACCGCCCTCCAGGAGAAGATCGACGCCGGTGATCTGTGGGACATCGACTCCCGCATCGAGATGGCGATGGACGCCCTGCGCTGCCCGCCCAACGACTGGCCGGTCGACCAGCTGTCGGGCGGTGAGAAGCGCCGCGTGGCGCTCGCCCGCCTGCTGCTCTCCAAGCCCGACATGCTGCTGCTCGACGAGCCGACCAACCACCTCGACGCCGAAAGCGTCGCCTGGCTGCAGCACCACCTGGAAGCCTTCCCGGGCTGCGTGATCCTCGTCACCCACGACCGCTACTTCCTCGACCAGGTGACCAAGTGGACGCTGGAGCTCGATCGCGGAAAGGGCGTCCCCTACGAGGGCAACTACTCGAGCTGGCTCGAGCAGAAGACCAAGCGCGTCGTCCAGGAGCAGTCGGAGAGCGAGGCCCGCCAGCGCGCCATGACCCGCGAACTGGAGTGGGTGCGCTCCGGCGCCAAGGCCCGCCAGGCCAAGTCGAAGGCCCGTCTGGCCCGCTACGACGAGATGGTCCGCGAGCAGGAACAGACTCGCCAGGCGCAGAGCTTCGCCACCATCCAGATCCCGCCGGGCCCGCGCCTCGGCAATGTGGTGCTGGAAGCCGACAACCTGTCGAAAGCCTTCGGCGACAAGGTGCTGTTCGAGAACCTGTCGTTCAAGCTGCCGCCGAACGGCATCGTCGGCGTCATCGGCCCGAACGGCGCCGGCAAGTCGACCCTGTTCAAGATCATCACCGGCCAGGAACAGCCCGACTCCGGGACCTTCCGCCTCGGCGAGACGGTGAAGCTCGCCTACGTCGACCAGAGCCGCGACGCGCTGGATCCCAGCAAGACCGTCTGGCAGGAGGTCAGCCAGGGCCTCGACGTGCTGACGGTCAACAAGCGCGACATCAACACCCGCTCCTACGTCGGCTCGTTCAACTTCCGCGGCGGCGACCAGCAGAAGAAGGTCGGCCTGCTGTCGGGCGGTGAGCGCAACCGCGTCCACCTGGCCAAGACCCTGACCACCGGCGGCAACGTCATCCTGCTCGACGAACCGACCAACGACCTCGACATCGAGACCTTGCAGAACCTGGAAGAGGCGCTCGAAGAGTTCGCCGGCTGCGCCGTGGTCATCAGCCACGACCGCTGGTTCCTGGACCGCCTGGCGACCCACATCCTGGCCTTCGAGGGCGACAGCCACGTCGAGTGGTTCGAGGGCAACTTCGAAGCCTACGAAGAAGACAAGAAGCGCCGCCTCGGCGTCGACAGCCTGATCCCCCACCGGATCAAGTTCCAGAAGTTCGCCCGCTAAGCGGACGCAGAAAGGCCGGCGAAAGCCGGCCTTTTTAGTTTCAGGGGCCCCAGCCTGAAGGCCGGGGCCTGGGTCGCTCGACGCTCGCTTAGCGTGGCGAGGTGGTCGAGCCCGAGCTGCTGGACGGCGCCTGAGAGTCCATCGACCCGCTGGGCGAGGTGGTGGTCGCGCCGGAGCCGGAGTCCATTGGCGGATTGACCGCGCCGGCCGAGCCGCCGGAGCTGTCGGAGCTTGAGCCGCTGGCCGAGCCGGAGCTCGTCGAGGGGCTGGTGCTCATGCTGCTCGGCGAGTCGGAGCTCATGCCGCTCGTCGCGCTGGTGTCGGACGACGTGCCGGTGGTGGCCGACGCATTGGCGCCGGCGCCGCTTGCGGCCATCGTCGACGAACCCGCCCACCAATCAGTGCTCGCACGCTCGCTGGGCGAGGCGCGCAAATAGGCGTCGAGCTGGGCGTAGGGGATCGGCTGCGGCGGGCCGGCGACGGCGCTGCGGTGCTTACCTCCCGCCTCCGCCGACCCTGCGGCCAGCAGCACAGCCGCAGCCCCCGCGACCATCATGATCGTCTTCATGCTCGCATCTCCCTTGGGTGACGCCGACTGTGTCGGCGCCGCAACAACCCTGCGGCGCCCTATTGGTTGCCCCTGCGGCGCGAATCAGGCGGCAGCCCGCCACCTGCGCGCTCTGTGCGGCATGCCGATCTTCGCGCCGCCGACGGCGGCGCCGTTCCGGATACGGCTCGACGCCGCGCCGGCCTGAGGGGCTAGGCGTTGGGGTCGATGGCGGCCAGCCGGGCGTTGAGCGGCTCCTGCACCAGCATGTCGACCCGGCGGCCGCGCCAGTTCTCGAGGTGCGCCAACCGGCGCGCGGCGGCCATCGCCTCGTCGCGGTCCTCGAAGCGGCCTTGCACGGCGGGGTGGCTCAGCAGCCAGCCTTCCTTGGCGGCGAACACGCCGATCTGGATCACTGGGCGAGGCGTGTCGGTCGAGGTCATGGAGGTCTCCCTTGGACAGCCTCAGTGGGGCCCTCGCCAACTTGGCCGGGGAGTTGGGCGACATTTCGTCGCTGGGCCGTCGGGGGCGTGACGATGCGGAACCGTCCGGCGCCGCGCTCGGTTGAGGGCGTTCGCAGCACGTCGTGTTTCTTAAGAGAACAAGGGAGGAGGCGGCATGGCTGGGCAGCTTCAGGGAAAGAAGATCGCCGTCCTGGCGACCGACGGCTTCGAGCAGGTCGAGATGACCAGGACGCTCGAGGCGCTCCGCGGCGCCGGCGCCGCGGTCGAAGTCGTGGCGCCCCGCGGTGGCCAGATCCAGGGCTGGAACCACTTCGACAAGGGACAGATGGTGAAGGTGGACCGTGAGCTGTCCGAGGTGGTGGCGGCGGACTATGACGCCCTGGTCCTGCCGGGCGGGGTGATCAACCCCGACCAGCTGCGAACCATCCCGCAGGCGGTCGCCTTCACCCGCGGCTTCGTCGAGGCGGAAAAGCCGATCGCCGCCATCTGTCACGGCCCGTGGTTGCTGATCAACGCGCGCGGCGTGGACGGTCGGCGCATGACGTCGTGGCCGTCGCTGAAGCTCGACCTGATCAACGCCGGCGCCGAGTGGGTCGATCAGGATGTGGTCGTCGACGAGGGCCTGGTCACCTCGCGCAAGCCGGACGACCTGCCGGCCTTCTGCGCCAAGATGATCGAGGAGTTCGCCGAAGGCCGCCATGCCAGGGCCCGCCGCGACGCCGACCGGGACGACGGCGCTCGCCCGCACGCCTAGGCGCGCTGCTGCGCACGCCTGCATTGCGATGCGTAACAATGCAATTTTCAGACGCGGAGGCTTATTGCTAAGCTTGTCGCTATGCGCCGCAAGCTTAGCATTCTCTCGTCCGCCCTGATCCTCGCCGCCACCGCGCTGCCGTCTGTTGCAGCCGCCAAAGCGCCGCCGAAGGGCTGCACGCTCGCCCGACTGGCCGAACTGCACGTGACGATGAACGGCGCCTCGCCAATCATCGAGGGGACGATCAACGGTCAGCCGGCGCGCTTCATCGTCGACACCGGCGCCTTCTTCAGTCTCGTGACGCCGCGCGCGGCGGAGAAGTTCAAGCTGAAGCCGGTGGCCCTGCCGGACGGCTTCTATCTGCAAGGCGCGGTCGGGCGGACGGCGGTGCGCGCCGGCAAGGCCGACGAATTCGGCTTCGGCAAGAGCAAGTTCACCAAGGTCGACTTCCTGATCGCCGGCGACACCCTGGGCGAGGCCGACGGCTTGCTCGGCCAGAACATCCTGGGCCAGCTCGATGTGGAGTACGATCTGGCGAACGGCGTCATCCGGATGTTCAAGGCTGAGGGCTGCGACAACGCGGCCCTGGCCTACTGGGCTGGCGAGACGCCGTTTTCGATCGTGCCGATCGCCCGCACGACGCCGATCGAGCCGCACATCGTCGCCGACGCGCAGGTCAACAACCTGCCGATCAGGGTGATGTTGGACACCGGCGCGGGTCGATCCTTCCTGAAGCTTAATGTCGCCCTGCGGGCGGGCGCCGCCCTCACGGACGAGGAGGCGAGCGCCGCTGACGCCGCGCGGGGCATCGGTCCCAAGGCGACCGACAGCTACCTCCTGCCGTTCGACAGCTTCACGATCGGCGACGAAACCATCCACAAGACCCGGCTGCGGGTGGCCAGGAGCGACTTCACTGGCGGCGACATGCTGCTGGGCGCGGACTTCTTCCTGTCGCACCGCGTGCTGGTGTCGCCGAGCCAGCGCAAGCTCTACTTCACCTACAACGGCGGTCCGGTCTTCCGTCTGGATGAGGCCGGCTGGCGCTCGGCCCAGGCCGCCGCCCAGGCGCGCACGCCCGCCGCCGCGGCCGCCCCGGCGGGCCTCGCCGAGGACGCCAGCGCGATCCGCCGCAGGGCCGCGGCCTCGTCCGCCCGCGGGGACCATCGCAGCGCCTTGGTCGACTTCGACAAGGCGATCGCGCTGGAGCCGGGCGACGCCCAGCTCTACTTCGACCGCGCCCGTTCGCGCGGCGCCAGCGGCGACGCGCTGGGCGCGCGCTCGGACCTCGATCAGGCGCTGCGGCTGAAGCCCGATTTCGCCAAGGCGCTGATTGTGCGGGGCGGGCTACGGCTGCAGGAAAAAGCCCTCCCGCAGGCTGACGCCGACTTCGCGGCGGCGCTCAAGGCGCCGTCGGCTGACGACGCCCTGGGCCTGCAGATCTCGGCGCTCTATCTGGGTGCGGACCTGTTCGAGAAGGCGGTGGCGAGCGTCGACGCCTGGATCGCGGCGCATCCGAAATCGTACGAGATGGGGTCGGCGCTGAACCAGCGTTGCTGGACGCGCGCGCTCTGGGGGCGGGAGCTGGACCTGGCGCTCGCCGATTGCGACCTGGCCTTGCGGCGCGGGTCGCGGCTGGCCGACGTCCTCGACAGCCGGGGCATGGTGCGGCTTCGCCGCGGCGAGTTCGCCAAGGCCATCGCCGACTTCGACGCCGCGCTGAAGCTTCAGCCGAAGCTCGCCGCCTCGCTCTATGGCCGCGGCCTGGCCAAGGCGAAGGTTGGCGACAGCGTGGGCGGGGCGGCCGATGTCCGGGCCGCGTCGGCCCTCGAGCCCGGCCTCATCGAGGCGATGACGCGGCGCGGGATCACCGACGACAAGGTGGTGGTCGCCACGCTCCGCTGAACGCCGTACGCTCGACCTGCCGCGCGCGGGTCGTAACCTCCGCGGCGCACACGGAGGATCGATGGACGCCGCCGCAGAGCCGATGGTGCTGATCTCGCATCCGATGTTGTGGGGCCTGGGCGAGGCGCTCGCGGCCGAGGGTTTCCGGGTGGTGCGCGGCTGGGAGGCCAGCGCCGCCGAGCGCGCCCAAGTCCGGGCCATGGCCCACGCCGGCGACATCCACCTGTCGGCCGAGTTTCTCGAAAGCCTGCCCAGCCTCGGCCTGATCGCCTGCGTCGGCGCGGGCTACGACGGCGTCGACGTCGCCTGGTGCCGGGCGCGGGGGATCGAGGTCACCAACGCCGCCGGCCTGAACGCCGACGACGTCGCCGACCAGGCGATCGGCCTGATGCTGGCGGGCTGGCGCAACATCCTCAGTGGCGACCGGTGCATTCGCGCCGGCGGCTGGCGCGAGGCCCACCGCAACCCCGCCAGCCGCAGCCTGACCGGGCGGCGGTTCGGCGTCGTCGGCCTGGGCGCGATCGGCGCGGCGGCCGCCCGGCGAGCCGAGGCGTTCGGCCTGGAGATCGCCTGGTGGGGCCCGCGGCCGAAGCCCGTGGCCTGGACGCGGATGGATAGCCTGCTGGAGTTGGCGGCCTGGAGCGACATCCTGCTGGTCGCCAGCCGCGCCAACGCCGAGAACCACCAGATGATCTCGCGCGCGGTGATCGAGGCGGTCGGGCCCGCGGGGATGATCGTCAACGTCGCTCGCGGCTCGGTGGTCGACGAGGATGCGTTGATCGCCGCGCTGCAGGACGGCCGGCTGGGCCACGCCGGCCTCGATGTCTTCGCCGAGGAGCCGACGCCGGCCGCGCGTTGGGCCGCCGTGCCGAACACGGTGCTGACGCCGCACAGCGGCAGCACAACGCTGGAGACGATCCCGCGGCTGGTCGCCCGCACCGCCGAGAACCTTCGGCTGTTCTTCGCCGGCCGGCCGGTAGCCACGCCGGTGCCCGCTCAGCCTTGACATAAAGACATAAAGATATCTTTATGTGAGCTATGAAGCTCTCGGCGGACCAGGCTGTTGACGTGCTGCGTGCGGCGGGCGAGCCGACGCGCCTGCGCATCCTCGCCTTGCTGGCTCACGAGGAGCTGGCGGTGCTGGAGCTGTGCCGGGTGCTGGACCAGAGCCAGCCCCGCGTCTCCCGCCACCTCAAGCTGCTGGCCGAGGCCGGCCTGGTCGAGCGGTTCCCCGACGGCGCCTGGGTCTTCTACCGTCTGACGGCGCATGGGCAAGCGGCGGAACTCATCGCCGAGACCTTGGCGCGCGTCGACCCCGCCGACCCGGTGCTGGCGCGCGACGCCGACCAGCTGTCGAAGGTCCGCGCCGAGCGCGCCGCCGACGCCGCCGACTATTTCGCCCGCAACGCCGCCCGCTGGGACGAGATCCGTTCGCTCTATGTCGCCGAGGCCGACGTGGAGCATGCGATCCTCGACGCCGCCGGCCCCGGGCCGTTCAAGCGCCTCGTCGACCTTGGCACCGGCGCCGGGCGGATGCTGACCCTGCTGGCGCCGCGCGTGAACCAGGCGGTCGGCCTCGACCTGTCGCAGCAGATGCTGAACATCGCCCGCAACCACGTGGCCCAGGCCGGGCTCAATCGTTGCGAGCTGCGCCATGGCGACATCTTCGGCACGCGGCTGCCGGACGCCAGCGCCGATCTCGTCGTGGTCCATCAGGTGCTGCACTACCTCGCCGACCCCGCCGCGGCGGTGCGCGAGGCCGGCCGCATCGTCGCCGACCCCGGCAAGCTGATCATCGTCGACTTCGCCCCGCACGCGCTGGAGTTCCTGCGCGAACAGCACCAGCACCGCCGGCTCGGCTTCTCCGACGCGGAGATGAAGCGCTGGCTCGGCGACGCGGGTTTCGTAAACGTCCAGGCGGGCGCCCTGCCGCCCGCCCAGAAGGAAGGCCTCACCGTGAAGATCTGGACGGCCGAACGCGGCCGTGACCGTCAGAGGAGCGCCGCATGAGCGGCCGCCAATCCGCATTCGGCCCGGTCGCGCGCGCCGGCCTCAGCGGGCGTCCGCGCCCGACCGTCTCGTTCGAGTTCTCGCCGCCGAAGACCCCGGAGGCCGAAGCCAGCCTGTGGGAGTGCATCCGCCGGCTGGAGCCGCTGGGCCCGTCCTTCGTCTCGGTGACCTACGGCGCCGGCGGCTCGACCCGCGACCGCACCCACCGCACCGTGCTGCGCATGCTGCGCGAGACCTCGCTGAAGCCCGCGGCGCACCTGACCTGCGTCGAGGCCTCGCGCGAGCAGGTCGACGAGGTGATCCGCGAATACTGGGACGCCGGCGTCCGGCACATCGTCGCCCTGCGCGGCGACCCGCCGGGCCAGATCGGCGGCCGCTACACGCCGCGCGAAGACGGCTACAACAACGCCACCGAGCTGACCCACGCGATCCGCGGCGTCGGCGATTTCGAGGTGAGCGTCGGCCTCTATCCGCAGATCCACCCGGAAAGCCCGTCGATCGAGCACGAGATCGACGTGCTGAAGGCCAAGGTGGACGCCGGCGCGACCCGCGCGATCACCCAGTTCTTCTTCGACCACGAGGACTTCCTGCGGTTCATGGACCGCGTCCGCAAGGCGGGCGTGACCATCCCGATCTCGCCGGGGATCATGCCGGTGACCAACGTCAAGGCGCTGAAGAAGATGGCCGGGCCGATCGGCATCCATCTGCCGGACTGGTTGGGCAATCTGTTCGACGGTCTCGACAAGGACCCCGAGACGCGGCGGCTGATCGCCGGCTCGGTGGCGACCGAAATGTGCGCCAAGCTGCTGGAAGAGGGCTTCTCCGACTTCCATTTCTACACGCTCAACCGCGCCGACCTGACCTACGCCATCTGCCGGGTGCTAGGCGTGCGCGAACCTGAATCTCCGGCGGAAGAGGCTGCGGCATGACGAGAAGCGAACGCATCGCGGCGCTGAAGGCCGCGGCCAAGGAACGGGTGCTGATCCTCGACGGCTCCTGGGGCGTGATGATCCAGAAGCGCGGCCTGGACGAAGCCGATTACCGCGGCGAGCAGTTCAAGGACCAGCCGGGGCAGCTGAAGGGGAACAACGACCTCCTGTGCATCACCCGGCCGGACATCATCGCCGATCTGCACGACCAGTACTTCGCCGCCGGCGCCGACATCTCCGAGACCAACACCTTCTCGGCGACCTCGATCGGCCAGGCCGAGTACGGGATGGAAGCCGCCGTCCGCGACATCAACCTCGAGGGCGCGCGGATCGGCCGGAAGATCGCCGACGAATGGACCGCCAAGGAGCCGCACAAGCCGCGCTTCCTGGCCGGCTCGATCGGCCCGCTGCCGGTGATGCTGTCGATGTCCTCGGACGTGAACGACCCGGGCGCGCGCAAGGTCACCTTCGAGCAGGTCTATGACGCCTACGTCGAACAGGTGAAGGCGCTGCACGACGGCGGGGTCGACCTGTTCCTGGTCGAGACCATCACCGACACCCTGAACTGCAAGGCCGCGATCAAGGCGATCATGGACCTCGAAGAGCAGGGCTACGAGCCGCTGCCGATCTGGATCTCCGGCACCATCACCGATCGCTCCGGCCGCACGCTGTCGGGCCAGACGGTCGAGGCGTTCTGGAACTCGGTGAAGCACGCCAAGCCGTTCGCCGTCGGCCTCAACTGCGCCCTGGGCGCCGAGCTGATGCGGCCGCACATCGCCGAACTGGCGCGGGTCGCCGACACCCTGGTCTCGGCCTATCCGAACGCCGGCCTGCCGAACGCCTTCGGCGAGTACGACGAGACGCCGGATCAGACGGGGCATTCGCTGCACGAGTGGGCGGAAGCGGGGCTGGTCAACATCCTCGGCGGCTGCTGCGGCACGACGCCGGACCACATCCGCCACGTCGCCGACGAGGTGCGCGGGCTGACGCCGCGGCCGATCCCCGAGCGCCCGAAGGCCATGCGGCTGGCGGGCCTCGAGCCGTTCGAGCTGGCGTAGTTCACATCCCGGGCTTCTACCTCCCTCGCGCAGCGGGGGAGGGGGACCGCCCGGGGCACACCGGGTGGTGGAGGGGCAAGCCGCAGCCGCGGCGCTTCGTACCTCGCCCGTCCGGCGGATATGTTGGGCCCTGTGGCTCGCCCCTCCACCACGTGCTCTTCGGCGCGTGGTCCCCCTCCCGCCGCTTCGCGGGGGAGGAAATCAGGTTCGTAGGTTTGGATTGATGCGCCCCATCTTCATCAACGTCGGCGAGCGGACCAACGTCACCGGTTCGGCCAAATTCCGGAAGCTGATCGCCGAGGGGAACTACCCTGAGGCGCTGTCGGTAGCGCGCCAGCAGGTCGAGGCCGGCGCCCAGGTCATCGACGTCAACATGGACGAGGGCCTGCTCGACTCCGTGGCGGCGATGCGGACCTTCCTGAACCTGGTCGCCGCCGAGCCGGACATCGCCCGCGTGCCGGTGATGATCGACAGCTCCAAGTGGGAGGTGATCGAGGCCGGCCTGCAGTGCGTCCAGGGCAAGTCGATCGTCAACTCGATCAGCATGAAGGAAGGCGAGGCGACCTTCATCGAGCACGCCAAGGCCTGCCTGCGCTATGGCGCGGCGGTGGTGGTGATGGCCTTCGACGAGGTCGGCCAGGCGGACACCGCCGACCGCAAGGTCGAAATCTGCCAGCGGGCCTACAAGATCCTGACGGAAGAAGTCGGCTTCCCGCCCGAGGACATCATCTTCGACCCGAACATCTTCGCGGTGGCGACCGGGATCGAGGAGCACGACAACTACGCCGTCGACTTCATCGAGGCGACGCGGCGGATCAAGGCGAGCCTGCCCTACGCGCGGATCTCCGGCGGCGTCTCCAACGTCTCGTTCAGCTTCCGCGGCAACGAGCCGGTGCGCCGGGCGATCCACTCGGTCTTCCTCTACCACGCGATCGCCGCGGGCATGGACATGGGCATCGTCAACGCCGGCGACCTGCCGGTCTACGACGAGATCCCGGCCGAGCTGCGCGAGGCCGTCGAGGACGTGATCCTCAACCGCAAGCGGGCTGACGGCGGCTCGCCGACCGAATTCCTGGTTGAGCTGGCGCCCAAGTACAAGGGCGGCAAGAGCGAGGCGAAGGGGCCCGACCTGGCCTGGCGCGAGGCGCCGGTCGAGGAGCGGCTGAAGCACGCCCTGGTCCGCGGCGTCAGCGAGTTCATCGAGGTCGACGTCGAAGAGGCGCGGCTCAAGGCTGTCCGCCCGCTGCACGTCATCGAAGGCCCGCTGATGGCCGGCATGGACGTGGTTGGCGACCTGTTCGGCGCGGGCAAGATGTTCCTGCCGCAGGTGGTGAAGTCGGCCCGGGTGATGAAACAGGCCGTCGCCTACCTGATGCCCTTCATGGAGGCCGAGAAGGACGGCGGCGAACGGCAGACCGCCGGCCGCATCCTGATGGCGACCGTCAAGGGCGACGTCCACGACATCGGCAAGAACATCGTCGGCGTGGTACTGCAGTGCAACAACTACGAGGTCATCGACCTCGGGGTGATGGTGCCCGCCGACCGCATCCTCGACGAGGCCGAGAAGCACAAGGTCGACATCGTCGGGCTCTCCGGCCTGATCACCCCGTCGCTCGACGAGATGGCCTTCGTCGCCGCCGAGATGCAGCGCCGCGGCTTCAAGATCCCGCTGCTGATTGGCGGGGCGACCACTTCGAAGACCCACACGGCGGTGAAGATCGCCCCGCGCTACCAGGGCGCGACCACCTATGTGCTGGACGCCAGCCGGGCGGTCGGCGTGGTCTCCAACCTGCTGTCGCCGACTGAGCGCGACCGCTTCGTCGCCGAGACCGTCGCCGACTACGACAAGGTCCGCGAGCAGTTCGCCCGCGGGCAGGGAAACCGCGCCCGAGCGTCGCTCGCCGACGCCCGCGCCAACGCCTTCACGCCGGACTGGGCGGCCTACGACCCGCCCAAGCCGAGCTTCCTCGGAACCCGCACCTTCGCGCCCTATGACCTGGCGGAGCTGGCGCGGCACATCGACTGGACGCCGTTCTTCGCCAGCTGGGAGCTGGTCGGCCGCTTCCCGCAGATCCTCGAGGACGACGTGGTCGGCGAGGCCGCCCGGGACCTCTACAAGGACGCCCAGGCGATGCTGGCGCGGATCATCCAGGAGGGGCTGCTGGAGGCTCGCGGGGTCGTCGGCTTCTGGCCGGCGAACGCGGACGGCGACGACGTCGTGCTCTACACCGACGAGACCCGGACCACTGAGCTGGGTCGCCTCAACACCCTGCGCCAGCAGATGCTGAAGAGCGGCGACCAGCGCAACGTCGCGCTCGCCGACTTCGTCGCGCCGATCGGGACCAAGCCGGACTGGGTGGGCGGCTTTGCGGTCACCGCCGGCCATGGCGAACTGGAGCTGGCCAAGCAGTTCAAGGACGCCGGCGACGACTATTCGGCGATCCTGTCGACCGCTATCGCCGACCGTCTGGCCGAAGCCTTCGCCGAGGCGCTGCACCGACGCGTGCGCACCGAGCTGTGGGGCTATGCGCCGGACGAGGCCTTCGACGTCGACGCGATGATCGCCGAGCAGTACCGCGGCATCCGGCCGGCGCCGGGCTATCCGGCCCAGCCCGACCACACCGAGAAGAGCACGCTGTTCCGGATCCTCGACGCCACCGCCGCGACCGGCATGGAGCTTACCGAGAGCCTCGCCATGACCCCGCCGGCGGCGGTCTCGGGCCTCTATTTCGCCCATCCGGAGGCGCACTACTTCGGCGTCGGCCGCATCGAGCGCGACCAGGTCGAGGACTATGCGCGGCGCAAGGGCTGGGAGCTGGCGACCGCCGAGCGCTGGCTGGCCCCGATCCTCAACTACGACCCGGCGTGACGCCAAGATGCTCCACCGCATCGCGGGGGAGCTGGCGGCGAAGCCGACTGAGGGGGCGTTTTCGGCGATAGCCTTGCGGCGGCGTCGAAGGTTCGTACGCGGCGAACGCCCCCTGGCGCTGGCGCGCCGATCCACCTCCCCCGCTGCGCGGTGGAGGATCTGCTACGCCTCCAGCATCGCCGGTGCGGCTGAGGAGCGGCCGTTCTCCAGCCGGCAGCGGACTTCGCAGCGGACGCCGTCCGGCGCGAAGGTGAAGGCCACCTCGCCGCCGAGCTCCCGGGCCAGGCTGCGCTGCAGCAGCCGCGAGCCGAAGCCGGCGCGCTCCGGCGGCGCCACTGGCGGCCCGCCGTGCTCGATCCAGGACAGGGCCAGCACGTTGTCGGCCGACAGCGTCCAGCGGATGGTCACCCGGCCCTCCGGGACCGACAGCGCGCCGTACTTCACCGCGTTGGTGGCCAGCTCGTGCAGCGCCATGCTCAGCGCCAGCGCGCGTTGGGCGTTCAGCCAGACCGGCGGGCCGGAGCGGCTGATCTGCGGCCGGCGCTGGGTCTCGAACGGCGCCATGGCCGAGGCCACCACGTCGGTCAGCCGCGCGCCGTGCCAGCTCTCCGCCGTCAGCAGGTCGTGCGCCGCGGCCAGCGCCACCAGCCGGGCTTCGAAGGCGTCGCGCGCGCGCTCGAGGTTGGGGGCCGAGCGCAGCGTCTGCGCGGCGATCGACTGCACCGTGGCCAAGGTGTTCTTCACCCGGTGGTTCAGCTCGTTGATCAGTAGCCGTTGGCGCTTTTCGGCGCGGCGACGCTCGGTGACGTCGTCAAACACGCCGATGATCCGCTCGATGCTGCCGTCCGGACCCGGCACGGCGTCGCTGACGGTGGCGATGTTGCGGGTCGCGCCATCCGGCAGGTGGATGCGGTACTCGAACTCTCGGCGCACCCGGCCGCTCGCTTCCGCGGCCCGGGTCTCGACCTGCAGGCGCGCCATGTCCTCCGGGTCGATGCGCTGAACCACGTCGGCGACGGTCAGCCCGTCGTTGGACTCCAGCGCGAAGATCTCCAGCGCCCGCTCGTCGAGCGTCGCCTTCCCGGTCGCCATATCCCATTCGAAGGCGCCCAGCCGGGCGACGGCGATCGCCGCGCTGAGCCGACGCTCATTCTCCTCCGCCGCGGCCTGGGCGCGCACCTGGGGCGTGACGTCGAAGCCTTCGACGAACAGGCCGATCACCTTGCCGTTGTCGTCGGTCACCGGCTCGACCACCAGGTCCAGGAAGATCTCCTCGACGCGCCCGCCGGGCCGGGTCGCCAGCACCCGCTCGCCGCGGGTCACGAAGCGTTCGCCGGTGGCGTAGACCTGATCCAGCACCTTCCATCGGTTGTCGGCCCCAGCATAGGCGGCGAAGGCCTCGTGATAGGGCCGCCCGACCACGTCGTGAACGCCGAACAGCCGCTCATGCGCCTCGTTGACGAACTGGACGATCAGGTTGGGTCCGGTCATCAGGCAGATAAAGCCCGGCGCCTGGGCGAACATGTCGCGCAGGCGGGCGAACTCCATCGCAGACCTGCGCTCGGCGAGCACCCGCTCGGTGGTCTCGATGATCACGCACAACATGCCGAGCGGCCGGCCGTCCTCATCGAGCACGGGGGAGCAGTCGATGTTCATCCACACCTGCTCGGCCGCGCCGGTCCGGTAGATGGTCAGTTCCAGGTCGCGGAAGGCCAGCGTGCCGCACGCCTCGCCGGCGTCGAGCGCCTTTTGGCACAGCTCGGTCATCCGCGGCCAGCTGCCGAGCGCTGGCGCGCCCAGGGTCGCCGGGTGCTTGTTGCCGATCAGGTTGGCGTACCCGTCGTTGTAGAGGCTTATGCCGTCCCGGCCGACAAGCATCACCATTGGAAGTTGCGAGTGCAGCATGATCGCCGTTGCGATCTTCAGAGGCGACGGCCAGTCGCGCAGCGGACCAAGGGCAGTCGACGCCCAGTCGTACTGGGCGATAAGCGCCGCCATGGCGCCGCCGCCGCGCAAAAACGCGGCCCCCTCTACGTGATCGTCTTGATGCGGCATCTTTGTCGACACGGTTGGCGCTCGAATGAGCACATCATCCAGGACCGATGGCAACCACCCAACGCGAGAACCTTGCCTTGGCCGGACGCGTTCCATCGGCATGCCGCAGTACACGTTCTGCATCGAACCCGACTCGGCGGGGGCGCCAGAGACGACCACCGAGGTCTTCGAGAACGACGAGGTCGCGGTCCATGTCGCGCGGCGTGCGCTGGGCGGCCGTCACGCCTCGGTGCGGGTCGGTCGCGGAGCCGGCGAGGCGGTCGAGTGGATCGGCGCTTGGCGGGCCGGACCGCGGCAGGCGGCCTGGAGCGACGCCGGTTGACGGCTAGTGTCCCGATTCCGAAGTTCGCTTCGGCGCATGACCGATGTGCAGGCGAACTTCAGAGCGAGTACACTAGGCGTCTTTACCGCGGGCCAGGGCGCGCGGGTCGGCCTTGTCGGCCGGGGCCAGGCGCATGACCTCGGCCTGGTAGCGCTCATCCTCGCCGGCGGCGAGCAGGGGCAGGGCGTCGGCGCAGGCCTCGAGCAGCGGCGCGACCCACTTCAGCTCGACCTTGTGGAAGTCGGAGAGCACGTGGCCCTGCACCAGTTCCTTGGCGCCGGGATGGCCGGTGCCGAGCCGCGCGCGGCGGAAATCGGGGCTGACCTGGGCGGCGATCGAGCGGATGCCGTTGTTGCCGGCCGCGCCGCCGCCGGTCTTCATCCGGAAGCGCCCGGGCGCGAGGTCGATCTCGTCGTAGAAGACCACCAGGTCGGCGGGCTGCAGCTTGAAGAACTTCAGCGCCTCGCCGACCGCTCGGCCGGTCTCGTTGTAGTAGGTCTGCGGCTTCAGAAGCAGCGCCCGCACCGGTCCGGCCGGCGTGTCGATCGAGCCTTCGCTCGCCAGGCTCTGAAAACGCGAACGCGCCGGTGAGAAACCCCACCGGCGCGCAATCTCGTCCACAGCCATGAAGCCGATGTTGTGGCGGTTCTTCGCATACCCCTGGCCGGGGTTTCCGAGGCCCGCAATCAGCAACATCAGCGGAGGCGGGGAGGCCTTAGGCCTCGCCGCCCTCAGCCGCTTCAGCCGCTTCTTCCGCGATCTGCGCCGCGGCGCCGGCCACGGTCGCCACGACCGTGTCGGCGTCGAGCGTCGATTGGGCCGAGCCCGCCAGCTTCAGGTCGCCGACGCGGATGGTCGCGCCGATGTCCAGGCCGGTCAGGTCGAAGACGATGTCTTCCGGGATCTCGTCGGCCGGAACCGACAGAGCCACTTCGTGCAGCACGATGTTCAGGGTGCCGCCGCGCTTCAGGCCCGGGCTGGCTTCCTGGTTGGTGAAGTGCACCGGCACGGCGATCTTCACGGTCTGATGCTCGTCGACGCGGTACAGGTCGAAGTGCCACGGCTCGTCGGTGACCGGGTGCATGTCGACGACCTTGGCGATCACCGACTGGGTCTCTTTGCCGTTCTGCACCTTCACCAGGTGACCGAGCAGCTTGCCGGTGAAGAGCGCCTTACGGAACTCGTTGGCGCGCACGGCGACCGCAACGGGATCCTTGTCGCCGCCGTAGATCACGCCGGGCACCAGGCCCGCACGACGGCTGGCGCGGGCGCCGCCGGTGCCGGTCCGCTCACGCACTTCAACATTCAGAACGATATCGGCCATGGCCTTGCCTCAAAACGAAGCCGCCGCGCGAAGGCCGCGCGGCGACGCAAATCCGCGACCGCAGGGGTCGAAAGGTGCGCGTAGATACACAAAAGCCCCGGCCTGCGCAACGGGCCGGGGCTGTGATTTATCCGGCCGAAGTCAGCCCTTCTTGGTCTTCTTCTTCGCCGCCGGCTTCTTGGCGGCGGCGCGCACGGCCGCGGCTTCTGCGGCGCGGGCCTTGGCGGCTTCGACGATCGGATCCGGCGGCACGGCCAGGCCGACGCCCTTCATCAGGCAGGCGCCGGTGTCAGCCATGATGTGCACGCCGAGGCAGAAGACGTCCTCATAGTAGGGCTTGGACACGGCCAGGCACTGATAGAGGTTCAGCTTCGACATGTTCAGGCAGCTGGCCGTGTTCGGCTCGGCGAGCAGCGGCATCACTTGCTCGAGGTTGGCGTCGTCGGCGTAGCCGAGCCCCGCCAGCGCCGCGAGCGCCAGGCTGCGAACGACCAGCGGGCTGTACGGCGGCCCCGCCGGCGCGCCGCTCAGGCTCATCGGGGCGGCGCCGACGCTGGCCTGCTGCAGCCGCAGGGTCTCGGCGGTCTCGCCGAGGGTCGGCGTGGCGGACAGTTGCTTGGCCTGCAACAGGCGGGCGTCGCGGCCGGCGACGTCCTTCTTCGACCAGGCCGAATGCTGCACGTCATAGGCGGCCTGCTTCACCTGCCGGCCCTGGTCGAGCAGCTTGCGGCCGTCCTCGCCGAGCGCGCCGACGACCAGCCCCGCGGCGCTGGAGGCGCCCGAGATGCCCAGCACATAGGCCGGGTCACGCATGATGTCGTAGGCGACCTTCTGGCGCTGGGCCGGGTCGGCGGCGAAGCTGCGCACCCCGGTCACGAACGCCGGGTCCTGCAACGCCGCGACGGCGCCGTAGGCGATGGCGCCGCGCAGCAGCTGGTCAGCCTGGTAGCCGGCGCCGATGCGGACGCTGTCGGACACCTGTTCGCCGCTGGCGAAGGCCGGCGAGATCTGCGCCGCCTTGGTGACGTAGGCGCGGTAGGCGCTCGCCTGGTCGATCAGCCGGGACGACAGGCTGATGGGCGGCGGCGGGGACGGCTTGGCGGGAGGTGGTTGGGCGCAGCTGGCGAGCAAGGTGGCGGCCGCCAGCGCAGCCAGAGTCACGCTCCGGCGGAGCGGGTTAACTCGGTACATAAAAGGGCGATCCCCCTAAAGATCGTTTGCGCGAACATACACGGGCCCGCGCCGACATTGTGGCCCGGCGTGATCAACTTCCGATGAGCGGCCTAACCTCGGCGCAGGCGCACGCCAGCGCGCCGCGGTGCGAACCGCAGCGGCCGGCGACTCTCGAGGTCGGACGGTCAGTCGAAGAGTTTGGAGACAGACTCTTCGTTGGCGATGCGGCGGATCGCCTCGCCGATCAGCGGCGCGCAGCTGACCTGGCGGATCTTGGTCGAACCCAGGATCGGATCCGGCTGCTCGATCGAATCGGTGATCACCAGTTCCTTCAGCACCGAGTTCTTGACCCGCTCGCAGGCCGCGCCGGAGAGCACGCCGTGGGTGACGTAGGCCGAAACCTCGGTTGCGCCGGCGTCGATCAGCGACTGGGCGGCGCTGCACAGCGTGCCCGCCGAATCGACGATGTCGTCGAACATGATCAGGCGGCGGCCGGAGACGTCGCCGATGATGTTGGCCACTTCGCTCTTGCCCGGGCCCGAGCGGCGCTTGTCGACGATCGCCAGCTCGGCGTTCAGCCGGCTCGCCACCGCCAACGCGCGGACCACGCCGCCGACGTCGGGGGAAACGATCAGCAGCTCGTTGGCCTTTTCGTAGTTGGTCTTGATGTCCTGCGCCATCAGCGGGGCGGCGTGCAGGTTGTCGGTCGGGATGTCGAAGAAGCCCTGGATCTGGCCGGAGTGCAGATCCATCGTCAGCACCCGGTCGGCGCCGGCGCGGGTGATCAGGTTGGCGACCAGCTTGGCCGAAATCGGCGTGCGGCCGCCGGTCTTCCGGTCCTGCCGGGCGTAGCCGAAGTAGGGCAGCACCGCGGTGATCCGCTTGGCCGAGGCGCGCTTCAGCGCGTCGACGCAGATCAGCAGCTCCATCAGGTTGTCGTTGGCCGGGTAGCTGGTGGACTGCAGGACGAACACGTCCTCGCCGCGGACGTTCTCGTCGATGGTGACCCAGATCTCATTGTCCGGGAACCGCTTCACCTGGGCCTTCGTCAGCGGCACGTCCAGGTGCGTGGAGACGGCCTGCGCCAGCGTTCGGTTGGAGTTGCCGGCCAGCAGCTTCATCGGTCACCTTCAAATTTTCGGCAGTTCGGGCGCCTTTTATCAGCGGCGACGGACGAGTCTATCCCTCTGGCGGCCGCATTTGCGCCTGCCGTCGCGGAATGCCGCGTGAGCGGCATCTCCGGGAGATGCGCCGTCAGGGCTCCAGCATGATCGCCGACAGCAGCCGGCCGTAGTCCGGCTCGCCCGCCTTGAACGCCCGGCGGTTGGAGAAGAACAGCTCGGGCTCCGCGCAGGTGTCGCGGCCGACCCATTCGCAGGCCTCGACGCCGGCGGCCGCAAGGCGCGACAAAACGAAGCTCGGCAGGTCGAACAGCCGCTTTTCGCCCGACGCGCCCGGCGCGAAAAAGCGTTCGTAGCCGGGGTCGACCGCGGCGAACCGCTCGAGGAACTCCAGCCCGACCTCGTAGGAGCGGGGCCCGATGCAGGGGCCGACGACGGCGCGGATGCGCTCGGCGCGGGCGCCCAGGGTCTCCATCTGCGCGATGGCCGCCTCGACGACGCCGGTCAGCGCGCCCTTCCAGCCGGCGTGGGCGGCGGCGACGACGCGGGCCTCGGCGTCGGCCAGCAGCACCGGGGCGCAGTCGGCGGCGAGCGCGCCGCACACCACGCCGGGCGTGGCGCTGACCACCGCATCGGCCTGCGGGGCGGCGTCCGGCCAGGGGGCCGTGGCGACCAGGGCCTCGGCCGAATGGATCTGATAGACGGTGACGATCGCTTCGCGGCCGAAGTGCGCCGCCGCGCGACGGCGGTTCTCCTGCACCGCATCGGGATCGTCGCGCGAGCCCAGCCCGACGTTGAGGCCGGCGTAAATGCCCTGCGAGACGCCGCCCTGGCGAGTGAAGAAGGCATGGCGCACGCCCGGCAGTTCGAGCAGCGGCGAGGTCAGGACGGGAAGCTCGTTCATGCGTCGCAGGCCTCGAAGGCGGGCGGGCTCCAGCCCGGGGAGTGGATGCAGGCGGCCTTGAACAGCTCGCCCATCTCGTCAGCGCCGATCAGCCGGTGCAGCTGCCGGCCCAGCGTCGCCGAACGGTCCGGCCGGGCGCGCAGCAGGGTCTCGGTGCGCGCGCCGATCCCCATGTTCGACAGGAACTGCGCCTGGGTGAGGATCGCGGTCTGCGCGCCTTGCGCCCGCGCGGCAGACAGCACGGCCGGGAAGTCGGCGTGCACGGTCAGGTCGGCCTCGCCCGGACAGGCCAGCGGATCGACTTTCTCGTGGCGGCGCAGCGCCTGCAGGGTGTCGCCGAAGCCAGCCGCGTCGCGGCCGTAGTCGATCAGCAGCGCCGCCCCGCCGTCGGCGGAAATCCGCTGGCCGAGCGCCGCCCCCAGGGCGGCCTGGGCCGCGGACTGTTCGAACACCGCGCCGACCGCCGCGTCCGGCAGCAGCCCGGCGGCCGGCGTCGCCGCCAGCCCGAACGCCAGCTGTCCTGCGGCGTCCAGCCCGACCATCTGCTCCGCCCAGCCGACCGCCGTGCGCACGAACTGGCGCGCCGGCAGGCAGTCCAGCAATTCGTTGGAGATCAGCAGCAGCGGTTCGCCGCCGGGAACCTCGTCCAGCGCCGCGGCCCAGCGGACCGCGTCGCCCAACCGCTCGGCCTGTTTGGCCCTCAGCGGCGCCGACACTTCCACCAGCCAGACTTCCGCCGCCTCCAGCAAGCCCGGGGCGAGGCGCGCCGCGCGCAGCACATCGCTCATCAGCGTGCCGTCGCCGGGGCCCATCTCGACCAGGCGAAAGCGCTGCGGCCGGCCGATCTGCTCCCAGGCCGAGGCGACCCAGACGCCGATCAGCTCGCCGAACATCTGGCTGATCAGCGGCGCGGTGATGAAGTCGCCGGTCGGCCCGAGCGCCGGACGGGTGGCGTAGTAGCCATAGTCCGGATCGTAGAGGCAGGCGGTCATGTACTGGGCGACGCTGATCGGTCCGGTCTCGGCGATCTGCGCCTGCAGGCGGTCACGCAGGCTCATCGGCCTCCCGCGGGCTCGCGCCGGCCGCCTGCGCGGGCTGGGCCGGCAGCTCGGGCGGCAGCGGCGCCTTCAGGCCGCGCCAGATCAGCAGCAGGCCGGCGATCACCATCGGCGCCGACAACATCATCCCCATGGTCAGGCCCAGCGGGAAATGCGGCATGTAGGCGTCGGGCTCGCGCACGTTCTCAAGGCTGATGCGGATCACCCCGTAGCCGGCGATGAACAGGCCCATGATCACGCCGCGCCGGTTGGTCCATTTGCGCCCCCAGACCGCCCAGGCCAGCAGCAGGAACAGGCCCAGGCCTTCGAGCGCCGCTTCGTAGAGCTGGCTGGGATGCCGCGGCAGCAGGCCGGCGCCGGGGAAGACGATCCCCCAGGGGGCGGTGGTCGGCCGGCCCCAAAGCTCGCCGTTGATGAAGTTGGCGATGCGTCCGAAGAACAGGCCGATCGGCGTCGCCGCGGCGACCACGTCGCCCAGCTGCAGCACGTCGAGGCGGTTGCGCCAGGCGAAGAGGATCAGGGCGAGCAGCACGCCCAGCGCGCCGCCGTGGAAGCTCATGCCGCCATGCCAGACCTTCAGGATCTCCAGCGGGTCGCGCCAGATCAGGTCGGGCATATAGAACAGGGTGTGGCCGAGCCGGCCGCCGAGGATTACACCGAGCGTGATCCAGAGGATCAGGTCGTCCAGCTGCACCGTGGTCATCGGCGCCGGCCGGCGGGTCCAGAGCGAGGCCTTCCGCAGGATCGTCGCGGCGTAGCGCCAGCCCAGCAGGATGCCGGCGACATAGGCCAGGGCGTACCAGCGGATCGCAAACGGCCCGATCTGGATCAGGACGGGATCGAAGTCCGGAAATGGCACGGTCGCGCGGCTCCCAGCGTTGTGCGTGGCCCCCGGTTTAGACGAGAAGAGCTCCGCTTTCACCCCCCGCGACGTCCGCGACGCCCGCGAGTCGCCGCGGTTCAGCCGTGGTCGGGGGCCAGCTTCCCCGGTAATGGCTAGGGGCCCGGCCGGTTTAGTAGCAAAACCGCCGCTGGGAGCCCATATAGGCGTAGAAGGCGCCGATCTTGCAGCGCTTGTGAGTGAAATGCAGACCCAGAATCCCTTTCTCGACGAGATGGCCAAGCTGACCACCGCCGCCATGGGCCTTGCCCAGGCTGCGGGCGAGGAGGCCAAGGCCGCGTTCCGTTCCCAGGCCGATCGTGTCGCCGCCGAATTCGACCTGGTGCGCCGCGAGGACTTCGATGCGCTTAAGGCTGAACTGGCCGCTCTCCGGGCCGAGGTCGCCGCGCTGCGCACGCAGCAGGCGCCTGGGACCAACGCGCCCTGAACATCCACAGAAACACGCCCTTACGGCTCAGCACGCGTCAGATGCGAGTGAACCTCTGCGCGCGAACGGGCTTACTTTCAGTATCGCAGGCGATTCGGGGGCGGCGATCCGCTCCCCGCCCACTGCGAAAGGACCGCGGGTCTCATGGACACCACCCAGTCTGACGAAAACGTCCTCCTCGCCAACGATCCTCTCGACGTCGTCGAGCACGTGCTTGCCGCCGAGAACCTGCCCTTCGACCGTACCGAGGATGGTGACCTCGCCTTTACCCTGGCCGGCGACTGGAAAGATTACGAACTCTGGTTCGCCTGGCGTCCGGAAGGGGACTGCCTGCAGCTCTGCCTATCGGTGGACCTGGTCGCGAGTGCGGAGCAGCGGGCGGCCGCCCACGAACTGATCGCCATGATCAATCCGCGCGTCTGGCTGGGCCATTACGAGCTCTGGGAAGACGGCGAGATCATCTTCCGCCACGGAATGGCGCTGATGACCGGCGAGCAGCCGAGCCTGGCCCAGGCCGCAGCCATGATCGACGTGGCGGTGGAAGCGGCCGACCGGTTCTACCCGGCGTTCGACTTCCTCGTGCGCGGCGCCAAGTCGCCGCAGGACGCGGTCGCGGCCTGCATGTTCGAAACCGTCGGCGAGGCCTGATCGCCGGCCATGGGATCCTCTCCCTCAGGGAGAGGATCTGCTGTCGGCTAAGCCGCGCCGGCTTTCCCGGATGACAGCTTGGCGGCGGGCTCATAGTGTCCGCCGCCATGATCACTCCCATACTGATGCTGGGCGCCGGGCGCATGGGCGGGGCGATGCTCGCCGGCTGGCGCAAGGCCAACGCCTTCTCCGCCGCTGAGCTGATGATCCGCGATCCGCAGCCGGGCGACTCCGCCCAGGCCGCCGGCCGCGACGGCGCGGTGCTCAATCCGCCGGATTCCGAGCTGGCCCGCGCCCGCACCGTGGTGCTGGCGGTGAAGCCGCAGCTGTGGCGCGAGGCCGCGGCCGAGGTCGCGCCCTGGCTCGCCGCCGATGCGGTGATCGTCTCCATCGCCGCTGGCGTGCGCGCCGGCGACATCACCAAGGAGTTCGGCGGCCGCTGCGTGGCCCGGGTGATGCCGACCACCGCGGCGGCCATCGGCCAGGGCACCGCCAGCCTCTACGCCGACGATCCGGCGGCGCTGGCCCGGGCGCACGCGCTGTTCGAGCCGCTCGGCGCGGTGGTCGATCTCGCCGACGAGGGGCTGATGCACGCCGCCACCGCCGTGTCGGGGTCGGCGCCGGCCTACCTCTACGCCTTCATCGAGTCGCTGGAGGCCGCCGGCCTCGCCGCCGGCCTGAGCGGCAAGGACGCCAGCCGGCTGGCCCGCTCGACGCTCACCGGCGCCGCGGCGCTGCTCGCCGAGAGCGGCGACGACCCGGCCGAACTGCGCCGCCAGGTCACCTCGCCCGGCGGCACCACCCAGGCGGCGCTCGACGTGCTGCTCGGCGAGGCCGGCCTGCCGCCGCTGCTGCGCGACGCCGTAGCGGCCGCGGTGCGGCGCTCGAAGGAACTGGGGGCTTAGCGAGCGGCCCCCTCAGTCAGCTTCGCTGATAGCCCCCCGCAGGCGGGGGAGCAGCGGATCGCTCCTCCCCTGCGGAGCGGGGGAGGTGGATCGGCGCGTCAGCGCCGAGACGGAGGGGGCGCTAGGCTCCGCTACTCCGTCCGCGTCCAGGTCTGGGTCTTGCAGATCACCAGCACGCAGCCGTCGACCTTCAGCGCGCCGTCCGCCGCGACCCGCAGCTTCGAGGCGTAGGTCTTGCCCGATTTCGGATCGTAGATCTTGCCGCCGTCCCAGCGGCCGGGGCCGGCGGGGCGGAAGTCGCGGATCATCGTCAAGCCGACCAGCGGGCGGCTGCGCTGGCCGGCGTCCGGATTGTGCCGATCGCGCTTCGGCTGGCCGTCGTCGCCGAGCGGCGTACGCAGCCAGACGATCTCGCCGCACAGCTGGGCGGCGCGGCCGGGGCACGGGCCGATCTTCACCTTGGCGTCCTTGTCCTGCACCAGCCAGACGCCCTCGGCGGGATCGGCGGCCAGGGCGGCTCCGCCCGCCAGGCTCAGCAGCACGGCGGCGGTCGCGGCGATCCTCAGGCCCATGGCTCTCAACTCCTCCGCGGTTCGACCACTGGCCGCAGCGCGCCCGGCAGCCGCAGCGTCGCCCGCAGCCCGCCGAGCGGCGAGCGGCCGAGCGTGATGTCGCCGCCGTGGCCGCGCGCTACGTCGCGGGCGATCGCCAGCCCCAGGCCCACGCCCTTGGTGTTCTGGTTGCGCGCCTCGTCCAGGCGGCTGAACGCCTTGAACGCGTCCTCGTAACGCTCCGCCGGGATTCCCGGTCCGTCGTCGTCGACGACGATCTCGACGCCGCCCTGCGGCCAGGGCTGCGCCGAGACCTGCACGGTCTCGCCGTAGGCCGCGGCGTTCATCACCAGGTTGGACAGCGCGCGTTTCAGGGCGTTGGGCCGCACCGGCGCCTCTAGCTTCGGGTCGGCGGTGACGCTGACCCGGGCGCCGGCCCGCACCGCGCCTTCGCTGACCTGTTCGATCAACTCGCGCAGCCGCACCTTCTCGATCGCCTCGCCGCCCTCGCCGCGGGCGAAGGCGAGGTACTCGTCGATCATGTGCTCCATCTCGACCACGTCGCGCTTCATCGCCTCGTTGCCCTTCGACGGCTCGGACAGGGCCAGCGCCAGCTTCAGCCGGGTGAGCGGGGTGCGCAGGTCGTGGCTGACCGAGGCCAGCAGGGTGGTGCGCTGATCGATGTGGCGCTGGATGCGCGCGCGCATGTCCAGGAAGGCGACCGCGGCGCGCCGCACCTCGCGCGCGCCGTGCGGCTTGAAGGCCGGGGCGTCGACGCCGCGGCCGAAGGCCTCGGCGGCGTTGGCCAGCCGCTCGATCGCCCGCACCTGGTTGCGGATGAACAACAGCGCGATGGCGGTGAGCAGCACGGTCGCCACCGTCATCCAGAGCACGAAGATATGGCCGTTGGTGGCCACCGCGCGGTCGCGCGGGGCCAGCACGCGGATCACCGCGCCGGGCATCTGCACGCGCACGTCGACGTAGGCCGGGTAGCGGGTGGTGTCGAACCAGAACGGCTGGTCCAGCCGGTCGCTCAGCGCCTGCTGCATCGACCGGTCGATCGGCGCGAACAGCGAATAGCGGCGGTTGACCGGCAGGGTCTTGCCCGGCTGCAGGGCGATCGACAGGCCCTTGGACTCCTCGGCCCGGCGCGCCAGCTTGGCGAAGCTCTCGGGCGTCGGATCCTCGGTGTAGCTCTCCACCGCCCAGGCGATGTCGCCGGCCAACCCCTCGGACAGGCGCGAGGTCACGGTCTGCCAATGGGCGTCGAAGAACACGTAGGTGACGGCGATCTGCATGATCGCCACCGGCAGGACGATGATCAGCAGGGAGCGGCCGAAAAGGGTCTTCGGCACCTGCCGCCGGACCCAGACGGCGATCCACCGGCCGATGCGGCGGAAGTCGATCATCAGTCGGGCGCCAGGCGGTAACCGATCCCGCGCACCGTCTGCAGGTAGCGCGGCGCCTTGGGGTCGTCCTCGATCTTGCGGCGCAGGCGGGTGACCTGCACGTCCACAGCGCGGCCGGACGGGTCGCTGGAGTTGGTCGCCAATTCCAGCCGGTCCACCGGCTCGTGCGGCGTCCGCGCCAGATGGCGCATCAGCGCGACCTCCGCCTCGGTCAGCCGGATCGGCTCGCCCTCGCAGGTCAGCTCGCCGCGCTCGGGATCGAAGGCGCAGCGGCCGAGCGACAGGGGACCGGTGGTCGGCGGGCGGTCCTGCGAGCGGCGCAGGATCGCCTCGATGCGCAGCAGCAGCTCCTCGGGCTCGAACGGCTTGGCCAGGTAGTCGTCGGCGCCGACCTTCAGGCCCTCGATTCGGTCGCCGGATTCGCCGCGCGCCGTCAGCATCAGCACCGGCGTGCGGCCGCTCGCGCCGCGTTGGTCGCGCAGCCAGCGGGTCAGCGACAATCCGTCCTCCCCGGGCATCATCACGTCGAACACCGCCAGGTCGAAGTCGAGCGTGGCCAGCAGTTTGCGCGCCGCCGCCCCGCCGTTGGCCGCCGAGACGCGGAAACCCGCGCGGGCCAGGTAGGCCTTCAGCAGCTCACGGATGCGGTCGTCGTCGTCCACCACCAACAGATGGCGCACGCGCTGGGCGGGATCGGCGTAGGCGTTCAACTCACAGAGCCCATTTCGTTTGACGCGGGGCCCTCCTCACGGTTCAAGGAGCCCCTCTGAAAGGAGCATTCGGCCCCATGTCTACAGTTTCCTTCGACGATCGCGACGGTTGGATCTGGTTCGATGGCCAGTTCGTCCCCTGGCGCGAGGCGAAGGTGCATGTCCTCACCCACGGCCTGCACTATGCGTCGTCCGTGTTCGAGGGTGAGCGGATGTACGGGGGCGAGATCTTCGAGCTGACCGCCCATACCGAGCGCCTCTTCAAGTCGGCCGAGATCCTCGACTTCCAAATCCCCTACACGGTGGCCGAGATCGATCAGGCCTGCAAGGACGCCTGCGCGAAGAACGGCCTGGCCGACGCCTACGTCCGGCCGGTCGCCTGGCGCGGCTCCGAGACGGTGGCCGTCTCGGCGCAGAACGCCAAGATCCACGTGGCCATCGCCGTGTGGGACTGGCCGAGCTACTTCAAGCCGGAAGAGAAGGCCAAGGGCGTCCGCCTGACCTGGGCCAAGTACAAGCGCCCGTCGCCGGAGACCGAGCCGGTCCACGCCAAGGCCGCGGGTCTCTACATGATCTGCACCGTCTCCAAGCACGCTGCGGAGAAGGACGGCTACACCGACGCGTTGATGCTGGACTACCGCGGCTATGTGGCCGAGGCGACCGGCGCCAACGTCTTCTTCGTCAAGGACGGGGTGCTGCACACGCCGCTGCCGGACTGCTTCCTCGACGGCATCACCCGCCAGACGGTGGTCAAGCTGGCCCGCTCGCAGGGCGTCGAGGTGATCGAACGGCACATCATGCCGGAGGAGCTCGCGGGTTTCACCGAGTGCTTCCTCACCGGCACCGCCGCCGAGGTCACGCCGGTCTCGCAGGTCGGCGAATACACCTTCACCCCGGGCAAGCTGTCGCTCGGACTGATGGACGACTACGCCAAGCTGGTCCGCCGCCAGCTGGTCGCGGCCTAAGCCGCCACGCCGGAGGAGGGGGCGTACCGCCCCCTTCGTCTCGGCTCCAGCTGCTCCCCTGCGAAGCGGGGGAGCTATCAGCGAAGCTGACTGAGGGGGCGTTCGGCGTTCGCCCCTTCTCGCGTTGCTCGAACGCTCACACGAACCAGGTGCGCGGCCGCGGGTAGGGCTCGTCGCGGGCCAGGTGGATCACGCCGACGATCGCGCGCAGCGCGAACCAGACGTGGGTCAGGCCGACGATCAGCCAGCCGAGCAGGAACAGCGGAATGCCGATCAGCACCAGGCTGAGCGGTGCGCCGATCACGATCAACACGACGCCGATCACCTCCCAGGCGATCCACAGCCAGCAGGTGCGGATCAGGAAGGTGTAGTGGCTGCGGGCCATCTCCCCGGCCTCGCCGCGCTTGGCGTACGCCAGGATCAGCCCGAGGATGATCGTCAGGCCGTTGACGATCCCCAGCAGGTAGAGGGCGTAGACCACCGCCGGCATGGTGCGGTCTTCGACGCCGCCATAGCTCAGACGCTCAGTCATCGGTGTCCTTCCCTGCGGCCCGTGGGCGGGCGATTGCCTCGCAAAAGGTGGGAACGTTTCGCCGCGGAGAAAAGACTTCAGCCGCGCTCGAGGGTGATCTCGGCGCCGGCCGCCACCGCGTCGGGCGCGAGCGCCAGCGGCTTCTCCACCCGCACGCGGGCGCGGGTCACCCGCGGGTCGGCGATGCAGGCGCGCGCCAGCCGCTCGGCGAAGGCCTCGACCAGCTCGATATGACCTTCGGCGGCGATCGCCTGGGCGGCCTTCAGGATGGTCTCGTAGTTGACGGTGTCGGCGAGCCGGTCGGCGCCGGCGGCCGGGACGTCGAGCTCGACGTCGACCGACAGCGGCTGGCGCTTGCCGATTTCATGGCGGTAGACGCCGATCTCGGCCTGCACCCGCAGGCCGGTGACGAAGACCTTGGTCATCGCGACGCGCACCGCGCCGGCGGCGGGCGCGGGAAGAGGGGGCTTGGCCATCGCTGCGGACCTCAGCGCCAGGCCAGGTGCTGGCCGGAATCGACCGCGATCATCTGGCCGGTGACCGCCGGCGCATCGATCAGGTAGCGCAGCGCGCCGGCGACCTCGGCGGGCGCGACCGGCCGGCGCATCAGCGTCGACGCCGCCTCGTCGGCGAAGTCCTGGGGATCCTGGTGGATGGATTGCAGGGTGGGGCCGGGGCCGATGGCGTTGACCCGCACGCGCGGCGCCAGCGCCTGGGCCATCAACTTGGTCGCATCCCAGAGCGCGGCCTTGCTCAGCGAATAGGAGAAGAACTCCGGCGTCGGCCGCCAGACCCGCTGGTCGAGAACGTTGACGATCAGGCCCTCGCGGTCGGCCGGCAGCCGCCGGGCGAAGACCTGGGAGAGCACCAGCGGCGCGCGCAAGTTGGTCTCCATGTGCAGGTCCCACGAGGCGCGGTTGAAGGTCTCGAACCCGTCTTCCTCGAAGACGCTGGCGCAGTTGACCAGCAGGGTGACCGGGCCGAGCTCGGCCTCGGCCTCGCCGACCAGGGCGACCACGGCGGATTCTTTGCGCAGGTCGCAGCCGAGGATCGTCGCCCGGCGTCCAGCCGAGCGCACCTCGCCGGCCGACGCGTCGGCGTCGTCGCCGGGATTGCGCACATGGATCGCGACGTCGAAGCCGGCCTCGGCGCACGCCCGGGCCAACGCCCGGCCAATACGGCGGGCGCCGCCGGTGACGAGCGCTGCGCCGCGGTTCGCCATCTGCCGCGCGCGGGCTTAGTCGAGCCGGCCGAACTCGTAGACGTTCAGCGCGCCGATCACGACGATGAAGATGACGATGGCGGCGATGCCGGACATGAGCGGCTCCTTCGAAACTATCAGCGGGCTTTAGCGAGGCCCGGGCTTAGCCGCAAGCCAGCGATGGCGGCTGCGCGCGCGATCGCGCCGTTACGCCTCGTCCGGCCTGCGCCGTTGCGCCCAGGCGAGCACCGCCATGCCGGCCGCGGCCGACAGCACCGAGCCCATCAGCACGCCGAGCCGGACCTGGGCGGCGGCGTATTCGGCGGTGAAGGCCAGGGCGCCGATGAACAGGCTCATGGTGAAGCCGACGCCGCACAGCAGCGACACGCCGTAGAGCTCGGCCCAGGTGGCGCCGGTCGGCCGCCGGGCGAGCTTCAGCCCGATCACCGCCGCCGTCGCGCCGAAGACGCCGAGCTGCTTGCCGAGGAACAGGCCCAGCGCGATGCCGAGCGTCACCGGGCTGGCCAGTTCGGCCAGCGTCATGCCCTCCAGCGAGAAGCCGGCGGCGGCGAAGGCGAACAGCGGCAGGATCAGGAAGGCGACGTAGGGGTGGAGGCTCTCCATGAAGTCCTCCAGCACGCCAGGCCGGTGCGGCTTGCGCGGCTCGATCGGCACGGTCATCGCCGCGGCGACCCCCGCCACGGAGGTGGAGATCCCCGATTTCAGCGTGAACGCCCAGACCAGCAGGAAGCCCAGCGCATAGAAGAGGTAGGGCGCGCTGCGCCACCGGCCGAGCAGGGCCATCAGCGCCAGCGAGACCAGCGCGCCGCCGAGCGCGGCGACCTGCACCCCCTCGCTGAACACCAGGCCGATCAACGCCACCGCGCCAAGGTCGTCGACGATGGCCAGGGTCAGCAGGAAGACGCGCAAGGTGGGCGGCAGCCTGGGCCCGGCGATCGCCAGCGCGGCGACGGCGAAGGCGATGTCGGTCGCCGTCGGGATCGGCCAGCCCTGGGTCGCGCCGCCCGGCCCGGCGTTGAACGCCAGGTAGACCGCCGCCGGCACGACCATGCCGCCGACCGCGGCGACGATCGGCAGCACCAGCCGCCGCGGATTGGCCAGTTCGCCGCGCAGGATCTCGTATTTGATCTCCAGCCCGACGACGAAGAAGAAGACCGCCATCAGGCCTTCCTTGATCCAGTCCAGGACCGAATGGGTCTCGCGGAAAGCCCCGACCTGAATGGTGAAGGTCGCGTCGATGAAGCCGTAGTAGGTCGCGGCCCACGGGGAGTTGGCCATCAGGATGGCCACCGCCGCGGTCGTCGCGAGAATCAAGCCCGAGGCGCTCTCAGTCTTGAGGAAGTCGAGGGTCAGTCGTCGCGCCATGCCTGTCGGTTAGCATGCAAGCGGAACCGGATCGACTGACATCGGGGCTGGCGGCGGGGGGAAAGCGGTTGTGGCCGCGCCGCTTTGCGCCCATTTGCCCTCAGATGCCCGTCTCGTCCGCCTATCGCCCCGATCCGCAACTTCCCAAGCTCGGGTTGGAGTACGCCGACCCGGTCGAGGCGGCGAAATTCCCGCAGACGCTGCTGCGGTTCCGCAACGATCGCGCGGCGGCGACCGTCGGTCTGGACACGCTGAGCGACGCCGAGTGGATCGCCCATTTCGGCCGCTTCGAGCCGTTGCCGGACAACATCGCCCCGCCGCTGGCCATGCGCTACCACGGCCATCAGTTCCGGGTTTACAACCCCGAGCTCGGCGACGGCCGCGGCTTCCTGTTCGCCCAGTTGCGCGAGGCCGGAACCGACCGTCTGCTCGACCTCGGCACCAAGGGGTCCGGCCAGACCCCCTGGTCGCGCCAGGGCGACGGCCGACTGACGCTGAAGGGCGGCGTGCGCGAGGTGCTGGCGACCGCCATGCTCGAGGCGCTGGGCGTGCCGACCTCGCGTTCCTTCGCGCTGATCGAGACCGGCGAGGCGCTGCAGCGCGGCGACGAGCCCAGCCCGACCCGGTCCTCGGTGCTGACCCGGCTGTCACACAGCCACATCCGCTTCGGCAGCTTCCAGCGCCACGCCTTTTTCGAGCAGCCGGGCCGGATCGCCGTGCTCGTCGACCATGTGATCGAGAACTACTATCCGCAGCTGCAGGGCGCGGACGACAAGCCGAGCGCGCTGCTTGCGGTGGTGACGGCCAAGGCGGCGCGGCTGGCCGCCCGCTGGATGGCGGCGGGCTTCGTCCACGGGGTGCTCAATACTGACAACATGAACATGACCGGCGAGAGCTTCGACTACGGCCCTTACCGCTTCCTGCCGCGGTCGGACCCGAAGTTTACCGCGGCCTATTTCGACCACTCCGGCCTCTACGCCTTCGGCCGCCAGCCGGAGACGGTGTTCTGGAACCTGCAGCAGCTCGCCGGCTGCTTCAGCCTGCTGAGCGCGAGCGAGCCGCTGATCGAGGCGCTGAACGGCTTCGGCGCCGCCTATCAGCGCGAGCTGGTCGCCGCCGTGGTCGAGCGGCTGGGCCTGGCGCCGCGCGGCGAGGCGGAGGACGTCGCCCTGGCGCAGGCGGCGTTCCGCGCCCTGGCCGAGGGCGGCGAGGCGCTGCGCTGGGAGCCGTTCTTCTTCGACTGGTTCTGCAAGGACGAGGCGCGGGCCCTGGCCGGCCCGCGCGCGGCGCTCTACGGCGGCGAGGCCTTCACGGAGTTCCGCGCCCGGCTCGCGCCCTACGCCGCCGAGCGACCCGAACGGCTGGCGAATCCCTATTTCGCCGGGCCGGAGCCGCAGGAGCTGCTGTACGACGAGATCGAGGCCATCTGGGCGGCGATCGCCGAGCGCGACGACTGGTCGGTTTTCGAAGCCAAGCTGGCCACGATCGAGCGCGCCCGGCTGGCCTGGGGGCTGACGCCGCAAGGCGCTTAAGCTCCCATTCTTCCGTCATCGCCCGGCTTGTCCGGGCGACCCATCCCAAGGCCGTTCGACGGCGGGTTGGAGGTCTGGACAAGCCGGTCATGATCTAGGGAATTTTGCGGAACGCCGGTCTTGGCGTTTCGTTCGGACTCTGGGCCTCCACGTGTTGGGAGGCGCGCCCATGAAGAGCCTGATGTTCTGGCTGATCGGCGTTCCGGTCCCGGTGATCGTCCTTATCTATTTGTTCGGCTTGATCCGCTGAGCACCGCGCCCGGACGTCGTCAATCTGCGCTCGCTGAGCGACGGTTCCCTGTTCGCTCCGATCGCGTTCTGCCCTAGGCGGCCTTGTCCCGCGACGCCCGCTGCGCCAGCACGACGCCGCCCAGCGTCACCGCTGCGCCGAGCGACTGCACCGGGCCGAGCACCTCGTTGAACAACACCCAACCGAGCGCGCCGGCGACCACCGGCTGCACCAGCACGACGACCGAAGCGGTGGCGGTCGGCAGCCGGCCCATGGCCCAGGCGATCGAGCCCTGTCCGGCGACATGCATCAACCCGAGGCCCACGCAGGCGGCCCAGCCGGCGGCGCCCAGCGGCAGGATCTGCTCGCCGAGCGCCAGGGCGCCGACCAGCACCAGCGGCGCGCCGACGGCGCTCGACCAGAACATCAGCGCGCTGGCGGTCTCCCGCTTCCGGCCCGCGCCGATCGCCAACAGATAGAGGGCGTACCAGAGCGCGGTGGTGGCCGACAGCGCGTCGCCGAGCGGCGGGTTCACACCGGGCGCGCCGACCCGCTGGCTGGCCATCAGCCAGGCGCCGGCGACCGCGATGGCGACCGCGAGCAGGAACTGCGGCCGCGGCCGCTGCTTCAGGAAGATCCAGGCGAAGGCGGTCACCACCACCGGGGTCAGGTTCGACAGCACGGTGGCGTTGGCCACCGAGGTGTACTTGATGCCGTAGTGCCAGAAGCCGAGGTCGAGGGCGAAGGCCGCGCCGGCGGCCAGCGCCAGCGGCGAGGGCGGGGCGATCCGCCCGGTGGTGCGCCGGGTCATCAGCGCCAGCAGCGGCAGGGCGAAGGCCAGCCGCCAGAAGCCGGCGGCCGCCGGGCCGGTCTGGGTCAGCCGCACCAGGATCGGCGAGAAGCCGATGACGCAGGCGCCGAACACCAGGACCGCGGCGGCGCGCCAGCGCGGCGGCGGCTCAGTCAAAGCCCAGCTCCCGCCGCAGGGCCTCGGGCGTGACGCCGCGGGCGCGGATCTCGCGCAGCGTCTCGGCCCTGTCGCGCTTGGCGTAGCGCTTGCCGTCCGGCCCGGTCAGCAGCGGGTGATGGCGATAGACCGGGCTCGGCAGGCCGAGCAGCGCCTGCAGCAGCCGCTGGATGTGGCTCGCCTCGAACAGGTCCTGGCCGCGGACCACGTGGCTGACGCCCTGCAGGGCGTCGTCGAAGGTGGCGGCCAGGTGGTAGGCGACGCCGACGTCCTTGCGCGCCAGCACCACGTCGCCGCCGAGCTCCGGCCGGACCGCGATCACCCCCTGCTCGCCGTTCGGGCCCGAACCTTCCTCGACGAAGGTGAGGCCGCCGAACCCGCCAAGCGCCGCCTCGGCGGCGGCCAGCGACAGCCGCCAGGCGAACGGCTCGCCAGCGGCGAGGCGGTGGCTTTCGTCGTGCCGCGGCAGCGGCGCGCCGCGGAACATCTCCATGGCCCCATGCGGCGCGCGGCCGATGTCCTCGGCGATCTCCTTGCGGGTGCGGAAGCAGCGGTAGATCAGGCCGCGCGCCGCCAGACCGTCGAGCGCGCCGGCGTAGTCGGCCATCTCGTCCGACTGCCGGCGCACTGGCGTCTCCCAGCCGAGGCCGAGCCAGGCGAGGTCCTCGTAGATCGCCGTCTCGAACTCCGGCCGGCAGCGGGTCTGGTCGATGTCCTCTATGCGCAGCAGGAAGCGGCCGTCGGCCGCGCGCGCCGCGGCGTGCGCCGTCAGCGCCGAATAGGCGTGGCCCCGGTGCAGGAAGCCGGTCGGGGAGGGGGCGAAACGGGTCACGAAGCCGGCCACGGCCGAGACTTATCAGGCCCGCGCGGCGATCTGGAAGCCGTGCGTCGCGGCTATTCTCGCCGGTGGCTGTGCACGCCCATGTGCTCCAGCACCGCCTCGAGGAAAGGACGCTCGCCGCCGAGCGATTCCTTGATCGGATCGAACTGCTTGAAGCAGGCCATTTCCGCCAGGCCGTGGGCGGCGCACCAGACCGCGGCGATGCCCAGCTCCACCTCGTAGCCGCCCGCGTTCTGGCGCTCCTTGTCGAGCGCCTCGCGCACCCAGGCGTAAGGGCTGCCGTCGCCGGCCAGGCCGAAGAAGGGCAGGGACTCGGCGTCGCGAGCGTTGTCGAACATGACGCGATAGAGCGCCGGACGTTCGCGCGCGAAGGTGACATAGGCCAGCGCCGGGGCCAGCTGGTCGCCCGGGTTGGCCTGCGAGGCCTCGAATACGGCGGTGCTGACCAGGGCCCAGCCCTCGGCCGCGACCGCGCCCATCAGCTCGCTCTTGTCCTTGAAGTGATGGTAGGGCGCCGCCGGGCTGACGCCGGCCTCGCGGGCGACGGCGCGCAACGACATCGCCGCCGAGCCGCCCTCGCTCTCGACCAGGCGGCGGGCGGCATCCACCAGTGCGCGGCGGAGATCGCCGTGATGGTACGAGCGGGCCTCGGGCGGGTTCGACTCTGACATTGGCGGTCAAACTAGAATTCCATCTGAGCGTCGTAAAGTTGCATCTTGACGACGCTCAGATATGCCCCATCTAATCATTGTTCAGATCGAGGCCCCGCAAGGCGGGGCGGATCTCCAAAAGGTGTGTGGCCATGACCCTCGCTGCTGTCGCCAAGTTCGAACGTCTGATCGACCGTGTGGGTCCGGCGTTCTTCCTCTCCCTCGGTCTCGCGCCGTTCGGCGCCATGGCGCTGCTGGGCGTCTGAGGCGCGAACGCCTCGGCGCGGCGATGCGGCGAAGGCCCCTGCGGGGGCCTTCTTCACGTCTGGTGAAGGTGTCCCGGAAAATCGATCTGAACGCTGCATAGATATCTTGACGTCGCTCAGATTGATCCTATCTTAGCATTGTTCAAATCGAACGGGCCCCGGGATGGGACTCAGATAAGAAAGGACCGCCGTCATGACTCTCGCTGCTGTCGCCACCTTCGAGCGCGCCATCGATACCGTCGCGCCGGCCGTGTTCCTGGCTCTGGGCCTCGCTTCCGCCGTCGCCATGGCCCTGCTGGGCGCGTGACCGATGCGACGGCCCGTCGCAATCTAATCATCGTAAAGATATCTTGACGCCGCTCAGATTCGCATTATCTTAGCAACGTTCAAATAGAAAAAAGCCCGGCCCCGGCCGGGATCCAACTCAAAGGTGTGTGTCGCCATGACTCTCGCAGCTGTCGCCAACTTCGAACGTTTCCTGGATCGCTTCGCCCCGGTCGCTCTTCTGGCCCTGGGCCTCGCGTCCGCCGGCGCCATCGCCCTCGTCGGCGGTTGATCGCGCGGCCGGGGGTTCCTCCCACCCTCGGCTGTGACGTTTCCGGGGCCCCTTGCGGGGCCCCTTTCTTTTTGCGCTACGGGCCCCGCAAGGGGCCCTTTCTTTTTGGCGCCGAGCGGCCCCGCGCCATGGCTCCTGCGCTTGGACGGCCGGCCGCAAGTCATGGAGCTGTCGTCGAATCTTCCGTATAGTTAACGCCAATAGGGCGGTCCCTCGGCCGCTTGCGCGTCGCGGAAGGGGACCTCGTCTTCAGTCCACAAGCGTACGACATAGGCGTTCACCACGCCCCTCACGGACCGGATCGGCGATGCCGGCCGGGTGAGACGGGCGGGCCTTGCGGGTGTTCGAGCGCGCCGGCGGCGGGCTCAAGGCGTTGCGGAGGACCCTGCGATGCAGGTGCTTAGCAGGCCCCCCTCCGGCTGCCCCGCGCTGGTGCTGAACGCGGACTTCCGCCCTCTCAGCTACTACCCCCTGTCGCTCTGGCCGTGGCAGGAAGTGATCAAGGCGGTCTTCCTCGACCGCGTCGACGTCGTCTCCACCTACGACCAGGTGGTGCACTCCCCCTCCTTCGAAATGAAGCTGCCGAGCGTGGTGTCGCTGAAGCACTACGTGGCCCAGGACCGGCCCCCGGCGTTCACCCGCTTCAACCTCTTCCTCCGCGACGCCTTCTCCTGTCAGTACTGCTCGGCGGACAGCGACCTGACCTTCGACCATGTGATCCCCCGCTCGCGCGGCGGCCGCACCACCTGGGAGAACATCGTCACCGCCTGCGCCCGCTGCAATCTGACCAAGGGCGGCCGCACGCCGCACGAAGCCGGCATGCACCCGCATCACCGCCCGCGGCGTCCGACCGCCTTCGAGCTGCAGGACCGCGGCCGCCGGTTCCCGCCGCACCACCTGCACGAAAGCTGGCTCGACTACCTGTATTGGGACATCGAGCTGGAGGCTTAGCTGTTTCCCGACGCGCTGTCCGACGACGAGCGAGAACGCGCTGCCTGCGGGCGGGGCGCGGCTTTGAGCCGCTCGGGCCGCCATTTCCGAGGAGTGAGGCATGACGGTGATCGCCGGCTGGATGGATGGCCCGTGGATCTTGAGCAACGACCAAGCGCAAAGCGCGAAGTTCTGGATCGACGGTGATTGGATCTGGGGGCCGGTCGGCTCTGCGGACGTGAACACGCAGCATTGGATCAAAGACGGCTGGATCTACAGGGCGGGCGGCGGCCAAGCCCAGACCGGTTTCTACATCCAGGAAGGGTTTGTCTTCGGGCCGAGTGCGAAGTTGCCGTTCGCGTGAGATCGTAAAGTGGGAGGCGTAAGCCGCCTAGGCCGCCTTCGCCGCGAGATTCACTGCGGCCAGGGCGCGGTTGGCGGGCTCGGCCGCGCGGAGCGCCGCGACCAGCGCCTCCGGCGCATCGTGACGGCCTTCGGCGCGATAGCGCTGGCAGCAGGCGAGCGCCTGGTTGCGGCCGTGCGCGGCGTCGGGCGCGGGCTGGATCCCCGCCCGCTGCAGCGCCGCCGCCAGCAGGCTGAAGCGCGTGGCGGCGAGCGGCGGGGCGCTTAGCGCCGTCTCGCTCGGCGAGAACCGGTTCGCGAGCGTCAGGCCCAGCATGTAGCGCGTCGAGGCTGCGAGGTTGACGCGGCCGGCCGGATCGATGCGGAGGACCGGCAGATAGGGCGCGAGGTCCGGCAGCAGGTGGTTGGGCAGCGTCTCGCCGCCCCAGTAGCTGTCGGCGATGCGGGCATAGTGGCCGTAGTCGGCGATCGGCGAGAAGCCCGCCTCGGTGAACGGCAGGATCTCCACCTTCGGCTTGGTCGCCACGACAGTGTCGTTGGCGACGTCGACATAGAGGGCGCCGACCACCAGCGCGGTCTGGAAATAGCGTCCTCGCAGGTCGCCCCAGACCCGGCGGATCACGCCGCCGGATCGGGCGAAGGCGGCCAGCGCGGCGTAGCCGCGCGCGGCGGGCGGCGGCAACTGCGCCGGGTCGACCGTGCTGAGCCTTCGTTGCACCGCCGCGGTGATGCCCAGGCACTGGCCGCTCGGATAGGGCTTGGCGCCGCGGTGCGGGCGCTCGCGCTGCAGCACCGGGTCGATGTCGGCGCGCAGCCCCAGGAGCAGCGCCTCCAGGCTCGCCAGTTCCGGCGCCAGGAACTGTTCGGTCAGCGCCTGCTGACGTGGCGCGTCGCGGACCTCGGGCGTCTCCGCCAGCAGGGCGTCGAGCAGGACGCGCGCGGCGTCGGCGGGGGCGGGGATAAGCATGGCTACTGGCGTCGGATCGGCGATCTTGGCGTTGGTTGCGCCGCCTTAGGTTGCTTCGCCGCGTCGCGCCACGCGGCATCTGGTCCGCCGGACGGCTCCGGCAAGCTCCGTTCGGATCAAGCGTCCGCCCGCCGGGGTCTATGTACGCAGCGGCGGTGCGCGGTTTAGATGGCGGCAAGCGCGTCAAACGCGCGTTTGAATTCGAGGGAGGCGCGGATGATCGATCTGGCGCGCGGTGCGCGGGAGCTGGAGCTGGCGGAGCGCGTCCGGCGCTTCGTTCGTGAGGACGTGATCCCCTACGAGACCGACCCCCGGGTCGAGCGCCACGGGCCGAACGACGACCTGCGCCGCGAGTTGCAGGCCAAGGCGAAGGCCGCGGGGCTGCTGGGGTTTCATCTCCCTGCGGAGTTCGGCGGCCACGGGCTCAATCACCGCGAGACCGCGACCGTGTTCCGCGAGGCCGGCTATTCGCTGCTGGGCGCGACGGCGCTGAACTGCATGGCGCCTGACGAAGGCAACATGTTCCTGCTGGAGAAGGCCGGGACCCCGGCCCAGAAGGAGCGTTACCTGCGCCGCATGGCCGCCGGCGGGATCCGCTCGGCCTTCTTCATGACCGAGCCGGACGGCGGGGCCGGCTCCGATCCGTCCATGCTGGCGACGACGGCGACCCGGGACGGCGACGGCTGGGTGATCAACGGCCGCAAATGGCTGATCACCGGGGCGGACGGCGCGGGCGTCGGCCTGGTCATGGCCAAGACCGAGGGCGGCGCGACCATCTTCCTCGTGCCGCTGCCGCATCCCGGCGTCCGCACCGAGCGGGTGCTCGACACCATCGACCGCACCATGCCGGGCGGCCACGCGGTCATGACGCTGGAAAATGTGCGGGCCGGCGCGGACGACATCCTCGGCGAGCTCGATCAGGGGTTCCGCTACGCCCAGATCCGCCTGGCGCCGGCGCGGCTCACCCACTGCATGCGCTGGTGGGGCGCCGCCAAGCGGGCGCACGACATCGCCTGCGACTACGCCCGCACCCGCAAGGCCTTCGGCAAGACCCTGATCGAGCACGAGGGCGTCGGCTTCATGCTGGCCGACAACGAGATCGCGCTGCAGCAGGCCGAGCTGATGATCGACTGGTGCGCCTGGCGCCTCGACCAGGGCGTCCCGGGGACCGAGGAGTCGAGCATGACCAAGGTCGCGGTCTCCGAGGCGCTGTTCGGGATCGCCGACCGCTGCGTGCAGGTGCTGGGCGGCATGGGCATCACCGACGACACCCCGGTGCACCAGATCTTCCGCGATATCCGCGCCTTCCGCATCTACGACGGCCCGACCGAGGTGCATAAGTGGTCGCTGGCCAAGCGCATTCGCAAGCGGCCGCAGGTGTTCGGCTAGGGCGGGCCGGACGCCCTTCAGGTGTTCGGCGCGGCTGTCTGCTGCTTGATCATCTCCTCGGCGCGTCCGGCCATCGCGCGCTGGAAATCCTCGGTGGTGTTGGCCTTCGGAATCGGCGTGGCGGGCGCCTCGACGCCGAGCAGGGCGCAGAGCGGCCCCCAACCTTCGGCGAGGTCGTAGACCAGCAGCCGATCCTTGGGGATCACCTGCTGCACTGTCTCGTTGTGCCGGTTGAAGACCTCGATGCAGTGCGCCTCGTCGTGCATCCGCTGATCGAACAGCCGGCCGATGACCTTTGCGGCCATGGGCCCGAAGGGGGCGGGCTGGCCGGAGAAGTCGTGCTTGAAGATGGTCGCCTGGGTGGAGGCGAACCAGGCCTTGGGATCGCGCACCGTCAGCACGACCTTGGCCTCGGGATAGGCCTCGGCCAGCTCGCGGTAGAAGGTGGCGCTCGGCCAGTCGACGGTCGAGCCGTAGCCGGCGAAGACTTCCGCCCAGTCGACCGGCATGCGGTTGGCGGCGGCTTCCCAGTAGCCGGGCGCCTTCGGGTTCTTGAACACCTCGACCATGTGGTAGCAGGGGCCGAAGCCGAGCTGCTCCAGGGCGAGCTTGAGCGACAGGGTTCCGGTGCGGCCGAAGCCGGCGCCGATCACGGACAGGGTCATGAATCTGCTCCTCCCGAAGTGCGGAGAGCGCGACCGTACGCCCGGCGCCGGACCTTGGACTAGACCTTCTCGCTGAGCTTGATGGCGGCGCGGCAGCCCGCGCCGATCACCGCCGACAGCAGCCGGTGGCCGGGCGCTTCGCGCGCGCCTTCGGCGACCGACAGGTCGCGGTGCGCGAGCTCCTCGTCGCGGAATTTCGTCAGTTCCGCGACCAGCTCAGGCTCGGTCTCCGCAAGCTCGCTGATCTGGCCGGCGTAATGCTGTTCGATCACGTTCTCGACCGCTTCGGTGCAGGCGTGGGCGGCCTTCGGCCCGAGCAGGGCGGAGCCGGCGCCCACGGCGAAGCCGGCGAGCCGCCACAGCGGGGCGAGCGCCGTCGGCCGCACGCCGCGCTCGAGGATCAACTGGTCGAAGCGCGCCAGGTGCACGGCCTCGTGCGCCTCCATCTCGGCCAGCTGGCCGGCGATGCGCTCCTGGCCGGCGGCCGCGCCCAGCACCGCGCGTTGCCCGCGATAGATCGCCACCGCGCCGAGCTCGCCGGCGTGGTCGACGCGCAGGATCTCCGCCAGGCGGCCGGCGAGGCCGCCTTCGCCGGGGCGGGGGAGGGGCGCGTGGGACGGAGTTGCCTTCTCGCTCATCGCGCGGACCTTTCGCGCAGCGCCGCCGCCGCGCTCAGGCCGGCCAACGCCAGCGAGACCAGCACGTTCCAGCCGGCCATCGACAGGCCGAGGAAGTGCCAGAGCGCCTGGTCGCAGGCCGGCGGTTTGATCTTCGCGCCCTGCAGCAGGGCCGACATCGCGTCGGCGTCGACGGCCATCGCGCCGCCGCCGGCGCTGGCGCAGGTGGTCGGGCCGGGCCAGAACTTCCACTCGGCGCCGGCGTGATAGACCGCCACCCCGGCGCCGATCAGGAAGATCAGGCCGAGCAGCCAGCAGCTGGCCTCACGCAGCCGGCGGCCGCCGGGCGCCCGCACGATCAGCATCGCCGCCAGCGCCACGCCGCCGGCCCACCAGTAGACCTCGCGCTGGCGCAGGCACAGGGTGCAGGGCGGCAGGCCGCCGAAGGTCTCGAAGGCGTGGGCGGTCGCCAGCATGGCGGCCGCCGCGGCCAGCGCGCACAGCCGCCAGCGGTCGAGAAAGGGGCGAAGGAAGCCGCTCATCGGCGCCGATATGACCCGAAACCGCGGCTCAGCCCAAGTACTTCACGACGAAGACCACGCCGATCAGCAGCACGAAGAACAGCAGGCTGTAGAGCCCGAGCCGGCGCTCGACCTCGGCGCGGATGTGCGGACCGAAGTACTTGAGCAGCGTGGCCGAGAGGAAGAAGCGCGCGCCGCGGGTCAGCGTCGAGGTCCAGATGAAGGTCGCCAGGTCGAAGTGCGCCACGCCGGCGGTGATCGTCACCAGCTTGTAGGGGATCGGCGTCAGCCCCTTCACGAGGATGATCCAGGCGCCCCATTCGGCGAACCACTTCTGGAACTCGGCCGGCCCCTCCGGGTGGCCGAAGAACGCCAGGATGGCGTAGCCGACCGGCTCCAGCCACACGCCGATGGCGTAGCCGAGCAGCCCGCCAAGCACCGAGGCGAGGGTGCACAGGCCGGCGTAGACGTAGGCCTTCTCCGGCCGCGCCAGCACCATCGGCGCCAGCATCACGTCCGGCGGAATCGGAAAGAACGAGCTTTCGGCGAAGGAAACCGCGACCAGCGCCTTGGGCGCATGACGCGAGCCGGCCAGGTTGAAAACCCAGTCGTAGAGTTTGCGCAGCATCGACGCCCCGGAATGACTGTGTTGCGCGTTCAGCTAGCAGGCGCGGAAGGCCTTGTCTCCTGTGGCGCTATATAGTTACGATTGATACCATATTCTCTTCGAGGGAGCGCGACTGATGGGCGCCGAGACGACAATTCGCGCAGAGCCGCTGTTCGACAATCCGCTGGCCACCGACGGATTCGAGTTCGTCGAATTCACCTCGCCCGAGCCGGAGCGGCTCAAGGGCCTGTTCGAGCTGATGGGGTTCACCGCGGTCGCGCGGCACCGGTCGAAGGACGTGCTGCGCTTCCGCCAGGGCGACATCAACTTCCTGCTGAACATGGAGCCCTCCGGCCAGCCGGCGGACTTCCGGCGGGTGCATGGCCCCTCGGCCAACGCCATGGCCTTCCGGGTGCGTGATGCGGCTCTGGCCCTGAAGCTGGCGGTCGAGCGCGGCGCGACCGCGGTCAGTGGTCCGGTCGGGCCGATGGAGCTGAACATCCCGGCGATCGAGGGGATCGGCGGCTCCAACCTCTATCTCGTCGACCGCTACGGGGCGCAGGAGATCTACGACGTCGACTTCGTGGCGATCCCGGGCGCGGCCGAGCAGGCGGCCGCCAATTCGGTCGGGCTGACCTACATCGACCACCTGACCCACAACGTCTTCCGCGGGAAGATGGCGACGTGGGCGGACTTCTACGAGCGGATCTTCAACTTCCGGCAGATCCGCTACTTCGACATCGAGGGCAAGCAGACCGGTCTGTTCTCCAAGGCGATGACCAGTCCCTGCGGCAAGATCCGCATCCCGCTCAACGAGAGCCAGGACGAGCACTCGCAGATCGAGGAGTTCCTGCGCGAGTACCACGGCGAGGGGATCCAGCACGTGGCGCTGGGCACGCCGGACATCTTCCACGCGGTCGAGGCGATGCGCGCGCGCGGCGTGCGCTTCCAGGACACCCCGGACACCTACTACGAGCAGCTCGACGCCCGGGTGCCGGGCCACGGCGAGGAGATCCACCGGCTGCAGGCCGACCGGATCCTGGTCGACGGCGCGCCGACCGAGGGGCAGGGGCTGCTGCTGCAGATCTTCACCGAAAACATGATCGGCCCGATCTTCTTCGAGCTGATCCAGCGCAAGGGCAACGAGGGTTTCGGCGAGGGCAACTTCAAGGCGCTGTTCGAGTCGATCGAGCTCGACCAGGTCCGCCGCGGCGTGCTGCCGGCGAAGGAGTAGGCGTGGGGCTCGCGCCTGCGCCGAACGCCCCCTCAGTCGGCTTCGCCGACAGCTCCCCCGCACGCGGGGGAGAAGCGACCCGCTCCTCCACCGCGAAGCGGGGGAGGTGGATCGGCGCGCAGCGCCGAGACGGAGGGGGCGTTCAACTGCGCTGGCGCCCGGCGCTCACGCGGCCCATCCTCATTCTTCTGTTCCTCGTCCTGCTGAGCCTGTTCATGCCCGATCCCGCCGCCGCCGCCCAGTGGGCCCTCGTCGTGCACGGCGGCGCGGGCGCCATCGAGCGCGGCCAGCTGAAGCCGGACCAGGAGCGGGCCTATCGCGAGGCCATGGCGCGGGCGACCGAGGCCGGCGCGGCGGTGCTGCGCCGCGACGGCCGCGCGCTGGACGCGGTCGAGGTGGTGATCCGCCTGCTGGAGGACGATCCGCTGTTCAACGCCGGCCGCGGCGCGGTCTTCACCGCCGACGGCAAGAACGAGCTCGACGCGGCGATCATGGAGGGGCGCGAGATGAAGGCCGGCGCGGTGGCCGGCGTCACCCGCACGCGGCATCCGATCTCGCTGGCGCGGACGGTCATGGAGCGCTCTGCGCACGTCTTCCTGATCGGCGAGGGCGCCGACGCCTTCGCCCGCAGCCAGCGCCTCGAGCAGGTCGATCCGAGCTGGTTCTTCACCGAGCGGCGCTGGCGCTCGCTGGAAAAGGCGCTGCAGGCCGAGCGCCTGCCGATCCCGCCGCGGCCGGCCGGCGCGCCGCGCGGCCCGGACGCCGCCGCCGCGCTCGCCCACGACGAGGGCAAGCACGGCACGGTCGGCGTGGTGGCGCGCGACAGCCGCGGCGACGTCGCGGCCGGGACCTCGACCGGCGGCACGACCGCCAAACGCTGGGGCCGGGTCGGCGACAGCCCGATCATCGGCGCCGGGGCCTACGCCTCCAACCGCTCCTGCGCGGTCTCCGCCACCGGCACGGGCGAATACTTCATCCGCCTGACCGTGGCCCGCGAGGTCTGCGCCCTGGTGGAGTACAAGGGGCTGTCGCTGCAGGCCGCCGTCGACCAGGTGGTGCAGCAGCAGCTGCCCGCCATCGGCGGCGACGGCGGGGTCATCGCGGTCGCGCCCGACGGCCGGATGGCCTGGAGCTTCAACACCACGGGCATGTACCGCGCGCGGATCAGCGACGCCGAGCCGCTGGTCGTGGGCATCTTCAAGGACGATCCCTGATGGCGAAGCGCAACTGGATCCCGGTCCGCGGCGCGCAAGGCCGCCACTCCCGCCAGGCCCACGCCGACCTGCCGCCCGGAACCTATGAGCGGGAGATCTCCAAGGAGGGCTTCTTCGGCCCGGCGGCCTTCATCCACCATCCGCGGCCGCCGACCGGCTGGACGACGTTCGAGGGGCCGCTGCGTCCCCGGGCCTTCGACCTGGCCCGGCTAAACGCCGCCGAGCCGTCGCCCTGGGCGGCCGGCAAGGTGCTGTTCAACGCCGCGGTCGAGATCCGCTTCTGGAAGCTCGCCCAAGCCATGCCGGCGCTGGCGCGCAACGCCGACGGCGACCAGCTGCTGTTCGTCCACCAGGGCGCTGGCCAGCTGTTCTGCGACTACGGCCGGCTCCCTTACGAGGCCGGCGACTACCTCTACCTGCCGCGCGGGACCCTGTGGCGGCTGGAGCCGGCCGAGCCGACCGCCATCCTGATGATCGAGGCGACCAACAGCCACTTCGGCCTGCCGGACCGCGGCCTGCTCGGCGGCCACGCCCTGTTCGACCCGGCGATGCTGCAGACGCCCGAGCTGGACGCGGCGTTCGAGGCCCAGGCGGCGCGGCCGGGCGAGGTCGCCGTCGAGATTAAGAAGCGCGGCCAGGTCTCGGTGGTGACCTATCCCTACAATCCGCTCGACGCGGTCGGCTGGCACGGCGACCTGGCGCCGGTGCGGCTCAACGTGCGCGACCTGCGGCCGGTCGCCAGCCACCGCTACCACCTGCCGCCCAGCGTCCACACCACCTTCGTCAGCGACCGGTTCGTCGTCTGCACCTTCGCGCCGCGGCCGTTCGAGACCGATCCCGGCGCGCTGAAGGTGCCGTTCTTCCACAACAACGACGACTATGACGAGGTGCTGTTCTACCACGCCGGCGACTTCTTCAGCCGCGACCACATCGAGGCCGGCATGATGACCTTCCATCCGTCCGGCTTCACCCACGGGCCGCACCCGAAGGCGCTGAAGAACATGCTCGTCCAGGCCAAGCCCGCGACCGACGAGTACGCCGTGATGGTCGACGCCCGCGACCCGCTGGAGGTCGGCGAGGCCGCCGGCGCGGTCGAAAACCCCGCCTATGTCGACAGCTGGAAGAGCCATGACCCAGGTTGAAGATCTCTCCGCCGCCGCCGAGGACGAACTCGAGCGCGCCTGCACCCTGGGCTGGCGCGACCTCGCCGGCCACATGCCCTGGGGCGACACCTTCGAGGGCTTCACCCCGGCCGGCCGCGCGGTCTGCTTCGAGCGCAGCTACCTGTGGGAAGGCGAGCCCGGCGGCGAGATCCGCGTCGAGGTCGTCGTCTATCCGCCCGACGCCTACGAGTCCGGCGTGCGGCTCGCCCGCACCATCGGGCCGGCGGAGTGAACATGAACCGCGGAGGCCGCGCCCGCCGCACCCACCAACAGCAGGGATTGGAAACCGCATGAAGCTTGCGTCTCTGAAGGATGGCCGCGACGGACGGCTGGTGGTCGTCTCCGACGACTTGGCCTGGTACGCGCCGGCCGACGCCATCGCGCCGACGCTGCAGGCGGCGCTGGACGACTGGGAGCGCTGCGAACCGCATCTGCGGGCGCTGGCCGAGACGCTCGAGCACGGCGGCGTGCCGCGCGAGCGGTTCCACGAGCATGAGGCCGCCAGCCCCCTGCCGCGCGCCTATCAGTGGGCGGACGGCTCGGCCTATGTGAACCACGTGGCGCTGGTGCGGCAGGCGCGCGGGGCGGAGATGCCGGAGAGCTTCTGGACCGATCCGCTGATGTACCAGGGCGGCTCCGACGGCTTCCTCGGGCCACGGGATGCGATCCCGTTGTCAGATCCGTCCTGGGGGCTGGACCTCGAGGCGGAAGTCGCGGTGATCACCGGCGACGTGCCGCAGGGCGCGAGCCCCGAGGCGGCGCTGGCCGCGGTTCGCCTGGTGATGCTGTGCAACGACGTGTCGCTGCGCAACCTGATCCCGGGCGAGATCGCCAAGGGGTTCGGCTTCTTCCAGGCGAAGCCGGCTTCGGCCTTTTCCCCAGTGGCGGTGACGCCGGACTCGCTGCAAGGGTGGCGTGCCGGGAAGCTGCATGGGTCACTGGAGGTTGAGTTGAACGGAGAGCCGCTCGGGCGAGCCGACGCCGGCGTCGACATGACCTTCGATTTCGGACAGCTGGTGGCGCACGCCGCGCGCACCCGCAGCCTCGCGGCGGGCTCGATCATCGGTTCGGGCACGGTGTCCAACCGCGGCCCGGATGGCGGACCGGGGCAGCCGGTCGCCGCTGGCGGGGTCGGCTACTCCTGTCTGGCGGAGTTGCGCACCGTCGAGACCCTGGCCGACGGCCAGGCCCGGACGCCGTTCCTCAAGGCCGGCGACGTGGTGCGGATCGAGATGCGCGACGGGCGCCGGCACACGATCTTCGGGGCGATTGAGCAGCAGGTGGAGGCGACATGAGCGCGGACGACGGCGAGCCCGGCCTCAAGCTCGACGCTTATCTGCCGTACCGGCTGTCGGTGGCGTCGAACGCCGTCTCCGGCCTGATCGCGCGCGCCTACCAGGACCGTTTCGGCCTGACGATTCCGCAGTGGCGGCTGATGTGCGTGCTGGCCGACGAGGGCGCCATGACCCAAGGCCAGATCGTCACCCGCACCTTCATGGACAAGGTCACCGTCAGCCGCGCCGCCCAGGGGCTGGCCGGCCGGCGGCTGATCGCCCGCTCGGAGCATCACGCCGACGGGCGCTCGCACGTGCTGTCGCTCACCGCCGAGGGCCGGCGGCTGTTCGGCGAGATCGCGCCCTTGGCGCTGGCCTACGAGGCGGCGCTGATCTCCGGCCTGGCGCCGGAAGAGGTCAGCCTGTTGCGCCGCCTGCTCGGCCGGCTGCAGACCGCCGCCACGGCGCTCGCCGGCGAAGGCGAGCCTCCACCGATCGGCTGACCCGGCCGGCTGGTGGCCCGCGGCCTAGTGGAGGGTGCGCACGCTCCAGCGGTGCGAGCCTTCGCCGAACGGCAGGTGGAAGCCGTAGGCGGCCCGCCGGCGCTCGTCGCGCCAGTTCCCCTCGAAGCACTGGATCAGCGCCGAGTGCAGGTCTTGGGGGATCTGATGGACGTCGTGGCCCAGCGAACGGGCCACTTGCTCGATCACCAGCCCGCGGTGCGCTTCGCCGCCGAGGGCTAGGAGTACCTCGCGGACACGCTTGGCGAGATTGGGTCGCGCCGGCTTCTTGCCGGTGTGCGTGTCGGAGGCGATTTCCAGGTGCTTTGACATGGCTTAAGCAACATGGCGCCGCTGGGTTGTCGCTCGGTTAAAATCGAGGTTGAAGCCCTGATTAATTCGCGCCTGGGTTTAGTCTTTCGGTAACCAGGATCTCGCCTCCTTCGGAGCCTCTACCGCCCCCGCGCAGCGGGGGAGGTCGGAGCAAATGAGGAGACGCTGCTACCCCAGCCCCGCCGCGACGGCGGCGCGGTAGACGACCAGCGAGGCCAGGTAGGCCATCGCGGTCATGTAGACCAGCATGACGATCGGCCAGCGCCAGGAGTTGGTCTCGCGCTTCACGACGCCGAGCGTCGAGATGCATTGCGGGGCGAAGATGTACCAGGCGAGGAACGACAGCCCGGTGGCGATCGACCAGTGGTTGGCCAAGGTGGTGGCCAGCATGCCCGGGTCGGAGTCGGTCGCGGCGACGGCGTAGACCGTGCCCAGCGCCGCCACGGCGACCTCGCGGGCGGCGAAGCCCGGGATCAGCGCCACGGTCATCTGCCAGTTGAAGCCGATCGGGGCGAGCAGCGGCTGCAGCGCATGGCCGAGTTGGCCGGCGAACGAGTAGTCGATCGCCGGCTCGGTCGCGCCGGCAGGCGCCGCCGGGTAGGTCGACAGGAACCAGATCAGGATGGTCAGCGGGAAGATGATCCGGCCGGCGCGCTCGACGAAGATCTTGCCGCGCAGATAGAGGTTGCGCAGCACATTCTCCGGGTCCGGCAGCTTGTAGGTCGGCAGCTCCATCAGGAACGGCTCGACCGCGCCGCGCCAGAACAGCCGCCGGGTCAGGAACGAGATGCCCAGCGCGCTGAAGATGCCGGCGGCGTAGAGGCCGAACATCACCAGCCCCTGCAGGTTCAGGAACCCGGCGACGCTGCGGTCGGGGATGAAGGCCGAGATGATCAGGGTGTAGACCGGGATCCGCGCCGAGCAGGTCATCAGCGGGGCCACCAGGATGGTGGTCAGCCGGTCGCGCTTGTTGTCGATCACCCGGGTCGCCATCACGCCGGGGATGGCGCAGGCAAACGAGGACAGCAGTGGGATGAAGGCGCGCCCGTGCAGCCCGGCGCCGCCCATGATCCGGTCCATCAGGAAGGCGGCCCGGGCCATGTAGCCGAAGTCCTCCAAGAGGAGGATGAACAGGAACAGCACCAGGATCTGCGGCAGGAACACCAGCACGCTGCCGACCCCGGAGATCACCCCGTCAGTCAGGAAGCTGGTCAGCGGTCCGGCCGGCAGGGCGCCCGCAACCAGCCCGCCCAGCGCGCCGAAGGCGGTCTCGATCAGGTCCTGGGCCGGGGCGGCCCAGCTGAACACCGCCTGGAACATCAGGAACAGCAGGCCCATCAGGATCGTCAGGCCGGCGAGCGGATGCAGCAGCACCGCGTCGATGCGGGCGGTCATGGTGTCCGGCCGCTCCGGCGGGCGGACATAGGTCTTCAGCAGCCGTTGCGCCTCGCGATGCGCCTGGCGGATCTCCGCGGCGGTCGGCTCGCGCCAGACGTTCTCGCCGGCGAGCGCGCCGGCGTGGGCGATCTCGTCGACCTTGGCGACCAGCTCTTCGATGCCACGCTTGCGGGTCGCGACGGTGGTGACGATCGGGCAGCCCAGTTCGCGCTGCAGGCCGTCGAGGTCGATCCGCAGACCCTGGCGCTGGGCGATGTCGTACATGTTCAGCGCCAGCACCATCGGCCGGCCGACGGCCTTCAGCTCGAGGATCAGCCGCAGCACCAGGCGAAGGTTGGTGGCGTCGGCGACGCAGACCAGCACGTCGGGGGTCTGTTCGCCGGCCAGCCGGCCGAGCACCGCGTCGCGGGTGACTTCCTCGTCGGGGCTGCGGGCGCGCAGCGAATAGGTGCCGGGCAGGTCGAGGATCGACAGCGTCCGGCCCTCGCTGGTCTTTAGCTGGCCTTCCTTCCGCTCGACGGTGACGCCGGCATAGTTGGCGACCTTTTGGCGGCTGCCGGTCAGCGCGTTGAACAACGCCGTCTTGCCGGAATTGGGGTTGCCCACCAGCGCCACGCGGGCGGTGGCGGCGAGGGTGTCGGTGGCGACGTTCATCGGCGGTCGGCGTGGTCGGCGAACCGCACCCAGATATCCTCGGCGTCGCCGCGGCGCAGGGCGACGCGCATGTCGTCGACCCGCACGGCGATCGGGTCGCGGCCGATCGCGCCCTCGTGCAGGACCTCGATCTCGGCGCCCTCGACGAAGCCGAACTCCAGCAGGCGGCGTTGCAGCTCCTCGACGCTCAGGCCCTGCTCGGCGGGACGCGACTCGGCGCGGACGTCGACGATCACGCCGGCGTCTCCGGGGCGGGCCTGGCTGAGGCGCCGGACGGCCGTATCGACGGCCGACGTGGGGGCGAGCATGTCGTGCATCAAAAGTGACGCCTTGCGATACTTTGCGAACGATTATCAGTTACGGACAAAGCGCCGCAAACACAAGCGCCAAGGACATTTTGCCCCGCTTCCGAGGCCGGCGATTTGGGCCTGCGCAATTTTGCAGGCTCACGTTGACCGGGGCCGCTCGGTGGCTAGAGTGCCGCCGCCCAGAGCGGGCGGCTTAACCGCCGCGCGCGCCGGGGGCCCCAGTGGCGAAATGGTAGACGCGGCAGACTCAAAATCTGCTGTCGAGAGGCGTGCTGGTTCGAGTCCGGCCTGGGGCACCATTCGCATGAGTTTGCGCAGATCCGTGGGCGCTTCAGCGCCACCACGAGCCCGCTGAATCGTTATGCTTCCAGCACCTAAGGTTCGGTGATGGACGCTCTGGAACTCTCCGACCACGACATCACGCCGGAGCGCGGATTCCTCTGTGGGTACGATGCGGATGCGGTGCGGCTTCCCGCCGACCTCGCCCCGGCGGTGGAGGCCGCCGCCAGCCTTCCGCGCACGCTGCCCACCGGCCGCGTGCGCGCCCACCTCGAACAGTTGCCGGAACTCGACCTCACGGGCTTCTGCGCCGAGGCGGCCGACCCGGCGGTGCGCAGCGCCATGGTGCGCTACGCCTTCATGGCGCAGGCCTATGTGTGGGGCGAAGCGGCGCCGCCCGCCCGCCTGCCGGCGACGCTGGCCAAGCCGATCTGGGCGCTGGCCCGCCGGCTGGGCGAGAAGCCGCTGCTGTCCTATTCGGCCTATGTGCTGGACAACTGGGGCCGGCTCGACTCGGCGGGCCCGATCGCGCTCGACAACCTGTTCATGGTCCAGAACTTCCTCGCCGGTCAGGACGAGGCCTGGTTCGTGCTCGTGCATGTCGCCATCGAGGCCCGGGCCGGGGCGATGCTCGCGGAGGCGCCAGCGCTGATCGCGGCCGCCGACCAGCACGACGCCGACAGCGCCGAGCGCGGCCTCCTGGCCGTCGCCGCCGTCTGGGACGACGTCAGCGCCATCTTCGATCGCATGCCGGAGCGCTGCGATCCGTACATCTACTTCCACCGCGTGCGGCCCTACATCCACGGCTGGAAGGACAATCCGGCGCTCGGCGCGGGCCTGGTCTACGAGGGGGTGGCTGAAACCGGCGGCGAGCCCCAGGCCTTCCGCGGCCAGACCGGGGCGCAGAGTTCGATCGTGCCGGCGCTGGACGCCTTGCTGGGCGTCCGCCACGCCCAGGACCCGCTGCGCAGCTACCTGGACGAACTGCATGCCTATCGACCGCCGGCGCATCGCCGGTTCATCGACCGCCTGCGGGCTGAAAGCCGGCTGCGCGCGTTCGTCGCCGCGGCGGGCCGCCCGGCGCTTCGCGAGGCCTATAACGAGTGCGTCCTGCGCGTGGCCCGCTTCCGCGCGCGCCACCTCGAGTACGCCGCCAGCTACATCCATCGGCAGGCGCGGGACTCGGCCGGCAACGCCACCGACGTCGGCACCGGCGGCACGCCGTTCATGGCCTATCTGAAGAAGCACCGCGACGAGACCGCAGCGCAACTCCTGCCGGGATGAGGGGCGGGGCTACTGGCGGCGCGGCGCGGGGCGGCTGAGCACATAGGCCGCACAGCCGGCCATCACGCCGCCGACCAGGGCCGCGGTGATCAGGCTCGGGTGGATGGCGATCCAGAACATGCCATAGCCGCCGGCCATGCCGGCGCAGGCCGCAGTCTTGCCGCGCCGGCCGATCGCGCCTTCCGCCCGCCAGGCTCGGAGCGTCGGGCCGAACTGCTTGTGGTTCAGCAGCCAGGCCTCGAAGCGCGGCGAGGAGCGGGCGAAGCAGGCCGCCGCGAAAATCAGGAAGATGGTCGTCGGCATCAGCGGCAGCAGCGCGCCGACGAAGGCCAGGCCGACGCAGGCGAAGCCCAGCAGCAGCCACAGCGGCCGGGTGAGCGGCGCGCCGCGGGCGGAAGCGTCGGTCTGGGGGGTAGGGCGGCCCATGCGCGCGCAATCAACCACGCGAACGCTCGTCCGCCCAGCGGGCTTTCGAACGCCGCGGCGATACGCAACTGTCACAATCGCGACCGTAGAAGACGCCGCGAACTCGGGGAGCAAGCGCGTGAAGACATTGGCGATGCGGCTGGCGGCGATCGGTGCGGCTCTGCTTTCGGCCTCGGCGGCGGTCGCCGCGCCGCCTCCGGCGCAGCCGAAGCTGGTGGTGGCGATCTCGGTCGATCAGCTGAGCCTGGAGCTCTACGAACGTTATCGCCCGACCTTCACCGGCGGGCTGAAGCGGCTCGGCGAGGGGCTGGCGTTCACCGGCTACCAGTCGCACGGCGCGACCGAGACCTGTCCCGGCCATTCCACCATCCTGACCGGCGCCCACCCGGCCCGCACCGGCATCGTCGCCAACAGCTGGTACGACCGCGCGAGCGGCAAGACCGTCTACTGCGTCTCGGTGGAGGGCGGCGGCGAGCCGGACGCCCGCGGCCCCGGCAAGCTGCGCGTCGACGCGCTCGGCGACTGGCTGAAGCAGGCCCGGCCGGGCGCGCGCTCGGTCGCCGTCTCCGGCAAGGACCGCGGGGCGATCATGATGGCCGGCCAGCACCCCGACGCGGTCTACTGGTGGGCCGACAAGCGGGGCTTCGCCACCTCGCGCCATGCGGGGCCGACGACGCCGCAGGTGCTGGCGCCGGCCGAGGCGTTCAACGCCGCGCGCTCCGCCGCCTGGCGGGCCGCGCCGCCGCGTCTCTGGCCGCAGCAGATCTCCGCCCGCTGCGCCGCGCTGCAGAAGCCGCACCGCTTCGGCGCGCTCGAGCTCAGCGGCGCGGTCCCGCCGCAGACCGCGCCGGGCGGCGTGCTGGCGCCGGACGCCCGGGACTTCGACGAGGAGCTGCGGGCCTCGCCGGAGCTCGATCGGCTGACGTTGGCCTTCGCCGATCAATTGGTGGACCGCTTCCGGCTGGGGCAGGGGCCGCAGACCGACCTGCTGGCGATCAGCCTGTCGGCGACCGACGCCATCGGCCACCGCTACGGCAACGGCGGGGCGGAAAGCTGCGTGCAGCTCGCCTCGCTCGATGCGGCTCTGGGCGCCTTCCTCGCCGGGCTGGACCGCCGCGGCGTGCCCTATGTCGTGATGCTCACCGCCGACCACGGCGCGATCGACGCGGCCGAGCGCCTGGATCCGCCGGCGATCCGGGTCGATGGGCGCGCGATCACCCGCGGCCTCGCGCGGCATCTGCAGGCGACCTTCGGGCTTTCATACGAGCCGGTGGCCGGCAATTCGCGCCAGATCGTCCTCACCCTGGCGGCCGCCGACGCGCCGCGGCGCGGCGAAATCCTCGCCGTCGCCACGGCCTGGCTGAAGGCGCGGCCGGAGGTCGCCGCCGCCTACACCGCCGCCGAGATCGCCGCGGTGCGGATTGCGCCCGGCACGCCGGTCACCGCGCTCACCGTGCCGGAGCGCTTCGCCGAGAGCTTCGACGCCGAACGCAGCGGCGACATCCTCGTCGCCTATGTCGAGCGGGCGACTGTCGGCATGCCGCGCGAACTGGGCGACAGCGTCGCCGGCCACGGCTCGCCCTGGGACTACGACCGCCGGGTGCCGATCCTGTTCTGGTGGCGCGGCGTCACCCCGGCCCGTGAGGCGGCGCCCATGGAGACGGTGGACATCGCCCCGACGCTCGCACCGCTGATGGCGGTCGCCGCCCCGCAGGTCGACGGCCGTTGCGTCGAGATCGGCCAGGGTTGCGCCGTCGGCGCGCGGTGAAAAAGGGCGGCCTCTAGCGCGGCCCCAAGGTTGCGCTGGGGGTGCGACATTGCAAATGAGATCGCATCGCAAAAAGAGCCTTGCGACCGACTCGCACTTGCACCATCATCCTCGTCAACAAAGGCCGCGAAGGCGGCTGGCGTCCTGATAGGGATGAAGGTCGGTCACGTGTACGTGTGCAATTGCAACGGTATCCGCGAGCGGGAAGTCCGCGCCGCCATCGCCGCTGGGGCCCGTAGGCCCGCCGATGTCTTCAGGTCCCGGGCGTGCTCGCCCAAGTGCGCCAAATGCGTGTGTGACATGCGCGGCATGATCGCGGAGTCCAAAGAGGCGCTTCGCTACGCCGCGGAATAGACCTGCGCAGGTCCCGAGCGGGATCCGCGCAAGTCGTTGAGTGAAGAGAGCATCAACTGCTCAGGTTGTCAGATCCGAGCGGGAAATAGCTCGTGGGCGCCTTGCGCCTATTGCCAGCCGGGCCGGATGGGACGATTCTCCGCGCGTTGTATTCAGGAGAGGTCCCATGAAAGGCGATCCGGCGATCATCGCTCGGCTCAACGAGGTGCTGACGAACGAGCTCACCGCCGTGAATCAGTATTTCCTGCATGCACGGATGCTCGACAACTGGGGCTGCACCAAGCTCGGCAAGGTCATCTACGACGAATCCATCGACGAGATGAAACACGCCGACAAGCTCATCAAACGAATCCTTTTTCTTGATGGCCTTCCCAATCTCCAGGACCTGCACAAGCTTTCGATCGGCGAGAATGTGCTGGAGGCGCTGACCGCGGATCTGCAACTTGAGGTCGGCGGTCGGGCGACTTTGGTGGCCGGCGTCGCTCAGTGCGAAACCGTCCAGGACTATGTCAGCCGCGAGATCCTGTCGGAGATCCTGCGCGACACCGAAAACCACATCGACTACCTCGAGACCCAGCTCAAGCTGCTGAGCTCGATGGGCGAGGCCAACTACATCCAAAGCGCCGCCGGCGAGTTCGACGAGTAGCCTGTTGCGGCCGGGGAGCGCTGGCGCCAGGCGCGGGGGCTCCCCACCTAACGACGCATCCTCAAGGGCCTTCCGGAGCCCGAAGATGCGCCAGCCCGCCGTTCTCTCCGTCGCCATTCTTTCTGTCACCGTCAGCCTCGCCGCCGCCGGCCCGGTCCGCGCCCAGGCGCTGCCGTCGCCGTCGCTGCAGCAGCAGTTGGATTTCCAGCTGCGGGCCAACGACCTGCGCGCACGGCAGGACCAGGCCGATCAGCGCGCGGTGATCCTCGAAAACCGGCTGACCAACCTCGAAGCGCAGACGCGCACCCAGCAGGCCCTCGACGACCTGCAGCTGCAGAGCCAGACGCCGGCGCTGCCGCAGCCGCCGGCCAGCGGGCCGCTGCCGCAGATCGACGCCAGCGGCCTCGTCTCGATCCCCGACGACACGCTCGCCGCCTCCAACGCCCGGGTCCGCGCGGCGGCGGAGAACCGGCGCTAGCGCTCCTCGATCACAGGCGGCTGGAGCGCGGGCCCGACCTGCCGCGTTATCGGCTCGGCGGTTGATCGGAGCGAGAACGACATGCGGTGGGAAGGCGGACGCCAGTCGGGCGGCATCGAGGACCGTCGCGGTCTCGGCCCGGCCGCGGCCGGCGGGCTGGGGCTCGGCGGAATCGTGCTGGCGCTGATCGGCTACTTCGTGTTCGGCATCAATCCGCAGACGACCATGGAGGCAGTCGACGGCCGCGGCGCGCCCGCGGCGCAGCAGGAAGGCGTCCGCGGCCAGGTCGCCGACCGCGAGGGACAGTTCGTCGACGTGGTCGCCACCAATGTCGACGACGTCTGGGCGCCGCTCTTCCAGGACGCGGGCCGCACCTACCGGCCGCCGGCGGCGATGGTGCTCTACACCCAGTCGACCGGCACCGGCTGCGGCCTCGGCCAGTCGGCGATGGGCCCGTTCTATTGTCCGACGGACCAGAAGGTCTATCTCGACCTGTCGTTCTGGCAGGAGCTCGGCGGCCGCTTCGGGGCCGGCGGCGACGCGGCCAAGGCCTATGTCATCGCCCACGAGATCGGCCATCACGTGCAGCATCAGCTGGGCGCCGACCAGCAGGCCCGGCGGATGGGCGCGCAGGGGGCCGAAAGCGGCTCGGTGCGGCTCGAGCTGCAGGCCGACTGCTACGCCGGCGTCTGGGCGGCGCACGCCGCCCAGGTCTCCGGCGGCCAGGTGGCGCTGGCGCCGAACGACGTCGAGGACGGCCTGCGCGCCGCTGCGGCGGTCGGCGACGACACCCTGCAGCAGCAGGCCACCGGCCGCGTGGCGCCGGACAGCTTCACCCACGGCAGTTCGGCCCAGCGGGTGCGCTGGTTCCGCGTCGGGGTGCAGAGCGGCGATCCGTCGGCCTGCGACACCTTCAACACCAGCCGGCTCTAGCCGGCGAAGCGCGGCTCCGGCACGCCGCGCACGCCGAGCCCCTCGATCACATAGACCTCGCCCCCGCCGGCCTGGGCTGGCTCGCCGAAGAAGCTCGGGTCGATCGTCGTCACATAGAGCTGGTCGAGGTTCGCGCCGCCGAACGCCACGCTGACCGCCAGCCGCACCGGCATCGCGACCTCCCGCTCGACCCGGCCGTCGGGCCGGAAGGCGACCACCTTGCCGGCGCGGAAGATCGCCATCCAGACCAGGCCGTCGCGGTCGGTGGTCGCCCCGTCCGGCATGCCGCCGAGCGCGGTGGTGTCGGCGAACAGCCGTCGGTTGGCGGCGGCGCCGGTCTCCAGGTCGTAGTCGTAGGCGTAGACCGCGTTCTTCAGGCTGTCTGAGAAGTAGAGCGTCGCGCCGTCCGGCGACCAGCAGGGGCTGTTCGAGAAGTGGATCCCGCGGTCGAGCTCGCGAAAGCGCTGGTCGGCGCCCAGGCTGTAGAGGCCGCCGATTGGCTGCGGGTCGCTCATGTCGCTGTCGCACAGGCCGATGGCGAAGCGGCCGCGGCGGTCGACCTTGCCGTCGTTGAACGTCGCCCGCGCCGGCGCGCCCTCCAGCTGGGCGATCGGCGCGAAGTCGCCGGTCGCCAGATCGAGGCCCCAGACGGCGTCCTTCATCGCCACGACCGCGCCGCCGCGCTGGCGCAGCGCCATGGCCCCCACCGCGCTCGGCGTCTCCCAGCTCCGCGTGGTCCCGGCGGCCGGGTCGTAGCGGTGAACCTTGCGGCCGGTGATGTCGAGGAAGTAGAGCGCCTGCTCGTCGGCGTACCAGAGCGCCCCTTCGCCCACCATGCAGCGCCGCGTATCGACGCGATGGATCTGCACGTCCGTCCTCCCGATCTTCTCTCACTTTATCTGCGCGCACGATGACGCGCGGCGGCCCAGGCGGTCAAACCGCCGCGCGGGCGCTCAGAGCGTGGGGGAGGGGGCCGGCTCCAGGCCCATGCAGACGGCGACGCAGCGCCGCGCCAGCTCTTCGGCCGGCGTGATCAGCGGGACGTGCAGCCCGGCGGAATCGAGCACCAGCGGCAGCTCGACGGCGCCGGCGATCAGCACCTCGGCGCCGCCGGCGATCAGCTCTTCGGCGAAGGCGCGCATCTCGGCGCGGCGTTCGCGGCCGAGGTCGCCGTCGCGCAGCGCCTGCAGCGCGGCGGCGAACGCCTGCGCCCGCTCGCCCTCCAGGCTGACCATCCCCATGGCGTGGGCGGCGATATATTCGCGGTAGAGCCGGATCGCGCCGCGCGGCGCCAGCACGCCGACCCGGCGCGCGTCCGCCATCCGCGCGGCGTCGGCCGCGGCGTCGATCATGTCGACGACCGCCAGCCCCGAGGCCCGCTCGATCAGCTCGGTGTGGGCGTGGGCCGCGTCGTCGATGATCGCCAGCACGTCGGCCCCGGCGCCGGCCAACGCGCCGGCCGCTTCGGCCAGCAGGAAGCCGGCGTTCGCCGCGTCGGGGTCGGCCAGCTTCGGATTGATGTCGGCCAGCACCCGGATGTGGTCGCGTTCAAGCGCCGCCGGGGTGTTGGCTTCCAGCCGCTGCAGGAAGTCCAGGGTCGCGGCTGGCGTCAGGCCGAGCACGCCCAGGGTCAAGGCCGGCCTCAAGAGGCAGGCTCCGGACGCGGCGCGCGCAAGGCAGGCGGGCGGGCGGGGGGCATGTCCCGGCCTAACCCGATCACGCCGGATCCGCCAGCAACCTGTGAAAAGGCTGGCGTGCGAAGCGCACAACGCTTACCTTCCCGGCCTCCTCGGGGGGCCGCGCTGGAGCGGCTGAGAGGCGGGTAAACCCGCGACCCGTCGAACCTGATCCGGGTCATGCCGGCGAAGGGAAGGGAAGGCTGATTTCCGTCCTCGCCGCAGGTCCGCTTTGACTGAACGAGGCCGCGCGTCATGAACAAGCCTGCTGGAAATCTGGAAGCCGCCGCCATTCCGACCGGGGAGCGTCCCGGGTCGCGGAAAGTCTATCAACAGGGCGAACGCTGGCCGGACATCCGCGTGCCGTTCCGCGAAGTTGCGGTGCACCCGAGCGCCAACGAGCCGGCGCTGACCCTCTACGACCCGTCCGGCCCCTACACCGACCCGTCGGTGAAGATCGACATCGAGAAGGGCCTGCCGCGCACCCGCGAGCCCTGGGTCGTCTCCCGCGGCGACGTCGAGATCGTCGAGAACCCGCGCGAGGTGAAGCCCGAGGACAACGGCTTCGCCAAGGGCGATGGCCTGGCGCCGCAGTTCAGCGCCCCGCGCCGCGTCTACCGCGCCAAGACGGGCGCCGTCGTGACCCAGCTGGAATATGCGCGCCGCGGCATCATCACGCCGGAGATGGAATACGTCGCCATCCGCGAGAACCTGCGCCGCAAGGAGACTGACGCCTTCATCCGTGACGGCGAGGACTTCGGCGCCGAGATCCCGGACTTCTGCACCCCGGAATTCGTCCGCGACGAGATCGCCCGCGGCCGCGCCATCATCCCGGCGAACATCAACCACACCGAGCTCGAGCCGATGATCATCGGCCGAAACTTCCTGGTGAAGATCAACGCCAACATCGGCAACTCGGCGGTGCTGTCCCACGTCTCCGACGAAGTGGACAAGATGGTGTGGTCGATCCGCTGCGGCGCCGACACGGTCATGGACCTGTCCACCGGCCGCAACATCCACAACATCCGCGACTGGATCGTCCGCAACAGCCCGGCGCCGATCGGCACGGTGCCGATCTATCAGGCCCTGGAGAAGGTCAACGGCGTCGCCGAGGACCTGACCTGGGAGGTGTTCCGCGACACCCTGATCGAGCAGGCCGAGCAGGGCGTGGACTACTTCACTATCCACGCCGGCGTGCGGCTGGCCTATGTGCCGCTGACCGCCAAGCGGGTCACCGGAATCGTCTCGCGCGGCGGCTCGATCATGGCCAAGTGGTGCCTGGCGCACCACAAGGAGAACTTCCTCTACGAGCACTTCGAAGACATCTGCGAGATCATGAAGGCGTACGACGTGTCGTTCAGCCTTGGCGACGGCCTGCGTCCGGGCTGTATCGCCGACGCCAACGACGCGGCGCAGTTCGGTGAGCTGGAGACCCTGGGCGAACTCACCCAGATCGCCTGGAAGCACAATGTGCAGGTGATGATCGAGGGCCCCGGCCACGTGCCGATGCACAAGATCAAAGCCAACATGGACAAGCAGCTGAAGACCTGCGGCGAGGCCCCCTTCTACACCTTGGGCCCGCTCACCACCGACGTGGCTCCGGGCTACGACCACATCACCAGCGCCATCGGCGCGGCGATGATCGGCTGGTTCGGCACGGCGATGCTCTGCTACGTCACGCCGAAGGAGCACCTGGGGCTGCCGAACCGCGAGGACGTGAAGGTCGGGGTGATGACCTACAAGCTCGCCGCCCACGCCGCCGACCTCGCCAAGGGCCATCCGACCGCCCGCGCCTGGGACGACGCCATCTCCCGCGCGCGGTTCGAGTTCCGCTGGGAGGATCAGTTCAACCTCGGCATCGATCCGGAGACGGCGCGCGAGTACCACGACGAGACCCTGCCGAAGGAGGCGATGAAGACCGCCCACTTCTGCTCGATGTGCGGTCCGAAGTTCTGCTCGATGAAGATCAGCCAGGACATCCGCGACGCGGCCCGGTCGCAGAACGACGTGGCCGAGAACGCCGCGGCGCAGAGCGACCTCGACGCCAACCTCGACGAGATGGCGCGCAAGTTCCGCGAATCCGGCGGCGAAATCCTGGTGCCCGTGACGCCTCAGGGTTGAGTCGGGCGGCAGCGCGTTCGGCGAGAGCGGCTGCCGGTTTTGCGATCAAAACGGGCTCAAATCCCCTGATTTGAGCCCGTTGCCTGCCGATCCGGTGGTTCGCCCCGATCGGGCGTGGCTCTATCGCCACTGCGGCGACCGCAGCGACGATGTTTCAGGGTTGCGACAAAATCCTACGACAACTCTGGCCAAAATTGGTGTAGGGGACCGCTCGCTGGCTTTTATGGCCCTTCCAGGGCAACCGAACTTACGATCAAGGGGATTGATATGAAGCTCCGTCTCACCGCCGCGCTCGTCGCCATCGCCGCTGGCGCCTTCGCCACCGGCGCGATGGCCGAACCGGTCGTCGCCAAGCTGCAAACGCCGGGTTCCGGCGCGGCCAAGCCGGTCGCCGGCGGCGCCGTGTTCGAGTGCCTGGGCGATGTCTGCGCTGCGCGTGCGCCGTCGGCCGACACCGCCTCGCTGCGCGGCTGCAAGGATCTGGCCCGTCAAATGGGCGCGGTGAACTCGTTCGGCCCGCCGTCGAAGCCGCTGTCGGGCGACCAAGTGTCGGCCTGCAACGAGTCGGCCCGCAAGTAGGACCTGCGCGGACCGGGCCGCGAGCGCGGCCCGTCCGAACAGCCGAACTTGGCGCAAAAATAAGAACGCCCGCGCGAGCGGGCGTTCTTTTTTATGGTCGCGATGTCAGCGGCGGCCGCGCGCGGCCGCCGGCCGGGACGTCAGTCGCGGTGCGGGCTGGCCGAGGCCTTGGCCTTCGCCGGCCACACGCGCACGACGACCGCCACGGTCACCGAGCCCAGCACCGCCGCGGCGGCGCCGGCCCATTGCATCGGCGTCATGCCCACGGCGGCGTAGTGCCCGGCCAGTGCGCCGGAGGCGAACACCATGATGGCCGAACCCCACTCGGCGGCTTCCTTGGACGAGATCATTACGGCGGCGCTCCCTGCAGCGGCTCGGTTGGCGACGTTGAGATGAGGCGAACCCCTTAGCCGCTTCCGTCAAAGAACGCCATGCGGCGTCGTCGCGCAGTACGCTGCGGTGCAGCATAGCCTTAGCCCCGCCCTATCGGGCCGGTCCGTCGTCGTAGACGGCCCCGAACGTCCGGGTCGGGCGTTGAGCAGGCGGGAGCGGCGCTCCCGCTACTTTTCAGCTCCAGAAAGGACGACCGATGATCCGCAAGGCGAGCGCGGTGTGGAAGGGCGACGGCCGCAACGGGACCGGGGCGCTGACCACCCAGTCCGGGGTGCTCACGGACAGCCTCTATGGCTTCAAGACCCGTTTCGAGAACGAGCCTGGCACCAATCCGGAAGAACTGATCGCGGCGGCGCACGCCGGCTGCTTCAGCATGGCGCTGGCCTTCGGCCTGCAGGCCGAGGGCTTCACCGCCGAGGAACTCCGCACTGAAGCCGCGGTGACGCTCGAGCCCGACGGCGACGGCTTCAAGATCAGCCGCTCGGCGCTGACGCTGCGGGCGCGCATCCCCGGGATCGACGGCGCGAAGTTCCTCGAGCTGGCGCGCGGCGCGGAGAAGAACTGCCCGGTGTCCAAGGTGCTCAACGCCGAGATCACCCTCGACGCCGAGCTGACCGGGAGCTGAGCCGACGGCGCGGCCCGGCTCAGGCCCGCGCCGTCAGGGCGTGGTCGTCGGATCCGGCGTCGGCGCCGGCGGCGCCGCAGGCGCGGTCGGAGCGGTCGGGGCGACCGGGGCCGTCGGCAGGGGGTTCACCGTCATCGGGTCGGTGGCCGGCGAGTTGGGCGCAGCGATCGTCGGCGGCGTCGTGGCGCTGGCGTTCGCGCCGGCGCTCCCCGGCGCTCGGCGCGGGCCGCACGCGCGGCGCAGGCGTCTGCGCCGGCGGCGTGGCGCGGCGTGCGGCGGGCGCCGGCTTGGCGGCTTCGCCCGTCGCCGGGGCGGGGCCGGGCAGGCTCGTCTCCGGCGGCGCGACGACAGCCAAGGCGACCGGAGCGCCGTCCGGGCCGCCGGGGGTCAGCTCTGGAACGCCCCGCTCGCGCGGCTGGCTGGCGTACCAGCCGACGGCGGCGATGATCGCCAGAGCCGCGGCGCCGGCGATGATTGCGCCGGCCGGCGCGGCACGGCGCGGCGGGTAGCCGGTCTGCAGGCCGACGTCTGCGGGCTGGGTCTCATAAGCGGCGTCGACCGGCTCGCCGAGGCCGCCGGCCTCGCCCGCGTCCATCGCCGGATCGCTGGCCGGACGGTGGCCTCCCTTGCGATCCTGCTCCCAAAGCGGAACCGACGCGAAGATCGCGCCGTCGGTCCCGGATGTGGCGGCGCCTTCGCGCCCGCCGGGTTGCACAGGCATTTCAACTCTCTCCAGTACAGTGTCGCGAGGTCAAACGGCCTCTCCCCGGAGCGGTTCCGACGCCGAAATCCCGATGCGAGGGGGGAGAAGCTTCTGGCGGCGGAGCAACCCGACGGCCCAAAATTCAGCGAATACTGCGGAGCTGGAAAATCGCGCCGGCGACTTCATGACGCGGCGCGGGATGGATGCTGCCGCCGGCGGTCGATCTTCCGGAGGGCGACTGTGACATCTCCCGGCGTGGCGCGGCTCGCACGTCTGTGACCGCCGCGTCCGCGCGCTTGTGCTTGACCCGGCGCCCGACGCGCCGCCAAGCTCCCTATCCAAGTCGGAGGAGAGGATGCGCCTTAAGGCTAGGCTTCAGCGTGAGTGGCGTTTTCTGCGCGGCCTCAACCGGACACTGGCGCGGGTAAAGTCGATCGACCCGGGCTCCGGCCACCTGCTCTGCGACGACCTCGAGGCGGCGGTGGCGAAGTGGCGCGACCGGCCGGCGATCACGTTCGAGGGGCGGACCCTGACCTATGGCGAGCTCGACGCCATGGCCAACCGGTTCGCCCACTGGGGCAAGAGCCTCAACCTGCGGCGTGGCCAGACTGTGGCGCTCTTCATGCCGAATCGGCTGGAGTATTTCGCGATCTGGTACGGCCTGTCGAAGATCGGCGTGGTCACCGCACTCATCAACAACCAGCTGGCCGGCCTGCCGCTGGCGCACTGCCTGAACATCTCCGGCGTCAGCCACGTCATCGTCGACGCCGAGAGCGCGCCGGCGTTCGAGGCCGCCCGGGCGCTGATCGAGCGGCCGCTGCAGCAGTGGGTGCTGGGACCGGCGCGCGGCGACCAGCGCGACCTGAGCCAGGCCCTGAAGAGCTGCAGCCAGCTGCAGCCCGACCGCCGCATCCGCGAGGAGCTGCAGGCGCGCGACACCTTGCTGCTGATCTTCACCTCGGGCACGACCGGCATGCCCAAGGCGGCGCGGATCACCCACGTGCGCGGCCAGCTGTACATGCGGGGTTTCGCCGGCGCGACCGACGCACGCGAGACCGACCGGATCTACGTCGCCCTGCCGCTCTACCACGCGACCGGCGGGCTCTGCGCGCTCGGCGCGGCCCTGCTCAATGGCGGCTCGGTGGTGCTCAAGCGGCGCTTCTCGGCGAGCCACTTCTGGGAAGAGGTGGTGGCCGAAGGCTGCACCATGTTCGTCTACATCGGCGAGCTCTGCCGCTATCTGGTCAACCACGCCCCGAGCGACGACGAGACCCGGCACAAGGTGCGGATGGCGTTCGGCAACGGGCTGCGGCCCGACATCTGGCCGGTGATGAAGCAGCGCTTCCGGATCCCGGAGGTCCTGGAGTTCTACGGCTCGACCGAGGGCAACGTCAGCCTGTTCAACTTCGACGGCAAGGAAGGCGCCGTGGGCCGCGCGCCCAAATGGCTGCGCAGCCGCTTCAATGTGCGGGTCATCCAGTTCGACGTGGAGAACGAAAAGCCGATCCGCGGCGCGAACGGCTTCTGCATCGAGGCGGGCGCGGGCCAGGTCGGCGAATGCATCGGCCGGATCGGGACCGACGCGCGCGCCCAGTACACCGGCTATGTCGACAAGGCGGCCTCCGAGAAGAAGGTGCTGCACGACGTTTTCGAGAAGGGCGACGCCTGGTTCGCCACCGGCGACCTGATGCGTATCGACGGCGACGGCTACCTGTATTTCGTCGACCGGATCGGCGACACCTACCGCTGGAAGGGCGAGAACGTCTCGACCAACGAGGTCGCCGAACGGCTGCAGGCCGCGGCCGGCGTGCTGCAGGCGAATGTGTTCGGCGTGGCGGTCGACGGCGCGGAGGGGCGCGCCGGCATGGCGGCCCTGGTGGTCGACGAGAGCTTCGACATCAAGACGTTCGGCGCCCACGTCGCCCAGGAGCTGCCGCTCTACGCCCAGCCGCTGTTCGTGCGCATCCTGCCGGCGATGGAGACCACCGGCACCTTCAAGATGCGCAAGATGGATTTGGTGGCCGACGGCTACGACCCGGGCAAGGTCAAGGGGCCGCTGTTCTTCCACGACCCCAAGCGCGGCTATGTGAAGGTCACCAAGGCGGTCTACGACAAGATCGCCTCCGGCCTGGTGAAGGTCTGAGGAGCGCGTTCCGCAAAAGTGGACGCCGGTTTTGCGACAAGAACGCGCTCAAGCTTCTGAATGGCCTTACGGCCGCTGAACGTGCTCCGGCTTACCCTTGCGTTTGGTCGAGGCCATCTTTTCGAGCTCGGCCTCGCTCATCGACTCGGCCATGTGCTTGGACGGTTCGCGGGCCTGCGACTTCGGGGTCTCGCCGCGCTTGACCGACAGCGCCGCGCCGGCGGCCTTCTGCTGAGCCTTGGACTTGGCGGGCATGGGAGGTTCTCCTCGCGTGAACCGCACCAACCCTGACGAGCGGCGGGAAGTTGCGGTCAGCCGATGATCATCGGCGGGCGGCGAAGGCTGGAGCCAACCCGCGCTGATTTCATTTGTCTTACGGGCTAGGGCGGCCCGGATTGCAGCATGCGTTTGTCGCTGCCAGGGCAGGCTCGATCCACCCTGGATGCCTGGGCACATCGGCTTCCGAGGTCGCTGGCGATTGCGCTCGATCTGATCCCGGCGGATCCGGAAGATGCGGCGATAATCCGGGGCGCGCAGGTCCACGCCATCGTGCGGGTTTCGCCCTACGTCATGGCGGCGAGCTGTTTCAACGGAATAGTCGTGCTCGCGACGTTCGCCGCCCTGGGCGCCCTGCGCCCGGTGCTCTGGGTCTGGGCGCTGTTGCTGTTCGCCATGGCCCTGCGGTTTTCCCGCGCCTGGTGGGGCCGGACGGACATTGCACGGCGGTCCGTGTCGCGCAGGACGGTCCGGCGCGCGATCCTCAACGGCGCGGCCTTTGGCGCCCTCTGGGGCGCGGTGCCTGCGGTCACCTATCCGGGCGCACCGGTCCAGATCCAGCTCTTCGTCGCCTGCGTGACCTCCGGCATGATGAGCGCCGGCGCTTTCGTCCTGGCGGCCGTTCCACTCGCCGGGATGGCGTACGTGGCGATGGTGGCGGCCGGCGCCCTTTACGCTCTGGCGCTGGACGGCTCGCCCGCCTCGGCCGGGATCATCGCGCTGCTGGCCAGCTACCTCTTGGTGATCGTCGTCGCGCTCAACTGGACCGCGGCCCTGCTGGTTAACAGCCTGCTGGCGGAGGCGCAGATTCGCCGCGAGGTGGCCGCGCGCGAGCAGGCGCAGGCGCAGTCGGCGCACGCCGAGCGCATGACCGCGCTTGGCCAACTCGCCGGCGGGATCGCGCACGACTTCAACAACATCCTGCAGGTGGTCAGCGGCGGCGCGGCGCGCATCGACCGGGATCCTGGGAACCGGGAAGGCGTCGTTCGCGATGCGCAGCGAATTCAGGACGCGGTCGAACGCGGCAGCGCGATCAGCCGCCGCCTTCTGGCCTTCGCCCGCCGTGACGCCCTGAACCACGAAGCAGTCGACGCCGCCGCACTGTTGACCGACGTGGGCGACCTGCTCGCCCACACGATCGGACCGTCGATCAACGTTCACATCGACGTCGCCAGGACGCCGGGCCGCTGCATGGCTGACCGGCGGCAGCTCGAGACCGTGATCCTGAACCTGGCGACCAACGCCCGGGACGCCATGCCCAAGGGCGGCGACCTGACGGTTTCGGCGGCCGGCATGGTGCTCGACCACGACTGCGAGCATCCGCGCCTGAAAGCCGGCGCCTACGTCCGTATCGCCGTCGCTGACACCGGAACGGGCATTGGCGCAGAGACCCTGAGCCGGGTCGCGGAGCCGTTCTTCACCACCAAGCCCAAGGGAAAGGGCACGGGGCTCGGCCTGTCGATGGCCAAGGGGTTTGCTGAGCAGTCCGGCGGGGCCTTTGCGATCGCCAGCGAGTTGGGGCGCGGCACGACGGTCACGCTTTGGCTGCCTCAGGCCGACGCCAACCTTGCGCCCCCGCCAACGGATTCGACCCGTGAGTCTGCGGCGGCTGTCGGGCGTCGCGTGCTCATGGTCGACGACGACGAACTGGTGCGGGAGATGTTGATGGCCTCGCTGGAAGACGCCGGCTTCGTGATCCTCGAGGCGGAAGACGCGGCGAACGCGCTCGCGCTTCTTGATCAGGGCGCAGAGGTCGACGCCTTGCTCACCGATTTCTCCATGCCGGGCATGGACGGGCTCGACCTCATTCGTGAGGTCCATGCCCGCAAGCCCGACCTGCCGGCGATCCTGCTCACGGGTCACGTCGGCGAGGTCGCCGCGCAAGCGGTCCATCGCCAGCGGAGCGACCGCTTCACGCTCCTGCAGAAACCCATGAAGCCGGCGCAGATCGCCGAGCGCCTAGCGGCGTTGATCGCCTAAAGGCGCGCCTGCGCCCTCAGTGTCCCTTCCAGACCGGCGGGCGCTTCTCGGCGAAGGCCTTTGCGCCCTCGAGCTTGTCTTCGCTTGTCGCCTGGGCGGCGAAGGCGGGATACCTCGCCTGGGCCTGCAGCGCGGCGGCCAGGCTCGGCTCGTCCAGACTCTTCAGCATGGTTTGCTTGCTCGCCTCGATCGCCAGCGGCGCGCCCTTCAGGATGTCGGCGCACCAGCGCTCGACGGCGGCGGCCAGTTCGCCCGGCGCGACCAGTTCGTTGACCAGGCCCAGCCGGTACGCCTCGGCGGCGCTGATCCGCCGCGAGCTCAGCGCCAGCCCCATCGCCTGCTTCAGGCCGATCTGCCGCTGCAGCCGGTGCAGGCCGCCGCCCAGCGCCACCGTGCCGACCAGCGGCTCGGGCAGGCCGAAGCTGGCGGTCTCGGCGGCGATGATGATGTCGCAGGCCAGCGCCAGCTCGAAGCCGCCGCCGAGCGCCAGGCCGTTGACCGCGGCGATCACCGGCTTGGCCAGGTCGAACCGCGCGATCAGCCCGGCGTAGCCGCTGTCCGGGTAGGGCCGCGCCTCGCCGGCGGCCATCGCCTTCAGGTCGCTGCCGGCGCAGAACGCCTTCTCGCCGGCGCCGGTGACGACGCAGATGCGCTGCTCCGGATCGGCCGCGAAGCCGTCGAACGCCGCCTGCAGCGCATGGTGCATGTCCGGGGTGATGCTGTTCATCGCCTGCGGGCGGTTCAAGGTGATCGTCGTCACCTGTCCGCGGCGGTCGACCGTGATGGAGTCCATGGGGGCATGTTTCGCCGCCGTCCCGACGCCCAACAAGAGCGGGTGCGCCGAGAGGCTAGCGTAGGCGCCGGCTGGAGCTTAGTCCGGGCGAATGCGCCAACCCCTTCGTCATCCCGGCCGGAGCGAAGCGGAGAGCCGGGACCCAGGGGCGGTGTGCGGGGCCCCCTAGGTCCGGGATCGGCCTTGCAGGCCGTCCGGGATGACGGGGTTGCTTGGACGCGAAGCCGCGCAGCCCTACGGCAGCGCGACCTCGAAGGTCGGCTCGGTCTTGGCCTTGATCTCTTCGACGCTCACGCCGGGCGCGAGCTCGATCAGGGTCATCGGGCTCTTGCCGCGGTCGGTGCGGAAGACGCCGAGGTCGGTGACCACCAGGTCGACGACGCTGGCGCCGGTCAGCGGCAGCGAGCAGGCGTTGACCAGCTTCGGCGCGCCGGACTTCTCGACGTGCTCCATGACCACGACGACGCGCTTGACGCCGGCCACCAGGTCCATGGCCCCGCCCATGCCCTTCACCATCTTGCCCGGCACCATCCAGTTGGCGAGGTCGCCGTTGGACGCCACCTGCATGGCGCCCAGGATGGACAGGTCGATGTGCCCGCCGCGGATCATGGCGAAGCTGTCGGCCGAGCTGAAATAGGACGAGCTGTCGAGCTCGGTGATGGTCTGCTTGCCGGCGTTGATCAGGTCCGGGTCGGCCTCGCCCTCGTAGGGGAAGGGGCCCATGCCCAGCATGCCGTTCTCGCTCTGCAGCGTCACGGTCATGCCGGTCGGGATGTAGTTGGCCACCAGGGTCGGAATGCCGATCCCGAGGTTGACGTAGAAGCCGTCGCGCAGCTCGGTCGCGGCGCGCGCCGCCATCTCATCGCGAGTCCAGGGCATCAGATCTCCTCCCCAGCGGCGGCGCCGGCGGTTTCGCGCGGCCGTGTTGTCACGCGTTCGATGCGCTTTTCGAACACTGCGCCCTTGATGATCCGGTCGACGTAGATGCCCGGCGTGTGGATCTGGTCGGGGTCGAGCGCGCCCACCTCGACCACGTCTTCGACCTCGACGACGGTGACCTTGCCGGCGGTGGCCATCATCGGATTGAAGTTCCGCGCCGTCTTCCGATAGACGAGGTTGCCCTCGTGATCGGCCTTCCAGGCCTTGACGATCGACAGGTCGGCGGTCAGGCCGCGCTCCATCACGTAGAGCTCGCCGTCGAACTCGCGGACCTCCTTGCCTTCCGCCACCAGCGTGCCGACGCCGGTCTTGGTGAAGAAAGCCGGGATGCCGGCGCCGCCGGCGCGGATGCGCTCGGCCAGCGTGCCCTGCGGATTGAACTCCAGCTCCAGCTCGCCCGACAGGTAGAGCTTTTCGAACAGCTTGTTCTCGCCGACGTAGCTGGAGACCATCTTCTTGATCTGGCCGCCCTCCAGCAGGATGCCGAGGCCGAAGCCGTCGACGCCGCAGTTGTTGGAGATGACCGTCAGGTCCTTCACCCCGCTCTGGCGGATCGCCGCGATCAGGTTTTCGGGGATGCCGCACAGGCCGAACCCGCCGGACATGATGGTCATGCCGTCGAACAGCAGACCCGCAAGGGCCTCGACGGCTGTGGCCTGGACCTTCCTTGTCACCAGCTGGCTCCTTCCCCTGCGCTTCGGCGTCGATGCTGCGCCGCAATATCAAGGCCGACTTAGCATGGAAACGGCTTTGGCGTGATCCCGATGCGATTTCGGATGCCCGCGAACCGGAGCCTGCGGAAAGCAGGGCCATTGCGGCGGCACGGCCGCTCGCTGCGTTACCATCCAGGCGCGACCGGAGGCCTCCGGCCCTGCGACTCGAGCCCGATTGCGGAAGGTGGCGGACATGATCGACCGGCGCGCCCTGACCTGCGGATTTGCGGCCGCAGCCGCCGTCTCCGTGCTGCCTCGCGTGGCGTCGGCCCAGGCGGCGACGCGCGCGCGCAACGTCGTGCTGGTGCATGGGCTGTTCGCCGACGGGTCCTGCTGGTCGGAGGTGATCCCGCGTTTGCAGGCGGCGGGCCTCAACGTCACCTCGGTGCAAAATCCGCTGACCACCCTCGACGAGGCGGTGGGCTCGGCGCTGCGGGTTCTGGCCCGGCAGGACGGCCCGACCGTGCTGGCCGGCCATTCGTTCTCCGGCATGATCGTCACCCAGGCCGGCGTCCATCCGAAGGTCTCGGCGGTGGTCTATGTGGCGGCGCGGGCGCCGGACGCCGGCGAGGACTATGCGGCGCTGGCGGCGAAGTTCCCGACGCCGCCCGCCACAGCCGGGATCGTCTACGACGGCGACCAGGGCCGGCTGACCGAGGCGGCCTTCCTGCGGGACTTCGCCGGCGACGTGCCGGAGGTGAAGGCCAGGGTGCTCTATGCGGCGCAGCAGCCGTTCCACAAGGCGCTGCTCACCGGCAGGACGACCCAGGCCGCCTGGCGCTCGAAGCCCAGCTTCTACGCGGTCTCGACCGAGGACCGGACGATCAATCCGGACCTCGAGCGCTTCATGGCCAAGCGGATGAACGCCCGGATCATCGAGCTCAGGTCCAGCCACCTGTCGCTGATCTCGCACCCGAAGGAGATCGCGGAGCTGATCCTGGAGGCCGCCGGGGGGCGGGCCTAGGCCCCGATCAGCTCGCGGCCGATCAGGAAGCGGCGGATCTCGTTGGTGCCGGCGCCGATGTCGTAGAGCTTGGCGTCGCGCAGGCAGCGCTCCACCGGATGGTCCTTGGTGTAACCGGCCCCGCCGAGCGCCTGGATCGACTCCAGCGCCACCTTCACCGCGCTTTCGCTGGCCATCAGGATCGCGCCGGCGGCGTCGAAGCGGGTGGTCTGGCCGGCGTCGCAGGCCCGCGCCACCGCATAGACGTAGGCGCGCGCGGCGTTCAGCGCGACGTACATGTCGGCGACCTTGCCCTGCATCAGCTGGAAGCCGCCGATCGGCCGTCCGAACTGCTGGCGCTCGCGCACGTACGGCAGCACCACGTCGAGGCAGGCCTGCATGATGCCGAGCGGCCCGCCGGCCAGCACCGTGCGCTCGTAGTCCAGCCCGCTCATCAGCACGCCCGCGCCGCCGTTCAGCGGACCGAGCACGTTGTCCTCGGGGACCTCGCAGTCCTCGAACACCAGCTCGCCGGTGTCGGAGCCGCGCATGCCGAGCTTGTCGAGCTTCTGGCCGACCGAGAACCCCTTGAGGCCCTTCTCGACGATGAAGGCGCTGATCCCGCCGGAGCCGGTCCCCGGCGCGGTCTTGGCGTAGACCACCAGCACGTCGGCGTGCGGCGCGTTGGTGATCCAGAACTTGGTTCCGTTCAGCACATAGACGTCGCCGCGCTTGTCGGCCTTGAGCCGCATCGAGACGACGTCGGAGCCGGCCCCGGCCTCGCTCATCGCCAGCGCGCCGACGTGCTCGCCGCTGATCAGCTTCGGCAGGTAGCGTTGCTTCTGCGCCTCCGTGCCCCAGCGGCGGATCTGGTTGATGCAGAGGTTGGAGTGGGCCCCGTAGGAGAGGCCGACCGAGGCCGAGGCGCGGGAGACCTCCTCCATCGCCACCACATGCTCGAGGTAGCCCAGGCCGAGGCCGCCGAAGTGCTCCTCGACGGTGATCCCGTGCAGGCCGAGCTCGCCCATCTGCGGCCAGAGTTCGCGCGGGAAGCTGTTCTCCGCGTCGATCCGCGCGGCCAGCGGCGCGATTCTGTCGGCGGCGAAGCGGGCGGTGGTCTCGCGGATCGCGTCGGTGGTCTCGCCGAGGTTGAAATCAAGCGCGGGAGAAGCGGTCTGGGGCATACGTGATCCTCCCGGATGCCGTGTTCGGCATCGTTCTAACGCCTTATGGCGCTGATGGGAGCATATAATCCTTCATTCGCTCGCGCAGGACCTTCTTGTCGATCTTGCCGGTCGCGCCGAGCGGGATGTCGCTGACGAACAGCACGTCGTCCGGCGTCCACCACTTGGCGATCTTGCCTTCCAGGAAGTCGAGGAACTCGGCCCGCGTGGCGGTCTCGTCCGGCTTCAGCTTGACCAGCAGCACCGGCCGCTCGTCCCACTTCGGGTGGCGCACGCCGATCACCGCGGCCAGCTCCGCCTTGGGATGGCCCATCGCCAGATTCTCGATCTCGATCGAGGAGATCCATTCGCCGCCGGACTTGATGACGTCCTTCGCCCGGTCGGTGATCTGCATGAAGCCGTATCCGTCGATGGTGGCGACGTCGCCGGTGTCGAAGAAGCCCACCGGGTCGAGGATGTCGCCGCCGTCGCCGCCGAAGTAGGCCTTGGAGACGAACGGGCCCTTCACCTTCAGGTGGCCGGAGGTCTTGCCGTCGTGCGGCAGCAGCCGGCCAGCGTCGTCGGTCAGCTTCATCTCGATGCCGAGCGGCGGGCGGCCCTGCTTCATCTTCAGCCGGAACTGGCTGGCCGGGTCGAGCGCCTGGGTCTTGGCGGTCGGGTTGGACTCCGTGCCGAGCGGCGAGGTCTCGGTCATCCCCCAGGCATGGGTCACCTCGACGCCGTAGTCGTCCTGGAAGGCGCGCACCAGCGACTCGGGCACCGCGGCGCCGCCGATCACCACCCGCTTCAGGGTGGTGATCTTGCCGCCGCTCTGGCGCAGGTGGGTGAGCAGCATCTGCCAGATGGTCGGCACTGCGGCGGAGAAGGTCACGCCCTCGCTCTCCAGCAGCTCGTGCACCGAGGCGCCGTCGAGCCGGGCGCCCGGCATCACCAGCTTCGCGCCGACCGCCGGGCCGGAGAAGCTGAGCCCCCAGGCGTTGGCGTGGAACATCGGCACGACCGGCAGCACCACGTCGCGCGAGCTGATCCCCAGAAGGTCGCCGCCCAGGGTGACCAGGGTGTGCAGGAAGTTCGAGCGGTGGGAGTAGAGCACGCCCTTCGGCGCGCCCGTCGTGCCGGAGGTGTAGCAGAGCCCCGCGGCGGTGTTCTCGTCGAAGCCGCCCCAGGCGAAATCGTCGGCCTGGGCGGCGACCAGGGTCTCGTAGCAGAGCAGGCCCGGGAGGTTCGCCGCCGCCAGGTGCGCCTCGTCGGTCAGCACGACGATGTGCTGCACGTTCGGCATCTTGTCGCGATGGGCCAGCAGCAGCGGCGCGAAGGTCAGGTCGACGAGGATCACCTTATCGCCGGCGTGGTTGATGATGTAGCAGAGCTGCTCGGGGTGGAGCCGCGGGTTGAGCGTATGGCAGACCGCGCCCATCCCCATGATGCCGTACCAGGCCTCGAGGTGCCGCGCGGTGTTCCAGGCCAGGGTCGCCACCCGGTCGCCGGGCGCCACGCCCAGCGCATGCAGCGCGTTGGACAACCGCCGCGCGCGACTGTGCACCTCGGCGTAGGTGGTCCGCACGATCGGCCCTTCGACCGAGCGGGTGACGATCTCGGCGTCGCCGTGCCAGCTGCGGGCATGGTCGAGGATCTTGTCGACCGTGAGCGGCCAATCCTGCATCAGGCCAAGCATTGGACCACCTCGAATATTCACCCTGCACCTGAGCTAACGGACCCTGTGTGGCCCGGCAACGCGGCGCTTCTCGCGGCCGTTCCGCGCGGCAGACCAGAGTGTAGGCTCTCGCGCCGGCCGTCGCGGCAACAAACCCGGCCTTTCAATCATTTGCTTCCTGTAAATGAGTGAAGGAGCGTGTCGGCGCAGATGGACGTTGGGAACGCGCCAGCGCCGTCGGCGGGCAATCTATTGCCGGACGCGATCGAGGTCGCGCCGATTTCGATCGCCATCTTCGACCGTGAGATGCGCTACCTCGCGGGCTCCCGTCAGTTTCGGATCGAGCACGGCCTGGACCCCGCCGAGCCGCTCGCCGGGCGGTCGCACTACGACGTCTTCCCGGGCGCGCCGGACCGCTGGCGGCAGCTGCACCGGCGGGCGCTGCAGGGCGAGGCGCTGCAGGCCGAGGAGGAGGTGGCGCGCGCCGACGGCCAGCTGGATTGGATGAGTTGGGCGATGCGGCCCTGGCGCACGCCGGACGGCCAGGTCGGCGGCCTCGTGCTGACGATCGAGCACATCACCGACCGGAGGCGGCGCCTGACCGACCTGCAGGCCGCCGAGCAGCGCTACCGCGGCGTTTTCGACCAGGTGGCTGTGGGCGTGGCGCGCATCGGCCCGGACGGCGCCTTCCTCGAGGTCAACGACCGCTACTGCAAGATCACTGGCTTCGGCCGCGAGGAGCTCCTGCGTCGGCGCTTCCAGGACATCACCCACCCCGACGACCTGGCCTCGGACATGGCCGACGCCCAGGCGCTGCTGGCCGGCGAGGTCGCGACCTACGCCAAGGACAAGCGATACGTCACTCCACGCGGCGACATCGTCTGGGTGAGCCTCACCGTTTCGCTGGTTCGCGACGAGATGGGCGAGCCGGATTACTTCGTCGCGGTGGTCGAGGACATCACCGCCCGCAAACAGGCGCAGACCCGGCTCAACGAGGCCTTCAGGATCCGCACCGTCGGAGTGCTGTTCTGGGGCGGAGGGGACTTCCGCCTGGCCGACGCCAACGACGCCTTTCTGCAGATGACCGGGTTCTCCCGGCAGGAGGCCCTCGGCAAGAGCTGGCAGGACTTCACGCCGCCGGAGTTCCACCCGGCGTCGCGGAATGCGGTCGCGGAAATCGCCGAACGGGGCGAGACCACCCCGTACGAGAAGCAGTATTTCCGCAAGGACGGCAGCCGCTGGTGGGGGCTGTTCGCCGGGCGTCGGATCGGCGACGAGGTCGTCGAATTCGTGCTCGACGTCACCGAGCGCCGGGAGGCCGAGGCTGCGCTTCGCCAGCTCAACGAGACGCTCGAACTGCGCGTGGCCGAAGAGGTGACCGCCCGGCTGAACGCCGAGGACGCCCTGCGGCAAAGCCAGAAGATGGAGGCGATCGGCCAGCTGACCGGCGGCGTCGCCCACGACTTCAACAACCTGCTCACGGTGATCCGCTCCTCGGCCGGCCTGCTGCAGCGCGAGGGGCTGCCGGAGGAGCGGCGCCGGCGCTACGTCGAGGCCATCGCCGAGACCGCCGAGCGCGCGGCCAAGCTGACCGGCCAGCTGCTCGCCTTCGCCCGTCGCCAGGCGCTGAAGCCGGAGGTGTTCGACGTCGGCGGGCGGGTCGAGCGGATCTGCGATATGCTGCGCACGGTGGTCGGCCCGCAGATCGAGCTCGTCACCCGGCTCGACTGCGAGTCCTGCTTCACCGAAGCCGATCCGACCCAGTTCGAGACGGCGCTGGTGAACATGGCGGTCAACGCGCGCGACGCCATGGAGACCGGCGGGCGGCTGACCATTCGCATCCACCCGGTCGACCGGGTGCCGCCGGTGCGCGGCCATCAGTCGGCCGAAGGTCACTTCGTGGCGGTTGCGGTGAGCGACACCGGCGTCGGCATTCCCGCCGACAAGCTGGCGCAGATCTTCGAGCCGTTTTTCACCACCAAGGCGGCGGGCAAGGGCACGGGGCTGGGGCTGAGCCAGGTCTACGGCTTCGCCAAGCAGTCCGGCGGCGAGGTCGACGTGCACAGCGAACTGGGGAAGGGCGCGGTCTTCACCCTGTTCCTGCCGCGCTCGTCGGAGCGGCCGGGCCCGGTCGATGAGAGCGATTGGGAAGAGCTTCCCGGCCCTGCCCGCGGCCGCATCCTGGTGGTCGAGGACAACGAGCAGGTCGGCGCCTTCTCCACCCAGATGCTGACGGAGCTGGGCTTCGAGACCCGCTGGGCGGCCAACGCCGAGGCGGCGCTGAAGCTGCTGCAGGCCGAACCGCAGGGCTTCGACGCGGTCTTCTCCGACGTGGTGATGCCGGGGATGAGCGGCATCGAGCTGGCCCGCGAGATCCGCCGGCGCAACGCCAGGCTGCCGGTGATCCTGACCAGCGGCTACAGCCATGTGCTGGCCGCCGAGGGCTCGCAGGGCTTCGAGCTGGTGCAGAAGCCCTACTCGGCCGAGGAGATCACCCAGGTCCTGCGCCGCGCGATCGCCAGCGCCCGGGCGTCACACTGAGGCTGGAGCATTCTGAACTGGTTCCAGTTCAGCGGAAGACCACCCACCCGGCCGGCAGGTCGGCGGCGCGCACGCCGCGCAGGGTGAGCCGCGCGCCGGCCAGTTCGAGCACCGTGTCCGCGCCGCTCTGCCGGACGGTGTAGGGCGCGCCGGTCGGCAGCTCGACGAGGTCGCCGTCGGCGGCGGCGAAATCGGTGACGACGTCGGCGCCGAAGCCCGGCGCGATGTGGAAGCGGTCGGCGCCCGGACCGCCGGTCAGGGTGTCGTCGTCGCGGTCGCCGCTCACCCAGTCGCGGCCTTCGGCGCCCGACACCCGGTCGGCGCCGCGGCCGCCGTGCAGCACGTCGTCGCCGGCCCGCCCGTCGAGCGTGTCGTTGCCGGCGCGGCCGTGGATCGCGTCGCTCTTGCGGCCGCCGTGCAGCTTGTTGTCAGCGCCGTCGCCCTCGATCCGCCGGCTCGGCGCGGCGACCGAGGCGGCCTGCGGGACCACCCGGTGCGGCGCGGCGAGCGCGCGGGCGATCTGCGCCTGGGCGGCTTCCGAGGCCGGCGGCGAGCCGTTCATCACGTACTGCAGGCCGCTTTCGATCACTTCGAAGATCACCACGTCGGGTTTGAAGCGCTCGACCAGCTCCGGCCGCCAGAACCCGTCCTGATGGTGGTACAGCACGATGCGGCTGAAGTGGCCCTCCAGGAAGGGCAGCAGGGCGAGGCTGAAGGAGTCCCGCAGCATGAGCAGCACCGGCTTGCCGGCGTGCCCGGTCTCGATGACCTGCGGCGCCGTCCAGTTCTGCTTCTCGGTCAGCCAGACGGTGTTGCTGGCGGTCTGCGGATCGCGTAACTGCTGATAGTCGGCGTCGACGAAGCTGGCGACGCCGAGCATCTGCGACAGGTTGCGCGGCTTGTGCGGGTCGTCGGTGATCTCGCGGAAGGCGGCGATCGGGCGAGGGCCGTCGGTGATCCCGGCGGCCGCCAGCCGCTGCATCACCATGACGTAGGCCTGGTAGGCGCCGAGCCCGGTCCAGTGGGTCTCATAAGGATTGTAGACGTTCAGGCCCCAGCGAGCCTGCTGCTGCAGCACCGGGCCCGGATCGACGATCTCGCCGACGCCGGCCACGGCGTTCAGCCGGCCGAGCAGCGGGGCCGGCCGGTTGGGGTCCGGGCCGCGGTACCAGTCCGGACCGTACTGCGGGACGATCATCTCCTTGTCCGGACCGATCAGCAGCAGATGGTGGACGCCGCGGGCCTTCAGCCATTCGGTGCGGCCGGCCAGGCCGGCCAGCCAGTCGCGCGCCTGGTCGTCGGTGAAGGCCGGGTTGTTGCGCGCCACGTCGAAGTGCCGGCCGTTGTCGTAGAACAGCCAGCCGTCGCGGCCGACGATCACCTGCTCGGCTCCGCTGACGCCCAGCCGGTAGCGCAGGAAGTTGAGCGCCGCGATCAGGTGGGTCCGCGCCGGAAAGCTGTCGGTGACATAGGCGTCCATCGCCTTGGGCCAGGCGCGCAGCTCCGCCGGCGAGCGCGGCGTGGCGGGGGCCGCGCGCGGCTCGCGGTTCTCCTGCAGGTCCGGCGGGTCGAGCGCGGCCGGCAGCAGCAGGCCGGCGGCCAGCACCGCCAGGCAGGTGGCGGTCAGCCGCCGCCAATGACGCTTGGGAAGGGGGCGCATTAGAACCGAAAGTAGAGGAAGGGGTTGAGGCTCGAGCTCGCCAGCTTGGCGACGCTGACCAAGAGCCCGCCGGCGAGCAGGGTGACGGACAGCACGTGCACGCCGTGCGGATCGAGCCGAGCGGGCAGGTGGGCCGAGGCCGGCAGGCGCGGCAGCCGCAGCCGCTCGCCGAGCCACGGCAGCACCGGCAGGGCGAAGATTGCACCGAGCACCAGGGCGGCGATCGTCTCGCGGTCCAGCAGCAGGCGCAGCGCGGTGTCGGGCGCGCGGGCGGCGCCGAAATCGACCATCGCGGCGTAGAAGCCGAGCGCCTTGTCGAGGTCGGCGGCGCGGAACAGCACCCAGCCGATCAGCACCGCCAGCAGCGCATAGACGTGGCCGACGACCCGCGGCGCGCGCTCCAGCGCTTTGCCGAGGCCGAACCGCTCGATTAGCAGGAAGCCGCCGTGGAACAGGCCCCAGGCGATGAAGTTCCAGGCCGCGCCGTGCCAGAAGCCGGTGAGCAGGAACACCACCAGCAGGTTGCGCACGGTCTTCAGCTTGCCGGCGCGGTTGCCGCCCAGCGGGATGTATACGTAGTCGCGGAACCAGGACGACAGGCTGATGTGCCAGCGCCGCCAGAATTCGGTCATCGAGCGCGAGACGTAGGGGTAGTCGAAGTTCTTCGGGAAGGTGAAGCCCAGCAGGAAGGCCAGGCCGATGGCCATGTTGGAGTAGCCGCAGAAGTCGAAATAGATCTGCAGCGTATAGGCCACCGCGCCCAGCCAGGCGGTGGTCGGCTCCAGCCCGGCGACCGGCATGTCGAAGGCGTGGTCGGCCAGCGGCGCCAGGGTGTTGGCGATCAGCACCTTCTGGCTCAGCCCGACGATGAAGTACTGCAGGCCCAGCCCGATCTGGCCGGTGCGGCGGCGGTCGGCGTGCAGCTCGTCGCGGATGTGCGCGTAGCGGACGATCGGCCCCGCGATCAGGTGCGGGAACATCAGGATGTAGGCGGCGAACCGCGTCAGCCCGCGCTCGACCGGCACGGCGCGGGTGTAGACGTCGGCCACGTAGCTGATCAGCTGGAAGGTGAAGAACGAGATCCCCAGCGGCAGGGCGAGCTGGAGCTCCGGCAGGCGCAGCGCCGGCAGCACGGCGTTCAGGTTGTGCGCCAGGAAGCCCGCGTACTTGAAGAAGCCCAGCACGGCGAGGTCGAGGGCGACGATGCCGATCAGGATCGCGCGGCGTCGCCCGGCCGCAACCGTCCGCTCCATCGCCTGCGACGCGGCCCAGTTCGCCAGGATCAGCGCGCCGAGCAGCAGGACGTAGGGACCTTCGCCCCAGACATAAAAGACCACGCTGCCGGTCAGCAGCGCCGCGGTGCGCCAGCCGCTCAGGTAGTAGCCGAGCAGGAAGACCGGCAGAAAATAGAAGATGAAGATGATTGAGCTGAACAGCATCTACCCTGCGCCCCCCACCGACTCACCGCAGGCGGCCGCACCTTGCGGGAACCGATGACAGCTTCGCAACCAGGCGTCGTCGCGGCGGATCGCCTCTGGCGCCGCGTCGGCGCCCGGGGCATGAGGGCGCGCGCTGCTTGACCATGGAGGCTCCGCTGGACCGCGCCGCATCGAAATCCGCCCGTCCGGCCGCGGCGTCGGAGCCGAGCGCCTGGCGGCGGCGGTCCTTCTGGCTGCAGCAGGTGCGGCTCTGGCACTGGGTCAGCGCGGCGCTCTGTCTGGCGTGCATGCTGCTGTTCGCCGGCACGGCGATCACCCTGAACCACGCCGACGTCTTCGAGCCGCAGCCGCAAACCACCAGCCGCACGCTGCAGCTGCCCGCGGCGCTGGCCGCGCAGCTGGCGTCGGGACCGAGCGAGGGCGCGGCGCCGCTGCCCGCGCCGGTGGCCGCCTGGGTCAACGCGCAACTGCAGTTCGACCTCTCCGGGGATCTCGCCGAATGGTCGGAGGACGAGGTGACCGCCGCGCTTCCCCGGCCGGGCGGCGAACGCGCGCTGAGCTTCGACCGCGTTTCCGGCGCGCTGACCTACGAGACCTCCAATCGCGGGGTGGTGGGCGCGCTCAACGACCTGCACACCGGCCGCAACTCCGGCCGCGCCTGGGGCTGGTTCATCGACGTCTTCGCCATCGGCTGCCTGGTGTTCGCCGCCACCGGCCTGGCGCTGGCCTGCCTCTATGCGCGCGGCCGCCCGCTGACCTGGCCGCTGCTCGCCACCGGGGCAGGCGCGCCCTTGATCTTGATCATCCTGCTCCTGTTCCACCTGCTTTAAGGCGTTTGCGGCGCAAATGAGAGCGAGTTGCAACTTAACCGTTGCACCTGCGATCTATTCGCAATAACAGCGGCGCCTCAAGTCAACGACCGCAAAGGTCGGCAGAGGGGATCTAACGAAGATGAGCGTTTCGAAGCCGGCGCTGAGCCGTCCTGCGAGCCTCCGCGCGAGCGTCGCGCCGCGCGCCGCCATACTGGGCCTTTCGGCGGCCATGCTGATGCCGATCGCGGCCCAGGCGCAGGACACCGAGCTCGCCACGGTGAAGGTGCAGGACACCGCGATCGATCCGAACCCGAACGCTCAGGTTGGCGTCCCCTACAAGGCCCGCACCTCGGGAGACGAGCGTCGCCTCCGTCCGCTGGCTGAGACGCCGGCGACCATTCAGGTGCTGACCGCCAAGGAAATCGAAGACTCCGGCCAGACCGACCTGCGGGCGATCCTTGACGGCGTTCCGGGCATCACCCTCGGCACCGGCGAAAACGGCAACGCCTTCGGCGACCGCTACATCATCCGCGGCCAGGAAGCCCGCAGCGACGTCTTCGTCGACGGCCTGCGCGACCCGGGCATGGCCACCCGTGAGAGCTTCGCGGTCGAGCAACTCGAAATCACCAAGGGCCCGAACTCGAGCTTCGCCGGCCGCGGCGCGGCGGGCGGCACGATCAACGCCATCACCAAGCAGGCCAACACCAACCTGAACTTCGGCAAGGCGGCCCTCGGCGTCGGCTCCGACGACCACTTCCGTGGCACGCTCGACGTCAACCGCACCTTCGGCGACACCCTCGCGGTGCGCCTGAACGGCCTCTACACGACCGAGGACGTCCCGGGCCTCAGCCCCGCCAACCGTGAGCGCAAGGGCCTGGCCCTGTCGGGCCTCTACTCGCCGACCGACGACCTGAGCATCACGCTCGACTACTACGGCCTGCGCGCCAAGGATAAGCCGGACATCGGCACCTATCTGCTCAACGGCGCGCCGCGGGCGGATGTGCCGGTCTATGTCCAGGACCAGGACTTCCTGAAGTCGGACGTCGACACCTTCACGGCCCGGGTGAAGTACCAGTTCAACCCGAACCTGCGGATCACCAACCTCAGCCGCTACGGCGAGACCTATAACCGCTACGTGGTCACCGGCACGCGCGGCGCGGCCACCAGCCTGAACGGCCCGGGCGGCGCCTACACCAGCGCGACGCTCAGCACCCATCAGGGCTGGCAGGACGTCGAGTACTTCGCCAACCAGACGAACCTGTTCCTCGACACCGAGCTGTTCGGCATGAAGCACCAGTTCGTGTTCGGCGCCGAGTACGCCGACCAAAAAGTGAAGAACGGCGTCTACCGGGTGACGAACAATGGGGCGTTCAACTGCGCCGTTCCCGCCGGAACGACCAATCCGAATCCGACGACGCCGAACAACTACTGCATCTTTGGCGCGAACGGCCTGCCGGTGAACGGCCTCAACAGCCTGATGAACCGGCAGATCACCAAGGGGCTTTTCGACATCGACTGGGCGGTCGAGACCATCTCCGGCTACGCGATGGACACCTTCGATCTCACCGACAAGCTGTCGGTGTTCGCCGGCGTCCGCTTCGACGACTACGACATCAAGGTCACGACCCAGAACACCACCACCCTTGTTCGGACCCCCTACAAGGACTCCGACACCATCTGGAGCGGGAACCTCGGGTTGACCTACAAGGTCACCGACGACGGCATGGTCTACTTCGCCTGGGCGTCCTCGGCCGACATCAACGGCGGCGAGTCTGACGTCGGCACCAATTCCGGCTACGGCGGCCTGATCATCGATCCGCTAACCGGCAGCATCGGCGCCAAGCCGGAGCGGTCGGAGAACCTCGAGGTCGGCACCAAGTGGAACATCTTCGGCGAGCGCCTGCTGCTCACCGCGGCCGCATTCCAGACCACCAAGAGCGACGTCATTGAGGGGGAGGGCTACACCTCCGTCGCCGCCGGCAACGATCCCAACTCGGGCAAGAACCGCGTCCGCGGCGTCGAGTTCGGCGCCACCGGCGCCGTGACCGACAAGCTGATGGTGCAGGCTGGCGTGACCTTCATGAAGAGCAAGGTCCTGGAGTCGGCCGTGGCCGACCGGGTCGGCAAGCGGCTGTCGAACTTCGCCAACGCCTCGGGTTCGGTGCAGGCCCGCTACCAGCTGACCGAGAACTTCTACTTCGGCGGCGTGGTGCGGTACGAAGGGAAGCGCTATGGCGGTCAGCCCGACACCGCGGCCGCCCTGATCCCTGGCACCGGCATTCTCACTGTGCCGATCCCGGCCTACTGGACCGGCGACCTGTTCGCGGCCTACCGCCTGAACAAGGACCTCGAAGCGCGGGTGAACTTCAACAACGTCACCGACGAGAAGTACTATCTGGCGGCCTATCGCGGTCAGAACTTCCTGTACCGGGGCGACGGGCGCAACGTCCGCTTCACCCTGAACTATGAGTTCTAGTCGTCGACATGACGTCGTCGGAACAGGCCGGGCGCAAGCCCGGCCTGTTTCCGTATTCTGAGTTTGCTATGGCCCCGCTTTCCGCCATCCCTGCCGATGTCCGTTGCGCCCGCGACTACGAGCGGCTGGCGGCGGACGCGCTCGACCCGGCCGTGCTCGCCTATCTGGCCGGCGGGGCCGGCGACGAGATCACCCTGCTGCGCAACTGTCAGGCGTTCGAGCAGGCGACGGTGATCCCGCGGGTGCTGCGCCGCGTCGATAGCGGCCACACGCGCCTGACGCTCGGCGGCCGTGAGCGGCCGCACCCGATTTTCCTGGCGCCGGTCGCCCATCAAGCCCTGTTCCACCCGCGGGGCGAGCTCGACACGGCGCGCGGCGCGGCGGCCACGGAGACCGGGCTGGTCTGCAGCACCCTGTCGTCCTTCACGCTGGAGGAGATCGCCGCGGTCGCCGGGCCGGATCGCTGGTTCCAGCTCTATGCCCAGCCATGGTGGGCCGCGACCCTCGACCTGGTGCGCCGCGCCGAGGCGGCCGGCTACGCCGCGATCGTGCTGACGGTCGACGCGCCGGTCCAGGCGCCGAGCCTGCGCGCGCAGCGCGCCGGATTCCGCCCCGAAGCCGCCGCGGCGGCCAATCTGCAAGCCTATCCGGCTGCCCCTGCGCGCACGCTCGCCGCCGGCCAAAGCCGCATCCTGCAGGGCATGATGGCCGAGGCCCCGGGCTGGGACGACCTCGACCGGCTGATCGCGGCGACCACGCTGCCGGTGTGGGTGAAGGGCGTGATGCATCCCGACGACGCCGTCGCGGCGCTGGCCCGCGGAGCGGCCGGGGTGATCGTCTCCAACCACGGCGGCCGCGCGCTCGACGGCGCGCCAGCCAGCCTGTCGGTGCTGCCGCGGATCCGCGCGGCGGTCGGCGAGGGCGCCAGCGTGCTGCTCGACAGCGGTGTCGGCTCCGGGAGCGACGTCTTCAAGGCGCTGGCGCTGGGCGCCGACGCCGTGCTGGTCGGCCGCCTGCAGGCTTGCTCTTTGAGCGTTGCCGGGGCCCTGGGCGTCGGGCACATGATCAAGCTGCTGCGCGAGGAGCTCGAGCTCTGCATGGCCCTGGCCGGCTGTGCGACCCTGGCCGACATCCGCAAGGTGGAGGTGGCGGCATGCTGATCGCGATCGAACAGGTCCTCTCCAAGGAAGAGGTCGCGCAGTACCGGACGCTGCTGGAGGCGGCCGAATGGCGCGACGGGGCGGCGACCGCCGGCTCGCTGGCGCGCCACCAGAAGCAGAACCTGCAGCTCGACGACGACGCCGAGGCCGCCGTCAACCTCGGCGACCATCTGCTGCGCCGGCTGCAGAGCCATCCGCTGTTCGTCTCCGCGGCCCTGCCGCGACGGATCTTCCCGCCGAAGTTCAACCGCTACGAGGCCGGCGGCGGCTATGGGGCGCATGTCGACAGCGCCGTGCTGCGCAGCCCGCGCGACGGCGTCACCCTGCGCAGCGATCTGTCGGCGACGCTCTTCCTGTCCGAGCCCGAGGACTACGACGGCGGCGAACTGGAGATCGAAGGCCCGTTCGGCGTGCAGAGCGCCAAGCTCGCGGCCGGCGACCTCGTGCTCTACCCGTCGAGCAGCCTGCATCAGGTCGCGCCGGTCACCCGCGGGGTTCGCCTGGCGTCCTTCTTCTGGATCGAAAGCCTGGTCGGCGACGAGGGCGAGCGCACCCTGCTGTTCGACCTGGACCAGGCGATCCAGGGGCTGACTCCGGCGGTCGGTCCGACGGACGCGAGCCTGCTGAAGCTGACCCACGTCTATCACAACCTGCTGCGCCGCTGGGCCCACACCTGAGATGACCGCAAGCGTCCTTTCCTCCTCGGCCGGATCGGCTGTCGACTATCGTCGCGCACGCGCCTTGAGCCGCGGCCAGCGCGTCGCGGCCTGGGCCGCCGTGGCGGCGCTCCACGTCGGGCTGGTCGGCGGCCTCGCACTGGCCAGCCTGAAGACCAAGGCCCCGCCGCCGACCCCGTCGATCATGGTCTCGATGATCTCCGAGACCCCGGCCGCGCCGACCGCCGTGCCGGAACCGCCCCCGCCGCAGCCGCAGCCGAAGCCGCCGACGCCGCAGCCGAAGATGGTCGCCGCCGCGCGGCCGACCGCCTCGCCGATGACCGCGCCGCCGCCGGAGGAGCCGGTCCGGCCTGGAGCCTCGCCGTCCAGGCGTCCTCCGCGCCGCCGTCGCCGGCGGCCGCGCCGAGCGCGGCGGCGACCGGTCCGGCGACCACGCCGCCGAACTTCACCGCCGCCTACCTGAACAACCCGGGGCCGCAGTACCCTTACGTCTCGCGGCGCAAGCACGAGCAGGGCGTGGTGAAGCTGCACGTCTTCGTCAACGCCAACGGCCGCCCGGAGCGGGTGGAGATCGCGCGCAGCAGCGGCTTCCCGCTGCTCGATCAGGCGGCGTTGGACGTCGTCAAGAACCGCTGGCGCTTCGTGCCGGCGAAGCGCGGCGACCAGGCGGTCAGCGCCTCGGTCGTCGTGCCTCTCGAATTCGAACTTAAGGATCGTTGAGCAGTCCCATGGAACCCTCGCTTGGCTTTGGCCACTTCATCACCCAGGCCGACCTGCTGGCTAAGACGATCCTCGTGATCATGGCCGTGGCCTCGGTCTCCAGCTGGTACATCATCGTCACCAAGTCGGTGGCCGGCTTCCGCGCCCGCAAGCGCGCGGCGCAGTTCCTCGACTTCTTCTGGAACGCCAGCTCGCTCGACCAGGTCGCCCGCCGGCTTGAGGAGACGGCGCCGGACGAGCCGTTCTCCAACCTGGCCCATCAGGGCATCGTCGCCAGCCGCCACCATGAGCGCCACGGCGGCGCGCGGCTGGGCGAAGCCGGCAGCGCCGGCGAGTACCTGACCCGGGCGCTGCGCCGCACGATCGACGAGGAGACCTCGGAGATGGAGTCCGGCCTGACCATCCTGGCCTCGATCGGCGCGACCGCGCCGTTCGTCGGCCTGCTCGGCACGGTGTGGGGCATCTACCACGCGCTGGTGGCGATCGGCATGTCCGGCTCGGGCACGCTCGACAAGGTCGCCGGCCCGGTCGGCGAGGCGCTGATCATGACCGCGATCGGCCTGGCCGTCGCGATCCCGGCGGTGCTCGGCTACAACTTCCTGGTCCGCCTGAACCGCATCACGCTGGCCCGCCTCGACGGCTTCGCCCACGACCTGTTCTCCTTCCTGGCCACCGGCGCGAAGGTCGACGACCAGGCCGCCCAGGTGACCCGCCTGGCGCCTGAAGCCGCCCGGAGGGCCTGAGCCATGGCGTTCGGAGGCTTCGGGAGCAATCGCAACAGCGCGCCGATGGCGGACATCAACGTCATTCCGCTGGTCGACATCATGCTGGTGCTGCTGGTGATCTTCATCGTCACCGCGCCGCTGCTCACCCATTCGGTGAAGGTCGATCTGCCGAAGGTGTCGAGCACGCCGAACATGAGCCAGGCCAAGAGCGTGCAGTTCGCGCTCGACGGGGCGGGCCAGATGTACTGGGACGGCGAGAAGATCGACCGCGCCCAGATGATTCAGCGGATGGCCGCGGCCGCCGCCCAGGATCCGACGCCGGAGCTGCACCTGCGGATCGACCGCCAGGCGCGCTATGAGGCGATCGCCGACGTGATGAGCGAGGCGGCCAAGGCCGGCTTGACCAAGATCGGCTTCGTCACCGACCCGTCGCGGCCGGGCGCTCAGCCCGTGCTCGCCGGCGCGACTCCCTGATCGTCACCAACCCGGGAACAACGATGCGCAAGCTTATCGGACTTGGACTTCTGCTCGCCGGCCTGTCCGTGGCGGGCTCCGCCGCGGCCCACGGCGACGTCTCGTGCCCGGACGTGCCGCGCAGCGAGCGCCGCCCGACTGTCGAGCTGCAAAAGGAGCTGCAGAAGCAGGGCTGGACCGTGCGCAAGCTGCAGAAGTTCAACGGCTGCTACGAGGTCTACGGCTACGACGCCAACGGCAAGAAGGTGGAAGCCTTCTTCAACCCCAAGACCTTCGAGCGCATCCGCGCGAACTGAGCCGTTTCAGGCGGCGCCGCGGTAAGCCCGCGGCGTCACCCCGGTCCAGCGTTTGAAGGCGCGGCCGAAGCTCGCCTGTTCGGAATAGCCGAGCATCGCGGCGACCTCGTGCACGCTGGCCTGGCCGTTGCGCAGCGCCGCGGTGGCCAGCTCGATGCGCTGCTTCTCCACCAGGTCGGAGAACCGCACCCCGCTCTCGCTCAGCCGCAGCTGCAAGGTGCGCACCGAGGCGCCGAGCTTGCGGGCGCAGCGGGCGATGGTGCAGGCGCCGGAGGGCAGGGCGCCGCGGATGTAGCTCTCCACCCGCTCCACCGTGGTCGCGGCCGAGGCGGCCTTGACCCGCTTCAGATAGCCGCCCAGCAGGCTGAACAGCAGCCGGTTGGCCGTGCCGACCGGCCGCTCCAGCACGCCGACCGAAAAGCCGATGGCGTTGCCGTCGCGGCGTCCGGTCACCCGACAGTCGACCTTGGCCTGGATCGCGTCCAGCTCCCGCGCCGGAACGTTGAGCGCCAGGTCGACGTAGGCGGGCCGGAAGTCCGCGCCGCCGAGCATGTGCAGGATCTTCAGGTTCAGCAGCAGCGCCTGGTAGTTGGCCTGCTCGATCACCGCGAAATCGCCGTGGCCGCGCCAGCGCAGCTCGGCGGTCTCGCCGGTGGCGACGAGCTCCAGTTCGCCCTCGCGGGAATGGGTCACCGGCAGGTAGTCGACGATCCCTTGCAGCCCTTCGCGGAAGGTGGGCGCCGCTCGCCCCAGCGCCGCGACGCAGCCGAACACGTCCGGTCCCTGCAGCTCGGCGAGCTCCAGCCCGAACAGCGGTGCGTCGAACCGCGCCCGGCAGTCCTCCAGCGCGCCGACCGCGCCTGCGCAGGCGATGAAGTTGTCGGGGTCGGCGAAGGCGATGGGATCGATGTCGTGCCGCTCGAGCATCCGCCGCGGGTCGGCGCCGTAGCGCTGCACCAGCGCATGGAAGCCGGCGAGGTTGCCGGCGCGCATCTGCCCGGCGCTCGGGCCGACGTCGAGCGGCCCTTCCAGGCTGAAGAAATAGTCGGGCTCGCGCCCCATCCCGCTTCCTCCACCACGCCCGCCTCGCCGCGGGTCTGCGCGGCGGATCCGCCGTGCTTGCCATAGGGGTAGCGCATGTGCCTAGCTTTGCGAAACGGTCGCCGCCAAGGACGGCCGAGGCATTTGGGAGGCGACATGGCCGAGCCGGGCAAGACCGTAGCCGTGGTGACCGGCGCCAGCCGCGGCGCGGGCCGGGGCATCGCCATCGCGCTCGGCGCGCACGGCTGCACCGTCTACGTCACCGGCCGCTCGGAAAAGTCCGGCGACCACCCGCTGCCCGGCACCATCTACGAGACCGCCGAGGCGGTCACCGCCGCCGGCGGCAAGGGGATCGCCGTGCGCTGCGACAGCGGCGACGACGCGCAGGTCAAGGCGCTGATCGAACAGGTCGAGCGCGAGCAGGGCCGGATCGACATCCTCGTCAACAACGCCGCGGCCATCTACGACGAACTCAACGCCCCGGGCCATTTCTGGGAGAAGCCGCTCAAGCTGGTCGACCTGATGGATGTCGGCCTGCGCAGCGGTTACGTCGCCAGCTATTACGCGGCGCCGAAGATGGTCGAGCGGCGGAGCGGCCTGGTGATCTTCACCTCGGCGTCGGGCGCCGTGCACTACGTGTTTGGCCCGGCCTACGGTGCGCACAAGGCCGGCATGGACAAGTTCGCCGCCGACATGGCCGTCGACTTCGCCGACTTCAACGTCGCCGCTATCTCGATCTGGATGGGCGCGCTGCTGACCGACCGGCTGAAGAACATCATCGCCGCGGAGCCGGAGAAGTACGGCTATCTGCAGGAACAGATCGAGACGCCGGAATTCACCGGCCACGTCATCTGGGCGCTGTGGAACGATCCGAAGCTGATGGAGCTGTCCGGCCAGACGCTGATCGGCGCGGAGCTGGCGGTGAAGTACGGCGTCCAGGACGAGGGCGGCCGTCAGCCGCCGTCCTACCGCGAGACCCACAAGGTCGAGCCCCGCGTCCAGTACCCGGTGATCATCCGCTAGCGTTCGGCAGCCGCGTCTCGCGAGGCCGCCGGGCGGAAGGAGACGACATGGATCAGGCGTCCGAGGTCCTGCCGGTCTTGCCGGTGGAGCTGCTCGAGTTCTCCGCCAATCCCGACCCCTACATCGAGGCCGCGCGCCGCGAGCATCCGTGGCTCGCCAGGTTCTCCCAGGGCTATGTGGTCCACGGCTATCAGGCGACCAAGGACCTGCTGGCCGACGACGACCACCTGCAGCCCGGCTTCGGCGGGGTCGTCGACTTCTATGGGGTGCGCGGCACGATGTGGGCGCGCTTCATGGAGGAGATGGTGCTGTCGCAGTCGGGGCCCGAACACGCGCGGCTGCGGGCCAGCGTGGCGACGGCCTTCACGCCGCGTCAGGCCAACCAGGCGCGGCCGCTGATGCGCCGGGTGATCACCGAGCTGCTCGACGACTGGGCCCCGTCGGGCGCGTTCGACTTCGCGCAGTTCGCCGCCTTCTTTCCGGTCGCGGTGATCAGCGGGCTGTTGGGCGTCTCGGCCGAGGCCATTCCGAAGATCCGCACCGCGCTCGACAACCAGTTGACCTCGCTCACCCTCGATCCGGCGGCCAAGCCGCTGTTCATGGCCGGCTGGGAGGTGCTCTGGAGCTTCGCCGACGAACTCGTCGGCGAGCGCGAGGCCCGCGGCGCAGGCGATGAGGAGTCCCTGCTCGACGCCCTGATCGCCGCTAAGAACGCCGGCCAGCTCGACGCGACCGAGCTGCGCTTCATGGTGCTGGTGCTGATGGTCGCCGGTTACGACACCTCGAAGAACATGCTGACGCTGATCATGCAGATGCTGCTGGAGCGGCCGGAGATGTGGCGGCGGTGCGCCGAGGATCAGGCCTACTGCGCCAAGGTGGTCGAGGAGGCGCTGCGCCACTCGGCGATCACCACCCCCTACCGCGCCGTCGCCAAGGACTTCGACTACGAGGGCGTGCGCTTCCCGGCCGGGGCGATGGTGGTGTTCGCCACCTCGCTCGCCGGCCGTGATCCGGCGGCCTACGACGAGCCGCTGAGCTTCGATCCCGAACGGCCGGCCGGTCCCCGGCATGTCGCCTTCGGGCGCGGCGGACACATCTGCCTCGGCCAGTTCATTGCCAGGAACCAGCTTGAGGAGGGGCTGCACCTGATCGCCCAGCGGCTGCGCAATCCGCGCCGCGCCGGCGCGGTGGTCTGGCGGCCGTTCCTCGGCGCCTGGGGACTGAAGACCCTGCCGATCGCCTTCGAGCCGGCGCCGGCGCCCGCCCCGGCCTGAGCGGGCCTTGCCGCGACTGTCCATCTCTGTGCGCGATCTGTAGAGCGCCCGCGGCCTTCGTCTGGCACCGTCCTCGACAGTGGAACCTGCGTCTCGACGGCTCGACCCAAGGCGTGGCGGCAGGCCTAAGAACAGGAAAGGGAGTGCAGCGATGTCCGAAGCGAACCGTCCTTCGCCCGAAGAGATCATCCTCTACGAGAAGGATCCCAAGACCAAGATCGCGACGATCACGCTCAACCGTCCCGACCACCTGAACGCCCCGACCATCGCCGCGCGGCTGCGCTATTCCGACCTGATCCACCGCGCCAACGTCGACGACGACGTGAAGGTGCTGGTGATCCGCGGCGTCGGCAACAACCTCGGCGGCGGCGCCGACCTGCCCGAGCAGGCCGACATGCTGTCGGAGACGGCCCAGGTCTCGCTGCTGAAGGAGTTCCGGATCGGCGACGACGAGGGGGTCAAGTATCCGCCGAAGAACTCCTACCGCTATCTCGCGTCGCTGACCCAGCTGTACGCCAACCCGAACTACGGCTGCCGCAGCCTGCAGGACTTCAAGAAGATCAGCATCCTGGAGGTGAAGGGCTACTGCTACGGCTGGCACTTCTACCAGGCGGCGGACGCCGACATCATCATCTCCTCGGACGACGCATTGTTCGGCCACCCGGCGTTCCGTTACGTCGGCTGGGGCCCGCGCATGTGGCAGTGGGCCAACACCATGGGCATCCGCAGGTTCCAGGAGATGGTCTTCACCGGGCGGCCGTTCACCGCCCAGGAGATGTACGACTGCAACTTCGTCAACAAGGTCGTCGCGCGCGCTGACCTCGAAGCCGAAGTCGCGAAGTACGCCTCCGCCTGTTCGAACACCCGTCCGACCGACGTGGTGATGATGCAGAAGACCTTCTTCGAGGTCATGAAGCAGCAGCAGGGCGAGTACATGGGCTCGATCCTGACCGCCTGGCTGGAGTCGATGCTGCCGGCCGTGTCGAACGACGGCGGCGAGCTGACGCTCGGCGACGAGACCTTCGAGAAGGGCCTGAACAACGCGGTGAAGGACAACGACAGCCTCTATCCGCCGGACTTCCGCCTGAGCCGTTCGGGCCGCAAGGCCAAGGAATAGGCCGCGAATTTCGCCGGCCGTCTTACAGGCGGCCGGCGCCAGCCATAGGACTTCGGCAATGCAGTACGCGACGCTCGGGAACACCGGCCTGGTGGTCTCGCGGCTGGGCTTTGGCGCGCTCACCTTCACCCAGGGCAACCAGACCCTGAGCACGGTCTATAAGGTCGGCGCCGGCCTCGCCGACGAGCTGGTCGGCCGCGCGCTCGACGCCGGGGTCAACTTCTTCGACACCGCCGACGTCTACGCCGACGGCGAGTCCGAGGTGCTGCTCGGCCAGGCGCTGAAGCCGCACCGCGACAAGGTCGTGATCACCACCAAGGTCGGCAATCGCGGCACCACCGACCGCGAGCTGCTGCGCACCGGCCTGTCGAAGCGGCACATCCTGTGGTCCGTCGACCAGAGCCTGAAGCGGCTCGGCACCGACTGGATCGACTTCTATGTCGCCCACCGCGAGGACCCGTTCACGCCGCTGGAGGAGACGCTGGAGGCGTTCGACGCCGTCGTGCGGGCCGGCAAGGTCCGTCATATCGGCTTTTCCAACTGGTCGGCCTGGACGGTCTCTGCGGCGATGGAGATCCAGAAGGCGCGGGGGCTGACGCCCTTCACCCACGGCCAGATGTACTATTCGCTGCTCGGCCGCGACGTGGAGCGCGACATCGTGCCGATGATGCAGCGCTACGGCCTGGGCATGACCGTCTGGAGCCCGCTGGCCTTCGGCTTCCTCAGCGGCGCCTACAGCCGCGAGGACCTGACCAAGCCCGACAACCGCTTCTCCAGCTTCGATCCGCTCGGCATCGACAAGGAGAAGGGCTTCGCGGTGATCGAGGTGATGCGGCGGATCGCGGCTGCGCGCGCGATCACCGTGCCGCAGGTGGCGATCGCCTGGCTGCTGGCGCGCCCCGGCGTCACCAGCGTGCTGATCGGCGCCACCAAGATGCACCAGCTCGACGACAACCTCGGCGCCGCCGACGTCCGGCTCACGGACGAAGACATGGCCGAGCTGAACGAGGCGACCAAGATCGACATGATCTACGCGACCTCGGCCTGGATCGAGCCGGACCGCAAGGTGACCCGGGCGCTGGGACGCTGAGGCGTGATGCCGACGCCAAGCGCCCCCTCAGTCAGCTTCGCTGACAGCTCCCCAGCGTGCGGGGGAGCAGCGATCCGCTCCTCCCCTGCGAAGCGGGGGAGGTGGATCGCGCCGCAGGCGCGAGACGGAGGGGGCGTCCGGCCATGAGCCGCGTCCTCGCCGGCAAGGCCGCTCTCGTCACCGGCGCGGCGCAGGGCGTCGGCGCCGGGGTCGCCCGGGCGCTGGCCGCCGAAGGCGCGCAGGTGCTGGTCACCGACCTGAACGCCGCCGGTGCGGCCGAGGTGGCCGCGCAGATCAACGCCGAGCGTGGCGCGGGCGTCGCCTTCGGCCTGGGCCACGACGTGACTTCCGAGGCGGCCTGGGACGCCGCCGTCGCCGCGGCCAGGGCGCAGATGGGCGGGCTGTCGGTGCTGGTGAACAACGCCGGCGTCCTGCCGTTCGGTTCGGTCGAGGACCTGAGCCTGGAGGAGTGGCGGCGCGGCATGTCGGTCAACGCCGACAGTGTCTTCCTCGGCTGCAAGCACGCCCTGCCGCTGATGCGCGAAAGCCAGCCGGGGTCGATCGTCAACATCGCCTCGGTTTCGGCGCTGATCGCCTCGCACAACCTGGCCGCCTACAACGCCTCGAAGGCCGCGGTCTGGATGCTGACCAAGTCGGTGGCGCTGCACTGCGCCAAGCACGGCTGGGACATCCGTTGCAACTCGGTCCATCCGACCTTCGTGCGGACCGCGATGTTGAACGACATCGTCGGCGACGACCCGGCGGCCCTGGCCAAGCTGGCCCGCCAGGTGCCGCTCGGCCGGATCGGCGAGGTCGAGGACGTGGCCGCCGCGGTGGTCTACCTCGCCTCCGACGCCAGCCGCATGATGACCGGCGCCGAGCTCAAGCTCGACGGCGGCCTGACGGCGATGTGAGCGCCGCGAGCGCGGCGAGAAAGACAGGTGCAGTGATGGCTGACGGCATGATGCGTGCGCTGGTCTGCGAGAGCTATGGCCCGCCGGAGACCCTGCCGCTGCGCGAGATCGCGATCCCGCAGCCGGGGCCGGGCGAGGTGCTGATCAAGACCCAGGCTGCGGGCGTCAACTTCCCCGAGACGCTGATCATCGAGAACAAGTACCAGATCAAGCCGCCGCTGCCGTTCAGCCCGGGCGGCGAACTGTCCGGCGTGATCGCCGAGGTCGGGCTCGGCGTGGACGGCTTCAAGCTGGGCGACCGGGTGGCGGCGCTGACCAACTGGGGCGCCTTCGCCGAGTATGTGATCGCCCGCGCCGAGCGCACCACCCATGTGCCGGACGGCATGCCGCTCGACGTCGCCGCCGCCTTCACCATGGCCTACGGCACCTCGCATCACGCCTTGAAGCAGCGGGCCCGGCTGCAGCCCGGCGAGACCCTGCTGGTGCTGGGCGCCGCGGGCGGCGTCGGCCTGGCCGCGGTCGAACTCGGCAAGGTGATGGGCGCTCATGTGATCGCCGGGGCCTCGAGCCCCGAGAAGCTGCAGATCGCGGCGGAGTACGGCGCCGACGCGCTGATCGACTACAGCGCCCAGGACCTCAAGGCGACGCTCAAGGAGCTGACCGGCGGCAAGGGCGTCGACGTGGTCTACGACCCCGTCGGCGATCGGCTGGCCGAGCCGGCGTTCCGCTCGATCGGCTGGGAAGGGCGCTATCTGGTCGTCGGCTTCGCGGGCGGCCAGATCCCGACGCTCCCGCTCAACCTGCCGCTGGTGAAGGGCGCATCGATTGTCGGCGTGTTCTGGGGCGACTTCGTCGCCCGCTCGCCGGCGCTGCACGCCGAGAACATGGCCGAGCTCTACGCCTGGCACGCCGAGGGCAGGCTCAAGCCGCTGATCAGCGCACGCTTCCCGCTGGAGCGCGGCGGCGACGCGATCCGCTGGATCCAGGATCGCAAGGCCAAGGGCAAGGTGCTGGTCGAGGTCGGCGAGGCCGGCTGAGCGCCTTAGCGGTTGGCCGGCGGGCCGTTCGGCGCTTTTCTGCGGGACGGCGGCGATTCGCTTGCAGCTTCGCCAGCAGTGCAGGGTGTCCGCATGACCGTCATCGCCGCCGTGGTCTACCGCAACGGACAGCGTGACCGGGAACTGTCGTTCGACGAGGCGGCCGGCTGGGACCTGGCTGAGGGCGAGTTCGCCTGGATCGGCCTCTATGAGCCGAGCGCTGAAGAGCTGGGCCTGCTGAAGGCGCGGTTCAAGCTGCACCCGCTGGCGGTCGAGGACGCGCTGCAGGCCCACCAGCTGCCGAAGGTCGAGGCTTATGGCGACCAGCTGTTCGTCGTCGCGCGCACCGCGCGGCTGGACGACGAGGAGATCCACTACGGCGAGACCGCGATCTTCCTCGGCCCCAAGCACATCATCACCGTCCGCCACGGCTCGGTCCGCGCGCACACCCCGCTGCGCGGACAGCTGGAGGCCTCGCCGCAGCTTCTGAAGCACGGCGTCGACTACGTGCTGCACGGCGTCCTCGACTTCATCGTCGACGGCTACCTGCCGATCGTCGAGACGATCGAGGAGGAGGTGCTGGGGATGGAGCAGGAGATCTCCGAAAAGCCGCTGTCCCGCACCGACGTGCGGCGGATACTGCGCCTGCGCGGCGAACTGCTGCGCTTCCAGCGGATCCTCGGCCCCATGCGCGAGACCTGCAGCCGGATCCTGCACGTCGAGCTGCCCTGCATCGACGCGGAGGTGCGGCCCTATTTCCGCGACGTGCTCGACCACGTGCGCCGGGTCGAAGACATGGCCGAAGGCGCCCGCGAGATGTTGAGCTTCGTCTTCGAAGCGGGCGTGCTGCTGGAACAGCAGGGACAGACGGTGATCACCCGCAGGCTGGCGGCCTGGGCCGCGATCCTGGCGGTGCCGACCGCCATCGCCGGGGTCTATGGGATGAACTTCCGGTTCATGCCGGAACTCACCTGGCGGTACGGCTACTTCCTGGTGCTGGGCGCCATCGCCTTGATCTGCGGCGTCCTCTTCGGGCGGTTCCGACGCTCCGGCTGGCTCTGAGCGGCGGGCGACGGCGTCTTCGGCCGTCCCGCGCGTTCAGGGAGATATCGGCCCGGCCGAAGGAGGTGCGGATGCGTGTCGCGGTGTTCTCGACCAAGGCTTACGACCGCCGTTTCCTTGATGCGGCGAACCAGGCGTTCGACCACCAGCTCGACTATTTCGAGGCGCGGCTCGACGCCGCCTCGGCGCCGCTGGCGCGTGGCTATCCGGCGGTATGCGCCTTCGTCAACGACCGGCTCGACGCCGCCACCCTGGGCCAGCTGGCCGAAGGCGGGGTGCGGCTGGTGGCCCTGCGCTGCGCCGGCTTCAACAACGTCGACCTCGCCGCGGCGGAGGCGAAGGGCATCCTGGTGGTGCGGGTGCCGGCCTATTCCCCTGAGGCGGTCGCCGAATTCACCATCGCCCTGGTGCTGGCGCTGGAGCGCAACATCCCGCGCGCCTGGGCCCGCGTGCGGGAAAACAACTTCGCGCTCGACGGCCTGATCGGCCGAACGCTCGGCGGGCGGGTCGCCGGCGTGGTCGGCACCGGCCGGATCGGCGCGCGGGTTGCGCGCGCGCTGCGGCTGGGCTTTGGCTGCGAGGTGCTGGCCAGCGACGTGGTCGAGGATCCGGGGCTGGTCGAAGACGGCGTCCGCTATGTGCCGCTGCCGACCCTGCTCGCGAGCGCCGACGTCATCACCCTGCATTGTCCGCTGACCCCGGAGACGCGGCATCTGGTCAACGCCGCGGCGATCGCCGGGGCGCGGCCGGGGGTCGTGCTGGTGAACACCAGCCGCGGCGCGCTGATCGACACCGTCGCGCTGATCGAAGGTCTCAAGTCGCGCAAGATCGGCGGCGTCGCCCTGGACGTCTACGAGCAGGAGGCCGACCTGTTCTTCGAGGACCTGTCGAACGAGATCATCCAGGACGACGTCTTCCAGCGGCTGCTGACCTTCCCCAACGTCCTGATCACCGGCCACCAGGGCTTCCTCACCGAGGAGGCGTTGCAGGCGATCGCCGAGACGACGCTGCGGAGCCTGGCTGACGCCGAAGCCGGCCTCGCGCTCGTCAACGTGGTCACCGCCGCGCGGGTCGCCGGCGCCGAGCACATGGGCGCTGCGGCCGCGCGCTGACGGCCGCTCCCCGGTTGCTGGCGCGCGCTGGCTGCGGGTTTACCCGGAGGGCCAGCGTGACGGCTGCGCCTACTATCGCGGACGCCGGCGCCCGTCTGCGTGACGGCGCGTGGCTCCAATCGCGAGACGCAACCATGATGAGCTTGGTCGTTGGCGTCGCCGCTGCGCTGTTGCAGGCCGGCGGCGGGCCGCTGCAGGGCGCCTGGCGGGTGACCTGCGACGTCGCCGCGTCGCCCGTGCAGCAGGAGCCGCGCCAGCCCCGCGTGTTTCGGCTCGCGCCGCGCACGCTGCAGGAATGGAGCCCGGTCTCGAAAGACTTCGGCCCGAACCTGTGCGGCGTCTTCGTCTGCACCACCGACGGCGGGCGGCTGGAGGGGACGATCACCACAGCCTCGATGATCCTGACGATCGCCGCCGATCCGGCCGCCCGCCAGGCGACCTGGCGGATCAAGGGCGCATCCGCCAGCGGCCGATCGAGCGGCGCGTGCACCATGGAGCCGGAACGCTCGCAGCCGAACGCCGCGCCGCCCGGCGAGTGATGTTCCGGCCGCAGAGCGATATCGACGCGCCCACCTTGAAGCGGGGTCTGCGGACCCTGACCGTCGAAGCCGTCTTCTCGTCGACCTGCGACGCGATCATGGCCGGCACGATCATGACGGCGTTCGCCCTGTACCTCGGGGCGCGGCCGGCGCAGGTCGGGATCCTCACCGCGATCGCCTTCTGGGGGCAACTGCTGCAAGGGCCGGCGGTGCTGCTGGTCGAGCGGCTGCGCACGCGCAAGCGGATCGCCGTGGTCGGCAGCCTGATCTCCGCCCTGGCGCCGGCCGTGGTCGCGGCGCTGGCTTTCTCCGACGCCACGCCGGCGGCGCGCTACGCCGTCGCCGCAGCCGTCGGCCTCTACTGCGGAGCCAGCGCCTTCGCCGGCTGCGCCTGGAACGCCTGGACCCGCGATCTCGTGGCCGACGACATCCGCGGCCGCTTCACCGCCCGGCGCTCCCGGCTGGCGATCTTCGCCAAGGTGGTCATCAGCCTGCTGGCGGCGCTGGCGCTCGATGTCGCCGGCGCGCAGCGGGACTCCAGCGCGGTGGTCTTCGCCGGCCTGTTCATCCTGGCCTTCGTCGCGCAATTGCTCAGCGCCATGACGCTGGCGCGGGCGCCCGAACCGACCATGCCGCCGGCGCCGCCGAAACCGGCCAGGCTGGTCGAGCTGCTGCGCGGCCCGCTGCACGACGCCAGCTTCCGTCCGCTGGTCCGCTTCACCGCGAGCTGGCAGTTCGCGGTGAACCTCGCCCAGCCTTTCTTCACGGTGTTTCTGCTGCAGCAGCTGGGCTTCACCGTCACCTTCGTGATGGTCCTGACGATCGTCAGCCAGCTGGCCAACCTCTGGGCGTTGAAGCGCTGGGGGCCGCTGGCCGACCGGTACGGCGCCAAGTCGGTGCTCAACGTCGCTGCGCCGACCTACATCGTCTGCATCGCCGCGATGATCGGCGCCTCGCAGCTCGGCGCGAACTGGCTTGGCGTCGTGTACCTCGTGGTGGTGCATCTGGTCATGGGCGTGTCGGGCGCCGGCGTCACCCTGGGGTCGGCGAGCATCGCGCTCGACCTCTCGCCGGCCGGGGCCGCGGCGCCCTACCTGGCGCTCAACGCCCTGATCTCTTCGGCCGTCGCCGGGGTGGCGCCGGTGCTCGGTGGCCTCGGCGCGGAGTTCTTCGAGGCGCGTCGCGTCGCCCTGGTGCTCGAGTGGGCGGGGCCGCGGATCCGCGGCGATCTCCTGGGCGTGCACCTGACGGGCTGGGATTTTTACTTCCTGTTCTCGGCGCTGTGGGGACTCTACGCGCTGCATCGCCTGACCTTGGTGCGGGTCGAGGGCGAGGTCCCCCGCAGCGAGATGGTCCAGCAAATCCTGGCTCAGGCCCGCGCGCGCTTCGCCCGCCCGCCGGCGGTGGGCGCCGCCGACCCGCCGGAGGAGGTCTCGGCCGACCTTATGGCGGCCGAGAATGAACCGAGCCCGTCGAAATCCGTCGTCGGATAGCGTAGAAACCCGCCGCAAACCGGACCACGCTTGCCGCTCGGGGAGATTTCTTGGGTTTTCAGTCGCATAGGCTCTCCGTCGCGCCGATGATGGACTGGACGGACCGGCATTGCCGGATGCTGCACCGGCAGCTGTCGGCGCGCGCGCTGCTCTACACCGAGATGCTGACGACCGGCGCGGTGCTGCACGGCGACCGCGCGCGGCTGCTGGCGTTCGACGCCGGCGAGCATCCGGTGGCGCTGCAGCTCGGCGGCTCGGAGCCGGCGGATCTGGCGGCCGCGGCGCGGATCGGCGAGGCCGAGGGCTACGACGAGATCAACCTCAATGTCGGCTGTCCGTCGGACCGGGTGCAGTCCGGCCGCTTCGGCGCCTGCCTGATGCGCGAGCCGCAGCTGGTCGCCGAGGGCATGGCCGAGATCATCGCCGCGGTGAAGGTCCCGGCGACGGTGAAATGCCGGATCGGCGTCGACGACCAGGAAGCGGCGGAGAGCCTGTTCACCCTGGTCGACCTCTGCGCCCAGGCCGGCGTGCGCCGGTTCATCGTCCATGCGCGCAAGGCCTGGCTGAAGGGGCTGTCGCCGAAGGAGAACCGCGACGTCCCGCCGCTCGACTATCCGCTGGTCTGGCGGCTGAAGGCCGAGCGCCCGGAACTGGTGATCGACATCAACGGCGGGATCGCCGACCTCGACGCGACCGAGGCGCAGCTCGAACACGTCGACGGGGTGATGCTGGGCCGCGCCGCCTATCACACGCCCGCCCTGCTGGGCGAGGTCGACGCGCGGATCTTCGGCGAGGGGACGCGGGTCGATCCGCTGGAGGCCGTCGAGCGCTACCGGCCCTATGTCGCCGGCGAGCTGGCGCGCGGGACCCACCTGGCGGCGATGACCCGGCACATGCTGGGGCTGTTCCACGGCCGGCCCGGCGCGCGGGCTTGGCGGCGGACCTTGACGGTCGAGGGCGTGAAGCCGGGGGCCGGGCTCGAGGTGATCGACCGCGCGCTGGCGGCGATGGCGGCGTCAGGGCCGCAGGAAGAGCGCCTGCCGCGTGGCCTGGAAGCTGGAGAGGCGGCCTAGGTAGCTCATCCCCAGCAGGGAGGCGTCGAGGCCCTTTTCGATGACCACGGCGTCGACGTCGTCGAGCCGCGCGCCGGCGATGGTGATCGAGGCGAGCTTGACCGAGGCGGCCCGCGCCCGGCCGCCGGCGGTGACGACGCTGTAGCCGTACTTCAGGGTCTTCAGATCAAAGCCGAGCCGCTCGGCGTCGGCCGGGGTGAGCGCCACCGCCGTCGCGCCGGTGTCGACCAGGAAGCGCACGCGCGCGCCGTCGTTGACGGCGCCCTCGGCCCAGAAGTGGCCGTCGCTGGCCTTCATCACCGCGCCGCCTTGAACCGGCGCGATCGCGGCGTGGGTCCGGTCGCGGCTTTCGACGGTGGCGGCGCGCAGGGCCGGCCGATGCTCGGCGAGCAGCACGACGGCCTCGGCCGAGCCCACCGCGGACGCGGCGGCGGCCAGGGCGACGATCGCGAACCGAAGCTTGTCAGCCAACTGGGTCTCCACCCGTCGCGGTCCGCTTGGGGACCCGTTAGGAGGCGAAGCTTAGGGCCGCGGTTCTTTGCAAGCGATGAACGGGGAGGGGCTAGGCGGCGCCCAGCTTCTCCGGGGCGATCCGGCCGCGCCGGGCGGGCAGCTCGTCCATGATCGCCGTACGGGCCGCGTCGCCCAGCTTCGCCCAACCGGCGATCTCGGGCAGCGCGCGGAAGCAGCCGAGGCACAGGCCGCTGTCGTCGTCGATGGCGCACACCTGGACGCAGGGCGTCCGGATCGGTCGGGGTGGGCCGGGAGCGGGCATAGCCGGTGGATGCCTGCGCGGCGGGAAGATTACAAGCCGTTTATGTATGATCGTGAACTCTGTGTAATGTTTCGTAAGTTTAATCTCAGGTTGGCGTTCATTACTCCCATTTCATTTGAGTTGTATTCGTTGTGGGGTCAGGTTCCCGCCAGGACGAAGTCTTGGACTGGGAGAGAGATCGTGAACATTCCTGCAGTTGCGCTTGCGAGCCTGACCCTAGCTTCTGCCGGCGCCGCCTACGCCGCGCCCATTACCGACGTCGATTATCTCAAGGCCAGCCGCTGTCGCGGCATCGCGACCGGCCTCGGCGCCGACACCACGGCGATCAACGCCTATCTGAAGCGCGCCCAGCCGGGCCGGAGCCCCGCCGTCCTCACCCGGGCCGACGAAGAGTTCGCCAAGGCCAAGCGGCAGGGCAAGGGCGACGACGGCAAGGCGCGGCTGCAGGCCGAGCTCGCCGGTCCCTGCGCGGCCTACACGGCGATGGCGTAGCCGCCGCCCTTCTGTTCCACCCCCGCACTGACTAGACGCGCCGGTTCCCCCCGACCGGCGCGTCCTTTTTCTTGCCAGGCGCGCCGCTGGAACCCACCTTCGCCGCAGGGGCTTTCCGTTAAGCGCGTGGGGCTCGAGCCCTCGCCCGACGAGCGCGAGGATCACACGTCGCATGGCGGTCTTTCGACCCGGGAGCACCTGTTGGCGCACCGCTAGCGCCGGGCGCGCGGCGTTCCTGATCGACAACGAAGCCTATTTTACCGCGCTGTTCGACGCCCTGCAGAAGGCGCGTCGCTCAATCCTGCTGCTGGGCTGGGGGTTCGATCCGCGGACCCGGCTGTTTCCGGACGGCTACGACGGCCCGGACGATCCCGACGAGGTCGGCCGTATCCTGGTCGAGCTGGCGCGCGCCCGCCCGGAGCTCGACATCCGGCTGCTGATCTGGAAGTCGGCGTTGCCGATCAGCGCCAGCCAGGAGTTCTTTCCGCACAAGGCGCGTAAGTTCTTCCGCAACACCCCGGTGAAGTTCCGCCTGGACGACGCCGTGCCGTTCGGCGCCTGCCATCACCAGAAGGTGCTGGTGGTCGACGACAAGCTGGCGTTTTGCGGCGGCGGCGACATCTCGGTCGATCGCTGGGACAGCCCGGCGCACAAGGACTTCGACCGCCGCCGGATGATGCCCAAACAGGAGTGCCACGACCCGCGGCACGAGGTGATGATGATGGTCGACGGCGCGGCCGCCCGCGCGCTCGGCGACCTGGCGCGCGAACGCTGGCTGCGCGCCACCGGCGACGTGGTCGCGCCGCCGCCGGCGGTGGACGGCGATCCCTGGCCCAGCCACGTGCCGGCGCAGCTGCACGGCGCCGAGATCGCCATCGCCCGCACCGAGCCGGCGTGGAAGGGCCGGCCGATGGTCGACGAGATCCTGCAGTTGACGCTCAGCTGCATCGCCGAGGCCCGGACGACCATCTATCTGGAGAACCAGTACTTCACCTCGCCGATCATCGCCGAGGCGCTGGCGGCGCGGCTGGCCGAGCCCGACGGGCCGGAGGTGGTGCTGGTCTCGACCGGCCACGCGCCCAGCTGGTTCGACCACATGACCATGGACCGCGCCCGCGGGGCGATGATCTGGCGGCTGCGCGCGGCCGACGTCTTCGGCCGGTTCCGGGCGCTGTGGCCGGCGACCTGGGGCGGCGAGACCATCATCGTCCACTCGAAGGTGACGGTGATCGACGACCGCATCGCCCGCGTCGGTTCGGCCAACCTCAACAACCGGTCCGGCGGCTTCGACACCGAGTGCGAACTGGGCATCGAGGCGGCCGACAACGCGACCCGGGTGCAGATCGAGGTGTTCCGGGACCGGCTGGTCGGCCATTTCATGGGCCACACCGGCGACGCCGTGGCCAAGGCGCGGGCGAAGCTCGGCGGCCTGGTCCCGGCGATCGACGCACTCAACCGCGAGCGCCGCCTGATGCCGATCGATCCGCCGCGGACCACCCGGTTCGGCGACTTCATCACCCACCACCACCTCGGCGACCCGCAGGACACCCGCGACGCCTGGCGGCCCGGCCGGCGGCGCGAGCGGCTCTACCGCGAAGCTCGGGCGCTGATTGGCCAGCCGGCGGTCGGCGTCAGGCCTTGACCTCGAAGTCCATCACCAGCGGCAGGTGATCCGAGGCGAGGCGGGTCAGCGGGTCAAACGGCGCGAACACGTCGCGCACGACGATCTCCGGACTGACGAACACATGGTCGATGCGCAGCACCGGCAGCGGCGAGGGGAAGGTCGAGCTGGACTGGCGGGTCGGGGCCAGCCGCCGCGCCGCCGCCAGCTTGGCGGTCAGCGTGCGGTAGACGATCGAGGTGCCGGTCGCGTTGAAGTCGCCCAGCAGGATCCTCGGGCCCGTGCAGCACGGATGGTCGAGCCACGCCGGCCCGGCCAGGAAGGCCGCCTGCAGCCGCTGCTCGCGCGGCACCAGGCCCAGGTGGGTGTTGATCACCTGCACCGGCTTGCCGGCGATCTCGACCTCCAGCCACAGCGCGCCGCGCGGCTCCAGCTGCGGCAGCCGCGGGTGGCCGGGCAGCGGGCCGGTCTGGATCAGCCGCTCGGGATAGGCGCTGAGGATGGCGTCGCCGTAGAGCTCCTTCTCGACCCGCATGGCGGGGTGGAAGTGGCAGGCCATCTCCAGCCGCTCGGCGATCTCGGTCGCCTGGTCGACGTGGTTGGTCCGGGCCCGGCCGACGTCGAGTTCCTGCAGGGCGACGATGTCCGGCTCCAGCTGGGCGAGCACGTCGGCCACCCGCGCCACGTCAAGCTGCCGATCGTTCCCGACGCAGCGGTGCACGTTGTAGGTCACGATGCGGGGCATGCAATGCTGACCTGTGCCGGCCTCCGCCCCCCAACGCAAGCTTCGCTGCAAGCGTTCCCCGTCGCCAGTCGCCGCCATCGCCTTTATGACGGGGGCATGGAGTTGATCGACGCGCCTTCCCCCAACTTCGACGCGCGCACCGCGCCGCCGGACATGATCGTGCTGCACTACACCGGCATGGAGAGCGGCCAGGCCGCGCTCGACCGGCTGCGCGATCCCACGGCCAAGGTCTCGTCCCACTACCTGGTCGAGGAGGACGGGCGGGTCTTCCGCATGGTGCCGGAGGAGCGGCGCGCCTGGCACGCCGGGGTGTCGTTCTGGAAGGGCCAGCAGGACGTCAACGGCGCCTCGATCGGCATCGAGATCGTCAATCCCGGCCACGAGTTCGGCTATCGCGCCTTTCCCGAGGCGCAGATCGCTGCGCTGATCGAGCTGCTCGACGATATCCGCGGCCGCTGGATGATCGCCGACAGCCGGATCGTCGGCCATTCGGACGTGGCGCCGGACCGCAAGGTCGATCCGGGCGAGCTGTTTCCCTGGCGCCGGCTGGCCGAGGCCGGCCACGGCCTGTGGGTCGACGTGCCGGCCGCGCCCGGGGCGGCGCTGTGCGAAGGCGAGGCCGGGGCCGGGGTCTTCGCCCTGCAGGCCGGGCTGACCCGCTTGGGCTACGCCTGCGCGCCGTCCGGCGAGTTCGAGCCCAGGACCGCCTGCATCATCCGCGCCTTCCAGCGCCACTGGCGTCCCGCCCTGGTCGACGGGATCGCCGACGGCGAGACCCGCGCCCGGCTGATCGCCCTGCTCAAGCTGGCGGCGTGAGCGCGCCAGCGGTCGAGCGCGACGCCGCGGCGATGATCGCGGCGCTGCAGCTGGCGGCGCATCCCGAGGGCGGCTGGTACCGCGAGACCTGGCGCGCCACGGCGAGCCTGGCCGGCGGCCGCGCCGCGGCGACCACCATCCTGTTCTTGCTGGAGGCCGGCCAGCGGTCCCATTGGCACCGCGTCGACGCCGGCGAGATGTGGCTGTTCCAGGCCGGCGCGCCGCTGGCGCTCTCTGTCGCCGCGGCCGAGGGCGGCCCGGCCGAGATGGTGACGCTCGGCCCCGATCCGCTCGGCGGCCAGACGCCGCAGCACCTGGTTCCGCCGGGCGCGTGGCAATCGGCGCAAGCCGCCGCGGACGGCTGGACCCTGGTCGCCTGCGTCGTCGCCCCGGGCTTCGAGTTCACTGGCTTCGAGCTGGCCCCGCCGGGGTGGGAGCCCGCCTAGGTCGCGTCGGTCGGTTCGAACCGCAGCACGCCGGCCAGCCGCGGCCGCTCGCCGGGCGGCAGGTCGCTGGGGTGATGCACCCCGTCGTTGACCGGCACTTCGGCGAAGTCGAACGGGCTGACGCCTTCCAGGCAGGCGGCGTTGACCCCGTACTCGCGCGGGTTCGAGCGCCGCTGGTGGTGGGTGTAGATCCCGCAGCGGGCGCAGAAGAAGTGCCGGGCGACGCCGGTGTTGAAGCGGTACTCGGTGAGGTGCTCCTCGCCGGCGAGGATGCGCAAGCCGTCGAGCTCCGCCGTCAGCGCGACCGCGCCGCGCATTCGGCACATCGAGCAGTTGCAGCGCCGCGGCTTGTTCAGGCCGTCGCGGAGCTTCACTTCGAACTGCACGGCTCCGCAATGGCAGCGGCCGCACATCGCGACGTCGTCAGGCATGGCGATGCTCCGATGGTCAGCAGGTTGGCCAGGATGTGGGCGTGGACTGCGCATTCCGCCAGCAGGTCTTCGAGCTCTGCCTTTGCGAGCGGCGATTTTGTTGCCTGGCAGTGTTGGCGCTGTTTACGTGAGCGGTTGCTCGCCGACTGCTAAAGATGATCTTTCGGTGTGAATTTTTACGTTATAAATCAATTAGATTGTTGTTAGGATTCAATCGCGATCGTCCGCCCGTTCTGAGTTCTTCGGGGTGGATGACTTGCGTATCCGGGATCGTGTGTTTGGCGTCGTGGCTGTGCCGCTGGCCGGCCTGCTCATTTTTGGCGGACTGCTGCTGACGGAGACCTGGTCGCGCTATGCGGCCGCCGAACAGGTCGCGCTGTTCTCCCGCGTCGCGGTGTCCGCAGGCGAGGCGATCCACGAACTGCAGAAGGAGCGCGGCGCGACCGCGCTGCACCTGGGCTCCGGCCGCACGGCCGGGCGCGAGGCGATGGTCGCCCAGCGCGCGGCGGCGGACCAGGCGGCGGCCCGGCTGCGCGGCGAGCTGAAGGCGCTCGACCTGCAGGGCGCGCCGGCGGCGCAGGCCCGCGCGATCGGCGACCTGCTGGCCGAGCTCGACCAACTGGCCGGGTTCCGCGAGGCGGTGGACGCCGGCCGCGCCGACGGCAAGCGGTCGCTGGCCTTCTACACCGGCCTGATCGGCCGCGGCCTGCAGCTCGACGAGAACCTGGCGCGCTCGGCCGCCGACCCGGACATCGCCCGCGCGCTGGTGGTCTACGTCGACCTGGTCGCCGGCAAGGAGTTCGCCGGCCGCGAGCGGGCGATCGGTGCGAGCAACCTGACGCAGCCGCGCTTCACGGCGGAAGGTTGGGCCGCCTGGACCCCGCTGGAGGGGCGGCAGGAAGGGCTGTTCTCCGCCGTCGAACGCTACGGCGCGCCGGCGCAGATCGAGCGTTGGCGGACGGTCGCTTCTTCGCCCGAGGCGGGCCGGGTCAAAGCCTTGCGCGAGCAGATCAAGGCCTTCGAGGCGGGGACGCCCGGGGCGCCGCAGGTCGCGCCGGCGGAGTGGTTCGCCGCGACCACGGCGCGGATCAACAAGCTGCATGAGCTGGAGAACCGCTATGGCGGCGAGATCGGCGCGGCGGCGCAGGCCGCCCGCAGCGCGGCGCTGGCGGCGCTGCGGCTTCAGCTCGCGCTGGCCTTCGCCGCCGCCCTGGCGGCGCTGGCCGCGGTGGCGATGCTGGTGCGCTCGATCACTCGGCCGCTCGCCGGCCTGACCGGCGACCTCGGGCGGCTGGCCGCCGGCGAGGCCGATCTGCAGATCAGCGCCCGCGGCCGGCGCGACGAACTGGGCGAGATCGCCCGCGCCATCGGCGAGGTGCGCGACGTCACTGCCGCGCGGATCGAGGCCGATTTCGCCGCCCGGGCCGAAACCGAGCGCCGCGAGGCGGCGCTGATGGCCGAGCGCCAAGCCGAGCGCGAGGCGGTCGCCGCCGAACAAGCCCGGGTCGTGGCCAGCCTGGCCCAGGGCCTCGAGCGGCTCGCGCGTCGGGACCTCGCGGCCAGCCTGGAGCAGAGCTTCTCGGCCGATTTCGAACAGCTGCGGGCCGACTTCAACGAGGCCGCCCAGGCGCTGCGCGCGACCATCGGCTCGGTCGCCGAGGCGACCGACAAGATCTCCAGCGGCGCGGCGGAAATCGCCGTCGCCAGCGACGACCTGGCCCGCCGCAGCGAGCAGCAGGCCGCCAGTCTGGAGGAGACCGCTGCGGCGCTTGATCAGATCACCACGGCGGTGCGGGGCGCGGCCGGCAACGCCTCGCAGGCGGCCGCGACGGTCCAGGCGGCGCGGGAGGAGGCCGAGCGCTCGCGGCGGGTGCTCGACGAGACCGTCGACGCCATGGGTCAGATTGAGGCCTCGTCGGGTCAGATCGGCCAGATCATTGGGGTGATCGACGAGATCGCCTTCCAGACCAACCTGCTGGCGTTGAACGCCGGGGTCGAGGCGGCGCGCGCCGGCGAGGCCGGGAAGGGCTTCGCCGTCGTCGCCCAGGAGGTCCGCGCGCTGGCCCAGCGCTCGGCCGAGGCGGCCCGGGAGATCAAGGCGCTGATCGCCGGCAGCGCCGGTCAAGTCGAGCGCGGCGTGCGGCTGGTCGGCGAGACCGGCGGGGCGCTGACCTCGATCATCACCCGGGTCGAGGCGATCAGCGGCCTGGTCGGCCAGATCGCGGCCTCGGCGGCGGAGGAGGCGAGCGGCCTGGTGCAGGTCAACAGCGCCATCTCGGCGATGGACCAGGTGACCCAGCAGAACGCCGCCATGGTCGAGGAGGCGACCGCCGCGGCCGCCGCGCTGAGCCTGGAGGCGCAGCGGCTCGCCGATCTGGTCGGCGTCTTCAACCTCGGCCGCGCGGGCGAGCGCGCCGGGGGGCCGCAGCGCGTCCAACCGGTCCGGCTGGCGGCCGGCTTCTGAGGAAATCCAGCTTCGCTTGACGCGGCGAGGGGCAGTCGCCACTTTCCGCGCGGATCAGACGGCTGGGCGGTCGCGGGCGCGCAAGCGTTCGAGGAAAGTCCGGGCTCCACGACGACATGGCGGCGGGTAACGCCCGCCGGGGGCGACCCCAGGGATAGCGCCACAGAAAGGAAACCGCCGGCGTCCGCGCCGGTAAGGGTGAAAGGGTGCGGTAAGAGCGCACCGCGTCCTTGGTAACAAGGGCGGCATGGCAAGCCCCGCCAGGAGCAAGACCGAATAGGGATCCCGCGCCCGGGCGACCGGGTAGAGCCGTCGTTGGCTTGAGGGATCCGGGTAGGTCGCGAGAACCGGCCCGCGAGGGTCGGTCCAGAGGAATGGCCGCCGCGTCCGACGTTTCGGCGTCGGGCGGCACAGAACCCGGCTTACAGGCCGTCTGATCCGCAATCTCTTCCGTCCGCTTCTACCTCCCCCGAGCAACGGGGGAGGGGGACCGCCCGCCGCAGAGCGGGCGGTGGAGGGGGGCAAGCCGCAACCGCGGCGTCGCCGCTTCGCCTTTTCATCCTCCGCTTTCGCAGTGGCGTAGCATTGCGCGCCGCTCGCCCCCTCCCCCGCGCTCTTCGGCGCGTGGTCCCCCTCCCGCCGCTTCGCGGTGGAGGAAGGGCCTGCGGCTGGGATCGAATGACACTGGGAAGTCTGTGGGCGTGGCTTTGCGCTCTTATCCGGCGACGCCGCTGATCGAAGAGGCCAATCGGTCGCGCGGCCGCCCTCTGCGCCGTCGAAATCTGGGACGCGGCTGACACTCGCGTTGGGACGCGCTGACACCTGCAACCCGGGCGATTAACGCGTTCTGTGTACGTTCTGTGGATAAGTACTTCGCATTAACTTCGAGTCTAGGCGGGTTCTTTGATTTGGCCCGATTCAGCCCCTTGGAGTCATTGTGTCCCAATTCGTCCCATGTTAACCCATTATCCATCGTCAGTTGCAGGTCAGGGGCGGCTCTGCGGCGGAGATGATGGGGCGGTCCGGGCTTTCCGGCCGCGAGCAGGGGCCAGGGCGAGATGTTTCTCTCGACCTTTGAGAAACAACTGGACGCCAAGCGGCGCATCGTCGTGCCGCAGGAATTCCGCGCCCTCGCGGCTGGGCCGTTCGACGGCGTGTTCTGCTTCCCCTCGATCGAGGCCGACTGCATCGAAGGCGGCGGCAAGGCCCTGTTCGACCGCTACATCGGCGTGATCGAGGAGCTGGAGTTCGGCGACCCGCTGCGCACGGCGCTGGAGACGTCGGTGCTCGGCGGCATGGCCAAGCTCAGCTTCGACACCGCCGGCCGCATCACCCTGCCCGAAAGCCTTTGCGACATGTTCGGCCTCACCGACTGGGTGGTGGTCGTCGGCCTCGGCGACCGGTTCCAGATCTGGTCGCGCGACGCCTTCCAGGCCCACCGCGCCGCCCAGCGCGACCTCGCCCGCGAAGGGCTCGCCCAACTGCGCGCCCAGCAGCGCGCCGCTCGCCTCGGAGGCGCGGCATGAGCACGATGTCCCCCACCGAATCCGCCCCGTTCGCCGAGGGCGCCTTCCCGGTGATGCGGTGCCGGCGCTACCTGTTCGACCGCGCCGACTTCCAGGATGATCCGCGCGCGCCGCTCGGCGCCCCCGCGGCCCCCGACCGTTCTACGCTCAGCCCTTCGCCGATCGGGGCGGACGGCGGCCTGGAGCGCGAACAATGAGCGCGGCCCCCCACAAGTCCGTTCTGCTCGACGAGGTGCTCGCTGCGATGAAGCCCGTCGCGGGCGAGACCGTGGTCGACGGCACCTTCGGCGCGGGCGGCTACACCCGCGGCTTCCTGGCCGCCGGCGCCAGCGTCATCGCCTTCGACCGCGATCCGACCGCCGCGCGCTTCGCCGCGGACCTGCCGGCCGACCGCTTCCGCCTGGTCCAGGAGCGCTTCTCGGAGATGGCCGAGGTCGTCGGCGAGGGCGCGGTCGACGCCGTGGCGCTCGACTTGGGCGTCTCCTCGATGCAGCTGGACGAGGCCGAGCGCGGCTTCTCCTTCATGCGCGACGGCCCGCTCGACATGCGCATGAGCGACGAGGGGCCGACCGCGGCCGACCTCGTCAACACCGCCGAGCCCTTCGAGCTGGCGCGGATCATCTACGTCTACGGCGAGGAGCGGCAGAGCCGGCGGATCGCCGGGGCCATCGCCCGGCGTCGGGTCGAGCAGCCGTTCACCCGCACCCTGGAGCTCGCCGACTTCATCGAGAAGGCGCTCGGCGGACGACGCGGGGCCAAGGTCCATCCGGCCACCCGGTCGTTCCAGGCGCTGCGCATCGCCGTCAACGAGGAACTCGCCGAGCTCGAGGCCGGCCTGGTCGCCGCCGAGCGGTCGCTGAAGGTCGGCGGCCGCCTCTGCGTCGTTACGTTCCATTCGCTCGAAGACAGAATCGTGAAGAATTTTCTGACGGTGCGAGCGGGCAGAACGCCGGCGGGCTCGCGCCATGCGCCGCCGCTCGCCGCTGGCGCGCCGCCGAGCTTCCAGCTGCTGTTCAACGGCGCCCAAGCGCCGACGGAGGCGGAAGTCGAAGCCAATCCGCGCGCGCGTTCGGCGAAGCTTCGGGCTGCGGTGCGCACCGCCGCGCCCGTCTGGAAGGATTAGGCATGAGCCTGCTCGATCGGAGGGTCCGCGGTTTCCGCCTGGTCGACCTGGTCGCCGCGGGCCTGCTCGTCGTGCTGGTGTTCGGCGTCTACCTCGCCAAGACCATGGCCGGCCGCGAGCGCGTCGAGATCGCCCGGGTCGAACGCCAGATCCGCGAGGAGAAGGCGCGCATCCGCCTGCTGCAGGCCGAGGTCGCGCACCTCGAGGAGCCGGCGCGGCTGGAACACCTGTCGGTCGCCTACCTCGGCCTGGCCCCGGTCTCGATCAAGCGCGACGTCAACGCCGACGGCCTGGCCGACATCGCCCGCACCGCCGCCAACACCGGCCGCCTGCCGGATCACGGCATGCCGGCGGCGCCGCACGCGCCGCTGGGCATCGACCCGACCCGTCCGGTTCCCGAGCCTGCGCCCAAGCCAGAGGCTGACGCGGAATGAGCCTCGGCCTGCAGTCCTTCGGCGCCGAGACCGTCTCGCGCTGGCTCACGCGCACCATGTGGCGGCTGGAGCACGCCTTCGAGCGCGCCCGCGCCTCCGACAAGCCGCAGGACGACACGCGGATCCGCATCTTCTTCGTCGGCGCCCTGTTCGCCGCCGGCTTCATCACTCTGGCGATGGGGGCGACGCGGGCGGCGCTGTTCAACGACGTCGGCCGCAGCGAAGGCTACGCCCCGCCGATCAGCGCGGCGCGCGCCGACCTCGTCGACCGCCACGGCGAACTGCTGGCCGCCGACCTGCTGCACTACGGCCTCTACATCGACCCGCGGGAGATCTGGGACGCGGCCGAGACCCGCCGGGCGCTGCGCAAGGCGCTGCCGGACGTCGCGGCCGAGCGGCTGGAGCGCGCGCTGCGCGGCAATCGGCGGACCTTCCTGGTCGGCGGCCTGACGCCCGAGACCCGCAAGCGGGTCTATGAGCTCGGCCTGCCGGGCGTCAGCTTCGAGCCGGAGGAGAAGCGGGTCTATCCGCTGGGCTACACCGGCGCTCACCTGATCGGCTTCGTCGATTCCGGCGGCCAGGGCCTGGCCGGCGCCGAGGCCGCGTTCAACGACGAGATCCACAAGGCCGCCGCCGCCGGCCAAACCGCCCAGCTGTCGATGGACCTGCGCGTGCAGGCCGCGGCCGAGGACGAGCTCTACAAGGGCGTCGCCAAGTTCCGCCCGAAGGGCGCGGTGGCGCTGGTGGTCAACGTCCACACCGGCGAGATCCTGGCTCTGGCCAACTATCCGACCTTCGACCCGAACAAGCCGGGCGCCGCCAGCCTCGACGCGCGCCTCAACCGCGGCGCGGCGGCGATCTACGAGATGGGTTCGACCTTCAAGGGCTTCACCGTCGCCGCGGGTCTCGACAGCGGCGTCGCCACGCCGATGTCGACCTTCGACGCGCGCCAGCCGTTCCAGCTCGGCTACCGGACGATCCACGACTATCACGCGACCCATAAGGTGCTGAACCTGGTCGAGGTGTTCCAGCACTCGTCCAACATCGGCACGGCGATCCTGGCGGAGTCGGTCGGCGTCGAGCGGCTGGCGGCCTATTTCAAGGCGTTCGGCCTCACCGAGCCGGCCAAGGTGGAGCTGCTCGAGACCGCCCGGCCGCTGACGCCGAAGGTGTGGGACCAGGACGCCATCGCCTCGACCTCGTTCGGCCACGGGATGAACGTCAGCCCGCTGGCGATCGCCCGCGCCTACTCGGGCCTGCTGAACGGCGGCAAGCTGATCCCGCTGACGATCCGCAAGACCCCGGCGGACTATCGGCCGCAGGGGCCGCAGATCGTCCAGCCGCGCACCACCGAGACCCTGCTGCAGATCATGCGGGCCAACGTCACCGGCGGCTCCGGCAAGTCGGCGAACGTCTCCGGCCTCAACGTCGGCGGCAAGACCGGCACCGGCGAGAAGTACGATCCGGCGATCCGCGGCTATTCGACCTCGAAGCAGGTCTCGTCGTTCGCCGCGGTGTTCCCGACCGACGGGCCGCTGGATGCGACGCGCTACTTCGTGCTGGTGCTGATGGACGAGCCGAAGACCGACGCCAGCGGCGCGCGGCCGACCGGCGGCATCGTCGCCGCCCCGGTCGCTGGCAAGATTATCGAGCGCATCGCCCCGTTCGTCGGTATCGAGCGCCGCATGGACACCGCCCCGTTCACCGAAATCGTCGCTGGCCCGAACGACGCGAGGGAAGAGCATTGAGCCCGCGTCTCTCCGAGCTTGTGAAGCGCGACCTAGCCGCCGATCCGGCGATCGCCGGCGTCACCGCCGACAGCCGCAAGGTGCGGCCGGGTTTCCTGTTCGCCGCCCTGCCGGGCTCGAAGGTTGACGGGACCGGCTTCGCCGCCAAGGCCGTGGAGCAGGGCGCGTCCGCGGTGATCGCCAGCCGGGATCTCGGCCTCTCGGTCCCGACCATCGTCACGCCGGATCCGCGCCGCGCCTATGCGCTGGCGGCCTCCGCCTTCCACGGCGCCCAGCCGCCGACCGTGGTCGCCGTCACCGGCACCAACGGCAAGACCTCGGTCGCCAACTTCTGCCGCCAGATCTTCGTCAGCGCGGGCCTGAAGGCCGGCAGCATGGGCACGCTCGGCGTGCGGCTGAGCGGGCCGGGCGGCTTCGACGAGCAGGTCACCCCGCCGGGCTTGACCACTCCGGACGCCGCCGACGTCGCCGAACTGATGGCCGACGCGGCCGCCCGCGGCGTCACCCACTTCGCCATGGAGGCCTCCTCCCACGGCGTCGACCAGCGCCGGCTGGACGGCGTGCGGCTGACCGCGGCGGGCTTCCTGAACCTGACCCAGGACCACCTCGACTATCACGGCACCATGGGTGTTTACCGCGCGGCCAAGCTGCGGCTGTTCGAGACCCTGCTGCCGCGCGGCGCGACCGCCGTCCTGAACGCCGATTCCGACGCCTACGACGCCTTCGCCGCCGCCGCGGTGACCGCCGGCCAGACGGTGGTCAGCGTCGGCGAGACCGGCCAGGGGATCCGGCTGGTCGAGCGCAGCCTGCTGCCCGAGGGCCAGCGGCTCCGGCTCGAGCTGGACGGCCGCGCCTATGAGCTGGCCCTGCCGCTCGCCGGCGGCTTCCAGGCCTCCAACGCCCTGGTGGCCGCGGGCCTCTGCCTCGCCGGCGGCCTGACGATCGAGCAGACGCTGGAAGGCCTCGAGACGCTGGAAGGCGCGCCGGGGCGTTTGCAGCGGGTTGGAGCTGGGCCGCGCGGGGGCGAGGCCTACGTCGACTACGCCCACACCCCGGACGGGCTGGAGACGGTGTTGAAGGCGCTGCGCCCGCACGTCCAAGGCAAGCTGATCGTGGTGTTCGGCGCCGGCGGCGATCGTGATCGCGGGAAGCGGCCGCTGATGGGCCGCGTCGCGGCCGACTTCGCCGACGTGGCGATCGTCACCGATGACAATCCGCGCTCGGAGAACCCGGCGCTGATCCGCGCCGAGGTGCTGGCCGGGGCCCGCGGAGCCAAGGAGATCGGCGACCGGCGCGAGGCGATCCGCGCCGCCGCCGGCCTGCTGGGCGAGGGCGACGTGCTGGTGATCGCCGGCAAAGGACATGAACAGGGCCAGATCGTGGGCGGCGTGACCCATCCTTTCGACGACGTGGCGGAGACCGCCCAGGCGCTGGAACTCGCCCATGGCTGAGCCGCTCTGGACCGCAGAAGAGATCGTCCGCGCGACGGGCGGCGTCGGCGTAGGTAACGGCTTCGCCGCGACCGGCGTCTCGATCGACACGCGCTCGATCGAGCCCGGCGACCTGTTCGTCGCCCTGGCCGGAGTGCGCGACGGTCACGAGTTCGTCGCCCAGGCGATGGCCAGCGGCGCGGCCGGCGCGCTGGTCACCCGCGACGTGGGCGCGCCAGGCGTGGTCGTCGGCGACGCGCTGACGGCGCTGGAGCAACTGGGCCAGGCCGCGCGCGAGCGGGCGCCGCAGGCCCGCCGCGGGGCGATCACCGGCTCGGTCGGCAAGACCAGCGTCACCCAGGCGGTGATGGCCGGGCTGAGCCTGGCCGGCCGGGCGCACTCGTCGGTGAAATCCTACAACAACCACATCGGCGTGCCGCTGACGCTGGCGCGGATGCCGCGCGACACGGAGCGCGCGGTGTTCGAGATCGGCATGAACCATGCCGACGAGATCCGCCCGCTCGCCCGGATGGTCCGGCCGCACGCCGCGGTGATCACCACCGTCGGCCCGGTGCACACCGAGAACTTCCCGGACGGCGAGGCGGGCGTCGCCCGCGCCAAGGCCGAGGTCTTCGCGGGCCTCGAGCCCGGCGGCATCGCCGTGCTGAACGCCGACAACCGCTGGTTCGACTTCCTGCAGGCCGAGGCCCGGACGGCCGGGGCGATCGTCCGCACTTTCGGGACCGGCGAGGGCTGCGACGCGCGGCTGCTCGACTTCCAGGCCGCCAGCGGCGCGGCGACGCTCAAGGCCCAGGTCGACGGCCGGGCGCTCGACTTCCCGATCCTGCAGACCGGGCAGCACTGGGGCCTGAACTCCATGGCCGTGCTGCTGATGCTGCAGGCGCTGGACGTCGACCTCAGCCACAGCCTTGCGGCGCTCGGCGCCTTCGAGCCGCTGGCCGGCCGCGGGGCGGAGAAGACGGTGCGGATCGCCGGCGGGGCCTTCACCCTGATCGACGAGAGCTACAACGCCAACCCGATCTCGATGGGCTCGGCGATCGCCACCCTGGGCGCGCGCAAGGCGGGCGGGCGGCGCATTGTCGCGCTCACCGACATGCTGGAGCTGGGCGACGAGGCGGCCCGCTTCCACGCCGCCCTCGCAGAGCCGCTGGACGCGGCCGCGATCGACCTCGTCTTCTGCGCCGGACCCCTGATGAAATCGCTCTGGGACGCCCTTCCGCCGACTCGGCGGGGCGGGTACGCCGAGACAGCGGCCGAGCTAGCGCCGCAAGTCGCCCGGGCCGCAGAGCCCGGCGACGTGGTGATGGTGAAAGGGTCCAACGGGTCGAAGGCGGGCGCTGTCGCAACTGCGCTGGCGCAGCTCGACTCCGTGGGCGGGGAGTCTGGGCGATGATCTACTGGCTCTATGAGCAGCTGGCGGCGGGCGGGCACGTGCCCGGCCTGAACGTCATCCGCTACATCACCTTCCGAAGCGGCATGGCGCTGTTCACCGCCCAGCTGGTGGTTATGCTGATGGGGTCGCGCTTCATCGGCTGGATGCGCGCCAAGCAGGGCAAGGGCCAGCCGATCCGCAAGGAAGGCATCGAGCGCCACATCATCGAGAAGGCCGGCACCCCGACCATGGGCGGGGTGATGATCCTCGCCGGCCTGATCGTCGGCACCCTGCTGTGGGCCGACCTGCGCAACGTCTACATCTGGGCGGTGCTGCTGGTGACCACCGGCTACGGCGTGCTGGGTTTCCTCGACGACTACGCCAAGGTCACCAAGCAGACGACGGCGGGCCTCTCCAGCTTTGCGCGCCTGGCGATCGAGGCGGGCCTCGCCATCGCGGCGATCCTGATGATCATCGTCTTCGCCGAGAAGCCGCCGCAGGACGGCGACCTGCTGACCTCGGTGGTGTTCCCGCTGGTCAAGCAGCTGGTGGTGGATTTCGGCTGGTTCTACCTGCTGTTCGGCGCCTTCGTGATCGTCGGCGCGGCCAATGCGGTGAACTTCACCGACGGCCTCGACGGGCTGGCGACGGTGCCGGTGATGATCGCCTCGGCGGCGTTCGGCTTCATCGCCTACCTGGTCGGCAACTACGTCTTCGCCAAGTACCTGCAGCTGCAGTTCGTCCCCGGCGTCGGCGAGATCGCGGTCTTCTGCAGCGCGCTGATCGGCGCCGGCATGGGCTTCCTCTGGTACAACGCGCCGCCCGCACGGATCTTCATGGGCGACACCGGCTCGCTGGCGCTGGGCGGAGCGGTCGGCTCGATCGCCGTCGCCACCCGCCACGAGATCGTGCTGGCGGTGATCGGCGGCCTGTTCGTCGCCGAGACCCTGTCGGTCGTGATCCAGGTCGCCTGGTTCAAGCGCACCGGCCGCCGGGTGTTCCTAATGGCCCCGATCCACCACCACTTCGAAAAGCTCGGCTGGTCGGAGTCGACCGTCGTGATCCGGTTCTGGATCGTCTCGCTGATGCTGGCCATCCTCGGCCTGGCCACGCTGAAGCTGCGATAGGGAGGCGAGGCGCTAGCGTCATGATCCCGGTCCGCGGCTTTGAAGGCAGGACGGTCGCCGTGTTCGGCCTGGCTCGTACGGGGCTGGCGGCCGCGCGCGCGCTGGAGGCCGGCGGCGCGTCGGTCGCGCTGTGGGACGAGAAGCCCGCCGCCCGCCAGGCTGCGGAGGCCGCCGGCTTCACGCTGACGGATCTCACCACGGCCGACTGGTCGCAGTTCGCCGCCCTGATGCTGTCGCCGGGCGTGCCGCTGACCCATCCCGCGCCGCACTGGACGGTGGAGAAGGCGCGTGAGGCCGGCGTCGAGATCCTCGGCGACATCGAGCTGTTCGCCCGCACGGTGAACGCCGCGCCCGAGCACAAGCGGCCGAAGATCATCGCCGTCACCGGCACCAACGGGAAGTCGACGACGACCGCCCTGATCGGCCACATCTGCGCCCAGGCCGGCCGTGACACCCGCATTGGCGGCAACATCGGCTTCGGCGTGCTGGGCTTAGAGGACATGCACGGCGGCGCCGTGTACGTGCTGGAGCTCTCGTCCTACCAGCTGGACCTGACGACGAGCCTGAAGCCCGACGTCGCCATCATCCTCAACGTCTCGCCCGACCACCTCGACCGCCACGGCGGGATGGAGGGCTACGTCGGCGCCAAGCGCCGCATCCTCGCCAACCAGGGCAAGGGCGACACCGCCGTCATCGGCGTGGACGACCCCTGGGGCGCGCGGATCTGCACCGAGATCACCGCCGCCAACCGCCGCACCATCGTGCCGGTTTCGGCGTCGAAGGCGATGGGCCGCGGAGTCTATGCGCTGGACGGACTGCTGTACGACGCCACCGGCGAGCGTGCGGTCGAGGCTGCCGATCTGAAGCGCGCCCGCTCGCTGCCCGGCCGGCACAACTGGCAGAACGCGGCGGCCGCCTACGCCGCGGCCAAGGGCATCGGCATCGCCGCCGACGAGGCCGCCGAGCACCTGATGAGCTTCCCGGGCCTGGCCCACCGGATGGAGACGGTCGGGACCATCGGCAAGGTGCGCTTCGTCAACGACTCCAAGGCGACCAACGCCGACGCCGCGCGCCAGGCGATGTCCAGCTATCCGAAGTTCTACTGGATCGCCGGCGGCCAGCCGAAGGCCGGCGGGATCGACACCCTGGGCGATCTCTTCGGCCGGATCGAGAAGGCCTATCTGATCGGCGAGGCCGCGCCGGCCTTCGCCCAGGTGCTGGCCGGTCAGGCCCCCGCCGTCGAAAGCGGGACCATGGAGGCGGCGGTCGCGCAGGCTTTCGCTGACGCGCAAGCCTCCGGTCAGGACGCCATCGTGCTGCTGTCGCCGGCCTGCGCCTCGTTCGACCAGTTCACCGACTTCGAAGCCCGCGGCGAGGCCTTCCGCGCCGCCGTCCAGCGCCTCGCCGGCGAAGGCCAGGCGAAGGGGGCGGCGTGACCTCCCCCTCCCAGGCGCACGCTTTCGCCCGCTCGGACCGCTCCGCGCTCGGCATGTGGTGGTGGACCATCGACCGCTGGATGCTGGGCGTCACCGCCCTGCTGATGGCGATCGGCGTGGCCCTGTCGTTCGCCTCCAGTCCGGCGGCGGCGATGCGGATGAACATCGGCGACCCGTTCCATTTCGCGGTGCGCCAGTGCGTGTTCGGCGCCGGCGCCGCGGTGATGCTGATCGGCGTCTCGATGCTCGAGGTGCGCACCATCCGCCGCTCGGCCTTCGCCATCTGGCTGGCGGCGATCGCCATGATGATCGTGCTGCCGCTGATCGGCCACAACGCCAAGGGCGCGACCCGCTGGCTGGAGCTCGGCGGCTTCACCCTGCAGCCGTCGGAGTTCATGAAGCCGGCGCTGGTGATCCTGGTCGCCTGGATGTTCGCCGAGGGCCAGAAGGGGCAGGGGGTGCCCGGCGTCTCGATCGCCTTCGGCCTCTACCTGGTCTCGGTCGCGCTGCTGCTGATCCAGCCGGACGTCGGCCAGACGGTGCTGATCACCATCGCCTTCGGCGCCGCCTTCTGGATGGCCGGCGTGCCGATCTCCTGGGTGATGCTGCTCGGCGGCACGGCGCTCGCCGGCCTGTCGTCGACCTATTTCCTGTTTCCGCACGTCGCCAGCCGGGTGAACCGCTTCCTGTCGCCGGACAAGGCCGACACCCACCAGGTCGACCGCGCCGCCGAGGCGATCAACGCCGGCGGCTTCCTCGGCCGCGGCCCGGGCGAGGGCGTGATGAAGCGCCACGTCCCCGACCTGCACACCGACTTCATCTATTCGGTCGGGGCCGAGGAGTACGGCCTGGTGTTTTCGCTGCTGCTGATCGGACTGTTTTCGCTGTTGGTGGTCCGCGGCCTCTATCGCGCCATGAAGCTGAACGATCCCTTCGAGCAGGTTGCGGCGGCGGGGCTGTTCGTGCTCGTCGGCCAGCAGGCCTTCATCAACGTGGCGGTCAATCTGAACATGATCCCGACCAAGGGCATGACCCTGCCCTTCATCTCGTATGGAGGCTCCTCGATGCTGGCGATGGGCCTGACGCTTGGCATGGCGCTGGCGCTGACCCGCCGCCGACCCGGCGCCTACACGCCTGGCGACGGCCTCTCCAAGTCCGGCGCCTTCGCCTAAAGAGCCTGTTCCGAATGCGTAAAGTCGCTGTCGTCGCCGCCGGAGGAACCGGCGGCCATCTGTTTCCCGCCCAGGCGCTGGCCGAGGCGCTGATCGCTCGCGGCTGGTCGATCGTGCTCGCCTCCGACGAGCGCGTCGCCGGCCTGGCCCAGGACTTTCCGGCCGAGCGCCGGATCGGCCTGTCGGCCGCCACCTACAAGCCCGGCGATCCGCTGGGCATGGCCCGGGCCGGCCTCGCCGTGCTCGGCGGCGCGGCCCAGGCGCGCGCCGCCTACCACCAGTTCGGGCCGCGCGTGGTGGTCGGCTTCGGCGGCTATCCGTCGGCGCCGGCGCTGGTCGGCGCGGTGCTCGACCGCCGCCCGACGGTGATCCACGAGCAGAACGCGGTGATGGGCCGGACCAACCGGATGCTGGCCCCGCACGTGCGCACCGTGGCCTGCGCCTTCCCGACCTTGCTGAAGGCGCCGCCGAAGGTCGCCCAGCGCGCCATCGTCGTCGGCAACCCGGTGCGCCCGCCGATCCGCGCGCTGGCCACCGAGCCCTACATCCCGCCGGAGGACGGCGGACAGCTGCGCCTGCTCGTCACCGGCGGCAGCCAGGGCGCCCGGCTGCTGTCCGAACTGGTGCCGGAAGCCATCAAGCTGCTGCCGGAAGAGCTGCGCGCGCGGCTGGTGGTCGCCCAGCAGACCCGGCCGGAGTCGATGAACTTCGCCCGCCGCGCCTACGGCGACGCCAACGTCGACGCCGAGATCGCCCCGTTCTTCCGCGACATGGCCACCCGGCTGAAGGCCGCCCACCTGGTGATCGGCCGCTCGGGCGCCGGTACGGTCTGCGAGTTCGCGATCGCCGGCCGGCCGGCGATCCTGGTGCCGCTGGCCATCGCCATCGACGACGACCAGGGCCAGAACGCCCGCCTGCTGGCCGAGGCCGGCGGGGCCGAGATCGCCCGCGAGCACCAGCTCACCGTCGACAGCCTGGCCGGGGCGCTGGAGAAGCTGCTGAGCAATCCGGCGCGGCTCGCCCGGATGGCCGCCGCCGCCCGCTCGGTCGCCATCCCCGACGCCGCCGAACGCCTGGCCGACGTCGTCGAGGACACCGCGGCGAAGGGGTAAGCTCTCTCTTCACGTCATCCCGGCCGAAGCGCAGCGTAGAGCCGGGACCCAGGGGCGGCGCGCACTGCAGAACCCCCTGGGTCCCGGATCGGCCTTCGGCTGTCCGGGATGACGGCTTTGAAGAGCGGACGGCCTTTCGTCGCGCCCGGCGCTAGTTTCCCGCTAACTCGGCTGATGGTAGCAACCGCCTCATGAACCGACGCCCCGTGCCCTTCGACATCGGCCCCGTGCACTTCATCGGCATCGGGGGCATCGGCATGAGCGGCATCGCCGAGATCATGCTGCGCATCGGCTATACGGTGCAGGGCTCCGACGCCAAGGCCAGCGCCAACACCGAGCGGCTCGAGAAGCTCGGCGCGAAGATCTGCATCGGCCACGACGCGTCCCACGTCGAGGGCGCCTCGGCGGTGGTCTATTCGACCGCGGTCAAGCACGACAATCCGGAGATGGTCGCCGCACGCGACCGGCGCCTGCCGCTGGTGCGCCGCGCCGAGATGCTGGCCGAGCTGATGCGACTGCAGTTCTCGGTGGCTGTGGGCGGCACGCACGGCAAGACCACCACCACCTCGATGATCGCCTGCCTGCTGGACGCCGGCGGGCTGGATCCGACGGTAGTCAACGGCGGGATCATCAACGCCTACGGCACCAACGCCAAGGTCGGGGCCGGCGACTGGATCGTCGTCGAGGCGGACGAGAGCGACGGCACCTTCCTGAAGCTCCGTTCGACGGTGGCGGTGGTCACCAACATCGACCCCGAGCACCTCGACCACTACGGCGACTTCGACGCGGTCAAGCGCGCCTTCCGCGACTTCGTCGAGAACATCCCGTTCTACGGCTTCGCCGCGGTCTGCACCGACCACCCCGAGGTGCAGGCGATGGCCGCCCGGGTCGAGAACCGCCGGCTGGTCAGCTACGGCGTCAATCCCCAGGCCGAGGTCCGCGCCGAGAAGATCGCCATGGGCCCCGACGGCGCCCGCTTCGACGTGATCATCGATCCGCTGGAAGGCGAGGCGATCCGCTACGAGGGCCTGCACCTGCCGATGGCCGGCCACCACAACGTCATGAACGCCCTGGCGGCGATCGCCGTGGCCCGCGAGCTCGGGGTCTCCGCCGAAGACCTGCGCAGCGGCCTGACCAGCTTCGGCGGGGTCAAGCGGCGCTTCACCACCACCGGCGTCGCCAACGGCGTGCGGGTGATCGACGACTACGGCCACCATCCGGTGGAGATCGGCTCGGTGCTGAAGGCCGCCCGCGCGGTGACCGAAGGCCGGGTCGTCGCCGTGGTCCAGCCGCACCGCTATTCGCGCCTGCACGACCTGTTCGACGACTTCTGCGCCTGCTTCAGCGACGCCGACACGGTGATCGTCGCCGACGTCTACGCCGCCGGCGAAGCGCCGCTGCCGGGCATCGACCGCAACGGCCTGGTCGAGGGACTGCGCCGCTACGGCCACCGCCGGGTGCTGTCGCTGGACGGCCCGCAGCAACTCGCCGGGCTGGTCAGCCACGAGGCCCATGCGGGCGACGTCGTCGTGCTGCTGGGGGCCGGCGACATCACCAGCTGGGCCTACGCCCTGCCGGACGAACTGCTGGCGCTCGGGCAGGCCGCGCAATGAGCTGGCGCGACCGGCTGCCGGCGGTCCGCGGCAAGGTCCTGTTCGACGAGCCGCTCGGCCCCTTCACCTGGTTCCGCGTCGGCGGCCCGGCCGAGGTGGTCTTCCTGCCGGCCGACGCCGAGGATCTCGCCGAGTTCCTGAAAGCCCTGGACCCGGCCGTGCCGGTCGCGCCGATCGGCGTCGGCTCCAACACCCTGGTCCGCGACGGCGGGGTCGAGGGCGTGGTGGTGCGCCTCGGCAAGGGCTTCTCCGGGGTCGAGCCGCGCGGCGACCACCGCATCTACGCCGGCGCCGCCCTGCTCGACGCCGTGCTGGCGCGCGAGGCGGCCAAGGCCGGCATCGCCGGGCTGGAGTTCTACCGCGGCGTGCCGGGCTCGGTCGGCGGGGCGCTGACCATGAACGCCGGCTGCTACGGCGCGGAGACCAAGGACGTGCTGGTCGAGGCCTATGCGGTCACCCGCGCCGGCGCGACGATCACGCTGTCCAACGCCGAGCTCGGCTACAGCTACCGCAAGTCGGCCCGCGCCGCCGCCGAGCCGCTGATCTTCACCGGCGCGCTGTTCGCCGGGACGCCGGACGCGCCGGCCGCCATCGAGGCGCGGATGAGCGCGATCACCGAGCGGCGCGAGGCCAGCCAGCCGATCCGCGAGAAGACCGGCGGGTCGACCTTCAAGAATCCGCCCGGCCACTCCTCCTGGCAGCTGGTCGACCAGGCCGGCTGGCGCGGCAAGCCGTTCGGCGGGGCGATGTTCTCGCCGCTGCACGCCAACTTCCTGATCAACACCGGCGAAGCCACCGCCGCCGATCTCGAAGGCCTGGGCGAAGCCGTCCGCGCCGACGTGAAGGCCAAGTTCGGCGTCGAGCTCGACTGGGAAATCAAGCGGATCGGCAAGCCGGGCTGAGCCCAAAACTCGGCTGTCATCCCGGTTTCGCGAATTTTCTCCGTCATGGCCCGGCTCGTCCGGGCCACCCAGCCCAAAGCGCCGCCTTCAGTTGTTGCGGAACCACGTCGGGATGGGCCGCCCGGACAAGCCAGGCGATGACGGTTGAGAGAGCCGCGATCTAAGGCGCGGCGCGGCGTCCACTTGACCCCCGCCCGCGGCTGCGCCACCGCGGGTATGCCTCCAACTTCAACGAGAGTCGCTCATGGCCGCCCCCCTCGCCGGACATCACGTCGCCGTCCTTCTCGGCGGCCCTTCTTCCGAGCGGGAGGTCAGCCTGGTCTCCGGCGCGGCCTGCGCCGATGCGCTCGAGCGGCTGGGCGCCAAGGTCAGCCGGGTCGACGCCCATCGCGACGTCGCCGAGATCCTGACCCGGCTGCAGCCCGACGTCTGTTTCAACGCCCTGCATGGGGCCTGGGGCGAGGACGGCTGCGTCCAGGGCGTCCTGGAGACGCTCGGGATCCCCTACACCCACTGCGGCGTGCTGGCCTCGGCGCTGGCGATGGACAAGGCCAAGGCCAAGGCGGTGCTGGCCGCGGCCGGTGTCACCGTGCCGGGCGGCGGTCTGTTCAACCGGTTCGATGTCGCCCGCGACCACGTGCTGCCGCCACCCTATGTGGTGAAGCCCAACGCCGAAGGCTCCTCGGTCGGCGTCTTCCTGGTGATGGACGGCTCCAACCGCCCGCCGCAGGAGGTGGTCGACCCGTCCTGGACCTTCGGTGAGGAGGTGATGGTCGAGCCCTACATCCCTGGGCGCGAGCTGGCCGCCGGGGTGCGTGACGGCAAGGGCATGATGGTTACCGAAATCATCCCCAGGACCGGCTTCTATGACTACGAAGCCAAGTACGGCGAAGACGGCTCCGTGCACGTCTGCCCGGCCGATCTTCCGGCGCATGTTACGGAAAAGGCTCTGCAATTAGCGGAGCAGGCGCACGCGGCCCTGGGTTGCCGAGGGGTTACCCGGTCGGACCTCCGTTATGACGACATTAACGACGTGCTCGTACTCTTGGAGGTCAACACCCAGCCCGGCATGACTCCGACTTCGCTAATTCCCGAGCAGGCGGCGAAGCAGGGCGTGGGATTCGACGAACTGGTTCTTTGGATCACGGAGGACGCTTATGCCCGCGGCGGTGCGGGGGGGATCGCGAGTCCAGGCGAATCCTCGGGCCAAAGCGCCCGCCAGTCCCAGAGGTAAGCGCGCCGCTTCCGCGAAGCCGGCGCCGCCTCCCGGACGCGGCGGCGCGCCCGGCCCGGGAGTATCCCCCAAGACAGTGCTGATCGCCGCCGCCAGCGTGGTCGCGCTGGCGCTGGTCGCCACGCTGGCCACCGGCGGCCGCGGCGAGCGGTTGGTCCAGGGCATAGCGACCGGCGTCGACGCGCGCTTCGCCCAGGCCGGCTTCCGGCTGAAGAAGGTGCACGTCGAAGGCGCCTCGCCGCTGGCGACCGCCGACATCGTCCGCGCCGCGGGCGTCTACGCCGACCAGCCGCTGGTAGGCCTGAACCTCGAGGACGTTCGCCTGCGGGTGGAGAGCGTCGGCTGGGTCAAGGACGTCCGGGTCGTTCGCCTGCTGCCCGACACCCTGGTGCTGGCGGTGCACGAGCGCCGGCAGCTCGCCGTCTGGCAGCGCGCCGGCAAGACCTCGGTGATCGACGACCACGGCCAGGTGATCCCGGAGGCTGATCCGGGCCGCTTCGCGGCCTTGCCGCTGGTGGTGGGCGAGGGCGCCGACGTGGCCGCCCCGGCGATCCTGCCGATCCTGTCGCAGCGGCCGCGGCTGATGCAACTGACCGACGCCCTGGTCCGCGTCGACGACCGGCGCTGGGACCTTCGCCTTCGGGACGGCTCGCTGATCCAGCTGCCGTCCGTCGGCGAGGAGCAGGCGCTGATGCAGCTCGAACAGCTGGATCAGCGCTCGCACATCCTGACGCTGGGCTTCGACCGGATCGACCTGCGCAACCCCGAACTCGTGGCCGTCCGACCACGGCAAGCTGAGCTGGATGGCCGCCCCGCGGCCGCCGGCGCCTGAGGCAAGAAAGCCTGAGATGCTGAAGATCGCCCCTCGCACCGAAGACAAGAAGGACGGGCTCAAAGCGGCCCTGTCCCGTCCGCCCGTGGTCGCCGCCGTCGACCTGGGCGCGTCGAAGGTCACGTGCTTCATCATGAAGCCGGACGGCGTGCGCCGCGGCGACCGCACCCTGACCACGGCCGGGGTCGGCTACGTCCAGTCGCGCGGCGTGCGCGGCGGGGCGATCATCAACCTTGACGAGGCCTCCGAGGCCATCGCCCAGGCCGTCGAGCGCGCCGAGAACGTCGCTGGCGTCAACGTCCAGGGCGTCACCGTCGCCACCGCTGGCGGCCAGCTGAGCTCGGCCCGGGTAGGCGGCCGCGTCTCGCTGGGCGCGCGTCCGATCTGCGACAACGACCTAGTCCGCTGCATCCAGCACGCCCTGTCGCAGATCAAGCTGCCGGGCCGCCGCGCCGCTCACATTCTGCCGATCGCCTGGGCGGTGGACGGGCAGGGCGGGGTGCGCGACCCGCGCGCCATGTTCGGCCGCGTGCTCGGCGTCGAGCTGCTGGTCGTCTCGGTCTCCGAGGCCGTCTACCAGACGCTGGGCGCCTGTATCGAGCGCGCCCACCTGCAGTTCGAAGGCGTGGTCGCGGCTCCGTTTGTTTCGGCGCTCGCGGCGCTGGAAGAAGACGAGATGGACCTGGGTTCGGTCTGCATCGACATGGGCGGCGGCTCGACCTCGGCGGCGGTGTTCAACGCCGGTTCGCTGGTGCACGTCGAAACGATCCCGGTCGGCGGCCAGCACGTGACTCAGGACATCGCCCGCGGGCTCTCGACCTCGGTCGCCGGCGCCGAGCGCATCAAGACCCTGCACGGCTCGGCCATCGCCTCGGCCAACGAGGATCGCGAGATCATCGAGGCGCCGCCGCGTGGCGACGACCCCGGCGCGGGTCCGGTGCAAGCGCCGCGCTCGTTGCTCAAGGGGATCATCGCGCCGCGAGTCGAAGAGACGATGGAGCTGCTGCGCGACCGGCTGAAAGCCTCTGGCGCGCCGATGGAAGCCGGCGCCGGCCTGGTGCTGACCGGCGGCGCCAGCCAGCTGGCCGGCGTGCGCGAAGTGGCTGTGCGGGTGTTCGACCGTCCGGTGCGCCTGGGCCGTCCGCGCCGGGTGCCGCACCTGGCCGACGCCGCCTCGGGCCCCGCCTTCACCGCCGCGGCTGGGGTCCTGCACCGCGCCGCCTTCGGTCCGCGCGAGGCGGTCTCCACCAAGGCGCTGGTCTCGGCCAAGCTGCGCCGCGAACCGCTCGACGCCAGCGCCAACCCGGTCGCCAAGGCCGCGGCCTGGCTGCGGGAGAATCTGTAGGCGGAGTCACGCCGCGGGAGCGAAGCTTCGCCTTCGCGCGTTCAGGCGGCGATGGATGTCGCGCGCTCTCGTGAAGGAGACTATGCGCTAGGACTGGCGAGAGCCTGCGCCGGGGCGCTGATCTTCGGATTTCCGTTGCTGATGACGATGGAGATGTGGGAGCTCGGCTTCTACATCGAGCGCCATCGACTGGCGCTGTTCCTCGGCGTTACCGTCCTGGTCGTGTTCGGCCTGAGCCGTTTCGCCGGCTTCCGTGACGACACCGACATCTTCGACGACGCGCTGGACAGCTTGGCGGCCATGCTCGTGGGCTGCGTCGTCTCGGCCCTGCTGCTGCTGTTGTTCGGCCTCATCCATGCCGGTCTCAGCGTGCGCGAGGTGGTCGGCATGGTGGCGATTCAAGCCGCGCCGGCCAGCATGGGCGCGGTGCTCGCCAACAAGCAGCTGCAGCGGCGAGAGGGCGGCGCGGAGAAGGAGGATCGGGCGGGTTATCTCGGCCAGCTGTTCCTGATGGCGGCCGGCGCGCTGTTCCTCGCCTTCAACACCGCGCCGACCGAGGAGATGATCCTGATCGGCTTCAAGATGACGCCCTGGCACGCGATCGCCCTGGTCGGTCTTTCGCTGCTGGTGCTGCACGCGCTCGTCTTCACTGTCGGGTTCGCGGGCCAGGAAGAACACGAACGTCCGCTGATGGCCTTCCTGCATTTCACCCTGGCGGGGTACGGCCTGGCCCTGCTCGTCAGCCTCTACGTGCTGTGGACCTTCGGGCGGCTCGACGGTGGCCTGAGCGACACGGTGCTGTCCGCCGCCGTGCTGGGTTTCCCTGCCGCCCTGGGGGCGGCGCTCGCCCGGCTGGTGGTGTGAGGCCATGGCCAGGACTGTGAAGCGTCCGGGTCTCCTGCAGCGCACGCCGATCCTGGAATGGATCGCGGCGGCGCTGGGGCTGCTGCTCACCGTGAGCCTGCTCGTCTACCTCGTCGGCGAGGGCCTGTCGGCGCGCAATGGTCCGCCGGCCCTGAGCGTCGCCACCGAGGCGGCGAAGCCGAGCGGCGGCGGCTTCGTCGTGCCGGTGGTTGTGCGCAACGCGAGCAACACCACGGCGGCCGCGGTCGAAGTCCGGGGGACGCTGGAGCAGGGCGGACGGGTCGTCGAGGAACGCCGGCTGAGCTTCACCTACGTTCCAGGCGGCGGCGAGGTCCGTGGCGGGCTGATCTTCCAGCGCGATCCAAGGGGCCTGCGGCTGAGCGTTTCGCCGGAAGGGTACGAGGAGCCGTGAAGGCCCGACTCGGCCGGTTTGAGACGATTTCGAGGAGGCTTCGGCGCCTCTTCGCGGCTTAACCGAGACACCCGGTCACAGTTGCCTGAGTCCTTAACAGGAAACCGCACTTTCCGGGCGGATCCGGGTCGATACGGCTCCGACTCAGGCTATGCCCTTAACCTTCGATTAAGGGTGTCGGTCGCCTAGTAAACCCATCCTTAAGAAGGGCGTTCGCGGGCGGGTCGCGGAGCGCCGGGTTCGGTATTCTAAGAAGGACGCAGGGGTCCCATGGCTATTTCTCTTACAGCGCCGCGGGCTACGGAATTGAAGCCGCGGATCGTCGTCTTCGGCGTCGGCGGCGCTGGCGGCAACGCGGTCAACAACATGATCGAAGCCGGCCTGGAAGGCGTCGAATTCGTCGTCGCCAACACCGACGCGCAGCAGCTGCAGTTCGCCAAGACTGAGCGCCGCATCCAGCTGGGCGTGCTGGCGACTCAGGGCCTGGGCGCGGGCGCCCATCCGGAAGTCGGCATGACCGCGGCCGAAGAGTCGGTCGCCGAGATCGGCGAGCATCTCGACGGCTCGCACATGGTGTTCATCACCGCCGGCATGGGCGGCGGCACCGGCACCGGCGCGGCCCCGATCATCGCCAAGTGCGCCCGCGAGCGCGGCATCCTGACGGTCGGCGTGGTGACCAAGCCCTTCCACTTCGAAGGCCGTCACCGGATGCGCCTGGCTGACGCCGGCATCAACGAGCTGCAGCGCTACGTCGACACCTTGATCATCATCCCGAACCAGAACCTGTTCCGCGTCGCCAACGAGCGGACGACCTTCGCCGAAGCGTTCGGCATGGCCGACCAGGTCTTGCACTCCGGCGTCCGCTCGATCACCGACCTTATGGTCCTGCCGGGCCTGATCAACCTCGACTTCGCTGACGTCCGCACGGTCATGACCGAGATGGGCAAGGCGATGATGGGCACCGGCGAAGCGACCGGCGACGACCGCGCGCTGATGGCCGCCCAGAACGCGATCCAGAACCCGCTGCTGGACGAAGTCTCGCTGAAGGGCGCCAAGGCGGTGCTGGTCAACGTCACCGGCGGCCTCGACATGACCCTGCTGGAAGTCGACGAAGCGGCCAACGCCATCGCCGAACAGGTCGACGCCGAAGCCAACATCATCTTCGGCGCCGCCTTCGACCCGAGCCTGGACGGCATGATCCGCGTGTCGGTGGTCGCCACCGGCATGGACGGCGCCTCGATCGCCGCCATCGAGCCGAAGGTCGAACGCCGCGCCAACACCGCCGCCCAGCCGCTGCGCGCCGACCTGACCCGCGCCGCCGCCGAGGCCGCCGCGGCTCCGGCGCCGCAACCGGTCGCCGCCGCCTACGAGCCGGCCCCGGTCGCCCGCCAGCCGATCCTCGCCCACGAGGACGACCAGCCCGACCTCTACGGCCAGCCGGCTCCGGTCGCGGCCCAAGCCGCGCCGACCGTCACCCGCATCGTCGATCCGGCGGTGGAAGAGCTGACCGACGAGGACGAGCCGCTGTTCGCCGAGCCGGCCTATGAGCAGCGCCGTCCGCGCGGCGGGTTCCTCAGCCTGTTCGGCGGCCGCCCGCGCTACGAGCAGGCCCCGGCCCAGGCGCCCGCGCCCGGCCCGCGCGCCAGCGCGGTCCGCGGCGGCGCCCTGCCGGTCGAGACCCCGGCGATCGCGCCCGAGCCGGACGTCGGCGAGGACCTGGAGATCCCGTCCTTCCTCCGCCGTCTGGCGAACTAAGCACTCGCGACCCGATCCTGGGCGGCGCTTAGGCCGCCTGCGACAAAGGCGAACGTCGGAACCCCGGCGTTCGCCTTTGGCGTTTCGCCGCACCCGCCTTGCGAAGCGGCGTGCGTAGGCTCAGTTCCCCGCATCGGTGAACGAGGTCTTAACTGTCCCGAAGCGAAACATAGCGAAACAGCAGTTGTTTTGCTGCAGCGCGGCAACGCTTCTACACAGCTACTGGGACGTTTTCCGGCCGCGTCTTCGGGCCGGATCAGTTGTTTGGGAAGGTAGCAGCGTGGCTGCAGACGGATTTCAGCACGGAGCGTTCCAGCACACCTTGCGTACGCCGGCGGTCTTCGCCGGGGTGGGCGTGCATACGGGCGCTTATACTCGCGCGTCCGTTCACCCGGCGCCCGTGGACGCCGGCATTGTCTTTGTCCGAACCGACGTGACCGGCCGCGACAACCGCATTCCCGTCACCGGCAAGGCGGTCTGCAAGACCCAACTCGGCACGGTGATCAGCAATGCTGACGGGGTCACCGTCTCGACCATCGAACACCTGATGGCCGCCCTGGTGATGCTGGGGATCGACAATGCGGTGGTCGAGCTCGACGGTCCCGAGATGCCGATCATGGACGGCTCGGCCGAGCCGTTCGTGCGCATCATCGACCGCGCCGGCCGCCGGCCGCAGGCGGCCGCCCGCCGATTCATCGAGATCCGCGAGACCGTCGAAGTCCGCGACGGCGACAAGCGCGCCGCGTTGAAGCCGGCGCATCGCTTCGAAGTCGCGTTCGAGATCCGCTTCCCGACGCAGGTGATCGGCCGCCAGGTGATCGACATGGCGATGGACGAGTTCACCTTCCGCCGCGAGATCGCCGACTGCCGCACCTTCGGCTTCGTGCACGAGGTCGAGGCGCTGCGCGCGCTGGGCCTGGCGCGGGGCGGCAGCCTGGAGAACGCGGTGGTGATCGAGGGCGACGGGGTGATCAACCCGGAGGGCCTCCGCCGCCCGGACGAGTTCGTGCGCCACAAGGCGCTGGACGCGATCGGCGACCTCTACGTGCTCGGCGCGCCGATCCTCGGCCGTTTCGAGGGCGTGCTGGCCGGCCACGGCCTGAACAACCAGCTGGTTCGCGCGCTGCTCGCGCGTCCGGACGCCTGGCGCCTGCGGACCTTCGCCGAAGAGATCGCCGAAGCGGTCTGACGCACGCAGGGGAGGGGCGAGCCGCGTGGAGCGCTCGCCGCTGCTCCAGGCTTCTCGCTACCTAGACTTTTCCATGACAACGGCGCCGCCGGAGGCGGTCGCCTCCCCCTCTCGCGAGGGGGAGGAAAGCGTCAGCGCTTCGGCGGCTTGCCACGCGGCGGCGGCCCGCCTCGGCGCGGCGGTCCGCCCTTGCCGGCCGGAGGCCCGCCCTTGCCAGGCGGCCGGCCCTTGCCGGGGCCGCGCGGGCCGGGGCCCCTGGGGCCTGCGCCCTTCGGACCTGACGACCGCGGGGCCGGCGCACCGGCCGGGGTGATCGGCACGTCGCCGTCGGCGGCGTTGCGCACGGCCTCGCGGAAGCGCTCTTCCGCGGCCAGGGCGATCTCGAACTTGGTCTCGCCGTCGAAGATGCGGATCTCGCCGATGTCCTTCTTGGTGACATGGCCGAGCCGGCAGATCAGCGGCACCAGCCACTTCGGGTCGGCGTTGTCCTGGCGGCCGACCGGCATCTGGAACCAGGCGCCGGTGCCGGCCCCGGTCTCCAGCGCATGGCGCGGCTCGCGCGGGGCGCGTTCCAGATTGCGATCGATGTTCAGGTGGCGCGGGGCCGGCGGTGCGGCGCCCCGGCCGTCGTCGAACAGGTCCTCGGGATCGGGCAGGCGCGAGCGGTAGAGCCGAACCAGGGCCGCGGCGACCACCTCGGGCGCAGTGCCTTCGAGCAGCTTCTTGCCGAGCGCCAGGTCCTCATCCGACGGCGCTTCCTGCAGCAGCGGGTTCTCCAGCAGCCGCTGCTGGTCGCGCTCGCGGATCTCCTCGGCGAGCGGCGGACCGGACCAGATCGCCTGCACCTGGGCGGAGCCCAGCAGCTGCTCGGCCTTGCGCTGGCGGGTGTAGGGCACCAGCAGCACCGAGACGCCCTTGCGCCCGGCGCGGCCGGTCCGGCCGCTGCGGTGCAGCAGGGCGGCCTTGTTCTGCGGCAGCTCGGCGTGGATCACCAGGTCCAGCGCCGGCAGGTCGAGGCCGCGCGCCGCCACGTCGGTCGCGACGCAGGCCCGGGCATGGCCGTCGCGCAGCGCCTGCAGCGCGTCGGAGCGCTCCTTCTGGCTCAGCTCGCCGGACAGGGCGACGACGCCGAACCCGCGCTCGCGCAGCGAGCCGTAGAGGTGGCGCACCGCCTCACGGGTGGCGCAGAAGATCAGCGCGCTCGGCGGCTCGAAATAGCGCAGCACATTGACAACCGCGTGCTCGAGCTCGTTCGGCGCGACGCGGACCGCGCGGTATTCGATGTCGCGGTGCGGCTCGTCGCGGCGGACGGTGTCGATGCGCACCGCCTCGCGCTGGTAGCGACGGGCCAGGGTGGCGATGTCGCGGGCGATGGTGGCGGAGAACAGCAGGGTGCGCCGCTCGACCGGGGTCGCGTCGAGGATCTCCTCGAGGTCCTCGCGGAAGCCGAGGTCGAGCATCTCGTCGGCCTCGTCGAGCACCACGACCTTCAGCGCTGAGAGGTCGAGGTTGCCGCGCTCCAGGTGGTCGCGCAGGCGGCCGGGGGTGCCGACTACCAGGTGGCAGCCGGAGGCCAGCGCCCGCTGCTCGCGCCGCGCGTCCATGCCGCCGACGCAGGTGACGACGTGGGCTCCGGCTTCGGCGTAGAGCCAGCCGAGCTCGCGGCTGACCTGCAGCGCCAGCTCGCGGGTGGGGGCGATGATCAGGCCGAGCGGAGGGCCGGCCTGGGCGAACCGCGGCGCCTCGCCCAGCAGTTCGCTCGCGGCGGCGAGCCCGAAGGCCACGGTCTTGCCGGAGCCGGTCTGCGCCGAAACCAGGAGATCCGCGCCGGCGGGCGCCTCCAGGATGGCGGCCTGGACGGGCGTCGGCTCTTCATAACCCTGCGCGGCGAGCGCGTGAGCCAGCGCGGGATGGGTGTTGGGAAACGGCATCAATATCCTCGTGCGCCCGATCGGCGACTGGCCGAGGGCGTGAGCGTGCAGCCGTTAGCAGGCTTTGTCCCAGCATGCATGTGAATGAGACATGGCGTTTGCGCGAACAACGGCCGATCTTTGATGGCGGAGCGCATGGCGCCCGCCTGTAACGGCCCCACATAAGGCCGAGCTTAGAGACCAGAGGGAGGTCGCCATGACCAAGACGTTCGGGCCCGAGACCACGACCGAAGACGTGCTGGACGGCGTCGACCTTCGCGGCAAACGCATCCTGGTGACCGGCGTCTCGGCGGGCCTGGGGGTGGAGACGGCGCGGGCCTTGGCCGCCCACGGCGCGCAGGTGGTGGGCGCGGCGCGCGACCTGGCCAAGGCGGAGGTGGCGACCGGGCTGGTGCGCGCCGAGGCCGCGAACGGCGGCGGGCTGTCGCTGGTGGAGCTCGACCTGGCTTCGCTGGCCAGCGTGCGGCGGTGCGCCGACGGCCTGCTGGCCGACGGCCGGCCGTTCGACGTGGTGATCGCCAACGCCGGGGTCATGGCGACGCCGTTCGGCCACACCACGGACGGCTTCGAGACCCAGTTCGGCACCAACCACCTCGGCCATTTCGTGCTGGTCAACCGGATCGCCGGCCTGATGCCGGCGGGGGCGCGGCTGGTGAGCCTGTCCTCGGCCGGACACCGGTTCGCCGACGTCGATCTCGATGATCCGAACTTCGAGCACACGCCCTATGTCGAGTTTCTCGGCTACGGCCGATCGAAGACCGCCAACATCCTCTTCGCGGTGGAGTTCGACCGCCGCCACCGCGGGCGCGGCGTCCGCGCCACGGCGGTGCATCCCGGCGTCATCCAGACCGAGCTCGGCCGTCACGTCGATCCGGCGGAGATGGCGAAGGCGACCACCGACCGGCCGGGTTTCGTCTGGAAGACCATCCCGCAGGGCGCGGCGACGTCGGTCTGGGCCGGCGTCGTGGCCGCGGGCGACGCGGTGGGCGGCCACTATTGCGAGGACTGCCACGTGGCGGAAATCAGCAATGACCCCACGGTCCGCGGCGGCGTGCAGCCCTATGCGCTCGACCCCGAGCGAGCCCAGGCGCTGTGGGCCAAGAGCGAGGCGATGGTCGGCGAGCAGTTCTCCGCCTAACCGGGCGGATCGCGGCGGCGATTGATGGCGCCGGCGGGGCGGATGGCGTTCCCGGACCGGCGCAGGCTCGACTAGCGTGACGTCGAGCTTCGAAAACGAGACGGCGGGAGGTGACTATGGTTGCGGTGATGAAGGGCTTCCGGATCCTGGAAGTGGCCCAGTTCACCTTTGTGCCGGCGGCCGGCGGGATTCTCGCCGACTGGGGCGCCGACGTCATCAAGGTCGAGCACCCGGTGCGCGGCGACACCCAGCGCGGCTTTCTCAACATGGGCGGCGTCGCCTGCGACCCCGACCGCCATCCGCTGATCGAGCATCCCAACCGCGGCAAGCGCAGCGTCGGCATCGACGTTTCGACGCCGGAGGGCCAGGCGCTGCTCTACGAGATGGCCAAGACCGCCGACGTCTTCCTGACCAACTACCTTCCGCAGCACCGCCAGAAGAACAAGTTCGACGTCGAGCACATCCGCGCCGCCAACCCCAATATCATCTACGCCCGCGGCAGCGCCTACGGCGACAAGGGGCCGGAGCGCGAGGTCGGCGGCTTTGACGGCACCGCCTTCTGGTCGCGCAGCGGTGTCGGCTACGCGATGAGCCCGCCGGAGCTGGACGGCCCGCTCGGCCCCGGCATGCCGGCCTTCGGCGACTCGATCGGCGCGATGAACATCGCCGGCGGCATCTCCGCGGCCCTGCTGCATCGCGAGCGCACCGGCGAGGCGATCGAGGTCGACGTCTCCCTGCTGTCGAGCGCCTGGTGGGCGTCCGGCGCCAACCTCGCCCAGGGCATGGAGACCGGGGTCCTGGTGCGCAACACCATGCCGACCTCCGGCGGCTCGGCGAAGAACCCGCTGATGGGCAATTTCCGGACCTCGGACAACGGCTGGATCAACCTGTGCATGCCGAGCCCGACCGGCCTGATCGCCGACGCCTTCGTGCACTTCGGCCTGCCCGAGGCGGCGACCGACCCACGGTTCGAGACCGTCCACAAGCTGATCGAGAACTCGCAGGCCGCCAGCGACCTGATCGCCGAGGCCATCGGCAAGCAGACCTTCGAATACTGGCGCCACCACCTGAAGACGCTGAAGGGGCAGTGGGCGCCGATCCAGAGCCTGCTAGACCTGACCACCGACGAGCAGGCGCTGGCCAACGACATGATCGTCGAGGTCGAGGGCAGCGACGGCCGCCCGTTCAAGGTCGTCCGTGGGCCGGTGCAGTTCAACCACGAGCCGGTCAAGACCACCCGCGCGCCGCAGGCTTCGGAGCACACCGAGACCTTCCTGATGGAGATGGGACTGGAGTGGGAGCAGATCGAGGGGCTGAAGGCGGCGGGCGCGATCGCCTGAGCGGCCAACCCGTCTAGTCCAGCCGGCTCCACTCCGAGAACGCCGCGGCCTGGCCGTGGCGCGCGCCGGCCGGATCGAGCAGGTTCCAGACCGTGGCCTGCTCGATGCGGAACCGTCGGCCGGTCCGCGACACCCGGATGCCGGCGTAGTCGGCGATGAAGCCGTGCCGGGCGACCTCGTCGAGCAGCCGCGCGCGTTCGGTGCGGTCGGGGGCCTCGGCCGAGAGCCGCGACGGCATGGCCAGCAACTGCTCCGCCGTGACCTCGAACAGCGCCAGCGCCGCTCGATTGCCGTAGAAGAACACCGGATCGGGCTCGGTCCCGTGCGCCAGCACGACGAAGGGCGCGGCCCAGAGCGCGTCCGCGCGGCCCTCAGGCAGCAGCGGACGGCCGGTGAGGCGCTGGAAGCTCTGCATGATCAGTTCCAGGCGCGTGCCCGCGCTGGCGCTCAGGCGGCGCTCCGCGGCGGCGTCGGCGGCGTGCTCGTGCGTCCCGGCCATGACCGGCGGATACAGCAAGCCGCCGCCTTCGTCTCCCGACGCTAATCGATCTCCTTGAAGCCGTAGTCGGGCACGCCCTGCTCATTGCCGTAGTATTTGTACGGCAGGAACTTGCCAGACATGGTGATCCGCACCCGGTCGCCCTTGGGGTTCGGCTCGCGCTCGAAATCGAACTCGAAGTCGATCGCCGACATGATGCCGTCGCCGAACTCCTCCTCGATCAGCGCCTTCCAGGCCGGGCCGTTGACCATCACCATCTCGTAGAAGCGGTAGATCAGCGGATCGGTCGGCGGCATCGGCGTGCCGGTCCCGCGATAGGGGACCTCGTTGAGCATGGCGGCCTCGGCCTCCGAGAGGCCGAACAGCTCGGCCGCGCGGCGCGCCAGCGGCTTCACCAGCTTCATCTGCCCGAGCAGGGCGCCGACCAGCAGCACCGGCGACATGCCGCCGATCTCGGCGCAGATGTAGCGCCAGCTCCAGCCGCGCTCGCGCTTGATGTCGAGGATCTTCTCGGTGAGGTCGGCGCGCTTCATGAACTCTCCTGGCGTTACCACTCGCCCGTCGGACGGGCGGGTCGAAGCCTAGGAGAGCCGCCGGCGCCGCGGCCAAGCCGCACGCGTCAGGCGTGGTCGGCGAAGCTGCGGCGCCTGAAGCTGAGGCGCCGCATGCGCGCGGCGCTCAACCGATGGGCGTTCAGTCGCGCGCCAGCGCCACGTCCGGCATCTCGACGTCGATCGCCAGGGTCGAGACGTGGCGGCCGCGCTCGAGCTTGACCATGACCTTGTCGCGGTCGATCGGGATGTGCCGGGCGATCACCTCCATGATCTCCTGCTGGAGCACGGCGGCGAGGTCGGCGCGGCCGTCCAGCGCCCGCTCGTGCGCCAGCAGCACCTGCAGCCGATCGCGCGCCACGGGCGCGGTGGTGCGGTTGCGGTTGAACAGGCTGAGCAGGTTCATGCCGCGACCCTGCGGCCGAACAGCCGGCTGATCAGGCCGCCGCGCCTGGGGGCCTCTTCCTCGCGAACGTCCTCGCCCATCAGTCGGCGCACCGCCGTGGCGTAGGCCCGCGCCGCCGGCGCGGCCGGGTTGTGCAGGGTCACCGGCGAACCGAGGTTCGAGGCGGTCAGCACGTCCGGGCTTTCCGGCACCACGCCGAGCAGCGGGATGGCCAGGATCTCCAGCACGTCCTCGACCTTCATCATCTCGCCGCGGGCGGCGCGCGCGACGTCGTAGCGGGTGAGCAGCAGGTGCTTTTCCATCGGCTCGCCGGCCTCGGCGCGGACGGTCTTGGAATCCAGCATGCCGATGATCCGGTCGCTGTCGCGCACCGACGAGACCTCAGGGTTGGTCACCACCACCGCCACGTCGGCGTGGCGCATGGCTAGCGTCGCGCCCTTCTCGATGCCGGCCGGGCTGTCGCAGACGATCCAGTCGAACCGCTGGCGCAGTTCGCCGATCACCCGTTCGACGCCCTCGTCGGTCAGCGCGTCCTTGTCGCGGGTCTGCGAGGCGGGCAGCAGGTGCAGGGTTTCCAGCCGCTTGTCGCGGATCAGCGCCTGCGGCAGCTTGGCGTCGCCCTGGATGACGTTGACCAAGTCGAACACCACCCGACGCTCGGCGCCTAGGATCAGGTCGAGATTCCGCAGACCGACGTCGAAATCGACTAGCACCACGTTCTGGCCCGCCTGGGCCAGCGCAGCGCCCAGGGCTGCGGAGGACGTGGTCTTGCCCACGCCTCCCTTGCCAGACGTAACGACCATCACTTTGGACATGTGTCAGACTCCCCTCGTCTGAGGATTTTGGAAATTCAATCGAGCGCCGACAGGCGCAGCGCGCCGCGGTCCGAGCGGATCTGTACGCTGCGGCCATGCAGGCTGGCGCCCCAGTGTTCGGCGGTGCGGTAGAGGCGGTCGACGCCGACCATCTCGGCTTCCATCCGGGCGCAGAAGATCCGCGCGTCGACGCCGGGACGCAGGCCGGCGATCGCCCGGCCGCGCAGCGCGCCGTAGATGTGGATCGAGCCGCCGGCGATCACCTCCGCGCCGGAGGCCACCGCGCCGATCACCGTCACGTCGCCGGCCTCGAAGAAGACCGACTGGCCGGAGCGCACCGGACCCTCGATGACCAGCGAGGTCGGGGCCTGCTTGGCGCTCGGCGAGGCGCGCAACTCGGCGACTTCGCGTCCGTGCAACTGGGTCGGCATCCGCGCCCAGTGGGTGCCGTCGAGCAGGCCGGGGCGGGCGCCCTCTAGGCCGATCACCCGCAGCCCGCGACTCTCCAGGCCATCGAGCATGATCAGCACCGCCTCGCGCCCCTCGGCCCCGGCGAGCGTCAGGTCGACCACCACGGCGCGGTCGGTGAACAGGCCCTGGGCGTTGCGCAGGTGCTCGTCGAGGGCGGAGAACCAGATCGCCAGCGGCGGCTCGGGGGTCAGCGCCAGCGCCATGAAGCTGCGGCCGCGCACCTGGATCCCGGGCGGGGAAGGGGTCTCGGCCTGCTGCGGCATGGGCGCCTGATCCTCGAGCGTTCGGCCGCGCGCCGGCGCTCTCGCGCGCGCCAGGGACGCCGCAAGCCGGCTGCGGTCGGGTTGTCTGCATGAGGCCGGCGCACCCGCTCGCGAATCGGCGCGCGCCCCGGCCCTTGAGCCTCTGTGTCTCGGCGAACCTGGGCTAAATCAGGGCCATACCCCCGCTTGGGTTGCTGGATCTGTGGATCAGGCCGTGGGATCGTCACTTTTTCGGCGCACCGTCACCCTTGATGTCGCCGGGAGCGACAGCGATCCCGGGGAGCAGCGGCGGATGTTTTACGGCGAGCCCGACATGCCTCTGCGCCGCTATGCGGCCGGTCGCAGCAGAGCCCAGGTTCGCTTCTGCTGTTCCGCCTGCGGCAGCGGGCACGACGTCCTCACCAGCGAGGTGATCTGGCTGCTCAAGGCGCTGCAGCAGGGCGACGAGCAGACCTCCCTGGCCGACAGCGCCCGGCTCATGGACCAGGCCTGCGTCCGCTGCGGCGGCCTGCGCTGGGAAGCCTGGCCGGCGCCGGCCAACTGAGGAACCACGAAAGAAAGCGCTCCGCCGCGGGTGCTTAGCTCTCCGTCATGGCCCGGCTTGTCCGGGCCACCCAGCCCAAGGCGCCAGCCGCAGCTATTGCGGAACGATGTTGGGATGGGTCGCCCGGACAAGCCGGGCGATGACGGACTGGAAGAGCGTTGCCCCGGCCGTTTCGTGTTTTTCGTGTCTTTCGTGGTTCAATCCCCGTCGCCGGAGACGTCGCGTGCTCAATCCTTCGTCTGATCTGCAGCGCCTATTCGACGCACCGGTCCGACCGGGCCGGCTGGTATGGATCGGTTTGCGCACCCGCCGCCGTGGCGCGGTGCGCGAGGTGGTGCAGGCCGAGCTGTCCACCGAAAGCGGCCTGGTCGGCGACCGCTACGACGGCAAGACCGGCCGGCGTCAGGTGACCCTGGTGGCGCAGGAGGATCTCGCGGCGATCGCCAGCTTTCTCGGGCGCGCGACGATCGCGCCGGCCCTGTTGCGGCGCAACCTGGTGACCGCGGGAATCAATCTGCTGGCGCTGAAAGCGCGGCGGGTGGCGGTGGGCGAGGCGATTCTCGAGATTACCGACGATTGCCATCCCTGTTCGCGGATGGAGGAGGCGCTGGGCCTCGGCGGCTACAACGCTTTGCGCGGGCGCGGCGGGCTCACCGCGCGCGTGATCACAGGCGGAGAGATCCGCCTGGGCGATCCGATCGTGCGGCTGGGCGCGGTCGAGTGAGCGCTGCTGTATCCCCGCGCCAATCCGTTCCGTTTGCGCCGCCCCGGCCCTGGTGTAGAAGCAACGTCGTGCGGCGCGGGGGCGCGCGTTGGCTGTCTTGAGGTGAAGGTGTCCTTGCTTCGGAATTCCTGGGTGCGCCCGGTGCTTATCGCAGGCATTTGCGCGCTGGCCGCAGCGGGATGCTCCGGCGGCGGCAAGAAAAAGCCGCAGCTGGCTTACGAGGAGCGCCCGGTGGAGCTGCTCTATGCGGCGGGGGCCCAGCGGCTCGACCGCCGGCAATGGAGCCAGGCGGTCCAATACTTCCAGGAAGTCGAGCGCCAGCACCCGTATTCGGAATGGGCCCGGCGTTCGATCCTGATGCAGGCCTTCGCCCACTACGAGGGCAACGACTACGAAGAGGCGATCGGCGACGCCAACCGCTTCATCCAGCTCTATCCGGGCAACCCGTCGGCGGCCTACGCCCACTATCTGCGCTCGGTCTGCTACTTCGAGCAGATCGCCGACGTGGGGCGTGACCAGGCGGCCACCGGCCAGGCGCTCAACGCCCTGCAGGACGTCGTCCAGCGCTACCCGAACTCCGAGTACGCCGCCGACGCCCGGCTGAAGATCGACATGGTCAACGACCAGCTGGCCGGCAAGGAAATGACCGTCGGCCGCTACTACCTGCGCTCCGGCGACACGCTGGCGGCCATCGGCCGGTTCCGCAACGTCGTCGACCGCTACCAGACCACCAGCCACACGCCCGAGGCGCTCTACCGCCTGGTCGAATCCTACCTGACCATCGGTCTGGCGGGCGAAGCCCAGAAGAACGGCGCGGTGCTGGGCTACAACTACCCGGGCGACCGCTGGTACGTCGACGCCTACAAGCTGCTGACCTCGAAGGGCCTGCGCCCGGCGGTCGAGCCGAAGCAGGGCGGCAAGCGCGGCGGCGTCAGCATCCCCTTCATCCAGAAGAAGTCGACGACCATCGCCCCGCCCGCAGCGGAGCCGGCGGCGTCGACCGCGCAAGCCGGACAGCCCGCAAGCTGAGCCGGCGGCCGCGGCGGGAACGAAACGCGTTCCCCGCGGCGTTCGCGCTCTTCCAAAACCGGCTGATTCCAGGCGATCCTGCGCCTGGGGCGCTTGCGCTGAAAGCTCGTCAGCGCGGGCGAACGTCGGACTCGGGACACCAATGCTGATCGGACTGTGGATCCGCGACGTCGTGCTGATCGAGGCCTTGGACCTGTCCATCGGCCCGGGCCTGACTGCGCTCACCGGCGAAACCGGGGCCGGCAAGTCGATCATTCTCGACTCGCTGGGGCTGGCGACCGGCGCGCGCGCCGGCGCAGGCCTGGTGCGGCGCGGCGCGGCCCAGGCGGCCGCCTCGGCGGTCTTCGCGCCGGCGCCGGAGCATCCGGTCTGGGATCTCCTGGAAGAGAAGGGCCTCGCCTACGCCCGCGACGAGGATCTGGTCCTGCGCCGCACGCTCAGCGCCGACGGCCGCAGCCGCGCCTTCGTCAACGACCAGGCGACCGGGGTCGGCGTGCTGAAGGAAGTCGGCGACCTGCTGCTGGAGGTGCACGGCCAGCACGAGACCGTCGGCCTGCTCGACGCCCGCACCCACCGGCCGCTGCTCGATGCGTTCGGCGGGCTGCAACCGATGCTCGCCGGCGTGGCCGCGCGGTTCGCCGACTGGCGCGAGGCGCGGAGCCGGGTCGACGAGCTGCGCGCGCTGACCGAGCGCGCCGCCGCCGAGACCGAGGAGCTGAGCCTCCGCCTTGCGGAACTTGATCGCCTCGACCCGCGCGAGGGCGAGGAGGCGGCGCTCGCCGAAGAGCGCGCGGTGCTCGGCGCGGCGGAGAAGTCGCTGAACGACATCGCCACGGCGCGCGACGCCTTTGACGGGCTGTCGGCCAAGCTGGCTTCGGCCGCCCGCACCCTGGAGCGCGCCCGCGAGCGCGCCGTCGCCGCCGGCGCGGCGCCGGAAGCCCCGGCGGTGAAGCGGCTGGCCGAGGCTTCGGCCGCCGTCGACCGGGTGCTGATCGAGGCCCAGGAAGCCGAAGCGACCGTCGATCTCGCCGCCGACGCCTTCGAGTTCGAGCCCGACCGGCTGGAGAAGGCCGAGGAGCGGCTGTTCGAACTGCGCGGCCTCGCCCGCAAACTGAACTGCAGCGTCGAGGAGCTGCCGCTGCTGCGGGTGCGCTTCGCCGAACGGCTGCATGCGGCGGAATCCTCCGAGGACGCGCTGAAGGCCGCCGAGGCGGCGCTCAAGACCGTGCGCGACGCCTATACGGTTGAGGCTGCGGCGCTGACCGCGGCGCGGCGCGAGGCCGGCGAACGGCTGGCTCAGGCGGTCATGGCCGAGCTGGGCCCGCTGAAGCTCGACAAGGCGCGCTTCCGCGTCGGCGTCGAGCCGCTCGGCGAGGAGCGGGCCGGGGCGACCGGCCTTGACCGCGTCGCCTTCGAGGTGGCGACCAACCCGGGCGCGCCGTTCGGCGACCTGGGCGCGATCGCCTCCGGCGGCGAACTCGCCCGTTTCGCCCTGGCGCTGAAGGCGGCGCTGGCCGGCCGCGGCGGGGCCTTCCAGCCGCTGATGATCTTCGACGAAGTCGACCAGGGCGTCGGCGGGGCGGTGGCCGACGCCGTCGGCCTGCGGCTCAAGAGCCTCGCGGCCAGCGCCCAGGTGCTGGTCGTCACCCATTCGCCGCAGGTCGCCGCCCGCGCCGACGCGCACTGGCGGATCGCCAAGGCCGGGGAGGGCGAGCGCCTGCGCACCGCCGTCGAGGTGCTGTCGCCGGACGACCGCGAGGAAGAGATCGCGCGCATGCTCGCCGGCGCACAGATCACCGACGCCGCCCGCGCCGCGGCCCGGGCGCTGATCGGGGCGTAGGTTCGTTTCCTTTCCCGCGAAGCGGGAGAGGGGGACCGCCCGCCGAAGAGCGGGCGGTGGAGAGGGCAAGCCGCAAGCTCAGCCTACACGCGCCCGATCCGCGCCTCCGCCTGCAGGATGATCCCATCAGCCACGCCGGATAGATCGCGGTAGACCGCACTCGCGGCAATCCGGACGACAGCCACGCCTCGCCAGCCAGGCGTCGCGCGCCTCATCCTTGCTCCGCCTCTCGTCGTCCCAGTGCGTAGCTCCATCGATCTCCACCGCCAGCCGCGCGGCTGGGCAGTAGAAGTCGAAGATCACGGTCTGGTAGGCGAACTGGCGGCGGAAGATGGGCTTATCCGTTCCACGGCCTTTCAGTCGGGACCACAGCATGATTTCGGGCTCGGTCATCGCCTTTCGCAACGCTCGCGCGCGGTTCGAGATTCGCGTGGATGTTCGAGGCGCCATGCCGGCCGCTTGCCCTCTCCCCCACGCGCTCTTCGGCGCGCGGGCCCCCTCTCCCGCGAGCGGGAGAGGAAATGTTCCTATGTTGTTCTGAGGGAGGCAACCCCCTTCCACGGAGCGCGCAGCACAGGTTAGACCTTGCGCCATGGACGTCCGCCCCATCGATCAGCTCACCGAAGCCCAGGCCGTCGAGGAGCTGACCCAGCTCGCCGACACCATCGCGGCTCATGACATCCGCTACTATCAGGAGGACGCGCCGGCGATCTCCGACGCGGACTACGATGCGCTGAAGCAGCGCAACCTCGCGATCGAGCAGGCCTTCCCGCACCTGGTCCGCGACAACTCGCCGTCGCTGCGGGTCGGCGCGGCGCGCTCCGAGCAGTTCGCCCCGGTCGAGCATGGGACGCCCATGCTCAGCCTCGACAACGCCTTCTCCGACGAGGACGCCGCCGAGTTCGACGGCCGGGTGAAGCGCTTCCTCAAGATCGCGGGCCCGGTGGCCTACACCGCCGAGCCGAAGATCGACGGGCTTTCGGCTTCGCTGCGCTACGAAAACGGCGTGCTGGTGCGCGGCGCGACCCGCGGCGACGGCCGGGTCGGCGAGGACGTCACCGAGAACCTGCGCACCCTCGCCGAGATCCCCAAGCGGCTGAAGGGCTCCGGCTGGCCGGAGGTGATCGAGGTGCGCGGCGAGGTCTACCTCGGCCACGAGGAGTTCGCCGCGCTCAACGCCGCGGCGGAAGCCGCCGGCCAGCGCACCTACGCCAATCCGCGCAACGCCGCGGCCGGCTCGCTGCGGCAGATCGATCCGAAAATCACCGCCCAGCGGCCGCTGCGCTTCTTCGCCTACGCCTGGGGGCTGCTCAGCGCGCCGTTCGCCGAGACCCAGTGGGAGGCGCTGCAGAAGCTCGCCGCCTGGGGCTTTAAGACCACGCCGCAGAGCCGCCGCGTCGAGGGGCTGGAAGGGCTGCTCGAGGCCTACCGCGAGATGGAGGCGGTCCGCCCGCACCTCGGCTTCGACATCGACGGGGTGGTCTACAAGGTCGATCGCCTCGACTGGCAGCAGCGGCTGGGCTTCGTCTCCCGCGCGCCGCGCTGGGGGATCGCCCGCAAGTTCCCCGCCCAGCAGGCCCGCACCGTGCTCGAGGCGATCGACATCCAGGTCGGCCGCACCGGAGCGCTGACCCCGGTCGCGCGGCTGACGCCGGTGACGGTCGGCGGGGTGGTGGTGACCAACGCCACCTTGCACAACGCCGACGAGATCGCCCGCCTCGACGCCCGTGTCGGCGACACGGTGATCCTGCAGCGCGCCGGCGACGTGATCCCGCAGATCGTCAGCGTGGTGGAGGCCGAGCGCCCCGCCGACGCCGCGCCTTACGCCTTCCCGCACGAGTGTCCGTGCGAGCTGAAGACCCCGGTGGTGCGCGAGACCACGGCCTCCGGGGCCGAGACGGTGGTGCGCCGCTGTTCGGGCGAGTTCGCCTGCCCGTTCCAGAAGCTCGCCCACCTGCGCCACTTCGTGTCGCGCCGCGCCTTCGACATCGAAGGGCTGGGCGAAAAGCAGCTGACCGCCTTCGTCGAGCGCGAATGGATCCGCGAGCCGGCCGACATCTTCCGCCTGGCCCGCGACGAGGCGAAGCTGGCGGAGCTGCGGCAGACCGACGGCTACGGCGAGACCAGCGTCAAGAACCTGGTCGCCGGCATCGAGGCGCGGCGCAGCATCTCGCTCGACCGGTTCATCTTCGGCCTGGGCATGCGGCACGTGGGCGAGACCACCTCGACTGCGCTGGCGCGGCATTTCGAGACGGTCGAGGCCTTCGTCGCGGTGGCCGAGCGCGCCGCGCAGGGCCGGCCCGGCAAGACCTATCTGGCGCTGGCCAACCTCGACGGGGTGGGGCCGACGGCGCGCGACGCGATCCTCGCCTTCGCCGCGCAGCCGAAAGACCTGCTGATCCCGCCCGACGCGGCCCTGGAGGAGCGGCTGCGGCTGGCGATCCCCAAGCTCAATCGGACGGCGCGCGCGGCGCTGGCCGGGCATTTCGAAACCTGGGACGCCTTCGCGACGGCGGCGCAGCTGGCGGTCGCCCAGCGGCCCGGGGACGACTTCCTGGAGATCGCCTCGGTGGACGGCGTCGGCGAGGTCGCCGCACGGATGATCGGCGAGTTCTTCGCCGAAGAGCACAATCGCCTGAAGGTCCAGGCCCTGCTCGCCGAGTTGCAGGTGGTGCCGGCGGCGCGGCCGAAGACCGACACCGCCGTCGCCGGCAAGACGGTGGTGTTCACCGGCTCGCTTGAACGGATGACCCGCGACGAGGCCAAGGCCCAGGCCGAGCGGCTGGGGGCCAAGGTCTCCGGCTCGGTCTCGAAGAAGACCGATCTGGTGGTCGCCGGCCCCGGCGCCGGCTCGAAGCTGAAGGCCGCCGCCGACCTCGGCATCCGGGTGATGACCGAGGACGAGTGGCTGGAGCTGGTGGGCGGGTAGCTAAACCCTCGCTTTCTTCCGCCCCCGGGCAACGGGGGAGGGGGACCACGCGCTCTGCGGCGCGTGGTCCCCCTCCCCCGCTGCGCAGGGGAGGAGCGAGCTCTAGCCCAACACCGGCAGGATCCTCAGCTCCGCGGCGGTGCGGATGCCGGGCTGGGCGGCGACGACCGCGGGGGCGGCGTTGACCACCGGGTGGGCGGTGAAGCCGGGCGAGATCTTCGGATAGTCCTCCGCCGAGCAGGGGAAGGCGATCGAGATGTCGAGCGGGGTGTCGCCTTCGACCTGCACGCGCCAGCCGGTGTCGCGCAGGTCCCAGTCCTGCTCGAGGTCCTTGGTGCAGTACCAGTTGGCGCGGAAGCGCATCACCGGCTTGTCGTTGCGGTAGCCGACGACGGTGATGCGCAGGGCGCCTACCGTGCCGGGCTCCAGCACGCCGGCGGCGATCTCCACCCGGCCGCGGGTGACGCCGAATTCGCCGCTCGCCTCGAAGCGGTCGAGCGGCATGCCGAGCGCGCGCGCCGTATGGCTGAGCGACTGGCCGAAGCTTTGCCGGATATGGGCGATCTGCCGCTCGTCGAAGGCGCCGGGCTTCTTCCCGTAGCCGAGGACGTCGAAGATCATCTGCGGGGAGTCCCGCGAGGTCATGTCGGCGAACTCGTCGATCGTGTAGCTGTCGAGCCGGCGGATCAGCGTCGTCAGCGCAAACGGCAGCACCTCGGAGATGAAGCCGGGCGAGGAGCCGGTCGAGTGGATCGAGGTCCCGCCGCGGCGGCAGGCGTCCTCGACGCGGGCGCGGACCTGCGGGTCGAGGCTCTCCGGATCATGGAACTCGACCACGCTGGTGACGATGTTGGCGCCGCTCTCGAGCAGCCGGCAGACCTCGTCGAGGTTCAGGTACGCCGGCATGTAGAGGACGCAGTCCGGCTTCAGCGCGACGATGTCTTCCAGGCTGTGGGTCGCCTTCACCCCGAGTTCGCGGCCCAGGCCGGCCAGCTCGCCGGCGTCGCGGCCGACCTTGTCCTCGCTATGCACCCACAGGCCCACCAGCTCCATCTGCGGATGCTCGCCGACCGCCTTGATGGCGTGGGTCCCGATGTTGCCCGTGGCCCATTGCGCGATGCGCAGCTTGGCGGCTCCGGCTTTCGCAGCCTGGCTCATGCCCCGTCTCCCTGGTTCTACTTGGTCGCCGGAATACTGCTGCGTTGCCGCAGGGTAAGGTCAACCGGCCTCGCCCGGGCGTCGGCGGGTCGTCGCCGGGGCGATGGACGCAGCCCGAGGCAGGGGCCAAGCCAGGGCGTGCGCCGCACCGCTTCGAAGCCGGCGACGCAGCCCAGCAAGGTGATGGCGAGCAGCCCCAGCGCCTCCAGCGGAAGCGGCAGGTCCAGCGGCCGCAGCGCGTAGGCGGCGATGACGATGATCGTCTGGTGCAGCAGGTAGAAGGGGAAGACCGCCTCGCGCAGGTAAACGAGCGCCGGCCCGTCGAGCGCGCTCAGGTGGCGACGGCCGAAGCCCAGCACGGTGACGATCGTGCTCCACTGCGCCACGGCGAAGGCGGCCATCGCGGCGACCGCCGCCGGGTGCTGCTGCGGGACCGGACGCAGCGCGTCGACGCCGAGCATCGCGGTGGCGGCGGTTGCGATCAGGAGCGCCGGCCAGCGCACGCGCTCGACGCTCGCCCAGAACGAGGTCCGGAACGCCAGCAGGAAGCCGGTCAGGAACAGCGCCAGCGAGGTGGCGTGATTGTACGGGTCCCAGGTCAGGTGGTTGGTCACGCCGAAGGTCGGAAACAGCGCGAACCGCGCCGTCACCAGGTAGAGGGTCGGCACGACCAGCACGCCGGCGCCGCTGCCCAGCGCGCCGCCCAGCCGCGCCTGCAGCGCCTCCAGCAGCCGCGGCGCCCACAGCAGCGCGACGGCGATCAGCGAATAGGCCCAGATGTAGCTGATGAACCACAGGTGGTTCAGCGGCGGCGGCGACCACGTTCCGTCCAGCTGCGGGACATGCTCCAGCAGGAAGCGGGGCCAGAAGGCGAGGTAGCTCGCCGCCAGCCCGTCGTTCACGACCTGCTCAAGATAGGCCTGCGGCGGCACCAGGACGACGGCGCCGAACAGCAGCGGCAGCAGCAGGCGCCGCGAACGCTCGGACATCAGCCCGCCGACGCCTTGACCGCCGTCTCCGACCTTCCGCGTCATGTGGCGCACCGCCACGCCGGATACCAGGAACAGCAGGCCAAGCCGCCAGGGATTGCTGGCGACCATCGCCACGCCCAGCCAGTCGACTGTCCCGCGGCTGTTCAGATGCCAGGACCACGGGCCGAAATACATCGCCAGGTGATAGAGGATCAGCAGGGCGAAGGCGCCGATGCGGATCCAGTCGAGGTCGTTGCGCCGGCCGGGCGGCGTCTCGTCGGGCGCGAAGCGTCCCAGGTTCGTCTGCGCCATGCGGCCTCCCCATGCCGTTTCCGGATGACCGGCCGGCAGCTCGGGAAGCCGCACGCGCCGCGGCCGCCACTTGGACGGATCACGGCGCCGCTAATCGGAAAATATCGTGGGCAGATTGTGGCGGCCGCGAATTCGCCACTCTTAGTGGTGGCGAAATCCCCACCGTCATCCCGGCCGGAGCGTAGAGCGCCGGGACCCAGGGGCCGTGCGCAACGCCCTGGGTCCCGGATCGGCCTTTTCAGGCCGTCCGGGATGACGAGGAAGGCGAGGCCGTCAGATCGGGGCGGTCGCCGCGTCCAGCCAGGTTCGTGCTTCGCCGTCCAGCTGCGGGCCGATCACCGCGCGCACCCGGGCGTGGTAGGCGTCGAGCTGCGTGCGCTCGGCCTCGGTCAGCAGGTCGCGGGCGATGCAGCGCCGGTCGATCGGGGCCAGGGTTAGCGTCTCGAAGCCGTGCATGGGCCGCTCGCCGCCGGGGATGGCCGCGGGCTCGGTGACGACCTCAAGGTTCTCGATGCGGATGCCGTAGGCGCCTTCCTTGTAGTAGCCGGGCTCGTTCGAGAGGATCATCCCGGGCTTCAGCGCCACCGAGTTGGGAGCCTTGGAGATCCGCTGCGGCCCTTCGTGCACGCCGAGGTAGGAGCCCACCCCGTGGCCGGTGCCGTGGTCGTAGTCGAGGCCGTGGGCCCAGAGCGCGTGGCGCGCCAGCACGTCGAGCGCCGAGCCGGTGGTGCCGACCGGGAAGCGCGCCCGAGCCAGCGCCAGATGGCCCTTCAGCACCAGGGTGAAGCGCTCGCGCATCTCCTGCGTCGGCTCGCCGATCGCCACCGTGCGGGTCACGTCGGTGGTGCCGTCGAGGTACTGGGCGCCGCTGTCGATCAGCATCAGCGTGCCGGGTTCGGCGCGCTTGTTGAGGCGCTCGGTAGGCCGGTAGTGGACGATCGCGCCGTTGCCGGCCGTGCCGGCGATGGTGTCGAACGACAGGTCCTTCAGCGCGCCGGTGGCCTCGCGGAACGCCTCCAGCTGGCGCACGGCGGTGATCTCGTCCGGCGGGCTGGTGGGCGAGGTCGTCTCCAGCCAGTGCAGGAAGCGGGTCAGTGCGGCGCCGTCGCGGGCGTGCGCCCGCCGCGTGCCTTCGAGCTCCACGGGGTTCTTGCAGGCGCGGGGCAGGGTGCAGGGATCTTCGGCTCGCAGCACCTGGGCGCCGCCCGCGGCCAGGGTGTCGAAGTACCAGGCCGACGACTGCGCCGGATCGACCAGCACCGTCTGGCCCTTCAGGCCGGCGAGCGCCTGGGCCAGGTCCTCGGGCCGCTCGAGCGTCACCTCGTTGCCGAGCCAGGCGGGCAGTTCCGGGGTGACCTTGCGCGGGTCGAGGAACAGCTGCGCGGTCCCGTCGGCGGCGAGGATCGCCTGGCCGAGCGGCAGCGGCGAGCGGATGACGTCGCCGCCGCGGATGTTGAACAGCCAGGCGAGCGACGAGGGCGCGGTCAGCACCGCGGCCTTGGCCCCCTGGGCGGTCAGCGCCTCGCCGACCCGCTTGCGCTTGGCGGCGGACTCCTCGCCGGCGTATTCGAGCGGATGCGGCACCACCGGCGCGCTCGGCTGGGCGGGGCGGGCCTCGCCCCAGGCGGCGTCCAGCGGATTGAGCGGGGCCGGCTTCAGCTCGGCCCCGGCCTTGGCCGCGGCGGCCTTCAGCCGGGCCAGCGCGTCGGGGCTGTGCAGCCGCGGGTCGTAGCCGATCTGTTGCCCCGGCTGGGCGGCGGTCTCGAGGTAGCCGCTGACCCCGCCGTCCACCAGGTCGCGGATCTCGAAGGTCGCCGGATCCACCTGGTCGCGGACCTGCAGGGTGTAGCGGCCGTCGACGAAGATCGCCGCCTTGTCCTGGAAGATCACCGCCGCCCCGGCCGAGCCGGTGAAGCCGGTCGCCCAGCCGAGCCGGTCGTTGGCCGCCGGCAGGTACTCGTTCTGATGCTCGTCCTCGTGCGGCACCAACAGGGCGTCGAGCCCCTGTTCGGCCATCGCCGCGCGGATCAGCGGCAGGTGCTTGGGCCCAAAGGACGGATCGGTGGTCTCGTCGAAGGTCTGGCGCATGGTGTCTGATGTAATGGGTTCGGAGGGAGCGGTGAAGGCCGAGTGCTGCCGAACGCCCCCTCAGTCAGCTTCGCTGACAGCTCCCTCGCATGCGGGGGAGCTGCGGGGCTACGCTCCTCCACCGCGCAGCGGGGGAGGTGGATCGGCGCGCACGCGCCGAGACGGAGGGGGCGTTCTGCTACTGCGGCACCGCCTCCGTCGCCGCCGCGTCGCGCGCGGCGTCGCCGGCGGTCTGTGCGGTCTGGACGGTGTGGTCGGCCGCCGCGCCGGCCGCCGCGGCGGCGTGCTGGCTGGCCTGGGCGGTGGAGTCGACCGCCGACTGGGTGGCGCGGCTGGCGTGGACGGCGGCGTGCTGCGCCGCGACGGTGGCGGTCTCGACGCTGGCCGGGGCGGTCTGTTCGCGCGCCGCCTGCTGCTCGGCGTAGCGGTTCTCGGTGACGAAGATCGCGACCAGTCCCGCCAGCGCGAACACGGCGACGACCGCGGCGATCCACCAGCCGGCGTTGCTCGCGCGCGGATCGCGGACGTCGGCCATGGGGCGTTCTCCTCCGCAGGCCTTTGCGCCTGCGGAGCCGGGAACGTCGGCTACCCCCGCCGGTTCCGGCGCAGGTCTACGGCCGGCGCAGCACCAGGGTCGCCCAGGCGTCGCGGTGCAGCCGGCGCTCGATGCGGAAGCCGCGCGACAGATAGGCCGCCGAGACGCGCCGCTCCTGGGTGCGCAACAGGCCGGACAGGATGGCGAAGCCGCCGGGCTTCAGCGCGCCCTTGATGTCCTGGGCCAGCGCCACCAGCGGCGGGGCGAGGATGTTGGCGAACACCAGGTCGTAGGGCGCCGCGGCGCGGACCTTGGTGTCGTTCAGGCCGGCGGCGTGGACGAAGCGGGCGCCTGCCTTGTTCAGCGTGGCATTCTCGTTGGCGATGCGCACCGAAACCCGGTCGATGTCGGTGCCGACGGAGATCTGCGAGCCGGTGCGCGCCGCGGCGATCGCCAGCACGCCGGTGCCGCAGCCGACGTCCAGCACGCGCGGGAAGCGGCGGGCCTTCAGCAGCCGATCGAACGCCAGCAGGCAGCCGACGGTGGTGCCGTGGTGGCCGGTGCCGAACGCCGCGCCGGCTTCGATCCGCAGGTTGACGGTGGAGGCGGGGGCCAGGCCGCGGTCGTGCGCGCCGTAGACGAAGAAGCGCCCGGCGCGCACCGGCGGCAGGCCGGACAGCGCCATCGCCAGCCAGTCGGCGTCGGCCAGCTTCTCGGTGGTCACCCGCAGGTCGGCGAAACCGGCGAGCACGTCGCTCAGCGCCGCACGCTCGTCCTCGCTGGTCGGGAACGCGTCGATCCGCCAGACGTCGTGGTCCTCGTCCTCCTCGAGGATCGAGTAGGTGAGGGTTTCGGTGGCGGGCGCTTCGTCCAACGCCACGGCGGCGGCTTCGGCCACGGCGCGCGGTCCGCGGGCGGTGATCTGCAGGGCGTCTTCGGTCATGGCCGCCCTGCTAGAGCGGGACCGACGAAAGGGGAAGCCGGTTTCGCGCGATCAGGGCCCGACACTGGTGTCGCCGGTGGCCTCCGGCTCGGGCTGGGCGTCGTCGGCGAGCGTCGGAATCGGCGGAACCGCGGCGGGGTCGGCGCTCGCCGCGGCGCCGTCTGCGGCGGCGGGAACCTCGGCGGCGGCCGGCATGGCGTGCGCCTCGGCCGCCGGGGCTTCGCGGAGCTGCGACGGCGGCAGGCGTTCGGCGGAGGCGACGGGCTCGGCGTCGGCCTCGTCGGGCCGCGGCGCGGCGGGCTCGGCCGGCGGGGGCGCAGTGGCCCGCCAGTCGGCGCCGACCACATAGTCCGGCAGCCGGGCGTCGTAGGCCGAGTAGGCGAGGGCCTCCTTCAAGCCGGGATCCTCTGCGGGCGCGCCGGGCAGTTCGCCGGACCAGACGCCCAGCGGCTGTGGGGACAGCTCGCCGATGGCCAGTTGCGGCCGCATCGCCGCGCCGATCAGCAGTCCGGCGACCAGCGCGATGCCCGCGCCCGCGACGGGGGTGCTCACGCCCAGGGTCTTCACGTGTCCCACCAATGCTAGATTTGCGTTGCGCCCTACAGCGTGCGTCCGGCGGGTTGGTTCAGGGCCAAGCTGGCGCCAACTCGCCGCGACGTGCGTTTCGGCCGCGGGAGAGTCCGTCATGAGCAAGTACAACCCCTTGGCCGACCGCCTGGCGGCCCACACCGGCGACGAGTGGGGCGCAAGCTTCTCGGAGCTGGAGGCGGTGCTGGGCTTCGCCCTGCCGAAGGCGGCGCAAAGCGGCCGCGGCTGGTGGGGGAACGATCCGGACAAGAGCCACAGCCGCGCCTGGGCGGCGCAGGGCTGGGTGGTCGGCGACGTCGATCACGCCACGCAACGGGTGGTGTTCCGGCGCGGCGCGGGCTCCGGCGTGATCCTGACTCAGGCGGCGGGATTGAAGCCGCAGCCTGCGCCCGCGTCGCCGCCGGCCGCGGCCGAGATCCAGCCGCCGGTGCTGCGCGAAGCCGCCGAGGCCGCCTCGGCGAAGATGCACCGCAACCGCGCGCTCGGGGGGACGGCGATCGTCACCGCCGGCGTCGCGGTGCTGGCCGGCCTCGGCGCGATGGTCATGCGCGGCGTGCTGCGGCGGCGCTCGAAGTAGCCCGCCCTCACGCCTTCTCGACGAAGCTGTCGATGACCTTCTTGTCGCCGGCCTTGTCGAACTTGACGCTCAGCTTGTTGCCGTCGACCGACGCGACCTTGCCGTAGCCGAACTTCACGTGGAAGACGCGGTCGCCGCGCTTGTAGTCGCTGGCCGCCGAGCTCTCCGACACCGCCACCAGCCGGCCTTCGCCCTCGATCACCGCCTGGCGGCCCGGATGGCTGCCGCGGTAGCCGCTGGCCTGGGCCCGCTTCCAGCCGGGCGAGGAGTAGCCGGCGCCGAACGACGGGCTCTCGTCCCAGCGGCTGCCGTGCTGCTGCATGCCCGGCCCGCCGCCGTAGTAGCCGGTCTCCGAGGCCGCCTCGACATTGGCCAGCGGCAGCTCGTCGACGAACCGGCTGGGCAGCTGGCTGGTCCAGCGGCCGTAGACTTGGCGGTTGGCGGCGAAGGAGATCCGCGCCTCCTCGCGCGCCCGGGTGATGCCGACGTAGGCCAGCCGGCGCTCCTCCTCGAGCGCCTTCTCGCCCTTCTCGTCGAGGCTGCGCTGCGAGGGGAAGATGCCTTCCTCCCAGCCCGGCAGGAAGACCAGCGGGAACTCCAGGCCCTTGGCCTGGTGCAGGGTCATGATCTGCACGGAGTCGCCGCCGGCCTCGCGCTCGAGGTCGAGCACCAGCGAGACGTGCTCCAGATAGGATTCCAGGGTCTCGTGCTCGCCCATCGAGCTGACCAGCTCCTTGAGGTTCTCCAGCCGGCCCTGGGCGGTCGGCGTGCGATCGAGCCGGAGCGCGTCGGTGTAGCCGCTCTCCTCCAGCACCTGCTCCATCAGCCGGGAGTGGTGGATGCGCTCGGCGTCGACCCGCCAGCGGTCGAGATCGCGCAGGAAGTTGGACAGCGCGGTGCGGGTCTTCGCCGCCAGTTCGTCGGTGCGCACCAGTTCGCGCGCGGCGGTGCTGGCCGGCACGCCGTTCAGCCGGGCGATCTGCAGCAGCTTCTGGACGGTGGTCTCGCCGATGCCGCGCTTGGGCGTGTTGACGATGCGCTCGAAGGCGAGGTCGTCGTCCGGGCTCTGGATCAGCCGCAGATAGGCGTGGGCGTCGCGGATCTCGGCGCGCTCGAAGAACCGCTGGCCGCCGATGATCTTCAGCGGGATCTGCAGCAGGGCGAAGCGCTCTTCGAAGGCGCGCATCTGGAAGGAGGCGCGCACCAGGATGGCGATGTCGCGGTAGCGGCGGCCCGGCTTGTCGCGCGAGCCGCGCTTGGCGCTCTCGATCTCCTCGGCGATCAGCCGGCTCTCGGCCTCGCCGTCCCAGACGCCGCGGACGACGACCTTCTCGCCGCCCTGTTCGTCGGTCCATAGGGTCTTGCCGAGCCGGCCCTTGTTGGCGGCGATCAGGCCCGACGCGGCCGCCAGGATGTGGCTGGTCGAGCGGTAGTTGCGCTCCAGCCGGATCACCTTGGCGCCCGGGAAATCGCGCTCGAAGCGCAGGATGTTGTCCACTTCCGCCCCGCGCCAGCCGTAGATCGACTGGTCGTCGTCGCCGACGCAGCAGACGTTTTGCCGCTTCTGGGCCAGCAGCCGCAGCCACAGGTACTGGGCGACGTTGGTGTCCTGGTACTCGTCGACCAGCACGTAGCGGAACCGGTTATGGTACTCGGCCAGCACGTCGGGGTTCGACGTGAAGATGGTCAGGTTGTGCAGCAGCAGGTCGCCGAAGTCGCAGGCGTTCAGCACCCGCAGCCGCTCCTGGTACATCCGGTAAAGCGCCCCGCCGCGGCCGTTGGCGAAGGTCTCGGCCTCCTGCGGCGGCAGCTTGTCGGGCGTCCAGCCGCGGTTCTTCCAGTGGTCGATCAGCCCGGCCAGCGCCTTCGGCGTCCAGCGCTTGGCGTCGATGTTCTCGGCCTCGAGCAGCTGCTTGATCAGCCGTTCCTGATCGTCGGTGTCGAGGATGGTGTAGCTCGACTTCAGCCCGACCAGCTCGGCGTGGCGGCGCAGGATCTGGGCGGCGATCGAGTGGAAGGTGCCCAGCCAGCGCAGGCCCTCGGCCTGCGGGCCGATAATCGCGGTGATCCGCTCGCGCATCTCCCGCGCGGCCTTGTTGGTGAAGGTGACCGCCAGCAGCTCCCAGGGCTTGGCCTTGCCGCTCGCCAGGATGTGCGCCAGCCGGGTGGTCAGCACCCGGGTCTTGCCGGTGCCGGCGCCGGCCAACACCAGCACCGGGCCGTCGGTGGTCTCGACCGCGTCGCGCTGCTCGGGGTTCAGGCCCTGCAGATAGTCGGGCGCCGGCCCGCCCGCGCGCGCCAGGTCGCTGATGCGCGGGGCCGGAAGGTCGTGATCGAAAGGGGATTCGGGAGGAGACATGGGGAACATATGTAGCACGCCGAGGCCGCGGCTTAAGGGCTCACGGCGTCGCGCGGAACTTCGTCGGACGCGGGGGGTTTCGGCCTCGGAGGGCGAACGGCCCCTCGCGTCCAGCCCGAGGTTGCGCGATGTCGGAGAAACCCCGCCGGCCGCGTCCTGACTCCATGCCCTCGCTCGTCTGGGGAATCCTCGGCGTGTTGGCGGTGGCCCTGTTCGTGCTGGCCCTAGGAATCCTCAACCCCATCCCGTGACGCCGCCTCGCCGTGAGCGAAGGCCAGGGCCGCGACCCGGCAGGCCGAGGCCAGCGGCCGTTCGCCGCGCTCGGCGTCGATCCGCAGCACCAGGGCCGCGAGGCTGCCGCCGCGGGCCAGGGCCATGGTCTCCAGCACCATCCAGAATTCCGGCTCCAGCGCGATCGAGGTGCGGTGGCCGGCGAGCTGCAGCGAGCGTTTGCGCAAGGGGTGCGTCAAGGCGGGCTAGTCCTCGCGCTTGGTGTCGTCGTGAAGCCGGCGGGCGCGCTCGGTTTCCAGCTTGGAGACGGTCTTCTCGGCCTTGGTGCGGCCGAAGCGGACGCGGTTCTCGGCGGCCTGCGCCTTCTCGGCGGCGCGGTCGCGCGCCTTGCGCGCCTTGTTCAGGTTGATCGGCTCGGTCATGCGAAACCCTTCGCTCCGTCGTCGGTTTACCCGGGCCTGACGTGAAGGAGGAGAGACAAGATGGTGCAAGCTTCGATGATCCGCGAGCACATGGAAGTGGTCGGCTCCGACGGCCGTCACGTCGGCCGCGTCGACCATGTCATCGGCGAGGAGATCGAACTGACCAAGCTCGACCTGGCCGCCGGCCTGCGGCACCACATGATCCCGATGAGCTGGGTGGAGTCCGTCGCCGACGACGAGGTGCGGCTGAACCGCACCAAGGACGCCGCCCGGCAGCAGTGGCGGACCAAGCACTAGGCCAAGATCCTCCCCCTCAGGGGGAGGTGGCCCGGAGGGCCGGGGGGGGCGCCGCAGACCGTGGCCTTCAACCCCCTCACCCGCTGCGCGGGAGCTCCCCCTGAGGGGGAGCAACGAATGCGTTCCTACTTCACGCTGGCGCAGAAGCGCTGGATGCGGGTGCAGGCGTCTTCCAGCACCGAGTTGGCCGTGGCGTAGCTGATGCGGAAGAACGGCGAGAGACCGAACGCCGCGCCGTGCACCACCGCCACGCCTTCGGTCTCCAGCAGCTCGGTGGCGAAGTCGGCGTCCGAGGTGATGGTCTTGCCGCTCGGCGCGGTCTTGCCGATCAGGCCTTCGCACGACGGGTAGACGTAGAAGGCGCCTTCCGGCGTCGGGCACTTGATGCCGGGAGCCTGGTTCAGCATCGACACCACCAGGTCGCGCCGGCCCTGGAACAGCTTCTGGTTCGGCTTGATGAAATCCTGGGTGCCGTTCAGCGCCTCGACGGCCGCGTACTGCGAGACCGAGCAGGGGTTGGACGTCGTCTGGCTGAGCACCTTGCGCATCAGGTTGATCAGCGGCTCGGGGCCCGCGGCGTAGCCGATCCGCCAGCCGGTCATGGCGTAGGCCTTGGAGACCCCGTTCATGGTCAGGGTGCGCTCGTAGAGCGCCGGCTCGACCTGGGCGATGGTCCAGAACTCGAAGTCGTCGAACACCAGGTGCTCGTACATGTCGTCGGTCAGGATCCAGACGTGCGGGTGGCGCAGCAGCACGTCGGCGACGGCGCGCAGCTCGGCCTTGGTGTAGGCGGCGCCCGACGGGTTCGACGGCGAGTTGAGGAACACCCAGCGAGTCTTCGGGGTGATCGCCGCCTCGAGGTCGGCGGGCTGCACCTTGAAGCCGGTCTCGGCGGTGGTCTGCACGAAGCGCGGCTCGCCGCCGGCCAGCAGCACCATGTCCGGGTAGCTCACCCAGTACGGCGTCGGGATGATCACCTCGTCGCCCGGATTCAGGGTGGCGACCATGGCGTTGTAGATCACCGGCTTGCCGCCCGGCGAGACGTTCACCTGCGCGGGCTTGTAGGTCAGGCCGTTCTCGCGCTGGAACTTGGCGCAGATGGCTTCCTTCAACTCGGGGATGCCGTCGACGTTGGTGTACTTCGTCTTGCCGTCGCGGATCGCCTTGATCGCGGCTTCCTTGATGTTGTCGGGCGTGTCGAAGTCGGGCTCGCCGGCGGCCAGGCCGATCACGTCGCGGCCCTGGGCGCGCAGTTCGCGGGCTTTCTGGTCGGCCGCAAGCGTGGCGGAGGGCTTCACGCGGGCGAGGGCGGCGGACTGCAGCGACATGGCGGAGGTTGCTCCCGGCAGAGGGTGTTGATGATGCGCGCGCGGTTTAGCCTAACCCGCTCGCCGGGCAAACCCGGGTTCCGCATCAATCCGCTCATCCCGGCGAAGGCCGGGATCCAGATGACGCGCTGCGAGGCGGCCGCGAAGGTCGCTGTCGCTCAAATCTCCAAAGCCCCGGCTGGACCTGGGTCCCGGCCTTCGCCGGGATGAGCGGTGGTGACCCGACCTTGACCCGGCGACGGCAATCGGCGACAGGCGCCCGGATGCGCCGGCTCCTGCAGTTTCTGTCCGATATGGACGCCCAGGCCTGGCGGGCGCTGGTGGTCTCCTTCCTGCTGTTCGGCGGCGTCGGCCTGGTGTTCGTCTTCGGCGCCCAGGTGCTTGGCTTCAGCGGCGAGGCCACGGTCGAGCATTGGATGGGCGCGGCGAGCGGGCCGCTGGCGCTGCCGGTCGCGGTCGCCGCCTTCGCGCTCCTGGCCTTCGTCGGCGTGCCGCAGTTCATGCTGATCGCCGCGGCGGTGGTGGCGTTCGGCGGCTGGACCGGCTTCGCCTACAGCTGGGTCGGGACCATGGTCTCGGCCCTGGTCGGCTTCTACATTGGACGCACGGCCGGGGCGAAGGTGCTGGCGCGCTTCTCCGGCGACGGCGTCCGGCGGTTCATGGAGCACGTCGGCAACAACGGCTTCCTGGCCAGCCTGATCGTCCGCCTGGTGCCCTCGGCGCCGTTCATTGTTGTCAACATGGCCGCCGGCGTCACGCCGATGCGCGCCGTCGACTTCGCCGCCGGCACGGCGCTCGGCATCGTGCCGAAGATCGCGCTGACCGCCTTCGCCGGCAACTCGATCGCCCGCGCCATGCGCGGCGAGCTGGGCCGCGACCTGATCTGGCTGGTGGTGCTGGTTATAGCCTGGGTTGCTATCGGCTGGGCCGCACGGCGCTGGCTGCGCAGCCGCGACCGTCCAGCTAACCTCCGATAGAATAAGCGAAAGATGCTCGCTGGCGGCGCGCGAATTTATCCGCCGACATGCTGATCCGTTAACCTATGTCGTTCTTGGCGACCCGGCTTCGTGCCTTTGATGGCGCGGGGAGCAGGGACGGAAGAGCACAATGGGCAGCATCTCCCGACGCTCCGCGGACGTCGCGCTCCGCATCTTTGCGTCCGGCGCGAACCTGACGCCGGCCGACCAGGATCTGCTGGCGCGCCTGACCGGTGAGCCGCAGGCGTTCGAAGCCGGCAGCTGGATCGAGCCGCAGACCGCGCCGGAGGAGCGCGCCTGGCTGGTCGTCTCCGGCTGGGCGGCGCAGGCCCGGGTGCTGTCCGACCGGCGCCGACAGATCGGCCGCCTGCTGCTGCCCGGCGACGTCGCCGGGCTCAGCCACCTGGGCGGCGGCGCGCGGCTCGGGCTGCTGGCCCTCACCGAGGTGGTGGTCGCGGACTTCAACTTGGTGCGCGCCGCGGTCGAGGCGGGCAAGAGCCGCGGCCTGGCCCGGGCCTGGGCCGAACTGCAGCGCGCCGAGCAGGCCGGGGCCTTGCAGCAGATCATGCGGCTCGGCCGCTTCACCGCCTTCGAGCGCACCGGCGACCTGCTGCTGGAGCTCTACGAACGGCTGGTCGCGGCCGGGCTCGCCCACGACCGCAGCATGCCGATGCCGCTCACCCAGGAGGTGCTGGCCGACTGCCTAGGCTTGAGCATCGTCCACCTGAACCGAATGGTGCAGCTGCTGCGCAGAAATCAGCTGATCGCCTCGGAGCCGCGCCGGATCAGCTTCCTCGATCTCGAGCGGCTGGCCGAAGAGTGCCACCATCCGCTCTCCAGCGAGGCGCTGGCGGAGGCGGCGCCGAGATCCAGCTTCACCGGACGCGCGAAGGTTCAGAATTTCGCCGCGGGCCACATTTCCGGTTAAAAGTTGCGCAAATTGGCCACCGAGATGTCGTTGCGGGGGAAAGTATTGCGCTGAGGCTTCGGAAGTCTTAGATTTCACGAATGTGCGCCGGTCGCGACAACCTGCTTCTTCTCTCGCTGGGGCTTAGCAGCCCCTGGGCGCCTTAATCGGGCTGCGTCGCATCGCGGCCGGGCGTTCAGGGGATCGATGATCTCGCCCTCCTGACCCTATCCCGCGAAGAGCCGCCCCCATGACCACCCCCGCCGACACCGCCCCCGCCGACCGCAGCGCGGCCCCGGCCGTTTCCGACCGCGTCGTCATCTTCGACACCACCATGCGCGACGGCGAGCAGTCGCCCGGCGCCTCGATGTCGCACCAGGAAAAGCTGGAGCTGGCGAAGATCCTTGAGGAGATGCGCGTCGACGTGATCGAGGCGGGCTTCCCGATCGCCTCGAACGGCGACTTCGAGGCCGTGCGCGGCATCGCCGAGATCGTCAGCGAGAGCACGATCTGCGGCCTGGCCCGCGCGGCGACCGCCGACATCGACCGCTGCGCCGAGGCGCTGAAGCCGGCCAAGCGCGGCCGGATCCACACCTTCATCTCCACCAGCCCGGTGCACATGAAGTGGAAGCTGCAGATGGAGCCGGAAGCGGTGCTGGAGCGGGTGACCAGCTCGGTCAGCTACGCCCGGAACCTGATCGACGACGTCGAATGGTCGGCCGAGGACGCCACCCGCACCGAGCGCGATTTCCTGCGCCGCTGCGTCGAGGCGGCGATCAAGGCCGGGGCGACGACCATCAACATCCCCGACACCGTCGGCTACACCTATCCGGACGAGTACGCCGCGCTGTTTCGCGACCTGATCGAGACCGTGCCCGGCGCGGACAAGGTGATCTTCTCGACCCACTGCCACAACGACCTCGGCCTGGGCGTCGCCAACAGCCTGGCCGGCGTGCAGGGCGGCGCGCGGCAGATCGAGTGCGCGATCAACGGCATCGGCGAGCGCGCCGGCAACGCGGCGCTGGAAGAGATCGTCATGGCGCTGCGGGTGCGCGGCGACCGGCTGCCCTACCACACCGGCGTCGCCCCGCAGCAGATCACCCGGGCCTCGCGCTACGTCTCGGCGATCACCGGCTTCCCGGTGCAGTTCAACAAGGCGATCGTCGGCAAGAACGCCTTCGCCCACGAGAGCGGCATCCACCAGGACGGGATGCTGAAGAACGCCGAGACCTACGAGATCATGCGCCCCGAGGACGTCGGGCAGGGCGCCACCAACCTGGTGATGGGCAAGCACTCCGGCCGCCACGCCTTCCGCGAGAAGCTGAAGGCGCTGGGCTACGAACTGGGCAAGAACGCGCTGGACGAGGCGTTCCAGCGCTTCAAGGACCTGGCCGACAAGAAGAAGCACGTCTTCGACGACGACATCGTCGCCCTGGTCGACGACGCCCTGGCCTCCGGGGCCGATCGCATCCAGGTCAAGCACCTGCGGGTGATCGCCGGCACCGGCGGGCCGCAGGAGGCCTTCCTGACCGTCACCGTCGACGGCGAGGACCGCTCGGCCAACGCCACCGGCGACGGCCCGGTCGACGCGGTGTTCAACGCCATCCACCTGGCGGTGCCGCACGAAGCGGTGCTGCGCCTGTTCCAGGTGCACGCAGTGACTGAAGGCACCGACGCCCAGGCCCAGGTCTCGGTGCGCCTGGAGGAGGACGGCCGGATCGCCACCGGCCAGGCCGCCGACACCGACACCCTGACCGCCTCGGCCAAGGCCTATGTCAACGCGCTGAACAACCTGTTCGCCCGCAAGGAGAAGACCGCCCCGGCCGACCGGGTCGCCAGCGGGTTCTAAGCCCTTCCTCCCCCGCGCCAGCGGGGGAGGATCTTGGCTCCGCGCGTGCACAGCGTTATGCATCGTCACTTCATAACGTTGGGGCGGTGATGATCACACGTCGGCTGTTCGGGGCGCTCGCCGCCGTCTTCGTCGCTTTTGGGGCCGCGCCGGCGTTCGCCGGCGAGACCCAGGTGGCGGTGGCCGCCAACTTCACCGCGCCGGCCAAGGAGATCGCCGCCGCCTTCACCGCGGCGACCGGCCACAAGGCGAGCCTGAGCTTCGGCTCCTCCGGCCAGTTCTACACCCAGATCGCCCATGGGGCGCCGTTCGAGGTCTTCCTCTCGGCCGACGCTGAGCGGCCGACCAAAGCCGAGCAGGCGGGGCTGGCCGTGCCAGGCACGCGCTTCACCTACGCCGTCGGCACGCTGGTGCTCTATTCCAAGACCCCGGGCCTGGCCGGGCCGGCGGCGCTCAAGGGCGGCAAGTTCGAGAAGCTGGCGATCGCCGATCCGGCGGCCGCGCCCTACGGCGAGGCGGCGATCGAGACCTTGAAGCAGATGGGCCTCTACGAGCAGCTGAAGCCGAAGCTGGTCACCGGCGCGTCGATCACCCAGGCCTATCAGTTCGTCGCCACCGGCGCGGCCGAGCTCGGCTTCGTCGCCCTGTCGCAGGTCGTCGACCAACCCGGCGGCTCGCGCTGGGTGGCGCCGGAGAAGTACCACACGCCGATCGCCCAGCAGGCGGTGCTGCTGAACCCCGGGCGCGACAGCGCCGCCGCCAAGGCCTTCCTCGCCTTCCTGAAGGGGCCGAAAGCCGCGGCCATCATCAAGCGCTACGGCTACCGGCCGGGCTGAGCATGGCCCAGGTCGTCTGGACCACGATCGCGCTGGCCGGGGTCACCACGCTGATCCTGCTGGTGATCGCCGCCCCGCTCGGCTGGTGGCTGGCGAGGAGCCGCGGCTGGTGGAAGGAGGCGGTGGCGGCGCTGACCGCCCTGCCGGTGGTGCTGCCGCCGACGGTGCTGGGCTTCTACGTGCTGATCGCGCTCGGGCCGAACAGTCCGCTGATGACGCTGTTGCAGCCGTTCGGCGTGCGCACGCTGGCCTTCACCTTCACCGGTCTGGTGATCGGCTCGGTGCTCTACTCGCTGCCGTTTGCGGTGCAGCCGGTCCGCAACGCCTTCGAGGCGATGGGCGATCGGCCGCTGGAGGTCGCCGCGACACTGCGGGCGAGGCCCGTCGACGCCTTCCTCCACGTGGCCGTGCCGATGGCCTCGCGCGGCTTCCTCACCGCCGCCGTCCTGGTGTTCGCCCACACCATCGGCGAGTTCGGCGTGGTGCTGATGATCGGCGGCGCGATTCCCGGCCGGACCGAGGTGGTGTCGATCCGCATCTTCCAGGACGTCGAGGCGCTGAACTTCGCCGACGCCCACCGGCTGTCGGCGGCCCTGGTGGCGTTCGCCTTCGTCGTGCTGTTCAGCCTGTTCCTGCTGCAGCGCCGCGCCGCCGCGGAGCGGGCGTGACCATGAGCGCCGCCGGCGAGATCCGCTTCCGGCTGCAGGGCCGCTTCGGCGGCTTCGTCCTCGACGCCGAGGCGGCGATCCCGGCGCAGGGCGTCACCGCCCTGGTCGGCGCGAGCGGCGCGGGCAAGACCAGCCTGCTGCGCTGCCTGGCGGGCCTGGCGCGGGCCAAGGGCGAGGTCAGCGTCGGCGAGACGGTCTGGCAGGACGTCCGCCGGTTCGTCGCGCCGCACCGCCGCGGCGTCGGCTATGTCTTCCAGGAGCCCAGCCTGCTGCCGCACCTGTCGGTGCGCGGCAACCTCGCCTTCGCGGCGCGTCGGGCCGGTGACGGGCCCGGGCCGGCGTTCGAGGAGGCGGTGGCGATGCTCGGGCTGGAGCGGCTGATCGATCGTGCGCCGGCCAAGCTGTCCGGCGGCGAGCGGCAACGCGTCGCCATCGCCCGGGCGCTGCTGTCGCGGCCGGCGCTGCTGTTGATGGACGAGCCGCTGTCCAGCCTGGACGCCGCCAGCAAGGCCGAGGTCCTGCCCTATCTTGAGGGGCTGCATCGCAGCCTGCGGCTGCCGGTGCTCTATGTCAGCCATGACGCGCTGGAGGTCGCACGGCTGGCGGACCGGGTGCTGCGGATGGAGGGCGGGCGGCTGCGCGGACCCGCCACCGAGGTCGCCGGCGGCGCCGATCCGCTGGCGCTGCTCGATCCGGCGCAGGTCAGGGCGCTGGCCCGCGCGGCGTTGGCGGCGGGCCTGACCGTGGAGCAGGACGACGCATGACCCCGGAAGACGAACTGAACGTCGCGGTCAGCCTGAAGCGCGGGCCTTCGCCGCGGATCGGCCTGGAGCGGGTGGCGCTGATCGAGGCGGTGGACGATCTCGGCTCGATCACCGCGGCGGCCAAGCGGCTGGGGCTCAGCTACAAAGGCGCCTGGGACATCGTCCAGGCGCTGAACAACCTGTTCGCCGCGCCGCTGATCGAGGCCGCGGCCGGCGGCAAGGCCGGCGGGAAGGCCCAGGTCACGCCGCGCGGTCGTGAGGTGGCGCGGGCGTTCCGCCGGGTGCAGGGTGAGATCGACGCCGCGCTCGCCAAGCTGGAAGCCGGGTTGGCGGGCGAGACGGCGCGGGACCTGTTCTGGAGCCTGGGCATGCAGACCAGCGCGCGCAATGCGCTTCGCGGCGAGGTCAGCCGGGTCACCGACGGCGCGGTCAACAGCGAGGTGGCCCTGAAGCTGGCCGACGGGGTGGAGATCATCGCCGTGGTCACCCGCCGCAGCGTCGCCGACCTTGGCCTGGCGGTCGGCCGCCCGGCCATCGCCCTGATCAAGTCGAGCTTCGTGCTGCTGGCCAAGGGCGAGGGGCTGGTCACCTCGGCCCGCAACCAGATCCCCGGCGAGGTCGTCAGCCGGGAGGACGGGCCGGTCAGCAGCGAGGTCACCTTGAGCATCGGCGGCGGCAAGACCCTGACTGCGACCATCACCCACGAAAGCGCCGAGGCGATGAAAATTACCCCGGGCGAGCGCCTGACCGCGCTTATCAAGGCGCCGCACGTCATCCTGGCGACGGAGTAGGCAGCGGCAAGGCGTCGCGCCGGGTCGCCCGCCGCGGCCTCAGGACCGCCGCTTTGGCGGGCCATTTAGAGAGCGCTGATACGCGCAACGCCTTGCACTGGCGGGATCTCTTCGGCGTGCGCTTGGCGACGGCGGCGATTCCGTGGCGTGCCCGAGCGAAAAATTCGCGCGCGACGCGAACGCGCAGCCCGCGCATTCCCGCTTGAATTCGCCCATTGGGCAGGGCACACGAACGCTAAGCCTGTCAGGACGGACGTAGCGACTCGGCGCATTCTATGGCGTCAATCAAGTCGCTTTCGACGCTGGCGGACCTGCCGTCCCAGCCCCCATTCACCAGGGCCCTGCATGATCTCTTCCCTCTTCGGCGCGATCTCGAACGACATCGCCATCGACCTCGGAACCGCCAACACCCTGATTTATATGAAGGGTAAGGGCATCGTGCTGAACGAGCCCTCGGTGGTGGCGCTGCGCAACGTCGGCGGCCGCAAGGTCGTCCACGCGGTGGGCATCGAGGCCAAGCAGATGCTCGGCCGCACCCCCGGGCACATGGAAGCCATCCGTCCGATGCGCGACGGGGTCATCGCCGACTTCGAAGTCGCCGAGGAGATGATCAAGTACTTCATCCGCAAGGTTCACAACCGGAAGGGGTTCGTGAATCCGAAGGTGATCGTGTGCGTGCCGTCGGGCGCGACCGCGGTGGAGCGCCGGGCCATCAACGACAGCTGCCTGAACGCCGGCGGCCGCCGCGTCGGCCTGATCGACGAGCCGATGGCCGCGGCGATCGGCGCCGGCCTGCCGATCCACGAGCCGACCGGCTCGATGGTCGTCGACATCGGCGGCGGCACCACCGAAGTGGCCGTGCTCTCGCTGTCCGGCATCGTCTATTCGCGCTCGGTCCGCGTCGGCGGCGACAAGATGGACGAGGCGATCATCAGCTACATGCGCCGCAACCATAATCTGCTGATCGGCGAAACCACCGCCGAGCGCATCAAGAAGGAAATCGGCACCGCCCGGGCGCCGGCCGACGGCGAAGGCCTGTCGATCGAGGTCAAGGGCCGCGACCTGATGCAGGGCGTGCCGCGCGAAGTGCGCATCAGCGAGAAGCAGGCGTCGGACGCCCTGTCGGAGCCGGTCGGCCAGATCGTCGACGCGGTGAAGATGGCGCTGGAAGCCACCCCGCCGGAACTCGCCTCGGACATCGCCGACAAGGGCATCATGCTGACCGGCGGCGGCGCGCTGCTGCGCGGCCTGGACGCCGAGATCCGCGACCACACCGGCCTGCCGGTGACGGTGGCCGACGACCCGCTGTCCTGCGTCGCGCTGGGGTGCGGCAAGGTGCTCGAACATCCGAAGTGGATGAAGGGCGTGCTGGAGTCCACACTGGCCTAAGAGGCTGGCGACTCGCAGCTACCAGAGACTTTGTAGTCGGATCCTTCGGGTGAAGGGTTCAGGGGCGGCGAGGGCTGTCGCTGGCCGTTGGGGGCGAGCCTAAATGTCCTTACGGGACAGCCAATTCGGTGAGTTGAAGGTCCCGTTGACCTGGACGGCGGCGGTGGCGCTGGTGGTCGCGGGCGTGATCGCCACAGCGCTGCTGTTCGGCGACCGCCGCGAGACCTTCCAGGCCGAGGCCTATGGCGCGGCCCGCGGCGCCGCCGACGGCCTGCTGGCCCCGGTCGGCGACGCGCTCTCGGCCCCCGGCCGCTGGACGGGCGCCGGCATCTCGGCGATCCGCGGCTATTTCTTCGCCGTCTCCGAAAACCGCCGGCTGAAGGCCGAGCTCAGCGACATGCGCCAGTGGCGCGACGTGGCGCTGGCGCTGAAGAACGAGAACGGGCGCTACCGCTCGCTGCTGGGCCTGAAGACCGATCCGCCGATCCCGATGGTCGCCGCCCGCGTCGTCACCGACAGCCGCGGCCCGTTCGCCAACACCCGCATCGCCAACACCGGCTCCGAGGCCGGGGTGACGCCCGGCAATCCGGTGATGAGCGAGCACGGCCTGGTCGGCCGGGTGATCGGCGTCTCCACCGACGCCAGCCGGGTGCTGATGCTGACCGACGTCGCCTCGCGCACCCCGGTGATGATCGACCGGACCAATGCCCGCGCCATCCTGACCGGCGACGGCGGCCCCAATCCGCGGCTCGACTATCTGCGCGGCCAGGAGCCGGTGCGCGAAGGCGACCGGGTGCTGACCTCCGGCGACGGCGGGATCGTCCCGCGCGGCCTGCCGGTCGGCGTCGCGGTCAAGGGCCTCGACGGCAAGTGGCGGGTGGTGCTGGCCTCGGAGCGGGGGCCGATCGACTTCGTGCGGATCCTGCTGTTCCAGGACTTCACCCAGGTGATCAACCGCAAGGCGCTGGACGAACTTCCGGTGCCGCCGCCGACGCCCGGCCTGCCGGTCGAGCCCACCGCGCCGGCCGCGGCCGGGTCCGCCACGCCGCCGGGCGCCGCCGCCGCCGTTGCTGGCAGCCGCCGCCGCCGCGGCGACGCCGCGACCGGCGACGCCGCCGTCGGCCGCGACCACGACCGCTCCGGCGGCCACGGCGCCGAAGCCGCCGGTGAAGCCCGCGGTCCAGGCCGGCGCAACCGCCGCGGCCACGCCGAAGAAGCCTGCCAGCCCGACAACGACGGCGGCGGCCACCGCGCCGAAGAAGCCGGCGACGCCGACGATCGCGGCTGCGCCGAAGAAGCCCGCCGCCAAGCCGACGACGGCTGCGTCGTCGTCCGCCGCGCCCAAGCCGCAGGCCCGAACCGCCGAGGAGCCGCCGCATTGAGCGCCGCGCGCAGCCTCGACCCGTGGCGCTGGCTGGGCGTCCCCCTCGTCCAGGTGCTGATCGCGACGGTGCTGTTCGGCATCCCCTTGCGGATCTGGGGCCTGCAACTGCCCGAGCCGCTGTTCGCCATGCCGGTGGTGTTCGCCTGGGCGGTCATCCGGCCGTCGGTGCTGGCCCCGTTCGGCATCCTGATCATGGGCCTCTTCCTGGACCTCTTCTGGGGCGGCGCCATGGGCCTGTGGGCGCTGTGCCTGCTGATCGCCTACGGCATCCTGCTCGCCGGCCGGCATATGATGGCCGGCCAGAGCAAGGTCATGCTCTGGGTCTGGTACGGCATGGTCGCCGGCATCGCCCAGCTGTCCGGCTACCTGTTCATCATGCTCGACACCAAGTCGATGCCGAGCCTGACCGCGGTCGGCTGGCAGTACCTGGCCACCGTCGTGCTGTTTCCCTTCGCCTACCGTCTGATCGACATGTTCGACGACGCTGACGTGCGGTTCCGCTGAGATCAGGCATGGCCGAACCGGCAATCTTCTTCGCTGAAGTCAACGAACGGCAGGGCCAGTTCCACCGCCGGGCCTTCCTGCTGGGCGGGTTCGCCGGCGCGGGCCTGCTCGCGCTGAGCGGGCGGCTGGCCTATCTGCAGCTGTTCCAGACCCAGCGCTTCGAGAAGCTCTCGGCGTCGAACCAGTTCAACTTCAAGCTGATGCCGCCGCCGCGCGGGCTGATCATCGACCGCAACGGGGTGGTGCTGGCGTCGAACCGGCCGAACTTCCGCCTGCTGGTCGCGCGCGACAAGGGCATGGACGTGCCCGGCACCTTGAAGACCCTGGCCAACTTCGTGCCGCTCGACGACAAGCGCCAGACCCGCCTGGCAAAGGACATCGCCGCGGCCCCGAAGCGCGCCCGCGTCGAGGTGGCCGAGGACATGAGCTGGGAGCAGTTCAGCGCCATCAACCTGCGCACCCCGACCCTGCCCGGGGTCAGCGCCGACATGGGCGAGGTGCGGGTCTATCCGCACGGCGGGGCGTTCGCCCACGTGATCGGTTATGTCGCCAAGGTCAACCAGAGCGACCTGACCGAGACCGGTCCGAACTCCGAGCCGATCATGTTCAATCCGGGCTTCCGGATCGGCAAGCAGGGCATCGAGAAGGCGCTCGACCTGGAACTGCGCGGCCGGCCCGGCGCGCAGAAGGTCGAGGTCGACGCCAACGGCCGCGAGGTCCGTCACTACACCGAAGGCGACATCCCGGCGGTTCCCGGCCAGGAAGTTCAGCTGACCCTCGACGTCGACGTGCAGAACCGCGCGCTCGAGGTGTTCGGCGAGGAGAGCGGCGCGGCGGTGATGGTCGACTGCCGTACCGGCGACATCCTGTGCATGCTGTCGGCCCCGAGCTTCGACGCCAACCGCTTCGTGCGCGGCCTGACCGGGGCGGAATACCGCCAACTGGCCAACTACGAGCGCAAGCCGCTGCTCGACAAATGCCTGTCCGGCACCTACCCGCCGGGGTCGACCTTCAAGACCATGACCGCGCTGGCGGCGCTCGAGGCGGGGATCGACCCGGAGCTGCGGGTGGTGTGCGGCGGCGGCATGGGCTTCGGCGGCCGCTATTTCCGCTGCCACAAGAAGGAAGGTCATGGCGCGCAGAACATGCGCGACGCGATCAAGAACTCCTGCGACGTCTACTTTTATTCGGTGGCGCTGCGCGCCGGTCCCGACCGGATCGCCAAGGTCGCCAGGGAGTTCGGCTTCGGCCAGACCTTCGACATCGGCATCCCCGGCCAGAAGAAGGGCATCGTCCCGTCCACCGAGTGGGTGCGGAAGAACCGCAAGCGCGACCCGAAATGGCACGCCGGCGAAAGCCTCAGCTACGGCATCGGCCAGGGCATGCTGACCGCCAACTGCCTGCAGCTGGCGGTGATGACCGCCCGGCTGGCCAACGGCAGGAAGGCGCTGAATCCGCGGCTGATCCGATCGGTCGGCGGCAAGGAGCTGCCCTCCGGCGCGGCCGTTCCGGACCTGCCGTTCAGCCAGGAGCACCTGAACTACGTCCGCTCCGGCATGGCCGCGGTGACCGAGATCGGCGGCACCGCCTACCGCTCCAGCCAGCTGGGGCTGGGCGACATCCTGATGGCCGGCAAGACCGGCACGGCGCAGGTCTACAGCTACAAGGCCGGCGGGCCGCGCGGGAAGGGCGGTCCCTGGAAGCTGCGCGACCACGGCCTGTTCGTCGCCTTCGCGCCGCTCGACCAGCCGCGCTATGCGCTGGCGGTGATCGTCCAGCACGGCCAGGGCGGCTCCACCGCCGCCGCGCCCCGGGCGCGTGAGATCATGCGCGTCGCGCTGCTGAAGGATCCCGAGATCCGGGCGCGGATCGAAAAGCCGATGCCGCCGCCGGAGATGCCGGTGGATCCGGAAGCCGACATCGTGCCCGAGACGCCGCCGATCGGCGCCGCGCCGCCGGCGCCGACGGTCGCGGCCACGCCTATTCCGTCCGCACCCGTTCCGAGCCCCCGAGGCCCCGCATGACCGTCTCCGCGCTCACCCGCCCCGGCGAACGCGACCGGCTGGTCGTCAAGTTCGGCGAGATCGACTGGGTGTTCGGCCTGGCGCTGTTCCTGATCGCCGGCACCGGCGCGCTGATGCTGTTCTCGATCGCCGGCTCGTCCTGGGAGCCGTGGGCCGCCAAGCACCTGGCGCGGTTCACCTTCTGCTTCCTGCTGATGGTGACCCTGGCGATGGTCGATATTCGCGTGTGGTTCGCGCTGGCCTATCCGGTCTACGCCGTCGGCCTGCTGCTGCTGGTCGCGGTCGAGGCGGTGGGAGATACGCGCCTGGGCGCGCAGCGCTGGCTGTCGATCGGCTCGTTCAGCTTCCAGCCGTCGGAGATCATGAAGCTCGGCATCGTGCTGGCGCTGGCCAGATTCTACCACAGCATCTCGGCGGAGCGGGCGAAGCTGTCCTGGTGGCTGCTGATCCCGGCGGCCATGCTCGGCGTGCCGGTGCTGCTGGTGGCGCACCAGCCGGACCTCGGCACCGCCATGCTGATCGCCATGACCGGCGGGGCGATCATCGTGCTGGCCGGGCTGTCCTGGCGGATCATCCTCGGCGGCCTCGCCGCCTTCGCCGTCGCCGTCCCGCCGTTCGTGCTGTTCGTCATGCACGAATATCAGCGGCAGCGGGTGCTGACCTTCCTCGACCCGGAAAGCGACCCGTCCGGCTCGGGCTACCACATCATGCAGTCGATGATCGCCCTGGGCTCCGGCGGCGTGCTCGGCAAGGGCTACGGCCTCGGCTCGCAGAGCCAGCTCAACTTCCTGCCGGAGAAGCAGACCGACTTCATCTTCGCCACCCTGGCGGAGGAGTTCGGCTTCGTCGGCTGCGTCTCGGTGCTGGCGCTCTACGCCGCGGTGATCTTCATGGGCCTGCGCGCCGCCTACGTCAGCCACAGCCATTTCGGCCGGCTGGCGGCGGCCGGCACGATGGCGACCTTCACCCTCTATGTGCTGATCAACGGCGCGATGGTGATGGGCCTAGCCCCGGTCGTCGGCGTGCCGATGCCGATGCTGTCCTACGGTGGCACCGTCATGCTGACGGTGATGATCGGCTTCGGCCTGGTGATGTCCGCCCGTGTGCACCGCTACGCCGAGATCACCAGCGGCAAGGGCTCGCTGCTGTAGGAACCCAGATGCTCCCCCTCAGGGGGAGCTGTCGCGAAGCGACTGAGGAGGCCGCGGACTCGGCGGCTGAAACCCCCTCCGGCCCTCTGGGCCACCTCCCCCTGAAGGGGGAGGACCTGCGGCCTCACACCCTGAACGCCTGCTCCGTCGCGCGGACCAGGGCGTCGACGACGCCGGGCTCGGTCGAGGCGTGGCCGGCGTCCCAGATGATCTCGAAGCGGGCGCCGGGCCAGGCGTTCTTCAGCTTCCAGGCGGCCTCCATCGGCGTGACGACGTCGAAGCGGCCCTGCACCACCCAGCCGGGGATGGGCCCCAGCTTGTCGGCGTTCTTCAGGATCCAGCCGTCCTCCTCGAAGAAGCCGCCGTTGGTGAAGTAGTGGTTCTCGATCCGGGCGAAGGCGATGGCGAAGTCGACCTCGTTGAACTTCGACGGCCGGGCCTCAGGCCCGCGGATCGACATGGTGTCGCCTTCCCACTGGCTCCAGGCGGCCGCGGCCTCGGCCTGGACGCGCCGGTCAGGGTCGGTCAGGCGCTTGTGGTAGGCGGCGATCATGTCGTCGCGCTCGGCCTCGGGCACCGGGGCGCAGAACCGCTCCCAGGCGTCGGGGAACAGCATCGAGGCGCCCTCCTGGTAGAACCAGCGCAACTCGCGCTGGGTCAGCAGGAAGACGCCGCGCAGCACCAGGCTTTCCACCCGCTCGGGGTGGGTGATGGCGTAGGCCAGCGCCAGGGTCGAGCCCCAGGAGCCGCCGAACACGCACCACTTCTCGATGCCCAGCCGCTCGCGCAGCCGCTCGATGTCCTCGATCAGCGCCCAGGTGGTGTTGTCCTCGAGGCTGGCGTTCGGCCGGCTGCGGCCGCAGCCGCGCTGGTCGAACAGCACCATCCGCCACTTCGCCGGGTCGAAGAAGCGGCGCATCGTCGGGTTGGTCGCCCCGCCCGGGCCGCCGTGCAGGATAATGCAGGGCTTGCCGTCCGGGCGGCCGCATTGCTCGTAGTAGATCTCGTGCGGCCCGCCGGTCGCCATCCAGGCGGCGTTGTAGGGCATGTTCTCGGCGAACAGCCCCCGTCGATAGGTGGCGCCGGAGACGACGGGCGAGAGCATGCTGCGGTCCATGACGCTAGTTATGACCGGAAGCGGGCGCGCTTCCAGAAGCATCTAGGCGGATGGACCTTCACGGAAGCCTTACCGCGCGAACGCGGTTCCGCCCAAGGCGCGAGACAGGCAGGCCTGGATGAGGTTCTAACCGGGGCCATGACTGCGACGACTCAGAAAACCCCCTGGGGGCTGATGACGCTGCTGGGCGGGCTGACCGCGCTTGGCCCGCTCGCCATCGACATGTACCTGCCGAGCCTGCCGGCGATCGGCGCCGACCTGCGCGCGCCTTCGGCCGAGATCCAGTCGACGGTCGCGGCCTTCCTCGCCGGGATGGCGCTGGGCCAGCTGTTCTACGGGCCGGCGTCCGACCGGTTCGGGCGCAGGCCGCCGATCCTGCTGGGGCTGGCGATCTTCGTCGCCGCCTCGGCCGGCTGCGCGCTGGCGACCTCCGGCGAGATGCTGATCGCCCTGCGCTTCATCCAGGCGCTCGGGGCCTGCGCCGGCGCGGTGGTCGCCCGCGCGGTGATCCGCGACCGATTCGACCACACCGAAACGGCGCGGATGCTGTCGCTGATGACCTTGATCATGGGCCTGGCGCCGATCTTCGCGCCGCTGATCGGCGGCTTCCTGCTGACCGTCGGCGGCTGGCGCTCGCTGTTCTGGGTGATGGCCGGGGCCGGCGCGCTGCTGGCGCTGGCGGTGCTGCTGCGGATGACCGAGTCGCGCTCGGCCGAGACCGCGGCCCACGCCCGCGCCGAGCACCCGTTGCGCGGCTACGCCAGCCTGCTGAGCCAGCGCAGGCTGGTCGGCTACGCCGCGGCGGGCGCACTGAACGGGGCGGTGCTGTTCACCTACATCGGCTCCTCGCCGGAGCTGCTGATCGGCACCTACGGCATCTCGCCCAGCGCGTTCGGCTGGGTGTTCGGGGCCAACGCCGTGGGCGTGATCGGCGCCAGCCAGCTGAACCGTCGGCTGCTGCGCCGCCGGACGCCCGACGCGGTGCTGGCGCGCGCCTCGCAGCTCGGCGTCGTCGCCGCCGTGTTGCTGGCCGTCGCGGCGGTCACCGGCGTCGGCGAGCGCTGGAGCGTGCTGCCGCTGCTGTTCGTGGTGCTGGCCAGCTACGGCCTGATGCAGGGCAACACCATGGCTGGGGCGCTGAACGTCGATCCCCGGCGGGCCGGCTCGATCTCGGCGCTGCTCGGCGCCTTCGCCTTCGCCACCGGCGCGGCGGGCGCGGGCCTAGCCGGGGCGCTGCACGACGGCACGCCGCGGCCGATGGCGCTGGTGATCCTGACGGCGATGTGCGGCTCGGCGCTGGCGCTGCGCGCGCTGGCCCTGCCGCGGAAGGGCTAGAGCTTCAGCTGGCGTGCGGCCCAGGCCAGCACGCCCCAGCCGGCGAGGAACAGGGTCCCGCCGATCGGGGTGATCGCGCCCAGCCAGCGCGGGCCGCCGAGCGCCATCGCCGCCAGCGTGCCGGAGAAGATCACCACGCCGGCCAGGAACAGCGGCGGGGCGAAGCGGGCGCGCGCCGCGCCGGCCTGCACCAGGGGAACGCAGGCGAGGGTCGCCAGGACGTGGACGAAGCCGTACTCGGCACCGGTGCGTATCCACTCCTGCGCCTTGGGGTCGCTGAGGCCGTGGGCGGCGAAGGCGCCGAACGCCACGGACAGGAAGCCGAGGACGGCGGCGAGGGGGATCCAGCTACGCATGGCGCCTGACATGCCGCAGAACTGCGCCGTGGTCGATGGGCGCTGACGGCGTGATCGCCCCCGAAGGTTGTCCGGATCGCCCCCTATCGAGGGCGAACGGCGTTATGTCATCGTTCGCCATCCCTCATGGAGGCTGCGATGAAGAAGTACCTGATCGAACGCGAGATCCCGGGCGTCCACCAGCTGGACGGCGAGGCGCTGAAGGGCGCGGCGGCGACCTCGAACGCGGCGCTCGCGCAACTCGGGCCGAAGGTCCAGTGGGTGCAGTCCTTCGTCACCCCGGACAAGACCTTTTGCCTCTACCTGGCGGAGAACGAGGACGTGGTGCGCGAGCACGCCAAGCTCAGCGGCTTCCCGGCCAACAAGATCACCGAGATCTCCGGCGTCATCGACCCGACCACCGCCGGCTGACGGAGACGGCGATGCTCGACGTGACGGTCGTGCTGCTCGACGACGGCCTGTCGTCGACGGCGATCATGCCGGTGGAGATCTTCCACTCGGCCGGGACGCTGTGGAACGTGCTGCACGACCGTCCGCCCGAGCCGGCGTTCCGCGTCCGCTCGGTCTCGGTGCACGGAGGGCCGGTGCGCAGCCCCTATGGCCTGAAGATATTGGCCGAGGGGGTGATCGACGACGTCGCGCGCACCGACCTCATCGTCGTGCCGACCTCGGGCCTGGAAGTGGACGCCACCTTGGCGCAGAACGCCGCGCTGCTGCCGTGGCTGCGCCGCCAGCATGCGCAAGGGGCCTATGTCGCCGGCGTCTGCATGGGCGCGGCCTATCTCGCCGAGGCGGGGCTGCTCGACGGTCGGCTGGCGACCACCCACTGGGCGGTCTGCGACGACTTCGTCCGGCGCTATCCGCAGGTGCGCTGGCGGCCGGACCTGTTCGTCACCGAGGACTCGCGGCTGCTCTGCAGCGGCGGGGTCTACGCCTCGATGGATCTCAGCCTCTATCTCGTCGAGAAGCTCTGCGGGCACGAGCTGGCGGTGCAGTGCGCCAAGGCGCTGCTGCTGCCGATGCCGCGGATCCACCAGTCGGGCTACGCCATGACCCCGGTCTCGGCGCCGCACGACGACGAGCGGATCCGGGCGATCGAGGTGTTTCTGCAGGGCCGCTTCCGCGACGACGTCTCGACCCAGGCGCTGGCCGAGCGGGCGGGGTTGGGCGCGCGGACCTTCGTGCGGCGCTTCAAGGCCGCGACCGGCCGCATGCCGGCGGCCTATGTGCAGGCGCTGCGGATCGCCGCGGCCAAGGCGGCGCTGGAGCGCAACGCCAGTCCGATCCAGACGATCAGCGCCGACGTCGGCTACGACGACGTCAGCTTCTTCCGGGCGCTGTTCAAGCGGACGACCGGGATGACGCCCGCCGAGTACCGCGCCCACTTCGCGCCGCTGGCCGTGCGCGGCCAGGCGTTGCTGCAGGCGGGGTAAGGGCAGAAGACCTCTCCCCGCTTGCGGGGAGAGGTCAGTGCCTTAGTCCTTCGCGCGTTCCTGGTAGGAGCCGTCTTCCGTCAGGATGACGATCCGGGTGCCGACCGCGATGTACGGCGGCACCATGGTCTTGACGCCGTTGGAGAGGATCGCCGGCTTGTAGGACGACGACGCGGTCTGGCCCTTCACCGAAGGCTCGGTCTCGACCACTTCGAAGGTCGCCAGGCGCGGCAGCTCCAGCGCGATCGGGATCCCCTCATGGGTCGAGAGGCTGACCTGGGTGCCGTCGGTCAGGTAGGGGGCGGCGTCGCCGACCACGTCCTCGGAGGCCACGACCTGATCGTAGCTGTCCGGGTTCATGAAGTGGTAGCCCTCGCCGTCCTGGTAGAGGAAGTTGTAGGGGCGGTCGTCGACGATGGCGCGCTCCACCGTCTCGGTGGTGCGGTAGCGCTCGGAGATCTTCACCCCGTCCGAGATGCGCCGCATGTTCAGCTGCGTGACCGGCGTGCCCTTGCCCGGGTGGATGTTTTCGCAGGTGAGAACGACGTAGAGCTTGCCTTCGAGATCGACGACGGCCCCTTTCCGGAGCGAGCTGGCGGAGACCTTCACGTGATGTAGTCCTCGATGATGCTTGCGGGGCGCGAGGGCCCTCGCGCGATTCCGCTAATCAAATTGTTGTCGGGCCCCTATAGCGATCCCCGCCGAAATCGCCAGTCTTTCCCCCGTCGCACCCCCAGGCGCCCCGATGAGCACGCCCGAACCCTCGCCCTGGTGGGCCCCCGAGCGGCACCGCGACCGCCGGCCGTTCCTCACCGCCCGGCGGGCGATCACCCGGGCCGCGCGCAACTGGTTCGAGGCGCAGGATTTCGCCGAGGTCGAGACCGCGGCGCTGCAGGTTTCGCCCGGCAACGAGGCCCACCTGCACGCCTTCGAAAGCGAGGCGATTGGCCCGGGCGGCGAGCGGCGGCCGCTCTATCTGCGCACCTCGCCGGAGTTCGCCGCCAAGAAGCTGCTGGCCGCGGGCGAGGAACGGATCTTCGAACTCGCCCGGGTCTGGCGCAATCGCGAGCGCGGGCCGCTGCACCATCCCGAGTTCACCATGCTCGAGTGGTATCGCGCCGGCGCGCCCTACGAGCAGCTGATGGCCGATTGCGCCGATCTGCTGCGGCTGGCCGCCGAGACCACGGGCGCTCGGCGGTTCGAGTTCCGCGGCCGCAGCGTCGATCCCTACGCCGAGCCTGAGCGGGTGACGCTGGCCGAGGCGTTCGCCGCCTACGCCGGGATCGACCTGCTGGCGACCGTCGACGCCGCGGGCGCGACCGACCGCAAGGCGCTGGCGGCGGCGGCGAAGGCCGCCGGCGTACGCGTCGCCGAGGACGACACCTGGTCCGACGTGTTTAGCCGGGTGCTGGTCGAGAAGGTCGATCCGCGTCTGGGCGAGGGGCGGGCGACCATCCTGTGCGAATACCCGACCGCCGAGGCGGCGCTGGCGCGACCGAAGCCCGCCGACCCGCGGGTGGCCGAGCGCTTCGAGCTCTACGCCTGCGGCGTCGAACTGGCCAACTGCTTCGGCGAACTGACCGACCCGGCCGAGCAGCGCCGCCGTTTCGAGGCGGAGATGGCCGAGAAGGCGCGGGTCTATGGTGAGCGCTATCCGATCGACGAGGACTTCCTGGCGGCGCTGGCGCAGATGCCGCAGGCCAGCGGCGCGGCGCTCGGCTTCGACCGCCTGGTCATGCTGGCGGCCGGCGCGCAGCACATCGAGCAGGTGCTGTGGGCGCCGGTCGCCGAGTAGGTCCTCGATCATTTCTCGTCATCCCGGACGGCCGCAGGCCGATCCGGGACCCAGGGGCGGTGCGCACGGCTCCGGTCCCGGCTTTCCGCTTCGCTGCGGCCGGGGTGACGGTTCTGCCTGCGGGAGGCGGAGCGGCGTTCCGGCGCTGACCTTGGCGCTGGCGGCAATCGGGTCCATATGCCGCCAGCCATGCGGCCGTCCCGAACCCTCCGAACGACTGAAGGCCTCGCCGAGGCGGGGCTGATCGCGCCCGAGCGGGTGGCGGCGCTGTCGGCCGTCGCGGCGCAGTATGCGGTGGCGATCACCCCGGCCATGGCCGAACTGGTCGACCCGTCCGATCCCGCCGATCCGATCGCGGCCCAGTTCGTCCCCGACCTGCGCGAGCTGGAAACCCAACCGGTCGAGCGCGCCGACCCGATCGGCGACGACGTGCACAGCCCGGTCGCCGGCGTCGTCCACCGCTATCCCGATCGGCTGCTGCTGAAGGTCACCCACACCTGCGCCGTCTACTGCCGGTTCTGCTTCCGCCGCGAGATGGTCGGGCCGGACGGCGAGGGGACGCTGTCGCCGGCCGAGCTCGAGGCGGCGCTGGCCTACATCGCCGGCCGCCCGGAGGTCTGGGAGGTGATCCTGACCGGCGGCGATCCGCTGGTGCTGTCGCCGCGCCGGCTGCGCGAGTTGATAGACCGGCTGACGGCGATCGCGCACGTGAAGGTGGTCCGCTTCCACACCCGCGTGCCGGCGGTCGAGCCGGAGGCGGTGACGCCGGAGCTGGTGGCGGCGCTGAAGAGCCCGACCCAGGCCGTCTACGTCGCGCTGCACGCCGACCATGCGCGCGAGCTGACGCCGGCCGCCCGCGCCGCCTGCGCGCGGCTGGTCGACGCCGGGATCCCGCTGCTCGGCCAGACGGTGCTGCTGAAGGGGATCAACGACGATCCCGCGACGCTGACGGCGCTGTTCCGGGCGATGGTCGAGACCCGCATCAAGCCCTACTACCTGCACCACGCCGACCTGGCCCCGGGCACCGGCCATCTGCGCACCAGCCTGGAAGACGGCCAGGCGCTGATGCGCGCCCTGCGCGGCGCGGTCTCCGGCCTCTGCCAGCCGACCTATGTGCTCGATGTCCCCGGCGGCTACGGCAAGGTTCCGGTCGGACCGGCCTATCTCAGCGCGGCCGGCGAGGCGACCTGCGTCGAGGACCCGAACGGCGGCCGCCACGCCTATCCGCCGACCTAGCGGCGGCGCCTGGATCACGCTCGGTGAACCCAGTTTTCTGTGAACATCTCGGCCACATCGTCGGGGAAAGCGAGGCTGTGGCGTTGCGGTCGCATCGCCTCCCTTGAAGCCTTGCTATAGCTACCACGGGGGGCGAGCCGCTGATTCGAGTGACGACCGTGAGTGACCTGAACGAACCGCCGTGGATCCGGAGTTATGCACTGACGCCGAAGCGCCTGACCGAGGGCGGCTGGGTGTGGCTGCAGGCTTATGAATGGCGCTGGGAGCGCCCGGCGGCCCACCTGCCGAGCGCCGTCAACCCGCCGCGCGTGCGCAGCCGCCGCGCGCGCGCCGCGCCGGCCCCGACGCCGGCTGGCGTCGAACAGCGCGCCTAGAACAGCCGCCTAGACAGCTGGACGGAAGACCCAGAGCCGGAACAGGGCGAACTGGGTCGCCGTATAGGTCGCCATGGCGACCAGCTGTGCGGCGGTGCGTCCCAGCCGGTCGTCCGGCAAGGCGACGCCAGCCATCGTGAGCACCACCTGGTTGAGCGCGAAGGCGATGACCATCACCGCGACATAGCGGAGGGTCGCGCCGCGCGCGGGGTCCGCCTGGCGGAAGACGAAGCGCTTCTGCAGCACCAGCCCCAGCGTCGCGCCAGCCAGGTAGCCGCAGGCGTTGGCCAGCCGGCGGTCGAAGCCCAAGCCGATATCGAGGATCAGGATCACCGCCAGCCCGAGCGCGGTGGTGAGCACGCCTGCGCCGCCGAAGCGGGCCAAGAGGCCCGCCTCGCGCTTCAGATCAAAGCTGGGCAAGGTTCAAGCTCGGGCCAGGGTGTAGTACTGCGCGCCGACCGGGATCTTGGCCATCAGCGGCTCCAGCGGCCGCAGCGCCCGCAGCGGCCCGGGGAAGAAGCCGGTGTAGGCGACGTCGACCCGGCGGAAGCCCGCGGCCTGCTGACGCTTCGCCAGTTCGCCGGCCGGGATCAGCACCGCGTTCTCGTCGAACGGGCAGGTGGCGACGATGTAGCGGCTGACCGGATTGACTGGGTTGTGCTCGAAGATCGTCATCACCCCGCCGGCCGCCAGGCGCTCGCGCAGGCGGCGGAAGATGGCGACGTGCTCGTCCGCCTCGATGTGGTGGAAGACGCAGGCCGAAAAGATCAGGTCGTAGCCGTCGGCCGGCCCCGGCGGCGCCGCGCCCGGATCGTAGGCGACGAACTCGGCCGCGCCCGGGAAGCGCGCGCGGGCCACCGAGAGGCTCTTTTCCGAGACGTCGACGCCGGTGATCTCGGCGTCGGGGAAGGCCTCGCGCAGGTGTGGGGCGGAGCTGCCGATGCCGCAGCCGAAGTCCAGCACCCGCTTCGGCGCGAGCCCCAGCTGCTTCAGCCGCCGGGCGATCTCGACGATCTTGTAGCGGGCGAAATAGTCCGGGCTCTCGCCGGTCACGGCGAGGTTGGTCGTGTGGGTCGCCAGATACTCTTCTGCGAACTTGTCGAACTCGGCGACCTTCACCCTTGCGCCCCTCGCTTGCCGGCGGACGACTCGGCGTCCGACGAACGCACCACGTCGTCTACGAAGTAGAGCGGCCGCGACTTCACTTCCAGGAAGATGCGGCCGATGTAGGCCCCCATCACCGCCAGGCACAGGAACTGGCCGACGCCGAAGAACACCATCATCGTCGCCAGGCTGGTCCAGCCGGGCGCCACGTGGCCGGTGACGAAGCCGATCACCACGTAGAGCAGCAGGCCGAAAGCGATCACCGCGCCGGCGCCCGCCAGCACGATCGCGAGCTTCAGCGGCAGGGTGGAGAAGCTGGTGATGCCGGCTGTCGCCAGCTTGATCATCTTCTTCAGCGTGTAGCCGGTCTCGCCGGCATAGCGCGGGTCGCGGTCGTACAGCACCTCGGCCTGACGGCCGCCGAGCCAGGCGACCATGCCGCGCAGGAAGCGGTCCTGCTCAGGCATGGCGTTCAGCCGGTCCACGGCCCGCCGGGACATCAGCCGGAAGTCGCCGACGTTGCGCGGGATCGGCGTCTCGCTCATGCCGCTCAGCAGCCGGTAGAACAGGTTGGCGGTGAGCAGCTTGAAGGCGCTCTCTTTCGCCCGGGTGCGGCGCTGGGCGTAGACGACGTCATAGCCATCGTCCATGCGCGCGCTGAGCTCGGTCAGCAGCTCGGGCGGGTCCTGCAGGTCGGCGTCGATGATCAGCACGCGCTGGCCACGCGCCAGCTTCAGCCCGGCGGTGACCGCCAGCTGGTGGCCGTAGTTGCGCGCCAGGTTGACGCCGACGACGCCCGGGTGCTGCGCCGCCATCGCCTGGATCTGCGTCCAGGTGCCGTCGCGCGAACCGTCGTTGATCAGCAGCAGCTCGAAGGACTCGCCGGCGACCACCTGGCAGGCGGCGACCATGCGGGCGACGAAGACGGGAAGGGTCTCTTCCTCGTTGTAGCAGGGCGCCACGACCGAGAAGGCCGGCCCGTCGTCCGAGGGACGCGGGCGGAATGCGATGGGCTCGCCATGGGCGATAGGGCTCATGGGCGCCATGTCGCCACCGTCGTGGGGCAGGTCAAGCGAAGAAGCGCCGCAACCCTTGGCGGCGCGGAGCGCTCTGGCCTGGACGCCCCTCTGTACAGTCGCCCCGAACTTCGGGCAGATCCCCCGCATGAACTTAGCCGCCGCCGTCGCCCTGATCCTCGCGCTCGCCGCCCCGGCGGCGGCCGTCGGTCATCCGAACGCGATCGCCCCGGGTTACTGGGAGACGACCAACAAGGTCCTCTCGCCGGTCCGCTCCAGCAAGGTCGAGCGGCGCTGCATCCGCCCCGAAGAGGTGGCGAAGTTCATGGAGGGGCCGAGCAACCACATCTACCGCTGCACCTATCCGACGCGGGTGGTGAGCCAGGGGACGATCCGGCTGAAGGGCAGCTGCACGACGAAGAAGGGTCCGCCGGTGCCGGTCTCCGGCGAAGGCTCGTTCACCCGCGACACCTTCCACATGGAAGCCCAGGTCGCCGCGCAGTTCGGGCCGATGACCGTGCCGATCCGCGCGACGACCGATGCGCGGCGGCTAGGCGACGATTGTCCGGCCGCCGCCGAGGCCAAGGCCGAGTAGGGCGACCGCCCAAATTGTCGCCGAAACGAGGTTGGCGGCCCGCCCCCGGCGTACGATATAGCCATCGGCGCGCCCGACAGTTACGTGCGTTCATATCGCCCTTGCGGTGCGCCGCCCCGTTGCAATGCGACGACAACTGCGGTTGCCTCGCGCCAAAGGAAATTTAGAGGAAGTGTCCCATGGCTGACGGTGTTGATGCTCTGAGGCCGGCGCCGTTCCCGGTCGTCGACCCCGAGCGCATCCCGACGAAGCGCTACTACGACGAGGAATTCTATCGTCTCGAGAACGAGCGCATGTGGCCGCACGTCTGGCAGATGGCCTGCCGCCTCGAACAGATCCCCAACGTCGGCGACTGGATCGAATACTCGAACCTCGGCAAGTCGGTGATCGTCGTCCGCACCAAGGACGGCGTGAAGGCCTATCACAACGCCTGCCGCCACCGCGGCGTGCAACTGGCCAAGGGCCACGGCAGCTGTGAGACCCAGGGCTTCACCTGTCCGTTCCACGGCTGGCGCTGGAACATCGAGGGCAAGAACACCTTCGTCTACGGCAAGCACCTGTTCAGCGAAAAGCAGCTGGAGCAGGCCGATCTCGACCTGCCGGCCTGCCGTGTCGAGCTGTGGGGCGGCTGCGCCTTCATCAACCACGACGACAATGCGCCGGCGCTGCGCGACTGCATCGGCCCGCTCGCCGACCGGCTGGACCAGTACCAGGTCGACAAGCTGCGCGCCGAATGGTGCTACGGCGCCGTGCTGCCGGCGAACTGGAAGGTCGCCATGGAAGCCTTCATGGAAGGCTACCACGTGATGCGCACCCACCCGCAGCTGCACGAAGCCGCGGGCCCGCTCTATCAGTCGATGTACCAGGAGCCGCAGGGCCACGCCCCGCCGGTGAACATGCGGATCTCGTCGCGCGACAACATCCTGGCCCAGTTCAAGCACATGGAGCTGCTGAGCGAGGGCATGGCCGGGATGGCCCACGCCAAGGACGTCGAGACCGCCAGCACCCTGCTGGACGTCGACCTGCCGGAGGATCAGATCCAGGCGCTGATGACCTGGTACGGCATCCTCAACGATCAGGTGACCAAGCAGGGCCGTGCGCGCGGCGAGCCGACGCCGGACCTGAACGCGCTGGCCGTCAGCCATCCGATCAAGGCGGTGGAGTTCATCTACCCGAACTACTTCCTGCTGCCGTTCCTGTCCTCGATGTCGGCCTACCGCATCCGGCCGCTGGGCCCGGAGAGCTGCCTGTTCGAGATCTGGTCGCTGACCCTGTTCCCGGAAGGGAAGGAGCCGCCGCCGGTGATGGACACGGTGATGCTGCCTTACGACAGCAAGGAGTTCCCGCCGATCCCGCAGCAGGACTACTCGAACATCCCCGAGCAGCAGATCGGCCTGCACGCCGACGGGTTCGAGTTCATGCGCCTGTCGAAGGACATCGAAGGCCTGATCAGCAATTACCAGCGGCTGATCGACGGCTACCTGCGTGGCGCTCCGCCGGAGAAGCTCGCCAAGGCCCAGCACAAGCTGGGCGGCAACTTCGACGGCCCGATCCACGACCTCGGACTGTAACGGAACGGGCGCGGCGGTAGGGCTGCCCTTTGGAAATGTCCCTAGCGCATAGGAAATGTCCCTCCGGCCCCTTTATGCGGGGGGCCGGGGCGGACTTCTGACGGACATTTGAGGGACGTCTGAGGGACATTTCGGCGCCGCTCGAGGTCATCTGAGGGACATTGCGAGGACGTTGAAATGTCCCTGGGCGGCTCATGGCTATCCCCTGTGTCGATGGGGCCGTGTTCAGCCAGGCTTGGGCATGGGGCCTTCGAAGAGATTTCCCTGTGCGCCGCCCACCCCGTGCGGGGGAGGTACCTTTGGGGGCCCCTTCGCGGCCGGCCGCTCGGGGGCTAGGGCGCATTCGATCAGGGCGGTGAACGCTGCGCTCGGGCCATCGCCGGTGGCGGCGATCCGGAGGAGTTCGCCGTGCAGCAGGCCGAGGAGCACCGCCGCCAAATCGCTGGGCTCTAGATCGTCGCGGACCTGCTGCAGAGCTTGAGCAGCGCTAAGGTGGCGCTGGATCAGTTGGCTGCGGCGGCTCCAGTACGCCTCGCGAAGCGCTGACGCCTCGGCTTCCACCCCAGGGCCGACGGCGAGTTGTAGAAGAGCGAGGAGCTTCGGGTCGCGCCTGGCGGCCCGCTGCGACTGCTCGGCCATCCAGCTGAATAGGGACGTCAGGCCATGCCCCTCCGGCCCGGGTTCGTCCTCGAGCAGTCCGGCTAACGCCGTCCTGAGGAGCTCGCCCCGGTCGGCGAAGTGATAGTTGGCCAAGCCCCGACTCACGCCCGCTTCGGCGCCGACGTTGGTGAGCGCGAAGCCCGGCAAGCCGCGCTCAGCGATCATCTCAACCGCCGCCTTGATGAGCTTCGCCCGCGCGCGCTCAGTTCGCTCCTGATGCTTATTAGGCTTTGAATTAATTAGATAATGATCCCGAACGAAAATTCCTTGCTAAACTGTTAGCAAATAATTGCACCAGCAGATAGGCGACCGAACTGACAGGTCGTGACGCCACAGTTTGACGGCGCTTCGCCCAATCAGGTGCGGGCGCTGGACACTGGAAAACGTCGCGGCCGACATGACTATTGAACCTGAGCCCCCGACCGCCTCGGCGCCGAAGTGGGCCCGCATGCCGGGTTCAGTGCGGCTCAAGCTTGACCGTGCCATCGCCGACCATCTGAAGGTCCATGGCGCGCGCCACTACGACTTGCTGCGCGATGATCCGGCGTTCGCGCCGTGGATCGGCTCCCATCTGGGTGCGAGAGGGGAGAAGCGGCTCGATCGGGCGATCCGCGATGTGCGGCGCTTTCAAATGAAGAAGCTTGGCCGAGGCGCCGCTCCGACGGCCCTGGCGGTGGACGACGCCCTAGACGCCGCGGCGGGCGAGCCGTTGGAGCATCCCGCGGGCAGCCCGGTGCAACGGTTCGCCGCCGTCGGCGCGGCGGTCGTCAGCTACGACGAACTCCAAGGGGAACTGCGCCGAGGCCGGCGGCAACTCGAGGCGATGATGGCCGCCTGTCTCAATGAGGACGGCGAGCCAGTGAAGCCCGACCTCTATCTGAAGCTCAGCCGCGAACGCCGCGCGCTCATCACCGACAGCGCTAATCTGGCGAAGCGCTACCACGCCGATCTGAATTCGCAGGCGGTCATGGAGCGGGTCCTGGCCCGGGTGCTCGAGGCGCACGCCGGCGATCCGGAGGGCGCGCACGCCCTCATCACAGACATCAGCAACATCATCCGCGACGCCACGGGGATCGCGGCCACTGGAGAGGGCGAATGAACACGGCTTCCTACCTGGACCCGCGGACGGTGCAGCGCATGACGCGCGTGTTGGCCAACGCGGGCGCCCGCCTGGACAGCACCGTCTTGCGGGAGCCGATCCCGCCGGAGATGACCTTTCGCCAATGGTGCGAGCGCCTGGCTCGGGAACGGACCGACCCGCGGACCGGCGAGACGCGCCCCGCGTTGCGGGTCGACGGTAAGCCGTTCACGCTCGAAGACCGGCCAGCGATGGCCTGGCTCTACGACCAGATCCCGACGACGCGCGAGGAAGCGTTCCGGCGGACCCTGGTCCTGATGAAGTGCACGCAGGTGGGCTTCACGGTGATGGAGATCTTGGCGACCATCTATCTGGGCTTGAAATTCCAGCCCTGCACCATCGGCATGTTCCTGCCCGACGTCGCCCTGGCGGAGGGCAAGAGCACCGAGCGCTTCATGCCGATCGTCCGCACGATCCCCGAAGCGCACACGCTGATGACGATGGACGCCCCGGACGGCTCCGGCCGGAAGACCGGCGAGGGCAACGTCCGGCGGCGGCGGATCGGTGAGGCGCTTTTCCTGTTCGGCTGGACCTCGGGCAGGGCGTCAACCGAGTCCTTCCCGATGGACGTCCTGACCTTTGACGAGGTCCAGGAGATGAGCCTGGCGCAGATGGAGAAGACCCACGAACGCCTGTCCGCCTCGTCGTTCCGCTACAACCTGATGGGCTCGACGGCGAACTGGCCCGATAGTGACATCCACTTCTGGTACAAGCGCGGGACCCAGCACCGCTTCCATACCGAGTGCCCGACCTGCCTGAAGCGGCGGCCGCTCGATGACTACTTCCCGGCCTGTATCGAGTGGGATCCCGACCAGGTCGATCCGCTGACCAAGCGCCCCGGCGTCTACCGCTACGTCTGCGAGGCGGGCCATTGGATTGACGATCCCCAGCGCGGCGAGTGGCTCCCCGACAACCCCGACGCCTGGATCGTGTCGGCGCACTTCCCGCAGATGCTCTCGCCGACGATCGCGCCCGGCGAGATCATGGAGAAGTTCCACAACTGGACGGACAAGAAGAACTTCTACAACCGGATCCTCGGCAAGCCCTGGCTGGATCCGAGCCAGATCCCCGTCACGCTCGAGCACATGGCGCGCTGCGTCGAGGAGGGGAAGAAGGCCGGCCTGGTGTGGAAGACCCGGGCCCGCGGCGCCTTCATGGGCATCGACCAGATGGGCCAGGTCAACGTGGTGGTGATCAAGGAGCGTCTGCCAGATGGCCGCCAGGCCGTGATCCACCTCGAGGAGATCTACGATGAAGACCCATTCGCCCGCTGCGACGAGCTCATGTTGAACTATGGCGTCGCGGCGTGCGTGGTGGAGATCAACCCCAACTTTAACGACGCGCATAGGTTCGCCAATCGCCACCCCGGCCGGGTGTTCCTCTGCATCGGGTTTGGCGAGCTCCCAGACGGCATGGTGAAGTGGGGCGACGCGCCCAAGCTGGACGCTTCGGAGCGCCGGACCGATGAAGCAGCGCGCACGCGCTACACGGTCAAGGCCGACCAGTTCAAATGCATGCAGACGAGCTTCGCCCGGTTCACGGCGAACCCGCCTACCTGCCTGTTCCCGGATCCCAAGGACCTCGAGCAAGAGGTCATCGAGAACGGCAAGAAGCAGCGCGCGTTGATCGCGCCGCGGGCGTTCGAACACTTCACCAACACCGCGCTGGTGGTCGAGAAGGTTCGCGACGCGGCCGGCAACGAGGCGACGACCAACAAGTACAAGCGGGCGGTCCGCAAGATCAAAATCGACCCGCACTTCAGCTACGCGAACCAGCTGTGCGACGTGGCCTGGGCTCGCGCCCACGGCACGGCGTCTTTCATCTTGCCGGAGGGCGGCGACGACCGAAACGTCGCCGAGGCGATGGGCCTGCACGGCTTGCCCAGTCACGTCGCGGCGCAGCTGGCGCCGCTGCCGCCTGGCGAGGTCTGCGGCCGTTGCACGGAATGCCCGATCGGCCCGCACGGGCCGCCGGATCGGTTCTTCTGCGAAGCGCGCCAGTTCGAGACGCGCGCTAAAGACCCCGGCTGTCCGATGTTCGTAGAGGAGTAGGTCCGAGCAGCCCGCCCGCCCGTCGTTCATCGGCGCGGCGGTTAAGCACCTCCGCGGTATGCGCGGCGTCCTCTTGCGAGAGCCTGTCCTGCGGCGTCATCGCAATCACCGCGGTCTCGCCAGTCTGGAGGTCGACGACATTGTAGCCGGAAGGACCGCGGCGGACGCAGAAGCGCTCTGTCATGCTTGAAGGTATGCGCTGGAACGGCACCGCCGCCTAGCAACTGAGGCTGGCATCCGCGGAGAGCGGGCGGCAGTCGGCGGCGCCTTCCATCACGCGGCCGCCGCGTCACAAGCCGCGAGCATCCGACCGATCGTCCAGCGGAGTTCGATCGCCAGCGAAGCGTCACGCCCCAAGCGGCCCTCGAAGATTTCAAGCAGGCCCTGATAGTACCAGAGCGTGCCGTCTTGACCGCCTTTGAAGCGCGCGAACACGTCTTGGCCGCTGGCCAGGTCGCCGGCGATGGCGCGGGCGTTGTGCAGCTTGTCGCAGGCTGAGACGAGGAGGGTGTCCTCGTCCACGCTGGCTAAGTGCTCAAGGTAGGCCCGCTTGCGCTCGCGCCACGGCGCCTTCTGGCCGCTCTCGTCGGGCGTGCCGTCAGTGCAGGCCTCGATGATCCGCAGCACCCGCTCGCCGAAACGCTCGCGGATGGGATCGGCGTGCTGAGCACCACAGTCCTCCAGCACGTCGTGCAGCAGACCGGCGATGGCTTGGTCCTCGTCGCCGCCGTACTCGATCACCAGGCTCGATACGCCGAGCAGGTGGCTTAGGTACGGGATAGAGCTGCCCTTGCGGACCTGCGCCTGGTGAGCGTCCGCCGCGTAATCGAGCGCGACATGCAGTCGGGGAAAGCGGTTCATGTGGCTCCTCGGTTTGTTCGCGGGCTAGGCGAGCGCGAGATCCCCTCGCTTCGCCCGCGTTGGGCAAGCAAGTGAGCGGTGCCGATGCGCCTAGTTAGTACTCCTCAGCCTCAATGACGATCAGCCTGCCGAGCGGCGCGCTTTCCCGAACGCGGATCGCGAGGAACGTCGGAACGTGCAGTTCTTCGCTGAGGAAGCGGGCCAGTTCGTGCTGATCCACGGGGACGCGGATCCAACTGTTGTCGACGTAGTGGACTGGTAGAAGCCTGCTCTTAGCCCAGGTCGCGAGCTGAAAAGGCCCGTAGCTGAAGGCGTATTCGGCCAAGTTACTAACCGTTTGCGGCCGTACCCAGGGCGCCTCGAGCTCTTCGACCGTTGTAGACGTCGCAAACGCCTCGATGCGGAGAGAATGATAGCTCATTCGGGATCACGCATAGGCCAGCACCTGCTCGACCAGTTCATGGGTCATAGGCCCGCCGTCGGCGACTTCCTCGAGTTCTTCTAGGAAGTTCCGTACCCGTCGGAGACTGCGGGTGACCCCGCGGCTGGTGAAACAGCGCACGACGGCGGAGACGACATCCTCACGGGCGTCGAGCTTGGAGCCAACGAACAGCTTCAGGTCATCGTCGGTGAGATCCGCGTACTCGAGGCTCTCGATGAAGAGTGCGCGGTCAGCCACGGCGGCCGAAATAGAGCTGCGGCCGCTGGCGTCCGCTTGAAGGGCGAACTCGCTGTTGCCGATGAAGACGAACCCGACCCGGAAAGGCGCGTAACAGCGGTCCGCGTCATTCCAGTAGCGCAGGGCCTCGATAGATTGGCGCGAGAGGTTCTGCGCCTCGTCAAACACCAGCGTCAGCCGCGGAGACGGAGCGACCTCTTCGGGCGGCGCCTGTAGGGCGCTGAGGCGCTCCAGCGTGTCGTAGATCTCCTGACGCGCCCACCGGAGGTGATCAACGCGGGACCTCAGCGGAGACTGGGCGGTGTGGCGAAGCGCTTCGACCACTTGCTGCAGCACGAGAAGCTCGCGCGCCCCCTGCCGCTCGATCTTTACGACGGCGGTCTCCTGCGGGTGGCGCTCGCAGAAGACGTCGATAGCCGTGGTCTTGCCGATCCCCGGCGGCCCCGCGAACACGGAGATTGCCCGCTTGTCGTGCGTGGCGTGCATGCGGGCGAGAAGGCGGCGGGCCACCGAGGTCGCCACGAAATCCTCATTCATCGGGCTTCTGCTTCCGTTCGAGGCGCGCAGTCCGCGCCATTTCGCGCATCAACCGCTGCTCATGAGCGTTCCGCCTCGATGCGGGCGAGGGGGCGTGGGTCAGGCCTCTAGCCAGGTCTGTTTGGGTTTCGCCCAGATCGAGTTTGGCGGTGAACGCTGGCGGCGGCAGGGCTTTCGCCCTCGCTTCGCCCCAGCGGATCTTTGCGGCGACAGGGTCGATTGTCGGTACGTCAGCAGCTAGCTGCTCCGTAGCGCGCGCATAGTCCTTCTGGCTGCGAGAGGCGGTGCGGGCTCCCTCAATCCATCGTGCGGGGACAACTTCTTGTCGTTGCAGCGGCACCCAGCCGAGCTCCGGGATCCGCGCTAGCGGAGCCGCGCCGCGCCGCCACGGCGCGGCCAGGTCGACGATGGTGCGGTGTGGCAGCTTCGCAAGCGCGGGGTGGGTATAACGATCCCCGCGCCAGCGGATGACGCCTCGGTCAACGCGGCGATTGTCGCGATCGCAGAAGGCGGCGTTCAGGGCGGCAGGCTCGACTATCGCCGGTCGCCAGCCTGCAGACACCTTCTGCTCGAACCAATCAGCAGCGCTTCGCCGACGCCAGCGTTCGCCGAGCGGCTGTTGATTGAAGGCGTGGATGAGCCCGGCAAATTGGAGGCTGAATACCTCCCAGCTTCCAGGGAACGGGGCGGGCGGTTTCCCGACGGTCTGGGTTTTCTGGGAGAGCCGGTCCGGGCCCGCGTAGCCTGGGAGCAAGGAGAAGGCGTACCGATCGAGCCTCGCGAACAAGCTCTCAATCGGCTTGGCGGACGCGTTGTAGGGCTTGGCGTAGAGGATCGTCCGGACGCCTGCGTCGCCCAGCATGTTCAACGCGCTCTCGATGCGCAGCAGCGCCCCGAACTCGGAGCCGTTGTCGAGGTAGAGGCCGCGCGGAAAGCCCCAGCTCGGGTCCGAGACCATCGCGATAAAGGCCTCGATGACGTGTTCCTGGCGCACGCCTTCGCCGCGCTCCAACAGGAACGGCACTGCGAAGACGCGGCTGGTCCCCATGTCCATGAAGGCGACGATCTTCGGCCATGCGGGCGTCCCGTCGGGACGGCGCACGATGACGTCGAGGTGCTTCACGTCGGCGACGACGCGCTCCATCGGATCCAGCTCAGTCCAGTCGCGCCGGATGCGGGGTTTGCCGTTGTCGAAGCCCTTGCGGTCGTTTCGCATCCGGTTGAGCGCACGGTAATGAGCGAAGCGCTCCACGCGTCGGCGGGAGAGGCTGAAGGCGTGCTCAGGAAGCCTCAAGCCGCGGCCTTCACACAACTCCCGTAGGAGGAATGCGGCCAGGCGGCGGATCTCGGAGCTGCCGGCCTGTTCGGCGCGTGAGGCCCAAAGCCCTCGCAAGGCCTTGTCCAGCTCTGCTTCGAGCTGCTTCAAGACATCCCCATTCAGGCCGGCAGTACGGGCGGCCTGGTCGAAAGTCCGGGAGATCAGAACGCGTCGAGCGCCCGCGTTGCTCGGGCGGGCATTGCCGAGCCCGCGCAGGCCATGCTGGTCGTAGCGTTCGACCCACCGGCGGATGGTGCGGGGATGGCGCCCCGCACGAAGGGCGGCGGTCTCGATGGCCTCCGCGCGTTCGGCCGACCCATATGGCTGGTCAAGCGCATCGGCGATCGCCGCCCACCGGCGCCGGATCACCACGTCCTGACGGTGGGCGATCTGCATCGGCGTCGGCGCGGCGCGGCGAAGCGCCTTTTCACGGACTTCGGCGGGCAAGCTGTCGACGGCGATCTGATAGCTCAGGCCGGAGCGTCCGCCGCGGCCTGCGCCGTATTGGACCTGCAATGCAGCGCCACGCCACCTGGTGCCTGCCAGGCCATGCCGAGCGGCCCGGCGCGCTGCCTGAGGGCTCATCCCGGCGATCTGGGCGAGCTCATCAGTGCAGATCCAGGCGACTTCGGTTTGCATTTCCGGCGGCTTGTTGACGCGGGCGTTCCGCCCCGTTCAGCCGATTGATTTCTTATAATCCGACGTAAGCCAAGCTTGATTGTAGCCGCAAAGTGCAAATGTCAGTGCCGTGCAAATTAGAGACGTCAGCCTCCCTCCAAGCTTGGCTGGGAGACGGCGTCGATGGCGGTGCGGATCATGAGCGATGCGGAGCTGTCGAAGTTCGAGGTGCTGCGCGACGTAGACGCCGAGCGATTGCCGGTGCGCGCCGCGGCCGGCGTGCTGGGCCTCAGCGAGCGCCAGGTCTGGCGGCTGCTGAAGGCCTACCGGCTGCGCGGCGCTGACGGGATCGTCTCGAAGAAGCGCGGCCGGCCGAGCAACCGCAAGACGCCGGCGGACGTGCGGCAAGCGGCGATCGACATCATCAAGGCGCGCTACCCGGATTTCGGCCCGACGCTGGCGGCGGAGAAGCTGTTGGAGCTGCACGACATCACCGTCTCACGCGAGACGCTGCGCGCCTGGATGATCGCCGAAGGCCTGTGGGACGCGCGCGCCAAGCGGCGGCGCAAGATCTACCAGCCGCGCTACCGGCGCGACTGCGTCGGCGAGCTGGTGCAGATCGACGGCTCCGAGCACCGCTGGTTCGAGGCCCGCGGGCCGAAGTGCACGCTGCTGGTGTTCATCGACGACGCCACCAGCCGGCTGATGCACCTGCAGTTCGTCGAGTCGGAGTCGACCTTCGCCTACTTCGCCGCGACCCGGACCTACCTCGAGGCGCACGGCAAGCCGGTGGCGTTCTACAGCGACCGGCATTCGGTGTTCCGCGTCAGCAAGCCCGGCGTCAGCGGCGACGCGATGACCCAGTTCGGCCGGGCGCTGAGCAAGATGAACATCGAGATCATCTGCGCCAACTCCAGTCAGGCGAAGGGCCGCGTCGAGCGGGCCAACAAGACGCTGCAGGACCGGCTGGTGAAGGAGCTGCGGCTGGCCGCCATCAGCACGATCGCCGAGGGCAACGCGTTCCTCCCGGGCTTCGTCGCCGACTACAACACCCGCTTCGGCAAGGTCCCGGCCAATCCGAAGGATCTGCACCGGCCGATGTCGCCGCGCGACCAATTGGACGACGAGTTCACCTGGCAGGTCGAACGCACCCTCTCCCAGTCGCTGACCCTGCAGTACGACAAGGTGCTGTTCATCGTGGAGCCATCGGAGACCGCGCAATCGGCGATCGGCAAGCGGGTGACCGTCGTCGACTATCCCGACGGCCGGATCGCCATCCGCTACCAGGGCGAGGAGCTCGCCTACCGCACCTTCGACAAGATCCGGAAGGTCAACCAGGCCGCCGTCGTCGAGAACAAGCGGCTGGGCTCGCTGCTGGAGATGATCAAGGCCTATCAGGACACCCAGCCGCCGCCGGCGCGCAGCTGCAAGGCGCCGAAGCGCCGCGACCAGACTGGGCACATGTTCGGCGTCGAGTGAACGCTCGCAACGTTGCACAGCTTAAGGTCGCGCCTTACGACTCTCGAAATGCCTGAGCATGATGCCAACTCCGACGGCCAATCGATCGCGCGCTTTTCCAGACCGAAAGCCAGACGAGCTATTTTGCTTCTCTCTGCTTGGGCAGTTGTTGGAGCTGCCGCGACGGTCGCCTTGGCCTGGCAGATCGCTCACCCCGACGAGTACGTAAGGTCAGTCATTCTGCGATACGAGATGAACGTCTTCGTGTGCGCAGCAGTAACCGCTTGGGTGATGTACAAGATCGCCCCCTATGCTCGCGCGTATCGGCGCTCGCGGTCAGATAGCGCAGCGCTCCTCATCCGAGGTGGGATCTTGATCTCGCGGCAATGGCGACCATTCGAGATCGCGCTGCGAGAGATCTCGACCGTCACTTCTCGACCGCGCGACCGGTTAACTGGGCGACCTGAGCAGCTGAAAATCACGACGGCTGATGGAAGCGCCCGCCTAATCCAATGTGATCTACTGGATCGCACCTCGGAGGAGATCGCCAGGTCTGTCGTCGAGGCTCAACAGACCTCCGCCTGACAGGTCCGGCTACGTGCCTCGCGCGCCTGCCGGCGCGCTTCGGAAAACCCGCCGTCATGATCTCCGGTGCGCCGGCCGGGCGGTCGGCCGCTGCGCGGGTTGTGGGCTGCGCGCCCGCCCGTCGGCCGACACCAGACGCCCCTGCCCTGACATTTCTAATCGGCGCAAACCGCGACATCTCTAACCGGCGTAGACATTGATGTTAGCTGGCATAGATGGCCTGCGGCCGGTCATCCGGTTTCCCAATCGGTTTCTCAATCTATGGGCATTGGGAAACTTCAGCGGCCGAAAACCGACGTAAAATCAGCGACCGCCAGTTGTGGGGCATTGAGAAACCGGTGCGGCGATTGGGAAACCTCGCACTGCTCTAGGCCCACGGCGGCGTTCAGGGGCATTTCCTATGAGCGGCCGCTGACAAAATGAAAGAGCGTCCCTAGCGTCCCTATCGCCGCCGCCTGACCGCCAGCCGATCGGAGTCCGAAAACCGCGAGACTCCCTGGATGGCCCGGCGCATGGTCCGGGCCATGGACCTTGACCCCGAAGCCTGCCGCCGCGCCTTCGTCACCCGGGATCCGCGCTTTGACGGACGGATCTTCTGCGGGGTGAAGACCACCGGCATCTACTGCCGGCCGGTCTGCCCGGCGCGGACGCCGAAGGCCGAGAACGTCGTCTACTTCCCCTCGGCCGCCGCCGCCCAGGAGGCCGGGTTCCGGCCCTGCCTGCGCTGCCGGCCGGAAGCCTCGCCCGACATGGGCGCGTGGCGCGGCACCTCCAACACGGTCTCGCGCGCGCTGGCGCTGATCGAGGCTGGCGCGCTCGACACCGCCGACGTCGACGGCCTCGCCGCGCGCCTTGGCGTCGGCGAGCGTCAACTGCGCCGGCTGTTCCGCCAGCACCTCGGCGCCTCGCCGGTCGCCGTCGCCCAGACCCGCCGGGTGCTGCTCGCCAAGCAGCTGATCCAGGAGACCCGGCTGCCGATGACCGAGGTCGCGCTGGCCGCCGGTTTCGGCAGCGTGCGGCGCTTCAACGAGACCTTCCAGCAGCTGTTCGACCGCGCGCCGGGCGCGCTGCGGCGCTCGCGCCAGCCGGCCGAGAGCGCCGCCGCCGCCGGCGTCACCGTGCGGCTCGCCTATCGCGCGCCCTACGACTGGGCCGGCGTGATCGGCTTTCTCGCGGCGCGCGCCATCCCCGGCGTCGAGGCGGTGACGCCCGAACGCTACGCCCGCACCCTGGCGGTCGACGGCGCGCGCGGGTGGGTCGTCGTCCGGCCAGGGGCCGGCGGCGACTGGCTGGAGGCGGAGATCCGCTTCCCGCGGCTCCAGGCGCTGCCGGCGGTGATCTCGCGGATCCGCCGGGTGTTCGACCTCGCCGCCGATCCGGCCTTGATCGGCGCGCACCTGTCGCAGGATCCGGCGCTTGGCCACCTGATCGCCGAGCGGCCCGGCCTGCGTGCGCCGGGGGCCTGGGACGGCTTCGAGCTCGCCGTGCGCGCGGTGCTCGGCCAGCAGATCACCGTGGTGGCGGCCCGCACGCTCGCCGCCCGGCTGACCCAGGCCTATGGCGAGCCGTTCGAGGATCCGGCGGCCGCGGCGCTCGGGCTGACCCACCTGTTCCCGACGCCGGAGCGGCTGGTCGGCGAGAACATCGCCGCGCTCGGCATGCCGGCCGCCCGCGGCGCGGCGCTGGAGGGCCTGGCCCGCAAGGTCGCCGAGGACCCGTCGATCTTCACCCCACGCGCCGATCTTGAAAGCGCCATCGCCGCCCTGTCCGCCCTGCCGGGGGTCGGCGCCTGGACCGCGCAGTACATCGCGCTGCGCGAGCTGCGCGAGCCGGACGCCTTCCCGCACGGCGACATCGCCCTGATGCGCGCCCTGGCCGACGAAGCCGGCGGCCGGCCGAGCGCGCTGGACCTGCTCGCGCGCGCCGAGGCCTGGCGGCCTTGGCGCGCCTACGCCGCGCAACACCTGTGGGCCGCAGATGCGGCCAAGTCCGCCCTGAAAACCCGTTCCGCCCCGAAGAGGAGCCGCAAGGATGATCGACGCGCCGCCTGACGCCATCACCATCGCCCGCCACGACACCCCGATCGGCACGGCGCTGCTCGCCACCGATGCGGCGGGCGTGCTGCGGGCCTTCAACTGGACCGACTACGAGCCGCAGATGCTGGCCTGGCTGCGCCGCCGCTATCCGCAGGCGACGCTGGAGGAGGGCGCCGCGCCGCGCGCCGTAGAGCTGGCGTTCGCCGCCTATTTCGCCGGCGACGCCCGGGCGCTGGAGGCGATCGCCTGGCGCGCCGTCGGCACCGACTTCCAGCTGACGGTCTGGCGGGCGCTGTGTTCGATCCCGGCGGGCGAGACGCTCAGCTACGCCGCGCTCGCCGCGCGCATCGGCCGGCCCTCGGCGATCCGCGCCGTCGGCCTGGCGAACGGGGCCAATCCGCTGGCGCTGGTCGCGCCCTGCCACCGGGTGATCGGCGCGAACGGCGCGCTGACCGGCTATGGCGGCGGGCTGCACCGCAAGCGCTGGCTGCTCGCCCACGAGGGCGCCCGCTTCCGGGAAGCGGCCTAGGCCGTCGGCGTCAGGCGGGCGTCGGGCCGAGTAGCGGTTGCAGGGCTTCGAACCGGGCGGCGATGGCGGCCAGTTCGATGAAGGCGCTGTCCCCTTCGCCGTCGAGCGCCGAGAGCGCCGGCCCGATCACGCCATCGGCCAGCCGCGAGCGTTCGGCGGTGTCGAACAGGGCGTTCCAGGTCGCCGGGTTGGGCCAGTCGGCCGTCGCGCAGCCCCGCTCCTGGCGGTAGCGCTCGAGCGCCGCGCCCCGCTCGCCCTTCGGCAGTTGCCCGAGAAGGGCGGAGAGGTCGAAGCTGGCCGGCCCGACGCCGGCGTGGCGCCAGGTGATGAGGCGGCCGACGCCGTCCGCACCGATCATGGCGGCTCCGTCTCCGCAATCGCCATGCAGCAGGCAGTCGGGGCCGCCGAAGGCCGCCAACTGGGCGCAGCGATCGGCCGCTTCGGCCTGCAGGCGCCGAACCGCGGCAAGCAGCGCGTCGCGCGTCTGCAGGCGGTGCGGGGTGAGCGCCAGGCGGTCCGGACGCAAGGCCTCCAGCGCCGCTATGGCGCCTTGCACGCTGGCGAGAAGGAAATGGCCGCCAAGACCGCGGGTCCAGTAGCAGTATTCATCGAGCAGCGGATGGCTGGCGGAGGCGCGGTGCAGCCGCGCGAGGCTGGCGAGGGCGAAGGCCAGACGATCCGGTTGCGGCGGCGCCGCCGTCACCGGAAGCAAGCTCCGATCGCGCACGCCCTGGTCGCCGGCGGCCTTGAGCGCGCCGTCGCTCAGGTCCTCGTAAACGTGCCACACGCAGGCGGCGTCCGGCTTGCCGACGACGGCGAGCAGCTCGGGCGCGAGGTCGGCGAGTTGCAGGGCTGGCAGCCAGCGCTCCAGGGCCAGCCGTTCGACGCGCGATTGCTCTGGCGTGAAGCGCTTGACGATGACCGACTGCGCTAGCTCGCCGGTGCGCCACACCTGGCGATGCAGACGTCCCGGCTTCACCGGGTGGTCCTCGATCAGTTGTGCGGCGCCCTCGGCGCTGCCGAGCCCGCGCCCGATCCGGGCCCGGACGTCGATCCAGGTGTGATCCAGCGCCGATATGCGGGGCGACCGCTGGAGCTTGACCCGCGCGTCGATCATGACGCGCTCGCCGCCGCCACCGGCGCCCCGGCGCCCATTCAGTCCCTCAGTTCGCCCAGCACCCAGCATCCCACCCTCCGTGGAGACCGCATCCAAGAATCGAATTTCCCCGTTATGTAATCGTCTGGCGTCGCCAGCGATCGGATCGCCCCCTGTTGGAGGTTAGTTGAGGGCGGTCACTGGATGGGATGCTTACACGGGTAAGTCGCATCGGATAGATCATAGATTAACGTGCAGTGCGTATTTCAATTTGTCGAAAACCTGTGGTCGATACACAACGTGGAGAAGCTAAGCCGTTCTGATATTATAGTTAAGCTTGATCGTTACGGTGAAGCTATTGTGCGGGGATTGTTGCGTGCGGCTTGCTGGAGGTCGCAAGAGCTTCATGCGCACTGAGCCCCCCGGGGCGAGCGGCGGTTTAGCTGCGGCGCGCGCGCTTGATCAGCGCTGGGGCGAGCGACAGCAGCGTCAGGCCGATTAGCGGCAGGACGATCTGCGGCGAGCGCAACGCCGCCACCAGCGACTGCTCCGATCCCAGCGAGGAGCCGAGGCCAGCCCCCAGGCCGGTGTAGATCAGCGCCGTCGGGACCCCGCCGGCGAGGGTGGCCAGCGCATAGGGGCGCAGCGGCACCGCGGCCAGGCCGGAGGCCACGTTGACCAGGGCGAACGGCGCCATCGGGAACAGCCGCAGCGTCAGGATGTAGCGGAAGGCGCTGCGGCCGAAGCCGGCGATCAGCAGCTGCAAGCGGACGTCGCGTTCGGCGAGCCGCACCAGCAGCGGCGCAAACGCGGAGCGGGCGGCGGCGTAGGTCAGGATCGCCCCACCGGTGCCGCCCAGCAGCACCGCGGGCGCGCCCGACCAGACGCCGAACACCGCGCCGCCGAGCAGGCTCAGCACCAGGGCCACCGGCAGGCAGGCGCCAGTCAGCACGGCGTAAGCGAGCACGAACAGGCCTAGCGACAGGACCGGCGAGGCCGCTGCGGCGGCGCGCAGTTGGTCCTGCTCGCGGCTCAGCAACTCGGGCGACAGGGTCTGGGCCAGGCCGGTCCAGTAGGCGGCGAGCGCGACGGCGAGCAGCGCCGCCACCAGTGCGAAACGCGCGACCACCGACCGCCAGCGGGACGCCGGCGGCTGCAGAGTCGTGGTGGCATCGGGCGCGCGCGGACTCATCGTTCCTTCTTACCAGAGACCGAGCCTTTCAAAGACCCGCGTTCGCAGCGTCCGGGCGGCGGCCGCAACATTGCGGAAAATTCACGCTTGCGCGCATGCGCTCCGGCCGCGCTTGGAGTATCTATCCTGCCCGTGGGAGTCGTGTTCGGGCCGGGAGGCGTCTGATGACGACATTGACGGAGATCGTGGCGACGGTGGTGGTGCAGTCCTCCGCCGCGGCCCTGGCTCATTTCGGCGTGACGCTCGAACCCGCGCCGATCGTGCAGCCCGCCCCGACGCCGGCGGCGATGCACGCGGCCGATCGGGTGATCATCCGCACGCCGCGCCCCGCCGAGAAGCTCGCCAGCTGTCCGAAGCCGAAGACCGCGCCGGCCGAGCTGCGCGTCTGATCTTCACGCGCCTGGCCGGCCGACACCGTCTCTCTGTCTTGGCAAGATGGCCCCGGCCTTGCGACCGGGGCCTTTAGCTACGCGTCACTGAACCGACGGGCGCGGGGGCTTCGGGCGCGCGTCCGTAGTCGGGCCCGCTTGGGCGCGGTGGGTCCATTGCTCGAGCAGGCGCCGCGCGGTCTCGCGTCCGCCGATGCCGAACGCCAGGGCCGCCGCGACGGCCGCGGCCCCCAGCACCAGGGCGAAAGCGATGATCACGATCTCGTCGGCGATGCCCATGAACCTCAGCCCCATGGCGCTGGCCAGGGCGATGGTCGACCAGCGCACCAGGTTCGAGGCGATGCCCTCCTGACCGCCGGTCGAACGGCGGGCCAGTCCGGCAAGGAAGTTGGCCAGCAGCACGCCGGCGAGGATGATCACGCCGCCGAACAGCACCTGGCCGGCCAGTTCCAGGATCTGCGCCAACATCACCGCGATGGCGCCGAAGGCCAGCAGCCGGGCCGCCTCGACGGCCGAGAACAGCATGATGGCGATGAACGCCAGCTGGGCGATGACCTTCGACGGAACCAGTCGCCGCGCGCGGACGCCGCCGCCGTCGCCGGACAGCTGCGCCTCGGCGAGCGTGGCGGGCGGGGGCTCGCCGGCCCCGATCGCCTCGAGGGCCCGATCGACGCCGAGCGACGGCAGGACCTGTTCGAGGATGCCGGACACCCAGCGGGCGATCACGAAGGCGATGCCGAGCACGATGGCCGCGGCCACCACGCGGGGGATGGCGTTCATGATGATCGTCAGCATCGCCACCGCCGGGTCGGAGATGGCGCGGATGTTCAGCTGCTGCAGCGCCGCGATGGCGACCGGGATCAGGATCAGCACGAACACCAGGGTGCCGACGGCGCGCGCCAGCCGCGACGCGCCGGTCACCTGCGACATGCCCGTCCGCTCGAGCACGCGATCGACATGCGCCACATTGAGCGCGGTCTCGACGACCCGCCTGGCGAGCGTGGCGACGACCAGGCCGACGAAGAAGATCAGCGCCGCGCCGACGATGTTCGGCACGTAGGCCAGCACGTTCGTCAGCAAGGCGTTCAGCGGCGTCACGACGCTGGTCATGCCGAGCAGCGTCAGCGCGCCGATCACCCCCAGCAGCAGCACCAGCCAGTAGCCCAGCTGGCCAAGCTGGTAGCCGGTCGACTTCTTCGGGTCCGCCGGCTGTTCGTGGTTCGCGCCCGGTAGTCGGTCGACCAGTTTCGCCAGGCCCCATTGCGCCGCCTTGGCCACGAAGTGCGCAACGATAAGAACCAGGATCGCGCCAAGAATTCGCGGCCCCCACTCCATCACCAGCCCTTGCAGCTGGCTTGTGTCCCAGTTCATCGTTCGTTCCTCTCAAAGGTGCATCTACTGCTCAACTCGTTGTGCAAAGGCCAAGTTGCGGTCCGTTGCGGCGGACGAGAATGATTCGCCCGGCTGTTTTCCTCGACCGCCTTCGCGGGTAATCCTTGTGCGAGGGTCGGGCGCGTTCGGGGGCGAGCGCGCGCGACACATCGGGAAGGCGCGCATGAAGATTACGAGACGGCCTCCGCCGCTGGATTTCGGAGCTTCCAACGACGACGGAAAGGCGCACGCCGCCCCGGAGGTCGCCGCCAAGGATCCGACGGCCGCCGTGCTGCAGGCGTCGAAGCCGGCGCTCGACGAGCCGGCCGCGGGCGACGGCAAGCCTGCCAAGGCTCAGCGCCGGCGCGTCGGCCGCGGCGCCGCCACGCCATCGGGCTTCGTCGTCTATCTGATCGCCTTCGCCGTCGCCGTGCTCTGGGCGCTCGGCCCGATCGCGTTCGCGGTCGGCTACCGCAGCGGCGTCGCCCCGCTGCAGCACGACCGTTTCGCCCTGATCGTCTTTTCCCTGCTGGCGCTCGGCCCCGCCGTGCTGGTGTTCGCCGTCGCCTGGTTCATCCGCCAGGGGCAGACCCTGGCCGCGGAGACCCAGCGCACCCGTGAGTTGGAGCAGACGCTGCTGTCGCCGGCGCTGCGCGCCGCCGTCGAAGCGGGCGAGGTGACCCGCGCGGTGCGCGAGGAGATCGTCGCCGCCGCGTCCGCCGCCGACGTCGCCCGCGAGAGCCTGAGCGCGCTGCGCCAGGTGTTGTCGGCGCAGACCGAGGGCCTGGTGCAGGCGACCCAGTCGTCGCTGAACGCCGCCCAGCAGTTGAGCGGCGAGCTCGGCCGCGAGCGCGGAGAGCTGCAGGCGCTCGCCCAGACCCTGGACTCCCAGGCCGCGCGCGCCGCCGAAGTCATCGGCCAGCAGGCGCAGAAGGCCGCGGCGGTGTCGCAAGCCGCCGAGACCCAACTGCTGCAGGCCGAGAGCGCCTTCGCCGCTCGGGCCGCCGGGCTGGCGCAGGCCGCCGACGAGGCCAGCGCTGTGGTCCGCACGGCCGGCGAAGACCTCGCCCGCCACAGCGCCCGGCTGGAGACCGCCGGCGCCGGCGTCGGCGAACAGGTCCGCGCCGTCGAGGGCGGGTTGGCCGAACAGCGCGCGGCGCTCGCCGCCCTGAGCCAGGCGCTGCGCGACGACCAGCAGACCTTCGCCGCCGACGTCGCCAGCCAGACCGACCGGCTCGACGTCGCGCTGATCGAGGTGCGGCGTACGGCCGGCGACATGAGCCATGACGCCGCCGAGGCGGCCGAGGCGCTGCGCCGTCTGGTCGCCGAGGCCGGCGTGCGGTTCAGCGAGCTGTCGACCGCCGCGCGCGCCGAGCGCGAAGCATTGGGCGAAACCGCCGCCGGGTCGCTCGACGCCGTCGCCCGCACCGTCGCCGCCCAGCGCGCCCAGCTCGAGGCCGACAACCGCCAGGCCCTGGAGGCGCTGGCCGGCGCGGCGGAAGAGACCCGCCAGGCCGCCGCCCGCCACGCCGCGGCCGCGCGCGAACAGGTCGATCAGCTTTCCGAGGCGGCCTTCGCCGCCGGCCAGAAGGCCAACCAGGTGTTCGAGGCCCGGCTCGAGGAGGCCCGCGCCCTGGTCGAGCAGTCGGCGAAGATGGTCGGCGACGCTGGCGCCGCGGCCGTGCGCAAGCTGGACGAGGGCGCCGCCGCCGCGCGCGCGACGCTCGATGAGCTCGGCGTGGTGATCGAGGCGCTGGAGGGGCGCGCCCGCACGCTGCCGGCGGACGCCCGGGCCCAGGTCGAGATGGTGCAGGCCCGCCTCGCCGAGGGGATGGACGCGTTGATGGCCCAGGCCAGACGCACCGCCGACGAGGCCCAGGCGATCGACGCGGCCTTCCAGGATCGCGTGCGGCGCAACTTTGACATGCTTAGCGAGGCCGTCCGGCTGATGGGCGCGGTGGCCGCCGCCCCGCCGGCCGCCCTGGCGGCGCAGCCGCCCGCTGCGAGCCCGCCGCCGGCCGACGCCTTCCCGCCGGCCTATGCGCCGCCGACCCTGCGGGCGGCTGCGCCGCCGCCCGAGGCCGCCGCGCCCGCCACGCCTACCGCCGAGCAGCCCGAGCCCCAGCCGGGGGCGGCCCTGGCCGAGCGGCTTGGCCTGCGGCCGCGGCTGAAGCTGACGCCGACCGCCAGCGACGCCGAGTTCTCCGCCATCTTCGACACTGCCGGCGGGTCCAAGGCCGCGCCGCCCGCGCAAGCTCCGGCGGCGCCCGCGGTCGAAGAGGAGGCCGACGAGGAAGAGCCGGCGGAGACCTGGACCTGGAAGGACCTGCTGGCTTCGCTGGGCGGCGGGGAGGCGGGCGAGGAGCCGGAGGAGGCGCTGCTGGCCGCCGAGCTGGTGAAGATGGGCGTCGAGCCGGAGAAGCTGCTGCCGCAAGGGCGGATCGACCAGATCGCCGCGACGATCCAGTCCGGCGACGTCGACGGCGCGCGGCAGGTGGTCAAGAAGCTCGCCGGCGCCGCCAGCCGGCGGATCGTGCGCCGGCTGTTCACCGACGAGGCGCTGAAGGCGCGGGCCAGCGGCTTCGTGCGCCGCTACCAGGCGCTGGTCGACGACGCCGCGGTGCGCGACCCCGAGGGCTTCCTGATGGCCGAGATCCTCGGCTCGGAGGCCGGGCGCATCTATTTGCTGCTTGACCAGGCCCTAGGCGACGCCGCCTGAGCGCGTCCAGGAGTTCGCAAGGGGCCGCCCCCTCACGCCGGTTGACCGCGCGGGTCGAACGCTGGCCGATCGCCGGCGCCTTCGTCATCGCCCGCGGCGCGAAGACCGAGGCCGTGGTGGTGGTCGTCGAACTGACTGAGGGGTCGCATCGCGGCCGCGGGGAGGCCGTGCCCTACGCCCGCTATGGCGAAACTGCCGACGGCGCGCTGGCGCAGATCGAGCTGGTGCGCACAGCGCTCGAGGCCGGCGCGGACCGCGCGGCGCTGCAGGCGCTGCTGCCGCCCGGCGCGGCGCGCAATGCGCTCGACTGCGCGCTCTGGGACCTGGAGGCCAAACAGGCCGGCGTGCGCGCCTGGACGCTGGCCGGCCGCGAGCGGCTCGACCCGGTGAAGACCTGCTACACCCTGAGCCTGGCTTCCGCAGACGAGATGGCCGAGGTCGCGCTGGCGCACGCGCGCTGGCCGCTGCTGAAGCTGAAGATCGGCGCCGCCGACCATCTCGACCGGGTGGCGGCGGTCCGCGCCGCGGCCCCGCGCACGCGGCTGGTGGTCGACGCCAACGAGGCGCTGACCTTCGACGAGCTGACGCGGCTGGCGCCGGAGTTCGCCAGGCTGGAGGTCAAGCTGCTCGAACAGCCGCTGCCGGCCGCCGAGGACGCGGCGCTGGAGGGCTACGCCAGCCCGGTGCCGCTGTGCGCCGACGAGAGCCTGCACACCCGCGCCGAACTGGCCGCCTGCGCCCGCCGTTACGCCGCGGTCAACATCAAGCTCGACAAGGCGGGCGGCCTGACCGAGGCGCTGGCGCTGAAGGCCGAGGCGCAAGCCCTGGGCCTGGAGATCATGGCCGGCTGCATGGTCGCGACCTCGCTGGCCATGGCCCCGGCGCTGCTGATCGCGCAGGGCGCGCGCTACGTCGACCTCGACGGGCCGCTGCTGCTGGCCCGCGACCGCGAGCCCAGGCTGCCGATCTCCGGCGCGCTGATCGAGCCGCCGCCGGCCGAGCTCTGGGGGTGAGCCCGGCGCCCCCTGTTCATGGCGGCGCTTGGATTTTGCTGGACCGGGACCATGTCTCCTGGAGGGACAGGACAGACCTCTGACGAGAAAGGAGCCGCCGCCCCTCATGGACGATGCTTCGCAACGCGCTCACCAGGCGTGGATTCACGCTGAGCGCATCCGCCGCCTGTCGGACCGGGTGGTGAGCCTGGGGCCGCTGGGCCTCGGCCTCGACGGCGTGCTGGCCTGGATCCCGGGCGCGAACGTGGCCTACGCGGTAGGGGCCGGCGGGCTGTTGCTCTATTGCGCGGTCCAGGCCGGCGCCGGACCGGCGACCCTGGCGCGGATGGGCATCTACCTCGCCGCCGACAGCGCGCTGTCGAGCGTGCCGGTCGCCGGCTGGGCGGTCGACACCTTCTTCCCCGGCCACCTCCTGGCCGCCAAGGCGCTGCAGCGCGACATCGAAAAGCGCCACGGCAAGCCGGCGCAGGATCTGCCGAAGGGCTGGGGCCGCTGGTCGCCGAGCTTCGGCCGCGGTCGCATGCGCAACGTGACGCCGGGCGCCTAGGCGTCTCCAACAACGAGCGAAGCCCCGGCAGCAGCCGGGGCTTCGGGGTTTGGTCAGGCCGCCTCGCGCCAGTGCGGGAGCAGTTCCTCGTGCGGCCAGGCCTTCGGCACCGGGGCCAGGGCCGGCCCGCCGGCGAGTTCGTCAGCGAACCCGTGATTGACGTCGCGATGGTGGACTTCATCGGCGCGGACCACCTCGACCACGTCGCGCAGACGGGCGTCGGCCGGCAGCTTCCAGTACTTCAGCGCGATGGCCGGGGCCGGCACGTTCTCCGAACGGCCTTCGTCGATCTCGGCCAGGTAGTGGGTGTAGCTGACGACAGCCTCTTCCTCGAAATAGCCGACGACGCGGTGGGCGGTCTTGGCGCTCAGCAGGTAGAGGCCGAAGAAGAACAGGTAGAAGACCCACTGCACGGCGACGACGACGAAGCGTTCCAGGACCGTTGGCTTGCAGACCTCGATGAAGGTCATCAGGTGCATGCGCTCGTTTTCCGCCTCGTCCATCAGCGTCTTGATCCAGCCGCGGTCGTCTTCCATGCGGCGGAGGCACTTCAGGTGGTTGAGGGTCGCGCCGACCATGCCCGGCACGGCGGCCACCGTCTCCAGCACCACGGCGCGGTGGCCATAGCGCTTGGCGAAGAAGGTGTCGGCGAAGAAGCGCAGCCCCTTCACGAACCCGAAGGCGACGCGGTCGGCGGCGGTGCGCGGTTGGTGGCGGGCGGTCAGGTCGATGGTCGGGGCGATCACGGCGGCGATCCTTGGTCAGTCGGGCGGACCCAGGTCCGCCCCGTCTGAGCGGATATGTAGGCCATGCCGCCCGGCCGCTGAATTCAGGCGCGGCCCTTACGTATCGCTACGGAAGACCTCCGGGCCTGGGCGCGCGGCCCAGGCCAAGGTCGGGTTCCCGACCTAAGTTAGTGTCATTTGTTATGGGACCGAGCTGGCGCCGAGCGCAGTTTTCTATCGCAAACTCTCGCGTCAGTTGAGCTGACGCGCGCTGACCCGGGGGGTAGAGGCGTGACTCATCTTGTTGCGGAACTCGAGTGGGAGCCCACCTCACGGTCGTCGAAGTTCGCGGGCGCGGGGGCGGACGACGCGCTGCTCGGCATGGTCGACGCCGAGGCGCCGGCTGACCTGGACGAGGGGCTGGCTCAGACCCGTCCGCTGCCGGCGGCGGCGAGCCTGGCGCTGGTGATTGGCCTGGGTCTGGCGTGTTGGGCGGCGATCGGCTTCGCCGTCGCGCTGCTGATTTTCTGAACGCCGGGTTTTTTACGGGACCAGGACGATGCGCCCGGCGCTGTCGCCTTGGGCCGCGTCGGCCATTGCCTGGGCGAACTGGTCGAGCCGATAGGTCTGGGCGATCACCGGGCGAATGACGCCCTCGGCCGCTAAGCTGAGCACCTTGAGGTGGTTGGCGTGCGCCAGTTCCGGCTCCGCCTGGGCGAGCCCGGAGAGGTTCACCCCGACCAAGCTGGCGGACTTCAGCAGCGGCAGGTTGGTCGGCAGGGCGGCGATGCCGCCGGGGAAGCCGACCACCAGGTGCCGGCCCTTCCAGCCGAGCCGGCGAAAGGCCTGTTCGGTGGCCGCGCCGCCGACCGGATCGAACACCACGTCGACGCCCTTGCCGCCGCAGGCCGCCTTCACCGCCTCGGCCCAGTCCGGGGCGCGGGCGTCGAGCGCGAGCGCGGCGCCGGCCGCGGTGGCTGCGGCGCGTTTGGCGGCGCTGGAGGCTGAGGCGATGACCCGGGCGCCGAGGTGCGCGCCGAGCTGGACGGCCGCCAGGCCGGTCGCGCCGCCGGCGCCGAGCACCAGCAGGGTCTCGCCGGGCTGGAGCGCGCCGCGGTCGACCAGCGCGTGCCAGGCCGTGGTGTAGCTGACCACCAGGACGGCGGCCTCTTCGAAGGACAGCCCCTCCGGCATCGGCCAGACGACCTCGGCCGGAGCGTTCACGACGTCGGCGTACATGCCGCACCAGCCGGTCGCGGCGACCTTCTGGCCGACCGCGACGCCTTCGACCGCCGCGCCGACCGCCTCGACGACGCCGGCGCATTCGCTGCCCGGGATGAAGGGCAGGGACGGCTTGGCCTGGTAGCGGCCCTGAGACACCAGTACGTCGACGAAGCTGACGCCGACAGCCTTCACGGCGATCCGCACCTGGTTCGGCCCGGGCGGACCGGGGTCGTGCGGGCGCAGCCGGTAGTTGTCGATGGGGCCGAGTTCGTCGCCGATCACCGCGCGCGGCATGATCCCCCTAGCCCTCGCGCCAGCCGACCGGGAAGACTGCCGGGTGGTCGCCGATGCGGGCCCCGTCCGGCACCGGATGGGCGCGCAGGTCGCCGGGCGGCGGGAAGGCCTTGCCCTTGGGTTCGTGATAGCGGAGCTCCGGCCCGCCCCACATGGTGGCGAAGGCCCGCCGGGGGCTGTCGTGCTGGTCGCGGCCGAACGCGCCGTGCAGCATGTTGCCCTGGAAGACCAGGGCGTCGCCGGGCTCCACGTCGAAGCTGAGGATGTCGAAGCTGTCGCGGTAGCGCGCGACGTCCGGCGCCAGCGGCAGGTTCGGATCGCCGAGATTTTCGTTGTTGTACTCGGCCCGCGCCTCGGCCTGGACCACCGGCGCCATGGCCTCGGCCTGAGTGCTGTAGACCACGTTCCAACGGTGCGAGCCGCGAACCATCTGCACGGTGATGTCGGCCGGCGAGGGATCGCAGGTCAGCCAGACCCGGCACATGTCCATCCCCCGCACCCTCAGGAACGGGGTGTCCTGGTGCCAGGGCGTCGGCAGGATCCGCCCCTTGGTCTTGTAGAAGATCTGCTCGAAGACCAGCTGGGCCGAGGCGGTTTGCATGACCCGGCCGGCGAGCTGCGCCATCAGGCCGCTGTCGATCAGGGCGCGCAGCGCCGGGCTGCGCTGGCTGGGCGAGGTCTCGACCAGGGTTTCGCCTTCGCCCTCGGGGCTGCGCACGATCGAGCTGCGCCGTCCGGGATCGGCGTAGGCCTGCTCGACGCCCTGTTCCAAGAGCCGCAGGTCGTCGGGCGCCAGGACGCCCTTCAACAGCACCGCGCCGTCGCGCTGGTAGGTGGCGATCTGCTCGTCGGTGACCGCAAGGCTTCTCTGCACGCGCCTACCTCCCAATGGTCGCGGACGCATCGTTCACCGGCGTCTCGCGCGTCGCCGTCACGCGCGCTTGTTGTCGGCGCGCGCCGCGGCTTAACATCGGAAAAACTGAATGATCTTGGCGGGCGAGGCAACGGCCCTGATCGCCGGACAATGGGAGGAGACGGCATGACGCAGGTCATGAAGGGCGTGCGCGTGCTCGAGGTCGCGCAGTTCATTTTCGCCCCGTCGGCCGGGGCGCTGCTCGCCGACTGGGGCGCCGACGTCATCAAGGTCGAGCACCCGGTCCACGCCGACGGCCAGCGCGGCTTCATCCGCTGGAGCGGCGTCACCTTCGACCCCGACCGCAATCCGCTGATCGAGGGGGCCAACCGCGGCAAGCGCAGCGTCGGGCTCGACATCTCCACCCCTGAGGGCCGCGAGATCCTTTACGACCTGGCCCGGTCGGCGGACGTCTTCCTGACCAACTATCTGCCGTCGGTGCGCGAGAAGCTCGGCATCGACCTGGCGCAGATCCGCGCGATCAACCCGAAGATCATCTACGCCCGCGCCAGCGCCTATGGCGACAAGGGGCCGGACCGCGACCGCTCAGGCTTCGACGGCACCGCCTTCTGGTCGCACAGCGGCATCGCCCAGGCGCTGACCCCCGAAGAGCTGGAGGCCCCGGTGACCCAGGGGATCGGCGGCTTCGGCGACCAGGTCGGCGGCATGAACATCGTCGGCGGGGTCGCTGCGGCGCTGTTCCACCGCGCCCAGACGGGCGAGGCGCTGGAGCTCGACGTCTCGCTGCTGTCGACCGCCTGGTGGGCGGCGGCGGCCTCGGTCAACGCCATCGCGCTGACCGGCCAGACCTTCCCCGCGCCGAGCCCGAAGACCGGCGGCGCGCCGGGCAATCCGTTCATGGGGCAGTTCAAAACCGCCGACGGCCGGCTGATCTCGCTGTTCATCATGCAGCCCGGGCCGTTCATCCGCGACACCTTCGAGCACCTCGGGATCGGCCATCTGGCCGACGACCCGCGCTTCGCCGACGCGCACGCGCTGATGGAGAACTGGGAGGCGGCGAACGCGGCCATGGTCGCGGCGTTCGCCGCGGAGTCGTTCGACTACTGGCGCGGCCGGCTGAAGACCATGAGCGGTCAGTGGGCGGCGGTGCAGAGCCTGCTGGACCTGGTCGGAGACGAGCAGGCGCTGGCCAACGACATGTTCTTCGAGGTCGAGCCGGTCGCCGGCGGCGCGCCGCTCAGGCTCGCCCGCGGCCCCGTGCAGTTCAATCACGCGCCGACCCAGAACACCCGCGGGCCCCAGGCCTTCGAACACACCGAGTCGGTGCTGCTCGACCTCGGCCTCGATTGGGACCGCATCGCCGCGCTGAAAGCCAAGGGGGCGATTCCGTAAGCCTCCTCTAAGCGGCGGCCGCCCTCAGCCCGCTTCCTCCACCGGCGCGAGGGCGCCGTGGCCGGCAGCGCTGCGTCGTTCGCGGCGGCGCGCCCACACCTCGGCCGCAATCACGAAGACGACCACCATCGCGATCTCGACCAGGATGGAGCCCAGGTCGAGATCGCGCGCGGTCGGCGACTTGAAGCTGACCGGCGTGACGAACAGGGTGATCAGCAGATTGTTGGCCAGGTGAACGCCGGTAGTCGCCTCGATTCCGCCGGTGCGCAGCGCGATCCAGGCCCAGCCTGCGCCCATGATCAGGCGGATGACGAAGGCGCTCAGGTCCGGGTCGAAATGCACCAGCGAGAAGATCAGGCCGTTGACGGCCAGGATGAGCGGCAGGCTCCGCGTGAACGCAGCGCTCAGCTGCAGAAGCACGCCGCGGAAGATGATTTCTTCGGCGAGGGCGGCGAGAAACAGGCAGCCGGCGGCGAGCCCAGCGTAGCCGAGGCGGGCGCCGAGGCTTTCGCCGCCGCGGAGCAGGGGCGGGGCGAGCTCTTCGGTGGAGAGCAGCGGCTGGATGGCGATCGCGACAGCCACCACGACGGCGCCAAAGACGGCGCCTCCCAGCAGCAGGTTCCAGCGAAACCGGGGCGCAGCCGTCAGAAACGACTGCGCATTGCGCCGATAGACCCAACAGGCGAGCGCCAGGACGGCCAGGGCGGCGGCGTAAGAGGCCAGGCCGGCCACCGAGAGCTCGTACCAATAGCTGAGCAAGGGGCGCGCCGCGCCTGTCGGGCTGACGGCGAGCTCGATCCCCTGGGCGATGCTGACGCCGTGCCGCCGGGCGAGCTGGGCCGCGGCGCAAGCGGTGACAATGAGGCCGACGACGAGCGCCGCCGCTAAGCTCGCCACGATCGCGGCGATCAGGAAAACCGCCAGGCGGGCGACGCTGCGCTCCTTCGCGCTGCTTAGCGCCAAGAACGCCGGCGGGCTGCGGAACCGCCCGAGCTTATCCAGGATCAGCTGTGCCATGCGGGGATCCTCGCCCGGAGGCGGTTAATGATCAGTCCCAAATCAGGGTTCGTCGCTTCCCGCGAGCGGCTCTTCTCGTGCCAGTTCGAGACGGCCCCGATCGCGGCCGCTCAGGAACTGCGCTCTTGACTCCGATCATTCATGATATCATGAATGTTCATAGACGAGTGAATGGAAGCAGCTGATGGACTACGTCGATTTCCAGCCGCCGCCGCAGTTCCCCTTCGTCGTGATGGAGGGAAGGCTTGCTGGCGGCCCCCCCGTGAACGTGCTGCTCGACAGCGGGGCTGTGACGCCGTTCAAGCTGATGGTCGCCCCGAGGGCGGCGGCGGCGGCTGGGATCCAAGCGCCTACTGAAGCTGACGCCTCAGGTCAGGGCGTCTCCGGGGCCAAGAGCGGGGTCACCACTGCCGAGCTGAAGAGCTTCAGTCTAGGCCCGGTCGTCATGAAAGACGTGAAGGTCGGCATTTTCCCGGCTCTGGAGCAGATCAGCGCGAAGGTCGGAACGCGCGTCGACGTGCTGGTCGGGGCCGAGTTCTTGAAGGGACGGCTGGTGGAGATCGACTACGGCCGTAAGCGCGTGAACTTTGCTGCCGCCGAGCCGATCGGAAAGGCCATGCCGGCCACGCTCGCGGCCAATCGACCGCTGATGCTGGTCAAGGTCCAGGTGAACGGACAGGGGCCCTTCATCATGGGGCTCGACACGGGGGCCAGCCACACTCTGCTCTCCACCGCCGCCGCGGAGCGGCTCAAACTAAAGTCCGACGAAGCCGGCCTCGCTGGCGGCGCCGGCGGCGACTTGGCCGTCACCACCTCCCGGGGCGCGGTGACGTTCGGGCCGCATCGTCGGGACGTGACGCTCCTCGTCTCGAGCGCGGTCGACAAGATCGGCCAGGCCGCTGGATCGCCTCTCGACGGCATCCTGGGCGCGGACGTATTCGGCTCCGGCAAGTTGACGCTCGACTATGAGGCGGCGCGGGTATGGACGGAGGCTGGGAAGCCAGGGGCGTGAGCAAGGACGGCGTATTCATCGTCGATACGCCCGAGCGGATGAAGGCGTTGGCCGATCCGCTGCGCCAGCGGCTGCTCGCCGCTTTTGCGCAGCAGCCCGGCACGGTGAAGCAGGTTTCCACCCGGTTGGGGGAGCCTATAACCAAGCTCTACCGCCATGTGGACCAGCTCGTTGCCGCCGGTTTCCTGCGGGTGACCGGGGAGCAGCGTCGCCGCGGCGCCGTGGAACGCTCCTTCGAAGCCGTCGGCAGCCGCTATGTCGTGGCTCCGGCGGCCGAGGAAGACCGTGTCTTGAAGGGCGACACCATGGTCCGCGGCGCCCTCGAGCAAGTTCTGGCCAGCGCCCGCAAGGCCGAGGATCCGGACGGAAGGCTGCATCTGATGCGTGCTCGTGTGCGCCTCACTTCAAAGGCTCTCCGCCACCTCGAGGACAGGCTGCGCGAGCTCTTGGTGGAGAACGTGAGTGATGACGGCGATGAGACCGAGGTTCTGCTGCTCTTCGCGCGAACGGAGCCGGACGATTGAAGCCGCCTGAGGAGTGACAAGCGGGCTGCTTAGCCGGCTTGGCGGGCCAGCAGGGCGGCGGTCAGCAGCGGCATGCCGGCGAGAATGGCGACGTTCGCCAACACCACGAGCCAACCGAGCAGCGGACGCCGCTTCCTGAAGGCCGCGATGGCGGCTTCGCTCATCACGCCGGTGATCGGGCCGAAGACGATCCACGGGGCGATCCGCAGGGCGCCGAGCGAGAGGCGGCGGCCGTTGAATGCGGGCGAGCGGCGCGAGACGATCGACCTGAGACGCTGCAGCATAAGCCACTCCTGCGTCGCATTGTGGGACCGGCCCATGCGCGCGTGGCCAAGCCTGCAGGAACTGCGCCACAAGGTTGACGGGGGGTTAACAGCGAAGCGTGGCCGCCGGGCTGCCTTGTCTGCGGCCGCTCATCGCCGCTCGAGCCTGGTCGATCACTGCTGGCCCGGCGCCGCTGGACCGCGTCGGACGGCGATCAGCGATTTGGTGAGACCGAGCAGCTTCTCGTTCCGATGCTCGGCGTCCGGAAACAGGAACCCGAACTGCTTGCGGCCGAGCAGGCGGAACTCCTGGACCGTGGTCATCGCCTGACCGAGGGTCTCGCACTTCTGGATGAAGCCGTAGCCGCGCTTCAGCAGCGCCGCGGCGCGGGCCTCCTCGGAGCGCCAGTGGAAGAAGGGCGTCGAGAAATGCGGCTCGATCGGGAAGCCGTAGTAGGGCGTCTGGACATAGTAGGTGTCCGCCAGCCGGCGCACTTCCTTGGCGAACGCCTCCATCTTCGGCCAGTCGCCGACGTGTTCGATGACCGAGTTGGAATGGACGAGATCAAAGGACCGGTCCGGCGCGTCGACCTGGCAGGCGTCGCCCGTGACGACCGTGATCATCGGATCCGGCGAGCGCATCGGCTCCTGGTTGAGGATCGTGATCCTGACCCGGTGCTGCGCCAGGAACTCGCGGTCGTAGCTTTGCGCCCAGTAATAATCGCTGCCGCCGAGGTCGAGGATCGAGACCGGACGGCCCCCCGCGCGGGCGGCGATGTCCTCGATCAGCCGGCACACGATGGCGGCGCGTCGCCGGCGAAGCCGGGCCGCGACGGTGCGCGGATTCTCGTAGGTCTGCTGCGAGCGGATGTATCTGGCCGCCGCGCCTAGAACCGACACCAAGACGCGAACTCCCCCAACTCAACCGTCGCGGCCAAATCGTCGAACGCGACGCACCCTTGCCGACCTAACGCAATCCGCCGGGCTCGGGGAGTCCTGGCGGCGTAGATTCGATGCTGCTGCCAGTAAAGATTGAATGGCGTGCGGGGCGGCTCTCGCAATGGTTGCGGATATATGTCCGCTGCTGTGAAGTCACCCGGCGCTTATCCAACCGTCCGTTGGTGTTTACGCCTTCTATACCATGTGTTGAGCGCTCGATAATGCGCGTTGAAAATACATGAGTTCTTCGGGGTGGGATTGACCTGACGTCCGGCGGGATTGGCTGGGAGTGCAGGCGAATATCGCGAAATACAACCCCATGGTTGTAGTTCATTACTTTCCATCATTGCGCGTGAAAGCTACTTGTATTTGTAGGCTTTCAGTAATCGATGATACGATATTGTGAGTGTGTCTAGGGGCGAGTGGTGGGGCGAGCGGCGGACGCTGCCGCCCCGCGGAGGGGATTGTGGAGCGAACCAAGCGCCGTTCAGCGGCGGTCGCGACGGCGAAGATCGCCGCGAGCGACGTTTCTCCCGCTCGGCGAGGTCTTGGCGACGACGCCATGCCGCCCCTCGTCCGGCCCGCCAGCACGCCGGCGGTGCGGCTGCGCATCATCCACGTCACCCGCCAGTTCTGGCCCTCGGTCGGCGGGCTGGAGAACATGGTCGAGAGCCTCGCCAAGGCGCAGGCGGACGCCGGTCACCAGGTGACCGTCGTCACGCTCAACCGGGTGTTCGGCCATCCCGAGATCCTGCCGAGCCAGGACGCGCTCGGTCGGGTCGACATCGTCCGCATTCCGTTTGTCGGCTCGCGTCGCTACCCGATCGCCCCGGCGGTGCTCTCCGCCCTCCGCGGCGCGGACGTCGTCCACGTGCACGCTGTCGACTTCCTATTCGACTACCTCTGGCTCACCCGGCGGATGCACCGCGCCAAGCTGGTGGTGACCACCCACGGCGGCTTCTTCCATACGAGCTTCGCCCGGCGTCTGAAGGCGCTCTATTTCCAGCAGGTGACGCGCCGGGCGCTCGGCGCCTACGCCCATGTCGTCGCGACGAGCGAGAACGATCTCCAGACCTTTTCGGCGATCCGCCCGCACGACATCAGCTTCATCGCCAACGGGGTCGATGTCTCGAAGTTCGCCGGGCTGGCCCGGTCCCCGGGCGCCAAGCGGCTGATCTATTTCGGTCGGCTCGCGCCGCACAAGGGGCTAAGCCGCGCCCTGCTGTTCTTCGCGGCGCTGGTCGCCCGCGATCCGGAGTGGCGCCTGACGCTGGCCGGCCGCCCGTTCGACCTCGACGTCGAGGCGGTGCGCGCCGCAGCGCGCGCGCTCGGGCTGGAGGACCGCGTCGAGGTGGTCGACACGCCGCCCGACGGGGAGCTCGCAGAGCTGATCGCCGGCGCCTCGGCCTTCATCAGCGCCTCGGAATACGAAGGCTTCGGCATCGCCGCGCTCGAGGCCCTGTCCGCCGGCCTATTGCCGGTGCTCAGCGATATCGCCGCCCATCGCGACACGGTCGGCCGGACCGGCCTCGGCCTGTTGCTGGACTTCGCGGACCCGGTCGCCGACGCCGACGCCTTTCTCGACAGCTGGGAAGCCTGGCGCAACCGCCCGCCCGGCGCGCTCCGTCTGCAGGCGGCGCTATCGGGCTACGCCTGGGATGCGGCCGCCGAGGCCTATGAGCGGATCTATCGCACCCCGGCGCCTTCCCGGCGGCTGCTCGGTCTGGAGATCCAGGCGCGCTACACCGCCGAGGCGGTGGCGGCGCTGGACGCGGGCCTCGACGAGGGCAAAAGCCGGCGGGTGGCATTCGTCAACGCCCACCTCGCCAACCTCTGCCATACGCGGCCCGACCTGGCGCAGGTGCTCGGCGGGTTCGACCTGCTGCCGGATGGCATCGGCATCGATTTCGCCAGCTGGCTGCTGCTGGGGCGGTCATTCCCCCAGAACCTGAACGGCACCGACTTCGTGCCCGCCTACCTCAGCCGGACCCGTCGCCGGCTGCGGATCTTCCTGCTCGGCGCGACCGAGGGCTGCATACGGCGCACCGCCGAGGTCTTCGCCGAACGCTGGCCGCAGCATGAAGTGGTGGGAACGCACCACGGCTACTTCGCCGATCGGGCGGAGGTCGACGCCCTGGTGCGCGCGGCCCACGCCGACCTGATCCTCGTCGGGATGGGCAACCCGCGGCAGGAGTTCTGGCTGGACGGGTATACGCAGGCGCGGCCGTTCGTCGGCATCGGCGTCGGCGCTCTGTTCGACTTCCTGAGCGGCGAGGTCTCGCGGGCGCCGGCCTGGATGCGGCGGCTGCGCTGCGAGTGGCTGTTCCGGCTGTATAAGGAGCCGGGCCGCCTCTGGCGTCGCTATCTGCTGGGCAATGTGCTGTTCCTGATCCGGGCCGCCCGCCTGGCCGTGAGTCCGAAGACGGCCTAGTCCGACCCATGCCGCGTTCCCGACCAATGCGCATCCTGATGGCCTGCGCCGCCTTTCCGCCGTACGGCCGCGGCGGCGGCCCGGCGGGCTCGGAGCTGCTGGCTGAGACCCTGGCTGCGCGCGGCCATGAGGTGCAGGTGGTCAGCGTCGGCGACAAGGCGGAAGCCTATGTGCGCGACGACGGCGTGGTGGTGGAGTTCGTCCCGCCGCTGAACATCTACCGCAACTACTACGAGCCGCATCCGCCGCTGGCCAAGCTGGTGTGGCACGCGCTCGAGAACTTCAACCCGCGCGCCTTTTTCGCGATGCGTCGCCAGATCGCCCGTCACCGCCCGGATCTGGTGATGACGGTGAGCACCGAGAACATCAACGTCGCCACCTGGGCGGCCGCGGCGAGCGCGCGCCGGCCGATCGTGCACGTGACCCAGAGCTATTTCCTGCTCTGCTGGCGCGGCGCGCTGTTCCGCAAGGGCGCCAATTGCGGGCCCAAGCGCTGCGTCGACTGCCGCGCCGCCTCGTTCGGCAAGGCTATGCTTTCCCAGCTGGTCGACGGACTGGTCGGCGAGACGCGCTTCGTGGTCGAGCGGCATCGTCAAGCCGGGCTCTTCCGCAAGGCTCAGGCCCGGGTGATCCCGGGAGCCGTCCGCAAGGCGCGCAGCCTCCCGGCGCCCTCCGCCTCGGCGAAGCTGCGGGTCGGCTATCTGGGCGTGCACACGCCGATCAAGGGGCTGGAGACCCTGGCCGCCGCGGCCCAGGCGCTGCCGCGCGACCTGGAGATTGAATTCCTGATCGCCGGGGACGGCGAGGCCGATTACGCGGCGCAGCTCAGGGCGGCCTTTGCGGGGACCAGCCACCGTTTCCTCGGCTGGATCGACCCCGCCGATCTGTTCGCCCAGGTCGACGTCGTGGTCGTGCCCTCGATCTGGTTTGAACCCTACGGGCGCGCCAGCGTCGAAGGCCTCGCGTTTGGCGTGCCGGCGATCGTCGCCCGCTCGGGCGGACTGCCGGAGAACCTGGAAGACGGCGTTTCCGGCCTCGTCTTCGAGCCTGGCGATGCGGCGATGCTGGCCGCGCAGCTTGAGCGCCTGGCGACCGACCGGGCGTTGCTCGGACGCCTGCGCGACGGCGCGCTCGACCTCGCCGACCGCTACAGCGAGGCGCGCACCGGCGCCGAACTCGAAGCCTTTCTGACCGAGGTGGTCGAGGGGCATCGGACGAAATCGCCGCAGCGCTGGAGCGGCAGGCGCAAGCCTGCGCTGCTCGCCTCCTAGGCCCGCAAGATGATGCCGGATCTGAGCGTCGGAACGTTGGGGCAGGGGGCCGCGCGCCGCCTGGGACGCTTGATCCGCGGCGAGGACGGCGCGCGTCACGCTCTGACGCTGCCGTCGCGCGTTCCTCATGCCGACGATCCGAGCCCGAGCCGGGACGCCGCCGCGATCGGCGTCTGGCAGTGGTTGGCGCTGGGCCTGCTCGCCGCGACCGTGCTGTTCAATCCGGCGCTCGCCGTAGTGAACGCCAACGTCGCCGGTCTCAGCGGAGGGATCGTCGCGGCGATCCAGGCCGGGCTGGTGGCCACGGCCTTCGCGGTCGGGCTCGCCAATGCCGAGCGCGCGCCGGTGCGCTGGCTGATCCTTGCCGCCGCCCTGGTGGCGAGCAACATCGCGCTTGGCCTCGCGCGGGACGCCTTCAATCCGAAGTACCTGGGCGATGTGCTGACCATCCCGGCCTTCCTGTGCCTCGGCGCCCGGCTGCGCCGGCAGGAGCTCGTCCGGCTGCTCGTCGGCCTGCAGGTGCTGATCGCGGTCGTCGGCGTGTGGGAGTTGCTGGCCCCCGAGGCCTACGCCTTCGTCCTCGACCCGCGCAGCTACTACATCAACACCCGCGGCTTTGCGGACGAGAACTTCTGGGCCGGCGGGTCGCTGTTCGTCAGCGCCGTCCGGGGCGAAGGCCGCTTCCTGCTGCCCTGGACCGGCTTCCATCGCGGCTCGTCGATCTTCCTCGAGCCGGTGTCGCTCGGCAATTGGACGACGATGGCGACCGTGCTGCTGGCCGCCTTCTGGCGCGACATGCGGCCGGTCTCCCGGCTGGTGCTGATCGTCTGCAACCTAATCAGCCTCTGCGTCTGCGACGGCCGCCTGGCGCTGGTCACCAACCTGATCCTCATCGCGGCCTTGCCGCTGCTGCGCCTGGCGCCGTCGCGCCTGGCGGCGCTCGCACCCGTCGCCTTCGGCCTGAGCGTGCTTATGCTGGCGCAGTTCGGCTTCCTGGACAGCGGCAGCGACGACTTCGCCGGCCGCCTTCGCTACAGCCTGGGCGTGCTGCAGCAGACGACGCTGGCGGGGGTGCTTGGGTTGGAGCCGGTCGAATGGGTCGACGCCGGTTACAGTTACCTGATCCAGACCCAGTCGGCCCTGGTGGCGCTCGGGCTCTGGCTGGTGCTGATGCTGAGCGATTTCGGGGAGGACGCGGCGGGCCGGCGGCTGAAGTTCGGCGCGGCCATCGCCATCACCCTCTGTCTTTCCGTGAGCTTTTCGATCTTCTCGGTTAAGGTCTCCGGCCTGCTCTGGGCGGCCTTCGGGTGCCTGTGGAGCCGGTCGGGGGCCTTGGGGGATCTTCAGTTGGTGCTACGTCCGCAGCAAGCGACGAGTCCGGCGCGCGCGCCTGCTCCGCTGGCCGGCGCTGGCCGTCTGGTCGCCCCCGTGCGCCGGCTTGGCGATGGAGGGGCGTCATGAGCCGCAAGCTGGCGCGGTTCTCGCAATGGCTGCGCTCGCGCGCGGCGGAGCCGGAGGCGTCGTCGCCTGTCCAGGTGCTGACCGCCGCTGCGGCCTATGTCCCGCCGGCGTCGCCGCAGCTCCCGCCGGAGCTGGCGCCGGCTGAGCCGGTGCGCGGCCCCGATCGGCGGTCCCTGGCGCTGAGCGTCTTCGATCCGGTGCATCCGGTGAAGCACCGTGGAGAGCTGTGCGGCCGCGACGCGGAACTGGAGATGCTTTCCACCGCGGTGCTCGAGCAGGGCAAGCACGCGATCATCTACGGCGCCCGCGGCTCGGGAAAGACCTCGCTGGTGCAGGTGTTCGGCGCGCAGGCCGACGAGGCCGGCGCCGTGGTCGTCTATCTGGCGGCCGAGGCCGGGGTCGGCTTCGGCGAACTGCTGGCCGCCTACATGCGGTTCATCCCGGAGACCGCCCTGACCCTCGAGGGCCGCGCCAATCTGGCGGCCCGCGCCGAGGAGCTAAAGCGGGCGGTCCGCAGCCAGGAGATGGTCGAACTGCTGCAGGCCGGCCTGGTCCGGCAGCTGGTCCTGGTGCTGGACGAGTTCGACCGCGTCACCGACCGTCAGCTGCAGGTCGAGCTGGCGACCTTCATGAAGCTCGTCGCCGACACCCGCGCGCCGGTGCAGTTCGTGATCGTCGGCATCGCCCGCAGCGTCGACGAGATCATCGTCCATCACCCTTCGCTGCGGCGCCACCTGGTGGCGACGCCCGTGCGCCGGCTCTCCGACGAGGGTTTGCGCCGGCTCGTCGAGCAGGGCGCCGAACAGTGCGGGCTGGCGTTTTCGCCCGCCGCCGTCGACCTGATCGCCCGCGTCGCTTCGGGCTCGCCCTATCACGCCCGCCTCTTCGCCTTGGAGGCGGCGCTGGGGGCGCTGAAGGCGGAGGCCGAGGTCGTCGGCGCCGCCGATGTGCGCGACGGATTGGCCAAGGCGATCGAAGACTGGTCGCGGCTCAACGTCCAGGAGAGCGCCTTCTTCGCGCCCCTGGCGCGGCTGCGGCCGGAGCTGCGGTCGAGCCTCGTCGAGGTGGCCCAGGCCGCCGCACTGGCGGGCGAGCTGGCGGCGGACGCGCCGGACGCGTCGGCGCCGACCGCGTCGCAGGCGGATTCTGAACTTGGGCTGCTGGACGAAGTGCGGGAACGCCTCAGCGCCGACAGTCTGGCGCCGCAGTTCCTGCTGGCGATGCTGGAGCTCGCCGCGCCAGCCGCGCCGCCGCAGGAGTTGGCGGCCGCGCCGGCCGAGGCCGAGCCCGTCGGATCCCAACCGCAGCCGCCTGAAGCCGACGCCTCGACGGCCGAGGCGCCGATCGCCCCGGTCGGTCGCGGGCTGAACCTCGCCGGCTACGCCCAGCCCGCCCGCAAGGCCAGCCGCCGCGAGGGCGTGTCCTGATGTTCCTGCCGGACCTCCTGATGGCGCTGCGGGCGCGGTGGCGTGAGGAGCTCGCCGCGTTCTGCGTCGTGCTCGCCGTCATCGGCGCCTGGACCCTGCAAACCCCGCGCAGTTACGTGGCGACGACGACCTTGCTGGTGAGCCGCGACCCGACCGTGATCGGCGAGGGGCCCCGCGACCCGGTCGACATGGGCCAGGTGCTGTCCACCGAAGCGCAGATCCTGAAGAGCGAGCAGGTCCTGCGCGCGGCGATCGCCGAGGCCCGTCTCAGCGAGCTCCCCGAGTTCTCCGGCGGCGCGGGGGGCGGCGCGCGGTCCGAGGCGCTGACCGCTCGGGCGGTCCGCGAGGGCCTGAGCGTCGATGCGGACCGCAGCAGCCAGGTCCTGACGCTGGCCTTCGCCTCTCGCGACCCGGAGGTGGCGGCGCGCACGGCCAACGCCATCGCCCGGGCCTATGTCGAGATGCAGATCCGGCTGCAGGTGGATCCCGCCAAGAGCACCAGCCGGTGGTTCGAGGAGGAGACGCGCGAGGAACGCCTCAATATGGAGCGCGCTCAGGCGGCGCTGGCCGAGTTCCAGCGCGCCAACGGCTTCACCGACGCTGGCGCGATGGACGGCGAGACGAGCCGGCTCCGGGAGCTTTCGGCGCAATTGGCGCAGGCCGAGGCGAACTCCGCCGACGTCGGGTCGCGCGCCGGCGTGGAGGCGGCCTCGGCCGCCGAGGTCCAGTCGACGCCGGTGATCCAGCAGCTGCGCACCGCCATCGCCGAGCAGTCCCGCAAGATCGCCGACCTCTCCACCCATTACGGCCCGCGCCACCCGGACCTGGTCGCGGCGCAGTCGGAAATGGACACCTTGAGGACCCGGCTGGCGGAAGAGACGCGCCAGGCGCAGCGCTCGCTCGCCGTGTCGAAGAAGGGCGCTGAGCGGCGCGTCGCCGAGCTCGAGCGGCTGACCGAGGTGCAGCGGCAGAAGATGATCGGCATGGCCGACGCCCGCAATCAGCTGCAGATGCTGCAGCGTGACGCCGAGTCCGCCCGACGGGCCTATGACCAGGTCACCGAGCGGCTGAGGAACGCCGAGCTGCAGGCGCAGCTGCCCCGCACCAGCGTGCGCCAGCTGGATCCGGCGCGGCCGCCGCTCAAGGCCAGCCGCCCGAACCGCGGGCTTCGCGCCTTCCTGGGCCTGGTGCTGGGCGCGCTCGCCGCCGCCGGCTGGGGCGTGTTCCGCGAATGGCGCAGCCCGCGGGTGCGCACGGCCGCCGGGGTCCAGGCCGCGGGCGCCGACGGCCCGGTGTTCGAACTGCCGCTCGCAGGCTCCGAGATTACGGCTCTCCTGAGGGACGCGTCATGAGGCTGCAGGGCTCAACCGCGCGGACCACGCGCAGCGACGCCGCGCGCGGCCGTAACGCCGAAGCGCGCCGTCGGATCGGCGAGATCCTGCTCGCCATGGGCGCGATCACCCGCGAGCAGTTCACCCGGATCATGGCCGAGCAGGAGCGCACCGGCGAACTGTTCGGCGAGGCGGCGCAGAGGCTCGGCCTGGTCACCACCAGCACCCTGGCGCGGGCGGTCGAGAACCAGCAGGACTTCACCGTGTTGCGGCGGGGAGATCCTGGCGTCGACCCGTTGGTGGTCGCCGCCTACGCGCCGCAGGATCCGCTGGCCGAGCGGGTGCGCGAGCTGCGTGGCGTGCTGACGGCGAGCATCACCGGACCGGCGGAGGTGCGCAGCATCGGCGTCCTCGGGCTCGACGCCGAGGTCGCGACGGCGGTGCTCTGCGCCAACCTCGGCGTCGCCTTCGCCCAGGCGGGCTATCGCACCCTGCTGATCGACAGCAATCTCGACGCGCCGGTGCAGAACGGCCTGTTCCGGCTGCACAACCGGTTCGGGTTGACCACCCTGCTGTCGAGCGGCGGCGCGCACCAGGACGTCGTGCAGGCCAGCGCGATCCGGAACCTCTGGCTGCAGACCACCGGGCCGGCGGTGCCGAACGGCAGCGAACTGCTGGACGGCGGGCGGCTGGCGGCCCGGTTGCAGGCGTTGTTCGACCTGTTCGACGTGGTGCTGGTCGACGCCAGCGCCGGCGACGCCAAGGCGTTCGCCGCCTGCGACGGGCTCGACGGCGGCCTGGTGGTGACCCGCAAGGACGTCACGCGCCTGGCCGAGGTGCGGGCGGCCTGCGCCTGGCTCGGCAGCCGCGGCGCGAGCCTCCTCGGGACGGTCGTGACCAGCTGACCGGTCAGACCGGGGCGGTTCGCAGCCGCCTCGCCGAGAGGATGACGCCCATGGCGGTGACGACGACGGCTTCGGCCACGCCGGTCCAGGCGAAGGCGTAGAGATCGCCGCTCAGGGCGACGAGGTACTTGACGCCCCAGAAGCTCACCGCGATCGCCGCCCGCAGCGCCGAGTAGATCCGCTCCTGGCCGCACAGCGGCGGGATGACGTTGTGCAGCCCGCCGGCCGCAGAGATGACCGCCGGCAGGGCGAGGATCGCCAGCAGGCCGGCGTGCTCGGCGAACTCTGGCCGATAGAGCCCCATGATCTCGCGGCGCCAGATCCACGCCGCCGCGGCTAGCGTCAGCAGCAGCGGGAACAGCGTGCGGGAGAGCTGCCGCGACAGCCGGGCGATCGCCTCGCGCTGACCTTGAGCCCAGGCCAGCGGGATCTGCGAGGCGGCGGTGATCGAGGCCCCGTAGGGGATCATCCAGAACAGCTGGGTCGTGCGCTGGGCCGCGTAGAAGGCCCCGAGCATGACGGGATCGACGGCGGCGAGCGCGCCGAGGATCAGCACGTCGACCTGCACCCCGGCCTGGGCGACCAGATTGATCAGGAAGAAGGCGCCGCCGCCCGAGCTCGGGCGGCCGTCCGCGTCCGCTGTCGTGTCCGTTTCTCCGGGCCGGCGCCAGAGCCCTTTGGCGAAGGCGGCGCCCAGCACCACGCTGAGCAGCAGGCCGGCGAGATAGAGCCCGCTGGCGCCCAGCGCCGTGGCGCGACCTGCGCCCGCCCACAGCAGGGCCAGGCCGAGCACCGGAAACAGTTTCCAGAGCACCTCGCGATTGAACACCGCGCGCTGGACGGCGCCGGCGCCGCGCTGCACCGCGAACATCATCTCGGCGGCGCCGTTGGCGGCCACGAGCAGCCCGGCCATGGCGATCAGCCACAGCGAGCCGGAGTTGAGGGCGTGCGCGGCGTAGGCGCAGGCGCCGAGTGCGGCGAGCAAGGCGCCGAGGCTCGCGACCCGTCCGGCGTGGACCATCAGCCGGCGGTGCGCGCCGGTGCGCGCGTCCAGCGCTACCGGCAGGTCGCGCAGCAGCAGCGTGTCCTGCCCAAGCGTGGCGACGGCGCTGAACAGGCCGGAGGCGGCGACCAGCAGGGCGAAGTCGGCGAAGTCGGCGAGGCTCAGGGTCCGCGCCGCCAGGGTGAGCATCGCATAGCCGAGCGCGGCCCCCAGCAGGCGCATGCCGAGCGCGACCAGCTGCTCGCGGCCGGCCCGGTCGGCCAGCCGTGATCGCAGCCGGGCCAGACGCCCGCCGGTCGCGACCAGCGTCAGCGGATCGCTCGACACGTCAGGCGACGCGGGCGGCCGGCGCCGCGGCCGGCGACAGGCCGCCGCGCGCCCGCTCGACCTGGGCCTGCAGCTCCGGCCAGGCGGCGGTCGTGGGCTGACGCGTCGGCGCTGCGGCGGACCGGAGCCGGCGCAGCAGTTCCAGGCTGGTCTTCAGCAGCGGGCGCATGCGCCGTCCCAGCGCCGGGCTGGCGACGGAGGTCGCGATGGCCAGGCTGTGCAGGCTCGCCCTGCGCGGCCGGTAGGCGTCGGAGCGGAATATCTGCAGCGCGAGCGCCCGGTCGCCGGCGTTGGCCGCATCGAGCGCCGCGGCCGGCGCGATCTGTTGCAGGGCGGCGGCGCGGGCGGGCTCGGCCTCCGCTGGGATCACCAGCGCGGCGAGCGCCTGGAAGAACAGGTGATAGCGCTGGCTGGCGACGCTGCGCAGGATCGACTGCCGGCTCAGCCGGTAGACCGAGACATAGTCGCGGGCGAACACCGTCGGGCGATCGGTGGCCGCGGCCATGCGGATCGCGAAGTCGGCGTCCACCGCCGTGCCGATTTCCCGGTCGGCGCGGTAGAGGGTGCGCTGGGCGAGCGCGGCGTCCACCAGAAACCCGTTGTTCGGGATCTGCTGCAGCAGGCCGGCGACCAGGCCGGACGCCACCGGGCCGTCCGGCAGCTCGCCGCGCCGGTAAAGAGTGTTCAGCTCCAGGGTCTCGCCGCTGAGCAGTCGGCCGTCGTCGGCGATCACCAGCTGCTGGCCGAACAGGCAGGCGGCGTCGGGATGCTCGGCCTTCAGCCGCAGCAGCCGGTCCAGCCCGCCGGGCATCAGCAGGTCGTCGTCGTGCAGCAGCAGCAGCAGTTCGCCCTGCGCGGCCTTGAACAGGGCGTTGACGTTGCCGGCCTGGCCGAGGCCCGGGCGATTGCGGAACACCCGCAGCGTAATGCCGGCGGGCAGCTCCAGCCGCTCCAGGGTGTCGGCCGAGACTTCGTTGTCGGAGTCGTCGCCGACCAGGATCTCCAGCGGCCGGTGCGCCTGCACCAGCACGCTGCCCACCGCCTCCAGCAGGAAGTCGACGCGGTTGCGCGTCGGGATGCAGATCGACACCAGCCTGGACACTCAGAAGCCCCCGCTCCGCAGCCCCACGGCGCCCCCGCCGCATCCGGCCCGGCGCAACGTGCAAGCCCGGCCAGCCGACCAGCGATATCGCGTTCCGACGCGCCTGCACAGGCGAAGCTTGATCCGGCGCGACCGTCAGCGCCGAGGCCGGGGATGACGCTCCAACCGCGCGCCAAGTGGGGCGGGGCAGGGCGCCGCCACCCGAAACCAAAAGCTGCGCAACTATGGCGCGCGGCGAGGGCGCGACTTGCGGCTACTCGCAGGTATTCCCGGTTAACGATGCGACTTCCGGTAGGTTGAGGTAGGGTTGCGATAACCTTAATTTTGCTGACGCGACTGCTTCGCAGACACAAGCTGGGAACTGAGCCTTGGACGACGTCCGCTATCTGACCGACGGCGACCTGACCTATATCGAGTTCGACACGATCACGTGCCGGATGGCGTCGCAAAAGTCCTGGCCGCTGCTCGATCAACTGAACCAGGCGGTCGGGCGCGAGGCCTCCGGCACCGGCGGCCCGCCCCCCGCGGCGGCGCAAACGCGGCTCGGCGCGCGCCCGCTATCGCTCGGACACTACGCCGCGCCGTCGTCGCCGGCCGGCCGCGATCTGCCGCTGCAAGAGATCTTCTCCCGGCTTGCCCAGCCTTCCGCCTAGAGCCCGCGCCGGGCGCCCGCCCGGGCGCAGTCCCCAGGTCGCGCCCGCAATCTGAGCCGGCCCACCCCGACTGCGTGCAGGTTGTCACAATTTCCCGAGAAGGTTGGCTTAGGGCTTGCTGCAGCGCAGCGGGCCTGTATCAAGCTGGGCCGCGGTTGAGGGGATTTCTATGCACGTTGCGATGATTGGCACCGGTTATGTGGGTCTGGTGAGCGGCGCCTGTTTCGCCGATTTCGGCCACGTGGTGACCTGCATCGACAAGGACGCCGGCAAGATCGAGCGGCTGCAGGCCGGCGGCATCCCGATCTACGAGCCGGGCCTCGACAAGCTGGTCGCCGACAACGTCAAGGCCGGCCGTCTGTTCTTCACCACCGAGGCGGCGGAAGCCGTGAAGAAGGCCGACGCGGTGTTCATCGCCGTCGGCACCCCGTCGCGCCGTGGCGACGGCCACGCCGACCTCTCTTACGTCTACGCCGCGGCCGAGGAGATCGCCGGCCTGGTCGAGGGCTTCACCGTCGTGGTCACCAAGTCGACCGTGCCGGTCGGCACCGGCGACGAGATCGAGGCGATCATGCAGCGCGTACGGCCTGAGGCCGACGTCGCCGTTGTGTCGAACCCCGAGTTCCTGCGCGAAGGCGCGGCGATTGAGGACTTCAAGCGTCCCGACCGGGTGGTGGTCGGCACCGGCGACGAGCGCGCCCAGGCGGTGATGCGCGAACTCTACCGCCCGCTGTATCTCAACGAGACGCCGATCCAGTTCACCGGCCGGCGCACCTCGGAGCTGATCAAGTACGCGGCCAACGCCTTCCTGGCGATGAAGATCACCTTCATCAACGAGATCGCCGACCTGTGCGAAGCGGTCGGCGCCGACGTGCAGCAGGTCGCCCGCGGGATCGGCCTCGACAAGCGGATCGGCGGCAAGTTCCTCAACGCCGGCCCGGGCTACGGCGGCTCCTGCTTCCCGAAGGACACCCTGGCGCTGGTCAAGACCGCGCGGGACTACGAAGCCCCGATGCAGCTGATCGAGACCACGGTGGCGGTCAACGACGCGCGCAAGAAGGCGATGGCGAGCAAGGTCACGGCCGCGGTCGAGGGCCAGGACCTGGCCGGCAAGACCATCGGCGTGCTCGGCCTGACCTTCAAGCCGAACACCGACGATATGCGCGACGCGCCCAGCCTCGACATCGTCCCGGCGCTGCAGGCCGCCGGCGCGCGGGTGCAGGCCTTCGACCCCGAGGGCCACGAGGCCAAGCAGATGCTGCCGCGGGTGGAGTTCAAGGACGACCCCTATGCGGCCGCGGAAGGCGCCGATGCGCTGGTGATCATCACCGAATGGGATCAGTTCCGGGCGCTGGACCTGCAACGCATCAAGGGGCTGATGAAGGCCCCGGTGCTGGTCGACCTGCGCAACATCTACAAGCCGGAGGAAGTCCGCCGCGACGGCTTCAAGTACGTCAGCGTCGGGCGGGTTTAGGCTTATCCATGACCGTCGTCGTCACCGGCGCGGCCGGCTTCATCGGCATGCACGTCGCTGAGCGCCTCTTGGCGCGCGGCGAAGAGGTCGTCGGCGTTGACGTCTTCACCGACTACTACGATCCGCGCCTCAAGGCCGCGCGCGCCGCCCGACTGGAGGCTCAGTCGGGCTTCCGGATGGTGCGGATAGATATTGCCGAGCATGAGGCGCTGCGAGACGTCGTGCGCGCCGCCGGCGCGAAGCGGATGGTGCATCTCGCCGCTCAGGCGGGGGTCCGCTATTCGCTGGAGAATCCGTTCGCCTACGAGCGCAGCAATCAGGCTGGCCACTTGGCGGTGCTAGAGGCCTGTCGCCACACGCCCGGGTTCGAGCATCTGGTCTACGCGTCCTCGTCGTCGGTCTATGGCGATCGGCCGAGGGATGGCGCGGCCTTCCGCGAGGACGATGCGGCCGCCGAGCCGGTGTCGCTGTACGCCGCGACCAAGCGGTCGGGCGAGTTGATGAGCAGTTCCTACGCGAAGCTCTTCGGCTTCCCGCAAACCGGCCTGCGGTTCTTCACGGTCTACGGACCCTGGGGCCGACCCGACATGGCCTACTTCTCCTTCACTCAGAAGATCCTCGCCGGCCAGCCGATTGAGGTCTTCGGCCAGGGCGAGATGGCGCGGGACTTCACCTACATCGACGACATCGTCGACGGAGTGCTGGGGGCGCTCGACAACCCGCCCGCGCGCGGCGCGAACCGGGTCCTCAACATCGGGGGCGGCCGCCCCGAGGGGCTGATGGAGATGATCGGTACGCTGGAGCGGGTGCTCGGGCGCGAGGCGCAGAAGAACTTCAAGCCGATGCAGCCGGGCGACGTGAGGCACACCTGCGCCGACGTCTCACAATTGAAAGCGGTCACCGGCTACACACCGCAAATCCCGATCGCCGAGGGGCTTCCGCGGTTCGTAGATTGGTATCGGTCGTTCTACGGCCAGAGGGCGAGTGTATGAGAGACCTGTTCGATCCGACGAGCCCGTCGGAGAAGTATTCTCATGGATTCACCGAGGTGGTCGTCGGCGGGCTGAAGACCGTCGTGGCGACGCGCTCGCAACTCGCCGAAGCGATGGTGCGCGACTGCCAGGCGGCGCGCGCTGCGCAACGCAAGCCGGCCCCAAGGCTGGTGTTCTCCTCCAACGGCCAGGGCATCTCTCTCGTGGGCACCGATCGCGAGTTCGCCAAGACAATGGGGGCGGCAGACATCATCCATGCCGACGGCATGTCGGTGGTGAAGGGATCTCGCTGGTTCGGCAGCACGCCGATCCCTGAGCGTGCGGCGACGACCGATTTCTTCCATGACGCCGCGAAGGCCGCGGTGCGCTCTGGCCTTAGGTTCTATGTGCTAGGCGGCAAGGAAGAGCAGAATGCGGCCGCGGTGGATTCGATGCTGAGGCTCTATCCGGATTTGAACATCGTTGGTCGGCGGAACGGGTATTTCAGATCCGAAGAAGATTCCGACGTGTGCCGCCAAGTTGTTGAGAGTGGCGCGGACGTCCTGTGGGTAGGGCTCGGCAAGCCGAAACAGGAATTTTGGTCCGTCGCCAACCGGGAGCGCCTTCGCGGTGTGGGCTGGGTCAAGACCTGCGGCGGTCTGTATTCTTATCTAGCCGGAGACGCCCCTCGGGCTCCCGACTGGATGCAGCGTGCGGGTTTGGAGTGGCTGTTCCGGTCTGTGCTCGAACCGCGTCGCCTTGGCGTTCGATACCTGCTGACCAACCCGCACTCTTTCTATCGAATGGTTCGGTACAGTGGCTAAGGGATCTCCGATGTCTGAGCGTGCGCTGCCGCGCGTAACAGCGATTACGGGTTACTATAATCGAGGGATGTTGTTGGATCGCACTCTGCGGTCTCTCCTTGATCAAACCTATCCCAATCTTGAAATCATCGTGTTTGATGATAAGTCGCCCGACGATACAAGCCGTCGCCTCGATGCGTACGAAGCGCTGGGTGATCCACGTCTGAAGATCATCCGGCACGAAACGAACCTCGGCTTCACCCGGGGCATGATCAATGCAATTTCGCAAGCTACGGGAGAGTACATCGCCGTCCAAGGGTCGGGCGATGTGTCGACGCCGGACCGGATCGCCGAGCAGGCTGCCATTCTTCAGGCACGTCCTGAAGTTGGCGTCGTCGGTTCTCATTATGAGAATGTGGTCGAGGAACGTGGGATCGTCAGGTTGCGGACGCCGGATGCCGACGAGACCACCTTGGAAAGCCTCGCGCGGGGCAACGTGTTTACACATGGCGAAGTCATGTATCGACGCTCGATCTATGACGCCGCGGGTGGCTATCGGCCAGAGTTTCGCTACTGCCAGGATTATGATCTCTGGTTGCGTATGATCCGGAACTGTCGGTTCGCGACAGTAAAGAAGCCGCTCTATCAACGGTATATCCAGTTTGAGGGCGTTTCGTATGCGCCTGAGAAGGCCGCGGTGCAGGCCCAGTACTTTCTCCTCTGCCAGAGAATGGCGAACCTGGGCGAGGCTGAGCGGGCGGCCACGTTCGAAAAGCTTAAGGCGAGCGGCCCTGACGCGTTGGTTCCCAAACATGATCCAGCGCTTCAAAAACGCGTCCTGCGGAATTGCCTGCGACTGATTGCTTGGGGCAACGCACCCCAGGCGGAGCGGATGTCAGCCAACCTGGCGAGCGCCCCTCAACGCCTCGCCGTCAAGGTCATCGGCAAAGCTTTTTCCACTCCGCTTCTCGCCGCACCCCGGAACTTGGTGTTCAAGGCGCTCGGCATTCAAGGGGCGTAAGATGGGAGTTCCGGCCTTGAAATTTCATGTCCTCGGCTATCTTGAGCGTCATCACACGGCCTTGCTCGAGTTCTGGACGAAGGGAACGCCTTGTGACGCCACGGTCGAGGAGCATTGCGATGTGGTCTATTCTCTTTGTCTCGGTGGAGAACTGAGCCGGATCGAAGGTTCTGCGCCGAAGCAATTCGTCGAGATCCTCCAGCGTCACGGCTTGCCGGGCTGGCGCGGGCGCGGGGAGGCGTCGGTCCTTAGCGTGCATAACTGCGCCTATGCCTTCGGCGCCCTGAACATCCTTCGCGAGCAGTTCGGTGACCTCTATGGCGCCGCACTCAACGGGCGTGCGATGGATTTCGGTCAGATCATCCACAAGGGCCGTGGCTTGCCTCGGTATCCGAGGTGGCTTGCCCATCACAACTGGCGCGTCAGTCATTGGATCGGCGGGGCACCGTCGATCCTATGGTCGCTAGCGCACAGCGGCACCCAGTATGCGACGGAATTGAAGGAGCTAGCTCCGCGCGTGCTGGCCAACTCCGACAGTTATCTCGACGCGCGCACTGGCCTCATTAAGCTCTATCAGGTGGACGCCTTCCAAAAGCTGTTCCGCCTCCTTTATGGCGTCCGCCATGATCCTGATCTAGGTGATGTTGGTGGAGTCGCTCATATCCTCTGGGTCAATCACGCGGCCGACCGGAAGTATCTCGCCGGTGAAGCGCTGTTGCGGAAGGCGTCCCAGCTCTTCCGTGCCCACAAGCCCTTTATGGAGTCTGTGCCGTACTGTCTGGACTTCGATGTGGTTCAGATCGTCCGAACCGCCAGTCAGCAGCTTGGTGGCTTCGCCTCTGAAGACGTACGCCGTGCGGCGGAAATGATGGCAGCGATCGAAGAGTTCTTCGCTGTCAGTCTGGACGAGGGATATCGGATGCATAAGTTGCCGGGAGCCCTAGCCACTTATCACGAGTGTGCGCTGATCACGGGTGCGCCGGCGGCGGACCTAGCGCCGGTCGGGATCGACATCATTAAAAAGGCTTACTGGCTTTAGTGCTGCGGGAGGGCTGTGTGGCAGTGCTTCGATGCCTCCGTCCGCAGTCTGACCGGTCTAATCGACGTGCACCAGTTGACGTGGCCCCCTTCGTCCACTGGGAGCGAGAGTCCTGGGTTGATCCGAGCCCTTGTTGACGTGGGTGACTGGCTGAGGCGCTGAGAGGGGCCAGAATCGCAGCGTGTCGGCGGGAATCGCCGCGGAGGGCGCGGTGTAGTCCAAGCGTCATCCAACCGAGCTTCGGGTGCAGCCGAGCCACATTGCAGTCGTGCGCGAGGCCCCGAGCACGGCGCGGGGTAGCGAACCGCACCGCGCTCGCGATCGCCGCGGGGGCGCGCACTGTTCGGCGGCAGCTCGGTACCGTTGGTCGCTGACGATAGTCGCCGAGGCCGTGCAGGCGGATGTTGTCCAACTCCCGCGCGCGCGCCGGCGCTGTCAGCGTGAGGTCCACCAGGTCCAGGCACCCGCGCGGGCAACCGTCGACGTGCAGCAAATATACAGCGAAGCACGCCTCACCGTTGACCTCCTGGCCCAGTCGCCGCTGCAATAAGGGTCAGCGCCCATAGCCTAAGCGCCGACACTCATGGGCCAAGACCTTCAATCCCTCACGCAACGCCGCGTCGTCCGATTGTGCAGACTGGTAGCGCACGCTGGTCCGGTCGACACGGCATTATGCGCTGCGCGTGTCACCACATTCCTGTTCTAAGCAAATCTTTCAGCGCCAAGCTCGGTGTGCTCAGACCGTACTTGCGGCAAAGGTCCACGACCGCGATGCTCTGGTCTTCGGTGAACCGTGACCGCAACTCTGTTGGTCCCCCCGCGGGGGGACTTTAGCTTCACCTGGCTGTCGGAGCAACGTCACGGGCAGTGTTGGGCAGAGGTGGTTTGATCCAGCCCAGCTGAGCTGTTCTCTCCTGCACTGTCTCAAACCTCGGAGAGCCGGGACACCGGAACCGGAGTGGACGAGAGGTCTTTAATCCACGCCGACACGGGCCTCTCGACGAAAAGGTGGACGAAGATCCCCGCAGGCACGGAAACGAGCGTCGCGAAAACGATGTAGGCGAGGGCGTTGTCATCGACCGGCAACTTCTTCCAGACCATGCTGACGGCATTCAGCGAGAAGATGTGCGACAGGTAGAGGGCGTAGGAGGCGTCCCCGCCGAGCTTCATCGCCGAGCCGATGATCGTGTTTTCGCGGCTATCTTTGCTTAAGACGACGGCAGCCACGATCAGGAAACCGGGAACGCCCCAAGTGATGAAGCGCAGCGACTCGCCAAATGCGTTCCACAGGAAGGCGAGGAGTGCGATGCCGGCCATCGTCAGAGCTACAGAGCCCGCGACGGGAAGTCGGAAGCCGCTTCGATACGCCACGCCGAGCCACATGCCGGCCACGAACTCCAGGATGATCGGGTTCGTCCAAGTAAAGAATGGCGGGGAAATTTTCGGGACGAGCGGATGGACCGCGGTCAGGGCGATCAGGAAGGCGCTCAGGGCTAGGAGGGACCAGCGCTTCGGCAACAGCATGGCGACGGCGAACAGCGTGTAGAAGGCCATCTCATAGTTGAGCGTCCAACCAACATCGAGGATCGGGGTTGGGCGAACGTCAAAGGGCACCTCAGCCCAGGGAAGAAAGGCGTAGGAGGCCAGCACTTCGCTCCAAGACAGCTTGTTGTGAAGCAGGACCGCCATGGCGACGGCGAGCGTCGTAAAGATCCAGTAGATCGGCCCAATGCGGAGCAGCCTACGCCAGAGGAACTCCTTAGCCGCTGTGACAGAGCCTGCCTTGTCGGCGGCGGTGAGCACCATCACAAAGCCAGAGATGGCGAAGAAGATATCCACCCCGACCGCCCAAGGAATCGGTAGCCACTTTTCATAGCCCTCCACGAGTCGGGCAGCTTCGCCCTGGACGTGGCCGATCACCACCAGAAACGCGGCCACGAACCGCAGAGCTTGCAAATTGACGATCGTCGGTTGTCTGGCCATACGAGTCCCCGCTACGCGCGAACCCATTGCACAGCCTAGTTGGGTAGAAAAGCCCAAAACGGTGGCGGTTCAGAGCTTGCTAAAGCCTTGACCATGACGAAGGACCGATGCACTCAACGCGTTCTATGCGGAGGGTGCGCCGGCCATGCTTGCTGACATTTTCGGGATGTATCCCGCGCCGCTCCTGATGCTGGTGGTGCTCTTCTGGATCACCATCTTCTGTGGCTTAGTGAGTATGTTCTTCGCGCCGATCGATCCGCCCCCGCCCCCGCCCCCCTTGGTTCGCCGCTCCAAGCTCGTCATGCAGAACCGGCCCCAAGCGCGCACCCATCCGATCCTGACTGGCGGCGGTCGGGTGGAGGTTCGCGGAGCTGTCGAAACCGACCAGCTTCCCGCCGCTGACGAATAGGTCGCCCAGCCAGACAATCCGGACATCAGGTCTCGCAGCAAATTGCTGAGAGACGTACTCTCCTCGCTCTGCACCTGGGTCCGACCCTCTAGGCAGGGGGGGGACGAGGACGATGCGGGCCATGGGCCATTTCTGTTTCGCGCGTGAGATGATCGCGCGAATATTCTGGGCCGTGATCTCTGGGCCCCAGCGGCAGCGCTGATCATTCGCCCCAATTTGCAACACGATAACTTTCGGGCTCATCTTCGGTAGATGATCGAGGAGCCATAGAGTGTTGGCGCTGGTGTTGCCGGGAATGGCGGCAATAGCGGCGTTTAAATCGCCGTAGTGGCGCTGGAATACGGCGCGGTGATCGTGCCGCAACAAGGCTGCCGTTATGCTGTCGCCGAGAAACAGGACATCGGGATGGAGGCGTTCGACGCGATGTACAATTGCGCCGTATTCCGCCTCTCGGCCAGCCTGCGGGCGAAGTCCCTTGCAGTCGGAAGTTGACAATAGCAGGGAGAAAGCAAGAGCACTGCCGGTTAGCATAAATACCCGCATCAACAAAAGGCACCACAATTTGCGGTGGCAGTGGCGAAGCCGTCAAGGTGGCGCTGGGCGTCACGGGTGAGCACGAGGCGCCCATCTGGTCGGTCGCGACGCTCACGCTCTGCCTTTGGGCGAATATACCTATTCGCGCTACAGGCGCAGAGTGGCCGTGTTAGCCATCGCTGGCGTGGCTTCGACGGGCATTGACAGGTCGTTCAACTGGGCCTCCTTCACATCCACGAAGCTTGGCGGTCGCATGAGGCTGGAGGGGGCGGCGTGTCTGGCACTGTGTAGTGCGGAATTGGCCTGGCGCAGAGGGGTTGCTACTGAGATATGCGTTGTCCATTGAGCCAAAAAACTAGAGAGCGAGCTTAATTTTCCATGAGATCGCCCCAAGTGAATGCGCCGAAGCCAGTGTATGCGGCGAAGGCGGGCCAGGTTTCGCGAGACGCGAGCCGGACTAGAGCCGAGACGCGCGACAATGTGTTCGTTTTTGTTGCGCTTCTCGCCTTCATCGTTTTGGAAGTCACGCTTCCTCGGATTGGCGTGCGACGGGTCAACATACCGCTTGCAGCTGTCATCCTGACCTGCACGGTTCCGTCCGTCATCATCGGCATGCAGTCGATAAGGCTCAGTGCTGGGGCGTTCCTCGTAGCTACTTCTTGGGTATTATATTTTCTTTGGTGCCTGATTTCGTTCTACTGGTCAGTGAGTTCATCTGAGACGATCCTGCACGCGGCGTTTCTGCTCAGCCTGCTTCCGATTGCCGTGTCGGCCTCGCGCATCGACCCAGACATTACGTTGAAATGGCTGGTGAGAATGGTGGCTGTTGTTTGCATATTGAGCTGGATCGCCCTCTTCGTATCGCCTTCGTTTGCCCTCCAGGATAAGGGCATCTGGCGCTTGAAAGGCGTAATGGAGCATGAGTTTCGTCTAGGATACTTGTGCGCCATCGCAATAATAGTCATGGCGATCTCTTGGCTGAGGGGCGGGAAGCGAGTTGGGGGGGGCAGGTTCTGGCCACTTCTCCTGTTATTCGTAGCGACGCTTGTTGCGACGCAAACCCGCACGTTGCTAGCTTATACCCTGATCACAGTGTTGCTGGCCGTGAGTATTCAAACGCGCGGTTACGCCCGCTTCTTCGCGATCTCGGGTGCCGTCCTTCTAGTTTTGGGTGCGCTCGGGCTTGCCGACACGATTGCGGCTATGTTCGGTCGCGGAGAGGGCGATGCCTCTTTGTCTGGCCGCACCTACGTTTGGGCAAAAACCCAGCAACTCGCCGCCCTTAAACCGTGGAAGGGATACGGCTTTGCGAGCTATCTCAACCCCAGCTTTGATTACGCCTGGAATAATTATAGACCCGCGAACGCGCATAGTATGTGGATCAACAGCTATTTTGAGACTGGCCTGATTGGATCTGTGCTGTTGGGATTCGCTGTGGTGAGTACCTTCTTGCGAGCAGTTTATTCGTCGCGGGTCAGTCGCGGACGTCACACCTACAGCTCTTATATTCTGATATTTATTGCGTTAAGCGGACTAACCGGGCTGGTGCTTGGCGGAAAGCTGACTACGCTATACGGTGTTTCTCTCATTCTCTTTTTTCAAGAGGCTTATCGAACGCGTGTGGTGGGGCGGGCTTGAGGCGAGGATGTCGATCCATTCTCACAATTCGGGCGCCACCCCGGGTTATTGATTGACTGCATTGAGACTAGCGGCGTGATGTTTTCGGGATCTGAGGCGATCGCGGGGAAGTGGTCGCTCAGACAACCTGGCCGTCGATGCGGCGTGAAAGCGGCCGGGTCGGTATCTCACGCGGAACCAAGCGCGCGCTACCGCCCGTCCGGGTCATCTCCAGGGCTGCGCGAGCCTGGCAGGCTGCAGCAAGGCGTGTTGCCTCGATGAAGGCGAAGTTCACGACCGAGCTCGGTGGCTAGCGCGCCCATTAGATTGCGCGCGTTGGCGAGTGGCTGGGATTCACCGCTGACCCCTCATGTCTGAGGACGCGACGTGCGATGCGCGGTATTGGGTGCGCCCATTACCCGGCTACCCTGGGGGAATCAGCTGCGCCCTTTCGCTGCCGCCCGAAAAGTTGGTCAGTGCAGGATCTTGAGTTGGTAAAGAGTGTAGCCGGCGGTATTCCGGAGCAGTATCGATTGGGTCTTTCCAAGATTGATTAGCAGATCGCGCCCGACCGGTTGCGCTTTAGGCCTCAATGCCTTCGGGAGTTCGCTTAGGTCAATCGAATCCAGTTGAGGGTCGAAGTCCAAAATCGTGTCGCGCCCGTCCCCGGGGCGAAAGACGAAGACGTCGCGGCCGGGCCCTCCAGAGAGGAGATCCTGGCCGCGGCCGCCGATGATCGTGTCGTTGCCCCGGCCGCCCGAGATCGTATCGGCGCCTCCCCTCCCGTCGAGGTGGGCGCCGTCATCGGCACCCTGAATCAAATCGCCTGTTCGAGAGCCGGACGCCCAGTCAAAGGCGACCGAATTTCGCTTAACGGTTGCAGATGAATTTCGCGGGCTCCGATCAGACACAGAAGTCCAATTAATGTCATCTGGCGAGTAGTAGAGTTCGGATCGTCGGATCCGCACGAAGTTGTGTGTGTCATCGCTGCCGTGGAAATCTATGTTCCGGTTTGTGAACGAAATCTCTATGCGATTGTAATGCTCCGCGTGCTCAGCAGAGAACAGGAAGCTGTGTCGCATATCTCTATCGTAAAGCGTGTCGAAGCGGTTCTCAAATCCCCCTGACAGGCGATACGCGTAGCCGTTTCCCCCAATGCCCTTATTGCTGGCTCCGATGGCGGCGAGAGCTTCCCCGTGGACGCGAAATACATGCGTAAACTGAAAGGCGGACGAAGCAGAACTTGTGATCTTGATGTCGCGAAAAGTGGAGTAGGCGACGTTCTCTACTTGAAATGTCGCGACATTATTGCGAGCTGGAATCCGATTGGAGAATGCCAGAGGGTTTGCAATGGGAAGATCGGTTATTATAGAGAATTCACCTATATCTATGTTTCTGAGCGGACAGTCCAAACGAATTTGGGCGATTTTTCCCGAAAACGCATATGGGCTCGGTTTACTCAAGCGAATGCCTGCGCGATCGATCCGAGTTACCTCAGAGATCGTCTCGCGAATGGGTGATTTCGTTTTCGTATAGAAGATGTCGGACTTGCGTAAGGCGGCCTTGTACGTTTCGTCATTAGGTTGATAGATGTAGAGCAGATCGCCAGCGCGAACCTTCAGACGACCGACCGGGAGCGTGTCACTTCCACTCCTGAGGTCTTGTTCCAGCGGTTGGGCTCTGTCCGGGGTTTGCGAGGGGCTGACGATGATAGCTGTCGGCGTCAGGCCGCCAGCAGTGTGCAGCATGATCCTGGTGGCGTCTGGTCCGGCGCCTAGGAGAGCAATATCGCCACGTGAGATCAGGAGAGGCTTGTCAAAAATGAACGTGCCCGTCGAAAGCCTGATCGTGCTCCCTCGCGGAGCTCTGTCGATTATTTGCTGTATCTGATCGACGGAGGTGCCCGAGCGCACTGTGATCGCCGGCGAGGTCGCCGTCGCTGCCGGACGTGCGGGGGCGCAGCGGTGCAGGCCGAGCTGGTCTGGTGCGGGCGAAGTGGCCGGAGGAGGTTCGGAGCGGGGGGAGGATTTATTGCCTGCGCTTGGCGCAGCGTACGTTTCGCCTTCTTGCGCTGTTAGGGGGAGAGTCGTTAGGAGGCAGGTGCTTAAAAATAGAAGTAATGCGTAGCGGCGTTCTTGCATGATGCCCGAAGTCCAAGCTTGGAATTAAGCATTTCACCACTAGCTATTCGCTTGGGCAAATCCATGGCGCTGCTTCAAGATGAAGCCTCCCTGCAGTCTATACTCTGCACGCGAGCTTGGGGCGCGGCGTGTGAATTTTCCGGGGAGCGCGATGTCGCGAAGCCGTATCCGGTAGCGAAATTGCGGCGATGAACCGGAGGCGGCCTAGATCCCCCAACGATCCGAGCTCAGGCCGTGTAGACTACTTCGGCAACATGATCGGCCCTAGTTATCGTCGGCCTGATCACGCCGCAGGGGTTCTCATCGAATTCATACTGTGCCGCGTGCTCATCGTGCTTCTTCTTTTATCGGCGCAGGTTCGGATTCGTGGAACTCGGCACTGAAATGCGGCGGTAGCGCAATCATTTGAAGCCTGCGCTCATGCAAGCAGACCGCGGCATAGACCGTTGCTGCGACGAACTGGCCGATCGCTAGGCCGGCGGCGGCGCCAACGGCGCCGTACCGAGGTGCAAGCAGGGCGCATGCCGCGGCATTGATCGCGATGCCGACGAGGACAATGCCGGCGCTTATGTACGGCTTGCCCATTCCGGCTATGACGCTGTTCAGCACGCGCACGGCGGCGGCGGGAGCGAGGCCGATGGCGAGGACCCGAAGGGCGTCCGTGGCCTCAGCGTACTGCGGGCCAAGAAGCACCAAGACGAGCCACGGCGCCGTGAACGCAGCGACCGCGCCGACTCCCAGGAACATGACGAAAAGACCGCCCGCGGTGCGCATGGCGCTGCGCAGCGTTTCGCGATTCGGTCCGCTCCGGGCCGTTTCCGAGAAGAGGACTAGGCCTACGGCGGTCGCAAGTTCAAGGAAGAGCTCGCTGGCCCGCTGGGCGGCGAAGAATTGTCCGGCGGCTTCTGGCCCATGTGCGCCGGACAGAAAGAAGACACCGACGCGACCCTGCAACGTGACTAGGAAGGCGGAAACCGCGAATAGGAAGCCGTGTCGTATCATCGCTGGCGCTTGGCCGACGGCGGGGCTCAGCCTCTGAGCTGATCGCGCCGCCATCCAAACGACAATCGGCGCAAGTACGAGGAAGCCGGCGGCGAAGCTCCATAGGGCGGTGTTCAAGGTGAGGGCGCCGGTCAGCCACAGCGACAGCGCCAGCAAGGATTGCAGGACGCGCGGCCCAGCGTCGGAAAAGGAAAACGCTTTAATCTCCCCCCGGCCGAGAAACACGCCCTGCAGGAGGTTGAGCAACAGCACCGCCGCCGTGGCGATCAGCACGGCAGCCGTGGGGCCCGCCCCGAAGCCTTCGAATGCGGTCTGGTTCAGGCCAAACACAGCCGCCATGCAGACGAGGGCCGTAAGCGGCCAGAAGAGCGCCAGGACCCCGAGCGCCTGACCGTCGGTCATCAGCGACTGGCCGATCCGGTACGCGGAGGCCTGCCTGAGGCCGAGCGGACCGATCTGTCCGGCCAGGAAAACCGCCGAAGTGATGACGGCGTACGCGCCGAAACCCGAGGGCGATAGTGCTCGGGCGAGCACGAGAAAGGCGACGACCTGCGCCACACGGGTAACGCCGCGCGACGCCAGCACAGTCGCCATCTTAAGGAGGCGGGATTGCATGCTACGGGACCGCGGACGACTTCAGGCCAGTTCCGCCGCCTGGTGCGCGGGGCGGACGCGGCCGTCCGGTGCGATGTGGCGGACCTCGCAATCCATCCAGAAGCCCGTCTGCTCGTGAACCGTCGTGCGCGCGAGGCGAATGAGCGCCAGCACGTCGACCGACGTCGCCCCGCCGTTGTTGACGATGAAGTTGGCGTGCCGGGGCGACAACTGCGCCTTCCCCCATTGGCGGCCCTTGAGCCCGGCCGTTTCGATTGCTTTACCCGGAGGTCCGACGACGTCGTACATGGCGGGGTCGCTGAGGAACACCGAGCCGCAGTTCGGGAGTTCTTTCGGAAACTTGCCGCGGCGCTCGACCATGATGCTGATCATGTCGCGGCGCAGGAACGCAGGATCCGCTTGTTCGAACTCGAACTCCGCCTCGAGGATGATAAGGCCATCGTCCTGTAGTGTGGAGCCGCGGTATCGGAACTGGCAGGCGGCGTGGTCACGTTCGAATGGCACGCCATAGCCATCGCAGCCACGAGCGCGGACCAATTGCTCGCCGACGCCCTTGCGGCGGCTGCCGCCGTTCATGACAATCAGTCCACCGACAGTGCCGGGGATGCCGATCGCGTGCTCCAGTCCGCCAAGGCCGCACTGGCCGAGGCGCCGCACGAGCTGCGGCACCCACATGCCGCCCTGCACGTGGACGCGTCGCCCGTCAATCCCCATGGCGGACAGGGCCCGGCCGATCCGGATGACGACGCCATGAAAGCCGGCGTCATCAAAGAGAATGTTGGACGCGTCACCGATCACCACACGCGGCACCGGCTTGTCGGCTAGGTAGGCGAGGGTAGCGATGGCCGCCTCGACGCTGGTCGGTTCCACGAACAGGGCCGCGGGGCCGCCAATCCGCCAACGGCTCAAGGGCCGCAGATCGGCGTCGCGTACGACCGGCCCGCCGCTCAAACGCGTCAGGTCGGCCGCAAGTTGATCCATCGAGGACAGCGGACGGTTCATTCGGCGGCGACGGCCGTGGCGGATTGGTCTGCTTCCACGCCGATCGTCACGCCAACCTTGGCGAGCTTGCCGCGCAGATCGTTGTAGCCCCGCAGCGCCATGTGAGCATCCTCGACGATCGATTCGCCGGGCGCGCAGAGCGCCGCGAGGATCAACGCCATGCTGCCGCGCAGATCGGTCGAGGTGGCGTGGGCCGGCTTGTAGGTGCCGGGGCCGTGGACGGTGATCTTGCCGTGTTCTGCCTCAAGAGCGCCCGGCGGACAGAACTTGGCCAGTTCATGCACGTAGCCGACGCGCTCCGGATAGCGATAATCAAAGATCCGCGAGACGCCGGTCGCGCTCAGACCGAGCATCGTGAAGAAGGGCTGCATGTCCGAGATGACGCCCGGGTGAGTGCCGCAGGGCACTTCGAAGGGCTGAACCTGGCCTTCCCGTACACATTCAGGGTGGACGTAGACCGAGGTGCTGTTCTGGAGCAGGTCGATGCCGGCACTTTGAATGTAAAGCAATGGCGAGCGCATTGCCTCGAAAGGAACGCCATCAATGCGCAACTCGCCGCGGCTCATCACAGCGTAGACGATCCAAGTCAGAGCCTCAATCCGGTCGGGCATGACTTGTTTCCGCGCACCGGAGAGGTCTCGACGTCCATCAACCCGCACGTGGCTGTTGCCGGTGACCTCGATCTGGGCGCCCATACGCTTCAGGAGATCGATCAGGTCCTCGATCTCCGGCGTGATGTACGCGTTGATGATCTCGGTGACGCCATCGGCGATCGCAGCGCAAATTAGGGCATTCTCGGTGCCGCCCACCGTCGAGATCGGGAACCGGATCTCGCCACCGCGGAAACTCTTCGCGCGAACTTCGATGTAGTCTGCCTTCTCCTCCACCTCGCAGCCCAGCTGGCGCCAGACCATGATGTGCAGGTCGTAGCCGCGAGCGCCGATTTTGCAGCCGCCAGGGTAGGGGATGCGCGCGACGCCGGAGCGGAGGATCTGACCGGCGACGAGGAGGTAGGTCGTCCGGATCGGGTAGTCGTAGTCCTTCAGGACCTCAGAGACGTATTGGCTTGCGTCAACGGTGATCGCACCGCGGTCGTTGTCGACCTCGACGCGCCCGCCAAGCGCGCGGATGAATCGGATCTTATGGCCGACATCGACAAGCTGGGTCGGGAAGTCGGTGAGTTCCACCGGCCGATCCGTGATCAGCGCCGCAGACAGCAGCCGGGTGGCTGAGTTCTTGGCGCCGCTCACGCGCACGACACCCTTGGGCGAAACGCCCCCTTCGATGATGGCACGCATGTTAATCCCCTCGACGAACTGCTTTGCTCGTATGCGGTGAAAGTAAAAACTTAGTCGAACCGCCCTGCGGTCTCCGTCGCCCACCCGGTCAGCGCACGCTCGAGGTCGAGCTCGAACTCGTAGCCGTTGGCGAGCAGCCAGGCGGGGGCGACGCGGGTGGAGTTGACCAGCTTCAGCACCCGTTCGCGGTGGATCGGGTTGGGCAGGCCGAGCGCGTCGGCCGCCTCGCACACTCTGGCCGCAGCCATCAGCGGCGCGACGGGAATGGTGGGGTAGCGCGAGGGAACGCCGCAGACCTTGCCGAAGGTGGCGACGATCGCCTCGGTCGTGCTCTCGTCCGGGAAGGCGAAGTTGAACAGCACCTCGCGCAGGCATTTGGCGGTCGCGAACTCGATGCAGCGCAGCAGCTCGTCGACGTGGCCGCCGCTCTTCACTGCATCCTTGCGGCCGGGGTAGGCGAACACCCGCCGCTGCAGGGCGCGAGCGAGGTTGGTGTAGTTGCCGCGCTCGCCGGGACCGAAAATCACGCCTGGGCGGACGATCACCAGCTTCCGGTCGGGATCGGCGTCCAGCCACTGGCGATGCACAACCTCGGCCATCCGCTTCGAGCGGCCGTAGTCGGAAGTCGGCTGCAGCGGCGACTGCTCGGTGACCACCAGCTCCGACGGGCCGTAGACCGAGATCGAGCTGGTGAAGACGATCAGCGGGATGTTGCAGGTGTCGGCCAGCGCCGTGGCGTTGGCCGCGCCCATCACATTGGTGTCGTAGTATTCGTGCGGCGGGTGGCCCGGCGTGCGGTGCACCGCGGCCAGATTGTAGAGCACGCCTGCGCCGAGGCCGATCTGCAAATCCAGCGGCTGGCGCACGTCGGCGGTGACGTAGTCGGCGCCCTCGAACCGCTCGCGCGGCGGCAGGATGTCGACCGCAGCGACCGCATAGCCCTGGCCGGTCAGCCGGCGGACCAGCCGGGTACCGACGAAGCCGCTGGCGCCGAGCACCACGGCGCGCTTCTTGCGCATGCTGATCTGGTTCATCGGAAAGTGCGCCTATACTCGAACGTTACTTAGTACGAGCCTTTGCGGCACAGCACCGCAGGCACGGTGGCGAACAGCAGCGCCACGTAGAGCTTGGCTGAGACGCGCTTGGCGAACACCGTGTCCATCGCCACCCGCTTGCGGTAGCCGATGTCGTTGCGGCCGCTGACCTGCCACAGGCCGGTGATGCCCGGGCGCACCGAGCAGTAGTGGGCGAAACGGCTGCCGTAGCGGGCGACCTCGGCGGTGACGATCGGGCGCGGCCCGACCAAGCTCATCTCGCCGGTCAGCACGTTGAACAGCTGCGGCAGTTCGTCGATCGAGGAGACCCGCAGGAAGCGGCCGAGCAGGGTCACCCGCGGGTCACGCCGCAACTTCTGGTCGGCTTCCCATTCGCGCCGGGCCTCCGGATCGCGCGCGAGCAGCGCCGCCAGCCGGGCCTCGGCGTCGACCACCATGCTGCGGAACTTCCAGCAGCGGAAGGCGCGGCCCTCGTAGCCGATCCGCGAGTGGCCAAAGAAGATCGAGCCGCCGTCCTGGATCTTGATGGCGATCGCCACCAGCAGCATCAGCGGAGCGACGAAGATCAGGCCGGCCAGGGCGATCATAATGTCGAGAACTCGACAGGCTGCGGGCGCAGGTTTGCGCACGCGCTGATCCGCGCCAGCGGCGTTAACTTCTTGCGGAAGGGCCGCAAACTCGACGTCGTTTGTGCCGGAAATGAACACGCCCCAATCCCCGTTGTTCAGTTTCTCTTTACCCAGCCAAAGCCGTGCCAGCTAGAGCATGACGGCGTTCGGCGACACTTTTTCGCCACCTGGTGGCTTTGAAGGCGCCGCTTGCGCGGCCCCTGCGCGGCCCAGAACGATACACGTCATAGTAGTGCTTGGTAAACTGGAGTTAAGACCGTCCGGGAAGTAGTTGTTAGGCTTCCGCCGCCTACCGTGATCCTCGCCTTTGGAGGAGTTCGGCGTGGTTCGGAAGATGAACGCGGCGCGGGCGGACCGTCAGGCGGAGACCGAAGTCTCCGCGGATCCGCAGAGTCACCAACAGCCCCGCTGGGCCGAGCCGCACGATCCCGCCGGGGTCGAGAGCCCGGCGCGCCGGTTGCAGATCGAGTTGCGGGAAAGCCTGGCCAAGCCGCAGGCGGGCCGCTGGTCGGCGCGGCGCTCGGTGGTCGTCATCTTTGCGACCAATGCGGTGCTCTGGACTGTGGCGATCGCCGGTCTGCGCTCGCTGCTGTAGATCGGCTGGTCGCCCCCTGAGGATCTCGAAGCGGGGGTGGGGCAGAGCGCCAAGGCGAAATTTGGAAACCGAACGGCCCGCCTGCGTCTGACGCCGGCGGGCCGTCGCTTGTCAGCTGACGTAGTACTTCTTGTATTCGGCGTAGTAGTAGCCCGGATCGCCGTAGCCGTACTTCGACTGCTGCTGCATGTCGACTTGGGTCAGGGCGACGCCGCCGATGTGCGCGCCAGTGCCGGCGAGCAGGCGGAAGGCGGACTCCACGGCATGCTGCGGGGTCTTGCGCCAGCGGGTCAGGAAGATCACCGCGTCGGCCTTCGGCGCCAGCACCCGGGTGTCGGCGACCGGCAGCACCGGGGCGGTGTCGAGCACCACCAGGTCGTAACGGCTGCGCAGTTCGTTCAGCAGCCGGTCCATCGCCGCGGTGCCGAACACTTCCTTCGGCGTCACCCCGCTCTTAGCCAGCGGCAGGATGTGCGCGCCGCTTTCGCTGTCGGGAATGATCGCCTGCTCCAGCGTGGCCTCGCCGTTGAGCACTTCGAGCAGGCCGACAGTCGGCTCGTGGCGCAGTACGCGGTTCACGGTGCGGCGGCGCAGGTCGCAGTCGACCACCAGCACCTTCTGGCCCTGCAGCGCCGTGGCGCGGCCGAGGCAGATCGAGGTCGTGGTCTTGCCTTCACCCGGTAGGGAGGAGGTGACCGCGACGATCTTCACCGGCTCGCCGAGGCGGGCGTAGAGGATCGAGGTCCGCAGGTTGCGGAACGCCTCGGAGAAGCTGGAGAGCGGCTTGGCCACGACATAGTCGATCGGCGCGACGTTGGTGTCGTCGGCGACCGAGGCCAGCGACGGGATCGAGCCCAGGTAGGTGGCCTCGAGCCGGCGTTCGACGTCCTCGGCGGTGGCGAGACCGGAGTCCAGCATTTCGGCGAGGGCGATCGCGCCCGCGCCGGCGCCCAGCGCCAGCAACAGACCCAGCGCCAGGTTCAGCGTCACCTTCGGCGAGCTTTGCTTGGTTGGGATCTTCGCCTTGGAGACGACCCGAGCGTCCGATTGCTCGATGCCCTGCTGGGTGCTGGTCTCCTTGAAGCGGTTCAGATAGCTCTCGTAGAGCGTGCGCGAGGCTTCCGACGTGCGCTGCAGCTCGTTCAGCCGCACCATGGCGCGGTTGTTGGCCACCAGCGCGCCCTTGGCGCCGCCCAGGCTGCCGGAAATCGCGCCGGCGCGCTGCCGCGACACCTGCACCTTGGCTTGCAGGTTGGAGATCACCCGCTGGATCTCGGCCTGAATCTGGGCGTCGATGTCCGTCAGCTGGCGCTTGGCCTTCAGCATTTCCGGGTGGCGGTCGCCGTAGCGGCCCTGCAGGTCAGCCACGGTGGAGCTGACCTGGGTGCGCTGCTCGCGAAGCTTTTGGATCACCGGGGAGTCCAGCGCTTCGCCGACGTCCTCGCCGTTCGAGCCGCCCGCCAGCTGATTGCGGGCGGTGTTCAGGCGGGCCGCGTCTTCGGCGACCTGGGCCTGCGCCTGGGTCAGGGTGACGTTGTAGCTGGAGATTTCCGCTTCGGTCAGGTTGGTGCCCGAGGCGCTCATCAGGTTGTTGGCGATCTTGTACTGCTGGACCGCGGCCTCGTCGGCCAGCACCTGGCCGCGCAGCTCGTCCAGCCGCTGATTCAGCCAGGTGGTCGCCTGGCGGGTCGCGTCGAACTTCGCCTCCATCTGCTCCAGCAGGTAGAGCTCGGAGAACTTGTTGGCGATCAGAGCGGCCTTTTGCGGGCTCTCGGACTCATAGCCGACGTTGATGATGTAGGTCAGGCCGGCGCGCTTGATCGACAGTCCGGCGAGGACGTTGTCGACCACCAGTTCGTGCTGCTTTTGCTGCTCGATCGGGCTGAGCTTGGTCTGATCGGGCGCGCCGAACATGCCGGCCACGCTGGCGATCACCGCCTTGACGCCGGTCGGCTTGCTCGCGAGCGGGTTGAATTCCGGGTCGGCCTCGAGGTTCAGCGACTTGACCACCCGCTCGGCGAGCTGGCGGGACTTCAGGACCTCGACCTCGGTGTCGACGGTCGGCGAATCCGGCGGCAGGCCGGACAGCACCGCCTCGGTGTCGGTCACCTTCTCCTTGCGTGGGTCGAGCATGACGTTGGCGGTCGCCGTGTACTTAGGCGTCGCCTGCAAAGTGAAGAGGATGGTGGCCAGGAGCAGGGCCGCGGCGACCGCGCCGAACAGGCGCAGTCGCCGACGGAAGACGTTCCACAGCCGCCGCAGATCCAGCTGCCCCGCCAGGGACGAGGTCCACTGGTTGGGGGGAAAGCCCTGGTGACCAGGGCTTTCCGGTTCGAGTACAGACGAAGGCGTGTGCGCGTTCATGCGGATTTCCGAAAACTCGCCCTACAGGCGAACTGTGCGAAAGAGGGAACGTTCGCTACCAGCCTTCAAGATCGAAGCCAGCCCCAATCTGAGGCAGCGGCGATTTGTCAGTACTGGACGGTGAGCACAGCGCCGACGCGGTTGACCGTGGCGTTGCCGAACTCGACGCTCGCATCCGTGCCGTCGGCTTCCTTCTTGTACCAGTTGTAGGCCAAGCTCAGGCCGACGTTGCGGTTCATGAAGTAGCTGGCGCTGACGCCGGCGCCGTAGCGCTTGTCCGTCCGATCGATGCCGCGATAGTCGTCATGGCCATAGGAGCCGCTGCCGCCGACGACGACGTTGCGCAGCAGTTCGTAGTCGACCTTCAGCCCGACGTTGTTCGACAGGTAGGTCGACGCGCCCGGCATCGAGGCGTCCTCGACCGAGCGTGAGCCGGTCAGGGTGACGGTGGTCAGCTGGGTCGGGAACCATTCGACCTGGCCGCGCGCGCCGAAGCCGCTGTAGTCGTCCAAGGCGCTGTCGCTGAAGCTCTGCTCCATGTAGCCGACGCCGATTTCACCGCGCACCAGAGCGGCGAGGTCGAAGTTGGCGCCGACCAGCGCGGTCAGGCCGTCGGAATCACGGTTCACGAAGTTCGGATAGACCGCCACGCCGTTCTCGATCGGCGAGGACGACAGCCGGTATTCGCGCCAGTTGCCGGAGAGTTCGACGAAGACGGCGGTGTCCGGGCTAACCGCGTAGTCCGCCCGCGCGGTGGCGAGCCACTGGTCGCGGTCGCGGTCATTCTGCGGGAAGTTGCCGGTCGTGTTGAGGTAGTTGAATTCTTTCCAGTCGCCGCGGGCGGAGAGCTTCAGGCGATTGAAGGTCTTCGCCGCCGCCAGATAGACGGTCGACTGCTCGTACTGCACCGGGAAGGCTTGGCCTTCCGATCCGGCGGAGGTGCGCGGCTCGGTCAGTTGCGAGAAGTCGGCGCCGCCGAAGACCGCGAAGGAGCGCAGCACATCGAGTTGGCCGTCGGCACCGAGCGAGTAGTCGGTCGTGTTCTGGTTCGAGTTCTGCAGGTACTGGTTGAAGGTCGTGCTGGCGTGAGCGTTGAGCGAGTGACGCGACCAATTCGAGGTCACGTTGATCTCAGGCTTGGTGTGGAAGATGCCGTCGGCGACCTTGCCATCTTCGGTCGCGAAGATGTTGTCGTTGTATTCGCCCGCCGCCGTGAGCTTCGGCCAGATCATGAAGCCGCCTTGGCGAACGCCGAGGGCTTCGTAGCCCGGGTGCGGCCGCTGCAGCACGCTCACGTTGCGGTCGCGGCGGAAGTTGTCGCCTGCTTGGTCCGCACTGGAGGAGAGGGAGCCCTGCACCGATTGCGCTTGCGCCGCGCTGCTCATCGCCAGCACCAGGGCTGCGCTCACAAAAAGGACCTGCTTCTTCGCCGTCACGTTATCGCCTCATATGCTATCGCCGCACGCCCCCGTGGCGTCCGGTCATAGCCTCCCCGTAGTTTTGATTTTTTCGAGGCGACCGCCCGACAGCCGCCCTTGAGTCGAGAAGCGGCCGCCCGGAGGCGGCCGCTCTTTAGTGCTTAGCGGTGAGCGCCGCCACCGCCGCCACCGCCGCCACCGCCACCACCACCACCACCGGTGCCGCCACCGCCGGGCGCGCCGCCGACCGGGCCGCCGCCGATGCCGTTGCCGGCGTTGCCGACATTGCCGTTGCCGTTGGCGTTATTGCCGTTGTTCGAGCCCGGGCCGTTGTTGCCGCGGCCGTTGTTACCGACCGCGCCGGTCGGCGAGTTCAGAGCCGCCGTGACGAGGGTTTGCTGGCTCGAGAAGGCGGACTGCACCGCCGGGTTGTTCGCCGCGGCGGGCTGCGCCGCGACCACCATCGCCTGGGCCTGCGTCAGCGCGGCCTGGGCGATCGCCGGGTCGGCGCCGTCAACCGCCGCGGCGATCGCGTCGGCGACGGCTTGTTCGGCGGTCGCCGGCGTGGAGTTCGCCAGAGCGTTTTGGACCGCCTGGCTGATCGCCGTGGCGAGCGCGGCGGCCTGTTCGGCCGGCGACTGCGCCTGGGCGGACGCGATCGTCGGGACGACGGCGGCGCCGATCAGGCTGGTGGCGGCCAAGGCGCGCGCGAGTGCGCCGATCGAAATCGTCTTGAGGCTCATTGCGCCCCCCCATCAAAAGATCACCGAACGGCATAATGCCGAGGCGTCTTAAGGCCATAGCGGCGCAGCTTCATCAAGCTAAAAATAGCAACGTTTCAGTAACACTGATGGCGGGTGCGCACTTCTGGGGCGCCTGTGACTATTTAGCGTCGCTGGCCTGAAGACGGTTAATCCACAGCATCAAGGAAAGCCGGCCGGCCGGATTCCTCAATTGCGTCCGCAGGTTGCGAAGTTGACCCCGATAGCGACCAACTGTCCATAAGGCGGCCGCCTCCTGTTGTACCGATGCGCGCAATGGTTGTGGCAGCGCCTGCGAGTTTTCCAGCGCGAAGGCGATTCGCCAGACGCCGAAATCGGTGTCGACAGCCACCAGGTCGTAGGACCGGCTGAGCGCGGCGATCCCCGTGGGGGTCAGTTCACCATGTTCGGCGTGGTCCAAATAGGCCAGCCGCAGCCAGGCGCCGGTGTCGTAGGGGAACTCGGCGATGGCGCTACGCGAGGCCTCGGCGGCGGCGCGGCGCACGTCCGGAGGCGGTCCGGCGGCTGGCGACAGCGCCGTTTGCGCCTGTCGGTCGTAGCCGGCCGCGAGCGGCAGCAGGTGGGCGCCGCCGACCCTCACAGCGCCGCCGCTGTTGATCGACGCTAGCGCCAGCAGAGATGAGACCAGGCAGACGCCGCCGAGCGCGGCCATGCCGGCCAGCTTGAGGGGAGGCGACAGTTTCATCGGCGCGAGCTCCCCTGGGCGAGGGCGAACTGCAGGCCCAGCAACCAGGCCCACAGGGCGGCCATCGAGGGGACCTGCAGGCCGAAGTCCGTGGTCCCGTGCAGGATGAACACCGCGTCGACGGCGATCAGCGCGGCGAGCAGGCGCACCATCCGTGATCGCCGCAGCGCGCCGCGGAAGGTCAGGACCACCAGCAGGCCGACGCACAGGAACATCGGCGCCGCGCCGACGATCCCCGCCTCTTCGAGCCACTGCACATAGAGATTGAGGATCGCCTTGATGTTCCAGAGGACCGGCGTGTTCGCGGCGGTCGTGAGGGTCTTGTTGACGGTTTCGGCCGTGCCCAGCCCGTAGCCGAACAGCGGCGCGTCGAGGAAGGCGGCCCAATGCTCGCGCCAGATAGCGGTGCGGACGATCGCGGCGTCGCCGGTCTGGAAGAAGCGGTCGATCAGCTGGTCGCCGGCGAACCAGACGACGCTGACCAGCAGCAGGACGCCGCCGAGCGCGACCAGCACGGCGCGCGAGAGCTTCAGCGCGCCGCAGGCCAGCTGGACGAGCACGAAGACCGCGGCCGCGCCGAGGAAGGACAGCACCGCCCCGCGCGAGGCGGTGTCGAGCAGGCAGATGGCGAAGGTCAGCACGGCGGCTGCCAGCGCGATGGTCGCGCTGAGGTCCCGCTCGCGGCCGCGCTGGCGCAGCCGCCGCTGCAGCTCGCTAATCGCCAGCAGCAGCAGGACGGCGAAGAAGGTGCCCGCAGTGTTCGGATTGACGAAGTGGGCCTCCAGCCGGTGGCCCTGGGTCTGCGGAATGGTCCCGGTCACCGAGCCGACGAAGGCCCAGAGGCCGAACGCCATGCCGGCTATGAGGGTGAGCTGGATGGCCAGTTGGGCGCGGTCGTCGCGCGCGCCGGTCGCCGCGCCGACCAGGAACAGGCAGGCCAAGCCGACGAGCTTGATGATCTCCATCGTCGTCGTCGACTTGTCAATCGTCGACGCGCCGGGTGAAACGCCGACGTAGGCCCAGACCCCATGCGGGCCGCCGGGCGTCCAGGGGGTCAGCGTCCACAGCGCCACCAGCAGGACCAGCGCGAACAGCAGGGCCGGCCATTCGAGGCCCTTTAGCCGCAGCAGGTCGTCGCGCGTCTGCGCGTGCAGCAGCGCTGCGCCGAGGATCAACGCGCCGGCCGCGCCCATCAGCATGGCCGCGTCGCTGAGCAGCGCGCCGTAGGCGAGGTGCGAAAGATAGAGCAGGGCGACGCCGGCGACCGGCAGCCAGGCGTCTTTCGGCGGCGGCCACAGCCGCGCGTCCGGCCGCGACGCCGACTTGCGCCGCACCACCCGCGACTCGCTCAAGACCTCAGTCACGCCGCGCCCCCTCTGCCCGGCCCGTAAAGAGCCTATCCGGCGGCGGCGATCAACACCCGGCCGGGCGGCGCCGCGACCGAACAGCCGTGACGGTGAACTGGATGGCCAGCGGATCGGCGCCGTCCGTCGGCAAGCTGGACGGCCTAGCGAAACGCTGCGTCAGGCGGCCGCGAGGCTCGTGTGCAGGCTCCAGTAGAGGCCCGCGGCGGCGATGCTAACGGCGAGCGGGACACGGTTACGGAGGCGGTTGCGGAGCTGGCCGCTCGGGGCAGCAGAGGCCGCCAGCAGCGTAATCAATCCCTGCGCGCCGCTGGCCAAGCCGAACGCAAGGAAGAAGGGCGCCAGGCCTCCGAGGCCCGTCCAGACTGCGCAGGCCCAGATGAGCTTGTAGTCGCCCCCGCCGAACAGCCCGCGCAGCCACAAAAATCCGCCGCCTAGCCCCACGATGAGCACCGCCGCTCCGCGGTCGAGCAGTTCGCCCGAGCTGGACGGCAGGTGCAAGACAAGGCCGGAGAGCGCGATCAGAAGCGGCAGCGCATTCGGGATCCGAAACGTCCGCAAATCGATCGCTGCGGCGCACCAGAGAAGGCCGTTGAACGCGAGGAGGGCTAAGGGGGTCATGTCGTCAGCAGAACCCTCATGATGCGAATAATGAGCGGCGTGAAGATCACGGTCATAAGGGCCGGGAAGATGAAGAGGACCAGGGGAATGGACAGCTTCACTGGCAACTCGGCGGCCTTCTTCTCGGCTTCGAGGTAACGCGCCTGGCGGGTCTGCTCGGCGAAAACGCGCAGTGTTTGTGCGACGCTAGCGCCGAGGGCTTCAGACTGCACCAGCATGGTCATGAGGCCAGTCACCTCGTCGGATCCGGCGCGCTCAGCGAGGCGAGTCAGGGCGTCGGCACGGCTTGAGCCGGCCTGCATCTCCGCCAGCGCGACGCTGAAGTGCTCGGAGATCACCGGGTGCAGGTCGAGGAACTCGGACTGCACCCGCTGCATGCCCGAGCTAAGGGTACCGCCGGCCTCCAAGCAAACGACCATCAAATCAACGGCGTCCGGTAGGCCGATCTTGAGAGCAAACGTACGTTCTTTAATCCGCTGCTGTAGAAGTAGATTCGGCAGGTAGAGCCCGGCGCCAGTTGCTGTGAGGACAAGCAAGAGCGAGATCAACGGGCTCGGCGGTCTCATGACAAGCAGAGCAAGGATCGCCAATAGCCCAAGGGCGACGGCGGTGACGACGCGGATCGCAAAGAAGGCCTCGGCGGCGCGCTCGGCGTAGAAGCCGGCGCGGACGAGCTTGGTGCGCAGGCTTGCCCGTTCGGCGCCGTCGAGGCTACCTCGGCCGGCGACGGCCCCGATCCGCTGCAGGGCTTTCTCGACCCTTGCGCGCCGATCTGATCGCGGAGCGACCTCGACGATGCGCCGGTGCCGCGAGAGCCTGGCGGCGAATGGCGAGTCGCTGAGCACGATCATGCCCAGCGAGGCTGCCAGGAGCAGCAGGCAAAGCGCGCCGCCTCCGACCATGATGAGCAGGTCCATGGGCAGCTCCTCAGATCCGGATGTTGACCATGCGCCAGATAATGATGGCGCCGATGGTGAGGGTGACGGGGGCGAAGGAGAGCATCGGCCAGAACAGCGGATCTTCCGCCACATCCAGGAAGAAGCCCGGCCGCAGCAGCATCAGCGCCGCGCCGACGACGAAGGGCAGGGCGGTCACCACCCAGAACGTGATGCGCCCTTCCGCCGAGATGGCGATGATCTTCTTGCGCAGCTGCTCCTTGGCGCGGATCGCTTCGGCGAGCTTGAGGAAGACCTCGGCCAGATTGCCCCCGGACTCGCGGGTCACCTCGAGCGAGGCGGTGAACATCCGCAGTTCGGCCACGGGAAACCGTTGCACGAGGTTATCCAGCGCCTGGTCGCGGTCGAGCCCATAGGTCATTTCGTCGATGACGACCTGGAACTCCGGCCCCATTGGATCAGGCATCCGCTGGCCGACTACGCTCATCGCCGCGGCGACCGGATGGCCGGCCTGCAGACTGCGCGCCATCAGGTCGACTGCCTGCGGCAACTGGTCGAGGAACCGCTTGCGGCGTCGCGAGGTCATTCCAGAAACGACCAGATAGGGCGTACCCGTTGCGAGCGCGGTGGCCGCGAAGGCCGCCAGGAGGCGCGGCGCGCCGAGCGTGCTCAGGCCGAGGAAAACCAGCAGGAACAGCGCGCCTGCGCCAAGCACCAGCGGACCAGTACCGAACGGCGCCCGCGCCCGGACGAGCGCCCGGGCCAGTCGCGGGAAGCGGGCGTCGAGCGCGACGCTCAGGGCGTCGGGCCTGGCCTGAGGCGTGGTGGCGGCCGAGACCGCCGCGCTTCTGCCGCGCGCCAGGCGTCGCTTCACCGCGCGCTCTTCGCCCAGGTTGGCGCGCGCCAGCCGCCACGCGCCTTCCACGGCGAGGATCACCGCAATGAAGGCCAGGGCATAGAGCAGGTATTCAAGCATGGCGCTTAGCCCATTCCTTCGAGGAGGACATCCGGCACGGCGATGCGCTGGGAGCGCAGGACCTCGAAGAAGCGTGGGCGGATGCCGGTCCAGCTGAAGCGACCTTGCACGCGGCCGTCGGCGTCGAGGCCGGTCTGATCGAAGCGGAAGACCTCCTGCATGGTGATGATGTCGCCCTCCATGCCCTCGACCTCCTGCAGGCTGACCACCCGGCGGGTCCCGTCGGCGAAGCGGCGGATCTGCACCACGATGTTGATGGCGCTGGCGATTTGCGCGCGCATCGACCGCGGGGAGACATCCAGCCCGGCCATGCCGATCATCTGCTCCAGTCGCGACAGCGCGTCGCGCGGAGTGTTGGCGTGCACCGTGGTCAGCGAGCCGTCGTGGCCGGTGTTCATCGCCTGCAGCATGTCGAACGCTTCACCGGAGCGGCATTCGCCGAGGATGATGCGGTCTGGCCGCATCCGCAGGGTGTTGCGCACCAGGTCGCGCTGAGTGACCTCGCCGCGCCCCTCGACGTTGCGCGGGCGCGTCTCGAGGCGCACGACGTGCGGCTGCTGCAGTTGCAGTTCGGCTGCGTCCTCGATGGTGACGATCCGTTCGGTCGCGCCGATAAACTGCGACATGGCGTTGAGCAGGGTCGTCTTGCCGGTGCCGGTGCCTCCCGAAATCAAGATGTTGAGCCGCCCCTGCACGAGGCCTTTCAGCAGTTCGGCCGCCGGCGCAGGCAAGGCGCCGGCGGCGACCAGACGAGAGAGGTCGAAGGGGATGCGGGCGAAGCGGCGGATGGAGAGGATCGACCCGTCCACCGCGATCGGCGCGACCACGGCGTTGACGCGAGAGCCGTCCGGCAGCCGGGCGTCGACCATCGGTTGGGATTCGTCGATCCGCCGGCCGACGCGATCGACGATGCGCTCGATCACGCGCAGCAGATGCTGCTCGTCGGCGAACTGGATCGGCGTGAGCTCGAGCTTGCCGAACTTGTCGACGTAGACCTCGCGGGCGGTGTTCACGAGGATATCGGAGACGTCGGGATCGTTCAGCAGCGGCTCGAGCGGTCCATAGCCCAGCAGTTCGTGGAGCAGGTCCTCGTTGAGACGGCGCAGCTCCAGTTCGTTCAGAGGACGCGCGTCATCCTTGAGCATGCCGAGAACGCGTTCGGCGACCTCGATGCGGACCTCGGCGATCGGACGTCGCTCGAGCCCGGCGAGGTTCATATTCTCGATCAGCCGCCGATGCATGTCGGTCTTGAGCCGCAGATAGGCTTCATCGGGCGCCGGTTGCGCGGCCTTGAAGCTGCGCGCCTCGCTCTGCAACTGCGGGGGCGCCTCGGATGGGGTGGCGACCGGAACGGGCGTGGTGTCGGCGAAGGACAGTCTCATGCGACGGCTCCGATCTGGTCTTGCTGCTGCGTTGGGGCTTGCGCGAGCCGCTGCTCAACTTTTTGGGCGAGGGCGCGCAGATCGCGGGTCAGGCGGGTGTTCGGATAGGCTTCGACCACCGGCGCGCCGCGATCCAGGGCGCGGGTGGCGTTCGGGTCGTGGCCAAGGACGGCGTCGATCGGCCGGTCGAGCGAGCGGCTGATCCGCGATGGCTTTTCGAAGCCGTCGACTAGGCCGGCGATGCCATTGAGCACCAGCATGACCGGTGCCTCCAACCGCGCCTCGACCAAGGCGTCGAGCGTGCGGCGGGCGCCGAGCGCGCCCTGAACCGTGGGCGCCGACAGCAGCACCACCAGGTCAGATGCGCGCAGGACGCTCAAGGTCCAGTCCGTCCACACCGAGGGGAGGTCGACAAAGGTGCGTTCGTGCAGGCGAGCGGACTGGCGTACAATGTCCGCGGCGAAGTCCGCTGACAGCGCGTCCAACGGGACGATCTTCTGCGCGACCGGCAACACGCGCAGGCCTGAGCCGTGCTCGGTCATGACCCCCTGGAGGAACCGGCCGTCGAAGCGGCTTTGCGCGCGGATCACGTCCAACAGATTGCTGCGTGGCTCAAGGTTCAGGGCGATGTCGGCGTCGCCGAACTGGAGGTCGAGGTCGAGCATGGCGGTGCTGCGCGCGGGCCGCTTCTGCTTGGGCTCGCCACGGGCGGCGAGCGCCGCCAGATTGATCGCGGCCGTCGTCGCCCCGACGCCGCCGCTGGCCTTCAGGAACGTGACGACCCGTCCCGCGGCCGCTGGTGCGGGCCCACGCGCGTCGATCAGTTCGCCAAGCGCCGTCTCGAGTGCGGCGGAGCTGAACGGGGCGGTGAGCACGTCGGCCGCCCCCGCGCGGAACAGGCGGCGGAGGTCGCCAGGCTCGGCGTAGCGCGCCGCGGCGATCACCTTGCGCTCCCCCAGCGACCCGGCCAGCTTCTCGAACGCTTGCACCGCCGTGGGCGAGCGAAGATCGAGCTCCACCACCATGGCGGTGGAGGCGATCGCCTTGCCATTGAGCATCTGTGGTTCGAGGCTTTCAGCCTCGTCCACATGGATGTCCGGCATCTGGGCCGCGGCGCGGTCGAGCAGGGCGCGGAGTTCCTCGCCCGCGCCGGCGAGCAGAATCCTGCGGGCCTTGGTCATATCCCGGGTCCTTCTTTCTGGTCTTCGGCCACTTCCGTGCTGGCGAAGCTGGGCATCGTGATCGAGCCGACTCCGGGCACGAGGGCGCCGAGGGCGATGAAGTTGTAGGTGAGGCCGGTGGTCTTGGCCGTGATCAGCGGGACGGCGCGGCCGCGGCCGACGAAGCCGATGTTGCTGCCTCTCAGCTCCACGCTGACGTTCGTGTCGGTGATGAACGGCGCGAAGCGCTGCATCTCGGTGACCAGGCCGGTCCATACTGTGTCATCGCAAGCGCCGCCGCCTGCTCCGCTGCAGGTCTCGATCCAGGTGCTGGTCGCATATTGGGTGCAGAGGGTTCCGGGCGCGGCGACGCTGGGATCGGTGGAGTTGACGAAGCAATCCGGTACCGGGGCGGTCCAGAGTTCGCCGTTCGCGGAGCCGCTGCCGAGCACGCCGTGGCGCGTGGCCAGCCAGCGGGCGCCGGCGGCGGTCGCCTTCTCGGCAGCGTGGTACTGCCAGAAAACATGGCCGAACTCGACCAGGCCGAAGGTCAGGATCAGCATCAAGGGGACGACCAAGGCCGACTCCACCAGGGTGGCGCCGCTCTGGTCGCGGAGGAGTGAGCGGAACCGGCGCATCACGACACCTTCAGTTCCTGATGGGAGACGGTCAGGGTGATCGCGTCGAAGCCGAGAGCGCTCAGCATGCCGAGGTCGGCGTACGGCGCGCTCGCCGTGACGATGATCAGCGGCAGGTCCGAGCCGCTGCCCCGCGGGTTCGTCAGGCACGTCGGTGCGGGCACCGACACGCTCGCCGTGTCGCTCCAGCCATTGAAAAGGGCCGTTCCGCCTGTGGGCACGCCTTTGACGGCTAGGTTCTGCGCTTCGCCGACGTAGGTCGCCCAGTTCGGGTCGGTGGCGTCCATGCACGGCGGACGGGCCGGCGCGCGGGCCAGGTAGCGGGCGGCGTCGCCGACGCCCTTCTGCATGACGTGGTACTGCCGCAGCGCCTGGCCGAACTCGGCCAGCCCGCACATCAGGGCGATCAGCAAGGGCGCGACGAGCGTGAACTCGACCAGCGCCGCGCCGCTGCGCTCCGCCCTCAGTCGCCGAAAGTTTGCGCGCAAGCTCATGGCGTCACCTGTAGATCTGCACTTCTTCGTGGATCGCGGTGGGATCAGTCTTGGACGTGACCAAGGCGATCGGCTCGACGTAGATGTGCTTCTGGCTTGCGGCCTCGGCTTTGCGGAGCATGAAGGCCTTGAGGAAGGCCTTCGGCGGGCTGCCGCTCGAGGTGCAATCGAAGATGCTCAGGTAGAGCAGGCGCCGCTCTTCCGCCGTCGTCTTGCCGGCAGGGCCACGTGTCGGGATCTTATCGGCGGCGCGTTCGGCCTGGTAAACGGAGTAGCGCGTAGGAGAGGTGGTGTTCGACGTGCAGCTCGCAGGCTTCGCCAGCCCGTCGCTCGCGTGGTGGGCGGCGTAGTAGGCGGCGCAGTTCCAGCCGGAGCCGCCCGTGAGGTCGTTTGAGTACGGCTGGAAATCAGTGATGTTGGTGTCGGACGGTTCGCTGGCGGACGAGCCATCGCCGAACCGGGTGTTGATCCCGTTTTTGGCCTGCTCGGTCTTATTGCCGGGGACGGTCTCCATAGCGCCGTCAACGACACAGAAGCTGGCCTGTTTGCTCGCCAGCGTGCTGCTGACGCAACCGGCGCTGTTGCCACAATCCGAGACGAAGCCCTTCAGGCTCGCGTCGTTGATCCAGGCGTCGAATGCGACCCCGGGCGTCCAGGCGAAGGTGTCGCAGGTCATCATCACCGGCGCGGCGGCGCAGAGCGAGCGGCGGAAGCCGGCGACGGCGGTGCGCTGGATGGTCGCCGTCTTGTCCGTGCTCAGCGCGTCCAGAAGGCTGTTCTGATGGGTGAGCTGCTGGGTGGTGACCTGCACGTAGCGGGACGCCGCGTCGTTCGTCGTCACCTCGCCGCTCGTCGAGGCGGCGTCGCTGGTCGGCAGGTCTTTCAGGCAGACCGGGCTGCCGGACGCGATCGAGATGTCCCCGGCGCCGCCTTGGGCGAAGCGCTGCTTGTTGACAACCACCAGGGCCTCCGCCTTGGCGCGGTCGCAGGCGCCGCTTTGACCGTCGAGCTGCGAGGCCGCCGCGAGCGCCGCGGCGTCCGCGGCGGACTGGGCTTCGGAATGGGTGATCATCGCCCGGGAGCCGTCGAGCGCCAGCCCGACGATCCCCAGGAGGACCGCGGCCGAGAGCGTCACATAGACCAGGACATTGCCGTCCTCGTCGTCACGCAGGCGATGCGCGAGGCGGGCGGTCGGCGCCAAGGATGCGAAGCGCGGCCTTCCCATGGCTACTTGCCTCCGTAGCTCATGACGGAGACGTTCGACGTGTTCGCGGTCTCTGGCTTGTAGACCTCGCCCTTCTCGAGCCGGGCGATGGCGGACGCGGCGCGCGCGCCGTTGGCCGAGGGCGGTTGGTCAGATGGCCGCACCGGGATGATCTGAGTGTCCATCGACGCCACGGCCTGACCGAAGGTCGGCGAGAGCGGGGCATCGATGCTCTGGACGCACCCGCAGAGACCGACGGCGCAGACGGAAGTAAGGATCAGGGTTCGCATGATCGGCTCCTTACCGGCCGCCGGCGGAAGCCGCCGCGGCGTCGCTGGTGGGGGTGGAGTTGAACGGGAGCGTCCCCCGCAAGGTCGTCGACGCGACCTGAAGCTTGGCGGCGCTCGCCGGCTGCGCCGCAGCCACCTGGTCAGCGGCGACCGGCTTGGCCGTCGGCGCCGCGGGCTTCTGCGCTGCGCCGGAAGGCGGGGCGGCCGAGCCTGTCGCCGAGGCGTTCAGGGCGATCGCCGGCGCGGGCTTGGCGGCGGCGATGGCCACGTAGGGCATCGGGGCGGCTGGAAGCGTGGCGGCTGGCAGCGTGGCGCGAGCCGTGACTGCCGCCGCTGCTGGTCGGGCCGCGGGCTTGGCTGCGGCGACCGCAACCGCGGGCCTCGCGGGCGGAGTCACGGCGTGGGAGGACGGGGCCGGCCGCGGCGTGGGGGCGGCGCGGGTGACGTTGGCCGGCGGCGCGGCTGGTCGGACCGCGAGCTGGGCTGCGGCGAGCGGGGCTGCGGGCTTGGCGGCAGGGGCCAAGGCGTAGGCGGCCGGGGCGGCCCGCGGCGCGGAGGCGACGGTGGCCGCAGGCGCCGGCTTGGCGGCCGGAATGGGCGTCACCGCGACCGGTTTCGGCGCAGGGGCCGAGACCGGGGCGGCGGCCGCCGACGCGGTCGGCCGGACCATCGGCGGTGCGGCGGCTGCGGTCGGCGACGGCTGCGGCGCCGCGGGCGCCGGCGTCGCGGGGACCAACTGGTTCACGGCGAGCATGGCGGCTGGCGGCGTGAGGGGCGTTGAGGCCATCGGGTTCGACGCGAGGTCAGCGGGGCCGGCGGCGCCCGGTTGAGCCTGGGGCGTCCGGCTCGTGGCGCTCGCCTGTGGCCGCGCCTGGGGGAGGGCCTTGTCCGTGGCGCCCATGAAGAAGAGGTCCGCCTCGCTGGGGCCCTGCCGCACGTCCGTCGGCGCGATCAGGTTTTCCTTATGGGTCGGCTTTGCGAGGTGAGCCGTGACGATGATGATCACCTCGGTCTCGTTGTTCTGGTAGCCAGTCGAGCGGAACAGCGCGCCGAACACCGGCAAGCGCGCGGCGCCCGGGATGCCCCGCAGGTTGTCGGTGAAATCCCGCTTGATCAGGCCGGCGATCGCGAAGCTCTGGCCGTTGCGCAGCTCGACGGTGGTCTTGGCGCGGCGGGTGGTCAGGCCTGGGATGCGGAAGCCCTGCAGCACCACGCTGTTGGCCGGATCGAGCGCGCTGACTTCCGGCGCGACGGCCAGGTTGATGCTGTCCCCGGACACAGTGGGCGTGAAGCCGACGCTCACCCCATACTGCTTGTATTCGATGGTGATGGTGTCGGTGCCGGCGCCCACCTGGGGCACAGGAATCGGGAACTCGCCGCCGGCGAAGAAGACGGCCGTTTCGCCGGAAAGGGCCACGAGGTTGGGTTCCGCGAGAGTCGAGGCGAAGCCCCTGCGCTCCAGCGCGTCGAACACCGCCTCGAAGGTCCAATCGCCGCTCACGTCGCGGCCGATCAGATTGGCGACCACGTCCGGGTTCAGCGTCGGCGCGGCGAAGGTCAGGGCTCCGGTCGTGTCCCAGAGCGCGTTCAGGTTGCTCAGACCCAACTGCTGCAGGGCGCTGCGTTGCACCTCGGCGACGCGGACCGAGAGCATGACCTGTTCGGCGGCGCGAATGCTGGTGAGGTTCACCACGTGGCCCGGCGCGAACTGTTCGGCGAGCGAGGCGGCCCGGGCGGCGGCGGCCGACGAGCTGAGCACGCCGGTCAGCACCAAGCCGTCGCCATGGGCGCTGACGTCCAGCGCCTCGTTGGGCAGAACCTGGCGTGCGGCGCGCCGGATGTTCTCGACGTCGTAGCCCACCCGAAGGTCGAGGGTGGCGAGCGGCTCGCCGCCGCCGCGCGGCATGACGGTCAGATTAGTGGCGCCAGGCGCCGTGCCGAGCACGTAGAGAGTCCGTTCGCCCAGCGGGATGACGTCCCCGACCTTGGGGTTGCCGAGCATCACCCGGCCGATCGGCCGGTTGAAGCGCAGGATCCGCGAGCCGCCCATCGGCAGGGCCACCTGACCGCCATAGCCGGAGGAGTCGGCCGTCACGTCCCGCACCGCGCCTTCCGGAGCGTAAGGCTGGGCCGTCGCGTCCGCGCTGATGGCGCAGAACATGGCGGTGGTGGCGAGCAGTGCGCCGAGCAGCTTGCGCGGGCCGGGACGAGTGGATCGACGGTTGGAAGGCATCGACTTTTCAGGCGCTCTGGCCTGCCCCCTACAGATGGTTGCCCGGTTCAGCCGACGCTCGGCACGCGGGCGAACGTGGCGTCGGAGCCACGGATGATCTCGATGGTCGGACCGGCCGGGGCCGCGCGGCGGCGCGGAGCGGCGCGAACTGCCCTGGGGGCGGCCGGCGCGGACGCGCCCTGCAGCCGCAGGTCGGCGGTGCGGACCGTGGTTGGCGCGCCTTCCTTGTCGCTGGCCAGCGGATCGATCGTGCCGCGCAGGGACAGTGAGAGTGTGCCGACCTGAGAGGCCAGGGCGAGCTTTTGGGCCTGCTCGGGCGTGACCTCGATGGTCGCGGCCTTGGCGACGACCGGGTCGTTCTTGCTTTCATTCGCCAGCTGATCGACCGCCAGGACGCGGATGCTGCGCAGCAGCACGTCGGTGCGCATGTTGCCCGAGCTCTGGGATCCTTCGTCGCGGGTGATGAGCACGTCGACGAAATCGCCCGGCAGCACGAAGCCGGCGACGCCGAAGACGTCGTTCACCCGAATGGTCGTGGCGCGCATACCCTCGCGGATGACGCCGGATAGCGTGGCGCGGCCGCCGGGACCGGAGATGCGGCTGGTGAGCACCGGCTCGTTGGCGGCGATCGGGCCAAGCGCCACACGCTTCTGGGCGGTGACCTGGGCGACACTGTTGAAGGCTCCTTGCGGAACCGCGCCCTGCGGCCATGGCTGAAGCCGCAGCACCTCTGCGGTGATCGGCTCCCCAAACCCGACGGCTCGGGTTGCGACCACGATGGCCGTACGCGCAACGCCTTGTTCAGGCGTGGCTCGCGCGGCGCTCAGATGGCGAATGCCCATGACGACCAGGCCGCCGAGCACGACCGAGACGAGCAGCAGTACGAAGCCGATATTGCGCATGGAGGTCTCCTGCGGTCAGGTCGTGATGGGCGGGCGACGCTGTTGCGCCGCCCGCACGCGTTGGCTAGACGAGGGCCGTATCCAGGGCAGTCCATTTGCCGCTCACCCAGGTGCCCACCGCGATGATCGCGGTGATGGCGGCGACGGTGATCAGGCCGATGAGGATGGTGTATTCGATCAGAGCTGCGCCGCTCTCGTCTTTCGAGAGACGCGTCTTCAACCCATCGAGGTGAGCGACGGCGTGGTCCTTCAGGACATCGGCTTGAGATTTGATGGCGATGTAGGTCTTGAGCATCTTGTTGGCTCCCTGAATTAAAGATTGATCGCGCGCTGATTACGCGAGGAAGCCGATCACAACTCGATCGGTAGCTGGATGATAGCAGCCGTATTTTCGCCTCACTGCCGTCCGGAGACGCGCGTTTCGCCTGGCATGTCGGCGTTAGTGATTTGTAAACACTTGTAAAAATAGCCCTCGCGGAAGGCGCGGATGTCGTGACTTCGTGCCAAGTTGCGGATGCGAGCGCATCAAATGAGGTCGTGAGGAGAGCTCGGAAATATTCAGCGAGATCTGCAAGCCGTGCCGCCTTGCTGCGGATCATCGGCCATGAACAAGCGCGCCGGCGTCCGACAACGCGATCGTCGGCGACGGCTCGCGCCGCTGACGGTCGCACGCCCGATCCCGGCAGTTGCGGGAAGGAGACGCCCTCCCGGGGTCACCGACGGCCTTCGCCCTGATGCGTTTCATGCGGCTCGGGATGCCGACGCTGGCCAATGCCCACGTCAAGCCGCCCCTACAGGGACGAGCGGGCAGGCGGCGAGCCTTCGCAGCGCGTTACCTACGGATCTAGGCACGGCGCACAGCGCCTCTTCGATGAGGCGGTCGAGCGCTACGGCGTCCGGTCGTCTATCCCGCCGCCCGATGCGGCCGCCCGCTCAAGCTCGGCCATCGCGTCGGGGCGGCGGCGCCTGTACGGCGATGACTATGATGCAATGCATGTCCCCGCCGAGGGCGTCAGCCATAGGAGCTGGTGTGCCCGTCGGTTGCCGGGCGCTCGGCTGCGAGCGCGCCTGACGGCGGCGCCCCGAGCCGCCGGAGGATCAAGGTCAGCAGAACGATCTGCAGAAGCGGTCCTAGGTTGAGCCCCAGGCCAGCGCGGGCCAGAGGCTCGGCCATGAGCGGCGCGGCGAACGCGGCCCCGATCGTGAGCTTCTCCCACGGGGCGAAGCCGTTGCGCGCGCCTTCACGGATCAGCCAAGCGAGCGCGGGAACCGCCAAGGCCATGTCGTAGCCATAGACGTAGGGCGTCGCCAGCGGGATGGCCGCCGTGAGGACGGCGCCCTTGGGGAGCGTCTCCCCGGGCGCGCGCCAGCATCGATAGACCAGATAGGCGACAGCCCCGGCGGCGATCGCCTGAGTCAGGCTCGCAAGCGCAATCCCCCCGCGCAAGGCCAGCACCGTCGAGAACACCGACTGCATTTTGAGGGCATGGACGCCGCTGGTGAGGACTTCGCGCGATAGGCTGTTGGCGCGCAGAAAGGCTTCGAACGACTCGGGGCCGAAGGCGGCGTAGCTCAGCAGGAGCAGGCCTGCGGAGCCCGCCACAGCGCCGGCGATAGCCCGCCACCGCCGTCCCGCCAGGAGCGCGAACGGGACGAGCAACGCCAGGTGCGGCTTGATGATCAGCATTCCGAACAACAGGCCGGCGAGCAACGGGCGGCGCTCGAGCAGGTTGATCGCGCCAATGATCAGCGCCGCGGTCAGGAGGCCCGTCTGCCCGCCAATGCCGACCATCAACACTGGCGAGAAGGCGGCGAGCGTCCAGCCGCTCAACAACCCTCTGCCGGCCAGCAGGTACAGCGCGAAGGTGAGGCCGAACCAGAGCGCATGGGCGAGGCCGAACGGGAGCAGACCGAACGGCGCGACCAGCAGCAGGAACTGCGGAGGGCTGACGAATGGCACCCAGCGGTCTTCCGGGAACCAGGTCTGCAGCGCTGCGACCTGATGAAAATCCCACGCTGCAAGCGGATCGCGCCAGCTTAGCCGGGCGGCAGCCCAAAAGGCGGCGAAGTCCGACTGGCTGTCGTGCAGGACGAGAACATAGAAGCCGACGATGAGGATCGGCAGGTAACAGAGGGCGATCACTTTCGGGTAGTTTCGGCCGCGCGCTGCGTCGAACCAGGCGGCATCGCGCAAGGGGGAAATCAGACCCGACATCTGCTTTGCTCCGGCGCCCGCAGAACTGATCCGCCGGCGCATTGCTGATAGCTCCCGACGCGCGCCGGTCGCGCGACGCGGCGGCTCGGACAGCCACCTTGGATCTCAAGGAATTCGGCGAGGGCGCCCGCGGTCGCGACTAAGACAGCCGCGGGCTAGACCCGCAGTAGACAAGCTTGAGTGCAAGGAGGGAGAACTGAATTAAAGGATGTTAGGTATGCTTGCCTCAAGCTCGCGCGCTGTCCGCGGGTCGATCCCTTCCGCCGGCTTCGGCCGTCTCTACCTGGAGATGCTGCGTGCAACGCTGCGCGTTCGGGTCGCCGGCGAACCTACGGGTGTGCGCACGCCCAGACGCCGCTGAAGGCGCCGCTCATCGCTTCCTGACGAATACCTGAATAGCGTGAATATTCGACGGCCAGTACGTGCTTACGCTAAATCCCGGAAAGGTTGATTCTTGCCGCGCCGGGTTGTGCGGCGCTACGCTAAGTAGCGACCGCCCTGACGGGCCTGTGCGCTGCACCATCATTCCAAACCAGAGTCTAACATTCGTTAGTTTGGTTCTTCTTCATCGCACTCAAGGTTGCGGCCAGCGGGAGACCGCGGTGGGGAAAGGGGCGAGCGATGCTGGCACGCAGACAGGGCGCCGGCTTGAGCGGCGAGATCAGCCGTCTGAGCAGTGCGGCGGTGACGCCGTTGCATCCGATCGATTTACTGCAAGCGAGAGTTCGACGCGGACTGCGCGAGACCACCGACGATGGCGCGCCCTCGGGCGTTGTTGCGCCGGATCATCTGACCTTGCGCGCGTTAATGGGAGCGTTGATGTGCGGCGGACCCGGCGCGGAGGCCGCCGGCTGGCGACAGGGCGAGGGCTGCGCTCAGATCACTCTGCGTATCGGTTTTGAGCCTGTCCGCGTACGGCTGGACGCCGTCGACGCCGCTACGGCGTGGCGGGAGCTTCACGCCATCTCGCCGTTGGCCCTGGACGTCTTGACGGTCCTGGTCGATCGCTTTCAGGCGGAGGGCTCCGAGGTCCGCCTCGTGAGCTGCGCCGAATTCCTGGACGCGAAGGGCTGTCGACGTTGGGGTGACGAGCGTCAGGCCCTGGAGGAGCAGATCGGCCGTGAACTGATGCGCCTGGGCCGCCTGACAGTCGGCGACGACGACGAACCGCTGTTGTCCGTGGCGCCGGTGGGGGAGGGGCAGACCGCCTTTGTGGTGTCGCTGCGGCCGGGGTTGAAGGCTTGCTGGAACGACGCGCCGACCCGTCGGCTGAATCCCGCGCTGCTGGACTTCGATCATCGGATGAACCGCGGAGCCGATGTGCTCGCCAAGAAGCTCGGCCTTTACCTCAGCCTGGCCGGCGCTGAATCCCGCCCGGTCGTGCGCCGGGTCGGTACGGTGCTCAATGCGATCGGCGTCGCGCAAGAGCTGGCCAGCGGCGCCCGCGGCGGACGGCTCGCGGACCGGTTCGAGGAGGCTGTGCTGCGGCTGCAGGAGCGCGGCCTGTTCACGGTCACCTATCGCGGCTGCCACGACCTGCTGGGGGAAGAAGAGCGCGTCAGGGGCTGGGTGAAGCGGTGGCTTGACGCCGAACTCGTCGCGCGGCCGCTCGCCTGAGGCGGCTGCAGATCGTTCAGGTTCACCGACAACGCCACTTCGGGCGCACGCAGGGGCGCAAGCACGACGCCTGCTGCTCGCGCCGGCCTAGCCCGCAGTCAACTGCGGTCCGCTCGCCAGGATCGGCGGCAGGTCGGCGGCGGTCACGAAGCCGGGCCGCGCAGTGCTCAGGTAGGGGATGGCGTTGACCAGGCCGTTGACGTTGAAGCCCGGGACGAAGTCGTGGATCCGGTCCAGCGGCACCTGCCAGGGGATCTCGACGTGCAGCGGGGTGTCGCCCTTGAACTTCAGCCGCCAGCCGAGCGGGCCCATGCCCCAGTCGGGGACGATGTCGCGGGTCACGTAGCCGTACTGGATGAAGCGGATGCGTTCGACGCCCTGGCTCAGCCCGTAGATGATGATCCGCTGGGCCGCGGCGGTGCCGGCCTTGAGCGACCCGGCGGCGATCTCGGTGTCGACCCGCGCCGCGGCCACCCCGCCCTCGACGCCCCATTCGTCGATCTCCAGCCCGGCGACCTTGGCCAGGGAGCGCACCGTCGGCAGGTACTCGCCGTAGAGATGGGTCTTGCGACGTTCGACGTCGTACTCTTCGAGCGGCTTTCCGAACCGCATCTGCTCGAACAGCATGTGGGGCGACGGCCGGCGGGACATGTCGCCGAACTCCTCGAGCTCGATGTGGTCGATGCGCCGCATGTTGGCGAGGAAGGGCAGGGGCAGGGTCTCGGTGAACCACCCGGGGTCGCCGCCGCTGGCGTAGATGGTCGCGCCGCTGTGCTGGCAGGCTGCGGTCAGCCGGTCGCGCCCTTCGCCGAGCCGCTCGTGGCCGCCGTCGAAGAAGTCGGTGCAGGTGGTGACGATGTTCTTGCCGGAGCCGGTGATCGCCAGGGCGTCGTCGAGCAGTTGCTCGATGGGCAGGCCGGCGCGGGTGATCCCGCTGCCGGTTGCGCGCGGCATGTAGCTCACGCAGTCCGCCTGCAGCGCGAGGATGGCGGCGCGGTCGGTGGTCGCCTTGATGCCGATCGGCGCCTCGCCGCACAGCTCGCCGGCGTCGACCCCGTGCTTCGCCGGGTCGTAGGTCAGCACCCCGACGAGCTCCATCCGCGGATCGCGGATCACCTCGCGCATCGCCCGCGCGCCGCAGTTGCCGGTGGCCCATTGGATGACCCGATAGCGCTGCGACATGGAATTCCTCCGCTGTGTTCTGTCTTGGGGGCGAGCCGCGTGGCCGCGGGGCTCGGTCCCGTGGCCGACAACGCTAGTCCAGCGCCCCCGCAGGGCAACGTTGAGGATTGGCCGCGACGCTGAATTCTGGCCGGCAACCGCCTGCCGCTCTGAGCAGACCCGCGCCCGGCCATTTGCGCGCGAGCGCAACGGCGCCATGCTCGACGAAGCCGGCGGCGGCGCGGTCGTGGGCTCGCCGCGCGGTGGGCTTTGGTCGGGGGCCTGGATGACTTACCATCAGCGGATGGCGGAGGCCGCAAAAGGGGCCATCGAGGTCGAGGCGGCGCTCAGGTCATCGAGCGCTCAGGTGCAGCTTGTGCGCTATCACTTCGCCGAGCCTCCCGAGAGCGTGCTGCGCACCGACGGCGCCTTCCGCGTCGAGCTGTGCCTGACGTCGCGCCATCGCAGCAGTCGCGGCCGCTTTCAGGATCAGTGGGCCGCGCAGCGCTTCGAGCGCATCGGCGACATCTTCGTCATGCCGCCGAACCTCGAACTGCTCGCCAAGAGCGACGAGGCCTCGTCGTTGACCTCGATCATCTGCGAACTCGCGCCCGAGCCCATGCTCAAGCTGTTCGACGGCCGGCCGGCGCTGACCGACCAGCACCTGCGGGCCACCCTCGACGTCCGCGACGCCAAGGTCCGCCAGGTGCTGCTGCGCCTCGCCGAAGAGGCCAAGCAGCCCGGCTTCGCCAGCGAAATGCTGGTCGAACTGCTGGCCGGGCAACTGACCATCGAGCTGTTCCGCCTCGGCGGCGCGATCGGAAAAGGCCAGCCGCACGGCGGCCTCGCGCCCTGGCAATTGCGGCTGATCGATGAGCGGCTGAAGGAGGTGCGCGAGGCGCCCACCCTGCCGGTGCTGGCCGACCTCTGCCGGATCTCGGTGCGGCAACTGACCCGCGGCTTCCGCGCCAGCCGCGGGGCCTCGATCGGCGCCTATGTCGCCGAAAGCCAGATGGAGCACGCCAAGCGGCTGCTGGCGAGCGACCAGAGCGTCACGGCGATCGCCGCGGCCCTGGGCTTCGCCTCGTCGTCGAACTTCTGCTTCGCCTTCCGGCGGGCGGCGGGGATGACGCCCGGCCAGTTCCGGCAGACCCTGCTGCGCCACTGACCGGCTGATCCGGCTTCGGTCATCGGACATCCCGGCGGACGGCTTGCGTCCAATTTTCAGCCTGCTGGCCAATTCTGAATGTAGTGGCGCTCCCGGCGCGCTTCTATTCTTCGCCCACAAAGTTGAGCCGGCCCCTGGTGGGCCGTGATCGGCACGTGCTGCGCGCGAATATGGCTGTCGGGAGTGGATTGATATGAAGAGCGTGAATGGAGAGCTCTTGTTGCTCTGGTCGCTCCCGCTGCTGGCGCTGATCTGGGGGCTGGCGTTTCTCACCTTCCCGGGTTTCGTCCATCCGATGTCGCCGACCCTGTCGGCCGAGGCGGTCGCGGCCTTCTATCGCGACCCGGAAAATCTGCCGCGCATCCGCTACAGCATGGTGGTGTTCAACTGGTTCGGCGTCGCGCTGATCCCGTTCCTGGCGCTGATCGTGATGCAGATCCGCCGGATGGCGCATCAGACGCCGATCCTCGCCTTCTGCTTCTACGGCTGCCTGACCGGGGGACCGACCCTGTTCTTCATGGCCGACCTGTTCTGGCTGCTCGCCGCCTTCCGTCCGGAGCGCGACCCGGAGCTGATCCAGCTGTTCAATGACCTGGCCTGGGTGACCTTCACCGGCCAGGTCGGCTTCCTGATCGGCCAGAGCGTCATCCTTGCGCTGTCGATCTACCTCGACCGCCAGCCGAAACCGGTCTTCAAGACCTGGGTCGCGCACTTCAACCTGGTCGTCGCCGCAGCACTTGCGCCGGCCTCCTTCGTCGCCCTGGCCACCGAGGGGCCGATCGCCTGGGACGGCCTGCTGTCGTTCTGGGTGAAGAACATCGCGATCGGCCTGTGGATCCTGGTCATGGCGGTGGTGCTCGGCCAGACCATCTACCGTCAGCGTCGCGAGCAAGGGGCGGCGGCGTGAACGGCGCGGTCGAGAGCCTCGCGCCGCCGCCGCCGCGCAACTCGATACTGGATCGGATCGTCGGGCAATGGCGTCACAACCCGAAGCTGGAGCTGTGGCTCGCCTGGGGCGCGATCGTCGTCTTCTACAACATCTTCGGCATCGTCTTCTTCGTGATGTCGCGCACCCAGCCGCCGCCGCAGCCCTGGTGGGAGCTGGTGCGGATCGGGCAATGGTTCAACGACAACCACCTCGGCGTGCTCGCCGGGTTCGGGATCATCTTCCTGATCGCCGGCTTCACGACGCCCGCCAATGCGCTGATCGCCTATTCGATGCGACGCATGTCGGTCAGTCCGGCCTTCGCCTATTCGTACTTGGCGATCTATTCGCTCGCGGCCGTCCCCGGCATGCTGTTGACCTGCATCGTCCTGTCGGTCGGGGCCATGCGCCCGGACCGGGACCTGAGCCAGATCAGCCTGCTCTACGACTTCGGCTTCATGGCGTTCGGCGGCACCATGGGCATCTTCCTGATCGGCTCCGTCGTCTGGGCGGTGGCCATCCTGATCGACAAGAACCGGGTGCTGCCCAAGTGGTTCGCCTACCTCAACATCTGTAACGCGATGACCGAGGTGGTGATCGCGCCGACCTGGATCTTCAAGAGCGGCCCGTTCGCCTGGAACGGCGTGATCGCCTTCTACATCAACATGGTGGTGTTCGTGATCTACACCTCGGCCTTCATCACGCTGCTTCGGAAGATGATCGTCGAGGAGGACCTGAGCGCCGGTCCGATCCGGGACTGACCTCATGCGCACTGATGTCGTCCGCGATTCAAACCAGAAAGACCCGTCGATGACCCACGTCGCAGACGCCGACGTCCGCCGGTCCGTGGCCGCGGAGCAGGCGGGCCGTCCCGCGCTGGCCGTCCCCGGGCAGCCGGACATGTGGGCCCTCGTGCTGTTCGAGGCGCTGATCTTCTCGAGCTACTTCGTCGTCTACGTGCTCCACCGCGCCGCCGATCCCGAACTCTACCTGCGCTCCCAGGCGCACCTCAGCCAGGGCGTCGGGGTGCTCAACACCCTGATCCTGCTGACCAGTTCGTGGTCGGTCGCGCGCTGCGCCCAGCGCTCGCGGCAGGGCGACTATCGCGGCGCGCTGAGGGCGGTCTTCCTGACGATCTTCATCGGCTTGGTGTTCTGCGGCTCGAAGCTCTACGAGTGGATCGTCAAGATCGAGCAGGGCCTCACCTTTTCGACCAACGAGTTCTTCTCGTTTTATTACTTCCTGACCGGCATGCATCTCTTGCACGTGCTGGTGGGGTTCATCGTGCTCGGCGTCGTGGTCTACCAGCTGTGGAGCCCGGCGCGCCGCTCGCAGGAAATCATCGAGACCGGAACCACCTACTGGCACATGGTCGACTTCCTGTGGGTGATCATCTTCGCTCTGCTCTACGTGATGAGGTGATTGGGATGCGTCTCCTGTCTCGGGCCAGACTGCCGATCGCCTGGTTCGGCCTGTCGGCGATCACCCTAGTGTCCTGGTGGATCAGCGTGCAGCGCGGCCAAGGGTTCGAGCCCAACGCCGGCGTGACGCTCAGCGTCATCCTGATCTCGGCGATCAAGGTGCGGGTGATCTTCCGCGAGTTCATGGACGTCCGTCACGCGCCGGCGCTGCTGCGCTACCTGACCGACGCCTGGCTCGGGTTGCTGGTCGCAGCCCTGGTCGCCGCCTACTTCCTCGGCGGCCGCCTCTAGTCCCTGGCCGCCAGGCCGGGGTGGCGGCGCAGCATGCTCTGGGCGGTGGCGTCGGCGGCGAGTTCGGCCAGCAGCCAGTCGCGGAAGGCGGCGATCTTGCGGGTGCGGCGGCGGTCCTGCGGATAGAGCAGCCAGTAGCCGGTATCCTCGGCGATATAGACGTCGAACGGCTGGAGCAGCCGGCCGGCCGCAATGTCGGCGGCGAACATCACCGGCGAGCCGAGCGCCACGCCGCCGCTGGCCATGGCGGCGGACACCTCCAGCGCCTGGGTGTCGGCCGAGAGCCGGGCCGGCGCGGGCCCGGTCGGCGGCGTCGCGACCCCGATATTGCGGAACCATTCCGCCCATTCCGCCTCGATGCCGATCCGGGGCGCGTTCAGCAGGTCTGCGGGCCGTGGGTTCGGGCCGAGCTTGGCCATCGCCTCGGGCGTGACCAGCGCCGTCTCCGCCGTCGGGAACAGGAAGATCGCCTCCAGGCCCGGCCAGGGCTGACGCCGGCTCCAGCGCAGCGCGACATCGGCCTCGCCGCGCAGCAGGTCGCGCATGCGGTTGTCCGAGTCGAGGCGGACGGCGATCTGCGGATGCGCCAGCTGGAAGCCGCCCAGCCGGCCGGCCAGCCAGCGGGTCGCGAAGGTCTGCAGGGTGGTGATCGCCAGCACGGCCTCGCCATCGCCGGTGATGTCGGCCAGCGCGCTGCGCAAGGCCGCCATCGCCTCGCTCGCCGCCCGCGCCAGCCGTTCGCCGGCCGGCGTCAGCGCCACCTCCCGCGGCAGCCGCAGGAACAGCGGCTGATCGAGCCGCTTCTCCAGCGCCTTGACCTGCCAGCTCACCGCGGCCTGGGTCATGCCGAGCTCGCCGGCGGCGCGGGTGAAGCTGCCCAGACGGGCGGCGGCCTCGAACACGCGGATGGCGCTGAGCGGGATGGCGGCGAGCGGGTCAGACATAAGCAGTCCTTATGCAGGTAGCAGGAGAACCCGTTTGAGGCGGCGGTGTCCAGCCGGCACCTTCTCCCTGGATTTTCCGGCAGAAGGGCAGGCCGCCATGGAAGAGCTGAGCAAGTTGCACCGCGACGTTCCTTATGGCTGGGTGCTGGTGGTCGGCGCGCTCTGGCGGGTCGCGCTGCGCCGGCGTCAGGCGCCCGCCGCGCCGGAAGCGCACGATCGGCTGGCCGGCGGCCTGAACCAGCTCTCGCACCCGCACTAGGGACAGAGACATTCGCCGGCCGGCGGGCCTAAATTCGGCTCATGAGCGAGCCGATGTCCTATGCGCGCTATCTCGCCCTCGACGAGCTGCTGTCTGCGCAGCGGCCGCTGAGCGATTGCCACGACGAACTGCTGTTCATCGTCATCCACCAGAACAAGGAGCTCTGGCTCAAGGAGATCATCCACGAGGTGACCCTGGCGCGGGCGCTGGTCGCCTCCGGCGACCTGGAGCCGGCCTACAAGGCGCTGGCCCGGGTCTCGCGGATCCAGATGATCATGACCCTGTCGTGGGACGTGCTGGCGACCATGACGCCGGCCGACTACCTGAGCTTCCGCGACAAGCTCGGCCCCAGCTCCGGCTTCCAGTCGCATCAGTTCCGGACGGTGGAATACCTGCTCGGGCTGAAGGACGCGCAGTTCCTGCGGTTTCACGCACCAGGCTCGGCGGCCCATGCGCAACTGGCCCAGGCGCTCGGCGAGCCCAGCCTCTATGACGCCGCGCTCGCCGAACTGGCGCGCAGCGGCCTTGACCTGCCGGCCAGCGTGCTGGGCCGCGACGTCACCGAGCCCTATCAGCCGAGCGAGGCGGTCGAGGCGGCCTGGCTGGCGGTCTACCGCGAGCCGGAGCGCTACTGGGCGCTCTACCAGTTGGCCGAAAAGCTGGTCGACCTGGACGACGCCCTGCTGACCTGGCGGCACAAGCACATGCTGACGGTCGAGCGGATCATCGGCGGCCGCCCGGGGACCGGCGGCACCGAGGGCAGCGGCTATCTCGCCCGCACCCTGCAGCGGCGCTGCTTCCCGGAGCTGTGGTCGCTCAGGACCAAGCTTTGAGCGCCCGCAAGGACCTCTTTTCCCGCGCGCTGGCGGCCGATCCGCAGCGCCTGCACTACGCCGCGCACAGTCATCACCTGTGGCCGGACGCCACCTTCGAAGCCCAGCTGCAGGCCTGGCAGGACGCCGCCGTCCTGGCCGACCGCAAATGGGCGCGGGTGATGGGCGAGGTCTATCCCGCGGCCCAGGCCCGCGTCGCGCGCGAGCTGTCGCTGCCGTCGGCCGACAGCGTGGTGTTCGCGCCGAACACCCATGCGTTGCTGGTTGCGCTGATGTCGGCCTTTCCGCGGCGGCCGCTGCGGGTGCTGGCCACCGACGGCGAATTCCATTCCTTCCGTCGGCAGGCGCAGCGCTGGGCGGAGGCCGGCGAGATCGAGCTCACCCTGGTGGCGGCCGAGGACCCGGACTTCGCCGAGCGGTTCACCCAGGTGGCGCGGTCGGGCGTCTTCGACCTGGTCTTCGTCAGCCACGTCTTCTTCAAGAGCGGCGTGGTCTTCGACGAGGCCTGGCGGCTGGCCGAGCTGACCAGGCCTGAGGGCCCGTGGCTGGTGGTCGACGGCTACCACGGGTTCCGCGCCGTGCCGACCGACCTCGCGGCGGTGGCCGATCGTCTCTTCTATCTGGCGGGCGGCTACAAGTACGCCATGGCCGGCGAGGGCGCGGCCTTCCTGCACGCGCCGCCCGGCTTCGGCCCGCGCCCGGTGGTCAGCGGCTGGTACGCCGAGTTCGCCGATCTGGAGGGCGTCGCCGGGGCGGTCGGCTATCGCCGCGACGCCGGCCGCTTCCTCGGCGCGACCTTCGATCCGTCGGGCCTCTATCGCTTCGTCGCCGCCGCGCGGATGCTCGACGAGAACGGGCTGAGCACGCCGGTCGTCAGCGCCCATGTCGCGGCGTTGCAGGGCCAACTGCTGTCAGAGATGCGGTCCGGTCGGGCCGGGCGGCTCGCCGAAGCGACCCTGCTCAACCCGCCGGGCGATCGGCCCGCCGCCCGCTTCCTGGCCTTCCGCCATCCGGAGGCCGCCGCCTGGAGCCGGGCCCTGGCCGAGCGCCACGTCCTGACCGATGTGCGCGACGACGTGCTGCGGATCGGCTTTGGCCTCTACCACGACGCCGGGGACGTCGATCGCCTCTGCGCGGCCTGCCGCAGCGGCCTGTAGCGGCCGGCGGCGGGCGCCAGGCTCCAGCGCGCGCCGCGCCCATTTCGTCAGCGGCAGCTCCAGCGCCCGGTGCGTCGCCACCCCCAGGACGCCGACGGCGACCAGGGTCAGGGGAATGAGCGCCGCCGAGCCGACCGGGCCGAGTTGCAGCCGCTCGGCCGCCTCAGCGAACGCCTGGGTGCAGAAGAAGTGGGTGAGGTAGACGGCGTAGGAGGCCGCGCCTAGCAGCAGCACCCAGCCGGCCCTGACGGTCAGGCCGGCGCGCTCGGCGATCACGGCCGAGGCGACGACGAGGCTCGCCAGCAGCGGCACGGTCCAGGCGCGTTGGTCGAGCCAGACCGCGCTGCACAGCAGCATCAGCACCAGGCCCGCCGCGCCGGCGACCGCCGCCGGCCATCGCCAGGCCGTCCCGGGACGCAGTCGAGGGAGCAGCAGGCCCAGGGCCATGCCGGCGACGAACTCCAGCATCATCGGGTTGCAGTAGAAGCCCAGCACCGGATCGGCCGGCGGCCGCCACAGGCCGGCGAGCACGACGCCCGCCAGCAGCAGGCCGGTCGCCGTCACCCCGATCAGCTGTCGCCGAGCAATAAAACTCAGCGAAAACAGCAGGTAGAACATCATCTCATAGTTCAGCGACCAACCCGACGAAGACGATCGGATTGAGATCCCCGCCGGCCCGGACTTAGGGCACGAAGGCCATGGACTTGAGCAGGTGAACGGGATCGGCCGTCGTTGACTGCAGGAGGGCGGGAGCGACCCAGGCCATCGCGAACACGGCCAGGGTGATGGCCCAGTAGAGCGGCGCAATCCGCGTCAGCCGGTCGCGAAGAAAGGACAGCGGCGTGTGCCGCCGATCGGCGGTGGTGATCACCATGATCATGCCGCTGATCACGAAGAACAGATCGACCCCGCTGGCGCCGAAATGCAGCGAGCGCTCCGGCAGTCCGGCGCGCACGGCGAGCGGCTCGGCATGCACCAGCACCACGAGATACGCGGCGAGCGCCCGCAGCATCTGCAGGTTCAGCAGCATCGGACGATGACGTCCTCACCGGCGGAGCCCCCGCGGCGCGGGAAAGTGGCGCGCCGCGCGCCGCGAGACCATTAGCGGAGGACATGTCCCGTCCTGGAAATGCGGAAAGCCGCCGCGCGCTTTGCGCCAGGCGAGGCGGCTCAAGACAAGTTCAACAGCCGGCGCTGCAACGAACTTCGCCCGGCCGCGTCAGTGACCTCCTGCCAAGTCGGAGCAGCGACACGCGAGCATCTCCATGCCTGCCGAGCCTTCCGCCGCGCCGCTGCCGGCCTTCACCGGCGTCTACACTTTCGGCGACAGCCTGCTCGATCCGGGCAATGACCTGCGGGCCGCCGAGCAGCTCGGCAGGTTCCCGTTCGCCTCGGTTCCGGACGGCGCGCCGACCGCCGACAGGGGCTATTTCGGCGGGCGCTTCAGCAATGGCTACAACTACGGCGACCTGATCAGCAACAAGGCCTTGGGCCTCGCCCAGAAGCCGACCTTTCCCTATGGCGTCGCCGAGAGCCAGCTCGGCTTTCCGACCCCGATCGGCAACCGCCCCGAGGGGAACAACCTGAGCTTCGCCTATGGCGGCGCGCGGGTGATCCAGGGGCCGGATCCGGCGCCGGCGCTCGAGGCGCAGGTCAGGATCTACGAGACCTACACCGCCGATCCGAACGCCCTCTACGTGGTCGGCGTCGGCGCGAACGACATCCTCGCCCTCGTGCCCACCGGCGGCGCGGCGGTGACCGGCGCCGAGGCCGAGGCGCGGATCGCCGCCATCGCCGCCGAGCTGGTTCAGGAAGTCGCCCGCCTGTTCGCCCTCGGCGCGCGGCATGTCGTGGTCGCCGACGTGCCCAATGTCGGCGCCGTGCCCGCCTATCTCGGCGGCCAGGACGAGGCCGCTCGGCGCAGCTTGGCGGCGGAGTACGCGCACAAGGTCGACGATCTGGTGGAGGCGCAGCTTGCGGGGCTGTCGCGGCCGGTCGGCTCGACCCTGCTGCAGTTCCACTTCGACGCCTACACCGACGCGGTGACCGCCAACCCGGCCCAGTACGCCTTCGCCAACGTCGTTCAGGCGCTCACCGCCCAGGGCGGCGCGCTGGATCCGACCGGCCGCGGCTTCCTGTTCTTCGACAAGCTGCATCCGACCGCCCAGACCCACGCCCAGATCGCCTCGGAGATCCTCGACGCGCTGGCGAACCCCGGCGGGCCGCTTGACTGGACCGCCGCCCCGGCGATCGGCGCGCAGGCGCTGGGCGACATCCCCGTGGCCGGCGTGGACCGGTTCACCGCCGCGCTGAGCGGCGGCGCGACCTATGTGGTCGATCTGATCGGCGTCAGCAGCGGCGTCGCCAGCCTGGCCGACCCCGTGGTGCGGGTGCTCGACGCCGCCGGCGCGGTGGTCGCCGAGAACGACGACGGCGGGCTGGGGCTGGATGCGCACCTGCAGTTCGTGGCGCCTGCGGGCGGCGACTATGTGGTCGAGGTCGACGGCGTCGGCGTGACGGCCGGAACCTACCGGCTGCAGGTCGCCGGCCCGAGCGCGGCGAACCTGCTGCTGGACGGCCGCCTGCGCGGCGCCGACGTGCGCGTCGAGGGCGGGGCGGGGGACGACCTGATCGCCGTGCTCGGCGGCGCCAACTATCTGCGCGGCGGCGGCGGGAACGACACCCTCGAGGGCGGCGCAGGGTTCGACGACGTCAACGGCAACACCGGCGACGACCGCCTGGTCGGCCGCTCGGCCAGCGGCGACTGGCTGCTCGGCGGCCAGGGCGCCGACGTGATCGACGCCCTGGCGTCCAGCGGCCGCAACATCGCCAACGGCAATCTCGGCACCGACACCGTGACCGGCGGCTCAGGCGCCGACACGCTGCGAGGCGGGCAGGCGGCGGACCTGGTCCGCGGGGCCCAGGGCGACGACTGGCTGTCGGGCGACCTGGGCGACGACACCATCGTCGGCGGCGCTGGGGGCGATGTCTTCCACGCCGGCGGCGGCCTGGACCGGGTGCAGGGCTTCAACCCGGCCGAGGGCGACCGCGTGCTGCTCGATCCGGGGACGAGCTACAGCCTGAGCCAGTCGGGATCCGACACCCTGCTGTCGTTCGACGGCGGGCAGATGCGGCTGATCGGTTTCCAGACCGCGAGTCCGCCGGAGAGCTGGATCGTCGGCGGCTGACCTAGTCTTGCGCGACCATGGACTTGGCGAGCGCCGCCTCGCGCCGTCGATGCCGCCTGGCCGCGCTCAAGGCCAGCTCCCGCCAGGTCTCGGCGACGAGCGTCAGGACCTCCCGGGTGACCTCGTCAGTGGCCCGTCGCGCCTCGGCCTCGGCCTGCCAGGCGCGTCGGCGAAAGACATCGGCGATGTCGAGGGTGGCCTCTGTCTGGGACATGGCGCCAGCCTAGGGTGGCTCGGCGCCGCGTTCCGTCCACTGGCGGACACTCTCGATCGCCACGCTTGCCGCTCGCGCTCATTGCAGCGTCGGATAGCCCAGCGCCTGGGCGCGCTCTTCGCGGTGCGCCGTCAGCCGGTAGTAGTGCAGCGGCAGCGGGCTGAAGCCGTCGAGCAGCAGGGTCTCGCGCACTTCGGCGAAGCGCGGGTCGGCGGCGACGCCGGCGAGCGCGCGCCGCAGCGCGGCGAGGGTGGCGGCCGGCGTCGTGGCGGCGGTGATCAGCGGCAGGCCGGGCGTCCGCTCGGTCCAGGCCAGCCGGCGCAGCCGCCAGGCGAGCTCCGGCCGGAAGCGGCGCAGATGCGCATAGCTGACGGCGTCCAGCGCTGCGACGTCGGCGTCGCCGCCAGCCACCGCCTCGGCGCTGGCGAGGTGCGAGCCGGTGATGACCACCTCCTGGAAGAAGGCGCGGCCGTCGGCCAGCGGCGCGACCGCCGCGCGCAGCAGGTTCATGCCGGAATCCGACATCGCGTCGTTCACCGCGCAGCGCGCGCCGCGCAACTCGGCGAGCCGATCGGCGGGATCGTGCGCGCGGACGACCACGGCGCTCCGGCGGAACGGCCCCTCGCAGCCTGGCGCGCGGTAACGCGGCGTGGCCACCAGCTGGACGCGGTCGCCCAGGCCCTTGATCAGCGGATAGCCGCAGGTCTGCGCCAGCAGCAGGGCGGGCGAGCTCCAGGTCGCCGCGAGGTCCGGCGCGCGGGTCAGCTGCGCCGGCACGTCGGCGACGCCCTCGGCGGTCAGGCGCTCGGCGACGGCGCGCCACAGCGCGTCGTTGGCCGCCTGCAGTTGCGGCCCGTCGTACATCTGAAGGGCCGCGATCGGCGCCAGCGCGGTCGCGGCGTGGCAGGTCGGCGGGACGGGGGACCAGGCGTTCATGCGACGGCCTCCGGCGCGACGGCGCCGAGTTGCGGGTGGATGACGGCGTCGTGCGGCGCGAACAGGAAACGGCGGAAGACCTCGCCGTATCCGCGGTAGACCAGCCCGCCGTTGGCGGCGAGCAGCGCGCTGCGATGCCGCGCGTAGAGCCCGGGCAGCTCGCGCCATGAGGCCTGCGGGAAGGCGTGGTGCGCCGCGTGCAGGTTGTTGTTCAGGTAGAGCAGCCCGAGGACCGGCGCGTTCTCGACGACCGCGATCCGCCGCCCGGGCTCTGGGTCGGCCCGGTGCTCGGCGAACGAGCGCAGCAGCGACAGCGCCGCGCCTGGATAGACGAAGCACAGCAGATACTCGCCCAGGCCGAAGCCGCAGACGCCGACCAGCCAGGCCGCGATCGCCGCGACCCAGACCAGGTGCAGCGCCCAGGCCCGCCGCACGCCGGGTCGGTCGGCCAGCGCCGCCTTCGCCTCGGCGACCAGGAAGCCGCCGATCTCCAGCGGCGGGCCGAGCACCAGCCGGCCGAGCAGGGTCGCGGTCAGCCGCGCGGCGAGGCGGCCGAACGGGCCGGCGTGCTCGGCGAGATAGCGCGCCTCGGGGTCGTGGCCCGGAACGGTCAGCTGCTCGGTCGCATGGTGCGCCATGTGCAGCGCGCGGTAGCGCTCATAAGGCAGCCAGAGGTTCAGCGGCGGGCAGCCGAGCAGCTGGTTGATCCGCCGCCACGGCGTCGGGTGGCCGTGGATGGTCTCGTGCTGCAGCGAGCCCTGCCAGGCGAGCAGCCAGCCGCCGAGCGCGGCGACCAGCAGCGGCGGCATCTCGGCGGCGTTGAGGGTGAGCGCCCCCCAGTGGCCATAGATCAGCGCCGCGACCAGCAGGGTCGCGCCATTGATCTTGCGGCGGGCGGCTAGCTCCAGCGCCATATCGGTCTCGTTTTCTACAGCTCGTGAAGAGGGGAGAGGGCGGGCGAGGCGGTCCGCCGGGCCAGCTGGCCGAGCAGGGCGAGCCCTTCCGGCCAGGGGCCGTGGCCGGACTCGACGTTGACGTGGCCGGCCGCGCCGAGATCGACGAGCGTCCCGCCCCAGTCCTGCGCCAGCCGGGTCGCCGTCGGGTAGCTCATGTACGGATCGTTGCGGCTGGCCACGACCGTCGTCGGGAACGGCAGCCGGCGGCGCGGCGCCGGCCCGGAGCTCTCGACCAGCCGGCCGGCGGGTCCGTGAGTATCGACGTCGGCCGGCGCCACCAGCAGCGCGCCGGCGACCTGCAGCGCCTGCGGCCGCAGCGCCAGGTGCGCGGCCAGGATGCACCCCAGGCTATGGGCGACGAGCAAGGCGCCGGGGCGCCGCTCGACCGCCAGCGCCAGCCGCTGCAGCCAGGCGTCGAGGTCGGGGCGGCCCCAGTCCGCCTGCTCGACGCGCTCGGCGGCGGGCAGGGCGCGCTGCCAATGGCTCTGCCAATGCCCGGGACCGGAGTTGTTGAGGCCCGCGACGATCAGGACCGGATACCCCGCAGCCTCGGCGCGGACGGCGTCGCGCCGCGCCGGGGCGCGAGCCGCCAGGCGTCGCCCCGACAGCTCGGTCGGGCGTGGCGCGGCGGCGGAGGGGGCGGGTGCGGTCACGGTCTGGGCTCGGGTCGGAGGACGCTCCTTGATGCGTCGCAACGCCTTCGCCATCAATTCAGATCGATTTAGTAGGCAATTAGAGAAGCTATCGGCGCCGCCGATCGTCGCATCGGCCAGTTAAACGGAGCAAACACCGCCGCCGTCCCCACGAGATCGAAGGAAGTCTTGAGCTGGATGTCCGATGCCGCTAGCCAAATAGCCGCAAATAAAAAGGGGGATAAGACGTGATCAGAGGCGCCTTTGTTCGCAGTTTTCGACCGGCTCATGGCTTGACGCGGCACTTGGCGCTCGCGGCGATCACGCTTTCGGTCTGCGCGACAACCTCGCCGGTCAAGGCCGACGGTCGCCATCAGGTCTCCCCGTCCGATTGCATGAGCGAGCAGGCGGAAATGCGAGCCCGCGGATGGGCTGCGGCGGAAATCCAGCGGCAATTGCACGAGCCGAACGGGGTCGGCCCCGATCAATACAATGAGTATCTCGACGCGTTTCGTGCAGGGTTGAAATTCTCCCGGCAAGAAAATGATCTTGAAGCCCTGGCCTCTTACCGCCTCGGCGTTTGCGCCTTCGAAACGGCTTCGCTGCGCTCGAAGATCGGGTCCCCACCGACGCAGCCAAGCCACGCTCCGCAGGGGATTGATCCGAAGACCTCTGCCCCGCCGCCGGTCACGACCAACTCCGGCAAGCTGGGGAACACCGGCTTCGTCGCGCCGCGGCCAAGCGGCCACTGATCACGTCGGAGGAGCAGCACGGCTCCAACCCGCCTAGACGGCCGGGCGGCCGGGCAGCGCCCGCCATCTATCAACAGCGGGTGTGTTGGACCGTGCCCGAGTAAATCGGCGCGGCGCCCGGCGGCGCCGGGATCAGGCGGTGGTGTCGATGGTCGGGCGGACGCAGATCTCGGAGATGTTCACCCGCCGGGGCAGCGACAGGATGAAGACGATGGTGTCGCCCACTTCCGACGGCAGCACCGCGCCGTCCTTGGCGACGTGCGCCTGGATCGCCTGGCGCCAGTTCGGGTCGGAGATGTTGTCGCCCACCTCCGTGGTGGTGGCCCCGGGCATCAGCGTGCAGACACGAATGTTGCGGCCGCCCAACTCCTGGCGCATCGCGTCGGTCATCGAATTGACCGCGTGCTTGCTCGCTGAATAGGCGTTGGTCTGCGGCCCGCCCTTGCGCCCGGCGAGCGAAGAGATGGTGACGATGTCGCCGCCGCCCTGCTGCAGCATGTGCGGCACGGCCGCGTTGCAGGTGTAGAGCGTCGCGAACAGGTTGATGTCGAAGACCCGGCGGTATTCGTCGAGGTCGCAGTTCTCGATCCCGCCGGCCTGCATCACCCCGGCCGAGTTGATCAGGATGTCGATGCGGCCGAACTGCGAAACCGTCTCCTCGACCACGCGCTTCGCGTCCGCCTCGTTGGTCATGTCGCCAGCCAGCGCCAGCGCCTTGCCCCCGGCGGCTTCGATCTTTCGGACCAGGCCGTCCAGCCGGTCGGCGCGGCGGGCGGCGACGGCCACCGTCGCGCCGGCCGCGGCCAGCGCCAGGGCCGTGCCCTCGCCGATCCCCGACGAGGCGCCGGTGACCAGGGCGATCTTGTTAGCCAGTGTTCCCGTCATCTTGTCCTCACGCGGTCCTTCAACTCGTCTCGTCGCCTAGTCCGGCGCGCCGTATTTCGCCGCCAGCTCCAGCAGTTCCGGCTCGCGCTCGACGCCGGTGGAGCGCATCACGCCGGCGACCAGCACGTAGGCGCCGACGGTGAACATGAAGTCGAGCATCTGCTCGTGGCTCCACTCGGTGGAGAGCGCGGCCCAGTTCGCGTCGCCGATCCGCCGGTCGTTCACCAGCTCCTCGGTCGCACGGATGATCACCCGTTCGAACTCGGTGAAATAGGGATCGTCCGCCCCGACCTTCAGCGGCGCGTAGAGCTCCGGCTCAAGGCCGAAACCGGCGCTGGTGCGCAGGTGACTCGACCACATGTAGGTCGCCTTGGTGAGCCAGGCGGTGCGCATGATCGCGATCTGCCGTTGGCGCACCGGCACGCTGTTGGTCAGCAACAGGTGGATGTTCAGCTGCGAGAACAGGTCGGCCAGCTTCGGCGCGTGGATGAAGGTCTTCAGCACCGGGTTCTTGTCGGCGTCCTTGAACGGCCCCTGGGTCCAGCGGGCGAACATCTCCTTGGCTTCGTCGGAGAAGTCCTCGGGCGCGATCTGAGGCATCCGCGCGGGCGGGTCGGGCGGCAGCATGGGGGCTCCGTTCTCGTGGTCTCTGGCTGTGGGGAAGGGCGAACGCGCCGGCGGGTGCGCCCGCCGCGTCACCGATCAGGCGAACGCTTCTTCGCCTTCCAGCTTGGTGCGGTGCATCAGCCGGCCGCTGTCGTGGTCATAGGGCAGGGCGCGGTGCATGGTGCCGGTGTTGTCCCAGATCACCATGTCGCCGAGCTTCCAGGTGTGGCGATAGACGAACCGCGGCTGGGTGGCCCAGTCGCGCAGCCGCACCAGCAGGGATTCGCTCTCGGCGATGTCCATGCCCTCGACCTGCAGGGCGGTGGCGCCCAGCACCAGCGACTTGCGGCCCGAGCGGTGCTTCCAGACCAGCGGCAGGGTGTTCTTGCCGCGGGACATCCATTGCTGGAGCGTCGCGTGGCTCGGCTCCGGCTGCCAGTAGAGCTGCGAGCGCCACATGGCGTGGACCACCTGGAGCTTCTCCAGCTGCGCCTTCTCGGCCTCCGGCAGTTCGTCCCAGGCGGCGTAGGTGTTGCAGAACTCGGTCTCGCCGCCGGTCGGCGCCAGCCGGCGGCTGGACATGATCGAGGCCAGGATCGGCTTGTCCGACATGGTGCCGTCGATGTGCCAGAAGAAGGCGCCCTTCAGGTAGCTGGCGATCGGGTTGATCTTCTCGTCCATGGTGATCGGATAGACGGCGTCCTTGCCGGCCATCCCTTCACCTTCCTCGTGCGCGAAGGTTCCGAGGGTGTGGGTGAAGGCGATCTGCTCTTCGTCGGTCAGGTTGACCTCGGGGAAGACGATCACGCCGCGCTGTTCGAGGATCTGGCGGATCTCGCCCGCCTTGGCGCCGCTCAGCAGCGTGGCCTTGTCGCAGCGTATCGTGCTGCCGATCGTCGGCGTGACGTCGGCGACGTCGAAGCGGGCGTCTGCGGAAACGCTCATCCTGATGTTCCTCCAGCTTGCTTTCTTCCCGGCGCGCGGCGGGGACCGTCGCGCGCTCGGGGCGGCCGCATTCACGAGGCGGGCCGCCATTGCCTAACGATTTACCGCCATCATCCGACGCGCGCGAGGCCTTTCGGTGGCGCTGGCCGCCCTCCTGATCGCCGGGCGGCCGGATCAGAACGGGAAGAAGATCGGGATGGCGGCCATGGCCGCGGCCCAGGTCACGAGGTTGAGCGGCAGGCCCACCCGGACGAAGTCCATGTAGCTGTAGTTGGCCATGTTGAAGACCAGCACATTGGTCTGGTAGCCGAACGGCGTGGCGAACGCGGCCGAGGCCGCCATCATCACCGCGACGAGAAAAGGGCGCGGATTGACGCCCAGGCTCTCGGCCAGCGCGACCGCGATCGGCGTCATCAGCACGGCGACCGTGGCGTTGGACAGCAACTCGGTCGCGAACAGGGTCACGCCGTAGAGCACGGCCAGCGCGCCGAACGGGCCGAGCGGTCGGATCAGGTCGATCAGCTGGTCGGCCGCGGCCTTGGCGAGGCCCGTGACCTCCATCGCCGTGCCGACGACGACCATGCCGGCGATCAGCAGCAGGATCTCCGGCCGCAGGCCGGCGTAGGCCTCGTCGGGGGTGATGACCTTGAGCAGGATCAGGGCGACGGCGCCGGCAAAGGCCGCGGCGGCGATCGGCGCCCATCCCATCGCGGCGGCGACGATGACCGCGACGAACACGCCGAGCGAGATCAGCGCCGACTTCAGTCGGAACGGCCGGTCGGCGGCCGTGTAGAGCGCGACGTCCCCCAGCCGGGCGTCGCCCGAGCCGTCGGGCAGGTTCCGCGCTTCGCCGAGGCGGGAGAAATCGATGCCGCGGTGGACCGCCGGGGGCTTCTCGTCGGGGCCGGGCGCAGGGCCGGGCGCCTCGTCGGCCGCGGCCGTGCGGCCGAGCTGGCGTGCGCCGACCAGGTACAGCCAGGCGCCGCCGACCAGGGCGATGACCAGGCCGACCGGCGTGATCTCGAACAGGCTGAACACCGGCTGGTCGGCGTTGCGCGCCATGTCGTTGACCAGCAGGTTGGTCGAGGTGCCGATCAGGGTCAGCAGCCCGCCCATCACCGTGACGTGGCTGAGCGGCATCAGAAAGCGCTTCGGCGAAAGGCCCAGCGACTTGGCGACATCGCGGATCACCGGGGCGGCCAGCACCACCACCGGCGTGTTGTTGAGAAAGCCGCCGACCGAGCCGCAGAGGCCGATCACCATCCAGATCCCCAGCGCGCCGACGCGCATCGACAGGCGCGTGGCCTGGCGGATCATCAGTCCCAGCAGGCCCGAAAGCTCGATGGCGTAGGCGATGACGAACAGCCCGGCCAGCGCCATCACCGCGGGGCTGGCGAAGGCCCCCTGCACCTCGACGGGGCGCACCACGCCGAGCACCAGCAGGATCGCCGCCCCGAGCAGCGCCACCACGTCCGCGCGCATCTTGCCGTGGATCATCAGCCCCACGACGCCCACGAGCACCACCAGCGCGGCGATCTGATCGAAAGTCATCGCCCTTGCAGACGTCCGGACGCCACCGAGGTCAACCCGCAAAGTTGTGCAGCTCGAGGCGCACGTCGGAGACTGCATGCTAGGGTGACCCGATGCTTCAGTGGCCCCAGTCCGTCCGCCGACTTTCTATTGCGCTGCTCGCCTCGGGGCTGACGCTCGCGGCCTGTGAGCGCCAGGCCAAGACGCCCCCGCAGCCTGCGCCGGCGGCCCCCGCCCCGCCGCCAGTTCCCGTGGCGACGGCGCCCAGGCTCCCGACGCTTGCGCCGGTCGCGCTTGGCCGATCCGAGCTGTTGCTGGCGCTGGACGCGGCGAGTTCCGCCTATGCGGCCGGGAATCCCGACGAGGGCGAGGACCTAGCCGGCCGCCGCTTTGTCATCCGCCAGGCTTTCGGCTGTCCCGGCGCGGCGTCGCCGGACGGCGGGGCGGGGCTGGCCCGCTGGAAGTGGGGGCCCCGGCAAAGCTCGATCGAGCTCAGCCTGCGGCCGGAGGACTGGACCGAGGCGCCGATCGTCGCGGGCGACGACGCCCATTGGGAAGCGGTCGAGGGCTTTTGGCTCGCCAGGCCGTGGCTGCGCGCCGAAGGCTGCCCAGCTGTGACGGCGGGAGAGGAGATCGCGGCGCCCGCGTCGCCGCAGACCGCGGGGCTCGCCGCGGTGTTCGAACGCGAAGGCTCCCGCGTCGGCCGGCGCGAGGGCAAGGCTTTCAGCTTCACGATCCGCGGCGAGCCGCCGCCAAAGCCGCCCGCGGCCGGCTACCGCCTCGTGCTCGAGGGACGCTTCACCGCCTTCCCGGGCGGCCGCGCCATTCGCTGCCGTTCAGAAGGGCCGGATGCGCGCCCGCTTTGCATCGCCGCCGCCGAGGTGGACCGCGTCGCGTTTGAAGACGCGGACGGCAAGCTACTCAGCGAGTGGCGGCCCGGCTGACGCCGTTGACTAACCGGGAGGTCGGCGCCTTAGATTTTGCGGGTGAAAGTCCGAGCCGCGCGCTGAAATCTGCGGTATTCTGTGTGCTGACGGTGTGAGGTGTGTCCGATGACTGAAACGGATGCTCTAGGGCGAGAAGTCGAGCGGCGCATCGACGACTGCTCCGCCCACGCCGCCGCGCTCGTCGAACGGCTCGGCGCCGAGGGCGTCGACTGGCTGGACAGCTTCCTCGCCGACTACGTCTTCCGCGGCGAACCGCTCGACCGGGTGTTGCTGCGCGCGCGGGAAATGAGCCGGCTGCCGCCACGGTCGTGGCCGCAGGAACCCGACGACGACTGAACGCCGCTGAGGTTCAGTACCGCGTCTCGACGAACTTCCGGCCGCGCAAGGTCGCCTGGTCGTCGTACTCGTGCTTGTCGGAGCGCTTCGGCAGCTTCACCTCGGGCCGCTTGACGTGCTTGTAGGGGATCCTGGACAGGATGTGGGCGATCGCGTTCAGACGCGCCCGCTTCTTGTCGTCCGAGCGCAGGATGTGCCACGGCGAGTGGGGCACGTCGGTCGCCGACAGCATCTGGTCGCGCGCCTCGGAGTAGGAATACCAGCGCTCGTAGGACTCCAGGTCCATGGGGCTCAGCTTCCACTGCCGTAAGGGGTCGGTGATGCGCTGCATGAAGCGGCGCTCCTGTTCCTCCTTCCCCACCTCCAGCCAGATCTTGATGAGAATGATCCCGGAGTCGATGAGGTAACGCTCGATCGCCGGGGTCATCTCCAGGAAGCGGTCGTGCTGCTCTTGCGTGCAGAACTTCATCACGTATTCGACGCCGGCGCGGTTGTACCAACTGCGGTCGAAGATCACGATCTCGCCCCCGGCGGGGAAGTGCAGGAAGTAGCGCTGGAAATAGAGCTCGGTCTTCTCGCGCTCGGTCGGCGCGGGCAGGGCGATGACCCGGAACACCCGCGGGCTCACCCGCTCGGTGATCGCCTTGATCGTCCCGCCCTTGCCGGCGGCGTCGCGGCCTTCGAAGATGATGATCACCCGCGCGCCGGCCGCCTTCACCCAGTCCTGCACGTAGCAGAGCTCGACCTGAAGCTTCCGCAGCTCCTCCAGGTATTCCTTACCCTTCATCTTCGGCCGCTCGCTGTCGGCGGCATTGTCAGCCCGTGCCATCGCGCGAACCTCCGCAAGTTGATCGTCAGCCTAGGCGCGCCGGCGGTGGAGTCTATCGGGTGGAATACCGGCATCGCGGTCATGGCCGCGTGCGGAGTTCACACCTCGAACTCATGGGTGGCTTCCGCCAGCAGGGTGTTGTGCGGTCCGAACGCCTGGAGCTGCAGCACGTGGGCGCCGGTCTTCGGCGCGCCGCTCAGCCAGACCAGCTCCTGGGTCGTCGGCTTCGACAGCGTCTGCGCGAGCACCGCCTCGACGGCGCAGAGCAGCGGCATGCCGTCAGGGCTGACGACCTTGGCCTCGACGCGGCACGGCGCCTGGGCGGGAAGGTCGGCGACGAAGCTGCCCGTCGCCGCGGCGACCGACTGCAGGGGGAACTGGGACATGGGACATTCTCCTGGAGGGTTGGCGCCGGCCGGAGAAAGGTCCCTTTGAAAAACCCCGCGTCCTGGCCGGAGCGGGGTGAAGCTTGCGATCAGGCGGTTGTCAGGCCGCGCGGGATCGCCCCCGTCCAATGATGGCGGGTCATAATTTTCATCGTCGAAGAGATCGCGCGCGTCGTGCGCATGGGCCTCACCTGGGATGCTGCGCCACTGATACCCGATCGCCGGGCCGCACGGAAGGGGGTGCCCGAGAACACAGCTTCGCGGCGCGACGGCGTCAGGCTCTGGCCGCCCCCATGCGAACTAGCTGGCCTCGTGGACCAGCGCCCGCATCAACTCGAGGAGCCCGCGACGCTTGCGCAGCTCCACACGCGGGAAGAGGTCGGCAAGCTCAGCCCCGCCAGGACATGCGAGCAAGGCCGTCTGCGCGTTTCCCAGCGATCCGCGCGTCGCCTCACACGTATCGTCGAAGAAGTAGGTGACCGGCACATAGAGCGCCTGGCTGATCTCCCAGAGGTTGGAGGCGCTCACCCGGTTCGAGGCGTTCTCGTATTTCTGGATCTGCTGAAAGCACACGCCGATCGCCCGAGCGAGCTGCTTCTGGCTGATCCCGAGCGCCTTGCGACGCAGCCGGATCTTCGCCCCGACGCCGAGATCGATCTCGTTCGCCTGCGCAACGTCGGCAGGATCCATCGCTGCGGCTTCCCCCGGGCCCAAACGGTGAAGCTAGCTCGGCTCGAGACGGCGGATTTTTCGGTTCACGACAGAATTTTTTCATTTCGCGACGGGTTGCCGGCGAGGCTGGGCCAGCCGAGCGCGATCAGCCGCCCGGCGGTCTCCACCGGCCACAGCGGGCCTGACAGGCTGTCGCCGAGGTTCACCACCTCGGTCACCCCCTGGGCGCCGATGTCGGCGATGACGGCCTCCAGCGCCGGGAGATTGCCGTGGATGTCCGAGACTGCCGCAAAACGCATGCGGGCAACGTGGCGGAAAGACCGGCGGCAGGGCAATCCAGTTTGCCTGGGCCGCGCGTGACCTCCGCTAACATCCTCCGTCCGCCGGAATCCCTAGTGCGCCAGCCCGGCCTGGGGCGCCCTTAGCCGCCAGCACACGCCGGCCGGATCGAAGGTCAGGGTCGTCTCGCCGCCGAGGTTCTCCGCGGAGCGTTCGATCACGTTGCGGCCGAACCCCTTGTGGTCGGGGGGCGAGACGGGCGGACCGCCGCGCTCCTGCCAGGTCAGCAGCAGTTCGCCGTCGGCCAGCGTCCAGCTGATCTGGATGACGCCCTCGATCACCGACAGCGCACCGTACTTGCAGGCGTTGGTCGCGAGTTCATGCAGCGCCATGCCGATGGTGTTGGTGGCGTTGGGTCCCAAGGCGACCCGGGGGCCGTCGATCACCACCCTCGCATCGTTCGCCGGCACGAAGGCCGAGATCTGCTTTTCGACCAGCTCCGCCAGCGCGACCCCCTGGCCCATCGTCACGAGCAGGTCCTGCGAGGCCGCCAGCCCCATCAGGCGGTCGTCAACGCCGGCCAGCATGCTCTTCACCGAGGTGGCGGTGGCGGCGATGCGATGGGTGGTGGCGCGAACCACCGCCAGCAGGTTCTTCGACCGGTGCTGCAGTTCGTGCAGCAGGAAGCTCAGCCGGCCCTCGAGCTGTTTCGCCTCGCCGATGTCGACGATGATCGAGATGTAGCTGAGGACGCGGTCGGCGGGGTCCCTGAGCACCGAGACGGTGAGATCGGCCCAGAGCACCTCGCCGCTGGCCCGCAGGTAGCGCTTCTGCATCCGGTAGCCGTCGATGTCGCCGGAGCCGAGGCGTTCCAGAAGCTCGACGTTGGGGGCGACGTCCTCGGGATGGGTGACCTCGTGGAAGGTCCGGCCGCAGAGCTCTGCGCGGGGGTACCCCAGCATCCTGCAGAAGGCCGGGTTCACGTCGATCAGCACCCCGGCGGGACTGACGAAGGCAATGCCGACCGGCGCGCACTCGAACGTCCGCTTCAGCCGCTCGAACGCCAGGTCGTCATCGAGCGATGCGCTGGTCGTCTCAGCCACCGAGGTCTCCCGTCAACCGTCCGCGAGAGAGCCTAACACTGAATTTGAGCGCACCCGTACACCCTGCGCCCTGGGGATCCGTCAGCGGGCCAGCGGCGGGGACTGCAGCCAGGCGATGAACTCCGCATGGGTGCGGGCGGCGGCGGCGGGGGCGAACCGGAAGGTGCTGTCCGACGACTTGACCCGTTCGTCGAAGGCGTGGGTCACGCCGGGGACGATCTCCATGTCGACCTTGGAGCCGGCTTCGCGCGCGCGTTCCACCAGCGGCAGGCAGCCGGCGGCGGGCTGCACCGTGTCGAGCTCGGCGAACACCATCCGCACCAGGCCCTTCCACTGCCAATCGCGTCGCCCGCCCTGGGCCGGGAAGGCGCAGAACGGATAGCTGAACCAGACCCCTTCGACATCGGCCATGGTCCGGCTGAGGCTGCCGTCGCCCGGGTCGCTCAGCGTCACCAGATCGCCCACCGCCCAGCCGCCGTGGCTCCACGAGGCGATGCGCAGGCGATGGCGGTCGACCCGCGGGTCGACCTGCAGCAGGTCGAGGCCGGCCAGCACGTCGGCGGCGCGGCGGAAGCCCTGCAGCCGCGCGCCGGTGCAGACCCGGTGGCGCGCCCAGGTCGCCTCCCAGCCGCGCGGGCCGTAGCTGTCGAGAATGCCGGCCGCCCAGCCGGCCTCGACCGCCGAGCGGGCGTACTCATCCATGATCGGATTGGGCCGGCCGCCTTCGCCATGAAGGCCGCCGCAGCCGTGGATCAGCAGCACCGTCGGGAACGGCCCCGGCCCCGGAGGCGTCACCAGCTTCAGGCCGGAGGCCATCATCTGCGCGTGGCTGGCGCGGGCGCTGGGCTCGAGGAACCGCGGATGGGCGATCAGCACGTACCAGGTCACGGCGACGGCGATCACCACGACCAGCAGCGTCAGCCCGAGGCCCGCCAGGATCCATCTGATCACCTTGCCCATGCTCTCGTTCGCTCCGGGCGGGCGCCGCCGCAAACGCGCCGGATCGCCCATGGGCGGACGTCGCCAGGGCCGCGGCCCTGCAACTCGGGCAGAGCGGACGCGCGGCCGCCATCAGGTGAACACCGGAGCGGTTCGCCAATTCGGCGCGTCGGCCCGTCCCCGCGCATTTTGGCTGAGCTTGCTGCGGTCGACTTGCTCCAGATCAAGTCGCGGCGCGGCGCGGGCTGATGTGCTGCCGCCGGCGCTTCTGGGAGACCGCGCATGCAACTGCCGAGCGATGTCCGCCCCTATCGGCGCACCGAGGTGTTCACCGAGGCGACGGTTCCCGCCGCTCTGCGCCGGGCGCACAACACCAAGGCGGGGGTCTGGGGGCTGATCCACGTGCTGGAGGGGCGCCTGACCTATCGGGTGACCGACCCGGGCCGCCCGCCCCAGGCGCAGGTGCTGAGCGCCGAGACCGCGCCTGGCGTGGTCGAGCCCGGCGTCCTGCACGAGGTGGAGCCGCTTGGTCCGGTGCGCTTCTTCGTCGAGTTCCACCGCGCCTGAACCGTGACGCTTCCAACCTGAACCGGGGGCGCGTGCTGGAAGACGCCAGGCCCCGGGTTTGACCTGATGTGTCGGCCGCGCCCGGATTGCCATGTTCCGCGCGTCCGGCGCGCCAGGGCGGTTCGCCTCCTCAGTCGAATAGGTTCGCCTGCGAACAGGGCAACTCCCTGCTTGCGGCGACGGCAGGTCACTCCGAATGGGCCCCCATGGCCGGGCCCGACCACGGTTCGGGCGGCGTCACCGCTGGGGAGTGATTTGCTCTGCACTGGGCTTCGCCATCGCCCAGGCCGTCGCGTCCGCGGCACGCCTAACCTGAGGAGCCAGCAGCATGACCAGCGGTATCGTCACCACCAAGGACGGCACGGAGATCTTCTACAAGGACTGGGGAACCGGGCAGCCGATCGTCTTCCACCACGGCTGGCCGCTGAGCGGCGACGACTGGGACAACCAGATGCTGTTCTTCCTGGCCCAGGGCTTTCGCGTGGTCGCTCACGACCGGCGCGGCCACGGTCGCTCCAGCCAGACGGCGAGCGGCAACGAGATGGACACCTACGCCGCCGATGTCGCGGCCGTCGTCGACCACCTGGGCCTGACCGGCGCGGTCCACGTCGGCCATTCCACCGGCGGGGGCGAGGCGGCGCGCTACGTCGCCCGCTACGGCGGCGGCGGACGTGTCGCCAAGGCCGCGCTGATCAGCGCCGTGCCGCCGGTCATGGTGAAGTCCGACAAGAACCCCGGCGGCCTGCCGATCGAGGTGTTCGACGGCCTGCGGGCGCAGCTCGCCGCCAATCGATCCCAGTTCTACCGCGACCTGTCGGCCGGCCCGTTCTACGGCTTCAACCGGCCGGGGGCGAAGGTGATGGAACCCGTCATCGACAACTGGTGGCGCCAGGGGATGATGGGGGGGGCGCTGCCGCATTACGAGTGCATCAAGGCGTTCTCGGAGACCGACTTCACCGACGACCTGCAGAAGATCGAGGTCCCGACCCTGGTCATGCACGGCGACGACGACCAGATCGTGCCCTACGCCGACGCCGCGCCGCTCTCGGTCAAGCTCCTCAAGAATGGGACGCTGAAGACTTACAAGGGCCTGCCGCACGGCATGTGCACGACCCATCCGGAGATCATCAACCCCGACCTGCTGGCCTTCATCCGCAGCTAGGGTCTGCGCGCGGCGTTGCGCCGGCGCTGCTTGCGTCTGGCGCAACGCCCGGCCCCTGGGCGACACTGGCCGCTCAGCGCAGCGTGCACGGAGGCGACAATGCCGGTTCAGGGTGGGATTCTCACGGAGGGCGTCGAGGTCCGCGAAACCGGCGGCGGCCGGTATCAGGTCGAGGTCCGCGCGGCGAGCGGCAGGTTTTTCGCCGACGAACCGGAGGCGGTCGGCGGGCTGGGCTCGGGACCGACGCCCTACGACCTGCTGGGCTCGGCTCTTGGGGCCTGCACGGTGATGACCATCCGGCTCTACGCCGAGCGCAAGGGCTGGCCGTTGGAGGCGGTGACGGTGCGGGTGCTGCACCGCAGCGGCGGCCTGCAGGCGAAGGACCGCTTCGCCCGCGAGATCGTGCTCGAGGGCGAGCTCGCGCCGGAGCAGCGGCGCCGGCTGCTGGAGATCGCCGAGCGCTGCCCGGTGCATGAGACGCTCGAGCGCGGCTCCGATGTGATCACCATCCTGGCCGACCTGCCGCTCCCCGAGGGGATCGACCCGCGGCCGATCGAGCACGCGAACGACATGGCGCAGGCCTGCGAGGAATGAGGATGTCGGGGCAAGTCGGCGACGCCCAGCGCCGCGCAGCCTGAGCCGTGCGGCGCTGCGGCGCCGGTTCAGGCGTGGCCGTGGGTCACCAGCGACGCCAGGCGCGCGAGGTTTTCCTCGGCCTGCTGCTTGCGCGCCCAGTTCGAGACCGGGTGCGGACCGGTCTCGTCGTCGCGCACGTGGATGGTGGCGATCGAGCCGCCGGCGGTGGGCGCCACCTGGTAGATGATCTCGCCTTGGCGGGTGGCGTTGATCACCGCCATCTCCAGTCGTCGGTCGGGCTCAAAGGAACGCACTTCGGTGACGAACGACACCGGCCAGCCGTGCACGCCGGCGGTGTGGCGCACCTGCGAGCCGACCCCCATTGGTCCAGGCGTCAGCGGCTCGGCGCTGCCGGCCTTGGCCATCCATTCGGCCTCGCGGCCGGGATCGAACATGATGCGGGCGACGGCCTCCGGCGCGGCGTGGATGGTGCGTTCGATATAGAAATCCATGACGGGCTCTCCTTCACGCAGTCAGGGTCGCGTTCGGCGCGCGCCGTCGCCTTGACGAAACGCAACCGCCAGCGTCCCTAACGAAAGCGCCGCGCGGGAGGTTCTCCCGCGCGGCGCCTGCGTCCGAATCTGGTCCGCCTAGTGGCTGCGCTGCGGGCCGGGCTGGCAGGGCAGGGTGTCGGCGCCGCGGACATTGCTCAGCACCCGCCGGGTCGCCCGCTCCGGGAACACCTGGAACTCGGGGAAGCGGCCGAGGAGTTCCTCGAACGCCACCCGGATCTCCAGCCGCGCGAGGTGGATGCCGAGGCAGCGGTGGATGCCGTAGCCGAAGTAGATCGACACCACGTCGTTGTCGCGGCTGACGTCGAACACGTCGGGGTTCTCGAAACGGCGTTCGTCGCGGGTGGCGGCGCCGGTCAGCAGCATGGTCTTGGCGCCGGCCGGAATGGTCACGCCGTGCAGCTCGACGTCGCGGGTGGTGGTGCGGCCCTGCAGCTGCGACGGCGGGTCGAAGCGCAGGATCTCCTCCACGGCGTTGGGGATCAGCGCGCGGTCGGCGAGCAGCTTGGCGCGCTCGGACGGGAAGCGCATCAGCGCCTGGGCGCCGTTCGGAATGGCCTTGGCGACGGTCTCGTGCCCGGCGGTCGCCAGCTCCATGAAGCGGACGGCGAGTTCCTCGTCGGTGAGGTGGCGCACGACGCCGGAGTCGTCCTCCAGCTCGGTGTTCATCAACAGGGTGATCACGTCGTCGCGCGGCCGGGCGCGGCGCTCGCGGATCAACTGCATGTAGACTTCGTCCGCCGCCAGCTTGGCCTGGTAGACCTGGGCCAGGTCGAGGTCGCCGCGCAGCAGCAGCATGTTGGCGAAGTGATGGATGTCGGCCCGCACTTCCTCGGGAATGCCGATCAGCTCGCTGATCACGTTGAGCGGCAGCTGAACGGCGAAGTCCTTGACGAAGTCGAACTCGCCCTTCTCGGCCGCGGTGGTCAGCGTCCTGACGCAGCGTTCGCGGACGAAGGGCTCCATGGCGTTCATCCGGTCGCGGGTGAACACTTTGGTCACCAGCGCCTTGTGCCAGCGGTGCTCGGGCGCGTCCTTCATGATCAGCAGGCCCATGTCGACCATCGGCTCGATGGTCACCCCGCCGGCGCTGGAGAAGGCCTCGTTGTCCTGGTGCGCGGCGACGACGTCGGCGTAGCGCGACAGCGCCCAGAAGTTCAGCCCCTCGTGATGGTAGACCGGCGCGTCGTCGCGCAAGCGCCGATAGAGCGGGTAGGGGTCGGTGGCGAAGTCCATCGAGTAGGGATCGAAGTTGATCGTCATCTGGCTCTCCGGCGGCGGGGGCGACGCAACGTCCGGATGTGATACAAAGTGGATCGTAACTCGCCGTCAATTGCGGACTGAACGGCTGCCCAGGATCCGTCGGCAGCCATCGGTGGGGCGATGACGGCGCAGCCGAACTCGGGGATTCCACGTGACGACCGTCTATGACTTCACCGCGCTCGACATCGCCGGCCGCGAGGTTCCGCTGGCGGACTTCCGCGGCAAGGTGCTGCTGATCGTCAACACCGCCAGCAAGTGCGGCTTCACCCCGCAGTACGGGGGCTTGGAGGCGCTGCATGAAGAGCTTGGCCCCCGTGGCCTGGCGGTGCTGGGATTTCCCTGCAACCAGTTCGCCGGCCAGGAGCCGGGCGACGCCGGCGAGATCGCCAACTTCTGCAAGCTGACCTACGACGTCAGCTTCCCGATGTTCTCGAAGATCGAGGTGAACGGGCCGGCCGCGCACCCGCTGTTCCGCTGGCTGGTCGAAGCGGCGCCGGGCGTGCTGGGCACCAAGGCGATCAAGTGGAACTTCACCAAGTTCCTGCTGGACCGCAACGGCCAGGTGGCCGGCCGCTACGCCCCTACCGCCAAGCCGGAGGCGATCCGGCCGGCGATCGAGGCGCTGCTCTAGCGCGCAAAAAAGAACCCACCCGGCGGGGCCGGGTGGGCGGGCTGGCCGACCGCGCACTGGGCGCGGCCGGCCGATAGCGTGGCGTCGGCTTAGCCGCCGAAGCGGGCGCGCAGGCGCACGCCGTACATCCGCGGCTGCGCCATCTGCTGCGAGACGAAGCCCGCCGAGGTCCGCTGGTCGTTGACGCCGGTGTAGTACTTCTCGTTCGTCACGTTGGTGACGAAGAACTGTAGGTCGACCGGCTTCCCGGAGATCGAGTCCCAGTTGGCGTTCAGGTTCAGCAGGTTGACCGACGGCAGGGTGCCGAAGGGGCCCTGGGTGACCAGATAGTCGCCGCTGTAGGCCCAGGTCGCCGCGAGCGCCACGTCGCCGATGTCGGCGTTCAGCGGCAGGTGATAGGTCGCGGTGACCGTCGCCTTGTTCTCCGGTGTGAACGGCAGGCGCGAGCCGGCCAGCGCGGCGAACTGGAAGATGTCGTAGGGGCCGCCCGGCGCCGCCGTCACCGTCGTCAGCGTCTTCAGCTTGGTGTTGAGGTAGGCGTAGCTGCCCTCGAGCGTGAAGCCCTCGAACGGCCGCACCGAGGCGTCGATCTCGACGCCGTAGATCCGCGACTTGCCGCCGTTGATGATCGCCTGGGTCGGCGCCGCGGCGCTGGTGGAGCTGATCAGGCCCACCGCCAGCTGCTGGTTGGTGAAGTCGTTGTAGAAGGCGGCGATGTTGAACGAGCCGGGAACCGAGCCGCTCCAGCTGGTCTTCGCGCCGACTTCGTAGGTGTCGACCTTCTCAGGGCCGAAGGTCTGGAACTCGGACGGGGCCGAGTAGTTGACCGCCCCTTGCCGGTAGCCGCGGCTGTACTTGCCGTACAGCAGGACATCGTCGACCGGGTTGAAGTCGAGACCGACGACCCAGGTCGGCTTGTCCGACTTCTGCTTGTTGGTGCCGATGCAGATGTTGGGATCAGTGATCGGCGTCGGGCCGAGCAGCGTGCAGTTCGGGGTCGGCACGTTCGGCTGGAAGAACCGGTAGGTGATCGACTGCGCCGTGGCCGTCGTGCGGTCCCAGGTGTAGCGGATGCCGCCGGTGAGCTTCAGATTGTCCAGCAGCGCGTAGGTGCCCTGGGCATAGAGCGCCTTGTTCTGGAACGCGACCTGGCCGATGGCGTAGTTGAGGCTGCCGACGGCCGGGCGGCGGAGCAGCGCCGCCATCACGTCGGTGCAGCGCAGGTTCGTCGAGTCGGTGCAGCTCAGCAGGACCGGCGATTGCGCGCCGCTGTAGCCGACCGGATTGCTTTCCTCGTAGTAGGCGCCCGCCTGCCAGATCAGCTTGTCGCCTTCGGTGCGGCCCTGGAATTGCAGCTCCTCGGTGAAGTTGTCCTGGTCGGCGGTGTTGAGCCCCTTCGCCGGATACGACCGGGCGAAACCGAATTGCGTGCCGGCCAGCGCGCCGGTGTTCGGGATCGGCCCGAACTGGGTGGGGATGATGAACTGGGTGCCGAAGGACTCGGCCTTGATCAGGCTGGTCAGCCGCGAATAGCTGATGATGTTCTTGATGGTGAGGGCGTCGCTCGCCCGCCAGGTGGTGGTGTTGATCAACTGCCACTGCTTGGCCTTGCTCTCGGCGTCCGGCAGCAGGTTCTGGACGGTGAAGAAGCCGTTGTTCGCCTGGCGCGCCATCTGCTGGCAGGACAGCAGGCCGAACGGGAAGGTGCCGTTCGGTTCGGTCGGCGAGGTCACGCAGGAGGTCAGCTTCGCCAGCGGGCCGTTATCGTGCGACCTGTTGTAGGAGAAGATCGAGTAGTTCTCGAGATCCTCGGTCAGGTCGGCGACGAGGCTGGCGCGGAACGACGTATAGTTCAGGTCGCCGAAGCGCCGCGGGCCGATTCCGGAGATGTTCTTGGCGTAGCCGTCGCGGCTCTGGGTGTCGAAGCCCACCCGCGCGCGGGCGTTCTCCGCCAGCGGCATGTTCACCACGCCCTGCAGGCGGGCCATGTTGTAGTTGCCGAGCGAGGCTTCGGCGTAGCCTTCGAACTCGCGGGTCGGCTTCTGCGGCACCAGCAGGACGGCGCCGCCGGTGGTGTTGCGGCCGAACAGGGTGCCTTGCGGGCCCTTCAGCACCTGGACGTTCTGCAGGTCGAAGAACGAGCCCGGGACCGCGCCGTCACCGGCCGGCTGGCCGCCGTTGCCGCCGCGCGGGGCGACGACGTCGGCGAAATAGATGGCCACCGACGAGGTGGTGCGCAGCTCCTGGGTGAAGCCGCGGATGGCGAAGGTGGTGTTGTTGGTGCCGAACCGGCTGTTGGCGGTCAGCGACGGGGTGTAGGTCGCCAGGTCCGCGCCCGACACGACGTTGCGGTTGCTCAGCTGCTGCTGGTTGAACACGGTGATGGAGATCGGCACGTCCTGCAGCCGTTCGTCCATCCGCCGGGCGGTGACGACGACCGTGTCCATGGTCGCTTCGGTCTGTTGGGCGAAGGCGGGCGCGGCGATCGCGCTGAGCGCCGTCGTCAGACACAGGGCGCGCTTAAGCAGTCTCGTTTTCATGTTGATCCCTCCCAGATCTCGAGCTTGTTTTTTGCTCTTATGCCGATGCCCTGGAGGGCGTCGGTGGAACTGTCAAGCTTGGGGGCGGGCGCAGGGATGCTGGCCGTCGCGCGGTCGCCCGCACGGCGCGCAGTCCCGGCGGTCGCCGTTTCCCCTCGCCGGAATTGTTCCGTTAAAGTGCACTTTAAGGCCGGCATCGCGCCGGAGCGCAAGCGTTTCGTATCGTGGTTGGGTGATTTTCCGCGCGGACGCGCAGCGGCCATCGCCGCCACTCTGCGGTGCGGCTGAATAGAGGGTCCTTTATTGCCCGCAGGTGGGCGCCTAGACCTGCGCTTCGAGCTGGCCGGCGGCGTCGCGTCGCCAGATCCGCTGGTGCCAGAGATTGCGGATGTGGCGGGCGGCCAGCATGCCCATCTCCGGGTCGCCGTCGGCGATCGCCGCCAACTCCATCAGCTTGGCGTCGCGCCACGCCTGCACGAACTGGTGGTGCGCCTCGGTGTCGGCCGAGGAGGTCGGGGGCATCCGCTGCTGGGCGAAGGCCATGTTGATCTGGAAGATCAGCTCGATGTAGCGGGCCTTGACCAGGTCGAAGATCGCCGCGCGGCTCGCCTGCTCCAGTTCGAGGATCAGCTTGAACGGCGCGTCGGGGCGGAGCGCCAGCACCCGCTCGCGATAGTCCTGCGCCATGGTCCGGGCGGCCTCGGTGCGCACGTTCGCCGCCTTGCGCAGCACCTCGACCCACAGCACCGAGGCGACCACGGTGACGTCCTCGGCGTCCATGTCGAGGGTGTCGAGATAGGCGCTGACCGCGGTCTCGATCGTGCCGATGTCCGGGCGGCTGGCGAAATAGCCGCCGTTGATGCCGCGGCGGACCCGCAGCAGCCCCTCGCGCTCGAGCAGCCGGGCGGCCTGGCGGACGGTCGCGCGCGAGACGCCCAGCTTGGCGACCAGCGCCTCTTCGCCGCCGAGCAGCGCGCCCGCGTCGACGCTCATGGCTAAGGCGCGCAACTGCTGCGCCGCCGTAGCGATGGTGGACCTGGGCTGTTTCGTCGTCACGCGCTGCGATCAATCATAGGAGTTCCGATTGGTCCAGCGGTCTTCGGTTGGCGGGCCGGCGGCGGAGCCGTCCAGCTCTACATAAAAGTAGACTGAATGTCGGGTGTGGATTGCGAATTCGGTTGATGCGCCTAAAACAGTATCCTCAAGTGGCGATCGAGGAGGCCGACCGATGACCCATCCGCGCCTTTCGATCTCCGCGCTCAGCTCGTTCCACTGGTCGTTCGAGCAGGACCTGGCGCTGTGGCGCGAACTGGACTTGCCCTGGGCTGGCCTGCTGATTTCGAAGATCGCCGACGATATCCCCGGCAAGGTGCAGCGGGTGACCGAGGCGGGCATCCGGATCAGCACGGTGGTCACCGGCGCATTCGATCTCGCCGCGCCCAAGACCTGGGAGGCCCAGCGCGGCCTGCTCCGGAGCGTCTTCGACGCCCTGGCCGCGACCGGCGGCGGCACGGTCTATCTCCCGCCGGGCCGCACGACCGGAGCGCCTTGGGGCGAGGTGCTGGAGGTTTTCGCCGCGGCGGTCGCGCCGTCGGTCGAGGAGGCCAGGTCGCGCGGCGTGCGGCTCGGCTTCGAACCGTCGCTGCGCACCGACGTCTCCTTCGTCAACACCCTGCGCGACGCGGTCGACGTGTCGGAGCGCACGGGCCTTGGGCTGGTCGCCGACTTCGGCAACTGCTGGATGGAGCGCGACCTGGCGCAGGTGCTGCAGCGCGCCGCGCCGCACATCTGCCTGGCGCAGATCTGCGACGTGCTCATCGGCGCACCCGGCCGGCCCTCGCCGGGCGGGCGGGCGCACATCGGCGAGGGCGAACTGCCGGTCCGCCGGCTGCTGCAGGAGGTGCTGGCCACCGGCTACCAGGGCCCGTTCGACCTCGAGGTGCTCGGCCCGGAGATCGAAAAGGAAGGCTACGGCTCGGCGATTCGCCGCGGCGCGCAGCTCGCCTCGGCCCTCCTCGCCGAGGCGGCCCTCTAGCTCACGTCACTCCCCTGACCGCCGGGCGGCGAGGGAGCCGTCTGGCGGTCGCTTTTTCGGGACTCCAGGGAGATCAGGATATGGCCACTTTTGAGAACAAGACTGCGCTCATCTTCGGGGCCGGGCAGAACATCGGCCGGGCCATCGCCCTGGAGTTCGCCCGCCGCGGCGCGCGGGTCGCAGTCGCCGACATCAACGCAGACGGAGCGGAGGAAGCGGCGCAGCGGATCCGCGACGCCGGCGGTCAGGCCGTCGGGCTGGGCTGCGACGTGACCAGCGCGGAGTCGGTGCGCGCCGCCGCCGACGCGGCCGAACGCGGCCTGGGCGCGGTCGACATCGTCATGAACAACGCCGGCGTCCTGCACAACGGGTGGGTCGAGGACATCCCGCTCGGCGAATGGCAGCGGATGTTCGACGTCAACCTGATGGGCATGGTTCGCAGCCTCGAGGTCTTCGTGCCGAAGATGCTCGCCCGCGGCGCCGGCCACATCGTCAACACCGCATCGTTCGCCGGGCTCTATCCGTTCGCCATCAACCGCATCCCCTACGCCGCCTCCAAGGCCGCGGTGGTGTCGATGTCGCAGAACTTGGCGCTGCACCTGGAGCCGAAGGGCGTGCGCGTCAGCTGCCTGTGCCCCGGCCCGGTGATGACCACCTCGCCGGACAGCATGAAGAGCTTCTCGGGCGAGATGGAGATGCGCGGCCCGGGCAGCCATCTGCAGGTGAAGAGCCAGGCGGAGACCGCGCGGACCCTCGCCGACGGAATGGAAGCCGGCCGGATCCTGATCCCGACCCACGCGGAGCTGTGGGAGACGCTGCGCGAATGGGCGGTCTCGCCCGACGACTACATCCGCGCCAAGGCCGCCGCCTTCGCCAGCGGCGACATCGGCAAGCCGTCGTTCGACGCCAGCGCGCTCGGGCTTGAGTGAGACGGCCCGCGTCTGCGACGATGAGGGCGTAGAGGAGCGATGAGATGCCGGTGACCGGACTGAACCACGTCAATATCCGAACGACGGATGTCGCGAGCTCCGCCAAGTTCTACGTCGATCTCTTCGACTTCGAGTTCCGCCAGGGGCCGGTCGTCATGGGCAACCAGAGCAACTGGCTGTTTGATCGCCAAGGCAATGCGATCATCCATTTCCGAGTGCTCGGAGCGGATTCGACCTCGACCGGACCGATCGACCACGTTGCGCTCAACTGCGAGGGCAAGGCCGACATTCTCAGCCGTCTCGAAGCGCGCAACATCAAGTTCGCCATGGCGGAGAACCTGACCCCCGGCGTCACCCAGGTCTTTGTCACCGATCCGCACGGCGTCGCCCTGGAACTGAACTTCACGAGCGCCTGAGGGCATCGCGCGACGGCGGGCGAGGCTGCCGATCCCCGCTCAGCGCGGCGTCGCCAGCAGGTCGACCTGCACGCGCACCGCCTTTTTCAGCGGCTGATCGCCGCCGAACTCGCCCGCGCCGACGCCGAACTGGGTCCGGTCGAGCGTGAGTTCGCCGCGCATTCGGGTGCGTGGGCCCTCCGGCTGCAGGGTGAACGGTAGGGTCGCCGGGCGGGCGACGTTGCGGATGGTCAGCTGGCCCACGGCTTCGTAGCGGTTCGCGCCGGTCTTGCGGAACGTGCTGGCGACGAATTTGGCGGTCGGGAACTGGCGCACGGCGAACCAGGCCGGCTCGCCGATGGTCTTGTCGTACTCCGCCGTGCCGGTGCGCACCGAGCCGGTCTGGATGACGACCACGGCCTTCGAGGCGTCGAGATGCGCCGGGTCGAAATTGATCTGCGCGTCCCACTTCTGGAAGGCGCCGGTGAACGGGCGACCGTCGAAGGTCCCGGTGAAACTGAGCTTCGAGGCGGCGGGATCGACGACATAGGGCCGGGCCAGCGCCGCCCCCGGGGCGGTGAGCGCCGCGGCGACGACCAGCAACAAGCCCAGGCGTGTCATGATCCGGCTCCGGCTCAGCGCAGGAACGGCAGCATCCGCTGCAGCTCCGGCGTGCGATCGATGAACTGGTGCTTCAACGCGCCGGCGACGTGGACGACGATCAGGGCGGCGCCCGTCCAGGCGAACACCCCGTGGGCCGAGCCGAGCGCGTCCTGCCAGGCCTTGCCGGCGCCGTCGACGATCGGCAGCGCCGGCCACAGGAACAGGCCGAAGAAGCGGGTCGGGGCCGGGCCCGGGGCGGCCGAGATCGCCGCCCAGCCGAGCAGCGGCGTCCCAACCATGAAGCCGTAGAGCGCCCAATGGACCGCGCGCGCCGCAGTCCGCTCCCAGGGTTTGAGCCAGGCGGCGAGCGGCGGCGGCGGGACCGCGAGCCGCCAGCCGAGCCGCATAAGACTCAGCAGCAGGATCAGGATTCCCAGCGACTTGTGCAGCTGGAACAACTGGTACTTCTGCAGGCCGAGCGGCAGGCCGACCATCCAGGCGCCCAGGCCGAGCTGGAAGACCAGCAGGCCGGCGAGCAGCCAGTGTAGCGTCGCGGCGACTGCGCTGTAGCGCTCAGCAGACCGCCTGAACCGGGCCATGGGCAATCATCTCGTCCCGCGCAGCCTGAAGCGTCCCACCGGCTGCAGCGCCGGTCAATCAGGTCGCCGCCGGGCGAACTCCACGTCGAACCGCAGCTCCATCTGGTCGCGGGTCAGCGTCGGGGCCGGCAGGCCGAACTCCGAGCGATGGATGCGGCCGCGGCCGATGAAGCGCAACCGCGGCGCGTCCGCGCTGGGCGCGCCGGTCGGCTCGGCGATCCCCCCGTGCAGGGTGATCGGGCGGGTCACGCCGCGCAGCGTCAGCCGCCCGTTCATCGTCCAGGCCCCGTCGCCGTCCATGCTGATGCGGTCCGAGACGAAGCTGGCTTGCGGCCAGCGCTCCGGTTCCAGCGCCGCCAGGGCGGAGCGCCGGGTCCAGGCCGAGGCGGTCGCCGAGGTCGTGTCGACATTGATTTTCACCCGGGCCCGCTCCTGCGCGCCGGGCGCGTGGGTGAGGTCGCCGTCGAGCCGGGTGAACCGCACCGAGGTCGCGCCGAGACCGCCGGCGAAGCCCAGGTTGATCCGCAGGCTCGAGCGATCCGGATCGAGCCGGTACTCGCCCGGCGGCGCCTCCACCGGCGGCGGCTGCGCCAGGGCCGGGGCGGCGAGGAGGGCGAACGCCGTGGCTGCGGCGACCAGCGCCGCGCGCGCCCGCCGCCAGGCGTCCGCCGCCGGCGGCCAGGCGAGGCCAGGACCGAGGTGCGGCCGGTCGAGGGTGCGGTGGAGCAGCGACAGCATGAACAGCACAACGACGCCGACCGGCTTCTGGAACCGCGGCGGCGGGTACTTCAGCTGCAGAAACCAGGTCAGGTCGCCGACGGCGCGGCGCCGATGCGTCGTTCGCGGACCCGCGTCCTGCAACTTGGCGGCCCTCCCTGCCCAGAGTAGCTTAGCGCCTTCTCCAGGCGCGCCTATGGCTTCGGTTGTCTCGCCGGTGCGCTCGGTGGCTTGGCGCAATCCCGGCCGCTGTTCCGCCGGAAGCAGGAGGCGTCGGATGCGTCTGACCGCGGTCGTCCTGGCCCTCGCGCTGGTCGCGGCGGGGCCGCTCGCGGCCGCGCCGCAGAGCCGCGACCCGGCGCAGGTCCCCGCCGGCGAGTACGTGCTCGACAAGCCGCACGCCAGCCTGATCGCGCGCGTCCCGCATCTCGGCTTCTCCCGCTACACCCTGCGCTTCAACCGGCTGGACGGACGCTTCGCCTACGATCCGGCCAACTGGCGTAACCCGCAGGTGACGTTCGAGGCCGACGCCGCCTCGGTGGACACCGGCGACAAGGACTTCGATCGCCAGATCGCCGGCTATTTCGACGCCGCCGCCCACCCGAAGATCACCTTCCAATCCCGCGCCCTGGAAGTGACCGGGGAGGGGACCGGCAAGCTGACCGGCGACCTGACCCTGCGCGGCGTCACCCACCCGGTGACCCTGGATGTCGTCTTCAACGGCGTCGGCCCCGGGATGATGGGCGGCGGCACGCGGCTGGGCTTTTCCGGAACCGGGCGGATCAACCGCTCCGACTTCGGGGTGACCGAGGTCAAGCAGTTCGTCGGCGACGAGGTCGACCTGCAGTTCGAGCTCGAATTCTTCCGCAAGTAGCCGAGCGCCTAGCCGTCACTGGCCCTCGGCTTCGGGGTCGCGGCGCGTCGCAGCCGGGGGACCGGCGAGAGCAGCGACGGCTGAGCGCCGCGGCCGGCCGAGGCCTTCACCCGGCGCACCTCCTTGAGCTGGGTTTCGAACGCCGAGATCGCCGCCTGCTGGTCGGGGCTCAGGCTGTTGCGGTTGAGGGTGGCGACCAGCACCTCCACCGCGTCGGCCAGACGGCCGAGCTGGCGGCCGTAGGAGCCGACGTCCTCGAGCACCTGGGCTTCGACGTCTGGCGCAGGCGTGTTGCCGAAGTTGATGTTGATCAGTCCCAGCTGGCCGGCCTGCCGGACGAACCAGCTCCAGGGGGCGATGAACTGCGAAACGTCGCCGCTGAGCGGCGTCATGATGGTCGCCATGTGCGCCAACCTCGAGCTTGCCGGGCGCCACCCTCTCACGCCGGGGCGCAACGGCCCAGCCTTCAGGCGCTGGCGGCCTGCGGGATCTCGTGGGCCTGCGGCTCCAGCGCCCAGGCCAGGGTCTGGAACAGGGCGGCGGCGGTGATCGGCTTGGCCAGGTGGCAGTCGGCGCCGGCCGCGCTGCTCGCCTCGACGTGCTCGCGCAGCGCGTTCGCCGTCAGCATGACGATCGGCGTGTGCGCCAGCCGCAGCTGCTGTTCGTGGTCGCGGATCGCCCGGGTGGCGGAGAGGCCGTCCAGCACCGGCATCTGCATGTCCATGAGCACGACGTCGAAGCGCTCGGCCCGGAACGCCTCGAGCGCGGCGGCGCCGTCGTGGGCCGAGACATAGGAGGCCCCCAGCTGGTCGAGCATCAGCTCCACCACCTTGCGATTGGTCGGATGGTCGTCGGCGATCAGCACCCGCAGACCGGGGTCCGGCGCGGTCGCCGGCGCGGCCTCGGCGAAAGGCTGTTCCAGCTCCGCCGGGGTGAGCGGCAGGTCGACCCAGAACCGCGCGCCTTCGCCCGGCGCGCTGGCGCAGTCGATCGCTCCGCCCATCAGGCCGGTGAGCTGGTGGCTGATCGCCAGGCCGAGCCCGGTGCCGCCGAAGCGGCGGGTGATCGAGCCGTCGGCCTGTTCGAACCGGCCGAAGATCTTGCCGCGCTGGGTCGCGTCGAAGCCGACGCCGGTGTCGGTCACCGATAGGCGGATCCGGCCTTCGGGGCCCGGCAGGGCCTCGACGAGGATGCCGCCGACGTCGGTGAACTTCACCGCGTTGGAGGCGAAGTTGGTCAGGATCTGACGGACCCGCAGGGCGTCACCCAGGAAGGCGCGGTCCAGCTCCGGCGCGACCTGCGCGGTGAGCTGGACGCCGCGCTCGTCGGCGCGCAGCCGCCACAGGTCGGCGGTCGCGCGCACCAGGTCGCCGAGGTGGAAGGGCGCGATCTCGATGTGCAGCCGGCCAGCCTCGATCCGCGCCTGGTCGAGGATGTCGGAGAGCAGGCTCGCCAGCGTCTCGCCGGAGGCGCGGATGATGTCGACGAGCTCGCGGTCGCGCGGCGCGAGGTCCGAGCGCGCCAGCACCTCGGCTGTGCCGACGATGCCGTTGAGCGGCGTGCGGATCTCGTGGCTCATGTTGGCGAGGAATTCGGACTTCGCGCGGTTGGCGTTCTCCGTCGCCGCACGCGTCAGCTCGCGGGCGATGGCCGCGGAGACCACGTCGGCGAACACCGCCAGGTCGGCGGCGTGCTGGGTGACGAAGGCCAAGGGCGACTTCGAGCCGATCATCAGCACGCCGAACACCCGCTCGCCGTCGCAAAGCGGCGCCGTCACGGTCGACCGCAGCCCGGTTTCGCGGATCAGCGAAGGGTGGACCCGCGGATCGGTGAAGGTGTCCTCGCACAGTTGCACGCTGCGGGTGCGCACGGTCGCGCCCGAGATGCTGCCTTCGATCGGAATGCGCAGCCCCAGGTAGCCGAACAGCTCGCCGGAGGCGGCGCGATAGACGATCTCGTCGTCCTCGACGAGGCCAACCACCACCGCGCCGGCGCCGGTCACCTGCAGCATCTCCTCGACGATCAGTTCGAGGAAGGCCTGCAGCGGCAGGTTGGCGGAGGTGATGCGCAGCTGCGCCGAGCGCTCGCGGGCCAGCCGCTCGGCGTCCCGGCGGGCGGTCTCGGCGCTGACCGCGCGGGCCGCATAGTCGCGGAAGGCCTCCAGCGCCTCGGCCATCTCCGCCAGTTCGATGCTGCCGGCGGCCGGCGGGATCGGCGCGTCCATGTCGCCCTGAGCCATCCGCCGCATCGCCCGAGCCATCTGGGTGACCGGGCTGGCCAGGCCGCGGCCGAGCCGGCGGCCGATGTAGGCCGCCAGCGCGGTCAGCAGCACGCCGCCGGCGATCGCCAGCCCGAGCAGTTTCAGCGTGCCGGTGAAGCCGCCGTTGAGCGGTTCGGCGACGATCAGCCGCCAGGGCGTCTGCGCCGCCTCGAAATTGATCGGCAGGGCGACCATGGCGACGCGTTCGCCCGCCCAGTCGCCGGTCACCCCGGCGTGGCCGGCGGCCGAGGCGCGGGCCAGCAGGCGCGGAGATAGCGGCAGGCTGGACGCCTGCTGCCGGATCAGGCCGGGGTCGTTGGACAGCACCACGAGGCCCGCGTCGGAAATCAGCGCGTAGCGGACCCCCTTGCCATTGGCGCGGCCGTTCAGTTCCTGGGCGAGGTCCGTCAGATAGATATCGACGCCGACCACGCCGACCAGCTTGCCGTCGACCCGCACCGGGCCGCTGATGCTGGCCATGGTCTTCCATTCGCCGGCGCCTTCGCCCATCCGCCAGACGTAGGGCTCGGTGACGATGATGCGGTTCTGCGCGACCGGCGAGCGGTAGAACTCGGCCTTGCGGTCCTCTGCGACGTTGTCGCGCCGGCCGGTGGTGTCCTGCACCAGCTGACCCTGCTCAGTGCGATACCAGTAGGGGAAGAACTCGCCGCGGGCGCTGGAGCCGAATGCGCCGCGGAACGCCCGGTCGCGTCCGTCGAAGCCGTCGGGCTCGGAGATCAGCCAGACGCCGTAGACGTCGGGCTCGCGCTGCAGGATGTGTCGGGTGATCTCGAGCACCCGCGGCCGCGAGAGGGCGCGGTAGCGCGCCGCCGAGCTGACGATCCCTTGCAGTTCCTGGGTGACCTGGGCGCCGCGGTTCAGCCGTTCGGCCAGTTCGCCGGCGATGGCGCTGGCGTTCGCCCGCGCCATCTCCACCGCCCCCGTCGCGCTGCGGGCGACCAGCAGCCCGCCGATGGCGAGCACGCACAGAAACGTCGTCGTGGCGGCCGAAAGACCGATCGCCAGCCCAAGCTTTGCGGAAATGGATTCCTGGTTTCTGCGCAAGTCGGTCCTCGGCGTAACCGTGATCTACACTTGTAAATAATCAGTGCGCGGCTGCCGGGGCCTTGAGGAGCGCGGCCTTCGAGCGAGCCTTAGTCGAGGAACGCTTGGGCGTGATTGAGCCGGCCGTGCGCGGCGAGGACGACCTGCACCGCCCGGCTCGCGTCCTTGTGTGCAGAAGGCCCGTTTCCCATTTCCGAAACATGGCATTCGACGGCTTTGACATCAGTAATCCGCCGCTCGATCCCTACAGCGAACGTGTCGCGCACGCGTTTGAGACTGTCGGGCCGAGCGTCGTTCACATCACCGCGCACAACGCCCGCGGCCGCAGCGGGACCGGCTCGGGCGTGCTGTTCACCCCCGACGGCTATCTGCTCACCAACAGCCATGTGGTTCATGGCGCCTCGCGCCTGACCGCCAGCCTGACCGACGGCCGCAGCTTCGAAGCGAGCCTGGTCGGCGACGACCCGGCGACCGACCTGGCGGTGCTGCGGCTGGCCGCGACGGGACTGCCGCACGCGCTGTTCGGCAGTTCGCGGGCCTTGCGGGTCGGCCAGCTGGTGGTGGCGATCGGCAACCCGCTCGGCTTTCAGGCGACGGTCACCGCCGGCATCGTCAGCGCGCTCGGCCGCACCCTGCGCGCGTCCGGCCGGCTGATCGAGAGCGTGATCCAGACCGACGCGCCGCTGAACCCCGGCAACTCCGGCGGCCCGCTGGTCGACGGGCAGGGCCGGGTGGTCGGCGTCAACACCGCGATGATCGGCGGGGCCCAGGGCATCTGCTTTGCGATCGGCGTCGACACCGCCGTCGACGTGGTCGCGCGGCTGATGCGCGACGGGCGGGTGCGCCGCTCGCGGCTCGGCCTGTCGGGCCAGACGACGCCGCTGGATCCGCGGCTGGCGGCGCGGCTGAAGCGCCAGCCGGCCAGCGCGGTGCTGGTGGCCGAGGTCCAGCCGGGCGGCGCCGCCGCGACCGGCGGCCTGCGGGCGGGCGACCTGCTGTTGCGCTTCGACGGCGAACTGGTCGCCAACGTCGACGATCTGCATCGCATGCTGACCGCCGAGCGCGCCGGCCGTGCGAGCGAAGTCGAGGTGCTGCGCCAGGGACGCCTCGAGACCTTTCAGCTCACGCCGGCGAGCGACGACTAAAACCGCGGCTGGGCGGAACCGCAGCGCCGCCGCGAGGGTATGAGGGGCGACTCTTCGGAGGCGTCCGTCATGACCGGAACCGACACGCGCAACGCTTGGCCAGAGCTGCCCTATGCGCGACTGCAGCCGACCGCCGGGACCCTGCTGCTCTGGACCCAGATTGTCGGCAAGGTCGCCGTCGCCCGGCTGCCCTGGCTCAATCACTCCTGGCACGTCGCCCTGCATATTTCGGCGCGCGGGCTCATCACGCCCTTGATCCCGTGCGGCGGCATGGGGTTGCAGCTGGAGTTCGACTTCCTGGCCCAGGAACTTGTCGTCCGCACCACCGAGGGGCGAGAGCGGCGCATCCCGCTGACCGCCGGCCCCGTCGCCGGCTTCTACCGCCACGTCATGGACGCGCTGACGGCGCTCGGCGCGCCGACGCGCATCGTCGCCCACCCGAACGAGACGCCGGACCCGACGCCGTTCGAGGAGGATCGGACCTCCCGCGCCTATGACCCGCAGGCGGCGCGCGACCTGTGGCTGGCGTACGTGCAGATGGCCCGCGTGTTCGGCCGCTTCCGCACCCGCTTCCTCGGCAAGTGCAGTCCGCTGCACTTCTTCTGGGGCGGCGCGGATCTCGCCCTGACCCGCTTCTCCGGGCGCCGCGCGCCGCTGCATCCAGGCGGCGTGCCCAACCTGCCGGACGAGGTCACCCGCGAGGCCTATTCGCACGAGGTCTCCAGCGCCGGCTTCTGGCCGGGCGATCCGCGCCTGCCGGAGCCGGCCTTCTATTCCTACGCCTATCCGACGCCGGACGGCTTCGCCGACGCCAAGGTCTCGCCCGCCGCCGCGCGGTTCGAGCCGGAACTGGGCGAGTTCGTGCTGCCCTACGCCGCGGTGCGGGCCGCGACCGACCCCGACGCGGACCTGCTCGCCTTCCTGCAGACCACCTACGAGGCCGCCGCCGACCTCGCCGGCTGGGACCGCGCGGCGCTGGAGTGCGCGGAAGGAACGCCGGGGCGGCCGCGCCCGGTCGGGTAATGGCCCCTCCCGCGTACGCGCGGGGGCTGTGCCTGGGGGTTTCGCCGGATATGCGCGCCGTCTGACAGACTTCACCCTCCCGGCGCGGATGGAATGGACCGGGGCATGCCGCCGCCAACGCGAGAGCGCTAGGGAGGCGCGGGCATGCAGTCGGTGCAGAAGATGTCGCTGCCGATGCTCACCGCGATGGTGGTCGGCTCGATGGTCGGGGCGGGCATCTTCTCCCTACCGCGCACCTTCGGGGCGGCGACCGGGCCGGTCGGGGCGCTGATCGCCTGGGGCATCGCCGGCGGCGGCATGTACATGCTGGCCCGGGTGTTCCAGTCGCTGGCCGAGCGCAAGCCCGACCTCGACGCCGGTGTGTTCGCCTACGCCAAGGCGGGCTTCGGCGACTACCCCGGGTTCCTCTCGGCCTTCGGCTACTGGATCGGCAGCTGCATCGGCAACGTCTCCTACTGGGTGCTGATCAAGGCGACGCTGGGCGCCTTCTTCCCGGTGTTCGGCGACGGCAATACGGTGGTCGCCATCGTCGTCGCCTCGATCGGCATCTGGCTGTTCCACTTCCTGATCCTGCGCGGCGTGAAGAACGCCGCCTTCGTGAACTCCATCGTCACGGTGACGAAGATCGTCCCGATCGTGGTGTTCATCCTCATCCTGGCATTCGCGTTCAAAGCCGGCCTGTTCCGCGAGAACTTCTGGGGCGGCGTCGGCATGCCGCAGACCAGCCTGTTCGAGCAGGTGCGCGCCACCATGCTGGTCACCGTGTTCGTGTTCCTCGGGATCGAGGGCGCCAGCGTCTATTCGCGCTACGCCCAGGAGCGGTCGCACGTCGGCACGGCGACGATCATCGGCTTCATCGGGGTGACCGGGCTGATGGTGCTGGTGACCCTGCTGCCCTACGCGGTGCTGCCGCGCGCCGAGATCGCCGAGATGCGCCAGCCGTCGATGGCCGCGGTGCTCGAGGCGGTGGTCGGCCACTGGGGCGCGGTGTTCGTCAGCATCGGCCTGCTGATCTCGGTGCTCGGCGCCTATCTGGCCTGGTCGCTGATCGCCGCCGAGGTGCTGTTCGTCGCCGCCAAGAACGAAGACATGCCGCGGGTCTTCGCCACCGAGAACAAGAACCAGGTGCCGGCCGCGGCGCTGTGGCTGACCAACATCATCGTCCAGCTGTTCGTCATCTCGACCTACTGGTCGCAGAACGCCTTCGACCTGATGCTCAGCCTGACCAGCGCGATGGCGCTGATCCCCTATCTGCTGGTGGCGGCGTTCGGCCTGCAGCTCGCCCAGCGAAGGGTCACCTACGAATTGCGTCCGCAGGAGCGGACCCGCGACCTGGTCTTCGCGGCGATCGCCTCGGCCTACACCCTGTTCATGATCTTCGCCGGCGGCGTGAAGTTCCTGGTCCTGTCGGCGTTGCTCTACGCGCCGGGCACGCTCCTCTACATCTGGGCGCGGCGTGAACAGGGCCGCCGGGTGTTCGGCCCGGTCGACTGGGGCCTGCTGGCGGTCGCCGTGATCGCCGCGCTCTACGGCGTCTACAGCCTGTTCACCGGGGCCATCACAATCTGACGGGAGAGAAGCCATGACGGCCGCGAGCGAGTACGGCGTCCATTCCGAGGTCGGGCAACTGCGCAAGGTGATGGTCTGCGCGCCGGGCCGCGCCCATCAGCGGCTGACGCCCAGCAACTGCGACGCGCTGCTGTTCGACGACGTGCTGTGGGTAGAGGTCGCCAAGCGTGACCATTTCGACTTCATGCAGAAGATGCGCGACCGCGGCGTCGAGGTGGTCGAGATGCACAACCTGCTGGCCACCACCGTCGGCATCCCCGAGGCGCGCAAGTGGATCCTCGACAACCAGGTGGTCGCCAACCAGATCGGGCCTGAGCTGCTGAGCGAGGTCCGCAGCTACCTCGACGGCCTGCCGGACCGCGAACTGGCCGAGACCCTGATCGGCGGTCTGTCGACCGAGGAGTTTCCGGTCGAGATCGGCGGCACGAAACTGCAGCTGATCCACGAGGCGGCCGGCGTCGCCGAATACCTGCTGCCGCCGCTGCCCAACACCCTCTACACCCGCGACACGACCTGCTGGATCTACGGCGGCGTGACGCTCAATCCGCTCTACTGGCCGGCGCGTCACGAGGAGACGATCCTCACCACGGCGATCTACAAATTCCACCCCGACTTCGCCGGCAAGGTGAAGGTCTGGTGGGGCGACCCCACCGAGGACTGGGGTCTGGCGACGCTTGAGGGCGGCGACGTCATGCCGATCGGCAAGGGCAATGTGCTGATCGGCATGAGCGAGCGCAGCTCGCGCCAGGCGATCGGCCAGGTCGCCGCCAAGCTGTTCGCGGCCGGCGCCGCCGAACGGGTGATCGTCGCGGCCATGCCCAAGCTGCGCGCGGCGATGCACCTCGACACGGTGTTCACCTTCGCCGACCGCGACTGCGTGCTGGTGCACCCGGACATCGTCGACCAGATCCACGCCTATTCTTACCGGCCGGGGAAGAAGCCGGGCGAGCTGGACCTGCGCAAGGACGAGAGTTCGCTGGTCGACACCGTCGGCGAGGCGCTCGGCGTCAAGCAGATGCGCGTCGTCGAGACCGGCAGCACGGCCTACATGCGCGAGCGCACCCAGTGGGACAGCGGCGCCAACCTGGTCTGCGCCTCGCCGGGCGTGGTCTTCGCCTACGACCGCAACACCTACGCCAACACCCTGCTGCGCAAGGCCGGCATCGAGGTGATCACCATCTCCGGCTCCGAACTCGGCCGCGGGCGGGGCGGGGGGCACTGCATGACCTGCCCGATCCAGCGCGACGCCGTGGACTTCTAGGTCGGCCATGGCGCGGCGGCATGAGCTGGCGGCCGGCGCGTTCGCGGCGATCCTGCTCGCCGCGGGCGGCGGCGCGGCCCTGGCGCAGGCGCGCGATCCCAGCGCCAACTACGACACCCGCGACGTGCTGCACCGGCTGCCGCACGGCGTCTACCAGTTGCCGACGAAGGAGGCCGCCCAGGGCCGGCCGGTCACCTTCGAGCTGTCGCTCGCCGGGACCTATGCGACCAACGCCGGGGCCAGTCGCTTCGACGCGATCGACACCGGCTATCTGACGCCGGGGTTCGGCGTCGACGTCACGCCGGTGACGCTGGCCGGCTGGGACCTCGGCGGCGGAGCGCTGATCGACGCCGACCTCTACACCGGCGACTACGACGACGCGTTCGGCGAGGGGCGACTGGAGGGGTTCGTCTTCGCCGAGCACCCGCTGGGGCCGGGGCGGCTGATCGCCGAGGCGGTGCTGCTGGGGGTGTTCGACAACGACTTCTCCGACCAGGCCTTCCGGCTGCTGATCAGCAACCTGACCTACAGCCTCAGCCGCGGCGGGATGAACGCCGACGTCGCCGCCGAGTACCAGGACGCCGACGTGCCGGAGCTGCGCCGCACGCGGCTGACGACGACGCTGGCCTACACCCTGCCGGAGCCGCAGCTCGGCTACGACATCACCGTCGAGGGCGATCTCGCCTTCTCCGACTTCAACGGCGGGGCCAACAGCAACCGCAACGACACGGTCGCGGCGCTGGTGCTGATCGCCGAGCGGGAGCTGGCCCGGGGCTGGTCCTTGGGCTGGGAGGCGGCGGTCCTCAATAGCTTCTCCAACCGCAAGAGTTCGCGCTTCACCGCGCTCGACCTGGTCTTCGAGCTCGGCAAACGGTTCTGAGCGCCTGCCGGCGGCCGGCGCGGCGCAGTGCGTTCGTCAGTGTTCCAGCTGCACAGGGAAGGGTTCGCCATGGCCGCGTCGACGGAGCAGAAGCTCTCGCTTCGCGCGCTGACCGCGCTGGTGATCGGCTCGATGATCGGGTCCGGCATCTTCGCGCTGCCGGGGGCGTTCGGGCGCGCGACCGGCGGCGTGGGCGCGATGATCGCCTGGGTCATCGCTGGCTCCGGCATGTTGATGCTGGCCTTCGCCTTCCAGAACCTGGCGCAGCGCCGCCCGGACCTCGACGCCGGCATCTTCGCCTACGCCCGGGCGGGCTTCGGCTCCTACGTCGGCTTCGTCGCCGCGGCCGGCTACTGGATCGGCGCATGCTTCGCCGACACCGCCTGCCTGATCCTGATCAAGGCGACGCTTGGCCAGTTCTTCCCGATCTTCGGGGACGGCACCACGCCGGTCGCCATCCTTGGCGCCTCGCTGCTGGTGTGGGCGGTGCACGTGCTGGTGCTGCGCGGGGTGAAGAACGCCGCGACGCTCAACGCCATCGCCACCTATGCGAAGATCATCCCGATCGGCCTGTTCGTGATCGTCATCGTCGCCGCCTTCCAGGCCGACATCTTCGTGGGCAACCTCTGGGGCGGCGAGGCGCCGAGCGTCGGGGCGGTGGCCAGCCAGGTGCGCGCCACCATGCTGGTGACGGTCTTCGTCTTCGTCGGCATCGAAGGCGCCAGCGTCTATTCGCGCTATGCGATGCGCCGCAAGGACGTCGGCGTCGCCACCGTGCTCGGCTTCCTGACCGTGCTCTGCCTGCTGGTGCTGGTCACCATCGCCTCCTACGGGGTCATGCCGCAGTCGGACCTGGCGGCGCTTCCCGCCCCGTCGATGGCCGGGGTGATGTCGCACGTGGTCGGGCCCTGGGGCGGGGTGTTCGTCAGCGTCGGCCTGCTGATCTCGGTGCTCGGCAACTACCTGTCCTGGTCGCTGCTGGCGGCCGAGGTGGTGCACGCGGCCGCGAAGGACGGGGTGATGCCCGCCGTGCTCAGCCGGGAGAACGCCGCTGGCGCGCCGGCCGCGGCGCTGTGGCTGAGCAACCTCGTCATTCAGGTCTTCCTGCTGCTCTCCTGGTTCGCCGAGGAGGGGTTCACCATGGCGCTGAAGATGACCGGGGCCATGACCCTGATCCCCTATCTGCTGGTCGCGGCCTACGCGGTCCGCCTGGGCTGGACCGGCGAGACCTACGCCGACGATCCGCGGAGCCGCCGGGGCGACCTGGTCCGCGCAGCCCTCGCCACCGCCTACGCCTGCCTGATGCTGGTGGCCGGCGGGACGAAGTTCCTACTGCTGTCGGCCTTGCTCTACCTGCCGGTGACGATCCTCTTCGTCCTGGCGATGCGCGAGCAGAAGAAGCCGGTGTTCACGCTCGCCGAGTGGGGACTGGTCGCTGCCGTCGCGCTGGGCGCTGTCGTCGGCGTTTACGGCCTGGCGTCTGGCGGCATCGTGATCTGATCGGGTCCGGCGGGGGCCGGGATCAGGCCGGGCGAGACGCCCGGCCGTCCCGGCGCGTCAGCGGACGACGCGGGTGTTCTCGGCGCTGCCGACCACGCGGACCTGGTCGCCCATCCGGAAGTCGCGGATGTCGCCCGGCTGCACGACGGCGACGGCCTGGCCGGTTTCCTGCAGGGTCACCGTCACTTCGATGGCGCGTTGGGTCTGCGACCCCTGGACCGCGCTGCCGATGGCGCCGCCGACCACCGCGCCGCCGACGCCTGCGGCGACGTTCGAGGCCGTGTCGCCGCCGATTTGGCTGCCGCCGATCGCGCCGAGGGTCGCGCCGGTCACCATGCCGAGCCGGGTCTGGCCGGGACGGATCTCGACGTTGCGCACGCCGGTCACCTGGCCGAACTGCACCGTTTGCGGCGTCATCGCCTCGTTGCGGGAGAAGGAGGTCGGCGAGGGCTGTGGGGTGCAGCCGGCGACGCCGACGACGCAGATCGAAAACGCCAGGACTGTGAGTGATGATCGCATGAGAGATCCTCCATTCGCCGGGAGGAAACAGTGGACCGCCCGCCACGGGTATCGGGTGAAGACCCCAGCAGCCCTGAGGCGAACCTCAAATCCCGATCAACGCAGCGTGGGATATTCCGGCGGGATGTTGCGCCAGGCCGAGCCGTCCAGCCCCATCTGCCGCCCGCGCTCGAACAACTGCCGCATGTAGTTGGTGTCGAAGTCGTGCTCGCGGGGCGCGTCGAAGTCGGCGGGGATGAAGGCGAGGTTGAACTTCACGCCGTCGCGCTGGGTCAGCAGGAAGATCTGCGTCAGGTCGCCCAGGCCCTGGGTGTGGATCAGCGCCGACACCGAGCGGCCGGCGATGCTCAGCGTGCGTCGGTCGACGCTGGCCCAGTCGGGGTCCAGCCGGCTGTTGCGGATCACGTAGATGGTCCGCGGTCGGTCCTTCAGCGCGACCTCCCGCAGCTGGAAGGAGGACGGGTACATGAACACCTGCTGCGTCGTCCCGCCGTCGACGTGCATCTCCTGATAGCGCCGGCCGTCGACGGTCACGTCGATCATCACCGGCGGGAACACGCCGGGGATCGAGGCGGAGGCCAGGATCACCTTGCGGAACAGCGCGAGCGCGTGGGGATCCTTGCTGGCCGCGATCGCGGTCATGTCCCAGATCACCGGCTCGCGGGAATCCAGGTCGGTGGTGCCGACGAACAGCAGCCGGCCCTTGGCGTACTCGGCGGCGATGTCGTCCAGCACCGGCTGGGTGATGTAGCGCTTGATCAGCCCGGCCAGCGGCTGGGAGTCGGCCATGGCGTCGTCGAAGATGGCCGCGGTGATGAAGCGCCGCCTGAGAATGTCGTCGCGCGAGACCTCGGTGTAGGTTTCGCGCAGGGAGGCGTCGTAGCGCGGGCCGAGGAAGGCGAACGGCGCGCTCAGGGCGCCGGTGCTGATCCCGGTGACGGCGCGAAACGCCGGGCGGTCGCCGCGCTGGGTCCAGCCGACCAGAAGCCCGGCGCCGAAAGCTCCGGCGTCGCCGCCGCCGGAGATCGCCAGGAAGGCGACCGGCGACGCGGTCGTCTGCCCAGTGCGCGCCATCCAGGCCCGTTCCCGTTCGACCGACGCCGCCGCGGCGCGCAGCAGGGCGTCGGTGTCGCGGTCCGGCCAGTAGCGCACATTGGGGATTAGCGGCTGGGCGCGGGCGGTCTGGCCGACCGGCACGGCGGGCAGGCGAAAGGTCGTCGCGCAGGCCGACAGGCAGAGCTGAAGCGCCAGAACCAGGGCCGCGAAACGCAGGGGCCGCATCACCCGGCTCCGCGTCGGCGTCAGTGCGGCGGTCGGTTGCGGGCGATGATCTTCAGGGTGATCAGCAGGATGCCGAGCGCGGCGAGGCCGAAGCCGATCACCGTGGCCAGGTGGGCGCGGTTAAAGACGCCGACCAGGATCACCGCGAGACCGACCAGCAGGCAGAGCAGCCCGAGGAGGTATTTGGCGAGGAGGGGTCCGGCTCCGGGTCGTGCAGCGTCCATCATCGACTCCCGCCAGAAGCGGAGCGTCACCGCCCCGATCAGCTAGAAACCGCGTTCGCGAGCGAGCGGTTCCTGGGGCGCGTTCAACTGGCGAGCGCGGCGGCCTCGGCGCGGCCGGGCAGGCGATAGAGCTGCTCGAGCACCAAGGCTGCGGCGCCTTCGGCGTAGCTGATCGTCGGGCGCACCTTCCACTGCACTTGCGTTAGGTCGAGCAGCACGGGGAAGGCGCTCTCGCGCAGCGCCGCCTGCAGCTGCGGGTCCATGAGCTCGGGGATCTCCGGCGAGGTGGTGAGGATGAGAATGCGGGCGGGGTTCGCGACGTTGATGTGGTTGGCCAGCGCCACGCCCAGCAGACGGCCGGCGCGGCTGAAGACTTCATGCGCCACGGCGTCGCCGGCCAGGGCCTCCCGGGCGAAGATCGTCGCCGTCGCCTCGACGCGGTCGATCGCCGGGTCCGCCAGGCCGCGCAGGTCGCAGATCTCCCGGACGATGCTGAAAAGGCTGGCGTGGGTCGCCAGGCAGTCCTGGCCGCCGCACATGCACGGCCGGCCGCCGGTCAGGCCGAGCTTCACATGCGCCAGCTCGGCGTTGAGGTTGCGGCCGCCGCTCCAGAGCAGCCCATCGACGTACTGCGCCAGGCCGATCCAGGCGTTGTAGAGGACCAGGGTGAAGTCCTCGAGTTCGCGGTCGGCGCCGAACCAATGCTCCGCCCGGGCGACGATGTTGGTGCCGTTGTCGACCACGACCGGCAGCTGAAGGCGGTCCTGCAGCAGCGCCGCCACCGGCACCGGGCGCACCGGATAGGTGGCCAGCCAGTGCAGCACGCCGGCCTCGCCGTCGACGATCGCCGGCAGGGCGACGCCGACGCTGTGGATCGCCGCCTTCGGGATCGGTCCGGCGGCGATCGTCTGCTCGATGCCAGCGCCGACGCCCTCGATCAGCGCCTCGATGGTCTCGGCCTTGCCGAAGGGCACCGACTTCCGGAACAGGGTGTCGCCGCGCGCATTGGCGATCTCCACCGCCACGGAGCCGCCCACCGGCAGGGTGGCGGAGACCACGAAGGCGGCTTCGGGGTTCAGCCGCAGCGCGATGCGCGGCCGTCCCATCCGGTTGGTGGTGACCTTCTCTTCCACCAGGACGTTGCGGCGCACCAGCTCGCCGACGACTTCGGTGATGGTGCCGCCGGCCAGGCCGGTGAGCTGCGCCAGTTCGGTTCGCGACACGGGCTCGTTTCGACGGATCGCCTTCAGCACCCGCAGCCGGTTGTATTCCTGATCGCTGATCCGCATCCGGCCTGTCCCGCCGCGCAGCTCTGCCGGCGTCATCTACTAGGCCGGCAGGATAGGGCGGGGCTCGCTGCGCCGCCAGCCGCTTAGGCGGCCGGACGGCGGCGGCGCAGCGAAGCCTCAGGCCGGGATGCGGGCGATCAGCGCTTCGCTCTCGGTCCAGAGCCGTTCGGCGGCCTCGTCGTCCTGGCCCTGGGCGCTGACGGTGTCGGGCGCGCGCTGGTGGAAATAGCCGCCGGTCGACTGGCCGGGCTCGGCCGCCGTCGCTAGCCAGACCAGGGTGTCGGCGCCCTGCGCCGGCGTGAAGGCCACGTCCTTCTTCGACGCTAGATAGCTCTGCATCGCCTGATCGCCGTGGCTGGCGAAGTTGCTGTCGACGATGCCGGGGTGCATGGCGTGCGCCACCACCCCGTAGGGCGCGACGCGCTTCGCCAGCGCGCGGGTGAACAGCACATTGGCCAGCTTGGCGTTCATGTAGGCCGGCGCCGTCTGGAAATTCTCGAGCATCTGCAGGTTCGACCAGTCGAAGCCCGGGCTGCCCAGGTGGCCGCTGGAGGAGGTGTTGACCACCCGCACCGCGCCGGCCGGCTGATCGGCGGCGGCTGCCTGCAGCAGCGGCAGCAGGCGCTGGGTCAGCAGGAAGGGGCCGAGGTGGTTGCCGGCGAAGGTCGCCTCGTTGCCCTCGGCTGTCACCACCCGTTCCTTGCCGACGCCGCCAGCGTTGTTCAGCAGCACGTCGAGGCGGTCGGTGCGGGCGGCGATCGCCTTCGCCGCCCGCGCGGCGCCGGCCATCAGCGAGAGGTCGGCGAGAATCATCTCGACCTCGGCGCCCGGCGCGGCCGCGCGGATCTCCGCCTCGGCCTCGGCGCTGCGCTGCGGATCGCGACCCAGGCCGATGACCCGCCAGCCGGCGGCCACCAGCGCCTTGGCCGCTTCCTTGCCGATGCCCGAGCTCGCGCCCGTGACCACCGCGACCCGCGTCCGCGCTTCCGCCGCCATCCTCGATCTCCCTGGTCCGCCGGCCGCCCGGCAGCTCGACTTATTGACGCCCAATACGTTTCATTACTGGCCGATCGCCAGCGACCGCGCCAGCGAAAATGCGGCCGGTCGGCGGGGAACGGCGAGCGCCCGCGGCGATTGACAGAGCGCCCGGACGCAGCGGACCTTGCTCGGGCCGGGCTTCCGCGTCATGCACGCGAGCCCGATGGGCCGTGTGACCCGGTCGGCGCCGCTGTGCGCCACGGGCCGATGCGCGGCAGGGGCCGGAAGGGAAGGAAAGACATGGCGGAAGCGCAGGGCGTGCCACAGCCGACGCGCAGCTGGGGTCCGCTCGAACCGCTCCGGGAGCGGACCTTCCGCAACATCTGGTCGACCAGCATGCTGTCGAACTTCGGCGCGCTCATCCTGGGCGTCGGGGCGGCGTGGGAGATGACCCACATCGCCGATTCGCCGGAGATGGTGGCGCTGGTGCAGACGGCGCTGATGCTGCCGCTGATGCTGGTCTCCGTGCCGGCGGGCGCGATCGCCGACATGTTCGATCGGCGCAAGGTCGCGCTCACCGGCCTGGCGTTCGCGATCGTCTGTTCGGCGGCGCTGAGCGCGTTGGCGCTGTTCGGCCTGACCACGCCGTGGCTGCTGCTGGGCTTCTGCTCGCTGATTGGCGTCGGCGTCGCGCTCTACGGCCCGGCCTGGCAGGCCTCGGTGCGCGAGCAGGTCTCGGCGGAGCAGCTGCCGGCCGCCGTGGCGCTGGGTTCGATCAGCTACAACGTCGCGCGCAGCTTCGGTCCGGCGATCGGCGGGGTCATCGTCCTGGTGGCCGGAGCGGAGGCGGCGTTCGGGGTGAACACCGTCTGCTATCTGCCGCTGTTCGCCGCCTTCTACTTCTGGCGCCGCGAACCGGCGCCGGCCCGGCTGCCGCCGGAGCGGATGGACCGGGCGATCGTCTCCGGCGCGCGCTACGTCATTCACTCGCCGGCGATCCGCACCGTGCTGGTCCGCTCGCTGGTCTACGGCCTGACCGGCGCCTCGGTCGCGGCGCTGACGCCGATCGTCGCCCGCGACCTGCTCCACGGCAGCGCCGGCACCTACGGCCTGCTGCTGGGGGTCTACGGGGCCGGCGCGGTCGCCGGCGCGCTGGCGATCCCCAAGGTGCGCGAGCGCATGGGGATGGAGCAGGCGGTCAGCGTGTTCGCCATCATCTCGGGCCTGATGGTGGTCGTCATGGGGCTCAGCCACCACACCATCCTGACCGCGGCGGCCATGACGATCGCCGGCGCCGCCTGGATGCTGCTGGCGGCGATGCTGAACCTCGGCGTGCAGCTCTCCGCGCCGCGCTGGGTCACCGCGCGGGCGCTGTCCTGGTACATGTCGGCGCTGACCGGCGGGATGGCGGTCGGGGCCTGGATCTGGGGGCGCACGGCCGCCGACTATGGCGTCGACGAGGCGCTGATGATCTCCGGCGGCGCGCTGATCCTGTCGCCGCTGATCGGCCGCTTCCTGCCGATGCCGAGCGTCGACGTCGACGAAACCGAGCCCTTCGAGCTGAGCAACGAACCGGAGGTCGCCATGGCGATCACCCCGCGCAGCGGCCCGGTGGTGATCGAGGTCGACTACGAGGTCGACCTGGCCCTGGCGCGGCAGTTCTACGACGCGATGCAGAAGCTGCAGCGGGCGCGCCAGCGCAACGGCGCGTTCGACTGGTCGCTGTCGCGCGACATCGCCGATCCGGCGCTCTGGACGGAGCGCTACTTGTGCCCGACCTGGGGCGACTATCTGCGGCTGCGCAGCCGGTTCACCCACTCCGACCGGGCGCTGCAGGAGAACGCCACCGCCCTGGTCCGCGGCGGCAGCACCACGGCCGTCCGCCGCAAGCTGGAGCGTCCGTTCGGCTCGGTCCGCTGGCGAGCCGACACCCCCGATTTGGGCAGCAACGAGCCGATGCTCACTTATCCCCCATGATGCGGGGCGAGGGAGAACAGGCTTAACCTTCTGCTATCGGGGCGCAGGCACAGTTTCGCGTCGATTGGAGTCGCGATTCGATGTCTCGCCCCCCTGAAGGTCGCTCGAGCGAGACGGACGGCGCGGCGCCCGACTTCGCGACCTTCTTCGCGGTCTCCCTCGACCTGCTGGTGATCCGCGACAGCGACTTCCGGATCGTCAAGGTCAACAAGGCCTGGGAGACCATGCTCGGCTACCGGACCGAGGAGCTGGAAGGCCAGTTGATGCTGTCCTTCATCCATCCCGACGACGTGCCGGCCAGCCACGGCCACATGAAGCGGATGGAGACGGAACGGGACGTCTCGGGCTTCATCAACCGCTACCGCTGTCGCGACGGCGGCTATCGCCACCTCGAATGGCGCGCCCGGCGCGACGGCGACCTGGTCTACGGCGTCGCCCGCGACGTCACCGAGCGGCTGGCGATCGAGGCCGAGATGGCCGCCGCGCGGGTCTCGGCGGAGGCGGCGAACCGGGCCAAGAGCGACTTCCTCGCCAACATGAGCCACGAGATCCGCACGCCGCTGAACGGCGTGATCGGCGTCGCCGCCGCGCTCGCCCAGACCGAACTCGCCCCGGCGCAGCGCGAGATGGTCGAGCTGATCCTGACCTCCGGCTCGACCCTCGAACGCGTCGTCTCCGACGTGCTCGACTTCTCCAAGATCGAGGCCGGCAAGCTCGAGATCGAAGTCCGGCCGTTCGACCTGCGGGTCGAGTTCGACAAGCCGCTGGAGCTGTTCCGGCTGCGCGCCGACGAGAAGGGCCTGCGGCTGCCGGTGAGCTACGGCGCGACCGCGCGTGGCGAGTTCCTCGGCGACGTCGTGCGCATCAAGCAGGTGCTCGGCAACCTGCTGTCGAACGCGCTGAAGTTCACCGCGGCGGGCGAGGTGCGGGTCGCGGTGGACGTGCGCGATCCCGGCGACGGCGGGCCGGCCGAGCTGCGGCTGCAGGTGCAGGACACCGGCGTCGGCTTCGACGACGCGTTCGCCGCCAAGCTCTTCCAGCGGTTCAGCCAGGCCGACGAGACGATCACCCGCCGGTTCGGCGGCACGGGGCTCGGCCTGTCGATCTGCCACGCCCTGGTGGAGATGATGGACGGCCAGATCGCGGCGACGTCGCGCCCGGGCCACGGCAGCACCTTCGAGATCCGGCTGCCGCTGCCGCGCTGCCGGACCCTGGCGGACTACGATCGCGCGGCGCCCGCGCCGCTAGCGCCGCTGGGCGCCGGCGAGGGCGCGCCGCTGGAGGCGTTGCGGGTTCTGCTGGCCGAGGACCACCCGATCAATCAGCGGGTCGTCGAGCTGATCCTCGAGCCGCTCGGGGCGATCCTCACTACGGTCGAGACCGGCGTCGACGCGGTCAGCGCCTTTACCGCCGGGCCGGTCGATCTGGTGCTGATGGACATGCAGATGCCGGGCATGGACGGGCTGGCGGCGACCCGGGCGATCCGCCGGCTCGAGGCCGCGGCGCCCGAGCGCGCGCGCACGCCGATCATCATGCTCAGCGCCAACGCCATGCGGCAGCACACCGAAGAGGCGCAGGCCGCCGGCGCGGACCTGCATTTGGCCAAGCCGGTCACCGCCGCCAGCCTGGTCGCGGCGGTCGTCCGGGTGCTCGACGAGGTTCCGTAGCGCGGCGCTTGTCGGGCGCGCGGCTTTTCGCCAACACTGTTACGCGAACTCCCGGGAGGGGCGTGATGTCGACAGCGGACAGTCCGCGAACCATTCGCGCGGGGGCAGCCCCGGGCCGGTTGGTTGCGCGACTTGCGGCCGTCGGCCTGCTGCTGTTGTCCGCTTGCGACGCCCAGGTCGCCAAGGTCACGCCGTCGGCCCCGGGAACCGTCGGCGGCGCCGAGAACTGGGCCAGCCACAACGCCGGCGCGGACGAGAGCGCCTACAGCCGGCTGGCCGCGATCAACACCAAGACCGTCGGCCGGCTGGGGCTGACCTGGTGGCACGACCTGCCCGGCGAGGCCAGCCTGGAGGCGACCCCGCTGGCGATCGACGGGGTGCTCTACTTCACCGGCGCCTACGGCGCGGTCTACGCGATGGACGGCGTCACCGGCCGGCTGCTGTGGAGCCATGATCCGAAGACCTGGAAGCACAATCCGGCGAAGATGCGCTTCGGCTTCGCGGCCAATCGCGGGGTCGCCTACGCCGGCGGACGGGTCTTCTCCGCGGCCTACGACGGTCGGTTGTTCGCGCTCGACGCCAAGAAGGGCAAGCTGCTGTGGAGCGTCGAGACGACGCCGCGCGACGGCGGGCAGACGATCACCGGCGCCCCGCGGGTGTTCAACGGCAAGGTGATCATCGGCCACGGCGGCGCGGACTTCGGCGCGCGCGGCTACGTCACCGCCTACGATCAGGCCACCGGCAAGCAGGCCTGGCGCTTCTACACCGCGCCGGGCAGTCCGGAGGAGAACCGCGGCGATCCGGCCATGGAGTTGGCGGCGGCGACCTGGAGCGGCGAATACTGGAAGACCGGCACTGGCGGCGCGGCCTGGGACAACTTCACCTTCGATCCCGAGCTCAACCGCATCTATGTCGGCACCGCCAACGCCGCGCCCTACGACGCTGAGGCGCGCAGCCCGGGCGCCGGCGACAGCCTCTACACCGCCTCGATCGTCGCGCTGGACGCCGACACCGGGCGGTACGTCTGGCATTATCAGGTCAATCCCAGGGACTCCTGGGACTTCGACTGCACCCAGCAGATGACGCTGGCCGACCTGACGATCGACGGCCAGCCGCGCAAGGTGCTGATGCAGGCGCCGAAGAACGGCTTCTTCTATGTGCTGGACCGTCATACCGGGCGGCTGATCTCGGCCGAGAAGATCGGCAAGGCGACCTGGGCCGAGCGTATCGATCTGGAGACCGGCCGGCCGGTGGAGGCGTCGAACCTCCGCGACGCGGCCGGCGACGCGGTGACCTGGCCGAGCCCGACGGGCGCCCACGGCTGGCAGTCGATGTCGTTCAGCCCGCGGACCGGGCTGGTCTACATCCCCTACATGCAAAACGGCGAGCGCGTCGCGACGGCCAGGCCGCGCCAGGGCGACGTCTCGATGGCCGCGTTGTCGACCGGCTCGACGCCAGCCGATCCGATGGACGGCAAGGGCGCGCTGCTGGCGTGGGACCCGATCGCCCAGAAGGCGCGCTGGAAGGTCCCGCTGGACACCCTGTGGAACGGCGGCGTGCTGTCCACCGGCGGCGACCTGGTGTTCCAGGGCGCGGCGGACGGCTACGTCTCGGCCTACCATGCCGGCACCGGCAAGCGGCTCTGGCGCTTCGACGCCGGCCACGGCGTGATCGCCGCGCCGATGAGCTATGCGGTGGACGGCCGGCAGTATGTCGCCGTGCTGGTCGGCTACGGCGCCTCGGCGGCGATCGGCAGCGACGTGATGAACGTCGGCTGGAAGTGGGGCGCGCCCCGCCGGCTGCTGGTCTTCGCGCTCGACGGCCGGCAGCAGCTGCCGACGACGCAGCCGCGCGACATGACCGTGCGAGCGCTCGACGACCCGACGCTCAAGATCCGTCCCGAGGACGTGGCGGCAGGCCAGCAGCTGTTCATGCGCTGCGCCACCTGCCACGGCCGCGATCTGGTCGGCGCCGGCGGGCCGGCTCCGGATCTGCGCGAGTCGCAGATCGCGCTCGATCCGGAGATGTTCTGGACCGTCGTGCGCGACGGCGCGCTGCTGCAGCGGGGCATGCCGCAGTTCGCCGACCTGACGCCCGAGCAGATGGTGCAGCTCTACGCCTACATCCGCGCCGGCGCCCGCGAGGCGATCGGCAAGCAGGGCGGCAGGACGGTTGCGGCGCGGTGACCGAGCGACCCTTGGTCGCCGGTTGCTCGTTCCGTTAGCGGACTATTAGCCGGCGTGGCCGCCCCTAAGACTGGGCAGCGGGTCTTGGGTAGGGGAATGACGGCATCCAGCGACGTTGGAACGGCGCGCCGCGCGGCGGAGCAGGGCGCAGTCGCCCGGTTCCTCGACGCCGAGGCGCGCCGGGCGCTGACGGCGCGCTCGACGGCGAAGGCGCTGGCCTGGTTCGTCCCGGAGTTCGCCGCCTGGCTGCTGCTGACGGCGCTGGCGCTCGCGCCGTTTCCCTGGCCGCTCAGCCTCGGCTTCGCGGCGGCGGCGGGGCTGGCGATCGGCGTGGTGTTCACCGTCGGCCATGACGCCTCGCACCAGGCGCTGACGCCGCACCGCTGGCTGAACGGGCTGATCGCGCGGCTGGCCTTCATCCCGTCGGCCCACGCGGCCAGCCTCTGGGACGTCGGGCATAACCGCATCCATCACGGCTTCACCAACCTGCTGGGACAGGACTACGTCTGGGCGCCGATGTCGCCGGAGCAGTACCGGCGGGCGAAGCCCTGGCGACGGGCGCTCTATCGCCTCTACCGCAGCCCGGCCGGGCATCTGCCCTACTATCTGATCGAGATGTGGTGGAAGAAGAACCTGCTGCCGATCGCGCCGGAGACGCGCGGCGAGTGGCGCCGCCACGCCGCCGACAGCCTGTTCGTGCTCGTAGCCCAGGCCCTGCTGATCTGGGGCGTCGTCGCGCTCGGCGCGCGGCTGGCGCCCGAGCGGCCGTGGCAGCTGAGCCTGGCCCTCGGCTGGCTGGTCCCGTTCCTGGTCTGGAACTGGCTGATGGGCCTGGTGATCTACATGCACCACACCCACCCACAGATCGGCTGGGTGGCGCGCCCGGAGGACTGGAGCGTCCACGGCGCGGCGATCGCCGGCACGGTCGAGGCGCGGATGCCGGGCCTGCTCGACAGCATCGACAACCACATCATGCAGCATAATGCGCACCACGCGCTCCCGGCGATCCCGATGTACCACCTGGCCGCCGCCCAGCAGCGGCTGCGCCGGACTTTCCCCGAGGTGCTGAGCCTGGGGATCTCGGCGCGGTCAGTGGGCGCCGTCTCGCGCGCCTGCAAGCTCTACGATCCGGCGGCCGGCTGCTGGCGCGACTTTCAGGGGCGGGTGACCGCCCGGCCGAAGCCGGGCGTCTGAAGCCTAGCCAGCGCGGGCGAACTCGCGCCGCGACGCGGGCTCCGGCTGGCCCTCGAAGTCCACCGACACGGCGTAATCGAGCATGCGCCGCAGGGCGTCCGGATCGACCAGCGGCGGCGGCGTATAGGCCTCGCCGAGGGCCGCCTGGACCGCGCTATGTCCGAAGATCGCCTCGCCGTTGATGTAGCAGGTGTAGCGTTCGAGGTGGCCGTCGAGCCGGCGTTGCATCACCTGCACCCCGCGCGAGGGCGCTTCCGGCGGCTCGGGCGTCAGCTTGGCGCCGTCGATGCCGAGTTGGGCGGCGCTGACCGCCATCACCATCCCCAGGTTGGCCGGGGCGTTGTGGGCGAGGTGGTAGCACTGGCCGGTCGCCGGCAGCTCCAGCAGCCGGGCCATCATCTCGGTGACCCAGTCGACCGGCACCAGATTGAGCGTCGCCTCCGGGCGGCCGCGCAGCGTCAGCGGCAGATAGAGGCGCTCGCCGTCGCGGCGGATGCCCTCCGGCAAGTCCGTCCGTCCGGCGAACAGCCGCATGATCCGGTTCCAGGCCTTGCAGATCCCGTAGTAGCCGTCGAAGGCGCGGGTGAAGCCGGTCTGGCTGTCGCCGACGACGATGCTCGGCCGGTAGATCGAATAGGCGTTGGGGAAGCGCTCGCGGAACAGCGCCTCGGCGGCGCGCTTGCTCGCCTCATAGGGGTTCCGGGCCGCGCCGCGGTCGTAGTCGGTTTCCAGGAACTCGGGCGCGTCGCCGGCGACATAGGCCGTGCTGACCTGGTGCGCCTGGTCGAGCCCCAGCGCCTCGACCAGGTCGAGGAAGTTGCGGGCGCCTTCGAGATTGGTCGTCCAGGTGTCGTCGGCGACGTCGGCGTCGAACGAGACCGAGGCGGCGCAGTGCAGCGCGACCGAGATGTTGCCGCGCAGCGCGGCGATCTCGCGCGGGGTCACGCCCAGCATCGGCTCGCGGATATCGCCGCCGACCGCCGTCATCTGGCTGGCCAGCGGGCCGAACTCCTCGACCAGCCGCTCGGCGGCGCTGCGGCCCGCCTTGGGCCGCACGGCGCAGACGACATGCCAGCCCCGGGCGATCAGCCGGGGGACGAGCTGCGAGCCGATGGCGCCGGTCACGCCTGTGACGAAAATGCGTCGCATGCTTTTGGCTCTAGGACTCATCAAGACTTTAGGTTGAAAGCGGCGACCGCGAGACAATCGCATCAGGTCGAGAAACGCAACAGCTAAGCTTGTCGCAGGAAAACGTTAGGTTTTCCTTTGCGCGCGTCCCGGGTTCACAGTCCGAGGCTGTGCGCCTGGAGGTTGTGTTTTCTGCGATATTCTTCGGTCCGCGAGGTTTTCGCGCGGCCCTATTCCGCCTTGTCGCGCTTCAGCTGGCTGGCGACGGCGTCGAGCACGCGGGCGCGCAGCAGCGAGCTGCTGATGCCCGGGGTGCGCGGCAGGATGGCCAGGCGCTCAGCGCGCACGTCGTTGCTGTTGTCGTGGCCGTGCACCAGCAGGTCGATCCGGTGGGCGTCGAGGAAGGCGTCGTCGAGCAGCCAGTTGCAGGGCACGACCTCGTCGACGTAGCGCAGCGCCTCAAGCACCTCCTTGCGGTGCTCGAAGGAAAGCTCCGGCGTGTAGCCCTTCTTGGCGATGACCTCGTCGTCGGTGGTCAGGGCGACGATGACGTAGCCCAGCTCCTTGGCCGTCTTCAGCAGCCGCACGTGGCCGTGGTGGATCAGGGTGGCCGACATGTCGACCATCACCCGCAGCGGCGCGCTCATGGCTGGGGCTCCGGCAGCAGCAGGGCGTCGAGGATGTCGCCGCGCGCCGCCTGGCCGAGGTGGGCCTCGCCGAGGTGGCAGACGACGCTGCCCGGCAGGTTGGAGCGCGGGCGGTAGAGCACCGCATTCGGGTCGCGCGCCTCGACGTCACAGGCGACGTGGGTGCAGAGCAGCGGCTGGCGCTCGGGCGGCAGGGTCAGGTGGGCCGCCATCTGCCGGCTGAAGCGCGCCTTGTTGACCACCACGGCCTCGCGGAACTGGTCGTGCCGGGGCAGCACCTCGGCCAGGGAGGCGATCGCGTGATAGGGCCCGGTCATCCGCTTCTCGAGGTGCGAGGCGAGATCCAGGTAGAAGGAATCCACCCCGTGGCCGGGCGCGTCGTTGAAGGCGACGAAGCTGGCGCCGGTCAGGCCGAACAGGCCTTTGCAGGAGCTGTAGGCGATCACCTCGGCCAGCTCGTGGTCGCCTTCCAGGCCGATCGAGGCGGTGGCGTCGAGCATCAGCCGCGCACCGAGCCGCCTGGCCTGGGCGGCGAGATCGGCGATCGGCAGCCGCAGGGCGCAGCTGGTCTCGGTCGAGCAGGCGAACACCCAGTCGAAGCGGCCGGGGGCGTCGGCCAGCTCGGCGTGGTCGACCAGCACCACCTCGGTCACGTGGCGGTCGCGCCGGGCGCAGGACTGCGCCAGCCACAGCAGCCGGTCGGAGTAGTAGCCGGAGCCCACCACCAGCACCCGGCCCTCGAGGAAGTTCAGCGCCATGATCTCCAGCGCCAGGCTCGAGGCGCCCTGCATGCGGGCGATCTGGCGGTGGCCGCTCATTTTCAGCAGCCGGGCGAGCACGTCGGCCTCGACGGCGGCGTAGTCGGCGTCGCCGCGGCCGAAGCAGGGGCGCAGGCCGGTGAGGTTCTCAGCTAACAGGCTGGCCGGGCCGGCGGTGAACAGCGGCTTGGCGGCGTTGCGCGCGGCGACCAGCGCCTGGACGGTGGTCTCGCCGCTCATCGCGCGGTCTCCTGCAGGAAGGCCATCACGTCGCGCTTGTTCTCGGCCGGCGTGCGGTCCGGGCGACCGAGGTCCGGCCGCGCGCCGCGCCCGCAGCGGATCTCCAGGAAGCCCGCGCCGTCGGCCGCCAGCAGGTCGGCGATGGCGGCGCCGGCCTCGGCGGGCTCGGCGCGCGCGATGTGGCGATAGCCGCAGGCCTGGGCCAGCGTCAGCAGGTCGAGCCGGCCGGCGGCGGTGGGCTGGCCGCCGACGGAGTCGTGGGCCTCGTTGTTCAGCACCACATGCAGCAGGTTCGGCCGCAGCGCGCTTTCGGTCAGCGCGCCCAGGTGCATCAGGATCGCCCCGTCGCCGTCGAGGCAGACCACCGGGCGTTCGGGCTGCGCCAGGGCCAGCCCGGCGGCGATCGAGGCGGCGTGGCCCATGCCGCCGACCGTCAGGAAGTCGCTGTCGTGGCCGGCGCCGTCGCGCTTGCGCAGCTCGAATAGTTCGCGCGAGGCCATGCCGGTGGTGGCGACCACGGCGGCGTCGGCGGGCAGGGCGCCGGCCACGGCGGCGATCGCCGCCTCGCGGGTGTGGGGCGAGGCTTGCCGCCGCGCCGGCAGCGCGTAGCCGGCGAAGGCGCCCTTGCGGACCACCAGGGCGACCGGCCGCGACGTCGCCAGCGCCTCGGACGCCGCCCAGCGGACGGCCTCGGCCGGATCGCTCGCGGCGTCGACGACGCGGTGGGCGATGCCCAGCAGCTCCAGCTGGGGCAGGGTGACCTGGCCCTGCAGCACGTGCTGCGGCTCGTCCTTCAGCTGGCGGCCGTCGGCGGCGATCTCGCCGCGCCAGCCGATCATCAGCACCATCGGCACTCCGTAGATCTCCGGTGCGGCCAGGGAGGCGAGCGGGTTGACCGCGTTCCCGAGCCCGGAATTCTGCATGTAGACCAGCGCCGGACGGCCGGTCGCCAGGTGGTGGCCGATCGCCAGACCGACGGCGGCGCCTTCGTTGGCGGCGATGACGTGACGCTCGGCCGGGAAGCTGTCGGTGATCGCCGCGCAGATGTCCTTCAGCAGCGAGTCCGGCACGCCGGCGGCGAAGCTCACGCCGTTGTCCGCCAGCGCGCGGAGGAAGTCGGCCGGGACGATCATCAGCGGGTGCCCGGGATCAGCTCGAGCACGTCGTTGATGCTGATCAGCTCGCGATCGACCTCCAGCGAGCGGCCGTGGCGCAGGATCTCGTTGGCCACCCGGCGCATCGCCGGATAGGCCGCGCGCATCAGCTGGTTGGCGTAGATCACGATGTTGAAGCCGCGCTCGGCCAGCTCCGCTTCGCCGACGTGGTTGTAGCTGGTCGGCACCGCGACCAGCGGCAGGGTGTTGAAGCTCTGGCGGAAAACGCCGGCGAATTCAAAGATCTCGTCCGGACTCTTCTGGCGGCTGTGGATCATGATCGCGTCCGCCCCGGCCGCGGCGTAGGCCTCGGCGCGGGCCATGGCGTCGCTCAGGCCGCGGTCCAGGATCAGGCTTTCGATCCGGGCGATGACCATGAAGTCGTCGCCGACCCGCGCGGCGCGGCCGGCGCGGATCTTGTCGCAGAAAACCTCGACGTCCTCCTGGGTCTGCACGACGTCGTTGCCGAACAGCGAGTTCTTCTTCAGCCCGGTCTTGTCCTCGATGATCGTCGCCGAGATCCCCAGCCGCTCCATGCTGCGGACGTTCAGCTCGAAGTGCTCGGGCTTGCCGCCGGTGTCGGCGTCCATGATCAGCGGCTTGGTGGTGACGTCGAAGATCTCGTTGATCCCGGTCAGCCGGCTGTTGATCTCCAGCGCCTCGATGTCCGGCTTGCCGCGCACCGTGGAGTCGGTCAGCGAGCTCGACCAGAAGCCGTCGAACTCGCGGACCTGGTCGTCGGCCTGCTGCCGCGCGTGCTCGGCGATCAGCGCCGAGATCGGACTGTGCGCCTCGATGAAGCGGGAGATCGGCTTGGCGGCGAGCAGCCGGCGCAGGGTCGCGCGGCGCAGGTCCGGCGTGGTGCCGAGCGCCTGCTGGCGGTGGGCCATCTCGGTGGAGGAGACGCCCTCGGTGTAGGGGACTTCGATCAGCTTGCCGCCATAGGCGGCGAGCGCGGCGAGCGCCCGGTCGCGATAGGGCGCCAGCGGGCCCTGCAGCCAGTCGCTGCCGTGCACCATGAAGTCGGGTTTGTAGCGCTGCAGGTTCGGCGTGTAGTCCCAGCTTTCCTGGGCGACGACGCGGGTGACGCCGCTGATGTTCTCCAGCACCTGGCGGCGATGCTCCCACTTCAACAGCGGCAGACGCTTGTGGCCGGCGACTGCGGCGTCGGTGAGCAGGCCGATGGTGACGTCGCCGAACTGTCGCGCATGGGCGATAATGTTCGTGTGCCCATGGTGCAGGATGTCGGCGGTCATGCCGATGTAGACGGTTGGGCGCATCGGCGGACTATCGTTGAGTCGGCCTTAAGGGACAATTTAACGTCGTTCGGCATTTTGCCGCGGCGCCCTTTCGCCGCATTCCAACCTGACGACCGCGTTGACAACCGAACCCGCTCATCACGCATCTGCGGCTATGCTTTCGCCGGCCGCTGCGATCTCCGTGACCCGCGTCGCCGCCTTCGACGTCGACGGCACCATCCTGCGCGGCCAGAGCCAGGTCTATTTCGCCAAGATGCTGGTCCGCCGGCGGATCGCCGGCGCGGGGCTGATGGCGCGGGTGCTCTGGTGGTACGCGCTGATGCGGCTGGGCGTGCCGTTCGACCAGGCGAAGGCCCAGCGCACGGTGATCGGCTCGCTCGCCGGCGCGCCGCAGGCCTGGATCGACGAGGTGCTGGCGACCTTCGTGAGCGAGGCGCTGGCGCCGAACCTCCGCCCGGGCGCGCTCGCCGAGATCGACCGCCTGCGGGCCGCAGGCTGCCGCATCCTGCTGGTCTCGGCCGCCCCGTCGCCGATCATCTCGCGGCTGGCCGAGCATCTTGGGCTCGACGGCTATGTCGCCACCGAGGTCGCCCCGCCGGTGGACGGGCGGTTCTCCGGCCAGTTGGTCGGGGCCAGCGTGATGGGCGGGGAGAAGGTCCTCCGGCTGCAGAGCTACGCCGCCGAGGCCTTTGGCCAGTGGGAGCTGCACGCGGCCTACGGCGACCAGGACCTCGACGGCCCGCTGCTGGCGCTGGCGCGCCATCCGGTGGCGGTCTGCCCGACCCGCGAACTGGCCCAGATGGCCGCGGCCCGCGGCTGGCCGGTGCGGCAGTGGTGAGATCTGTCATCCCGGAAGCCGCTTTGGCGGCTGTCCGGGGTCCAAGCACACGGCGACGCAGGCGAGCGCCCGGCCGCGCCGTGTTCTTGGATCCCGGTCTTCGCTTCGCGAAACCGGGATGACAGCGGGGGTTACGCCGTGACCGCCTCTCGGCGCAGGCCGGCCTGCAGATAGAGGCAGGTTGCGGCGTTCAGCACCGCGAAGCCGACGAAGACCGCCAGCAGGCTGGCCCCGGCGGCGACCGCCAGGCCGGCGGCGGCCATGCCGACCACCATCACCAGCGAACTCAGCGCGTTGTCGACCGAGACCACCCGGGCGCGGGCGTCCTCGGCCGGGCGGGTCTGCAGGCTGACGCCGAGCGGTACGACGAAGGCGCCGCAGAACACCGCCGCCAACGTCAGGTCGACGGCGATCCGCAGGCGCGCCGGATCAGCCAGGAAGGCGCCCAGCGGCAGCAGGTCCTCGCTCGGGGCGAGCCGGGCGGCGGCCAGGCACATGTCGAGGGTGAAGCCGCTGACCAGCAGGCCGGGCAGCCAGACGTGACGGGCGGCCTCCTCGCCGGCCATGAACTTCGAATAGCCGAGCATCCCGGCCGAAAGTCCGACCGAGAATAGGGTGAAGACCAGGGCGACCACCTCCGGCGTGCCGGCCAGCACGTGGCGGGTCACCGCCGGGATTTCCGCCAGGAACAGGGCGCCGGTCAGCCAGAAGAGCGAACGGCCGATCATCACGTTGAGCAGGAAGCGGTCGGCGGTGGCCAGCCGCACCATGCCGGCCAGCGGCCGCAGCATGTGCGGGTCGAGCTGCAGGTCCGGCGCCGCGGCGCGGCCGCGCGGCAGGGCGACCGCGCTCAGCACCCCCGCGACGCCCAGCAGCGCCAGCGCCGCCGAGGTCGCGGCCGCGCCGTTCTGCAGCGGCATCAGCAGGGTCCCCGCCAGGGTGCCGGCCAGGCAGGCGACGAAGGAGCCGGCCTCGACCAGGCTATAGCCGGTCGCCAGCTCGCGCGGCTGCAGGTGCTCGGGCAGGGCGGCGTACTTCACCGGACTGAAGAAGGCGCTGGCGATCCCCTTGAGGAACACCGCGACCAGCACCAGCGGAATGCTGCGGGCGAAGAAGGCGGCAGCCGCGACGGCGAACACCGCCAGCTCCAGCAGCTTCACCTGGCGGATCACCCGGCTCTTCTCGAACTTGTCGGCGACCTGGCCGGACAGTGCGGCGAACAGCACGTAGGGCGCCATGTACAGCGCCCAGACCAGCGCCGGCACCAGCCCGCCCTCGGCCTTGCTGGCGCCCGCGGCGTAGACCGCCATCATCGTCGCGGCGGTCTTGAACAGGGTGTCGGACGCCGCCGCCAGCGTCTGCGTCATGAACAGCGGAAACAGCCGCCGCGACGCCAAAAGAGAAAATGCCGAACTCAAGTCCCCCGTCCGTCCCCTGATGTCTCGCCGCTAAGATCTTCAATCGACCTTAGGTTGACATGTTATTGCTCTTCAAGGTATCCGCCGCGCCTTGTGGCGCGCTATGAAAACGTCGCAGCAGACTCGGCCCAGAGGTCACCTTGAATATCGGTCAGATCTACGACGACACGGTAGCGGATCACTATGATCACGACCAGCATGGCCTCCTCGGCGGCGCGCGCGGGCGGTTCGTTCAACAGATCCGGACGCATCTGGCCGGAGCGGAAATCAAGAAGGTCCTCGACCTGGCGGTCGGCACCGGCGAATCCCTGACTCCACTGCGGGAAATCTTTCCGAGCGCGGCGTTCAGCGGCGTCGATCTCTCGGCGCGGATGCTGGAGATCGCCCAGACCAAGCTCGAGTTCCAGGCGATCCACGACGACGTCAACAACGCCGGCCAACACTTCGCGCCGGAGAGCTTCGACCTCGCCCTGATGCACTTCCTGACGACCTTCATCGACGGGGCGAAGGTGGTGCGCGAGAGCGCCGATCTGCTGAAGTCGGGCGGCTACTACTCGATCGTCAGTTCGACCTACGAGGCCTTCCCGGTGCTGCGCGAGCTCAGCATGAAGGTCGTCTCCAAGGAGTTCCTCGACCAGGCGAGCCCGGCGCCGCACGACCCGGAGGTGATCGCCTCGTTCCTGCGCGACGCGGGCCTGGAGATCGTCGCCTGCGAGCAGTTCGAGAAGGAAATCAGCTTCCCGAACTTCTTCGAACTCTACGAATTCGCCCTGAAGTCCGGCTTCTTCACCCACATCCTGGCGCAGGTCGACCCCAGCAAGGTGACCGAGTTCCAGAACCTCGGCCTGCAGTTCCCGGTGGTGGACCGCTACAAGGCCGCCGTCGTTCTCGCCCGCAAGCCCTAGGCGCGATGAGGTCAGGCCGGCTGCTGCTCTTGCGGGCCGGGGACGAGCAGTCGTCCCAGGCGCGGCGGCAGGGCCTGCAGCAGCCAGGCCGCGACGCCCAGCGTCCAGGGGAAATAGACCCGGCCGCGGCCCGCCTGCACCGCGGCGGCGATCCGGCGCGCGGCGGTCGCGGCGGTTATCAGGTAGGGCATGCGGAAGGCGTTCGGGCCGACCATCGGGGTGGCGACATAGCCCGGGCAGACGACGCTGACGCTGACGCCGTGGGGCTTCAGCGCCGCGCGCCAGGCGTCGCCCATGATCACCAGCGCCGCCTTGCTGCCGGAGTAGCAGGGGTGGCGCGGGATCCCGACCAGCCCGGCCAGCGAGGCGATGACGCAGATCCGGCCGCCGCGGCGCTGGCGCAGGCGCGGCAGGATCGGGTCGACGGTGTTCAGCACGCCCGTGACATTGACCGCGAAGATCCGCCGACCGAGCGCCGGATCGCTGCCGACCGCGCCAGTCTCGCCCATCACGCCGGCGGCGGGGATCACCAGGTCGAGCGGGGCTATGTCGTCCTCGCCCAGCACCCAGGCGGCCATGCCGGCGTGGTCCTCGACGTCGAGGATGCGGGTGGAGACCGTCGCGCCCTGCGCGCGGCAGGCCTCGGCCACCGCCGCGAGCCGGCCGCCGTCGCGCCCGCCGAGCGCCAGCCGGCGGCCCGGCGCGGCGTAGTGACGGGCCAGCGCCTCGCCGATGCCGCTCGACGCGCCGGTGATCAGAATCGAACTCGGCTCGTTCATGCCGCCCCTCGCGCCCCCGCGACCGGCCCGGTGAATCACCGCGCCCGCCTGTCGGGCGGCAACATATCGCGTTGTCGAAGCGTCACCATTGCGCGTAGCTTCCGCCGGGGACTGGGAGGGGAGAGCATGGCCGCGGAGGCATCCTGCGGTTGCGTGGGGCTGGCCGGCCGATGACGCCGCGCAAGCCGCATCCGGTGATGGCCGGCGCCTTCGAGCGGATGTGCGCAGGCCTGTTCGTCGGTTGGTGCCGGCTAACGGTGTCCGGCCGCGAGCACCTCCCCGAGGGCCCGTTCATCCTCTGCAGCAATCACCAGAGCCATCTCGACAGCGTGGCCCTGATGGCGGCGACCGGCGGTCGCTTCCGGGAGTTCGGCCTGCTGGCCGCCCAGGATTACTTCTTCGAGCGGCCGGCGACCCACCGGCTGTTCTCGCCGCTGCTCAACCTGATCCCGGTGGCCCGCACGGCCGACCGCCAGGCGCTGCGTCACACCTTGATGCTGTGCCGGCAGTTCATCGCCGAGACCCAAGGCAATCTGATCATCTACCCGGAGGGCGGCCGCTCGCGCAGCGGCGCGCTCCAGCCGTTCAAGCGCGGCGCGGCGATGTTCGCCGCCGAACTCGGGCTGCCGATCGTCCCGGCCTATGTGCGGGGCACAAGGGCGGTGATGCCGCCAGGGACCTCCTGGCCGAAGCCGGGCGGTATCGAGGTGCGTTTCGGCCCGCCGGTGCTGCAGGATGCCGGGGCGCCGGCGACGCGGCGCGGGCGGATCGACGCGACGGCCGCCGACCTCGAGCGGCGGGTGCATGAACTGAAGGCGATCAGTGGTGACTGACAGGCGTATGAAGTGGTGGGGCTGGGGCGCCGAAGGGGTGGCCTTCGACCCCGAGCATCGGCCCGGCGTCTGGCCGTTCGTCGCCGACCAACTGCAGCTCGATCCCGATCGCCCCCTTGACCTGCCGCTGCCGGCCGCGGCCGTGGCGCTGCCGGCGCAGACCCGTAACGCCGCCTTCGTGGCCGGGGTCGTCGAGGCCCTGGGGCGCGAGCACGTCCGCGAGGACGATCCTGAGCGCCTGGTCCACGCCTACGGCAAGAGCTATCGCGACCTGCTGCGGGTGCGCCGCGGCGACGCCTCCGGCGCGCCGGACGTGGTGCTCTATCCGGGCGGCGAGGCCGAGGTCGAGGCGGTGGTGCGGCTGGCCGCCCGCCACGACGTGGTGCTGATCCCGTTCGGCGGCGGCTCGAACATCGCCGGCTGCCTGGAGCGGCCGGCCGGCGACACGCGGATGGTCGCCTCGCTCGACATGTCGCGTCTGTCGCGGGTGATCGAGGTCGATGCGGCTTCCTGCACCGCGCGCATCGAGGCCGGCGCCTTCGGTCCGGACCTGGAGGCCGCGCTCAACGCCCAGGGGATGACCCTGGGGCATTTTCCGGACTCCTTCCTGCACTCCACCCTGGGCGGCTGGATCGCCACCCGCTCGGCCGGAATGCAGAGCGACAAGTACGGCAAGATCGAGGACATGGTGGTGGCCCTGCGGATGGTGACGCCCGCAGGGACGGTCGCGACGCGCGCGATCCCGCGGTCCGCCGCCGGCCTCGACGTCAACCACCTGTGCGTCGGCGGGGAGGGGACGCTCGGGGTGATCACCGAGGCGGTGATGCGGGTGCATCCGCTGCCGGCCCACAAGCGGGTCGAGGGCTACATGTTCCGCGACTTCGAGAGCGGGATCGCGGCGCTGCAGGAATGCGTCCGGCGCGAGTGCGCGCCGTCGATGGCCCGGCTTAACGACCCGGGGAAGACGGCGCTGTCGCTGGCCTTCAAGAGCCGGTCGAGCGGCGGCCAGAAGCTCATCCTGCGCGCCATGGACGCCTACCTGCGCCTGCGCGGCGTCGCGCCCGGCAAGGGCTGCGCCATGCTGGTGAAGTACGAGGGCAGCCGGGCGCAGGTGGCCAGGCAGCGTCGCGAGGTCGCCGCCGTCTACCGCGCGTTCGGCGGCATCGCGCTGGGGACCGCGCCGGGCCGGTCGTTCGAACGGGCGAAGTACGACTTCCCGCACGCCCGCGACTTCATGATGGACCGCGGGGTGATCGTCGACGTCAGCGAGACGGCGACCGTCTGGAGCAAGCTCATGCCGCTCTACAAGGCGGCCAGCCAGGCGATCGTCGCGGCGATCGCGGCGGACGGCTCGCCGGCCTGGGTCGGCTGTCACGTCAGCCACACCTACCGCACCGGGGCCAGCCTCTACTTCACCTTCGGCGCCGCCGGGCGGAGAGGCGAGGAGCTTGGCCAGTACCTGCGGATCAAGAAGGCCGCCGAGGACGCCTTCCTGGCGCACGGCGGCACGCTCTCGCACCACCATGCGGTCGGCACCGAGCATCTGCCGTGGCTGGCCGACGACGCCTCGCCGCCCGGGCTTGCGGCGATGCAGGCGGTGAAGCGGGCGTTCGACCCGACCGATATCATGACGCCTGGCCGCCTGCGCCCCTCGGCGACGCCGTTCGCCGACTGGGGCCTGCCGGGCGAGGATGCGGCGTAGGCGCAACAGATCCTCCCCCTTAGGGGGAGGTGGCCCGGAGGGCCGGAGGGGGTTTCCACTCAGAAGGTCGGTGTTCGGCGGCTTCGACGTCTGAGCGGAAACCCCCTCAGTCGCTACGCGACAGCTCCCCCTGAGGGGGAGCATCTTTGGCAGCGTTATCCCGCAACTGCTGCATCAGCGGGATCAGCTTGTCCTGCACGACCAGGGCGTTGAAGTGCTCGGCGATCGCCGCGAGGCGGCCGTCGCGGATGCGGAAGACGAAGATGTAGGTGTTGCCGTAGGGCTCGCCGTTGACCAGCACACCTTCGGAGGTCGCCTCGGCCACCACCCGGTCGTCCTCGGCGGTCAGCGACTGGATCGTGAAGGCCAGCGGCTGGGCGCACATTCCCGCCAGGATTCGGATCAGGCCCTGATAGGTCGCCCGGTCCAGTACGCCCTGGGTGGTGGTCCAGGCGGTCATGTCGGGCGTCAGCAGGCTGTCCGGCAGCTCGCCCGCGGTCACGGCGGCGAAATAGGCTCGGGCCAGATCCTTGTTGGCTTCGCTCACTGAGATCCTCCGGCGACCGGCACGTAGGGCTTGATGTGCCAGGCGCGTGGGTCGCTGGCGTCGTGCCGGAAGATCCCGGGATCGACCCCGGCCATGGCTTCCGGCCAGCGCTCGGCCATCGTCTCCAGCGTCATGGCGGCGGCCTCGAAGCCCGGCGTGCGGGCGAGGTACAGGCGGCTGACGTGGCCCCCCATCGACTCCACGCACTCGCCGGTGAACGGGCAGGCCTCGTGCGCCAGGAAGGCGACCGCCGGCGAGACAAGTTCGGGCGGCATGTGCTCGCGGGCGTGGGCGATCCAGGGCGAGCTCTCGTCCTGCGCCGCCATCACCATCCGGGTGAAGGCCCCGGGGATCACGCTGTTGGCGAGGATTCCGTGCTCCGCGCCTTCGGCGGCCAGCGCGCGGGTGAAGGCGAAGACCCCGGCCTTGGCCGCGGCGTAGGCCGACTGCCAGGCGAAGCCGGCCATCGAGCCCGAGGAACTGTTGACGATGCGGCCGTAGCCCTGGGCCGTCATGTGGGCCCAGGCGGCGCGGCAGGTCGCCACCGTGCCCATCAGGTTGACGTCGATCGATTGGCGGAAGTCCTCCGGGGTCATCTCCTCGAAGGCGACCACCCGGCAGACGCCGGCGTTGTTGATCAGGATGTCGATGCGGCCGAAGGCGTCGAGCGCGGTCTGGACAATCGCCGCCGCGCCGTCGTCGGTCGCCACCGAGTGGGTGTCGGCGACCGCCTCGCCGCCGCGCGCGCGGATCTCCGCGACGACGGCCTCGGCCGACGCCACGCCCGGATAGCCGAGCGCCGCGGGCAATTGGCCGATGTCGTTGACGACCACCTTGGCGCCACGCTGCGCCAGCAGCAGGGCGTGCGCCCGCCCCAGGCTCGGGTCGCCGCCGGCGCCGGTGACCACCGCGACCCGGCCGTCGAAACGCAACGCTTCCATCGCATCCTCCCTGATGCGGGTCCGCGTCAGTTGCGCTGCGCGAACCGGTTGGCGGCAGCCTCGAAGTGGCGGCGCGGATTGTCCACGAACATCTTGTCGAGATCGCCTTGGCTGACCCCGGCCTCGAGCAGCGCCGGGATCACCTGCTGGTGGATGTGCAGGTAGTGGTGGTCCGGCATGGCGCGGTTGTAGTCGTCGACGGTCGGGAAATAGTCCGACCAGCAGGTGCAGTCGTGGCTCAGCGTCAGCCGGTCGGCGTAGCCGCGCTTGACCATCTCGACAATGGTCGCGACCCGCTGCTCGGTGGTGATGGTGAAGTTGATGCCGAACCGGTCCATGCCGAGCAGCGAGCCGCGGTCGGCAAGCTGCATCAGGTAGTCGAGGTCGGTGGTGTCGCCGCAGTGGCCGATCAGTACGTCTTCGAGGTCGACGCCTTCCTCGCTCATCACCTGCTGGACGACCAGGCCGCTGTGGGTCTGCGAGGCGGTGTGGACGGTGATCGGCGTTCCGGTCAGCAGGTGGGTGCGGGCCACCGCCCGCATCACCCGCTCGACGCCCTTGGTCAGGCCGGGGGTGTCGATGGCGCACTTCAGCTCGCCGGCCTTGATCCCGGTCCCGGCGACGCCCTCGGTGATGTCGCGGACGAAGTGCTCGATCATCGGCTCGGGCGCGTCGTGCAGCAGTCCCGGCCCGTAGAAGGCGAACGGGCCGGGCGTCTCGTCGAAGGTGTAGGCCCCGGTCGAGATGATGATGTTCAGCTCGGTCTGGGCGGCGACCTTGGCCAGGCTGGGGATGTGCCGGCCCAGGCCCAGCACGGTGAGGTCGATGATGGTGTCGACGCCGGTGGCCTTCAGCGCGTTCAGCTTGGCCGCGGCGCGGGTGATGGTCTCGTCTTCGAAGAAGTCCGGACGGTAGTTGAGCGTGTATTCCGTGTTCATCAGGAACACGTGCTCGTGCACCAGCACCCGGCCGAGCGCGCTGACGTCGATCGGTCCGCGAATGGTCTGGACCTGGGCCATGTCCTGCTCTTTCAGGCGCCGACCGCGGCGCCGGCGATCGGCTCTTCGCCCGCCAGCGTGGTGCGGTGCATCATCCGGCCGCTGTCGTCCGGATAGGGTTCGACCCGGTGCATGGTGCCGCAGTTGTCCCAGATCACGGTGTCGCCGACCGTCCATTCGTGGCGGTAGACGAACTTCGGCTGGGTGGTCCATTGCTGCAGCTCGGCGAGCAGGGCGCGGCCCTCGGCCTCGTCCATGCCCTCGATCCAGTCAGCGCTGGAGCCGAGCACCAGCGACTTGCGCCCTGACTGGTGGGTCCAGACCAGCGGATGGACCTTCGGCGGGTAGCTCGCCCAGCGTTCCCGCATCTCCGCCGGCGCGTTGGCGAAGACGTCGCGCTGGCTGGCCGCCATGGTGTGCACGACGCGGACGTGCTCGAGCTCGCGCTTGCGCGCCTCGGGCAGGTCGTCATAGGCCGCGTAGGTGTTGGAGAACTCGGTCTGGCCGCCGATCGCCGAGATCTTGCGCGCGCTGAGGATCGAGCCGCGGGCCGGCAGGTCGTCGCTGAAGCCGTCGATGTGCCACAGCACCGTGCCGCGGAGGTATTCCGCCGTCGGCGTCACCTTCGAGTCGAGGGTCACCTTGTAGATGCCCTTCTCGCCTAGGCTGACGATGTCGCCGAGGGTCTTGGAGAAGACCAGCTGCTCCTCGTCGGTGAAGTCGATCTGCGGGAAGACCAGGACGCCGCGGAGCTCGAGCAGTTCGCGGATCTCGGCGGCCTTCGCGCCGGAGGTCAGCGTCGCCTTGTCGGCCTCGATCCGGGCGCCGATGCGGGGTGAGATATCGCTCGCGACGAACGGCACTGGCTGTCCTCCCATGTCGGATTGACGGACTCATCCGAGCGGTCCGCTTTTATCTGCTGATAATGGCCGGATCCGGCCGTCCGTGATCTTGACCCTTTCGGACAATCGGACCCGGGCCGACGTCAGATGTCGATGCAGATCTTGCCGACGTGCCGGCCGGCCTGCAGGTGGCGGAACGCCTCGGCCAGGTCGGCGAGCGGGAAGGCGCGGTCGATCACCGGCCGAACGCCGTTGGTCTCGATGGCGCGGACCATGTCGATCTGGTCTCGGCGGCTGCCGACGGTCACGCCCTGCAGCCGCAGCCGCTTGGCCTGGACGATGGCGAACGGGATGGTGTCGACGTTGAAGCCGGCCACCGCGCCGATGATCGCCACATGGCCGCCGGTGCGGGCGGCGACCAGCGACTGGGCCATGGTGTTCGGCCCGCCGACCTCGACGATGTGATCGACGCCGAGCCCGTCGGTCAGCGCCAGCGCGGCTTCGCCCCACTTCTCGACTTCGCGGTGGTTGATCACGTGGTCGGCCCCGAGCGCCTTCAGCCGCTCCAGCTTCTCCGGGCTCGACGAGGTGGCGATCACCGTCGCCCCGGCGGCCTTGGCGAACTGCAGCGCGAACAGCGAGACCCCGCCGGTGCCCTGGACCAGCACGCGCGCGCCGGGCTTCAGCCGGCCGTCGGTGATCAGCGCGCGCCAGGCGGTGACCCCGGCGCAGGTGAGCGTCGCGGCCTCGGCGAACGACAGCCCCTTGGGCGCGCGGGTGAAATGGGTCGCCGGGCGGGTGGCGTACTCGCAGGCGAAGCCGTCGGCCGGGCCGCCCGGGCTGGCGGTGAGCTGCGCGCGCTCCATGTGGCCGTCCAGCCAGGCGGGATGGAAGGTGCTGACGACCGCGTCGCCCGGCTTGAACTCGGTGACGCCCGCGCCGACCTCGAGCACTTCGCCGGCCCCGTCGGACAGCGGGATCAGCCCGTCGACGGCGGGGAAGACGCCGGTCGCCACCAAGACGTCGCGGAAGTTCAGCGACGCGGCGCGCACCCGCACCTTGATCTCGCCCGGGCCCGGCGCCGGCGCCTCGGCGCTTTCGAGCACGAGGTTGTCCAGGCTGGCCGGCTGCCGGATCCGCATCGCCTTCATGAGTTCGTCTCCCCGCGCGTTGTCTTGCGGTCGCACCCTAGCCTGGGCAGCGCCTGCGTCTCCAGAACGGTCTCACTCCGATCGCGCGCTGAGTTCCAGCCAGTCGAGCTCCTCCTCGGCGCGCCGGTAGGCGACGTCGCCAATCGTCCCGGCGCTGCGGAGGTCGTCGATCGCGGTGCGGGCGGCGGCCACGGCCTGGCGCCTCAGCAGGTTGTCGCGGGTGTCGCGCGGATCTTCGCCCTCGCGCGCGCGGCCGATGGCGTCGGCGTACTGCGCGCGCAGCCGCTGCGCGGCGGGCGAGTCGTCCTGCTCCAGCGTCGCCATCGCCGCCTTGAGCGCCATCTTCCGCGCCAGGGCGAGCTCGGTCTCGACGATGGTGTCCTTCGGCAGCTTCAGCAGCAGCAGCAGCGGCCGCAGGGTCAGGCCCTGGATCAGCAGGGTGCCCAACACCACAACGAAAGCGGTCAGCAGGATGAACTCGCGGTAGGGGAAGGCCGCGGGCAGCGCCAGGGCCGCCGCCAGGGTGACGATGCCGCGCATCCCCGACCAGCCGACCACCAGCGCGTCCTTGGCGGTCGGCGCCGCCATCGTCGGAGCCGCAGCGCGCGGGACCAGCCGGCCGTTCAGCGTCGCCGCCGCGTGGTGCGCCAGCACCCACAGCAGCCGCACCGCGATCACCACGGCCAGGATCAGCAGCGCGCCGCTGAAGTAGCGCAGCTGCTCGGCCTGGCTCAGCGCCTCCAGGATCGGCCGCAGCTGCAGGCCGATCAGGGTGAAGGCCAGGATGTTCAGCACCGCCGTCACCGTCTCCCAGATGGCGAAGGACGGGATGCGCAGCCGGGCCGGGATCGGCGGCATGCTACGCCGCGCGACCGTCAGGCCGAAGACGACGATGGTGACCACGCCGGACAGGCCGAGGCGTTCGGCGAGCAGCCACACCGCGAAGGTCGTCACGAACTGGAATATGACCGAGCTGGGCGCGTCCTGGATCCGCGCCGTCATCATCGCCACCGGCCGGGCCATGACCCAGCCGGCGACGACGCTGCCGACAAAGACCAGCGCAAAGGCCGGCGCCGCCTCGGCGACGCTGAAGCCGCCGGCGGCGACCGCGCCGACGGCGAGCCGGTAGATCAGCAGGGCCGAGGCGTCGTTCAGCAGGCTCTCGCCCTCGAGCACCATGCGGATGCGAAACGGCGGGTTCACCTGCCGCAGCACCGCCAGGGCGGCGACGGCGTCAGGCGGGGCGAGCAGGGCTCCGAGCGCGACCGCCGCCGCCCAGGGCAGGTCCGGAATGAGCAGGCGGGCGGTGAACGCCACCGCCACCGTGGTCAGGCCGACCGCGACCAGCACCATCGACGAGATCGGCAGCCAGTTGCGCCGCAGGTCGCGCAGCGACGCGTCGTAGGCCGCGTCGAGCAGCACCGGCGCGACGAACAGCGCCAGGATCAGCTCCGGCGGCAGGCTGAGATGCGGCGCGCCGGGGACCAGGGCGACCAGGGCGCCGCCCAAGGCGAGCAGCGTCGGATAGGGGATGTTCAAGCGCCTGGCGAACGCCGAGAGCAGCGTTGCGCCGAGCAGGATGGCGAGCAGGGTCTCGAATACGTGCATCGCGCCGGGGCCCCTGGGGAGCCGCCATCAGAACCCCAGGCGCGCCGTCGCGCCAACAACCTTGCTGCGCTTCAGGGCTCCAGGCCGTTCGCCCGCCGCTCGGCCAGCACCTGTTCGGCGTGCAGGCGCATGACCACCAGGGCGACGATCAGGAACACCGCGGCCGGGATGATCACCAGCACGCCGGTCCAGACCGGCGCGTTCCAGAACATCGCGCCGCAGAAGAACACCGCCTTGCCGAACGAATAGGACTCGATCGCCCAGCCGGCGTAGGCCTTCTTCACCAGGCCGCCGCCGCCGGGCAGGAACGACTGGGCCGCCTGCTGCATCAGGGTCGCGTAGACGCTGGGGGTCAGGCCGCCCCAGCGGATCACCAGCACATCGGGCCCGAACCGGGCGAGCAGGAAGAAGATCACCACGCCGGTGTACTGCGGGTGAGCGGACAGCAGATACGAGCAGGCGATCAGGTCGCAGACGCAGTCGGCGACGAGATCCATGCTTTCGCCGAAGCTGGAGGTCTTCTTCAGCCGCCGCGCCAGCTGGCCGTCGAGCGTGTCGGTATACCAGAACACCGCCATGAACACCGCCGTGGCGACGTACGGGTTCCATTGCACGCCAGCGAACAGGCTGGCGACGATCAGGCCGGTGATCACGATGCGGCTGAGCGTGACCAAGTTGTTCGGCCAGCACAGCACGCGCCCCAGCGCGCCCCAGCCGGAGATGGACTCCGCCCGTGCCTGGGCCACAGGCCCGGTGTTCTCGATGGTCATGTTACAGCCCCCGCTGTCGCCCAGCGGCCGCCCCCGGCGGCTGGGTGGAGCGGAAGGTGACGCAGCTTCGCGCGTCTGTCAGCGACTAATATCCGTCGCGGGAGGACCTCGTGTCTTCGCCGTGAGTTCTTAACCGGTCAATCGGTTGCACAGGTGACGCATGGCCGTCGTCGTCACAGGCTTCTTCGGGGCGGACACGAGCGCGCTGGACCCTTTCGGCCAGGCCCGGGTCATCACCACGACGTCCAGCTTCAACACCACGACCACCAGCTTTAACAGCCTGGGCGGCGACACCCTGGTGACGCTCGGACCCACGACCCCGTCCCTTGGAACGCTGATGCCCACCCTAGGGCCTCTGACGCCCTCGTTGGGGTCGGTGTTCCTCGACAGCGGGGATTCCTTCGTCACCAACGCGTTGATCACCACGACGGCCGTCACCAGCACGACCGACCTGTTGCTGACCGGGCGCGGTGACGACCGGCTGATCCGCGGCAGCGGCTTCGACGAGGTGCTGGACGGCGGGCGCGGCGACAACACCATCTCCGGCGGCGGCGGCGACGACATCATCACCGCTTCGACCTCCATCGGCTCCAACGTCCTGCGTGGCGGCCTGGGCGACGACGTCATCCGCGGCGGCGCGGACTTCGACGACATCAACGGCAATCAGGGGAACGATTCGATCGAGGGCGGCGAAGGCGGCGACGACTGGCTGCTCGGCGGCCAGGGCGACGACGTCATTCTCGCCGTCGCCGGCAACGTGGTCATCAACGGCAACCTGGGCGCGGACTGCCTCACCGGCGGTGGCGGCCGCGACGTCATCCGCGGCGGCCAGGGCGACGATCTGCTGTTCGGCGGCGCGGGGGACGACCAGGTCTTCGGCGACCGCGGCGGCGACAGCATGGCCGGCGGCGCCGGGGCCGACACCTTCCACGTCGCGACCGGCGACGGACGCGACGTAATCGTCGATTTCGACGCCGCGCGCGGCGACCATCTGCAGCTCGACCCCGGCGCGACCTTCGAGCTGCGCCAGGTCGGCCTGGACACGCTGGTGGACCTACGCGACGGCGATCAGGTCGTGCTTATCGGCGTCCGCGTCTCGAGCCTGACCGACGGCTGGGTGATCACCTGAACCGCAGCGCCTTCAGGCCGCCGCTTCTTGGCGCAGCACTTCGGCCAGCGCGTGCGGGCGGGTGTTCATCGCCTGGTGTCCGCAGTCCAGGCGGATGCGCCGCTCGGCCTTGAAGCGGTCGGCGAAGATCTCCTGCCAGGCGACCGGCAGCACCGCGTCGCGCAGGCAGAGCACGTAGCTGGCCGGCGTCGCGGCGAGGTGGTCGTAGGGCCAGTCGGACGCGGCGTACATCGGCGCAGGCCAGGCGTCGGCGCCGAGCTTGTCTAGGAAGGCCTCCGTCCCGGCCGCGCCCATGTCGTTGCAGAACAGGGAGCGGAACAGCGCGCGCGGATCGCTCGGCGCCTCCTTGGGCGTCGCCACGGCGTCGCTGTCGGGGAGGCTGGCGCGGAAGTCCAGGACGGTCTGGCCGGGCAGGGGGGCGATGGCGCTGACATAGACCGCCCGGCGGAACCGTTGCGGCTCCAGTCCGATCAGCCGCGGCAGCACCGTGCCGGCCTGCGAATGGCCGACCAGCAGCACGTCGCGCAAGCCCGCGGCCGCGATCTCGGCGAACAGTTCGGCGGCGACCTCGTCCGGTCCCAGCCCATCGGTCGCACGGCCGCGCTTGGTTCCGCAGCCCGGCACGTCGAGCACCAGCGCGCGGCCGAAGCCGCCGCCGGTCTGCCGGTCGAGCGCCGCCAGCGTCTCGTCCCAGACCCAACCGCCCTGGGCGCCGCCGTGCAGGAAGACGTAGTCGGTCGGCGTCATGCGGGCGGCGCCGTCAGACCATGGTGTCGGTCAGCAGGCGGTCGCCTGCGCCGTCGTTCTCGAACCGGCCGAGGCCGTAGTCGCCCTTGATCGTCGTCCGCTGCATGCGCCGCGGGTGCTTCGGATCGCTGCCGCTGACCGCGTGCAGCATCCGCCAGTTGTCCCAGATCAGCATGTCGGTCGGCCGCCACTGGTGGAAATAGGGGCGGACCTTGCGGTTGATCTCCTGGCAGACCGCTTCAAGCAGCGCTTCGCCCTCCGGCGTCTCGCGGCCGGCGATGCCTTCCGACATCCACGGCGAGACGTGCAGCACCTTGCGGTCGTCCTGGCGGGTCCAGACCGCCGGATGCAGCGCCCGCGACAGCGTCTTGGCGAAGTCCTGGGTCTTCTTGGCGTTTTCCGGCGTGAAGACCACCTTCAGGTCGGCCGGGCGGCCGAAGCGCATCGTCTCGAAGGTCACGTTCAGCGTGTAGAGGATGTCCGCGCCTTCGATCTGCTTCAGCAGTTCGGGGTCGATGTCCTGGTAGAGCTGGACGCCGTCGGCGAAGCCGGTCAGCCCGCCTTCCGGCGGAATGTCGATGGCCCGCAGCACGCCGGCCCGGTTCAACTCGTTGTTGTAGCAGTGGTCGAAATGCCAGGGCAGCCACTGCGCCAGCACGCGGCCGCCGACCTCGACGATCTTGCCGCTCTCGCCGCCGTCGTAGCGCATGTCGATCACCCCCGGCATCAGGCTCGGGTCGACGCGCGAGACGTTCGGCACCGGGTGATCCTTCATCGGGCCGAACACGTCGCTGATCTCGACGTGCATCTGCGAGGTCGGCTCGACATCCTCGAAGATGATCATGCCGCGGTCCTCGAAGACCTCGCTGATCTGCCGGCGGATGGCGGGGTCGCGCAGCGCCGCGTGGGTGACGCCGGTGATGCGCGCGCCGAACGCGAGGTCGTCCTGTAGCGGCCGGACTTCGATCGACGCCATCGTGTTCTCTCCCTTGTTTGTTGCGCCCAGCGGACGCCAAAAGCCGCCAGGGCGCAAGAACGCTCCGGCGATGTTAGCGCCGCGGGGCCAGCCGAAGGCGCCGCGTCGGACAAGCGAAGTGCGATTAGCGCTTGGCGGCCAGCCGCTGCTCGGGGTCTTCTGGCGACAACGGTCAAGAACCTGGGCCAGCCAGCTGGGCCCGGCATGGGAGGATGAAGTCATGGCGCGCATGTCGATCTCTGGCGTCGGTGTCGAATACGAGCTGCTCGGCGAGGCCGGCGCGCCGGCCGTGGCGATCACGCCGGGCGGGCGCTTCCCGATGGACACCCCCGGCGTCCGCGAGCTCGGCGAGAAGCTCGCCGCCGGCGGCCGGCGGGTGCTGCTGTGGGACCGGCCGAACACCGGCTATTCCGACATCTCGTTCGACGACCAGAGCGAGTCCGAGCTTTGCGCGCGGACGCTGACCAAGCTGATCCGCGAGCTGGACCTCGGCCCGACCACCCTGGCCGCCGGCTCGGCCGGCTCGCGCGTCTCGCTGATCGCCGCCTCGCGCGATCCGGAGATCGTCTCGGCCATGGTGCTGTGGTGGATCAGCGGCGGGATGATCGGCCTGGTCAGCCTGGCCAACTACTACTGCGCGGACTCCGCGCTCGCCGCCAGCAAGGGCGGCATGGAGGCGGTGGTCAAGCTGCCGGGCTGGGCCGAGCAGCTGGCCCGCAACCCGAAGAACCGCGACATCCTGCTGGCCCAGGAGCCCAAGGCCTTCATCAAGAAGATGGAGCAGTGGGCCTCCTTCTACCTGCCGAGCAAGGAGTCGCCGGTGCCTGGCATGAGCCCGGCCGACTTCGCCAAGCTGAAGATGCCGGTGCTGCTGTTCCAGAACGGCGAGAGCGACCTCAGCCACACCCGCGAGACCAGCGAATGGGTGCACAAGCTGATCCCGCACTCCGAACTGCGCGATCCGCCGTGGGCCGACGACGAGTGGAACCACCGCTCGGGCACCGCGACGCCCGAGGGGCGGCCGGCGCTGTTCACCGGCTGGCCGGCGATGGCCCCGGCCATTCTCGACTTCACCGCCCGCTAAGCCGCACGCCGTCCGTCACCAGGAGACCGTCATGTCACAGCCCGACACGTCCAATCTGGGCGTCGCGCCCGCCGTGCTGGTGGAGATCTACCGGCAGATGTCGCGCATCCGCGCCGTCGACAAGGCGATCCAGGCCGGCCTCTCGGGCGGCAAGTTCTTCTTCAGCTACTGGCCGATGACCGGCCAGGAATCGATCCCGGCGACGATCTCGCAGCTGATCAGCGCCCGCGACTACATGGTCACCACCTATCGCGGGGTGCATGACCAGGTGGCCAAGGGCGTGGCGCTGGAGGGGCTGTTCGCCGAGATGCTCGGCCGCGAGGGCGGGGTCAACAAGGGCAAGGGCGGCTCGCCGCACATCTCCGACCCGACCTCCGGCTCGATGCTGACCACCGCCATCGTCGGCGCCGGCGCGCCGATCGCCAACGGCCTGGCGCTGGCCGCCCAGGCCCGCGGCGAGGACCGCGTCACCATCGTCAACTTCGGCGACGGCGCGACCAGCATCGGGGCGGTGCACGAGGCGATGAACCTGGCCGGCGTCTGGAAGCTGCCGGTGATCTTCCTCTGCCAGAACAACCTGATCGGCGAGTACACGCCGATCCCCGGCTACACGGCCAGCAAGGACTTCGCCTCGCGCGCCGCCGGCTACGGTTTCAAGGGCGTGAAGCTCGACGCCAACGACGTCGCCGGCTTCCATGCGGGCATGAAGGCGGTGATCGACGAAGTGCGCGCCGGCCACGGCCCGGTGTTCGTCGAGGCCGTCACCTTCCGTCTCGGCCCGCACGCCGGCGTCGGCGACAGCAAGGAGGTCACGGCCGACGTGCTGAAGGCCGCCAAGGCGGCCTGGCCGGTGCCGCGCACCCGCGCGCTGCTGCTCGAGGCTGGCGTCCTCACCGAGGCCGAGCTCGCCGCGATCGACGAAGCGGCGCGCGTCGAGGTCGACGCCGCCATCGAGGCCGCGCTCGCCAGCCCGGTGACGCCGCAGGCCGAGACCCTGCTCGACGTCTACGCCGACCCGGACACGCCGCCGCGCCGCGGCCACCATCCCCGGCGCGCGGAGGAGGCCCAGCCGGCGGGCGAGACCAAGGCCATGCTGATGCTGGAGGCCATCGTCAGCGCCCAGGACCTGGCGCTGGAGGCGGACCCCGGCGTCTTCCTGCTCGGCGAGGACATCGGCGACCCGCCCGGCGGCGTGTTCGCCACCTCGCGTGGCCTGCAGACCAAGCACGGTGAGGCGCGCGTGCGCCCGACGCCGATCGCCGAGACCGCGATCATCGGCGCCGGCATCGGCGCGGCGCTGGTCGGCATGCGGCCCGTCGCCGAGATCATGTTCAACGATTTCGCCGGCGTCTGCCTGGACCAGATCTTCAACCACGCCGCCAAGCAGCGCTACATGTCGGGCGCGGCGACCCATGTGCCGATGACCGTCCGGATGATGGTCGGCGGCGGCATCGGCGGCTTCGGCGCCCAGCACTCGCAGTCGCTGGAGGCCTGGCTGACCCACACGCCGGGCCTGAAGGTCACCTTCCCGTCGACCGCGTTCGACGCCAAGGGGCTGCTCTTGAGCTGCATCTTCGACGAGGACCCCTGCGTGCAGCTGGAGTCGATCAAGCTGCTGCGCGGCGTCCGCGGCGAGGTTCCGCTCGGCGACTACCGGATCCCGCTCGGCGTGGCGAAAGTCCGCCGCGAAGGGACCGACATCAGCTTCATCACTTACGGCTGGCAGGTGCAGGAATGCCTGGCCGCCGCCGAGGAGCTGGCCAAGGACGGCGTCAGCGCCGAGGTGGTCGACCTGCGCACCCTGGTGCCGCTCGACTACGCCCGGGTGCTCGACTCGGTGAAGAAGACCCGCCGGGCGCTGGTGGTGCACGCCGCCACCGAGTTCGGCGGCTTCGGCGGCGAGCTGGCCAGCACCATCAGCGAGCAGCTGTTCTCGACGCTGAAGGCCCCGGTCGGCCGGCTCGGCGCTGATTTTGCGCCGATCGCCTACTCGCGCGAGATCGAAATGAGCCAGATCCCGAGCGCCAACTCCATCGTCGCGCGTGCGCGCGAAGTGCTTGCTTACAAGGCCTGAGGACCGAACTGCGAATGACGACTCCGCTGACCATACCGCGTCTCGAAATGGCCATGACCGAAGGCGGTCTCGCCCAGTGGCTCGTCGACGACGGCGCCCAGGTGAACGAGGGCGATCCGATCTATGTGCTGGAGACCGAGAAGGCCTCCCAGGAGATCGCCGCCCCAGCCTCGGGCAAGCTGGTGCAGAAGGCCGCGGCCGGTTCGATCTACCCGGTCGGCACCGACATCGGCGAGATCGTCTAGAGCCCTTCCCACTCGCTATGGATCACGCGAGTGGATGAGAAGGGCTCTCACTCCAAGACGACGACCCTGTTTGTCCCGCCTGACTTGCCTCAAGTCAGGCGGGACAGGGGCTAGCGCTCGGCGAGCGGGTTGCGCGGATCCAGCGGCAGCCCGGCCGCCTGCCGGCGTTTCAGCAGCGTCAACCAGCCGTGCAGGGCCTCGCAGTCGAGGCCGTGCATCATCAGCCGGTAGCCCGCCTGCAAGGTGGAGAGCGGCACCAGCGGGTGGCCGTTCTTGATGAACGCCATGTGGTAGTCGGTGCCGAGGATCTTGCCGATGTAGATGGCGACCGTCTCGTCGAGTTGCAGCGACTGGGCCGCGCGCACGAAGTCGCTTCGCGGCAGCAGCAGGGCGTAGAGCGGCGTGTAGATCTCGATCGCGGTCTGCACGTCGACGAAGTTCAGCCGGCCGCGCGGCAAGGGCGCGAGTTCGATCGGTTCGTCAGAGATCGCCGAGAAGTCCGGGGCCTCGACCGGCTCCAGGTCGCGGTGCTGGGCGCGCAGGGCGGCGTTCAGCTGGATGATGAAGTTGAAGATGTTGAGGTCGTGCTGGAGGAAGACGTTGTCCTCCAGCTCCTTCAGCCGGCGCGGGCGCAGCGGAACCGTCTCGACCTCGACCGGCCCGGCGTTGGCCTTGATGAAGGCCAGCAACTCGGTGCCGATGTGGAAGTGGCGCAGGATCAGCGTGTTCGCCTCCGGCGTGGCGAAGGTGCGCAGGCCCCAGTGGATCAGCCGGTGCAGGGCCCCGTTGAGGTTCGGGTGGTGGGGCGAGAACCCGCGGGCGATCTTCACCAGGATGAAGAAGGCGAACACCGCCGGGCGGACGATCGGGAACAGCCAGCGCCGCGACCAGGTCCGGTTGCCCTTGAGCAGCGCAAGCTTCGCCTCCGGCGCCAGCGGCATGCCCTGGTCGAGGTAGAGCGCCAGCCACGGATCCGGATCGCGCGGGTCGTAGCCGGCCAGGTCGAACGCCGGATCGCTCACGCCAGGATCTCCTCGATCTGCAGCGCGTACAGCCGGGCGGTGACCCGCGCAGTCTTGACGATGCGGGCGGCGACCGCGTCGTCCGGCAACACCATCGCCAGCATCGCCTCGAACTCGGCGATGTGCTCGACGTCGTTCTCGCCGTGATAGAGTAGGAAGCGCACCGCCTCGTCGGGCAGCCCGAGCTGGCGGCGCACCATCGCGCCCCATTCGGCGGCCTTGATGGAGCCCAGCCCCTCGATGATCCACATCGCGCCGAGCTGGCCGAACGGGTTGGGGCGCGAGGCTTCGTGGAACATCCAGGCCGACAGCGCCTCGGAGCCGATGTTTTTCTCCGCCGCGCGGATGGTCTCCAGCGCGCCGCCGGTGGCGACGTAGTCGGCCTCCAGCAGCCGGAAGTCGCGGTGCTCGGTCACCGCGTGCCGCATCAAGGTCGAGCGCAGCTCGAGATGGTCGTCGTCGATGTTCGAGGCCGCCCGCGACATCCACAGCGCGCCGTCCTTCACCTGCTGGCGCAGGCTGACCAGGAAGGCCTGGTAGTCGGCCAGGGCGAAGCGCCCGCGGGTCAGCTTGCGGATCAGCGGGGCCTGCTCCAGCCGCCCCTCGAACTCGGTGAAGACGATCGTCAGCTGGCGCAGGACGTCGGCGGTGGTGCTCACGCCACGGCCTCCAGCAGCATGAAGCCGACGAAGGCGCGGCCGCTCTCCGGCACGATGCAGAGCACCTGCTCGCCGGGCTTCAGCCGGTCGGTCGCCAGGAATTCGTCGAGCATCACCCAGATCGAGGCCGAGCCGATGTTGCCGACGGTGAGGAGGTTCGAGAACCACTTCGCCTCGGGGATGGCGCCGGCCGTCTTCTCCAGCAGCGAGACGATCTCCTCCCGCAGCGAGCGCGCCGAATAGTGACAGAGCAGATGGTCGATCTCGTCGGGGACGATCCGCCGATCGTCGACCTTCTGCAGATAGACGCCGATCCAGGCGCGGATCACCCGCTTCAGGAGCTCGAAATCCTGCAGCAGGGCGATCGAGCCCTGCGCATGGGCGGCGGCCGGGCCAGCGAACGCCCAAGTCGACAGCGGATCGGCGCGGCCGTCGACGGCGGCGCCGGCCCACATGCACGGGTCGAAGCGGTCGGCCAGCGACACCAGGTCGATGAACCGCACCTTCAGCGACAGGCGGCCGGGGCGCGGCTGCGGCTCCATGACGATCGCCCCGGCGCCGTCCGACAGCGTGAAGCGCAGATAGTCGGCGTCGGGCCGCAGCCGGCCCTTGGCGTCGACCAGGGCGGTGCCTTCGTAGAAGCTCGGCTGGAACCAGCGCGAGGAGAACTCGCTGGCCGCGGCCGCCGCCGCCTGGTGCTCGCCGGCGCGGACCGACAGCCAGGCGGCCTTCGCCGCCATCAGCGAGGCGCCGCACACCGACTGGAAGCTGGCGATCTCCAGTGGGCCGCCGCCGAGCTCGGCGTGCACGCCGCTGGCGTGGCCGGGCGCCAGGTAGTCGCCCTGGGTGGTGGCGGCGGCGAGGTAGCTGATGTCCTCGCGGCCGAGGCCGGCGTCGTCCAGCGCCGCGCGCACCGCGCGGGCGCACATCTCGGCGTTCGAATGGGTCGCGCGCCGCTCCGCGTCGTAGGCGTAGTGGCGGGTGCGCACGCCGTTCCAGCGCAAGGCCCGGCGGCCCATGCGGCTGTCGCGACCGCCCACACGGCCCAGGTAGTCCTCCATCGACTCAACGCCGATCGGTTCGCCTGGCAGGAATGCGCCGGTGCCGGTGATGTAGACGTCGCGGAGGTCGCTCATTCAACTCAGGGTGAGCGATTGCGGCGTCGAGGTGAAGCCCGGAAGTCGCGGCGGCTCAGGCCGCCCCGTGCGGGCTGACCAGCTTGGCGGGCGGGAAGGGCGCCCGGCGGTCGATCCGTTGCGCATCGGGGTCGGGAATGACGCGTAGCGGCACCCGCGGCGACGAGCTGCTGACGAAGACCCCCGCGCCCTCGCGCTCGAACAGCAGGTTGGTGCGTTCGCGGCCGACCTGCAGGTCGGCTGCGTGGAAGCGGTCGATGCCGATCGGCAGCCGCGGATGATCGACTAGCAGTTCGCCGCTGACGCCGTCGACGCTCAGGCCCAGGCAGGCCTGCAGCATCATGAACACCGAACCGGCCGCCCAGGCCTGCGGCAGGCAGGCGACGGGATAGGGCACCGGCGGTTCGCCCGCCGAGCGCGGGAAGCCGCAGAACAGCTCGGGCAGCCGCATCTCCAGCTCCGAGGCGGTTTCGAACAGTGTCGAGACCAGCCGGACCACTCCGTCGCGCTCGCCGTAACGCGCCAGCCCCATGGCGCAGAGCGCGGTGTCGTGCGGCCAGATCGAGCCGTTGTGGTAGGACATCGGATTGAACCGCGGCTGGCCGGTGGCCAGGGTGCGGATGCCCCAGCCCGAGGCGAAGTCCGGCGACAGCAGCGCCTCGGCGACGCGGTGCGCGCGCTCGCGGCTCGGCAGGCCGCAGAACAGCAGGTGGCCGGCGTTGGAGGCGCGCACTCGGCAGAGCTCGCCGTCGCCATCGAGCGCCATGCCGTAGAAGCCCTCGTCCTCCATCCAGAACAGCCGCTCGACCGTTTCGCGCATCTGCTCGGCGCGGCGGGCCCAGTCGGCGCTTGCGTGCAGGTCGCACCGCTCGGCGCAGAACCGGGCCATGGTGAGGTAGGCGAGGTAGGCGTAGCCCTGCACCTCGACGAGCGAGATCGGCCCCTTCGGCGTGCGGCCGTCGGCGTGGAACACGGAATCCCCGGAGTCCTTCCAGCCCTGGTTGGACAGGCCGCTCTCCGCGGCGCGGGCGTAATCCACCAGGCCGTTGGGATTGGATTTGGTGCGACGGTGGACCCAGCCGGCGGCGCGCTCCAGCGCCGGCCACAGCCGGTCGATGGTCCGCCGGTCGCCGGTGGCGTCGGCGTAGGCGCCGGCCAGGCAGATGAACAGCGGCGTGGTGTCGACCCCGCCGTAGTAGCGGCCGAACGGCACCTCGCCGAGCGCGGCCATCTCGCCGCGGCGCAGCTCGTGCATGATCTTGCCGGGCTGGCTGTCGCGGAAGTCCGAGATCTCGTCGGCCTGATGGGCCGCGAGATAGGTCAGCACCCCGTGCGCCAGGGACGGCTCGAACCACAGCGTCTGCCAGGCGGTGATGATCGCGTCGCGGCCGAAGGCGGTCGAGAACCAGGGGATGCCGGCGTAGGGGTAGGGGCCGGTCTCGGTCGGTGTGGTCAAGAGCGCGAGGTCGGCCCGCGACTTGGCGATCCAGCCGTTAAACAGCCGGCCGCTGGTGCTCAGCCGCGCGCCCTGGCGCCGGCGGGCGCGCATGGCGAAGCGGGCGCGGGCCGCCGCCGCGCGGTAGCGCTCACGGCTGGGCGGCTGACACTCCTGGGCGCTGATCTCGATGAACAGCTCCATCCGGCCGCCGGGCTTCAGCGTGTAGAGGAACTCCGCCCGGTGCGGCAGGAGCTTGGCCGGGACGTCGGAGAAGGCGATCACGCTGGTCCGGTCGATGCCGTCCAGGCCGCAGTAGCTGAAGCGCACCGAGCCGATGTGCGCCTCGGGATCCCGCTTGTCGCCGCGTCGCGGGCGGAGCGCCCCGCGCACCTCGAACATGTCGCGAAAGTCGGCGTCGAACTCGAACGTCAGCGGCAGCTGGATCTCGGCGTCGGAGTAGCTGACGATCTCTACCCGCTCGTAGAGCCGCTCTTCCCACAGGAAGCGCTTGCGCTCGATATGCAGCACGCCGGGAGGGCTGAGCGGCCCGCCCGGCGCGGGCAAGGCCTTGTTCAGCGTGTGGGCGGTGAACAGCACGTTGTCCTGGCTGATCCCGCCCGACAGCAGGGTCGGGGCGATCGTCCCCAACAGCATGCGCCAGCGCGACAGGATGCGGGTGTCGTCGTGGAACAGGCCGTCGCTCGATCCCATGACGTCGCCGTAGGCGTCGGCGACGAGGAAGGTGTCGCGGTCCTTCAGCGCGAACATCCGCGTCGGGACGCGCGGCTCCTCGATCTCGCCCCATTCGATGGGCGCTTCGAGGTGGGGTGCGAGTTGGTCTACGTTCACGCGGTTAGCGCCTTCTGTACGAACGTCGTCCCGCGCAGGGACTTGGTGCGCGCGTAGAGTTCCAGGTAGCCCTGGGCCATCACCGGGGCCGAGAAGCGCTCCTCGAACCGTTTGCGAATGGCGGCGCGGTCGAGCCGCACCGCCTGCTCCACCGCTTGGGCGGCCTCCTCCTCGGTCGAGACGACAAAGCCGGTCAGGCCGGGCTCGACGATCTCGCGCACCGAGCCGCAGTCGAACGCCACCACCGGGGTGCCGCAGGCCATGGCTTCGATCATCACCAGGCCGAACGGCTCGGGCCAGTCGATCGGGAAGAGCAGGGCGTCCGCGCCACCGAGGAAGTCGGATTTCTCGCGGTCGCCGATCTCGCCGACGAAGTCGATCAGCGGGTGATGCAGCAGCGCCTCGATCTTCTCTTCGAAATAGGTCTGGTCGAGCTGGTCCACCTTGGCGGCGACGCGCAATGTCCGGCCGAGCCGCTTGGCGATCGAGATCGCCCGGTCCGGCCGCTTCTCCGGCGAGATCCGGCCGAGGAAGGCGAGGTAGCCGCGGCTCTCCGGATAGAAGTCGTAGAGGTCCACCGAAACGCCGTGATGCACCGTGCCGGCGTAATTGGCGTTGGGCAGGTGTTTGCGCTGGGCGTGGCTGATCGAGGCCAGCGGAAAGGCGCGCCAGCGCTCGTAGACCTGCGGCAGATCGATCAGGTCCAGCCGGCCATGCAGGGTGGAGATGGTGCCGTGCGCCAGGTCCTCGAAGAATGGGAAATGCAGCATGTCGGTGTGGAAGTGGATGACGTCGAACTCGCTGGCGCGGGCGCGGACTTCGCTCAGCTGGTGCATGTGCGCGGCCAGGTCCGACTTCAGCGGCGCCGGGTCGAGCCGGATCGCCCGGTCGCGCACCGGCACCAGACGGGCGGCGGTCTGGGCTTCGGCGCTGGCGAACAGGGTGACGTGATGACCAAGCTGTACGAGGGCGTCGCAGAGGTTCGCCACGACCCGCTCTGTGCCGCCGTAGAGGCGCGGCGGGACGGCTTCGTAAAGCGGGGAGACTTGGGCGATCCTCATTACGACCTCGGACTGGCGGCCGCACGCAGCGGCAAAATCGGGCCCGACGAAGGCGCAGGGGCGACCCTCCGCCGGCCCATCGGATTTCAAGCCCATCCCGCCACCAGGCGTACCGCGCGGCGGCGGGCGAGCGGGCGGGGTTAGTGCAGAGTCTGGGTGTGCGGCCCGCCGGGTTCGGCGATGTGCTGCAGCGCCTCGCCGGCGCGCGGGCGTTCGCCGCCGGTGGCCAGGTCGCTCAGCGAAATGATGCCGACCAGCCGCTTGTCGCGATTGAGCACCGGCAACCGGCGCAGCTTGATGTCGCCCATGTTGCGCAGGACGTCTTCGGTGTCGTCGTCCTCATAGCAGTACATCACGTCGCGGCTCATCACCTCGGAGATCGGGGTGTCGGGACCCTTGCCTTCGGCGATTGCGCGGATGGCGATGTCGCGGTCGGTGATCATGCCGGCGAGCCGGTCGTTCTCCTGAACCGGCAGGCAGCCGCAGTCGATGTTGGCCATCATCCTGGCGACGGACTGGATCGTATCGCTCGGCCGGGCCAGTCGCACATCATGGCTCATGCACTCCGAAATTCTCATCGAGACCTCCATCGACTGTCAGTTCGTCCCAGCAACAGGCCCTAACGGCGGCTCCGGGGTGATGTTCCGCCGCGAGCGGCGCCTTCCGCGCTGCAGTGCGTCAAAGGCCGACCGTAGGCGGTGTGGGGGAGGTGTTTCGCGTCGGTTCCGCCCAGCCGTGGGCGCCGATCAGCGGCACGAAGGCGACGCCGCACAGCCCCTGCTCGGTGAAGTCGTCAGGGCCGCGGCGGACGACCTTGACCAGGCGCTGGCCGTACGGGTCCTCGTCCACCGGCATCACCAACCGGCCGCCGACCTGCAGCTGGTCGGCGAGCGGCGGCGGCACCGCCGGGCCGCTGGCGGCCACCAGGATGGCGTCGAACGGCGCGGCCTCGGCCCAGCCGCAGGTGCCGTCGCCGACGCGCATTTCGACGGTGTCGTAGCCCAGCCGCTGCAGCCGCTCGGCCGCGGCGACGGCGAGCGCCTCGACCCGTTCGATCGCGTAGACCCGCGCGGCGATGCGGCTCATCACCGCCGCCGCATAGCCGGAGCCGGCGCCGATCTCGAGCACCCGGTCGCCGGGGCGCAAGCCGGCGGCCTCGATCATCAGGGCGACGATGTAGGGCTGGGAGATGGTCTGGCCGCAGCCGATCGGCAGCGGCCGATCCGCGTAGGCGAACTCGCGCAGGGTGTCCGGCACGAAGGCGTCGCGAGGAACCTCGCGCATCGCCGCCAGCACGCGCGCATCGCTCACCCCGCGGCCCGCCAACTGGCGCTCCACCATCAGCTCGCGCGCTTCGAAGGCGTCCGTCATGGACTCCTCCCGCGCCAGCAAACGGATCGGCGTCGCCGCCGTTCCGTCTGCTAACGGCCGCCGGCGGCTAGCGGACCACGATCCGGGCGCGCGCGAGGTTCTCGACCCGCGCGTAAGGTGTCTGGGCGTCGCCGTCGCGCTGTGCGGCGGCGCGCAGGACCGGGAAATAGACGCCCGGCTTGGAATAGGCGTGGGTCGCCGTCACCGTGACGCTAGTTTCCGTCGCGGCCAGGCTGGCGGAGGTGGCGAACTCGCCGGCGCCTTCGAAATCCCAGTCCGCGGCGACGATCGTGCCCCGGCCCCCAGGCGCTTCGATCCGGCCGCTGAAGCTGACGGGCTCGCCGGCGGCGACCTCCGCGCGCAGGCCGCCGTTGGCGCTGAGCTCGACGACCGGCTGCACGCCGCCGCGCTCCGCCGCGGTGGCCGGGATCTCGACCTGGCTGTCGACGACGCGGTAGCGGGTCTCCGAGGGGCGGACGCCGGTCTCCACCCAGATGGCCAGATCCCGCAGTCCCTGCTGCAGGGCGCCGGACAGCCGCACCGCATGGGCCCGGGCGAGCGGCGTCAGCGGATTGTCGTGCTGGGCGTGGTCGATGAACCAGAGCGCGAAATCGTCGGCGAACTGTGGGCCCATCGCCGCGGCGACCTGCGACCGATACCAGTCGGCGAACCAGGGGAAGGCGTCGATGTCCATCAGGCTCTGGACCAGCAGCACCTTGCCGTGGACCCGCCCGCTCATCAGCGTGCCCAGGCTCGAGCGGGTGAAGATCTCGCCGATGAGCATCTGGCGCTGCGGGTAGAGCGGCGCGCCGCGCTCGTCGCGGAACTGGTTCCAGCCGTATTCGTCCGGGCTCGGCGGGACCTGGTGGCGCTGGTAGGTCTGGATCGCCAGCGCCCAGGCGTTGTCGATCCGCACCGCGTCGCCGGCGCGGAAGGCCTCGACGATGGCGGGGTCGGTGGTGTTGGCGAACTGAATCGTCCGGCCCGTCACGCTGGCGATCGCCGCGCTGCGACCGGCCGAAGCGCCGGTGAGCAGCACGAGGTGCGCGTCGGCGAACGGCCGCTCCGGGACCTCGGCCAGTTCGAACTGCTTCGGCGCGCCGTCGCTGACGCGCACGACGGTGGTGTCGAACTGGAAGCGATCGGCGTGGATCGCCGCCGCCGGGTCACTGCCGAGGTAGCCGGGCTTGCTCCAGAAATCGTCGAGGTAGGTCGGATCGAGCTGCGGGATCACGCCCTGGATGTCGGCGAAGTATCCGCTGCCCTGGGTCTCGTGGGCATACCAGCCGCGCGGCGGGAAGCCCATCAGGGTGACCTCCCGCAGGGCGGCGCGCTCCTCCTCGTCGAGCTCGGCGTACATGTCGCCGCCGCCGCCCGGACTGATCGCGTCCATGACCGCCGCGAGCTTGTTGCGCCGCCGCAGCACCCGCAGCGGATGCAACCGCACCGTGAAGTTGCTCGGCGTGGCGTGGTTGCTGCCCATCACGAACGGCATGAAGCCGTCCCACACGCCGCTGGTGTGCTCGGCCCCGCCGACGGTCTGGTAGGCCCCGCCGCTGCCGCCATAGAGATAGCCGAAGGCGCGATGCTCGCCGTACATCTCGGCCGCCAGGACCCGCGAGTACTTGGCGGCTGCAGCGTTCACCCGGTAGGCGGCGACGCTGGGATCGGCGGCGGCGCGGCTAAACGCGCTGCCGTTGTTCGTCTGGACGTAATAGGCGCCGCTATCGAGGGTGAAGCCCAGGTCTCCGGTCGCGACGGCGAAGGCGATCGGGAAGGGCGCGATGTCCGAGGTCGCCGCCAGCGGATAGGTGTTGTGGTGGAAGCGACCTTGGTAGCGCTCCGGCGGCGGGAAGTAGAACGAGAAGCGGGCTTCGGTGCCCTTGAAGCCGCCGTGCACATAGCGGTGCGGAGCCGGCTCGCTCCGCCACTCGTCGACCTCGATGAAGGGGGCGTTGAACAGCGGGTCTACGGAAGCCTCGGTGACGGCCACGTTGGCGTCGTCTGCGCTCGACGGCATGATTTTCCTCCCGGTCGTTGATCGACCCGTGTTAGGTATTTTTTGGAATACGGTGTTCCGAAAGTCAACGAACGGTGGGCATGACTGACGCGCGTGTCGTCCGCAACCGGGCAGGCCTCCGCCAAGCCCTGCTCGATCTGCTCGAGGGCGCTCCGCTCGAGCAGGTCACGGTTCGCGACATCGCGGCGAAGGCCGGCGTCGGCTACACGACCTACTTCCGCCACTACCCGAACAAGGACGCGCTGCTGCGGGATCTCGCCGCGAGCGAGGTCGCGCGGCTTTCGGACCTGACCACGCCGGTCTACGACGCGGTCGATTCACGGGCGGCGTGTCGCGCCATCTTCGCCTACGTGGATCAGCACCGGGTGACCTGGTCCGCCCTGCTGACCGGGGCCGCCGGCTTCGTTCGCGACGAGATGCTGCAGCGTGGACGGCAGGACGTCGCCACCCGGGCGAACAGCTGGCTGCCCGGCGACCTCGGCGTGGTGCTCGGCGTGACGGTGATCGTCGAGCTGCTGACTTGGTGGCTGCGCCAGGAGACGCCGCCGCCGATCGACTTCATGGCCGACGTACTCGATCGCACCGGCATTTCGCCCGCCAGGCCAGGCATCAAAGACCCGGCCTAGCCGCGGCGCCGCCCTCAGGTGCGGGGCGCGCCGCCCGGTTGCGGCACGAGCCGAAGGTAGGGCTTGACCGTCTTCCAGCCCGCCGGGAACCGCTCGCGGGCCTCCTCGTCGGCGACCGCCGGGACGATGATGCAGTCCTCGCCCTGCTTCCAGTTCACCGGGGTGGCGACCTTGTGCTGGGCGGTCAACTGGCAGGAATCCAGCAGCCGCAGCACCTCGTCGAAGTTGCGTCCGCTGCTCATCGGGTAGGCGAGGGAGGCCTTCACCAGCTTGTCCGGGCCTATCACATAGACCGTCCGGACGGTCTGGTTCATCGCCGCGGTGCGGCCCTGGTAGGTGTCGCCGGCGTCGGCGGGGAGCATGTCGTAGAGCTTGGCGATCTTCAGCTCCGGGTCGCCGATCAGCGGATAGTGCGGCTTATGGCCGGTCACCTCGGCGATGTCGTCCAGCCAGCGGGTGTGGTCCTCGACCGGATCGACGCTGAGGCCGAGCACCTTGATGTTGCGGCGGGCGAACTCCGGTTCGAGCTTGGCCAGGTAGCCGAGCTCGGTGGTGCAGACCGGGGTGAAGTCCTTCGGGTGCGAAAACAGGACGCCCCAGGAGTCGCCGAGCCAGTCGTGGAAACGGATCGGCCCTTCGGTCGTCTGGGCTTCGAAGTCCGGGGCTTCGTCGCCGATGCGAAGTGTCATGCTCGCCTCCTCAAGGTGAAGCCGTGGGGGAAGGGCGGGAGCTCATGGCGTGGGGCCCGCCTCGATGGGGTAGTCCTCGTCGCGCCAGGCCTTCATCCCGCCGTCCAGCGCCACGGCGCGGGCGAAGCCCAGCTCGCGCAGGGTCGCGGCCGCCAGCGTCGAGATCTTGCCGAACTCGCAGTAGGCGAGGATCCGTACCGTCGGGTCGGGGAAGGCGTCGTTGACCCGCAGCTCCAGCTGGCCGCGCGGCAGGTGGCGGGCGCCGGGGATGTGCGCCTGTTCGAAGGCGTCGCGCTCGCGCACGTCGAGGATCACGAAGTCATTGTCCCGCTGCGCGAGCCGCGCGCTCAGCTCGGTCCGCGACAGGAAGGGGATGGTCGCGGCGCTCTCGGCCAGCAGCTGGTCGATGGTCTTGCCGCCGCTCATGTTGGTGCGCAGCGCCTCGGTCAGGTGGGTCGGGGCGCTGAGGTTCAGCTGGCGCATCATCTCGACGAAGGCGGCCGGGTCGCGCTGGGCCAGCCGCGGATTGGTCGCCAGCTCGTCGCCGATCGTCGTCGAGCAGCGGTCCTTGTAGTCGTGCGCCGGATAGACGGTGGTGGCTGGGTCGAGCTTCAGGAGCTTGTTGAACAGGCTGTCCCACAGCGCTTCGGCGTCGCCGGTGGGCAGGTCGGTGCGGCCGGTGGCGCCGATCAGCAGGGTGTCGCCGGTGAACACCGCCCCGTCGATCCGCAGGCACATGGAATCGCGAGTGTGCCCCGGCGTGTGCATGGCGACCAGCCGCAGGTCGCCGATCCGCAGAGTGTCGCCGTCCTCCAGCCGCAGGTCCGCGAACGGCGCCGGACTGTCGCGGTGCATCACCACCGGCGCGTCGAAGATCCGTCCCAGCTGTCGCGCGCCGGTGAAGTGATCGGCGTGGGTGTGAGTGTCGATGATGTAGCGCACCCGCAGGCCGTGGCGCGCCGCCAGCCCCTGATAGCGGTCGATCTGGTGCAGCTCTGGGTCGATCAGCGCCGCCGCGCAGGTCTGCGGGCAGCCGATCAGGTAGGACAGGCAACCGCCGGTGCGGATTTGCTCGTAGAGCATCGCGTGCGCCCGCTTGACCCAGAGAACGCGATTATCCGCTTGGCTCGAAGCGGAATCAATTAACCCGCGAGGCGTCGCCACACCCGAAGCTGGGCCATTCGCGGCGATCGGCCTGGGCGGCTCAGGAGCCCGCCGGGCCCCTGAGCGCCCCGGCCGGTGACTACATGTGCTGGCCGCCGTTGATGCTCAGCGTCGCCCCGGTGACGTAGCCCGCCCGCTCGCCGGCGAGATAGGAGACGATGTCGGCGATCTCCTCGCCCCGGGCCAGCCGGCCGACCGGGATCTGGGCGATGATCGCCTGCAGCACGTTCTCCGGCACCGCCTGGACCATTTCGGTGTCGACGTAGCCGGGAGCGATGGCGTTCACCGTCACGCCCTTCTTGGCGTTTTCCAGCGCCAGCGCCTTGGTAAAGCCGATCATGCCGGCCTTGGCGGCCGAGTAGTTGGTCTGGCCGACCTGGCCCTTCAGGCCGTTGATCGAGGAGATGTTGACGATCCGGCCGTAGCCGCGCTCGCGCATGCCCTCGATCACCTGGCGGGTCATGTTGAACAGGCTGTCCATGTTCACCCGGACCACCTCGCCCCACTGTTCGGACGACATCTTGTGGAACACGCCGTCGCGGGTGATCCCGGCGTTGTTGACCAGCACGTCAATCGGGCCGAGCTCCTTCTCGACCAGTTCGACCGCCCTGCGGCAGTCCTCGAAAACGCTGACGTTCCCCTTCACCGGCATGACGTTGAGCTGGTTCGCGCAGGCTTGGGCGGCCTCCTCATTGCCCGAGTAGCCGGCGGCCACCTTGAAGCCGTCAGCTTTCAGCCGCTCGACGATGCATCGGCCGATACCCCGGGTGCCACCCGTTACGAACGCTACTCGCGCCATATGTCTCTCCGTGCCTGTTTCAGTTGAGGGAAAACTGTCATGCCGCGCGTGCGCGGACCTTTAGTGACAGGGCGTGTCCAGCCAGCGGCCGACCTCACGCTCGCCGCACCAGAGTTCGGCGCCGCGATGACAGCCGAACTGCTCGGCTGCGTGTTGGGCGCAATCGTCGTCGGTGCTGGCGAAGTCGAAGGCGCCGAGTCGGCGGCCTTCGGCGTCCAGGAAGTAGAGGCGATACTCAGACATGACGACGACCACACCCGCGTGAGGTGAATGACACCTCGTTACAGTGGCTGTTCGCGGATCGATGTTCTGTCTTCTGGTGGACAGTTTGTCGCAGGTAGGTGGGTTGAGCGTTCCGCCGCCCGTTCTCGCGGCGGGGCGCCGGAAATTTAGGCGCCGCGGGTCAGTGGGCGACGATCCAGGCGGCCGCCGCGGCGAGCGCCTCGGCCATCACTTCAGGATCCTTGCGGCCGGTCTTGGCCGGCACGTGGAAGGAGTGGTCGGCGTCGGCGACGCGTTGCAGGGTGGCGCGCGCGCCGAGCTCGGCGATCACGCCCTCGAGCAGGCCGAGATCGGCCAGGGCGTCGCGGGTCCCCTGGACGAACAGCATCGGCACGGCGACCTCGGCCAGGTGCGCCGCCCGCTCGATCGCCGGCTTGCCGGCGAGGTGCAGCGGGAAGGCGAAGAACACCAGCCCGCGGACGCCCTCCAGCGCCGCCTGGGCCTGGGCCTGGGAGGTCATCCGGCCGCCGAACGAGCGGCCGCCGGCGAACAGCGGCAGGCCCGCGGCCTGCTCGCGCGCAACGGCGACCGCGGCCCGCACCGTCGCCTGGGCGAGCGCCGGCGAGTCCACCCGTTTGCGGCCCTGCTCCATGTAGGGGAACTGGTAGCGCAGGGTGGCGACGCCGTGCTCGGCGAGCCCGTCGTCCAGCGCGGCCATCGCCCGGTGCGCCATGCCGACGCCGGCGCCGTGGGCAAGCGCCAGGCAGGCGCGGGCGTCCGGCGGCGCCTGCCACAGCCCGGAGACGGTCGCGCCGTCGGAAATCGGAATGGAAAGCGGTTCGGCGGCCATGCGGCCAGCATAGCGGCGCACAGCGCACCGAAAAGCTCCGTCATCCCGGCCGGAGCGCAGCGGAGGACCCAGGGGCGGTGTGCGCGGCCCTGGGTCCCGGATCGGCCTGTCGGCCGTCCGGGATGACGGGCTTAGAAGGTCACCAGACCAGCGGCACCGATTTCGGGCCGACGACGCCACCCGGCCAGTACTCGATCTCGGTCCCGTCCTTCAGCTTGAAGTCGGGGATCCGCTTCAGGAACACGTCGATGCAGGCCTTGACCTCGAGCCGGGCGAGGTGCGCGCCCATGCAGCTGTGCACGCCGCCGGCGAACGCCAGCTGCGGCTTGCGCGGCCGGTTGAAGTCGATCTTGGTCGGGTCCGGGAAGACCGCCGGGTCGAAGTTGGCGGCCGGCAGGATGCTGGTGATCTTGTCGCCCTTCTTCAGCTGCACCCCTTGCAGTTCGTAGTCCTGGGTCAGGGTGCGGCCCGAGAAGGTCACGGCGAAGGCCCGCAGCAGCTCCTCGACGGCGTTGTTCAGGTTGTCCGGGTTGTCGATGATCTCGCGACGCCGATCCGGATTCTGCGCCAGCCAGACGAAGATGTTGTTCAGCGCCGCGAACACGGTGTCGAGGCCGGCGATGAACAGGAAGAAGGTGAAGCCGAAGATCTCCCGCTCGGTCAGCGGCTCGCCTTCCGGCCGGGCCTGAATGATCGCGCTGATCGCGCCTTCGTCCGGGTTCGCGGTCTTCTCGACGATCACCTGGGCCAGATAGGTGGAGATCTCGCCCATCACCCGGCCCGAGGCGGCGCGGTCCTGGCCGTGCAGCAGGGTCATCGCCCACTCGACGAAGGTGTCGAGCATGTCCTGCGGCAGGCCCATCAGGTCGAGGAAGACCGAGACGGGCAGGGGACGGCCGAACGCCTTGGTGAACTCGACTTCGCCCTTGTCGATGAAGTCGTCGATCAACGCGTTGCAGCGGGCGTAGATGTTGGCTTCCAGCTTGGCGACCGCGCGCGGCGACAGCATCGGGTCGAGGATCGCCCGGTACTTGCGGTGCTCCGGCGGATCGATCTCCAGCGGGATGAAGTAGAAGTAGTTGTTCGGATCGCGCGGGAACGGCGTCGCGCCGGCGGTGCTGAACAGCTCCGGATGGCGCAGCACAAAGTAGCAGTCCTCGTGGTGCGTCAGCAGCCAGGCGCCCGGGTTGTGCTCGGCGGGGCTGTAGAAGATCCGCGGCAGCCGGTCGTGCAGACCGGCCATGAAGGCGTAGGGGTTGGCCAGGAATTCAGGCCCCTCAGTGAGGCCGATCGCATGGACCAGCTCCGGCGGCACGTGGGCCGGAACGGGCTTGGCCAGGGTCTGGGCGTCTCCCATCGTCTTTTCTCCTTCGATCTTGGCGTGCAGTTAGAACTGCGATTCCGGCAGGCGCACGACCAGGCCGTCGAGTTCGTCGCTGAGGATGATCTGGCAGCTCAGCCGGCTACCCGGTCGGGTTTCGTTGCTGGAGAAATCCAGCATCTGCTGCTCCATCTCGGAGGCCGGGCCGACGCGCGCGATCCAGGCGTCGTCGACGTAGCAGTGGCAGGTGGCGCAGGCGAGGCCGCCGCCGCACTCGGCGACCATGCCGTCGAGCATCTTGCGCATCGCGCCCTGCATGACGGAATCGCCGTTCGGCACCACGACCTCGTGCTGGGCGCCGCTGTGCTCGACAAAGGTGACGGTGGCCATCTGCGCTGCCTCTTGAACCTTAACGTGAGAACTGCGTTCTCGTCTAAGCGCAATCATCGCGCCCGAGAACATTGTTCTCGTCCTATTACGCGCGGTGGGGCCGGCGATGTCAACCGATCGCAGGCCGGCAAGGCGTCGCGCCATTGCCGCCGTCCCGAACTCCTGAGAGGAAAGGGGTCATGACGCGCAAGACCCCGAACGTCCCGGATCACGCCGCCGAGGCGGCCACGCTCGAGCGGCCGACGTCGTCGCCTGACCGCGCGGCGCGGGCGGGCGGCGAGCCGGTTTTGGAGCGCAGCCAGCAGATCGTCGAGGCGGCCTACGACCTGCTCGACGAAGCCGGGCTGGAAGGGCTGACCATCCGTGCGGTGCTGGCGCGCACGGGCCTGTCCCGACGGGCCTTCTACGAACGGTTCTCCGGCAAGGACGACTTGGTGGTGGCGGTGTTCGAGCAGACCATCCGGCTCGCCGCCGAGCACTTCCGCGACCAGGTCGAGGGCGTGGCCGACCCGATGGCGCGGCTCAAGCTGATCGTCATGAGCATCGTGCTCGGCACCCGGACGGGCGAGGTCGATCTCGACAAGAGCGACCGGCGCGGGGCGGCGATGAGCCGCGAGCATCTGCGGCTGGCGGAAGCGCGGCCGCTTGATCTGCAGGCGGCGCTGCGGCCGCTGATCGGCCTGATCGCCCAGCAGCTGTCGGACGGCATGGCGGCGGGCGTGGTGCGGGAGTACGCGCCGCAACGGCTCGCGGCGCTGGTTTACAATCTTGTCTCGACGACCGTGCATACGGAACTGCTGGCCGAGGAACTGGGCCAACCGGACCGGTCACGGCGCGTTCAGCTGGCTGAGGATATCTGGGAATTCTGCCGGAGGGCGATCGCCGCCTGACCGGCCGATGCGTCGGAGGCGTTCGTGAGACAGCTGCTGCTCATCTTCGTCGTGCTCGCCGGCCTGGCGGGCGCGGCCCCGGCGTCCGCCGCCGACCTGTTCGGGCGCTGGAAGAATCCCAAGAACAGCGTCCACGTCGACATCCGCCCCTGCGGCGGCTCGGCCTGCGGCTATGTCGTCTGGGCCTCGGAGCGAGCCAAGGAGGACGTCCGCAAAGGCAGCGGCCGCGAACTCGTCGGTCTGCAGCTGCTGCGCGACTTCGCCCCATCGAGCTCGGGCTCGAGCTGGCGCGGCAAGGTGTACGTGCCCGACATCAACCGCACCTTCACCGGCACGGCCCGGCTGATCGACGACGAGCACATGGAGGCGCGCGGCTGCCTGGTGGCCGGCGCGTTCTGCAAGAAGCAGGTCTGGACCCGGATGGCCGCGGCCGAAGCCGCGCGCTAGCGCGCTAGCGCGCTCGATCAGCCGTCCTGCGGGAACAGCCGCGCCAGCGTGCCGCCGAGCGGCGCGGGCATGAAGCTGTCGCCGCCGGGCCAGTCGAGGAAGCCCAGCGCGGCGATGGTGCCGCCGTCGATGTGCAGCGTCGTACCGCTGATCCCCTTGGACAGGTCGCTCGCCAGGAACAGGACTCCGTTGACGATGTCGTCCACGCCCGGCGGCTCCTTCAGCGGGACGTAGAACTTGATCGACTCTTGCAGCGCCTCGGGGCCGAGCGCGGCGAGCCGCTCGAAGTCCGCCGGATAGAGCGCCTGGTTGGAGGTGCGCGCCGGCGCGGTGTCCGGCGCGATCAGGTTGACGCGGATGCCGTCCTTGCCGAGCTCGACGGCCATGGCGCGGCTGAAGTTGGTCGTCGCCGCCTTGGCCCCGGCGTAGACCGCATAGGTCGCCGCCCCGCGGTGCGCCTCGATGGTGGTGAAGTTGATGATGCTTCCGCCGCGGCCGCCCTTGCGGATCAGCGGCGCGGCCCGGCGGACGCTGTCGATGACGTAGCCGTAGTTCAGCCGGATATCCCGGGCGTTGTCCTCGCGGGTGGTCTCCAGGAACAGCGAGCGCTTCACCCCGCCGACCAGGTTGACGACGATGTCGAGGCGGTCGAACTCGGCCTCGACCCGGTCGTAGAAGGCGTCCAGCGCGGCCGGATCGGCGACGTCGGCGTGGGTCGCCAGGATCCGCCCGCCCAGCGCCTCGACCTCAGTGACGATGGCGCCCACGGCCGGCTCGTCGATGTCGCAGGCGGCGACGGTCACCCCGGCCTTGGCGAGCGCCAGCGTGATCGCCCGTCCCTGGATCTCGCCGCAGCCGCCGACCACGACCGCGACCTTGCCGGCCAGCCCGGCGTGCGCTTCCAGCAGCCCCATGGTTCCACCCTTGTGCTTTTGTTCGTTGGCTCGACGATCCCTCGCCATCGCCACGCCGGCAAGCGGCCATCGGCCGGGCCGAGCTTGCGCAAGCGCCGGCGCGGCAGCAAGATAGCGATCACTATCTAGCCGCGCGCAGCGGACGAACCAGGGTGGAGGAAACCCAAGTGAGCCAGCTTCTGAACATCCCGCCCGCCGCCTTCGCGCCCGGCGCCGGCCTGTACCGCAACGACCACTTCCAGATCGCCTACGTCACCAACGACATCGAGCGCGCGATGGCGGTGTTCACCGAGCGCTACGGCGTGAAGGAGTTCCGCCGCATGGAAGGCGCGCTGCCGGCCGGCGGCCACATCCGCGTCGAGTTCGCCTGGGCGGGCGGCGCGCTGCTCGAGGTCACCCAGGCGACCGGGCCGGGCTCGGAGCTGTTCCAGGTCGGCCTGCCGGAGGATGGGGCCTTCGCCATCCGCTTCCACCACCTCGGCTATTTCGTGCACGACGCGGCCGGCTGGGCGGCGCTCGAGGCGGAGCTCGAGCGGGGCGGGGTAAAGGTGCTCTCGAAGGGCCACACGCCCGGCTTCCTGCGGACCTGCATCATCGAGGCCCCGGAACTCGGCCACTACATCGAGTACATCCTGCCGGAAGCCGGCGGCGTCGCCTTCTTCGAGGGCGTGCCGGGGAACTGAGTTAGATCCGTCATCCCGGACGGCCTGCAAGGCCGATCCGGGACCAGGGGCCGTACGCGCCGCCCCTGGGTCCCGGCTCTCCGCTGCGCTGCGGCCGGGATGACGAGGTGGTCTGGGACCTCGTGTCGCGGGACGCGGGACACGAAAGCGCCTGACTTGCTGGCTCCAAGGGACGAGAGCCGCAGGAAGAGCGAATATGCCGAACGTCGTCTTCATCAGTCCCAAGGGCGGGGCGGGCAAGACCACCGCCGCCGTGGCGCTGGCGCTCGGCCTGGCCGATCGCGGTCTGCGCGTGGCGATGATCGACTCCGACCCGAACAAGCCGCTGGTCCACTGGGCCGGGCTGCAGCACCGCGAGAAGATCAGCGTGCACCCGGCGCCGACCGTGCCGGACATCCGCGACGCGGCCCGCGAGGCCCAGCGGCGCAATCCCGACTGGTTCATCCTCGACACCGAGGGCACCGAGCGCGGCGCGGTGGTGCTGGCGGCGCTGCGGCCGGACCTGGTGCTGACCCCGGTCGCCGGCTCGCAGCTCGACCTTCGCGAGGCGATCAAGGCCGCCGAGATGGTGCAGCTGTTCGCCCGCCGCGGCGGGCGCGAACTGCCCCACCGCGCGCTGCTGACCCGGGTGCCGGCGGCGGTGAAGCCGAAGATGCTGAAGACCGTGGTCGAGCAGCTGCGCGCCGCCGACGTGCAGATCCTGCCGACGCCGCTGCTGGAGAAGGAGGCGTTCCGCGCCCTGTTCCACTTCGGCGGCTTCGACGCGCTGGAGGCCAACGGCGTGTTCGGGGCGGCCGCCGCCCGGCAGAACACCGCCCGCTACGTGGCCGACGTGATCGACCTAGTCCAGGGCGAGGCCCCGCGGCGCGCCGAGGAGCCGCCGTTCGCCCGCACGGCCCAGGCCTGAACGGCTGATGCTCTCGGCCTGATCGCTCCGGCGATGCCGTCTCGCCTGGACATCCGGTCCGGGCGCTCCCAGCATGAGAAAAAGTCGTCGCCGCTGCGAACAGCTGCGGGCGGCGATCTCATCAAGCTGGCCTGGCTCACAGGCGGCGTCAGGAGGATCTCGGCCGATGGGTAAGCACTTGCCGCCGCCGCCGAAGAACTCCGCGGGCTATGCGCCGCCGCGGGCGCCGGGCTCCGCGCGCCGCACCTCCAGTATCGACGTCTCCTGGCCGGAAGGGCGCGGCGGGAACATGCGTCTGGTCGGTCGGGCGCGCGATTTGGTGACGCCGCTCGCCGGCGCGCCGGTCGTCTGCGCCGAGGACGGTTTCGCCGCCGAGGTGCGGATGGACCGCACCATCATGGCGATCCGCGCCGAGCCCGAGCGGGTCGACCTGTCGCGGCTGGTCGGCGAGCGCGGCGGCGGGCACCTGCGCGTGCTGCTCAACGAGATCCTGCCGCAGGAGCGGCTGGGCGCGACGCCGCTCTACCTGATCCTCGACGACATCTCCGGCGCCAGCCTGGTCGCCGGCTGGTCCTGGTCGCAGTGGGAGCCCGACTGGAGCGCCCAGATGCGCCAGGCGATGAAGGAACGGGGCGGGGCCGGCCACACCATGGAAGGCGTCTGCATCGGCTTCGCCCCGGGCTCGAGCGCGCTCGAGCCGGACCGGACGGTGTCGAGCGGGGCTCCGGCGCCGGACCTGCGCCGCCCGGACGACCCGGAGGGCTGGCACGCCTTCACCCAGCAGGACGGCGCGGTCGGCATGCGCCGGGCGCGGCGGATCGACGTGCGGCTGGAGGACGAGATCGTCATCGACGCCGCCTTCCAGGACAGCTCCACCACGCCGGACGGCGGACGGATGGTGCTGCACGAGTACCGGCTCACGGCCACCGCCGACCCGCAGAGCCTGCGGATCACCTCGCTGGCGGCGGATCCTCGGGTGCTGCCGTTCCCGGAGTGCCCGTCGGCGGGGCACAACCTGACCCGGCTGCTGGGCACGCGGATCGACGAGCTGCGTGAAACCGTGCTGGCGGAGCTGCGCGGCACCGCCGGCTGCACCCATCTCAACGACGCGGTGCGCTCGCTGGCCGAGGCGCCGGCTTTGGTCGGCCGGCTGCAGCGGCACGGGGGCTTGGCGCAGGCTTAGCGACGGCCGCGCCGAACGCCCCCTCAGTCGGCTTCGCCGACAGCTCCCCCGCACGCGGGGGAGCAGCGACCCGCTCCTCCACCGCGCAGCGGGGGAGGTGGATCGGCGCAGAGCGCCGAGACGGGGGGTCGCTCCGTCCCGTTGTTTGCCGAACGGGGATCGCTTTTTCCGACAGCGCTGCAGTAAGCTTCGGCGAAAGACCGGGGAGGGCGGCCGCCATGGATGCGGATGCGCTGGCGAGAACGAGCGCCAAGACGGCGAAGGCGCCTGCGCCGCGGGCGGACCGGCGTTGGCGCGCCGCGCGCCGCGCGCTGCGCGAGCCGCTGCTGCACTTCCTGCTGATCGGCCTGGTGCTGTTCGCGGCCGCCGAGCATCACCGGCGGCAGACCGACCACTACCGGATCGTCGTCACGCCCCAGCAGGTGCGCCAGCTGGCGGCGGCCTACCAGGTCGAATACGGCGCCGAGCCGACCGCGGCCGCACTCGCCCAGCTGGTCGACCTCTACATCGACGAGGAGGTGCTCTACCGCGAAGGCCTGGCGCGCAAGCTCGATCAGGACGACCCGATCGTGCGCCGCCGGATCGTCCAGAAGGTGCAGTTCCTGCAGCAGGACGTGGCGATGCCGCGCCCGCCGACCGAGGCCGAGGCCGGCGCCTATTATCAGGCGCACCGCGCTCGCTACGCCGCGCCCGCCGCGGTGAGCTTCAGCCATGTGTTCTTCGCCGACAACGCCGAGGGCGCGGCCGCCGCGCGCCGGCGAGCCGAGGCGACCCTGGCGCAGCTGCCGGCGGCCACGGTGCGCGCGCCGGAGCGCGGCGACAGCTTCCCGGACCTCTATGACTTCGCCAGCCTCAACCAGGAGCAGGTCGCCCGGCTGTTCGGCGACAGCGAGTTCAGCCGCCGGCTGTTCGAGGCGCCGGCCGGCCGCTGGGTCGGGCCGCTGCGTTCGGCCTACGGCTGGCACCTGGTGCGGGTGCAGGCGGCCGAGCCGGCTAGGCAATTGCCGCTGGAGACGGTGCGCGACCGGGTCCGCGCCGACCTGACGATCGCCGAGCAGGAGGCGGCCAACCGCCAGAGCTTCGAGCGCCTGAAGGCGCGCTTCACGGTCGTGCGGGAAGACACCGGGGCGCGGCCGTGAGGCGACTGCTCGCCGCGGTGCTGGCCTTCGCGTTCGGCCTGGCGCTGGCCGCCGGCGCGGCGGCGCACGAGGTGCGGCCGGCCTATCTGGAGATCCGCCAGGACGGGCCGCAGCACTTCACCGTCACCTGGAAGCAGCCGGTGGTCGGCGAGATGGCCGTGCGGCTGGTCCCGCACCTGTCGAACGGCTGGCTTGCGGGGCGGCCGACCGAGCAGTTCGCGACGCCCGCCTTCCTGATCCGCAGCTGGTCGGTCGACGCCGCGCCGGCCGCACTGATCGGCAGCACCCTGCGGGTCGAGGGACTGGAGCGGACCATCACCGACGCCCTGGTCAGCGTCCGGTTGGCCGACGGCCGGGCGTTCGAGACCGTGCTGAAGCCCCACGCGCCGAGCCTGCGGGTCGACTTCGAACATCGCCGCAGCCACGCAGTACCCGCCTACTTCCGGCTCGGCGTCGAGCACATCCTCGGCGGCGTCGACCACCTGATGTTCGTGCTCGGCCTGTTGCTGCTGGTCGGCGTGCGCCGGCGGCTGGTCGAGGCGATCACCGCCTTCACCCTGGCGCACAGCCTGACCCTGGCGGCGACCGCGATCGGCTGGGTCCACGTCCCCTCGGCGGTCATCGAGGCGCTGGTCGCGCTGAGCATCGTCTTCGTCGCCGCCGAGCTGATCGCGCACCGGCGTGGGCAGGGCGGACTGGCGAGCCGCCATCCCGGGCTGATCGCCGGCGTCTTCGGCCTGCTGCACGGCTTCGCCTTCGCCGGGGCCCTGGCCGAGGTCGGCCTGCCGCAGGACGCGATCCCGATGTCGCTTCTGCTATTCAACCTTGGCGTCGAGGCCGGGCAGTTGCTGTTCGTCGCGGTCTGCGTGCTGGCCATGCTGGCGCTCGGCCGCCTGCGCGCGCGGCTGCCGGCGGGCTGGCCTGCGAGGTGGGACGCCCTCCGCTACGTCCCGCCCTACGCCATCGGCGGCTTCGCCAGCTTCTGGTTCATCGAACGCACCGTCGCGGCGTTCGCCTAGGCCATGTCCGGAGTGCTCACGATGCGCCGCCGTCTCCTGATCGCCGCCAGCGTCAGCGCCGTGCTCGCGGGCGCCGGCGCCATGGCCGTCGCAGACCGGCCGGACCGCCCAGCGCCGGTCGCGCTCGCCGCCGCAGCCCAGGCGGCGACCCCCGCCGCCGAGCGCCGCGCCTACTTCGGCGAACTGCACCTGCACACCGGCTATTCGTTCGACGCCTACGCGCTGATGGGGGCGCGGACCACGCCGGAGGACGCCTACCGCTTCGCCAAGGGCGAGCCGGTCGCCTACCTCGGCCAGACCGTGGAGCGCGAGCGGCCGCTCGACTTCATCGCCGTCACCGACCACGCCGAATACATCGGGACCTTCAACCGGTTGGACGACCCGAACAGCGCCCTGTCGCAAAGCGAGCTCGGCAAGCAGGTCCGCGCCCAGCCGATGCAGACCTTCGTGCGCATCCTGCAGGCCTACAACGACTTCATCGACGCGCCCGGCCTGAACGCCCGGGCGGAGATGGCCTCGGCCTGGAAGCGGGTGATCGAGGCCGCCGACCGCAACTACCAGCCCGGCCGGTTCACCACCTTCGTCGGCTACGAATGGACCGGCTATCCGGAGCAGAAATACAACCTGCACCGCAACGTGATCTTCCAGAACCGGCCGGCCGAGGCGCCGTTCTCGGCCGCTGACTCCCAGAAGCCCGAGGACCTCTGGGGCTACCTGGAGCGGCTGCGGGCGCGGGGGATCGAGGCGCTGGCCATCCCGCACAACGCCAACGCCAGCGGCGGGCTGATGTTCGGCTGGAAGGGCAGCGACGGCCATCCGATCGACGAGGTCTACGCCCAGCGCCGGGCGCTGAACGAGCCGCTGACCGAAGCCTTCCAGAACAAGGGCCAGTCGGAGACCACGCCGTCGCTGTCGCCGAACGACGAGTTCTCCAACTTCGAGGTGATCGAGGAACTGCTGACCGGCGGCCCGAGCCCGGCGGACGGCAGCTATGCGCGCCAGGCGCTCGGCCGCGGCCTGGTCGTCGAGGCGAAGGTCGGGGCCAATCCCTACAAGCTGGGCTTCGTCGGCGGCAGCGACTTCCATAACGGCCTGGCTGACGCCGACGAGCGCGCCTACGCCGGCGCGGGGGCCTTCAGCACCGATCCGAAGGTCAACCTGCCGCCGCGTGAGCTGGCCGCGCGCTTCCTCGCCGCGCCGCCGCCGCCCGGCGGTCCGGCCAAGAGCCTGAAGGAGATCGCCCAGGACTCCCAGCGCCGCCAGGCCCCCAGCACCACCAAGCTGGGCTCGGCCGGCCTGACCGGGGTCTGGGCCGAGGCCAACACCCGCGAGGCGATCTATGCGGCGCTGAAGCGCAAGGAGACCTTCGCCACCTCCGGGCCGATGATCCGGCTGCGGATGTTCGGCGGCTGGAACGTCGCCCCCGATGCGCTCAAGCGGCCGGCCTGGGTGCAGACCGCCTACCGGACCGGCGCGCCGATGGGCGGCGACTTGCCGGCCAGGCCCGCCGGGGCCGGCGCGCCCGGCTTCATCGTCCAGGCGGCGCAGGATCCGCAGAGCGGCAGCCTCGACCGCATCCAGATCGTCAAGGTCTGGCTCGACGGCGGCGACTACCGCGAGAAGGTGTTCGACGTCGTCTGGTCGCCGGGCCGCACGCGCGATGCGAAGACCGGCCGCGTTGCGCCGGTCCGCGACAGCGTCGACCTGAAGACTGGCGGCTACGACAAGGCGACGGGCGCGCCGACGCTGAGCGGGGTGTGGCGCGATCCGGAGTTCGATCCGGCCAAGCCCGCCGTCTACTACGCCCGCGCCATCGAGATCCCGACGCCGCGCTGGAGCACGCTGCTGGCGATCCAGCGCGAGCTGCCGGTCCCGACGCACGTGCCCGCGACCCTCCAGGAGCGGGCGATCTCCTCGCCCATCTGGTACACGCCGACCGCGAGGAGCCGGGGATGATCCGCCGTCGTCATTGGCTCGCCGCGGCGGCCGTCGCCGCCCTGGCGGTCGGCGGGTACGCCGCCACCCGCACGTCGATGGACAGCGCCCCCGCGCCGGCCGGCCGCCTGGTCTCGACGGCGCACGCCGAGAGCGCCCCGGCCGAACGGCGGGCCTACTTTGGCGAGCTGCACCTGCACACCGGCTACTCCTTCGACGCCTATGTGATGAGCGGCGTGCGCACCACGCCGGAGGACGCCTACCGCTACGCCCAGGGCCTGCCGGTCGAGTACCTCGGCCAGACGGTGAAGCGCGCCCGGCCCCTGGACTTCACCGCCGTCACCGACCACGCCGAGCAGATCGGCGTGCTCAACCAGCTCGACGATCCGAAGAGCGCCCTGTCGCTGAGCGAGTGGGCGCTGATGCTGCGCACCGAGCCGCTGAAGGCGCTGCGCGCGATGGGCCTGCACTCGCCGTTGCTGCAGGACAAGGCGGCGATGAGCTCGGCCTGGACCCGCGAGATGGAGGCCGCGAACCGGCACAACCAGCCGGGCCGGTTCACCACCTTCATCGGCTACGAATGGACGACGATGTCGCCGCAGAAGGGCAATCTGCACCGCAACGTCATCTTCAAGAACCAGGGCGCGGAGGCGCCGTTCTCGTCCGCCGACTCGACCCGTCCGGAGGAGCTCTGGGGCTATCTGGAGCGGCTGCGGGCGAAGGGCGTCGAGGCGCTGGCGATCCCGCACAACGCCAACGCCAGCGGCGGCCAGATGTTCGACTGGAACGACAGCGACGGCCGGCCGATCAGCGAGGCCTACGCCGAGCGCCGGGCGCTGAACGAGCCGCTGACCGAGGTCTTCCAGAACAAGGGCCAGTCGGAGACCGTGCCCTCGCTGTCGCCGAACGACGAGTTCGCCAACTTCGAGGTGATGGAGCAACTGCTGGTCGGCGGGCCGAGCCCGGCCAACGGCGGCTACGCCCGCCAGGCGCTCGGCCGCGGGCAGGTCGTCGAGTCGAAGGTCGGGGCCAACCCGTTCAAGCTGGGCTTCGTCGGCGGCAGCGACTTCCACAACGGCCTGAGCAACGCCGACGAGAACGCCTACGCCGGGCGCGGCGAGCTGGCCACGGTTCCCGGCAGCGAACCGCCGCCGGCCGGCCAGGCCAAGGCCATCCTCAATCCCGAGCTGAACCTGCCCGGCGGCCGCGGCGGCGGCGGGGTGCCGAGCTCGCTCTACGGCTCGGCCGGGCTGACCGGGGTCTGGGCCGAGGCCAACACCCGCGAGGCGATCTATGCGGCGCTGCGGCGCAAGGAGACCTTCGCCACTTCCGGACCGGAGATCCGGCTGCGGGTGTTCGGCGGCTGGAACCCGCCGGCCGACGCATTCAAGCGGCCGGATTGGGTGCAGACCGCCTACCGCACCGGCGTGCCGATGGGCGGCGACCTACCGGCGCGGCCGGCCAGTGGCGGCGCGCCCGGCTTCATCGTCCAGGCCGTCCAGGATCCGGAGAGCGGCAGCCTCGACCGCATCCAGATCGTCAAGGTCTGGCTCGACGGCGACGACTACCGCGAGAAGGTGTTCGACGTCGTCTGGTCGCCGGGCCGCACGCGCGATCCGAAGAGCGGCCGCGTCGCGCCGGTGCGCGACAGCGTCGACCGCAAGACCGGCGCCTACGACAAGGCCGCCGGCGCGCCGACGCTGAGCGGGGTGTGGCGCGACCCGGAGTTCGATCCGGCCAGGCCCGCGGTCTACTACGCCCGCGCGATCGAGATCCCGACGCCGCGCTGGAGCACGCTGCTGGCGATCAGGCGCGGCGTGCCGGTCTCCAGCCAGATCCCGGCGACCCTCCAGGAGCGGGCGATCTCCTCGCCCATCTGGTACACGCCGCCCCCGCGATTTGCGGCGGCGGCACGCTGACAGACGCGCGCGGCCGGGCAACTATGCCGGCCAAACCGGAGGAACACATGGCGACCCAGGCGCAGAAGCTTCGAGACCTGTTCAACAGCGGCGAGCATTTCATCGCCGCCGACGCCTACAGCGCGCTGACCGCGCGGATCGTCGAGCGCGTCGGCTTCAAGGCCGCCTACCTCGGCGGCCACGCCTGCAGCGCCTTCCACTACGCGGTGCCGGACAACGGGATTTTTTCCCAGGTCGAACAGATCGAGCAGGCCTCGCGGATCGCCGCGGCCATCGACATCCCGCTGATCGCCGACGCCGACACCCTGGGCGAGACGGTCGCCGACGCCTTCCATTTCAGCCGCCGCTACGCCCGCGCCGGGATCGCCGGCATCCACGTCGAGGACGAGGTCAACCCGAAGCACTCGACCTACGACAACGACCTGACCTCGATCGCCGACATGCAGGCCCGCCTCGAGGCCTCGGTGAAGGGCCGGGGCGACAGCGGGCTGGTGATCATCGCCCGCTGCGACGAGCTCTACACCAAGGCCCGGCGCGGCGGCGGCACGGGCTCGCTGGAGGAGGCGATCAAGCGCGGCAAGGCTTACATCGAGGCCGGGGCCGACGCCCTGGTGTTCCCGATGGCCTCGCCGGAACAGACCGCCGAGTTGGGGGCGGCGCTGTCCAAGCCGATCGTCGTGCTCGGCCTGCCGATCCCCGGCACCGCCTGCACCCTGCACACCGGCTGGGGCTGGATGGGCGCGGCGATGCTGCACCTGGAGCGCGCCAAGGAGCTGTTCGAGACCGGCAAGGTCACCGCCGACTTCAACATGCCGGAGAAGAACGCCCTGATCGAACAGGACTTCTACGACGAGCTGATCGCCGACTGGGCGAAGAAGACCGGCCGTCCGGTCCGCTAAGGCCGCGCCCTGAATCGCGTCGGCCGGTTGACCTTGCGGTCGACCGGCCGAACAGTCAGCGCCTGGAGGCGCCAAGTGGTGCACACGGGTGAGAATATCGCGCGCGGCGGGACCTGGCCGGTCCGGGTGCGGCGCCCGAGCGAGCGGCGCAGCCTGTCGCGCTCGGCGACCCGCGCGCTCGACGTGCTGGAGTATTTCGGCCAGGCGCGCCGGCCGTTGCGGGCGACGGAGATCGCCAAGGCGCTCGAGCTACATCCATCGACCACCAACCAGCTGCTGAAGACCATGGTCGACTCCGCCCACCTGGTGTTCGACGCGCGCGCCAAGACCTATCTGCCGTCGCACCGGCTGGCCTGTTTCAGCGCCTGGCTGGTCGACAGCTACGGCGGCGACGAGCGGCTGCGCGGTCTGGTCCGCGAACTGCAAGCCGCCGCCGGCGAGATCGTCACCCTGACGACGCCGAACGACCTCTTCATGCAGATCCTCGATCTGGCCGGGGCGGCGCCGCACGGCAACCCGACCGAGCGGGGCCTGCGGGTCTCGGTGTTCGGCTCGACGGTCGGCGCGGCCTACCTCTCGACCCTGACCGACGCCGATATCGCCCGGCTGGCCGACCGTGGGCGGCTGCCCGCCACCGAGGCGGCCGAGGTGCTGGCCAGCGCCGCGCGCATCCGCGACGAGGGCGTCGCCGAGGGGCCGAGCCCGGACGGCGAGATCTGGTCGTTCGCCGCGGCCCTGCCGCCGCGGGGCTTGCGGATCCCGCTGGTGCTCGGGCTCGCCGGTCCGGTCGAGCGGATGCAGGCCAAGCGGGACGAGATCCGCGCGCTGATGCGCACGGCGGTGGCGCGCTGGTTCGCCGATCCGCCGGCCTGAGCGCCGCAGACAAGCTTCAATTCAAACAAGAACGAGGGAGGATCCGATGCCTCAGCCGACCTACAAGATTCTGCTGTTCATGAAGCGCCGGGCGGGCACGAGCGTGGAAGCGTTCCGCGACTACTACGAGAACAACCATGTCCCGCTGTGCCTGAAATACACCTCCGGCGTGACGCGCTACATCCGCCGCTACGTCAATCCGCTGCCGCACCCGGAGACCGGGCCGTTCGACGAAGCGCCGTTCGATGTGATCACCGAGCTGTGGTTCGAGGACGAGGCGATCTTCAAGGGCACGGTCGACTACATCACCACGAACATCATGCCCGATGAGGTGGTCGAGGACGAAAAGAAGCTGTTCGACCGCTCCTCGTTCCGCATCGCCACGGTGACCGAGGCGGAGACGGAGTTCAGCGCGGCGTAGTCGGCCGCTTTTGCACAATGTCCGTTATCCCGGACGGCCTGAAGGGCCGATCCGGGACCCAGGGGCGGTGCGCACCGCCCTGGGTCCCGGCTCTTCGCTTCGCTCCGGCCGGGATGACGGATTGGGTTTACCGCCGCTCCTCGCCGATCACGCCGTTCGGCTTCGCCTGGGCCTTGCCGCCGCCGCCGAAGACGCCGGTGGCGGTGTAGCCGCCGTCCACCGCCAGGGTCTGGCCGGTGACGTAAGGCGAGAGGTCCGAGAGGAAGAAGGCCGCGGCCTTGGCGATGTCGTCGACGGTTCCCCGCCGCTGCATCGGCAACAGGCCCATGCTGCGCCGCTCGGCCTCGGCGTCGACCAGCGGGATCCGCGGGGTGACGATGCCGCCGGGGGCGACACAGTTGACCCGGATGCCCTGGCCCGACCACTCGACCGCCATGGTCTTCACCAGGTTGATGAGCCCGGCCTTGGCCGCGCCGTAGGCGGCGTGGTTCGGCGCCGAGACGAGGCCGTCGACCGAGGCGACGCAGACCATCGAGCCGGCCGCCTGGCGCGCCAGCAGGCCGCGGGCGACCTCGCGGGCGGCCAAGAAGAAGTAGCGCAGGTTGCGTCGGTGGTCGGCGTCCCAGGTCTCCAGGGTCATCTCGGCGATCGGCGCCCAGCCGGCCATGCCGATGATCGTCGCCATGCCGTCGAGCGGACCGAGCTCGCGCTCCACCTGGGCGAGCGTCGCGATCAGCGCGTCGTCGTCGGTGACGTCGACGGCGAAGGGCAGGGCGACCGCGCCTGTCTCGCGCACCTCGCCGGCGACCCGCTCGGCGCGCTCGGCCTGCAGGTCGACCACGGCGACCGCGCAGCCCAGTCGGGCGAGCAGCTTCACCGTCGCCTCGCCCATGCCCTGGCCGCCGCCGAGCACCAGGATCCGCTTGCCTTCCAGCCCGAACAGCGACGTCACGCCTTCCTCCTCGATGCTTGTGGTCATTCGGCGGCCTCCGCGCGCCGCAGCGCGGCCTGCAGGCTGTGGGCGGTGCGGCTTGCGCCGCGCTTCTGCAGCTCCGGGATCACCCGGGTGCCGAGCAGCTCGATCGACTTCATCACCGCCTCGTGCGGCAGGTAGCCGAAGTTCAGATAGCAGAGCAGCTGATCGACCCCGGCCTCCTCGTAGCGCAGCAGCTTCTGGAGGCATTCCTCAGGGGTGCCGACGATCACCATGTCCTCGCGGTCGAATTCGGTGATGTCGAACTCGCCGCGGGCGCGGGATTCCAGCAGCGGGAAGGCCTGGGCCTGCTGCTCGGGCGTCAGGTGGGCCATCTCCCACTTCAGGTGGAACTCGGCGATCCCCTTGTACCACCACCACATCGACTCCCAGAGCCGGTTGGTCGCGAAGTCGTCGCGCGACTCCGCGCAGTGGACCAGGGTGTAGATGCCGACCTTGTTGGTGTGCACGCCGGTCAGCGGCTTGGCGTCCAGCTGCGCCTGGCGATAGGCCTCGACGATGGACTTCAGCTTGTCCAGCGGCTGCATGATGCTGAAGCAGAGCAGGCCGCAGCCGTTCTCGCCGGCCATCACCGCGCTGGCCTCGGTCGAGGCGGCCATCCAGGCCGGCGGGTGCGGGTACTGGTAGGGCTTCGGCGTCACCATCCGCTTGGGGAAGTCGAGATATTCCGAGTGCTCCTCGTAATATTGCTGCTCCCACATCCCCACGACCGTGCGGGCGGCGGCCTTCATCTTCTCCTTGCTGGCCGGGATATCGACGCCGAAGGCCAGCTGCTCCATCGGCGTCGAGCGGCCCATGCCCCAGATCGCCCGGCCGCGCGACAAAAGGTCGACGGTCGCCACCTTCTCGGCGACGCGGGCCGGGTGGATGAACTCGTGCGGCATCAACGCCACGCCGAAGCCGAGCTTGATGCGCTCGGTGATCTGCGACAGCGCGCCCAGCACGACCTCGTTGCAGGGCATGTGCGAGCGGTTTTCGCGGAAGTGGTGCTCGACCAGCCAGACCGCCTCGAAACCCAGCTTATCGGCCAGCACGATCTGCTCGATGTTGTTGCGATAGACCTCGCGCTCGGCGTTGCGCTGGCCCCACGGGTGCTCCCCGGCCCAGGGCTGGGGAACGTCGAATTCGTACAGCAGGCCCAGTTCCATTTCGCGTCTCATCCCATTGAACTCTTGGGTGTGACGGTAGGTGCGGATGGCTGTCGGCGACAATTGCGAAAAGTGATCGGCGCGCAAATACGGATATACGTAATTCCGGCCAAGGTTCAGGTGTATCCGTATATACGGAATGCGTGATGTCGCCCGGGTGATTACTTGAGTTCTGCGACCGCCTGTGCGGCCCTTATGGGGCGACAGACGAAAGGGCGGACGCGATGCACGAGGAGCTGAGCCGGGATTTCAGCCTGGAGGGGCGGATCGCCGTAGTCACCGGCGCGGCCTCCGGCATCGGCCGGGAGACGGCGCGCGTCCTCGCCCAGGCCGGCGCGCGAGTGGTCGTGGCCGACCTCGACGCTCAAGGGCTGGCCGAGACGGTCGCCCTGGTCGTCGGCGGCCAGGCCCAGGCCCGGGTGACCGACATGGCCGACCGCGCCGCCGTCGATGCGCTGGCGGATGCGGTCGTGGCCGAGTTCGGCCGGCTCGACGTCTGGATCAACGCCGCCGGGATCCTCAAGAACACGCCGATCCTGGAGGTCGCCGAGCCGGACCTCGACCGGCTGCTGGCGGTCAACCTGAAGGGCGTGTTCTTCGGCTGCGCCGCGGCCGGCCGGGTGATGCGCGAGCGCGGTGGCTCGATCATCAACGTCTCCTCGGCGGGCGCCGACACCACGCCGCCGGGCGTCTCGGTCTATGCGATGACCAAGGCGGCGGTGAACTCGCTGACGCGGTCGGCGGCGAAGGAGTTCGGGCCGTTCCAGGTGCGGGTCAACGCCGTCGCGCCCGGCTGGATCGACACGCCGATGGTCACCTACCGCTTCCGCACCGCCGCGGGCGAGATCGACGCGGCGGCGCGCGAGGCGGTGGTCCGCCAGTGCGCCCAGGCCTCGCCGATGGGGCGGACCGGCACGCCGCGCGACATCGCGCTGGCCATGCTCTACCTGGCCTCGGACGCCAGCCGCTTCGTCACCGGCCAGGTGCTGCGGCCGAACGGCGGCGCGGTGATGCCGTGAGCGGTCGCCTGCAGGGCAAGGTGGCGCTGGTCACCGGCGCCGCCCAGGGCATCGGCGAGGCGAGCGCCCGCAAGCTGGCCGAGCACGGGGCGAAGGTGGTGATCAGCGACATCCAGGTGGAGCGCGGCGAACAGCTCGCCGCCGAACTCGGCGAGGGCTGCGTCTTCCAGCACCTCGACGTGCGCGAGCTGGAGAGCTGGGAGGCGGCGGTGGCCGCGGTGCTCGGCCGCTTCGGCCGGCTCGACGTGCTGGTCAACAACGCCGGCGGCGGCGCCGGCGGGCCGATAGAACGCGAGCCGCTGTCGGAGCACCTGCGGCTGATGGGGCTGAACGTCACCGGCGTCTGGGCCGGCATGCGCACGGTGGTGAGGCCGATGGCGGCGCAAGGCAGCGGCTCGATCGTCAACATCTCGTCGATCGACGGACTGGTCGGGGTCTCGGGGCTGGCCAGCTATGTGGCGACCAAGTTCGCCGTCACCGGCCTGACCCGCGCGTTGGCGCTGGAGCTGGGCGGCCGGGGGATCCGGGTCAACAGCGTCCATCCGGGGATCATCGAGACCCCGCTGGTCAAGAAGACCCCGCCGTCGAGCCTGGAGCGGCTGAAGCGCGCCGTGGCCCGCCAGCCGATCGCCCGCATGGGCCGGCCGGAGGAGATCGCCAACGCCGTGCTGTTCTTCGCCTCGGACGAGAGCTCCTACTGCACCGGAGCCTCGCTGGTGGTCGACGGCGGCCATCTGGCCGGCCCCTACCGCGATCCGCTCTAGGGCGGCCGCTGATCCTAAGCGGCCGGCGGCCGTTATCCATGGTCCCTGCGCCGGAGCAAGCGAGGAGACCGTCCATGGCCCAGGTTCAGAAGCCGGCCCCACCGCATCTCGCCCTCATGGCCGCGGGCGTGGTGCTCGGCCTCGGCGGCTGCGCCCAACAGGCCGCGCCGCACGTCCAGGGCTCCCCGGCCGCCGCGACCGAAAGCGCGCCGCCGGCGCCGCCGACGCAAGGCGACGTCTCGCCCCCGCCGGCGGTCACGGTCGAGCCGGACGGAACCCCCGAGGCGCATCCGCATGCGCCGGAATCGCTGCCGAACAAGCCCGTGACCATCCCTGAGGAGATGCCGGGCGTCGCGCCGCCGCGTTAGCGGGTTGCTCGCCGCCGCCGCGCGGGTTTCGGCGGCGAAAGCAGAGGCTTGCCGCTTTAGGGGCGGACCACTTCGCCGTCTTCCTTGGTGAAGCTCCCGGGCGTCCGTTCGAGCAGGTCGAACACCTTTTCCGACGGCCGGCAGAGCGCGACGCCCTTCGGCGTTACGACGATCGGCCGGTTGACCAGGATCGGGTGGGCGGCCATCGCCTCGAGCAGGGCGTCGTCGCTGACGCCTGGGTCCAGCAGGCCGAGCGCTTCCGCGGGCGTTCCCTTCTCCCGAAGGACCTCGCGCGGCCGGGCGCCCATGGCGGTGAGCAGGTTCTGAAGCTGCGGCTTGGTCCAGCCGGCCTTGAGGTATTCGACCACCTGCGGCTGGTAGCCGGCCGCCTCGACCATGGCGACGGCGTTCCGGGAGGTGCCGCAGGCCGGGTTGTGGAAGATGGTGATCGGGAAATCCGCCATGGCGATCACCTCGTGACCGGGGCCGCGCATCGCGTCGCCACCTTCCGGACGGCGGCGCCGCGTTCGTACCAGCCCTTCGACCGGTTCACGATGGCGACGACGGTGAGCATGACCGGCACCTCGATCAGCACGCCGACGACGGTCGCCAGCGCCGCGCCGGAGGCGAAGCCGAACAGGCTGATCGCCGCGGCCACCGCCAGTTCGAAGAAGTTGCTGGCGCCGATCAGGGCTGAGGGGCCGGCGACGCAGTGGGCCTCGCCGGTGGCGCGGTTGAGGAGATAGGCCAGGCCGGCGTTGAAATAGACCTGGATCAGGATCGGGACGGCGAGCATGGCGATGATCGCCGGCTGGGAAAGGATCTGCTCGCCCTGGAAACCGAACAGCAGGACCAGCGTCGCCAGCAGCGCCGTCAGCGACACCGGGCCGATGCGGCGCTGGAGGCGCGTCAGTGCGGCTTCGCCTCCACGGCTCAGGAGCGCCCGGCGGAACAGCTGCGCCAGCACGACCGGCACGATGATGTAGAGCCCGACCGACAGCAGCAGCGTCTGCCAGGGCACGGTGATCGCCGAGAGGCCGAGCAGGAGGCCGACGATTGGCGCGAAGGCCACCACCATGATCGCGTCGTTCACCGCCACTTGGCTGAGGGTGAAGTGCGGCTCGCCGCGGGTCAGGTTGCTCCAGACGAACACCATCGCCGTGCAGGGCGCCGCCGCCAGCAGGATCAGGCCGGCGATGTAGCTGTTGATCTGATCAGCGGGGAGGTAGGGGCGGAACAGGTGGCCGATGAAAAAGGCGCCGAGCGCCGCCATCGAGAACGGCTTCACCGCCCAGTTCACGAACAGGGTGACGCCGATCCCGCGCCAATGCTGGCCGACCTCGCGCATCGCGCCGAAGTCGACCTTCATCAGCATCGGGATGATCATCAGCCAGATCAGCACCGCCACCGGCAGGTTGACCTTGGCGACCTCGGCCGCGCCGACCGCCTGGAAGACGGAGGGGAACAGGTGGCCGAGGCCGACACCGGCGACGATGCAGAGCGCCACCCAGACCGTCAGGTAGCGTTCGAAGCGCGACATGGCTGGGGGAGCGGGAGGGGCGCTACTCATTGGGCGGGCTCGTGAACAGACTGGCCGATCTCGCGCAGCGAGGTCTGCAGGGACATCTTGTCGAGTGAGGCGAGCGGTAGGTTCAGGAACAGACGGATGCGATTGCCGAGCAGGCGTGCGGTCTCGGCGAAGGCCGCGCCGATTTCGGCCTCAGTCCCGTCAACGGCCGCCGGGTCGGGTACGCCCCAGTGCGCCGTCATCGGCTGGCCGGGCCAGATCGGACAAACCTCGCCGGCGGCGTTGTCGCAAACCGTAAAGATGAAATCGAGCGGCGGTGCGCCCGGCTTGGCGAACTCGTCCCAGGACTTCGAGCGGAATTCCGACATAGCGAAACCGCAGCCTTCGACGACCGGCCGCGTGTGCGGGTTCACGCGCCCCGTCGGCATCGAGCCTGCCGAGTAGGCGCGGAAGCGCCCAGCGCCGAGCTGGTTCATCAGCGCCTCGGCGATGATCGAACGTGCCGAGTTGCCCGTGCACAGGAAGAGCACGTTGTAGGTCTTGTCGGTCATGAAGGGCTCCTAGGTGCAGACGCCTTCGGCCTCGCAGCACTGGCTGGCGATGGCGGCGAGCGGGGCGCAGATCTCGGGGGCGCCGTTGCAGCAGTCCTCCATCAGGAAGGCGAGCAACCCGCGCATGGCGCCGTAGTCGGCGGTGTAGATGATCGACCGGCCCTCGCGGCGCGAGGCGATCAGGCCGGCGTGGCTGAGGATGTTGAGGCTGGCGGAGAGCGTGTTGGGCAACACGCCGAGCCGGCGCGCGATCTCGCCGGCGGCCAGGCCGCACGGCCCGGCCTGCACCAGCAGCCGGAAGGCGGAAAGCCGACCTTCGTGCGCCAGCGCAGCGAGGCTTGAGACCGCGGATTTAGTTTCCATATTTCGATGATAAAGGAAATATACGACAGTTTGAAGTCGCTTCTCACAGGGGTCGCCATGACCGAATTCCCGGCGCTGCAGCCGCAATTCCTGGACACGCCCACGCAAGCGAGGCTCGAGCCGGCGCGGGTCTCGACCCACCCGCCGCGCATCCTGCTGCTCTACGGCTCGCTGCGGGAACGCTCCTACAGTCGGCTGCTGGTCGAGGAGGCTGCGCGCATCCTGCGGCGGCTCGGGGCGGAGACCCGGATTTACGATCCCCGGGATCTGCCGCTGCCGGACGCGGTCTCGCCGGATCACCCCAAGGTGCAGGAACTGCGCGAGCTGTCGCTCTGGTCGGAGGGGCAGGTGTGGTGCAGCCCTGAGCGCCACGGCGCGATCTCGGGCGTCATGAAGGCGCAGATCGACTGGATCCCGCTGGAGGTGGGCAGCGTGCGCCCGACCCAGGGCCGAACGCTCGCGGTGATGCAGGTCAGCGGCGGCTCGCAGTCGTTCAACGCCGTCAACACCCTGCGCCTGCTCGGTCGCTGGATGCGGATGATCACCATCCCCAACCAGTCGTCGGTCGCCAAGGCCTTCCAGGAGTTCGACGAAGCCGGCCGGATGAAGCCGTCGGCCTACTACGACCGGGTGGTCGACGTGATGGAGGAACTGGTGAAGTTCACCCTGCTGACCCGCGACCGCGCCGACTACCTGGTCGACCGCTACAGCGAGCGCAAAGCCGAAGGCCGGGTGACGGACGGCGATGCCTTGGCCGCAGCGGCCATGGCGCATGAGCCAGGTCCCGCAACGCGCTGAAGCTAGGCAGGCGGCGCGAGCTGGGGCGCAGTTACTCCGTCAACCTGCGAGCGCGCTATTGAGGCGGGCTGGCCTTTCCACTCTCCCGCTCACCCCCGCGAACCCGGGGGCCCAGGCTTTTTTGGATCCTCAGCCAAGGCGGGCTCGCGGTTCGAACACAAAAAACCTGGATCCCCGCTTTCGCGGGGAAGAGCGGAGGTAGGGGCGCTAATGCGTCCCGCCGAAATCCGCCGCCCAGGCCAGGGCGGCGGACTGCTCGCCGGGGTTGAAGGTGCGGACCTCGACCTGCGGGACCAGCGGGTCGAGCGCGTGCACAGCTGCGCGCACCCAGGCCTTGTCGGTGATCACCGCCTCGCGCGGAAACCGCTTCCACTCGCCCAACTTGGCGAGGTTGTAGCGAAGGTCCTTGGCCAGGGCCTGCAGCGTCACGCCATCGAAGCCGGTCAGGTCGGCGACGACGCCGATCCGCTCGTGGCGGGCGAGCCGGGTCTCGATCTCGGCGGCGACGCGGTCGAAGTCGGGGCCGGTCAGCTCGCCGGAGAAGCGCAGCGCGACGACGTGGTCGGGGGCGGGGAGCATCTCGATCATGGCCGCAGTCTTCCGTTCCGGGTGACCGTGTCCTTGATCAACCGCAAGCGGCGCAGCCCCGTTCCCGCTCAGGCGGGCGGCGTCCTCAGCGGCCGGGCGAGCATCTCCAGCACGGTGCGGTTGAAGGTCTCCGCGTCCTCGTACATCACCCAGTGGCCGACGTTGGGGATCACCCGGAACTCAAGGTCGGGGCGCACGCCGCGCAGCGCCGCCTCCTGGGCCGTCGGATCCGGGTGCGGCCCGTCGAACTCGCCCCAGATGGCGTCGACCTGGGCCGTGACTTGCGGCAGCGCCGCGAGCAGCTTGTCCGGCAGCACCAGGCCGACCGGCTTCAGCCGGCCGCGCGGGCCGTCGCGATCCAGCAGGTGCAGCGCCAGCGCGTCGACGCTGGCGGGGTGGCGCAGCATGATCGCCAGCAGGTTGGTGCGCAGCGCCGCGCGGCGGGCCTCGCCCTCCAGTCCGCGGGCCCGCGCGGTTTCGACCGTGCCCAGCGGAGTGTCCAGGCCGCCGGTGTCGACCAGGATCAGCCGGCGCACCAGCGCCGGATGCAGCGCCGCCAGATGCGCGGCGATCACGCCGCCGAGCGAGAAGCCGACGATGTCGAGCGGCAGTTCATCTCCAATCAGCTGGCGCAGGCCGGCGGCCAGCGCCGCCGAGATCGCCGGATGGTCGGGGCTCGGCGGCAGGGCGCTGTCGCCGTTGCCAGGCAGGTCCGGGGCCCACACGGTGCGGGTCGCCGACAGCGCCTCGATGCTGCGGATCCAGTGCGCCCATGAACCGTGCGAGCCGTGCAGCAGCAGCAGCGGCGGGCCGGAGCCCCAGGCGCGCCAGACCAGCGAACCGTCGCCGCAGGGCGTCTCGCAGCGCCGGGCGCGGGCTTCGAGCGCGGCGATCACGTCGGCGGGGCCGGCGGCGGCCGGCTGGGAGCGGGCGTCGAGACTCATGTCAGGCGTCGCGCCGCGGGGGCAGCTGGCCGGGCGCGACGGCATCGGGGTCGCCGAGCACGTCCTGGCGATAGAGCAGGGTCACCGCGGTGTAGATCACCAGCGCCGCCGGAGTGGCGAACAGCACGCCCAACGGGCCGAACAGGATGCCCATGGCGACGACGGCGAAGATCCCCAGCACCACTGGCAGGGCGGCGACGTTGCGCTGCACCAGCGGGGTGATCAGGTTCGCCTCCAGCTGCGAGACGCCGATATAGAGCGCCAGGGTCAGCAGCGCGGTGTGCTGGCCGCTGACCGCCGCGACCAGCAGGGCGGGAACCGCCGAGACGATCGGGCCGACGATCGGCACGAACTGCGCCATTCCGCTCAGCAGGCCGAGCGCCAGCGGCGACGGCACGCCGATCACCCACAGCCCCAGGGTCACCAGGGAGCCGACCACCACCATCGAGATCAGCTGCGCATGGAGCCAGCCCTTCAGCGCCCGCCCGCAGGTGTTCATCACTTCGCGCAGCCGCGGGCGGGCGGACAGCGGGACCATCGCCAGCGCGCCCTCGCGGGCCTCGCGCGGGCGCAGGGCGATGAAAATGCCCGCGACCAGCACCAGCACCATGGTGGTGACGCCGGACAGGACGGCCGTGGCGATCCGCTGGGCGATGATCAGGGCGCGCCCGGCCTGGCTGCCGATGGCGGTGGCGAAGCCGAGCAGCTGGTCGCCGATCGGCGAGGCCTCGACCCGGGCGCGCAGCGTCTCCCAGTCCGCGGGCAGGCGCTGGGCCAGGCCGGTGATCTGGGCGGAGATGGTCTGGCCGAACAAGGTGCCGATGGCGGCGAAGATCGCCACCACCAGCAGGACGGCGACCAGCGTCGCCAGCTCGTCGTTCAGCGGCGTGCGGCGGACCAGCGGATCGGCGATCGAGCGCAGGATCACCGCGACCAGCACCGAGCCGAAGATCAGCAACCACAGGTTCGACAGCCGGATCGTCAGCTGCGCGGCGAAGAACACCCCGACTAGCGCCACGGCGGCGACCAGAATGCGGGTCAGCGTGGCCCGATCGATCAGCGGCGCATGAGCGGGGGGCGGCGGGTCGGCGGCGTCGGCGTTGGGCTCGGGGGATCGGCGGGCGCTAGGCGAAGTCATGACCCACTTTGCGCCAACGCCGGCGAGATCCCAAGCGGGGTCGGGCGCCTCGGCCGGCTTATCGGGCGGGCTGGGCGAGCTGGGCGAAGACCTCGGCGAGCGGCAAGCCGCGGCCGTCGTCGGGCGAGGTCTCGGCCGGCGCGTAGCGGTCCAGCATCGAGCGGTCCGGTCGCCGCAGGCCGCTGACCAGAGGCGCGCGCGGCGCCCGCGCGGCGATCGGCTCCGCTTCTGCCTCTTCGGCGTGTGCGTCCTCGGCGATCGGAACGGGCGGCGCCATGCGACCGACGTGCTGCAGGATGGGCCAGGCGCCGTTCGGCGGGCGCGTCGCGCCGTCGAACTCCCTGTACTCCATCTGCGTGTGGAGGTTGTCCATCAGGTTGCGAATGTCGTTCATCAGAACCGCCCCCGTCCGTGCGGTGCACGGCGTCGATCTCGAATATGGGGCGCAGTGATTTCGAGAGAATTACTTCATCTGAGAAAATCTTGAGTAAATACAATTATTCCGCGCTAAGTCGCCCACTATACCTATGAGTGTCGGTGAGTGGGCTTGTTCATCGCTCCGCGAGCTATATTCATGCCGCGCCGAGACGGCTGAACCCCGCGTCATCAGAAGCGGTAAGCTGCCCGCAGGCCCAGGCTGTTAGCGCCGTCGTGGGTCTCGCCGCCTATGCGTCCGTTGCTCCAGTGCTGGCCCTCAAACTCCAGCGCCCATCGCGGGGTCACGCGCCAGCCGATGGCGAAGGTGGAGTGGAAAATGGTCCGATATCCCCATTCGAGCTGCTCCTCGCGTTCATGAACCCGGTGCTGGTTCTCCTCCGCAGACAGGCCAGGCTCCGGTTTCGGAAGGTTGAGGTGGCCGTCATGGACCGAGAGTCCGCCCCCCAGGTCCAGGTAGACGCGCTTGCGCTCCCAGCGCCAGATCAGGCCGGCCTGCCCGAAGTTGGTGAAGCCATCCAGGCTGAGCTGGGCGCTGGCGTAAGGCCGGGGTGAACCCATGAATGACAGGGCGCGCAGCGGTTTGAACAGATATTCGGCGATCACCGAGGCGCCCTCCTCCGGGGGGTGGGGCGCATAGCCCACCCCTACGCGGAGCTCCTGCGCCTGACTGCCGCCGCCCGCCGCAAGCGCGGCCGCCGCCGCGATGCCGGCGGCGGCCGCTCGGAGCGCTGGCGATGGCTTGCGCGCCCGGCGGGGCTGGCCTCGCGGGGCGCTGAAGGTTGGCGGGTTGGCCGGCATCGGCGGTCGCTCCTGATCGTCGCCAGACTGCCTGCTCCATCGGCGCGCCGTATCAGGGTAATCCCTGGATGACGTCCTGTTAGACCCTCAGTGCCAAGGGGCCTTCCGCGGTTTTCCTCGCTGCGGTGGCGCCAGACACGGGGCGAACGCCCTTAGGCGGTCCCGCCAGCGCGCGGCGGGTGCATGTCGAGCCACTGCATGACCACCTCCCGCTCGGTGATCAGCCAGCCCCCGGCGATCCGCCGGCAGCGGTCGCGGTACTGCACGCCGGCGATGACCTCGTCGCGGGCCGCGCCGGGCGCGACCTTGTGGTGGGCGACCCCGTAGCTCCAGACCACGGCCTCGTCGCCGTGCAAGGTGACGTACTGGTTGCCGATCAGGTGCTGGGTGGCGTGGAAGCTCTCGGCCACCGCATAGGTCTTCGGCAGGGAGACGTCGATCGGCTCCGGGCCCTCTCGGCCGATGGCCACCGCGTCGGCGGCGAAGGCGCTGCGGGCCAGCTGGTAGTCCCGCAGGTCCAGGCCCAGGCCGTAGATCTTCGCCAGCTGGCAGACCGCGTGGTGATCCAGCAATTCCTCGACGGTCTTCGGCGGGACCGCGGGCCCGGCCCACGCCTGTGCGGTGTCGTTCATGCGGAGGTCTCCTGCTTGCGGCCGATGCCGGCGACGTAGCGGGCGACGCCCGCGAGGCAGTCGGGGCTCTGCATCAGGCTGCTGTTGGCCAGGCGTTCGACGTCGCGCGCGGCGGCGCGGCCGACGTCGGCCGCCAGTTCGATGGCGAGCTTGGCGGTCCCCATCTGCTCGGCGTTCTGCTGGGCCAGGTGGCGGCAGAACGCCATCACCTCGTCCTCGAAGCTGTCGTCGGGGAAGACCTCGTGGACCAGGCCCATCGTCAGGGCGCGGTCGGCGTCGACCTTCCGGTTCGCCATGATCAGCCAGCGCGCCCAATGCGGCCCGCAGAGGCGGGTCAGGCGGCTGACGCCGTTGGAGGCGGGCAGCACGCCGAACAGCCCTTCGGGAAAGGCGTAGCCGGCGCTTCGCGCGGCCAGCCGGAAGTCGCAGGACAGCGACAGCTCCAGGCCGCCGCCGACGCACATCGCGTGATGGGCGACGACGATCGGCTTCTCGATCGCCTCCATCTCATCGTAGATCCGGTGCACCCCGTGCACCCGCAGCCGGTGGTTCTCGCGGATCGCCGAGCCGCTGGTCGGCGGGCGTCCGCCGTCGCTGCTCTTCAGGTCGACGCCGGAGCAGAAATAGCGGCCGGTCGCGCGGATCAGCATGACCTTGAGCTCGGGGCTGTCGCGGAAGCGGTGCAGCGCCTGCTCGAACAGGACCATCATCTCGCCGGTGACGGCGTTCAGCTTGTCTGGCCGATTGAGCGTCGCGATCAGGATCGGGCCGTCCTCGCGGACCAGTAGGTGCGGGGCTTCGGTCATCGGGCGGTCACCGCGGATTGGGCTGGTCGTCGTGGATCGCGTCGATCGCCTTGATCAGCTCCGGCGGCAGGGTCAGTTCCAGGCTGCGCAGGTTGATCTCCAGCTGCTCGACGCGGCTGGCGGCCATCAGCACCGAGGTGGTGAACGGCCGCTGGCGCACGAAGGCCAGCGCCATGTCCGCCGGGTCGAGCCCGCGGCTGCGGGCCAGCTCGACGTAGGCTGCGGTGGCGGCGAGCTTCTTCGGCGTGAAGCGGGACTGGGCGAAGCCGGTCATCACGGCCGAGCGGCTGCCGGCGATCGGCGCAGCGTCGGCGTACTTGCCGGTCAGCAGGCCGCCGACCAGCGGCGAATAGGCGATCAGCCCGACCTGCTCGCGCAGGGCGACCTCGGCCAGGCCCAGCTCGAACTGCCGGTCCAGCAGGCTGTAGCCGTTCTGGATGCTGGCGATCCGCGGCAGCCCGCGGGCCTCGGCGGCGGCCAGGTAGCGCATCACGCCCCACGGGCTCTCGTTGCAGACGCCGACCTGGCGCACCTTGCCGGCGGCGACCAGCTCGCCCAGCGCCGCCAGCGTCTCCTCGATCGGCGTCAGGTTCGCCGCGTCGGGGAGGTGGGAGAACCGGGTCCGCCCCTGGGTGGTGATCGGCCGCTCCGCCCAGTGCACCTGGTAGAGGTCGATGTAGTCGGTCCCCAGCCGTTTCAGGCTGGCGTCCGCCGCCGCCAGGATGTTCGCCCGGTCGAGCCGCCGGTCGGGCCCGCGGATATGGTTCATGTCGCCTGCCGCATTGCCCGGGCCGGCGACCTTGGTCGCCACCACCACCCGGTCGCGCACGCCGCGCGCGGCGATCCAGCGGCCGAGGATCTGCTCCGAGCGGCCTTGCGTCTCGGCGAGCACCGGGGCCGGGTAGTTCTCGGCGGTGTCGAACAGGTTGACCCCGGCGGCTAGGGCCATGTCGAGCTGGCGGAAGGCGTCGTCCTGCGGCGTCTGGGCGCCGAAGGTCATGACGCCCAGGCCCATGGCGCTGACCCGGATGTCGCTGCGGCCGAGCGGTCTCAGTTCCATGGGGCGACCTATTCTGCGGGCATGTCGGCGAAGCTGGGGACGCCGCGCACGCGGTGCACGCCGCTCACCCGGGCGAGGATCTCGCCCGCCTTGTCGCGCGGGTTGAAGAACTGGCTGTACCAGATGCGCGCCTGGCGGAACGGTCCGTCGGTCGGCAGCTGCATGATCTGAATGGCCGCTCGCTTGTTGGTCCAGATCTCGGCGTCCTCGATCCCCAGCCCCTTGATCATGTTCTGATTGAAGGTGGCGAGCGCCTGGTTCGCCTGTTCGTCGCTGAGGCCCGTGGGGCGCTTGATCATCGCGCACTGCCACAGCCGCGCCGAGCCGTCGTCGATCGGGGTGGTGGCGATCAGCTGAACGGCGCTGGCCTCCAGGAACCGGGCGGCGTTGAGCCCCGGCCCGACGTAGGCGTTGACCGTCGTCAGGCGCCACTCGTTGTGGGCGTCGACCTTGAAGGTGTCGCCGACGCCTTCGCTCCGACCCACCATGCTCTCGCGCTGGCGGTAGCAGTGGCCGTCGACTTCGTTTTCGTAAGCCCGCACCTCGCCGCCGCCGTGCAGGTGCAGCAGGTGCGCGTAGTCGGAGTTGTTGTCGAACACCTCGACCGGGTGACAGGGCAGGTCGGCCAGGTGGTCGAGCCCGGTCCAGCGCATCCAGGCCGGATCGTCCCACTCCGGATAGTCCGGCAGGTCGAAGTCCGGCGGGCCGCCCTCCGGGTCGTTCCAGCAGAAGACCACGCCATAGCGCTCCTGCACCGGCCAGCTGCGCACCTTGGCCCCTTCCGGGATCGGCCCGTCGAAGTAGGGGATGTCGTTGCAGCGGCCGTCGGCCCCGAACCGCCAGCCGTGGAACGGGCAGCGGATCGCGTCGCCTTCCAGGTGATGGCCGGAGACCACGGTGTGCGAGGTGCGGTTCTTGCCAAGGTGGGTGCCCATGTGCGGGCAGTAGGCCTGGAGCATGACGACCGCGCCGCTCTCGCCGCGGAACAGCACCACCTCTTCGCCGAAGTAGCGGGCGTTGTGCGGCTGCCGGCCGATCGCCGAGCTCTCGGCGACTACGAACCAGCCGCGCGGGAAGGGGTGCTCGCCGAGCCCGTAGTCCGCGGTCTTCGCCATCGGATCCTCCCAGTTGTTGGAGCCGATGGTAGGGCGCGATCATTTTGGCGAGCCAAGACAAAATCTGGCGTCGAGCCATGCCGACTTGTTATATCGGGGGTCTGATGGACCTCCGGCGGCTCCGCTATTTCCTGCGCATCGCGGACGAAGGCTCGATGAGCCGGGCCGCCAGCGTGCTCGGCATCGCCCAGCCCGCCCTGAGCCGGCAGGTGCGCCTGCTGGAAGAGGCCCTCGGCGTCGTCCTGTTCCGCCGCACGCCGCGCGGCGTGGCGCTGACCGAGGAGGGCGAGCAGCTGCGCGCCTCGATGACCGGGCCGCTGCGCCAGTTGGAGCTGGCCATGCAGAACGTCGGCTCGCCGTTCGCCCAGCTGGAGGGCGGCGTGGTGCTGGGCCTGCCGGCGACGGTCGCCAGCGTCCTTGCCGAGCCGCTGGTCGGGCGCGTCGCGACCGCCTTTCCCAAGGTGAAATTGCGCGTGGTCGACCGGGAGACGGGGCAGCTGATCGAAGCGATGCTGCGGGGCGAGGTCGACCTCGGGGTGATCCACGGGCCGGCGCCCGACGAGCGGCTGTTCGAAAGCGACCTGCTGGTCGAGGCGCTGGTGCTGGTCGGCGGTCCAGGGTCCGATCTGTCGCCGGATCGGCCGGTGGCCTTCGCCCGCTTGGCCGATCTGCCGCTGGCCTTGCCGGGGGTGCAGCCCGGCGTCCGCAGCCTGGTCGAGAAGACCGCGCTCAGAGCCCAGGTGGCGCTCGACATCCGCGTCGAGGTCGACTCCCTGCAGGTCACCAAGGACCTGATCGAGGCCGGCCAGGTCCACAGCGTGCTGCCGGCGTCGGCCGTCGGGCGCGAGGTCGCGGCCGGCCGGCTGCGCTATGCGCCGATATGCGATCCTGTGATGACCCAGCAGTTGGCGTTCGTCGCTCGGCCGCACCTGGTCATGCCGCGCAGCTTCGTCGCGGAGTTCGGCGCGCTGGTCCGCCGGGAGGTGGCGCAGCTGGTGCAGAGCGGGGCCTGGCCGGCGACGCTGGCGTTCGCCTGATCCCGCGCCCTCAGGACGTCAGAAAACCTGCGATCGGGAGAAGAACGTCTCGCTTCATTTCCTATTAGAACAATAGGAGATGACCGCTGTAGCGGAATGAGGGGCGCGTGGGCCAGACAGTTGCGATCATCGGCGGGGGTTTCAGCGGCCTGCTCAGCGCGCTTCACCTGCTGCGCGCCGCGCCGGAGCTGACCGTGCGGCTGATCGAGCGGGCCCCGCGGTTCGGCCGCGGGCGCGCCTATTCGACCCGCGATCCCGGCCATCTGCTGAACGTCCGGGCAGCGAACATGAGCGCCTTTCCGGACCGGCCGGACCACTTCGTCGACTGGCTGGGGGCCGGGGAGCGGGCCCGCGACTGGTTCGTCGGCCGCCGGCAGTACGGCGACTACCTGCAGGACCTGTTGAAGGACGCGGTCAGCGCACCGGGCCGGCCTGGGCGGCTGCTGCTCGAACAGGACGAGGCCGTGCAGGTCCGCCGCGACGGCGAGCGCTTCCGCATCGAGCTGGCGCTGGGGCGTGCGATCCACGCCGAGGCGGTGGTGCTGGCGGTGGGCCTCCTGCCGCCGTCGCCGCTGCCGGGGATTACGCCGGAGGCGCGGGAGTCGCCGAATTACGTCGCCGATCCGTGGCGAGCCGACCTCGACGAACTGCCGGCCGGCCAGGTGCTGCTGCTTGGCTCCGGCCTGACTATGGTCGACGTGGCGCTCACCGTCGGCGTGGCGAACCGCCGGCTGACGGCGGTGTCGCGGCGCGGGCTGCTGCCGCGGCTGCACGCCGGGTCGGTCGCCGCCCCGCCGCCCGAGGGGCTGTCGGGCACGCCGGCGCGGGTGCTGCAGATCTTGCGCCGCCACGCGGACGAGGTCGGCTGGCGCGCCGCGGTCGATGGCGTCCGGCCGTTCGTGACCGGCCTATGGGCCGGCTGGTCGGTCGAAGAGAAGGCGCGGATCCTCCGCCATCTGCGGCCGTGGTGGGACGCCCACCGCCACCGCATGGCCCCGGCGGTGGCGGCGCGCATCGGCGCGCTGCAGGCTGACGGTCTGCTGGAGGTCCGCGCCGGCAAGCTCGAACAGCTGCGGCCGCTCGGCGCCGGGTTCGAGGCGGTGATCCGGCGGCGCGGGGCGCAGTTTCCGGAGCGCGCCCGCTTCACCGCGGTGGTCGACTGCAGCGGTCTGTCCGGCGACCTCTCTGGCGACCGCTCCGGTGTGCTCGAGGGCCTGCAGGCCCAGGGGCTGATCGCCCGCGATCCGCTCGGCCTGGGCGTGGCGATGGATGCCGAGTTGCGGCTTCTGAGTCGGGAGGGGCGCGTGACGCGGGGGCTCTATGCGGTCGGACCGCTCAGCCGCGCCGTCGCCTGGGAGGCGGTGGCGGTGCCGGACATCCGCAACCAGACCGCCCAGCTGGCCGAGACCATCGCCCGCGACCTCGCGCCTGCGTCGGCCTGAAACGAAAACGGCGCGGCCGAAGCCGCGCCGTCTCGACGTCCGATGGGGTGGGTTAGGCCAGCAGTTCCTTGCCGGCCAGGGTGGTGCGGTGCATCAGGCGCTCGGCCGGGTCGTAGGACTCGACCTTGTGCATGGTGCCGGTGTTGTCCCAGATCAGCAGGTCGCCCGGCTGCCAGGCGTGCTGGTAGACGAACTGCGGCTGGGTCGACCAGCTCAGCAGCTCGGCGAGCAGCAGCCGGCCTTCCTCGACGTCCATGCCCTCGATGCGGTCGGCGGTGCAGCCCAGCACCAGCGACTTGCGGCCGGACTCGTGCGTCCAGACCAGCGGCTGGGACTTCACGCCGTGGGTCTGCCAGGCCTTCATCTGTTCGAAGCTCGGCTGCGGATAGACGACGCGCTGGGCGGACTCGAAGCTGTGGATCACCCGCAGCTTCTCGAGCTGCTGCTTGCGGTCGTCCGGCAGCGCCTCCCAGGCGGCGTAGGTGTTGGCGAACAGGGTGTCGCCGCCTTCCTTCGGCAGGCGCCGCGCGCCCAGGGTGGCGGCGAAGTTCGGGGCGCCTTCGGTGGCGCCGTCGATGTGCCAGAACAGCGAGCCCTTCAGGTACTCGGCGGCCATGTCGACCTTGGAGTCGAGGGTGATCTTCTGGATCGGCGAGCGGTCGCCGTGGCGGACCACTTCGCCGAGGCTTTCGGAGAAGGCGAGCTGCTGCTCGTCGCTCAGGTCCACGCCGCGGAAGATCAGCACGCCGCGCTCTTCCAACAGGTTGCGCAGTTCAGTGCCGTGCACGCCGCTGGTCAGGGTCGCCGCATCGGCCTTCACCTCGGATCCGATGAGCGGGGTCAGGGCGACGGAGGTGAGCGTCTTTTCGGCGGTGGCGGTCGACATCGTCTGGCGGTCTCTCAAGTGGGTCTGCTGTTGCGCACTGCAATCGGCGTCGCCGCCGATATAGCGACCCGCGTCGGGCTTCCAAGGGGGACGGGAAGCCGCACCGGGCGGGCTCCCCTAGCACCTGAGTCGGCGCCGGCTCTTGACCTCGGACGACAAAATCCCGGCGCAGGCGCCGAAATTGTCGGCCGCGCCCGGGCGTCTTTTGACCCGCATCGCCCAGGTTGTCTCCTAGGATCAAGACCGCGGCGGTCGCGATGGTGTTGGTGCGATCAACAACACCGGGAGGATGCGATGCCTGCGAAGCTGACCTTCGGCTATCTCTACGACTTCCGGAATCCGCCGCCGTGGCGCCGCCCGTGGGGCGACCTCTACGCCGAGACCCTGGACTTCATCGCCTGGAGCGAGACGGTCGGCTTCGACGGCGCCTGGGTGCCGGAGCATCACGGCGCCGAGGACGGCTACATGCCGACGCCTTCGGTGGCGCTGGCGGCGATCGCGGCCCGCACCAAGACCCTCAAGCTCGGCTCGGCGATCGCGCTGGCGCCGCTCTATCACCCGGTGCGCTTCGCCGAGGAGTGCGCGGTGCTCGACATCCTCTCGAACGGCCGGCTGGAGATGGCCGCGGCGATCGGCTACCGGCGGCGCGAAACGGACGCCTACGGGGTCGATTTCACTAAGCGCGGCAAGCGGTTCGACGAGTTTCTTGAGATCGTCCGCCGGCTCTGGGCCGGGGAGACGGTCACCTTCGAGGGCCAGCACTACACGGTGAAGAACGCGACGATCATGCCGCCGCCGCCGCGCGGGCAGATCCCGCTCTACCTCGGCGGCTTCGCCGACAAGGCGATGGAGCGGGTGGCCAAGTACGGCGACGGCTACTTCGGCAACGAAGACGTCTGCGGCGTCTACGCCGAGAAGCTGCGGGCCCAGGGCAAGGACCCGGCCGCGGCGCGGATCCGCATCCAGGGCCTGTTCACCGTGGTGGCCAAGGATCCCGAGCAGGCGCTGCACGAGCTCGCGCCCTACTACCACTATGTGAACAACACCTACGGCGCCTGGCTGAACGAGGATAAGGCCTCGGGCGTCGGCGACGCGGCGCTGCTCAAGCCGATGAGCCTGGAAGACTTCAAGAAGAGCGGCATCCTGACGATCCTCACGCCGGATGCGGCGATCGACTGGTTCCGCGCCCTGCAGACGCGGATTCCGGTCGAGCATTTCATGATGATGCTGCCGGCCGGCCTGCCGCCGGCGAAGTTCGTCCCCTACGCCGAGGTCTTCGCCAAGGAGGTGATGCCCGCCTTCCGCTGACCGCGCTCGGTCAGGCCTAGTCGGGCGGCATTTCCCGCCACTGGGCCAGCCACTCGGCGCGCAGCGCGGCTGGACGGGCGGGGAAACGCTCGTCCAGGAAGCGCGCCTCGACCACGCGATCGAGGCGGAAACTGCGGAAGTCCTGCCGCAACTCGCACCAGCCGATCAACAGGCGCGACGCTTCCATGTAGCCGACCACCACCGGCCAGATAACTCGCTCGCTGAGGCGGTCCTCGGCGTCGCGATAGGCCAGCGCGATCTTGCGGCCCGAGCGGATCCAGGCGCGCACCTGTCCGGCGTCGACCTGGTCGGCGGGGATCGCGAAGGCGGGCGGGGTGCGGGCGCTGGCGTCGAGCAGGTGCGGACGAAGCCGCTCGGGCACCGCCGCGGCGATCTTCGCGATCAGGTCCTGGGCGGCGCGCGCCAACGCCTGGTCGCCGTGCCCGGCCACCCACTGGGCGCCGAGCACCGCGGCCTCCAGTTCGTCGGCGGTCAGCATCAGCGGCGGCAGGTCGAAGCCGCCTTCCAGCACATAGCCGAAGCCCGCCTCGCCGCGGATCGGCACCCGCTGACCGATCAGGGCGGCGATGTCGCGATAGACCGAGCGCTTGGAGGTCTCGAGCTCCTCGGCGATGGCCGCGGCGGTCACCGGCCGCGACGAGCGGCGGAGGATCTGGACGATCTGGAACAGGCGGTCGGCGCGGCGCATGGGTTCATCCTGGCGGCCGAATGCTGACAGCATGGTGGCAACAGGGCCAGCCTAGGTCTGACCGTCGTTGAATGAACGGAGAGGCGTCATGCTGAAGACCTACAAGGGTAGCTGCCACTGCGGGAACGTCCGCTTCGAGGCTGAGATCGACCTGGCCAACGGCACCGGCCGGTGCAACTGCTCGATCTGCACCAAGCGGCGAGAGTGGAGCGCGCTGATCAAGCCCGAGGCGTTCCGCCTGATCAGCGGCCAGGACTCCCTGTCCGATTACCAGTTCGGGACGATGAGCGGCCATCACCGGTTCTGCAGCAACTGCGGCTGCGCCTCCTTTGGCGAGGGCTATGTAGAGGCGATCGGCGGCGCCTATGTCGCGATCAGCGTCGCCTGCCTCGACGACGTGGAGCCGAGCGAGCTCGCCGAGCTGCCGATCCGCTACATGGACGGTCGCAACAACAACTGGTTCGAGACGCCGCAGGAGACGCGGCACCTGTAAAGGCGCCCGCGCTGGCGATTTGGGACGCCACGTGCTGTAGGTTCGGCAAGGCGCGATTCCGCAGTGCAAACGCTGCGGCCGCGCGATTTGCCGGGGCGGGCGCGAGCGCCGTCCGCCGACCTCCGGCGGTGTCCAGGTTTCCCGATGCTCGCCGAGGATCGCCGTTTGAATTCGCCGCAGTCCGTCACACGGGTGATCCAGATCCTGGAGGCCTTGTGCGCGAGCCCGAGGCCGCTCAGCCTGGCGGACCTCAGCCGCGCGCTCGAGACGCCGAAGAGCAGCCTTGCGGCGCTCCTGCGCGGCCTGGCCGACACCAGCTTCGTGGTCGCCGCCGACGGGCTCTACCGCCTGGGGCCGGGGGCGTTCGGCCTGGGCAGTGCGCTCTTGGAGGCCCGCCGGCGGGTGCAGTCCTCGGACCTCATCCGCGACGGCATGCGCCGGCTGGCCGAGCGCTCGGAGGAGACGGTGCTGTTCGCGGTCCGCGACAAGGACGCCGGCATGATCACCTATGTCGACGTGATCGAGAGCCGCAACACCGTCCGCTTCTCGGTGGCGTTCGGCGACCGTCGGCCGCTCTACAATACGGCGGGCGGGCGCGCGCTGCTGGCGACCGATCCGGAGGAGGAGCTGCAGAACTACCTGCGCCGCCTCAAGCCGGAGCAGCAGGCGCCGCAGACCGAAACCGACAAGAAGAAGCTCGCCGAGGCGATCGCCGCGGCGCGCGCCAGCGGCGTGGCGCAGACCATCGATCAGGCCGCCGACGGCGTGACCGGCACCGCCTCGGTGATACACGACGCGACCGGCGCTGTGATCGGCGCGCTGGTGGTGGCCGCGCCCAGCTCGCGGTTGACGGACCGCCGTGTCGAGCTGGCGCGCCTTGTGCGGGAGGAGGCGGCCGCGATCTCGCGCAGCCTCGGCTACCGCGCGGCGGGACCGGCCTGAACCGCGTTTTCTCGAATTGAGTAGCTGCGCGCATTCGCGCGCCTGCGACTCTCGGGTGCGCCGTGCGATCCTGACGCCCTTAGAGTGAAGCGTCGGAGTTGCGTGCCATGGCGGATCCCGCCGCTGCGTCTGGAGCCCAGTTCGTCCTGAAGTGGGCGCAGCAACGACCGCAGGCCGTCGCCATCACCGAGGGCGCAGACCGCGTCTCCTATCTCGATCTGGCGCGCCAGCTGGCCGCCGCCGTCGAAGCGCTGGAGGCCGAAGGCGTCCGGGCTGGCCAGATCGTCGGCGTGGAATGCGACAGCCGGCTGCTGCGGATGCTGCTCGCGCTGGCCTGCGAGGTGTTGGGCGCAGCGCATGTCGCCTTCACCGCGGGAGAGCTGACAGCGCCGGGGCGGACGGCCCGCGGCTGCCAGGTGATTCTCGCCGAGCACGACGGGGCGGCGCTGGCTGCGGCCGGCCGCCTCGTGCGGATCGATGCGGCGTTCCGCACGCGCCTTGAAGCGGCGACTGTCACCGACCTCTCGCGGCTGGCGGCCTGCCATGGGCCGGACGCCGGCGTGCGGATCGCCAAGACCTCCGGCACGACCGGGGCCATGAAGCATGTGCTGAAGACCCGGCGGATGCTGAACGCGGCGATCGACAGCTATGACGTGGCGATGCGGCCGGTGGCGGGCGACTTCACCTATGCCTGCCTGTACAGCCCGGCGATCAACGGCGTGTACACCGACGTCATCCGGGCCCTGAAGTTCGGCAACCCGGTGCGGTTCTTGTCGAGCTTCACGGAGCTCGCCGAGGCCTGTCGTGCGGCCCGCTGCTACGCGTTCCTGTTGACACGGGACGCCGAGCGGCTCGCCGCGAGCTGCTGCGAAGCGTCGCTGAACCTCGGCATGCACTACGTCGACGTCACTGGCTCCGGCGTCTCGCCGGCGCTGGAGGCGACGCTCAAGGCGTCGGTGACCCCGTGGGTGGTCAACGTCTACTCCAGCAACGAGACCTACGCGATCGCCTACCGGGAGCAGGCCGGCGGCGAGCTCTACGCCGTCGCGCCGGGCGCCGAGGTGCAGTTGGTCGACGACGCCTGGCGGCCGACGGCGGCCGGAGAGACGGGCCGGATCTGCGTGAAGTCGCCGATGGTGGCCGAGGGGTACCTCTGGGACGAGGCGCTGACGGCGCGTCATTTCCGCGACGGCTGGTTCCTGACCAGCGACCTCGGCCGCATGCCCGAGCCGGGCAAGCTGGTGGTGGTCGGCCGCACCGACGACATGCTCAACATCGGCGGCGTGAAGATCGCGCCCTATCCGATCGAACAGCGGGTGAAGGCCGTCTGCGGCGTCAGCGATGCGGTGGTGCTGGCGGTGCAGAACGCGGCCGCGGTGGGGACGATGTGCGTCGTCGTCGAGCCGGAGCCGGGGCAGGATGCGGCGGCGCTCGCCCCGCGTGTCGCCGAGGCGGTGCAGGCGAGGGCCTTCTCCGTCCGCATCGAAGGCCAGTTCCCGCGCACCGCGACCGGGAAGGTGAAGCGCGCCCTCCTGCAGGGGAAGGTCGACGCCAGCCTGCGCGAGCAGGCGACCGCCTGACCCGCGCCTTAGAGCGCCGTCTTAGACCGCGTTTTCCTCGTGACCCTCGACGGTCTCGGCGCCGGCGTCCGGCGAGAGGCCGAGCTCGGCCAGCACCTCGACGGTGTGCTCGCCGAGCGTCGCGGTCGGGCCGGCGACGCGGCCAGGGGTCTTGGAGAACCAGGTCGGCACGCCGGGGAAGCGCACCGGCCCGTGCGGCGTCTCGACGGTCTCGAAGAAGCCGACGGCGTTGAGGTGCTCGTTGTCGAACAGCTCGTCCGGGGTGCGCAGCGGGGCTGCGGGGACGTGCAGGTCGCGCAGCAGGTCCAGCCACTCCTGGGTGGTCCGCTCTAGGAAGGTCTCGGCGAGCAGGCCGTAGACCCGGTCGATCTGCTTGGCGCGCTGCGCCAGGGTGGCCAGCTCGGGGCCGGCCCAGGCCGGCTTCACCGCCTCGACGAATGCGGCCCAGTGCTTGTCGTTATAGACCAGGGCGGCGATGTAGCCGTCCTTGGTCTTGTAGGGCTTGCGGTTCGGCGCGACCACGCGCGGGTAGTTGGCCGGGCCGAGCGGCGGGACGAACATCGCGCCGTTGGCGTGCTCCACCAGCATGAACGAGGCCATGGTCTCGAACATGCTGACCTCGACCTCCTGGCCCTCGCCGGTGCGGGCGCGGTGGAAGAGGGCGAGCAGGGTGGCGTAGAAGGCGGTCAGGCCGGAGACCTTGTCGGCCATGATCGTGCCGACGTAGTCCGCGTTTCCGGTCAGCATCTGCTGGACCGCGGTCAGGCCGCATTCGGCCTGGATGGTGTCGTCGTAGGCCGGCAGGTCGCGCTCGGGCCCGCGGCGGCTGTAGCCGTAGCAGTTGGCGTAGATGATCGCCGGGTTGATCTCCGACACCGCCTCATAGCTGAAGCCGAGCTTGGCGATCGCCTTGGCGCGCATCGAGTGGATGAAGACGTCAGCGGTGGCGACCAGCGCCCGCAGCGCGGCCTTGCCCTCGGGCGTCTGCAGGTCCAGGACGACGCTGCGCTTGCCGCGATTCACGTTGACGTAGACGCCGCTCATGCCGGGCGCCGGCCCGACCGAGATGTAGCGGGTGTTGTCGCCGGCGGGGGGCTCGATCTTGATCACGTCGGCGCCCATGTCGGCCATGATCTGGGTCGCGTACGGTCCCATGACCATCGCGGTGAGATCGACCACGCGAATGCCGGCCATCGGGCCCGCGCGCTTGGTGGTGTCGCCCATGACGTCCTCCCTCGGATGCGCCGCGTGGCTAACGGATAAGCGCGCGCGAGGCCATACTTATTTCGGTTCAGGCGGCCGATATCGGCACGCCACGTGGTTGCTGTGGCGGGGCGCGGCTGCTATGCCGCGGGCCAAGTTTTCCCTCGCAGCCGGGGTTTTACCGTGGATTTCTCACTGTCGTCGGACCAGGAAGGCATTCGCGAAGCCGTCCTGAAGATTTGCTCCCGTTTCGGGGACGAGTACTGGCTCGAGCGCGACCGCGACGGCGTCTTCCCGCATGAATTCCACAAGGCGATGGCCGAAGCCGGTTGGCTCGGCATCGCCATGCCGGAAAGCGTCGGCGGCGCCGGGCTCGGCATCACCGAGGCGGCGATCATGATGCAGGCCGTCGCCGAATCCGGCGGCGGGATGACCGCGGCCTCCAGCATCCACGGCCCGGTGTTCTCGATGCAGCCGGTGGCGATCTTCGGCACCGAAGCGCAGCAGCAGCGGATGATCCCGCCGGTGCTCAGCGGCCAGGACAAGATCTGCTTCGCGGTGACCGAGCCCAACGTCGGGCTGGACACCACCAAGCTGAAGACCCGGGCGGTCAAGGTCGACGGCGGCTACCGCGTCAGCGGCGAGAAGATCTGGATCTCGGTCGCCCAGGTCGCCAACAAGATGATGCTCCTGGCGCGCACCACGCCGCTGGAGGAGGTCAAGCGCAAGACCGACGGCCTGTCGCTGTTCTTCACCGACCTCGACCGCGCCAAGATCGACGTCCGGCTGATCCACAAGATGGGCCGGCACGCGGTCGACTCGAACATGCTGTTCATCGAGGACCTATTCATCCCCGAGGAAGACCGGATCGGCGGGGAGGGCGACGGCTTCAAGATCATCCTCCACGGCCTCAATCCGGAGCGCATCCTGCTGGGCGCGGAAGCGATCGGGCTCGGCCGCGTGGCGATCCAGCGGGCCGCCAAGTACGCCCAGGAACGGATTGTCTTCGATCGTCCGATCGGCATGAACCAGGGCATCCAGCATCCGCTGGCCAAGTGCTGGGCGCAGGTCGAGGCCGCCAACCTGATGGTGCTGAAAGCCGCCTCGCTGTTCGACAAGGGCGTCGATTGCGGCGTCGAGGCCAACGCCGGCAAATACCTGGCCGCCGAGGCCGGCTTCGAAGCCTGCCACACCGCCATGCTGACGCTGGGCGGCATGGGCTACGCCCAGGAATACCATGTCGAGCGCTACCTGCGCGAAGTGCTGATCCCGCGCACCGCGCCGGTCAGCCCGCACATGATCCTGAACTTCCTCGCCGAGAAGGTCCTGGGGCTTCCCAAGTCCTACTGAGACCGGTCAGAGAGAAGCGCGAGGCAAGAGGGACGAGAGATGGCGAACCAAGAGATCTTCAGCGCGCGCTCCTGGCTGTTCGCGCCGGGCGACAGCGACAAGAAGATGGAGAAGGCGACCGCGGGCTCCGCGGACATCGTCATCTTCGACCTCGAGGACGCCGTCGCGCCGAGCGAGAAGCCCAAGGCCCGGACCATGGTGCGGGAGTTCCTGCAAGGTCAGGCGGGCGGCCACGAGCGGCTGTGGGTGCGGATCAACCCGCTGGACGGCCCCTATGCGGTCGACGACCTAGCGGCGATCATGCCGGGCCGGCCGGGTGGCATCATGCTGCCGAAAGCCTACGGCCGCGCCGACGTCGAGCTGCTGAACAACTACCTGACCGCGCTGGAGGCGGCGTTCGGCTTCGAGCAGGGTTCGACCAAGGTGATCGCCCTGGTCACCGAGACCGCCGAGGCGATGTACACCACCGGCGACTACAAGGGCGCGCCACGGCTGGTGGCGATGACCTGGGGCGCCGAAGACCTCGCCGACGCCCTGGGCGCCAGCGAGAACCGCAATCCGGACGGCAGCTACGGCTTCACCTACGAGATGGCGCGCAGCTTCTGCCTGATCGGCGCGGCGACCGCCGGCGTGGCCCCGATCGAGACCATCCAGGGCGACTTCCGCGACCTCGAGGGCCTGCGCAAGCGCGCCGAGAAGGTCCGCCGCGACGGCTATCGCGGCATGCTGGCGATCCACCCCGCCCAGGTCGACGTGATCAACGAGGCCTTCTCGCCGAACGAGGCGGAGATCGCCGCCGCCCAGGAGATCGTCGACCTGTTCGCCGCCAACCCGGGGGCCGGGACGATCGGCTTCAAGGGCGCGATGGTCGACCGGCCGCACCTGGCCCGCGCCCAGGCGCTGCTGAAGCTGGCGGGCCGCTGATGACGGTCGTCACCGACGCCGCCGGCCTGGACCTTCGCCAGTTCCTGAAGCCCGGCGACCGGATCGTCGTCGGCCAGGCCTGCGGCGAGCCGACCACCCTGATCGAAGCGCTGATCGCCCAGGGCCGCGACATCGGCGGGCTGTCGGCCTTCATCGCCACGAGCTTCTCGGGACTGTTCTCGCCGGAGGCGACCGAGAGCTTTTCGGTCTCCAGCATGGGCGCGATCGGCGCGCTGCGGTCGCTGACCGTCGCCGGCAAGCTCAGCGTCATTCCCTGCCACGTCAGCCAGGTCGGGCCGATGATCGAGCAGGGGCTGATCGGCTGCGACGTCGCCTTGATCCAGGTCAGCCCGGCGGACGCCGACGGCAACCACAGCCTGGGTCTGATCAGCGATCACGTGCAGGCCGCCGTCGCCAAGGCCCGGGTGGTGATCGCCGAGATCAACGACCAGGTCCCCTACACCTTCGGCGAGCTGCTGCCGGCCGCGCGCATCGACGTCGCCGTGCAGGTCTCGCGCACGCCGGTCGAAGTCGCGCCGGGCAAGATCGGCGAGACCGACGAGGCGATCGCCCGGTTCGCCGCGAGCTACATCGAGGACGGCGCGGTGCTGCAGACCGGCGTCGGCGCGGTGCCGGACGCCATCCTCCGGCTCTTGAAGGACCGCAAGGACCTGGGCGTGCACTCGGGCATGCTCGGGGACGGCCTGGTCGAGCTGGTCGAGGCCGGCGTCGTCACCAACGCCCGGAAGCCGATCGACGCCGGGGTGTCGATCAACGGCGCGCTGATCGGCACGCGGCGGCTCTACGAGTGGGCTCATCGCAACGCTGCGATCCGGATGTGCAGCAGCGCCTACACCCACGACGCCGCCGTGCTCGCCCAGCTGCCGAAGCTGGTGACGATCAACTCGGCGCTGGAAGTCGACCTCAGCGGCCAGGTCAACGCCGAGCAGAGCGGTTCGGCCTACATGGGCGGCACCGGCGGCCAGGTGGACTTCGTCCGCGCCGGCGCGCGCTCGCCGGGCGGCCGCTCGATCATCGCCCTGCCGGCCACCGCCAAGGGCGGCAAGATCAGCCGCATCACCACCGCCCTGTCGGGGCCGGTGACGACCGCGCGCAGCGACGTCGACGTGATCGTCACCGAGTTCGGCGCCGCCGAGCTGAAGGGCCAGACCCTGGCCGAGCGCACCCGCCGGCTGATCGCCGTCGCCCACCCGGACTTCCGCGAGGAGCTCGACCGCGCGGCCCACGCCACCCAGCAACGAGGCTTCTGATGAGCGATGCGGTTCTGTTCGACGCGCGTGATGACGGCATTGCGATCATCACCATCAATCGGCCCGACACCCGCAACGCGCTGAGCCACGAGGTCCGCCAGGGCCTGTTCGCCGCCTGGGATCGCTTCGAGCGTGACGACAAGCTGCGCGTCGCCATCCTGACCGGCGTCGGCGAGAAGGCCTTCTGCGCCGGCGGCGACCTGAAGGAGATGGTCGAGCGTCAGCTGCAGGTGCCGCCGCGCGAGATGTTCCCGGTGCCGGGCGACAACATCGAGCTGTCGAAGCCGACGATCGCCGCGGTCAACGGCGTCGCCTTCGCCGGCGGCTGGATGATCGCCCAGGCCTGCGACCTGTGCGTCGCCAGCACCGCAGCGCGGTTCGCGATCACCGAGGTGAAGGTCGGACGCGGCTCGCCGTGGGCCGCGCCGCTGATCCACATGATCCCGCAGCGGATCATGATGGAGATCATCCTGACCGGTAAGCCGATCACCGCCCAGCGCGCCTATGAGATCGGCCTGGTCAACCGGCTGGTCGAGCCGGCGGCGCTGATGGACGCGGCGCTGGAGCTGGCCAACGAGATTCTTGACGGCGCGCCGCTGTCGGTGAAAGCCGGCCGCGAGACGGTGATGCTCGCCACCGAGATGGGCCGTGCGGCCGCCCTGCAGGCGGCGCGTGCGGCGCACGAGGTCACCTATCGCAGCGAGGACGCGCAGGAAGGTCCCCGGGCCTTCGCCGAGAAGCGCCGTCCGCAGTGGAAGAACCGCTGACGCCGTAAGCAGCGTCGGCCGGACAAACTGGAGGAAGCCCGATGTCTGAACTGAGATTCGATGGTCGCGTCGCCGTCATCACCGGCGCTGGCCGTGGGCTCGGGCGCGCCTACGCCGAACTGCTGGGCGCGAAGGGCGCGAAGGTCGTCGTCAACGACGTCGGCGGCAGCCTGAACGGGGAGGGCGTCGACCTCGGCCCCGCCGACGAAGTGGTGCAGGCGATCAAGGCCGCCGGCGGCGAAGCCGTGGCCTCGCTCGACTCGGTGGCCACCGCCGCGGGCGGCAAGGCGATCATCGACCGGGCGCTCGACACCTACGGCCGGATCGACATCCTGATCCACAACGCCGGCAACGTCCGCTACGCCTCGCTGAAAGAGATCACCCACGAGGACTTCGAAGCGGTGCTCGACGTCCACCTGCGCGGCGCGTTCAACGTCGTGAAGCCGGCCTTCCCGCGGATGTGCGCCGACGGCTATGGCCGGATCGTGCTGACCTCGTCGATCGGCGGCCTCTACGGCAACAAGCGGGTGACCAACTACGGCGTCGCCAAGGCCGGCATCATCGGCCTGAACAACGTCATCGCGCTGGAAGGCGAGGCCGAGGGCGTGAAGTCCAACGTCATCGTCCCCGGCGCCGTGACCCGCATGGCCGAGGGCATCGACGTCTCGGCCTACCCGCCGATGGGCCCGGAGCTGGTCGCGCCGGTGGTCGGCTGGCTGTCGCATGAAAGCTGCTCAATCACCGGCGAGATGCTGGTCTCGATCGCCGGGCGGGTGGCCAAGGCCTTCGTCGGCGAGACCGAGGGCGTCTACCAGCCGTCGTGGACCATCGACCAGGTCGGCGAGCAGATCGACGCGATCCGCAACGCCGATCACCCCTGGATCCTGCCGGTCGTCCCGTCGGCCCACGTCGACCACATCCGCAAGAGCTTCGAGATGGCGGCGAAGGGCTGATCGGCCCGGAGTCTGCGCGCAACTTATTGTCCGACTTCGTCAAGCCGTCGCCGTACCCATATGCCAGGGTCCTGGCGCCGGCCGCGCGCGCGTAGCCCGATGGATACGCGCGGCCAGTCAGTTAGTTTTGAGGACGCTCAAGGACGCCAACCCGCTGCGGCTAAGCGGTGAGCCTGAGGCCTGAAACCCCAGGGCGCGAGGAAACGATGAACGATATCAGCAAAGTCGGCATGACCGCCGAGGACCTGAACGAACCGGTGACGATCCCGGTGGAAGCCTATGTCTCCGAGGACTACGTCCGTCTGGAGCGCGACAAGCTGTGGCGCAAGACGTGGCTGCAGGCCTGCCGCCTGGAGGAGATCCCGGAGGTCGGCAACTTCATCACCTACGACATCCTCGACGACTCGATCCTGATCGTCCGCCAGGGCGAGGACAAGATCGGCGCCTTCTACAACGTCTGCTCGCACCGCGGCCGCCGGCTGGTCGACACCCCGCCCGGCGCAAAGAACGCCAAGGGCGACAAGACCCACTTCGTCTGCGGCTTCCACGGCTGGACCTACGACCTGCAGGGCAAGTGCACCTACATCCTCGAAAAGGAGGATTGGCAGGGCAAGCTGACCGAGGACCGCACCCGCCTGGGCCCGGTGCAGGTCGACACCTGGGGCGGCTGGGTGTGGATCAACCTGGATCGGGAAGCCGGTCCGCTGCGCGAATACCTCGAGCCCGCCGCTTCGATGCTCGACCCGTTCGAACTGCAGAACATGCGCCCGCGCTGGCGCAAGTGGATCATCTTCGATTGCAACTGGAAGGTTGCAATGGAGGCGTTCGCCGAGATCTACCACGTCGAACACACCCACCCGGAGTTCATGGACTTCGGCGACTTCCGCGGCTGGGGCCGGGCCCACGGCCTGCACAGCAACATCGGTTATGACGCGCCCAAGGGCCTCGACGAGAACCAGGCGAAGCTGCGGCTGGGCTCGGGCGGCGATCCGCGGCTCAAGACCGCCGAGATGCAGATCTACACCTGGGAGCAGGTGAACACGAACACCACCCGCACCCTGGTCGATGCGGCGCTGCGGCTGAAGGACGAACTGCCGGAAGGCACGCCGGCGCCGGAAGTGCTGAAGCACTGGCTGGACAGCGCGCGGCGCGACGACGAGGCCCGCGGGGTGTTCTGGCCGAAGGTCGATCCGGCGCACACGGCGGCCAGCGGCACCTCCTGGCAGGTGTTCCCGAACTTCCAGATCGGGCACGCGGTCAACAACATGCTCTGCTACAGCGCGCGGCCCTACGGCTACGACCCGAACAAGTGCTACTTCGAGGTCTCGGTCTACGAGCTGTATCCGACGGGCGAGGAGCCCGAAGCGCCGTGGGAGTACACCGAGAAGGACGATCCCAAGTGGGGTTCGGTCCTGCCGCAGGACTTCTCCAACATGGCGGCGGTGCAGCAGGGGATGAAGAACGGCGGCTTCCGCGGCACGCTGCCCAATCCCTACCGCGAGCGCAGCATCGCCAACCTCCATCGCAACCTGGCGCGCTTTGTCGGCGCCGGGGCGCCAAATCCAGTCAAGTAAGTCACCAGCGCCGCGCGGCCAGGCGAAGATCTGGCGATGCGCGGCGCGCACCGTCGCCCCGGTGTGTTTCGGGGCGCGGTTTTTTCTCTGAGGGGTCTATCGCGTTATGAAGGTCAATATCGGGGTCTTCGCCCACAACTCCCAGGACTGGGACCGCATCATCAGCGGCGATCTCAGCTCGCCGCCGGGTGAACCGGATTGGAAGTTCGTGCAGGCCGGCCTGGCGATCGGCGACCTCGCCGAGCCGCTGGGCTTCGACGGCATCTGGGCGCCCGAGCACCAGGGCACGCCCTACGGCATGACGCCCAACCCGATCCAGACCCTGACCTATTTCGCCGGGCGCACCGAGCGCGTGACCTTCGGCACCATGGTCGCCGTCGCCCCCTGGTGGAACCCGGTCCGGCTGGCGCACCAGATCGCCTACCTCGATATCATCTCGAACGGCCGCTACACGACGATCGGCCTCGGCCGCGGCGTCGCCAAGTCGGAATTCGCCGCGGTCGGCGTGCCGCGCGAAGAGAGCCGCCAGCGGCTGCTCGAGACGCTCGACATCCTCAAGCTCGCCTTCACCCAGCACCGCTTCGGCTACGAAGGCGAGATCTTCAAGATCCCGGACATGGAGCTGCGGCCGGCGCCGAAGAGCACCGACCTGTGGAGCCGCATCTACGGCTCGTCCGCCTCGCCGGACTCGCTGGAGATCCTGGCCCGCCGCGGGATGGTGCCGCTGTTCGTCGGCAACAAGCCGCTCGAGGACGCCGGCAAGGAAGTGCAGAAGGTCAACGCCTTCCGCGCCGAGGAAGGCTTCAAGCCCTGCCAGCCGAAGAACGTGCTCTTCATGTACTGCACGCCGGCCGCCGCGGCGGCCGCCGAGGCCGACGAGTGGCTGCTGAGCGCCAACCGCGACGTGAACCTGCACTACGGCTTCGCCGACCCGTCCAACTTCGTCGGCGTGAAGGGCTATGAGTCCTATGCCTCGCGCGAAGCGAGCGCGACGGCGGTGCTCGCCGCCTCGGCCGAGGGCGCGCTGAAGACCGACGGCAAGCCGAAGGCGCCGGGATACCACCCGTCGAACCTGATGATCGGCACGCCGGAAGACGTCTTCACCCGCATCAAGGCGGCGCAGGAGGCGTGCTCGTTCTCGGAGATCACCATCGTCCCGCAGTTCGGCACCATGCCTTACGAAGACGCGATGAAGAGCGTTCGGCTGTTCGCCGAAGAGGTGCTGCCGCAGCTCCAGAAGATGGACGCCCCGCTGCACGCCTCGGGGCTGCCGAAGCCCGCAGCCGCGGCCTGATCTTCCCGGGCCGGGCGCAGCTCGGCCTGGTTCCCTAATTGAGCGACCGGGGCGGTCCGACAGGATCGCCCCGCCAGCCCTGAAGCGGCGCTCGGCCGCCTCCCGACGCGCCGATGCGTCGCATCCGGTCGCGAAAATCACCCTGCCTTGCCGGCGCCAGGCGACAGCATGTCGTCGCAGGCGACCGGAAACGCCCCCTGAACCCTTGTCGCGGACGAGACGCGGCGGCATGGTCGCGCGGCGCGGTCACGCGGTGACCGCAAGGAGGATCGGATGGCCCTGGCGGCGAGCGCGGAGGCGGGCGACGGCGGCTTCGAACTGCTGCACGCCGACACGCTGCGGTTCTTTCCCGAGCTGGTCGAGGAGCTGGGCGGGGATCCCGCCGCGCTGCTGCGCCAGGCCGGGCTCGACCCGGCGATCTTCGTGCGCGGCGCCGGGCTCAGCTACCGCTCGATGGTCGAACTCCTCGAACTCGCCGCCGCTGAATTGCAGTCGCCCGACTTCGGCATGCGGCTGGCCCGCCGCCAAGGCGGGGGCAAGGTGTTCGGCATCATGGGCGTGGTGATGAAGAACTCGAACACGTTCGGGGACGCCATCGACTACGCCACCCAGCACATCTATGCCCACAGCCTGGCCGCGCGGATGCGCTGCGAGCGCGACCGCGCCGAGCATCGGGTGTTCGTCGGCTACGAGATCCTGCTGGACCGGCTGCCCAACAAGCGCCAGGCGATCGAGCAGGCGCTGCTGCTGGCGCACCTCAACGCCCTCGAGATCACCGGCGGCCAGGCGCGCGTGCGCGAGGTGCTGTTCCGGCACCAGCCGCTGTCGTCGCCCCGGACCTACCGCGACTATTTCGGCTGCGAGGCGCGCTTCGACCAGAAGGAGGACGGGGTCGTCTTCAGCGAGCAGGACCTGCTGTGCCCGGTCGTCGAGCCGGACGTGCAGCTCTACGAGATGGCGACCTCGTTCATCGACACCCGCTTCACCCGGGTCACGCCGCCGATGCACGCCCAGGTCCGCGGCCTGATCCTGCAGCATCTCGGCGGCGAGGCCTGCACCAACGACCGGATCGCCGCGGAGCTCTGCCTGCACCCGCGGACGCTGCACCGGCGGCTGAAGGCCGAGGGCAAGTCGTTCGAGGGCGTCAAGGACGAGGTGCGCCGCGACGTGGCGCTGCGCTTCCTGCAACAGACCGACCTGCCGCTGACGCGCATCGCCGAGAAGCTGGGCTATGCGGAGACCTCGGTGCTCTCGCGCAGCTGCTTCCGCTGGTTCGGCGTTTCGCCGCGGCAGCTGCGCGCCCAGGCGGGCGCCTAGGACCAGATGCGCCAGTCAAACAGCTCCGGCGCCGCCGTCGACATGACCGGCCCAGGCGCGGCGACCTCGATGGTGCGGGCCGGCGCGCTGCGGAAGTACGCCGAGTTCGTGACCCAGCTCGGCGGCGACGCCCAGGCGCTGCTGGCGAAGTTCCAGATCGATCCGGCGGCGCTGGCCAACCGGCACGCGGTGGTCGCCTACCGCGCCTTCGTGCAGCTGCTCGAACGGACCGCCGTCGAGCTCGCCTGTCCGGATTTCGGCATGCGGCTGGCGGCGGTGCAGGACGGGACCAAGGTGCTGGGGCCGCTGGAGGTCGCCATGCGCAACTCGGCCACGGTCGGGGCGGCGTTCCGCTACTGCGCCGAGCACGTCCGGGCCTACAGCACCGCCACCCAGGTCAGCCTGGAGGAGCGCCCTGGCGAGGAGGGCATCTTCCTGCACTGCGAGATCCTGGTGCCCAAGCTGCCGCCGCATCCGCAGACGATGGAGCACGGACTGCTGTTGACCCAGCACGCCGCGCGCCAGCTCAGCGGCGGGCAGATGCAGGCGCGGGAGATCTGGTTCACGCATGATCCGGTGTCGCCGATGGGGACCTACCGCGCCAACTTCGGCGCCGTGGTGAAGTTCGGCCAGCCGATGAACGGCGCCTGGTTCGACGCGCGCGACTTCGAGGCGCCGATCCCGGACAGCGACCCGCAGCTGTACGAACTCGCCGCCAGCTTCATCGAGCAGCGGTTCCCGTCGTCCGAGCCGGGGCTCAGCACCAGGGTGCGGGCGATCGTCGAGCGGCTGCTGACCGCCGGCGGCTGCACCTACGGCGGGGTGGCCTCCGAACTCGGCATGCACCCGCGCACCCTGCAGCGGCGGCTGCGGACGGAGGGCGAGTCCTTCGAGGCGATCAAGGACAGTGTCCGTCGCGACGTCGCGCTGCGCTACCTCCGGCAGCCGGAGATCCCGTTGATCCGGGTCGCCGAGATGCTCGGCTATTCCGAGACCTCGGTGCTGTCGCGCAGCTGCTACCGCTGGTTCGCCGCCTCGCCGCGCCAGCTCCGCGCCGGCGCGCGCGTCGACGCGGCCGAGGTCGGCTGAGCGCCTAAGGCGGCCCACCGACCCGGCCGCACGGTCGGGATTTCTCAAGACGACATCGAACCTGCCAGCGCGCGATCAGGACGCCGCGGGCGAGTCATGTAATCTCCCTGCAAACTCTAAAACAAAGAGGGGAGAGTAGATGCGTACGAATGCTTTGCGCTGGTCGGCCTCGGCCTGCGCCATGATGGCCGCCCTGGCGGGGTTTGCGCCCGCGGCCTACGCCCAGGCCACCGCCAACGGCGCCAGCCAGGTCAGCGAGATCATCGTCACCGCCCAGCGGCGCTCGGAAGCCTCGCGCGACGTGCCGATCACCGTGACGACGCTGAATGAAAGCCAGCTGGCGGTGGCCAACGCCAGCCAGCTGTCGGACATCACCAAGCTCACCCCGGCGCTACGCTTCGACTCGGCCGGCACCTTCGTCCAGCCGACGATCCGCGGCGTGGGCACGGCGGTCAGCACTTCCGGCGGCGGGCCGAACGTCGGCATCTATGTCGACGGCTTCTTCCAATCCAACTCGCAGGTCGCCGACTTCAACCTGCTGGCGGTGCAGAACATCCAGGTCCTCAAAGGGCCGCAGGGCACGCTGTTCGGCCGCAACACCACCGGCGGCGCCATTCTGGTGACGACCGCGGACCCCAGCACCGAGCGTTCGGCCGAGGTCAAGGCGAGCTACGCCCGCTTCGACGCGCTGACCCTGCAGGGCTACGCGACCACCGGGTTCGGCGAGAACCTGGCGATGGACATCGAGGGGCTCTACCGCAGCGGCGATGGGTTCAAGACCAACATCATCAACGACGACGGCCATGTCGGCTCTTACGAGAACTGGTCGATCCGCACCGGTTTCAGGGCCCAGCTGTCGGACACCGTCTCGGCGCTGCTGCGCTACACCCACTCGCAGACCGACGACCCGACCCTGCAGTTGTCCAACGCCTACGTCGACCGCAACGGCGGGGCGGGCTTCTTCAGCAAGGTCTCGCCGGCCGGTCAGGGGATCTACGGACGTTCCAGCTCGGCCGGCGTGCCGCTGGTCTACTTCTTCACGCCGCCGGGGCTCTACGCGACCGATCCGGACGAGATCGCCACGGCCGACCACCTGGTGTTCCGCACCCAGTCCGACATCTTCCAGGGGACCATCAAGGCCGACCTCGGCTTCGCCGATCTGACGTCCTACTCGCAGTTCCGCCGCGACCGCTCGGTCAACCAGGGCGACCTGGACGCCACGGCGCTGCAGCTCTTCTACATCTACATCGGCGTCTACAATAAAACGATCTCGCAGGAGTTCCTGCTGAACTCGAAGCCGGGGTCGCGTCTGCAGTGGACCGCCGGGGCCAACTACTTCCAGAACAAGGACACCTGGGACGTCGGCTCGTCGTTCAGCGGGTCGCCGTTCATGCCGTTCGGCGGATCGAGCACCAACACCAAGTCCTACGCGGCCTTCGTCGACGCGACCTACGAGCTGAACGAAAAGCTGTTCCTGACCGCCGGCGCCCGCTTCAGCCACGACGTGGTCGGTGACGCCTATTTCAAGACCAACTTCACCACCACTTCCTACGAAGGCCCGAACGGGCAGCCGGTCTCGGCGGTGGGGCTGCCGCCGGGCAGCATCGTTCCGGTCAAGGACCTGAAGAACGACAGTTTCACGCCGCGCCTGGTCGTGCGCTACAAGCCGAACGACGATTCCAGCGTCTATGCCTCCTACACGCGGGGCTTCAAGGCGGGGATCCTGAACGTCGGCGGTCTGTCGCAGGTCCCGGTCAAGCCTGAGACCATCGACGCCTTCGAGGTCGGCTACAAGTTCGCCGACCACAAGCTGTCGCTCGACCTGTCGGCCTTCTACTACGACTACAAGAACCTGCAGGTCTCCAGCTACCAGAACGGCGCGGCCAAGATCACCAACGCCGCCACCTCCGAGATCTACGGTCTCGAAGGGCAGTTCCGCTATCAGGTCACCGAAGACTTCAACCTCAGCGCCGGCGCCGCCTGGACCCACGCCCGCTACAAGTCGTTCCCCAACGCGCCGTTCTACAGTTACTGCGACCCGACCGCCGTGGCGCCCAGCGACATGGCCTGCGGTGCGATCGGCCCGGGCTCGCTGACCCAGACGACGACCGACGCCTCGGGCCTGCACATGCAGCGCGCGCCCAGCTTCACCGGCAACCTCGGCGCCAACTATGGGCTGGACCTGGCGGGCGGCCGCCTGACCCTGTCCGGCAACCTCTACTACTCGTCGTCGCTGTATTTCGACCCGGCGCAGCAGTTCAAGCAGAAGGCCTACGAGGTCCTCTCGCTGCGCGCGCAATGGCTCGATCCGTCGGAGCACTACACGGTCGCGGTGTTCGGCGACAACGTCACCAACGACCGCTACCAGACCCAGGTGCTGTTCAACACGCTCGGTATCGGCAGCGTCTGGGCCGCGCCGACGACCTACGGCGTCGAGGTCAGCGCCAAGTTCTGATTGCGACCCTCAAGGCGGCGCCGGGCAGGGGACACCTCGCCCGGCGCCGAACTCTTTTCAGCGCCAGCGCAGCCGACCGACCGCGGAAAATGTCGGAACAGGTCAAGACGCTGGCCCGCCGGCCCTGACCTAACTCCAGTTCGACAACATTCGGCCGAGGCGCCGGACCACGGCGGCCGCCTGGCGAACGACCTGGAGGAACTGATGTCCGTTACGTCGATCAATCTGACGCCGCGGATCGGCGCTGAGATCCGCGCCGACCGCGCGACGCTGCTGGGCGGCGCCGACGGTCCGGAGATCCGGCGCATCCTCGAGGAACGCGGCGTGGTCATCTTCCGCGCCATCGACTTCACCGACGAAGAGCAACTCGCCTTCTCCGCCACCATCGGCGACGTCATCCCGCAGGGCGAGAAGGGCGTCTTCAAGGTGACGATGGACAAGAAGGAGAACAAGCTCGCCGAATACCTGCTCGGCGCCGTCCATTGGCACATCGACGGCAGCATGGACGACGCGCCGACCCGCGCCTCGCTGCTCAGCGCCCGGCGGCTCGCGCCCGAGGGCGGCCAGACCGAATTCGCCAACACCTACGCCGCCTGGGACGACCTGCCGGAGTCCGAGAAGCGAAGCCTCGAGAAGCTGCGGGTGGTCCACACCATGGAGGCCATGCAGCGCCTGGTCTATCCGGACCCGAGCGCCGAACAGCTGCAGGCCTGGGCGGGCTATGCGCCGAAGACCCATCCGCTGGTCTGGACCCACCAGTCGGGCCGCAAGTCGCTGGTGCTGGGCTCCAGCGCGACGACGATCGAAGGCATGGGCGCCGACGAGGGGCGGGGGCTGATCGCCGAACTGATGCAGTGGTCGACCAAGCCGCAGTTCGTCTACCGCCACGAATGGACGCTGGGCGACCTGCTGATCTGGGACAACACCGGCACCATGCACCGGGTGCTGCCCTATCCGATGGACTGCGGACGGATGATGCACCGCACCACCCTGGTGGCCGAAGAACTGCTGATCTGACGCCCGCGCGGCCGGGCTCGCGCCGCAGGCCGGCCTGCCGAGCGTGCGCAAGCTTGACCTGCGGCGGCCTGCCGGCTGAGGTGGGCCGGGCGCGAACACGACAACGACCGGTCCGGCGATCCGCCGCCCGGCAGCCGAGCGCCGAGGGAGGGATGATGTCCAGCAACGCCCGGGTTCCGCCGCTTCCGCCGTCCGAATGGGGAGAGGCCGAGCGGGCCGCCTACGGCGTCCTGGCCTCCGAGACGACCCAGGCTCTGGGCGCGTCGTCGAACATGACCATGGTGCTGGCCAACCACCCGCGGCTGAGCAAGGCCTACTACACGCTGGGCCGGCACCTGCTGATGGAGTCCACCCTACCGGATCGGCCGCGCGAGCTGGCCAGCCTGCGGGTCAACGTGCTCACCCAGTGCGAATACGAATGGCATCACCACGTCCGCTTCGCCAAGCGCATCGGCCTGACCGATGCCGAGATCGAGGCGGTGAAGGAGGGGCCCGAGGCGGCGCTCTGGTCCGAGGAGGACCGCGCCGTGCTGCGGCTGGTCGACCAGCAGCTCCAGACCTGGAAGGTCGACGACGCGACCTGGGCTGAGCTGGGCCGGTTCTTCGAGCGGCGGCAGCTGATGGATCTGGCCTTCACGATCGGCCTTTATGCGATGGCCGCCGGCGCGGTCGCCGCCTTGGGCATCGAGATCGAGCCCGGGTTCGAGAGCCGCGAGCATTCCCTTACGTCAGGACCACGTTAGGTGGCGTCAGCTGTGGCCAACGCGCCACTTGACGGTCCAAAGCACTGCCCGCTGGATCAAGTGGGATTACTCGGTTCGGTAAGAACAGGTTTAATCTAGAAGCTCTTAGCGAGTCGGGGGGGCATCCGGCTCTCTTCTTTCGCCGCCAGAATGCGGCGCCGGCGCGCACGGTCGAATTCAGATGTCGTCGCTCGAAGACGCGAGCAGGGGGCTCTGGCGATCCGGAACGTCGTCGCTGCGCCAGGTTTGGCGCTGTTCAATATGCTGAATGAGCCCGGCGAAACTCGGGCCGCAGAGGGAGGATACGGATGAAAGTTACGCGTTTGCTTGTGGCCAGTTGCTCGACGGCGGCTCTGGCCACGGCGATCTGGGCCACCCCGGCTGCGGCGCAGCAACAGGCCGCTCCGGCGCAGCCGCGGGCGGAGCCTCGGGTCTCGGAAATCATCGTCACCGCCCGCAAGCGGCAGGAGTCGATCCTCAACGTGCCGGTGGTCGAAACGGCGATCCCGGCGGAACAGCTGCAGCGCTTCCAGACCAAGGACCTGCGCGACGTCGCGACCCTGGTGCCAGGGCTGGCGTTCGGCGAGTCGGTGCTGTCGATCGGCACCCAGGTCTCGCTGCGCGGGGTCGGCACCACGGCCTACGATCCGGGCATCGACCAGTCGGTGTCGCTGAACATCGACGGCCTGCCGCTGAGCCAGGGCCTCGCCTATTCGAGCGGCTTCTTCGACGCCGGCATGATCGAAGTGCTGAAGGGCCCGCAGGCGCTGTTCTACGGCAAGAGCAGCCCGGGCGGGGTGATCGCGATCCGCACCGCCGACCCGACCAACGAGGTCGAGGTCAGGGCGCAGGCCGGCTATGAGTTCGAGGCCCGCGAGCGCCGCGCCGAGCTGATCGTCTCCGGCCCGCTGACCGAGACCCTGAAGGCCCGCCTGGCCGGCTCCTATTCGAACCAGGACGGCTTCTACAAGAACATCGTCAGCGGCCCGCTGCCGCCGCTCGGCGGCCAGGTCGCCTCCAAGCGCGTCCCGGCGCTGGAGAGCTGGATGGTCCGCGGCACGGTGCTGTGGAACCCGACCGAGCAGTTCGACGCGCGGTTGAAGGTCAACACCGTCAAGGACACCACCACCAATGCGGCGGTGCTCAACCTGACCAACTGTCCGGACGGGCTCGCCGGTCCGGGCGGCCTGCCGTTCCTCAACCCCGCCGACGAGTGCAAAAAGAACGGCAAGGTCTCGACCGTCGACATGGATCCGGCGGCCTACGTCGGGCTGATCGAGAACGGCCGCGGGTTCGTGGAGTCGACCCAGACCTATGGCACCCTGGAGATGAATATCCAGGCGACGGACGAACTCACCCTGACGTCGCAGACCGGCTACTACCTGCTGCATTCGCGTAGCCAGTTCAACGCGGCGCAGGCCAGCTTCGCGGGGCCGGGCGTTGCGGTGATCAACGGCTTCCGACGCCGGCAATGGACTCAGGAATTCCGCCTCAACAGCGACTACGAAGGCCCGCTGAACTTCACCCTCGGCGCGTTCGCCGAGCGTGGGCGGTTCTCCGATCTGGTCACCCTGCTGGGCAACACCCGGCTGATGTTCCCGGCGCTGCTGCAGAAAGGCGTGCAGACCGTCCACATCGACACCAATTCGGTGTTCGGGCAGCTGCGCTACAAGATCACCCCTGAGCTTGAACTCGCCGCCGGCGCGCGCTGGACGGACGAGACGCGGACGAACGAGCCGGTGGACTACACGACCGGCGTGGCGATCCCGGTGCCGAAGCCGGTGCCGGGTTCGGGCGGGCCGGGCCTGACCACGCGGCCGAAGCTCAATGCGAACAACTGGTCGCCGGAAATCACCCTGACCTACCGGCCGACCGACGACCTGACCTACTTCGCCGCGGCGAAGCGCGGCTACAAGTCGGGGTCGTTCAACGTCGCCACTCCGCCGGTGCCGTTCGTCGACAACTCCTTCGGCGACGAGAAGGTGACCGGCGGCGAACTGGGCATGAAGAGCCGGCTGCTCGACCGGGCCCTGCTCTTCAACCTCGCGGGCTACTATTACGAGTACAAGGGCCTGCAGGTCGGCTCGATCGTGCCGGTCGAGAACAACATCCCGGTGACCACCACGATCAACGCCGGCTCGGCGCGGATCTACGGGATCGAGGCCGAGGCGGTCTATCGGGTGCCGCAGGTCGAGAACCTGACGCTGAACCTGGCGGTAAACTGGAACGACACCAAGTTCACCGAGCTCGACAACGTGCCGTGCTACGGCGGCCAGACGATTGCGGCGGGTTGCGACCGGGTGTTCAGCCCGTCCGTCAACGGCGGGATCGGCGGGTTCACCGCGCAGGACCTCTCGGGCCTGCCGCTGGTCCGCGCCGCCACCTGGCAGGCGAACTTCGGGTTCGACTGGGAGACCGACGTCGGCAGCGACATGACGTTGATCCTCAGCAACAACAACCACTACTCGTCGAAGTACCTCGTGAACCTGGGCCTGCCTTGGTACCAGAAGGGCTTCATCAAGTCGGACCTGAGCCTGACCCTGCAGGGCGCGGCGCAGAAGTGGGAGGTGGCGCTGATCGGCAAGAACCTCACCAACGTGCTGACCAGCGGCAACTGCACCAACTTCAACGGTCAGGGCGGCCTGCTGCCCGGCTCGGAGATCACCGGCACCAACCTGCGCGGGCCCTCGGGCATTGACGAGATCGGTTGCTGGATGGACCGCGGCCGCGAACTCTGGGTGCGCGTCACCTACCGGCCGTTCGCCAAGTAGCACCTCGGTCCGTCATCCCGGACGGCCTGAAAGGCCGATCCGGGACCCAGGGGCCGTGGCGCCGCCCCTGGGTCCCGGCTCTCCGCTACGCTCCGGCCGGGATGACGGGACGTTCTAACTCACCGCCACTTCGATCCAGCCGTCGACGACGCGGGTCGGATAGGTGGCGATCGGCTCGACGGCCGGCGGATTGAGCGCCGCCCCGGTCGCCAGGTCGAAGCGAGCGCCGTGCACCGGACAGCAGAGCACGCCGTGCTTGATCCGCCCGCCCGCCAGGCTTTCGTGGGCGTGCGAGCAGATGCTGGCGACGGCGAACAGCTGGTCGCGGCTGCTGCAGAGCAGCACCCCCACGCCGTCCACCTCCACCGCCAGGCTGCGGTTGTTCTGCAGATCCGAGACCTGGGCGACGCGGACGTAGGCGGCGGTCTCGGACATGGTGCGCCTTTCAGCTCCGGCTTGCGTCAGGTCAGGTGGGGCGGGGCGGCCGCATCCCAGCTTGGCCCTGGAGCGCCTTCCGCAAAACGGGACACCGGTTTTGCGGTCAGAACGCGCTCAAACCTTTGATTAGAGCCATTTTCGCCGGATCAGATTGGTTCAACCTGATCGGAAATGGCTCTAGGCGTCGACCGCAGCCGTCCGCCGCGAGATTTGGGCGAGCATCTGCGAGAAGTCGGGCGCGACCAGGTCGACCAGCAGCGCGACCTGCGGCCCGGTCTGGCCGTGTTGCGGCTTGCGCACCCATTTCCGGCCCTGCGGCGGCGCCGGCAGACTGTCGTCGAAGGTGCGCACCTCATAGACCGGGCAGGTGGCGTAGCAACTCCAGCGGCAGGTCTCCTGAGCGTCGACGTAGGCTCCAGCGTAGGGTTGGAACGCGGCCATATTCCTGCAACTCCGATTTCACCGACCGAGAGTATGCGCCGCGCGTGCGACAGTCTGTCCACCGTAAGACAGAAGCCCATTCTATCAATTGCTTGCGATCAGGGATCTTACGGTCAAGCTTGACGTTGAGGATTCGAGGTCGCCGCTAGAGCGGCCGCTTGGGAGAAGACGCCGATGCTCTCTGCGGACTTCCGCCTGCCACGGGTCCAGGGCCATATGATCAACGCCCTGCTCAGCGCTTTACTCTGGCTCGGGATCGCCACGCTGGCGAGCGGCTTCGCCGACGCCGTCAGCCGATTGCGGCCCTACTGACCGCCTGGCGGGCGCTCGGCGCGCACAGCCGCGGTGATCGCGCGCCACAGCGCGCCCTGCGGGGCCGCGTCCAGTCCGGCGCCGAGCCGGGTGCGCCAGTTCGGCCGCTCGCGGTCGGTGCCTGGCAGGTTCACGCCGACCCGCTCCCCGGCCAGATCCTCCAGCTGCAGCATGAAGATCCGGCTGGGGCCTGAGGCGGCGAAGGCGTAGATCGCCGCGGCGAGCTCGGGGCTGAACGGGCTCTCGGCGGTCCAGACTGCGGCGAAGCCGTCCTGCGCCATCGCCGCCAGCAGGGCGGTCTTGTCCCCTGCACGCGCCAGGCGCGCCGCACGCGTGGCGATCTCGTCGAACAGCCCCAGCGCGCGCCGCTCGTCGATGTCGGCGCCCTCCCACCAGCCGGCGAGCGGGGCGATGTCGTGGGTGCTGACGCAGGCCAGCGCCCGGGGCGGGTAGCGTTGGGGCGAGGTGAAGGCCGAACCGTCGCGCTCGAACGGCAGCACCGTGTAGCGGTAGACGCCGGCCGCCCCGAGCGCCTCGCGCAGGCCGTCGGGGACGGTGCCGAGGTCCTCGCCGACCACCAGGCATTCGGCGGCCTGGCTTTCGAGGGCCAGCACGCTCAGCAGGTCGGCCTGGGGATAGGCGACATAGGCCCCGTCCGCGCCGTCCGCGCCCTCCGGCACCCAGAACAGCCGCGTCAGGCCGAGCACGTGGTCGATGCGCAGCGCTCCGGCGTGACGCATGTTGGCGCGCAGCAGCTCGCTGAAGCTGCGGTAGCCCTCCGCCCGCCAGCGGTGTGGGTCGGGCGGCGGCAGCCCCCAGACCTGGCCCTGCGGCGCGAGCAGGTCCGGCGGCGCGCCGATCGAGACGCCGTGGGCCAGCCGGTCGGCGGCGGCCCAGGCCTCGGACCCGTCCGGCGCCGCGCCGACCGCTAGGTCGCGACAGAACCCCAGCCCCGGCGCGCGGGCGGCGGCGTCGGCGAACTGGCGGTCGCACCGCCACTGCAGCGCCTGGTGATGCGCCAGTCGTTCCGGGCGCGCGGCGACGAAGGCGGCGACCGCCGGGCTTGCCGGATCGCGCAGCGCCGCCGGCCAGCCGCGCCAGTCGCCGGGATGGGCCTCGCTGATCACCTGGAAGGCGCAGAAGTCGGCCAGTGCCTGGCCGCCGTCGGCGACGAAGCGCGCGAAGGCCTCGCCGGTCGCCAGCTCGGCCGCGTTCGCCAGCGCTTCGGCCTTCGCCGCCCAGACCGCCCGATAGGCGATGCTCTTGCCGGTGTCGGCGGGCGGTCCCGCGGCCGGGACGTCAAGATAGATCGGGTCGAGGAAGCGCCGGTCCGATGGGTGATAGGGGCTCGCCCGCTCGCGGTCGGCCGGGAACAGGGCGTGCAGCGGGTTGAGCGCGATCAGCCGCGCACCGGCCTGGGCGGCGAGGTCGCCGAGCTGGGCCAGGGCGGTGAAATCGCCGATCCCCTGATCGCCGTCGCGGCGCAGGGTGTAGAGCTGCGCCGACAGGCCGAAGATCCGCTGGCCCTGGGCGAGGCCGGCTGGCTCGAAGGCGCGCGGCGGCGCCACGATCAGTTCGCCGCGCTCGCCGCCAGCCTGCAGGGCGTAGCGGCCGGCCGCCAGCGGCGGCAGGCGCGCCTCGCCGTCGACGACCGGAACCGGCGTCGCCTGGCCGTGCGCGTCCTCGACGATCAGCCAGCCGTCCGGCGCGCTCAGGTGCACGACGGTCGGCTGGCCGGCGGCGGCCATGGTCAGCGGCGGCAGCGGCACCCGGGCCGGCGCGGCCAGCCGCCAGAGGCTGTCGTGCACCTCGTCGGGGCTCCTGGTCGGCAGCGCCATGGCGGTGAGCAGGGCGCGCTGGGTCTCGACGCTGACCGCGTGGTGCTGGCCGTCGATCGTATGCCACTCGGGCGTGATGCCGGCGGCCGCGGCCAGCCGGCGCACCTCGTCGTCGTCGGCGAGCCGCGCCTTGCGCCGGACCGGGATCTCCGCCAGCAGCACGACGGCGCGCGGTGGAAGCGCCAGCGCGCGCCCATCCAAAGTTTCGTCGCGCGTTGGATCCGCGCTGTCGGCCAGCACGCGCCAGCCGCAGCTGTCGCGCGGCTCCGGCAGGGAGGCGGCGAGCGCCTCGCCGCCGCGGTTCAGCAGCAGCGCGACCCGGTCGAGCCCGCCGTCGGGCAGCGGGCTGGCCAAGGCCATCTGCAGCGCCGGGCCGTGCGGATCGTCCCAGTCGCCGGCGGCGAGCGGCGCGCCGTCCGCCCGCCGCCATTCGACGTCGGGGTAGGGGCTGTCGGTCGCCTCGCCAGTCAGGAAGCGGTCGGCGCTGAGCGCCGGATGCTCGCGTCGGGCCTGGGTCAGCCGCGCGGCGAAGCCGGCCAGCTCACGGTCGGCCTGGGCCCAGTCGATCCAGCCGATTGCGTTGTCCTGGGCGTAGGCGTTGTTGTTGCCGCCCTGGCTGTGGCCGAGCTCGGCGCCCATCGCCAGCATCGGCGTGCCGCGCGCCAGGATCAGGGTCGCCAGCAGCGCGCGTTGGTCGGCGCGCCGGGCCGCGTGGACGGCGGGATCGTCGCACGGGCCCTCGACGCCATGGTTCCAGGAGCAGTTCTGGTCGGTCCCGTCGCGGTTGTGCTCGCCGTTGGCGTCGTTGTGCTTGGCGGCGTAGCTGACCAGGTCGGCCAGCGTGAAGCCGTCGTGGGCGGTGACGAAGTTGACGCTGCGCGACGGTCGATGGCGCGCGCCGAAGCGCTCCTGCGAGCCGGCGAGGCGGCCGGCCAATTCGCCGAGCGAGGCGCCGGCGCCCGCCCAGAACCGGCGCACGGTGTCGCGGAAGCCGTCGTTCCACTCGCCCCAGGCGGCGGGGAAGCGGCCGAGCTGGTAGCCGCCGAGGCCGCAGTCCCAGGGCTCGGCGATCAGCTTCAGGCCGCGCAGCAGCGGGTCCTGGTCGATGGCGGCGAGCAGCGGCGCGTGCGGATCGAAGCCGTTCGCCCGCCGGCCCAGCACCGGGGCGAGGTCGAAGCGGAAGCCGGCGACGCCGCCGCGCTGGACCCAGGCGCGCATCGCCTCCATCGCCAGCCGCACGCCCTGCGGCCGGTCGAGCCGCAGCGCATTGCCGGTGCCGGCGTGGTCGAGGTAGCGCGCCGGGTCGGCCGGATCGAGCCAGTAGGAGCCGGCATTGTCGAGGCCGCGCAGCGACAGGGTAGGGCCGAGTTCATCGCCTTCGCCAGAGTGGTTGAAGACCACGTCGAGGATCACCTCGATCCCGGCCGCCGCCAGCGCCTTGGTGGCGGCCCGCACCTCCGGCCAGCCGCCCGGCGCGAGCCTCGGGTCCGGCGCGCAGAAAGCGATCGGGTTGTAGCCCCAGTAGTTGCTCAGCCCGAGCGGCGGCAGGTGCCGCTCGTCGACCCAGGCGGCGGTCGGCAGCAGTTCCAGGGTGGTGACGCCGAGCCCCTTGAGGTGGGCGATCACCGCCGGGTGGGCGAGGGCGGCGAAGGTCCCGCGCTGGGCTTCCGGAACTTCGGGGTGCAGCCGGGTCAGCCCGCGGACATGGGCCTCGTAGATGACCGTCTGCTCCCACGGCACGACCATGGGCGCGTCGGCCGGAGGGGCCGAGGCGGTGACGATCGCCTTGGGCACGAAGGCGGCGGTGTCGACGCTGTCCGGCGGGCTCGTGAACAGCGACGCGTGCAGGGCGAAGGGGGCGTCCAGCGCGACGGCGTAGGGATCGACCAGCAGTTTCTCGGCGTCGAACCGCAGGCCGCGTTCAGGCGCGTAAAGACCGTGGGCGCGCAGGCCGTAGCGGTCGCCTGCGGCGACGCCCTCGACGTGGCCGTGGAAGACCTCGCCGGTGCGCTCCGGCAGGCGGATGCGCTGCTCTGCGCCCTTGGCGTCGAACAGGCAGAGGTCGATCGCCTGGGCGGTGCTCGAGGCGACGGCGACATTGACCCCGCTCGGCGTGAGCGTGACGCCCAGGGGCTCCGGCCGGCCTGCTGTGACCCGCCCCCGCGCCATCGCCTAGGCTCCGCGCTCCACCAGCAGGCCCGCGTAGAGCTGGGCGTAGCGCCTGGCCGACTGGGTCCAGGAGACGTCGGTGGCCATGCCGTTCAGCTGCAGCCGCCGCCAGGCCTCCGGCGCGCGATAGAGCTCCAGCGTGCGGCGGATCGCGTTCTCCAGCATCGGCGTCTCGACCGGGGCGAACTGCACGCCGGTCGCCGCGCCCGAGGCCAGGCTCATCGGCGTGGCGTCGATGATCGTGTCGGCCAGGCCGCCGACGCGGGCGACCAGCGGCACCGCGCCGTAGCGCAGGGCGCAGAGCTGGGTCAGGCCGCAGGGCTCGAAGCGGGAGGGGACCGCCAGCACGTCGGCGCCGCCCTGGATCTGGTGCGCCAGGGGCTCGTCATAGGCGAAGACGCAGGCCACCCGGCCGGGCCAGGCGGCGGCCGCGGCGCGGAAGCCCTGTTCGAGGGCGGGCTCGCCGGCGCCGAGCACCGCCAGCTGCGCGCCCTCGGCCATCAGCATCGGCAGCGCGGCGAGCAGCAGGTCGAGGCCCTTCTGCCAGGACAGCCGGCTGACCACGCCGACCAGCGGCGCGTTCGGCTCGGCGGCGAGGCCCAATCGCTTCTGCAGTGCGGCCTTGTTGACGGCGCGGGCGTCGAGCCGCGCGGCGTCGTAGGCCTGGGCGAGCAGCGGATCGGTCGCCGGGTCCCAGGTCGTCGTGTCGATGCCGTTGAGGATGCCGCTCAGCCGGTCGGCGCGGCCGTGCAGCAGCCCGTCCATGCCCATGCCGCGCTCGGCGGTGCAGATCTCCGCGGCGTAGGTCGGCGAGACCGTGGTGATCCGGTCGGCGAGGCGGACGCCGGCTTTCAGGAAGCCGATGTCGCCGTAGTACTCGACCCCGTCGGCGGTGAAGGACTGCGGCGGCAGCCCGAGCTCCGCCAGCAGGCGGCGGTCGAACTGGCCCTGGAAGGCGAGGTTGTGGATGGTGCAGACCACGCCTGGGCGCGCTGCGCCATCGTAGGCCAGATAGGCCGCGGTCAGCCCGGCCTGCCAGTCGTGGGCGTGCACCACCTGCGGCCGCCAACGCGGGACCAGCCCCTGGCCGATCCGGGCGGCGACCCAGCCCAGCGCCGCGAAGCGCCGGGCGTTGTCGGCGAAGTCCTTGCCGTCCGGCCCGCCGTAGGGGCCGCCCGGGCGGTCGTAGAGGTGCGGCGCGTCCAGCACGTAGAGCTCGAGCCCGTCGGCGCCGCCGGCGAGCAGCCGGGCCGGGCCGCCGTACACCTCGCCCAGCGCTTTGACGGCGCGTGGCTTCTCCAGCCCCGCCAGCACCGCCGGATAGCCCGGCAGCAGGGTGCGCACGCGCACGCCGAGCGGCTTCAGCGCCTTGGGCAGCGCGCCCGCCACGTCGGCCAGCCCGCCGGTCTTGACCAGCGGGTAGAGCTCGGAGGCGACGGCGAGAACTTCGATCTGGCTCACGCGGTCCCGGCGGCCAGCTTGTCGATCATCTTCTGGGTGATCAGGCAGACGCCGGCCTCGCTGCGCCGGAAGCGCTGGGCGTCGAGCACCGGATCTTCGCCCACCACCAGGCCGTCGGGGATGCGCACGCCGCGGTCGACGATGACGTTGCGCAGCCGCACCTGCCGGCCGATCTCGACGTCGGGCATCACCACGCCCAGCTCGACCGTCGAGTAGGAGTTGACCCGCACCCGGCTGAACAGCAGCGAGCGCCAGACCGTCGAGCCGGAGACCACGCAGCCGCCGGCGATCAGCGACGAGGTCGCCTGGCCGCGCCGGCCCGGATAGTCGTGCACGAACTTCGCCGGCGCGCTCATCTCGCTGTAGGTCCAGATCGGCCAGGACTGGTCGTAGAGGTCAAGGTCCGGCACCACCTCGGTCAGGTCGATGTTGGCGGCGAAGTAGCTGTCGATGGTGCCGACGTCGCGCCAGTAGGGCACCGCCGAGGGCGTCGGGCGGATGGCCGAGTTGCTGAACAGGTGGGCGACCGCCTTCCCCTCCTTCACCAGGCGCGGGATGATGTCCTTGCCGAAGTCGTGGCTGGAGTTGGGATCGGCCGCGTCCTGGCGCAGCACCTCGGCCAGGAAGTCGGTGTTGAAGACGTAGATGCCCATGCTGGCCAGCGCGGTGTCCGGGCGGCCCGGCATGGCCGGCGGATCTTTCGGCTTCTCGACGAAGGCGGTGATCTGGTCGTGCGCGTCGACGGCCATGACGCCGAAGCCGACCGCCTCCATCCGCGGCACTTCGAGACAGCCGACGGTGACGTCGGCGCCCTGCTCGACGTGCTGACGCAGCATCAGCTCGTAGTCCATCTTGTAGATATGGTCGCCGGCCAGGATGACGATGAAGCGGGTGTCGTAATCCAGGATGATGTCGAGGTTCTGATACACCGCGTCGGCGGTGCCCATGTACCACATCTCCTCCGAGACCCGCTGGCTGGCCGGCAGGATGTCGAAGGTCTCGTTGCGCTCAGGCCGGAAGAAGTTCCAGCCGCGCTGCATGTGGCGGATCAGGCTGTGGGCCTTGTACTGGGTGGCCACGGCGATCCGGCGGATGCCGGAGTTCAGCGCGTTCGACAGCGCGAAGTCGATGATCCGGAACTTGCCGCCGAAATAGACCGCGGGCTTGGCGCGGACGTCGGTCATCTCCATCAAGCGGCTTCCGCGGCCGCCGGCCAGCACATAGGCCATCGCCTGACGGGAGAGGGGCGCGTGGATCGCGGGCCCGGCGCTCATGCCTGACTTCCTTCTAACTGACGCAACTGTTCACCCCTGCGGCGCGGGCTGCAAGTAGATGACCGACAAGGGCGGAACCATGATTTCCGCCGAGGCGGGCAGGCCGTGCGACGGCCGGTCTTCGGCGACCACCTGGCCGCAGTTTCCAAGCCCCGATCCGCCATAGATCTCCGCGTCCGAGTTGAAGACCTCGCGCCAGACGCCGGCGTGAGGCAGTCCGATGCGATACCCAGCGCGGGGCAGGGGGGTGAAGTTGCACACCACCACCACCGGCGGCTCGTGCGGCTCGCCGCGCCGCAGCCAGGCGAACACCGACTGGGCGGCGTCGTCGACGACGATCCACTGGAAGCCGTGCGGCTCGCAGTCGTGGCGATGCAGCGCCGGCAGGTCGCGGTAGAGGCGGTTGAGGTCGGCGACCGCGCGGCTCATGCCCGCGTGCGGGGCGTGCTGCAGGAGGTGCCAGTCGAGGCTTTGGCGGAAGTTCCACTCCGCCCGCTGGCCGAACTCCTGGCCCATGAACAGCAGCTTCTTACCGGGATAGCCCCACATGAACCCGTAGTAGGCGCGCGCGCCGGCGAACTGCTGCCAGTCGTCGCCGGGCATGCGCGACAGGATCGAGCCTTTGCCGTGCACCACCTCGTCGTGGGACAGCGGCAGGACGAAGTTCTCCGAGAAGGCGTAGAGCAGGCCGAAGGTCAGCTCGCCGTGGTGGTGCAGCCGGTGGACCGGATCGCGCGAGACATAGTCCAGCGTGTCGTTCATCCAGCCCATGTTCCACTTGAAGCCGAAGCCCAGGCCGCCCTGGTCGACCGGCCTGGAGACGCCGGGCCAGGTGGTGGACTCCTCGGCGATCATCATCACGCCCGGATGGGTCCCGTGGGTCAGGACGTTGAGGCTCTTCAGGAAGGCCTCGGCCTCGAGGTTCTCGCGCCCGCCGCGGATGTTCGGCAGCCATTCGCCGGCGGCCCGCGAGTAGTCGAGGTAGAGCATCGAGGCCACCGCATCGACCCGCAGGCCGTCGATGTGGAACACCTCTAGCCAATAGAGGGCGTTGGCCAGCAGCACGTTGGCGACCTCGCGGCGGCCGAAGTCGTAGATCGCGCTGTTCCAGTCCGGGTGGTAGCCGCGGCGCGGGTCGGCGTGCTCGTAGAGCGCGGTGCCGTCGAACCGATAGAGGCCATGAGCGTCGGTCGGGAAGTGCGCCGCCGGCCAGTCGAGGATCACCCCGAGGCCCGCGGCGTGGGCGCGGTCCACCAGCCGGGCGAAGCCGGCCGGGTCGCCGAACCGGCTGGTTGGGGCGAACAGGCCGATCGGCTGGTAGCCCCAGGAGTCGTCGAGCGGGTGCTCCGAGACCGGCAGGAACTCCAGATGGGTGAAGCCCATCCCGGCGGCGTAGGGGACCAGGGTGTCGGCCAGTTCGTCGTAGCTGAGGAAGCCGCCGTCGTCCCGGCGCCGCCAGGAGCCCAGATGCACCTCGTAGATCGAGATTGGCGCCTGGCGGCCGGCGCGGCCGGCGCGCTCGCGCAGATAGGCCTCGTCGGTCCAGGCGAGCCGCCCGAGCGAGGCGACGACCGAGGCGGTCGAGGGCCGCAGTTCGCCGGCGAAGCCGAACGGGTCGGCCCTCAGCGGCAGCAAATCGCCGGCCGGGCCGATCACCTCGTACTTGTAGCGCTGGCCCTCGTGGGCGGCGGGGACGAAGATCTCCCAGAGGCCGCTGTCGACCCGCTTGCGCATCTGCGCTTGGCGGCCGTCCCAGCCGTTGAAGTCGCCGACCACCGAGACCCGCAGCGCGTGCGGCGCCCAGACCGCGAAATGCACGCCCTGGACGCCCTGATGCGTCATCGGGTGCGCGCCGAGCCGTTCCCAGAGCCGCCGGTGGGCGCCTTCGACCAGCAGGTGGTCGTCCATCGCGCCGAGCACCGGGGCGAAGCGGTAGGGATCGTCGAGCTCCCACGCCCCGCCGGCGTTGGCGGCGTGCAGACGGTAGTCGGCGAGGTGCTTCTTGCGCTTCAGCAGGCCCTCGAAGAAGCCCGCGTCATGCCGGCGGTCCAGCGTCGCCAGCAGCGTCCCGTCCGGCGTGCGCGCTTGCAGCGTCTCGGCGTGCGGGACGAAGGCGCGGATCACCAGCCCCTGCGGGACGAGGTGTGCGCCCAGCACGGCGAACGGGTCCGGATGCCGCGCCGCGACGATCGCGGCGACCTCGCGGTCGTCGAGGCGCCAGTCGTGCGGCGCGGCGGCGCTCAATTCGGCTGCACCGGAATGTCCCAAATGTCCTCGGCGTATTCGCGGATGGTCCGGTCGGACGAGAAGAAGCCCATCCCGGCGGTGTTGATCACCGACGAGCGCCACCAGGCGGCGGGATCGCGCCACCTGGCGTCGACCGCGCGCTGGGCGCGGGCGAAGTCGGTGAAGTCGCCCAGGACGAGGAAGTGGTCGTGCAGCATCAGCCCGTTCAGCAGGTCGCGGTAGAGATCCGGCAGGCCCGGCGAGAAGCTGCCGGAGCCGATCTGATCGAGAACCTGCTGCAGCATCGGCGATCCGGCAATGATCTCTTCAACGCCGAAGCCGTCGCGACGGCGCTGTTCGACCTCATCGGCGGTAAGGCCGAAGATGAAGATGTTGTCGTCGCCGACCCGCTCCTTGATTTCGACGTTGGCGCCGTCGAGCGTGCCGATGGTCAGCGCCCCGTTCAGCGCCAGCTTCATGTTTCCGGTGCCCGACGCCTCCATGCCCGCCGTCGAGATCTGCTCGGAGAGGTCCGAGGCCGGGATGATCGCCTCGGCCAACGACACATTGTAGTTCGGCAGGAACGCCACCTTCAGCCGGCCGCGCAGGGTGGGATCGTGGTTCACCACCTGCGCCACGTCGTGGATCAGTTTTATGATCAGCTTGGCGTTGTGGTAGCTCGCCGCCGCCTTGCCGGAGAAGATCTTCACCCGCGGGGCCCAGTCGCGCGTCGGCTGGGCGCGCATGGCGTCATAGAGCGCCACCGTCTCGAGGATGTTGAGCAACTGGCGCTTGTACTCGTGCACCCGCTTGATCTGGGTGTCGAACATGGCGTCCGGATCGACCCTCAAGCCCAGCCGCTCGTGGATCAGGCCGGCGAGCTTGACCTTGTGGCCGCGGCGGATCGCCTGCAGCCGCTCGCGCACCGCGCTGTCGTCGGCGAACTTGGCGAAGTCGGCCAGCGCCTCGGGATCGTCCAGCACCCGCTTGCCGACGGTCTCGACCAGCAGGTCGGTCAGGCCGGGATTGGCGCACATCAGCCAGCGGCGGAAGGTGATGCCGTTGGTCTTGTTGACGATCCGGTCCGGGTAGATCCGGTTGAAGGTCGAGAACACCGTCTGCCGCATCAGGTCGGTGTGCAGCGCCGAGACGCCGTTGACCTTGTGCGAGCCGATGAAGCTCAGCCAGCCCATCCGCACCTTGCGCCCGCCGTACTCGTCGATCAGCGAGACCCCGCCGAGCTCCTGCTCGCTGACCAGCTTCTTGGCCTTCAGCTCGTCCAGGTGCAGGGCGTTGATCAGGTAGATGATCTGCATGTGCCGCGGCAGCATGCGCTCCATCAGCGGCACGCCCCAGTGCTCCAGCGCCTCCGGCAGTAGGGTGTGGTTGGTGTAGGAGAAGGTCTGCAGGGTGAGGTCCCAGGCCTCGGTCCACTCCAGCCCGTGCTCGTCGACCAGCAGGCGCATCATCTCCGGGATGGCGATCGCCGGGTGGGTGTCGTTGAGCTGGATGGCGACGTGCTCGTGCAGGTTCTTCAGGTCGCCATGCTCGCGCAGGTGCCGGTGCAGGATGTCCTGCAGGGCGGCGGACGAGAAGAAGTACTCCTGGCGCAGCCGCAGCTCCTCGCCGGCCGGGCTGTCGTCGGCCGGGTAGAGCACCTGGGAGATCGCCGCCGCCTTCGCCTGGGCGGCCAGGGCGCCGACGTGGTCGCCGCGGTTGAAGGCGTCGAGCCGGAGCGGGTCGGGGGCGCGCGCCCGCCAGAGCCGGAGCGTGTTCACATGCTTGCCGCGCCAGCCGACCATGGCGGTGTCGTAGGCCAGCGCCTCGACGGTCTCGCCCGGCGTCCAGTGGTAGCTCAGCCGCCCGTCAGGCCCTTCCCGGGCCTCCACCGCGCCGCCGAAACCGATCGGATAGACCACTTCGGCGCGTTCGAACTCCCACGGGTTGCCGTTTGTCAGCCAGTTCTCGGGCACCTCGGACTGCCAGCCGTCCTTGATCTTCTGGCGGAACAGGCCGTGGTCGTAGCGGATGCCGTAGCCGAAGGCGGCGATCTCCAGGCTCGCCATGCTCTCCATGAAGCAGGCGGCGAGCCGGCCGAGGCCGCCGTTGCCGAGCGCGGCGTCGGGCTCCTGGGCGAACAGCGGGTCGAGCTCGACGCCCAGTTCGGCCAGCGCCTTGCGCATCGGCTCGGTCAGGCCGAGCGCGTGCAGGCTGTCGTTCAGCAGCCGGCCGATCAAGAACTCCAGCGACAGGTAGTAAACCCGCTTGCGGTGCTCGCGGTAGATCGCCCGGGTCGAGGGGAACCAGCGGTCGATGATGCGGTCGCGGACGGTCAGGGCGGTGGCGACGAACCAGTCGTGCTCGCTGGCGACGGTCGGGTCCTTGCCGACCGAATAGGCGAGCTTGGCGACCAGGGTGCGGCGCAGGGCGGCGACCTCTTCGTCCTCGGCGGGGAGGGCGATGCTGACGGCGTTCGGCGGCGAATTCATGGATGTCTCACCCGCGGCGTTGCTGTTGGCCGACGGCGGACGCGCCGAAGCGGCTCCGGCCGGCGGCCTTCGAAGAGACTTCAACCGAGGGAGCCGGCGCGTCCAGCGTCACAGGGCGTTCGCGGCCGCGCTATTGCGAAGCAGGGGATTGGACAAGCAGGGCGGCGCGGGGACTAGGCAGACGCCGCTTCGGCGTCGCGCCGGGCGGCCCGGGCCTGCGGCTGCACCTGCAGCAGGATCTGCGAGAACTCGTCGACCGCCTCGTCGACCAGGCAGCTGACGTCCTGTCCATTGCTGCAATCCGGACCCTGGCGGGCGGGGGCCACCCACTTGCGGCCGGTGGGCGGCGGCGGCGGCGGACCGTGCTCGCGCCGACGGATCTCGTGGATCCGCGCCGTGGCGTAGCAGCGCCAGGCATAGGCGCCGCCATCGAACTCATAGGCGCCGGCATAAGCTTGGAACGCGGACATCGCGCGCATCTCCCCCAATCCTGGGCTGTCGCTGAATCTTGGAGTCAGACGACGCCCATCCCAAAGATCAGAGCGCGGTGAAGCTGATCTAGTTCCGTGGCTTGCGCGGATTTTGTGCAGCGCACGTGAATTTTCCGCGCAGGCGCCGCTTTAGCTTGCGGCGGGCTATTTGCTCGCCGGCGCCAAGCCTTGCGTCGCCTCGGCAAGGCGGCAGCGGCTGAGCAGGGCCATGTGGTCGGCGCCGGTCTCGACGTCGCGTAGCCAGGCCTTGCCAACGTGGATCGCCAGCACCTCGTAGTGGCTCCGGCCGGCGGTGACGAGGTCGCCGGCGCGGATCTCCTGATCGCAGCCGGGCTCGTGGCCGGAGACATCCGAGGCGTTGCGGAGGGGCATGGCGTCTCCGTCGGTGGTTGCGAGGGCCGGCAGATGGGGAGGCGGGCAGGGACCGAAACCCCGCGCCCCGGGCGCGTCTTGTCGCACGGCGGGCGGGGCGGCCGGCCCTCATTGACCCGGGCCGCGCGTTCGGGGCCAATGGCGGGGTGACCCGCGACGCCGCGCCCCGCACCCTGAGTGCGCCGAAGCCCGCTTGTCTTTGCCTCGGCAAGACGAAGCGCTGCGGCCGCTGCGCGCTGCTGGAGGCGGCGCAGGCCCGACAGGCCGCGAGCGCCGCGCGGGCGGCTCAGGCCTCCTGACGTCCGACGTAAGCCGACCCGCTCAAACACGACGACCCTGTCCAGCCTGACTGGCGTTGAGTCAGGCTGGACAGGGTCGGGCGCGGCCTGCGCCGCGTAGAAAAAGAGCCGGCGCGCGTCCGGGGACGCGCGCCGGGGGGAGAAGTCGTTAGCTGTCAGCGCCGAACCGATAGCGCAGACGCATGCCGTACATCCGCGGCGGCCCGTAAAGGACGCTCTCGAAGCCCGCGGAGATGAACGAACTGCCGACCGACACCGGATAGATCTCGTCGGTGACGTTGGTCGCGAACAGCGAGAGGTCGACGGGCCGGCCGCCGATGTTCTTCCAGTCGATGTTGAGATTGAGCAGGTTGGTCGACGGCAACTTCCAGAGCGGAGACACCTGCGACGAGGTGGCGCTCTGCGGGTCGGTGTAGACGTAGGTCGCGCCGATCGACAGGTCGCCCAGGTCTTCCGACAGCGGCAGCCGATAGCTGGCGGTCAGCGTCACCCGGTTCTTCGGCGAGAACGACAGCGGCCGGCCCACCTCGGCGGTCGGGATGACCTGCAGGAACGGGCTGTCGGCCGGCAGGGTCGGGATGTCGATCTCTTTCAGCTCGGTATCGAGGTAGGCGTAGCCGAGGTCGAACCGCAGGTCCTCGAACAGCGTGACGGACGAGTCGACCTCGATCCCCCAGATGGTCGACTTACCCGCGTTGACGATCGCATTGCCCCCGGCGAGACCGCTCTCGGGCCTGGCGATCAGGTTCGCGGTGATCTGCTGTTCCTGGAAGTCGTTGTAGAAGGCGGCGATGTTGAAATAGCCGGGGAAGGATCCGCCGAAGCTGGCCTTGCCGCCGACTTCGTAGGAGTCGACCTTTTCCGGGCCCCAGGTTTCGATGCCGACGTTGGTCATGTTGATGCCGCCCTGGCGGTAGCCGCGGGCGTACTTGGCGTAGAGCAGGACGTCGTCGATCGGCTTGTAGTCGAGGTCGATCAGCCAGGTCGGCTTGTCCGACTTCTGCTTGAGGCTAAGGCGGCATGCCTCCGGCGAGGAGACGACCAGCGGATCGGGCGAGGTGCCCGGGTCCGGACCGTCGGGCACGTTAAAGCGCAGGGTGTCGTTACAGACGATGTCCTGGAAGCCGCCGACCGCGCCCGGGCGGATGCGGATGCGGGTGCTCTCACCGGTCGATTTGATCTTGTCGAAGGTGTAGCGGATCCCGCCCGTCAGGCTGAGCCGGTCGGTGATCTTGAAGGTGCCTTGGCCGTAGAGGCCCTTGTTGTCGAATTTCGTCTTGGTGCGCGACCAGGAGACCTGGCCGCCGCCGGTCGGGTTGATGCACTGCAGCGTCCGCACGTCCGTGCAGGACAGCAGGATCGCCGTGTAGCCTTCGCTGAAGCCCATCGGCTCGCTGAGTTCGAAGTACCCGCCGGCCTGCCAGACGAACCGGTCTTCCCAGAGGTTGCCCTGGAACTGCAGTTCCTCGGTGAAGGTCGACTGGATGGAGTTGCCGCCGCCCGGCTGCGGGGGCGGATTGAGCAGGATGTAGTTGAACGGCTGGCCCGCACCCGGAAGTCCAGTGGGGATGCGGAAGTTCTCCCCGTTCAGGCTGAAGCTGGCGCGCTCCCGGAACTCCGAATAGCTGATGATATTCTTGACCGTGAGGGCCTCGCTCGCCCGCCAGGTGGTCGTGTTGATGCCCTGGATCTGGCTCAGGTCGATCAACGGCTTGGGGTTGTTGACCTCGACGTCGAGCCGGCCGTCGCCGCGCGCGTTCTGTCTGGCGATCTGGGCGCAGGCCAACGGGCCCAGCAAGGCGCCGCCGCCGGAGGCGCCGCTCGCCCGGCACAACTCGATGCGCGAGGCGTAGCCGCGCCCGTACGAGTTGTTGTAGGCGAAGATCGTGTAGTTCTCGATGTCCTCAGACAGGTCGGCGACGATGCCGAGCCGCGCCGCCCAGTAGTCGACGTCGTTGTAGCTGCTCGGTCCGATGCCGGACTTGTTCTTCATGTAGCCGCCGCGCTTCTGGCGATCGACGCTCATGCGCACGCGCAGCGTCTCGGCCAGCGGCAGGTTCACCACCGCCGACGTCCGCCACATGTCGTAGTTGCCGAGCGAGCCCTCGACGAAGCCTTCATAGCGGTCGACCGGCTTCTGCGGCACCAGCAGCACCGCGCCGCCGGTGGTGTTGCGGCCGAACAGCGTGCCTTGCGGTCCTTTCAGCACCTGCACGTTCTGCAGGTCGAAGAAGGCGCCCGGCAGGGGGCTGCTGCCCGAGGTCGTGCCGCCTTGCGCGCGCGGCAGCACCACGTCGGCGAAATAGACGCCGACGGACGGCGAGGTGCCGGACTCCTGGGTGAAGCCGCGGATGACGAACGAGCTCTTTTCCGGGCCGAACCGCTGGTTGGTGGTCAGCGACGGCGTGTAGGTCGCCAGGTCGGTCGCGGTGACGATGTTGCGCTGATCAAGCTGATCCTGGTTGTAGACGGTGATCGAGATCGGGACGTCCTGCAGGCGCTCTTCGACGCGCCGGGCGGTCACGACGACCTCGTTCAAGGTGCTCTGTGCGAATGCCGGCGCGGCGCCGACCAGCGCGGTGATGGCGCTCGTTACAAAAAGCGCGGCTCTTGCTTGGCGTTGTTTCATCAGCCTCCCTCTCCCAAAGTTCTTTCGCGTTTGACTTGCCGCGGGCCGAAGCCGCCGGCGTCATTTTGTGAGTACGCGGTGCACGCAAATCCCCTAGGCGGACGGTGCGACCGTCCGGCCTGGCGTTAACACTGTCCCTGCGGCGGCTGTGTTCGCGGTCAACTCGACGCGACCAGCGATCGCGCCGCGCGAGCAGGGCGCACAACTCTTAGTTTGGCCTTTTCACTCCCCTGCGACTGGCGGTTATCTGGTCCGCCTCGACTCTATTTCTGTATTGTAATGGACCGAGGTAATCTTGTTCGGTCAAATGGAATTTACGATCGTGAAAAAGGTGTCGGCGTTGCCCGCGTGCAACGGTCGAGCCTCAACGCGTGTCGGTCAGGGCGCCCGGCGAGAGCTTAAGCGCTCGCTCAAGCCTTGGGCGTGCGCGCTTCGAGCGCCTGCAGTTGACGTTCGATGTAGGCGCGCATCGAAGCGTGGCCGGCTGAAACGCCGACCGCCGCCTCGGTGATCAGGGCGCGCGAGGTGGCGACCATCAGGAAGCACAGCACGTCGGCCGGCATGTCGTCCGGCGACAGGGCGAGATCTTCGGCGAACCGCGAGACCACGGCGACCTGCAGGCTGCGATAGCGTTCGGTGGAGCGGGCGATCTCCTTGCGGATCGCCTTGCGGTGGTTGGCCAGGGCGATGAACTCGAGCGACAGCTCGGCGCCGGCGGCGTCGACGCTCAGATCCCACAGCGCCCTCAGCGGATTGCGCGAGGCGAGCGCCTGAGCGTGCCGCGCGAAGTGCTGTTGCTCGTAGCGCTGGTAGAGGGCGAGGAAGAGCTCGTCCATCGTGCCGAAATGGTAGTGGACGAGCTGCGACTTCAGGCCGGCCCGCTCGGCCACCTTGCGCGAGCTGACCGCGGCGTAGCCTTCCTCGCGCATGATCTGGGCGGTGGCGTCGAGGATGGCGGTGCGCGTGCGGGCGCTCTCCTCGCCGTTGCGCCGCTCGGATGTCATCGCGCGTGTCTCCACCGGTTTCGCTCGCCGCCTTTGTACAGCTCCGACGCGGCCGGGGCGACGTCGCGTCAACATTGACAGCCGTTCTTAAGCGAGTGCTTAAATCGCGCCAATTAAGGGGTGGCCGGCGGTCCGGCCGCGGGAAACGACGACAGGTGAGCCGGTGTCTGAACGCGCCCTCCGCACGGAACGCAGCTACTGCCGGATCTGCACCTCCCAATGCGGCATCCTCATCGACATCGACGGCGACGAGGTGGTCAAGGTGCGCGGCGACCGCGACCACCCGGTGACCCACGGCTACACCTGCCCGAAGGGTCGCGCGCTCGGACAAGTCCATCATCACCCACAGCGCATCGAGCGGCCGCTGATGCGCGGCGCCGACGGCGCGCAGGCGCCGGTGAGCTGGGACGCCTGCCTGGACGACCTGGCCGGCAAGCTGCGCGCGGTGATCGACCGGCACGGCCCGGAGGCGGTGGGCATCTTCTTCGGCAGCGGCCTGGGCATGGACGCCGCCGGATACCGGATGTCCGAGAAACTGCAGGCGGCGATCGGCACGCCGGCCAAGTTCAGCCCGCTGACCATCGACGGCACCGCCAAGACCCTGGTGGCGACCCTGGTCGGCGGCTTTCCCGGCTTCAGCGTCCGTCCGGACTACGAGCGGGTGAACCTGGTCGTCTACATCGGCATCAACCCGATGATCTCGCACGGCCACACGGTGGCGATGCCGAACCCGGCGCCGACCATCAAGGCCGCTGCGGCGCGCGGCGAGGTCTGGGTGATCGACCCGCGCGAAAGCGAGACCGCCGGCTTCGCCTCGCGCCACATGGCGCCGCTGCCGGGCACGGACTACGCCATCCTCGCCTACCTGGTCCGCGACCTGCTGCGCGCGGGCGCCGACGCTGCGGGGCTGGCCAGTCGTACGGTGGACGCCGAGGCGCTGCGCGCGGCGGTCGAGCCGTTCGACGCGGCGCAGGCCGCGCGGATCAGCGGCGTCACGACCGGCGACCTCGCCGACCTGCTGGCCTCGGTGCGCAAGGCCGGCCGGCTGGCGGTGGAGACCGGCACCGGCGTGACCATGTCGGAAGGGGGCAACCTCACCCAATGGCTCGCCTGGGTGCTGATGATCCTGACCGACTCGATGAATCGGCCCGGCGGGACCTGGTTTCACCCCGGCTTTAACGCGCCGATGGACGCCGCCCCGCTGCCGGTCATCACCGAGCCGTTCGGTCCCGGGCCGAAGAGCCGGCCGGAGCTGCCGAGCTTCGTCGGCGACTGGCCGTGCGCCGCGCTGCCGGACGAGATCAACGCCGGGCACATCCGCGCCTTCGTCAATCTCGGCGGCAGCATGATCCGCTCGTTCCCTGATGCGAATGCGCTCGGTGCGGCGCTCAAGAAGCTGGAGGTGTTCGCGACGCTGGAGATCATCGAGAACGAGACCACGGCGCTCTCGACCCACGTGCTGCCGACCAAGGGCCAGCTGGAGCGGCCGGACTTCGCCCTGTGGGATTTCCTCAGCCCGCGGGTGGACGCCCAGTATGCGCCGGCGTCGATCGCCCCGATCGGCGACCGTCGCGCGGCCTGGTGGATGTTGTCGGAGCTGATCCGGCGGATGGGCTTCGAGCCGCCGGCCGGGCTGCCGGCGGACGACCGGGCCGAGGGCGCGGACGACGCCGTGCTGGCCAACCTGATGCCCTATGCGCGCTGCAGCTTCGGCGAGCTTTCGGAGAAGCGCTACGTCGAGGTCGCCGCGCCGGAACTGCCCGCGGCCTGGGTCGACGACCACATCGAACGGCTGGGCGGCTGGCGGCTGGCGCCACAGATCCTGGTCGACCAGTTGACGGCGGTGAGCCGCGCGCAGCTGGCGGAAGCTGACGGGCCTGCGCCGCTGCGGCTGATCCCGCGCCGCCAGCGGCGGCACGTCAACGCCCAGCTGCTGTTCCTGGGCGACGTTTCGGACATCCTGCTGAACCCCGGCGACGCGGCGTCGCTCGGCGTCGCCGACGGCCAGCTGGTGACGGTCCGCACCGAAGCCGGGGAGATCCGCGCCAAGGCCCGGGTCGACGGCAAGGTCCGCTCCGGCGTCGTCTCCATTCCGCACGGCCATGTCGACGCCAACGTCAACCTGCTGACCAGCATCCGCCAGGTCGATCCGGTGACGGGGATGGCGCGCTATTCGGGGGTGCCGGTGAGCATCGAGCCGGCGGCGACGCCGGTGGCCGCGGAGTAAGGCTTCGCCCGGGCGACGTCGCGCCCGGGGATGCTCTTGTTTGCGGACGTTTCGCTCCCAGCCTGCCGGCCGGTGGTCACCATCTCATCGAACATGGTTCACGTATGTCCGGTCGCAGACACTTCGGCGGAGGGTGATTTTCGCGCGTTGGACCGGGCAGGTCACCGCGCGCCGGCCAGACGCGTCGGTCTGGCGATGCCGTGCCGCGGGCCTTCGATCTCGAGGTCGAGGGTTTCCGCCAGCCGCTCGCGCGCCCGGTTGACCCGGCTTTTCACGGTGCCGGCGGAGCATCCTAGCACTGCGGCGGCCTCGTCGTAGGTCAGGCCGGAGGCGGCCACCAGCACCAGCGCCTCGCCGTTCAGCGCCGGCAGCTTCGCCAGGCCGTTCCGCAATTCGCTGAAGCGCAGCCGCCATTCCTGGTCGGGCTCCTGCGCCAGCCGCGCGGTGAACTTGCCGTCGACATCCTGCACGGCTTTCGGCTTGGCGACGTCGGCCAGGAAGACGTTGCGCAAGATCCGGTAGAGCCAGAACTTGAGGTTGGTCCCGTCGTGGAAGGTGTGGCGGAACTGCCAGGCGCGGAGCAGCGTCTCCTGCACCAGGTCGTCGGCGTCGCCGCGGCCGCGGGTGAGCGTCCAGGCGCGCGATCTCAGCTTCGGCGCCAACGCCAGCATCTCGCGGGTCATGCGCACGTCGTCGTGCGGCGGCGCGGACATCGCCTTCCTTTCCCAACCGCGGGCCAGGCCCACGGACAGGAAGCTTGAGCGTCAGGCAGTTGAACCGAACCATCCGAAGTTAAACCCGGCGCCGGATAGGGCGGCGCCGGGCGGCGGTCCGTCAGGCGGTCTGCTTCAGCAGCAGCGCGCCGTAGCCGTAGCCGCCGTTGCTGACGGCGCAGACCTGGGCGTCGCGGACCTGGCGCTCGCCGGCGCGGCCCCACAGCTGCAGGCAGGCCTCATAGGTGTGGCCGAAGCCGTGGAACCGGCCGGCGGACAGCTGGCCGCCGCTGGTGTTCATCGGCAGCACGCCGTCCAGGCCGATGCGGGTTCCGCCCTCGACGAAGGCGGCGGCTTCACCGCGGCCGCATAGGCCCAGGCTTTCCAGCCAGATCAGGGTGAGGATCGAGAAGCCGTCGTAGATCTGGGCGACGTCGACGTCCGCCGGCTTGAGGTCGGTGCGCGACCACATCATCGCCCCGGCCCGGTCGGCGGCCAGGGTGGTGAAGTCGCCACGGTGCAGGCCGAAGCCGAGGCCGCCGAGCGCCATGCCCATCGCCTCGATCTCGATCGGCGGCCGGGCGAGGTCCTTGGCGACGTCGCGACGCGACAGCAGGATCGCCGTCGAGCCGTCGATATGGGTGTCGCAGTCGTAGAGCCGCAGCGGCGAAGAGATCACCCGCGAGGCCAGATAGTCCTCGATCGTGATCGGCTTCCGGTAGATGGCGTTGGGGTTAAGCGCCGCCATCTTGCGGCTGTTGACGGCGATCGCGCCCAACTGCTCCGAGGTCGCTCCGTACTTGGCGAAATAGGCCTGGGCGTAGAGCGCGTACATGTTCGCCGGCGACAGCGCGTTGAACGGCAGGGTCCAGGCGTTGGCCCCGCGCGCCGGCGTCGACTTGTCGCCGCCGCCGAGCACGGCGGCGTGGTGCACCTTGGCCCGCGCGCTGGCCTGGGCGACGGTGCGGAACACCAGCACGTGGCGGCACAGCCCCGAGGCGATCGCCTGGATGGCGCTGATGATCGCGCCCATGTGCGCGTGGCCCTCGGTCGAGGCGCCGACCCAGGTCGGCTCCAGGCCGAGCCCCAGCATGGTCTCGGTCGCCCCGACCGGCGAGATGCCGCCGCCCTCCTGCGAAGGGCCGGGATAGGTGGTCAGGCCGTCGATGTCCGCCGGCGTCAGGCCGGCGTCGGCGATCGCCGCCAAGCAGGCGTCGAGGGTCAGTTGCAGCGCGCTGCGGCTGGACGGGCGGCCGACTTCGGACTGGCCGACGCCGGTGATGCAGACCTGCTTCTCAGGATAGGTTTCAGCCGACATCGGCGCCTCCGGTCGGCTGGAACAGCGGCAGATAGATCTCGCCGTGCGGCTCGAAGCTCACCTCGACCGGCATGCCGATCCGCACGTCCTCCGGCGGACAGCCGATGATGTTGGTGAAGACGTAGAGTTCGGCCTGTTCGGCCAGCTCGACGGCGGCGAACACGAACGGCACCGCCAGGCCGGGGACCCAGGCCTGCTGGTTGATGGTGAAGGTCGCCACTCGGCCGCGGCCGGACACCGGCTCGGGCGCGACCTCGCCGCCGCACGTCGGGCAGCGGGGCAGGGGCGGGTGTTGATAGCGGCCGCAATCCTGGCAGCGGCTGATCTTCAGGCGGCCTTCAGCGCCGGCCGTCCAGAAGAAGGCGGTGTCGGGCTCCAGCGCCGGCAGCTGGCGGGGCGGTGCGGACGCTGACGCGCTCACAGCACGACGCCCGCGACCTTCAGATCGATGATCGCGTCTTCGTCGTAGCCGAGCTCCGCCAGCACCTCGTCGCTATGGGCGCCGACGTCGGGCGCCGGACGGGCCCGCAGTGGCGCGCCGTCGAACTGCGCCGGCACGCTGACCATGTAGAGCTGCCGGCCGTCGGGATAGTCCACCGGCTGCAGGATCTCGTTGGCCTGGACCTGCGCATCGTCCTTGAGCTCGCCGACCTCCTGCACGACCTCCCACTGGCCGTCCTGCTGCAGCAGGATCTCGCGCCACTCGGCGAGCGTGCGGGCGCCAAAGATGGCGTCGAGCTCGGCGACCCCGGCGCCGCCATGCCGCGCGCGGGCTTCGGAGCTCGCGAAGCGGTCGTCGGTCGCCAGATCCGGACGCCCCGCCAGCTCGCAGAAGCGGCCCCAGTACTTGTCGCTTTGCAGCATGCACAGCGACAGGTAGCGGTCGTCGCTGGTGCGGTAGATGTTCACCAGCGGGTTTATCAGCTGATCCCGCTTGGGTTTGGTCAGGCCGCGGGTTCCCTGGGCGGTGGCCTGCATGATCGCGCGCTGCATCGACCAGGCCGCGGTCCCGAGCAGCGAAACGTCGACCACCGAGGCGTGGCCGGTCATGGCCCGCTGGGCGATCGCGGCGGAGACGCCGGCCGCCAGCATGGCGCCGCTGGTCACGTCGCCATAGGCCGGGCCCGGCGGCTGGGCCGGGTAGGCGGCGCCGTCGGCCGTGACGGCGGCGGCGACCCCGCCGCGCGCCCAGAAGCTGATCGAGTCGTAGCCGCCCTTCTCGCCCTCCGGGCCGCGGCGGCCGGTGGCGCTGCCGACGGCGTAGATGATGTTCGGGTTACGGGCGCGGATGTCCTCGACGTCGATCTTCATCTTGCGCCGCGCCGGCGGCAGCAGGTTGGTCAGGAAGACGTCGGCGTCGGCGATCAGCTTGTAGAGCACCTCGACGCCCTGCGGCTGGCGCAGGTCGAGCGCGACGCTGCGCTTGCCACGGTTATAGGCCTCCCAGGACATATCGAAGCCGTTGGTCGCGCTCGCCGCCTGGATCTTCAGGCCGCGCAGCGGATCGCCGGTGGGCGGCTCAATCTTGATCACGCTGGCGCCCAGGTCCGACAGCATGCCGCCAGCGGCGGGCACAAAGGCCCACATCGCCACCTCGACCACCTTGATGCCGCTCAGGGGCCTGGCGTCCGTAGTCGAGGGCGAGGATCCGGCGGGCGTGCTGGTCATGATGGTCTCCTCCGGCGGGCCGTCTCAGGCTGCGACACAATATTCGTTATTGCGAAAATTGTACCGAAATACCGACCGCGGCGTCAAGCGAGCCGACGCCCAGCCTCGATGGCGATCGGAGGTTTGACAATCCCGCGTCTCAGGCTCACGATATCGCAATAAACGAAATCAATATCGCCATTGCAATAGATCGCGCTGGAGCGCGGCGAGGCGGGCGAGAGGGAGGAGGCGCGATGCGGATCTGCCGGTTCACCTTGAAGGTCGACGCGAACGCCACGCCGCGGCTCGGGCTGCTGGAGGATGGCGGCGTGCGCGACGTTACCGCCGTGACGGAGGATCTGCCGGCGCTGCGCTGGCCGCTGCCGCCGGGCGACCAGCTGATCGCCAACCTCGAGGCCTTGCGGCCGCGCATGGCGGCGCTGGCCTCCGACGCGCCGCTGATCCCGCGCGAGGAGGTGCGGCTGCTGTCGCCGGTGGCCAATCCCGGCAAGTTCGTCTGCGGCGTCGGCAACTGGTCGCACCATGGGGCCCCGCTCGGCATGATGGGCTTTCTGTTCAAGATGACCAGCGCCGCCGCCGGCGAGGGCGACGGGGTGCAGATCCGCTGGACCGACCGCACCACCCTGCACGAGCCGGAGCTGGCGATCGTCATCGGCCGTCAATGCACCAACGTCAGCGAGGCCGAGGCGCTGACCTATGTAGCGGGCTATACCTGCGCGCTGGACATGACGATGAAGGAGGAGAAGGAGTTCTTCACCTTCTGCAAGTCGTTCGACACCTACGGCGTCCTCGGCCCGTGCCTGGTCACCGCCGACGAGATCCCGGATCCGTCGGCGCTCGGCTACACCTTCTTCGTCAACGGCGAGCCGCGCGGCGAGCGCAGTTTTAGCGACCTGACGGGCAGCCCGGCGCAGCTGGTCGCCTTCGCCTCGACGGTGATGACCCTCTACCCCGGGGACGTGATCTTCTCCGGGGCCGCCGACGTCGGGCCGGTCGCGCCGGGCGACGTCATGACCATCGACATCCCGCGGGTCGGACGCATGGACGTGCCCGTCTCGGTCTCGCCGCTCGCGCGCGGCTAAAGCAACACCAAGTTCGAAGGACTCCCGCCATGAACAAGCCCATTCTGAACAACCCGGCGGTCTTCGGCGGCCGCAAGGTGATCGACGTCGACACCCATCTGGTCGAGCCGCACGACCTCTGGACCAAGCGCGCGCCGGCCAAGTTCAAGGACCGGGTGCCGCAGGTGAAGGTGATCGACGGCGTCCGCTCCTGGGTGATCGACGGCGACAAGATCCTGCTGAAGGGCGCGATCCCGGCCTCGACGGTGACCAAGGAGAACACCAAGTGGCCGGGGCTCGAGTTCATCAACCACCAGTTCGAGGAGGTGCACCCGGCCTCGCACTCGACCCGCGAGCGGGTGCTGATGATGGACGACATGGGGATCAGCGCGCAGATCCTCTACCCGAACATCCTCGGCTTCGGCGGCCAGAACGCGGTCAAGGTCGATGAAGAGCTGCGCCTGATCAGCGTGCAGCTTTTCAACGACGCCATGGCCGAGATTCAGCGCGACAGCGGCGAGCGGATCTTCCCGATGGCGCTGATCCCCTGGTGGGACGTCGACCTATCGGTGGCGGAGATCGAGCGGGCCCATCGGATGGGCCTGAAGGGGATCAACATCAACTCCGACCCGCACTACCTGATCCGCGCCGACGGCAGCCGGCTGCCGGATCTCGGCCAGGATCACTGGGCCCCGATGTGGGAGGCCTGTGTCGCCTATGACATGCCGGTCAATTTCCACATCGGCGCCTCCGAGCAGTCGATGGACTTCGTCGGCGCCCAGGGCTGGCCGGGCCTGCACTACGACATGCGCGCCGCGCTCGGCGGAGCGATGCTGTTCATCAACAACGGCCGGGTGATGGGCAACCTGATCCTGTCGGGCCTGCTCGACCGGTTCCCGAAGCTGAAGTTCGTCTCGGTCGAGAGCGGGATCGGCTGGATCCCCTTCCTGCTGGAGGCGATCGACTACGAGTACAAGGAGACCGGCGCCAACGTCGCCAAGCTGCAGCGCCTGCCCAGCGAATACTTCACCACCAACTTCCACGCCTGCTTCTGGTTCGAGCGGCGCGACCTGACGCGCCAGATCCGGTCGGTCGGGGTCGACAACGTCCTGTTCGAAACCGACTTCCCGCATCCCGTCTGCCTTTATCCGGTCGACGATATGGACAAGGCGATGGCCGGCCTGACCGAAGAGGAGAAGGTCAAGGTGCTCTCCGGCAACGCCGCCAAGCTCTACAACATCGCGGTCTGAGGCGAGGATTGAAGCGATGAGCGTCATCGTCGTCCGCGACGCGGACCAGGAGTGGCGGGAGACCTCGGCCGACTGGCCCGGCCGGGCCAAGGCCGGCGAGCCGCGGGTGCTCTAAAGTCGCTGCTGCCCGGCGGCGTCGCCGGCCGGCCGAACATGCAGCGCAGCCGCTACGAGCCGCACCACTTCGAGCCGCCGCACAGCCATCCGGAGGACGAGGTGATCTATGTCCTGTCCGGCGACCTGACCTTCGGCGACCAAGCGCTGGGCTTCGGCGATGCGCTGTTCGTGCCGAAGGACACCCGTTACAGCCTGCGCGCCGGCGAAGCGGGCGCCGAGTTCGTCCGCGTCGGCCTGGGCGAGGGTGGGGCGAAGCAGAGCTGAGCGCCCCTTACATGGACGCAGGCTAAATCACTCCGTCATCCCGGCCGTAGCGAAGCGGAGAGCCGGGACCCAGGAGCGGTGCGCACGGCCGCCCTGGGTCCCGGATCGGCCTTTCAGGCCGTCGGGGATGACGGTCTTTGTCGGCTAAGCCGCGTCTACGCCGCCTGGGTGCGGTTCTCGCGCATGATCTGCACGCAGGTGCGGACCAGCCGGTCGGCGTAGGCCTGGATCCGCGCGCCGCTGACCGGCTCGGGAAAGCCGCCGAGGCAGAGGTTGAACGCCGCTTCGCCGTTCTGGTCGAAGATCGGGGCGGCGATCAGCACGATGTCGTAGAGCGCGTCGGGCTGGAGCTCGGCCGGCTGCGAGAGGTGGTGGTCCAGCGAGCCGACCAGGCGGATCATCTGGTCCTTGTACTGCGGGGCCTGCCGGCCGGAGGCCATCTCGGCCATCAGCGACGCCAGCTCCGAGCTGTCCGGCGCGCGCAGCGTCACCTGGAAGCCGCGGCGGCGGATCGTCGCCAGCGCTTCGCGCCATTCCGCCACTAGCTGGGCGTCGGCGGCGCCGGCCCGGCGGGCGATCCAGGCGTCGATCGCCTCGGCCGAGGACCAGGCGAGGAACGGCGCGCCGACCGGCGGGGCCAGCGGCATGCGCTCGCCGACCCGCAAGCCCGGGTCGCGGCCGTCGGGCGTGTCGATCGCCACGACGCCGAGGATCTCGTCGCCGACCACCGCGCTCAGTAGCACGCCGACGCCGAACTCCGCGGCGAGTTCCTCGGCCGCTTCGCGAGCCCGCGCGACCAGCGGTTGGCTCTTCAGCGCGGCGTGCCCCACGGCCACCAGGGCGGGCCCCAGCGCATAGGTGCGTTGGCTGGTGCGGCTCAGGTAGCCGCGCTCGGTCAGCGCGCTCAGCACCGCATGGCACGAGGCGACGTTGATCTTCGCGGCGCGGGCGATCTCCGACAGCGTGAAGCTGCGCCCCGGGAAGCCGGCGAGGAAATCCAGAATATCGACGCCGCGCGAGGCGGACAGCGCAGGTCTTGGCACGCGGATTCCTGGAGGCGGGTGGGTTTGACAGATCCGGTTAGCGGGATCACTATCTATATTACACTGCCATTTTCGATAATGCAAAAGGATTGCCGCGACAGACGGCGGCCCGGAGCCCAGGGAGGCTGACGCATGGCCATATGCATCGATCTAGAAGGACGCGTGGTGCTGCTGTGCGGCGCGGCCCGCGGCGGCATCAGCGGGGCGACCGCGCGGCGGCTGGCCGCGACGGGCGCGACGGTGGTCGCCGTCGACCAGGCCCAGGAGATCCTCGATCTGACGATCGCCGACGTCGAGGCGGCCGGCGGCCGCTGCCACGGGGTCGTCGCCAACCTGATGGACGCCGCCCAGACCGATCCGCTGGTCGCAACAGTGGTCGGCCGGTTCGGCCGGCTCGACGGCGTCGTCAACGTCGCCGGCGGCACCAAGGCGGAGGAATGGATCCCGCTGGAGCAGACGTCGACGGAGATGTTCCGCGACACCCTGAACCTGAACCTCGAGTACGTCTTCCGCATCTGCCGCGACGCCGCGGCTTCGATGATCCGGCGCGACGCGCCGGGGTCGATCGTCAACGTCGGCTCGGTGAGCTCGATCGCCGCGGCGCCGTTCCACGGCCCCTACGGCGCGGCCAAGTCGGGCATCGCCGCCTTGACCCGGACCATGGCCTTCGAGTGGGGCAAGTACGGGATCCGCGCCAACACGGTGCAGCCGGGCGCGGTCGCCACCGACCGGGTGATGAACCGACCGAGCACGCCGCACGCCGGCGCGGCCCTGGCCGGCGCCAACGCGCCGAGCATCGTCTGGACCACGCCGGACGAACTCGCCAACACCATCGTCTTCCTGCTGAGCGACCTGGCTTCGGGGATCTCCGGCCAGACCATCTCGGTCGACTCCGCGCTGAGCACCAAGTTCTGCGCCGGGTCCCGGCCGTTCGAGATCAACAAGCGCAACCCGCAAGTCTGAGCAGGCCAGGAGAACGTCATGGAACTCGGACTGCTGTACGAGATCGAAGCGCCCCAGCCCTGGGCAGGACAACATCCTTGGGGCCAGCGGACCGCCGAACGCGCGGCCTACCGCGAAAGCCTCGAGCAGATCGTCCTGGCCGACAAGAAGGGCTTCGAGACGGTCTGGTGCGTCGAGCATCACTTCCGCGAGGGCCGCTCGCACATGCCCTGCAACGAGGTGGTGCTGGGCGCGCTGTCGCAGATCACCAAGGACATCAAGCTGGGCTTCGGCGTGGCCCTGATGCCGCACGAGTTCATCCACCCGGCCCGGGTCGCCGAGAAGGTCGCCACCGTCGACCTGCTCTCCGGCGGGCGCGTCGAATGGGGCATGGGCCGCTCGACGCCGATGGAGCAGATCGCCTTCGGCGTCGACCGCGACCGCAGCAAGGAGAAGATGTGCGCCGCGGCCCGCTCGGTCGTCGGCATGTGGGAGCAGGAGTACTACGAGGAGCACTCCGAACACCTCGACTTCCCGAAGCGGATGGTCACCCCGAAGCCGTACCAGTACCCGCATCCGCCGGCCTGGATGGCGGCCTCGTCGGCCGACACCGCGCGGATGGCCGGCGAGAACGGCCTGGGCCTCTTGTGCTTCTCGATCCTGCAGCCGCTCAGCAAGCTGAAGCCGTTGCTCGACATCTACCGGCAGGCGCAGGAGACCGCGACGCCGCTGACCAGCGTGAGAACCAACAAGGCCGGCATCTACACCCTGGTGCACTGCGCGGAGTCGCGCTCGAAGTTCGAGCAGAACCGGCTCTGGGAGTCGATGTGGTGGTGGTACACCACCGTCGCCCAGTTCAGCATCAAGTGGGAGCTGGCGCACCTGAGCGAGGATGATCAGAAGCGCGCCTTCCCGTTGCTCGACAAGCAGGCGCGCGGCGACTTCGACATCACCCAGTTCGACAAGGAGGACATGGTGATCGTCGGCACGCCGGAGGAATGCCTCGAGAAGTTCCTCAAATACGAGGAGGTCGGGGTCGACCAGGTGCTCTGCTACACCAAGTTCGGCTACCTGCCGCACGAGGCGGTGATGAAGTCGATCGAGCTGCTCGGCGACTACGTCATCCCGGAGCTGAAGCGCCGCGGGGCCACGCGCACCGCCGCCGGCCTCGGCTCGGCCATCCGCCTGGCGGCGCAGCGATGAGCCAGACCGCAAAGCAGGCGACCGATCTGCGGCTGCCGCCGGAGCGTGCGGGCCGTCCGGCGCCGGCGGAGGTCGCCGCGCGTCGCGAGGGGATGACCGGCGCGGTGGCGGCCGGGACCTGGCGCACGACGCCCGCGCCCGAGGAGACCTCGCTGGACGGCGTCCGCGTGCTGCGCTTTCGGCCGTCGGGGCCGGCGCGCGGCCTGGTCCTGCACCTGCACGGCGGCGGCTTCCGCCTCGGCTGCCCGGAGATGATCGGCCCCTACGCCGCCGCGCTCGCCGCCCGCTGCGGCGTCGAGGTGGTCTGCCCGACTTATCGGCTGGCCCCCGAGCACCCGTTCCCCGCCGGCCTGAACGACGCGCATACGGTCTATCGCGCGCTGCGCCGGGAGGGTGCGCGGCCGCTGATCGTCTCCGGCGACTCCGCCGGCGGCGGGCTGGCCGCGAGCCTGACGGCGCTGGCGGCGGGGGAGGGCGCGGCCCCGGCCGGCCTGATCCTGTTGTCGGCCTGGCTGGACCTGACGGTCAGCGCCGGAAGCTACTGGACCAACGCCGCGACCGATCCGCTGTTCTCCCAGGAATCCGCCGAGACCGCCGCGGATCTCTATCTGCAGGGGCATGCGTCGAGCGACCCGCTGGCCTCGCCGCTGTTCGCCACGCTGGAGGGCTTTCCGCCAACCCTGGTCAGTCTCGGCGAGGGCGAGGTGCTCGCCGATGACGCCCGCAAGTTCCATGCGGCGCTGCAGGCGGCGGGCGTCGCCGCGCAACTGCAGACAGTCGCCGGCATGGAGCACGTCGCCGTCACCCGCGGCCTGACGCTGACCGGCGCGGCGGAGACCTTCGAGCGCGTTGCGGGGTTTGTCGACGGGCTGACCCAGGCCGGCTGAGCGGGGCCGCGGCGGGGGACCTTCTCCGGGTTTCCCCGGATCCGCAGGTCAGGTCGGCGAGGGTATGTCTGGAGCGATCGCTCAAGCTTTGCGCCGTCCGCGGCGCTGTAGCCGGGCAGGAAATCCAGGTCGCCCGCAAGGGCCGCGCGGAGCGGTTCGTGGCTGTCAGTTCGACATCAGGACGGCGTCTTGGGCCAATTTGCGGGCTGCTCGTCCTGCTGTTCTGCCTGTGGCTGGCGCCGGCGGCCCTGGCGCAAGCCGGCGCGGCTGCTCAGGCGGAGGCTCCCGAAGCCGGGGCGGCCGTGGAGGTCGACGGCCGGGTGCTGTTCCACGTGCGCGGGATCGAAGCCTATCCGGCGCCCCAGCGGGCGGACAACATCCGCCGCAAGATCGAGGCGCTGGCGGCCGACGCTGCGTTTCGGCCGGGGACCCTGTCGACCCGCCCGAATGCCGACGTGACCGAGATCATCGGCGACTCCCGGGTGGTGATGGCGGTGACCGAGGCCGACGCGGCGGCCGAGGACGTCCCGCAAGGCCTGCTCGCCCGGGTGTACGCGGACCGCATCAACCGCGCCATCGTCGAGCATCGCCGCGGCCGGACGCCGCAAGAGCTGGTGGCCAGCATGGTCCGGGCCGGCGTGGCCGTGGCGGTCGCCACGATCGCCTTCGGCGCCGTGCTGTGGCTGCTGGATCGCGGCGAAGCACTGGTCCAGCGCGCCTTCGATCAGCGGGTCGCGGTGTTGACGACGGCGTCGCGGCGGATGCGGCGCGTGGCGCACCTGTGGCGGAGCCTGCGCGGCGTGCTCAGCGTCGCGCGCTGGGTGGCGGTCGTGGTGCTGCTGTTCTTCCTGGCCGAATACGTCCTGTCGCAGTTCCCCTGGACCCGCGGCGCCGGCCGGCGGCTGGCGCAAGCCGTCGCTGAACCGCTCTCCAGCTTCGCCGACGGCTTCGTCGCGGCGATCCCCAATCTGCTGCTGCTGGCGCTGATCTTCTTCGTCACCCGCTTCGGCCTGTCGCTGGCGCGCCTCTACTTCGAGGCGATCGAGGACGGCAGCATCACGGTCGGCCGCTTCGAGCAGGAATGGGCCGGGCCGACCTATAACCTGGTCCGCGGGGCGGTGGTGGCGATGGCGCTGGTGATCGCCTATCCGCTGATCCCCGGCTCCGACACCGACGCCTTCAAGGGCTTGTCGATCCTGGCCGGGGTGATGCTCTCGCTGGGCTCCAGCGCGGCGGTGGCGAACGTCGTCGCCGGCTACATGATCCTCTATCGCCGCGCCTTCCGGGTCGGCGACCGGGTGCGGATCGGCGAGGTGCTCGGCGACGTCACCGACGTGCGGCTGATGGTGACCCACGTGCGTACGGTGAAGAACGAGGAGGTCACCATCCCCAATTCGTCGATCCTCGGCAGCGAGGTGACGAACTACAGCCTGCCGGCGCGCGAGGGGCGGCTAATCCTGCACACCGAGATCGGCATCGGCTACGACGCGCCCTGGCGGCTGGTCGAGGCGCTGCTGATCGAGGCGGCGCGCCGCACGCCGGGCGTGCTGCTCGATCCGCCGCCGTTCGTGCTGCAGAAGCAGCTGGGCGACTTCGCGGTGATCTACGAGATCAACGGCTACTCCGACGAGGCCAAGTTCATGGCGCGGGTCTACACGGACCTGCACCGCAACATCCTCGACCAGTTCAACGAACACGGCCTGCAGATCATGACCCCGGCCTACGAGGGCGATCCGGAGCAGCCGAAGGTGGTCGCCAAGGACCGCTGGTTCGCGCCCTGAGCCGGCGGGCGGCGTCAGCCGCCCCGATCCTCGCGCATCACCTGCAGGCAGACGCGCAGCAGCTGGTCGGCGTAGGCGGTGATCTGCGCGCCGGTGAGCTTCTCGCCGAAGCCGCCGAGGCAGAGGCTGAGCCGGGCCTCGCCGCTCTGGTCAAAGATCGGCGCGGCGATCAGCACCACGTCGTAGAGCTCGGCTGGCTCGATGGTGTCCGGCTGAGACAGCCGCCAGGGATGGGCGCCGACCAGGCTGGTCGCCTGGTCGCGGTATTCGATCGGCTGCCGGCCGGAGGCCATCTCGGCCATCAGCGTCGCGAACTCGGTCTCCATGCTCGAGCCGAGGGTCACCTGGAAGCCGCGCTTGCGGACCAGCGCGAGGGCGTCGCGCCAGGCCTGGACCAGTTCCGGGTCCTGCTCGCCGCCGCGGGCGAGCCACGCCTCGATCGCCGGCTCCGAGGCCCAGGCCACGAAGTGCGCGCCGAGCGGCGGCTCCAGCGGCATGCGCTGGCCGAGCCGCATGCCGGCGCTGCGCCCGGCGCGGTCGACGAGAGAGGTCAGCGCCAGGATGTCCTCGCCGACAATGGTGCTCAGCAGCACCGGCACGCCGGTCTCGTTGAACAGCTCGCGGGCGGCGTCCTGGGCGCGGGCGATCAGCGGCTGGCTGAGCCGGCTGGCGGGGCCGACGGCGATCAGCGCCGGGCCCAGCACATAGGTCTTCTGCTGCGGCAGCCGGGTCAGGTAGCCGCGGCTGGTCAGCGCCGCCAGCACCGCATGGCAGGAGGCGACGTTGATCTTCGTCGCGCGGACGATCTCGGCCATGGTGAAGGCGCGCCCGGGGAAGGCCGTCAGCAGGTCGAGCACTTCCGTGGTCCGGGAAGCGGAAAGAGCGGGCCGCGCCACGTAAGCCTCATCGTCAACGGCTCCCCCAATAGGAGCTCGTCGGCGTTACAACATCGGATTTCGATATTGCAAGCCTGGATAAGGGCGGGCGCGGCCCGAGGGGGAGGTCTCTCGGCTAGCTGCGCTTCGGTTCCAGCACGACGACCGGGATCTGGCGGTCGGTGCGGGACTGGTAGAGGTCGTACTTCGGCCAGGTCCGGTTCGAGGCGGCCCAGAGCTCCTCGCGCTCCTGGCCTTCGGCCGTGCGGGCGGTCGCCTGGAAGACGTCGCCCTTCACCTGAACCTCGACGTTCGGATCGTCGAGCACGTTCAGGTACCAGGCCGGATGGCTCGGCGCGCCGCCCTTGGAGGCGACGATCACCCAGCCGTCCTTGTAGGTCGTGTGGATGATGGCGATGGTCCGCGGCTCGCCGGATTTGCGGCCCTTGGTGGTGAGCAGCAGGATCGGCGCGCCGTTCCAGAGGTAGCCGGTCTCGCCGTTGGTCTCGCGGTAGACGCGGACGTGCTCTTCGCCGAGCAGGCTGGTGTCGGTCGGCTGCGCGGCCGAGGGGGGCTGTTGGCTCATTTCGATCGTCTCCAGTGGCTCGCGATCAACGCAGCAGGACAGGGATCGCCGACATGCCGCGCTGCTCCAGGCCGCCGGTCATGTGCGGCGCCGGGGCGTCCGGATCGAGCCGCAGGTTCGGGAAGGCGTCGAGCAGGGCGTTGATGGCCACCCAGATCTCGCTGCGGGCGACGTTCATGCCCAGGCACTGGTGGCCGCCCATGCCGAAGCCCATGTGGCTCTGCAGCGGACGGTGCAGGTCGTAGGCGTCCGGGTTGTCCCAGCGGCTCGGGTCGCGGTTGGCCGCGCCCAGGCAGATCTCCAGCACCGAGCCCTCGGGCAACTGCACGCCCTCCAGTTCGGTGTCCTGAGCGACCAGCCGGCTGAACACCGGGTCGGTGGGGTTCCAGCGCACGGATTCCTCGATCGCCTTGTCGATCAGCTTGCGGTCGGCCCGCACCGCCTCGAGCTGTTCGCGGTGGGTGAGCAGCGCCCAGATGGTGATGCCCATCTGCCGCCAGGAGGTGCCGCCGCCAGCCAGCATGACGAGCTTGGTCATGATGACGATCTCGCGCTCAGTCAGCGGCCGCCGCACGCCGTCCGGGAAGTCGAGTTCGGCCTGGATCAGGCCGCTGAGCACGTCGTCGCCCGGCTCGACCCGGCGCTTGGCGATCAGCTCGATCAGCATCCGGTCGACGGTCGCGCTCGCCGCGCGGGCCTCGTCCATCGAGATGCGGCCGTGGGCGCTGGTGCGGACCAGGTTCTGGCGGAAGATGATCGCGTCATCGCCCTCCATGCCGATGGCGCGGGTGATGGTGTGCACCGGCACCCGGGCGCAGAGCTGCAGGTTGAGCTCAGCCCGGTCGTTCTGCGCGATCTTGGCGACCAGGGTCTCGACGATGTCCTTGATGAAGCGGTCGCGCCACCAGGTCAGCGTCTTGGGCCGCAGGAACATCGGCTGGATGGTGGCGCGGAAGGTGCGGTGCTCCGGCTCGTCCATCTCCAGGATGCCGAGCCGCTGCTCGCCGCTCTCCGAGGGCGTGTGCATCACCTTCGAGGAGAACCGCTCGTGGTCGCGGAAAGCGGCGTTGCAGGCGTCCCAGGTGAGGGCGGTGTAGCCCTGCCGGCCGACGGCGAACACGTGGCGCTGGTGGTGCGGCAGCTTCAGCAGTTCGCGCAGGAAGCCCTTCTGCACCGGCGCGCGCTCGCGCAGCGCGTTCATCGCCGGGTTCATGTCCTCTTCGACGAGGTTGCCGGCGTGCTCGGCCTCGCGCCGGACGTCGTAGAGCTCCTCGTAGATGGAATCGTCGCCGATCAGGACGTTGTTCATAGGTTCCTCGAGTGAATTCATCGTCTTGCCTCCGCGCGTTCAGGCCAGCGCTAGGCCAGGTTGGGGTTCGCCGGCGGCGTTCGCGCGCGCCCGGCGGGTGGTTTCGGATTCGCCCTTCAGCCGTCGGGCGGCGATCAGCAGAACGCCGACGGCGATCGGCGTCAGCGCCTGGATGCTGATGACCCCGAGCGCCAGCGAGCCGGTGAGGGTGCTGACCTTGCCGGCCCAGTAGGGGCCGGCCCCGGAGGCGATGACGATGCTGACCAGGGCGAAGGCCGAGGCCGCAGCGCCGCGCATGCGCGGCAGCACCAGGTCCTGGACCAGGGCGGCGATCGCCCCGGACCAGCTGGAGCCGAAGAAGCCGAAGAAGAAGTAGGCCGTTAGATAGGCCGGCACGCTGTCCGCCGTCAGCATGAGAGCCATGGGCGGGGCCGAGGTGAGCAGGGCTACCAGACACATCCAGATCGGCGCGCGGACGTCGCGGCGCTTCCACCGGTCGGTGATCCATCCGCCGATGACGACCGCGGCCGCGGCGCTGACGGCGTGGGTCAGGCCCAGCCACAGGCCGGCCGAGCCGGGGGACATGCCCAGTTCGCGCATGGCGAAAGGCGCCGCCCAGGCGCTCGCCGCGCCGATGACGCAGGCGACCAGGGCCGCGCCGATCATGGCCAGGGCGAAGGTCGGGCAGCCGAAGGTCAGCCTGTACAGCGGCAGGTCCCGCAGCCGCAGCACCTGGCCCCAGGTCAGGATCGAATAGGCGCCGAGCGCCAGGGCCGCCCATTGCAGCAGGTCGCCGGTCAACTGGATCAGCGACAGCGCCGCCGCGGCCAGCGTGACGATCAACACCAGGTTGGCGCCCACCGCGCGCGCGCGCCCGAGGCCGTAGAGGGTCACGAAGGTGAACGGCGGGATGGCCGAGCCGAATTCCTCGACGACCAGGCGCGGCAGGGGGCGGGTGTCCCCGGTCGGCGGGCGCGCGGGTTCGCGCAGGGTGGCCACCAGGACGGCGAGCAGCAGGCCCGGCGCGCCGACCGTGGCGAGCGCCGCCTGCCAGCCGGCGACCTTGCAGGCGCCGCCTACCGGCAGGGTGCGGCAGAGGTCGCCCCAGTGCTGCAGCATCAGGCCGCCGACCAGCAGGGCCGCGGCGCCGCCGATGAAGGCGCCGGACAGGTAGACCCCGAGCGCAAACGCCCGTCGGCTGGCGGGAAAATACTGGGCGAGCAGCGAGTGGGAGCAGGGGTTGGCCGTGGATTCGCCGACGCCCACGCCGATCCGCGTCGCCGCCAGCGTGGCGTAGTTGCTGGCGGCCCCGCCCAGCACCGTCATCAGCGACCAGAGCGCCAGCCCCCCGCCCATCAGGCGCGTGCGCGACACCGCATCGGCGATCCGGCCCATGGCGATGCCGACCACGGCGTAGAAGACGGCGAAGGAGGTGCCGAGCAGAAAGCCCAGCTGGGTGTCGGTCAGCTCCAGGTCGGCCTTCACGGCCTGGGCCAGGATCGAGAGGATCTGGCGGTCGACAAAGTTCAGGATGCTGGAAGCCGTGAGGACGGCCAGCGCGTAGTAGGCGTACGGACGAATGCGCTCGTCGGGCGGAGCGACGCCGGCGCGTTCCAACTCGATCTGCGCCACGACGCGCACCTCCCTAACGCTATTTTGTTCTTTTTATTGTTCTACTTACGCGATCGGCGCGCCCGCCCTTGAAGGCGCGCGCGCCGTGCGATTGGGCCGCGCTAGTCGACGGCGTAGACCCGACGGGCGGTGTCGCAGACGATCTTGCGGACGTCCTCTTCCGGAATGCCGACGAAGTCGCGCTCGATCACCTCCAGCGAGTGGGGGAAGGTGGTCTCCGAGTGCGGATAGTCGGACGACCACATGATGTTCTTGCCGCCCGGTTGGTCGCGCAGCAGGACGCCGATGCGGTCGTTGATGAACGAGCCGTAGACGTTGCGGTCCATGAAGAAGCTGGGCTTCTCGGTCAGCGGGCTCTCGGTCCAGAAGCGCTGCTTTTCCCAGGTGCGGTCCAGATACTCCGCCAGCCAGGCCATCCAGCCCACGCCGCTCTCGACCGTCACCAGGCGCAGCTTGGGGAAGCGCTGGAAGATGGCGTTGAAGATGAAGATCGCGACCGGCTCGATCATCGCGACCTTGCTCATCGGCATGTCGGCCAGGAAGTACTTCTTCTCGCCGAAGCGGGGGACCCGGCCGCCCAGGTGCATGGTCACCGTCATGTCGAGGTCCTGCAGCGTCTGCCACAGGATGTCGAACTCGGGATCGGCGTAGGAGCGGTCGCCGCCGGGATCGCCGCTCAGCGCCGCGCTCTGGGCGCGGTTGAGCGCGCGGACCTCGATCGACGTGGCGGTCGCGTCGCCCTTGGCCATCGGGAAGGCCGGGATGTTCACGCTGCGGAAGCCCAGCTTGTGGACGTCCTTGAGCATGCGCACCGTCTCTTCCGGATCGCGCATCGGCACATAGGCGACCGGCACCAGCCGCTTGCGGTCGGCGGCGCAGAAGTCCCAGAGCCAGCGATTGTAGGCCTCGAAGCTGGCGAGGTAGAGATCGACGTTGAAGGTGGGGAGCGGGCCGCCGCCGAACAGCACGGCCGCGTCGAGACCGTCCGTATCCATGTCGGCAAGCCGGGTTTCCGGCAGCCAGACCGGGCGCATGTCGGCGCGCCGGCCGACCATCTTGAAGTCCTTGCCGGTGCGGCCGGCTTGGTTGCCGATCAGCATCACCGGCCGCTTCTTGCCCTCGAACACGATCCAGTCGTGCTCTTCGCCGTGCTCAATGCGCGGCGCGAACTCGCGCAGATGCGCCGGCAGGTACTCGGCCCACATCTCATAAGGCGCGTCGCAGTGGGCGTCGGCGTCGATCACCCGGCGGCGGGATTTTTTGCCGCTCTCGGAGGGACGGTCGGCAAGGGTTTGGTCCAAGGACATCTGTGGTCTCCTCCGTCGCTTCGTCGACGCGAATTTGCGACACATATTTCGTTATGGCGAACAACCTACCGATTTGGGGAACGGCAAGTCAAGCGAAGCCGGGAACGGTTCACCCTCCTGTGAGGCGGCTCAATATGTCATAAAATGCGAACGGATGTTCTAAATAGAGAAAAATGAGGGTTGCTGGCGCGGCGGTCGGTCGGTATCCCTGATCCACAGGACAAGAGGCAGCCGCCGCGGCGTGTTCCGGGGCGCAACGGACGCCCGAGGAAACGCCAGCATGACCATCCACACTCCGCAATCGCAATTGACCGCGGCGGGCCGCGGTCGCCTCTACATCGGCGGCGAAGCCGTGGCCGGGGAGGGGGAGACCTTCGCGGTCATCAATCCCGGTACCGAAGAGGTCATCGCCGAGGTGGCCGGGGCGTCCGCCGGCCAGGTCGAGGCGGCGATCGGCGCGGCGCGCCGCGCCTATGACAGTGGCGTCTGGTGCGATCTGCCGGCCGCCGAGCGGGCGCAGGCGCTGCGCCGGCTGATGGCCGCGCTCGCCGCGCAGCGCGACCGGCTGGTGGAGCTGTCTGTGCGCGAGGCCGGCTGCCCGGTCAGCTCCGGCAGCATGGCGGCCCAGGTGCACGCCCCGCTGCAGCACGGGCTCGACACCATTGAGCTGTTCCTGCAGCTGCCGGAGTTCGAGGAAAATCCGCTGCCGTTCGAGCAGCGGCTGACGCCGCGCGGCGGTGCGGTCCAGAGCCTGCGGCGGCACCTGCCGGTCGGCGTCGTGGCGGCGATCTCGGCCTACAACTTCCCGTTCTACACCAACCTCTGGAAGGTGCTGCCGGCGCTGATCACCGGCAACACGGTGATCCTGCGGCCGAACCCGCTGACGCCGCTGGCGGCGCTGGTGTTCGGCGAGGCGGCCGAGGCCGCCGGGCTGCCGCCGGGCGTCCTTAACGTGATCGCCGAACAGGGCGCGGGCGGGGCGGTGGCGCTGTCCACCCATGCGGACGTCGACATGGTGGCCTTCACCGGCTCCACCGGCGTCGGCAAGCAGGTGATGGTGCAGGCCGCGCCGACCATGAAGCGGCTGCAGCTCGAGCTCGGCGGCAAGTCGGCGCAGATCTACATGCCGGACAGCGTCGCCCAGGCTGGGATGGCGGCGGCGATGGTGGCCATGGGCCACGCCGGCCAGGGCTGCGCCCACGGCACCCGGGTGTTCGTGCCGGAGGCCGACAAGGCGCAGGCGCTGGAAGCCATGGCCGCGCCGCTCGCCAAGGTGAAGATCGGCGATCCCGCCGATCCGCAGACCCAGATGGGCCCGGTGATCAGCGCCGCCCAGCGCGACCGCTGCGAACGCTACGTCGCCCTCGCCGTCGAGGCCGGCGCGAAGGTGGTCTATGGCGGCAAGCGGCCCGAGGGCCTGGCCAAGGGCTTCTTCTTCGAGCCGACCATCCTCGACACCCCGGACAACAAGAACCCGGCGGCGCAGGAGGAGATCTTCGGCCCGGTCGTCAGCGTCATCGGCTACCGCGACCTCGACCACCTGGTCGAGATGGCCAACGACAGCCCCTACGGCCTGTCCGGCTACGTCACCGGCAAGGACATCAAGCAGGCGATCGGGGTCGCCTCGAAGATCCGCACCGGCACGGTGAACGTCAACGGCGGCCTGCTCAGCGCCTACGCCTCGTCGGGCGGCTGGAAGCAGAGCGGCGTCGGCCGCGAGCGCGGGGTCGAAGGCCTGCGCGTCTACCAACAGATCCAAGCCATGAACATCCAGGGAGCCTGAGCCGTGATCGAAGGACTGCTGAAGGGTAAGAGCGTCGTCATCACCGGCTCGGCGTCGGGCGTCGGTCGCGCGGCGGCGGAGCTGTTCGCCGCCCATGGCGCGCGGCTGATCTGCGCCGACATCGCGCTCGACCTGCTGGAGGAGACCATCGCCGCGGTGAAGGCCGCCGGCGGCGAGGCGCGCGCCGTCCGTTGCGACGTCAGCCAGAAGTCCGACGTGGCCGCGGCGGTGAAGGCGGCGGTCGAGGCCTATGGCCGGATCGACGTCATCTACAACAACGTCGGCATCCCCTCGCCGAAGACCGAGCAGGGGACGATGGCCAAGCTCGTCGAGAACACCGACGCGCAGATCGAAAAGCTCTACGCGGTGAACGTCAACGGCGTGATCTACGGCTGCCAGCTGGCCGTCGAACAGTTCCGCGCCCAGGGCGGCGGCGGGGTGATCGTCAACACCGCCTCGGTGGCCGGCCTGATCGGCTGGGGCGGGGTGCTGTACGGCTCGACCAAGGGCGCGGTGGTCAACCTGACCCGCGCGCTGGCGATCGAGGTGGCGGGCGAGGGGATCCGCGTGAACTCGGTCTGCCCGGCCGGCATGGCCACTCGCTTCATCACCGGCGACCGCGGGCCGCTGCCGGACGCGGCGATCGAACGGATGGGCCAGGCCTATCCGTTGGGCCGGGTGATCGACCCGCTGGACACCGCCAAGGCGGCGCTGTTCCTGGCCTCGGACCTGTCGAGCAACATCACCGGTGTGAACCTGCCGGTCGACGGCGGCCTGTCCGCCGGCAAACCGCTCTAACCCGACGTCGTCACGGAGGTCGCAGATGCCTGCGCTGGAAGTTCCCCGCACCTTGGCGCAGGCGCTCGACGCCGCCTGGCTGACAAAGGCGCTCGAGCCGCTCACCGGCGGCGTGCCGGTGACGGCGGTCGAGACCGTCGAGGTGATCAAGACCGTCGCCACCAAGGTCCGTTTCGTCGCGACCTTCGAGGGCGGCCAGGCGGCGCTCTGCCTGAAGGGGCTGCTCGACGTCGATCCGCAGATGGCCAAGGGCGGTCCGACCACCGTCCTGGAGGCCGACTTCTACGACAAGCTCGCGCCGCACCTGCAGGTGCGGGTCCCCGACTGCGTCGGCACTGTCGTCGACCGCGAGGACCCGATGGGCGTGGTGATCATGCGCGACGTGATCGCCCAGGGCGGCCGGTTCTGTACGGCGCTGGAGGCCTTCACGGCCGACGAGGCGGCCGCGAGCCTGGATCAGCTCGCCCAGCTGAACGTCCGCCGCGACCTGCTGGACGCCTCGCCCTGGGTGCGCCGGCGGATCGCCGAACTGGCCCGCGGCGAGTACGTGCCGGAGCCCCTGCTGCAGGAGATGCTGAACGGTCCGCGAGGCGAGGGGCTTTCCGAGCGCACCCGCGACGCAAGCCTCCTGATGGCCGGCATGCGGGCGTTGGCCGAGCGCGACGAGCACCTGCCGCAGATGCTGGTCCACGGCGACAGCCACGCCGGGAACATCTTCCGCACCGCCGCCGGGCCGGGGCTGATCGACTGGCAGCTGCTGCAGCGCGGCGGCTGGGCGCTCGACGTCGCCTATCACATCGCCGCGGTGTTGCCGGTGGAGGTGGCCGAGCGGGAGGAGCGGGCGCTGCTCAACCACTATCTGGAGACCTTCCGGGGCCTCGGCGGCGAGCCGCCGGATCCGGAGACGGCCTGGGCCCAATATCGGATGGCCCCAGTCTACGGCTATTTCCTTTGGTCGATCACCCGCCGGGTCGATCCGGCGATCATCAACGTCTTCGTCGGCCGCCTCGGCGCCTCGGTGACCCGGCACGACAGCTATCGCCTGCTGGGGCTGTGATCGGCGCGCCTCCTCAGTCAGCTTCGCTGACAGCTCCCCCGCAGGCGGGGGAGCAGCGATCTTGCTCCTCCACCGCGAAGCGGGGGAGGTGGATCGCGCCGCAGGCGCGAGACGGAGGGGGCGTTTCGGCGCCAGCGGCAACGGGAGCGCCTGATTGAACCAGCTCAGCTTCGGCTTCACTGCTTCGCCGGTCCGTGAGGAGGTGGAGGCGCTCGAGGATCTGCCGATCGACTCGCTCTGGGTCGGCGGGCACGTCGCCTCGCGCAATCCCTCGCCGGAAGCGATGGTCAAACTGGCGCAGCTGGCGGTGCTGACCCGCCGGGTGCGGATCGGCACCTCGATCCTGCTGTTGCCGCTCTACCCGCCGGCGATCGTCGCCAAGCAGATCGCCGACCTCGACCAGACGACCGGCGGCCGGGTGACGCTCGGCGTCGGCGTCGGCGGCGAGTACGAGCAGGAGTTCCGCGCCTGCGGCGTGCCGGTGCAGGAGCGCGGCAGGCGCGTCAACGAAGCCATTCCGCTGATCCGCAAGCTCTGGACCGCCGAGGAGATCTCCCACCCGGGGCCGTTCTACCCGATGGAGCAGGTGCGGATTCATCCGGCGCCGGTGCAGCCCGGCGGGCCGCCGATCGTCGTCGCCGGGCGCAAGGATCCGGCGATGGTGCGCGCCGGCCGGCTCGGTGACGGCTGGATGCCCTATCTCTATTCGCCGCGCGCCTACGCCGAGTCGGTCGGGCGCATCCGCGAGGTCGCCGCCGAGGCGGGACGCGATCTGGCCCGCTTCGAATGGATGCAGTTCCTGTTCACCAACGTCGGCGACGATCCTGAGGCGGCGCGGCGCGAGACCGCCGGCTTCCTCGGCGGCAACTACGACCAGGACTTTTCCGCCTTCGTCGACCGGGTGGCGGCCGCCGGCACGGCGGCGCAGGTGGCGGCGCGCGTGCAGGAATACGTCGACGCCGGCGCGCGGCACATCATCTTCACCCCGGCCACCCGCATCGACCGCATGGCCATGGTCCGGCGCATCCTCGATGAGGTGGTGCCCCTGGTCCGCCCAAGCTCAAGCTGAGCCGCAGTTGACGGCCGAAGTTCCTCCGCTTATTCCGCATGTTCGAAATAGCGAAAGACTCAATGGCGCGCTCTTCTCCCGGCGTCCTGCGCGTGGCCGCCATCCTGAACTTCATCGCGGAACATCCCGGCCAGGCGTTCACCCTTAGTGATCTCGTGCGGGCCCTGAAGCTCAGCCGGGCGACCTGCCACGCGCTGCTGACCGGCCTGGTCGAGGTCGGCTACCTCTATCGCGCCAGCGACAAGGCCTATGTCCTGGGTCCGGCGCTGGTCGCCATCGGCCGGGTCGCCGCCGAGCACGCCTCGCCGCTGCAGATCGCCAAGCCGGAGATGCGGGCGCTGGCCGACGAGTTCGAGTCGATCTGCTCGGCCTTCTTCCTCGACAAGGAGGACGTCGTGGTGCGCGAGCGCGCGGCGTCGGTGTCGCACCTGGGGAATTCGCCGCCGATGGGCGCCCGCATGCGCCTGCGGGCGCCGTTCGCGGCCATCTATTACGCCTGGTCGCCTCAGGCCGAGGCGGAAGCCTGGCTCAATACGACCACGCCGCCGCCGACGCCCGAGCAACGGTCGGACATGTTTGCGTCGATGGCCTTCGCGCGCGAGCGCGGCTACATGTTCAGCGTGCGTAATCCGAGCCTGCCCGCCTCGGAGCCGGCGGAGAAGGCCTTCGCCGCCGATCGCCTCGAGTTCCCCGCGGCCGCCGGCGTGAACCTGGATCCCGCGCAGTCGTACCGGGTGCTGTCGGTGACGGCGCCGGTGTTCGACGCCCCGGGTAACGTCGCCTTCGTCCTCGGCCTGGTGGGCTTCGACCGCATGGCGCGGGGCGACGAGATCGAACACATGGGCCGCAGCCTGCGCGCGGCCTGCGATCGGGTCACCGCCTTCATCGCCGGCGTCCCGCACTAGCGCTTATCGTGCGGCTTCCTCTCTCGCGCGGCGCGGGGAGGAAAGATTTGACCCGCGAGGCCGCTTCTCGTACGCCTATATAAGCGAACGAAAGTTCGAAATAAGGAATTGATGGGCCGCAGCCACTGCGGTCCGGGAGGAGCGCCATGTCGAATGTGATCGTCGCGCCGGAGGTGCGGGACCTGTCCCGCCTGGCCGATCAGCTGGGCCGGTGGCTCGCCGTGCAGATCCCGGGCGCCCAGGACGTGCGGATCGAGAACCTCGCCTATCCCTTCGGGGCCGGGCAGTCGCACGAGACGATCCTGTTCGACGCCGCCTGGCGGCAGGACGGCCGCGACGTCGCCCAGGGCTGCGTGGTGCGGATCCGGCCGACGCGGCACACGGTCTATCCCGACACCCTGTTCGAGGAGCAGTACCGGCTGATGCATTTGCTGCACGACGAGGGCCGCGTCCGCGTCGCCCGTCCGCTGTGGTTCGAGCCCGACGCCGAGGTGCTCGGCGCGCCGTTCTTCGTCATGGAGAAGGTCAAGGGCCGGGTGGCGGTCAGCGTGCCGCCGTACGCCCAGAGCGGCTGGGTGGCCGAGGCGACGCCGGCGCAGCGGGCGCGGATGTGGGAGAACGGCGTCCGGCAGCTGGCGGCGATCCAGAGCACGCCGCTCGACAAGCTGCAGTTCCTGGCCGGCCCGGCGCACGCCCGCGACGGGCTCGCCCAGGAGTGGGACAAATACGTCCGCTTCGTCGCCTGGGTGCAGGAGGACCGCCCCTGGCCGGTGCTGGAGCGGGCGATCGAGCGGCTCAAGTCCAGCTGGCCGGCCAACCAGCCCGCCGGGGTGGTCTGGGGCGACGCGCGGCTCGGCAACATGATGTTCGACGAGACCTTCGAGGTCGTCGCGGTGATGGACTGGGAGCAGCCGTCGCTGGGCGGCGCGCTGCACGACCTCGCCTGGTGGCTGTTCATCTCGGGCATGATGCACGGCGCCTTGCCGGGCGCGCGGCCGACCCTGGAAGGGATGGGCACGCGCGAGGAGACCATCGCGCTGTGGGGGGAGGTCACCGGGATCTCGACCGCCGACATCGAGTGGTACGAGGACTTCACCGCCCTGAAGATCTGCTGCCTGTCGATCCGCACGGCGGGCCTGAGGGGCCATCCGCTGCCGGACGAGGCGTGGCTCGCCCAGCGGCTGAAGGTCGGCTGATTTAAGGCTTGGGCTGCGCCTGCTTGTTGGCGCGGACCATCTCGTCGAGCCCGGCCATCACCGGATAGCCGCGGGCGGCCCAGGCGTTGGCGTGGCCGAGCGAGTGCAGGTTGAACACCGCCTGCATGGCGGTGTGCTGGCCCATGGCGTCCAGGGTCTGGTTGACCGCCTGCTTGGCCATCAGCAGCGCGTGCGGGTGCATCTGCGCGATCTCCTCGGCCAGGGCCAGGGTGTGCGCCTCGAGCTCTTCGAGCGGGACGACCCGGTTCACCATGCCCAGGCGGTGCGCCTCGTGGGCGTCGATGAAACCGGCGGTGAACAGCAGCTCCTTGGCCTTGCGCGCGCCGAACTCCCAGGTGTGGCCGTGGTACTCGACCCCGCCGATCCCCATGCGCACGACCGGATCGCTGAAGCGGGCGTTGTCGGCGGCGACGATCAGGTCGCATGGCCAGGCCAGCATCAGCCCGCCGCCGATGCAGGCCCCCTGGACCGCGGCGATGGTCGGTTTCGGCAGGTCGCGCCACTTGCGGCAGAAGCCGAGGTAGTGCTTGGCCTCCCAGCGGTAGAGGCCGAGCAGGCCGTTCTCCGCGACGTCGTCGAGCAGGCCTTTCTCGCCCTCGACCGGCGGCTTGGGCGAGAGGTCGTGGCCGGCCGAGAAGTGCTTGCCGTTGGCCTTCAGCACGATGACCCGCACCGCCTCGTCGGCGACCGCCCGGTCGAAGGCCTGGTCCAGTTCGACCAGCAGCGCCTGGTTCTGGGCGTTGGCCTGCTGCGGCCGGTTCAGGGTGACGACCGCCACGCGGCCGATGACGCTGTACTCGATGAATTCCACGGCTCGGCTCTCCTAGAGGTCGGCCAGCGACAGCAGCATCTCGGCGACGCGCTGCGGCTCGGTGATCATCAGGTCGTGGGTGGTGTCGATCTCCCACACCCGGTCGGCGGTCAGAGCACGCTGCACCTTGTCCTTCGGGCGCATGGCGAGCGTCGAGGTGCAGTTGATGTTGGTGCGCGGGATGCGCGCCAGCGCCGCCGCATTGGTCAGCCGGAGCGGCTGGGCGAAGGAGATCCAGGGGTGCGGCGTCTGCCGCCGGGCCTTCCAGGCGCGGATCGCGTCGTCCTGCGAACCGACCTGGCGGGTAGCCGCGGCGTCCGGCCCGAGCACCACCTCGACGCCGTCGATCATGCGGGCATCCTGGCGGGCGAGCGCCATCAGCACGGGCGACAGGTCGACGAGGGACTCGCCGTCCTGCGGCGTCGCGGCGTCGAGATAGACCAGCTGGCCGATGCGGTCCGGCGCACGGTCGGCGACCCCGGTGATCACCATCCCGCCGTAGCTGTGCCCGACCAGGATCACGTCTCTGAGGTCCTCGTAGAAGAGCACCCCCAGGATGTCGGCGAGGTGGGTCTCCAGGTCGGTGTCGGCGCGTAGCAGGTGCGAGCGCTCGCCGACCCCGGTCAGGGTGGGCGTATAGACCTCGTGGCCGGCGGCGCGCAGCCGCGGCGCCAAGCGGCCCCAGACCCATCCGCCGCCACCGCCGCCATGCACCAGGACATAGGTCGCCATCGTCGCCTCCCAGGTTCGCTCGTGGAGCGGGCGCATCTCGCGTGCGCGTTCCCCGAAGACTGACCGACAATGCGCGGCCGACAAGCGGCAATTTCCTCAGCTGCGGGTGGCGTTCGTCCGAGGGACGGGTTCTGATGCGGCAGGCCTCCGCCGAGAGAGGTCGTCTAGGGAGTCGCCCGTGTCCTCAAAACGAAGCCCGCTGCCGCTGCCGCTGGCGCTGGAGGAGATCGACCGAGACTGGCTGACGGCGGCGCTGCGTACCCGCGCGCCCGACGTCGCGGTGCGCGGCGTCGAGATCGTCGACGTCAATCACGGGACCTGCACCAAGGTCCGCCTGCGGCTCGACCTCGACGCGGCGGCCGTGCGCGCCGGGATTCCGGAGACGGTGATCCTGAAAGGCGGCTTCGAACCGCACAGCCGCGAGATGGCCTACATGCACGAGACCGAGGTGCGCGGTTACCGCGACATCTTCCCGGTCCTGCCGCTGCCGAGCCCGGCCTGCTACTTCGCCGACTACGACGCCGAGCGCGGGCAGGGCGTCATCGTCATGGAGGACCTGGTCGCCCGCGGCGTGACCTTCTGCCATCCGCTGCAGCCGCAGACCCACGACCAAGTCGCACGACGCCTGACGGTGCTGGCGCAGTTCCACGCCAAGACCTGGAACAGCCCGGAGTTTGCCCCCGGCGGCCGCTGGGACTGGCTGCAGAATTCCCTGCCGGACACCCGCAAATACGCGGAGCTCTTCCTGCAGTCGGGGACCTGGAGCCGCTTCATCGACTCTCCGCGCGGGGCGGCGGCCTCGATGCGCTTCCACAGCGGCGACTGGATGGAGGAGGCGCTCGAGAAGATGGTGGTGCTGTCCAGGCGCGAACCCCACTGCCTGCTGCACGGCGACACCCACCTGGGCAACCTCTACGTCGACCGCGACGGGACGCCGGGGTTCTTCGATTCCCTGCCGACGCACGGGCCGGCGATGTCCGAGGTCGCCTATCATGTGGTCTGCGCGCTCGATCCCGCCGACCGGCCGCGGTGGGAGCCGGCGCTGGTCAGGCACTACCTCGACGAACTGGCCCGCCACGGGATCGAGCCGCCGGGCTTCGACGAGGCGATGCTGCAGTACGGGGTCTATCTGGCGCGGGCCTACTTCATCTTCGTGGTCAACGACCCGGCCTTCCAGCGCGAGGCGATCAACACCGCCTATGTGGCGCGGATCAGCGCCGCCATGCTGGCGCACGACACCGCAGGCCTGATCGCGGCGCTAAAGTGACCCGTTTGCCGCACTGCCAGCCTTAACGTCCGGGCCGCGGAGCGAACGAGCGCCAGCGCGGTTTATAGCGCGACGGCGACGGACGTCTGAAGGTCGTCGATCGAGGTGTGCAACCGCGTGGCGCCTGGCGCCCATGCGGTCGGCAGGAAACTTGTTTGCGCAACCTTGATCGCGACAACTGTCCGGCGTTGTACGGACCTGTGCCCAAGTCGCCGTCAACTGGGTGACCTCAGTACGAGGGGCAGGATGATGCCGAATGCAAATCGGCGGCGCGGCGCATACTCCGGGTGGACCCGGCGGCGCGTTGCAACGGGGCAGCCGCCTGAGCCAAGTGCGAGATTGGAGCGCGCCCTGCGGCGCGGCCCATCGGCTGAGCCAGCGATCGACGGCTTCGCGTTGGGCGCGCCGGCGAGGCCGGATCCCGGCGAGCGGGAGAAGATCGTGGTCTTCTGTCTCGATGCCAGCGGCCACGTGTTGTCTTCCGGCGAGGTCGCCTTCACGTCGCGCGACGAGCTGGCGCGTCGGCTGACCGAGGACAGCCGACGCTATCCGGTCGTCGAAGCCTGGCAGGGGTGTATCTGTCTGCTGCGGCTGGGCGGCCCGGCCTGGCCCGACAACGACGACGAGATGTGATTCGGCAGGCCGGCGTTCTGTCTTCCAGCGGACAGATTGTCGCGCCCAGCTCGGTGATAGTGGCGCGGGAATGCAGCGCCTTCGGGGGAGCCGCGGAATGATCTCGGTCGCAGCTACGCGACGCATCGATGGTCGAGCGGGGTGGGTGTTCCTGAGCTTGCTGTTGTCGTGGAGCGTCGCGCAGGCCGCGCTGATGCAGTTCCCCGCCGGTTCCGAAGGCGTCGGCGTCGCCAATGCGGTCTACCTGGCCGGGGCCGCACTCTCGCTGGTCGGCCACGAAATGACCCAGGGCCTGGTCGGCCGGCTGTTCGGCTGGCGGCCGACGTCTGGCGGCCCGTTCGGTTCGCGTGAGCCTCGCGAGCTCGACAATCAACCGCGCGCCGCCACCGCAGAGCTGGCCATGGCCGCGGCGGGGCCGGTATTTCTGCTGTTCGCAAGCTTCGCCCTCATCGCCTTCGCGCGGGTCGCCTACGTGGCGGGGGCTGGCGATCCGCTGATCCGGGCGCTTGCCGCCGTCGCCTCGTTGAACATCGTGCTCGGCATCGCCAACCTGCTGCCGGCGCTGCCGCTGGACGGCGGCCGCGCGCTGCGCGCCGTGCTCTGGCGGGCCGGCAAGGACGCCGGTCGCGCGACCCGGGTCGCCGGCGGCGTCAGCGAGGTGATCGCCCTGTTGATCATCGCCATCGGACTGGCCACCGCGCTGGTGGGCTCGGTCGCCGACGCGTTGATGTGGGTGCTGTGCGGCGTGCTGCTGCTGATCGTCGCCCGCAGCGAGGTCGATAGTGCGGCCGCGCTCGAGCCGCAGGGCGCCGATCGCCCGAGCGTCGCCGAGCCGAAGGCCGGCGATCGGCCGCTGCGGCCGCTGAGCTAGCGGCCCCCGCGCGGCGCGGCCGTAGGAACCTCGCCAGCCTGGGATCGTTGCCGGCCAAAGGGCCCGAGGTGATCATGAAGGACCAAAGCCAAACCCGTGGGGAATGCGTAGCGCGCGCTCTGGCGGCCACGGAGATGGGAGAGACCTGCATCGAGCCGCAGCTCCGCGCGTCGTTCTTCGCGCTCGCGGAACATTGGCTCGACCAGGCCCAGCGGCTCGACGACGAGGCGATGGCGTCGCCGCGCGGGGTTCACTGACGCTCGTCCGCCGATCCTAAATTGCTGACGTGCGGACCGGCGCGGCCGCCGACGCTGGCCGGAGCAAGTTTCGCCGCTCGGCGTTCCGCCTGCACTGCGGAGTCCGGGGCGAAACATCGCCGCGCCCGCGGCGGCGTCCGCCACCCGGCTCGCAAGGAGCGGAGACGACGGCATGGGCCGGACAGCCGAAGGACGCCCTCCGCCCGGCGCGGCCGAGCGGATGTGGGAGCTCTCCAGCGACCTGATGGCGGTCACTGACGGGGAGGGCCAGGTGCTGGCGGTGAACTGCGCCTGGCAGACCCTGCTCGGCTGGACCGAGGCCGAGATGATGCGCGGGATGGACCTGCTGCATCCTGACGACGCCCAGGCGGTGGTGGCGGAGAAGGAGCGCGTCCGCGACGGCGCCACGGCGATGAACTTCGAGAGCCGTTTGCGCGCGCGCGACGGCAGCTACCACCGGTTCTCCTGGCGGGCGTTCGGCGACGCCGACCACCTGTATGTCGTCGGTCGCGACATCACCGAACGGGTGCATCGCGAGGAGGCCGCCCGGCACGCCCAGAAGATGGAGGCGATCGGCCAGCTCACCGGCGGCATCGCCCACGACTTCAACAACTTGCTGACCATTGTGCGCTCGGCCGTGGACCTCCTGAAGAACCCGGACCTGCCGGAGGCCCGGCGGCGGCGCTATGTCGACGCGATCGACGACGCCGTCGAGCGCGCGACCAAGGTGACGCAGCAGTTGCTCGCCTTCGCCCGGCGCCAGAGGCTCGATCCGGAGCAGTTCGATATCGCCGAGCGGATCGCCGACGTCTCCGAACTGCTGCGCCAGGTGGTCGGCCCGCGGATCCATATCCGCACCGACGCGCCGATCGGCGCCTGTCATGTCGATGCCGACGTTTGCCAGTTCGAGACGGCGCTGATGAACCTGGCCATCAATGCGCGGGATGCCATGGAGGGCGGGGGGGAGTTGGCGATCGAGTGCAGCATGGTCGACGAGATCCCGCCGTTGCGGAGCCACGCGGCGACCAAGGGCGAGTTCGTCGCCGTGACGGTCCGCGACAGCGGGGTCGGCATCGCCCCGGAGTTGCTGCCGCGGATCTTCGAGCCGTTCTACTCGACCAAGGAGACGGGCAAGGGCGCGGGGCTCGGCCTCTCCCAGGTCTACGGCTTCGCCAAACAGTCCGGCGGCACGGTCGGGGTATCGAGCGAGCCCGGGGCGGGGGCGGACTTCACCATCTATCTGCCGCGGAGCCAGGCGACGGCGGTCGCGTCGTCCGACCTCGCTGTGCGTACGCCGCCCGATGACGGCGCCGCGCCGGGGTCGTTGCACGCGCTCGTGGTGGAGGACAACGAGGAGGTCGGCAACTTCTGCGTCGGCATGATGCGCGACCTCGGCTATCGCCCCGACTGGGCCCGCAACGCCCGCGAGGCGCTGGACGCCCTGGCCCAGGACGACGCCGACTACGACCTCGTGTTCAGCGACGTCGTCATGCCGGGGATGAGCGGCATCGAACTCGCCGAGCGCATCCGCGAACTGCAGCCGGACATGCCGGTGCTGCTGACCAGCGGCTACAGCGCCATCCTCGCGCAGGAAGGGTCACGCGGTTTCCCGTTGCTGGCCAAGCCCTACTCGGCGCGCGAGCTGGAGACGGCGCTGTCGCGGATCCTGCCCCGCAACCGCGCGGAGCTTGCCCGGCAGACCCGCCACTGACGAGGCGGCGGGCGGCCGCGGGCTCACTTCGGGGCGGGCTTGGCCTGTGGGGCGGAAAGCTGGCCGCGCAGCGCGCCGGCCGGGCGGTCGGTGGTGTGGACGTTGACGTAGAACTGGGCGGGGTCGGCGAGGATCTCCTGCGCCAGTTCGTGGGTCACCGCCGTGCAGCCGGTGCTGAGGCCGTTCGGGCCGGGCGCGCTGAGCAGGACCACCACGCTGCCGGATTCCGTCGCCGGGGCACGGTGGATGTGCGCGCCGGTCGCAGGCAGCGATATATTGGCCACCTTGAGGTCGTAGCAGATCTGGCTGCGTGCGAGATCGAGCCGGAGCGCAGCGGTCCCGCCGCCTTTCGGGTCGCCGGGGCCGGGGACCTCGGCCGCGCCGGTCAGGGGAACGTTGAATTGCCGTAGGCCGCCCTGGGCGATCGCCGGCGTGATCAGCCCCGCGGCGAGAACCGCGGCCAAGACGCTGGTGAGCCGGGCGCGCATGCGCGTATCTCCAGCCCCCCCAGGCTTGAGCCTAGGAAGTGAAGCTTAGCGATACGATAGCGTCAATTACGCAGGTGAACTTGGCGGTACGATGGCGTCAGTCAGAGCCGCTGGCCGATCCGCACGCATTCGGCGGGCAGGGGGTCCTGAAACGGGGCCACGAGGGCCTGCAGCACGTCGGTGAAGGGCAGATACCCGGCGGCGAAGCCGTCCAGCGCCGCGGCGGCCCGAGATTCCTCGGTCACCGGTTCAAGCCGCCGGCGCTTTTGTCTCGCCGCATCGAGGGAGATGACAGTCATCATTCCAACCTCGTCGAGCCGGCCACGTCCTACGGGGCGTGGTCCCGGGGAAGCCTAAGCAGAGCGCTAAATCTATTGCTGATAGGTTAAAGAGATTCGCGCTGAAGCCCAAAGTCGACCCAAGTCTTCATGCTTCCTTGGCCGGAATGTCTTGCGAGAACTGTGTGGAAGGCCGCGGGGACGCGGACGCTTTGCGCGCCGCCCGGCGCCATGTCGCTGTCCGAAAATGTCAAGCCGACGGTGGGGCGCTGCGGTTACATCGCGCCTCCGAAAAACGCCGACTCCGAAGGGGGTCGACGTGGCGTCCTGCATTGGCGAAGGCGACCGCGTGGTGGTCGCCAGGTTCGACGTGAGTGCGCTTGCCACCGGGCGTGCACCCGAGGATGCTCGCCCGCCCAATAACCGCCGCGGCGTCTCGCTTGAGGAATGTCCGCTTGAGACAGGGAGGTCCTTGATGTCCGTACCGGTTTACGAACGCATTCTGCAGCTTTTTGAGGCCGAAGGGATCAACACCCTGTTCGGCATTCCCGACCCGAACTTCGTCCACATGTTCCTGGCGGCCGAGCGCCGCGGCTGGACCGTCATTGCCCCGCACCACGAAGCCGCCGCCGGCTTCATGGCCGAAGCCGCCTCGCGCATCACCGGCAAGGCCGCCGTCTGCATCGGGACGCTTGGCCCGGGCATCGCCAACTCCGCGCCCGCCATCCAGTGCTGCCTGGTCGAGAACTCGCCGGTCATCTTCCTCAGCGGCCAGCGCGCCCGGGTGACCGAGCAGCGCGTCCGCCGCGGCCGCATCCAGTTCGTCAAGCAGATGCCGCTGTTCGAGAACTCGGTGAAGTACGCCGCGTCGATCGAATACGCCGACCAGACGGACGAGATCATCCGCGAGGGCATCCGCAAGGCGGTGGGCGGCACCCCCGGCCCGGTCTACATCGAGTTCCCCAGCCACATCATCAACGAAGAGCTGGACGTTCCCGAGCCGCTGGCGCCGTCGCGCTACCGCCTGGTCAACCAGGGCGCGGACATCGACAAGATCGCCGAGGCCGCGAAGCTGATCCGCGAAGCCAAGAACCCGATCCTGCTGGTCGGTCACGCCGTCCACACCTCGCGCAGCGGAGCGGCGGTGAAGGAACTGGCCGAGCTGATGAACTGCCCGGTCATCCAGACCTCGGGCGGCACCTCCTACATCCCGGGCCTCGAAGACCGCACCTTCCAGTACGTGTTCTCGAACGCCTCGATCGAGGCGGTGACGGAATCCGACCTCTGCCTGGCGCTCGGCACCGAGCTCGGCGAGCCGGTGCACTACGGCCGCCATCGCTACTGGGTGAAGAACGAAGCCATCCGCAAGTGGATTTACGTCGAGCAGGACCCGGACGCGATCGGCGTCAACCGTCCGATCGACGTGCCGCTGGTCGGCGACCTTCGCGGCGTCGTCCCGCAACTGATCGCGGCGCTGAAGGACACCCCGCGCGCGCCGGCGCCGGGCCTCGCCAAGTTCATGAAGGACGGTCAGGCGGAGCTTGACTCGCTGGCCGAGGAATCGCTGACCAAGACCGACGGCACGGGCGACGTGCCGATCCACACCTCGCGCTTCGTCGTGGAGGCCACGCAGGCCTTCCCGAAGGACGGCATCATGATCCGCGACGGCGGCGCCACGGTGATCTTCCAGTGGACCTACTCGCAGTGCAAGCCGCACGACGTGATCTGGAACCAGAACTTCGGTCACATCGGCACCGGCCTGCCCTACGCGACGGGCGCGATGCTGGCGGACAAGGCGGCGACCGGAAAGTCGCGTCCGGGGATGCTGCTGACCTCGGACTCCTCGTTCATGTTCCACATCGCCGAGCTTGAAACCGCGGCGCGCTGCAAACTGCCGCTGGTCTGCGTCGTCGGCGTGGACAACCAGTGGGGCCTCGAAGTCGGCGTCTACAAGCGCACCTTCGGCCAGGGCACCGAGGAGACCGGTACGCACTGGAGCAAGGACGTCCGGTTCGACAAGATCGGCGAAGGCTTCGGCTGCCACGGCGAGTACGTCACCAAGGCGGAAGACATCAAGCCGGCCATCGAGCGGGCCTACGCCAGCGGCAAGGTCGGCGTGGTCCACGTGGTGATCGACCCGAAGGCCAATTCGGAAGAGATGCCGAAGTACAGCGAGTTCCGCACCTGGTACGCCGAAGGCACCCAGTAAGCGGCACGCTTCTCCTGTAGGCATGGCTGCGCCGCGATCGATCTTCGCGGCGCAGCCATCGCCGGACGGGCAGGGGCCTTCACTTTTGCAAGGGCCCGAGCCCTGACCGTCGTCTAACGAGCTTGCTCCCGCGGGCGTCCGCTCCCCCGCGCAGACGACAGGTGATCGAATGACGGCCACGCTGGGGCGCGCAATTCGTTTCCTTTTCGTCGGCGGGCTCTGCGCGGCGATCACCTATGTGGTCTACGAGGCGGGCCTGCGGCTGGGCGTCAACTACCTCGTCGCCAACGCCGCCGGCTGGCTGACCGGGGTCGCCGTCGGCTTCGGGCTCAATCGCCGGGTGACGTTCGGCGTCTCGGGCGCCAAGCACATGGGCGTGCAGGCGGTGCAGTTCGTGTTCGGCGCGGCCGTCCAGCTCAGCGGCTCGACGATCGGCCTGGGCGTGCTGGTCTCGGGATTTCAGATCGGTCCGCGGATCGCCTTCGTGCTTAACACGGGCTTTTGGGCGGTCTGGAGCTTCCTCTGGATGCACTTCGTCTTCCGACGCCGGAGCGAGCGCTCGCCGGCGGCTGAGAGCGCGATCTGACGCGACCGTGGAGCGAGCCAGCGAGGCCGCGCACCGCCCGCGGGCTGGGCGCGGGCTCCATGTGGGCGAGGAACTGGGCTTCGTTGCCGCCCAGAACGGAAAGCAGGAATCCGCCCAGCGCGTTCTGCGCGCCGAGCGTCAGCAGCAGCGAGCCGGCGACCGCCGGCCAGACGCTGAACGCCGGGCCGAAGCCGCGGAGCTGCCAGTCGAACAGCACGGCCAGCAACACCAGAATGCCGGCCAGGAAGAAGCCGGCGCCGGCGATCACCATCGACTCCAGATTGACCCAGCGCGACAGCCGCAGCGCCAACGGGTTCGGCGTGCGGTAGCCCTCGCGCACGCCATAGAGATGGGTGGCGATGGCCAGGATCAGCGCGATGTGGCTGAGCCCGACCAGCGCGCCGGCCAGCACGGTCCAGTAGTTGCCGAAGAAGAAGCTGGCCTCGCGGTGGGTGGCCAGGGCCCAGGCCGAGGCGCTGAGGATCCCCAGGCCGATGCCCCCGCCGAGGATGGCCGGCATGGCGAAGACCCAGAACGGGCTCAGCATGAACAGGTAGCGCAGGTGCCGCCAGCCGTCGCGCCACGGCCGCAGGTGCGGCGGCCGGTCCCGCAGGTCCGGCGACAGGGTGGCAGGGACTTCGGTCATCCGCTCGCCGCGCAGCGCGGCCTTGATGACCATCTCGCTGGCGAACTCCATCCCCGAGCCGGTCAGGCCGAGGCGATCGTAGCAGTCGCGGGTCAGCGCGCGCAGGCCGCAGTGGGCGTCGCTGATGCCGGTGTGGAAGATCAGGTTCAGGATCCCGGTCAGGACCGGATTGCCGATGTAGCGGTTCTTCCAGGGCATGGCGCCCGGCTTGATCTCGCCCTTGAAGCGCGAGCCCATGCACACCGAGGCGCCCTGCATCAGCGCCTCGACCATCGGCGCCGCCTCGCGGAAGTCATAGGAGCCGTCGGCGTCGGCCATCACCAGGTAGCGACCGCGCGACGCCTCAAAGCCGCCGCGCAGCGCCGCGCCGTAGCCGCGCTCGGTCACGTTGACCACCCGCGCGCCGAGCCGCAGGGCCAGCGCCTGGCTGCCGTCGGTGCTGCCGTTGTCGGCGATGACGACCTCGCCTTCCAGGCCGTGCCGCCGTTCGAGCTCATCCAGCGCTTGCTGCGCGGCCCGGATGCAAGGCTCCAAACAGAGCACTTCGTTCAGGCACGGCATGACGATGCTGACGTCCAGGTGTCGATCGTGTCGCATGCGGGTTCGCCGGCTGGTTTTGAGGCGGGCGGATTAAGGGCGGGGGAGCCTGACCTTCGCCACGTCAAATGAAATTGCCCCCGCTCGCAGAGCGCTTTCCGATCGGGTCTGGTGGCGCACCTGCCTTCGCCACGCCGCTCGATGGGCGTTTGGGATGCAATCACCGCCTGATGCGCGCGACGGCCGACGAGGCCTCTGGATCGGCGTCGGCGTGCTCGTTCTGCTGACCGCGCTGACGCTGTATCTGCAGCTCCGGAATAACGCGTTTGGCGCCGAGCTCCCCGACGACGAGGCCTCGCACTACATTTCGGGCCTGCTGATCCGGGACTACCTGCTCAGCGGCTTCCAGCAGTCGCCGATCGCTTATCTGACCAACTACCACGCGCACTATCCGCTGGTCGGCATCGGCCACTGGGGGCCGGGCTACTACCTCGCGGAGGCCGCCTGGTTCCTGGTGTTCCCGCCGACCATCCAGTCGGCGATCCTGCTGTCGACGGCGATCACCGTCGCCACCGCCGGCGTCATCTATCTGTTCGCCGTGCGGAAGCTGCAGCTGAACCCGGTCCTCGCGGCCGGCGCGGGGGCGCTGTTCGTGCTCACCCCGCTGGTCCAGAGCGGCAGCTCGACGATCATGCTGGACGTGCCGATCGCCTTCCTGACGATCTGCGCCGCCTACGCCTACACCACCTACCTGGAATCCGAGAGCCCCTGGGCCGCCGCGGCCTTCGGCCTGATCGCCGCGACGGCGATCCTGACCAAGGGCAACGGCGCGCTGCTGGCGCTGACGCCGCCGCTCGCGGTGCTGGCGACTGGGCGCTGGGTGCTGTTGCGGCGGTGGTCGTTCTGGCTGCCCGCGGCGATCGTGCTGGTGCTGGCCGGGCCCTGGACCCTGTTCACCTACGGCCAGGTCGCGGCGGGCTTCCGCTACGCCTGGGGCGTCACCTATTCGACGGTAGCGACCATCGAGAACACCAACATCCTGCTGCGCAACGTCGCGGCGCCGGTGTTGATCCTGGCGGTGCTGGGCGTCGTCGCGGCGGTCCGCGATCGCGGCTCGCCGCGCCGGCTCGCGGCGCGGATGCTGATCGCGACGCTGGCGTCGGTGTGGATATTCCAGACCCTCGTGCCGGCCGCAATCCAGGACCGCTACCTGGCGCCGCTGATCCCGCCGGTGGTGCTGCTGGCGGCGCTGGGCGCGGACCTGCTGACGTCGCGGTGGACCGGTCGCGCCCGCCTGGGCGCGAGCGCCCTGGCCGCCGCGGTCCTGCTGATCGCCGCCTTGCCCGTGGCCCTGAGCATGACGCCCCGGCCTTCGCTCGGCATCCGCGAGCTGGCGGCGCTGGTCTGGGCCGAGAAGCCGCCCGCCAATCCTGTCGTGCTGATCTCCGCCAAGAGTTCGTCCGAGGCCGCGGCCATCGCCGAACTGGCCGGGGCCGATCCGCACCGGCCCAGCCTGTTCGCGGTGCGCGGTTCGCGCCTGCTCGGCGGCGGCGGCTACAACCGCACGGACTATGTCGCGAAGTTCGCCAGCAGCGGCGAGGTCGCCGGCCAGATCGAGCGCATGCGCGTTCCGCTGGTGCTCTATCAGGACGACCCGGGCGGCTGGAAACACGTCGCCCAGGTCGAACAGGTGCGCGAGGCGGCGCACCCTGGGTGGCGGCTGCTGGGCCGCGCCGGGACGAACGCCTCGAGCATCAGCCTCTACGCGCTACCGGAGGCCGCTGACGCCTCCGCGGATCTCGACGCCTGGGTCGCAATGACCCGGCCCAGGCAACTTCAGTAGGCAGCTTCAGCAGGTGGCGGCATGACTAAACCTCAGCACCCCGATCAGGCGACGCGCCGAACTCCGCGAGACGGGCGGCCGACGCGCCGCGCCGCGGTGGCGGGGTTCGCCCTGTCGGTCTGCGGCCTGGGCGCCGTGGCGCTGGCGAAGAAGCTGGACGCCGAGTCCGGGGCGGCGCCGGCGCCGGCCGCGCCTACGCCCGCCAGCCCCGCGCCGGCCCCGCCGGCGCCGCGGAACTACAACTACGAGGTGCTGGAGGTCGGGCCCGGCAAAAAGTTCAAGTCGCTGACCGAGGCCGGCGCCTTCATGAACTCCGAGGCCCGGTGGAACAACGGCTACGCCGGCGCGGACAAGATCTCGCGCATGGCGTTCCGGGTGGTGATCAGCCCGGGGCCGGCCGGCTATTACGTCAACGACGCCGGGTCGCGGTCGCGGCGCTGGACGGACGCCAAGGGCTGGCCGCCGTATGACGGCAACCTGCTGGGGCCGGTGCTGATCGAAGGCGAGGCCGGCAAGCCCGCGCCCGTGCTCGAGACCGACGGCTACGGCGACGGGGTGATCTATTACCAGAAGGGCCTGTTCGCGACCGGCAACTTCGACGCCACCTTCCGCCACCTGGCGTTCCGCGGCTTCCGCCGGCGCGACGGCAACGGCAATTACGCGGCGATCCGCATGGGCGACAGCTTCCTCGAGGACGTGCCGAACCGGGCCAACATTCTGATCGAGGATTGCGAGTTCACAGGCTGCGACAACGGCATAATGGGCGGCGCCAAGGGGCAGCGGGTCGCCATCCGCAACAGCTATTTCCACCGCAACGGCAACCAGACGGGGCTGGCGCACAACATCTACGTGCTGCAGGTCGACGAACTGACCGTCGACGGCCTGCTCTCCAGCGAGGCGATCATCGGGCATCTGCTCAAGACCCGCGCGGCGCGCACCGTCGTGCGCAATTCCCGGCTGCTCGGCGGCGACGGCTCGGAGAGCGCCTGCCTCGATGCGCCGAACGCCGGGGCTCTGGTGATGGACGGGGTGGTCTGCGAGAAGTCCGTCGATTCCGATGCGACCTGGCTGATCCACTACGCGGGCGAGAACCAGGACGGCGCGGGCATGCCGTTCCACCAGGCCTCGAGCGTCCAGCTGCGCAATCTGACCCTGCTGGCCCCGCCGGCCCTGATCCGCCACCCGTCCTCGCCGGTGGTCGGCTTCGCCAACCAGAGCGGCGACGGCGCGCAGCAGTCCGGCGCGGGATCGCGCCTGGTCAGCCCGCAGGCGGAGAACGTCGAGGTCTACGGCCTGAACCGGCAGACCGCAGGGGTGCCATGCCGCGTGCTGCCCCAGCGGCCGGCCGTGGACCGCAAGCCGCCGATCGCCACGATGACCTAGCGCGCCGCGCAGCCACAGCGGGGCTGTTGTAATCGGGCAAGCGCGGTCAAGCCTCTCGGCGCTGCGGCTGAGTTTGCGGGCCAATGGTTTGCCGGCGTATCTTGTGTCCACTTACCGACAGACAGCGGCCCAGGCGCAAAGACACGATGGCGCAAGTGCTGTGTTGTCGAGAGATTTTGCATGTCTAACGAGAACCGTAAACGCGCCGCCCGCTCTGGTTGGGCGCGTCGGCGGGGTGAGGCGCCTCAGCAGCCATCTCAGACCGAACCGCGAGAGGGGGGCGAGGCTCCCGGCGGGGAGGACGGGCCGGTCGCGGACGAGCAGCACTTGTCGGATCGCGAACCGTTGTTCGCCGCCTACCGGGCGGCCAAGGCGAAACATGACGAGGCGATCGCCGCATTGAAGCGGGCGACTCGCGCCCGTCTGGCGCCCGACCCGGAGCTGGTGCGGGCCCAGGCCGAAGCGGCGGTGGGGGAAATCGACGCGCTGACGGCCTTGCGCGCAGGCGTTCGCGCCTGAATTCGGCCTCGCGGCCGCTGAAAACAGCGGCGGGGCTGGCTGTTATGTCAAAAGCAGTCGCGATTTTTAACCCACGCGGTCAATCTCGGCCTGCGCACGGGAAGCGGAGACACGATGCCTGACCGGAAGCTGCTCGCCACCGAGAACGAAGGGCTGAGGAGGCAGCTGGCGGAGAACGCGCGCAACCTGAATCAATGCGAGGCGCGCTACGACGCGGTCTTCAATTCCTCGCATACGCTGACGTCCCTGTGCACGGCCGAGGGCGTGGTCCTCGACGTCAACCGCACCACCCTGGAGAACGTCGGGGTGCGGATCGAGGACTGCATCGGCAAGTATCTGTGGGAGTGCCCCTGGTACGCCACCGCGCCGGAGGAGGCCGCCAAGATCGAGGGCGCGATCAGGCAGCGTTCGGGGCAGGTCATCCAATACGAGTCCTGCCTGATGACCCCGGAGGGGCCGGGCTACTACGACGTGCTGATCCGTCCGGTCCGCAACGGGGTGGGCGGCGACATCCGGCTGCTGGTGGTCGAAGGACGCGATCTCACCGACATGCGCCGCGCCGAGGACCGCGCCAGCCGCTCGGAGCGGATGGAGGCGCTGGGGCTGCTGACCGGCGGCATCGCCCATGACTTCAACAACTTCCTGACCGTCGTCATCGGCGCGCTGGACATCGTCGTGCGACGCCCGGAGCGGCCGAACCGAAGCCAGTTGATCGAGGCCGCGTTGGAGGCCGCGCAGAAGGCCGAGGCGCTCAACAAGCAGCTGCTGGCGTTCGCCCGCCGCACGCCGCTGGCCGCGCAGGAGGTCGATCTCGGCGCCGCGCTGCGCAGCCTGGAGCCGTTGCTGCGCAAGGCGATCGGCGAGGCCGTCGAGATGCATCTGCACGTCTCGGCCGAGGCCCATGCGGTGCGCATGGAGAGCGCGCAGTTCGAGGCGGCGGTGCTCAACCTGTGCATCAACGCCCGCGACGCCATGCCCAGCGGCGGCCACATCGAGATCGAGATCCGCCACGGTACGCCGGAGGAAGCTCAGCGGGCCGGCGTCACCGGCCCGACCGTGGTGCTGGCGGTGGCCGACGACGGCTCGGGGATCGAGCCGCAGATCCTGCAGCGCGTCTTCGACCCCTTCTTCACGACCAAGCCGGCGGGGCAGGGGACCGGACTGGGGTTGAGCCAGGTCTATGGCTTCGCGCAGCAAACCGGAGGCGGCGTCGACGTGGTCAGCGCGCCCGGCAAGGGCGCGACCTTCAAGGTGGTGCTGCCGTGCTCGGCGGCGGTGAAGCCCGAGCACGACGACGGCGACGAGACCGGCCGGCCGCTCGAGATCCAGAAGGTGCTGCTGGTCGAGGACGACGAGAGCGTCTCGAACGTCACCCAGGCCATGCTGAGCGAGCTGGGGCTCGAGGTCGTCGGCGCGCGCAACGGGCCGGACGCCCAGCGCGCCCTGGCGGACGACAGCTTCGACCTGCTGATCACCGACCTGATCATGCCGGGCGGCATGAACGGGGTGCAATTGGCGGAGTGGGCGAAGGGGCAACGGCCGGGCATCAAGGTGATGCTGTTCTCGGGCTGGACCGCCGACACCGTGGTCTCAGCCCCGCCGGGGGTGCCGGTCTTGCAGAAGCCGTTCGATTTGAACGCCTTGAAGCGGGCGATCGAGAGGCTCGGGCGCTAAGCCCGTCCGGCCCGGGCGGTCGTCCGCTGACGACCGCCCGCCGTATCAAGCCTCGATCGCGGCGACTTCGCAGGCGGCGAGCTGGGCGAGCGCCGCGCGCTTGTTCAGCTGGATATCTCCAGCCTCGAAGGTGACGAGACCTTCCCGGCGCATCTGCTGCAGGGTGCGGTTGATGTGGACCACGCTGAGGCCGAGCGCGTCGGCGAACAGCTCTTGCGTCACCGGCAGTCGGAACGCGCCGTTGCGCACCAGACCGACGGAGTCCAGGCGATCGTGCAGCTCGACCAGCAGGTTGAGCACCCGCTCCTTGGCGGTGAGCCGTCCGATGCGGACGATCTGGTCGAGCAGCCGCTGCTCACGTTCCCGATGCGCGTCGGCGATGGCCGCCTGGGCGAGCGCGGGATCGACGCCGGCGTTCATCAGCGCCGCGTCGGCGAGTTCGACATGGGTCAGGGTGAGGAGTTCCCGCACGCCGACGTCGGTGAACCCGCCAGTGGCGACCACGTCCCCGGGAAGGATGAATGAGAAGATCTGGCGGCGCCCGTCGGGCAACAGCCGCACTTCGCAAATCCAGCCTGAGACCACGGCCATCAATCGCGGGGTCGCATCTGAGATCGTAGTTTTCGGCTTAAACCGTTCTACCTGTTTCCAGAATTGGTGGAGGCGGTCGGCGTAAGATCCTGAATCACTTCCTAGAGTATGAAATATAGACGGCCGAGACTTGGTCGTCGGATGCACGCAAGTAGACGCTAACATCTCTCACCTCTCCTGTGAGCGCCATGCGGTTCTCGCACGTGTGTCCTGGAAGCCCCGCGTACCCCTTCTTCTTTTTGCTGCCGAGCTTGCCGCCGGTCAGTGAAAGCGACGTTTCCACAGGGGCCGCCGGGCCTGAATGCAACACCCTGTGTACGGTTAAACCTATGTTTGGTGGCTCCCGGCCGCGGTGCGCGGAGCCGCAAACGTCGGCAGGGGCAGGAGCGGGGGCGTGTTGCGGCCAGCCTCCCGTCCACCGCGGGCGCAAGATTTTGGCCGCGGGACACGGAGCACGCCCGGCGCGCGGGCGTTTTGTCGGCAGGACCTATCTTGAAGAGTCTCACGGCGCGCAAGCGCAAACGCCGATGAAGCAGCCAGATCGCCGTGATGTGATGAAAAGTGAGCCAAGTTTCCGCTTATCCGCCCCCGCATTACGAGTTTTTGTTCGTTGGTGTTGATTTTCAGCTTCGCCGTTTAGGCGGGCGACGCGTTCTAACTTCGCAGGGATCAGACTGTCGGTGGGCATGTAGAGGACGACCTGAGTGATGTCGGAGAATCTGTTCAGCGCCTTCGCCAGCGCCTTCGAGTCGCGGCGCAACGCAGAGATGCCGCTTAAAAACTATCTCGAGGCGTGCGCCGGGGATCCGTTACTTTACGCGAACGCCGCCGAGCGGCTGCTCGCGGCGATCGGCGAAGCCGAGATGGTGGACACGGCCAAGGATGCGCGCCTCGGCCGCGTCTTCATGAACCGCACGATCCGGCTCTACCCGGCCTTTTCCGGCTTCTACGGGATGGAAGAGACGATCGAACAGATCGTCTCGTTCTTCCGCCACGCCGCGCAGGGGCTCGAGGAGCGCAAGCAGATCCTCTACCTGCTGGGCCCCGTCGGGGGCGGCAAGTCCTCGCTCGCCGAGCGGCTGAAGTCGCTGATGGAAGTTAACCCGATCTACGTGCTGAAGGCGGGCGACGAGGTCAGTCCGGTGTTCGAGAGCCCGCTGGCGCTGTTCGATTCCGAGGTGCACGGCGCCGAGCTCGAGGAGCGCTACAAGATCCCGGCGCGCCGCCTCTCCGGCGTGATGAGCCCCTGGGCGCTGAAGCGGCTGCACGAGTTCGAGGGCGACATCTCGCGCTTCAGCGTGGTGCGCATGCAGCCGTCGCGGCTGCGCCAGGTCGCCATCGCCAAGACCGAGCCGGGCGACGAGAACAACCAGGACATCTCCTCGCTGGTCGGCAAGGTCGACATCCGCAAGCTGGAGTATTTTTCGCAGAACGATCCCGACGCCTACAGCTACTCCGGCGGCCTGAACCGGGCCAACCAGGGGTTGCTCGAGTTCGTCGAGATGTTCAAAGCCCCGATCAAGATGCTCCACCCGCTGCTGACGGCGACGCAGGAGGGCAACTACATCGGCACCGAGAACATCGGCGCCATCCCGTTCCTGGGGATCGTCCTCGCCCACTCCAACGAGGCCGAATGGCAGGCCTTCCGCAGCAACAAGAACAACGAAGCCTTCATCGACCGGATCTGCGTGATCAAGGTGCCGTACTGCCTGCGGGTCGCCGAGGAGCAGAAGATCTACGAGAAGCTGATCGCCGGCTCCGAGCTGGCCGACGCGCCCTGCGCGCCGGCGACGCTGGAGATGCTGGCGCGCTTCTCGGTCCTGACCCGGCTGCGCCGGCACGACAACTCGACCTACTACGCCAAGCTTCGGGTCTATGACGGCGAGAGCCTCAGGGACTCCGATCCCAACGCCCGCAGCGTCCAGGAGTACCGCGACGCCGCCGGGGTCGACGAGGGCATGGACGGGGCCTCGACCCGCTTCGCCTTCAAGGTGCTGGCCTCGACCTTCAACCACGACACCAGCGAGATCGCCGCCGACCCGGTGCACCTGATGTACGTGCTCGAACAGAGCGTGCGGCGCGAGCAACTCCCCGAGGAGACCGAGAAGCGCTACCTCGAGTTCATCAAGGCCGAGCTCGCCTCGCGCTACGCCGAGTTCATCGGCAACGAGATCCAGAAGGCCTACCTGGAGTCCTATTCCGACTACGGCCAGAACCTCTTCGACCGCTACGTCGACTACGCCGACGCCTGGATCGAGGATCAGGACTTCAAGGATCCGGACACCGGCCAGCTGCTCAATCGCGAACTGCTCAACCAGGAGCTTTCGAAGATCGAGAAGCCGGCGGGCATCGCCAATCCCAAGGATTTCCGCAACGAAATCGTCAAGTTCTCGCTGCGCTCGCGCGCCAAGTACGGCGGGCAGAACCCCTCGTGGACCAGCTACGAGAAGGTGCGCGAGGTGATCGAGAAGCGGATGTTCAGCCAGGTCGAGGACCTGCTGCCGGTGATCTCGTTCGGCTCGAAGAAGGACGGCGAGACGGACAAGAAGCACACCGAGTTCGTCGAGCGGATGAAGGCGCGGCACTACACCGAACGCCAGGTCCGGCGTCTGGTCGATTGGTACATGCGGGTGAAGCAGGCAGGCTGAACGCGCGACGGGAGTTCCCATGCACATCGTCGACCGCCGGCTCAACCCCAACAGCAAGAGCCTCGAGAACCGCCAGCGGTTCCTGAGGCGGGCGAAGGCGCAGGTGCAGGAGGCCGTGCGCAACGCTTCCGGCGGCCGCGACCTGGGCGACGCGCTTGAGGGCGGGGAGGTCAGCATCCCGTCCGACGGCGTGCGCGAGCCGCGCTTCCGCACCGCGCCCGGCGACGTCCAGGACCACATCCTGCCCGGCAACAAGACCTTCAACGAGGGCGACGTGCTGCCGCGACCGGGCGGCGGCGGCGGGCGCGGCGGGGCCGGCGAGGGTGACGGCGAGGACGCCTTCACCTTCATGCTGACCCGCGAGGAGTTCCTCGAGCTGTTTCTCGACGACCTCGAACTGCCCGACATGGCCAAGCGGCGGCTGGCGACCACCGAGCGCGAAGGGTTGCGCCGGGCCGGCTACCAGACCACCGGCTCGCCGACCAGCATGTCGGTCACCCGCACCATGCAGCTGGCGCTGGTGCGGCGCACGGCCCTGCGGCGGCCGAGCCCGCGGGCGCTGGCCGAGCTCGAACAGGAGCTGGAGAAGGCCCAGGACCGCGAGCGCCGGGCCGCGCTCAAGGCTGAGATCGAGGCGATGACGACGCGCATGCGGCGGATCCCCTACATCGACCCGATCGACGTCCGTTACCGCCGCTTCGAGATCGAGCCCAAGCCGGTCGCCCGGGCGGTGATGTTCTGCCTGATGGACGTCTCCGGCTCGATGACCGAGCACATGAAGGACCTCGCCAAGCGGTTCTACCTGCTGCTCTACGTCTTCCTGACGCGGCGCTACAAGCGGGTCGAGGTGGTCTTCATCCGCCACACCGACCGGGCCGAGGAGGTCGACGAGGAGACCTTCTTCCGCAGCCCGGCCTCGGGCGGGACGCTGGTCTCCAGCGCCCTGGCGGCGATGGCGAAGATCGTCGCCGAGCGCTACTCGCCGGACGACTGGAACATCTACGCGGCCCAGGCCTCGGACGGCGACAACGCCCACGGCGACGGCCAGCTCACCGCCCAGCTGCTGACCGCAGAGGTCCTGCCGGTCACCCAGTACTTCGCCTACCTCGAGGTGGGCGCCAGCTCGCACCTGCGCCAGCCGATGCCGGATTCGCCGCTGTGGACGCTGTACGAGCGCCTGCAGTCCGAGGGGGCGCCGCTGTCGATGCGGCGGGTCGAGGACCGCAACGAGATCTATCCGGTGTTCCGCGAGCTGTTCCGCAAGCGCGACGGCCAGCAGGTGAGCTCATGAGTTCCGACAAGCTTCTGTTCACGGGCGCCGACTGGGACTTCCCGACCCTGCAGCGCATCCACGACGCCTGCCAGGAGATCGCGGTCGATGAGCTCGGCCTCGACGTCTATCCGAACCAGATCGAGGTGATCACCGCCGAGCAGATGCTGGACGCTTATGCGTCCATGGGCATGCCGCTGTTTTACAAGCACTGGTCGTTCGGCAAGCACTACGCCTACCACGAGACCCTCTACCGCAAGGGCTGGGCGGGGCTGGCCTATGAGATCGTCATCAACTCCTCGCCGTGCGTCTCCTACCTGATGGAGGGCAACACGGCGACGATGCAGACCCTGGTCATCGCCCACGCAGCTTTCGGCCATAACCACTTCTTCAAGAACAACTATCTGTTCAAGGCCTGGACCCAGGCCGACACCATCCTGGACTACCTGGACTTCGCCAAGCGCTACATCGCCCGCTGCGAGGACCGCTATGGCCAGGAGGCGGTGGCGCGGGTGCTGGATTCGGCCCACGCGCTGATGGGCCAGGCGGTGCACCGCTATCAGGGCGCGCGCGGCCCGGACCTGCGGCACGAGGAGGAGCGGCAGAAAAGCCGCCGGGCGCACCAGGAGAAGATCTTCAACGACCTGTGGCGGACCCTGCCCACCGCCGGCCGCGAGCCGACGCCGGACCAGACCGCGCACCGCCGCGAGCTGCTCGGGCTGCCGCAGGAGAACCTGCTCTATTTCCTCGAGAAGGCCGCGCCGCGCCTGGCGCCCTGGCAGCGCGAGCTGCTGCGCATCGTCCGGCAGGTGGCGCAGTACTTCTATCCGCAGGGCCAGACCAAGGTGATGAACGAGGGCACTGCGACCTACGTCCACTACACGATCATGAAGCGGCTGCACGACAAGGGGATGATCTCCGACGGCAACTACATCGAGTTCCTGCAGTCGCACACCAACGTCGTCACCCAGCCGAGCTACGACGATCCGCGGTTCCAGGGCTTCAATCCGTACGCCCTCGGCTTCTCGATGATGCGCGACATCGAGCGCATCGTCACCGAGCCGGACGCCGAGGACCGCGAGTGGTTCCCCGACATCGCCGGGACCGGGGACCACATGGCGGTGTTGCGCGACGTCTGGGCGAACTACCGCGACGACAGCTTCATCGGCCAGTTCCTGAGCCCGCGGCTGATCCGCGAGATGCGGCTGTTCCAGCTGCATGACGACGCGGCGATGAAGGAGGGCATCGAGGTGGCGGCGATCCACAACGAGCGGGGCTATCGCCGGATGCGTCGCGAACTGGCCCGCCAGTACGACGTCGGCGCGCGCGAGCCCAATATCGAGGTGGTCGACGTGGACCTGGCCGGCGACCGCAAGCTGGTGCTGCACCACAATGTCGCCGGCGGCGCGCTGCTGGAGCCCGCCGACGCCGAGCGGGTGCTGCAGCATCTGGCCGACCTGTGGAGCTACGACGTGGTGATGCTCGAGGTCGACGCCGACCGCGACGTGCTGCGCGAGCACGCCGCGCATCCGCGCGAGGCCTCGCATTTCGAATGGACTTGAAGTTGGCGGCGGGCGCTAGGCCCCGCCCGCTCGCCGCCCTAGCCGGGCGACGGCTTAGCGTTCGTTGCGGTCGCTCCGGGCGAGCACGGGTTGCGGCTGCGGCCAGACGCGCACGACCACGGCCATGCTGAGCGAGCCGAGCACCGCCACGGCGGCGCCGAACCACTGCTGCGGCGCAAGGCCGGTGGTGGTGGCGAACTGGACGACTAGGCCCGTCGAAAAGACGGCGAGGAACAGAGACCCCAACTTCTCGGCCTTCTCACGCGTCATGGCATCCCTTTCAAACAAGCGCCCGCCTGGCGCGGTGTGGCCGGCACCATGTAGGCCTCCTTGCGGAGGAACAAGCGTCGCCGCGGCATGCGGCGACGGGCTGGGGACCCGAATTGAGGCGTGAGCATGCGCGATCCGCGCCGGCTCAGCCGGCGGGGTCCTCCGCCGTCGCTTCGGCCGTGTATCAGCTAGCTGTCGAGGGTAAAGCCCACCTTGAGCGTCACCTGATAGCGGGCGACCTGGCCGTCCTCGACCCAGCCGCGGGTCTCCTGCACCTCGAACCAGCGGATGTTGCGCAGCGTTTCGTTCGCGCGCGTGATCGCGTTCTGGATCGCGTCCTCGATCGACACCTTGGACGACCCCACCAGCTCCAGCAGCTTGTAGACGTGCTCGCTCATCTTCGACCTCGCAGGCGGCGCTCGGCCGCCAACCCGGTGCTGGCGGCGTCGCGCTGCTGCACATTTGAACGCCTGAGCGCAGGGGATCGGGGGCAAACCGGAACAGCCGCCTGCGGCAGCCGTTCTGCATCATATGGCGCCCTGCGCGCCGCGTGGTGTGCAGGGCGCGGTTACGGAGGCCCGCCATGAATATCCACATGCCGCGTTGGGGGCATTCCCACGCCCACGCCACCGACGAGACCGAACACCACCACCATCATCACGCATCTGACAATATGCGGCGGGTGGAAGGCGGCATCGACCTCTTCGCGATCGCGCTCGTGGTCCTGTTCGCCCTGGCGATGATCTACGCCCTGTTCTCCACCGGCGGCGGACACCCGGCCTACTTCGACCGCTGGCCGGGCTGAGGCGGCCATCCCACGGCGCGGTTGATCCGCGCCCTGCAGCGCCGTCCGCCATCTGCCGGCGGACGGCGCTGCCTTCGAACGCGCGAACCCGCGAGCGCCTCGGTTTCCGCTTGTCGACGCGCTTCCCCACAACCCGCCCGGCCTGGAGCCGGCAGTTCGCTCCGCCAGTTTGGTGAGGCCCGCTGACGCGCAGGCTAGCGGGTCGGCGTAGCCTGGGCTGCATCTGCAAATAGAATCCTTGCTAGAGTTATCGTTCCAATTGCGAAGAACTAAACCCAAGTAAATAACGCCGATCAAGTTGGCATTCTGCGGTCTGCTGCGACAAGTTGAGCCGGTTAAAACATCTGATAACTGAAGTCTGAAATAGCGACGACTTCCGGAATTCTCGACGAACATTCTTGGCCTGGCCCCGATTGGGGCGGGCATGTCTGTGCGCAAGCCATGGCGGTTGTGCGGATTTCCCACAGCCGTTTGCGGCGTTCTGGTGATCGCCGCGACGCCCGCCCGGCCGTCCGGTTGGACGCGGGCGGTCGAGCCCGCGCCGGTCATCTACGCCAGCGGCCCGACGCGCACCGGGAAGACCTGGGAGATGGTGCTGCGCAACGTCGAGCAGGTCGACTACATCTGCCGGACGGCGATGGGCGGCCTGCCGGAGCACGCGCGGCGGGGCGCCTACTATTGGGGCTGCTACCACGCCAAGCTCGACGCCGTGGTGCTGGTCGATCCGCGGGCCTGGCCCAGTCGGCGAGAATGGGACGCGGCGCGGGAGCACGAATGGGCCCACGCCCGCGGCTGGCGTCATCGTCCGGACGGCCACGGCACCGACTGGGCGCGCAGCCTGCCGCCGGCGGGGCCGGGCGCGCAGGCGCTGGTTTTGGCGACAACCGCCGGCGAGGAACCGCCGCGCGCAGCGTCCGGCGACTGATCGTCAGGGCGAACTGTCCAACGCTGGACAGACTCTATGAGAGCACTGGATCATTCCTCGGCCGAACCGGGTCCGGTGAGCGCGTTATTCGACTCGCCGGCATGTATCTGGAGTAGTGCTTCTGGTTAGTCGCAATCTTATCCTGCGCGAGTTCGGCTCGGACCTTGACCTCATTCGCGGCGACCTGGTCGCGACGCGGCTGCGGGCCGGGCAGGTCCTCAACGAGCCCGGCGACGAAATCCGCAACATCTATTTCCTCGCCGAGGGCGTCGTCTCGAAGTTCACCGTGTTCGAGACCGGCCAGGAGGTCGAGTGCGTACTGATCGGCCGCAACAGCGCGGTCGGGGGGCTATCGGCCTTCGGCTTCGCGACCGCCCTGACCCGCAACGTCAGCATTTTCGACGCCCACGCCTGGAGCATTCCTCGTCAGCGCCTCGGCTGGGCCTGCCGGCAGTCGACGCGCATCGCCGGCGCCCTGTCGCGCTGCGGCCAGGACCAGATGCGCTACGCCATCCGCGTCGGCGCCTGCAACGCGCTGCACGGCATCGAGCAGCGACTGTCGCGCTGGTTGCTGAGCTGTTCTAGCCTGCTCGAGCGGCAGGACATCGGCCTGGCGCAGGAGCTGTTCGCCAAGGTGCTGGGTGCGCAGCGTTCGTCGATCAACCCGACGCTGCAGCGGTTCCAGGCGGATGGGCTGATCTCGCTCGGCCGCTCGCGGCTGACCATCGTCGACCGCGAGGGCCTGCAGCGCCGCGCCTGCGAATGCTACGCGGCGCTGGAGCTGCACGATTGCACAGCGCACGATCCTAAACTGGGCCTGGCTTTTCCCGCATCAGGGTGAACAGCACCGCCGCGCCGATCAGGTCGAAGATCGCCAGGGCGACGAACAGCGGATTGTAACCGACGGTGGTCGCCAGCGCGCCGACCACCAGGGAGAACAGCAGGCCGCCGGTCCAGGCCGCGGTGCCGGCCATGCCGGTGGCGGTGGCCACCTGGTTGTCCGGGAAGACGTCGGCCGACAGCGTGATCAGCGTGCCCGACAGCACCTGGTGGGCGAAGCCGCCGACGCAGAACAGCGCGATGGCCCAATAGGCGCTGGGGGCCAGGCCGATCAGGGCCGGGCCGATCATCAGCACCGCGCCGGTCAGCACCGTCAGCTTGCGCGCCGTCAGCAGCGAGAAGCCGCCGTAGCGCATCAGCGCCGGCGAGAGATAGCCGCCGAAGATCGAGCCGAGATCGGCGGCCAGGAACGGCAGCCAGGCGAAGGCGGCGATCTGCTTCAGGTCCATCCCGCGGACCGTCACCAGATAGAGCGGGATCCAGAAGCTGAAGGTCTGCCACGCCGGGTCCGCCAGGAAGCGGGGGATGGCGATCGCCCAGAACTTGCGGGTCCGGGCGATGGCGATCCAGCCCGGGCCCTTGGCCGGGGCGTCGGCCGGCTTCTTCGCCTGGCCGGCCTCGATGTAGGCGAGCTCCGCGGCCGTGATCCGCGGATGCTGCTGCGGGCGGTGGTAGAACCAGGCCCAGAGGCCCGCCCAGACCAGGCCGACGCCGCCGGTGACGACGAAGGCCAGCCGCCAGCTGCCCTCGAGGATGCACCAGATCACCAGCGGCGGGGCGATCATGCTGCCCAGCGCCGTGCCGATGTTGAACCAGCCGGTGGCGATCGACCGCTCCTTGGCCGGGAACCAGTCGGAGACCGTCTTCATCGCCGCCGGGATGACGGCCCCTTCGAAGACGCCCAGCAGGCCGCGAAAGCCGGCCAGCATCGGCCAGCCGGTGGCCAGGGCGTGGGCCATGTTGGCCAGCGACCAGCCGATCGCGAAGATGGTCAGGCCGACCTTGGCCCCCAGCAGGTCCAGCAGCCAGCCGGCGATCGGCTGGACGATGGTGTAGGCGAGCTGGAACGACGCCACGACGTACGAGTACGCCTGGGTCGACATGTTCCATTCTTTGGTCAACGTCGGCGCCGCCGCCCCCAGCGCGCTGCGGGCGAGGTAGTTCACCGCCGTGCCGATCATCACCAGCGAGATGATCCACCAGCGCAGGTGGCGGATCGGGCGCACGACGGGTTTCATGTTCGCGCCGCTACCAGTTGAACATCGAGCCGTCTTCCAGACGGTTCACCGGCAGGCTGGCGGGCTTGTACGGGTACTTGGCGGCCAGCGTCTCGTCGATGTCGACGCCGTGGCCAGGCGTCTCGCCCGGATGCAGGTAGCCGTCGGCGAAGCTGTAGGCGTGGGGGAACACCGCGTCGGTCTCCGGCGTGTGGCGCATGTACTCCTGGACGCCGAAGTTCGGCACCCAGAGGTCGAAGTGCAGGGCCGCGCCCATGCAGACCGGCGACAGGTCGGTGGCGCCATGGAAGCCGGTGCGGACGTTGTTGAGCTCGGCCAGATGGGCGATGCGGCGCACGTGGCTGATGCCGCCGGCGTGGACGATGGTGGTGCGGATGTAGTCGATCAGCTGCTCTTCGATCAGCTGCTTGCAATCCCAGACGCTGGAGAAGACCTCGCCGACGGCGAGCGGCGTGGTGGTGTGGGCGCGGATCTGGCGGAACGAGGCCTGGTTCTCCGCCGGGGTGACGTCCTCCAGCCAGAACGGCCGGAACGGCTCGAGGTCCTTGCCGAGGCGGGCCGCCTCGATCGGCGTCAGGCGGTGGTGGCTGTCGTGCAGCAGGTGCACGTCCCAGCCGAGCGCGTCGCGCGCCGCCTGGAACAGCTTCGGCACGGTGGGCAGGTACTTCTCGGTCGACCAGACGTTCTCGGTCGGCAGCGCCGCGTCGGCCGGCTCGTAGAACATCTTGTCGCCGGAGACGCCGTAGGTGCTGGCGAGTCCCGGCACGCCGGTCTGCAGGCGGATCGCCTTGTAGCCCAGGGCCTGGTAGCGCAGGGCTTCGGCGATGGTCTCCTCGACCGTGTTCCCGTTGGCGTGGCCGTAGACCATCACGCCGTTGCGGCTCTGGCCGCCGAGGAGCTGGTAGAGCGGCATGCCGGCCGCCTTGGCCTTGATGTCCCACAGCGCCATGTCGACCGCGGCGATGGCGCTCATGGTCACCGGGCCCCGGCGCCAATAGGCGCCGCGGTAGAGGTATTGCCAGATGTCCTCGATGCGGTGGGCGTCGCGGCCGATCAGCGCCGGGCAGACGTGGTCCTGCAGGTAGCTGACGACGGCCAGCTCGCGGCCGTTCAGGGTGGCGTCGCCGATGCCGTAGACGCCCTGGTCGGTCTCGATCTTCAGGGTGACAAAGTTGCGCCCCGGGCAGGTGACGATGACCCGGGCGTTGGTGATCTTAAGCATCAGGAAGCAGGTCCACTCGGTTGGTCGGCGGCGATGGCGCCGGGTTGGGTCACGACGTAGGCGGCGAGCGCCAGGCCCCGACGGGCCGCGTCGATCGGGGATTTCTTGGCCAGGCGCGCGGCGAGGTAGGCGCCGTTGAAGCTGTCGCCGGCGCCGGAGGTGTCGACCACCGTCTCGACGCGCGGGGCGGGCAGCCACTGCGACTGGCCGCGGTGGTGGACCAGGCAGCCCTGGTCCTCGGCGGTGATGGCGAATTCGGACGCGCCCAGCTCGGCGAGCCGCCGGGCCATCCACTCGATGTCTTCTTCGCCCCACAGCAGCTGCAGGTCCTGGCGGCTGGGCAGTAGGATGTCGGCCACGCCGGCGACGGTCTCGAACGCCGCGCGGGCCGTGGCGATGTCGCCCCACAGCGCCGGGCGGAGATTGGGGTCGAAAGCGATCCGACGGACGCGGCCGCGCAAGCTCCGCAGGATCTCGAAGGCCAGCGCCCGGTCGTCCGGCGTCAGGATCGCCAGCGAGATGCCGGAGACATAGATCAGGTCGGCGCCGTCCAGCACGTCGTCCTGGGCCATGGTCGCCAGGTGGCGCGCCCAGCCGCGGGCGGCGGATTCGCCGCGCCAGTAGTGGAAGCTGCGCTCGCCCTGGGGGTCGAGCTCGATCAGGTAGAGGCCGGGGCGGCGGGCCGGATCGACGGCGGCCAGGGCGTCGCCGACGCCCTGCGCCCGCCAGGCCTGGCGCATCGCCTTGCTCAAGGGATCGGCGCCGGTGACGGTGGCGAACTGGACGTCCAGCTTCGGCGCGCTGCGCTTCAGATAGACCGCGGTGTTGAAGGTGTCGCCGGCGAAGCCGCGCCGGTAGAGGTCGTCGCCCGCCGGGGCGAGCTCGACCATGCATTCGCCGATGCAGACTGCCCGGCTCATGCCGCGGCTCCGAGGATCGCCGCGCGCAGCGCCGGATTGCTGCGGATTTCGGCCGGGAACAGCGTGGGGTCGTCGAGATCGCGCGGCGGCGGCCCTTGGGTCGCCGACCAGTCGATCCAGGCGCGGACCACGCGGCCCATCCGGGTCACCGGCAGGCCGGCGCGCTGGTTGGCGATCATCAGCGGGAAGATCCGCTGGGCGAGCTTCTGCGCGCCGTCCTGGGCGATCTGGTCGAGCCGGTGATCGACCGCCGGGTTGGCGAAGCGGCGGCGCACGCCGCTCCAGTAGTCGCCCACGGCGAGCTCGGGCAGGGCGGGGGCGACCTCCTCGGCGATCAGGCCGTCGAGGAAGCCGGCGAGCTCGGGGTCGGCGATGGCGTCCCGCACGAAGGTGCGGCCGCGCAGCAGGCCGAGATAGGCGAGGGCGGAATGGCTGGCGTTCAGCACGTGCAGCTTGAGCCGCCGATAGGGGACGACGTCGCCGACGAGCTCGACGCCGACCTGCTCCCAGGCCGGGCGCGGGCCGGCGAACCGGTCTTCGATCACCCACTGCCCGAAGGCTTCGCGCTGCACCGAGCCTTCGTCGGTCAGGCCGAGGACGCGCTCGATCCGCGCGCGGCTCGCCGCGTCAGTGGCCGGGACGATGGAGTCGACCATGGTCTGTGGGAAGGCGGCCGCCGCGCTGAGCCGCGGCGCCAGCAGCGGATGCGCGCGGGCGGCGAAGGCTTCGACCGCCGCGGCCAGCCGCGCGCCATTATCGGCGACGTTGTCGCAACTGATCACGGTGAGCGGCGCAGCGCCCTCAGCCACGCGGCGGGCGAGACCTGCGGCCAGCACGCCGACCGCCGAGCGCGGCGAGCCAGGCGACGTCAGGTCGTGGACGATGTCCGGATGGGAAAGATCGAGCGCCCCGGCGCCGTCGAGGCAATAGCCCTTCTCGGTGACGGTCAGGGTGACGATCCGCGTCGCCGGCGCGGCCAGCGCCGTCAGCACCCGGTCCGGCTCCAGCGGCAGGGTCAGCGCCTGACGCACCGCGCCGACCACGCGGTAGCTGGGCTCGGCGTCGAGCACCTCGACCGTATAGAGGCCGTCCTGCGGGCTGAGCGCTGCGGCGACGTCCGGCTTTCGCATCGAGACGCCGACGATCCCCCAGGCGCCGCCGGCGGCCGCGATCGCGGCGTCGCTGTAGACCGCCTGGTGCGCGCGATGGAACGCGCCCAGGCCCAGGTGGACGATGCCGCAGCCCAGGCCCGCGAGGTCATAGGCCGGCCGCGCGACGGCGGCCGGGACCTGGTCCAGCGTTTGAAACGACAGTCTCACAGGCGGTAGGCCTGCTTGGGCAGGGCGTAGGCGAGGTCGTGGGCGAGCGCGAGCGCCTCGTCCAGCTCCAGCCGATGGCTGGCGACCAGTTCGGCCAGGTGGGCGCAGTCCATGCGCCGCGCCAGGTCGTGGCGCGCGGGGATCGAGAAGAAGGCCCGGGTGTCGTCGTTGAAGCCCACGGTGTTGTAGAAGCCGGCGGTCTCGGTGACCTGGCGGCGGAAGCGCAGCATCCCCTCCGGGCTGTCGTTGAACCACCAGGCGGGCCCGAGCTTCAGGCACGGATAGTGGCCGGCCAGCGGCGCCAGCTCGCGGGCGTAGGTGCTCTCGTCCAGGGTGAACAGGATCAGCGTCAGGTCGGCGCGATTGCCGACCCGATCGAGCAGGGGCTTGAGTCCGTCGACGTAGGAGACCCGGGTCGGGATGTCGGCGCCCTTGTCGCGGCCGTAGCGGTCGAAGAGCCAGGGGTTGTGGTTGCGCCAGACGCCGGGATGCAGCTGCATCGTCATGCCGTCGTCGCCGGCCATCACCGCCATCTCGGTCAGCATCTGCGCGCGGAAGGTCTCGGCGTCCTCAGGCGTCGCGCCGCCGCTGCGGATACGGGCGTAGAGCGCTGCGCAATCGGCCGCCGACAGGTTGGCGGTGCGCGCGGTCGGGTGGCCGTGGTCGGTGGCGGTGGCCCCGCCGACCTCGCGGAAATAGGCCCGGCGGTTGCGCAGCGCGCTGAGGTAGCTCTCCCAGCTCGCCAGGTCCTCGCCAGTCAGCGCCTGGAGCTTCGTCAGGTTCTCGGCGAAGTCCTCGCGCTCGGCGTCGATCACGTCGTCCGGGCGGAAGGTGGTGAGGATCCGGCCGGACCAGCCCGAGGCGCGGATCGCCCGGTGGTGCGGCAGCTCGTCGGTCGCCCCCTCGGTGGTGGCGATCGCCTCGATGGCGAAGCGTTCGAACAGGGCGCGCGGGCGGAAGGCCTCGGTCGCCAGCGCCTGATTGATGGTGTCGAAGTAGAGGTCGGCGGTTTCCGCCGACAGCCGCTGGTCGAGCCCGAAGACGGTGGCGAAGGCGTGGTCCAGCCACAGCCGCGACGGGGTGCCGCGGAACAGCCGGTAGTTGGCGGCGAACAGCCGCCAGACCGCCCGGCGGTCGGTCTCGACCGGCCCGTCGCCGCCCGACATGCCCAGGCGGCCGAGGTCGATCCCCTGGCTGTAGAGCATGCGCAGGACGTAGTGGTCGGGCCACAGGAAGACGCTGACCGCGTCCTCGAACGGAGCGTTGTCGGCGAACCACTCCGGCGCGACGTGGCCGTGCGGGCTGATGATCGGCAGGCGCTCAATCCCGGCGAACAGCTGCCGCGCGACGGCGCGGGCCGAAGGCTCCGGCGGGAAGAATCGGTCCGGATCGAGGATAAGCGGCGCCGCCACGGCGAGAGTCCTTGATGAGGGTGCTTTTCGGGGCGAAAAGTGGTAATACCTCTTGGCTCTCGTCTGAACGACTTGTCAACCGCGGACCCGCGACAACCCGATCTCATGACCCGCTCCCCCGCCGAGACCCGCAAGCTCTACCAGCAGGTGGCCGCCGCCATCGCCGATGGGATCGCCGCCGGCCGCTATCCGCCGGGCCAGCGGCTGCCGTCCGAACGCGATTTGGCCGAGGAGTTCGGCGTCAGCCGGCCGACCATCCGCGAGGCCATGCTGGCGTTGGAGATCCGCGGCATGGTCGAGGCCCGGCACGGCTCGGGCATCTATGTCGCCGACACCCTGCCGGAGCCGGCGCCGGCGCCCGAACTCGACATCGGCGCGTTCGAGCTCACCGAGGCGCGGGCGCTGTTCGAGCCCGAGGCCGCCGCCCTGGCGGCCGCCACGATCACCGACGAAGAGCTTGATCGCCTGGAGGAAATCCTCGCTGACATGGTCGAGGAGAACGCCGCCGAGGCGAAGGGCGAACAGGCCGACCGCCGCTTTCACGTGGCCATCGCCGAGGCGACCCGCAACGCCGCCATCGTCTCGGTGATCGAGACCCTGTGGGATGCGCGCTACCGCTCGCCGCTCTGCCGCCACATGCTCGACAAGGCGCGCGCGGTCGGGGTGAAGCCGCGGATCGACGAGCATCGCCGGCTGCTCGACGCGCTCCGGACGCGCGATCCGCAACAGGCCCGCAAGGTGATGCGCGAGCACCTCGAGCACGTCATCGAAGGGCTGCTGGCGGCGACCGAGCTGGAGGCGCTGGAGCGTGCCCGCACCGAGGTCGAGGCCAAGCGCATCGAGTACGCGCGTCGCCGCTCGGTCTGACCACCGCCTTGACCCGTCCGGGCTGACTGGTAAGACCAATTCAAATGCGCCCGACGGGCGCCTCGGAGGACCTGCGATGCTGACCCGACGTGCGGACCTTGGCCGATCGGCCGCCATCATGCTGGCCGCCACGGCTGTCGTCTCGGCGGGCCCGGCGAGCGCGGCGGCGGTGAGGATCGCGCCCGGCGAGCTGCCGGCGGTCCGCAAGGTCGACCCGCGTTTCCAGTCCTACAATGTCGAGACGGTCGAGGTGATCGGCGGCCGCTTCTGGGCGCCCTATCCGAAGCCCGGCGAGGCCGCGAAGCCCGACCCGCTGAGGAGCGGCGGCGTCGATATCGCCGGCGCCATGTTCCGCAAGCGCGAGCCGCTCGACCTGAAGCACGACCGGCGCCTGCGCGTGCTCGCCAAGGCGCTGGGCCCGGCCTATGTGCGGGTCAGCGGCGCCTGGGCCAACAGCACCTATTTCCACGACGCCGACACCCCGCCGCCGGCGACCCCGCCGGCCGGCTACCAGGGCGTGCTGACCCGGCCGCAGTGGGCCGGGGTGGTCGATTTCGCGCAGGCGACCGACGCCGAACTGGTGGTCTCCTTCCCGGTCAGCGACGGGGCCCGCAATCCTGACGGCGCTTGGAATCCCGACCAGGCGCGGCGGATGATCCGCTACACCCACGACCTCGGCGGCAAGCTCTATGCGGCCGAACTGATCAACGAGCCGAACGTCGGGCCGGCGGTCGGCCTGCCGAAGGGCTATGACGCCGCGCGCTTCGCCCAGGACGTCGCCGCCTTCCGTGAGCTGGTGAAGACCGACGCACCGGACATGAAGACGGTCGGACCGGGCTCGACCGGCGAGGCGGGCTTCATCCTGTTCCCGCCGAAGATGGGGCAGGTGCCGACCGAGGCGCTGATGACCGCCGATCCGGCGCCGAAGTTCGACATCTTCTCCTACCACTTCTACGGCACCGTCTCGAAGCGCTGCTCGGGGATGGACAAGTCCGCCGGCGTCACGCCGGACCAGGCGCTGACCGAGGCGTGGCTGGCGCGGGCGGATCAGACCTTCGATCACTACAAGGCCGTGCGCGACCGCTTCGCGCCGGGCGCGCCGATCTGGATCACCGAGATGGCCGAGGCGGCCTGCGGCGGCGACCAGTGGGCGGCGACCTGGCTCGACACCTTCCGCTACGTCGACCAGATGGGCCGGCTGGCCAAGCGCGGCGCGGACGTCATCTTCCACAACACCCTGTCGGCCAGCGACTACGCGCTGATCGACGACGTCACCAACCAGCCGCGGCCGAGCTATTGGGCGGCGCTGTTGTGGCGCAACCTGATGGGCGAGACGGTGCTGGACGCCGGGCCGACCCAGCCGGGCCTGCATGTCTACGCCCACTGCCTGCGTGACCGGCCGGGCGGCGTCGGCCTCGTCGCCATCAACCTCGACAAGACCGCGCCGGCGACCCTCGAGCTGACGGCGGCGGCGGAGCGCTACACGTTGAGCGCCGACGAACTGCAGAGCAGCACGGTGAAGCTCAACGGCCGGACGCTGGGCCTGCTGCCGGGCGACAAGCTGCCGCCGCTCACCCCGGTCAAGGCGGGCAAGGGCAAGCTGAACCTGGCGCCGGCCAGCATCACCTTCCTGGCGATCCCGGGGGCCGGATCCAAGGCCTGCCGCGCGGCCTGATCACAGCCGAACGCCTCGGCCGCCGATTCGGCGGCCGAGGCTCGCGCTCAGCTATTCGCCGGAGGCGGGACGTCCGGCGAAGCTGTTCAACATCCGAGCGCGCGCGTTGGCCCGAACATCCGATCTTCCCAGCGACGGGGGCGGCGCGCCCTTGCATGTGAGGGCGCCGGCGCGCATTCGCTCTCGCGCCTGTCAGCAGTAACCCCAGATTGGGCTACCAGAGCGGCGCTTGCGGTGCGCCCCCGACCTCGGCGAGCCGGCGGCGCACCGAGGGATGCGCGTCGGCGGGCAGGGCCTGTTCGGCGAAGAAGGCGGCGGCGTCGATCTCCACGCCCCAATGGGTCGCGCATGGCGTCCACCGCTCGATCTGGAAGAAGGCGACGTGGTCGCCCCCCGTCCACTCGGGATTGCGGAACAGGCCGAGCAGCCGCGGCGGCGCAGTGATCGCCACGCCGCCCTCTTCGGCGAGTTCGCGCTGCACCGCCTCGGCGGCGGTTTCGCCGAACTCCACCCCGCCGCCGGGAAAGTGCCAGCCTGGCAGGTAGCTGTGGCGGATGAGCAGCACCTGGCCGCGGTCGTCGCGGACGCAGGCCCGCACGCCGAGCGAGATGCCGCGCAGCTGCGTGCGCAGCTTCACCAGCGGCAGCAGGGCGCGCAATGCGCGACCGGCGAGCGAGGGCGGCTCGCCGCCGCCGGCCGCCTCGAAGGCCGACGCCGCCGGCCAGGCCTCAGCGGGCGTCAACGCGGCTCTCCCATTCGAGGGCGTGGCGCACGATCTGGTCGAGCGCGTCGTAGCGCGGCGTCCAGCCGAGCCGGCCCTTCAGCTTGCCGGGGTCGGCGACCACCGCGGGCGGGTCGCCGGGGCGGCGCGGCAGTTCCTTGACCGCCAGCTTGTGGCCCGAGGCCTGCTCCACCGCGCCGATCACCTGGCGCACCGAGAAGCCGTGGCCGTAGCCGCAGTTGAAGGCGCCGGACTCGCCGCCGGCGCGCAGGTGGTCGAGCGCCAGCGCGTGGGCGGCGACCAGGTCGCTGACGTGGATGTAGTCGCGCACGCCGGTGCCGTCGGGGGTGGCGAAGTCGACGCCGAAGATGCCGAGGTAGGGCAGCCGGCCGAGCGCGGTCTGGCAGGCCCGCTTGATCAGGTGGGTGGCGCGCGGCGTCGACTGGCCGGTGCGGCCGAGCGGATCGGCCCCGGCCACGTTGAAGTAGCGCAGCGCGATGTATTTGAGGCTAGTCGCCGAGGCCGCGTCCTGGAGCATCCATTCGGTCATCAGCTTGGAGCGACCGTAGGGGTTGGCCGGGATCTTCGGCGCGTTCTCATCGATCATCTCGGCCTCGGTGGCGCCGTAGACCGCCGCCGTGGAGGAGAAGATGAAGTGCTTCACCCCGCCTTGGATGCAGGCCTCGATGAGCGTGCGGGAGTTGCAGGTGTTGTTGGCGTAGTAGCGCAGCGGATCGGAGACTGAATCCGGCACGACGGTGGAGCCGGCGAAGTGCAGCACGCTGTCGACCTCGTGTTCGGCGATCAGCTGGCGCACCAGGCGGGCGTCGCCGACGTCGCCCTGAACGAACTGTGCCTTGTCGGGAACCAGGTCCCGTACGCCAGTCGTCAGATTGTCCAGGATCACCACGTCTTCGCCGCGCTCCAGGAGCGCCAGAGCCATGTGGCTGCCGATGTAGCCGGCGCCGCCGGTGACGAGAGCCGTCATATGTACCACCCCGCTCAAAAACCAAGGGGGAGCGGGATTGGAAGTCCTCCGCTCCGACCCGTTGGCAGGCTAGGGCGGGGGCCGAAACGGCGTTCAATCAAAGGACAGGCCGGGCGTCCGGTTTGCGTGGCGCGGCCGGCACACCGACGGTCATCCGCTTCCACTCCGGCGCGCCGGCCCGGAGCGGGCCTTCGGCACCGACCGTCTGGCAGGCGACCCGGGCGACCGCGGCGGTGAGCGCCAGGATGAGCAGCATCCCGTCGTAGTAGGCCATCGACAGCGCCGCGCCGGCCACCAGGAAGGCGACCATGCTCACCTGCATCATCCGCGCGAGCTGCGCCGCCCAGGCGAGCTCCGGGCGGCCGCGGGCAGTGTTCAGCGTCAGGATGGTGTTCCAGCCGGCCGCGATCAGCACGATGAAATAGAGGAACAGGCCGATGAAGCCGTGGTCGCCGAGCACCTCGAAGTAGATGCTGTGGGCGGCTTTGCCGGCCGTCAGGCTGCCCGGCATGGTGTACTCCCTGGTCACCCGGTCGATCTTCACCGCCGAGAACCCGCCGCCGACCAGCCGCTCCGAGGCGATGGCGTAGCTGGTCTTCCAGGCCGCGACCCGGCCGTTGAACGAGGCGTCCTCGCTGGCGGTCGAGATGCTCGACATGCGGTTCATCCAGGCCGCCGGCATGAAGCTGGGCAGGGTGGTGGCGAGCAGGCCGCCGACCACCAGCAACAGCAGCCCGGCGCGCGACCGCGCGCCGAAGGCGACCAGCACCGCGCCGAGGCCAAGCAGGGCGCCGCGCGACCAGGTGCCGATGATCGCCAGCACCGTCAGGGCGAGCGTCGCCCAGCCGCCGGTGCGGACGATGCGCAGCCGGCTCGACATGCGCAGATAGTTGACCAGCGGCAGCAGGATCAGCAGCGCCAGGCCCAGGGTGTTGTTGTCGTTGATCTGGCTGTCCGGCGGCCCGTACACTCGGTTGGCGCCGGCGGTGAGGACGGTGAAGGCCCCGCCCTTGACCGCGTAGTAGCCGAGCGAGACGACCACCATCCAGACCACCATCTGGATCCGCCCCTTGCTGTTGGCCAGGGTGATCACCGCGAGCGCCAGGATGATGCTCTTCATCGTCCGGTCCCACAGCCCATTGGCTGTCGCCGGATCGAGGGCGAAGTAGGTCGTCAGCGACGTCCAGGCTGCGAACACCAGCAGCGCGACGGTGAAGAAGTTGAGCGGAACGATCTTGCGCTCACGCGACACCCCCCAGGCGGCGAAGGTCAGCAGGGCGATGATCAGGTTGAGCTTGAAGCCGTAGAGAAAGCCCCACACCTCGCGGTGCGGATTCATCAGCGTGATCCAGGTCCAGGCCAGCACGCCGACGATCGGGAACCGGAAGATCAGAGGCACGATCGCGATCAGCGCCGCCAGGAGTGTGAGGTCGCGCATGTCCAGCTGCCCCTGCTCAGCAACGGTCCGGCGCAAAAGCGCCCGCCGCGAAGCGCAAATTCGCCTGAGCGCGACGGGCCGACCGCGTCAAATGATGTAACGGCGGTGCGGCGGGCTTTTGGTTCGCGGGCTCGCGGCGCTGAGTCCATCATTTGGCGCCGCCGAACCGGCCGCGAGCCGCGATGATGCGCCGGTTGCGGAGGGCCCGATGGAAGGCATCCTGTTCCTGGCGGAGGTCGCCGCGTTCCTGATCGTGGTCGCGTGGGCCGCGTTCGTTGAGCACACCGGATCTCCGGAGCGGGGCCTGCTGGGGATGCGCGAGGAGGGCGTGCCCGCCGGGCCGCCGCAGCGGGCCGAACCGGATTGGAAGCGGGTGCCGAGACGCGCGCCGATCCAGCTGGAGGCCGAGCCCGAGAAGCCGCTGCCGATGCGCCACGTCGGGCCGACGCCGGGGCCGACGCCCGCCTGGCGGCGGAAGTTGCGCGCCGACCGCTGGCGCTAGGTCCCGGGCCGGTCGAGCCGGCCACGGGCGCGGATCAACTCAGAGGTTCGAGCTCGCCCCGGCCGTCAGGCCGGCGTCCACCTTTGCGGCGCGCTCCCGCGATGGCCTGAGCAGGCCCTCGGCGAGGGCTTCGATGCGCGCGGCGTTGTGCGCCCAGGTCAGCGGCCGCTGCTCGACGGTCTGCAGCGCGGCGTCGCCCAGCCGCCGGCGCAAGCCGGCGTCGGCGCACAGCCGTTGCAGCGCGTCGGCGAACGCGGCTGCGTCGCCGGGCGCGAACAGCAGCGCGTTTTCGCCGTCGGTCAGCACCTCGCGGATGTTCGGCTGATCCGGCGCGATCACCGGCCGGCCGAGCGCCATGTATTCGAACAGCTTGAGCGGCGAGGCGTAGGCCGCGGCTCCGGTCTGCAGGGCGATGTCGAAGCCCTGGGTGACCGCCGGCACTTCGCCGTGCGGCAGCTTGCCGGTGACGTGGAGGCGGCCGGCGACGCCAAGAGCCGCGGCGCGGGCCTGCAGCTCGGGCAGGGCGGGGCCGTCGCCGACGATGACCAGGTGGGTGTTCGGCGGCAGCTGCGGCAGCGCATCCACCGCCCAGCCGACGCCGTGCCAGGCGCGCACGAAGCCCACGAAGCCCAGGACCACGTCGGTTTCGCTGAGGCCCAGCCGCCGGCGCGCAGCCGCAGCCGCCTGAGGCGTTGGGCGGCGCGACAGGTCCGCGCCGTTCGGGATGACGTGCACCTGGCCCGTGCCGCGGACCTTGCGGATATGCTCCGCCAGCACCGCGGTCACCGGCAGGATCGCGTCGGCCCCCTGCCAGAGCGCCGCCTCGCAGCGGCGGCCGATCCCGCGAAGGCTCAGCTGGCCGAGATCGGTGCGCTCGGCGGCGAGCGGGGCGTTGACCTCGAGCAGCACCGGCGGTCCGCCCTGGGCGCGCAGCGCCAGCCCGGCGAGCAGGAACAGGTTGTAGCGCTCGTAGATGACGTCGGGCCGGAAGGCGCGGGCGGCCCGCGCCAGCCGCAGATAGGCCGGGCCGTTGTAGGCCAGCTCGCAGAGCTCGTAGGCCCAGCCTGGCAGGCCGCGCCGCAGGCGTTCCACGAAGCGCTCCAGCCGGCTGTCGGCGCCGGCCACCGCGGTGGCGTCGGCCTGTTCGCCGGGGCCGACCAGCAGCACCTCATGGCCGCGCGCGCGCAGCGCGCTCACCAGTTCGGTGACGTGCACCCGCATGCCGTCGGTGGCGGCGATCCGGTGGTGGTAGAGGATGCGCAGCGGCCGTTCCGGCCGGACGGCGGGCTCAGGGCCAAGTCCTCGCGTGTCCATCGCTGGCTGCCCCTCTGCTCACCTAGCCGCAAACCATCTCAGTCGCGAGCCGGAGCGGCGCGCTCAAATGAGGATGTGGCGGTTGTCCCGCGCGTCGCGATCTGCAGCAGCGGGTGGACAAGACGCTTGATCTGCAGGCGCCGGTACTGTCGCGACCGGCGCACGGCTGGCCACAGCTCGGCGGCGAAGGCGATCATTTCCGAACATCCCCGGCCGGCCTCGACCGCCCTGGAGGCGTCCCACAGGAGGTCGTGCGCCAGGGTCGAGAGCGCCTGGGATCGCAGGTCGGCGGCCCCGGCCACGCGGGCGCCCTGGGCGTCGAAGAAGATCTCGAACGCGTCACGCCGCTGGCCGTAGTCGCGCAGGAAGTTCGCCCCGGCGTAGCCCTGGCGCATGTTCTCGCCGTGCATCCGGACGAAGGCCTGCAGCGCGTCGATCTCGCCGACGTCCCCGTAGGCGGCGCAGCGCAGCCACATCTCGAGGTCGCCGGTGTGGGTCAGCTTGGTGCTGTAGTAGCCGACCCTTTTCTGCACGGCGGTGCGCACGACGGCCGTGGCGGTCTCCACCGGATTGTCCGGCCGGGCGCAGATCCGCTTGATGAAGTCCTGGCCGGAGATGAGCCGGTCGCGCCCGCCGGCGGCGACGGTGCGGGGCAGCTCCTCATTGCGGGCGAACTGGATCGCCTTGCCGTAGACGAAGGCGACGCTCGGATTGGCCTCCATCAGCGTCACGGCGCGCGCCAGCGCCCCGGGCGCGACCATGTCGTCCGCCGAGAGCAGCAGCAGATACTTCTGCGCGGTCCAGCCGAGGCCCTCGTTGAAGGTGTCGATGTGGCCGCGGTTCTGCTGGTGGACGATGACCTCGACCCGGCTGTCCTCGGCGGCGATGCGCCGGGCCTCCGCGGCCGTGTCGTCGCTGGAGGCGTCGTCGAGGATCAGCACCCGGACCGGCAGCGAGGTTTCCTGCAGCACGCTGCCGGTGCAGGCGCGCAGATAGCGGGCGTAGTTGTAGCAGGGGACAATGACGTCGATCCCGGCGGACATCAGGCGACCGCTCCGATGCTCTGCGGACGCGCGACGGCGCGCCGTTCGCCCTGGCTCCAGACGCCCGGCTCGTGGAACACGCCGAAGTGCATGTCGAGCACCGGGTGGCTGACGTGGAAGCTGCCGCCGAGCTGGCCGCAGACCAGCTTGCCGAAGCCCCGCTCGCGCACCAGGATCTCCAGCTTGTAGAGCTCGGAGACCAGCGACAGCGGCGGGGTCAGCAGCTCGAGTCGTCCGGCCCCCGGCTTGGTCGAGATCGTCACCCCGTCCAGCTTGGTGTTGTAGTTGCAGCAGGACACCCCGTCCGAGCGGACGAAGGCGAGGATGAAGTTCGGGTCGTCCACCGGGCCGCGGACCTCGTAGTCGAGATGCAGCCGCAGACGTTCGCCGTACTCGAACACCGTGGTCGGCTCGCCCGCCTCGTTCAGCAGGGCGACGTCGGTGATGACGATCGGGGTGTCGTTCGGGTCGGTGATCCCGGCCGCCTGCGCCCAGTTGACCGAGGCCAGCCGGCAGTCGGACTCGTAGAGCTCGATGCCCTTGGCGGTCGCACCGTCGAACTGCACCTTGCCCTGCCGCAGGTAGATCACCCGGTCGCACATCGTCTTGATCGAGAACATGTTGTGCGAGACGAACAGGATCGTCGCCTCGCGCCGCTGCAGGTCCTTGGCGAAGTCGATGCACTTGCGCTGGAAGGTGATGTCGCCGACCGACAGCACCTCGTCGAGCAGCAGGATGTCCGGCTCCAGGTGCGCGGCGACCGAAAACGCCAGCCGCACGTACATGCCGCTCGAGTAGCGTTTCACCGGCGTGTTGATGAACTCGCCGATCTCGGCGAACTCGACGATGGCGTCGAACTTGCGGGCGATCTCCGACCGGCTCATCCCGAGGATGGCGCCGTAGAGGAAGACGTTCTCGCGCCCGGACAGCTCGGCGTGGAAGCCGGTGCCGACCTCGAGCAGCGAGCCGAGCCGGCCGTTGACGCGCGCGCGTCCGGTCGTCGGGCTGGTGATCCGCGACAGCACCTTCAACAGGGTGCTCTTGCCAGCGCCGTTGAGGCCGAGGATGCCGACATTCTCGCCATGGCGGATGTCGAACGACACGTCGTCCAGCGCCCAGAACGATTGCTTCGGCGGCCGCGAGCGTCCGAGCGTGGCGATCGCCTTGGCCGTACCGGCCATCACGTCGACCATGGTGTCGGTGCGCCGGCCGCCGCTGGCGATCCGGTACTGCTTGCCGAGGCCCTGGGCCTGGATGGCGAACTCGTCAGATGATGTCCGCAAAGGACCGCTCCATCTTCCGGAAGTAGGCGAGGCCGAGGGCCAGGGCGACGGCGATGACGACGACGCTGATGGCCATCGCCCGGAAGTCCGGGTGCGGGGTGCCGAGCAGCGCCCAGCGGAACCCCTCGACGACGCCGACCATCGGGTTGAGGCTGTAGAGAAGCCGCCAGCGCTCGGGGACGATGCTGCTGGGGTAGGCGACCGGCGAGGCGTAGAGCCAGACCTGGATCAGGAACGGCAGGGTGTGCATCACGTCGCGGTAGCGGACGCTGAGCGGCCCCAGCCAGAGCCCGATCGCCAGCGCCAGCGCGTAGGCGACGCCCAGGAACAGCGGCAACAGCATGATGTAGGGGGTCGGCGAGATCCCGTACCAGAGGAACATGCCGAGCAGCACGATCAGGCCGGCGGCGAAGTCCGCCAGCGGCGCGGTGACCATCGCCAGCGGCACGATCAGCCGCGGGAAATAGACCTTGCGGATCAGGTCGGCGTCGCTGACCAGGCCCACCGAGCTGCGGCGCACCGCCTCGGCGAAGAAGGTCCACGGCAGGATCGCCGCATAGGCGAACAGCGGGTAGGGGATGCCGCCGGTCGGCATCTTGGCGAACAGGCCGAAGATGACGGTGAAGATCAGCGCCGCCAGCAGCGGCTGGACGATCGCCCAGCCGACGCCGATCACCGCCTGCTTGTAGCGGATCTTCAGTTCGCGCAGGACCAGGAAGTAGAGCAGTTCGCGCGACCGCCAGATTTCACGCAGGTTGAGGCCGGCCCAGCCGCTGGCGGGGCGGATCTCGATGCTCGGGCGTTCGGACGGGGCGGGGGCGAGGGCGGGGGCTGCGGCGTGCATGGTCGTCACGCCACTTCCGCCAGCGCGCCAGGGGCGAGCGGCTCGGCCGCCAGCGCCTCGCGCAGCGCCTCGACCACCGTGATCTGGTCCGCCTCGGTCATCTGCGCGTAGAGCGGCAGCAGCAGGCAGCGCAGGTGCGCGGTCTCGGACTGCGGCAGGGGCGGGGCTTCGGCGCCGTCGTAGGCGGCTTCCAGGTGCGCGCACATCACGCCCCGGCGGGTCGCCACGCCGCGGTCGAGCATCGCCTGCATCACCCGGGCCTGGTCGGCGCCGTCGGGCAGTCGCACGGCGTAGCTCTGCCAGTTGCTGCGCGCCCAGTCCGGCTCGACCGGCGGACGGACGCCCGGCGTGCCGGCCAGCAGTTCGCCGTAGCGCGCGGCGAGCGAGCGACGGCGCGCGATGATCTCCGGCAGCCGCTGCAGTTGGCGGCGGCCGATCGCCGCCTGCATGTCGGTCATGCGGTAGTTGAAGCCGCTGACTGGATATTCCTCGAAGATCACCTGGGTCGAGCCGTGCCGCACCGCGTCGGACACCGTCATGCCGTGTTGCCGCAACAGCCGGAACTGCGCGTCCCAGTCGGCCCGCCGGGTCGTCAGCATCCCGCCTTCGCCTGTGGTGATCACCTTGCGCGGATGGAAGGAGAAGCAGGCCACGTCGCCGACCGGCCCGCCGAGCGGCGTCCAGGCGCCGTCGAGGCGGATCTCCGCGCCGATGGCGCAGGCGGCGTCCTCGATCAGCGGCAGGCCGTGCGCCTGGGCGAGCGGCAGGATGCGGGCGAGATCGGCCGGCATGCCGATCTGGTGGACGCAGAGGATCGCCTTGGTCCGCGGCGTCACCGCCGCGGCGATGCGCTCCGGATCGAGGGTCCAGGTCCCCGGCTCGACGTCGACGAACACCGGGGTCGCGCCGCACTGGCGGATCACGTTGGCCGTGGCGATGAAGCTGTGGCTGACGGTGATCACCTCGTCCCCGGCGCCGACGCCGGCGACCAGCAGCGCGAGGTGCAGGGCGGTGGTGCAGTTGGAGACTGCGCAGGCGTGCGGCGTGCCGACCAGGGCGGCGAATTCCGCCTCGAAGGCGGCGACCTGCACGCCCTGGCTAAGCCAGCCGGAGCGCACGACCGCCGCGGCCGCCTCGGCTTCCTCCTCACCGAGCAGGGGCTGAGCGATCGGGATCATGCCGCTTGTCCTTCCGCCTTGCGGACCTGTTCGCGGCGCCACCAGTCGACCAGGCTGCTCAAGCCGGCGTCGAGGCTGAGCGACGGCGTCCAGCCGATCAGGGCCTCGGCCGCGGCGATGTCGGCCAGCCGCTTCGGCACCGGATTGACCGCCCGTTCGGCCTCGTGGATCGTCTTTGCGCCAGGCGCGCCCATGACCACGGCGAGGCGCTCGGCCAGGTCGGCCAGGCTCGTCTCGGTGGCGCTGCCGATGTTGAGGACCACGTCGCTGGCCGGCGCACGGGCGGCGAGCACATTGGCCCGGGCGATGTCCTCGACGTGGATCATGTCCAGCGTCTGCAGGCCGTCGCCGAAGATGATCGGCGGCTCGCCAGCGGCCAGCCGCTCCATCCAGCGGATCAGCACCTCAGTGTACTTGCCGTGGATGTCCATCCGCGGGCCGTAGGCGTTGAAATAGCGCAGCGCGACATAGTCCAAGCCGTACATGTCGTTGAAGCTGCGCAGCAGGCCCTCGCCAAACATCTTGGCCGCGCCGTAGAGCGTGCGGTTGCCGTAGCCGTGGTGGTCCTCCCGCGTCGGGAAGAGCTCGGCCATGCCGTAGATCGACGCCGACGAGGCCATGACCACCTTGCGCACCTTCTGCGCGACGCACTGCTCGAGCAGGTCGTAGGTGGCGTCGACCATCACCTCGATGGCCCGGCGCGGCTCGGCGGCGCATTGGGTGATGCGCAGCGCCGCCAGGTGGAAGACGGTGTCGCAGCCGTCGACCAGTTCGGCCATCAGCGGGCGGTCGCAGATGTCGCCGCGGACCAGCCGGACGCGCCCGGTGGCCAGGGCGCCGGCGAGGTTGTCCGGCCGCCCGCGCACCATGTCGTCGATCACCAGGATGTCGCCGGCGCCCGCGGCCAGCAGCGCGTCCACTGTCGCGCTGCCGATGAAGCCGGCGCCGCCAGTGACCAGCACCCTGCGGTCAGTCAGATCGTAGAGGGGCAGGGTCACGCACGGACTCCTTTTCGGGTCAGGTTGGCGTTGCGGAAGCCGATCACCTGGGCGGGCGCGCCGGCGACCTTGGCGAATGGCGGCACGTCGTGGGTCACCACCGCCCCGGCGCCGACGATGGCCCCTCGGCCGATGGTCACGCCGGGCAGCAGGACGGCGTTGACGCCGATGTCGGCCTCGTCCTCGATGATGGTTCGGGCGATGATCAGGTCGGTGGCGATGATCGGCTCATGGACCGGTTCGCCGGAGTGCTTCGAGCCCAGCAGCTTGGCGCCGGGGCCCCAGCCGACGTAGTTGCCGATCACCGCGTCGCGGACGTCGAGGTAGGCCTGCGGCCCGATCCAGACCTTGTGGCCGATGCGGCAGGTGCCGTCGAACCGGCCCTGGATCACCGCCTGTTCGCCGATCACCACGCCGTCGCCGATCTCGAAGGTCTCGGGGTGTCGCAGTCCGACGCTCGGGCCGATGCGCAGGCCGTCGCCGCAGCTCCGGGCCAGGGCGCGGACGCAGGTGCGGCGCATCAGCTGGTCGAGGTGATCGTCGCCGGCGGCGAAACGCCGGAACAGCGCCATCAGCTCGTCCGCCGAATGACGGCGCCGCAGGTCGTCGGCGAACCCGAACTCGTAGTCCGGGTCGCGGGTGACGGGCTCACGCCCATGAGTGGCGGGAACGTTGCGAACGACCTTCATTTCAAGCCGCCTTGCCCGCGAGTGTTGTGGCCGTCTGGCAGGCATCCGCCAGGGCGTCGCAGACCGTGTCGATCTGGGTGTCAGTGATGCCCGGGAACATCGGCAGCGACAGGGTCTCGTCGGCGAGCTGCTCGCTGACCGGGAAGTCGCCGCGCCGGTAGCCGAGGTCGGCGTAGGCCGGCTGCAGGTGCACCGGGATCGGGTAGTGGATGTTGGTGTCGACGCGGCCCGCGAGCTGCGCGCGCACGGCGTCGCGCTCGGCCACGCGCACGGCGTAGACGTGATAGACGTGGTCGCGGCCGTTGGCGGGCGCAGCGTGGACCACGCCGGCGGCGTCGAGGTTGCGATCGTAGCGCGCGGCGGCGTGCCGGCGCATGTCGGTCCAGGCTTCGAGATGCGGCAGCTTCACGCTCAGCAGCGCCGCCTGGATCTCGTCGAGGCGGGCGTTGAAGCCCTTCTCGGTGTGCAGGTACTTCCGCGGCTGGCCCCAGTCGCGCAGCAGGCGCAGGCGTTCGGCCAGGTCCGCGCGGTTGGTGACCACCGCACCGCCTTCGCCGCAGGCCCCAAGGTTCTTGCCCGGGTAGAAGCTGAAGCAGCCGAGGTCGCCGAAGGTCCCGGCCCGCTGGCCGTCGGCCTCTGCGCCGTGCGCCTGGCAGGCGTCCTCGATGACCACCAGCCCATTGGCGCGGGCGATCGCCAGGATCGCCGGCATATCGGCCAGCCGCCCGTGCAGGTGCACCGGGATGATCGCCTTGGTGCGCGGCGTGATCGCCGCCTCGAGCTTCGCCGGGTCGATGTTCCAGGTGACCGGATCGATGTCCACCAGGCGGGGCGTCGCCTGGGCGTAGAGGATCGCCGCGACCGTCGCGACGAAGGTCGCCGGCGTGGTGATCACCTCGTCGCCCGGTTCGACCCCGGCGGCCAGCAACGCCATGTGCAGCGCCGCGGTGCCCGTGCTGACCGTGACCGCATGCTCAGCGCCGCAATAGCCGGCGAACGCCTGCTCGAAAGCCAGGTTGCGCTCGCCGAGGATGAACCGGCCGCTGGCGATCACCTCGCGCGCCGCCTCCGCGAGCTCCGGCTCGAGCCGGCGCTGCTGCAGTCCGAGGTCGAGAAATGGGATCATGAAGCTCTCCGCATGCCGCCGAATTCGACGGGGTGGCCACGCATCGCCATCGAACGGGTGGCGGCTTCCAACATCTCGACCACCTGCAGGCCCAGGCGCCCGTCGGTGGTTGGCCGTTTGCCGGTGTTGATGCAGTCGACGAAGTGCGCCGCCTCGGCGATCAGCGGCTCGGTGGTCGCCAGGTGAGGCGCCCACATGTCGCCGATCCGGTAGCTGACCATCATGCTGTAGATGTCCTCGACCTTGTCGGTGAGGTTCACGCCGCGGTCGTAGACCTTGATCTTCTCGCTGACCTCGAGGTCGTCCCAGACGATCATCTTGCGGCTGCCGCCGACGAACACCTGGCGCACCTTGCGCGGCGCCAGCCAGTTGACGTTCAGGTGGGCGACTGCGCCGCTTTCCAGGTAGAGCGACAGGTGCGCCATGTTTTCCGGCGTGCCGTGCACGTGGCTGACCCCGTTGGCCGAGACCGCCGTCGGCCGGCTGTTCAGCACGTACTGCAGGATCGCCAGGTCGTGGACCGCGAGGTCCCAGATGACGTTCACGTCTTTCTGGAACAGGCCCAGGTTGATGCGCGTGGAGTCGTAGTAGTAGACCTCGCCGAGGTCGTCGGCGGCGATCAGCTCCTTCATCTTCGCCACCGCCGGCGAGTAGACGAAGGTGTGGTCGACCATCAGCGTCAGGCCGCGCCGCTCAGCGGTCTCCAGCAGCATCCGGCCCTGCGCCGAGGTCTCGGTCATCGGCTTTTCGACCAGCACGTGGCGGCCGGCCAGCAGCGAGGCGTTGGCGATGTCGAAGTGGGTGCGCACCGGGGTGGCGATCGCCACCGCGTCGACCTGCGGATCCTCGAGCGCCTCGCGCCAGTCGTTCAGCAGCCGGACGTAGGGGTGGCGCTTGGCGGCCCGGGCGAGCGCGTCGGGCGAGGCGTCGGCGATCGCCACCAGGCGGCAGCCGTCGGTCTCGGCGAAGCATCGCGCCAGGTTTGGGCCCCAGTAGCCGTAGCCGATGACTGCGACGCCGATCATGGACAAACCTTTCGCGGGCTGGCCTTGCGGAGTGTGGGTTGGGCGTCGTCGGCCGCCGGCTTTTGCAGGCGCGTGTCGCCGACGACGCGGGCAGGGTTGCCGACGACGATCGCGTGGTCGGCCACGTCGGCCGTCACCACCGCGCCTGCGCCGACCAGCGCGCCGGCGCCGATCACCAGGCCGGCCAGGATGGTGGCGTTGGAGCCGATCGAGGCGCCGCGGCGCACGAGGGTCGGCAACACCTGCCAGTCGGCCTCGGTCTGCAGGCCGCCGCCGGCGGCGGTGGCGCGCGGATACAGGTCGTTGGTGAACATTACGCCGTGGCCGACAAAGACCTCGTCTTCGATGGTCACGCCTTCACAGACGAAGGTGTGCGAGGAGATCTTGCAGCGTGCGCCGATCACCGCGTTTTTCTGAATCTCGACAAAGGCGCCGATCCGCGAACCTTCACCGATACGGCATCCGTAAAGATTGACTAGGTCGGGCTGAGGCAGGGCGACGTCTGCGCCCAGCATCACGTCCGCAGAAACCGGCATGGAAATGAAGCCTCCGCATCTGGTTATTCACGCCCTGCGGCCTGTGTCCTTGCTAGGCGTTGCGGCTGGGGCCAACCACGTCTTTTGATGCGGGATAGGTGTTTCGGATGACCCGGATCGGGGGTTCCGCGAAGCTGGGTCGGGAGCCCGACGGACCGTCGTCGACACGCGGAAATCGGCGGCGATACGGGCGCTCGACCAAATGATGGCGCCCGCTCTGAGCGGACGTGGAAGGGTCGGCGGAAGACCGAAGCTGCCCTCGCGACAGGCCTCATGAACACCCGAAATCTCACCCAGCCCCGCGACCTCGCGTCAGGCCCGACCGCAGGGCAGGCGGCAGCCGACGAGGACGCCGGACGCGCCCCGACGGGCCGCGTCGTCGAGGTCGCGCGCCGCGCGCTCGGACGACCGCGCAACGTCTGTCTGGTCGGGGCCGGCAACATCGCCGCGACGCACGCCAGGGTTCTGCAGGCGATGCCGGGCGTCCGCATCGCGGCGGTCGTCGACCCGGATCTGGCGGCCGCCCGTCGCCTGGCCGACAGCCTCGGCGCCGGCAGCGTGCACGACAGCGCCACCGCCGCGATCCGCGCCGAACAGCTGGATGCGGCCCATGTCATGGTCCCGCCGCAGGTGCACCGGGACGCGGCGATGCCGCTGCTCGAGGCCGGTTGCTCAGTGCTGCTGGAGAAGCCGCTCGGGACTTCGCGCGCGGAATGCGACGAACTGCTGGCCGCCGCCCGCCGCACCGGCGCGACCCTGGGGGTCAACCAGAACTTCGTCTTCCACCCGGCCTTCGCTCGCCTGCGCCGGGCGCTGGCTGCGGGGACCTACGGCAAGCCGCGCTTCGTCGACTGCATCTACAACGTGCAACTGCGCCAACTCGCGGCGCGGCAGTTCGGCCATTGGATGTTCCACCAGCCGGGCAACATCCTGCTGGAGCAGGCGGTCCATCCGCTGTCGCAGATCGTCGCCGTCGCCGGCGCGGTGCGCGGGCTTCGGGCGATCGCCGGGCCGCCGACCGAGATCGCCCCGGGCGTGCCGCTGTTCCCGGCGGTGACGGCGACGCTGGACTGCGCCGAGACGCCGGCGCAGCTGCGCTTCGCGGTCGGCCAGTCCTATCCGTTCTGGCAGCTGACGGTGGTCTGTGACGACGGTGTGCTGGTCGCCGACATCCTCGCCAACCGCTGCTACGCGCACGGCCGGACCCGCTGGCTGGAGGCGGCCGACGGGCTGATTTCCGGCGTGCGCACCGCCGGGGCGGTGTTCGGCGGGGCGGTGCGCAACGCGAGTGACTACGCGCTGTCGACCCTGCGGCTGCAGCGTCCGAGCGAGCCGTTCCTGCGCAGCATGCAGGGCAGCATCGGCGCCTTCTATGAGGCGATCGAGACCGGCGCGTCCTACGAGACTGACGGGCGGTTCGGCGCGGCCCTGGTCTCGGTCTGCGAGGCGATCCGCGACGAGGCCTTCGGCGCGCCCGCCCCGGCGCCCGCGGCGGCGGCCACGCCGCGCCGTGCGGCGCGACGCGCGCCCGCGCCCGACGTCGCGGTGCTCGGCGGGACCGGCTTCATCGGCGCCCAGACGGTTCAGCGCTTCCTCGCCGAGGGCAAGCGGGTCTCGGTGCTCGCGCGCTCGATCCGCAACCTGCCGGCGGAGCTTCAGCACGAGGACGTCGTGCTGCATCGCGGGGACATCCGCGATTACGAGACGGTGCGCAGCGCCATCGGCGACGCCGGGGTGGTGGTCAATCTCGCCCACGGCGGCGGCGGCGCGAGTTACGAGCAGGTCCGCGCCGGGATGGTCGGCGGGGCCGAGACGGTGGCCCGCATCAGCCTGGCGTTAGGCGTGCGCCGCATGCTGCACATCGGCTCGATCGCCGGTCTCTACCTCGGGCCGCAAGGCGCGCCGATCACCGGCGCGACCCCGCCCGATCCGTTGGCGTGGCGGCGGGCGGACTACGCCCGGGCCAAGGCCGAATGCGACCGCATGCTGCTGGAGATGCATGCGCGCGAGGGCCTGCCGGTCTGCATCCTGCGGCCCGGCCTGGTGGTGGGCGAGGGCACGGCGGCGTTCCACAGCGGCCTCGGCTTCTTCAACAACGACCAGCACTGCGTTGGCTGGAACCTCGGGCGCAACGCGTTGCCGTTCGTCCTGGTCCAGGACGTGGCCGAGGCGATCGTGCTCGCCGCCCTGACCGACACTGCGGTGGAGGGGCGCTGCTACAACCTCGTCGGCGACGTGCGGCCGAGCGCGCGCGAATACATGCAGGACCTGGCCGAGGCGACCGGCCGGCCGCTGCGCTTCCACCCAAGCCTGCCCGCCGGGCTGTGGGCGGGCGAACTGGCGAAGTGGACGATCAAGCGGGCCGGCGGCCGCCGTTCCCCCTTGCCGTCGCACCGCGACATCCTCTCGCGCGGGCTGCGGGCGAAGTTCGACTGCGACGACGCCCGGCGCGACCTCGGCTGGATCCCGACGGTGGATCCGCGGACCTTCGCGCGCCTCGCGGTGGCGGTTCACGCGCGATGAGCGCGCCGGCCCCGCTGGTGCTGAGCGTCTTCGCGACGTTCGCCGTGGGCGGGCCGCAGGTCCGGTTCGCGGCGCTGGCCAATCACTACGGCCGGGCCTGGCGGCACGCGATCGTCGCCATGGACGGGCGCTACGACTGCGCCGAGCGGCTGTCGCCGACGCTCGACGTGGTCTTTCCGGCGCTGAAGACCAACGGCGGCCTGCTCGCGAACCTCGCCGCCTTCCGCTGGGCGCTGGCCGAGCTGGCGCCGGAGGTGCTGGTGACCCACAACTGGGGCTCGATCGAGTGGGCGATGGCCAACCTCGCGCCGGGCGGCGTGCGGCATGTCCACATCGAGGACGGCTTTGGCCCGGAGGAGGCGCTGACGCAGATCCGGCGGCGCGTGCTGACGCGTCGGCTGGTCCTGCGGCGCAGCAACGTGGTGCTGCCGTCGCTGACGCTTGGCAAGATCGCGACCGAGATCTGGCGTCTGCCGCCGGCGCGGCTGCACTACATTCCCAACGGCCTCGACCTGCAGCGCTTCCGGCCGGCGACCGAGGTCCAGGCCAAGGCGCGGGCGCGCACGACGGAGCCGCCGCTGGTCGGCACGGTCGCGGCCCTGCGCGCGGAGAAGAACCTCTCGCGCCTGCTGCGCGCGGCCCGCCTGCTGCGCGACGAGGGGACGCCGCTGCGCCTGTCGATCGTCGGCGAGGGGGCGGAGCGCCCGAAACTGGAGGCGTTGGCCGCCGAGCTCGGCCTCACTGACATGGTGGCGTTCGAGGGCGCGCTGGAGGATCCGTCACGCGCCTATCGGGCGCTGGACGTCTTCGCCCTGTCCTCCGACACCGAGCAGATGCCGCTGTCGGTGCTGGAGGCGATGGCGAGCGGCCTGCCGGTGGCCGCCACCGCGGTCGGCGACGTGCCGCAGATGCTGGCGGCCGAGAACCGCCCCTATGTGGCCGACAAGGACGACGCGGCGCTCGCTGCGGCGTTGCGGCCGCTCCTGCGGGACGCAGGCTTGCGCGGGCGGGTCGGCGCGGCGAACCGGCTGAAGGCCGAGCGCGACTATGACGCCCAGACCATGTTCAGGCGCTACGGCGAGCTGCTGGCGAGGCCGGTGCCGGCCGCCTGAAGCCGACGGTAGAGCGCCGTCACGTCGCGCGCGAAGCGCTGGCGGCTGAAGCGCCGTTCGGCCTCGGCGCGGGCGTTGGCGCCGATCCGCGCCGCCAGGTCACGGCCCTCGATCAGGCGCGCGAGCGCCGCCGCCAGGCCGGCGGCGTCCTCGTGGGCGTGCAGCAGCCCGGTTTCGCCGTCGGTGAGCGTCTCGGGCACCCCGTCGACGGCGGTCGCGACGCAGGGCCGGCCGGCCGCCATCGCCTCGATGACGACCAGCGGCAGGCCCTCGAAATGCGTGCACAGCACGCAGAGGTCGGCGGCCAGCATCAGCCGCTCGGTGTCGCTGCGGAAGCCGGCGAACACGAACCGGTCGAGCACGCCGGCGTCCCGGGCCTGGGCCTGGACCTGCTCGAAGTGCTGCCGGTTCAGTGGGACGTTGGCGTTGTCGCCGACGATCAGGAAGCGCAACTGCGGGTGCGCGTCACGCAGCAGCGCCGCGGCCCGGATCAGCGTCTGGTAGTCCTTCTGCGGGTTCACCCGCGCGAACATCGCCGCGATCACGGTGTCCTGCGGCAGGCCGAACTCGGCGCGCACCGCCCGGGCGGTGGCTTCCCGCGCCGCCGGGGCGGCGGGCGGCGCGATCTCCACGCCGTCGTAGAGGACGCTGCTGCGCTGTTGCGGGATCGGGATCGGGAAGCGCTCGCGGGTGTCCTGCGAGACGAAGGCGAAATGGCTGGCGGCGCCGATGAAGATGCGGCTGCGCCGGCCGATCTGCGCCTCGCGGTTGCGCACGTGGCAGAGCACCGGCCGCTGGGCCATCCGCCCGGCGACGCCCACGTGGTAGGCCGCCGAGACGTCGGCGCAGTGCACGAGGTCGAACCGCCCGCAGATCCGCGCCGTCGCCCAGGAGTCCCGCAGGAAGGCCGCGGCCTCGCGCACGAGGCTGGGTTCGGGGCGGCGCAGGTCGGCGAAGCAGGGCACGCCGGCCTCCTCGAAGTAGGCGAGCTGGTCGGCGGTCGGCTGGAGCAGCAGGGCCGCGCTGTGCACCCCGTACGGCCGCACCGCATCGGCGATGCGTCGCGTCGCGATCTCGGTGCCGCCGACGCCGGGAAACGGCAGGACGTGCAGGACCTTCATGCGGACGCCGTCCGGGAAATATCGTTGTGCTGGTGATCTGCGCCCATCTCGACCCCAGGGTCCGGCCGCGGGCCGTCCGGCGAAAGAGCAAATGGTAGGGAAGCGGCCTGGGAGAGTGTCTTTCTAGGCTCGAGCCCCCGAATTTAGTCGGGGCCCTGGTGGAGGGTCTGTTGGGACGCGCGATCCTCGAGCGGCCGCTGGTGTCGGTGATCGTGCCGGCCTACGGCGTCGCCGGCCTGCTGGGCGAAGCGCTGGCCTCGCTGCAGGCGCAGACCTGGCCGCATTGGGAGGCGATCGTCGTCGACGACGGCGCGCCGGATGACGTCGCCGGCGCGTTCGCGCCGTTCGCCGCCGACCCGCGGTTCCGCCTGCTGCGGACCGACAACGGCGGCCTGGCCACCGCGCGCAACCGCGGGGTCGCTGCGTCGCGCGCGCCGTACGTCGCGCTGCTCGACGGCGACGACCTCTACGAGCCGGACTATCTCGAGCGCATGGTCGCCGCCTTGCAGGCCGACCATGGCCTCGGCTTCGTCAGCTGCGACGCGACGATGTTCGGCGTGCGGCTCTACGCCGGCCAGCGCTATTCGGAGCGCTACCCCATGGCCGGCCCGGTGACGCTGGAGCGCGTGCTGGGCCGCGAGGTGCAGGTGTTCGTCGCCGCGACGATCCGCCGATGCGCGTTGGAGCAGGTCGGCGGCTTCGACGGCGCTCTGCGCTCAGTCGAGGATCTCGACCTTTGGATCCGGCTGCTGGCGGCGGGCTGGGGCGGGGCGATCGTGCCGCAGCCCCTGGTGCGCTACCGCCGCCGCGCGGGGTCGCTGTCGACCGACGACCGCGGGATGCTGACCGCGGCGTGCGTCGTCTACCGCAAGGCCTGCCAGGCCCTGCAGGGACGCCCGGAGGCCGCGACCGCCGCCCGAACCCTGGCGACCTACGAGCAGCAACTGCGCTACCTCGAGGGCCAGCAGGCGATCCTTGATGGCGACGTGGAGCGCGGCCTGGCGCTGCTCGCCGGGGCCGAGCAGCGCTCGCGCCGCTGGCGGCTCGTGCTGCCGATCATGCGCCGGGCGCCCTGGCTGGCCCCGCTGATGCTGAGGCTGCGGGCCTCGTAGGCGCTCTGCTTTTCAGTATTCGTCATCCCGCACGGCCTTTGGCCGATCCGGGACCGAGGAGCTGTGGCGCCGCCCCTGGGTACCGGCTCTCCGCTTCGCGGCGGCCGGGATGACGAGGAAGAGGGATCGCGCCGACGGCTATCGGGCGCCGTGGGCGAACAGGATCACCCGCACCGTCTGGACCAGGATGGCGACGTCGAGCAGCAGGTCGTTCTTCTTCAGGTAGTAGAGGTCGTAGGCGAGCTTGCGCTTCGCGTCGTCGACAGAGGCACCATAGGGATAGTTCACCTGCGCCCAGCCGGTGATCCCCGGCCGCACGCGGTGGCGCAGGTCGTAGTAGGGGATCTGCTGCTTCAGCTGTTCGACGAAGAACGGGCGCTCCGGCCGCGGGCCGATGAAACTCATGTCGCCGACCAGCACGTTGAGGATCTGTGGCACCTCGTCCAGCCGCACCTTGCGGATGAAGCGCCCGATGCGGGTGACGCGGTCGTCGGAGGTGTTGGCCCACTGGGGCACCCCGTCGCGCTCGGCGTCGGAGCGCATGCTGCGGAACTTCCACACCTTGAATACCTTGCCGTTCAGGCCGACCCGCTCCTGGCGGTAGAAGATCGGCCCGGGGCTCTCCAGACGGATGCCCAGCGCGACCAGCACGCCGAGCGGCAGGATGAACAACAGGAAGGCCAGGCTGATGGCGACGTCGGTGATGCGCTTGTACATCCGGTGGCGCTGATCGAAGGCGAAGCCGCCGGAGAAGGTCAGCCAGCCCGGCCCGGCGTGCGCGAAGTCGATCTGGCCGGCCTCGCGCTCCCAGAAGGTCAGGGCGTCGACCACGCCGATGCCCCGCAGGCGGCACTCCAGCAATTCGTCCACCGGCAGGCCGCGGCGGTCCTCGACCGCCACCACGATCTCCTCGGCCTTGACGCCTTCGGCGACCGCGTGGAGCGGCAGCAGCTGCAGCTGCAGGCGCGCCTGCTTCAGCGTCAGGTTGCCGAAGGTCGCCGCCAGCGCTGGCGCGCGCCAGGTCTTGATCTGCTGCACCAGCCGGAAATGGCTGTGGCCGGGGCCGTCGATGAAGGCGGTGATCGCGTCGGCCATCTCGCCGTCGCCGTAGACGATGATACGCTTGCGCAGGAAGGCCAGGCCGGGGCCCCAGACCAGCGGCAGCCGCAACAGCGCCAGCACCAGCAACAGCGCGGCCAGCGCCACGAGCGCCTCGACCATGCGCCAGCCGAGCGTCGCCGACGCTGTGAAGGCCAGGCCGGCGACCGCCGCCAGCATGACGAACTGCGCCGCCAGCACGAACCGCTTCAGGAAGACGCGGAAGTCCCGGGTGGCGTCGTTGTTGTAGACGCCGATCGACATGGTGGTGAGCAGGAATACCCCGGTCAGCGCCGCCGACTGGTGAAACTGCAGCTCCAACGGCGGCCGGTATCCGCAGCCGGCGCAGTTCGCGCCAAGGCTCAACGCCCACAGCAACAGGATGAACAACGCGCCGTCAAGCGCGACAAACAGGGCGAACGTCCGCCCGACATGGTGGCCAAACAGCTTCACCTGACGCTGCTCCTCAGGACCTCGACGCTGCCTTTGAAGGGGAGCGCTAATCGTTGAGGGCATTTTCACGTGTCTCGGCGGAGCTGGTCATATCGTATGATCGTTCGCCTGGGCGATCCGCGGCGAAAGGGCGGTTCGCAGGTCGAGGGACCAACATCCGTTAACGCGGCGGGGCGCCGCACCGGCCAAACTTTACGTACTGCGCAGTTCTTCCGCCCCTCGCCGGAGTTCCTGATGGTGCGTGTCCTGGTTTTCTCGACCCTCTATCCGAACGCCGCGCAGCCCAACCACGGGGTGTTCGTCGAGAACCGGCTGCTGCACACCCTGGAGCTTGGCGGGATCGAGGCGACGGTGATCGCGCCGACGCCGTATTTTCCGAGCTCGAACAAGATCTTCGGCCGGTACGCCGCCTTCGCCGCGGCGCCGCGGCGCGAGGAGCGCCACGGGCTGGAGGTGCTGCACCCGCGCTATCTGGTGGTCCCGAGGATTGGCACGGCCTGGACGCCGGACTCCCTGTTCCGCGCCGGCCTGCGGGCCGCCCGGGCGCTGCAGGCGGCGGGCAAGAGCTTCGACGTGATCGACGCCCACTACTTCTATCCCGATGGCGTGGCCGCGGCCCGGCTGGGCCAGGAGCTCAAGCTGCCGGTGGTGATCACCGGACGCGGCAGCGACCTGACCCTGCTTCCCGAGACGCCGCAGGCGCGCGCGCTGATCCACTGGGCGGCGCAGGAAGCCAGCGCCCTGGTCACGGTATGCGAGGACCTGCGACGCCGGCTGCTCGGTCTGGGCGCGCCCGAGGCGCGCACCCTGGTGCTGCGCAACGGCGTCGATCTGCAGCGCTTCACCCCCGGCGACCGGCAGGCGGCGCGCGCCGGGCTCGGGGTCGACGGCTTCGTCCTGCTGTCGGTCGGCAGCCTGATCCCGCGCAAGGGCCATGAGCTGACCATCGAGGCGCTGACCCGGCACCCGGACTGCACCTTGCTGATCGCCGGGCACGGGCCGCTGCGCGCCGAGCTCGAGGCCCTGGCGCAGCGTCTGGGCGTCGCCGACCGCGTCCGCTTCCTGGGCGAGATCCCGCACGACGCGCTGCCGACGGTCTATGCGGCGGCCGACGTCATGGTGCTGGCCTCGTCGCGCGAGGGGTGGGCCAATGTGCTGCTGGAATCGATGGCCTGCGGCACCCCGGTGCTCGCCACCGACGTGAACGGCGCGCGCGAGATCGTCCGCTCGCCGGCGGCCGGGCTGCTGGTGCGCAACCGCACCGCCGCGGCGCTGGCCGGCGTGCTGGAGAAGCTGCGCGGGAACATGCCCAGCCGCGAGGCCACCCGTCGCTATTCCGAAGGCTTCGGCTGGGAGGAGACCGCCCGGGCCAATCGGGCGCTGCTCACCGCCGTCGGCAAGGCCGGTTTCGAGCATCGCCGCTCGATCGAGAGCGTGCGCGAGGCCCGGCGACATCTTGCCACCTCGCTGGAAGGCGCCGCCTAGGCGATCATCACCGTGAAGTTGCCGCAATCGGCCGGCAACGCTACTCACGATGAAGACGCGGGATGCCAGGGACGACTCAGCGCAGGCTGTATCCCGTAGCGGGGCGGGCGTTTAAGGAAGCCGATCTGATGGGTCACGCGCGGCGACGAGACGCGGACGAGGCTCGGCCGGCGCAGCACGCCGACGCCGTCGAAACCCGCAAGGATCAGCCGCTGTCGCTCGGCCTGTCGCTGCTGATCTGGTTCGTGATGGCGGGACTGGCCTGGGCGGCCGTCGCGCTGGTGCTGCGTCTTTCCTAGAGCCATCGTAGAGGCTGGCGGCGGTCAGGCCGCGCCCAAGCCTTGAGCCATCCGCATCCGATCCGGCCGCTCAGCTGAGCTGGGCAGGGCGCGCGGCGCGGCTGTGCTGTGCGCCAGGAAGGCGTCGAACACCCACAACAGCCAAAGTGCCTTGGAGTTGTCCTGCGCGCCGCCGAGGTGGCCGCGGGCGAGGCGACGCACGGTGTCGCGGTCGATCATCCCGGACTCGACCAGGGCCGAGCTCTCGGCGAGCCCCTGCACCTGCTCGCTGAGCGGTCCGCGGAACCAGCGGGCCAGCGGCACGGTGAAGCCCTGTTTCGGGCGATAGAGCAGGTCGTGCGGCAGCCGGTCGGCCATGGCCTCCTTGAGGATGGTCTTGCCGCCGCCGGCGGCGGTGATCTTGCGCTCCGGCGGGAGGGCGAACGACCAGGCGAAGAACTCCGGATCCAGCATCGGCGAGCGCAGCTCGAGCGAATTGGCCATGCTGGCGCGGTCAACCTTGGTCAGGATGTCGCCCGGCAGATAGGTCATGACGTCGGCGTATTGCGCCCGCTGCAGCGGATCGAGCGGCGCGTCGACGTTGAACGCCTCGCGGACCGCCTCGCCGGGATCGTAGCCGCCGAGCGTCTGCTGGAAGTCGCCGGAGAGCAGCCGGGCGCGGGTCGGCTCATGCAGCGCCGAGACCATGCGGACGTAGGCGTCGGCCGGATCGAGGGAGAGCTCGCGGAACGTGGCCTTGGCACGCAGCCGCTGAGGCAGCCAGGAGCCTTGCGGATAGAGATCAGCCAGGGTTCCGAACAGACTGCGCCGCAGGCCCGCCGGGACATGGCCGCGCAGCCGCTCCTCGCGCAGATGGAAGGCGTAGCGCCGATAGCCGGCCAGCGCCTCGTCGCCGCCGTCGCCGGACAGGGCGACGGTGACGAACCGGCGCGCCTGGGCGCAGACCGCGAAGGTCGGGATCGCCGAGACGTCGCCGAACGGCTCGTCGTAGATCTCCGGCAGGCGGGGGATCAGGCTGAAGTCGTCGGGATCGAGCTGGCGCACCTCATGGTCGGCGCCGTAGCGCTCCGCGACCAGGGCGGCGTAGCGGGTCTCGTCGTAGTCGCGCTCAGCGAAGGCGATCGAGAAGGTGCGGGGAGTGCGGCAGCCGGCTTCGGTCATCAGCGCCACGACCGCGCTGGAATCCACACCGCCGGACAGCAGGGCGCCGAGCGGCACGTCGGAGATCAGCCGGCGGCCCACCGCCGCGCGCAGCCGATCGGCCAACGCCTCGGGGCCGGGATCGGGCTGGCCGAGGGTGTCGAGCAGCGTCCAGTAGCGGTGCAGCGTGGTCCCGCGTCCGCGGCGGGCGATCAGCAGGTGCCCCGGCGGCAGCTTGCGGATGGCCCGGTAGATGGTCTTCGGGTCCGGTACGTAGCCCAGCGCGAAGAAGTCGGAGACGGCGTGCGGATCGAGCTCGCGGCCGATCGCCGGGACCCGCAACAGCGATTTGATCTCCGAGCCGAACGCCAGGCCGCCGTCGTCGAGCAGGGCGTAGTGCAGCGGCTTCTTGCCGAAGCGGTCGCGGGCCAGCACCAGCGTCTCGTCGCGCGCGTCGTAGAGGGCGAGGGCGAACATGCCGTTCAGCTTCGCGAACAGCTGCTCGCGCCAGGCGCGCCAGCCGTGCAGCAGCACCTCGGTGTCGCTGCGGGTCACAAACTGCGCGCCCTTGGCCTCCAGCTCGGCCCGCAGTTCGAGGAAGTTGTAGATCTCGCCGTTGAACACGACCGTGAGGCTGCGGTCGGCGGTGCGCATCGGCTGCGCGCCGCCGGCCAGATCGATGATCGCCAGCCGGCGGTGGCCGAGCGCGACGCCGGGCTCGAGGTGCAGGCCCGCGCCGTCAGGCCCGCGATGGGCGATGACGTCGGTCATCTCCTCCAGCAACCTCGCCTCGTAGGGCCTCGATCCTTTGATGTCGAAGAGGCCCGCAATGCCGCACATGCTCGTTCCTCAAGGCTGCCCCGGTGCTCAGGTCGCTTCGACATTGCGCGCCGGTCCGCGACCTCGGCATTGTCGAAAGCGATGGAGCGCGCGCTTTATGGGGAAGGTGCTGTTTCTGGCCCACCGCGTGCCGTTCCCGCCGGACAAGGGCGACAAGATCCGCGCGTTCCACATCCTCCACCACCTGGCGGCGCGCCATGAGGTGTGGCTCGGCGCCGGCGCCGACGACCTGGCGGACCTCCGCCACGAGCCGGCGGCGCGGGCGATCTGCCAGGACGTGCACTTCGCGCCGCTGGGGCCGATCCGCCGGCGGGCCAACCTCCTGGCCGGGCTGCCGACCGGCGCGCCCTTGAGCGTCGCCCGGTTCCGCCATCCGGAGCTGGCCCGCTGGACCCGGCGGGTGCTGGCCGAGGTCCGCCCGGACATGGTCTTCGTCTTTTCCTCGGCCATGGCGCAGTACGTGGTCGGCCGCACCGCTCCGGGGACGCGGGTGATCGTCGACTTCTGCGACGCCGATGCGGAGAAGTGGCGCGCCTACGCCGCGAGCGCGCCGCCCGGCATGCGGGCGATCTACCGCCGCGAGTTCGATCGGCTGGTGAAGTTCGAGGCCGGAGCGCTCGCCGCGGCCGAGGCGGGGATTTTGATCTCCGAGACCGAGCGCGGCCTGCTGGCCGACTTCCTGCCGGCCGGCGCCCACAAGCTGCACGTGATGCCGAACGGGGTCGACGTCGACTACTTCGCGCCGATGGAGGCCGCCGCCGCGGCGCCGCTCATCGTGCTCTGCGGCCGCATGGACTATCCGCCGAACATCGACGGCGCCCGCTGGTTCGCCGAGGAGATCCTGCCGCGGGTGCGGGCCCGCCGGCCTGACGCGGTGTTCCGCATCGTCGGGGCCGCGCCGGCGCCGGCGGTGCGCGCGCTGGCCAGCCTGCCGGGGGTGGAGGTGACGGGCGCGGTGCCGGACGTGCGGCCGCACCTGGCGCAGGCCGCGGTGGTCGTGGCGCCGCTGCGGATCGCCCGCGGCATCCAGAACAAGGTGCTGGAAGGCCTGGCGGCCGGCCGGCCGGTGGTGGCCACGCCGCAGGCGCTCGACGGGATCGACGCGGTGGTCGGCCGCGACGTGCTGGCCGCCGCCGACGCAGCAAGCTTCGCCGACGCCGTCGGCCAGGTGCTGGCGGGAACGGCGCCGGCCGATCTCGGGGCCAACGGCCGGGCCTGCGTGCTGCGGCGCCACCAATGGTCGGCGCAATTGCGGGTGTTGGACGAGCTGATCGGCCGCGCCGGCGCCGGGGTCTCAGCCGAGGCTGCGGCTTAGCAGCGGCGAGATCCCGTTGGCGACCGGCAGCGGCAGCTGCTGCCAGGCCCGGATGAAGGTGGCGTAGCGCGGATTGGTCGGGTTCACGTTCGGCAGGCTGTCGGCGCCGATCAGCCGATACTGGTGGATGATCGGTCGCGGCTCGAAGCCCCAGAGGCGTTTGAACTCGTAAGGGCCGCTGCCGATCTTGCTGCGGCTGAAGTCGAAGATCGGGTAGCCGCGGGCGACCCCGTCGCGCATCAGCGTCCAGTACATCAGGTCGTTCGAGGCGGTGTCCCGCGCCTCCGCCCGCGCGCCCATGTAGTAGGGCATCACGCGGTCCTTGAAGTAGAAGCTGCAGACGCTGCTGATCGGCTGGCCGCCGTCGCCGCGCACGGTGAGGATTTCGCAGGCGCTGCCGAACACCGCGCGCAGCCGCTCGAAGTAGCGACGGGGCAGGGCCGGGGTGCCGTGCTTGTGCATGTTGCGGCAGTAGAGCTTGTAGAAATCGTCCGGCGTGGCGTCGATGGTGGTCGTCAGGCCGCTTCGGATCACCTTGCGCAGCACGGCGCGCTTGCGCCGCGGCAGCTGCAGGTAGTTGTCCTCTTCGGTGACCGCGGTCTCCCGCGCGAAATAGGCATAGAGGCCGTCCTTGGCGGACCAGCCGGGCCCGGCGCTCGGCGTGTCGCGCAGCTCGATGTAGTCGACCCCCAGCTTGCGGCCGAGGTGCTCGGCCCGATCCAGGATCTCGGCCAGGGCGTCGTCGTCGGCCGCCAGCGGGCCGCCGCCGATGCAGAAGCCGTTGGCGATCAGCGAGTGGCCGAACAGCCGGCTCTTGACCTGGGTCAGCGGCAACACCGCCCGCAACTCGCCGCCGCGCTCGACCGTCAGCGGATAGCTCTTGTGGCCGAACACCCCCTGGGTCACGTCGCGCCAGCCGGAAAGCTGGAAGATGCTGCCCTCGGGGTGGGCCCGGACGAACGCGTCCCAATCCGGGTGGAACTGCTGGCTCATCGGATCAACTCGGCGGATACGGTCGGGCGCTGCAGGTCTGGGGCGAACACCCGATCCATGCGGTCCCAGGAGAAGGCGCGGGTTAGCCGGCGCAGCCGGTCGCCGGTCTTGGACAGGTTCATGTAGTGGCGCAGGCGCGACTTCAGCGGCGCGTCGGCCACCCGCGGCTGTCCGGGGTCGACCTCCCAGGGGTGGATGTAGAAGACCGCGCGGATCCCGTCGGCCTGGTTCATCCGCGCGATGGCGGCGTGCGAGACGGGGTAGGGCAGCAGCCGGAAGTAGCCGCCGCCGCCGCAGGGCCAGTTGCGCCGGCCAAAGCGGACGGCGGCGAGCGGGATCTCGAGCAGGCCGTCGCCGTCCTCGGGCCGGTATGGCGTGCGCGGCGCGTCGCGGACGCCGTAGTTGTCGCGTACCACCGGATAGACGCTGGACGAGTAGGCATAGCCTTCCTCCGCCAGGATCCGCCAGGCCCAGGGGGTGCGCGGCCCGACGCTGAAGGTCGCGGCGCGGTAGCCGCTGACGTCGACGCCGCTGATGTCCTGCAGCAGTTGGCGGGTCTTGCGGACGTCGGCGCGGAACGCCTCGGGACTCTGGCTGTCGACCCGCGCGTGCTCGTAGCCGTGGCTGGCGAGCTCGTGGCCCGCCTCCACGATCCGCCGCACCATCGGGCGATGCCGCTCGGCGATCCAGCCGAGGGTGAAGAAGGTCGCGCTTACGCCGGCGTCGGCGAAAGTTTCGAGCAGCGCGTCGGTGTTGCGCTCGACGCGGGATTCACAACTGTCCCAGCGCGCCGGCGGAAAGGCTCCGCTTAGCGCCTGGACCTGGAAGTAATCCTCGACGTCGACAGAGAGGGCGTTGGTGATCCGATGCGGTTCAGCAGCAGACATTCAGCCCTCCTGAGCATGGTCAGAATCTCTTCTGGAGCGAGACCATCACGGCGTTCTCGTGGAAGGTGTCGCCCTCGACGAAGAATTCCTGTCCTTGCTGATATCTGTACCGGGCCTGTGCGTCGGTTGTGGAATTCAAACGATAGGCGAGGGTCGCTTCTGCGCCCCAACTGGTGCCTTCGTTGAACGCGTCGCTCTCGTAGGTGTCGGCGATATAGACCTGGGCGATCAGATCGAGGTCCGCCCGAGCGTGCCGCGTCGCGGTGAACGTGGTCGTTACCGACTTGTCGCGGGTGTCGGTATCCAGGAAGCGCTGGTCGAACCAGCCGGCCGACCAGTCGAGGCGATACGACGGCCGATCGAACACCAGGGTCATGTCGGCCTGCTTGTTGTAGGAAATCTGGTTGGCGATGTTCTGGCCGAAGCGGAACCCGGCGGTGCTCGTCGGCGCCGGCAGCAGATCACTGGTCGAGACGAAGTCGGCGAAGGCGTCGACCACCTGCAGCTGGTTGGGCGCGAGCACTTCCCAGTAGCGCGCCGTGAAGAGCAGAGTCCTGGAGATGCGCCAGTCGGCGCTGGCCGCCCAGGCCGGACGGTCATAACGGTTGCCGCCCTCGAGGCTCAGGCGCGAGTCGGCGTTGGGCCGGAGCTCGACGCCGGCGCTGAACATCGGCGCATCGATATTGACCACGCCCGTCTGGCGCACCCGCTCGTAGCCGCCGCGGGCGATCAGCCGCACCATCGGCGCGACGCGGATGTAGGCCGACTGCACCAGGCTGGTGGAGCGGTACTTGCTGTCGGTGGCGGAGAACTTGGCCGTGGAGACGGACTGCAACACCCGCCCGCGCGCTCCGGTGTCGAGCCGCGCGCCGAGCTGCAGGAAGGTGTCGTCCGCCGGCAGGTCCTCGACGTCGCTGCCGTCGGATTCCGTATAGAAGACCTGGCCGATGCGGCCGGCGGCGTACAGGTCGGCGAAGCTCCGCACCTGGGTCGTGAGTTCCGGGCCGACATAGTACAGGCCGACGCGGGCGCGGCCGGGGGCGCCGGCGCGCTCGGTGGTCGGGACGCCCAGCACGCTGACGTACTGGTCGCTGTAGCTGGCCCCGGCCTGGATCGCGAAGATGTCCTTGACGACGTCGTAGTTGATGAAGGCGTCGCTCGACAGCGTCCAGCCGCTCAGGGATGAGTTGTTGAAGTACTGGTCGTAATAGCCGAACGCCCGCAGCCAGCCGGTGGTGCGGCCGCGATCGATGTCGCCGGTTAAGCCGAGCGCGACGCGGGCGATGAAGTCCGACTTCCGGTCGTCGGAGGTCAGCTCGGCGTTGTCGGTGAAGGTGCCTTCGATGCCGATTTCCGGCTCGAAGATGATCTCCGGCCGCGCCTCACGCGGGGGCGGCGGAGCCGCCGGCATCGGCGGCGGCGGCTCGGCCACCCAGGGGGAGAGCGTGCGGTCCGAGGCGGACGGCTGGCCGGGGGGCTCGGGCTCGATGGGCTGCGCCAGGGCCGCGCTCGGGGCCAGATAGGCCCAGGCCGCGGCGCCTACGAGCGCCGTGCAGAACAGTCGCGGCTTTTGCAGTCGCGCGCCAGCAGATCGGGTGTGCATCTCGAGCCCGCCCCCCATTCCAGACTCACCAAGTCGAGTACCGGACCGGAGACTGCGACAAATCGGTCTTGTTGAACACTAGGGCGACGCGAGACTCGTCGATTGGACCGGCCTGCCGGTGAAGAAGGCCGAGACCTTCGTCCAGATCGGCACGCCGGGTCTGGCCCTTCGCGGCGACGAACAGGATCTGGCCGGCGTGGGTGGCCAGCGAGATCGTCTCGCTGCAGGAGAGGATCGAACCGGAGTCCATGATCACGACCAGATTCGGGTCGCTATCGAGCAGTTGATCGAGGAAGGAGCGCATGCGCGGCCCGGTGATCAGCTCGGGCGCGTCGATCCGCGGCCGACCCGACGGCACGGCGAACACGCCCTTGACGCTGGTCGAATAGAGGATGTCGCTGACCTCCAGCTCCTCGTCCTCGAGGTAGTCGAGCATCCCGAGCTCTTCGCTCAGCTTCATCCGCCGCGACAGTTCCGGGCTGCGCATGTCCGCGTCGATCAGCACCACGGTGGCGTTGCGCTCGAACATGAAGCTCATCGCCAGCCCGAGGGTCACCGTCGTCTTGCCCTCCTTCGGGCTGGCGCTGGTGATCAGGATGCTGCGGGCGTCGTGGCCGCTCTCGCTCGGGCCGGCCTTAATGCGCGACAGCATGTGCCGCTTGATCACCCGGAACTCCTCCCGGGTCCGCGACTCGTCGAAGTGCGGCGGATGGACCGAGCCGACCCGCTTCACGTCGCCGGGCACGGTCGGGCCGCTCGGGTGGCGTTCGGCCGACGGCGGTTGGCCGGCGGCCGGTTCGGCGCCTCTCAGGAGGAAGGTGGCGGAGAGATCTGCCCTGTTCATGACACCCTCAAGCTAGTGCTGCGGGACCCCAGGCGGGCGCGGCTCCATGAGCGGAACATGGTGGCGCGGACCGCGCCGAAGGTGCCCGGACGGGCCGCCTCCACCGTGCTCCACGCCGGCTCCCAGGCCACGGTGCCCACGACGGGCAATTGGAAGGTTTGCTCCAGCTCGCGGCGGGAGACGAAGATCCCGACCATCGCCGCGCGGAGGTAGGCGACGCCCAGGCCGGCGACGATCGCGCCGAAGGCGGCGAGCCCGAGGAACAGCCCGCGCTTCGGGCCGATCGGCAGCTCCGGCACCGTCGGCGGACGGGTGATCTGATACTTGCCGCCGCCGTCGCCGCCGAACACCGCCTCGGACACCCGCGTGCCGTGGCGCTTGGAGACCAGCTGCTGGTAGTTGATGCGCAGCACCTCGTCGCCCCGCTGCAGGTCGGCCCATTCCGCCTGCAGGGCCGGCGAGAGGGCCGGGGCGAGGGCCGCGCCCGCGGCGGCGCGCTGCGCGGCCAGGAGCCGGGCGCGGGCGGACGCCAGCTGCGGATCGCCGCCGCCGCCGGCGCGCATTGCCTGGTTCCGCTCGGCGATGGCGTCGGCCAGCTCGCGCTTGGTGGCCACCACGTCGGGATGCTGGTCGGTGTACTGGCTGCGCAGGGTCGCCAGCTTGGACTGCACCGCGGCGACCCGCTCACTGGACGGGCCGGCGGCGCTCGCCGGGCGCTGCGACAGCAGGGTGTTGTAGGTCGCGCGCGCTTCGGTCAGGTCGGCGCTTTCGCCGCCGCCCGCGCTGCCGCCGACCAGGGTCATCGCCGCGACGAACCGCGGATTGCGCTGCTGGAAGGCGGCGATCCGCGCCTTGGACTCGGCGATCATCGTCTCATAGGAGGCGATCTGCTTGTCGAGGAACTCGCCCGCGCGGCGCAGTTCGCCCTCGTTGCGGTTGACGTTGCGGCCGACGAAGTCGGTGAGCAGCAGGTGCACCACGCGCTGGGCGTAGACCGGATCGGTGGACTTCACGTGGAAGTCGAAGAAGCCGTCCTCGTCGCCCTTCAGCTCGATCTTCATCCGCAGGTTGGCGACGGCCTTGGCCATCTCCTCCTTGGGCAGAGCGGCGGTCGACGGATCCATCTTCCGGATGATGCGCTCGAGGCTGTCGTCGTTCAGCGCCGTGCGGGCGGCGACCGCAGCTCCGCCGTAACCGTCACCCACCAGCGAGACGCCTTGGGCGGCGGTGGCCACCGGCGGCGTCTTGTTGACGAAGATCTGGCCCCAGGCGTCGTAGACGTTCGGGCGCGTGAGGATGAAGGCGGCCGCGGCGAGGAACAGCAGGATGCTCGTCACCACCGCCAGCCAGCGATAGCACCAGATCTTTTTGGCTTCGTCGTAGATCAGGGCGATGATGGCGCCGGGCATGGGAACTCCTGCTGCCTCTCAAGGATGTTCAATCCGGCGGGCGCCGTCCGTGACGACGCCCCGGCTGAGATCGGTCAGAACCAGCGTTCAGGGATGCGGATGACGTCGCCTGGCTTCAGGTTGACGTTGGCCGCCATGTCGCCCGACTTGACCAGGTCGGCGAGCCGCAGCGGGTAGCTGCGGTAGGCGCCGTTCTCGTTGCGGATCAGTTGGGCCTTGTTGCCGCTGGCGAAGGTGGTCAGGCCGCCGACCTCGATCATCACGTCGAGCGCGGTGAGCCCGGAGTGATAGGCCACGGTCTTCGGCGTCACCGCCGCGCCGATCACCCGGATCGCCGAGGCGCTGGTCGGCGCCGCCACGGTCTTCACCACCACGGTGACGATCGGTTCCTGGACGTAGGCGGCCAGCGCGGTGCGCAGGTCGCCGGCCAGTTGCGTGGGCGTCTTGCCCTGCGCCTGGATGTCCTGGACCAGCGGCGTGGTGATCTTGCCGTCGGGCCGCACCGGCACGTCGGCCGAGAGCTCCGGATTCTTCCAGACGAACACCTGGAGCGTATCTCCGGGGCCGATCTGATAGTCGCTATCCGCGACCGCCGAACGCGGCGCCCCGGCAGGGCGTGGCGCAGGGGCGCCGGCAGGACTCGACTTGCTAGGCTTCTGAGCCTCCGCCAGGGCAGGCATGAGGGCGAGAGCACTCACAAGTCCGATAATGCGCAACACTCTCATGGCGAAACCCTCGTCCACCGTGGCTCATGCTTGACGGGTACGTGACCAAAGCGTCCGCCGACACATCGAATGATAAACGAGCGGTGCGAAGTGTTGGGCAGGCTACGGCAACGCTTGGTTGCGGGGATTTTGATGCTGCCGTACGCCCGACTGACGCCCGGCGCCGGGTTCCGGCCAGGCAGGTCTCTGCTCTACTACGCCCAGCGGCTCGCACCGCTGCCGGGGCTGCGCCGCGCGGTGGCCACGCTGCTTGCGGCCGGGCTGCGCTGGCTGCACGGCGAGCTCGACGGTCCGCCGCTCGACGTCCCCGGCGCCCGCGCCCTGGCGACGCTGCGCCGCGAGGGCTTGACCCGGCTGCCGCCGCTGATGACGCCGGAGGCGGTCCGGCGGATGGCGCGCTACTTCGCCGAGCGCCCGGTGATCTGCCCGGACGGGGAGCCGCGCCCCGTGGACGAGCTGCCCGCGGCGGCGGCCTGCGCGGAGTATCCGCTGCAGACGGTGCTGGAGTGTCCGGGGCTGCTGGCGCTGCTCAACGCCCCGTCGGTGCTGCGGCTGGCCGAGGCCTATCTCGGCTGCAAGCCGACCCTGTCCAGCGTCGGGGTGCGCTGGTCGTTGCCCGCCGCCGGCGCGCCGCCGCCGCGCTATCAGGGGTTCCATCGCGACGTCGACGACTGGCGGTTCCTCAAGCTGTTCATCTACCTGACGGACGTCGGGGCCGACTGCGGTCCGCATCTCTATGTCCGCGGCTCGCATCGGCGCCGGTTCGGGTTCAGCGCCCGCAAGTACGAGCTCGCCGAGATCGCCACGCGGTTCGGCGACGACAGCCTGCTCACCATCACCGGACCGGCCGGGGCGGCCTTCATCGCCGACACCCTGGGGGTTCACTGCGGCGGTCCGCCGACCGGCGGCGCGCGCCTGATGCTGCAGGCGCAGTACTCGATCCTGCCGGTGTTCGCGTTCGACTATGCGCCGCTGGAGCGCGGCGCGCGCGGCATCGACTCCTACTGCAACCGACTGTTCCTGCGGCCGGCGGCGTCGGACGCGGCCCTTCGCAATTGATCGATCCTCCGGCCTCGAGATGCGGCAGGCTCAGGGTTAAGCCGGGCCGGGTCCACCAGCGGCGCGGCCCCCCGCGGACGCGGCGAAGGAGGTCGGAGATGCGCAGGAGACTGATCGACGCGCTCGAGGACGCGATCTGGGCCGAGGGCCTGGCGGCCGAGCTGCGCAAGGCCCACGGCGCGGAGGCCGAGAGCTACTGCGACGGCCTGATCCAGACCCACACCCGACGCGATCCGGAGTGGGAGCGTCTGCAGGATGTCCGCCGGGCGCTGCGCTGGGTCTAGGCGTCGGCGTCGGCGTCGGTCGGAACGGAGCGTGAATGTGGAGGGAGGGCGCAGAATGCCTGCTGGCCCTACGGTGAATGGCGACGTCGTGGCGACGCCGGGCAAGGCGCGGCCTTACGCGGTGATCGTCCGCCTGCGTCGAGTCGTCGTCCGCCAGGAACCGGTGGAAAGCCTGGCCGAAGGCCGTCGCCTGCTGGTGCGGCTGCTGGCGGACGCCGCCATAGAATAAGGCGCGCCCCTCGCGGGACGCGCCTTTCTCTTGGGCCGGAGCCTGAGAGGCTCGTTTAGCCGAGCAGGAAGTCGGAGGTGTTGAGCCCCGCGGCGTTCTTGCCGAGCAGCGTCACCGAGGTGTCGCCCACCTCGATCACCGCGCCCTGCGAACCGTTCGAGATGTCGACCATGCTGTCGAAGTTCGCCTTCGTCACGCCCATCGAGCGCAGGTCGATATAGTCCCGCTCGCTGGTGTTGGTGTGCGTGGCGAAGCTCTGGATGCGGTCGTCGCCGGCGCCGGCTTCCATCTTGAAGGTGTCGTGGCCGCCGCCGCCGATGAGCAGGTCGTTGCCGCCGCTGCCGACCAGCCGGTCATTGCCGGTGCCGCCGTTCAGGGTGTCGTTGCCGGCCGAACCGAACAGGGTGTCGTTGCCGCCCATGCCCGACAGGCTGTCGGCGCCCGCGCCGCCTTCCTTGGTGTTGGCGGAGCTGGTGCCGGTCCAGGTGATGCCGGTGATCGGGGTCGGCTCCGGGGTCGGAGTCGGTTCCGGCGTCGGGGTCGGCTCCGGCGTGGGCTCCGTCGGCTTCGGCGGCGTGGTGCTGCTGCTCGACCAGGGGTGCGACAGGTCGAGGCTCGGCTCGCTCGACAGGGTCGTGGTGTTCTTGGCGGTGATCCCCGAGCCGCTGATCAGGGTGTTGGGATTGTAGACCTTGTTGCCGTCGAACACGCCCGGCGAACCGCTGGCGTTCCACAGCACGGTGCCCCGGCCGACCTGCTCGTTGATGATCGTGTTGCCGGTCATCGTCAGCGAGCTGCCGGAGTGGATGCTGCCTTCGGCGCCCATGGCGACGATGTTGGTGTTTCCGCTGCCCGCGCTTTGCTGGATGAAGTTGTTGGTCAGGGTCGCCTTGCCGCCGTTTGGCAGGTCGATGCTGTAGTTGGTGTCGCCGTTCTCGTCATAGATCCGCGTGTTGCTGATCTCGGTCACGTACGCCCGGCTCTTGATCTCGTGGCCATTGTTGGCGTCGTGGAACAGGCTGTCGGTGATCGTCAGCTTGCCGATCTGGTTGACGTACAGGTTGTGCGTGTAGCCGTCGCCGTAGCCGTTGTGATCGAACTCGCTGTTGCGGATGGTGATCGATCCGCTCTGCGACGCAGCGCCCAGGATGCCGTTCTGGTTGTCGTGGAAATAGCTGTTGGTGACGACCAGGTTGCCGCCCTGGTAGCGAATGCCCGCAGCGTTGTTGCTGCCGCCCGTGGCGCCGCTGAACTCGAAATGGTCGATCGTGACGTCGGTGTTGGTCACCAGCAGGCCCTTGCCGTTGGTGACGTCGCGCGTGCCGACCATCTTCACCATGCCGCCCACGCCTTGCAGGGTGATCTTGGTGTTTATTTCGATGTTCTCATTCGTGTAGGTGCCGGCTTGCACCTGAACCACGTCGCCGTCGCGCGATGCGGCCACTGCCGCCTTGATGGTGGTGTACTGCTGACCCGCACCGACCGTAAGCGTTGCCATTAACTAGTCCCGTCACTGTTGATCTGTTTTTCGCCGCCCCCGGCTGAGGTGAAAAATCGGGCCGATTGGGGCGCTGGTTGGGCAAAAACGCCCTGGCGCAGGTGATCGGGGCGTTCGGTCGCAGCCCATGACGTCGCAGGGCTGGGCAGAATGTCGCAGCGCCGCCGTATCCGTGAAATCCCGGTTGCGTCGAAGCTGTGCAGATGGGCAGCGTAGCCGTTGAGCACCCACTTTCGATGCTGTGAAGCTGCCTGCTGGCCGTTCGGAGCCGCCGGGGTGCGGCGTCGTGCCGCAAGTAGTGCGACATTTTGCATAGTAATTATCAGGTCTAACTGCGACAGAACGGCCCAAAATCCGGTTTCTCTCAGGTATTGCCACTTGAGCGCCCCAATCGGACGCAAATTCATCTCTCGCCGGACAGGCACCCCGTTAACAGCGACGAGAAGAATTCATGGCAACTCTCACGGTCGGCACTGGTCAACAGTATTCCACCATCAAGGCGGCGGTCGCCGCTTCTAAGGACGGCGATGTAGTCCAGGTGCAGGCCGGGACCTACACCAACGAATTCATTGAAGTGAACACCAAGATCACGCTGCAAGGCGTGGGCGGTATGGTGAAGCTGGAAGGCACCGAGTGGACGACCAACGACAAGGGTCTGCTGGTCACCAACACTGACGTCACCGTCGACCATTTTGAATTCACGGGCGCCACGGGCAGCGGCAACAACGCTGCGGGCATTCGCTACCAGGGCGGCAACCTGGTCGTGACCAACAGCTATTTCCACGACAACCAGAATGGCATTCTGGCGAACTCGGACCCGAGCGGTACGATCACCATCACCAACAGCGAATTCAGCCACAACGGCTACGGTGACGGTTACACGCACAACATCTACGTCAACGACGTGGCCAAGCTGACGATCGCCGACAGCTACTTCCACGACGCGGTCTACGGCCATGAGATCAAGAGCCGGGCCACGGCGACGGAGATCGTCAACAACCGCATCTTCGATAACGGCGGCGACGCCAGCTACAGCATCGACCTGCCGAACGGCGGCCAGGCCGTGATCAGCGGCAACATCATTCAGCAGGGCGCCAACAGCGCGAACCCGAACATCGTCGCCTACGGCGCCGAGGGTAACCTGCACAGCAGCAGCTCGCTGGCCATGACCGGCAACGTCATCATCAACGACATGCCCGGTCGCGGCGCGGTCCTGATGAACGCCAGCGGTTCGCCGACGACGTTCGACGGCAACTCGGTCTACGGCGTCAACCAGCTGATCAGCGGCACGGGCGTGAGCGAGAGCAACACGACCTACCTCTCGAGCGCGCCGGGCCTCGACCAGTCCTCGCCGATCGACGGCGTCAGCAGCGGCGGCGGTTCGGCCCCGGTCGCGGGTCCGGTGCAGCACGACGGCACTGCGGGCAACGACGTGCTGGCGGCCGACGCTAACGTGGCGAACCGTCTGCGCGGCTTCGAAGGTGACGACCAGATCACCGGCAACGCGAACGCGTTCAGCGACATCAACGGCAACCAGGGCCAGGACACCATCACCGGCCACTCGTCGGTCGGCGACTGGCTGCTCGGCGGCCAGGGCGACGACCTGATCAGCGCCGTCCAGTCGAGCGGTAACAACATCATCAACGGCAACATCGGCGTCGACAACATCACTGGCGGCACCGGGGCGGACATCCTGCGCGGCGGCCAGGGCGACGATCAGATCCGCGGCAGCGGCGGCGATGATTGGATTTCCGGCGACATGGGCAACAACACCGTCACCGGCGGCGCGGGCGCGGACACCTTCCACGCCACGACGAACGGCGGCGTGTCGACCGTGACCGACTTCAACGGCGCGGCTGGCGACCGGGTCCACCTCGACGCCGACGTGCAGTACCACCTCAGCCAACAAGGCGCGGACCTGCACGTGGTGCTGGACTCCGGCCAGGGCGGTGAACTGGTGCTGCAGAACACCAACACTGCGGACGGCTGGATCCTGCAGGGCTAAGCGATCGTCAGGCGCCTCCGTCGCGGTTTCGCGGCGGAGGCGCTACGACGTCGATCGCAATTTCTCTTCAGCGACGCTCGAACCGATCCGCTTGCGGATCGGTTTTTCTATGCGGGCTGCATTGTGGCCCGGCATTCCGAATGAAGATGACGCGATATGAAAGGCGAGCGTGTCGCCTTGCCTGGCGAAGTCTCGCTCGCGAGCCCCGGCCTTCGGCAGCGCGAAGACCGGGGCTTTCGCGTTGTCTGGACCTTAGCGTCCCGCAGGATTTGAGGCGCGCAGGCGCCGGCGACCTAGGCGTCCGGGGCCGGAACGCGGCCTAGAGGTCGGTCAAAAGCGGCGCGTCGACGCCATTGCGCTCAAGCCGCCTACCGGCGGCCAACTGGCCAAGATCGAACCAGCCCGCAAGATAGCCGACATAGGCGCGCATGGCCGCCTCGGCCGCGGAGGAAGCGGGCGACGGCTCGCTGGGCGAGGGCGTCGGCGCGGCGGGAGCAGGGCGAGCTTCGGGTACCATCACCAGACCCTCGGCGTTCGGATGCGCGGACCCGACGCCCGCGCGCCGACAGTGAGCGCCCGGCGCGGGCCGAGTTCAACCGCCCTTCGGCCGGCCGCCGATCAATTCCGCGCGCATTCGCGATCGTCCCCCTGGAATGGCCGGGCCCGGGCGTCCGCCTGCACCGCGCGCCAGGTCTCCTGTTCGTGGGCCAGCACCAGCCAGTCCTGTCGCTCGCGCTCCAGCTGGGCGCGGCGGCGCGGATCCAGTCGCTTGCTCAAGAGCTGGCTGCAATAGGCGGCCTGCTCGCGACACATCGTGCTGTCGACGTCCATGACGCTCCTCCGATTTGCGGCCTTCTGGACTGGGCCTGTGAAGAGGGAATCACAGTTCTTCAGCAGCTTCGCGACAGCGCCGTTCACCGGGCGTCAAAACTCTCTGGCCCCGGCGGGATTCGCGGGCGGGTGAAAGTTGCGCGACGGTGTCGGATCGTGGCCCGCCGCGGCGTCCTTGGAGCGCCGGCCGCGTTGGAGGCCGGCTTGCGCTCACAACTCGCAGGAGCTTCGCGCATGATCACCGTTTCCGCCTTTCACTGGGTCCCCGAGTTCGCCAAGGGCCAGGTTCGCGACCTGCGGGTCCGCTGGGCCCTGGAGGAGGCCGGCCTGCCGTACCGGACGCGTCTGCTCGAGCAGGGCGACCAGGACTCGCCCGAGTACCGCGCGCTGCAGCCGTTCGGCCAGGTGCCGATCTTCGAGGAGGATGGCCGCGTGTTGTTCGAGAGCGGCGCCATCGTGGTGCATATCGGCGAGCGCACGCCGGCCCTGCTGCCGAGGGACGCCGACGCCCGGGCGCGGGCGGTGCAGTGGCTGATCGCCGCCCTCAACTCGGTCGAGCCGCACGTCATGAACGTGGTGCTGATCGAGCTCTTCTATGTCGGCGAGGAGTGGGCCCGGCTGCGTCGGGACGGCGCGCGGGCGTTCGCGCAGAAGCGGATTGCGGCGGTCGGCGACGCGCTCGGCGACAAGCCCTACCTCGACGGTGAGGACTTCACCGCCGGCGACCTCCTGATGTCGTCGGTGCTACGCATCGTCCCGGACCTGATCACCCGTCCGAACCTGGAGGCTTACGTCGCCCGCTGCACCGCCCGGCCGGCGTTCCGCCGGGCGCTGGCCAGCCAGCTGGCGGACTTTCGGCCGGAACCGGCGCCCGCTTAACTGGCTGGCGGCTTGCGTCCGGCCGAACCGGCGGGCGGACGCCAGGGGAAGGCGAGGGCGGAAAGATTGGTCAGCGCCGCCGTCCAGCTGTCCGCCAGGACGGGGTCGCGGGGCGGGACCACGGCGGCGGCCGTCTCCGCCACTGGCTGGGTCGGGGTCAGGTCGGCGATCACCTCGGCCAGGGCGCTGTGGTCCGGGGCTAGGTCGTCAGCCAGCGTCGCTTCCAGAGCCAGCACCGCGAAGTGGGTGAGCGACAGCCATTGCAGGCCGTCCGTCTCGGGCCGCAGCGACAGCTCCGCCGCGGCCGCCCGCGCGCCCTTCAGGCGGCGCAGGTGCCACTCCAGGTGCTCGCGAAGGGAGTCGGTCGCCATCGGCTGCTCCGGGGTCAGGCGACTGAAGATGCCTGATGCCAGGGCGCGCGTCCGCAGGCCGCGCGCCCCAGCGCCAATCCGTCGCGGCGGACCGGGTTAGGCCTGGATCGCCGAAAGCTTCCACTGGCCGCCGTTGCGGCGGGTGAAGGTCCAGACCTCGGTGGTGGCGGTCGGGCGGTCCGGATCGCCCTCGACGACGCGGCCGGTGGTGCGGTCGCGCATCACGTCGATGCTCTCGTAGTTCAGGGCCGCGGTGGCGTACTCCGCGTCGCCCTCGCGCCAGGCCTCGGCGATGTCGGCGCTGAGCAGCTTGGTGTTGGAGACCTCGTTGCGGCGGCCCTGGGTCGCGTTCTGGCTGAGCTCTTCGGCGAGGTAGGACATCACCTCCGGCGTGGTTAGCTCGCGCAGCGCGCCGTAGTTCTCGCGGCTGAAGGCTTCCTGCACCTCGCTCAGCATCCGCTGGAAGGTTTCGCGGTCGGCCGCGGTCACCGGAATGTCGACGCCGGTGTCCTGCGGGGCGGGGCTCGCGCCGCCGCTGCTCCACTGCGGACGCGCAGCACCGCCGGCGTCGTAGCCGGGGCCGCCGGCGTAGGCGTAGGCGCCAGCCGGCGCGGCCGCCGGGCTGCGGCGACGGAACAGGCGGATCGCCAGCATCACCGCCCCGGCGAGCAGGGCGCCTTGCAGCAGGGCCGCGAAGATGCCGCCCATCGCGCCCAGGCCGCCGAAGCCGCCGAAGCCATGGCCCAGCAGGGCGCCGATCAGGCCGCCGGTCACGAGGCCGGCGAGCAGGCCGCCGCCGAGGCCGCCGAACATCCCCGGACGGCGCGGCGCCGGCGCGGGAGCGCCCGGCGTGGCGGCGTTCGGGCGGGTCGCTTGCGCGCCCGCGGGCGGGGTGGTCATCGAACGCTGCACCGGTGCGGTGTAGCCCGGCGTGGTCTGGGTGGGCGGCGGGGCGTTGTAGGTGCGCGCGCCACGGCTTCCGAAGCTGCCGCCCCGACGGGCCTCCGCCGGCGCGCCGACCAGAATGGAGAGCGCAAGGGCGCCGGTCAGCACAGTGGCGAACCGGGAGCGAGGGGAAAGCATGGGCGTGTCCGTCCTTAAGTTGGTCAGCGCGTAGAGACGATGCGCGGGCGCGCATAGAGATGGGGGCGATGCAGGGCTTCGTCCAGTGGCGCTCGCATGCGGATCAGTCCAACGCGAGCGCATAGTCGTCGAGAATGTCGGTCAGCTCGTCCGTCGGCGCGACCAGCGGCGCGTCGGCCGGGAAGCGAAAGCGCCAGTAGCTGGCGATGTGGGACAGCACGCCCATGTCCTCGCCGAGCGTGCGAAACACCGTCGGCGCGCCGATCAGGAAGCGGGCGAAGGCGGCCGGGTCGGTCTGGTCGCGCAACTGGTCGAAAGCGGCGTCGTACTCGCCGAGCGCCTCGGCGACCTGGGCGGTGCGGCGGGCCAGGCCGCTCGCGACCCGGTTCTTCAGCGCATAGACCTCGTCGATCGCCGCGGCGGGGCGCGCGCCGCTCAGGCGCACGTCGCCGAGCTCGCCGGTCATGGTCGCCAGCGTCGGCAGCACGTCCTGCAGCACCCATTTGTAGTAAAGCAGGCCGCGCCAGCAGAAGAGGCCCTCGCCATAGTCGGCCGCGTCGAGGTGCAGCGCCGTGCGCAGCGCCTCCAGCCGCAGGTCCTGTTCGCCGGAGAGGATGGTGTGCACCAGCCGGTCGGTCTCCGGCTCGACCCGTTCGGCGCCGCAAGCCAGCCGGACCAGCCCTTCCAGCTCGCGGCGGACGAATTCGTACATCCGCTCCAGGTCGGCCGGCGACAGCACGAAGTGGGCCGCGGCGGTCTCGAAGCGCCGGCGCTTCAGCTGTTCGCGGACCAGGAAGGGATCGAGCGAGGGCAACTCGTCCAGCGCCTCGAGCAGGGCGACGTCATGCGCGTGGCCGACCGGCTCGCCGTGAAGCGCGCCGAGCATCTTGGTCCAGCCGGGCTGGCCGACGAGCAGCGCGCGACCGCCGAGGCTGAGGTCGGTGCGCTCGAAGGGGATCACCAGCTTGGTGGCCGTGCGGCGCGACCGGCGGAGCTGGCTGAGCTCGTCCGGCCGCAGGCGATGCTTGATGATCACCGCGCCGCCCAGCACGCCGGCGGTGAACAGCGGCGCCATGCGCTCGCCGCCCCGCTCGGCGTGGCGCGCGGCAATCGCGGCGAGGTTCAGCACCCGGCTGGTGGCGCCGGTGCGCTCCAGGCCCTTCAGGCTGCGAAAGGCGCGATCGCGGGTGGCGACCGTCATGGCGAGGCTCGCGGAGAATCCAGGCGGTCACCCTGCGCGGCCGGGCCTTAACGACGGCTTTCCGCGCCGCGTCGGCCATCCTGCGCCCGAAAAACGCGCAGCGCCGCCGGAGGTGTGATGCGGAAACGAGCGCGAAAAAACGTTGATCGACGAACGCGGCGATCCGCGCCGCGCGGCGGCCTGGCCGGGGCTAGGCTCGGGGCGTGATCGGTTCTTCCCTCGTCACAATGCCGGCGTCGGTCGACCAGCTGAGCTGGGGGCTTTTCCTGGGGCCCGCACTCCTGGTTCTGGCCGGCGCCGGCGCATGGTTTCTGGCCGCGAGGCGCCGGCGCTGACCCCTCAGCGCGCGCTGACCCGCACGGCCGGGGCCTGTTCCCAGCCGCCGCCGAGCGCCAGGAACAGCTTCACCTGATCGCTCGCCACCTGGCCGCTGGACGCGGCCAGCGCCGCCTCGGCCGCGGCCAGGGTGCGGGTGGCGTCCAGGCCGGTCAGGTAGGGCGTGCGGCCGGCGGTGTAGAGCCGCTGGGCCTGCGCCTCGGCGGTCGCGGCCGAGTCGCGGGCGGCGCGCAGGTCGGCGTTGCGCCGCAGATCCTGGGCGTAGACGGCCAGGCTGGTCTCGGTCTCGCGCAGCGCGTTCAGCACCACGCCGTCGAATCGCGCCAGCGCCGCGTCGGCCGCGGCGTTCGCCTCGCGGATGCGGGCCCGCTCGCCGCCGCCCGGGAAGGACCAGGAGATCAGTCCGCCGAGGCTCCAACGGTTGGCGGCGTCGTCGCCGATGTGGGCCAGGAGGCCGGTCGAGCCAGCGCTCAGGCCGAGGGTGACGGTGGGGTAGAGCGCGGCGGTGGCTACGCCGATCCGCGCCGTCGCGCCGTGCAGGCTGCGTTCGGCCTGGCGCACGTCGGGCCGGCGGCGCAGCAGCGCCGCGCCGTCGCCGACCGGGATCGGCCGGGCGAGGACGGGCGGGGCGGCGCAATCGGCCACCGCCTTGGGGAACTCGGCCGGCGGATGGCCGGTCAGGGCGGCGAGCCGGAACAGCGCCGCCTGCCGTTTGGCGGCGAGCGCCGGCGCGCCGGCGCGGATCTGGCTGAGCAGGCCCTGGGCGCGGGTGACGTCGAGCGCCTGGCCGCGGCCGGCCGCCGCCAGGCGCTGGGTGACGGTCAGGTTGCGCGCCTGCAGGGCGACGCTGTGCTCGGCCGCCGCCAGCTCCTCGTTGGCCGAGCAGGCGTCGACGTAGGCCGCAGCGACCTCGCCGGCGACGCTGACCCGGGCCAGATCGAGGGCGGCCTGGCTAGCCTCGGCGTCGGCCTGGGCGGCCTCCGACGCGCGGCGCAGCTTGCCGACCAGATCGATCTGGTAGGAGACGCTGACGCCGACGTCGGCGAGGTTTTCGACCGGCAGCGGTTCTTCGCGCAGGAAGGTCTCGGCGGACTCCAGCGCCCGCTGGGCCCCGCCGGAAACCCCGAGCGTCGGATCTCGGGCGGCGCGCGCCTCGGCGACCACCGCCTGGGCGCGGGCGAGGTTGGCGGCGGCGACCCGCAGGTCGGTGTTGGCCGCCAGCGCCTCCTCCTCCAAGGCGTTCAGCGTCGGGTCCTGGTACAGCCGCCACCAGCCGGGCGGCGGGGCGTCCGCTGACACCGGGGCCGAGGCGGCGCCCAGGAAGCCACCCTGGGCGGCGGGTTCGCGCAACGCCGCGGCCGGCGGGACCTTGTAGTCGGGGCCGACGGTGGCGCAGCCGCCCAGGGCGAGCGCGGCCGCCGCGCCCAACAGGCCGAGCCGGTTCATGACTGGCCTCCCTGGACGACCGAGACGGTGGCGGTGCGGCCGGCGATCAGCCGGATGTTCGTCGGAGTCTTGTCGAGCGCCACCCGCACCGGCACCCGCTGCGCCAGCCGCACCCAGCTGAAGGTGGGGGTGATGGAGGGCAGCTGTCCGGCGTTCGACGTCCGGTCGCGGTCCTCGATCCCGGGCGCGATGCTGACGATGTGGCCGCGCAGGGTTTCGGGCTCGCCCATGATCTTCACCTCCACCGGCTGGCCGATGCGCAGTCCCGGCAGCTTGGTCTCCTCGAAATAGCCCTCGACCCGCAGCGAGTTGGCGTCGATCAGCGCCAGCACCGGCTTGCCGGCGGTGACATAGTCGCCGCCGCGCAGGGTGAGATCCGAGAGGTAGCCGTCGACCGGCGCGCGCACGACCGTCCGCTGGAGGTTGAGGGCGGCGACGTCGCGGGCCGCCAGCGCCTGGGCGAGCGCGGCCTCGGCCTGCTCGACGTGCGCCTGGCTCTGCTCCAGCACCTCGCCCGCCACCAGGTCGTCGAGGCTCCGGTTTCGGCCCATCTCGCGGCGGGCCTGAGCCAGCGTCGAGCGCTGGGCGGCGACCGCGGCGTCGGACTGTCGCAACGCCAGGGCGTAGCGGTCGCGGTCGACCAGGAACAGCACCTGGCCGCGCTTGACGGTCGCGTCCTGGGTGACCTCCACCCGGCTGACCAGCCCGGAGACGTCGGAGGCGACCTGCACGACGTCGGCCCGCACCCGTCCGTCCCGGGTCCAGGGATCGCGCTGGAAGTGGGTCCACAGGCGCTGGCCGGCGACGACGGCGACGGCGACCACCGCCAGAGTGATGACCACGCGGACGACATCGGTCAGGGAGATCTTGAGGCGCGGCATGGATCAGCTCAGCGGGAGACGGATAGGGAGGGCGATGACGGCCGCCCAGAGGATGACGAACAGCGCGGTGTCGAACAGCGCCGGGTGCCAGACGAAGCGGTAGGCCCCGACCAGCGCCAGCAGGCGCCGGATCAGGAAGGAGAGCGCGAGCGCGATCACCGCGGTGATCAGCACGGACGAGAGGAACACCCCGCCGACGTCGCTTTCGCCGATCATGGCGCAGCTCCCAGGAAGGCCGGCGCGGCCGGGAAGAGGTTGCGGCGCAGCCCCACCAGGCCGGCGGTGGCGGCGCGCGCGGCGTCGCCGGCGGTGGCGCTGAGCTCGGCGAGCGCGGCGTCGAGGCTGGCCAGCAGCCCGGGCTCGGGCGCGTGGCGGCCGTCGCGGGCGAGGCGCGAGAAATGCGCGTCGAGTCCGGCGTTGAGGGCGTCGAGCCGGGTCGCGCCGGGCCCGGCGATCGCCGGCTGGGAGGCCTGGATGGTGACCAGGTTCATGGCCACCCGCAGGTCGGCCAGGGCGGCCTCGCCGAGCTGGTCGCGGCGCTCGCCGATCCCGGCCAACTTCGGGCTGAGCAGGGCGAGGCGGTCGACCAGCAGACTGGCGAAGGCCCCGTGCTCGGGGGCGGTGCGGTTGCGCGCCAGGGCCGCGAGCCCCAGCCAGGTGCGGCGCAGCAACCGCCGCACGCTCGCCTCGGTGCTCATCGAGCGCAGGCTGCGGGTGACGATGATCGAGATGAACAGGCCGACGTACTGCGCCAGGTTGGCGTTGATGAAGCTCGCCATGTCCGGGTGGAAGCTCTCCTGCAGCGCCAGCGCGTTCAGGAAGGTCATCACCACCGCCAGCCCGCGGCCGGTGGTCTTCGGCTCGGCGATGTAGAGGCCCAGCACGATCAGCGGCGGCGCGAGCGCCACGGTCAGCGGCACGAAGTCGTTGACCATCGGCAGGATGGCGAACAGGTAGACCGCCGCCAGCGGCAGGGAGAGGAAGCCGTAGAGGCCGAAGCTGGCGATCTGCGGCGCCGGGTCGTCGAGCGCGGCGAACAGGCAGCAGAAGACCGCCGTCATCATCGCTGCAGTGACGCCGTCGGTCCAACCGAGGCCGATCCACAGGACGCAGACGATCAGGATGGCGATCACCGCGGTCGCGCCGGACATCAGCGCCAGCGGCAGGTCGACGTGCAGCGGCCGCCGGCCGGCCGACGAGATCGCCTGGGCGACCTCCGGCGGGATCGCCGCGTCGGGCGTGCGCAGGTGGTTGCGCAGCGCATGCGCCTCGGCCAGGGCCTCCACCACTTCGCGCAGGCGCAGCATCAGGCTCTCGGCGAGCAGGCCGCGCCAGTCGCGGGCCGCGATGGCGGCCTCGTAGCGGACGATCGGCGCGAGGAGCTCGGCCTGGGCGTCGAGGCGCGCGCCGGCGCGGATCCAGTCGGCCGCGGCGTCGCGGATCTCCGCGGCCTCGGCGTCCAAGCCGCCCTCCGCCTCGACGGCGCTGAAGCGGTCGGCGAGGCCTGAGAGCAGCGGGATAAGCATCAGCATGCGGTCGTGGACCGCGCGCACGGTGGCGCGGGTGTCGCGCAGCCGCGACGTGTCGAACGGCAGGTGGCTGGTCAGGGCGTGGATCTCGCCGGCGGCGACGGCCAGCGCGGCGCGGTCGCGCGCCGTGACGGCGCCGGGCGCCTCGCTCAGCACGTCCAGCGCCCAGCGGTCGGCGCCGGCGAGCCATTCGCCGAGCCGATGCTGCAGCACCTGGCCGACCGGGCGCGGGAAGACCAGGCTGTGGACCAGGCTGGCGCAGACGATGCCCAGGCCGATCTCGACGACCCGGGCCGTGGCGACGTCGAACACCGTCTCCGGGTGGTTGACGACGGGAAAGCCGATCAGGGCGGCGGTGTAGCCGGCCAGCATCACCAGATAGCTGCGCGGCGTGCGGTCGAGCAGCGAGATGGTCAGGCAGCCCCCGACCCACAGCGCCAGCGCCAGGCAGAGCAGGGGCGGGGAGTTCACCAGGTTCGGCACCAGGGCGATGGTCGCCAGCCCGCCGAGAATGGTGCCGCCGACCCGATAGATCGCCTTGGAGCGCACCGCGCCCGAGAGCGGCTGGCTGATGATGTAGGCGGTGGTCATCGCCCAGTAGGGGCGCGGCAGGCCGACCGCCAGCGCGATGTAGAGCGCCAGCATCGCCGCCGCGAAGCTGTTCAGCGAGAACAGCAGGCTATGCCGGTTGAGCTTCGGCATCGGCTCAGCTGTCCGCGCTCCGGGGCCGCTTCTGGGCCGCTTCCAGCGCCGTGTCGAAACGCGCCAGGGTGCGCAAGGTGGCGCTCAGGTCGGCGTCGCTGATCTCGCCCATCAGGCTGCGGCGAAAGCTGTCGACGCTGGTCTCGACCACCGCCGCCAGGGCGCGGCCTTCGTCGCTGAGGTGCAGGGTCTTGGCCCGGCGGTCGTTCGGATCGTCGCGGCGTTCGACCAGCCCGGCGGCGCACAGCTGGTCGAGGATGCGCACCAACGAGGGGCCCTCGACGCCGAGCTCCTCGGCCAGCACGCCCTGGCGGACGCCTTCGCCCAGTCGGGCGATGTGCAGCACGGGCAGGGCGCGCGCATCCGACAGGCCGTGGGCGGCCAGCGCCTTGTCGATCTCGCGCCGGTAGATGCGGGTGAGCCGCAGCAGGCCGGCGGTGAACAGGCGCTCGTTCTCTGTACGATCGGGCATATTTGATAGGTTCCTACCTATTTAATTAGGCCGCGGCTCGGCGCCGGTCAAGCGGGCGAGGGTTGGATGTGTGGTCAAGCTTGGTCGCGCAGTGGCCCAGGTTCGGCCCAGCCATCGCCCCATTGAGGCCGATCCTGCGTTCCTCGGAGAGAACCTCAGGAAGGAAAAGCCTAATGCGCAAGATTCTGACCTTCGCCGCCGCCGCCGTCGCCCTGGCGACCGCTGCGCCGGCCTTGGCCCAGTCGGCCGCGCCGGGCGCGCAAGCCGCGCCGTCGGCCGGCGCCCCCGCATCCGCGTCCGCGACCGCGTCGGCTCCGACGCTCAGCGTCGGCCAGCCGGTCAAGGACAAGACCGGCGTGGTGATCGGTTCGATCGCCGAGCTCAGCGGTGACACCGCGACGGTGAAGATGGGCGAGCAGAGCTTCGCCATCGGCGCGTCGAGCTTCGTCGTCCAGGACGGCGCAGCGGTGATCAACGCCACCCAGGCCGAGCTGAAGGCGATGATCGCCAAGGCCAGCCCGCCCGCGGGCTGATCGCGGCCTGAGGCGCGCCCGGTCGCTGACCCGCGAGCGGCCGGGCGCGGCGCGCCGATGATGCGCGCCCCGTTCCGTCGCTGCGGCCGGCGGCGTATACTCCGGCCCCTCAGAGAGCCTCTCGGCGTTCTCGACCGCGTCTTCCCCTGGAGACGGCGGTCGTTGGGGCGCGGTCGCGCAAGCCTCGCGTCCGCGCCGACGTCAGAGGAGACGGCTCATGGCTTCCGAGATCCCCCAAGGCTCCGCGACTGGAGCGCCCCCCGCCGGGCCCGACCCGCAGCGGCTGGAAGCCTTCATGGCCAAGATGGTCGGCGACATGGGCGCGGCGGTGTCCGGCGCGCTGGTGGTGCTGGGCGATCGGCTGGGGCTCTACAAGGCGCTGGCGGCGAAGGGGCCCTGCACCTCGGCCGAACTGGCGTCGGCGACCGGCACCAGCGAGCGCTATGTGCGCGAATGGCTGAGCGCCCAGGCGGCGGCCGACTACGTCACCTTCAATCCCGATACCCGCAAGTTCTTCCTCACCCCCGAACAGGCGCTGGTCTTCGCCGACGAGGAGAGCCCGGCCTTCATGGCCGGCGGCTACGAGATCCTGCAGGCGATGTGGCGCGACGAGCCGAAGATCAGCGCGGCCTTCCAGAGCGGCGCGGGCGTCGGCTGGCATGAGCACGACACCTGCCTGTTCCGCGGCACCGAACGGTTCTTCCGGCCGGGCTATAACGCTCACCTGGTCGGCGAATGGCTGCCGGCGCTCGACGGCGTGGAGCAGAAGCTGCGGTCCGGCGCGGAGGTGGCCGATGTCGGCTGTGGCCACGGGGCCTCGACCATCCTGATGGCCCAGGCGTTCCCGAACTCACGCTTCACCGGCTTCGACTATCATCCGGCGTCGATCGAGCGGGCGCGCGAGCGCGCCGCTGAAGCCGGAGTGGCCGACCGGGCGCGGTTCGAGGTCGCCGCGGCGAAGGACTATCCGGGTAGCGGCTACGATCTGGTCTGCATCTTCGACGCATTGCACGACATGGGCGACCCGGTGGGCGCGGCGCGGCACATCCGCGAGACCTTGAAGCTAGACGGCACCTTCATGCTGGTCGAGCCGTTCGCCAACGACGAGCTGACGGACAACCTTAACCCGATCGGCCGGCTGTTCTATTCGGCCTCCACCATGCTCTGCACCCCGGCCTCGCTCAGTCAGGAGGTCGGGCTGGGGCTCGGCGCGCAGGCGGGCGAGACGCGCCTGAAGTCGGTCGCCGACGAGGCCGGGTTCGCGCGCTTCCGGCGCGCCGCCGAGACGCCGTTCAATCTGGTGTTCGAGGTTCGGCCGTAGGGCGCGGCGTCCGCGCGGGGCTCCCGGGTGGCCGGCCCCCGGTCGGGGGGTCATGTCGGGCTGAACGGGAGCCGGCCTGACCGCTGGGGGAGAGAGCGCGGGAGCTCAGAGCGGTCGTCTGCAGCATGCGCCACTGCGCCGCCCGCGCCCTATCATCCGCAACTTCGCCGGGTCGATCCGACCCGTCTCAGGCGAAAAGCTGCGCCAGACGACCGAAGATTCCCGGATGCGACATCGCCCGCAGCCGTCGGCCGGCCGAGCGTCCGGTCATCGCGCCGTTGAAGTGGCAGTCGCAAAGCAGGCGGTGGGCGTCCTCGTCGGACAGGCTGAAGAAGGTTTGCGCGTCGCCCAGGGTGTCGCCCTCGAGGCCGGCCGCGCGCAGCACCGGGTCGGCGTAGGCCAGCGAGATCGGCGATCCGTCGCGGCGCAGCTGCCGACGTTCCGGTTCGGCGTAGAATTCCACCCAGCGCAGCGCTTCGAGCGGGCGCGCGCCCTCGCGGCCGAGAATGTCGGCCCAGCGCCTCAGGCGCTGCTGGCGCGTCATCTGCGGCCGAGCTTCGGTGATGTCTGCGAGGGCGCGAACCTGATCCAGACGCTGGTAGAGCATGATGAGGCCTCCTGCGCTCTCCGAGCCGGCAGTGTCCCAGATTGCGTTTTGGCGGGGCGGCGGCCGGAAAGCCGCGCGGGCGGACGCCTCGCCGTCTTGCTCCGCAAACCCGCGAGGCTGGCTGCGGTTCCAGAGCTGTTAAAAAGCGGCGCCGTAACTATCCGAAGATGATGCGCCGCGCCCGGGCGGCGGCGAGAGTGGTGCTCGCGAAGACGTTACGGCGCCGGTTCCCCCGCCAGGCGCATGTCCCCATCGTCTTCGCGGGGCGCGAGACCTCGGCACGACTCTCTTGCGCTGACCGCGTCGCGCCGCACCCCCCCCCGCGGCGCGACGCGGCGAAGGGGCCCGGCGGGCCGACCGTCTCCTGGGTCACCGTCTCTTGGATCACTGCCACCTGGATCTATGGCGTCAGGGCTCTCGCCGAGGCGTCGCGGGCTGCGGCGTCGTCCTGCAGCAGGCTCGGATGATGCGGCGGTCGGGGAAGCGCGCCTTCGCCCCAGCGCCGGCTCCGCTCAGGCGGGGAGGCTGCCGGGGTCTCGGCGACACAGACGCTTAGGCAGGCTTCCGCTGCGGCGCGGGCGTCGTCGGTTTGCCCCGGCGTGGAGAGGATCTCGCCGGCGAGCGTCCGCAGGCCCAGGGCGGCGGCGTCGTGGGCGCTGAGCGGCGCGGCGGCGGCGAGCGAGCGCTCGACCCAGTCGCAGGCGATGTCGTTGGCGAGCACCAGCAGCTGGAGCCACATCGCGCTGGCCTGCTCGATCCCGGCGCGGGTCAGCAGAAGGCTCAGCTCCGCCACCTCGACGGCGGCCTCGATCGGCTCGGGTTGGCCGCGCGCAAACGATCGCGGCTCCGACATCGCCGTATCTTTCATCGCTAGCTCCCGTCCCATCGCGGCGGGCCAATATCCCCGGTCTTTGGCGAGGCGCCCAATCACGCCGAGACGGATCACGGACCGTTGAAATTGTTGCGCTTGTCAAAAAAGTCGCCGGCCGGGGGCTCGATCCCGCCTGTGGACCATCAAATGATGCAATCCCACAGCTCAGCTACGATACGGTCTGTGTACGGATCACGTGATCGACGCCGCCACCATCTCTCCCCTTTGCGAGGCGACGGACTTTTCCCCTCGGCGGGCACGCCGAGGGGATTTTTGTCCGTGCGGCGCGCGTGTGCAAAGCGCCCGCGATCGCAAGCGATGCGGGCAGGGGCTCTGCGAAAAGATGGGGCCTAGGCGGCGGGCGGCGCGCGCCGTGAGGTCGCCTTGGCGGCGCGCGGCGGCCGGCCGGCTTGTGGCGGCGGCAGGCGGACCGGGCTGGCGCGGCCGGTGCGCGCCGAGCGCCAGCCGCTGATCCAGTCGACTTCGCCGCTCTGGCTCTGCCGGCCGAGGCTGACCGCCAGCGGCCGCTGATCGGTGGCGAAGCATTCCTGCATGAAGATCCGCCGGGCGCTGACCAGGGCGGCGACCTCGTCGTCGAGGCGCAGCTCGAGGCCGGCGGTCGCGCCGTCGCCGGCGTGCATGACGATCACGTACTTCGGCGGCATGGCGGTTCCCCCTGGCCTCCGCTGGGTGTGTGATACGCGGTACGGAACGCTGGGTACGGGGACGCGGTACGGTGGATCGCGCAGCCTAGGGCGCGTGCGCGACAGGGTAGTGACCGGCGAAGTATGCGACCGATACGATTAATATTCCCCATAGAACGGCGGCGATGACAACCGCCGCCAGCACCGCCCAGCCGCGACGCGTGACGTGACGGCGCTCGGGGGGATGGCCGGGCTCGCCGCCCGGCGCGTCGCCACGGCGGGCGTCGCGTCGGTCGCGGCGGCCATAGGCCTTCGGCGAGGGCGGTCGATGGTTCCCGGCCTGGATCATCTCAGCCCCCAGCATCTGGCGCGAAGGGCGGCGCGGCCGTCGGGCGTGCGGCTCCAGGGGTAGAACTCGCCAAGACCCGGCGCGCTCCCCGGTCACGCGCGGCGCCCGCGGCGGATCTGTCGCGCGCCCCTGTCCATGTCGCTCATCGCGGCGTCGTCCCTGCCACGGGCCAGGGCGGCCCCCGGCCAGTGTTCCGAGGGAGGTTGTCCGAGCTTCACCGTAGCGGTGTCATCAAATGATAGCAGCGCTTGCAGAATGACGGCGTCGGGCGCTTCCCACCGTTGTCGGCGGCGGTCTCAGCCAGGCTGGCCGGCCCTTGGGGCCCTGACGGCGTCCGCGCCGGTCGCGGCGAAGTTGTGGCCAAGTTGTGGCGGGGGGCGCGGGCCGATCGGTGCGCTCCGGCCGCGTCCGGGGCCGGCCGCAGCTGGTCGCTCTCGTCGAAGCTGCGCCGCAGAAGCTCGCCGCCGGGCGCCGAATAGTCGTCGCGGGTCTGCTGGTCGGGGCCCGGGTTCGGCGACGGTAAGCTTAACTTTCGTCGCGCCATCACCTCAAAGCGATACATCGCTGTACGTTACGCCACGAATGAATTTGACGTCCGCATGCTATCCCGGGGCGTGGATAGACTCGCCCCTTCAGCAGCAATGACGACCTCCGCAGTGTTGGGATCCCGCCACCAAGAAAGATGGCAACATTTGAGGGCGGCGCTTTCGGGCGAAATCAGTGCCTTCGGATGGACCAAGACAAAGTGACGAATCGCAATCCAAAGACAATTTGATCACAGCTGTGTGAGTTCAGTGACGTAAAGTGCTGTGAGAAGCTCGGCTTCAGTGGGAGCTTAGTTAACGTTCAGGGGTCCTCGCGTTATAGTTGTTACGTCTTTTGACGGGTCCATGTAACGCGATGGAGCTTTGCAACCTGGGGTGGAGGGGCAATCAATGCCTGTGTCCGGCGACGTCGGCGTCATTCCGCGTGAGAGGCAATCAGCCTTCACGGGGCTCAACGATTTTCGACAGATGGATGTCGGTCGTGTGCGAACATTCTGGCGCACGGTCGAACGAATTGCGGCAGGCGCCAGTATCGGCGCCGAAAATGAGGCCCGAAAACGGCAGATCGTGGTCGTCTCCGGGTGGATCGCGGAAACCCGCATCCTGCCCGACGGGCGGCGGCAGATCTTCGCCTTCCTCCTGCCGGGCGACGTGGCGAGCGTCACCAGCGCCTCCAACGTCGGCAGCCGCGGCCTGGTCGCGCTGACCAACGTCGAGATCGCCGACGCCGCCGCGCTGACCGTCGGCGACCAGGGCGAACGGGTCGCGGCCTCACTCAACGAGGCGATCCGCCAGCGCGAGGAGCGGCTGTTCGACCAGATCGTCCGCATCGGCCGACTGACCGCCAAGGAGCGGGTGTTGAACCTGCTGCTGGAGCTCTACGACCGGCTCGACTCGATCGGCCTGGTCAAGGAGAACACCTTCCGCATCCCGCTCACCCAAGAGGTGTTCGCGGACGCGCTGGGGCTCAGCGTGGTGCATATCAACCGCACCTTGCAGCAGCTGCGGCGCGAAGGGATGGTGACGGTCGGGCGGGGCACGGTGACGCTACACCAGCGCCACAAGCTCGCGGCCTTCGCCTGTTACCAGTCCGAGACCCAGATCAGCAGCTTCGAACATTCGTCGCGCCGCGTTGGCGGCCTGACCCAAGGCTGATCCACAGAAACCGGCGGCCGGCTAAGTTTGGGCCGCGCCGCCGGTTTTTTGCTGTCTTCTCAGAATCCTGGGGCCGTTAGCTTCAATCTGGCGCCGACAGTGGCGAATGATAGTGAAGCTCCTCCGCCAAAACGGAACTTTCGACTTGTTAATTCGGCGCCACCCCCGTTGCGCCGCGGTCGGAAGAGAAGCATGGCGGATCAGGGCGCGACCCACAAATCGTCAGGGCATCCCGCGGTGGAAGGGTTGGTCCGGGCCTGCGGGCTCCCGACCACGACGGCCCTTACCCTGTGTGAACTGGTCGGCCCGATCGAGCGGTATCCGGCGGCGGCGGTGGTCAGTTCGATCGCGCCCGCGCCGCGGCTGAAATGGATGCTCAGCGGCTGGACCTGCGAGATGCGCGTCCTGCCGGATGGCCGCCGTCAGATCTTCTCCTTCGCGGTGCCCGGCGATCCGGTGCTGTCGCGCCCCGTCAATGCGGCCAATCCCTGCTCGGTGGTGGCGCTGACCAGCGTCGAGTGCATCGACGTCGCCCAGACCCTGGCGCGGGCCAAGGACAACGATCGCGCCGAGATCACCCGGGCGATGAACCACGCGCTCGATCTCGCCCAGGAGCGCCGCTACGACGACATCATCCGGCTCGGCCGGCGCTCGGCGCTGCAACGGCTCGCCGATCTGCTGTTGGAGCTGCACGACCGCCTGGAGCAGATCGGTCTGGTCGACGAACGCGGCTTCCACCTGCCGCTGACCCAGGAACATCTCGCCGACGCGCTGGGCCTCAGCGTCGTACACGTCAATCGCAGCCTGAAGACCTTGCGGCTGGACGGGATGGCCACCTTCCGCTTCGGACGGGTGACCCACATCGATCGCGACCGCCTGGCGCAGCTCTGCCGGGTCTGAGGTCTGGGTCTGAGTTCTGAGGCCGTCAGGCCTCGACGCCGCCGTCCGGGTCGTGCGCCGTCGCCAGGCAGTTGCAGCCCGAGGCGCCGCTGATCAGCTCTTTCCGCGGGGTGTCGTCGAGCGACAGGAAGTCGCCCTTACGGTAGGCCTTGCCGTCGACGACGAGCGCGCCTTCGAGCACCAGGAGTTCGGCCAGGGGCAGGGGCAGTTCCAGCGGCAGCGCCAGTTCGGGCGCGGCCTTGATCAGGTAGACGGCCTCGCCCAGGCCGCTGGCGCCGCTGATCGTGGTCACCTCCAACCCCGGCTGCAGCCGTTGCGTCTCGCCGTTGGCGAGCTCGCTGGGGGCCACGCCGGCCGCGCCCAGGGCCTGAACTCGGCTCGCGCAGCGCGGGCAGAGATCGACATGGCGCGTCAAGAGCAGCGCTGCGCCGGGGGAGCAGTCGCCGATCAGGAAATTCGCCAAGGACTGGGCGCTGGGATGGTGCGTCGGCGCCATCAGGAGCCCGCGTTGGGGTAATCGCTTTCGGTCATTACAACCGTGGCGTGTATCATTTCCGTCCCGACCGCTCGTTCGAGCGGAGCCTTTGCGCGGATCGGATGCAAATTGCAACGCTTGTCAGCCCCATCGTGTGGTTCTGAGCACTAAATACAACTACGGCGTGTTTAGTTGCGTCGTGTACAGCTTGCTGACGTACAAATGCATATGATCGTGGCGCCGCTACGGCGCGGGAGCCGCCACCTCTCCGGGTAGGGGCGCGCGATCCCGCGGATGTCGCGGGACCGCGCGGCGGGCTCAGAAGCCCTCGACGATGACCCCGCGGTAGTCGGCGGCCTTCAGCCGGTGTTGCACGGCGTCCTGATACTCTGGGCTGTAGTACCAGGCCTTGGCCGCCGCCACGTCCGGGAACTCCAGGACGATCACCCCGTCGGGCGCCGCGCCTTCCAGCGGGGTCATCGCGCCATAGACCACCAGCGGCTTGAGCCCGAACTTGGTCGGGTCCGAGCCCTTGCTCCGGTACTTCTCCATCTCTTCCGGATCGCGCACCTCGCTCTCGCGGAAAAGCACCACATAGGCCGGCATCAGTTCGCTCCCTTAGGTTTTGTTCTGCCGCCCAGAGCTAAGGCGCAAGGCGCGGCCAAGTCCAGGCCGGCGCGCCAGCTGCAAACGCCCGCGACGTCGGGTGGGCCGGGCTACAGGCGCGGCGGGCCCTGCCGGAGCCGGGCGCGGGTCGCCGCGAGCGAGCCGCCGCGGGCGTAGACGTAGTCGATCCACCAGGTCGCGCCGGCCTCGGCGCTGGCGGCGACCACCGCGGTGTCGCCGGGATCCTTGGTCACGCCGAACTGGGTGACGTCGAAGGCGTCGTCGGCGCTGCGCTGAGCGCGGACCGCGGCGACGATGCTGGCGAGGTCCTTCGGGGCGACCTCCAGCCCCTGGCCGCCGACCGGCACGACCCCGTCCCAGCGCGCGGCGCGCGCCAGCGGCCGCTTGGCCGGCCAGGCGGCGCCGACCCAGATCGGCACCCGCGGCCGCTGCACCGGCGGCTGAAAGCCGGCGCACTCGACCTGGTAATGCGCGCCGTGGTGGTTGACCGGCTCGCCGCTCCACAGCGCGGTGAGCAACTCCAGTCCTTCGTCGAGCTTGGCCGCCCGCTGCCTGGCGTCGCCGCGATCGCCGAAGGCGGCGTAGTCGGGCAGGTAGGGGAAGCCGGCGCCGACGCCCAGGATCAGCCGGCCGTTCGACAGATGGTCGAGGCTGGTGACCTCGCGGGCGAGCTTGGCGATGTGCCGCCGCGGCACCGGCGTGACCAGGGTGCCCAGCCGGATGCGTTCGGTCCGCAGCGCCATCGCCGTCAGCGCCACCCACGGATCGACCGCCGGCTCGATCACCTGCAGGTGGTCCCAGATGAAGAAGCCGTCCCAGCCGGCGTCCTCCGCCTCATGGGCCAACTCGGCGAGAACCCGGGCATCGCCGCAGAAGTCGAAGTTCGGAGTGTAGAAGCCGAATTTCACGTCAAATCCTCCCCAGCCGCTGGCTTGAGAACGTTGTTCTCGCGGCGAATCTCTAACATCGAACGGCGGGCGCGCAAACCGTCGCGGCGCGGCCATCGCTGGAGCAGGGGCGTCGGCGGGCGGGTTGCTCGTTGGGAGCAGCCCGACGGCAGGCGCCCAGGCTTTGGGCGCCTGCGCATCGCAATCGCTCAAGGATCGTCCACCCCGATGGGCGAGGCTCCGCCCCCGGTGTTACGATTTGAATGAAACGTAATAACGCCGCAGGTTGCCGACATGACCACCGACACCGTTTCCCAGCTTGCGCGCCTCAGCGTCAGCCTGCCGGCGGAGCTGCTCGCCCAGCTTGACGCCATGGTGGCCGAGCGCGGCCTGCCGAGCCGCTCGCAGATGATCGCCGAACTGATCCGCCATGAGTTGGCCGAGCACAGCGAGGGCGTGCACGGCGCAGTGCTGGCCGGCACCATAACCCTGATCTATCGCGCCGAGCGCGGCCGCGTGCGCCAGGCCCTGGCCGATGCGCAATGCGAGTTCCTCAAGGAGGTGATCTCCTCCCAGCACGTCTTCCTCGAAGAGGACCAGTCGCTGGAGGTGCTGCTGGTGCAGGGGCCGTCGGAGCGGCTGAACGCCCTGTGCGACCGGCTGCGCAAGATCCGCGGCGTCCAGCAGATCAAGCTGGTCACCACCACCGCCCTGCTGCCGCCGCTGCACGCGCATGGCGGCGAGGACGTCTCCGCCTCCCTTCAGTCAGGCCCCCTCACAGTGAAAGAATCGGCACGATGACCGCGTTCAGCACCGCCGATCCCGCCGGCGCCCGCGCGCACGCCCGCGCCATGGCCGGCCTGCGGGTCGAATCCCAACCGACCGTGCCGGCCAGCGCCGCCGAGGATCGTCCCGAAGGCGTGCCGGCCGAGGCCATGCTGTGGGCCGAGACCATCGCGCCGGGCGGCTATGCGGCGAAGCGGCTGAACCGCGGCGCGCGGCTGCGGATGATCGACCTGGCCGGCGACGCCTGCCTGTCGATGCTGGTGTTCAACGCCGAGCGTCCGGTCGAGCGGCTGAACGTCGCCGACACCCAGAAGGTGCAGTGGAACGCCTACCTGGGCGCGGGCAAGCTGCTGCTCTCCGACATGGGCAAGGTGCTGCTGAGCATCGTCGAGGACGACGCCGGGGCGCACGACGCCTTCTGCGGGGCCTCGAACGCCGCGGCCAATGCGCGGAAGTACGGGGAGGGCGACAACTGGGGGCCGCATCCCAACGCCCGCGACCGCTTCATGCTGGGCGCCGCCAAGTTCGGCCTGGGGCGCAAGGACATCCACCCCTGCATCAACTGGTTCAAGGGCGTGCGCATCGCGGAGGACGGCGCGACCCGCTTCAACCTCGGGCCCTATGCACCCGGCCGGCAGCTGACGCTGCGCGCCGAGATGGACGTGATCGTCGTGCTGGCCAACTGCCCGCACGTGCTGGACCCGCGGCCGGAGTACGCCGTCACGCCGGCCCGGGTGCTGGGCTGGCGCGGCGCGCCGACGCCCGAGAACGACCCCATCCGCAACGCCACCCCCGAAGGCCTGCGCGCCTTCCAGAACGTGGAAGAGGACCTGCGCCGGTGAGCCAGATCAGCATGCCCGACCTGACCGGTCCCATCGTTCTCGACGAGGTGGTGCCGGCCCGCGCGCCCTGGACCGCCGTGGTCAAGAAGGGCCAGACGCTGCGGATCGTCGACCTGGAGGGCAACCAGGCGGTCGACTTCCTGATGTACGCGGAAGACGACGACGCCGAGCGCTACTCGGCCCAGGACACCATCGCCGCCCAGGGCAACATCTTCCTGCGCACCGGTTCGGTGCTGATGTCCAACGAGGGCCGCCCGATGGGCGTCGTGACCGACACCTCGGTCGAGTACCACGACACCATCGGCGGGGCCTGCAGCTGCGAGAGCAACACCCTGCGCTACGGCCACCACACCAAGAGCCAGCACGCCTGCGTGGAGAACTTCCTGCAGGGCAACGCCCGCTACGGCCGCGGCAAGCGCGACATGGTCTCCAACATCAATTGGTTCATGAACGTGCCGGTCGAGGCCGACGGCAGCCTCGGCATCGTCGACGGCATCTCCGCGCCCGGGCTCTACGTCGACCTGCGCGCCGAGATCGACCTAGTGGTGGTGGTATCCAACTGCCCGCAGATCAACAACCCCTGCAACGGCTTCAATCCGACGCCGGTGCGCATGGTCATCGCCGGCTGAACGGGGCGAAAACAGCGTGTTCTCCAAGGTCCTGATCGCCAACCGCGGCGCCATCGCCTGCCGCATCATCCGCACCCTGCGCCGCATGGGCGTGGCCTCTGTCGCCGTCTTCTCCGACGCCGACGCCGGCTCGGCGCACGTCAGCCAGGCCGACGAGGCGGTGCGGCTCGGGCCCGCGCCCGCGGCCGAGAGCTACCTCAACGTCGAGGCGGTGCTGGCCGCGGCCAAGGCGACCGGCGCTGAAGCCATCCACCCGGGCTACGGCTTCCTGTCGGAGAACACCGCCTTCGCCGAGGCCTGCGCGGCGGCCGGCATCGCCTTCATCGGCCCGACGCCGGAGAACATCCTGGCCTTCGGCCTGAAGCACACAGCGCGCGATTTGGCCCAGGCCTACGGCGTGCCGCTGGCACCCGGCACCGACCTGCTCACCGACGCCGAGGCGGCCCGCGCCGCGGCCGAGGCGATCGGCTATCCGGTGATCCTCAAGGCCACCGCCGGCGGCGGCGGCATCGGCATGCGGGTCTGCGAGGACGCCGCGGGCCTGTCGGAAGCCTTCGCCGCGGTCGTCCGCCTGGCGGGGGCCAACTTCTCCGACGGCGGCGTCTTCCTGGAGCGCTACGTCCGTCGCGCCCGGCACATCGAGGTGCAGGTGTTCGGCGACGGCCGGGGCAAGGTCGTGGCGCTCGGCGAACGCGACTGCTCGCTGCAGCGGCGCAACCAGAAGGTCATCGAGGAGACCCCAGCGCCGCACCTGCCGCCGGTCACCCGCGACGCGCTCATGCAAGCGGCGGTCGATCTTGCTCAAGCCGTCAACTACCGCTCGGCCGGCACGGTGGAGTTCCTCTACGACGCCGAGCGCGACGACTTCTTCTTCCTCGAGGTCAACACCCGCCTGCAGGTCGAGCACGGCGTGACCGAGCAGGTCACCGGCGTTGACCTGGTGGAATGGATGGTTCGCGGCGCCGCCGGGGACTTCTCATTCCTGGACGCGCCCGTCCCGCAGCCCAGCGGCGCCTCGATCCAGGCCCGCCTCTACGCCGAGGATCCGGGCCAGGACTACCGGCCGAGCTCCGGCGTGCTGACCGAGGTCAGCTTCCCCGCCGACGCCCGCGTCGACGGCTGGGTGGCGGCCGGCGCCGAGGTCAGCGCCTTCTACGATCCGCTGCTGGCCAAGCTGATCGTCACCGCGCCGACCCGCGAGGCGGCGGTCGCAAAGCTTCAGGCGGCGCTCGACGAGGCCCGGCTGGCCGGGCTGGAGACCAACCTCGATTGGCTGCGCGACGTCGCCCGCAGCGAACCGTTCGTCTCCGGCCAGGTGTCGACCCGGGCGCTGGCCGAACTGCCATACCGCGGCCGCACCGTGCGGGTGCTGAGCGGCGGGGCCTCGACCACGGTGCAGGACTATCCCGGCCGCCTCGGCTACTGGGACGTCGGGGTGCCGCCGTCGGGCCCGATGGACGCCTTCTCGCTGCGGCTCGGCAACCGGCTGCTCGGCAACGACGAGGGCGCGGCGGGGCTGGAGATCACCGGCCTCGGCCCCAGCCTGGTGTTCAACGCCGACACCGTGGCCTGCTTGGCGGGCGCGGAGCTGGAAGCCAGCCTCGACGGCCAGCCGGTCGCGCCTTACGCGCCGTTCCCGATCGCCGCCGGCCAGACCTTGAAGCTCGGCCGGGTGAAGAACGGCGGTTTGCGGGCCTATTTGCTGGTCGCCGGCGGCTTCGACGTGCCGCTCTACCTCGGCAGCCGCTCGGGTTTCACCCTCGGCGGCTTCGGCGGCCACGCCGGCCGCGCGCTGGCGGCGGGCGACGTGCTGCACCTGTCGACGGCGACGGCGCAGACCGCCAGCTTGCCGGCCGAGCTGCGGCCGCCGATCAGCAAGAGCTGGACCCTGCGGGTGCTTTACGGCCCGCACGGCGCGCCGGACTTCTTCACCCCGAAGGACATCGAGACCTTCTGCGCCACCGAGTGGGGCGTGCACTACAACTCCAACCGCACCGGCGTGCGGCTGGTCGGCCCCAAGCCCGAGTGGGCGCGACGCGACGGCGGCGAGGCGGGGCTGCACCCGTCGAACATCCACGACAACGCCTACGCGATCGGCGCGGTCGACTTCACCGGCGACATGCCGATCATCCTCGGCCCTGACGGACCGTCGCTGGGCGGCTTCGTCTGCCCGTTCGTGGTGATCCAGGCCGACCTCTGGAAGGTCGGCCAACTGGCCCCCGGCGACACCGTGCGCTTCGCGCCGGTCGATGACGCGACCGCCGTTCAGGCTGAACTGGCGCAGGACGCGCTGGTGGCGACGCTGAACGCCCCCTCAGTCGGCTTCGCCGACAGCTCCCCCGCAAGCGGTGGAGCATCTCCGGCCCAGATCCTCCAGCGCGCAGCGGGGGAGGTGGATCGCGCGCAGCGCGAAACGGAGGGGGCGTTCGGCGTTGGCGACTTCTCCCCGATCCTCGGCCGCATCCCGGCCCAGGGGCATCGGCCGGAGGTGGTCTATCGCCGGCAGGGCGACCGCAATCTGCTGGTCGAGTACGGACCGATCGTGCTGGACCTGGAGCTGCGGCTGCGGGTGCACGCCTTGATGCTCGAGCTGCAGGCGATGGACCTCGCCGGCGTGATCGACATCACCCCGGGCATCCGTTCGATGCAGATCCACTACGACAGCCGGGTGCTGAGCCAGGGCCGGCTGCTGCAGGCGCTGGCCGACGCCGAGGAGCGGCTGGGCTCGCTGGACGACTTCGAGATCCCGTCGCGGGTGGTGCACCTGCCGCTCTCGTGGAAGGACCCGGCGATCTACGAGACGATCAACAAGTACATCGCCTCGGTGCGCGACGACGCCCCCTGGTGCCCGGACAACATCGAGTTCATTCGCCGGGTCAATGGCTTGGCGTCGGAAGATGATGTGCGCCGGATCGTCTTCGACGCCCGCTACCTGGTGATGGGGCTGGGCGACGTCTATCTCGGCGCGCCGGTCGCCACCCCGGTCGATCCGCGCCACCGGCTGGTGACCACCAAGTACAATCCGGCCCGCACCTGGACCCCGCCGAACGTGGTCGGCATCGGCGGCGCCTACATGTGCATCTACGGCATGGAGGGGCCGGGCGGTTACCAGCTGTTCGGCCGCACCATCCAGGTGTGGAACACCTGGCGGCAGACCGACGCCTTCACCGACGGCAAACCCTGGCTGTTGCGGTTCTTCGACCAGGTGCAGTTCTTCCCGGTGTCGGCCGAGGAACTGACCGAGTGGCGGCGCGACTTCCCGCTCGGCCGGCGCGAAATCGAGGTCACGACCGAGACCTTCCGGCTTTCCGAGTACCGCAAGTTCCTGGCCGACAGCGCGGATTCGATTGGCGAATTCCAGGCCCGCCGTCAGGCCGCCTTCGACGCCGAACGCGCCGACTGGCAGGCCAAGGGCGAGTTCGACCGGGTGGCCGCGCTGACCAGCGAGGCCGACGCCGGCGCCGCGCCGGTGGCGATCGAGGTCCCGGACGGCGCCGAACTGGTCGAGGCCCCGCTGGGCGGCAGCGTCTGGAAGATGCTCGTGCAGCCCGGCGACACGGTCGAGAAGGGCGCGGTGATCGCCATCATCGAAGCCATGAAGACCGAATGCGACGTCGCCAGCCCCGAGGCCGGGGTGGTGCGCGCCGTCTACGCCACCGAGCGCCAGGCGATCGCCGCCGGCGCCCCGATGATCGCCCTGGAGCCCGCCTGATGCCCGTCCTCAAGGTCACCGAGATCGCCGCCGAGGTGCAGGCCGGCCGGCGTTCCGCCGAGGCGGTCGCCCGCGAGACGCTGGCCCGGATCAAAGCCTATGACGCGGTCCAGGCGCACGCCTGGATCGAGCGCCCCAGGGCCGAGGAAATCCTGAGCCGGGCCCGCGCGGTCGACGCCCGGGTCGCCGCCGGCGAAGTCCTGCCGCTGGCCGGCGTGCCGTTCGCGGTGAAGGACAACATCGACGTCGCCGGCTCCTCCACCACCGCGGCCTGTCCGACCTTCGCCTATCGCCCCGACGCTTCGGCGACGGTGGTCGCGCGGCTGCAGGCGGCCGGCGCGATCATGATGGGCAAGACCAACCTCGACCAGTTCGCCACCGGCCTGGTCGGCGCGCGCAGCCCCTATGGCGCGCCGGGCTGCGTCTTCAACCGCGACTACGTCAGCGGCGGCTCGAGCTCCGGCTCGGCGGTGTCGGTGGGGGCGGGGCTGGTCGGCTTCGCGCTCGGCACCGACACCGCCGGCTCCGGCCGGGTGCCGGCGGCGTTCAACAACCTCGTCGGCTTGAAGCCGACCAAGGGCCGTTGGAGCACCACCGGCCTGGTGCCGGCCTGCCGCTCGCTGGACTGCATTACCGTCTTCGCCGGCGACGTGGCCGGCGCGGCCCTGGTCGACTCCGTCGCCGCCGGCTTCGACGCGAGCGATCCCTATTCGCGCCACGCGCCGCAGGCGACCGCGCCGATCCCGCCGGCCTTCCGCTTCGGCCTGCCGAAGCCGGAGCAGCGGGTGTTCCTTGGCGACGCCCAGGCCGAGGCGATGTTCGCCGCGGCCGTCGAGCGGCTGAAAGCGATGGGCGGCTCGCCGGTCGAGATCGACATCGACCCGTTCCTCGACGCCGCCCAGCTGCTCTACGCCGGCCCCTGGGTCGCCGAGCGCACCGCCGCGGTCGAGGAGCTGCTGAAGACCAACCCCGGCGCCATCCAGCCGACCGTGCGGGCGATCCTACAGGGCGGGGCGGCCTACAGCGCCGTCGACGCCTTCAAGGCCATGTACGAGATGCAGGCCTACGCCCGGCTGGCCGAGCAGGTGTGGGCCGATGTCGACGTGCTGCTGCTGCCGACCGCACCGACCATCTACCGCCTTGCCGAAGTGACGGCCGAGCCGGTGGCGCTGAACGCCAACCTCGGCCGCTACACCAACTTCGTGAATCTGCTGGACATGAGCGCCATCGCCGTCCCGGCCGGCTTCCGCGACAACGGCACCGGCTTCGGGGTGACCCTGGTCGGCCCGGCCTTCGCCGACGCCGCGCTGCTCGGCCTGGCCCGCCGCTATGAGGAGATCGCCCCGATGCCCGAAGCCCCGCCGCTCGACCTCGACGGCCGCCCCGAGACCGTGAAGCTGGCGGTGGTCGGCGCGCACCTGGCCGGCATGCCGTTGCACTGGCAGCTGACCTCGCGCGACGCCAGGCTGGTGGCGCGCACCCGCACCGCGTCGGCCTACCGCCTCTACGCGATGGCCGAGTCGACCCCGCCGAAGCCGGCGCTGATCCACAGCAACGACGGCGCGGCGATCGAGGTCGAGGTCTACGAACTGCCGGTCAGCGCCTTCGGCTCCTTCGTCGTCGAGGTGCCGGCGCCGCTGGCCATCGGCACGGTGACGCTGGAAGACGGCAGCCAGGTCAAAGGCTTCGTCGCCGAACCTCGCGCGATCGAAGGCGCGCAGGACATCACCGCGCTCGGCGGCTGGCGCGCCTACATCGCCCAGCGGTAGCCGCGCGTCCTCGGTTCCCGAGCCAGCCGCCCTCCGGGTTAGCCCCCATAGGGAAGCGTGACCGCTCGGGTCACAGTGACGGGGCCTTACTGGCCGGCGACAGCGCCGGCAGGCGCTTCACTCACGGGGATCTGCAGCCATGACTGCGAAACATAGAGCGCGCCGCGCCGGCGCGATCGTCGCGACCCTTGCCGCCATCGGGCTGGCGGCGCCCTGCGCCTCGCTGGCGAAGCCTGCAACCGTCGTGCAGAACACGCAGCAGGCCAGCGAGAAGGTCACGGTCGTCTCCATCGACCTGGGGACGCGCCATCTGGTCGTGCGCAAGGAGAACGGCGAGACGGCGTCGCTCAAGGTCCCACCGGAGGTGCGGAACCTGGCGAACCTGAAGCCCGGCGACACCATCACGGCGACCTACACCCTGTCGACGGAGTTCGCGCTCTCGCCGCCCAACCAGCCGCTGCCCGCCGACACCGACACCGTCATCGCCGCCAGGGCGAAACAGGGCGACCTTCCGGCGGCGGTCATCGCCAACCGTGTGGTCGTGACCGGCGCGGTGCTGGCCATCGACACCCAGGCCAACACCCTCAAGGTCGTCAGTCCGCAGGGCGGCCAGGTGCACACCTTCGTCGTCGCGAGCCCCGAGGGCCGGCGCGTGATGGGCCAGTTGAAGCCGGGCGACAAGATCACCGCCTACATCACCGAAAGCCTGCTGATCTCGACCGAAGCCAGCTGAGCCAGGGCTTCGGCGCGCTGGCGCCTGATTTGCAGTCCCGCAAGCAGACCGCGCGGGAGGCAGCCATGAGCGTCAGCGGGATCGGCCAGTCGTACAACTACGTCCCGGCCGGGGCGTCCGGCGGCGCATCGGCGCTCGCGGGCGTCCCGAAGCCCAGCGCAGATGACACCCGGCGAGCGGATGCGGGCCAACATGCTCTCCAGCATGGGCCTGGACGAGGCCAAGCTCGCCGGCATGTCCGAAGAGGCGCGCGAGAAGGTCGAGGCCAAGATCCGCGAGATGATCGAAATCAAGGTCCGCGAGGACATGGAGAAGGGCAAGACCGGGGTCGTGGTCGACCAGAAGGTCTAGCCGGGCGGCAAGAGTTACCGGGCGGCCTGAGCTTTTTCCTTGGCGAGCCGCGCGTCCAGCTTCTCCTCAGCCCGCGCCGCGTAGGCGCGGCAGGCGGCCGGGGCGACGAACGGATTGGGCGTGCGGCTGATCGCCAGCGCTCTCAGCTTGGCGTCCATGCCGCTGTTGTCCGGATGGGCGGAAATCAGAATGTCGCAGGGCAGGGCGGCGAGCCGCTGGCCGCTGCGCCGGAAGACCGCCGGCAGCTCTGTGCCGGTGAAGCGGAAGCCGTCCGTCGACACCGGGTTGAGGCTGGCGGCGAACACCAGGTTCAGACACTTGCCGGCCTCGCAGGAACTCCAGGTCCAGCTGGTGCTGCCGGCGGTGTGCCCGGGCGTGAGGCGGGCGGTCACGCTGACGCCGCCGAGCGTCACCGACTGGCCGTCGCCGATTTCGCGGACGCGGGTCACCGCGGGGAAGGCCGCCAGCGAGCCGGACTGCGGATCGTCAGGGCCGACCTGGCCGGCGCGCAGCGCTCTGGCGGTGGGCGGGCTGGCGATCACCGTCGCGCCGCTGTCGCGAGCCAGCGCCGCGGCGCCGCCCGAATGGTCGAAGTGCGGCTCGGTGACCAGGATGTACTTGATGTCGGTGATCTTGACGCCGAGCTGGCGGATGTGCGCCTCGACCGCGGCGACGCCCTGCGGCATCGAGGCGTCGATCAGGATCAAGCCGGCCGGCGTCTTGATCAGCACCACGCTGAGCCCGGCGGTGCCGACGTAGTAGCTGTTCCCCCAGATCCGCAGCGGCGCCTGCGGCGCCAGCCAGTCGGCGGCGTAGGACGAGGCGATCGGCGCGGTCAGCGGGTCGGCGGCGCGATGGGCTTGAGCGGCAGGCGCGAGCAGCGCCGTGGCCGCGGCGGCGATCAGGAGTTTCATCGGGCGGGCTCCCTGGCGGCGGAACTTCAGGAACGCCCCCTCAGTCCGCTTCGCGGACAGCTCCCCCGCTGCGCGGTGGAGCATCTTTCGTCTCCTGATCCTCCACCGCGCAGCGGGGGAGGTGGATCGGCGCGGTACGCGCCGAGGCGGAGGGGGCGTTCACTGTCTGGCGGCCGCCCCCGCCGCGGTCAAGCCGCCTCGGCCGGTTGTGGGCGGATCATCTTCTCCAGCTCGCGGCGGATGCCGGCGTTCGGCTTGTCCAGCGGGAAGTCGTAGACCGCGGTCGAGCCGTAGCGGTGCGGGGCCTGGGGATCGCGCCGGCGCTTGTCGATGGCGATCACCCGGGTGCCGAGCTTGAACGCCTCCTTGATGTCGTGGGTGACCATCAGGATGGTCAGGCCTTTCTCGCGCCAGAGGCCGGTGATCAGCTCGTGCATGTCGAGCTTCACCCCCGGGTCGAGCGCGCCGAACGGCTCGTCGAGTAGCAGGATGCGGGGGTGGGTGACCAGTGCCTGGGCGATCGCCAGCCGCTGCTGCATGCCGCCGGATAGCGCCGCGGGATAGGCGTCGAGGTTGTCGCCCAGGCCCACCAGCCGCAGCATCTCGGCAGCCTCGTCGCGGGCCGAGCGCTTCTTGTCGCGGCACTGGACGCCGAACATCACGTTCTTCAGCACCGTCATGTGCGGGAAGACCGAATAGCGCTGGAAGACCACCCCGCGGTCGGGACCGGGCTCGGGGCACAGCGGCTCGCCGTCCAGGTAGATCCGCCCCCGGCTCGGGGCCTCCTGGCCGAGCACCAGCCGCAGGAAGGTGCTCTTGCCGGCGCCGGACGGGCCGACGATCGAGACGAAAGCCCCTTCGGCGACGTCGAGCGTGACCTTCTCGAGGATGATCTTCTCGCCGTACTCGACCCAGACGTCGCGGAACGACAGCACGCTCATTAGCGGATCCTCTTGGGGTGGGCCCACGGGAAGGCGGTGCGGCTGAGCGAGACCAGCGCCCAGTCCATGATCACCGCGAGGAGCGAGATCCAGGCGACGTAGGGCAGGATCACGTCCATCGCGAGGTAGCGGCGGACCAGGAAGATCCGGTAGCCGAGGCCGACGTCGGCGGCGATCGCCTCGGCCGAGATCAGGAACACCCAGGCCGGGCCGAGCGAGAAGCGCAGGGATTCGATCAGCCGCGGCAGCACCTGCGGCAGGGCCACGCGGACCATGACGATCCAGGTGTTGGCCCCCAGCGTCTGGGCCTTGACCAACTGCTCCTCGGGAATGGCCGCGACCGCCGAGGCCAGGTCGCGGATCATGAAGGGGGTCAGGCCGACGAAGATCAGGGCGATCTTCGAGGTCTCGCCGAGCCCCATGATGATGAACAGGATGGGCAGCACCGCGATCGGCGGGATCACCGCGATGGCGGCGACCAGCGGGCCGAGGCTGGCGCGCACCACCGGCAGGAGGCCGATCGTCAGGCCCAGCACCAGGGTGGTGATCGCCGCCAGGCCGATGCCGGCGCCCAGGCGCTTCAGGCTGGCGACGGTGTCGACCAGCAACGGGACTTCGCCGGTCACCGGATCGGCCTGGAAGCCCATGGTGCGGATCTGATCGGCCATGGCGCTGACGGTCGGCAGGATCTTGTCGGCCGGATTGTCGGCGTGCCGCGCCAGCGAGGAGGCGAGGTAGATCAGGATCAGGATCAGGATCGGCACGATCCCGAGCAGGAGGCGACCGCCCCCACGCGGCCGGACATTGAGTAATCGGGGCATGGGGGCGGTCTCTCTCCGGGGGAGGAAGCTTACGGGACTGAAAAGTTGGGCTTAGAGCTGCCCGGCCGCGGCGGCGGCCACGTAGGTCGGGTCGAACCGCAGCTTCACGTTCTGCGGGTTGCCGAGGATCTTGCCGCCGGTGAACTCGATGCCGATGTCGTCGACCGACTTCGCGCCCTGGCCGAACAGGCCGCTCTCGAAGCTGAACTTCCGCACCCGGTCGGTGGCGGTGACGATCTCCGGCCCGACGACGAAGGCGTGCGCGGCCTTCGGATCGGCGTAGAGGAAAGTGGTCTTCAGCTGGGCTTCGAAGCCGGCCAGATCGGTGCCGGACAGCTTGGCCATCGCCTCGCGGGCGGCCTTGCCGGCGGCGTCGTCCTTGGCCATCAGCGCCATGGTCTCGTACCAGATGCCGGCCAGCGCCTTGCCGAGGTTGGGATTGGCCTTCAACGCGTCGGTCGAGACCACCATCAGGTCCTGGATCTCGCCGGGGATCTTGCTGGAGTTGAAGACCTCCTTCGCGCCGGGCGCCTTGATGACCTCCAGCAGCTGCGGGTTCCAGGTGACCATGGCGTTGGAGCCCGGCGCCGAGAAGGCCGCGACCATGTCGGCGTCGGAGGTGTTCACCAGCTTCACGTCGGACTGCTTCAGCCCGACGCTCTCGAGGCCGCGCGCGAGCAGGTACTGCGAGACCGAAGCCTCGACCAGGTTGACCGAGCGGCCCTTGATGTCGGCCAGCGACCCGGCGTTCTTCAGCACCACGCCGTCATTGCCATTGGAATAGTCGCCGACGATCAGCGCGGTGGAGTCGCGGCCGCCCGCGGCGGGGATCGTCAGCGCGTCCATGTTGGTCGAGGTGACGCCGTCGAGCTTGCCGGCGGTGTACTGGTTCAGGCTCTCGACGTAGTCGTTGATCTGCACGAACTTGATGTTCACGCCGTACTTGTCGGACCACTTCTTCACGATGCCGGCCTGCTCGGCGTAGGGCCAGGGCATCCAGCCGGCGTAGATGGTCCAGCCGATCGTGTATTCCGACTTCGCCGCCGCCGCGTCGGCGGCCTTGTCGGCCGGCTTGCTGCAGCTGGCCAGGCTCAGGCCCACCGCCGCCGTCGCCGCGGCGACCCCCAATGTCTTCAGCCACCGGTACATCTCGATCCCCTTGCGAACCGGCGCGTCCCAGCCGGCTTCGGTATTACTGCGGGGCGTATTCGTAATAATCCAAGCGCCGCAAGCGGGCGCGGGGCGTCTGCTGCGCCGGCGCCGCTTTTCTAGGCGCCGCTGACTGGCGGAGGCTGATCGGCGATCATTTCGCCCCGCGACGGGGGGAATGGCCGGGCCGGGCGCAGCGTCTGCGCCCGGCGGTGATAGCGCCGCTGAGATTCGTAGGCTGCGCCGCACAGCGGCGGCGAAGCGGGGCGGGGGAATAAATCGACCCGCGGCCCCGCCTGAAGGCGCCGCCGCCTAGGCGACGGCGGCGCCCGCTGGGCCTCAGGCGTAGGCGACCCGGGCCGTGCGGCCGGCGGTCGCCAGCGGCTCCATCTCGAGCTGGTCGAGCTCGGCGTCGTCGCGTTCGAACGTGCGCTCGGCGGCCTGGCGGAAGATCGGCGCGAGTTCGCCGCGGGTGGCCGTCTCGTGGGCTTTCGCCTTGCCGGTGTGGCGGCCGTGCCGGTCAAGCAGCCGCCGCCGCGCCGCGGCGAAGGCGTCGCGCACGGCGACGAAGGCGTCCTCGTGGGCGTGGTCGGCGGGCGGATTGCGGGTGATCACCATGTCGCCGAGCCCCGGGCCGGTGACCTGCAGGCGCACGGCGTAGAGCCCGCCTTGACGTCTCTTGCCGCCGCGCCCGGTCACCGCCACCCGGCACGAGCTTATGCGGTCGTAGAAGCGCTCGAGCTTGGCTGCCTCTCGCTCGATGCGCCGGCGGAGCGAGTCGCTCCCTGCCAAGCCGCCCTCGAAGGTGATCTGCAGCGGAACTTGCATTCGCGTCTCCTCTGACAGCGCCCGCGCCCAGGAGCGGCGCGAGCCGCACGACAAGGATTGAAGCTTGGCCGATGAACGGCCTTGCGCGGGATCAAGAAGTCGCGAGGCGGACGATTTTCCACCATCTTGCAAAGGACATGATCTCGACCAGACCTCGCCCTGCTTGCCCGCGATGGTCGCGCCTGTCGGCTGGTCCCCTCCGGCGTGCTCAACGAGCCCCCCAGCCCAAGCGCCGGGGCGGGACCGGTCGGCGCCTTTACGCCGGACACTGGGCGCGACCGGGCGTTTGCTTTATTTGACCGCCCGACGTTCCACAGGAGGCGGATCATGCGTCCCATCACTCTGGCCCTTTGCGCGGGCTTCGCCTTCGCGCCGTTCGCCGCCGTCGCCGCCGCGCCCGCGGCGGGTGGTGCCACCGGCGATGCGCGCTGCCTGATGACGATGGCGGCGATCAGCGGGTCGCAGGACGCCAACCAGGCGCGGCTCGGTCAGGTCGGCGTCGTCTATTTCGCCGGCCGCGTGAAGGCGCAGGATCCGAGTTTCGATTTCGCCACGCGCCTGAAGCCGATCGCCGACGCCATGAACCGCGACGCGATCAATCAGGAAGTGCAGCGCTGCGGCCCGCTGCTGACCAACACGCTGCGCGAGCTCGACAACGCCCAGAAGGCGTTCCCGGCGCAGAAGCCCGCCGCCGGCGCCGGCGGTGCTGCGCCCGCCAAGCCGCCGGCCGGCCAGACTCCGCCGAAGCGCTAGGCCGCCCAGCCGCGGCGTCCGCGGCCCCTTGTGCGACAACCCAGGCGCGGTCTACCGAATGCGCCTGGGTCCAGAGGGGATTTGGCATGAGCGTCACGGCCGAACAGCCGATTCTGATCCTCGACGTCGAGGTGGGGCCGCCGGTGGAGCTTGGGCCCACGGGCGCCGGCGTCCGCCGCTGCATTCCGCTGACCGGCGGACGGGTGTCGGGCGCGATCGAGGGCGAGATCATCCCCGGCGGCGCCGACTGGCAGACCATCCACGACGACGGCGCGCTGCAGATCGAGGCGCACTACGCCTTCCGCACCAAGGACGGAGCGGTGGTCGAGGTGGTCTCCAGCGGCGTGCGCTCCGGCCCGCCGGAAGTGCTGCAACGGCTGGCGGCCGGCGAGATCGTCGATCCGAGCCAGTATTATTTCCGCACGGCGATCCGCCTGCGCACCGGCGCGCCGGAACTCGCCCGTCTCAACCATCGCCTGTACGTGGCGCGCGGCGCGCGCCGGCCGGGCGCGGTGCGGCTCGAGGTCTTCGAGGTCCTTTAGACACCGGGAGCCTCAAACTCCCGCTCTTACCGGCGAAGGCCGGTATCCAGATTCAGCCTGGGCGCTTTCGTGGGTTTCACCTGGGCCCGGCGTTCGCCGGTGAGCGGTTCAGAGCTCTATCCTGCCTTCACCATGTAGCTCCGCCGGGCGTTCAGCGTGCTCGGGTCGAAGCCGGCGATGCGCTTGTAATCGTCGGCGATCGCCTGCCGCTCGGCCATCGGCAGGGCGGCGTCGAGGTCGTCGTCGCGGTTTGGCGCGCGCTGCTCGGCGAGCTCCATCACCTGGTCCGGGCCGTTGGCGCGGTTCATCAGCACGATCCGCTCGGTCGCCGGCCGCCGGTCGGCCTCGTAGCGGGCGAGCGCCTCATCCGGATCGGGCGCGGTCGCCACATGGTAGGCGAAGGCGCGGGCGTCGATGATCCCCTGCGTCGCCCCGTTCGAGCCGATCGGGTACATCGGGTGCGCCGCATCGCCCAGCAGGGTCGCCCGGCCGTGGGCCCAGCGGGGCAGGGGATCGCGGTCGACCATCGGGAAGACGAAGATCTCGCCCGACGAGGCGACCAGCTCCGGCACGTCGACGCCGGGCCAGTTCCATCCCTGATAACGGGGCTCCAGATCGGCGCGCTCGCCGGTCCGGTTCCAATCCTCCTTCGGCGGGGTCTTTGGGTCGGCGTCCGCGGTCTTCAGATCGCAGATCCAGTTCAGCAAGGTCTCGCCGGTCTCCGGATCGTAGCGGATCGGATAGGCGACGAACTTCTGCCGCGCATGACCGGCCCACAGCATCGAGCGGCCGCCCAGCACCTTCCCGACGCGGCTGGTCGAGCGGTAGAGGCTGACGCCGTTCCACTTCGGCAGCCCTTCGTCGGGATAGAACTTCCGGCGCACCGCGGAATGGATGCCGTCGGCCGCCGCCAGCACCTCGGCGCGGTGCGAGCCCGCGGCGGCGCCGCTGCGGTCGCGGAAGTGGGCGACGACGCCGTCCTGCGTGAGCTCCAGGTCGCTCAGCGCGTGGCCGAACCTGACGGCGTCCGGTCCCAGCCGGGTCTGCACGGCGCGCAGCAGCAGCATCTGCAGTTCGCCGCGATGGATGGCGATCTGCGGCCAGTCGTAGCAAGCGGCGAGGCCGCGCGGCTCGCGCCAGATCGGCTTGCCGTGCTTGGTGAGGTAGGCGAGCTCGTCGATTTCGACGCCGGCCGCGCGCAGCTCTGGCAGCAGGCCGAGCTCGGTCAGCTCGCGCATCGCATGCGGCAGCAGATTGATCCCGACGCCGAGCGGCGCCGGCTGGGCGACGGCCTCGAACACCACGCAAGAGACGCCGGCGGCGTGCAGGCTGAGCGCCGTGGTGAGGCCGGTGATTCCGCCGCCGACGATCGCCACCTTCATGAGCCGCTCCCCCTAGCCGCACGGTGATCCGCGCCGGCGCCGAGGTCGGCATAATGGATGCCGTTACAAGTGCAACAAGAAGCGCCGGACGGCGGGCCGTCCGGCGCGAGAGGAGTCCAGATCCCGGAACAGCGGACGCAGCCGCCGCGTCGCGACGGCATCCGGACCGTCCCGGGCGCTGCCTGGACGATTTGTCATACAGCTTCTTTTGCGGCCTGGCGATGGAGGAGCGTCTTGTTGCGCCCTCGGCGGCGTGCAACCTAGTGTGTCGGGGCCGAAGTTCGCCGGCAGGTCATCTGGCCGCGCGGGCATCGGGTCGAAAAAGAACACTAAAAACGAAGACTTGCTCGTATCCGGATCGAATCCGAAGTTTGGCCGGGGCCGCCGCGGCGGCCACACGACCTTCGGCTTCGGGACGCGGGCAGGCGGGGCGGAAATCCAGGATCTCTTGTGAGACAAACAGGTAGTTTGGGCGGACCGGGCGACGAGCCCGGCGAACGGCTGGCCGACCGCGTCTATGGTCAGTTGCTGGCCTTCATCGTCGAGGAGAACCTCGGCCAGGGCGACCGGCTGCCGTCGGAGCACGAACTGAGCCGTCTGACGGGGGTGTCGCGGCCGATCGTCCGTGAGGCGCTGACCCGGCTGCAGGCCGACGGCCTGATCGAATCCCGGCGCGGGGCTGGCTCCTTCGTCCGCCAGCGGCCGGCCGAGCATCAGATCCAGCATCTCCTGCCGGCCCCGGTCCGGGCCCGCCTGGACACCTTCGATGTGCGGATCGCGGTCGAGCCCGCCGCGGCGCGGCTGGCGGCCTTGCACCGCACCGACGCGGAGCTGCAGGCCATCAAGACCGCGACCGCCGCGCTGATCGCCGCGCTGGCGGCGGGCGAGCCGGCCGGCGAACACGATCTCACCTTCCATCGGGCGATCGCCCAGGCGTCGCACAACCCGATGTTCCTGCTGACGCTCGAGACGCTCGACGCCCATGTCGAGGGGCTGATCGTGCCCAGCCTGGCGCTGATCGAGGCGGACGAGCGCGCCAAACGCGTCGAGCTGGAGCACGTCGCGGTCACCGAGGCGATCGAGCGCGGCGAGGCCGAACTGGCCGAGACGGCCATGCGGCTGCACCTCATGCGCGCCCGCAGCCGCGCGGTGGCGATGCGTTGGTAGGGCCTTTGACAAGCCTGTGCATTGGGCCCTAACCACATGGTCAGGGCCACGGTCGAACGCGACCGGCCCATTGCATGAGGCCGCCCCCATAGAAGCGGCCCAGGGAGGATATCGATGTCAGCCGCCGAGCGGGCCGAGCCCGTCGTGAAGAACCATCCGGCGGCGCCCCGCATGGCCGCGATCGCCTTCCTCAACCAGAACATCACGCTGGCCTGCATCTGGGGCTCGTTCAGCGTGGTGCTGGGCGCGGTGGAGACCCGCCTCGGCGTGGGGCGCGAGCTCAGCACGCTGGCGATCCCATTGCTCAACCTGGTGACCGCGGTTCTGGCGGCCATGGTCGGCGTGCTGGCGACGCGGTTTTCGCTGCGGCTCGTGATGCTGGCGGGCGCCGCGCTGGGCACGGCCGGCTTCGCCCTGCTCGCGCTCACGGCCAGCTATCCCCTCTACCTCATCGCCTTCGGCGCGCTGCTCGGCCCGGCGATGGCCATCGCCGTCGTCCTGCCGCCGACCCTGGTGACCCGCTGGTATCAGGTGAACCGCGGCAAGGCGCTGGGGATCATCTCCACGCCGGTCCTGGTCGCGATCATGCCGCTGGCGGCGGCCTGGACGCTCCAGTCCCATGGCCTCGTGGCGACCTACGCCATGCTCGCCGCGCTCGCGGCCGTGAACCTGGTCGCCAACCTGTTCATCATCGACCGCCCGCCGGGCGCGGCGGCGGCGGCGGCCGAGACTGCGGGCGCCCATGGTCCGGTCGGCGACGGCGCGATGAGCACGCCGCAGCTGTTGCGGTCGGTGGGGTTCTGGGCGATGGCGCTCGCGTTCATGGCCTCCGCCGCGAGCTCGATCGTGCTGACCGCCCACATGGTGCCGATGGCGCGCGCCTGGGGCTTCTCCACCACGCTGGCGGCGACGCTGCTCTCCATTCAGGCCTTCGCCGGCATCGCCGGCACCCTGGTGTTCGGCTGGGTGGCGGACCGGCTGGGCGGGGTCCGCGCGCTCGGGCTCGTCGTGTTCGACGCCGCGCTGCTCTGGCTCCTGCTGTTGCTCGAGCTGCCGTTCCCGGCGAAGGCCGTCGTCATCGCCCTGATTGGCCTGCATGGCGCGGGCGCGCTGCCGGTGATGAGCGTGGCGCTCTCGGAGCGGTTCGGCCGCGAGAGCTTCAGCCGTGCGTTCGGCCTGACGAACCTCGTCAACCTGCCGGTCTCGGTCGCCTGCGTTCCGGCCGCGGCCCTAGTCTACACGGCCACCGGCTCCTACGCTGGCGCGATCGTCGGGGTCGCGGCCTTCCTCGGGGTGGCGGGCGCCCTGGTGTTCGCCGCCGGCGCCAGGCACCGGACGGCGCTGCAAGTCTGATCCGGACCGGGCCCGGGGCTATTTGCCCTGGGCTTCGCCGAGGCCGCGGTGCTCCAGCATCGGGCCGATCTCCGGATCCCGGCCGTAGAAGGCGCGGAACATCGGGCCGTAGTCCTCGGTGTGGCCGCGCGAGAGGATCATGTCGCGGAACCGCTGGCCGTTGGCCCGGGTCATGCCGCCGTTCTGCTCGAACCACTTGTAGGAGCTGTCGGCCAGCATCTGGGTCCAGAGATAGGCGTAGTAGCCGGCGGCGTAGCCGTTGCTCCAGATGTGCCGGAAGTAGCTGGTGCGGTAGCGCGGCGGCACGTCGGGGAAGTCGACGCCGCCGGCCTTCAGCGCCTGCTGCTCGAAGGCGTCGACGTCGCCGGCCAGCGCGTCGGGCGCGCCCAGCCGGTGCCACTGCATGTCGAGCTCGGCCGCGGCGATCAGCTCGCCCATCGTGTAGCCCTGGTTGAACTTCGAGGCCGCCTTGATCTTGTCGACCAGCGCTAGCGGGATCGGCTGGCCGGTCTTGTAGTGCACCGCGTAATTCTTCAGCACCTTCGGATCGAGCGCCCAGTTTTCGTTGATCTGGCTGGGGAATTCGACGAAGTCGCGGGCCACGTTGGTGCCCGACAGCGTCGGATAGGTCTGGTCGGCGAAGAGGCCGTGCAGGGCGTGGCCGAACTCGTGGAACAGGGTCGTCACGTCGTCCCAGGAGACCAGCGCCGGCTGGCCGGCCGCGGGCTTGGTGATGTTCGAGACGTTGTAGACCACCGGCTTGGTGCCGAGCAGCTTCGACTGGTTGACGAAGTTGCTCATCCAGGCCCCGCCAGACTTGTTGTCGCGCTTGAAGGGGTCGAAGTAGAACAGCCCGATCAGCTCGCCGTTCGCCTCGTGCACTTCGAAGACGCGCACGTCGGGATGGTAGACCGGTAGGTCGGTGCGCTCCTTGAAGCTCAGGCCGTAGAGCTGGCCGGCGGCGTAGAAGACCCCGTCCTTCAGCACCCGGTCGAGCTGGAAGTAGGGCTTCACCTCCGCCTCATCGAGGTCGTAGCGCGCCTTGCGCACCTTCTCGGAATAGCGCTGCCAGTCCCACGGCTTGAGCTGGAAGCTCTCGCCCGAGGCCTGGATCATCTGCTGGTTTTCGGCGGCCTCGGTCTTCGAGCGGGCGCGGGCGGCCGGCGCCAGCTGGCGCAGGAAGCTTTCCGCGGCCTCCGGCGTGCGGGCCATCTGGTCCTCGAGCACATAGGCCGCATAGCTCGGATAGCCGAGCAGCTGCGCCTTCTCGATCCGCAGCTTGGCGAGCTGGGTGATGGTCGCCCGGGTGTCGGCGTCATTGTCCTGTTCGGCGCGCGTCCAGCTCCGCTCGAACAGCTGCTCGCGCACGCTGCGGTCGGCGAGGTCCTGCAGCAGCGGCTGCTGGGTGGTGTTCTGCAGCGTCAGGACCCACTTGCCCTTGAGGCCGCGCGCTTCGGCGGCGGCCGCCGCGGCGGCGACCTGCTCTTCGCTCAGGCCGGCGAGCTTGGCCTTGTCGTCGATCACCATGGCGCCGCCTTTGTCGGCGGCCAGCAGCTTGTGCTGGAAGGCGGTCTCCAGCGTCGAGAGCTGCTCGTTCAGCGCCTTGAGGCGCGTCTGCTCGGCCGGCGACAGCTTCGCGCCGGAGCGGACGAACTTCTGATGGACGACGGTGAGCAACTGCTGCTGCTCGGCGTTCAGGCCGAGGCTCGCGCGGCGGTCGTAGAGGCTCTGCACCCGCTGGAACAGCTTCGGGTTCAGGTAGATCCAGTCATTGTGCGCCGCGAACTTGGGCGACATCTCCGCCTCGATCTTCTGCAGCCCGTCGCTGGTGTTGGCGCTGGTCAGCGCGTTGAACACCAGGCCGGTCCGCTCGAGCATCTGCCCGGACCGCTCCAGCGCCGCCAGCGTGTTGTCGAAGGTCGGCGCGGCCGGGTTCTCGGCGATCTCGGTGACCTCGGCCTTGTGGCGGGCCATGCCGGCCTCGAACGCCGGCTTGAAGTCGGCCTCGGTGATCTTGTCGAACTGCGGCGCGTGCAGGAACAGGGGGCTGGCGGCTTCGAACACGGTTCCGGGCGCTCCGGCGCTGGGCTTGGCTGGCGCGCTGGCCGGCTGAGGGGCGGCGGGCGCGGCGATGGCGGCGCCGGTCAGGATCGCGCACGCTGAGGCGCCGAGAAAGAGCGAACGGATCGGATGCATCAAGGTCTCCCTGGCGGCCGCCGGCCGCCGGCGGGCGACGTCACAATTGGCGTAACATTCGCCCGGCCGCAACTGCCGCCGAAGACCTCAGGGGCGAGTTCAGCCGCTGATCACCCATTCGGCCACATAGGCCTGGGCTTTGCGCGCCAGAACCGGCGGGCCGGAGAAGTAGAACTCGCTGCCGAACCAGGATCTTTGCTCGCGCCAGGCGAGGGGGCCGGTGTCCTCGGTGCGCAAGATCTTGCGCAACTCGTCGCGTTTGGCTTTCGGGACGAAGACGACGTAGGTGGCGTCAGACATCGGGTTACTCGGTTCCAGCGCGGTCAGGAGACCGCGAGTCGGCCCTTCCATAGGGTTAACGATCGCGTGAGCCGCAGGCCAGGGCGAAGGGGCCGCGGCTTGCCAAGGGCGGTCAGGCACGCGAAACAAGGAGCGGGTGACCAACGTGGGGCGCGGCGGCTAAGAGCGGGGGCATGGATCCGGCGAGTGCGGAGCAAGCGTTGGCCCCGTTCGAGGCGCGCATCGCCGGCTGGCTGACGGTCGGCTTCTTCCTCGACATCGCCTTCCTCGGGCGCATGGACGCGCCGGTGCTCGACGCCCTGCTGGTGGCAGGCGTGATGGAGGCCAACCTCAATCGCCTGAACCGCGATCCCGAGCTGCAGGCGGCGCACAGCGGCCTGGACAGCGCGCCGCCGGACGATCTGCGTCGCCCGGTCAGCATCAATGCCCTGGCCGGCTCGCTGCGCCTGCCGTTCGAGACGGTGCGGCGGCATGTGAACCAACTGGTCCGCCAGGGCGTCCTGGTCAGCACGCCGCAGGGCGTCTACGTGCCGGTCGAGGTGGTCGTCTCGCCGCGGTTCATCGGCATCATGCGGGCGCGCTACCAACGCGTGGTGCAGTTCTATGGCGACCTGGAGCTCGCCGGCGCCGTCGAGCCGCTGGCGACGCCGTTCCTGCCGGTCGACCATCCGGACGCGCCGATCCGCGCGGTCGGCCGGATCCTCTCGGACTATTTCTTTCGCACGCTCGACGCCCTGCACCGGCGGGTGCCGGATCCCTTGACGGTGATCGTCATGCTCGAGGTGGTCCGATCGAGCACCGAGCATTTCCAGGCGTCGCAGGCGATCGCCGCGATGCGCGGCGGCTGGATCTCGGACGCCGAACGCACGCCGGTGCGGGTGGCGCACCTGTCGCGCCGATTGGGCATTCCCTACGAAACCACCCGCCGCCACGTGGGGTGGCTGGTCGAGCAGGGGATCTGCCGGCGCGTCGGCAATGGCGTGCTGCAGGCGGCGGCTTATCGGGAGAACGACACGGCGCTGTCCGCGGCCGACAATCTCGTCAACATCCGCCGCCTGTACCGGCTGATCGGCGCCTTGCGCGGCGGCGAGGCCGAGGCGGCGTCGGCCCAATCCGCCAGGCCCTAACCCGGCCAGAGCGATCAAGACAGCGAGGCGACCACCAGGCGTTCGACCATCGGCGCGGCCGGGGCGGGCGCGGGGCGCCGGGCCGGATCCTGGATCATCACCCAGTTGAACGGGTCGCCGTCGACCTGGCGCTGGCGCCAGCGGTAGCCGGTCTGATCCCACGGCTTGACCCACGGCGACATGTTGTCGAGCACGAACTCGCCTTCGCTGGTGGCGACCAGCAGCACCGCGTGGGTCTCGCCTTGCGGCGTGACGACGATGCCGATGTTCAGCGCTTCGCGCGGCAGGCCGTCGGCGATCAGGGCGCGCTGCTTCTCCAGCACATAGTCCTCGCAGTCGCCCTTGCGCACGCCGTAGGCGATCGGCGTCGCCCAGTAGTCGACCCGGCCATAGGTGGCGATGTCGGTGGTGGCCCGGAAAGCGCGGTTGACCTTGTCGTTCACCCGGTTGAGCCGGGCCCACAGCTGCGAACTCATCCGCGGCGTGGACGCCTCCATGTCCAGCGGGCGCAGGATCGCCGGCGTCAGGGCGTCGGTCGGGGCCAGCGCCACGGCCGTCGCCGGGGTCAGCGTTGCGGCCGGCGGCGTCGCCGCGGTCATGGCGGCGGTGTTCGAGGCGCGCGAGGCCGAGGTGGCGGCCGGCGGGTTGGACGCCAGGGCGGCCAAGGCGGTCGGGGTGGCGGCGGCGAGCAGGGCGGCGCGCTCGGCCTTGGCTTTGGCGACCCCGGCGAGCACGGTTTGCGGCGCGGCGCCGCAGTCCCCGGGCTGGCGCTGGCAGAAGTCGAGGTACTCCGCTGGCGGCATGGCGCTCGCCCCAAGCGGCATGGCGGCTCCAGGTTGCGGCGCCGCTTGCGCAGCGGCGGCCGTCAGCCAGAGACCAGCGGCGAGGGTCGCCCCGCGAAGGATCCCATTCTGAAACACCACACCATCACCTGAACTGTTGTTCTCGGGTGTAGTGTGGGTTTGGCCCGTTAAACCGGGCTCTACTGAGGTGGTTAGTCTCTATTGAACCTTGAAGGTTAACGAGACTTAACGGTGAATGCTGTAAACTCCGATTGAACGCATGTGGTTAATTCGCGTTGTGACTCCTTTTCTCCCCATTGGAGAGTGGTCGTGGGGTGACTCGCGGAACGCTATTCCGTCCTTCGCTGCGCTGCGATATGGTCCCGCCACCGAGGGGCGCTGCTGGAGTTTCTGAAATATGCGAGCGTTGACGTGGCTGGCGGCGTGCCTGGTCGTCTGCTTTGGCGTTGTCGCCGGGTTGGCGCCGCAAACGGCGCATGCGCAGGAGGAGGCCACGCGCGTGGTCCCGCAGTATCGCCTTGGCTCTTCAGACAAGATCCGGGTGATCACCTTCGGCGAAGAAGCGCTGAGCGGCGAGTTCCTGATCGGCGGCTCGGGCAAGGTCTCCCTGCCGCTGGTCGGCGAGGTGCAGGCTGCTGGGCTGACCATCCCGGAGTTCCAGACCGAGGTCGAGACCGCGCTGAAGAACGGCTACCTGAAGGATCCGCGCGTCAGCGTCGAGGTGCTGACCTATCGCCCGTTCTACATCCTGGGCGAGGTGCAGAAGCCCGGCGAATATCCCTACAGCAACGGGCTGACGGTGCTGAACGCGGTGGCCACGGCGAACGGCTTCACCTACCGCGCGAACAGCAAGAAGGTGTACATCAAGCGCACCGACAGCGCCGCAGAGGAGGAGTTCCCGCTCACCAGCGCGACGCCGGTGGCGCCCGGGGACACCATCCGCATCGGCGAACGCTTCTTCTGAACCCGCACGCGCCGGTGGTCCCAGCGTGACCCCCGGCGCGACGATCTTCGTCGTCAGCATGCAGGCGGTCGCCGGGCCAGAGAACGCCGATCCCGACGGCCGCTGCTACGATCTGCTGGTCTTTGCCCGCGCCGCGACCGAGGCCGAGGCCGAGGCGGTCGCCCACCGCGGCCTGGCGCAACTCGGCTGGATCGAGGCGCAGGCGTTGCGCAGCGGCGAGATCACCGATCCGGACGCGGTGCCCGATGATTTCCGGCGTAGCTTCGAGACCGCCCAGGCCGTCGGCTGCGCGGTGATCGTCTACGACGAGCCCTAGATCCTGTCCCGCCTGCTCATCCACTCGCGTGATCATCGCGAGTGGGAAGGGCTCTAGGCGGCGGGCTCACGCCCGCGCGTAGGCGTCCTCGAAGCGGACGATGTCGTCCTCGCCGAGATAGGCTCCCGACTGCACCTCGATCAGGTTGAGCGGCACCTTGCCGGGATTGCCCAGCCGGTGGGTCGAGCCGAGCGGGATGTAGATGCTCTCGTTCTCGGCCAGCAGCCGGGTCTCGCCGTCGAGGTGAACCTCGGCCGTCCCGTTCACCACCACCCAGTGCTCGGCCCGGTGGAAGTGCTTCTGCAGCGAGAGTTTGTGCCCTGGGTTGACGGTGATCCGCTTGACCTGGAACCGCTCGCCCTCGGACACGCCCTCGTAGGAGCCCCACGGGCGATAGACCCGGCGGGTCTGCACCGCGCTGGCGTGGTTGGCCGCGCGCAACCGCTCGACGACGGTCTTCACGTCCTGGTCCTTGTGCCGGTTGGCGACCAGCACGGCGTCGGGGGTGGCGACGATGATCAGGTCCTCGACGCCGACCGCGGCGATCAGCGGCCCCTCGGTGCGCAGGTACGAGCCGCGGGTGTCGACGGTCAGCACGTCGCCGATCTCGACATTGTCGGCGAGGTCCTTGCCGGCCAGCTTCCACAGCGCCGACCAGGCGCCGACGTCGCTCCAGGCGAAGGTCGAGGGCACGACCGCGGCCTTGGCGGTCCGCTCCATCACCGCATAGTCGATCGAGATCGACGGGCTCTTGGCGAAGGCGTCGGGATCGAGCCGCAGGAAATCCATGTCGCGCTGGGCGGCGTCGAGGGCGGCGCGCACCGCGGCGAGCACCGCCGGTTCGTGGGTCTCCAGCTCGGCGATCACCGACTTGGCCGGCAGCAGGAAGATGCCGCTGTTCCAGGAATAGCGGCCGTCGGCCAGATAACCCTCGGCGGTCGCCAGGTCCGGCTTCTCGACGAAGGCGTCGACCTTGTGCGCAGCGCCGGTCAGGGTCGCGCCGGCGCGGATGTAGCCGTAGCCGGTCGCCGGGCTGTCGGGCTGGATGCCGAACAGCACCAGCGCGCCGCCTTCGGCGGCTGGCACGCCGGCGTCGATCGCCGCCAGGAAGCCGGCGGCGTCGGGCACGGCGTGGTCGGCGGGCATCACCAGGATCAGCGCGTCGGGGTCCTGCTGGCTGGCGATCAGCGCCGCGGCGGCGACCGCCGGGGCGGTGTTGCGGGCGACCGGCTCCAGCACGATCGTCGGCTGGCGCTGGCCGATCTCGCGCAACTGCTCGGCGATGACGAAGCGGTGCTCGGCGTTGGCGATCACCGTCACCGGATGGAACCGGGCCGGATCGGCGACCCGCTGCGCGGTGTCCTGCAGCATGGTGCGCTCGCCGGCCAGCGGCAGCAGCTGTTTGGGGAAGCTCTCGCGCGACAGCGGCCATAGCCGCGAGCCCGAACCGCCCGACAGGATCACCGGAAAGATCTTCGCCGACATAGGCTTCTCACCCCGTCTGCGCCTGACGCGCAACATTGGAGCCTACTCATAGCCACAACTTAGTCCTCTGGCGAAGCCGCGCCGCCGTCGAATGACAGCCGATGCGTGCGGCGGGAGGTGACCGCGGTCGGCGGCGCGGGCTATCAGGGCGCAGAACCCTTCTTACGGAGCGCCATGCCGGCCCCCTTCGCAACCCTCGCCGCGGCCGCGGCCTGGTACGACGCCTGGCTCGTCGAGGCGGCCTTGCCGCTCTGGGCCGCCGCCGGCCGAGATTCCGCGCGCGGCAGTTTCCGCGAGGCGCTGACGCTGGCCGGCGAGCCCTGGTCCGCGCCCAGGCGGGCGCGCGTGCAGACGCGGCAGGTCTGGGTCTACGCCACGGCGGCGGCCGCGGGGCTGGGCGCGGCCTATGGCGCGCAGGCCAAGGCGGCCTACGGATTCTATCGCGCGCACTACCTGCGCCCGGACGGCCTCTTCGCCCGCGCCGCGGCGGACGACGGCCAGATCACCGATCCGGCCGCCTTGTTGTACGAGCAGGCCTTCTCCCTGCTGGCCATGGCGGCGCTGGAGGGGCTCGAAGCGGGCGCAGGCGCAGCCGACGCCGCGGCGCTGCGGACGGCGCTGGCGCCGATGCGCCATCCCGCCGGCGGCTTTCGCGAGACCGGCGCGCAGCCGTTCCAGGCCAACGCGCACATGCACCTGCTGGAAGCCGCGCTCGCCTGGGAGGAGACCGGCGCGGCCGGTTGGGCGGCGCTGGCCGACGAGATCGCCGAGCTGGCGCTCGCCCGGTTCATCGACGCCGAGAGCGGCGCGATCCGCGAATTCTTCGACGCCGAGTGGCGCGCGCTGCCGGATGCGGCGGGCGGGCTGCTGGAGCCGGGCCACCAGTTCGAATGGGCCTGGCTGCTGAACCGCTGGGGCCGGGCGCGGGGGCGGCCGGAGGTTCGCGCGGTGGCCGAGCGGCTGTATGCGACCGGGCTGCGCGGGGTGGACGCCCGCGGCGTCGCGGCCGGCGCGCTATGGGCCGACCTCGGCGTGCGCGAGCAAACGGCCCGCCTCTGGGCGCAGACCGAACATCTGAAGGCGGCGCTGGCGTTCGGCGGCGAAGCCGAGGCGCTGCGCGCGGCGCAGGCGCTGGCGCTTTATCTGGAGACCCCGCGACGCGGGACCTGGCGCGACAAGCTGCGGGCCGACGGCGGCTTCGTCGAGGAGCCGGCCCCGGCGACCTCGTTCTATCACCTCGTGGGCGCGATCCTGCCGCTGCGGCGGGCGGCTGGCCTGTAGGTCTCTCCCCTTGCGGAGAAGGTGTCAGCCGGAGGCTGACGGATGAGGGGTCGAAGATCGCGTCCGCCTCGAAAGCTTTGCCGCAGATCCGAGAGTTCTGAGAAACCCCTCATCCGACCCGCTTCGCGGGCCACCTTCTCCCGCAAGGGGAGAAGGGCCAGTGAGTTCGTGGCCTAGGGACACCCGGCCTTCAGCACGTCCACCTTCGGCCCCGCCACCCGGAACACCGCGTAGCGGGTCCAGCGGCTGCGGCCGTCGCCGCGGTCGAGCACGCCCAGCGGCTGCACCTTGGCGAAGCAGCGCTGCAGGTCCTCGGCCTTGGTCCGGCGGGCGAGGTCCAGCACCAGGCCGGGACCGGTCAGGTCGGCGCCCTTCTGCCAGTCGAAGTAGCGCTGGCGGTCCGCAATCTGGACGATCGGGGCCTGGATCCGGCCCGGGATGTCGAGCTGGGCGGCGACGCCGTAACTCTTCGTCCCGACCCAGGTCGCGCCCTGGGCGAGCCGCATCGTCTCGAGGTCCTGGGAAAGCTCGGGCCAGGCGCGCAGGTGCAGCGCCGGATCGGAATCGCCGAGCCGCGGGGAGGGCGTCGCCAGGTGGATCAGCGCCAGGGCCGACAGGCCGAAGCCGAGGATCGGGACCGCGCGGCGCACCCAGGGGCGGCTGCGCTCGGCGGCGTAGGCGGCGCAGATCACCAGGGCCCCGAAGGCCGGCACCGGCCAGTGGCCCTGGACCCGGGCGTGCAGGCTGTGGGCGGCGAGGTAAAGGATAAAGGGCGCCGCCACCGCGATCGGCAGCAGCACCGCTAGGTCAGGGTCGGTCCTGCGCGCCTTCCAGCCGCGGGCCACGCCGCGGGCCGCCAGCACGGCGATGATCGGGTTGAGCAGCAGGAACTGGGTGACCAGGAACTCCGGCACGCGCTCGAGGTGCAGCGCCTTGGCGCCGACGCGGCCGAACTGCTTCTCGAAGGTCATCCAGTCGTTGGCCGCGTTCCAGACCACGTTCGGCGCGAACACCAGCACGGCGACGACGGCGGCGAGCCATGGCCAGGGCTTCGCCAGCTGTTTCAGGCCGCCCGGCGCCAGCAGCAGCCAGACGAAGACGCCCGGCGCGAGGAACAGGCCGGAGTATTTGGAAAGGCAGGAGAGGCCGGCGGCCGCGCCGGCGCCGAGCCACCAGCGGCCGTCGCCGCTCTGGTGCTGGCGGGCCAGGCACCAGACGGCGAGCGTCCAGAACAGGCAGGCCGGGGTGTCGGGCGTGGCCAGCAGCCCGCCGAGCGCCACGGTGAAGGTCGCGTTGTACCAGAGGGCGGCGCGCTCTCCGGTCGCCTGCGATAGGTCGAGCCGGCGGGCGAGATCGCCGACCAGCCAGGTCGTCAGGCCGGTGGCCAGCGCCGGGACCAGCCGCGCGCCGAGCGCGGTGTCGCCGGCGACCAGCTGGCCGAGCCAGATCCACCAGGCGATCATCGGCGGATGGTCGAGGTAGCCCGCCTGCAGGTGCTGGGCCCACAGCCGGTAGTAGGCCTCGTCCTCGGTCAGCGGGATCGCCGCGGCGGCGAGCAGCCGCACGACCGTCACCGCGGCGACGATCAGCCAAAGGCGGCTGGGCGTGCGGGCGGCGTCGGGGCTCACCACACGGCCTTGGAGGTGGTGACGTAGTTCCAGGCGGCGGCGACGACGGCGCCGGCGATGCCGGCGACCCACCAGGCCGGGCCGCGCTCGTAGACCATGGTGGCGACGGCGACGTTGGCGGCCAGCGGCACGCTGCACAGCACGACGAACTTGCCGTAGCCGACCAGCAGGCCGACGCCACGCTTGCGGCGGTCGCGGTAGGTGATCGTGTTGTTGAGCAGGTAGTTCGAGGTCATCGCCCCGACCGCCGCGGCGGTCTGGGCGCCGGCGAAGCCGACGTGCAGCAGGCCGCGCAGGATGGCGAGGTGGACGATCACGCCGCTCGCGCCGACCAGGGCGAACATCAGGAAGCGCGGTGAGATCGTGTCGCGGGTGAGCTTGGCGGTGAGCAGGCCCAGGTACTGCAGCACCACGGCGTTATCGAGCTTGCTGTCACCGGCCTCGCGGGCGCGGAACTGGTAGGGCAGCTCGATGAACCGCGGCGGCTCGTCCTGGCAGGCGAAGATGTCGAACAGGACCTTGAAGCCGGCGGTGTCGAGCTTGGGCGCGACCTGTTCGACCAGCTCGCGGCGCAGCATGAAGAAGCCGCTCATCGGGTCGGTCAGCGGCGCGCGCAGCACCTTCTGGCCCAGCCAGTTGGCGAAGCGGCTGCCGGCCTCGCGGGTGGCGCCGAGCGCCGAGGCGTCGGCGTCGGCGCCGCCGACGTAGCGGCTGCCGACCACCAGTTCGGCGCGGTCCTCGCGCAGGGCGTCGAGCATCTGCGGCAGCAGGCGCTCGTCGTGCTGCATGTCGCCGTCGATCACCGCGACGTAGGGCGCAGCCGAGGCCAGGGCGCCTTCGATCACCGCCCCGGCCAGGCCGCGGCGGCCGATCCGGTGCAGGCATTCGATGCGGCTGTCGTGGGCGGCGATCGCCTTCACCACGCCGGCGGTGCCGTCCGGCGAATCGTCGTCGACGAAGATCGCCTGCCAGGCGACGCCCTGCAGCGCCGCGTCGAGCTTGCGGATCAGCGGCGCGACGTTGGCCGCTTCGTTGAAGGTCGGGATGACGACCGTGAGCTCCAGCCCGCGGTCGTGGCCGGCGGGGCTGGCGGCGTCCTGCGGGCGGCTGGCGTGGCCCGCGGTCTGCTGCGGCAAGTTACCCTCCATGGGCGTCAGGCGCGCCGGCCCTTAAGGCCGACGCGGGCGGGACATGACCGCAACACGAACGCGATGTCGAGGCGGCCGAACGCCTCTCTGCTTGGCGCGGACCTCAGGCCGGCTGCAGCGCCTCGGCGTGCAGCCGGGCGATGTACTCGACCTCGGCCTTGGAGCCGAGCATCACCGAGACCCGCTGGTGCAGCGAGACTGGCTGGCAGTCGAGCGTCGCGCCGAACCCGTCGAAGGCCGCGCCGCCGGCCTGTTCGACCAGCAGGGCCATCGGATTGGCCTCGTACATCAGGCGCAGCTTGCCGGCGCGATTCGGCTCGCGCGCGTCCCACGGATAGAGGAAGACGCCGCCGCGCATCATGATCCGGTGGACGTCAGCGACCATCGCCGCCACCCAACGCATGTTGAAGTTCTTGCCCCGCGGGCCGGTCTCGCCGGCCAGGCACTCGTCGATGTAGCGACGCACCGGGGCGGCCCAGTGGCGCATGTTCGAGGCGTTGATCGAGAATTCCTTGGTCTCGGGTGGGATGGCGATCGCCTCGTTGACCTCGAGCCAGTCGCCGCTCACCGGATCCAGGGTGAAGGCGCGCACGCCGGTGCGCAGCGTCAGCACCAGCGTGGTCTGCGGCCCATAGACCACATAGCCGGCGACCAGCTGGTTGCGGCCGGGCTGCAGGAAGTCGGCCTCGGTCGGATCGCGCTCGGCGGCCGCCGTCGGCGCCGGCAGCACCGAGAAGATGGTGCCGATCGAGACGTTGACGTCGATGTTGCTGGAGCCGTCGAGCGGATCGAACAGCAGCAGGTAGCCGCCCTGCGGGCCGACCTTTCGCACTTCGTAGATCCCGTCCATCTCCTCGGAGCCCATGGCGACCAGCCGCGAGGCCGGGGCGCAGGCTTCGAGCAGCAGCTCGTTGGAGATGACGTCGAGCTTCTTCTGCACTTCGCCCTGGACGTTCTCGCTCTCCAGCGCGCCCAGGATGCCACCGACTGCCCCGCGGCGAACCGCCGCGCTGATTCGTTCGCAACCGTCGGCGACGGCCAGCAGCAGTTCGACGAGGCTCGGATCCGCGCCGGATTGCGCGAAATACTGGCCAAGCGTGACAGGCATCGAAACAGTCTCCTCAAGGTGCGGCGCGCGGATCAGGCGGTGGCCGCGGCCCGACCTGCTTGTGGCCAAGGCTCCGCGCGACGCGACGGCGCGATCTTGAAGCACGCGGGGCCCGCCTTGGCCAGTCAGCCGGCATTACAGCGAATTATCTTTGCCGTTGCGCGTGATCGCGACAGAAGAGGGTCGCCGCTCCGCAACCTGCCCCCAATCGAGGAAGTTCCCGCGTGATCGCCGCCGCGCTCGCCGCCCTGTCGCTCAGCCTGCCGGCGCCCGAACTGCCCGACCTTCCGCCGATCAAGCGCGACGCGCAGATCACCTATGTGGACCGCTCCGGCGCGGTGCTCGGCGTCCGCGGCGGCCGCTATGCGCCGCCGGTCAACCTGGCGCGGCTGCCGCCCTACGTGCCCGCCGCCTTCGTGGCGATCGAGGACCGGCGCTTCTACGAGCACACCGGCTTCGACGCGCGCGGCATTGCCCGGGCCATCGTCACCAACATCGAGCGTGGCCGCGCCGCCCAGGGCGCCTCGACCATCACCCAGCAGCTGGCGCGCAACCTCTACCTCAGCTCCGACCGCACCCTGCAGCGCAAGGGCAGCGAGCTGCTGTACGCGATCCAGCTGGAGCGGACCTATTCCAAGCAGCAGCTCCTCGGCCTCTACCTCAGCCGGATCTACTTCGGCTCCGGCGCCTACGGGATCGAGGCGGCCTCCCAGCGCTACTTCAACAAGCCGGCGGCGAAGTTGACCCTGCGCGAGGCGGCGATGCTGGCGGCGATCCCCAAGTCGCCGGTCGCCTACGACCCGTCCGATCACCCCGAGGCCTCGGCCGCACGCTCGCGGCTGGTGCTGGACGCCATGGTCGAGACCGGGGCGATCACCCCGGCCCAGCGGACCAAGGCGTTGGCCGAGAAGCCCAAGGTCTGGAAGACCGCGCCGAACGACGGGGCGCAGTACTTCCTCGATTGGGTCGACGGCGAGACTCGCCGACTGGTCGGCCAACCGAAACAGGACCTGGTGGTCGAGACCACCCTGGATGCGCCGCTGGAGGCCGCCGCGGCCCAGGCGGCGCGGGCCACGGTGACGCAATACGCCAAGCAGGGCGCCGGTCAGGTCGCGGTGGTCGCGGTGGACGGGCAGGGGCGGGTGCGCGCCCTGGTCGGCGGCGCGAGCCACGAGGCCAGCCCCTACAACCGCGCTGTCGCCGCCCGTCGCCAGGCCGGCTCGGCCTGGAAGCCGTTCGTCTACCTCACAGCCCTGGAAGCCGGGATGACGCCCGAGACGCTGGTGGTCGACGCGCCGCTGACGATCGGGACATGGTCGCCGCGCAACTACGACGAGGGCTATCTCGGTCCGATCACTCTGCAGCAGGCGCTGGCGCGCTCGGTGAACACGGTGGCCGCGGGCCTCGCTGACCAGGTCGGGCGCAACAATGTGGCGGCGACGGCGCGCCGGCTGGGGGTCGCCTCGCCGGTGACCACCGACCCGGCAATGGCGCTGGGCGTCGCCCAGGTGTCGCCGTTGGAGATGGCCCAGGCCTACGCCGTCTTCGCCAACGGCGGCCAGCGGGTCGCGGCCTACGGGCTGGAGCGGATCCGCACGACCGGCGGCGCCGTGGTCTGGCAGCGTCGGGCGCAGGCTCCGGTGCAGGTGATCGGCAACCCGCCGCTCGGCGAGCTCAATCAGATGCTGCGGGCGGTGATGGCGTCGGGCACCGGCGTGCGGGCGGCGATTCCCGGCCGCGACGTGGCCGGCAAGACCGGCACCACCTCGGACTACCGCGACGCCTGGTTCTGCGGCTTCACCGGCAACCTCGCCACCGTGGTCTGGATGGGCCGTGACGACAATTCGCCGATGGGCCGGATCACCGGCGGCTCGGCGCCCGCCGAGCTGTGGCGCGGGGTGATGACCACCGGGTTCAAGCGGCTGCCGACCAGCGCCATCCCGCCGGGCCCGCCGCCGCCGGTCATGGCTCCGCTGGAGCCGGTGCTGACGCCGGCGATCGCCGCGCCGTTCGCGCCGCAGCAGCCGGCGGCCGTTCCGGTCGGCTGACCACGCACCGTGCGTCCCCGCGAGCGCGGGGAGCCGGGCTGTCCGTCATGTTCGGTGGAAACGGCGCGCGCCCGAGCGAAAGCGCTTGGGGTCCCCGCTTGCGCGGGGACGAGCGAGACTCAGCGCTCGCCGGCGCTGAGCACTGCGGGCCGGTGTTCGGCGACGATGTCTTCGTGCTCGGCGGTGCGCACTGCGCGCGCGACGTTCAGCCGGGTGTAGAGCCGGGCGTCAGGCGTCTTGGCCATCGCCTTCTTGGCCTCATTGGCGGCCTGCGACAGATCGCTGGTGACGCCGGCCAGCAACACCTTCACGCCGTTCGCGTCGTCGCGAAGCACGATGTAGTTGCCGGCGATCGGCGGATGGGTTCCACCCTCCGGCCAGATGCGGAATCGGTAGAAGGTTCCGGAAGCGCCACTTAGGTCGACGAATTCTCTCATGGGTACTCCAACGCAGCTGAACGAAAGGGCGAGGGGTCCGCTGCGTGCTTCATGCGTTATGAGCGCCGCACGCCAAAAGAGCTATCCCGAATGAGCGCTTCGTTCGACCGCTTCCTCAATGCGCGTCACCGGCAATCGCGCAAGGCGTCGCTTGGTCGCGCCTTTACCGTATCTCGCCAAAGTTGGCGGCTCAGCGAGGACCCGCGCGAGACCGAACCCGAGGTGGAAATCGTCGCGACTCGGCGCACCGCCTCAGAGGCGGCCGACCTCGCACGCGAAGCCGCCTGGAGTTTCAAGCGCAACGGATTCCACAAACCGAGCGGCGCCTGGTGGGGCGCGGACGGCGAAAGTTTCCACAGATTTATGGTCCGCCCGAGCTCGCGGGCGACCACCGGTGCGGCGCTTTTGGCCGTCGCGCTGGCCGGCGTCGCGGCGGTCGCGATCTCGCAGCGGAAGTCCGGCCGCGGCAAGTGACCCCCTGCGCCCCTTCGCTTGGCGCGGGAGATTTGGGCGAATCTGCAACTCTTAGGTGTCCGTGAGCGGCTGCGCGCGACAGGTAGTGGTGCGCCGCGGGCGCGCGCCGTAAGCCGAACTGTCGCGACCGCTGCAGAGCGCGCCGCGGCGGGTAGAGCTTTGGAGCCGGCGGGCGATGGATCTCGGCGCAGTTCGCATCCTTGTGGTCGACGACAACCGCCAGGCGCGGGAGCTGATCAAGGCGGTGCTCGCCAGCGCCGGCGCGCGGGAGATTCGCCACGCGGTGAGCGCGCATGACGCCTTCGAGCTGATGCGCAGCGAGCCGATCGACCTGGTGTTTCTCGATCAGAATCTCGGCGAGGGCGGGGAGGGCATCGCGCTCGCCCGCCGCATCCGCCACGATCCGGCGAGCCCGAATCCGTTCGTGGCGCTGCTGATGCTGACCGGGCACGCCGACGCCCAGCTGGTGCGCGCGGCGCGCGACGCCGGGGTCAACGAGTTCCTCGCCAAACCCTTCACCGTCGCCGGCCTGCTCAAGCGGGTGGAGGCGCTGATTTTCCAGCCGCGCCCGTTCGTCCGCGCGGCCGACTACGTCGGTCCCGACCGCCGCCGGCGCGACGACAGCGCCTACAACGGGACCGAGCGCCGCGCCCGTCGGGATTGAGCCGGAAAATTTCTAGCCGTTGACCCGCAGCTTCTCGCGCTCGCTGCCGAGCCAGTCGAACTCCTCGCAGCCGGCGGCGTAGGCCGTCTTCAGCGCGGCGACGGCGTCGCGAACGTTTTCCTCGCTGTGGTTGGCCATCACCTGCAGGCGCAGGCGCGCCTGGTTCTTCGGCACCGCCGGGAACTCCACCAGGTTGGCGATCAGCCCGGCGTCGGGCAGCCGGCGGGCGATCAGCCGGGCCAGGCCCTCGAGCCCGACCTTGACGCAGACCACGCCCGACGGTTCGCCATAGACCTCGAAGCCGGCGTCGGTCAGCTGCCGGCGCAGGCTTTCGACGGCGCCCATCAATTGTTCGCGCAGGGCGTCGCCTTCCGGACTGGCGACGATCTCGAAGGCCCTCATCACGGTCGCGGCCTGGATCGGCGACAGGGCGCTGGAGTGGGCGCAGGTCGGGGCGAAGAAGCGCAGATACTCCTTCACCTCGCGGCTGCGGCAGGCGACGAAGCCGCCGTTCGCGCCGAAGGTTTTGGAGAAGCTGCCCATCACCAGGTCGACCTTGCCGACCATGCCCTGGGCGCCGAGCGCGCCGTGGCCGCCGGGGCCGAGCGCGCCGAGGTCGTGAGCGACGTCGACCAGCAGGGTGGCGTTGAACTCGTCGCACAGCGCCTGCATCGCCCGCAGGTCGGGCGTGTCGGAGTCCATCGAGAACAGGCTCTCGGTGGCGACGAGAATCCCGTTCTGCGGGTCCTTGGAACGGATCTTCTGCAGCCAGCCGCGGCAGTCTTCGAGGCTGTTGTGACGGAACAGGTAGACGTTGTTGGTCGCCGCCGCCGCGCCTTCCTTCAGCGAGGCGTGGGTCAGGACGTCGAGCAGCACATGGTCGGTCGGCCGCACCAGGCCCTTCACCGCGCCGTAGGCGGCGGCCCAGCCAGTGGGGAAGAGGATCGCCTCGGCGGCGCCGAGGAAGTCGGCGATCGTCCGCTCCAGCTGCACCGAATGGGCCGTGGCCCCCAGCATGGCGGCGGAGCCTGCGCTGTGCAGGCCGAACTGATCAATCACCTCATGGGCGACCTGCTTGAGCGCCGGATGCGAGCCGAGGTTCAGGTAGTCCTCGCTGGCGAAGTTCACGCCGCGGAAGCGCCCGCCGGCGTCGTCGCGCGCGGCGATGACGGTCGCCGGGCTCTCGTCGGTCGAGCGCGAGAACGGCCATAGCCCGTGCTGGCGACGGAGGTTCTGCCACTTGTAGAACCCCTCGATCCGACCCTGCAGGTCGGCGCCGCGCGGATAGCGGTAGTCCCGCGCGCTGCCGGCCAGCGCCGCTGGCGGCGTGTAGTTGAACGTGCCCTTGAGCATCTGTAGGCCCCCACCTTGTTGGGCTTGTTTCCGCGACTGTCGCAGATAGGCCTTAGTGCGAGGTGTACATCCGGAACGTGTAGGGTTAGCGCCGATTTACCGTATGCGTTGCATAGGGAAACGGGCGTCGCCTACTTCGCGAGGTGCAGCTGGGAGATCTGGTTGGCGACGCTCTGGAACGCCGCGGTCATGTCGGCGCCCTTGACGTCGAAATAGTGGTCGTCGCCGGAGGCGCACTCCTTGAGCAGCTTCTTGGCGCTGTCCGAGACCCCCACGCCCACCGTGTAGATCTCGATGCCCACGTTGGCCTTCTTCATGTTGGCGCAGAGCAGCTTCATGCGGCTGTCGAGGGTCGCGGTGCGCTCATCGTCATCGCTGCTGATGTTCTTGAGCGCCGTCGCGCCGTCGCTCTTGAGGATGCGTCCCTGCCAGACGAAGCCGGCCGCCGAATAGGTTGAGTTGTTCTTGGTGTCGTTGTCCCAGCTGCTGCGCTCGTTGGTCAGCATGGTGTTGTCGCCGTCGGTCATCAGCACGACGACCTTGCGGTGCTTGGGCTTGAGGTAGGGTACGCCGTCCGAAAAGGGCGCGTTGGGCGACAGCGTCAGCCACCCCCACAGCAGGCCATTGGGGATGTTGGTTTCGCCCTGCGTCTTCATGTTGCCGATCGACGTGGTCAGCGAGCTGAACTCGGTCGTCAGGCGCTGAATCTCCTGCAACCCGCAGCCGGCGTTGGGGCCGGCTTCGCTGTTGATGGTCACCTTCGGCGTCTTGGTCGTGTACTTTGCAATGTCGCCCTGGGCCTTCCACCAATCGCTCAGGCGCTTGCCCTTCGAATCTCGGGGGTCGTCGAGGTAGTCGTTGCCGGTGCCGTCCCATTCGTCCGGCGCGAACATCGGCGTGAACAGGGTGGCGGGCGTGCTGGCGCTCGGGGGCTCGGCCTCGACGTCGTAGGGCGCCTTGCGCATCTCGACGCAGCCGCGCCACCGATCGATCTTGTCGAAATAGGTCCAGCGGTTGCCCTTCTGGGTCACGCCCTGGGCGGTGGTGAAGATCTCGTCGTTGAGCGGCGAGGCGCCGTTCTGGTCCATCCAGGCCGCGTTGCGATAGGTCGAGCCGACGCGCACGGTGTTCGAGAACGGCACCAGGGAGATCTGGATCGACTTCGGGGTCGTGCTCTGGTCCGCCGCCTTCTTCATCACCTCGACGAACTTGGTGGCCGCGGTCCGCAGGTTGGCGATCTTGTTGTTGCTGTCCATCGACTTGGTGTTGTCGAGCACGAGCGCGATCTCGAGGATGCTGTTGGCGCGCTTCACTTCCGTGTCGACGTTAACCTGACCGTCGCCGCCGAGGCCGCCGAGCAGCGGCTGGAAGGTCGCCTGGGCGGACGCCAGGATTCGGCCGTCCTCCCCGAACTTGAAGGACGAGCCCCCGATGGCGAGGTCGCTGCCCGCGGTCAGGTTCTGCTGCAGGATGCGCTTGCCGATGCGGTCGAGCTCGGCGGCGTCCTGGGTGCTGCTGCGGCCGGCCGCCAGGGCGGCGGCGTCGAGCGCGTCCTGCAACTCTACACGCGCGGCGACGGCGCGGGTCAGGTCGACCGCGCCGAGCGACGCCACAGCCAGCGGAACCATGGCGAGCGCGGTCATCATGGCGACGTTGCCGCGGTCGTCGGCGCGAATTCCCCGGCGGCGCGCCGCGGAGAGCAGTTCTTTCATCGTCCTGCCATAGGTAATCGGGAGCATGCCGCGATCATTGGCAGGCAGGGTTAAGCGCCGTTGAGATGTGTTGGTTAACATGCCTATTTTAGGTTGTAACGATTTCTTCGATCTACTTGATTAAATCGTGTCCGCATGGAGTGGATGCAGGCGAAATCGCCGATCTGGCGAACGTTCAAGCGCAGCGAAGACGGGGTGGCGGCGTTGGAGTTCGCGCTCGTCTCGCCGATGGTCATCGCGCTGATGATCGGCACGATCCAGATCGGCATGCTGGAGCTGATGTCGACCAACCTCGACGCGGCGGTGATGTCGACGACGCGGAAGATCCGCACCGGCGCGGCCGACCGACCGGTGGGCGCCGACGCGTTCGAGGACGCGATCTGCGAGGTCATGATCGATGAGCGCGACAAGTGCCGCGACCGGCTCGCGATCAGCGTGCAGAAGGTCACCGACTTCGCCGCCGCCGAAGCCGTTGCGAATGCGACGCCGACGGGCCAGTACGATATCGGCGGACCGGGCGCGATCATTCTGGTGCGCGCGACCTATCGCTGGCCGCTGATCCTGCCGATGTACGCTGGCGGCTTCCGCCTCTCGGAACCGAGCGAAGCGTTGATCGACGCGCGCGCGGTCTTCCGCAACGAGCCCTACGCATGATCCGCCGGCTGCAGAGCTTCGGGCGCTGCGAGCGCGGCGCGGCGGCGTTGGAGTTCGGCCTGATCGCGCCGATCCTGATCCTCTTCCATTTCGGCTCGGTCGAGTTCGTGCAGGCGTGGGAGGCTCACCGGCGGGTCACGCACGTCGCCGCCGCCCTGGCCGATCTCACCGCCCAGAAGCGCGCCGTCACCCAGGCTGAAGTGGACGACATCCTGAAGGCGGGCGGGTTGATGATCGCGCCGTTCCCGGCCGATCGGCTGAGCGTGCGGATTTCAAGCTTCTCCACCGACAGTTCCGGCAAGGTGACGCAGGACTGGACCCGATCGCGCAACTGGACGGCGGCGGGCCAGGCGACCGTTCCAAAGGGCTACCTTGCGGCCAGCGAGAGCGTGATCGTCGCCAATGTCGCCTACGAGCACAAAGCGATGTTCGGGCTGGCGATGTCGCCTTCGGTGAAGATGGGGAAGGACGCCTATCTGCGGCCGCGGCTCTCGAACCAAGTCCTCGGCCCCTGACCGCACGGCGCGGTGGAAGGCTCTGCCGGGCAAAACCTGCCGCGGACCGGCGCTTCCTGCCGAGTTGCGGCGGCTACGATCTCGGTGGCGCAGGGGCTGGGTTTGGAAAACACCAATAGATTCAATCTACGACTCGTTTCTTTCGGGGGTGGCGCCGACTGGCCCGGCAATTGCGCCGTGCTTGGCGGGCAAAATGCCCCCGGCCGTCAAAATGACAGCCGAATACCTTGAAAGAAGGAGTGCGGTTCATGCCTATGAACAGCGTGAATACCAATGTCGGCGCCATGGTTGCGCTGCAAAATCTCAACAGCACCAACACTGCTCTGGCGACCACCCAGGACCGGATCAACACCGGCCTGAAAGTCGGTTCGGCCAAGGACAATGGCGCCATCTGGGCCATCGCCCAGAACCAGCGCGCCACCTCGCAATCCCTGGATTCGGTGAAGGAGTCGCTGCAACGCGGCTCGTCGACCGTCGACGTGGCGATCGCCGCCGGCGAGAGCATCTCCGACCTGCTGCTGCAGATGAAGGCCAAGGCGCTTTCGGCCTCGGACACGACGCTCGACACCAACAGCCGGATCGCGCTGAACGACGACTTCAAGTCGCTTCGCGACCAGATCCAGAAGGCCGTCGACAACGCCGAGTTCAACGGCGCCAACATGATCAAGGCGACCGCCTCGCAGCCGACGACGGTGATGGCGCTGGCCAACGCCGACGGCAATCAGTTCATCACCGTGCAGGCGCAGGACCTGTCGCTGGGCTCGGCGGCGCTGACCGACGCCGTGGGCGGCGGCACGATCGACGACACCTCGTCGATCGCCACTCAGACGATGGCGCAGAACATGATCGCCACCGTCAACGCGGCGATCATCCAGGTCTCCAGCGCGCTGTCGAAGCTCGGCACCGGCTCGAAGTCGCTGAACGCCCACCTGAACTTCGTCGGCAAGCTGCAGGACACCCTGGACGCCGGCGTCGGCAACCTGGTGGACGCGGACCTGGCGAAGGAAAGCGCAAGGCTGCAGGCGCTGCAGACCAAGCAGCAGCTTGGCGTCCAGGCGCTATCGATCGCCAACCAGTCGTCGGGGACGCTGATGTCCCTGTTCCGCGGCTAAGACTGAGCGGCGGGCCCTGCGGCCCGCCCCTTCCGCAGCGCCGGCGGTGGCAGCCCCATCGCCGGCGTTCGCTTTTTCCGCTTCGCCGGCGAAGCGTGCTAGTCAGCGGCTCCGTCGAAACCCGCCGAGAGCCCGATGCTGCAGAACCCTTTCACCCGGACGCCCGCCAAGATCGCGGTGCTCGGCCTGGGCTATGTGGGGCTGCCGCTGGCGGTGGCCTTCGCCGCCGAGCACGAGGTGGTGGGCTTCGACCTCAATCCTGAGCGCGCCGCCGAACTGCGGGCCGGGCACGACCGCACGCTGGAGGTCTCGGCCGAGGAGCTGGCCGCGGCGACCCGGCTGAGCGTCACCGCCGACGCGGCCGATCTCGCCGGCTGCAACGTCTTCATCGTCACCGTCCCGACGCCGATCGACGCCTACAAGCGCCCCGATCTGTCGGCGCTGCTGGCCGCCAGCCGCACGGTCGGCCGGGCGATCCAGCCGGGCGGCGTGGTGATCTATGAGAGCACCGTCTATCCCGGCGCGACCGAAGACGACTGCGTGCCGGTCGTCGAGCAGGTCTCGGGCCTGACCTTCAACCGCGACTTCTTCGCGGGCTACAGCCCCGAGCGGGCCAATCCGGGCGACCCGCAGCACCGGCTGGCGAACATCATCAAGGTGACGGCGGGCTCGACGCCGGAGGCCACGGATTTCGTCGACGCGCTCTACGCCGCGATCGTCACCGCCGGCACCCACCGGGCGAGCTCGATCAAGGTCGCCGAGGCGGCGAAGGTGATCGAGAACACCCAGCGCGACCTGAACATCGCCCTGATCAACGAGTTCGCGCTGATCTTCCACCGGCTGGGGATCGACACCCAGGAGGTGCTGCAGGCCGCCGGCACCAAGTGGAACTTCCTGAACTTCCGCCCGGGCCTGGTCGGCGGCCACTGCATCGGTGTCGACCCCTACTACCTGACCCACAAGGCCGAGGCGCTGGGCTACCACCCGGAGGTGATCCTGGCCGGGCGGCGGATCAACGACGGCATGGGCGGCTATATCGCCCGCGAGCTGATCAAGGAGCTGATCCGCCGCGGCTCGAGCGTCAACGGCGCCCGCGTGCTGGTGATGGGGCTGGCCTTCAAGGAAAACACCCCCGACCTGCGCAACACCCGGGTGATCGACATCGTCCGGGAGCTGACCGACTACCAGGCCCAGGTCGAGGTCTGGGATCCCTGGATCGCGCCGGCCGATGCGCGCCACGAGTACGGCCTGGAGCTGATCGACGCGCCGGCGGATGGGGCAGGGGCCTACGACGCCATCGTGCTGGCGGTGGCCCACCGCGAGTTCGCCGAACTGGGGGCCGAACGCATCCGCGCGCTGGGCAAGCCGGGCGCGGTGCTGTTCGACGTCAAGGGGCTGCTGCCCACCGCGGTCGCCGACCTGCGGCTATAGGTCCGGGGGCGGGGGCCGCCGCGCCGTCAGCGGCGGCCGTAGTAGTCCAGGTACCAGTCGACGAAGCGGCCGACGCCGACCTCGACCGGGGTCTTCGGCGCATAGTCGAGCGCCTGGCGGGTCTCCTCGACGTCGGCCTCGGTGCGCGCCACGTCGCCCGGCTGCATCGGCATCAGGTTGAGCTCGGCCTTCTGGCCCAGCTTCTCCTCCAGCACCTCGATGTAGCGCATCAGCTCGATCCGGCGCGCGGCGCCCAGGTTCAGCACCCGCCAGGGCGCCACGCCGCTGGTCGCCGGGTCCGGGGCCTCGGGGTTCCAGGCAGGATTGACCATCGCCGGCCGGTCGATCGCCGCGACCAGGCCGTCGACGATGTCGTCGACATAGGTGAAGTCGCGCTGCATCCGGCCCTCGCCGTAGACGTCGATCGGCCGGCCTTCGAGGATCGCCTGGGTGAACTTGAACAGCGCCATATCCGGGCGGCCCCACGGCCCGTAGACGGTGAAGAAGCGGAAGCCCGTCGAGGGCACGCCGAACAGGTGCGAATAGGAGTGGGCCATCGACTCGTTCGCCAGCTTGGTCGCGGCGTAGAGGGTGATGGGATGGGTGGCGGCGTCGTGGACGTTGAACGGCAGCTTGCCGTTGGCCCCGTAGACCGAGCTGGTGGAGGCGTAGACGAGGTGCTTCGGCTGCACCGCGCGGCACCCCTCCAGCACGTTGAGGAACCCCACGACGTTGGAGTCCACATAGGCCTCGGGCTTCTCCAGGCTGTAGCGGACGCCGGCCTGGGCCGCGAGGTTGACGACCGCAGTCGGCCGGCTCTCGGCGAACAGGGCCGCCATGGCGTCGCGGTCGGCGAGGTCGATCTTGGCGTGCCGGTAGCCCGGGTAGCCCTCAAGGATAGCCAGCCGCGCGGCCTTCAGCGCCGGGTCGTAATAGGGGTTCAGCGAATCGACGCCGACCACCTCGTCGCCGCGCTCCAGCAGGCGGCGGCTGAGGTGGAAACCGATGAATCCTGCCGATCCGGTGAGCAAGATGCTCATATTCGCCTCGTGGATAGTGACACAGCCGGGCCGTATGGGGTACGCGGTCGGCACGCTGGGTCGAGCGTACGTGAACGAGCCCGCTGATCCAAACCGCACGTGAAGCGTTCTCGCTCACTGGGGTTCGGCTCGCGGTCTGCAGGGTATTTGCTCTGCATGGTGTTGGTGTTCTGTTTTGACCGTTGCGAGGGGCCGGCGGGCGCCGCGCTGTCCATCGGGGCTACGGAGTATTTGGATGTCGCAACCTAACGTCCCGGGCCTGGAGCCCGCGCCGACGAAAAATCAGAAACTGCTCAAGTGGGTGCGGGAGGTCGCGCAACTGACGCAGCCTGACCGCGTCGTCTGGTGCGACGGCTCTGAGGACGAATGGAATCGCCTGAGCGAGGAATTGGTTCAATCGGGCACCCTGAAGCGGCTTAACCCCGCCAAGCGCCCGAACTCCTTCTACGCCGCGTCCGACCCGCGCGACGTGGCGCGCGTCGAAAGCCGCACCTTCATCTGCTCGGAGAACCAGGCCGACGCCGGCCCGACGAACAACTGGCGCGAACCTGCGGAGATGCGGGCGACGCTGAACGGCCTGTTCGCCGGCGCCATGAAGGGCCGCACCATGTACGTGGTGCCCTTCTGCATGGGCCCGCTGGGCTCGAAGATTAGCGCCATCGGCGTAGAAATCACCGATTCGGCCTACGTGGCCGTGTCGATGCGGATCATGACCCGCATGGGCAAAGCCGCCCTCGACCAGCTCGGCGAGGAGGGCTTTTTTGTGCCGGCCGTGCACACCGTCGGCGCCCCGCTCGCCGCCGGCCAGCAGGACGTCGCGTGGCCCTGCAACGACGAGAAGTACATCGTCCACTTCCCGGAGACCCGGGAGATCTGGTCCTACGGTTCGGGCTACGGCGGCAACGCGCTGCTCGGCAAGAAGTGCTTCGCACTGCGCATCGCCTCGGTGATGGCCCGCGACGAGGGCTGGTTCGCCGAGCACATGCTGATCCTGAAGCTGACCTCGCCGGAAGGCCGCGCGCACTACCTCGCCGCCGCCTTCCCGAGCGCCTGCGGCAAGACCAACATGGCGATGCTGCAGCCGACGCTGCCCGGCTGGAAGGCCGAGACCATCGGCGACGACATCTGCTGGATGCGGTTCGGCCAGGACGGCCGGCTGTACGCCGTCAACCCGGAGGCGGGCTTCTTCGGCGTCGCGCCGGGCACCGGCATCGACACCAACAAGAACGCCATCGACTCGCTCTACGGCAACAGCATCTTCACCAACGTGGCGCTGACCGACGACGGCGACGTCTGGTGGGAAGGCCTGACGGCCGAGGCCCCGGCGCACCTGATCGACTGGCGCGGCCGCGACTGGACGCCGGACAGCGACGAGCCCGCCGCGCACCCGAACGCCCGCTTCACCGTCCCGGCCGCGCAGTGCCCGGTGGCGGCCGCGGAGTGGGAAGATCCCGCCGGCGTGCCGATCTCCGCCATCCTGTTCGGCGGCCGCCGCGCCAGCGCCGTGCCGCTGGTGCGCGAGGCCAACGACTGGGCCCAGGGCGTGTTCATGGCCTCGAACGTGGCATCCGAGGGCACCGCCGCGGCGGAGAACGCCATCGGCGAACTGCGTCGCGATCCCTTCGCCATGCTGCCGTTCTGCGGCTACAACATGGGCGACTACTTCGGCCACTGGCTGGCGATGGGCGAGAAGGCTGACGCGGCCAAGCTGCCGCGCATCTATTTCGTCAACTGGTTCCGCAAGGACGAGCGCGGCAAGTTCGTCTGGCCGGGCTACGGCGAGAACAGCCGCGTGCTGAAGTGGATCGTCGATCGCCTGGAAGGCCGCGCCGAGGGCGTCGACACCCCGATCGGCCGCCTGCCGAAGGCCGCCGAGCTGGACGTCTCCGGCCTGAACCTGACCGCCGAGCAGATCAATCTGCTGCTCAGCGTGGACCCGGAAATCTGGCGCCAGGAAGCCGCGCTGATCCCGCCGTTCTACGAGAAGTTCGGCGACCGCACGCCCAAGGCGCTGTGGGCGGAGTATGAGGCCCTGGTGAAGCGGCTCTCCGCCGCCAGCCCGGCGATGGCCGCGGCCGAGTAGGCCGAAGCCTCCGACCTGAACAGAAAGGCCGCGGGAGATGCTCCCGCGGCCTTTTTACTGCGCGATCGCCCGCGGGCTGCGGGGTTCGCCTGATCGACAGGCCGCGCCTCCGGGCGCATCCCTGGCGGCGCGCCCCTAGCCGGAGCTCGCGCCATGCCGAAGTTCCTTGTCGTCGCGTCCTACACCGCCGAAGGCTTGCGGGGGCTGCAGAAGGACACCGCCTCGGGGCGGCTGGCCGCGGTCGTCCAGGCCGTCGAGTCCGTCGGCGGGACGCTGGAGTCCATGCACTACGCCCTCGGCGCCGACGACGTGATCATGCTCATGGACCTGCCGGACGCGAAGGCGGCCGCAGCGCTTGGCGTCGCCGCCTCAGGTTCGGGGATGGTGCGGTCGCGCGCCACGGCCCTGCTGACGATCGCTGAGATGGATCAGGCGTTGGCGGGCCCGCCGGACTTCCGCGCGCCGGGCCGTTAGGCTCCACCGGCGCGGGCGACCGCGGCTAGCGGGTGGCGACGACCCGCAGACTGGGGACTGCGCCGGGCTTCTCGCCGCGGATCTGGGAGACCAGTTCGAACAGGGCGCGGCGCACCTCGTCGACCTCGCCGGCGTCGGCGAGCTGGCGCAGGTTGGCCATATGGCCGGGGGTCACCTGCAGGGCGGAGGCGGAGATCACCTCCATCACCTTCGGCGCGCAGGGCGCGGAGCGCTCGGTCTCGTCGAGCAGCGATTCGGTCAGCTTCTCGCCGGGGCGCAGGCCGGTGACCTCGATCTCGATGTTGCGGCCGGGCGTGCGGCCGGAGAGCGCGATCATCTGCCGGGCGAGGTCGAGGATCCGCACCGGTTCGCCCATCTCCAGCAGGAACAGCCGCGCGTCGCGGCCGTCGCCCTGGGTGTTGGTGGCGGTGGCGTGCAGCACCAGCTGCGTCGCCTCCGGAATGGTCATGAAGAACCGTTCCATCTCCGGATGGGTGACGGTGACCGGCCCGCCGCGCTCGATCTGCGACTTGAAGATCGGCACCACCGAGCCGGCCGAGCCGAGGACGTTGCCGAACCGCACCGCGGCGAAGCGGGTCTCGCCGCCGAGGCTCTGCTGGCCGCGGATCACCGATTCAGCGAGCCGCTTGGTGGCGCCCATGACGTTGGTCGGGTCCACCGCCTTGTCGGTCGAGATCAGCACCATCTGCCGCGCGCCGCAGGCGCGGGCGGCTTCGGCGACGTTCCAGGTGCCGATGACGTTGGTCAGCACGCCCTCGCAGGGATGCTGTTCGACCATCGACACGTGCTTCAGCGCCGCGGCGTGGAACACCAGGTCCGGCTGCTCCTCGCGGAACAGGCTCTCCAGCCGCGCGGCGTTGCGCACGTCGCAGAGCAGCGCCCGGTAGGAGCCTCGCGGGAAGGTCTCCGACAGCTCGCGCTCGATCTCGAAGAGCGCGGTCTCCGAATAGTCGAGCAGGGTGATGTGGCTGCACTCGAAGGCGGCGACCTGGCGGCAGAGCTCTGCGCCGATCGAGCCACCGGCGCCGGTCACCAGCACGCGCCGGCCGCGCAGCAGGGCGGCGATCGCCACGCGGTCGAGTTGGATCGGGTCGCGGGCCAGCAGCTCCTCGATGTTGATCTCGCGCATCGGCAGCAGGGTGACGCTGTCGTGCTGGGACAGCTCGACGATCGAGGGCAGCCGCAACAGGCGGATGCCGTCGTTCTTCAGCCGGCCGAGCACGTCGGCGGTGAGCCCCTTCAGCCGGCTCGGCTCGTCGAGCAGCAGGATCGCCCGCGGATAGCGGTTCCAGCGCCGCAGATCGGCGAGGGCGGCCTCGAGGTTCTCCAGCACGTCGATGATGCAGACGCCGCGGACCTGGTGGCCGACGTCCCGGCGGTCGGCGCCGACGATGCCGACAGGCGTGTAGTTCCGGTCATGGCTGCGGGCGGCGTCGCGCAAATAGCTGTCGGCGAGCGCCGGCGGGCCGATCAGCAACAGCGCCGGCGCCGGGTTCGCCCGGTCGGTGAGGGCGTTCAGCGGCGCGAAGGCCCCCAGGGCGTGTTCGTGGAACGCGCGGCGCAGGATGCGCACCCCCATCGAGCCGGACATCTGCAGCAGGGGCGCGAGGAACAGGGTCGAGCGCGGCACGCTGCGCGCGCGGTCGAGGAAGAACACCCAGATCAGGAACAGCACTACCGTCAGTACGGCGATGCGCGCCAGCACGACGGCGTCGGGGATTGAGGTGTAGCGCCAGGGCGAGAGCTCGCGCCGGAACAGCAGGGTGAAGCTGGCCGCGAGCGCGGCGTAGAGCCCCACCAACTGCAGCAGGGTCAGCGAGGGCAGGGCGACCGCAAGGGTCGGCAGCCGCGGCGGCGCGATCGAATAGGCCGCAGTGAAGGCGAAGGCGGCGATGACGGTGTCGAGCAGGACGGTCTGTGCTTGCAAAGCCATCCGCTGCATGGACCGTACTCCGCTCACACTTGAACTCCGTAACCAGCCCTCGGAGCGCGTCGGCCGCCGAGTAAAACGCAAGTTGGCGTTCCGAGCTGCAATGAGCCTGGGCCGGATCGGTAAAACCTTAGGAAGGTGCGGAGAGGGAAGCAATTAGCAAAGGCCGCCGCGTTTCCGCGACGGCCCTGCCTGTGTCCTGAAGGACGCGCTTTTGGCCTTAGAAGACGGCCTTGAAGCCCGCAACCACGCGGTCGCCGGCCAGCGAGCCGAGCGGATCTTCGCCGTCGGTGCCCCAGTAGCGGATGTCGACGCCGAGGGTGTCGTTGATCGCGTAGCCGGCGCCCAGGTTCCAGACGGTGTAGTCGGTGTAGTCCTCGTCATAGATCTGACGGCCGAGGCCGGCGCTGAGCGAGAACTTCGTGTCCGGGATCGTCACCGCGCCGTTCACTTCGAAATACCAGCCGTCGGTGTTGCTGAAGCCGGTCGCGTCCGGGGTGTAGTAGATCGCGCCGCCCAGGCTGCCCGGGCCGACCGGCACCGAGCCGGCGGCCTTGAATTCCCAGTAGTCCCAGTCGCTGCCGTCATCGATGTAGCCGTAGTACAGCACGCCGAGGTCGAAGGTCACCGGGCCGAGGGTCGGCTTCACGCCAGCGTAGACGTCGACTTCCGCATCGGTGCCGTCGCCGAAATCGACGTTCGACGCCCAGACGCCAGCGTAGCCGATGCCGCCGAAGCTGATGTCGGCGCCGCCGAAGATCTGCGGGTTTTCGTCGGTTTGGCTGAAGCCGCGGAACACGTAATCGGTCGCGGCGCCGACGTTGAAGGTGGCGCCGAGCGGACGGTCGGCGGCTTGAGCGGCGCTGGTCAGCGCGAGCGCGCCGACAGCGGCCAGCAACGAGAGTTTCAGCAGCTTCATTCTTATCCCCTTTTTTCCCGGCCCATTTGGCGCGGGGCGCCCCGCTGGCCGTGGCGGCATCCTCATCGCGACGGCGTGCGGATCAACGCAGCGACGGCGCGGCTGCACATCCGCCGGGCAGACGCTTAATTTTGCGTCAATCAAGCTGGGCGATTGCGCAGCTTTGCAGCAATTTTGGCGGGATCGTGGCTTGGCGCCGCTCCGGGCGGCCGGGCCGGCCGATTCGCGGGCGCCGCGGCGCGCCGTTGTTCCGCCCCCGAGGAGGAGGTAAAGCGGCGGCCATGGACGAGACCCATCTCACTCAACTCGGGCGGGAGGTGCGCGGCTTCGCCAGCCCCGAGGAGGCCGTGCTCGAGCGCGTGCCGAATCCGCACCCCGATACGCTCTACCTGGCGCGCTTCACCGTGCCGGAGTTCACCTCGCTCTGTCCGGTCACCGGGCAGCCGGACTTCGCCCACCTGGTCATCGACTACGCGCCGGCCGGCTGGCTGGTCGAATCCAAGTCGCTGAAGCTCTACCTCGCATCGTTCCGCAACCACGGCGCCTTTCACGAGGACTGCACGGTGGCGATCGGCCGGCGGCTGGTCGACGAGTTGGAGCCGCGCTGGCTGCGGATCGGCGGCTACTGGTACCCGCGCGGCGGCATTCCGATCGACGTGTTCTGGCAGGCCGGGACGCCGCCCGAAGGGCTTTGGCTGCCGGATCAGGGCGTTCCGCCGTATCGCGGCCGCGGCTAAGACGCATCCGCAAGGTCAATTGGTTAATGTCCAAGCAATGATGGCTTGGCCGATCATCCGCCTACTGCTGGTTGTTCTCCGCTCTACAGATTACGGTCGGCTGCGACAAATTCACGTGTAGCGCGAAAATGCGCCCATCCTCGCGTAAGCGCTCGGGGCGGGCTTTGCAGAACCGTAAATAAGTTCTATATCTGCGGGGCCCAACTCTCCTCGGGCGTGTCACTTCAGGCCGAGCGACGCCGATGCGTCGTTCGGCCGTCGTGTTTTCGGGGCAGATTTTCTCCGGGGCAGATTTTCCGGCAGGCCGTTGCGGCGCGCCGCCTCAGCCGCCCCACCGGCTGGTGAGCTGGGCCGGATCCGGGCGCTCCCGCTCCAGCGGCGGCTCGCGCGGCGTCCCCAGCAGGATGAACCCCGCCACCTTCTCGTTCGATTGCAGGCCCAGCACGGCGCAGGCCTCCGAATCGTAGGCGTACCAGTCGGTGATCCAGTTCGCCCCGTAGCCCATCGCCAGGGCGGCGTAGGTGAGGGTGGTGCACGCGGCGCCGGCCGACAGCAGCTGCTCCCATTCCGGGATGGCGGCGGCCCGGGGCGCAGCGATCACGGCGATCGCCAGCGGCGGGGTCTTCAACTTGACGAGCTTGGCGGCGGCGGCCGCGTCGCCGCGCGCCTGGGCCAGCTGTCCCAGCCGGCCGGCGAACTCGGCCTTGCCGGCCCCCTCCAGCACGACGAACCGCCAGGGCGCGAGCTTGCCGTGGTCCGGGACCCGGGTCGCCAGCTGGATCAGCTCGGCGATCTCCGCCGGCGTGGGCGCGGGCTCGGCCAGGGTGACCGCCGAGGTGGAGCGCCGGCGGCGCAGGAAGGCCAGCACCTCGGGGGCGGCCTCGACCGGCAGCGGGGTTCCGAATTCGGGCGACGGGGGCGGGGTGTCGGACACGCGAAGTGGCCTCTCTTTTTCACAAGACCGGGCGGTGAGGGCCCTTTATGGGTTCGACCGCCCTCTCGGCAAGGCAAGTTGAAGATGTCGCAAAAACCCGACTGGCTTCGGCCGCACGGTTCGCCATGGACGCGCGGCGCCGAGCAGATGGTCTACGACAATCCGTGGATCCGGGTGAGCCACCATGAGGCGGTCGCGCCGACCGGCCGACCGGCCCAGTACGGTCTGGTCAGCTTCAAGAACCTGGCGATCGCCGTCCTGCCGCTGCACGACGACGGTACGGTGACCCTCGTCGGCCAGAACCGCTTCGCGCTGGCGGGGTACAGCTGGGAGCTACCCGAGGGCGGCTCGCCGATCGGCGAGGATCCCCTCGAAGGCGCCAAGCGCGAACTGGCCGAGGAGACTGGGCTGCAGGCGCGGGAGTGGCGCAAGGTGCTGCAGGTGCAATTGTCCAACTCGGTGACCGACGAGCGGGCGGTCGGCTACCTGGCGCTGGGCCTCTCGGACGCCGTCGGCCGAGCCCAGGGCGACGACACCGAAGAACTCGCCCTGGTGCGCGCGCCGTACCGCGAAGTGCTGGACGCGGCGCTGGCCGGCCATATGGAAGACATGCTGACGGTGGCGATGCTGCTGCGGGCCTACCATATGGCCCGCGAAGGCGCCCTGCCTGACGCGTTGACCCGCGCCATGCTAAGTTAAAGCGCCGCTACGGCTGGAGAAGGTTACGTGAGCCAACGCCTGGAAGTGATCGATTCCGCCGTCGCGCCGCCGGTCTGGGCTGCGCTGCGCAACGAAGCGACAGCCGCCGCGCGCGACGAATCCGCCCTGGCCAGCCTGCTGGCGACGGTGATCCTCAACCACAAGACCATGGCCGACGCGCTGTCCTATCAACTGGCGCGCAAACTGGGCGACCAGGAGCTGCGCGCCATGACGCTGCGCGAGATCGCGCAGGACGCCTACGCCAGCGAACCGGCGCTGGTGGAGACCGCCGAGGCCGACCTGCGGGCGGTGTTCGAGCGTGACCCGGCCTGCAAGGGCTACCTGCAGCCGTTCCTGTTCTTCAAAGGCTTCCTGGCGCTGCAGACCCAGCGGGTTTCGCACTGGCTCTGGCATGAAGGCCGCGACACGCTCGCCTTCCACCTGCAGAGCCGCACCAGCGAGTTGTTCCAGGTCGACATCCACCCGGCGACTCGGATCGGCCGCGGGGTGTTCGTCGACCACGGCACCGGCATCGTCATCGGCGAGACCGCGGTGATCGGCGACGGCGTCTCGATGCTGCAGGGCGTGACGCTCGGCGGCACCGGCGCCGACCGCGGCGACCGCCACCCGAAGATCGGCAAGGGCGTGTTGCTGGGCGCCGGCGCCAAGGTGCTCGGAAACATCACCATCGGCGACTTCGCCAAGATCGCTTCCGGCTCGGTCGTGTTGAAGCCGGTGCCGCCCGGCTGCACCGCCGCCGGGGTGCCCGCGCGCCTGGTCAACTGCCCGACATGCGAGGAACCGGCCCGGAGCATGGACCACACTCTGGCCGAGGCTGTGTACGACTACGTGATCTGAGGTTTGCGCCAGCCGCCTGAACGGCTAGGTTCCGGCCGAGTGACTGCTTCAGGAGCGCCCCGCGTGGACGAAAAGACTATCCGCAAGCTTGAGTCCTACCTGCGCGGGACCTTCGCCAACGCGCGCATCACGCTCGCCCCGCGGCCGAAGCAGAAGGATTCCGCCGAGGTCTACATCGGCGAAGAGTTCATCGGCGTCGTCTTCCAGGACGAGGACGAGGACGGCTCCTTCATGTTCGAGATGGCGATTCTCGCCGAGGACCTGCCCTAGGCGCGCCGGCCGGCCCGGTTTCGCGCCGGGCCGATCCGATTTTTCCGCGGCGCGATGTCGGAACGCGACGGGATCGTTCGTCCTTCGGTCAAGTCAAGACGAAGGAGACTAGCGATGTATGTCGACGGGTTCGTGCTCGCCGTGCCGAAAGCCAAGCTCGACGCCTACAAGGCGGTGGCGAAGACCGCCGGCGATGTCTGGATGGAACATGGCGCCAGGGCCTATGTGGAATGCGTCGGCGACGACGTGCCCTACGGCGAGTTGACGTCGTTCCCGCGCGCCGTCCAGGCCAAGGACGACGAGGTCGTCGTGTTCTCCTGGATCGTCTACGGCTCCCGTGAGGAGCGCGACGCCATCAACGCCAAGGTGATGGCCGACGAGCGCATGAAGCCGCAGATGAACGACATGCCGTTCGACGGCAAGCGGATGATCTACGGCGGCTTCGCGCCGCTGCTGCAACTGGGCGCCTAAAGCGGCAGTTGGCCCTCCGTCGCGTCGGTTCCGCGGCGGATCTGTTCAACCTTCAGGCTGCCGGCGGGCAGGGGCTCGAGGCTCGGTTGAGCCTCGGCCGGGCCGAGCCATGCCGCCCAGCGATCCTTCGGCAGGATGACGATCTGGCGGTCGTGGTAGGGCGCGATGTCCGGACCTGGCGCGGAGGTCAGCATGGTGAAGCGGTCGTCGCGCACCAGGCCGGCGATGCAGAACAGCTCGCCGCCGTCCGCCGGCGTGAACAGCCACTTCGACTTCGGCGCCTTGGCCCCGGTGAACTCATAGAAGCCGTCGGCCGGGATCAGGCAACGGCCCGCCGTGAAGCGCCGGCCCTCGGAGCGGAAGTTGATCACCGGCGGCCGACCCGGCTGCACGAACCCCCAGCGGAGCTGCTTCAGTTCCGCGCCCTCCGGCGCGCCCAGGATGATCGGCGCCGGGTCGGTCGGGCGGATCGAGTCGCGCGGCTCCAGGTTCGGGGCGCCGCCCGCCCAGTGCAGCGGCAAGTTCAGCGCGCTGAACTCGCGGGCGATGCGGTCGAGGGTCTGCTTGAAGCGATATTCGTTGCACATGCCGGCCGCGGCCTCCGGCCCTCAAGTCTGGGCCGCGCGCAGGCGCGCGTCCACCACTGCTCAGCCCTGCAGCAGCGCGACGACCTGGTCGGCCAGTTCCTCGGGATAGAAGGGCTTGGGGAACATGATCGAGTCGGCCACGCCCATCTTCTGCAGATGGGCGGCGTGACCGCTGATGTAGATCACCCGCAGTTCGGGGTTCAGTTCGCGCGCGCGGCGCGCCACGTCGAAGCCGCTGGTTCCCACGCCCAGGTTGACGTCGGCGATCAGCAGCGTGAACGCGTGCGCCTCGTCGTCGAGGATCGCGTAGGCGGATCGATCGGTGTGCGCGCTGCGCACCTGGAAGCCTCGATCCTCGAGCGCCTCCTCGATCATTTCCGCGATGAAGACTTCGTCCTCGACCAGCAGGATCCGGCCCATGCCCCCTCCCATCGGCTGCCGCGGTCGGGGCTAAATGCCGCGGCGGTTCAAGGCAAGCTATGCCGTGGGTAACAATACGGTCAGGCTGCTTGGGTGCCGCTCAGCCGATCGAAATCGGCGACCAGGGCGGCGAGCGGCGCGGAGGCGCCATCGGCTGGACCCAGCCGGCCCTCGAACAGGATCGCCTGCAGTTCATCGCGGGCGCGCCGCACCCGGCTCTTCACCGTGCCCAGCGGGCAGCCGGCGATCTGGGCGACCTCCTCGTAGGACATGCCCCCGGCGCCGACCAAGATCAGCGCCTCGCGCTGGAAATCGGGCAGCATCGCCAGTGCGCGGCGGACGTCTTCGAGCTCGACGATGCCGTGTGGATCATCCGGCGCCACCAGCGTGCGTTCCATGATCTCCTGATCATAGTCCGCGTGCCACTTGCGGCGACGGCCCAGGGAATAGAAGCGGTTGCGCAGGATGGTGGCGAGCCAGGCCCGAAGGTTGGTGCCCGGCTGGAACTGGTCGCGGGCCTGCCAGGCCTTCAGCAACGCCTCCTGCGCGAGGTCCTCGGCCTGTTCGGCGTCGTGGCAAAGCGTGCGGGCGAACGCGCGCAGGAAGGGCGCGGCAGCCAGCAGGTCGTCTTCGAAGCGCATGGTTTGGCGGTCCGTCATCGCACACCCCGGTCTACCCAAGCGGGAAACGTCCACGGCGCAGCTTGGTTCCGGACCTGGATCGTCCGACGATGGAGCGGGGCGCGCTCAGAGCTCGCTGGCGCGACCTTCGCCGACCCAACAGGTGTCCTGGGGCACGCCGACGCGCGCGCCGGCGTCACGCAACTCGCCGGCCCGCGCCGTGTCGAAGCCGGGCACGAAGGCGACTTCCTCCCACGTCAGGTACGGCCGCCATAGCAGCAGGTCGTAAGCCGCGCGCAGATCAACTCCGGGCAGCGTCTGGAGCGCCTCGATCGAGGCTGAGTTCAGGTCCACCATCAAGGGAGAACCGCCCAGGCCGAACGCGGTTCGAGCTGAGCTGAAGATTCAACCTGACGCCGGCCTACAGCAGCGTGCTTTCGGGGATCGTGTCGGGGGGTGCGTGCTCGCGCAGGCGGATTGTGAAGCTGGCGCCGCGCTCCCGGTCGATCTGCAGCTCGCCGCCGCACTGCTGGACCAGCGAGCGGACCAGCCGCATGCCGATGCCGGAGGCCGTGTCAGGGCCCGGCAGGCCACGCCCTTCGTCGCTGACTTTCAGGATCAGCGCCTCGGGGGTGTTGTGCAGGGCGACGTGGATCACGCCGGCGACCGGCGGCGGATAGGCGTACTTGGCGGCGTTGGTGACCAGCTCGTTGACGATCAAGCCGAGGGGGACGGCCTCCTCGAGCGGGGCCATGGTGGGGTCGATGTCGGCTTCGATGCGCACGCGGTCGTCGTCGAGCAGGCTGGTGGCCAACCGGTCGCAGAGCCGCTTCAGGTAACCGGCGAAGTCGATCTGGTCGGTGCTGCTGACCCGGTAGAGGCTGGCGTGGACGTCGGCGATGGTCTCGATGCGGTCGACCGCCTTGTTGAGCTGTTCTCGCAGGCGCACGTCGTCGGCGGCCCGGGCCTGCATGCTGAGCATCGCCGAGACGGCGGCCAGGTTGTTCTTCACCCGGTGGTTCAGCTCGTCGAACATCTCCACCTGCCGGTTCTCGGCCACCTTGCGCTCGGTGATGTCGACTAGGATCTGCGCGAGCCGGTTCTCGCCGACCCAGCTGAGCCGGACATCGTACCAGCGCTGAGTCGCCGTGGAGAACAGCTCGATCCGCACCGGGAGGCGGCCGAACGCGCGCTCACAGGCCTGGAGATACTCCGGGTCGGCGGGGCCGAAGGCGTACTCGCTGCGCAGCCGGCCGACGACCGCCGACGTGACCTTGAACATCTCGATCAGCGCCGGGTTGGCCTCGAGCAGCACGAAGTCGACGATCTTCCCCTGGTCGTCCCGCACCCCCTCGATCAGGGCGAAGCCTTCCGAGACGCCTTCGAACAGCGCCCGGTAGCGGGCTTCGCGGTCGGCGAGCCGCAGGATGTCCCGACGGCGACGGCGCAGCAGTCGCCGCAGCCGCGCGCCCACCGCGCCGACGAAGGCGCCGGCCAGGACGAAGATCACCAAGTTGAGGGTGACCGTCGCCATCGGCACCAGCAGGCCCTGGGCGTTGTGCAGGATAAGCCAACTGCTGGCGGCGCTGAGGACCAGCGCCAGCGCCGCCGAGGCTTCGCCGCCGACCAGGGCCGCGGCGAGGATAGCCGGATAGTAGAGGTTGAAGACCGTGAGGCCGGGCAGCAGGTTGCCGAGCAGCACCCGGGCCGCCATCGCCACGCCGACGAACACGACTGCGCTCGCCGGGCCGGCCAGCCGCTTGGCCAGCGGCCGGATCGAGGCGAAGCGGGCGGATCCTCTAGGCGGCATGCCGCGCCCCTCGGCGGAGCTCTGGGTCAAGTCTAGGTCGTCGGCCTTCAAGGTCGCGAATCGCTTTTCTTCGCACGGCCGGAAGCCTCGGGAGGACTAATTTCTATAAAAGATCTGATGAGTGAAGCGCCGCCGGGTTGCAGCGGCGGGTGAAAAACATCGTTTAGGGGAGGAGTGCACGCGTAGATTGCGATTCCGCTGCGGCTTCGCAAGTCAATACCGGGTTCGCTGCTTAGCTTGAGTTAAGTTCACGTCGCAAAAGGGCGGTGAACTCATGACGGTGTCGCCGGTCCGGCGGCCCAGCATGGCCGGCGGCGATGACGACGCGGTGACGCTGGACCTGGCGCCTGGATTCGGCGATGCCAACCGAATGAGCGCGACGAGCGACACCAAGGCCGATCTGCTGGCCAGGACGGCGGAACTGCGCGACGCCGGCGATGTGGCGGCGGGCCGACGGCTGTTGCGCGCCGCGGCTCCCGGCGATGCTGAGCTGCTGCGCGAGCTCGGCGATTTCAGCGAGCTCGACGGCGACCTAGCGGCCGCCGAGGCCTGCTTCCGCGACGCGCTGGCGCTCGCCCCCGACGCGATGCCGACCGCCCGGCGGCTGGGAAAATTGCTGTTGAGCCAGGGACGCTACGCCGAGGGCTTCGCCCTGTTCGAGGTGCGGCATCAGCTGGACGCCCTGCAGAAGCCGCCGCTGCCGTATCCGGAGTGGCGGGGCGAGGCGGTCGCCGGCCGGCGGATCCTGATCTGGCCGGAACAGGGGCTGGGCGACCAGATCCAGTTCGCGCGCTTCGCGCCGATCCTGCAGGCGCGCGGGGCGGACGTCACCGTGATCTGCTTGCCGGCGCTGGCGCGCCTGTTCGCCGACAGCCTCGGCGTGCGGGTGATCCCCGCCCGCGGCGAAGTCGAGTTCCCCGACCCCGACGCCTGGGTGATGACCTGCTCGCTGGCGGGGCGGATGGGCGTGACGCCGGAGACGATCCCGGCCGCGCCCTACCTGCGGGCGGCGCGTCCCTGGCCCCGGCCGCTGCCGGCCGGGCTGAAGGTCGGGGTGATGACCAACGGCAACCCGGTCAACGCCAACGACCGCAACCGCTCGCTGCCGGCCGAGGCCGCTGCGGCGCTGCGCCGGCTGCCGGCGCAGGTCGTTGACCTCCATCCCGCGGCGACCGGCGCGACGGATTTCGCCGACACCGCCTCGCTGATGGCGCAGCTGGATCTGGTCATTTCGGTCGACACCTCGGTCGCGCATCTGGCGGGCGCGCTGGGCAAGCCCTGTTGGCTGCTGCTGCCGGTCCGCGGGCTCGACTGGCGCTGGATGCGCGAGCGGCGGGACTCGCCCTGGTATCCGACGATGCGGCTCTATCGCCAGACCACGCCCGACGACTGGGGACCGGTGCTGCGGGAGATCGAAGCCGACCTCGCGGCGTGGCCGGCGCAGGCCTAGCGACGGTTGCGGGCCGCGCGCGGCCCGGTCCATGATCCGCCAGGGGCTGCATGGCCCCGAGCGTGAACAAGAGTGAAAGGGAGGTCGCATGTCCGGTCGCGCCAGCAGCGCCGACGCCGGCGAGGCTCGGGTCTCGCGCTTCCAGATCTTCCGCGCCGCCGACGCCCAGGCGATGGAGGAGCATATGCCGACGGAGGGGCTCACGCCCGTCGACCTCGCCGGCATCGCCCAGGCCAGCGCCGAGGGCGCGGCGGAGGGCGGCTTCGCCCGGCTGCTGTTCGCCGACCCGGTGTCGGGCATGAGCGTGGGCTACGTCTGGTTCAAGCCGAACTTCGTCCTGCCCAGGCACAGCCACAACGCCGACTGCGCCTACTATGTGATCTCCGGCGAGGCGTACCTGGGGACCGAGGTTCTGCGGCCCGGCGACGGCTTCTTCGTTCCCGCCGACCATAACTACCAGTACAGGGCCGGCCCCGACGGCGTGGAGGTGCTCGAGGTCCGCAACGCCCGGGAGTTCAACATCCGGCTGAGCGGCAACGGCGAGGCCGCGTGGCGGCGCTTCACCGAAAGCGCGGTGGCCAACCGCGACCGCTGGCGCGAGCTGGTCCCGCCGCCGGCGGCCGCGGCGATGGGCGCGAAGTGAGATTGGAAGAGAGCACCATGGCCGACACTGACGGCGTCACCATCACCTTCGAACGCCGCCTCAAGCCGGAGGCCGTTGAAACCTTCCTGAACATGCGCGACGAGCTGGTCGCCGGCGTCTCGCAGATGCCGGGTTTCCGCAGCATCCGCATCGTCCAGCACAAGGACGAGCCGAACCGCTTCTTGTTCGTCGAGCACTGGGACAGCGAGGACGACCACCGCAACTACATCGCCTGGCGCATGCAGCGCGGCGAGCTCGGCGGCTTCCAGGACGCGACCCTCAGCGCCGAGCTGAACGTCTGGCCGACCCTGGTGGTGAAGGCGTGAGCCGTCGAGATCGCAAAACAGCTCCGTCATCCCGGCCCGAGCGATAGCGCAGAGCCGGGACCCAGGGGCGGTGCGCGCGGCTCCTGGGTCCCGGATCGGCCTTTCAGGCCGTCCGGGATGACCGAGATGTTTAGCTCGCCAGCCGCCGCTCCGCCGCCCGCCGGACGTTGATCGGCACGCCGGAGAACCGCGGCATGAAGTTGATCGGCTCCAGGTAGCGGTCGAGCGAAGTGAGCCAGCCGGTGTTGCTGCCACGCTGGGTCCAGGGCTCGGTCGACGGCGCGAGGTCGCCGAACAGGTGGGTCATCGAGACCACGCCGCGGCGCAGCCGGTCCTCGGCCTTGGCGACGCCGGTGATCCGGCCGTGCTCGGAGGCGATCTCGATCAGATCGCCGTCGGCCAGCCCCTCGGCGGCCATGTCCTCGGGGTTCATGAAGGCCCAGTTCACCGGGTGCTTGCGGCCCACGCCGGCGGAGTCGCGGTAGGCGCTGTTCATCGCCTCGAGAATGCGCCGCACGGTCAGCTGGTAGCGGAAGCGGCCGTCGGGCTGGTCCTCCGCCAGCACCGCCTGCAGCTCGGCGGCGATGTCCGGCGGGCAGACCTCCAGCCGCGCGCCGTTGTCGTCGACCGCGCGGACGTACTGCGGCGGGAGCTCGGGGCGCACGCCGCTGGGATTGGCCTTCAGCTCGTCGAACGAGACCCGGCTGTCCTTGCAGAGGTAGCGGATCAGCGCCTCGGGATCCGGCGCGACGTCGAGGTCGAGTTCCAGGCCGTCGGGGATGGCGTCGAACTCGATGCCGTAGGTCCAGTACTTGAAGGTGAGCGGCGTCCGCAGCCTCGAGGCGACCTCCCAGAAGAACTCCCAGTCGTGGATCACCCCGGCCGGCTTCTCGACCACCGGCGCGGCGTACTGGGCGAAGGGCTCGGGCGCCAGCGCGTCGCCGGGCACCGTGATGTCGTGCCGCTCGAACGGCTGCGACGCCGCGATCACATAGTGGGAGAGGCGGGCGGTCTCGTTCAGCCGGGCGTCCAGCGAGACCAGCAGCTCCAGGTCCTCGAACGCCGGCACGGCGCGCTGTGGATCGCCCAGCGCCATCACCGGATTGCCGCCGAAGTTGATCAGCGCGCGGATGCGGTTGGGGCCCGGCGTGGTGATCTCCGCCGGCAGCAAGGCGGAAGGGAATTCGCCGTACAGCTTGCCGATGTTGGCGCTGTGGCACTTCACGCCCTTCTCCCAGCTACGGCCAGGGGCGATGGCGGTCTCGATCAGGGTGCGCGGCTTCAGCACGCCGGGATTGCGCACCGCGTCGCCGGCGCGGCGGTAGCCGCCGAGCAGGGCGTTCACGACCTCGATCATGTGGTCGTTGAGGTTGGAGTGCAGCGACATCGACGGGCCGCTGCCGCTGCCGACGAAGGGCCGCCGCGCGCCGGCCAGCATCCGCGCGGCCTCTTCGATCTGCGCCACCGGTACGTCGGCGCGCCGCGCCGCCAGCTCCGGCGTGAACGGCCGAACCGCCTCGCGCAGGTCCTCGACCTGGCTGACGAAGCGGTCGCAGAAGGCCCGGTCGTAGGTTCCGTCGCGCAGCAGGATGTGGGCGATGGCGGCGAAGATCGCCGCGTCATGGCCGGGCAGGGGCTGGATCAGCAGGTCGGCGTAGCGGGCGGTCTCGGTGCGCCGCGGGTCGACGACGATCAGCTTCAGGCCGCGCTGCTTGGCCTCGGCGAAGGCGCGGGCCGGCGCGCCGGAGTGACCGGCCCCGAACGGATAGGTCTGGTGGCTGACCACGGGATTGTTGCCGGCCAGCAGCGCCACGTCGACGTCGTGGAAGCTCGGCTTGCCGCTGGCCATCACGCCCAGGCGGCCGGAGGTCACCCACTTGGCCGACTGGTCGATGGTCATGGTCGAGAACAGGCTGGGCGAGCCGATCGCCGCCAGGAAGGCCTTCTCCATCAGCCCGCCCAGCACGCTGCGGTAGGCGCCGGTGCCGTGATAGACAGCGACCGAACGCGGTCCGTGCTCGGCGATCAGCGCCGCCAGCTTGGCGCCGATCTCGTCCAGCGCCTGGGCGGCGGCGATCTCGGCGAAGCCGCCGGCGGCGTCGCGCTTCAGGCTGTTCAGCAGCCGGTTCTCCGCCCCGTTGTGAAAGTCCACCGCGGCCAGCGCCTTCGGACACATATAGGCGCCGTAGGGCGAGGCGGTCCCGTCGGCGACGGCGTCGACCACGCGGCCGTCCTCGACGGTCACCTCCAGGGCGCAGAGCGCCCCGCAGTTCCGACAGAATGTCTTGGCCTTATGCGCCATCGCCAGTCCTCCCGCGCTGCCTCCAGGATCGCAGGCGCCATCCGGGAGGCAAAGGCCCGGGCGTGCCCCTGTCGGACACGGCCGTGCGCGAGATCTTGTCTCAACGCGTCAAGCGCCCCCGCGTATCGTCGTTCGCCGCTTTCGGGTCGGAAACGGCAGGCGTACCCTCCGGCGACGGAGGTCGAGATGAACGCGACTTCGACGATGCAGGCGACCGAGGCGGAGTTGCGCCGCGACCTGACGGCCGCCTACCGGCTCGTGGCCCTGTTCGGCTGGGACGACCTGGTGGCGACCCACATCTCGGTGCGGCTGCCGGAGCCGAACGCCTTCCTGATCAATCCGTTCGGCATGCTGTTCGACGAGATCCGCCCGGCCGACCTGGTGAAGGTCGACCTCGACGGCCAGGTGCTCAGCCCGACGCCCTGGAAGGTGAATCACGCCGGCTTCGTGATCCATAGCGCGATCCATGCGGCGCGGGATGACGCGCACTGCGCCGTGCACCTGCACACGCTGGACGGCGTCGCGGTCTCGACGCTGGAGGAGGGGCTGCTGCCGCTCAATCAGACGGCGATGCTGGTCGCCAGCGACCTGGCCTTCCATGAGTACGAGGGCGTGGCGAGCAACCTCGAGGAGCGCGCCAGGCTGGTCGCCGACCTCGGCGACAGGAACGCGATGTTCCTGCGCAACCACGGCACCCTGACCGTCGGCCGCACGATCGGCGAGGCCTTCACCACCATGTACTACCTGGAGACCGCCTGCTCGATCCAGGTGCGGGCGCTGGCCATGGGCCGCCCGCTGCATCCGGTCGCCCCGGAGGTGATCGCCGGCGTCGCCCAGTTCCGGCCGATGGGCGGGCTGGAGGCGGTCGCCCGCGACCTGGTCTGGCCGGCGCTGCTGCGCAAGCTCGACCGCATCGATCCGGGCTGGCGCGGCGAGGAGTAGGGCCAAACGAAAGCGGGCTCCCGAAGGAGCCCGCTAAGTCGCTGATTTCTCAGCGAATGGATGGTGCCGCCGGGCAGGATTGAACTGCCGACCTCAGCCTTACCAAGGATGCGCTCTACCACTGAGCTACGGCGGCGAAAGGCGAGGGGCGCTCTTTAGCCAACGATTCCCCCGGCGGGAAGCGGAAAATCGCGGCGCCCCTGCTTGACCCTGTGGACAGTCCGTCGCACCCAGCGGGGATGGCGACGGATCGCACTCCTTCCAAGGCGCAACCCCCACAGGACGAGAAGGCCCGGCGCGAGGCCAAGCTCGCCGAAGCGCTGCGGGCCAACCTGCGTCGGCGCAAGGCCGAGGCCCCGGCCAAGCCCAAGCCGGATGCGGCGGATGGCGATTCCGCCTGAGCCGCCCTTTGCGCTGACGAGGGCGCAGGCTAGATAGCGGGATCATTTCAGGGCTGCCCCCGCGACGCTCCGTTCGCGGTCGTTTTCGAAGGATTGGGATTGGACCGCATCGCGATCACGGGCGGCGCGCGGCTGAAGGGCGAAATCCCGATCAGCGGCGCCAAGAACTCGGCCATCAAGCTGATGGCGGCCAGCCTGCTCACCGACGAGCCGCTGCTGCTCACCAACATGCCGCGCCTGGCCGACACGCGCTTCCTCGGCCGGCTGCTGCAGCGGCTCGGGACCGAGGTCGTCGAGCGTGACGGCGCGAACGGGGCCGAGACGCTGCTGACCACCCGCGAGATCGTCTCGGGCTTCGCGCCCTATGACCTCGTGCGGCAGATGCGCGCCTCGTTCAACGTGCTGGGGCCGCTGCTGGCGCGCAGCGGCCAGGCCAAGGTCTCGCTGCCCGGCGGCTGCACCATCGGCGCGCGCCCGGTCGACCTGCACCTGAAGGCGCTCGAGGCGCTGGGCGCGCGGATCGACCTGCACGAGGGCTATGTCTACGCCCAGGCCCCGCGCGGCCTGATCGGCGCGCGGATCGAATTTCCGTTCGTCTCGGTCGGCGCGACCGAGCACGCGCTGCTGGCCGCGGTGCTGGCCAAGGGCGAGACGGTGCTGGAGAACGCCGCGGCCGAGCCCGAGATGGGCGACTTGGCCGACTGCCTGAACAAGATGGGCGCCAAGGTCGAAGGCGCCGGGACGACGACCATCCGCATCCAGGGCGTCGACCGCCTGCACGGCGCGACCCATGCGGTCATCGCCGACCGCATCGAGACCGGCACCTATGCGCTGGCGGCCGCCATGGCCGGCGGCGAGGTGCGGCTGACGCGGACCCGCCACGACTTCATCCAGGCGCTGATCGACAAGATGCGCGAGGCCGGCGTCGAGGTGACGACCCACGAGGACGGCCTGACCGTGAAGCGTGACGGCGGCCGGCTGCGCGCGGTGGAGATCGAGACCGATCCCTATCCGGGCTTCGCCACCGACCTGCAGGCGCAGTTCATGGCGCTGATGACGCTGGCCGACGGCGAGAGCGTGATCAAGGAGACCATCTTCGAGAACCGCTTCATGCACGCGCCCGAGTTGGGCCGCCTGGGGGCGGACATCTCGGTGCACGGCGGCGAGGCGCGGGTGCGCGGCGTCGAGGCGCTGGAAGGCGCCCAGGTGATGGCGACCGACCTGCGGGCTTCGGTCAGCCTGGTCATCGCCGGCCTCGCGGCGCACGGCGAGACCGTGGTCAACCGCGTCTATCACCTCGACCGCGGCTTCGAGCGGCTGGAAGAGAAGCTCAGCGCCTGCGGCGCGCAGATCCGTCGGCTCAAGGGCGACGGCGAAATGGCGGAAGACTAATGGCCGAAACCGCGCCGCCGCTTCGCCTGCTCGCCCAGGACGCCGACGACCTGGCGGTGATCTCGGCCGCCATGCAGGACGCCGTCGCCAAGGTCGGCGACATCGAGTTCGAGCCCAAGGCGCGGCGGCTGACCATCGCCTTCAACCGCTATCGCTGGGAGGCGGACGGCGACGAACGGGTGCGTTCGGCGCTGCAGCTCGGCGGCGTGCTGAACGTGCAGACCCGCAAGATTCGCCGGGAAGCGCCCTCCGCCGTGCTCGAAATCCTCGCCATGACCTTCGAGCCGGGCGAGGCGCCCGGCGGCGTGGTGACCCTGACCTGCGCCGGCGGCGGCGACCTGCGGGCGACCGTCGAATGCGTCGAGGCCGTGCTGGCCGATGTCTCGCAACCGTGGCCGACCCCTCGCAAGCCGGCTCACGAGCTCTAAGTAGAAGACCATGCGCCGTTTCCGCACCACCGATCCCGGCTTCGAGGCCGCCTTCAAGGCTTTCGTCGAAGAGCGCCGCGACACGCCCCATGACGTCGACGCGATCGTCGCCGACGTGCTGGCCGCGGTCCGCGCCGAGGGCCTGGCGGCGCTGCTGCGCTTCGCCCGCGACTTCGACAAGGTCGAGCTGACCGAAGCGACGATCGGCGTCTCGCGCGACGAGATCGAGGCGGGGGCCGCGGCCTGCGCGCCGGAGGTGCGCGAGGCGATCGCCTTCGCCGCCGAGCGCATCCGCGCCTATCACGAGCGCCAGCGGCCGGCGGACCAGTGGTTCAAGGACGCCGACGGCGTCGAGCTCGGCTGGCGCTGGACGCCGCTCGACGCGGTCGGGATCTATGTGCCCGGCGGCCGCGCCGCCTATCCCTCGACGGTGCTGATGAACGCCGTGCCGGCGGCGGCGGCCGGCGTGCGGCGGATCGCCATGGTGACGCCGCCCGGCCGGCTGCAGCCGGCGGTGCTGGCCGCCGCCAAGGCCGCCGGGGTGACCGAGATCTGGCGGGTGGGCGGAGCCCAGGCGGTGGCCGCGCTGGCCTATGGGGCCGGGCCGATCGCCCCGGTCGACAAGATCGTCGGCCCGGGCAACGCCTTCGTCACCGCGGCCAAGCGCCGGGTCTATGGGGTGGTCGGCATCGACGCCTTGGCCGGGCCCTCGGAGATCGTCGTCGTCGCCGATGCGGCCAACGACCCGGACTGGATCGCCGCGGACCTGCTGTCCCAGGCCGAGCATGACCCGGCCGCCCAGTCGATCCTGATCACCGACGACGAGGCCTTCGCCGCCCAGGTGGAGGCTGCGGTCGAGACGCAGCTCGGCCAGCTCGCCACCGGCGAGGACGCCCGCGCCTCCTGGCGCGACCACGGCGCGGTGGTGATCGCTCGCCAGGACGAATCGGCGGCGCTGGTCGACCTGATCGCGCCCGAGCACGTCGAACTCGCCGTGGCCGATCCCGACGACCTGTCCAGACAGATCCGCCACGCCGGCGCGATCTTCCTCGGCCGCTACACGCCCGAGGCGGTCGGCGACTACGTGGCCGGCTCGAATCACGTGCTGCCGACCAGCCGCGCGGCGCGGTTCTCCTCGGGCCTGTCGCTGTACGACTTCCTGAAGCGCACCTCGATGGTGAAGTGCGATCCCGCCGCCTTCGCCCGGCTGGGCCCGCACACCGTCGCGCTCGCCGAGGCCGAAGGCCTGCCGGCGCACGCCCGCTCGGCCGCGATCCGGCTCGGGAAGTAAGCGCTCCTGTCATCCCGGTTTTCGCGGAGCGAAAGACCGCGACCCAAGACCACCGGCAGGCGTGACTGTCTTCAGCGGCGCCGCCCGCGACCTGATCTGACGCGCCGTGTTCCTGGGTCCCGGACAGCCGCTGCGCGCCTTCCGGGATGACAGACGGGAGCGGCTGCGAAGCTGAACAATAGCTGTCAGCGCCAGCGCGGCGGCCGTTCAGACAGCCCCGTCTATCTTGCATCTCATCGAGGCGGCGACGCCTCCTGAAGACAAGAAAGAGGGGAGTTCTCTCATGCGTACCCTGAAGACCTCGAAGGCGATGAGCGCGGCGCTGGCGGCGATGCTGGCGACGGCGGCTCTGGCGGGCGCCGCGGCGCCGGCGCAGGCCGAGACCCTGATCCCCGGCGTCACCGGCTGCGGCGCGGCGGGCGTGAAGCAGGAGCGCGGCGCGCTGCTGGGCGCGCTGGCCGGCGGCCTGCTGGGCAACCGGATCGCCGACGGCAACCGGGGCACCGGCACGGTGCTGGGCGCCGCGGTCGGCGCGGGCGTTGGCTCGGCGGTCGGCTGCCAGATGCAGCACAACGACGTGCAGCGCGAAACGGCGGCCTACGGCGCGCGGACCTATCGCCACAACGGCTACGCCCTGTACTCCGGCGTCACCCCGGCCAGCTACGATCGGGTCGGCCAGACCTTGGTCGCCACCCAGACGGTGAACCTGCGGGCGGCGCCGTCGCAAGGCGGCGAACGGGTCGGCCAGCTGCGCCGCGGCGAGCGCTTCGAGGCGCTGGCCGAAGTGCGCGGCAGCGACTGGATCCTGGTCGGCCGCAACGGCGTCGGCGTCGGCTATGTGAAGGGCGCCTACACCCGCGCCGACGGCTACCGCTACGCCTCGTACTAGGGTGGGGGGCCTCGGCCCTTCCGCTCCGTCATCCCGGCCGGAGCGATAGCGGAGAGCCGGGACCCAGGGCGGTACGCACGGCTTCTGGGTCCCGGATCGGCCTTTCAGGCTGTCCGGGATGACGAGCTTGCGGCGGAGGTTCCTCCAAGCGGTGGGATGACGGGCCGGGGCGGAATGGCCTAAAGGTGCAGGCGCGCCGCTCCCCCGGATCCATGGCCTCGCCCCGCAAGACCCACCACCTGCACAGCGTACAGCTCGACGAGGAATCCCTCGCCGCGGCGTCGCGCGACCAGGAACAGGAGCGGCAGATCGCCATCTTCGACCTGCTCGAGGAGAACTACTTCGCGCCGGAGGGGGCGGAGGGCGGTCCCTATGCGCTGCAGATGGGGCTGGTGGACAATCGGCTGGTGCTGGACGTCAGCGGGCCGGAGTACGAGCGGCGACACATCCTCTCGCTGTCGCCGTTCCGCTCGCTGATCCGCGACTATTTCATGATCTGCGAGAGCTACTTCCAGGCGATCCGCAACGCGACGCCGGCGCAGATCGAGGCCTTGGACATGGGGCGGCGCGGCCTGCACAACGAAGCCTCCGAGCTTCTCAGGACGCGGCTCAAGGGCAAGATCGACACCGACCTGGATACGGCGCGTCGGCTCTTCACCCTGATCTGCGCCCTGTATCGGCGGGGTTGAGGCGTGTCTGAGAAGCCGCCCGCCGCCGCGCCCGGCGCGGTGCTGTTCGCCTGCAACTTCAACCGGGTGCGCTCGCCGATGGCCGAGGGGCTGCTGAAGCGGCTGGCCGGCGACCGGATCTACGTCGACAGCTGCGGGCTCAAGCGGGCCCCGGATTTCGTCGATCCCGACGAACGCCTGACGGTCGATCCGCTGGCGCAGGAGGTCATGGCCGAGATCGGCTGCGACCTGTCGGGCTACAAGACCAAGACCTTCGATGAACTGGAGGACGACAGCTTCGACCTGGTGATCTCGCTCACGCCCGAGGCGCAGCACCGGGCGGTCGAGATGGCCCGCGGCCGGGCCGCGGAGATCGAATACTGGCCGATCCACGACCCGACGCTGACCGAGGGCTCGCGGCTGGTCCGGCTCGACGCCTACCGGCTGGTCCGCGATTCGCTGGCCCATCGGATCGCCCGCCGATTCCGCCCCTAGGACGCCGCGGACGCTTCGCCGAGCTGAGCCCAACGCGACTTTTCGCGTGAAGCTCGAGAACGATCACGAAATTATCGCCACACGGCGGGCAAGATGCGTAAGAACCGCATCCGCGTCTCGGCCGGCGACAGGGTTCTCGGGGAAATGACGCCCTACGACCTGACCAAAGGCCGGATCAACTTCCGCGTTCGCTAAAGGCCCTGCGGTTTGACACTCAACGCTCAACGCCTGGTGCTCGCTTCGGCCAGTCCAAGGCGCCTCGACCTCCTCCGCCAGATCGGCGTCACCCCTGACGCCGTCGTCGGAGCCGAACTCGACGAATCCCCTCAACGCGACGAGACCCCGCGCCGGCTGGCGATTCGGCTGGCGGCGGAGAAGGCGGCCTGCGTCGCCGAGCGCGAGCGCGGCGCTTTCGTGCTGGCCGCCGACACCGTGGTCGCCGTCGGCCGGCGCGTCCTGCCCAAGGTCGAGGACGCGACCGAGGGCCGCCGTTGCCTGGAGCTGCTGTCCGGGCGCGCGCACCGCGTGCTGACCGCGGTGGCCGCGGTCGGGCCGGACGGCCGCCGGGCGCAGCGCCTGGTCGAGACCCGGGTCAGCTTCAAGCGGCTGGGGCCTGACGAGTTGCGCGCCTACCTCGACAGCGGGGAAGGGCAGGGCAAGGCTGGCGGCTACGCCATCCAGGGCCGCGCCGGAGCCTTCGTGACCGAACTGCAGGGCTCCTACACCGGCGTGGTCGGCCTGCCGCTCTACGAGAGCCTCAACCTTCTGATCGGCCTGGGTTATCAGCGGCCATGAGCGAGCGACGCATCTACCTCGACGAGGGCATCGGCGAATCCCGCGGGGTGGTGACCCTCGACGGGGGCCCCGAGCGGCTGCTGATTCGCCGGGCCGGCGACGACCCGCGGCTGCGGCTTGGCGCGCGGCTGGTCGCCGTGGTCGCCAGCGTCGAGCCGGCGCTCAACACCGCCTTCCTCGATCTCGGCGACGGGCGTCAGGCGATCCTGCAGTTCAAGCCCGACTCGCGGCCGGTCCGCGGCGAGGTGATCGAGGTGGAGATTCGCAGCGAACCGCGGCGCGGCAAACTGCCGATCGCCCGGCTGCTCGGCCCGGCGGAAGGACGCCCACGGCTGCTGGCCGAGGCCCCGTCGCTGGCGGAGACCCTGCAGGGGCTGGCGCGCGAGGCCGAACTGCGCACCGGCCGCGCCGCGCGCGAGGCGGCCGATGAGGCCGAGGCCGAGGCGCTCGAGGTGCTGCATGCGTTGCCCGGGGGCGGGACGCTGGCAGTCGAGCCCACCCGGGCGCTGACGGCGATCGACGTCGACCTCGGCGAGCGCAAGGGTTCGGACGCCAAGCGGGTCACCCGGGCGGCGAATCTCGCCGCCATCCAGCTGGCCGCGCGGCTGCTGCGGCTGAAGAGCCTGGGCGGGATCGTAGTGATCGACCTGGTCGGCCGCGGCCATGACGCCAAGACCTTGCTGGCGGCGGCGCGCACCGCCTTCGCCGGCGACAATCCCGGCGTCGCCATCGAGCCGATCGGCCGATTCGGCACGCTGGAGCTGTCGCTGCCCCGGCGCACCCAGCCGCTGGCCGAGATTCTCTGCCGCGAGGACGGCGCCTTGAGCGACCGCAGCCTGGCCCAGCGGCTGATTCGCCGCCTGCAGGCGGAGGCGGCGGCGCAACCCGGCGCGCGGCTCGTCGCCCGCTGCGCCCCCGCGGTCGCGGCGGCCGCCAAGCCGCTCGCGGCCGAGCTCACCGAACGCATCGGCGCGCGTTTCTCCCTCGAGCCGGATCCCGTCCGCACCCGCGAGAACTTCGACGTCGCCGCCGCATGACCCAGTCGAAATGCCCGATCTGCGGGCGTCCCACCGAGACCGATTTCCGTCCGTTCTGCTCGAAACGCTGCGCGGATGTGGACCTGCAGCGCTGGCTGAGCGACCGCTACGCGGTCCCGGCGGTCGAGGACGAGCAGGGCCCCCAGGACGATCCGACAGAAGAGTGATCGGGTGGCTAGACTTCCCGGAAAGCCTCCCCTATAGAGCGGCTCCCGCGTCGGCGGCCCCTAGCCTGGGTAGCTCAGTTGGTAGAGCAGCGGATTGAAAATCCGCGTGTCGGTGGTTCGAATCCGCCCCCAGGCACCATTCCTTCCAGACCTTAGAATGAGACCGCGCCGGTTGGCGCAGAACGGTCGGCGCCCGCGCCGGCGGCGGGTTCGGTTGAGCCCAACCGCCACGCCACGCGCCGCCGCGGGCAATGGCGAAGATTACGGTCTCAAGCGCGGTTCGCATCCTAGTGCGACGATGAAACCGAGGGCGCCCGGGGGGCGAGGTCTACCTTCCGTAGCGGAAAGTCCAGTCTCGTCTGGCCCAGGTTCTGAGATCGCGGTTCGACCGGTCGGTATTGCACTGCGGCGCCGAAAAACCGTCAGGCGGGTCAGTTCCCTGGGCGAGACAGGTGGCTAATATTGTGCGTTGCAACATAGATGGCCGCGGGCAGGGGCCCCGACCGTCGCACAGGCCGTCCTACCACTTGACGCTTGAATAAGGGGTTGCCAAAGGTCCGCAGCCGCCCGTCTAACATAGCGGTAAGACTTCGTGATCCCCATCGGGGAGACGAAGTCGCCACGCGCTTCGAAACGCCAAGCTTCCGCACTTAGTTGGGAGTACGCGTAACGGGGTCGCGCAGCGACAGCGGCTCTGTCGTCCACACCCCGGGTCCGGGGACGGGCGGCGGGCTTGTTTAAACTAGGGTGGAGACGCTCTCGCGCGACGACCCTCCGGCCAATCGTGCTAGACCAACCAGGAACTGGCGACAGATGCTCGACAACAAACGGAAGACCTCCCTCATTGCTCTCGTCGGCGCGATGGCGCTGATGGCGAGCGCGCCCGCGTTCGCGCAGAACGCCGCCGATCCGGCCGCCTCCGCCCCGGCTGCGGCGACCGCGGAAGGCAACGCCGCCGCGCCGGCCCCCGCGCCCGCGCCCGCCGAGGCCGAAGTGCCGCCGCAAGTCGCTCATGGCGGCAAGCTGAACGTCGGCACCATGTTCATGGACGCCGACCCGGTCGTTAAGACCGTGATGATCGGCCTGATGCTGGCGTCGCTGTTCTCGTGGGCGACCCTGATCACCAAGCTGATCGAGTTCCGCTCGCTGAACCGCACCACCGACAGCTTCCTTGAGGCCTTCCGCGGCGCGAAGTCGGTCAACGACATGGGCCGCATCGCCCAGTCCGAAGAGTTCGAAGGCAACCCGCTGGCCGACATGGCCGCCGCGGCCGCCGCCGAAGTCGAACTGTCCCGCCAGGCTGGCCTGCAGGTCTCCGGCGAGCACCGCGACACCACCCTGGACCGCGCCCACTCGGCGGTCGGCGCCGTGCAGGCCTCGCTTGCCCGTCGTCTCTCGGGCGGCATGCAGTTCCTCGCGTCGGTCGGCTCCAACGGTCCGTTCATCGGTCTGTTCGGCACCGTCTACGGGATCATGAACTCGTTCATCGGCATCGCGAACACCAACACCACCAACCTGGCCGTCGTGGCGCCCGGCATCGCCGAAGCCCTGCTGGCCACCGGTCTGGGCCTGTTCGCCGCCATCCCGTCGGTTATCTTCTACAACTACTTCCAGACGCGGATTTCGGCCTACGGCGCGCGCACTGAAGGCTTCGTGGCCGAACTGATGAACGCGATTTCCCGACAGCTCGACAAAGGAGCCTAACCCACCATGGGAGCCAAACTAGGAGGCTCTGGGGGGGGGAAATATCAGGAAGAGCAAAACGCAGAGATCAACGTCACGCCCTTCGTGGACGTTATGTTGGTCCTCCTGATCATCTTCATGGTGGCCGCGCCCATGGCGTCGGTGAACGTGAAGGTGGCTCTCCCTGAGGCGGTCGCCAAGGCGTCCGCCAACCCGCCGAAGCCGATATACATCTCGCTCCAGAGCAATGGGCGGATCTTCATCCAGGACTCGCAGACCGACCTCGCCACCCTCGGCGACGATCTGCGGTCCTCCCTGGGCGCCAAGCGCAATCCGACGAAGGAACGGATCTTCATCCGCGCCGACAAGGACGTGCTCTACGGCGACTTCATGGGCGTGATGAACATGCTGCAGGACAACGGGTTCTACAGCGTGGCGCTTGTCGGCGAAGACAAGCGTCCCGTGGGTCCGGCGGGGACGTGACGCATGTCTGAAACTCAACAGCGCGACATCGCCCACCCGGGTCACAACCCGTTCGACATCCCCCGTCCCAAGCGGAGCAAGGGTTTCATCGTCGCGATCACGCTCGCGGGCATCGCCCACGTCGCGCTCGCTGCATATCTTTGGAAAAGCCGGTTCGAACCGAAGTTCCAGGAGTACTCGGACGACGTCACCGACGTGGCCCTGATCAAGCCTCAGGCCCCGCCGCCGCCGCCGCCGCCTCCGCCGCCGCCGAACACGCCGCCGCCGCCGCCGCCGAAGCTTCAGCCTCGTCCGCCGGTGGCCATGCCGAACGTGCCGACCATCCCGCCGCTGCCGGTTCCGCCGGTGCCGCAACGGGTGGAAGAGCCCAAGCCGCCTGCGCCGCCGCCGCCGGAACCCCCGCGCGCCTCGGTGATCACGCAGCCGGACTGGGTCCGTCGTCCGTCGGCTGAGGACCTGGAACGGTATTATCCGGAACGGGCCCAACGGATGAACGTGGAAGGCCGGGCCAGCATCAGCTGCACCGTCGACGCCCGTGGCACGCTGCAAAGCTGCTCGGTCGCCAACGAAAGCCCGAGCGACGCCGGTTTCGGCGAAGCTGCTCTGCGGATGAGCCGCCTCTTCAAGATGCGGCCCATGACCAAGGATGGCTCTCCCGTCGACGGCGGGAAGATCGTCATCCCGATCGCCTTCCGCCTGCCGAAAGGCTGAGGCGAGGGGTGTTCGAGAAACCGGCCCTGGAGCGCAAGCTCCGGGGCCTTTTTCTTTCTGCGCGGTCTCTTTCTCTTTCTTGGGAGAACGGCTTGATCACGCCGCCGGGCGCGACTACAACGCCGCCCTCGCGATGCGCCGCCTTAGCTCAGTTGGTTAGAGCGCCAGATTGTGGCTCTGGAGGTCTCCCGTTCGATCCGGGAAGGCGGTACCATCGCGCTACGCCACGGGGCGGCTTCTCAGGCCCCGCGTCGCCGCCCTGGGGCCCTGCGCCCAGGCCTGACGGCGCCGCGACCTGAAGCTTCGAGCGACCTGGTCGCCGGTCGCCTTCAGACTGCTCGTCGGCCACGGCCGGCGCCCAGCAAGGGATCAGTTTGCCCCCTAGATGGGCGCTTGCGGCGCTCCGCCGCAATTTTCTCCCCAAGCTGCGGCTTCCCTCCCATCGACACATCCCCATTTGCCGGGTAAATGCGCGCGATTGCGCAAGATCGGTCCGACTCGGGGTTGGGTCGGGCCGCGTTTTTGCGTGCGCGTGTGGGAGTTGAGGACGAGCGAATGGGGTTTTCCCGGCAAGGTCTGTACGATCCGAGCAACGAGCATGACGCTTGCGGCGTGGGTTTCGTGGCCAACATTAAAGGTCGCAAAACTCACGAAACGATCGAGGCCGGCCTGAAAATCCTGGTCAACCTCGATCACCGCGGCGCGGTGGGCGCGGATCCGCTCGTGGGCGACGGCGCGGGGATTCTGATTCAGATCCCGGACGCGCTCTATCGTGAGTGGGCGCAAGGCGCGGGCGTCGCCCTGCCGCCGGCCGGCGAGTACGCGGTCGCCATGTGCTTCCTGCCGCAGGACGAAGAGGCGCGCAGCGCCGCCGTCCAGCAGTTCGAGCATTTCCTGTCGGTCGAGAAGCAGCCGCTGATCGGCTGGCGCGACGTGCCGGTCAACCTGAACGGCCTGGGCGAGGCGGTGCTGGCCTCGATGCCGGTGATCCGCCAGTGCTTCATCGGCCGCGGCCCGAACATCGCCGACCAGGACGCGCACGAGCGCAAGCTGCTGGCGGTGCGAAAGCAGATCCAGAATCCGCTGGCGGAGCTGGCGGCCAAGCGCAACCTGCCGGGCCTGTCGCAGCTCTACATCCCGTCGCTGTCGACGCGGACCGTGGTCTACAAGGGCCTGCTGCTCGCCGACCAAGTCGGCGGCTTCTATGAAGACCTGAAGAACCCGGTGGCGACGTCGGCGCTGGCGCTGGTTCACCAGCGCTTCTCGACCAACACCTTCCCGTCGTGGAAGCTGGCCCACCCGTACCGGTTCATCGCCCACAACGGCGAGATCAACACCGTCCGCGGCAACGTGAACTGGATGAACGCGCGGCGTCGCTCGATGGAGAGCGACCTGCTCGGGCCGGACCTGCACAAGATGTGGCCGCTGATCCCGCACGGGCAGTCGGACACCGCCTGCCTCGACAACGCGCTCGAGCTGCTGGTGGCCGGCGGCTATCCGCTGGCCCACGCGGTGATGATGCTGATCCCCGAGGCCTGGGCGGGCAATCCGCTGATGGAGACCAAGCGGAAGGCCTTCTACGAGTACCACGCCGCCCTGATGGAGCCGTGGGACGGGCCGGCGGCGGTGGCCTTCACCGACGGCCGCCAGATCGGCGCGACCCTCGACCGCAACGGCCTGCGGCCGGCGCGCTTCGTCATCACCGACGATGACAACGTGATCATGGCCTCGGAAGTCGGCGTGCTCGACGTCCCCGAGGAGAAGGTCGTCCGCAAGTGGCGCCTGCAGCCCGGCAAGATGCTGCTGATCGACATGGAAGCCGGTCGCATCATCGAGGACGAAGAGATCAAGGCGAGCCTCGCCGAGGCGAAGCCCTATGAGCAGTGGCTGGCCGAGACCCAGTTCAAGCTCGAGGAGCTGTCGCTGGCCGGCGAGACCGCTGGCAAGCTGGCGAACGATCCGTCCAACCTGCTCGATCGCCAACAGGCGTTCGGCTACACCCAGGAAGACATCGCCTTCTTCCTGGAGCCGATGGGCCGCGCCGGCGACGATCCGATCGGTTCGATGGGCTCGGACACGCCGATCGCCGTGCTCTCGTCCAAGGCGAAGCTGCTGTACGAATACTTCAAGCAGAACTTCGCCCAGGTGACGAACCCGCCGATCGACCCGATCCGCGAAGAGCTCGTCATGAGCCTGGTGTCGATGATCGGCCCGCGCCCGAACCTGCTCGGCCGCCAGGCCGGCACGCACAAGCGGCTCGAGGTCTCGCAACCGATCCTCACCGACGAGGACCTGGCGAAGATCCGTTCGATCCACGAACTGCTGGACGGCGCCTTCCGCACCGCCACCATCGACACGACCTGGTCGGCGGAGGACGGCGTGGGCGGCCTGGAGGCGGCGCTCGACCGGCTCTGCCGCGAAGCCACCGAACAGGTGCTGGCCGACGTCAACATCCTGATCCTGTCGGACCGCGCGGCGTCGGCCGATCGCATCCCGATCCCGGCGGCGCTGGCCACCGCGGCGGTGCACCATCACCTGATCCGTCAGGGCCTGCGCATGCAGACCGGCCTCGTCGTCGAGACCGGCGAAGCCCGCGAGGTGCACCATTTCTGCGTGCTGGCCGGCTACGGCGCCGAAGCGGTCAACCCGTACCTGGCGTTCGAGACGCTGGAGCAGATCCGCGTCGACAACGGCCTGGCGCAGAGCGCCTATGAAGTTCGCAAGAACTACATCAAGGCGATCGGCAAGGGCGTGCTGAAGGTGATGTCCAAGATGGGCATCTCCACCTACCAGTCGTACTGCGGCGCGCAGATCTTCGACGGCGTGGGCCTGTCCTCGGAACTGGTGGAGAAGTACTTCACCGGCACCGCGACGACGATCGAAGGCATCGGCCTGAAGGAGATCGCCGAGGAAAGCGTGCGGCGTCACCGCGACGCCTACAGCGAGAACCCGATCTACAAGAACATGCTGGATGTGGGCGGCCAGTACGCCTACCGCATCCGCGGCGAGGCGCACGCCTGGAACCCGGAATCGGTGTCCCGGCTGCAGCACGCCGTGCGCGGCAACCTGCCTGACGAGTACCGGAACTTCTCGCGCTCGATCAACGAGCAGAGCGAGCGGCTGCTGACCATCCGCGGCCTGATGCGGCTGAAGCCGGCGGACCAGGCGGTCCCGCTGGACGAGGTCGAGCCGGCCTCGGAGATCGTCAAGCGCTTCGCCACCGGCGCGATGTCCTTCGGCTCGATCAGCCGCGAGGCGCACACCACGCTGGCGCTGGCGATGAACCGCATCGGCGGCCGGTCGAACACCGGCGAGGGCGGCGAGGAATCCGACCGCTTCAAGCCGCTGCCGAACGGCGACTCGATGCGCTCGGCGATCAAGCAGGTCGCCTCGGGCCGGTTCGGCGTCACCGCCGAATACCTGGTCAACGCCGACGACATCCAGATCAAGATGGCCCAGGGCGCCAAGCCCGGCGAGGGCGGCCAGTTGCCCGGCCACAAGGTCGACCGCAACATCGCCCGGGTGCGTCACTCGACGCCGGGCGTGGGCCTGATCAGCCCGCCGCCGCACCACGACATCTATTCGATCGAGGATCTGGCGCAGCTGATCCACGACCTGAAGAACGTCAATCCGGTCGCCCGCATCTCCGTGAAGCTGGTGTCGGAAGTGGGCGTCGGCACGGTCGCGGCGGGCGTCGCCAAGGCGCGCGCCGACCATGTGACCATCTCCGGCTTCGAAGGCGGCACCGGCGCTTCGCCGCTGACCTCGCTGACGCACGCCGGCTCGCCCTGGGAGATCGGCCTGGCCGAGACCCAGCAGACCCTGCTGCTGAACGGCCTGCGGACCCGCATTGCCGTGCAGGTCGACGGTGGTCTGCGCACCGGCCGCGACGTGGCGGTGGGCGCGCTGCTCGGGGCCGACGAGTTCGGCTTCGCGACGGCGCCGCTGATCGCCGCCGGCTGCATCATGATGCGCAAGTGCCACCTCAACACCTGCCCGGTGGGGGTGGCGACCCAGGACCCGGTGCTGCGCGCGCGCTTCACCGGCCAGCCGGAACACGTGATCAACTACTTCTTCTTCGTCGCCGAAGAGCTGCGGGAGATCATGGCCGAGATGGGCTTCCGGACGATCAACGAGATGATCGGTCGTGTGGACCGCATCGACATGCGTCCGGCGCTGGATCACTGGAAGGCCCACAACGTGGACCTGTCGCGGATCCTCTACTCGGCCCCGGCCGAGAACGCGAAGGGCCTGTGGAACATCGACCGCCAGGACCACGGTCTGGGCCGGGCGCTGGACCACACGTTGATCGCCGACGCCAAGACGGCGCTCGAAGCCGGCAAGCCGGTGCAGGGCGAGTACCAGGTGCGCAACATCAACCGCACCGTGGGCGCGATGCTCTCGGGCGAGGTGGCCAAGCGCTACGGTCACGCCGGTCTGGCCGAGGACACGATCCAGCTGAAGTTCCTCGGCACCGCCGGGCAGAGCTTCGGCGCGTTCGCCGCCCGCGGCGTGAGCCTGGAGCTGTCCGGCGACGCCAACGACTACGTCGGCAAGGGGCTGTCGGGCGGCCGGGTGGTCGTGCGGCAACCGAAGGGCTCCAAGCGTGAGCCGACCCGCAACATCATCATCGGCAACACGGTGCTGTATGGGGCGATCGCCGGCGAAGCCTATTTCGAAGGCGTCGGCGGCGAACGGTTCGCGGTGCGCAACTCCGGCGCGGTGGCGGTCGTCGAAGGCGTGGGCGACCACGGCTGCGAATACATGACCGGCGGCGTGGTGGTCGTGCTCGGCGACACCGGGCGCAACTTCGCGGCCGGCATGAGCGGCGGCGTGGCCTACGTCTACGACCCCGACAAGCGGTTCCGCGCGCTCTGCAACACCTCCATGGTGGAGCTGGAAGCGATCGGCCCGGCGACCCCGCCGACCTCGGCCGACGAGGCGGCGCGGCCGACCCAGCGGGCCCCTTCGGTCGAGAACAACGGCATGGGCGACATGCTGCGGTTCGACGCCGAACGCCTGCGGATCCTGGTCGAGCGGCATCAGCTGTACACCGGGTCGAAACGCGCCGGCGAACTCCTGGCCAACTGGGACCAGGCGCTGGGCGACTTCGTGAAGGTGATGCCGACCGACTATCGCCGGGCATTGCTCGACATGCAGGCGCAGCGCGAAGCCGCGCCGGTCGCCGCCGAGTAACCGAGTCTTACGCCAGACCCAGTCCCACCCGGCCTCAGCCGGGTGGGATGAAACGGGGTCGTCGTCTTTTTGATTTGAGCCTTTCGCCCACACTCGCGTAGCTACGCGAATGGGAAGGGTTCCAGAGTTTGGAGACCGACCGATGGGCAAGCCCACCGGCTTCCTCGAGATCGACCGCCAAGAGCGCGGCTATGATCCGCCGTCCGAGCGCCTGAAGCACTACAAGGAATTCGTGCGTCCGCTGGCCGCTGGCGAAGTGAGCCAGCAGGCGTCGCGCTGCATGGATTGCGGGATTCCGTTCTGTCACCAGGGCTGCCCGGTGAACAACCAGATCCCCGACTTCAACAATCTGGTCTATCGCGACCAGTGGAAGGCGGCGCTGGAGAACCTGCAGTCGACCAACAACTTCCCGGAGTTCACCGGCCGCATCTGCCCCGCGCCGTGCGAGGCCTCGTGCACCCTGAACATCCCGGACACCCCGGTCACCATCAAGACGATCGAGTGCGAGATCGTCGATCGCGGCTGGCGTGAAGGCTGGATCGGCTCGCAGCCGAGCCCGCGCGGCACCGGCAAGCGCGTCGCCGTCGTCGGCTCCGGCCCGGCCGGCCTGGCCTGCGCCCAGCAGCTGGCTCGCGCCGGCCACGCCGCGACGGTGTTCGAGAAGAACGACCGGGTCGGCGGCCTGCTGCGCTACGGCATCCCCGACTTTAAGATGGAAAAGGACCTCATCGACCGTCGCATCAAGCAGATGGAAGGCGAGGGGGTCATCTTCCGCACCAACTTCGAGGTTGGCGTCACCGTCTCGGTGCAGCGCCTGCTCGACGACTATGACGTGCTGGTCATGGCCGGCGGCGCCGAAAACCCGCGCGACCTGCCGGTCCCGGGCCGCGAGCTCGACGGCGTGCATTACGCCATGGAGTTCCTGACCCAGCAGAACAAGCGCAACGCCGGCGATCCCGAGAACGTGGCGGCGCCGAACGGCACGCTGACCGCCAAGGGCAAGCACGTCGTCGTCATCGGCGGCGGCGACACCGGCTCGGACTGCATCGGCACCTCCAACCGCCACGGCGCGCTGTCGGTCACCCAGCTGGAAATCATGCCGCGCCCGCCGGAGAAGGAGAACAAGTCGCTCTCCTGGCCGGATTGGCCGTTGAAGCTGCGCACCTCCTCGAGCCACCAGGAAGGCTGCGAGCGCGAGTTCGCCGTCGCCACCAAGCGGTTCATCGGCGAGAACGGCAAGGTCACCGCCATCGAGTGCGTGCGCCTGGAGTGGGTCGCTGACGAGACCGGCCGCATGCAGATGCAGGAGGTCGCCGGCTCGGAGTTCGAGCTGAAGGCCGACCTGGTGCTGCTGGCGATGGGCTTCGTCGGTCCGCGGCACGAAGGGCTGATCGAGCAGGGCGCGGTCGAGCTCGACCCGCGCGGCAACGTCAAGGCCAACGTCGTCGACTACCGCACCTCGGTGCCGAACATCTTCTCCTGCGGCGACATGCGCCGCGGCCAGTCCCTGGTGGTCTGGGCGATCCGCGAAGGCCGCCAGGCCGCCCGCGCGGTCGACGAGTACCTGATGGGTTCGACCAAGCTGCCGCGCTAAGCGGAGCCATAAATCCTGGCATCCCGGACGGCCGGCAAGGCCGATCCGGGACCCAGGGCCACCGCACTGCAGATCTTCCTGGTCCCGGCTCGCCGCTTCGCTGCGGCCGGGATGACGTGAGAGAAATGGCGGCTCGACGCCGCTAGATCGCCTGTTTGACCGCGTCCACCAGCCGCTGCGCCCGATCGGTCCAGCGGTGTTCGGCCTGCGCGCGATGGGCGCCGGCGCGGGCGATCCGACCGGCGCGGCCGACGTCGGCCGTCAGGTCCGCCAGCGCCTGGGGCGCGGCCGCCAGTTGCGGCCAGGCGAAGGTGACGATCTCGGAACCTTCCTCGAACGCCTCGGCGTAGTAGGGGTTGGCGTCGGAGAAGACCGCCGCACCGGCGCACATGGCGGTGAACACCCGCTCGTGGCCGCCGGCGACGAAGCCGTTGTTGATGTTCAGCACCACCCGCGTGCGGCGCAAGGTGTGCAGCGTCTCGGCGAAGCTGCCGACCCCGCCGTAGACGAACCCGCCGTACCGCTCGGCCAACGGTTCCCAGCCGGAGCCCCAGATGTGCAGCGGCAGGCCGGCGGCCCCCAGCGCGTGCAGCAGCGCGTCGCGATGGTAGGCCTCGGCGTAGGCCTGCGGCGCCGCCAGCTGCGGCAGCAGCTGACCCAGCAGCTCGCCGGTGAGTTCGGCGCCGAGGTCCTTCAGCGCGGCCCGCAAGGCGTCCAGCAGCGGCAGCCGGGCGTCGGCCGTCATCCGCGCGACGAGCTGTTCGGCCACGAGCTTGGAGGCGCCTTCCGGCCAGTCCCGCCAATAGGGCTGCGGCGGCCCGCGGTACGTGCCGGTGAACATCAGCGGGATGTCCCGACGGGCGAAGGCCGAGTCGGACAGGTCGGGCGGCTCGGGCAGCTCGTTGGCCCCGGGCGGCAGGAAGCCCAGCTGGCTGAAGCCGCCGGCGGCCGGCGAGGCGCCGAGGAACTCGGCGTGGCTGCGGTCGAGGAACAGGCCGACGTGCTTGGGGATCGGGGCTAGAATCCGCGTCAGGTGGTGGACGGGGTGGTCGACGTAGATCGAGGCGTAGACCGTTCCCAGCACCTGGTAGATCGAACCGGCCGGGCCGCTGAGATCGGCGCCGACGCCGCTGAAGCCGAAGATGCAGTCGGGCAGGGGCTGCAGCGCTGCGTTGAGCTGGACCTGGCGATCCTCGGCCGCCATGTCGACGATCGGGGCCTCGTGGCCGAGCCCGATCAGAGCCTGAGCGAGTTGGTCGATGTGCAGCCGCAGCGAGCCGTACTGCGACTGGCCTTTCAACAGAGCGAAACGCAACGGCGAACCTCACGCGGCGAGCCCCATCTAGTCCGCCGATTCCGCAGTTCGGGCGAGTTGCGCGCGCCCGCCTCGAACGGTGACGCCTGGAACAAGCGCGGCGCGCAGCCATTGCATGGTTTGATGAGGGCGTTGCGCGGGGCGGCGTCTGCGGCGAGCGGGGCGTCCGAGGCCCGGCGCGCCACGTAAGGGAGCCGGGGCGATGACGTTCGAGCCCACTGCGGCCTATGCAGAAAGCACGGCCGGCAGTCTGACGGGAGGGCCGAAGACCGAGGGCCGCATCTGCTCCGCGGCGGTCCGCGCCTATGACATCCGCGGCCATGCCGGCCGCGACATCGACCGGGCGGGCGCCTACACCCTTGGACTGTCCTACGCCGGCGCCGCGCGCAAGCTCGGGGTGCGGCGGGTCGGCGTCGCGCGCGACGGGCGGCTCAGTTCGCCCACCCTCGAGCAGGCCCTGGTCTGGGGGCTGATGGACGGCGGGCTGCGGATCGAGCGGCTGGGCATCGGGCCGACGCCGATGCTGGTGTTCGCGGTGCGCGAACTGGATCTCGGCGGGGCGATCATGGTGACCGCCTCGCACAACCCGGCGGCGGAGAACGGCTTCAAGATCCTGCTCGGCGAGGAGCGGGTGCACGGCGACGCCTTGTCGGCCCTGGTGCAGGGGCCCTGCGAGCGCGCCATCTGCGGCTCAGCCCGACGACACTCGGTGCTGGACGCCTATGTCGCCGAGCTCGCCCGCGCGGCGAAGGGCATGTCGCCGCTGAAGGTCGCCTGGGACTGCGGCAACGGCGCGACGGCCCCGGTGATCGAACGGCTCGCGCCGCTGCTGCCCGGGCATCACATCCTGATCAACACCCGCGTCGACGGCAGCTTCCCGGCGCACGCGCCAGATCCGGCGGCGCCGGAAAACCTGTCGCAGCTGGCCGACGTCGTGCTCGCCAACGGCTGCGACCTGGGCGTCGCCTTCGACGGCGACGGCGACCGGCTGGGCGTGGTGGACGGCCAGGGGCGGATCCTGTGGGTCGACCAGGTCCTGCTGCTGCTGGCCCGGGACCTGCTGGCGCGCCGGCCGGGGTCCGGCGTCACCGCCGACGTGAAGTGCTCGAAGGTGCTGTTCGACGAGGTGGCCGCCGCCGGCGGCCGCTGCGAGCTTTCGCCCTCCGGCTATGTGCTGGTCCGCGAGACCATGCTGCAGAAGGGCGCGCAGCTCGGCGGCGAGCTGTCCGGGCACATCTTCTTCGACGACGGGCTGGGCGCAGGCGACGACGCGATCTATGCGGCGATCCAGACCTTCCAGGCGATCTCGCACCTGAGCGGCGGCCTGGCCGGCTTCCGCGACAGCCTGCCGCCGAGCTTCGCGACGCCGGAGCTGCGCATTCCCTGTCCCGAGGCGCGCAAGCCGGAGGTGGTGGCCGAGGTCGCCGAGCGGCTGGCGCAGGAAGGCGCGACGGTCGATCGCCGCTATGGCGTGCGGGTCGAGACGGCGGACGGCTGGTGGCTGCTGCGCGCCTCCGGCACGGAGTCCAAGCTGACCTGCCGCTGCGAGTCGGTGCACCCCGACGGGCTCGACCGGCTGCGCGGCGAACTGCGGCGGCATCTTCAGCTCAGCGGCATCGAGGCGGAGGTCTGAGCGCCCGCGCCTGACGGCCGGCGCTAGATGTCGAACACCGCGAACTCGACGCCCATCCGGTTTCGCAACAGCGGGCGGGCGACGTTGTAGACCGGCACGCCGCGCGGCGTGCGGCCCTCGTAAGCGCCGGAATGCGCATGGCCGTGCAGGACCAGCTGCACGCCGTCGAAGCGGTCGATGGTCTCGCCCATCCGCGCCGAGCCGAGGAAGGGGAAGATCTCCAGCGGTTCGCCCGCCAGGGTCTCGGCGATCGGCGAATAGTGCAGCACCACCACCGTCCGCTCGGTCTTCAGCATCCGGAGCGAGCTTTCCAGTTTCAGGTTCTCATCGATCGAGGCCTGGACGAAGGCCTTGACCGCCGGCTCGCCAAAGGCGCTCAGCATGTGCCGGCCGTAACCGCCGATGAAGCCCTTGCCGCCGGCAAAGCCGACGCCGTGGATCTCGTAGGCTTCGCCCTCCAGCAGCTTGAGCCCGGCCTGGTGCAGGATGCGGGAGACTTCGTGCGGCTGCCCGCATTCGTAGTCGTGGTTGCCGAGCACGCCGACCATCGGGATGGTGCAGGCCAGCAGGTCCTCGGCCAGGATCTCCGCCTCGGGGGTCTTGCCGAAATTGGTCAGGTCGCCGCACAGCGCCAGCGCGTCGGCCTCCTGGCTGATGCGGGCGAACAGTTCGCGGTAGGGGCGCTCGGCGTTCTCGCCGACGTGCAGGTCGCCCAGCGCCGCCAGCCGCAGGCTCCCGGCCGGCGGCGGCTCAGGCGATAGGCTCATGCCGTTCCTCCAGACCCTTGCCGACCACGTCGGCGAAGCCCCATTCGGTGATGTCGGTGACGTAGTCGCGCGGGCTGAACAGCCGCCCGCGGCAGACCTTCACCCGCGCCGGCGGCAGCCCGACCTGGGCCTGCAGGCGGGCGGTGAGTTCCTCCATCAGCTCGCGCGGGATCAGGTCGCGCTCGGTCGGATAGATGAAGCGGAAGTTCAGGAGGTGGGTCAGCAGCACCTCCCAGTAGGGCTCCATGTAGCGGAGCAGGCGGCGCCAATCGATCTGGTCGTGCGCGCGCAGCATCACGTGCGCCACATCCGCGCCGTCGTAGCGATAGCGGTCCTGGATGAACATCTTCGAGACGATCAGCTCGGTCGGCGGGGTGATCCGCGCCTCGGCCCCGTAGACTTCGATGGTGGGGTTGTCCTGGAACCAGACGTCGGTGATCGGCGCGGTGCCGTTGGACATCGCGAAGATGACGTCGAAGAAATGGTTGTCGCACCAGATCTTGGCGATCCAGCGCTCGTCCTCGACCGTGGTCTGGAAGCCGCGGGCCTGGAAGTAGGCGAGGATCTTCGGGTAGTCGCCGGCCGTGCAGAAGACGTCGAGGTCCTTCGTCGGTCGGACGATGCCGGTATAGGCGGTGACCGCGTAGGTGCCGGACAGCAGGAACGGAATCCGCGACTCGTTCAGCAGCCGCAAGCTGTCGGCGTAGAACGCCTCGGTGCCCGGCGGCGGTTCGAATGAGGCGGCGTCGTAGGCTTGCGACATTGCGCGCTGGCGTCCTGAAGGTCACGGGGGCCGATCGCCCCCAAGGGCAAACGGAAGCCCTGCCGGGGGGTTCCGCGGCCGCCGCTCGACCTGTGGTGGCGGTTGTTTTTTATGAACTTTTGGCGTAACCCCTAGGGGCGTTGACCGCCGTGCGTCGGGGTTTGTCCGGGCGCCGCCTGCGGGGCCGCCAGCCGCATTTCTTCAGATCCCGGTTTTTAACAAGCCAAGCTGGAACCGAACTTTAGTTCCAGAAGTTCCTCCCTCAGGGCGGGGGTGTGTCTTGTCGCGTCGGTGGGGACCGGCGGCGTCAAAGCATGGCCCCATGCCGCGTCTCGCTGGGTGGGGATCCATGCCGCAATCTGATCTGAAGTCGTCTTCCGCCGTTCGTTCCGGCGCCGCGCGGGCTGGCAAGAAAGCTACGTTGCGCGCCCGCCAACCCGAGGCGGAGCTGGCGACCCAGGAGCTGCTGGCGGCGCTCAGGGCCTTCCGCCGCGGCGACTTTTCGGTGCGGCTGCCGAAGGGACTGACCGGGGTCGGCGGCGAGATCGCCGAAGCCTTCAACGACGTGGTCGAGCTCAACGACCGCATGACCAAGGAGTTCGACCGGCTGGGCGAGGCGGTCGGCCGACAGGGCAAGATCAACCACCGGGCCAAGCTGCCGGGGGCGCAGGGCGCCTGGGCCGCCGGCGTCGACGCGGTCAACACCCTGATCGCCGACATGGTGCACCCCACCGCCGAGATGGCGCGGGTGATCGGCGCGGTGGCGAAGGGCGACCTGTCGCAGACCATGGACCTGGAGAACGAGGAGCGGCCGATGCGCGGCGAGTTCCTGCGCACGGGCAAGGTGGTGAACACCATGGTCGGCCAGCTCGGCTCGTTCGTGTCGGAAGTGACCCGGGTGGCGCGGGAGGTCGGGACCGAGGGCAAGCTCGGCGGCCAGGCGCAGGTGAAAGGCGTCGCCGGCGCCTGGAAGGACCTGACCGACAACGTGAACCTGATGGCCGCCAACCTGACCGGCCAGGTGCGCAACATCGCCGAGGTCACCACCGCCGTCGCCAACGGCGACCTGTCGCGCAAGATCACCGTCGACGTGAAGGGCGAGGTGCTGGAGCTGAAGAACACCATCAACACCATGGTGGACCAGCTGAACTCCTTCGCCTCGGAAGTGACCCGGGTGGCGCGCGAAGTCGGCACCGAGGGCAAGCTCGGCGGCCAGGCGCAGGTGAAGGGCGTGACCGGGGCCTGGAAGGACCTGACCGACAACGTGAACTTCATGGCCGCCAACCTGACCGGTCAGGTGCGGAACATCGCCGAGGTCACCACCGCCGTGGCGCGCGGCGACCTGTCGAAGAAGATCACCGTCGACGTGCGCGGCGAGATCCTCGAGCTGAAGATCACCATCAACACCATGGTGGACCAGCTGAACGCCTTCGCCTCGGAAGTGACCCGGGTGGCGCGGGAAGTCGGCACCGAGGGCAAGCTTGGCGGCCAGGCGCGCGTCGAGGGCGTCACCGGGGCCTGGAAGGACCTGACCGACAACGTGAACTTCATGGCCGCCAACCTGACCGGCCAGGTGCGGAACATCGCCGAGGTGACCACCGCGGTGGCCATGGGCGACCTGTCAAAGAAGATCACCGTCGACGTGCGCGGCGAGATTCTGGAGCTGAAGAACACCATCAACACCATGGTGGACCAGCTGAACGCCTTCGCCTCGGAAGTGACCCGGGTGGCGCGCGAGGTCGGCACCGAGGGCAAGCTCGGCGGCCAGGCGCAGGTGAAGGGGGTGACCGGGGCCTGGAAGGACCTGACCGACAATGTGAACCTGATGGCCGGCAATCTGACCGGCCAGGTGCGGAACATCGCCGAGGTGACCACGGCGGTGGCCATGGGCGACCTGTCGAAGAAGATCACCGTCGACGTGCGCGGCGAGATTCTGGAGCTGAAGAACACCATCAACACCATGGTGGATCAGCTGAACGCCTTCTCGTCGGAGGTGACCCGGGTGGCGCGCGAGGTCGGCACCGAGGGCAAGCTCGGCGGCCAGGCCAACGTCAAGGGCGTCGGCGGCACCTGGAAGGAGCTGACCGACAACGTGAACCTGATGGCCGGCAACCTGACCGGCCAGGTGCGCAACATCGCAGAGGTGACCACCGCGGTGGCCACGGGCGACCTGTCGAAGAAGATCACCGTCGACGTGAAGGGCGAGATCCTCGAGCTGAAGATCACCATCAACACCATGGTGGATCAGCTGAACGCCTTCGCCTCTGAAGTGACCCGCGTGGCGCGGGAAGTCGGCACCGAGGGCAAGCTCGGCGGCCAGGCGCAGGTGAAGGGGGTCGCCGGCACCTGGAAGGACCTGACCGACAACGTGAACTTCATGGCCGCCAACCTGACCGGCCAGGTGCGGAACATCGCCGAGGTGACCACCGCGGTGGCCATGGGCGACCTGTCGAAGAAGATCACCGTCGACGTGCGCGGCGAGATCCTGGAGCTGAAGAACACCATCAACACCATGGTGGATCAGTTGAACTCCTTCGCCTCGGAAGTGACCCGGGTGGCGCGGGAAGTCGGCACCGAGGGCAAGCTCGGCGGCCAGGCGCAAGTGAAGGGGGTGGCCGGCACCTGGAAGGAGCTGACCGACAACGTGAACCTGATGGCCGGCAACCTGACCGGCCAGGTGCGGAACATCGCCGAGGTGACCACCGCGGTGGCGCGCGGCGACCTGTCGAAGAAGATCACCGTCGACGTGCGCGGCGAGATCCTGGAGCTGAAGAACACCATCAACACCATGGTGGACCAGCTGAACGCCTTCGCCTCGGAAGTGACCCGGGTGGCGCGGGAAGTCGGCACCGAGGGCAAGCTCGGCGGCCAGGCGCAGGTTTCCGGCGTCGCCGGCACCTGGAAGGACCTGACCGACAATGTGAACATGATGGCCAACAACCTGACCGGTCAGGTGCGGAACATCGCCGACGTCGTGACCGCGGTCGCCATGGGCGACCTGAAGCGCAAGCTGACGCTGGACGCCAAGGGCGAAATCGCCGCGCTCGCCGACACCATCAACGGCATGATCGAGACGCTCGCGATCTTCGCCGACCAAGTGACCAACGTGGCCCGGGAGGTGGGGATCGAGGGCAAGCTGGGCGGCCAGGCCCGGGTGCCCGGCGCGGCCGGCCTGTGGCGCGACCTGACCGACAACGTAAACGGCATGGCGGCCAACCTGACCACCCAGGTGCGCGCCATCGCCGAGGTGTCCACCGCCGTGACCAAGGGCGACCTGACCCGCTCGATCGCCGTCGAGGCCTCGGGCGAGGTCGAGGAGCTGAAGAACAACATCAACGAGATGATCCGCAACCTGAAGGATCAGACGTTGAAGAACACCGAGCAGGACTGGCTGAAGACCAACCTCGCCCGGTTCACCCGCATGCTGCAGGGCGAGCGCGACCTGTCGACCGTGTCCAACCTGGTGCTGTCGGAGCTGGCGCCGCTGATCAACGCCCAGCACGCGGTGTTCTACGTCAGCGATCGGGACGACGACGGCCAGATGGTGATGAACCTGGCCTCCTCCTACGCCTTCAACAACCGCAAGCACTTGGCCAGCCAGTTCAAGCTGCGCGAGGGGTTGATCGGGCAATGCGCCTACGAGAAGTCGCGCATCCTGCTGAGCAACGTGCCGAAGGACTACGTCCAGATCTCCTCGGGCCTGGGCGAGGCGCCGCCGGCGCACATCATCGTCCTGCCGGCGCTGTTCGAGGGCGAGGTGAAGGCGGTCATCGAGCTGGCCACCTTCGGCGAGTTTAACGAGACCCAGCAGCAGTTCCTCGACCAGCTGATGGAATCCGTCGGCATCGTGCTGAACACCATCGCCGCCAACATGCGGACCGAGGGGCTGCTGAAGCAGTCGCAGCTGCTGACCTCCGAGCTGCAGGCGCAGCAGGAGGAGCTGAAGAAGACCAACGACCGGCTGGAGCAGCAAGCCGCCAGCTTGCGCCAGTCCGAGGAGCTGCTGCGCACCAAGCAGGAGGAGCTGCAGCAGACCAACGCCGAGCTGCAGGAGAAGGCGCACCTGCTGTCGGTGCAGAACCAGCAGGTGGAGGCGAAGAACCGGGAGGTCGAACAGGCCAAGCTGGCGCTCGAGGACAAGGCCGAGCAACTGGCGCTGACCTCGAAGTACAAGTCCGAGTTCCTGGCCAATATGAGCCACGAGCTGCGCACGCCGCTGAACTCGCTGCTGATCCTGTCGAAGCTGCTGGCCGACAACGCCCAGGGCAACCTCTCGGACAAGCAGGTCGAGTTCGCCCGCAACATCCACGACGCGGGCGCCGACCTGCTGGGGCTGATCAACGACATCCTCGACCTGTCGAAGATCGAGTCCGGCACGGTCACCCTGGACATCGGCGAGATGTCCTTCGCGTCCTTGCGCGATCAGGTCGACCGGATGTTCAGCCAGGTCGCGGCCGACAAGAAGCTGGAGTTCAAGGTCGAGCTCGATCCGGCCCTGCCGCGGTCGATGTACACCGACGACAAGCGGCTTCAGCAGGTGATCAAGAACCTGCTGTCGAACGCCTTCAAATTCACCGAGCACGGCCACGTCAAGCTGAAGGTCTCCCGCGCCCGCAGCGGCTGGAACCCGACCAACGACCACCTGAACACCGCCGGCCAGGTGCTGGCGATCGCGGTCGAGGACACCGGCATCGGCATCGCCGACGACAAGCAGCGGATCATCTTCGAGCCCTTCCAGCAGGCCGACGGCACCACCAGCCGCAAGTACGGCGGCACCGGGCTGGGCCTGTCGATCAGCCGCGAGATCTCGCAGATGCTGGGCGGCGAGCTGAGGATGGTCTCCAAGCCCGGTCGCGGCTCGACCTTCACTCTCTACCTGCCGCTGAACTTCAGCCCGGCGCAGCCGCTGACCGTGCCGCGCTCCGCCGGCGCGCCGGCGACGCGGCCGATGATGCTGCCCTCGGTGATGGCCGAGGCGACGAGCGAGGCGGTGGCCGACGATCGCGAGGCCATCAGCTCCGACGACAGCGTGGTGCTGATCGTCGAGGACGACCCGCGGTTCGCGGCGATCCTGCTCAGCCTCGTGCGCGAGGGCGGGTTCAAGGGCGTGGTGACCGGGGAAGGGGCGGCCGTGCCGTCGCTGGCCCGCCGGTTCGGCCCCGACGCCATCATGCTCGACCTCGGCCTGCCCGACATGGACGGCCTGGCTCTGCTCGATCTGTTGAAGCGCACGCCGGAGACGCGGCACATCCCGGTGCACGTGATCTCGGCCGACGATCAGAAGGGGCTCGGCCTGTCGCTCGGCGCCTTCGGCTTCACCCACAAGCCGGTCGAGCGCGAGGTGGTGGTCTCGACCCTGCAGGGCGTGAAGAACTTCGTCGACAAGGCCGAGCGGCGCATCGTGCTGGTCGGCCAGGAAGGTGAGGCCGCCGACGTGCTGCGCCGCTGCTTCACCCAGGTGGAGCTGGCCTCCGACCTCGCCGCGGTGCTCGCCCGGCCGGCTGCTGAGCGGCCCGACGGTCTCGTCGTCGAGGCGTCGGCGGCGCCGGCGAGCCAGATCCTCGAGCTGTTGAAGCAGAGCGACGGCCCGACGCCGTTGGCGGTGGTCTTCGCCCCAGACAAACTGAGCGAGGAGGACGACCGCCGGCTGCGGCTCGCCGTCTTTGGCGGCCTTGTCCGCCTGGCGCGCACCCCGGACCAGCTGGTCGATCAGGCGAGCCTGTCGCTGCACTCGCTGGTCGAGCAGCTGCCGGCCGAGGCCCAGGCCAAGCTCGACCAGCCGAAGCAGGACGACGCCGTGCTGGCCGGCCGCAAGGTCGTGGTGATCGATGACGACATCCGCAACATCTTCTCGCTCGCCTCGGCGCTCGAAGAGTACGGTATCGAGCTGGCCTACGCCGAGAGCGGGCGCGCGGGGCTGGAGGTGCTCGACGCCCAGCCCGACGTCGACGTGGTGCTGGTGGACATCATGATGCCCGATATGGACGGCTACGAGACGATCCGCGAGATCCGGGCGCGCGACGAACTGCGCGACCTGCCGGTCATCGCGGTCACAGCCAAGGCGATGAAGGGCGACCGTCAGAAGTGTATCCAGGCCGGCGCGTCGGACTATGTCTCCAAGCCAGTGGACATCGACCATCTGGTGTCGGTGTTGCGTGTCTCCATCCAGCGGGCCGATGCGCTGAGACTGTCCAGCGACGCCGCCGTCCCGATCCTGCCGCAAGCGAGCTGACGTGACGTCGTCTCCCACCGGATCCGGTCAAGCCTGGTCGCCGGCGGAGCGGCCCGAGCCGCCCGACCTGTCGACTCCGCTCACCGCGCGGATCCTCGTTGTCGACGATGACGAGCGGAACGCCTTCGCCGCGGTGCAGGCGCTGGAGGAGCTCGGCCACGAACTGGTCGTCGCGCGGTCCGGCGAAGAGGCGCTGCGGCGGCTGCTCGTCGACGAGTTCGCGGTCATCCTGCTCGACCTGCACATGCCGGGCATGGACGGCTACGAAACGGCCCAACTGATCCGCTCGCGCAAGCGCACCAGCCGCACGCCGATCGTCTTCCTGACCGCGATCTTCCGCGACGAGGCCCACGTGTTTCAGGCCTATTCGGCCGGCGCGGTGGACGTGGTCTTCAAGCCGGTGGATCCGTTCATCCTGAAGTCCAAGGTGGCGGTCCTCGTCGACCTGTACCTGAAGACCGAGGAGGTGAAGCGCCAGTCCGCCTACCAGCAGTGGCTGCTCGACGAGCATGCCCGGGTGAAGGCCGACGCCGCGCAGACCGAGCGCGCGCTGCGCCAGACCGAGGCGCGGCAGGAAGCCATCCTGCAGTCGCTGCCGATCGTCTTCACCTCGCGCAATGTCGAGCCGCCGCACGCGCCGCAGTTCGTCTCCCAGGCGATCGAGCAGATCACCGGATTCCCGGCTTCGCGGTTCCTGTCCGAGCCGGAGTTCGGCCTGGATCGGGTCCATCCGGAGGACGTAGGGATCGTGCGCGAGGCGCTGCGCAGCGCGGAGCGGCACGGCCGTTACGCCGCCGAGTTTCGCTGGCTTTGCGCCGACGGGCAGTACCGGGTGCTGCAGGACCAGGGCGTGCTGGCGCCGGCGTTCGACGGGGCCCCGCCGCAGATCTTCGGCATCCTGCTCGACGCCACCGATCGCCGTCTGCTGGAGGAGCAACTCGCCCAGGCGCGGAAGATGGAGGCGGTCGGACAGCTGACCGGCGGGGTGGCGCACGACTTCAACAACCTGCTGACCGTCGTGCTCGGCAATGTCGACATGCTGGCGCGCAAGGCCGAGGACGAGCGCCGCCGGGCGCGCCGGGTCGACGCCATCCGCCAGGCCGCCGAGCGCGGCCGCGACCTGACCCGTCAGCTGCTGGCCTTCTCCCGTCGCCAGCACCTGCGGCCGATCACCCTCGACGTCAACGTGCTGATCCGCGAATTCACCCCGCTGGTCCGGCAGGCGGTCGGCGAGGCCGTGACGGTGGAGCTGTCGCTGGACCAGGCGGCGCTCTGCGCGCACGTCGACCCGAACCAGCTGGAGACGGCGCTGCTCAACCTCGCGGTCAACGCGCGCGATGCGATGCCGGACGGCGGGGCGCTGTCGATCTGCACCGCCACCGAGACCCGCGAGGGCGCGGACTGGGTGGTGATCGCCGTCAAGGACACCGGCCTTGGCATGACGCCGGAGGTGCGCGATCGCGTATTCGAGCCCTTCTTCACCACCAAGGAGGTGGGCAAGGGCTCGGGCCTGGGGCTGTCGCAGGTCTATGGCTTCGTCCGGCAGTCCGAGGGCGAGGTCCAGTTGGACAGCGCCGAGGGGCAGGGCACCACCTTCCGCCTGCGCCTGCCGCAGTCGAGCGAGGCCGCGGTGGAGATCCGCAACGAGGCGCCGCAGGGTGAGATCGTCGGCGGTGACGAGAAGATCCTGCTGGTCGAGGACGACGCCACGGTGCTGGCGCTGACCTTCGATCTGCTCACCGGCCTGGGCTATCAGGTGACGACCGCGAGCAACGCCGCCGAGGCGCTGGAGATCCTGCGCACGCCCGCGGAGTTCGACCTGCTGTTCACCGACGTGGTGATGCCGGGCGGGGTCAGCGGCGTAAGCCTGGCCCGCGCGGCGCGGGAGCTGCGTCCCGGCCTGACTGTGCTGCTGAGCTCCGGCTTCCTGCGCGATGGCGGCGGGGAGGACATGGAGTTCCCGCTGCTCGACAAGCCGTATGAGACGGCGGTCATGGCCGCGAAGCTGCGCAAGCTGCTGGATCCCCCGGGCGGCCCTGCGGCGGCGATGCCTGGGTGGGCGGCGACCGGCTAGCGTCGCCTCGGGGCTCAGGCGGTCACGCCGCCTGGCGGGCCACCTGGCGCAGCGCTGCGGCGAGCAGCCGCGCGCGGGCGCGGCCGATGTCGAGGTCGCGCAGCCCGGTCTCGAGCGAATGCGCCAGGCGTTCGATTTGCACGGCGCGGCCCTCGGGCGCAAACGCGGCGGCGAGGATCGACGCTTCGGCCATCAGTTCGACCTTCTGTTCCGGCGGGCGGGCGTTGAGCAGAGCGGTGTCGAAATCAACCACTTCGCCGCCTGCCGGACGGGCCGGCGGGGCGGGTTTTTTTGTCATGGAAACCTCGATTTGGCCCAATGAACCCTCAAAAGTTAGCGGGGTTCCGGACCTCGAACGGCTCCACCCGGACCTCGTAGGCGAGGCGCGCGCCAGGCGGCAGGCGGGCCATGCCGGTGTCGGTTCCGGCCGGCCAGACCGCGCCGAACGGATCGGCCAGGTTGAACTGCGGCTCGATGGCGACGAACGTCTGGTCGAGCGGGGCATAGACCTGCACCGCCTTCACCTGCGGTGTCGGCGAGGTGACGCGCAGGCCGAGGCCGGCGGCCGGGTCGATCAATTCGACCACAACGCGGCCGTCTTCGTGCGCCAAGTTCGTAAAACAGTCGTCGAGGTAGAGGGCGCCCAGCGGGCGGCCTTGCTGCGCAGTGAAATCGTAGGCCGATCCGGCGGTCGACAGCAGTCGCCCGGTCGGCAGCACCTGGTCGTAGTCGTCGACCTCGACGCGGCTCGCGGCCGGCAGGCGCAGTCGGGCCTGGGCGCGCTGACCGCTCGGCAGGGCGAAATAGGGGTGCCAGCCGAGGCCGAGGGGCAGGGGCTCGGCGCCGATGTTGCGCGCCGAGACGGTGAGGATCAGCGCGCCGCCCTGCAGCCGCCATTCGAAATCCATCTCGGCCTGCGAGAGCCACCGGCCGCCGAAGTCGCCGGCGTCGAGGCGCCCGAGCGCGCGGTCGGGCGACGGCTGCTCCCAGGCCGTCGGGGCGTCGAGGATCAGGCCGTGCATGGCGTACTGCGCCGCGCCCGGGGCCTTGCCGCCCCAGTTGCTCGGCAGCCGGACGACGCGGTTGTCGATCTCAACTTCGATCTGACGGGCGCCGGCCACCTCGCGGCCACGGATGCGGTTGGCGTAGGGGGCGAGGATCGCGCCGCCGAAACTGAAGGCGCGGTTGCCGGCGAAGTCCTCGGGCCCGCCGTCGAGCATCTGCGCCGCCTGCGCCGGCGGCGGGCCGACGACGCCGTCGACGGTCTGGCCAGAGGAGAGCCGCAACGCGGCGCGCAGCAGCAGGAAGCCGCGGCCTGGGGCCACCTCGGCGGCGGTGAAGGCCGGGCCGGCCGCCGGCAGGTCGCGGCCCTGGAGCGCCACCACCGGCGCGCCGCCGATCATCACTGGCTGGGTCGGCAGGACTTCGCGCCTTTCGCTGCGGACTGCACGTGGACGCTGCGGACCAGGTCGCCGAAGCCGCGGGACAGGCGCATGTCGGGATTCCCCTCCCGGTTCTTGTGTCGAGGATAGTGCGCGCGCGACCTTAAATGGAACCGGCAGGGTGCGGTCAGGTTGTCGCACCCTTGCGGGGCGCGGCTGGCGCCGGCTTTACCTCGACAGCGGCCCGTGGGCGGACAAAGGCGTTGACCTGGGCTTCCGCGTGAGCAAGTCCAGCGCGGACGTAACGCGGGGATCCCACGGAATGACGGCAGCTGCTGTGCTCGCCTGCGACTGGGGCACGACCAATCTGCGCGCCTGGACGCTGGACGCCTCGGGGCGGGTGGTCGCGAGCCGCGACTTCGCCCTCGGCGTCTCCAGGCTGCAGCCCGGCGAGGCCGCCGCCCGTCTCGAGAGCGAGGTGCGCCCGGCGCTGGACGCCGTCGGGACGCCGGCGGTGCTGTGCGGCATGATCGGCTCGAACCTGGGCTGGTGCGTCGCTCCCTATCTCGACTGTCCGGTCGGCCTCGACGACCTGGCGGGCGCGCTGGTCGCGCCGCCGGTCACGGCCGGAGACGCTTCAGGCTGGGCGCGGATCGCGCCGGGCGTCCGCGGCGACGGCCTGGCAGGCGCCGGCGACGTCATGCGCGGGGAGGAGACCCAGCTGTTCGGCTGGCTGGCGCTGAATCCCGACCGTGCGCGCGGCCGGCATCTGGTCTGCCACCCCGGAACCCACGCCAAGTGGATGGTGGTCGAGGACGGTCGGCTGACCCGGTTCGTCACCGCCATGACCGGCGAGCTGTTCGCCGTGCTGCGCAAGCACAGCGTGCTGAAGAGCGACGCGCCGGCGGACGACGCCGAGGCCTTCTCCGAAGGGCTGGTCGCAGCCGGCGACGGCGCTGCGCTGGCCGCCCGGCTGTTCACCGCTCGGGCCCGGGTGGTCGGGCGCGGCAAGCCCGCCGAGAGCACGCCGTCCTACCTTTCGGGCCTGCTGATCGGCGCCGAGACCGCGAGCGTGCCGCGGCTGCTGGGCCTTGCGCCGGACACCCCGGTCGCCGTTCTCGGCGACGCCGGGCTCTGCGCCCTTTACCGCCAGGCGCTGGAACACCGCGGTGTCGCTTGCGAAACCTTCGACGGCGAGGCCGCGGCGGTCGCCGGCCTCTTCGCTCTCTATCGTAAGGGAACTGGACAATGACCCGCAGCCTGGATGACGCGCTGGCCGAGTGCCCGGTGGTGGCGATCGTGCGCGGCGTCCGACCGGACGAGATCCTCGACCACGCCGAGGCGCTCTACGCCGAGGGCGTGCGCGGGGTCGAAGTGCCGCTGAACTCGCCGGATCCGATCGCCAGCATCCGCAAGCTGGCCGAAGCCTTCGGCGATCGCATGGCGGTGGGCGCCGGCACGGTGCTGACGCCGGCGGCGGTCGAGCAGGTGGCTGCAGCCGGCGGCCAGATCATCGTCTCGCCCAATGTGAACCCGGCGGTGATCGCCCGGGCGCTGGCGCTGGGGCTGGCGCCTGCGCCGGGCTTCTCGAGCCCGACTGAAGCCTTCGCCGCGTTGGAGGCCGGCGCCCGGCACCTGAAGCTGTTTCCGGCGGTCAGCTACGGGCCGGCGCACGTGAAGCAGCTCTCGGCGGTGCTGCCGGCCGAGGCGGTGGTCTGGGCGGTCGGCGGCGTCGGTCCGGCGCAGATGGCCGACTGGTGGGCGGCGGGCGCCAGCGCCTTCGGTCTCGGCGGCGAACTCTACCAAGCCGGGCAGTCGCCGGTGGAGACGGCTGAGAAGGCGCGGCGCGTGGTGGCCGCGGCGCGCGGGCTCACCTGAACGAAAGGTCGCCGCCGGCTGTTTAAGCAAGCGACCGGAGGGACACCATGCGACAGCTGGCAAAGTTCGCGATATCCGTGCGCGAAGAGGACTTCGTGCTCCACTTGGTGGACGAGGCCGGCGAGGCGACCGACTTCGCCACGTCGCCGGAGCAGCTCGACGCCGTGATCGACGCGCTGGACGAGCTTCTGGCGGAAAACGAGGAAGACCTGTTCGAAATCGACGAGGACGGTCCGACCTACCAGAAGCCGCTGGGCTGAACGCCGCCCGCGCACGTTGGCCGCACTGCTGCAGGGAGGCCGACGATGGCGCAACGCTACGCCGAACTGATGTTCACGCCGCAGGTGAAGGCGGCGCAGGGAGGCGCTCGGCTCACGCGGCCTCTACGCCCGCGTCGAGCGGCCCGACGCGCCGACGCATGACCGGCTGGGCCCGGCGGAGGCGCAGATGATCGCCGAGCGGGACAGTTTCTATCTGGCGAGCGTCTCCGAGACCGGTTGGCCCTACGTGCAGCATCGCGGCGGGCCGGCGGGCTTCCTGAAGGTGCTGGACGAGCGGACGCTCGGCTTCGCGGATTTCCGCGGCAACCGCCAGTACCTCAGCCTCGGCAATCTGGCCGGCGACGATCGCGTGTCGCTGCTCCTGATGGACTATCCCAACCGGCGGCGGCTGAAGCTGGTCGGCCACGCCCGCGTGGTCGACACGGACGGCGACCCGGCCGCGCTGGCGCGGCTGCGGGACGACTATCCGGCCCAGGTCGAGCGTGGAATCGTCATCGCGATCGAGGGTTACGACTGGAACTGTTCGCAACACATCACCCCGCGTTTCACCGAGGCCGACATCGCCGCGATGCTGGAGCCGGCGCAGGCGCGGATGCGGGCGCTGGAGCAGGAGAACGCCTGGCTGCGCGGGCAGCTGGAGGGCAAGGCGCCGCCCACATGAGCCGGGGGCTCCGGCCCTCGGTCAGCCGCGCCAACTCGGCGGCGAGGTCCTCGAGGCGCTGGTCAAAGTAGAGGCTGTCGACCCGGTTGACGGTGCGCTCGTGCCCGCGCCGTAGCTCCAGGGCTTGCATTCGACCCCGGCGCTCCCGTCAATTTGGCGGGAGAATGCTTTCGGCGCCGCAAAACGTTCCTCGGGTCCACCAATGGACCTAAGGTTCGCCGGGACATGGAACCGTGACAATTGAGAGGTTATTGAGCGCGCATGGATCGGGGAACGAAAGCCGCCGTACTGGTGACCGGCGGAGCCGGCTTCATCGGCGCTCACACCGCCAAGGCCTTGCACGACCGCGGCTATCTGCCGGTCGTCTATGACAATCTCAGCTCCGGCTTCCGCGACGCGGTGCGCTGGGGGCCGTTCGTCCATGGCGACATCCGCGATGAGCGGGCGCTGGGCGACGCACTCGCGGAACACGGGATCAAGGCGGTGATCCACTTCGCCGGCCTGATCGAGGTCGGCCGCTCGGTCGCCAAGCCGGACCTGTTCTGGGAGCACAATGTCGCCGGCACCGTCTCGCTGCTGGGCGCGATGCGCGACCGCGGGGTCGGCCGGCTGGTCTTCTCGTCGAGCGCGGCGGTCTACGGCCAGGGCGGTCGCGGTCCGCTGGAGACCATCCCGGAGGACGCGCCCAAGGCTCCCGCCAGCCCCTATGGCGACACCAAGCTCGCCTGCGAATGGATGATCCAGGCGCAATGCCGCGCCTACGGCCTGACCGGCGTGGCGCTGCGCTACTTCAACGCCGCCGGCGCCGACCCCTCGGACCAGATCGGCGAGGCGCACGAGCCGGAGACCCACCTGATTCCGCTGGCGATCGCCGCGGCGCTCGGCGACGGCAAGCCGTTGACGGTGTTCGGCGACGACTTCGACACCCCCGACGGCACCTGCCTGCGCGACTACATCCACGTCAGCGATCTGGCCGCGGCGCACGTCGCGGCGCTGGAGGCCGACCTGCCGGCCGGCGCCTTCGAAGCGGTCAATGTCGGCACCGGCCAGGGGGCGTCGGTGTTCGAGGTGGTCAAGGCGGTCGGCCAGGCGGTCGGCCACGCCGTGCCGCACAGCATCGGCGCCCGCCGCGCCGGCGACCCGGCGAGCCTGGTGGCCAACCCGTCTCGGGCCCGTGAACTGCTCGGGTGGAGCGCGACCCGTTCCTCGCTCGATCAGATCGTCGCCGATGCGCTTCGCTGGGAGCGCACGCCGAGGTATGGCGCCGGCGTGCGCGGCGAACGCAAGATGCAGGCGTCGGTCGACTAGCGCCGTGGGAACCCCGGGCAGCCCGCGCGGATTAGCATTTGCTACTAGGGTGAAATCCTGAGGCGGGGCCGGGCGAAGCACGGAACCGGGCTGCGGGCTGGGTGTTCTCTCAGCCGGGCTCGTGTGCCGTACCCAGCCAAAGGAATGCGCCTTGGACACTCAGTGGTTCCCCAGCGCCGGAAGCGCTGCGCCATTGCATCCCCAAGGGGGACCGCGTTCCAGGGGGCGCCAGACGCTCCTCTGCTTCTCCCATCTGCGCTGGAACTTCGGCTTTCAACGTCCGCAGCACCTGATGACCCGGTTCGCCCGGGGGCGTCGGGTGATCTTCTGGGAGGAGCCGCTCTATCTCGCTGACCTGAATGTGCCGGCGCTCGAGCGCCGCACCTACTCCGACAGCGGCGTGACCGTGGTGACCCCGATGCTGCCCGAGCGCCTGTCGGCGGAGCAGTGCGAGGCCGCCTTGCGCGACCTGCTGGACGAGATGCTCGAGACGCATGAGGGCGACCTCATCCGCTGGTACTGCACGCCGATGATGCTGCGCTTCTCGCGGCATCTGTCGTCGGTCTGCACCGTCTATGACTGCATGGACGAGCTGGCGAATTTGCGGTTCGCGCCGCCGGAGCTGGCCGGCCTCGAGCGCGAGCTGATGACCGCGGCGGATGTGGTCTTCACCGGCGGCTATTCGCTCTGGGAGGCCAAGCGGAAGCGGCATCCGAACATTCATCCGTTCCCCTCCAGCGTCGACCGCCCGCATTTCGCCAGCGCGCGCCGCGCGGCCGAGCCGCCGGCCGACCAGGCGCAGATCCCGGGCCCGAGGCTCGGCTTCTATGGGGTGATCGACGAGCGGATCGACCAGGACCTGCTGGCGGCGCTGGCCGACGCGCGGCCGGACTGGAGCGTGGTGATCGTCGGTCCGGTCCTGAAGATCGATCCGGCGAGCCTGCCGCAGCGGCCGAACCTGCATTACCTCGGCCCGAAGGACTACGAGGAGCTGCCGCGCTATCTCTCGGGCTGGGACGTGGCGCTGATGCCCTTCGCGCTCAACGACTCCACGCGCTTTATCAGCCCGACCAAGACGCCGGAGTATCTCGCCGGCGGCCGCCCGGTGGTCTCGACGCCGATCGTCGACGTGGTCCGTCAGTACGGCGACCTCGAAGCGGTGCGGCTGGCGACGACGCATGCCGAATTCGTCGCCGCCTGCGAGGCGGCCCTGGCGCTGTCGCAGGTGCGTGGGGAGTGGCTGCGCGAGGTCGACACCGCGCTGGCGGCGTCCTCGTGGGACGAGACCTTCGTGCGGATGAACCACGAGCTGTCGTGCGCCGCCGCCCAGCGGCGACAGGCGGTCGAGGACTCGCTGGCCAGCAGCGGGGTGGCCGCGCCGGCGACGCGCACGTCGTCGCGCAAGCGGCCGTTCGACTACCTGATCGTCGGCGCGGGCTTCGCCGGCTCGGTGCTGGCCGAGCGGCTCACCACCCAGTTGGGCAAGCGGGTGATGCTGGTCGACCGGCGGCCGCACATCGCCGGCAACGCCTATGACCAGAAGGACGCGTCCGGGGTGCTGATGCACCGCTACGGACCGCACATCTTCCACACCAACTCCGACGAGGTCGCGGCCTACCTGTCGCAGTTCACGCGCTGGCGGCCGTACGAGCACCGGGTGCTGGCTTCGATCCACAACGGCTTGCTGGCGCCGATGCCGATCAACCGTACGACCCTGAACCTGCTCTACCGGCTCGAACTGGACAGCGACGAGGCGGCGGCGGCCTATCTCGCGAGCCGCGCCGAGCCGGTGGAGAAGATCTGCACCTCCGAGGACGTGGTCGTCTCGGCCATCGGCCGCGAGCTCTACGAGACCTTCTTCCGAGGCTACACCCGCAAGCAGTGGGGCATGGACCCCTCGGAGCTCGACAAGTCGGTCACCGCCCGGGTGCCGACGCGGACCAACACCGACGACCGCTACTTCACCGACAAGTTCCAGAACATGCCGGCCGACGGCTACACGCGGATGTTCGAGAACATGCTCGACCAGCCAGGGATCGAGCTGCAGCTCGGGGTGGACTTCGAGGAGGTGCGCGACGAGGCGGTCTATGACCGGCTGATCTTCACCGGTCCGATCGACGAGTATTTCGACTTCCGCCACGGCAAGCTGCCCTATCGGAGCCTGAGCTTCCGGCACGAGACATTGAACCAGGAATGGTGGCAGCCGGTCGGCACGGTCAACTATCCGACCGAGTCCACGCCCTACACCCGCATCAGCGAATACAAGCACATGACGGGGCAGGCGATCGGCAAGACGACCATCACCTACGAATACCCGAGCGCCGACGGCGATCCCTACTATCCGGTGCCGCGGCCGGAGAATCAGGCGCTCTACAAGCGGTACGAGGCCCTGGCGCTGGAGACCCCGAACGTGCAGTTCGTCGGCCGCCTGGCGACCTACCGCTACTACAATATGGACCAGGTGGTCGGGCAGGCGTTGGCCACCTTCCGCCGCATCGCCGAACGCGAGGGGCGTGCGGCGATGGATGCGCAGAGCGCGGGCCGCGCGATCGCCGCCAATTGAGCGGTTGCGCTGGCCCCCGGCTGATAGGGGCGTCGGATCGCGGCGAATTGACGCGCTCGGCGGGGTTGTGAGCCGCCAACATTCACCCGTGCAGTTCCGGAACCTGAACAGTCGTGGTATGCGCGCGACCAATCTTCGCGACGAGCGATTGAATGAACGACATCGAAACTGAGCGTGCGCGTGCAGCGGCCGAGGACCTCGTCAACCTGCTGAGCGCCTATGAGCTGGAGCTCAGCGCGCTCGAGCAGGAAGCGCCGGGCGTCGCGTCATTGCGCGAAGCGATTGGCACGGCGCTTGCTAAGGTGTCGTTCTGGATCTCAGATCGAGACGCCGAGCATCGTCGCTTCACAGCAACCGTGCACTAGCAGAACGCAGGACAGGAGCTCACGATGACTCGCAAGCCGGAGGCGCTCGCCGACCCCGTCGATGTGGCCGTGGGCGCGCGTATCCGTCTGCTCCGCAAGCTTCGCGGCATGTCGCAACAGGCCCTGGCCGAGGCGGCGGGCGTGACCTTCCAGCAAATCCAGAAGTACGAGCGCGGCGCCAACCGCGTCAGCGCCTCGATGCTGTCGCGCATCGCCTCGGCGCTCGACACCCCGGTGGCGGAGATGTTCGGCGAAGCCGGGCCGGCGAGCGGCGCGATCGACGAGGTCGCCGCCCTGCTGGCGGAGCCCGGCGCGCTGGAGCTGCTGCGCGCCTACACCGCTTTGCCGCGCGGCCCGGCCCGTGCCGCGCTGGTGGACTTCGTCCAGGCGCTGCGGACGCCGATGACGCCCGCCTGAGGCTGCCGCGGACGGTCCCGGCTGCGGCCGGGGAACTGGCCCCCGCCATGCGGGTTGCTCCCTGTACGCCGCCGGCCTCGGCCGGTGCTGGGAAAGGGAGACCCCGATGGCTACAACGTCTCGTGCCGACGACCTCTCGGCGCACGCCGTGCGTGACGAGGACGCGCACGACCGCCGGCTTGGCGAACACATCTTCATCTGGTGCGCCTGGGCGGTCGCAGCCTTTTTTTGGGGCGCGTACATGACCACGCTCGGCCACATCTTCGCGGCTGTCGCTACGCCGACGCCGGTCGCCGTCGGCCTCGGCTGGTGGGCCTACCTCGCGATCGCCGGGATTCTGGCGCTTGGCGGGGCCCTGGCCTACGGCATGTTCATGACCTCCGGCCGCGATCGCCGGCTCGATCCGGCGGCGGAAGCCAAGACTGCGCAGCTCTACAGCACCGATCAGCCGCTGCCGATGCGCTGATTTCACAGTTTTCCGGCGTTTACTGAGGAGTTCGGCAGCTTGTGCCTGTGGCGCGCTGCGCAGGAGGCTCCTAGGATACCTCTGCGACTCAGCCCTGCTTGCAACTTGAAGGGGCGGACGCCTCAATCCAGCTGGGGGAACACCATGGCAGAACCGAAAAAGACCAACGCGCTGCAGAAGCCGCTCACTCCGTCGGCGGAGCTTGCCGCCGTCGTCGGCGCCGGCCAGCTGTCGCGTGGCGAAGTGGTCTCGAAGATCTGGGAATACATCAAGGCGAACAACCTGCAGAACCCCGCGAACAAGCGTGAGATCGTCGCTGACGACAAGCTGAAGCCGGTGTTCGGCGGCAAGGACCGTGTGTCCATGTTCGAAATGAACAAGCACCTCGCGCAGCACCTGAAATAGGGTCGCCGCGCCCGGTAAGGGCGCATCCACCGACCAGATTACGGAAACCCCGCAGGCGCACGCCTCGCGGGGTTTCTTGTTGCTCAACTGCCGCCTGGTCCGCTTTTGCCGCGCGTCAGGTGGTCGCAGCTGGCCTGCGGTTAGGTTGACCTTAAGCGTTTTGCGCCAAATCTTGGCTGCTGCGTAAGCGTAACCGTTCAGGTTGGGGTGGTTGGGGATGCAGGCCAAGATCGCGCGCCGCGGATTGCTGTTCGGCGCAGCGGGCGCGCTGGCGGCGGTCGCCGCGCCGGCGGTCGTACGAGCCCAAGGGCTGGAGACCGGCGCGGTCCGGCGCGCGGCGCTGCACAACCTGCACACCGGCGATTTCTTCAACGAAGTCTTCTACGCCAACGGCCGCTACATGCCCGACGCGCTGGCCGAGGCGACCCGCGTGCTGCGCGACTGGCGCAACGGCGAGCAGCACCCGATCGATCCGCGCCTGTTCGACGCCCTGCACGACATCAACGTGCGGCTGGAGTCCAACCGGCCGTTCCTGGTGATCTCCGGCTACCGCTCGCCGCACACCAACGCCATGCTCAACCGCCGCAGCTCCGGCGTGGCCAAGAAGAGCCAGCACATGCTGGGCAAGGCGATCGACGTCCGCGTCCAGGGCGTCGAACTGCGCCACCTGCGCTCGGCGGCGCTGGACGTGAGCGCCGGCGGCGTCGGCTATTATCCGGTGTCGAACTTTGTCCACGTCGACGTGGGTCGCGTCCGCCAATGGAGCGGCGCCTGATCTAGGCGGCGTCTCCGGGCCGCACGGCCCGGAGTTGACCTGATCTTCTGAAATCAGCCCTGCGGCTGCGGCGCGACCGGCTCGTTCGCGTCCGTGCTGGCCGGCGTCGTCGCGGGATCCACCTCGGCAGCCTCGAGCGTCGTCATGCCGACCGCCGCGGCGTCTTCCTGCACCTGCAGGTCGGGCGCGATCGTCGGGATCGCCGCGGGCGGCGGCGCGGGCGCCTGCACCGGGGCCGGCAGCGGCGGCGGCGGCGGCGCGGGCGGCGGGGCGGTGGTGATCTGAACCGTAGCCGGCGTAGACGGCTCCGAGGTCGGCGCCGCGTGCTGGCCGCGTCCGATCAGGACGCCGACCAGCAGCACCAGCACCAGCCCGCCGACCAGCAGCAGAATTCGGGGCAGTTTGTTCATCGGGGCGGCCTCCTCAGACCTTGGGGGCGTCAAGCACCCCGATTCGCTGCAGCAGCAGCCGATCCCAATTATAGGGGTCGGAGCGGAAGTTCATCGAGCCGTCGGGCGACGCGAAGGCCGTCCAGTAGAAGATGAAGATCGGCGTCGGCGCCGGCAGGCGCACGCGCTGGGTGCCGCCCTTGGCGACGGCCTCGGCGATCAGTTCCGACGTCCAGGCAGGATCCTTGGCGAGCAGGGCCTCGGCCAGTTCCTTGGGCTTCTCCAACCGCACGCAGCCATGGCTCGCCTGGCGGCCGTAGTGGGCGAAGGTGCTCTGGGTCGGGGTGTCGTGCAGGAAGACGGTGTAGGGGTTGTCGAAGTCGAACTTGTAGCGGCCGAGCGCGCTCTGCGAGCCCGCGCGCTGCTGCAGGCGCGAACCGCCTTCGGTCTTGATCACCACGAAGCCGTTGCGGCGCAGGTAGCCCGGCTTGGCGCGCTCCTTCGGCCACAGCTCCCGGCTGGCGATTCCGCTGGGCACGTTCCAGGGGGGATTGAGCACGATCGAATGGATGCTGGAGAACAGCATCGGCGTCTCGTCGCCGGGCTTGCCGGAGACCGCCTTCATCGACAGCACCGGCTTGTCGTCCTGGAACAGGGTGACGATCGCCGCCCCGGAGTTCACCTGCACGCGGGTGGCCGGCATGGTCGGCGGCAGCCAGCGCCAGCGTTCCAGGTTGGCGAGGATCTGCAGCACCCGCTGGCCGACCGGCTGGTTGAGCGCCGCCAGGGTCTCGGCGGTGACGACCCCGTCGGGCTTCAGCCCGAAGCGACGCTGGGCACGGGCGATGGCCTGCTGCAGGTCGGCGTCGACGGCGGCCGGGCCGCGGGCGTCGACGGCGGGATCCTCGGCGGCTAGCCGGGCGCGCAGGGCCGCGGCGCGCGCGCCCTTGGTCCCGAGCCCGAAGTCGGGGCCCTCGGCCAGCGGCTTCCAGCCGCCCTTGGCGCCGATCTCGCGATAGCTCGCCAGCCCGCGCCGCAGCGCGTTGTAGCCGGAGTAGGGCGGCGGCAGGCTGGCCAGCCAGGTTTCCAGGCGATCGGCGGTCAGCGCCGCGGCGAGGTCGGCGCGCGGGTCGTAGGGCGGCGGGCGCACGCCCCAGGCGTCGAGGAAGTTTTCCGGCGCGAGCCGGCCGACGTGCACGTCGTGGGCGTAGCGCAAAAGCGCGGTCGTGATCCGCTCCGGCGGATCGTTGGTCGAAAACTGCTGCCGCGGCAGGCCGTGGGTCTCGGCGGCGTTCAGCACGCGGACGGCGACCTCGGTCTGCGCAGCGCTCAGCGGCGGAATGACAACCGGCGGCGGCGGCGGCGGCGGGAGCGGCGGCGGCAGCGTGATGAGCGGCGGCGCGGCCGGCTCCTGCGCCAGGGCGTGTCCGGCGACGGCGAGCCCGGGGACCGCAAGGAGCAGCGCGCGACGGCTGCAGGACGGACGGGCGGAGGGGAGGGACATCGTAAGCTTCACGCCCGGGGAACGCATCAAATGAGAGAACGGCATCTGCGGTATGTCATTTTTCTGCGCAGCTTGCAGCGGCACACGCAGAAGTTTTGAACTGTGGCGCTGCGGGCGCAGCCTGTCCCCAGCAAAAGCAAACCCCCGGACCACAAAAGAAAATCGCCGGGCGGCAGGGCCACCCGGCGACTTGAGGCTCAGCTTTGCCGAGGCCCGCGCTTAGCGCGAACCGAAGGCGTAGCGGACGTTGACGCCCACCTCACGCCGCGGCGTGTAGGTGGTGCCGAAGTAGCCGCTGGAGCCGAACGGGTTGCCGCTGACGGTGTAGGCGTTGGCGTCCTGCGACAGGACTTCGTCGGTCTTGAACGCGTTCTTGGCGAACAGCGCGACTTCCCAGGCGCCGTCCTGGCTGCGGACACCCGCATACAGGTTCAGCAGGCTGTAGTCGTCGATGATCAGCGCGGTGCTCTTCCGGTTGTTCTCCGGATAGTAGTTGAACAGTCCGCGGACGAAGCCGTCGACGTTGTCGGCCACCTGGCGGTGGTATTCCGACGTCGCCGTCAGGCTCCACAGCGGGTCACGCGAGGTCGAGCCGTTCGACTGGCAGATGCGGACCGACTGGCCGGCCGGGATCGCGCCGTTGCAGGGCACCAGGCCGTTGTCGATGCGGCCGTCGGCGTAGGAGAGCGCCAGCGTCGCATTCCACTCCGGGGTGATCTGCAGAGCGGTGTCGATGTCGAAGCCTTCGATCGTCGCCGGCACGCCGAGGGTGAAGTTGAACAGCGCCGGGCTGATCGTCTGGCCGTTGTTGGCCAGGTACTGCACCGGTTCGGTCCGGATGATCAGGTTCTTGAAGGTCTGACGGAACAGCGCGACGTTCAGGCGAGCCCGGCCGTCGAGCAGGGTCGACTTGAAGCCCACTTCATACGAACGCGAGGTTTCGTCGTTCAGGTTCTGCAGGGCCGCGAGCGTCGGGTCGTTGCCGGCGTTGGAGATGCCGATCACGCCCGGGCCGTAGCGCCAGGAGCTGCCGGTGTTTGCGTACACCATCAGGTCGCGGTTGAAGCGGTGCGACAGCGAGACGTTGTAGATGAACGGCCGCTCCATCGAACGCTTGCCCGGCGCCGGGATGCTGGAGGCGGCCACCGGCACGTCGCAGAAGCCCGCGTAGGTGCTCGGGAACGGGCCGCAGCTGCCGCCGAAGGGCAGGCGGCTGGCCGGCGTCGCATTGATCCCGCCCGCCAGCAGGCCGAGTTGGTTGCTACGCACGAAGCGCGAGATGATCTGTCGACCACCGACCGTCAGTTCGGTGTTCTCGGTGAAGTGCGCCGTGACGCTACCGAAGAACGAGGTCTCTTCCGAGCGGCTGGGCGCGACGATCGACAGGGTCGTCTGGTAGCGCTGGTCGATCGCGAACGGGCTCGGCGACGCCGGGTTGCCGAAGAAGCCCGAGAAGAGCTGCGGTTGCGGCGCTTGGGAGTCGGTCGCGATCCACTGGTAGAAGGCGCCCACGGTGTAGTCGAGGAAGCGGCCCGGCGCCGGCTCGGAGGCGAGCCGGATTTCGTGCGAGGTGCGCTCCTGCGGGCTGTAGGCGATGTTGTACAGCTCGAGGCCCGGCAGCAGGTTGCCGCGGTCGACGTTCTCGGCCGCCTTGATCTTCTGGTAGCCGTAGGAGCCGACGTAGCTCAGGTGCTGGCCGAAGATCCGCGAGTCGATTTGCGCGGTGACGGTGTCGAAGTGCTGGCTGACGTCGCTGATGCCGTCGTTGACCGCCAGGCGGTCCTTCGACTCGATCGCCGGGCCGTTGAAGCCGGCGCCCGGGCCCGTGACCTGCGCGAAGCTGTGCAGCGAACGGTCCATGTGCTGGTAGGTCACCAGGGCGTTGAACGCGTCGTTCGGCTCGTAGGCGATGCTGCCGCGCACCGCGCTGGTCTTCTGCGTCGGACGCAGCGCGTTGTTCAGGCTGCGCACGCCGTCGTAGTCGGTCTGGTCGATGATGCCGGCGATCCGGACGGCCAGGACGTCCTGGATGATCGGGATGTTGACGGCGCCGTTGACGTTGCGGCCCTGGTGGTCGGTGACCGTGGTGTTGATGTAGCCGCCGTACTCGCCGAGGACCGGCTTGCGGGTGGTCACGGTGATCGCGCCCGACGGGGCGGAGATGCCGCGGGTGGTGCCTTGCGGGCCGCGCAGTACTTCGATCTGGCCGACGTCGTACAGCGACTGGAACATCACGCTGGATTCGACCGGCGCGTCGTTCAGGTAGAAGGCGACGGTCGGCGCAGCCGAGGATTCCGACTGGAAGCTGACGCCGCGGGTCGAGGCGGCGACCGCGTAGCCGTTGGTGCCGCTGCTCAGCGACAGGCCCGGGGTCACGGCGGTGACGTCTTCGAGGCGCTGGATGTTCAGCTTCGACAGGGTCTCGGAGGTGACCGCGGTCACGCTCTGCGGCACCTGCTGCAGGCTTTCCGACTTACGCCGCGCGGTGACGACGATTTCGCCGAGTTCGGCCGGCTGGTCAGCGGCGGCTTCGGCCGGCGCGGCGGCCGGGGCGTCGGCGGGTTGAGCCGCGTGGGCGGCGGTGGTGGAAGCAAGCGCAAGCAGGCTGGCGCCCGCGAGAGCGATACGAATACGCGACGTCATTTTTGAAATGACCTCCCCTCTTAAGTTGAAAGCCAGCCTTCGGGGGGGCGGTTTTGCGCGGCTGCGTCAGGGCGAGACGTCTCGTCCGCGCACCGCGATGCGGTGCGCGCCGGTCGAGCGCGCTCGCGACCTTTCACGCCGTGAAAGTTCGTCCCTCAGAAGCGCCTGGACGGCGGGATTGGGAGCGCCGTCCGAGCTGCTGCAAAGCTTCCCAAGGAGGCACGGAAACTAGGCCTCTCCGGTAAACTTCGGGCGGTGCGCTATCATGGGGTGCTTAACAATCGCTACCGGGGCGGGTGGCGAGTTGCGCGCGGAGGTCGCCGGGGCGGGCCACCTGTGGCCCGATTGACACATTTCTGACGTACGGCGCCATCTCTCCAGAGAGGCGCGTTCTCTGAAGCGCGGCCGTAGCCTTCGAATCAAATCTGTCGCGGGTGTCGACGGCTGTTGGGCGGGCCGTTGAAAAAGCGCCGGGCGGCTGGGCCGCCCGGCGCTCGTTCAGGCCGGTTTCGCCGGACTGCGCTTAGCGCGAGCCGAAGGCGTAGCGGACGTTGACGCCCACTTCACGCCGCGGCGTGAAGGTGGTGCCGAAGTAGCCGGTCGAGTTGGTCAGCGTGCCCGGCGTGCCGGCGCCCGACACCGTGAAGGCGTTGGCGTCGAGCGAGGTGACCTCGTCGGTCTTGAACGCGTTCTTGGCGAACAGCGAGACTTCCCAGGCGCCGTCCTGGCTGCGGACGCCCGCATACAGGTTCAGCAGGCTGTAGTCGTCGATCACCAGCGCCGTGCTGCGACGGTTGTTCTCCGGGTAGTAGTTGAACAGGCCGCGGACGAAGCCGTCGATGTTGTCGTGCACCGGGCGGGCGTATTCCGAAGTCATGGTCAGGGTCCACAGCGGATCGCGCGAGGTCGAACCGCTGGACGGGCACAGGCGGACCCGCTGACCGGCCGGGATCGGGCCGTTGCAGGGGACCAATCCGTTGTCGATCCGACCGTCGGCGTAGCTGACCGCCAGGGTCGCGTTCCACTCCGGCGTGATCTGCAGCGCGGTGTCGATGTCGAAGCCTTCGATCGTCGCCGGGACCGCCGTGGTGAAGTTGAACAGCGTCGGACTCGGGGTGGCGCTGCGGCCGTCGAACACCAGGTACTGAACCGGCTCGGTACGGATGAACAGGTTCTTGAAGGTCTGCCGGAAGAGGGCGACGTTCAGGCGCGCACGGCCGTCCAGCAGGGTCGACTTGAAGCCGAGTTCATAAGACCGCGACGTCTCGTTCGGCATGACCTGCAGCGCCGCCAGCACCGGGTCGGACGTGCCCGTCGCCGGGTTGACGCCGTTGGTGATGCCGACGACCGCCGGACCCGCCCGCCACGAGGTGCCGTGGTTGGCGTAGACCATGAAGTCCGGGCTGAATTTGTGCGACAGCGAGATGTTGTAGATGAACGGCCGGTCGAGCGCGCGCTTGTTCGCGCCGGGGATCGGCGTGGCCGGCACCGGGGCGTCGCAGAAGCCGGCGTAGCTGCTGGCGAACGGGCCGCAGCCGCCGCCGAACGGCAGGACGGACGCTGGGGTGGCCGCGAAGCCGCCGGACAGCAGCGACAGATTGGTGCTGCGGACGGTGCGGGCGATGATCTGGCGCCCGCCGACGCTCAGCTCGGTGTCCGGGCCGAAGTGCGCCGTCAGGCTGCCGAAGAACGACGTCTCTTCCAGTCGGCTCGGCGAGATGATGCTGAGCTGGGTCTGGAACTTCGGATTGATGGTGAACGGGCTCGGCGACGCCGGGCTGCCGAAGAAGCCGGGGAACACGCGCGGCTGCGGCGCGTCGACGTCGGTCGAGGTCCAGGAGTAGTAGGCGCCGACGGTGTAGTCGAGGAAGCGGTCCGGCGCCGGGTCCGAGGCCAGGCGGATTTCGTGGGTGGTCCGCTCCTGCGGCACGTAGCTGATGTTGTAGACCTCATAATTGGGAATGAGGTTGCCGCGGTCCACGTTCTCGCGCGCGTAGAGCTTCTGGAAGGCGTAGGAGCCGACGTAGCTCAGGTGCTGGCCGAAGATCCGCGACTCGACCTGGGCGGTGACCACGTCGACGTGGTTCTTGATGTGGCTGAGGCCGTCGTTGACCGAGAGCCGGTCCTTGGATTCGATCGCCGGGCCGTTGTAGCCGGCGCCCGGACCCTGGACCTGGGCGTAGCTTTCCAGCTCCTTGTCCAGGTGCATGTAGGAGACGTAGGCGTTGAACGCGTCGCTCGGCTCGTAGGCGACGCTGGCGCGCAGCGCGCTGGTCGTCTGCTGGGGCCGCAGCGCATTGTTGACGCTGCGCACGCCGTCGAAGTCGTTCTGGTCGATGACGCCGGCCAGGCGAACGCCGAGCACGTCGTTGATGATCGGCAGGTTGATCGCGCCTTGCAGGTTGCGGCCCTGCAGGTCGGTCAGCGTGGTGTTCAGGAAGCCGCCGTATTCCGACAGGTTCGGACGGCGCGTGGTCAGGGTGATCGCGCCGGACGGCGCGGAGATGCCGCGCACGGTGCCTTGCGGACCGCGCAGCACTTCAACCTGGCCGACGTCGAACATCGACTGGAACAGCACCGGCGTCTCGACCGGCGCGTCGTTCAGGTAGAAGGCGACGGTTGGCGACGCCGAGGTCTCCTGTTGGAAGCTCACGCCGCGGGTCGAGGCGGCGGTGGCGTAGCCGTTGTTGCCGGTGCTCAGCGTCAGGCCCGGGGTGACGGCGCTGACGTCGTCGAAGTTCTTCAGGTTCAGCTTCGCCAGGGTGTCGGCGGTGACCGCGGTCACGCTCTGCGGCACCTGTTGCAGGCTTTCCGAGCGGCGGCGGGCGGTGACGACGATTTCGCCGAGCGTCACGTCTTCGGCCGGCGCGGCGGTGGCTTCGGCCGGGGCCGGTTGGGCGGCGTGCACGGCGGTTGCGGCGGCCAGCGTCAGCAGGCTGGCGGTGGCGAACGCCACGCGGTTACGCGTCTTCATTAGATTGGTCTCCCCTCAATCTCTTTATGAATTCAGCTTGAGGGAGAGCGTTGTCCGGACGGCCGGCGCCGCGCATTCGCGCGCCGTCGGAAGGCCCGACTGCGCGCGTGATCGCGAGCGATAAAAAGACCGGCTGGGTCCTGCACGTTTCTTCCCTCATGCACCCGGCGACGGATTGGGACTACGCCGGGGCTGCTGCAAAGCTCCGGAGCGACGTTCGGGCGACGCCTTCCTCCCGGAATCTTCGGCGCTGGCGCTACCATGGGTCGGCGAGCGGCGACAACCGTGCATAGCGAGGCTACTGCAGAGGTGTGGCTCCGGGGACACGAATTTGACACTGGCGCGGTATTTTTAGGGCGGAAATTGGACGCAGCGCCGGGGCAATTGACTGCTGGCGCAGTAAAGCGAGCGCGCGAGAACACGCGCGAAGCGATCCGATCCATCTGTAGCTCCCCGAAACGTTCCGGCGCCTGTTGACGGCGCTCGTCTGTATTTGTGTCCAACCGGTAATATCGGTTTCGGGGCCACGGCAAGCAGCATCCGCAGGTCAAATTAACCCGCGTAAATCATTCGTTTTATTTGGGGCGTGCGTGGCCGAAAGGCCGCGCTAGGGGCGGGCGGGTCAGCGGAGCTCGAGCGGCCGCCAGCCCGTCGCCGGCGGCTCGGCGTCGGCGCTGGTCGCGCGATGCGCGATGCGGCCCTGATAGGCCCAGTAGCGGCCGCCGGCGGCGGCCTCCACCGGCCGCCATTCGCCGACCGGCAGCGCGGCCAGCGGTGCGACCAGAGGTTGGAAGCCGGCGCAGTCCGCCTGGCAGGCGCGGCCGGACTTGGAGACGTAGAGTTCGTGGTTCTCGGCGTCCGCGAAAACGTAGGCGGTCTTCGACCAGTGCAGGGTGACGCCCGCAGGCGTCTTCGCCTCGGGGGCCGGCGGCTGATAGAGCGCCGGGTGCCAGTAGAGGGTGGCCAACGGCACGCCGTCGACCATCGAGGTGGGCTTGGCCGTATAGGAGCTGAAGTAGGGCGGCGCCACCTGCAGCTTTTCCGCCTCCGCCAGGCTCTCGCCGGCGAAGCTGTACAGCGGATCGCCCTTGTAGGTCAGCTGCGCGCCTGAGGGCCGCGGGGTCGCGGTCCAGTCGCCTTCGGCCGGCAAGCCCTTCGGCGCCGGGACCGGGCGCCACAGCCGGTCGCAGACCCCGGCGCAGCGTTCGGCGGCGACCTGGGAGGCGCCCCGCCGTCGCTTGGCCATCCGGTCGAGGTCGAGACGGTAGAGCGGCTTGCCGTCGGAGAGAGCCAGCGCCAAACCCTCGTCGCTCTGGCGGGTGGCGACGCCGGCCGGAAGCGGCCCGGCGGCGGCCATCGCCGGCGGCAGGGCGAAGAGACCCGCCAGCACGAGGGCCGCTGCGCTGTTCAGCTTCCGAACCAAGGTGTCCTCCCGCTCATGTTTGCAGGGCCGCGGCCTGCTTTGGCGCGACTATACCGCAGCAATCAAATTCATATATCGAAATGTTCAATTCCGTCGGCGTTTTACCCTTGAATGTGCCGTGTCGCTGCTGAAATAAGGAACGACCCGGCGCGACGCCTGTCGGGAAGCAGAGGTCCGTTTCGGTGACGAAATCCAAGCCGGTCATGTCGTCCCCTGATGTGGTCGATCCCATCGTCGGGCTCGACCCTGACATCATCGCCGTCATGCGCCTCGGCGCCGACCTGCAGCGCGCCTCGAGCCGGCACATGAAGAGCCTGTGGCGCGAGAAGGGGCTGACCGAGCGGGGGCTGTTCATCCTGGCGCTGGTTAACGCCGGCCTCGACCGGCCGAGCCGGCTGATCGAGTATTTCGACGTCCTGCCCAGCACCATCACCTTCGAGACCGAGAAGCTGGTCACCGCGGGGCTGCTGGTGCGCGAGTCGCTGCCGACCGATCGCCGGGTCGTGCAGCTGAGCCTGACGGAGCAGGGCAAGGCGGTGCATCGCGAGATGGCCGATACGCTGAACGCCTTCCTGCGGCCGCGCCTGCGTCAGCTGGCGCCGGGCGAATTGGCCGCCTTCCTGGCGACCTTCAGCAAGATCATCGAGCCGTTTCCATCGCGCGGCGAAGACCCGGCGGAAGCGGCCGAGCCGGCGCCGGCGCCGGCCCGCGCCAAGGGCCGCGGGGCCTCCTGAGCGTCCGGGGCGGCGGGCGCCGCCTCAGACCATGATTTCCGAGATCGGCTTGTTGGTGTGCAGGCCGCCTTCGCCCCAGGCGTCGACCGGCAGGCCCATGACCTGCTGCACGGTCAGGCCGACCCGCGTGGCCGCGGTGGAGCCGCCGGCGACATGCAGCCCGGTCCTGACCTTCCCGCCGGCGCGGCCCGCCAGCATCATCGGGATGCCCTCGACCGAGTGGGTCTTGGCGAAGTTGGTCTCCGAGTGGGCGACCACCAGCGAGTTGTCGAGCAGGGTCCCGTCGCCCTCCTTGAACTGGCCCAGGGTGTCGACGAAGACGCCGAAGGCCTCCATGCAGCGCTCCACGAACCAGGTCGATTCCGGCTGGTAGCCGAGCTTGCCGTCGATCTGCTCCTCGTGGGTGAGCTGGTGGTGGGAGATGGTGCTGCCGGCCTTGGTCAGCGACGACGCGCCGTTGTTGAAGTTCAGGTTGAAGACGCGGGTCTGGTTGCAGGCCAGCGCCATCGCCAGCAGCTGCGCCATGACCTTGTGGTTCTCGATGACGTGCTCGATCTGGTAGTTCGGCGGCGTGGTGTCGGCGGGCTTTGACGGGATGCGGCAGGCCTCCAGCGGCGCCGGCTTCTCGAGCTGCAGGGCGAGCTGCTGTTCGGTCTGCCGCAGCGCGGTGAAGTACTGGTCCAGCCGCTCGCGGTCGCGCGCGCCGACCCTGGCCTCCAGCGCCTTGCGCTGGTCGCCGACTGCCGAGAGCACGCTGCGGCGGGCCATGATCGTCGGGTTGGGCGTGAAGTTGGCGCTGTTCGGATCGACGAACTCCGCGCCGAACAGGCGATTGTAGAAGTTGATCGGCGACGTCTCGGCCGGGTTGAGGCTGCCTTCGCCGCGGCCGCTCAGCGAGTTGGTCGCGTCGCGCGTCGCCGAGATCTCCAGCGAGCGGAAGCGGTTCTGGCCGCCGATCTTGTCGGCGATCAGCACGTCGAACGACGGCGCGGGCAGGGTGGGGCTGGACGGCGCCACGCCGGTGCGGATCCCGATGCCGCCGCTGTTGTGCGGCAGGTTGGGCTTGCCGTCGAGGATGACGTCGAAGCCGGACAGGATAGTGATCTTGTCCTTGTAGGCCTCGATCGGCTTCAGCTCGTGCGGGATGTCGTAGCCGGCGCCGATCTTGGTCGGCTTCCAACGGTCCTCGGTGACGCCCAGGCCCCAGAACCAGGTGCCGAAGCGCACCGGGATCGGCGCGCCGGAGGCCAGCGCCTGGCCATTGCCGTCCAGGAAGCAGTCGAGCAGCGGCAGGGCGACCCCGACGGCCGCGCCGTTGAAGGCGCCGCGCAGGATCGTTCGGCGGGAAAGCTTGACCATCAGCGGACCTCGTTGGTCTGGGCGGCGGAGGGGGCCAGGGCGGCGACCTTGGTCGCGGGCGCGGGCGGCGCATCCGGCAGGGCGAAGAACTCGGCGCTGAGCGCGACCTTCTCGACCAGGGCGCGGTACTTGAAGCCGCCGGCTTCGAAGGCCTGGCCCAGCGTCTCCAGCCAGCCCTTCGGCAGCTTGTCCTCGGTCAGGCCGGTGGAATATTCGGCCACCCGCTTGGCCAGGCAGTCGGTCGGCCCCTTGCTCTGGGCCATCAGGTAGCCGAGCGACGCGGCCCCATCGAACGCCTTGCCCTCGAACGCGCCGGAGGCGTCGATCGGGGCGTCGTTCTCTGTCGTGCGGAAGGCGCCGACCCCGTCGAACCGCTCGAGCGGCAGGCCGAGCGGATCGGTGATCTTATGGCAGGAGGCGCAGACCGGGTCGGTGTTGTGCCGGTCGAGCCGCTGGCGCGAGGTCTTCAGCACGGCGTTCGAGGTGTCGTTGAAGCCGGAGAAGTCGACGTTGGCCGGCGGGTTCGGCACCGGCTGGCAGAGCAGTACCTCGCGCACGGCCCGGCCGCGCAGCGTCGGCGAACTGCGGCCCTCGTGCGAGAACAGCGCCAGGAACGCGCCCTGGCCCAGCAGGCCGGCGCGCTCGTCGCTGGCAGGGGTCTCGTAGGCCTCCCAGCCCTCGGCCTTGGACACCGGGGTCTGGTACATCAGGCCCAGCCGGCGGTTGAGGAAGGTCTTCCGGGTGGTGAAGAGCTCGGGGTAGGACTTGTCCTGCTTCAGCACGTGGTCGACCACCGTGAGCAGCATCTGCTCCTTCAGGTCCTGGGCGACCGCCGGGGTGAAGCGATTGTAGACCACCGTGTCCTTCGACAGGTCGGCGACCCGGTCGAGGTGCAGGAAGTCGGTGAAGAAGGCGCGCACGCCCTGTTCGGCCTTCGGCGAGGCCAGCATCCGCTCGACCTGAGCCTGCAGCCCCTTGTCGGTCTCCAGCTCGCCGCGGGAGGCGGCGGTCAGCAGGACCTGGTCGGGGATCGAGTTCCAGATCAGGAAGCTGAGCCGCGAGGCCTTCGACCAGCTGTCGATCTGCCGGCCGTCGGCGGCCGCGGTCTCCAGCTGATAGAGGAAGTCCGGCGCCACCAGCATCGAGGCGAGGCCGAGCTCGAGACCCTTGTAGAAGTCGCGGGTCGGCTCGGCGCCGCGGGCGGCCATGCCGACGTAGAATTCGAGCTCCGCCGAGGTCAGCGGCCGGCGGAAGACGTAGAGGCCGAGCTGGCTGAAGAAGCTGCGGGCGCAGGCGGCGTCGGCCTGCGCGGCGTCGACCGGCTTGCAGGGCAGGAAGGTCGCGCGATGCTGTTCGTCCAGCACCTGGGCGGCGATGGTCCGGGCCATGGTGTCGAACTGTTCGAAGCCGGCCGGCGAGATCGTGCTTTCGGCGGCGCCGGTGGCGATCAGCTCATGCTCGGGGCGGACGATCGGGTCGAACCGGCCGCCGACTTTGATGTCGGCGCCGAAGATGTCGGCGATGGCGTTGCGGTACTGCGCTTCGGTCAGTCGGCGCATGGCGACGATCCGGCCCGGCGCCTCAGCCGAGGCGACCAGACCCGGCGCGGCGGCGTCGCGGGGGGTGGAGCAACCCAGCAAGGTCGCCAGCACGCCGGCGATCGCCAGCCCCGCGGCCGTCCGTCTGCGCCCGTGCGGCGATCTCATCCTACGCGCCTCCCCAAACCTCGGCGGCGTCGGTCTCGCCGCGCCGTCCGCACGGGAAGATTGAAAAAGTTCAAGCTTGCGTCAATTCAAAATGTGAAATTTCACGACCTCGTCACAGCTGCGGCGAGGCACTCTCATTCGTAATGTGAAATATTCGCCTTGCGCGCGGATTGCCGGGCGTGTGAAGCTCGGCTGGTGAGGGACCGCGTAGGGGCGCCGGCGAAGGGCCGAGCCCCGGTCGAGGAGGCGATCAGTTGACGTTTCGGGTGAGGATGATGGTCGGCGTCGGGGTGGCGCTGGCCGCAGCGGGGACCGCCTATGCGCAGCTCGCGCCCAAGGAGGCCGTCGGGGTGCGGGTCAACGCCTATCGCGAGACCGGCGCGGCGTTCAAGAACATCAACGATCAGCTGAAGGCCGACACACCGGCCAAGATCATGCTGCGCTCGTCGGCGCGAACCATCGCCGGCGCGGCGCGCGACCAGCACCGGTGGTTCCCGGCCGGCTCCGGCCCCGAGACCGGCGTGAAGACCAAGGCCAAGCCGGCGATCTGGAGCGATGCGGCCGGCTTCACCGCCGCCCAGACCCGCTTCCAGCGCGAGGCCGATCTCATGGTCAAGGTCGTCGAGACCGGCGACAAGCCGCAGATGCAGAAGCAGGCGAAGGCGCTCGGCCAGTCCTGCTCGTCCTGCCACAGCAAGTTCCGCGAGGAGTGAGCATGACCCGCCTGGATTTCCGCGCCGGCGCCACCCGGCGCGCGCTGCTGATGTTGGCGGTCGGCGCGCCGGCGGCGGGCTTTGCCGCGGCCGCTGCGGCGCAGGGCGCCTGCGTGAACCTGGATGGCCTGCCGTCCGGCCAGAAGGCGATGCGCGCCTCGCTGGGGTTCAAGATGGTGTCCGAGGACCCGAAGCGCCGCTGCGGCGGCTGCGCCTTCTACACCGCAGTCGAGGGCGGCTGCGGAAAGTGCACCCTGCTGAGCAATGGTCCGGTGCCCGCCGAAGGGCGCTGCGACTCCTGGGCGGCGCGCAAGTAGCGGTGCAGGCGAGGGGGAAGACACAATGACGATCGGCAAGCTCGCCGCCGCCGCGACGGCCGCCGCGGCGATCGCTCTGGGCGGGCCCGCGCACGCCGCGACCGCGCCGGCCGCGCCGGCGGGGCTGAAGGTGATGTCGGCGACCTTCGCCGTCACCGACGTCGACCGGGCGGTCGACTTCTACGTCAAGGGCCTGGGGCTGACCGTCGCGCGGCGCATCGAGAACCCGACGAACAGCGAGGTCCCGCTGCTGTTTCCCGGCGGCGGGCTCAGCCTGCTGCTGATCAGGTCGAAGACGCCGTCCGCCGCCGCGCCTGGCCAGCCGCCGCGCATCGGCCGCGTGATCCTCGACGTCGCCGACGTTCGGGCGCTCGAGGCGCGGCTGACCGCCGCCGGCTATCCGCTGCGCCACCCGGTCGTCGAGAACCCGACCCACCATGTGCTGGTGGGCCTCGCGACCGACCCGGACGGCAACGAGCTGGAACTGGTCCAGCGGCCGCGGTGAACTCGGCGAGTCAGCGACAGCAAGCTAGTCGCGGCTCGCCGCCGCCAGTCGCCATTCGGCGAGGCTCTTCAGCCCCAGGGTCACCAGCGCCAGCAGGGCGAGCAGGCTGGAGGCGGCGAAGGCCCCGGTGGCGTTGTAGTCGTTGAACAGCACCTCGATGTGCAGCGGCAGGGTCTCGGTCCTGCCGCGGATCTTGCCGGAGACGACCGAGACCGCGCCGAACTCGCCCATCACCCGGGCATTGCAGAGCAGCGCGCCGTAGAACAGCGCCCAGCGCACGTTGGGCAGGGTGACCGACAGGAAGATCCTGAAACCGCTGGCGCCGAGGGTCAGCGCCGCCTCTTCGTCGTCCTGCGCCTGGGCCTGCATGACGGTGATCAGCTCGCGCGCGACATAGGGCGCGGTGACGAACAGGCTGGCCAGGAAGATGGCCGGGGCGGTGAACATGATCCGCCAGCCCTGGGCCGACAGCAACGGGCCGAGCAGCCCCTGAGCGCCGTACAGGAAGAGATAGGCGACGCCGGCGACGATCGGCGAGACCGATACCGGCAGCTCGATCAGGGCGGTGAGCAGGCCGCGGCCCCTGAAGCTGTGACGGGTGATCAGCCAGGCGGCGCAGATCCCGAACACGGTGTTGATCAGCGTCACCACCAGCGCCGCCAGCACCGTGAGCCGGACCGCGGGGAGGGTGAGGGGATCGCCGATCTTCTCGAGGTAGACGGACCCGCCGAGGGCGAAGGCCCGGGCGAACACCAGGGCGAGCGGCGCGCCGAACACCAGCACCGCCAGCACGGCGCTGACGGCGAGCAGCGTCCGGCGCACGGTGCGGGAATCGCCCACGCGTTGCAGCGCCTGGCTCATCCGCGGGCCTCCCGCCGGCGGCGCCACAACTGCAGGGCGTTGACGACGAACAGGGTGAAGAAGGACAGGCCGAGCAGGGCGGTGGCCAGGGCCGCGGCCCCGGCGTAGTCGAACTCCTCGAGCCGGATATAAGTCAACAGGGTGGTGACCTCGGTCTTCAGCGGCACGTTGCCGGCGATGAAGATGATCGCGCCGTACTCGCTGAGCGCCCGGGCGAAGGCCATGGCGCAGCCGGTGGCCAGCGCCGGCTGCAGCGCCGGGACCAGCACCCGCCAGAAGGTCTGAGCTTCGCCGGCGCCCAGGCTGAGGGCGGCCTCCTCCTCGGCGGGGTCGAGATCCTCGATCACCGGCTTCAGGCTGCGCACCACGAACGGCAGGCTGGTGAAGGCCATGGCCACGGCGATGCCGGCCGGGGCGTAGGCGACCTTCAGGCCGAGCGGCGCCAACCGCCGTGCGACTGGTTGACCTTGACGGCCTGGCCCGAGGTAAGCCGACGTATTCCTAAGTCCCATCGGATAAGTAGACAATGAAGTTGCGGCGCAGTTTTTCTGAGCTGCGGCTTAGGCGCGCTGGCGTTGGTCCGGGGGCGGACAGGCGAGTTGCGACGCTCTCGCCGGCGCCTTAAGGCGCCCACCATCGATCGTGCGTCGCAGGGGACACCACATGAGCCAAAGGTTCGCCGAAGCCGAGCTCGACCAGCTCTTCCGCACCGCGCGCACGCGCAACAGCTGGCGGTCGGAACCGGTCCCCGAGGCGCTGATTCACGAGTTGTACGAGCTGGCGAAGTGGGGGCCGACCTCGGCCAATCTGTCGCCGGGCCGTTTTGTGTTCCTGACGACGGAAGGGGCGAAGAACCGGATCGCGCCGTTCCTGTCGAACGCCAACCGCGCCAAGAGCCTGGCGGCGCCGGTGATCGCCATCGTCGCCTACGACCTGGCGTTCGCCCAGCACGCGCCGCGGCTGTTTCCGCACGCGCCGGGCGTGAAGGACTGGTTCGGCGATCCGGCGGTGGCCCAGGAGACCGCGTTCCGCAACGGCTCGCTGCAGGGCGCCTATCTGATCATGGCCGCCCGCTCGCTCGGGCTCGACTGCGGGCCGATGTCGGGGTTCGACGCCAAGGGCGTGGACGCCGAGTTCTTCGCTGGCACGACCTGGCGCAGCAACTTCGTCTGCAACCTCGGCTACGGCTCGGACGAGAACCTGTTCGAGCGGCTGCCGCGGCTGGCGTTCGAGGAGGCCTGCCAGCTGCTCTGAGCGCGGCGGCTGAGGCGACGTCGGAACGCGCCCGCGGGCGCTTCCCTGCGATGCGGCGCGACGGCGCCGCGCCCCGCACCCCATGATGGTGGTGCGATGAGCGGGGCCCATCGCACCATGCAGATCAGAACCGGTAGCCGACCGTGGCGATCACGTTCTGGCGGTTGCCGGTGAAACAGTCGCCGAACGCGCGGCACGGTGAGTAGTAGCGCTTGTCGAAGAGGTTGGTGACGTTGAGCGACAGGCTCCAGGTCTGCCAGTCGGCGGCGACCAGTGCGTCGGCCAGGGTGTAGCTCGGCGTGCGGATCGCGCCGGCCACGCCAGTCGACAGCGTCTCGCCGACATAGCGCACGCCCAGGCCGGTGCGCAGCGAGACCTCGTCGGACAGCCGCCAGGTCTTCACGCCCCAGGCCGAGGCCTGGTGCTTGGGCGTAGCGCTGAGCTGGACGCCGATCTCCTCGGGGAAGCCGGACTCGGTCACCTCGGCCTTCACGTAGCTGTAGGCGGCGGTCACGTAGACCTCGCCCGGCAGGTCGACAGCGCCTTCCAGTTCGAAGCCCCTACTCTCCACCTCGCCGGTCTGGACGGTGTTGAGGACATTGTCCGGGTCGTTGGTCGGCCGGTTGGTCTCGGTGATCTTGAAGGCCGAGGCGGTCAGCAGGGTCCCGGGCCGCGGGGCCCACTTCACGCCGCCCTCGTACTGTTTGCCGCGCTGCGGCTTGAAGGCGGCGCCGAACAGATCGAGCCCGCCGACCGGCAGGAAGCTCTCCATATAGCTGACATAGGGCGAGAGGCCGAAGGCGACGTCGACGATCAGGCCGGCGCGCCAGGTGTCGATCTGCTTCTCGTCGTCGCCGGTGCGCGACTCGGCCCGGTCGCGACGCGCGCCGAGCACGAGCGAGGCCCGGTCGAGGATGCGGATCTGGTCCTGAACGTAGACGCCGATCTGCTCCTGGCGCAGCGTCGGCAGCTCGAACAGCTCAGGCGCGACGAAGTCGCCGTAGACCGGATTGTAGATGTCGATGTCGGCGACCGAGCCGAAGCCGCTGCGCTGGCTTTCGCGGTAGTTCAGATAGTTGACGCCGACGAGGATGGTGTGGGTCAGCGGGCCGGTCGCGCCCTGGAGGAACGTCGGTGGTGAAGGTCCGCGTGTCGCTCTCGATCGAATAGGCCGAGCGGTTCACCCGCCGCCGGGCGGCGTCGATGAAGGGGGCCGTAGAGGACGGAGGAGGGGCCGCGCAGCAGCTCCACCCGATCCAGGGTGTAGACCTCGGCGCGCGGGATCAGGCTGTAGCCGAACAGGGTGCGCATGCCGTCGAGGTACTGGGTGGCGTAGAAGCCGCGCGCCACCGGCTGGTCCTGGCGGGCGTCGAGCCCGTAGGCCTCGCTGGTCACGCCGGCGCTGTAGCGCAGCGTCTCCTGCAGGGTCAGCGCGCCGCGGTCGGCGATCTGGGCGGCGGTGACGACGCTGATCGCTTGCGGCGTCTCGATCAGCCGGGTGTCGGTCTTGGTGGCGGTGGCCGCGCGCTGGGCGGTGACGACCAGTTCGCCCACTTCCGGCGCGGATTCGGCGTGCGCGGGCAGCGCCGCGAGCGCTGCGGCGGCTGCGCCGGCGAGCAGGACCAGGCGAGCGGTGGGCGAGGTGCGCAGCATGAGAGGCGCTCCCGAAACAGCGGCGCTCCTCTATCTGCGGCAGATCGAGATTGCAAGTTATTCGCATTAGCCTCGCCCAAGCGCCTGCAGGCCGGGAGGGGCGAGTAACCCTCCCGGCTGACCCGGCCCGGGTCGGTCCGGGCCTAAGGGCTAGTCAGCTGCTCAGTTCCGCGGCTCGCCATTTTCCCAGTAATACCGGCCGTTCGACTTGTCGTAGTAGTAGTAGCGACCGGCGCGGGAGTCCCAGTACTGGCGACGATCCACCGAGTGCGACTTGGGCGTGGTCGCCGCGCCGAGCGCGGCCCCGGCGGCGCCGCCGACCAGCGCGCCCGTCCAGGATCCGCCCACCGCGCCGCCGACCGCCGCACCGGCAAGGCCGCCGGTCGCCGCCCGCTGGGTGGTCGTCGTGCCGCAGCCGGCGAGGATCATGCCGGCCAGGCCGACGCCGCAGATTACGTTCATCTTCTTCTTCATCAAGGTCTCCATCGCTGTCCCCGGGCGGCGGCCCCGGCTTGCGTGGGCGCCGCCGTCCGCGCCGTGAGAGCCTTCAGGCTCAGCTTAGGAGACGAACAAGTGGGCGGCGATCCGGTTCTAAGAACACGGCATCGTGAGCGGATCGGAGGTGGCGCAGCCGTGGCTTCAGCCGGCGGTCGCCTTCGGACTCCGGCACAGTCACGTATGACGTTTCGGCGTCGCTTGACGGCTCCGGTCGATGTCTCAGTATTTGGGTCACTATAAGAGGCGAATGGATTACTATGTAATCCGGCGCGGCAAAAGGGGACGCGCATGGAGACGCAGGCCTTGGCTGGAGAGCGGGCGTCCGGCCCGCTGGAGGAGGTTCGCGCGCTCCGCGGGCTGATCGAGCGCAGCGCCGCGGCCCACGAGCACGCCAGCGAGCTAGGCGCCGAGCTGCTGCGGGCGATCGAGGACTCCAACCTGCTGCGGCTGATGGCGCCGCGCGAGGTCGGCGGGCTGGAAGCCGACCCGCAGCTGCTGATCGACGTGCTGCGCGAGCTCGCCTACTGCGACGGCTCGACCGGGTGGTACTGCGGCGCGGTGATGACCGCCGGCGCGGTCGCCGGCGCCTTCCTCGGCGATCGGGCGGTCGAGGCCATCTTCGGCGGTGGCGGCAAGGCGCGCGCCGCCGGCCAGGCCGCGCCGCAGGGCAAGGCCGAGCGGGTCGGCGACGGCTACCGTGTCTCCGGCTCCTTCAGCTTCGGCAGCGGCAGCCCGAGCGCCGATTGGCTGGTCGGCGGCTACATCCTGCACGAGGACGGCGCCCCGGTGATCGGCGAGCACGGCCAGCCGCAGATGCTGATCGCGCTGGTTCCGCGGGCCAAGGTGGAGTTCCTCGGCAACTGGGACGTCATCGGCCTGCGCGGCACTGGCAGCTACGACTTCCGGGTGCTGGAGCAGATCGTCCACGAGGACTTCGTCTTCGATCCGGCCACGCCCCGTCCGCGCCGCGGCGGCGCGCTGTACAAGATGGGCTTCATGGCCATCCCCTGCCTGACCCACGCCGCGTTCGCGGTCGGCTGCGGACGGCGCGCGCTCGACGAGTGGACGGCGTTCGCCCAGGCCAAGAAGCGGCTGCCGCGCGGTTACGCCAACGAACTGCACACCGTTCAGCGCGACCTGGCCCTCGCGCACGGCGAGCTGCGCGCCGCCGAGGCCTATGTCCGCTCGACCTTCGCCGAGCTCTACGACGGCGCCGAGCGCGGTGTGATCGCCGAGGACCTGCGGCTCGACGGTCGGCTCTGCGCCAGCCACGCGACCCGCGTCGCGGCGGCCGCAGCGCAGGCGGCGTTCAGCTCGGCCACCACCACGGCCCTGCGCGAGGGCAGCCAGCTGCAGCGCTGCTACCGCGACCTGCAGGCCGGGGCGGCGCACTTCATGACCGGCGAACAGTCGACCATCGACCTGGGCGCGGTGCTCGCCGACGCGCCGGGCGCGGCGCTGATCTTCTGAGACTCAGGCGATCGCCAGCACGCTGCGCATGACAAAGCGGATCAGGTCCGGCTGCCCGCGCGCGCCGGTCTTGGAATAGATCTTCTTCGAGTAGTTGCGCGCCGTCTCCACGGTGAGGCCGTACTCCGCGGCCGCCTCGGCGATCGTCATGCCGCGGCTGAGCGCCAGCGCCAGGCGCGCCTCGCTGAATGTCAGGCCGAACAGCTGGGCGAGCTGCTCGCAGCGGTCGTTGGAGGGCTGCCGGTCGCCATGCACATAGGCGATCACCGCCGGCGCAGGACCGGCGGCGATCGAGGGCGTGCGCACCGGCGCCAGCAGCATGTCGAGCCACGGGTCGCGGCTCAGCGTGATCGCCCGCGGGCGGCTGCGCGGGTCGGCGGCGACGCCGCGGATCGCCTCGAAGACCTGACGCTCCAGCTCCGCCGGCCGCACCGACAGACGTCCGCTCGCGGTCTTGCGCAGGATCGTCGAGCCTGACAGCGCCTGGGCGCCCTGCGGGTCGGCCTCCAGCACCCGGCCGCCGGCGTCGAGGGTGAACCAGCCGAACCGCAGCCGACGGATGGCCTCGCCGGCGACGGAGGCGCTGAACCGCTCGCGCTCGAGGGCGATGAAGTTGCGCAGCGCGCCGCGCAGGACGGGCGCTATCGTGGCCAGCAGGGCGTCGTCGCGCAGCGCAAAGTCGGTCTTGCGACGCGCGATCGTCAGCCAGGCGTTCACGCCGCTGGCCTCCTGCACGCGCATCATCCGCATCTCGGCCATGCCGCTCGGCACGACGATGTCGCGATAGAAGACGTCATGCGCCGGATCGTCAGGCTTGAGCAGGGAAGCCAGCGGGTAGGGGCGGCCCTCCGCCAGGGCGTGATAGGGCAGCGGATCCTGCTGGTAGAGCTCCTCGTGGTAGAGCTGCTGCACCATCGGCGGCGAGGGCGCGCCGGAGAACAGGTGGACCACGGCGTTCAGCGGCTGATCCGGCTGGCGGAAGATCAGGCTCGCGTAGTCGGCCGCCACCTTCGCCCGCAGGCCGTCGAGGAAGCTCTTCCACAGCGGCGTTTCGAACGCGCCGTCGACCAGGGCCGCCAACAGGTCGAGGTGGTCGTGCGGCGCCGGCAGGGGCTCTGGCATGGCCGTGGTACGCGCTCCCGTCCTCATCCTCCCAAATGGGAGGTTTCCGCGGGTCCGGTGTATGACATTGGATTCCGTACAGCAATCAGCGGGGTCAGCCCGCGGACGTCCCGGTCGTGACGGATGGGAGAGAAACGTGGGCCTCACGAATCCTCAGCCGTCGCGCCGTGCGTCGTCGCACGTCGAGGAAAACGCATGACCTTCCAGCCCGCCGCCTTCCTGCGATCGACCCTGCCGCTTGGCCTCGGCGACCTCGAGCGGCTCGACAGCGGGCGTTACCACTCGATCTGGATTCCCGATCACATGGTCAGCTTCTGGCCGGACTCGATCTGGACGCCGGAGTTCACCGACCTCGCGATCTCCTCGCCGTCGCCGCACCGGCACCTCGACGGGCTGGCGGTGGCGGCCGCCGCCGCGGTGCTGACCAAGAACGTGCCGATCGCGACCACCGTGATCGACACGGTGCGCCGCCACCCCTCGCTGCTCGCGCAGACGGCGCTGACCATCGACCACCTGTCGAAGGGACGCTTCATCCTGGGGCTGGGCAGCGGCGAGACCGAGAACACCGTCCCCTACGGCTTCGACTTCTCCAAGCCGGTCAGCCGCTTCGAGGAGTCGCTGAAGGTGATCCGGCTGCTCTGGGAAAGCGACGGGCCGGTGGACTTCGAGGGGCAGTTCTACCACCTGCACCACGCCCGGCTCGACACCGAGCCCTATGAGGGCAAGTTCCCGAAGATCTGGATCGGCGCCAACGGCCCGCGGATGCTCGACATCACCGGCCGCTATGCCGACGGTTGGTGGCCGGCCGGCGCCTGGACCCCCGAGGAGTACGGCGCCAAGCTCAAGGTGATCCGCGAGGCCGCTGAGAAGGCCGGCCGCGATCCCATGGCCATCACGCCCGCCACCACCAACTTCTGCCTGATCGGCGACGACGCCGAGCTGGCGGAGATCGTCGAGGCGCCGCTGGTCAAGGCGCTGGTCATGCAGATCCCGGCTGAAGTGCTGCGCGAGCGCGGCCATCAGCATCCGCTGGGCGAGGACTGGCGCGGGATGCAGGACATCGATCCCGCCAAGTTCCCGCGCGAGCGGATCCTCGACATGCTGACCAGGACCCGGCCGGAACATATCTTGTCGGTGGTCGAGCACGGCTCGCCGCAGCAGATCGCGGCTAAGTACAAGGGCTACGTCGACGCCGGCATGCGCGTGGCCAAGCTGCTCGATTACAGCGGCATGGCCGGTCTGAAATTCGCCGCCAGCTCGGCCGAGAAGGTTCGGCAGGCGGAAGACGAACTGATGCGGCTGACGGGAGGCGTGGCGTGAACACGAACGCCAAACCGAACACGCCGCCGCTCGAGGCGGACGCCATCCTGGCCGAAGCCCAGGCGCGCACCGGCCTCAGCGACTTCGGGGATCCCGGCTTGCCCGACCGCTTCCGCCTGGCGGTCGACCACCTAAAGAGCGTCGGCATGGACGCGGCCGGCCAGCGGGCGGCGGTGGAGAATTGCCTGTGGCTGCTGACCTCGCGGCTGGAGTTCTTCGAGGACCGCAAGCGCTACCCGATCGGCGACGAGGTGATCGACAAGCCGGTGTTCGCCACCGGCGAGCCGCGCTGCGGCACGACCTTGCTGCACGCCCTGTTGTCGGTCGATCCGAACGGCCGCTCGCTGCGCTTCTGGGAGGTGATGTACCCGTCGCCGCCGCCGGGAGTGGTCGAGGGCGACGACCCGCGCCAGGCGCGCGCCGACGATGACTGGCGCGAGATCAACGCCAAGCTGGACTTCTGGCTGAAGAGCCATCCGTACAACGACATGCTCGGGGCCGGCCTGCCGGAGGACGAGCGCACCTGGGCGTTCGACTTCCGGGTGATGACGCCGACCGCCTGGTGGCGGGTGCCGATGGGCATGAACGTCGGCGGCCTGCCGGCCGACCCGGCCGCACAGTACCGGCTGCACAAGGCGATGCTGCAGCAACTGCAATACGGCCGGGAGAAGAAGTACTGGGTGCTGAAGGGCTTCCACAACGCCCGGCTCGACGACTTCTTCGCCACCTATCCGGACGCGCGGATCATCTGGACCCACCGCGACCCGGTGCAGGTCATCGCCTCGCGCATCGCCATGGTCGCCGAGCTGACCGAAGGCCTCGCCGGCCACGTCGACTGGGCCGCGATCGCCAAGCAGCAACTGGCGATGAGCCGCGCCAGTTTCGCGGCGACCATGAGCCACCCGCTGGTCGACGATCCGCGCATCCATCACGTCCGCTACCAGGACTTCGTCGCCGATCCGGTGGCGGTGATCCGCGGCTTCTACGCCAGGTACGACATGCCGTTCGGGCCTGAGACCGACACGGCGATGCGCGACTACCTGGCGAGCAACAAGGGCGATCGCTACGGCAAGTTCGTCTACACGACCGACATGATCGGGGAGGACATCGCCGCCTTGCACGCGGAGTTCGCGCCTTACCGCGAACGCTTCGGCATCGACGTCGAGCAGCGCAGAGCGCGCTGATCCGGCTGTCGAGAGGCGCCGCTGCGCAAGGCGGCGCCTCCGGAGGTCGCGCTGACGCCGGTCCCCAGCCTTTTGGGCCAGGGTTTCGCCGGATGGAGCCGACCACGGACGAAGCGCAGTCTCCGGGCCTCGATCCCTCGGAGAACTGGCCATGAAGCGCCACCTTGCGGCTGTCGCCGCGTTCACCGCCATCGTCGCCTGGGCGCCGTTGGCCGGCGCCGCCAGCGCGCCGGCGACCTGGGACGGGCTGACCCGGGTGGCGTCGAAGAAGTTCGACTACGTCTACCTGCTGCCGGGCGCCGACTTCCGCAACTACACCAAGGTCATGCTGGATCCGACGGAGGTCGCCTTCCAGAAGGACTGGCAGCGCAACTACAACGACCAGCAGGTCGACTCGATGTCCCGCATCAGCGACTCCGACGCCCAGCAGATGCTGAGCGACGTGCAGAAGGGCTTCGAGCAGAGCTTCCGCAAGGTCTACACGAACTCGGGCTTGCAGATCGTGCAGGCCGCCGGGCCGGACGTGCTGCGGGTGAGGACGGCCGTGGTGAACCTCAACGTAGTCGCCCCCGACACCATGACTCCCGGCCCCAGCATGACCTTCTCGCGCGACGCGGGCAGCGCCTCGGTGATCATCGAGGTGCGGGATTCGACGAGCAACGCCTTGCTCGGCCGGGCGGTCGACAACCAGGTGCTCGGCGACACCGGGGCATACTTGCGCAACAGCGTCACCAACCGCGCCGACTTCGAGCGGGTGTTCGACCAGTGGGCGAAGATCAGCGCCGAGGGGCTGGCGGAACTGAAGCTCAACTCGCCGGTCGGCGGCGCGGTCGCCGCCAAGCCGTGAGCCGGCTGTAGCGGGCCTGAGTTTCCGGGATTACCCGGATGGCGGCGGCGACCTGCGAAGCGCAGCTTCTAGGGGCTGACCTCTCCGGAGATATCGCCATGAAGCGCTACTTGGCAGTGGTGGCCGCCTTGTCGGCCCTCTTGGCGGGGGCGCCGCTCGCGGACGCGGCGAGCCCGCCCGCCTCCTGGGACGGATTGACCCGGGTGGCGTCGAAGAAGTTCGACTACGTGTACCTGCTCCCCGGCGCCGACTTCCGCACCTACACCAAGGTGATGCTCGATCCGACCGAAGTCGCGTTCCAGAAGAACTGGCTGCGTGACTACAACGCCCAGGCCGCCTCGACGTCGCGGCGGATGAGCGAAGCCGACGCGCAGCGAATGCTCGGCGAGGTGCAGCAGGGCTTCGATGAGGTGTTCCGCAAGGCCTATGCCGCCGGCGGCTACACCGTCACCGACACCCCGGGAAGCGATGTGCTCCGGGTGCGCACCGCGGTGGTGAACCTCGACGTCGCCGCGCCCGACGTGATGGCCGCAGGGCGCAGCCGCACCTTCTCGCAAGAGGCCGGCGGCGCGTCGTTGATCATCGAGGTCCGCGACTCCTCCAGCAACGCCCTGCTGGGACGCGCCGTCGACAACCAGGTCGTCGGATATGGCGCGCCCTATCGGCGCGACAGCGTCAGCAACCGCGCGGATTTCGAGCGGCTGTTCAGTCAATGGGCCAAGCGCAGCGTCGAAGGCCTGGGCGTGCTGAAGGCCAACTCGCCGATCGGCGCGACGTCGCCGGCCCCAAAGTGAGCGGGACCCGGGCCTGCCTCCGGTCCACCCCGGAGATCGCAGGGCCCGATCCCTGGATGGCGAGGCTCAGGGGAACACCTGATAGCTGCGGCCGGGGCGTGGCCGTCAAATGGGCGGGACAACCGGAGATCCGTCCATGCCCCAACTTCCTCTGCACGATCGGCGGGCCGTCGGGCTGAGCCGCCGCAACACCCTGGCGCTCGTGGCCGCAGCGGCGCTCGCGCGGCCGGACGTCGGCGCGGCGGCGACCGCGACGGAGCTGTCGCGGGACGCCCGCCTGGCGCTCGACAGTCTCCACGCCAAGCGGCCCGAAACCCGTGAGTGGTCGAAGACGGCGCTCGCCACCATGGTTTTCCCCAAGATCGTCAAGGCCGGCGTGCTGCTCGGCGGGCAGGGGGGTGACGGCGCCCTGTTCGTGAAAGGTCAGCCGATCGCCTTCTACCGCCTCGCGGCGGGCTCGATCGGCCTGCAGTTGGGCGTGCAGAGCTTCTCCTACGCCCTCTTCTTCATGACCCAGAAGGCGCTCGACTACGTGAAGTCGTCCGACGGCTGGTCGATCGGCGCCGGCCCCACGGTCGTGGCCATGGACGAAGGGAAGGACAGGCAAACCACGTCGTTCCGCGACGACATCCTTTCGGTCGCGTGGGGGCAGGCGGGCCTGATGGCCGGGCTCACCCTCGACGGCTCGAAGATCACCAAGATTCATCCGAAACCCTGAGGAGCCTGCGGGGGGCGGCTCTGGTCCCGGTGCAGATGGAGGGGGCGCGTGCGTGTAGAATTGTTCGCGGCGGCGGCTCTGCTCGCCGCGCCCTGGCCGACGGCGCTGTACGCCCAGTCGAGCCAGGAGGTGACCCGACCGCCACAGGATGCCGCCAAGGCCGCGCGCGCGGCGAACGAGGGTAAGGAGGAGGGCCGCGGACCGCGCAACTTCAACCTGGTCGCGACGCCGATCCCGGTCGCCAACCCCGCGGTCGGCAATGGCGTCGCGGTCGCTGCGCTCGGCCTCTACCAGGTCGGCGACTCGCCACGGCCGTGGGTCACGGTGCTGGGCGGGCTCTACACCGACACCAAGACCTGGGGCGCCCTGATCGGCCAGAAGGCCTACCTCGGCGGCGACCGCTTCCGGCTCTCCGCCGGGATCGGCGGCGGCGTGTTCAACACCGAGTTCTTCGGCATCGGCCAGAGCGCCGGCCGGCGCGGTATTTCCGTGCCGATCGAGGAGACCGGCAAGGGCGGCCTGATCGAGGCGCTGGTGAAGGTCGCGCCCAACATCTACCTCGGCCCGGAGTTCCGTTATCTCAATCTCGACATCAGCGTCGACCTGGCGGACACGCGGTTCCCGGACCAGCAGATCCCCGAACTGAATCGCGACACCACAATTGCCGCCCTCGGGGTGTCGACGGAGTACGACACGCGCGACAGCGAGTTCGGGCCGAGCAAGGGGATCTACGCCACCGGGGTCTGGCTGCGCGCCTCCGAAAAGCTCGGCGGCAGTTTCGACTTCGATCGGGTCGAGGCGGCGGTGAACGGCTACCACCGGCTGGACCCGAAGGCGGTGCTGGCCTGGCGGGCCGCGGTCTGCTGGACCGGCGGCGGGGCGCCCTTCTACCAGCTGTGCAGCTTCGGTCAGCAGAGCGACCTGCGCGGCTACCAGGCGGGCCAGTACATCGACCACGCCATGTATGCGGTGCAGGCGGAGTATCGCCGGCACCTTTTCTGGCGCATCGGCGCGGTCGCCTTCGCCGGCGTCGGCGAGGTCGCCGACAGCTTCTACGACATGAGCACCCGCAACCTGCTGCCGGCCGGCGGCGTCGGCCTGCGGTTCAAGGCGTCGGAGGAGTACGGCGTCAACGTCCGCATCGACGTCGCCAAGGGCAAGGGCTCGGAGGCGTTCTACGTCTCGGTCGGCGAGGCGTTCTGAACGCGAAGCAGCGGCGCGATCGCTCGCGCCGCCGCCCCGATCAGCCCCGATAATTCAGCTCAGTCGCCGCTGACGGTCTCGTGCATCTTCGCCAGCGCGTCATCCACCGTGAAGGTGTTGGCGTGCTGCACCGGCGGGAACTCCTTGAAGGTCTCGGCGAACTTCGCCGCCCCGGCCTGCGCCGCGTAGATGAAGTAGGCGTTGTGCATAAACCAGTCGTAGTAGGTGTTCGAGGTGATGTCGGCGAACTCGTAGGGGTCGGTCCGCAGGTTGAAGAGCTTCGGCATGCGAAGCTTGACGAACGGTTCGCCCCAGACCTGCATCGTGCCCTGGCAGCGCTGCTCCATGAACACCAGCTTCCAGTTGTCGTAGCGCATGCCGAGCATGTCGCCGTCGTCACTGAAGTAGAAGAAGAAATTCCGCGGGCATTCCTTCGTCTTTCCGGTGATGTAGGAAAGCAGGCTTACCCCGTCGATGTGGTTCTTGTAGGTCCGGCCGATGGCCTGGTAGCCCTTCTTGAGCTTGTCGAGGATGTCCGGCGCGCCGGCTATCTCCAGGAAGGTCGGCAGCCAGTCGTGGTGCTGGACGATGCCGTTGGCCACGGATCCAGCCTCGATCTTGCCCGGCCAGCGGGCCAGCAGCGGGACCCGGAAGGCGCCTTCCCAGTTGGTGTTCTTCTCGCTGCGGAACGGGGTCATGCCGCCGTCCGGCCAGCTGTTGCGGTGCGGGCCGTTGTCCGTCGAGTACTGGACGAAGGTGTCCTCGGCGATGCCGAGCTCGTCGAGCAGGTCGAGCATCTGACCGACGTTCTTGTCGTGGTCGATCATGGTGTCGTGGTAGCGCGACTGCCACTTGCCGGCCTGGCCGATGCTTTCCTTCTTCGTGTGGGTGAACAGATGCATGTGCGTCGTGTTCAGCCAGACGAAGAACGGCTTGCCGTCGGCTTTGCAGCGCTTGATGAAGTCGGTCGCCGCGGCGACGAAGTCGTCGTCGCAGGTCTCCATCCGCTTGGCCGTCAGCGGGCCGGTGTCCTCGATCTTCTGCTTTCCGACCCGGCCCCAGCGCGGCATTTCGGTCGGGTCGTCGTTGTCGGTGGCCCAGGAATGGATCACGCCGCGCGGCCCGAACGTCTCCTTGAACTTCGGGTTCGTCGGATAGTCGTCCATCTCCGGCTCTTCTTCGGCGTTCAGGTGGTAGAGGTTGCCGTAGAATTCGTCGAAGCCGTGGTTGGTCGGCAGCATGTGGTTCATGTCGCCGAGGTGGTTCTTGCCGAACTGCCCGGTGGCGTAGCCCTGCTCCTTCAGCAGCGCGGCGATGGTCACCAGCTTCTCGTTCATGCCGATCGGCGCGGCCGGGATCCCGACCTTCGAGAGGCCCGTCCGGTAGACGCTCTGGCCGGTGATGAACGACGAGCGGCCGGCGGTGCAGGACTGCTCGCCGTAGCTGTCGGTGAACAGCATGCCTTCCTTGGCGATGCGGTCGATGTTGGGCGTGCGATAGCCCATCAGGCCATGGGTGTAGCAACTGAGGTTCGACTGGCCGATGTCGTCGCCCCAGATGACGAGGATGTTGGGCTTGCCCTTGGGCATGGCGCGCTCCCATTGCGAACTGTCGCACAATCTGGCCGGGCGCGGCGGCCGCGGGGATCAGGTGAAACCCGCGCCTGCGCCCAGCCCTCTCCAGAGCGCGCGAGGCGGCCGGGCCACATCCCACAATTGTCATAGCCGCAACGCGGGCTTGGAACCGGCCGGCCGGCGCCTGGATTTCCGCTGCGAGTTGCGGCGAACTCCGCGGCGAGGACCGCGCTCATGGCCAACGACAATCCACGCTCGACCGCCCAGGTGGCGGGCCACCCGATCCATCCGATGCTGGTGCCGTTTCCGATCGCCTTCTTGGTCGGGGCGCTGATCACCGACATCGTCTACTGGCGGACCGCCGAGATGCAGTGGGCGAATTTCTCGGTCTGGTTGATCACCGGCGGGCTGCTGTTCGCCGCGGTGGCGGCGATGGCCGGACTGATCGACTTCTTCGGCGACCGGCGCATCCGACAGCTTCGGCCGATGTGGATCCACGGGATCGGCAATGGGGTCGCGGTGGTGCTGGCGATCATCAACGCCTTCGTGCACAGCCGCGACGCCTATACGTCGGTGGTGCCGACCGGCTTGGTGCTCTCGGCCCTGGTGGTGCTGATCCTGCTGGTCACCGGCTGGAACGGCTGGGAGATGGTCTACCGCCATCGCGTGGGCGTTGCGCCGGAGGATCGCCGGTGACCCGCCGCCGCCGCGCCGCCGCCGGTCCGCTGCTGGCGCTGGCGGCCGTCTCCGCCTGCGGGCCGGCGCCGATCGACGCCAGGAGCCAGATCGGGCCGAACCCCCACCTGCCGGCGATCCATCAGTATCTGCTGCCGCCGATGAAGGTGACCGGCGTCACGCCCTGGGGCGACGTCACGCCCAAGGTCGCCCCGGGCCTGCAGGTCAAGGCGCTGGCGACGGGACTGAAAAGCCCGCGCTCGGTCTATTTGCTGCCCAACGGCGACGTCCTGGCGGTGGAGAGCGGCGGGCCCCCTGAGCCGGTCAAGCGGCCGAAGGAGCTGGTCATGGCCTGGCTGCAGACGAAGTCGCACCCGCGCGGCGAGCCCGGCCAGCGCATCACCCTGCTGCGCGACGCCGACGGCGATGGCTCGCCGGAGTTGCGCAGCGTCTTCCTCGAGCATCTGAATTCGCCGTTCGGCGTGGCCCTGGTGGGCGGCGACCTCTACGTCGCCAACACCGATGCGGTGCTGCGCTACCCGTACGTCGAGGGGCAGACCCGGATCACTGCGCCGGGCGTCAAGCTCACCGACCTGCCAGGCGGGCCGATCGACCACCACTGGACCAAGAGCCTGGTCGCAAGCCCCGACGGGACCAAGCTCTACGCCGGCGTCGGCTCCAACAGCAACATTACCGAGAACGGCATCGAGGCCGAGCGGGAGCGCGCCGCGATCTGGGAGATCGACCGGGCGACCGGCGGCCACCGGCTGTTCGCCACCGGCCTGCGCAATCCCAACGGGCTGAACTTCGAGCCGCAGACCCAGGCGCTCTGGGCGGTGGTCAACGAGCGCGACGAACTCGGTCCCGACCTGGTGCCCGACTACCTGACCTCGGTGAAGGACGGCGGCTTCTACGGCTGGCCCTACAGCTACTGGGGCCGGCACGTGGATCCGCGGGTGCGGCCGCAACGGCCGGACCTGGTGGCCAAGGCGGTCGTGCCCGACTATTCGCTCAGCTCGCACGTCGCGCCGCTGGGCATGACCTTCTACACCGGCGCCAACCTTCCGCCGGCCTATCGCGGCGGCGCGTTCGTCGGCGAGCACGGCAGCTGGGACCGCCCGCGGTTCAATGGCTACAAGGTGGTCTACGTCCCCTTCGCCAACGGCCGGCCGAATGGCGCAGCGCAGGACGTGGTGACCGGCTTCCTCGACGGCGCCAATGCGCGCGGCCGGCCGGTCGGCCTGGCGGTCGACAGCCGCGGCGGGCTGCTGATCGCCGACGACGTCGGAGGCACGGTCTGGCGGGTGACGGCGGCGGGGGCTTAGGGCGCGCGCGGCGTGGCGACGGCGGCGGGGAACACGGTCTTCCAATCGCCCTTCATGCTGACCACCGTCCAGCCCGAGCGGGCGGCCTCGTCCAGCGCCTTGTCCAAGGTCCCGATCTTCGAGGCGCGGTCGTAGGCGTATTCCCGCTGGGCGTCGTCGTGATGGACGATCAGGCCCATGCGCCGGCCGGGGCCTGAGGTCGTGTACTGCAGCATCTGCAGGTCGCCGTCGGAGTTGCCGGCGGCGAAGATCGGCCGGGCGCCGATGTGCAGGCCGATGTTCGACGGCTTGGCCGCCTTGTCGTCGATGCTCATCTGCGGCTGGCGGACCAGCACCCAGCGGCCGTTGCGTTGATCGAACTGGGTCGTGCTGCTGGAGCCGATCACCTGGTCCGGCGGCACGCCGTAGGTGCGCTCTGCGAAGGTGCGCATGAAGTCGGCGTCGCCGCCGGAGACGATGAACACGTTGAAGTCGTGCTCGCGCAGATAGCTGATCAGCTCGAGCATCGGCTGGTAGACCGCGGTGTCGTAGGCGCGGTGGAAGCGCGGATGCCGCGCCTGGGCCAGCCAGGTCTTCGCCGCCTGAGCGAACTCCTCGGTCGTCACGTTGGCGTGGGTGGCGACCACCACCTTGAGCAGATCCTTCTCCGACAGCGCGGCGATCTGCTTCGGGTCGCCGCTCGCCGCCGCCTTGAACCCGGGCTTCGCCAGCAGCTGCGGATCGGCCTTGGCCATCTCGGCGGCGCGGGCCAGCGAGAAGGCGAACTCGGTGTAGATCGGCTGCTCGGTCCACAGGGTGCCGTCGTTGTCGAACACCGCGATCCGCTCGGCCGGCGGCACGAAATCCGCGCCCGGCGTCGTCACCGTGGTGACGAAGCTTTCGATCGCCCGCCGCGAGTTGGTGTCGTGCCAGGAGGCGAGGGCCTCGGCCGAGGCGAAACCGGCCGACAGGAGCCAGGCGGCCGCGGCCGGCGCGCTCGCCCGAACGAGCAGCCGCATGAAACGGGTCATCGGCGAACTCCGCCCGTCGTCGCCACCGCGGCGGCGGCCTGGCGCTTGATCCAGAACTGGTAGGGCAGGCTGACGATCAGGCCGACGAGCAGCATGCAGAGGATGGCGGCCGTCACCTGTTTGTCGAGATGGTTGGCGTTGGCGATCATCAGGGCGATGCCGGGGTGCCGGGTCGCGCAGGTGACGGCAAGTGCGGCGCGGTTCTCCAGGAGCGGTCCGCCGAGCAGATGGCCGCCGGCCAGCGCGACGAGAGCGGTCAGCGCCATGGCGACGATCGTGCCGTTGCCGACCAGCGCCAGGATCGACGGCCAGGCGTGGATCGCCAGCGGGATCGCCACCAGGACCAGCAGCACCATCGAGAGCTTGCTGAGCAGCGGGCTGGCGTGCTCGGCGAAGACCGGCTTGAACCGCCGTATGGCCAGGCCGATCACCAGCGGCAGCAGCACCATCAACACGATGCTGAACACCAGCCGCGGCATCGGAACCGCCACCTGCACGGTGAACACCCGGTCGAGGATGGCCACCACCAGCGGCACCATGACCACGGCCAGCAGGCCCAGCGTGACGTAGACGCCGTAGGCGTAGGACTTTCCGGCCCCGACCTTCAACTCTTTGCGCGGCACCAGCGGCGGCACCGGCGAGACCGCCATCAGCACGATCCCGGTCTTGGCGATCGCCGTCAGCGGAAACAGGAAGACCAGCAGCACGGCGGCGATGGGCACGATGACGTTCACCGCCAACACCGCCTTGGCGAGCTCCACCGGCCGCCGGAACAGATAGAGCAGGTCGTCGCGGTCGGCGTCCATGCCGACCGCCACGACGATCCCGCCGACGCTGAGCAGGAGCAGCAGCAGGTAGAGGGGGGAGAGGGCCGCCATGATCGTCTCCAGCCGGGCCGAGGCATAGGCCTGCGCGGCGTCGCCGTCCTCCCGACGGCGAAGTCTCGCCCGCGGGGCGCCGTTCTGCCGATCCGGCGAAACCCGCAGCCGGTCCGACGGCTCGCCCGATCGTCGTCGGCGGCTTAGCGGGGGAAGAGGAAGGTGCTGGTGAAGCGCAGGCCCCAGTCGGGACCGCCGCCGATGGTCGCCGCATAGACCCGCACGCCGCCGCCCAGCGACACCTTTTGCTGGCCGAACTTGTAGAGCTGGCTGACCTGGAAGTTCACCGGGATCGACCACTCGTCGACCTTCCAGTCGTAAACGCTTTCGGCGTTGATGCTCACCGTCGCCGCCGTCGAGCTGGTCCAGCTGAGGAAGGGCTGCAAGAAGGTCTGGTTGACCGATGGCCGGTCGCCGGCGTCGCCGGCGTCGGCGAAGGACCAGATGTGGTTGGTCAGCACGCCGTAGGTGAAGCCGTGTTCCTGGCGCAGCGCCAGCAGCGTCGGGCCGGCGCCCCACTTGTCGGTGCTCAGTCCACTCGAACCGGTCGGCCAGAGGACCGCCGGGCCGGCCGCGAGGATCCAGCCGCGGACGGGCTGCTTGGGGGAAAAGAAGAAGCTCTGGGTGGTGTCGCCAAGCCCCCAGGTGGAATCGACTGTCGGCGAGAGGCGGTTCTGGTCGATGACCGGCAGGATGGTGCGGACGATCAGGTTCCAGTCCGTGGTCAGCGAGATCGGGATCACCGGCTGGATGTTGAGCTGGTAGCGGCCGCCTTCGCTCGGCCCGATGCAGCAGTCGTAGTTCCACTGCAGCGGCACGCTGATCAGGTTGGCGACCGGGTTGGAGAGCTGCTGCGCGAGTTCGGCGTCGCTGTGCTGCGCGTGCGCCAGGCCGGGGAGGGCGAGGGCGAGCGCGGCGATCAGCAGGCGGTTCATGCGGTTGCCCCCTGGCGGACGTCGGGCGGCAAGTCTCGCGTGGCGGCCCGAAGGCGGATATCCGGGAAAACCCGCAGTTCTACCGGCGGTAGACCAGAAGGTCGCGCGGCTCTGGGCCGCAGGTTCGGCGTCGGCCGACGAGGCTAGGCTAAGCAACCGTCGCCGCAGGGGCGAGTTGTGCTTAGGAGGCGGCGCGTATTCGCCGCCGATGAGGTTAGTAGACGAAATGGCGTTCGATTGTGCGCCCTGGGAAGGTGATCCCAGGGGACCGACCTGCCCGAAATGCGCCCGCCCGGTGGGCGCTGACGAGCCTTCCACCATCATGCACTTCCACGAGGATCCGGACGGCCAGCGCGGCCTGAGCGGCAAGCGCTGGCACGCCGAGTGCGCGCGACCCTACTGGGACAAGCTCTCCGGCGTGCTGGAGATGTTGAACCGCATCAACTTGGACTGAGCCGGTCCCGGCGAGGCGCCCGTCAGGCGGCGCCTCGCACCGTCGTATCGGTCCGGTCGTCCACCGGCGGCTTGGCTGTATCCAACAGGTGGAAGCGGAACGGCAGCGCGCCGATCACCGCCCCGACCGCCGGGGCGACGATGAACAGCCACAGCTGGCTGAGCGCCTCGCCGCCGACCAGCACGGCCGGCCCGAAGCTGCGGGCCGGATTGACCGAAACGCCGGTGACGTGGATGCCGACGATGTGGATCGCCGCGAGCGTCAGGCCGATCGCCAGCCCGGCGAAGCCCGCCGCTGCGCCCGGCCCGGTCGAGCCGAGAATGACGCCGACGAACAGCGCGGTCATGACCACCTCGAAGCCGGCCGCGGCGCCCAGAGCATATTCGCCGCCGTAGCCGGGGCCCCAGCCGTTCTGGCCGAGCGACTCGGTGCCGCCGGCGATGCCGGCGAGGATCGCCGCGCCGACCAGCGCGCCGGCGAACTGGGCCACCCAGTAGATCAGCATCTCGCGGCCGCTCATCCGGCCCGCCAGGAACATGCCGAGGCTCACGGCCGGGTTCACGTGGCCGCCGGAGATCGGCCCGAGGCCGTAGGCGAGGGCGACGATGGCGAAGCCGAACGACAGGGCGATGCCGAGCTGGCCGACCTGGTCGCCGCCGAGCACGGCCGCGCCGCAGCCGAACAGCACCAGGATCAGCGTTCCGAGGAACTCCGCAGTGAACTTGGCCATCTAAGGCTCCTCCTTCAGCTTTCGCTCGCCGGCCGCACCACGCAGCGAAAGCCGATGTGCGAGGTCGAGGTGTCGATGGGTTGGGCGTGGCGCGCGGCCGGCCGGTAGCGGCGGCAATAGGACGGGGCGCACAGGTGCGAGCCGCCCTTCAGCACCTTTCGCGGAATGTCGCCGCCGGGGCAGTCCGGGGCGTAGCTGTCCGCCTGGTCGCCGCCGCGCGGGTTGCGCGGGGCGCAGCAGGGCGAGGCCGCCTTGGCGCTAGTCGACCACCAGTCCTGGGTCCATTCCCAGACGTTGCCGATCATGTCGGAGAGGCCATAGCCGTTGGCCGGGAAGGCCCCGACGCGCGAGGTGCGGAAGTTGTGGCCGCGCTTCAGCGTCTCGAACGGAAACCGGCCGAGCCAGGTGTTGGCCATCACCTGGCCCTGCGGAGTCATCTCCTCGCCCCAGGCGTATTCAGCGCCGTCCAGGCCGCCGCGCGCGGCGAACTCCCATTCCGCCTCGGTCGGCAGCGTCTTGCCGGCCCAGCGGACGTAGGCGTCCACGTCGGCCCAGGCGACGTGCACCACCGGATGGTCGAGCCGCCCGGTCAGGCTGCTGTCCGGACCCGTCGGATGACGCCAGTCGGCGCCCAGGGTGTAGGTCCACCAGGCGCGGAGATCGTCCAACGGCACCGGGCCGGCGGTCGGGGTGAAGACCAGCGACGCCGGCGCAAGATACTCGGGCAGGGCGCCTGGATACTGCGCCGGGTCCGGGGCCTGCTCGGCGACCGTGACCCAGCCGGTCTCCCGCACGAAGCGCGAGAACTGCCGGTTGGTCACCGGCATGGCGTCGATCCAGAAGCCGTCGACCTCCACCCAGCGGGCCGGCGCCTCCTCGGCGTAGTGCTGGTCTGAGCCCATGCGGAACCTGCCGCCGTCGATCCAGACCATCCCCGCAGGGGCGGGCTGGGGCTTGGCGCGGCTCAGGGTCGGCGCAACTGAGGACATGGACGCTCCTGGTGCAGGCGATGCCGTGCCGGCGCGACGCGGCGCCGACGGCGTTCACGCAGAATTGGGCACGCGCCGTGGGGGCCTGACCATCGGGCCAATCCCTGAGACGCCGATGGCGGCCGAACCGGCTCAGGTCCCGGCTGGAGGCGATCCCCGGCATGCGCCGGATGTCGGCGCCGAGCGCGGCGTGCGCCCATCCTCGCGACACGGGAGCAGTCATGGCGGAGCAGAACGAACGGTCGCTCGGGCTGGAGATCGTCAGCGCCATCATCCTGTCGGTCGCGGCGCTGGCGTCGTCCCTGGCGGTCTACCAGGCCGGGCTGTGGGACGGTCAGCAGGCGTTGCACTACAGCCGCGCCAACGCCCTGCGGATCGTCGGGTCGCGCTCCGCGCTCGAAGGCGACGCCCTGGCCGCGGTGGAGGTGCAGATGTTCGGCGCCTGGCTCGAAGCCTGGGCGCGTAACGACCAGAGGGTGGCGACCTTCTACCGGGCCCGCTTCCCGCCCTCCTTCAAGCCGGCGTTCAACGAATGGATCGCCGCGGACCCGCTGAACAACCCGTCAGCGCCGGCCACCCCGTTCGTCACCCCGGCCTATCGCCGGCCCGGGCTGGAACAGTCTCGGGCCTACGACCGCCAGGCGGAAGCCAGCTTCGCGGCCGGGCATTACGCCAACGCCGTCTCCGACTCCTTCCAGCAGAGCGCGACCATGCTGGCGGTGGCCTTGTTCTTCGCCGGCATCGGCCAGGTCTTCACCCAGAAGAAGACCCGCGTGGCGCTGGTCGCCGTCGCCGGCGTGGTGCTGATCATCGGCCTCCTGCGGCTGTTCAGCCTGCCGATGGAGATCCTCGGGCTGCATGCGGCCGGCTAGGCGAGCCGGTCGGCGGCCCGCCCTCGGCCGTCACAGCGATCAGCCCGGATTCTCGACGACGACGTAGACCACCTGGTCGCCTTGGTATTGCGGCGCGTACCAGGTGCCGCTGCAGTTGTAGTAGGTCACGCCGCCGTACATCTGCGGTCCGCAGGCGGGCGGCAGGGTGCGCGTCATCGAGCCGATCGCGGCGGCGGTCACCGCGGCGGCGGTCCCGACCGCCATGCCGCGCGCCACCGGGTGGTAGTCGTCGTCCCAGTCGCCCCAGCCGTTGTTATTGTCGACGTTGATGTTGACGTCGTTGCCGACCCGGACATTGCCGGTGTTGACCCGGTTGCCGCCGCTGACCCGGGTGGTGGTGTCGACGCGGTTGCTGGCGACGTTGCGCTGGGCCGCGGCGTTGCCGCCAGGGGCGCCGCTGGTGCGGGCCGCGGGGGCGCGCTGCATGCTGGTCGAGGCCGAGCCGCGGACGCCGGGACGGGCGTCGGCGGGCTGCGCCGGGAGCAGCAGGGCGGCGGAGAGCAGCGCCAGGCTGGTCACGCTGGCGCACTTGAGGGGTGACGCACGCATCATGCACTCCTGTCGCTACTGGGCGGCGATCTGGATCGGCTTGTCGTTCTTGCCGGGCTTGAAGGTCAGGCTCTCGGCGGTGACCGGGGCGTTGAGGTTCCAGCCCAACCGCACGGTGTAGGCCGGACGTGCGTCGTCGGAGCGATCGACGATCACCACCTTGCGCGGCAGCGGCCGGGCGCCCTTCTCGATCCAGACCTCCCAGTCGTAGTCGCCCTCGCGGAAGGCGTACTGAGTGGTCTGCACGCCGCCGATGACGGCGTCGCCGACGACCATCGCCGTCTGCAGCTTGTCGTGCTTCGCGCCGGGCTCGCTCCAGCGGAACAGCTCCTCGAGCGGGAAGACGATGCCGTATTTCTCGTGGGCCGCGTCCAGCGTCTGGCGGATGGTCGGCGGCGCCGCGGCTTGGGCGTAATAGCCGAGCTTCGGCGCGTACACCGTCAGCTGCTTGCCGTTGTAGTAGAAGTCGCGGACCTTGTTGCCGGTGGCGACCTTGATCTCGAAGCCGTCCGGCCGCTTCACCCGATAGGTCAGCACCCCGTCGATCTGCACCTTCTGGCCGTTGTCGAGCACCACGTCCTGGGTCGTGTCGGAGGTCGCCTCGAAGGTGGTCAGCGTGCCGAGGTAGCTGTTCATACGCTGCAGCGCCTGGACCGCTTCCGGCTCAATGTCCGGCCCGGAGGGCGTCGCAGGCGCCGTCGCCTGGGCGAGGGCCGCGGCGCCGGTGGTCAGGGCGAGCGCGAGCCCGGTCAGGGCTCGACGGGACGGCGTCATGCGGAAGTCCTCCAGTTTCCAGAGCTGTTGAGGTCGCCGCCGCGCCGCGACCGGGACCGCAGCGGTCGCCGGCCGGGGGCCTCGGGACGGCCGTCGCCGCGCGAGCCGAGCCGCTCGACGGCGACCATCCGCCAGCTGCCGGCTAGGGCTTCCGCCGTCGGGCCGTACAGCCGTAGCTTGAGCTCGAACGGGCCGGGCGGCGCGCGCAGCCAGTTCGGCGACAGCGGACGGGCCGGCGGGTCGCGCTGGATGAGCAGCTCCAGGGCGTTGTTCTCGCCGACGACCAGCGGGCTGTGATCGCCGATCACGCCGCAGGAGACGCTGGCCTGACGGCCGTGCGCCGTGAGTCGCCAGGCCGACTGCGCCGGCGGCAGTCCGTCGGCGGCGAAGCGGATCCGATACTGCTCTTCGCCGGTGAGCGGGCGGCCGGATTCATCGGCGTTGCAGCGGAGAGTGAGGACGTCCTCCCGCACCGGCGCGCCGAGCCGTTGCAGCACCAGGGCGGCGCGGCTGGTCGGGGTCAGCGCCGCGGGGCCGGCGTCCAGGCTGGTCCAGTCGCGGGACGGCGGGGCGATCTGCGCGGTGCGCGCGGCCTGTATCGCCTTCCAGCCGTCGGCGAAGCCGCGCGCCATGGCCTCCTCGCTCTGGGGGGAGGCCTCGAACTGCGTCTGGATCATGCTCAGACGCCCGCGGATCGCGACGTCGAGCCGCTCCTGCGCCGCGCGCGGGGCCCGGGCGATCAGCTGATGCATCCGGAACAGCAGCAGGTGCGGCTCGGTGCCGGCCACCTGGCGGATCGCCGTCAGCTCCAGCATGTCGAGCTTGGTCGGCGCGGCGTCGGCTTCATCGGCCGGGCCGAGCGCGGGCGACAGGAACTGGCGGGCGGCCAGCCCCTCGACGATGGCGTGGTCGGCGGCCGAGCGCGCCAGGATGCGGCTGACGGCCCAGACCATGTCGCTCGGCGAACGGAACGCCTTCATGCCTGGCCGCACTTCGCCGTGCCAGTGCGGGCCGGCGACCACCGCGTCGTTGATCAGGTGGCTGTCGGTGCGCGAGCCGAGACTGGCGAACGGCTCGCCGGCGGCGTCGATCAGGGTCACCGACAGGTAGCGGCCGTGGGTGTTCGGCAGGTGCAGCGCCGCGGGCCCCAGGCCGAGATCCATCACCGCGCAGCTGTGCAGGCAGTCGGGATCGTCGTCGAACAGGCCCGGCAGCAGTTCGTGCGAGCCCGGCGGCAGCCGTCGGAAGCGGCTCGAGGCCAGCGGGTGGGCCCGCCGCACCGCGTCCATCAGGATCAGCGGGAACCCGAGGACGAAGACCTCGCAGGCGAGCTGTCGCGCCGCGGCGTCTGGCGATTTTGCGGGGCGGGGCGAGTCGACCACGGCGGCCTCCGGCAGGTCGCCAGAAGCGTCCTCCGTGGGCGCTCCCCGACCAATCCGGCGAAACCCCGAGCGGTGATGGTTGTGGGCTCTATCCGCCCCCTGACCAGCCCTCTGTTTTTCTAGGGTTGGATGAGATTGTGTTTGATCGCGAAGCGAACGAACTCGGCCGCGGTCCGCGCCCCGGCCTTGCGCATCGCCGCCGAGCGGTGGCTCTCGACCGTCTTGATGCTGATCTCCAGATTCCGGGCGATCTGCTTGTTCGAATTGCCCTCGGCGATCAGCTGCGCCACCTCCAGTTCGCGGATGGTGAAGCTTTCCAGCCGCGAGCGCTTGCGGTCGTTGATCGCCGCGTCGAGCAGCAGTTCGGAGACGAAGGACGAGAAATACGGACGGTTGGCGCCGAGCGCCGAGATCGCCGCCTCAAGGTAGCGCTCACTGTCGGTCTTCAGGACGTAGCCGCGGGCGCCGGCCGCCAGCCCGCCGCTGACGGTCTCGTCATCGTCGTGCATGGTGAACAGCAGCACATTGGTCGCGGGACATTCCTGTTTCAGCCGCCGCGTCAGCGCCACGCCGTTGAGCAGCGGCAGGGAGACGTCGAGCACTGCGACGTCGGGTTTTTCGCGAAGCGCGATCTCCAGCGCGGCCTGGCCGTCGGCGGCCTCGCCGCACACCTCCCAGCCAGGGTGGGCTTCGATCACGTCCCGCACGCCCTTGCGAACGATCTCGTGATCGTCCGCGATCAGGATGCGCAGCATTCAAGCCTCCCGTCCTCAGAACTACCGATACCCTGGGGCGAACCCCTGCGGCATCAGGCGAAACCCGGACGACATTTACACCCCGGCCGGTCGGCCCCACGGCGCTCGGGCGCCGACCTGAGGCCTGGTGTCAGGCAGAAAGGGTGTGGGGCACGTGCGCCTTATCGAATGTTGATCGCCCTATCCGGATTTCACCTCCATAATCACCCTACCAAGCAAAACATGCTACTATGAGTTGAGAGCGCGATAAGCCCTCGCAGGAGTTCGAGCCGTGTCACTCGTACTTCGGGATGAGATCCTCAGACCAGCCGCAGGGCTCTATGAGCTCGCATTCTGGTCCGCCACTGCGCCAATGGCGCTCGCTTCTCGGTCGGGAGGCGGGCTTTCGGTAGATCGGGCCAATCAAGCCTTTCTACGACTGTTCGAGTTGCCGCAATCTGGGGTGGAGGGGCGGCCGCTCAGTCAGGTGTTCCGCGGCGCCTCGGCCGATCAGGTCCGGCGGGCGGTGGAACAGTGCCTGCGCGACGGCGAAGCGGTGGAGTTCCGCGCCGCCCACGGCTCCCGCGCGGAGTTCGCCCTGTTGCGGATCGCCGTGCAGCGGGTGGTGCTCAACGGGGCAGCCTCCGTCCTCATCAGCGCCACCGAGGCGCGGCCGCCGCTCGCGCTGTCGACGCTCGGCGAGGCCGGGGTGCTGGCGGAGATCGGCGCGCTCAGCCGCGGCATGGTCTTCATCTTCGACTATCCCTGCGGGACGCTGCGCTGCGCTGCGGATCCGCTGCTCGACCGGCTCGGCCTGACGCCGGGTGTGATGAGCGCGGCCGACGCCCTGAGTCTGGTCGATGCAGCCGACCACGATGTCGTCGCGCGCCACATGGCGGCGCAACTGGAGGCCGCGGACGGCGAAGTCGTGCAGACCGTCTGCCGCATGCGCGGCGGTGGCGGCGAGCAGCTGTGGGTCAATGTGCGCTCCCAGGTGTTCGCCCGTACGCCGGACGGCGGGGTGCAGCGGATCCTCGGCGTGACCACCGACGAGACCGAGCACTACGAGCATCAGGCCGAGCTCGCGGCGGCCGCCAACGCCCTGGCGCACGCGGAACTGAACGAACGGCGGCGTATCGGCCGCGAGCTGCACGACTCGACCGCGCAGCTGCTTGTCGCCGCCCGCCTCGGGCTGAGCCGGCTGTCGGGGCAGGGCGCGCTGAGCGGCGAGCCGCTGCGGGTGTTGGACGACGCGCGCGAGGCGATCGAAAGCGCGCAGCGCGAGATCCGCAACTTCTCGTTTGTGTTGCATCCGCCGGCGCTGCTCGAGGCCGGCGGGCTTGAGGACACCTTGCGCGTCTTCGCGCTCGGGTTTGGGCGGCGCACGGGACTGGAGATCAGCGTCGAGGCCGGGCGGCGCAGCATGGACCTGCCGTTCCGCACCAAGGTGGCGCTGTTCCGCGTGACCCAGGAGGCGCTGATGAACGTCTACCGTCACGCCGGGGCGGCGAGCGCGGTGGTGCGGCTGAAGCGCAAGCGCGGGCGCGTGGTCCTCGAGGTCGAGGACGACGGAGTCGGTCTCCCGGACGGCGAGGCGCCGCCGGAAGGCGTCGGCATCAGCGGCATGCGCGCGCGGATGAAGCAACTGGGCGGGGCCTTCGAACTGGCCGCCGGAGCGACCGGGGTGCTGGTGCGCGCTTCGATCGAGGAGGGCGACGACCGGCCAAGGCGCAACCCCGTCAAGCGGCCGGCGGCGCCTGTAGCCGGACGGTTGGTCTCAGGTGAAGACCCCACCAGCCGGCAAGGTTTGGCCTGATACTCGGTCGATGGCGCAGGTGATCTGCTGCCGCGGAGCTGGTCACGCGGCACGGAGGTCCTCGCCATGCGGACGCGTCAAAGCCGGACGCTGGCCGGTCTCGCCGGCGTCGGTTTGATCCTCGCGGCCGCAGGCTTCGCGCCGACGGCGCGCGCGTCGGAGGGCGGGGCGAGCTTCTATCTGCTGGGTTCCGGCGGCCCCGGGGCCGGGGTCCTGCCGCCGTTGCCGGGCCTGTTCCTGGCCAACACCGCCTACTACTACAAGGGCGACTCCGGCGGCGGGAAACAGTTCACCGTCGGCGGCAACGTCGTCGCCGGCCTGGAGGCGACCATTGCCGCCGACTTCGCCTCGGTGCTGTCGGTGCCCGACCTCAAGATCGCCGGCGGCACGCCTGCGGTCGGCCTGATCGTCCCGTTCGGCCAGCCATGGGTCAAGGTCGACGCGGTTATCACCGGGCCACGCGGCAATCAGGTCAATCTATCCCGCGGCGACACGGCGTTCATCCTCGGCGATCCGGCGCTGATCACCGCGATCGGCTGGACGACCGGCAAGACCCACATCCAAGTCGCCAACCTGCTGAACGTCCCGATCGGCGACTATCGTGACGCCGAACTGGCGAACCTCGCCTTCAACCGCTGGGCCAGCGACCTCTCCGTCGCCGCCAGCTGGATCGACCCGAGGGCCGGCTGGGACCTCTCGGCCAAGACCGGCGTCACCTTCAACGGCATGAATCCGGCCACCCAGTATCGCACCGGCACCGAGTGGCACATCGAGGCCGCGATCGAGAAGACGCTGTCGCCGGCCTGGTCGCTGGGGCTGCAGGGCTACTATTTCGACCAGCTCACCGGCGACTCCGGCTCCGGCGCCAGGCTTGGCCCCTTCAAGGGCCGCGTCGCGGCCCTCGGCGCGACCGCGAACTATAATTTCAAGATCGCGGGCAAAGTCCCGGCGGCCGTGCGGGTGCGCGGCTTCTCGGAGTTCGAGGCGCGCAACCGGCTCGAGGGCCACTCGATCTTCGTGGATTTCAACATGCCGCTGTACGTGAAGCTGCCGCCCGGCATGAAGACGCCCTGAACGGATGCGGGGAGGCGTCGAGCGCGTCACGCGCCTTTGCTCAGCTAGCCTTCGGTCCGGCGTCGACCAGGCCGAGAACGGCCTCAGTGTGGCGCGCCACCATGCGCTCCTCGTCGGTCGGGATCACCCAGGCCGCGACCCGGGAGGCGTCGCTGCTGATCCGGGCCTCGCCGCCGCGGTTGCGGGCCTCGTCGAGCTCCAGGCCGAGCCAGCCGCAACCCGCCGCGACGGCCGATCGCACGGTTGGGTCATTCTCGCCGATGCCGGCGGTGAAGACGACGCCGTCGACGCCGCCGAGCGCGGCGGCGAGCGAGCCCGCCTCGCGGACGATCCGGTAGACGAACAGCGCCACCGCCTCGGCGGCCGCGGGCTCGGCCGAGGCGTGCAGGGTGCGCATGTCCGAGGAGACGCCGGAGACGCCGAGCAGGCCGGACTGGCGATAGATCAGGGTCTCGAGCGCGCGGGCGTCCATGCCATAGACGTCCATCAGGTAGATCAGCACGCCGGGATCGATGGTCCCGCAACGGGTGCCCATCACCAGGCCGTCGACGGCGGTGAAGCCCATGGTGCTGGCCATGCTGCGGCCGCTCTGGATGGCGCACAGGCTGGCGCCGTTGCCGAGGTGGGCGACGATGACCCGGCCCGCCGCCAGGGCCGGCGCGACCTCGGGCAGCCGCGAGGCGATGTATTCATAGGAGAGGCCGTGGAAACCGTACCGGCGCACGCCGGCGTCGGCGAACTTGCGCGGCAGGGCGAACGACTGCGCCACATCCGGCTGCCCGCGGTGGAAGGCGGTGTCGAAGCAGGCGACCTGCGGGATGTGCGGCGCGGCCTCGGCGATCGCCGCGATCGAGGCCAGATTGTGCGGCTGATGCAGCGGCGCCAGCGGCGTCAGCTCGGCGAGGTCCGCCAGCACCTGGCGGTCGACCCGGACGGGCGCGGCGTAGTTGACCCCGCCATGCACGACCCGGTGTCCGACCGCCAGCACCGACCGGCCGTCGATCAGCGCGACAGCGGTCTCCAGCAGCCGCCGGGTCGCCGCGCCATGGTCCAGTCCTTCGGCGGGCAGGCTCTCATCGATGATCGCCGCGCCGGCGGCGTCGGCGACCCGCAGCCGCGGTGACGCGCCGATGCCTTCCACCCGTCCGCGGAACAGCGCTGTCTCATCCTCGTAGATCGCGAACTTGATGCTGGACGAGCCGGCGTTGATGACCGCGATGCAACCGTTCATGGCGAGCGCCTTTCCGCAGCGAGGCCGCGCCGTCGCTCAGGCGACGACGTGCGCGCCTCCATCGATGTAGACGGTGTCTCCGGTGATCCGTCGGGCGAAGTCGGAGGCCAGGTAGGCGCAGGCGAAGCCGACATCCATGACGTCGACCAGTTCGCCCAGCGGCGCCTTCTGCGCCGCCTCGTTCAGCATCAGATCGAAGTCCTTCAGGCCTGACGCCGCGCGGGTCTTCAGCGGACCTGGCGAGATCGGGTGGACGCGGATCCCGGCCGGGCCGAGCTCGTAGGCGAGGTAGCGGCAGGAAGCCTCCAGCGCCGCCTTCACCGGGCCCATGACGTTGTAGTTCGGCACGACCCGATTGGCCCCGTAGTAGCTCATGGCGAACATCGCGCCGCCGTCGGTCATCAGCGGCGCGGCGAGCTTCGCCATCCGGATGAAGGAATGGCAGGAGACGTCCATCGCCTTGGCGAACCCCTCCGCCGAGCAGTCGAGCAGGCCGCCCTGGAGATCCTCCTTCGGGGCGAAGGCGATCGAATGGACCAGGTTGTCGAGCCGTCCCCAGCGGTCGCGGATCAGGTCGAACACCGCCTCCAGCTGGCCGGGGACCGAGACGTCCAAGGGAGCGGTGATCGCCGCGCCCAGTTCCGTCGCCAGCGGCTCCACGTGCGGCCGCGCCTTGTCGTTCAGCCAGGTGATGGCCAGCTCGGAGCCGGCGGCGCGGAACGCCCTGGCGCAGCCGTAGGCGATCGAATGCTCGTTGGCGACGCCGACGATCAGCGTCTTCCGTCCGGCGAGGATCGGTTGGATGGGTTCGCCCATGACGTCCTCAGACCATGGCTGCGGCGGCGTCGGCGCGGCGCGAGGCCACCACCAGAAGGGCCACCGCGCAGGAGGCCAGGCGCGTCAGCAGCGCGTCCGCGCGGCTGGTCAGGATGATCGGCACCCGCGCGCCCATGACGATGCCGGCGGCGTCCGCGCCGGCCAGGAAGGACAGGCTCTTGGCGAGCATGTTGCCGGCCTCCAGGTCGGGGACCACCAGCACGTTGGCGCGACCCGCGACGGGCGAGACGATCTTCTTCACCGCGGCGGCTTCCGGACTGATCGCGTTGTCGAGTGCGAGGGGCCCATCGAGCACGGCGCCGGTGATCTGCCCGCGGTCGGCCATCTTGCAGAGCGCCGCGGCCTCGACCGTGGAGGGGACCTTTGGATTGACCGTCTCCATCGCGCTCAGGATCGCCACCCGGACGTCGGAGACCCCCATGCCGTGGGCCAGGTCGATGGCGTTCTGGACGATGTCGACCTTCTCTTCCAGCGTGGGTGCGATCATTACCGCGGCGTCGGTGATGATCAGCGGGTGCGGGTGGTTCGGAACGTCCATGATGAAGCTGTGGCTGATCCGCCGGCCGGTGCGCAGGCCGGTCTCCCGGGCGACAACGGCGCCCATCACCTCGTCGGTGTGCAGGCTGCCCTTCATCAGGGTTTCGGCCCGACCGGCCCGCACCAGCGCCACGGCCTTGGCGGCTGAATCGTGGCTGTGGACGGCGTCGACGATCTCGTAGGGGGTGATGTCCAGCGTCGCCCGCGCCGCCACCTCGCGGATGCGCGCCTGCGGCCCGACCAGGATGGGGACGATCAGCCCCAGCTTCGCAGCCTGCACCGCGCTCTCCAGTGAGACTTCGTCGCATGGGTGGGCGATGGCGGTCGTCGCTGCGGGATACTCCTGGGCCGCCTCGACGAGACGCCGGAACTTCTCGTGGCCATCCGGGCCGATGCATTGCGAGAGCTCAGACATGGGCGGACTCCGATGGGCTGCTCGGGCCCTTGCCGTTGAACAGGGCGTCGACGCGGTCGAGACGGCGCTTGCACTCGTCGGGGATCGCGCCGTGCGCCTCGAGCACGCTGTGCACGGCGTTGAGGGTGGCTTCGCGCTGATCGGTGCCCTTTGGCAGCAGCTTGGGAATGGCCCGGATCGCGCGCTCCTCATCCAGGCGCACCAGCAGGGACTGTTCCTTGAGCAATTCCTTGAGCTCGGCCATCGAGCTGCGCGAGGCGGCCGGTTGCGCCGCGCGAAGCTCCTTCAGCATGGTGAAGCCGCGCTCGTCATAGCCGCCGTCCGGAAGGCTCACATAGATCAGTGCGCGCGAGGCGGCCTCGGCCGCGCCGCCCGCTTCGAACCGGGGCTCCAACTCCGAGCGCAGCCGGGCCTCATCGGCCTCGCGCACGAGGTCACGCGCCTCGTGGCGCTCGGCGGTCGCCGCCACGGGGTCCAGCCCGACCATCGCCTGCAGCAGCGGCGAGCCGTAGGTGTTTACGAAGACCGCTTCGACCCACGCGTCGCGCGCTGCGCCGTAGGTCTCCAGCGAGGTGCGGATCCATGTCGACAGCGACGTCTCCCAGGCCAGCAGCGGGTTGTCGGGGCTGACCGGCTGGCGGGCATGGCGCACCTGCTCGGCGAGCCGCTCGACGTACTTCATCAGCGGGTTCTGCTCGGAGAAGATCGCGAACCGCATCCGGTTCGGATGCAGCGCGCGAAGCGCTTCCGCCATGGGCTCGGTCATCGTCGCGCGCACCGCCGGTTGGAACAGCGTGCGGTAGAGCCCTAGCCCGGCGTCCGACACGCGGGCGGCCGTGACGAAACGCAGGTCGTCCTCCGGGGACTCGGCGACGATCGTGCGGACCTCGGCCAGGGTCCGCGGCTCCAGCCGGAACAGGTAGCGCCCGTCGATCAGCTCCGGATGGGCGGTGTCGGGGCCGACGTCGGTGATCACCGCCTCGTAGAGCCCAGGCGGCGCCAGGTCGATCATTCCCATGCAGGTGGCGAACTCGCGATGCTCCCGGTTCGCCACCTTGCCCGAGACGAAGATGCCGAGATGGCCGATCGACTGGTGCAGGCAGTAGACGATGGTCTGGCCGTTGGCGGCGATCTCCCGCTCGTGGGCGTAGATGTCGCTGATCCAGCCCAGGGCCTGCTGCGGCGGGGTGATGTCGTCGCCCCAGGAGCAGAAGACGATGATCGGCGAGCGGACGTTGCGCAGATCGATCCGCACGCCGTCGGAGGTGCGCAGCGCCCCGGTCGCCAGCTTGTTGCCGACGAACAGATTGTCGGCGATCCACTGCATCTCGCCGGCGTTCAGCAGCACCGGGCTGCCCCACCAGGTCTCGAAGTCGAGGAACCGCGCGCCTTCGGTGTCGGCCTTGGCGTAGACGTTGTAGGGCTTCTGCCAGAAGGTGTTGGCCGGGTTCAGGGACTCGAAGTTGGCCACCAGATTGGCCCCGTCGAAGAGCCCCTCGCCAAGGTCGCCGGCGAAGGCGGTCCAGCAGGTGCCGCCCATCACGCCGCCGGAGTAACGCATCGGGTTCTTGCCGCGGACGCCGGCCCAGTAGGACAGGGGCGAGCCGGCCAGCAGGATCGGCCCGGCCAGCTCCGGTCGGATCGCCGCCATGATCATGGTCTGCCAGCCGGCCTGGCAGTTGGCGATGATGACCGGCTTGCCGTCGGCGTCGGGATGGCGCGCGGCGACTTCCTCGACGAAGGCGGCCTGGGCCAGGCAGACGTCCTCGATGGTCTGCCCGGGTTCGGGCTCGGGCCGGAAGCCTATGAAATAGCAGGCGTGGCCGGCCGCCAGGGCGACGCCGATCTCGCTGTTCGGCTTCATCCCGCCGATGCCCGGGCCATGGCCGGCGCGCGGATCGACGACGATGAACGGGGGCTTGGCCGGATCGATCGTCACGCCTGCCGGAGGGACGATCCGAACCAGCCCATAGTTGACCGGGCGGGGCAGGGTGCGGCCGTCGCGCACCAGCTCGACCTCGAAGTGCAGCACGTTGGGAATCGGCAGGGCCGAGTGCTCCCGGTAGATGTTTCCGCGCTCCCGCAGGATGTCGAGAAACAGGATCGAGCGTTGCCACGCGTCCAGGCAATATTCCTGGACGGGGCTGAACGTCTTTCGCGCCGCCATGTCGCCGCTCCTAACGCTGCCTCGTTGGAGTTCACCGAGATGATTGACGCCATTCCTCCGGCGTCAGCTTCCAACCGCCGCCAAGCGCCTTGTAGAGACTGACCGTCGCCTGCAGCTGGTCGCCCTCGGCCTGGGCCAGTTCGCCCTCGACCGGATAAAGCTGCTGCTGCGCCTCGAGCACTTCGAAGTAGCTGGCGCGGCCGCCGTCGTAGCGCGTCAGCGCCAGCTCCGAGGACTGCCGCAGATTGCCGACCTGCGCCTCCAGGGCGTCGCGCTGCGTCGCCAGGTTCTGCTGCGCCGCCAGCGCGTTCGATGTCTCCTGAAAGGCGACCAGCACCGTCTTGCGGTACTGCGCGACGGTCTCGTCCCAGAACGCCTTGCGCCCGTTGTAGATCGCCTGCAGCCGGCCGCCGTTGAAGATCGGTCCGGTCAGGCCGAGCCCGGCGTTCCACAGACCGAACCAGTTGTCGTCGCCCGCGACGCGGATGCCCTGGCCGCCGGCGAACGCCGACAGGCCGATGCGCGGGAAGAAGTTCGCCACGGCGACGCCGATGTCGGCGTTGGCGGAGATCATGTTCTGCTCGGCGGCGCGGATGTCGGGACGACGCTGAAGGATGTCGCTGGTCGAGCCGAGCGGGGTTGGCGGGAGCGCCTGCTCCCGCAGGCGGCCGCGTGGAATCGCGCGCGGATAGCTGCCGAGGAGGATGCTGAGGGCGTTCTCCTGCTGCGCGATCTGGCGCTTCAGGTCGGCGGTGCGGGCGAGGCTCGCGTTGTAGATCGCCTGGGACCGCTGGACCGGCAGGTTGCTGTCCTTTCCGGCCTGGAAGCGCAGGTCGAACAGGTCGAAGGTCTTCTTGTAGGTCCGGGTGCTTTCCTCGGAGATCGCCAGTTGGCGGTCGAGGGTCAGCAGCCGGAAGTAGCCGGAGGCGACGTCCGTCACCAGCGTCAGCATCACGCCGCGCCGCACCTCTTCCTGGGCGAACAGGCCGGCGCGAGCGGACTCGGACGCGCGCCGGATGCGGCCCCAGATGTCGAGCTCCCAGGCGGCGTTGAGAAGGCCGCTGACCGATCCGACGTCGGTTGCGCCCACACCCTGCAGCCCCTGGACCAGCGCGCGTTGGGCGCCGGCGCCGGCGCTGTAGTCGAGCTGTGGATAGGCCTCGGAGCGCACGACGCCGAGCTCCGCCCGCGCCTGCTCGATCCGCGCGGCGGCGATCTGGACGTCGTAGTTGTTGGTGACCGCCTCGTTGATCAGCCGCTGCAGCTGTGGATCATTGAACGCGCTCCACCACGGAAGGTCGGCGAAGGAGGTCGCCTCGGCCGGGGAAAGCTGGGAGCGGTACTGGGTCGGCACCTGCACGTCGGGCTTCTTGTAGTCCGGCCCCATGGTGCAGCCCGGCGACAGCATGGCGGTCGCGAGGGCCGCGAGAAGGCTGAAGCAGACGGTCGTCTTCCGAGCGTTGGTCTTCACCGCCGCACCTCTTTATTGCACAGCCGCGAGCATTTTTCTGAAACGCGTGAGGGTGAACGCCATGTAGGCGCTGCCGATCAGGAACATCTTCAGCATCGACGGCCAGACCATCGCCAGCGAGGCGTCGCGGAAGAGCACCGCCTGCGAGAAGGCCACGAAGTGGGTCGAAGGGACGAACTGCATCACCTTCTGCAGGAAGATCGGCATGCTCTCGAGCGGGGTGTTGCCGCCTGACAGCAGGGACATGACGATGAAGACCGGGAAGGCCAGCAGGCCGAACTGCGGCATCGAGCGGACCAGCGTGGCCAGCATGATCCCCAGCGCGGTGACCGAGAACAGGTAGATCACCAGGCCGGCGCTGAAGAGCAGGATCGAGCCGCGGATCGGTACGCCGATGACCAGCTTCACCACCAGGAACAGCGACAGCAGGGCCGCGACGATCACCACCAGGCCGTTCGCCCAGATCTTGGCGAACATCAGCTCGTAGGGCCGCAGCGGCATCACCAGCAGGTGCTCGATGTTGCCGTGTTCGCGCTCGCGCAGCACGGCGGCCCCGGTCAGGAAGATCGCCAGCACCGAGATGTTGTTGATCACCTGGTTGATGGCGACGAACCAGCTCTGCTCATAGTTGGCGTTGAAGCGGCCGCGGGTGTTGAGCGTGACGACCGGCTGGTTCTCCGGATTGCTCGCGCCGGGCCAGTAGCGCTGCGCCACCTGGGTGATGATGTTCTGGATGTAGGACGGGCCGCGGCCCGCCTGGCTCATCGCCGTGGCGTCGGTGATGACCTGCACCTCCGGCTGCGCGTCGCGGCCCAGGTCGATCTCGAAGTTCGGCGGCACGTCGACCACGAAGGTGAACTGGCCGGTGTCCATCGCCCTGTTGATCTGGTCGAAGCTGATCTCCTTCGCCGGCAGGAACATTTTCGGCAGCATGGCTTCGCGGACGTCGCGGGCGGCTTCCGAATTGTCCTCGTCGACGATGGCGATGGAGGCGTTGACCACGTCCATGACCGCGCGCGTGGCCGGCGTGTAGACCGAGAAGGTGAAGCTGTAGATGATCAGGAACAGCAGCACCGGGTCGCGCGCCAGGCTCAGCAACTCCTTCAGGCCGAGCCGGAAGATGTGAGCCAGCGGGCGCATGGGTCATTTCTCCTGCTTGGGCAGGAGGAGGACGGAAAGGGCGAAGTACACCGCCGCGATCACCGCCAGCGCCACGAGGCTGGGCCACAGGGTCGGCAGTCCGAGCGCCTTGGTGAAGGTCCCGACGCTGATCGCCTGGAAGTAGGTGCTCGGGAAGATCTTGCCGATGAACGCCGCCGCCCCGGTGAGCGAGGAGACCGGCACGAACATCCCGGAGAACTGCACCGCCGGCAGGATGGTGATGATGGCGGCGGCGAAGATCGCCGCGGTCTGTGTCGCGGCGAACACCGAGAGCAGCAGGCCGAAGCCGGTGGTCGCCAGCACGTAGAGCACGCCGCCCACGACCAGGGTCAGGATGCTGCCCTTGATCGGCACCTGGAACAGGAACACCGCCAGCAGCACCAGCGTCACGAACTGGATGAGGGCGATCACGACATAGGGCAGCTGTTTGCCCAGCAGGAACTCGGCCTTGGTGGCCGGAGCGGCGTAGAAGTTGGCGATCGAGCCAAGCTCCTTCTCACGCACGACGCTGAGCGCGGTCAGCATGCTGGGGATCAGCATCAGCAGCAGCATGATGTCGCCCGGCACCATGGCGTAGATGCTGTCGAACGACTGGTTGTAGAGCGCCCGGGCGTTGAAGATGATCGGCTGCTCCCGCGCCGGCAGCCCCTTGTCCTGCCGATACTGGGCCTCGAAATCGCTGGTCGCCTTTTCGATGTAGGTCCGCGCGGTCTCGGCGCGGAACGGCTGGGCGGCGTCGATATGGGCCAGGATCGTCGGCTGTCGGCCGCGGCTCAGATCCGCTTCGAACCCCGAGGGGATCTCGATCACGAAGCGCAGCTCGCCGTCGCGCAGGCGTCGGTCGAGATCCGCATAGCTGGTGACCGGTCTCTTCTCGTCGAAGTACCAGGATCCTCGGTAGGCGTCGGCGTAGCGCTGGCTGGACTGGCTCTGGTCGAAATCCAGCACCCCGTAGGTCAGGTGGTTCACGTCCAGCGAGATGCCGTAGCCGAACACGATCATCAGCAGCAGCGGCCCGAGCACGGCGAAGGCCAGCCGCACGGTGTCATGCCGCAGCTCGATCGCCTCGCGGCGGGCGAACGCCCAGATGCGGGCCGGGCTGAAGCGGCTGGGCCCGGCCGCGTGGCTCGTCGGCGGCGGCTCGAACGCCGGCTCGGGCTCGGCGGCGGCTTCGGCCGCGGCGACATCTTTTGGCGGGAGGCCCTGGGCGGCCTTGGCCGCGGCGGCGGCGTCCTCCAGATAGCCGATGAAGGCCTGCTCGAGGTTCTCCGCGCCGCGCTCCTTGACTAGCTCCGCCGGCGGGCCCTGCGCGAGCACCTTGCCGGCGTGCATCATCGACATGCGGTCGCAGCGCTCGGCCTCGTTCATGAAGTGGGTCGACAGGAAGATCGTCACGCCGTTCTCGCGCGAGAGGCGGATCAGCAGCTCCCAGAAGCCGTCGCGCGCGACCGGGTCGACGCCGGAGGTCGGCTCGTCGAGGATCAGCACGCCCGGCTCGTGCAGCACCGCGACCGCCAGCGACAGCCGTTGGCGGATGCCCAGCGGCAGGCTTTCGGCGAGGGTGTCGGCGACCCCCTCCAACTGGAAGTCGCGCAGCAGGTCGTCGACCCGCGCGCGCCCCTCCGCCGGCGGCAGGTCGAACAGATGGGCGTGCAGCATCATATTCTGCCGCACGGTTAGCTCGGTGTAGAGCGAGAAGGCCTGGGACATGAAGCCGACGTTGCGGCGGGACTCGACGTCGCCGCCCTTGACCGGTTCGCCGAACAGCAGCGCCGTGCCCTCGGTGGGCGGCAGCAGGCCGGTCAGCATCTTCATCGTCGTGGTCTTGCCGCAGCCGTTGGAGCCGAGGAAGCCGAAGATCTCGCCGCGCTCGATGCGGAAGTTGACGTGGTCGACGGCGGTGAAGGCGCCGAACCGCTGGGTCAGCCCGTGCGCCTCGATCGCCGGCGGGCCGCCGCTCGGCTGGAAGGGGGTGATCTGCGGCTCCCGGTGGCCGCGTCGCGCCTCCTCGGGCAGCAGCTTGATGAAGGCGGCTTCCAGGTTGGGCGCGCCGACGCTGTCCAGCATCTCGCGCGGGGTGCCGGTGGCCAGGATCTTGCCGGCGTTCATCGCCACCAGCCAGTCGAAGCCCTGGGCCTCGTCCATGTAGGCGGTCGCGACCAGCACGCTCATCTGCGGCCGGCGCTCGCGGATCCGGTCGATCAGCTCCCAGAACTGCCGCCGCGCCAGCGGGTCGACCCCGGTCGTCGGCTCGTCGAGGATCAGCAGGTCGGGGTCATGGATCAGCGAGCAGCAGAGGCCGAGCTTCTGCTTCATGCCGCCCGACAGCTTGCCGGCCGGGCGGCCGCGGAACGGCTCCAGGTCGGTGCTCTTCAGCAGGTCGTCGATCCGCCATTCGCGCTCCTCGCGCGACTGGCCGAACAGCCGGCCGAAGAAGTCGACGTTCTCGAAGATCGAGAGGGTGGGGTAAAGGTTCTTGCCGAGGCCCTGCGGCAGATAGGCGATCCGCGAGGAGACCGCGTTGCGGAACCGGGCGTCGGCGATATCGCCGCCGAGCACCTCGACGTCGCCCTGCTGGATCTTCCGCACCCCGGCCAGCATCCCCAGCAGCGTCGACTTGCCGACCCCGTCGGGGCCGATCAGGCCGATCATCTTCCGCGACGGGACGTCCAGCGACACGTCGTCCAGCGCGATGGCCTTGCCGTAGCTCTGGCTGACGCCCTGGACGCGCACGACCCAGTCACCGACCCCGTCGTCGGCCAACGGGGCCTGGTCGTCTCCGCTGATGCGGATGTCCATCAGTTGGCTCCCGTGGACGACCCTGTCGGTTGCCAGAGGTTCTTCGGAACGGTCGCTTTGGGCTGCAGCCGCTCAGGCCAATCCTTGCTGGTGTCCCAGCGCACGTAGCCCATGCCCGGCAGGCCGGTCTTCACCAGCGGCTCGAACTCCCGCAACCGCTCCTTGGGGATCTGCAGCTTCACCCGGAAGGTCAGGTTGTGCCGTTCCTCGGCCGTCTCCACCGTCTTCGGCGTGAACTGGGCCATCGGCGAGACGTAGGAGACGACGGCGCGGATCGGGTACTCAGGCGCGGCGTCGAGCACGATGCGCGCCTCGGAGCCGAGCGGGATCTTCCCGGTCACCTTCTCGGGCAGATAGACGTACATGTAGACGTCGCTCAGGTCGTTGACGGAGAACACCCGCCCGCCGGCGCCCAACACCTCGCCGGGCTCGCCCAGGCGCCGCTCGACGCGGGCGCGCATCGGGGCGCGCAGGACGCTGTCGGCGATCTCAGCACGCAAACGATCGGCCGTCGCGCGGGCGGCGTCGATCTGCGAGACGCTCTGTACGGCTTGCGCCTGGGCCCCGGCGAGCTGCGCCTTCGCCGAGAGGCTGGCGGCGTGGTCGATCTCGGCTTCTTGCTGGCTGACGGCGCCGCGCGGCACCAGCTCCCGCGACCGGGCGTCCTGCTTGTTGGCGTAGTTGAAATCGGCCTGCTTCACCGCGACCTGGGCGAGGGCGGCGTTGCGCGCGTCCTGCGACGAACGGATCTGCGCCTCCGCTTCCCGCAACTGCGCCTGCAGCGCGGAGGTGTCCATCCGCGCGACGATCTGGCCGGGCTCGATGGTGGCGCCTTCGTTGACCAGGACTTCGGCGATCCGGCCGGGGTATTTGGTGGAGACGTAGATCTGCGTCGCCTCCAGTCGACCATTTCCGCCAGCAAATCCGGCCGGAAGGGCGGGCTTTCGCAAGACCAGCCAAGCCGCGACGCCGGCTCCGACCGCCGCGACGCCAAGGAACAGGAAGATCATCTTCCTCGACTTCCGGGATGTCGTGGCCGTCGACTTTCCCTTGTCGGCCCCGGCGGCGGTTGGCGGCTTGGTGTTGCCTGCGACTGCCTCAGCCATGACCGCGCACCCGCTCTCATGTTGCGACGTTTGTTCTCATCCGTCGTGATGGCGAAGGCTAGGCTTCGACCCTGGCGCCGGAAATCAGGTGTAATCCCGAGGCGCGACGCCGTTCCGCCGGAAGACCCGAGGCCGGGGTGCGATTTGCCTTGCTTGTCAGGGGCTCCCGCGCCGCCGGCTGAGGGCATCTGCGGATGCGAGTTGCGCGCTGTCGGCGAGGGCCGCCGCGGCGGTATCAACTCGTCGATCAAGGCGATTGCTGGTGGCCCGGTGGAAGAGCCCTGGGGCCGTCAGGCTTGAAGGTTCGCGCGCTTTAGCGGACACATCCACGCAGTCGTGATCGCGCCACTGGATTGTGGCGCTAAATCACTGATTTTGCGGAGAAAGTGGTGGGTGTAGTAGGATTCGAACCTACGACCCGCTGATTAAGAGTCAGCTGCTCTACCAACTGAGCTATACACCCGTCCCGGCTCCGGCCCACTTCCGTGGGTCAGCGGCGAGGCGCGGAAAATAGCCGAAAACGCCGCGTTGGCAAGCGTTGTGGTGAAGCAAGTTTCGGGGGCGAAAAAGTCGTGAGTTCTGTGGACTTTAGCTACCTCGAGGGCTTCCTCGGTGGGGATATTTCGATCGCGATCGAAGTGGTCGGGCTGTTCCGAAAGCAGGCCGCGACCTGGTCGGCGGGACTCGATTCCGCGAATCCCGACTGGCGGGCGGTGGTGCATACGGTGAAGGGCGCGGCGCGCGGCATCGGCGCCAATGCGCTGGGCGACGCGTGCCATGCGGCGGAGGTCGCCGCGGCGGGAGACCTCGCGGCGGTGCGGGCCGCGCTGGCGGCGGCGCTGGCGGACATCGCGGCCTATGAGGCCGCGCGGGCGGCCTAGCCCTTGGCGCGGATCTCGTCCCAGCGGTCGAATTCGTAGGCGATGCAGCGGTCGACCAGGGTGCGCCAGACCGGCTCGGCGATCGCTTCGGACAGGCCGGCCTCGCGCGCCGCCGCCGTGACCTTGGCGACCACGTCCTCGATCCGCGCCCGGTCGAGCACCGCGTCGCGGTCGGACTTGATGCGCGCGGCGGCGTCCATGTAGCGCTGGCGTTCGGCGAGCAGGGTCACCAGCGCCCGGTCCAGCGCGTCGACGCCCTGGCGGACGTCGGCCATGGTGGCGCAGTCCGCCGGGGCGCAGCGCTCGTCGATCTTCAGGCTCATTGCGTACTCGGTCTCGTGGGCTTTGGCGGTCTTACTGGGGCGGTCTCGTCAGATGCCGGCGCCGTTGTCGATGGCCCGCAGCGCCGCCTCGTGCGCTTCGGCTTCGGCTTCGATCCAGCTGATGAAGGCCTTGACCTGCGGCAGCCGGCCCTTGGCTTTCGGATGGACGAGGTAATAGGCGAAGTCCACCGCCGTGGCGATCTGCAAAGGCGCGATCAGCCGGCCGGCGTCGAGGTCGGCCTGGGCCAGGGTGAGCTTGGCCAGCGCCACGCCGCGGCCGTTGGCGGCGGCCTCGATCACCAGGCTGGACTGGTTGAACCGCGGGCCGCGCATCCCCTCGACGCCGCGCAGGCCGCGGGCGGCCAGCCACATCGACCAGTCGGGGCAGCTGTCGTCGAGGTCCGGCGAGCCGTCGTGCAGCAGCACGTGGTTCTTCAGGTCTTCCGGCGTGTCGAGCGGCTGGTCTTTGATCAGCTCGGGGCTGATCACCGGGATCACCGTCTCGCTCATCAGCCGCCGCACCTCCAGCCCGGGGTAGCGGCCGGAGCCGTAGCGGATCGCCACGTCGACCTCGCCGGCGGTTAGGTCGACCAGCTCGATGCCGGCCGACAGCCAGATGTCGACCTGCGGGTGCGCCTGCTCGAAGGCGCCCAGCCGCGGCACCAGCCACTTGGCGGCGAACGAGGGCGGGGCGGTCAGGGTCAGGCGCCGGCCGTCGACCGCGGCGGTCAGCAGGCTGGCCGCCTCGGCCAGCCGGTCGAAGGCCTCGCGCAGGGCGGGCAGGGCGGTCTGGGCTGCGTCAGTGAGCAGCAGGCCCTTCGGCGTGCGCTTGAATAACGCCGCGCCGACATAATCTTCCAGGTTCTGGATCTGCTGGCTGACCGCGCCCGGGGTCACCGAAAGCTCGTCGGCCGCACGGCTGAAATTCAGATGCCGGGCGGCGGCCTCGAAGGCGCGGAGTGCGTTGAGCGGCGGCAACCTGCGTCGCTCGTGCGATCGTTCCATAGTTTTCCTGGCGCCTCGGGCAGAGTTCCTTGGCTTGCGAAGTGGCCTTGTAACGCACTATTTGCAAGCGTCCGGCGATGTCTCAGCGCTTTTCGTCGACGCACCGACGACGGGGCGGGCCGCAATCCGTCCCGTGCTGATTCAGAGCCTACGGTATTAGAGAAGCTTAATTCATGGGTCACCACGACGACAGGTCGAAGGCGCGACGGGGGCTTGTGGCCCTCGGCGGAACGCCTGCCCGCCAGACGGGCGCGGTCTGGTTGGTGGGCGCCGGTCCGGGCGATCCGGAACTGCTGACGCTGAAGGCGCTGAAGGCGCTGCAGGCCGCCGAGGTGGTGGTCCATGACGGCCTGGTCTCGGACGAGATCCTCGACCTGGCGTCGGCGAACGCGCGGCGGATCTCGGTGGCCAAGCGCAAGTCGCGCCACTCCTACAGCCAGGACGAGATCAACCGGATGCTGGTGGCCTTCGCCCAGGACGGCCTGAACGTGGTGCGGCTGAAGGGCGGCGACCCGTTCATGTTCGGCCGCGGCGGCGAAGAGCTGGAGGCTGTGCGCGCAGCCGGGATCGCCTGCCACGTGGTGCCGGGCGTGACGGCGGCGCTGGCCGCGGGCGCTGCGGCCGGCGCGCCTCTGACCCATCGCGGGGCGGCCCAGGCGGTCACCTTCGTCACCGGCCACGCGGCCAAGGGCGGCGAACCGGATCTCGACTGGGACGCGCTCGCGCGGCCCAACCAGACGGTGGTGGTCTACATGGGCCTGTCGATGGCCGCGCCGATCGCGGCGCGTCTGATGGCCGCGGGACGGGCCGGGACGACGCCGGCGTTGATCGTCGAGAACGCCTCGCGCGCCGACGAGCGTCGGCTGAAGACCACGCTTGCGGGCTTGGCCGAAGCCGCAAGCGCGCTTAAAGGGCCGGCCCTGCTGATCGTGGGCGAGGCGATGGCGCTGGCGCAAGCCGGCGACGGCCAAGCGGCGATCGAAAATCTTCTCAAGGAGGCTCGGGCATGAGGGCGCTGACGGCGAACCGGCTCGCGGACGGCGAGACTGTCTTCTGGAACAAGGGCCGCTGGGTCGAGCGGTTCGTCGAGGCCGAGCTGTTCGAGGCGGCCGACGAGGCCGAAGGCGCAGAGGCGTCGGCGAAATCGCAGCAGACGGTGGTGGTCGATCCCTATCTGATCGACGTCATCCAGTCGGGCGCGATCTGGGCGCCGCTCAGCTATCGCGAACGGATCCGCTGTCTGGGGCCGACCAACCATCCCCATCACGGCAAACAGGCGGAAGGCGGGGCCGACATCGAGGCCCTGGTCCACGCCGAAGGCGCGGCCCGCTCCAGCGGACGCGTCAACCTGATCAAGCGGAAGTAATCGCATGTACCGCTACGACGCCATCGACAAGCAATTCGTGGCCGACCGCGCCGCGGAGTTTCGCGAGCAGGTGAACCGCCGGCTGGCCGGCGAGATCACCGAGGACCAGTTCAAGCCGATCCGGCTGATGAACGGCCTGTACCTGCAGCTGCACGCCTACATGCTGCGGATCGCGATCCCCTATGGGACGCTCGACTCCCAGAAGCTGCGCAAGCTGGCCTACATCGCCACGACCTACGACAAGGGCTACGGCCACTTCACGACGCGCACCAATCTTCAGCTGCACTGGATCAAGCTGAAGGACGCGCCGGAGATCCTCGACCACCTAGCCGAGGTCGGGATGCACGCGATGCAGACCTCCGGGAACTGCATCCGCAACGTCACCGCCGATCCCTACGCCGGCGCGACCGCCGACGAGCTCGACGACAGCCGCGTCTGGGCCGAGGTGATCCGCCAGTGGTCGACGCTGCACCCGGAGTTCAGCTACCTGCCGCGCAAGTTCAAGATCGCCGTGACCGCGGCGGCCAAGGACCGGACGGCGGCCAAGGTCTACGACATCGGCCTGCACCTGCGGCGCGGCCGCGGCGGCGAGCTGGGCTTTGAGGTGATGGTCGGCGGCGGCCTGGGGCGCTCGCCGCACCTGAGCTCGACGATCCGCGAGTTCCTGCCGACCCGCCACCTGCTGTCGTACATGGAGGCGATCCTCCGGGTCTATAATCGCCACGGACGGCGCGACAACATCTTCAAGGCGCGGATCAAGATCCTGGTCGCCTCGCTGGGCGCCGAGGAGTTCGCGCGTCAGGTCGAGGAAGAGTGGGCCAAGACCGAGCCGTCGCGCATCGACGTGCCGGACACCGAGCTCGCGCGGATCCGCGGCGACTTCACGCCGGCGTTTGAGACCCTGGCGGCGCGCTCCGAAGCGCTGGAGGCCGCCAAGGCGGCCGATCCGGCCTTCGCCCGCTTCGTCCGCCGCAACGTGCACCCGCACAAGCAGCCGGGCTACGCCCTGGTCGACGTGTCGCTGAAGGTGCCGGGCCTGACGCCGGGGGACATGAGCTCCGAGCAGATGGAGCTGGTGGCCGATCTGGCGCAGCGCTACTCGCAGGATGAGGTCCGCGTGACCTACCAGCAGAACCTGCTGCTGCCGCACGTGAAGCTGGACGACGTGCCGACGGTCTGGCGCGAGCTGGCCGCGGCCGGCCTGGCGACGCCGAACATCGACCTGATCACCGACATCATCGCCTGCCCGGGGCTGGACTACTGCGCCCTGGCCAACGCCCGCGCGATCCCGATCGCTCAGCACATCGCCGAGCGCTTCGCCGATCCCGACCGGGCCGAGGCGATCGGCGATTTGAACATCAAGATCTCCGGCTGCATCAACGCCTGCGGCCACCACCACGTCGGCCACATCGGCATCCTCGGCGTCGATAAGAAGGGCGAGGAGTTCTACCAGGTCACCCTGGGGGGCACGCCCGAAGACAACGCCGCGCTCGGCCAGATGCTCGGCCCGGCACTGCCGGCGGCCAAGGTCGCCGAGGCGGTCGAGCAGATGGTCGAGGTCTACCTCAAGGAGAGGAAGGACGGGGAACGCTTCCTCGACACCTTCCGGCGCACGGGCGTCGCGCCCTTCAAGGAGGCTGTCTATGCCGACGCTGATTAAGCTGCAGGGCGAGGCCATGGTGCTGGCCAACGACGCCTTCACCCATGTCGCCGACGATCAGGACCTGCCGCAGGGCGACGTGATCATCTCGCTGACCCGCTTCCAGGCGGACGGCGAGCGGCTGCTCGGCGAAGGCCGGTCGGTCGGCGTGCGGCTCGAGCCGAACGAGGAGGCCGAGGCGCTGGCCTACGACCTGCCGCGTCTGGCGGTGGTGGCGCTGGCCTATCCGAAGTTCCGCGACGGCCGCCAGTACTCCAACGCCCGGGTGCTGCGCGAGCGCTTCGGCTTCAAGGGCGAGGTCCGCGCCGTCGGCGACGTGCTGCGCGAGCAGGCCGGCTTCATGGTCCGCTGCGGGATCGACGCGTTCGAGCCGGCCGACGGCTCGACGCCGGACCAGTGGGCGCACGTCGCCCAGCGCTTCCGCTACGTCTATCAGCGCGCCGCTGACGCGCGCGAACCGGCCTTCGCTGAGCGCGGGAGGTGAACATGGCGTTCGACACGGCTGAGCGGGCTCCCAACCTGGTCGCCCGCCTCGACGCGGAGCTGCGGCACGCCCATCCGCGGACGGTGATCGAGGCCGCCCTCGAGACGTTCGGCGACCGGCTGGCGCTGGTCTCCTCGTTCGGCTCGGAATCGGCGGTGCTGCTCGACCTGGCGTCGAAGGTCGATCCGAACATCCCGGTGCTGTTTCTCGACACCGGCATGCTGTTCGGCCAGACGCTGGACTACCGCAAAGGTCTGGCCGCGCATCTCGGCCTGAAGGACGTGCGCGACCTGCGCCCGCACTACCAGGACCTGGCGACCGAGGATCCGGACGCCAAGCTCTGGCAGACCGACACCGACGCCTGCTGCAACCTGCGCAAGGTGGTGCCGCTGGATCTGGCGCTCGAAGATTTCGAGGGCTGGATCACCGGGCGCAAGCGCTTCCACGGCGGGGCGCGGATGTCGTTGCCGGTGGTCGAGCAGTCCGATGGCAAGGTGAAGTTCAATCCGCTGGCCAACTGGACCAAGGCGGACCTCGACGCCTACGCCGCCGAGCAGAAGCTGCCGGCCCATCCGCTGGTCGAGGCGGGCTTCCCGTCGATCGGCTGCTGGCCGTGCACCCATCCGGTCGAAGAGGGCCAGGATGTGCGCGCCGGCCGCTGGCTGGGCTCGCAAAAAACCGAATGCGGCATACATGTCGCCCGTGCCCCGGGCGCTGTCGCGAACCCGGGCGGCGACATCTGAGCCGTTACGAGAAAGCCGGATACGAAATGAACGACATGTCTGCTGCGGCCAAGCCCGCGCTGAAGGCGAGCGGCGCCTTCTACGTCGAGACCGTCACCTGGGTGCAGCACTGGACCCCGTCGCTGTTCTCGTTCCGCACCACCCGTGACCCGGGGCTGCGGTTCTCCAGCGGCCAGTTCGTCATGGTCGGCCTGATGACAGAAGAGGGCCGCCCGCTGGTGCGCGCCTATTCGATCGCCAGCCCGGCCTGGCACGACGAGCTCGAGTTCTACTCGATCAAGGTGCAGGACGGCCCGCTGACCTCTCGGCTGCAGAAGATCCAGGTCGGCGACCAGGTGCTGATCGGCCGCAAGCCGACCGGCACCCTGGTGATGGACGGCCTGAAGCCCGGCAAGCGGCTGTACATGCTCGGCACCGGCACGGGACTGGCCCCCTGGCTGTCGCTGGCGCGCGATCCGGAGACCTACGAGCGCTTCGACGAGGTGATCGTCACCCACACCGTGCGCGAAGTCGGCGACCTGAACTACCGCGAGCTGTTCGAGGAAGAGCTGAAGTCCGACGAGATCCTCGGCGAACTCATCGGCGACAAGCTCACCTACTACCCGACGGTCACCCGCGAGCCGTTCAAGACCCAGGGCCGGATCACCGACCTGATCGCCTCCGGCAAGATCTTCGAGGACCTTGGCGTCCCGCCGCTCGACCCGGCGACCGACCGGCTGATGATGTGCGGCGGCCCCTCGGTGCTGGCCGACCTGAAGCAGCTGCTGATCGACCGCGGCTTCCAGGAAGGCTCGATCGCCAACCCCGGCGACTTCGTGCTGGAGAAGGCCTTCGTCGAGACCTGATCGGGTTCCGATCTGAAGCTCAGAGGCGCGCTGGGGCAGCCCGGCGCGCCTTTTGTTATGTACGGGCTTTACCTCCCCCGCGCAGCGGGGGAGGAAGTTAGGCGGCGGCCGTCAGCACGAACGTCACCCGCGCCTCGACGCTCGTCTTCGGCAGCACCACCGCCTCGTAGCCGAGCTCGTCCAGGTTGCTCAGAATCCGCCCGAAGGTGGCTTCCGCCTCCGCCCAGTCCTGTCGTCGTTCGGCGTCGGTCTGGTAGATCTCGCGCCAGGGCGGGGCGACGAAGACGCGGCGATTGTAGCGGCGGGTGCGCAGCGCCGCGATCAGCAGCGGGCTGGGGGCGACGCCGTTGGCGCGATAGCTGTCGAGGATCCCGCGGTCGAAGAAGACGCGGCCGGTCTCGTCCGCCAGGCTGTCGAACTGGGCGATGTCGCGTCGCGCGGTCGTCTCGGCGAAGGCCTCGGGATCGATCCAGGGCACGGCGCGGCCGCCGGTCTCCAACTGTTCGCGAATGACGGCGCGGGCGCTTTCCTCAACGCAGAATTCGCCCTGCGAACGCAGGGCGTGCAGCAGCGCCGTCTTGCCGACGCCAGGGCCGCCGGTCAGGACGAAGAAGTTCGGTTTGTCGAGCATTCAGGAGCCACGCATTCGGCGCGGCCGGGGATCAGCGCGGCGGACAGCCCTTGAATTCGCCGACCTTGACGGCGCTCAGGGTGGCCAGGTTCAGCGCCTTGATCGGGTTCATCGAGGCGGCGTTGAAGCCGGTGAACAGGTCGATTCGCCGGCCCTTGATCGCGCCGCCGGTGTCGGAGGCGTACCAGTAGCCGTCATGCTGCGAGCCGTCGGGCATCTTCAGGCCCACCGTTTCGCGGATGAACAGGATCGATCCCTTGGGAATCAGTCGACGGTCGACCGCGGCGGTGCGCATGGCGACCACCTTGCAGCCAAGGGCGTCGAGGTTGCCCACGCCTTTGGCCCCCGCATGGTAGAGGGTCGCCTTCACGTTCCAGCCCGGCGCGCCGGGCATCGAGCCGGTGACCACGGACATGATCATGTCGCCGACAGGATCGGGAGACGCGGCCTGGGCGTTCGTTGTTAGCGCGAGAGCCGAAAACACGGCCAGGGCGGCGAGGCGGCGTCGCATGACGGCGTCTCCTTCGTCGTTGAACTGGTCAGCCATGAGTCTAGCCACGACGCGCGGCAGGGGCAACCCGGGTGCGGCGGAATGATGCTGCGCCTTAGATAAGTCCCAATGATTGACTGCTGGTTACCCGTGGGCTGTCCTAAAGATGTGCATGTTAACAGGCGCGGCTGGAGGACTCACGGTGCTCACGATCTACGGGGACTCGATCTCGGGTAACTGTCTGAAGGTCAAATGGATCTCGGATCACCTGGGGCTAGCCTATCGCTGGATCGAGACCGGTGTGCTGACCGGCGAAACGCGCACGCCGGCGTTCCTGGCGATGAACCCTGCGGGCCAGGTTCCGCTGCTGCTTTTGGCCGACGGTCGGCCGCTCGCGCAGTCCAACGCCATCCTCCTGCACCTGGCGGAAGGCTCGCCGCTGATTCCCGCCGACGCCTACGAGCGGGCGCGGATGCTCGAGTGGATGTTCTGGGAGCAGTACAGCCACGAGCCCTACATCGCCGTGGCCCGCTTCCAGGTGCGCTACCTCGAAAAGCCGGTCGAATCGCTGGAGCCGCGAATCGTCGAACGGGGAGTTCAGGCGCTGCAGCGGCTGGAGGCGGGGCTCGCCGACTCGCCGTTCCTGGTCGGCCAGGCGCTCAGCCTCGCCGACGTGGCGCTGGTGGCCTACACGCGGGTGGCGGGAGAGGGCGGCTTCGACCTCGCGCCGCTGCCGCGGGTGCGGGCCTGGATCGCTCGCGTGGAGGCCGCCCTGGGCATCGGGTGAGGCTGGCCTCCCGCAGCCGCCGTCGGCGCGGTAGGTGAGCGCCGTGCGCCGCCTTGCCGCTTTTTCGCTCGTCGTCGTCCTGGCCGCCGCGCCGGCCCAGGCCCTGGCGTGGGGCGCGACCGGCCACCGGACGGTCGGGCTGGCGGCGATGCGCGCGCTGCCGGCCGACGCGCCCGGCTTTCTGCGCACGCCGCGGGCGGCGGCCGACGTCGGCGAGCTGTCGCGCGAACCCGACCGCGGCAAGGACGCCGGCGAGATTCACGACGAGGACCGCGATCCGGCCCATTTCGTCGACGTGTCGGACGACGGGACCGTGCTCGGCGGACCTCGGCTCGACGCCCTGCCGCCGACCCGGGCGGCCTATGAGACGGCGCTGCGCGCCGCCGGCCAGGAGAGCTGGGAGGCCGGCTATCTGCCCTATGCGATCGTCGACCGCTGGCAGCAGCTGCGGCACGACTTCGCCTACTGGCGGGTGCTGACGGCCGCCGAGGCCAATCCGGCCTGGGCCGCCAACCGCGCCTGGTTCGCCGCCGACCGCCAGCGGCGCGAGGCGCAGATCCTGCGCGACATCGGCGAGCTGTCGCACTTCGTCGGCGACGGCGCCCAGCCGCTGCACGTCACCCTGCATTTCAACGGCTGGGGCGATCTGCCCAACCCGGCAGGCTACACCACGGCCAAGGTGCACTCGCTGTTCGAGGGCGCACTGGTGCGCGCGACGGTGCGGCCCGAGGCGGTGGCGGCGCGGGTTGCGCCCATGCGCCTGTGCCGCTGCGCCATCGAGCGGCGCACGGTCGATTATCTGGCCGGGACCCAGCGGCTGGTCATTCCGTTCTACGAACTGGAGAAGGCCGGCGGCCTGCGACGGGGCGACCCGCGCGGCCCGGCCTTCGCCCGCGATCAGCTGGCGCGCGGGGCTTCGGAGCTGCGCGACCTGATCGTCGAAGCCTGGGTCGCCAGCGCCGACCACCCGGTGGGGTGGAAGCCGGTGAAGCCCGCGGACGTCGTCGCCGGCCGGGTGGATCCCTATCCGTCGCTCTATGGGATGGACTGATGAGCGTTCCGCAGTTCGGCCACCGCGAGGACGGCCGCGACTATCCCGACCGTCCGGCGGCCTTCGTCCTGCTCGAGCAGGACGGCCGCATCGCCTGCGTGCGGGTGGCCTGGCGGCGCGGCGGGCCGAAGCTCGACCTGCCCGGCGGCGGGCTCGATCCCGACGAGAGCCCGGCGGCGGCGGCGGCGCGCGAATGCGGCGAGGAGGCGGGTTTGCGGGTGACGGTCGCGGGCGAGCCCTTCGTTCGGGCCGACCACTACTTCGTCAATGACGAGGGCCGGTCGAACAACACCCGCGGTTCGTTCTTCACCGCCCGGCTGGAGGCCGAGGCGCCTGAGCTGAAGGTCGAGGACGACCACGACCTGGTCTGGCTGGAGCCGCTGGAGGCGATCCGCGCCCTGGATCGGGAATCCCACGCCTGGGCGGTGGCCGCCTGGCTGCGGCGGACGGCCCCCTGGAGCCTGGCGGCGTCAGGCGGTTGAGCCGGTCTTCGCGCCCGAGCGGGCGCGGACCCGGGCGCGCTCGAAGACGTGCGGCCGGTACTGCTCGCATTCCGCCAGGATCCGCTCGAGCTCCTTGTCCGACAGGTGTTCGATGCCGATGAAACTGTTCTTCGCCTTGGAGACGCGGATCAGCTCGTCCAGCTTGGCCTGCAGAGCGGCGTTGTCGCGGTTCTGGGTGTTCTGGATCAGGAACACCATCAGGAAGGTGACGATGGTGGTGCCGGTGTTGATCACCAGCTGCCAGGTGTCGGAGTAGCCGAACACCGGGCCGCTGAGGGCCCAGACCACGACCACCAGGCAGCAGGCGAGGAAGGTGAGGGGGCGGCCAGTCCAGCGCGAGACCGCACTGGCGATCCGCGCAAACGCCTCGCTGGGCGAAATCATGAGACCAGTTCAGCCTTTCACGGGTTTGCGTCGACCCACTTGAACGGCTACTGCGGAGGCCTGTTCCGGAGGCCCCATGGCTGAGCTCGCCCCCACCGCAAAGCTGATCGACGGCAAGGTCTACGCCGAGCGCTTGCGCGCCCAGGTCGCCGAAGAGGTGGCGGCGCTGCGCCACGATCATGGGGTCCAGCCGGGCCTGGCCGTGGTGCTGGTCGGCGAGGACGCGGCGAGCCAGATCTACGTCAAGTCGAAGGGCGAGCACTCGCTGGCCGCCGGCATGCATTCGGTGACGCATCGGCTGCCGGCTGACGCCGACCAGGGCGAGGTCCTGAAGCTGGTGGCCGACCTGAACGCCGACCCGCTGATCCACGGCATCCTGGTGCAACTGCCGCTGCCGAAGCACCTGGACGAGAAGTCGGTGATCGCGGCGATTAGCCCGGACAAGGACGTCGACGGCCTGCACGTGGTCAACGCCGGCCGGCTGGCGAGCGGCCTGCCGGGCCTCTATCCGTGCACCCCGATGGGCAGCATGATCCTGCTGCGTGAGACGCTCGGCGACCTGACCGGCAAGCGTGCGGTCGTCGTCGGCCGCTCGGTGCTGGTCGGTCGGCCGATCGCCCAACTGCTGCTGCAGGCCGACTGCACCGTCACCATCGCCCACTCCCGCACCAAGGACCTGCCCGCGGTCTGCCGCGAGGCCGACATCCTGGTCGCCGCGGTCGGCCGGCCGCGGATGATCCGCGGCGACTGGATCAAGCCGGGCGCGACGGTGATCGACGTCGGCATCAACCGGGTGCCGTTCGACGATCCGGAGAAGGCCGCCGCCGGCCGCACCAAGGTGGTCGGCGACGTCCATTTCAAGGAAGCCATGCAGGTGGCCGGCGCGGTCACCCCGGTGCCGGGTGGCGTCGGCCTGATGACCGTGGCGGTGCTGCTGCAGAACACCGTGATCGCGGCCCGGCGGCTGGCCGGGCTCGACTAAGCCGGGCTGGCGTTCTGCCGAGGCGTTGTGGGCTTGTTGCGGATGTCGACTCCGCCCCCGACCTTGCGGCGAACTTCGAAGCCGCCCGCCCGTTCGACGAGGTCGACGAGCTTCGCTTGTCCGTAGGTGCGCGGGTCGAAATCGGACGCCAGGACGGCTAGGCGTTGGCCAACCCCGCCGAGCGCCACCCAGCCCTCCTCGTCATCCAGTTGGCCGATAGCGGTGCGGATCAGGCGTCTAGCAGCGCTAGGCGGCTTCAGGGCGGGGGCTGGGGGAGAGCCGGCCGAAGTCGGCCGGTCGGGCGCCGCGGCCTCCGGGAGCAGGTTCTCGGTGTAGATGAACCGGCGGCACGCCTGGCGGAAGCTCTCCGGCGTCTTCTGTTCGCCGAACCCATAGACGTCTACGCCCTCCTCCCGGAGGCGGGCGGCGAGCCGCGTGAAGTCGCTGTCGGAAGAAACCAGGCAAAAGCCGTCGAACCGTCCGCTGTGCAGCAGGTCCATGGCGTCGATGACGAGGGCGATGTCCGAGGCGTTCTTGCCTGTCGTATTGGCGAAATTCTGATGTGGAATGATCGCGTGCATCGCCAGGATGTCGGCCCAGCTTTTCAGGCGCGTGCCGGAAAAGTCGCCGTAGATCCGCCGCACGCTGGCTTCGCCGATCTTGGCGATTTCTTCGAACAGGCCGGGGGCGATGCGGGCCGAGGCGTTGTCGGCGTCGATCAGCACGGCGAGGCGGGGGGCGCGCGGTTCTATAGCCATGCGCCAGGATAGCGCGCCGCGCCGCGGGGGCGGGGGCTTTTTGCGCGAAAAGGTCCGCTGTATTTTTTGGCAAAATACTCGCGGCGCCCGTTAAATAATCAACTTGTATAAAGTCGCTGGTTGTTAAACGAGCGAATCGCTTACGACCTTTTCTGTCTAGAACTGGTCGTGGGGATGACTGTGGTGAATCCCGAAGGTGACCTTCGTCCTGAGCGGATACTTGAGCTGTCCGAACGGCTCAGCGCCGTGGCCGGGCAGCGCATTGGCGAGATCGCCACCGTCAACCGCATGGCCAAGATGTTGTCGATGAACGCGCTGATCGTCGCCGCCCGCGCCGGCGACGCCGGCAAGGGCTTCGCGGTCGTCGCCGAGGAGTTCAAGAAGATCTCCGACGAGATCGACGTCATCGCCGCGTCGCTGGAGAGCGAGGTCGGCGCGGACCTGCGGGAGCTGACCGCGGTCGGCGGCGGGATTCTCGAGCACCTGCACGGCCAGCGCCTGATCGACCTGGCGCTCAACGCCATCGAGATCGTCGACCGCAACCTCTACGAACGGACCTGCGACGTGCGCTGGTGGGCCACCGATCCGGCCGTGGTGGACTGCCTGGTCGAGCCCTCGGCGGAAAAGGCCCGCCACGCCAGCAAGCGGCTGGGGGTGATCCTCGACGCCTACACGGTCTATCTGGACCTGTGGATCTGCGACGCGGCGGGCCGGGTGGTGGCGACCGGGCGGCCGCAGCGCTACCCGAGGGCCGCCCACGCCTCGGTCGCCGGCGCGGCCTGGTTCCAGCAGGCGATGCGCACCGCCTCGGGCATGGAGTTCGCCGCCTGCGACATCCAGCAGGAGCCCGCCCTCGACCATTCGCCGGTCGCCACCTACGCGACCGCGATCCGCACCGGCGGCGACGCCAACGGCGAAGCGATCGGCGTGCTCGGCATCCACTTCGACTGGCGGCCGCAGGCGCAGGCCGTGGTCGACGGGGTGCGGCTGACCGACGGCGAGCGGGCGCGCTCGCGGGTGCTGATCCTCGACCAGGCCCACCGCGTGCTGGCGGCCTCGGACGGGCGCGGGGTGCTGAGCGAAACGGTGGCCATCGACGTCTCGGCCGGCCCAACCGGCTGCTACACCGACCGCGGCCTGACCATCGGCTACGCGCTCACCCCCGGCTACGAAACCTACGCCGGCATGGGCTGGTACGGCTGCGTCCAGCAGATGGCGGACGCAGGCGCCGGCCTGGCGAGCGTCGCGTCGGCTGAACCGGCGTCGCGCTCTGCCGCCTAGCGCGCGGCCTCGAACTCCGCTCCGAGGCGCCGATCGGCGCAGGCCGATTGGAAATCCTCGCCGTCATCCCGGACGGCCCGCAGGGCCGATCCGGGACCCAGGGTCGGTGCGCCCGGCCTGGGTCCCGGCTCTTCGACCCTTCGGCGGGGATGACGGCCGGTGCGGCGATCACGCGTCCTCGGGGATGCGGCGCTGGTATTCGGCCTCGGCGGCGTGCACCTCGGCCCAGAACTCGCGCGGCGCGTGGCCGGCGAGCAGGTCCTGCAGCAGGCCGACGTGGGCGTGCCAGCCGCCGGAGACGTCGACCATCGCGGCGCGGCTGGCGAGGTTGTGGTGGGTCAATGTCAGCAGGGTCCGTTCGCCGTCGGCCTGCAGTTCGAAGACGAGCTCGGCGCCCTCGCCGCCGAAGTAGAAGCCCAGCACATGCGGCGGTTCGAACCGGGTGAGGGTGCTGTGCTCGACCATGCCCTCGAACTGCGCGAAGCGTTCGGGCAACGGAGCGGTGGAGAGCTCGGAGTTGTGGAACGTAAGGGTAAGGGCGCCGCCGACCTTCGGCTCCAGCGGCCCGCCGGCGAACCAGCGACGCCGCAGCTCGGACTCGGTCAGATAGGACCAGACCTTGCCGATCGGCGCATTCAGCGTCCGCTGCAGGCGCACCGTGCGCGGCGCGACGACCTCGGCGTAGTCGTTCATGGGGTGTCTCCTTCGGTGAGGGCGAACTCCAGGGCGTCCAGACGGTCGCGCCAGAAGTGGGAATAGAAGCTCAGCCAGCGGTCGGCCTCGGCCAGTCCGGCGGCGTCGAGCGAGCAAAGGTGATGGCGGCCCTGCACGCGCCGGCGCACGAGGCCGGCGCGCTCCAGCGCCTTCACGTGCTTCGACGCGCCGGCGAACGACATCTCGTAGGGCGCGGCGAGCTCGCCGATCGTGCGCTCGCCGCCGGCCAGGGCGCGCAGCATGCCGCGGCGGGTGCTGTCGGCCAGCGCCTGGAACACGGCGTCCAGCTGCTCGGAATATTCTTCAACCATAAGGTTTAATATAGTCACCTGCGGCTATATGCTCAACCATTCAGTTCAGCGATTGCGGCCGGGGACGGGCGTTGACAAGCCTCGGCCGCGGCGCCATTTGCCAAGACATGATCCTCCGGGCCGGCCAATATTCGTTTTGGTACTTCGGCTATCCGACGCCCCTGGCGCCGGCAGAGGATCGTTTGGCCTAAGAGAAATCTCGAAAGCCGACCTTCCCGCAGCCGCCAGGATCTGGCGGCTTTTTTCATGGCCGCCGCCCGCCACTCACGGAACCCGCCATGCCTTCCAAGACCGACGACCTCCGCATCGAGCACCTCGAAGCGCTCGCGCCCCCCGCCCAGGTGATGGGCGAACAGCCCGCGTCCTCGCGCATCGAAGAGACGGTGAGCGGCGCGCGCGGGGCGATCCAACAGATCCTGCATGGTCCGGACGACCGGCTGCTGGTCGTCGTCGGGCCGTGCTCGATCCACGATCCGGACGCGGCGATGGACTACGCCCGGCGGCTGGCGGACCAGAGGGCGCGCCACGTTGGCGAGCTCGAGATCCTGATGCGGGTCTACTTCGAGAAGCCGCGCACGACGGTCGGCTGGAAGGGGCTGATCAACGATCCGCGGCTGGATAACAGTTTCCGCATCGACGAGGGACTGCGGCTGGCGCGCCGGTTGCTGCTCGACATCAACGCCCTCGACCTGCCGGCGGCCTGCGAGTTCCTCGACTTGATCACCCCGCAATACCTGGCCGACCTGGTGGCCTGGGGGGCGATCGGCGCGCGCACCACCGAGAGCCAGATCCACCGCGAGATGGCTTCCGGGCTGTCGTGCCCGGTGGGCTTCAAGAACGGCACCAACGGCGACGTGAAGATCGCCGTCGACGCGGCGCTGGCGGCGCAGCACCCGCACCACTTCCTGGCGGTCGACAAGCAGGGGCGGGCGGCCATCGCCGCCACCCGCGGCAACGCCGACGGCCATGTGGTGCTGCGCGGCGGGGCCAAGCCGAACTACGACGCCGAGAGCCTGGCTGCGGCGGCGGGCGAACTGGCCAAGGCCGGCCTGCCGACCCGGCTGGTGGTCGACGCCAGCCACGCCAACAGCGGCAAGAACCCCGCCAACCAGCCGCAGGTGATCGCCGACCTTTGCGCCCAGGTCGTCGCCGGCGCGCCGAACCTGATGGGCGTGATGATCGAAAGCCACCTGGTGGCGGGCCGCCAGGATCTGGTCGCCGGGCGCGACCTGACCTACGGCCAGTCGATCACCGACGGCTGCGTCGGCTGGGAGACCACCGAGCAGCTGCTGGAGGAGCTGGCCGCGGCCGTGCGTACGCGGCGCGCGGCGGCCCCGGCGGCGTCGGCGCTGGCCTCAAGCTGCTGAGCTGTTGGTCCAGGCGGCGACGTCGCTGAGCACCTTGGCGACGGCGTCGTTGTAGGCGACGACGATGGCGGAGACGCGGTTGCGCTCCGCCGGAACCGCGGCCTCGAAGAGTCGCTCGCTGGCCGGACTGCGGTTCGGGCCGCCGGCCAGCGTGGCGCGCACCCGCACCAGAACCACCGGGGTGCGGCCTTCGCCGTAGTGGGTCTCGAAGTTGCGGACGTCGAGCCGCAGCAGGTAGGCGCCGCGCGCCGGCTCGCCCCGCGGCAGTAGTCTCACCCGGCCCGGCGCGGAATCGAAGGCGGCGGACACCGCGGCGTCGAACAGGATTTCGGCCGGCGCGACCCAGCGTGAGCGGGAGATGTAGGCCGCGCGTTCGCCGGTGACGGTGAGGATGCGGTCGCCGGCGGCCTCCCGCTGGAACTGCGCCGGGGCGCGGAACACGTTGATCGGCTCGGTGCGCGGCGGCGACGCGGCGGTCGGAACACCGAAGCGGTAGAGTTGGGCGGGCTTGGTCTTCGGCACCAGCGAGATGCAGCCGGCGAGGCTGAGCGCCAGGAGGCCCGTCACCGCGAACCGGAGCAGCTGGGGAGGTCTCATGGCTTCACCTTCATTTCCTCGCCGGCCGGCTTGCCGAGGGTTCCTGTCGGACTGGCTTGAATGTCGTTCACGAGCCGCTGCAGCGCCTGGGCCGCCTGCTGCAGCTCGACCACCGACGCGGTGACCTGCGGCAGGCCGTTGGTCGCGAAGTCAGAGGTCGGACCTTCCAGCTTGTCCATCAGCGCCCGGGCCGATGCGGTGGTCGCCTTGGCCTCCTCGGCGGCGTCGGCGAGATTCTTGATCGTGCGGCGGCCGTCGCCGTTCAGGATGTCGTTGGCGTCGGCGCTGAGCTTGGTGATCTGCTCGGCCGCCGCGTTGATGTCCTGCATCGCCTTCTGGGCGTCGGCGATGATCGACTTGCGCTGGCGCGCCTCGGCGGTGATCGCCTCGGCGTCGGAGACCGCGGCCGAGAATTTCTTGATGTTCTGGTCGGACAGCACCCGATTGACCCGGTCGAGCGCCTCGATGGTGCGGGTCAGAACCGTGCCGCCGCCTTCCAACAGGTCGGACAGGGTGCTCCGCTGGCTGCGGATCACCGGGATCTGGTCCTTCGGCACGGTGTCCTTCAACAGCGGCTTGGATGGCGAGCCGGCGGTGATCTGCACGTAGTTCACCCCGGTGATGCCTTGCGGCTCGAGGGTGGCGAAGGAGTCCACCTTGATCGGCACGTCCGAGGTCACCCGAACCCGGGCGATGACCCGCGACGGGTTTGTGCGGTCGAGCGCGATCTTCGTCACCTCGCCGACCTTGATGCCGTTGAAGTGCACTTCGCCCCCCTGGCTCAGGCCGCGGACCGGTCCCTGGAACAGGATGTCGTAGGTGTCGTAGTCGCGGGTGAACTGCAGCCGGGCCAGCCAGACCACGAAGATCACCAACCCCACGAACAGGATCAGCGATGAGGCGCCCACCAGGGCGTAGTTGGCGTTCTTTTCCATCAGGCGTTGGTCCCCGCCCCAGCGGCCGCCGCGCGGCCACGGGGTCCTAGGAAGTACTCGCGGATCCAGGGATGGTCCGACTTTTCGAGCTCGTGCACCGGCGCGGTGGCCACCACCTTCTTGTCGGCGATGACGGCGACGCGATTGGTGATCGCGTAGAGGGTGTCGAGGTCGTGGGTGATCATGAAAACGGTCAGGTCCAGGCTCTCCGACAAGTCGCGGATCAGCTCGTCGAAGGCCGAGGCGCCGATAGGGTCGAGGCCGGCGGTGGGCTCGTCGAGGAACAGCAGTTCGGGGTCGAGCGCGAGCGCCCGGGCCAGGCCCGCGCGCTTGCGCATGCCGCCGGAGAGTTCGGCCGGCTTCAGCGCGCCGGCGTCCGGCCTAAGGCCGACCAGGGCGATCTTCAGGTCGGCGAGCTCGTGAACCTGCCGCTTGCTGAGCTCGGTGTGTTCGAGCATCGGCGCGGCGACGTTCTCGCGCACCGTCAGGTTGGAGAACAGCGCGCCCTGCTGGAACAGCACGCCCCAGCTGCGGTTGATGGCGTCCCAGCGCTTGCGCGAGGCGTGCTGCAGATCCTGGCCGAGCACCCGAATCGTGCCGGCCTGCGGCCGCCGCAGGCCGATGATGCTGTTGAGCAGCACCGACTTGCCGGCGCCGGAGCCGCCGACCACGCCCATGATCTCGCCCCGGCGCACGGTCAGGTCGAGGTGGTCGTGCACCAGGTGGTCGCCGAAGGCGTTGACCAGGCCTTGCACCTCGATCGCCGGGCCCTCGCCTTCGAGCAGGTCGTCGTCCGCCGACGGTTGGGTGTGCGCAGGGCCGCTCAAATGCCGAGCTCCATGTAGACCAGGGCGAAGGCGGCATCGATCAGGATGATGGCGAAAATGGCGTGGACCACCGCGGCGGTGACCCGCTGGCCGAGCGATTCCACGTCGCCGCCGACCTCCAGCCCCTGGCGGCAGCCGATCCCGGCGATCACCGCGGCCATCACCGGCGCCTTGGAGAGCGCCACCCAGAAGTGCTGCGCCCCGACATTGTCGACGATCCGCTGGAAGAAGAAGGACGGGCCGAGGCCCAGCACGCTCCAGGTCACCACCAGGCCGCCGAACAGGCCGGCCACGGTGGCCACGAAGGTGAGCAGCGGAATCGTCAGCAGCAGCGCGCCGAAGCGCGGGAAGACCAGCGCCTCGTAAGGGTCGACGCCCAGCACCTGCATGGCGTCGATCTCCTGCTGCATCTTCATCGAGCCGATCTCGGCGGCGAAGGCCGAGGCCGAGCGGCCGGCGAGCAGCACGGCGGTGATGATGATGTTGAACTCGCGGGTGACGGCGATGCCGATCAGCTCCACGGCGAACACCTGGGCGCCGAACTGGCGCAGCATGTTGGCCCCGAGCAGGCCCACGACCGCGCCGATGAAGAAGGAGGTGGTGGCGACGATCGGCAGGGCGTCGAAACCGGCCCGTTCCATCAGATTGACCAGCGCCGGCCAGCGGATCCGCCGCGGATTGGCGATCGCGCGCATCACCACCACCAGCAGGTGGCCGAGGAAGACCATGGTCTCGGTCGCCTCGAGCGCCATGTCGACGACGCCCTTGCCGATCCGCACCGTCAGCGACGACAGGCTCGGCGGCGCGGCCGGCGGGGTGGGCTCGGCGGCGCCGGCCTGGCGGACCAGCTGCAGCAGGCGAAGGCTTTCCGGCCGGGCCTCGATGCGGCCGAGGGCGAAGTCCTCGCCGACCGCCCGCAGGATGGCGTAGGCGCCGGCGGTGTCCATCCGGTGCACGCGCCGCAGGTCGAGGGTCACGTCAGGGGCGCTCTGCACGGCTTCGGCGAGGGCGGTGTCCGCGCTTCCCAGCTGAGTCGCCGTCCAGTCGCCGCTGAAGGACAGTTGCGGACCTTGCGCCGAGGTGCTGAGGCTGAATTCGGCCGGTCTATCCATCAGCGCGAGCAAACTCCGTGGCCGGGGCGAGCGAGCGGCCACCCGTTGCGCCCGCCGCGAGTTCCACGTTTAGCAAAGGCAGCGCTCCCGGCGAACGCGATACGGCGCCGGTTGTTCCGCTCCAGGTTCCGTCGAGCTGCGCGCGACATACGGCCACGGTCTCGCACAGGTCGAGCTTGTGGCCAAGTTGGGCCACCTTTTGGCCTCAGTCCGACCGGATGCATGGCGGTCACGACGCTGCCGCGGGTCGCCCGCGAGCCGATGAAATAGGGTGGAGAGTTGCTTTGAGCCGCCAGATCGAATTCGCCGGCAAATCCGGCGCCCGTTACCGCTACACGCCGCTCGACGAGGGGCGCTTCGTGCCCCCTGCGGGCGCCAACTACATCATCGCCGAGCTGACGCCCGACGGCCCCAGCGTCGTCTATGCGGGTGAAACCGACAACCTGGCGAATCAGGCGTGGCGCGCGGCGCTCGACGAGGCGCGAAAGACCCATGCGCAGGCGCGCGTGCTGACCCGGCTGAACGTCACCCGGGCGGTGCGCGAGGCCGAGCGGGCCGACCTGGTCGAGCAGTACCATCCGCCGATGAACGAGACCCACTGACGCGCGCCGTCGCGCCGCCGCGGATCCCGGCCGGCGGACTCGGGCGTTTCAAGGAGGCGGCCGCAAGTCCGCCTGGAAGTCGTCATGTTCGCCATGGTCATGACCGCGCCGAAGACGCCTCTGGCGCCGCAACGGCGGCCTGATCCGCAGCCGGGGCCAGGCGAGGTCCGGCTGCGCGTGCTGGCCTGCGGCGTCTGCCGCACCGATCTGCACCAGGTCGACGGCGAGCTGCCGCAACGGCGGCCCGCGGTCGTCCCCGGTCACGAGATCATCGGGCGGGTGGAGGCCTTGGGCGCCGAGGTCGCCGGCGTCGCGCTGGGCGACCGATTGGGCGTGCCCTGGCTCGGCGAGACCTGTGGGCGCTGCCGCTACTGCTGCGATGGGGAGGAGAACCTCTGCGACCGACCCGGCTTCACCGGCTGGACCCGCGACGGCGGTTACGCCGACGTGGCGATCGCACGGGCCGACTACTGTCTGCCGATTCCGCCGGGCTACGCCGACGCCGAAGCCGCGCCGCTGATGTGCGCCGGCCTGATCGGCTACCGCGCCTGGCGCAAGGCCTGCGAGGGCCGGCCGGTGGTTCGGCTCGGGCTCTACGGGTTCGGCGCAGCGGCCCATTTGCTGGCCCAGCTGGCGGTCTGGTCCGGCCAGCAGGTCTACGCCTTCACCCGATCGGGCGACGCGGTGGCGCAGGGTTTGGCGCGGCGGCTCGGCTGCTGCTGGGCCGGCGGCTCGGAGCAGCCGCCGCCCGAGCCGCTGGATGCGGCGATCATCTTCGCGCCGGCGGGCGGCCTCGTGCCGCTGGCGCTGCAGGCGGTGCGCAAGGGCGGGGTGGTGGTCTGCGGCGGGATCCACATGAGCGACATCCCGAGCTTCCCCTATGCCTGGCTGTGGGAGGAGCGCCGCCTGCTCTCCGTGGCCAACCTGACCCGGCAGGACGGGCGCGAGTACCTGCCGCTGGCGGCCAGGGCCGGGGTGAGGGCGCAGGTCACCACCTATCCGCTCGTCCAGGCCAACGCCGCGCTCGACGCTCTGCGCCGCGGCGCGGTCTCGGGGGCGGCCGTGCTGACGCCGTGAGGCAACCGAGCGTCGCCGTCGGCGTTCACCACCGCTCCCGCCTAGCCAAGCTTTCCTGAGCGCCAGATGAACGGCGCAGACGGACGACGGTCAGGCTTGGTGGTGCAGAGTGACGTCAGTTTCGAGGAGAGTGATGATGAAGAAGATGGTTATCGCCGCCCTGGCGGCGACCACGGCGATCACCGGCGTGATGACGTCGGGCGTCGCCGCCGCGCAACCCGCTCATTACGACCGCGGCTATGACCGCGGCCACGACCGCCGGGACCTGGAGCGCGAGCATCGCCGCGAAGACCGCCAGCTGGATCGCCGGCAGCAGCACGAGATGCGGCAGTACGATCGGGATGACCGGCGGGCGCGTCAGAACTGGAGCCGCTGGTATCATCAGGACCGTTGGTCCAAGGGCCACCGCTACTACGGCGGCAAGTACGGCTACAGCGGCTACCGCGGCCATTGGAAGACCGGCGAGCGCTATCCGTACTGGCGCGACAACGGCTACGTGATCAACGACTACCGCGCCTATCGCCTGCCGCCGCCGCGGACCGGCTATCGCTACTACCGCGACGACAACGGCGACATCGTCATGGCCGCGATCGCCTCGGGCGTGATCGGGCTGATCATCGGCAGCCAGCTGAACTAGGCCGGGAAGGGGCGGCGCGCAGGCGCCGCCCCGCACCCGCGATTGCGACTGGCGGGGCGCGCCCGCCTGGTGGTAGGCGCATCCCCCATGTCGCAGACCACCATCTGGCTCGAGATCTCCCATCACGCCGCCTTCCGCGTCGGCGGCTGGGCCTTTGTGCGTCGCGAGCCGGATGGCGCGCTCGTCGGCTACGCCGGGGGCGAGCGGCGGATCGAGGCCGAGCGTACGGCGCTCGCCGCGCTGATCGCGGCCCTGAAGGACCTGGGCCCGAAACCGGTCCGCATCCTGACCGCTTCAGCCCCGATCGCGGCGATCCCGGCGCGGATCAAGGCCGCGCAGGCCGGTGAGGACCCGCCGACCGACAATCTCGACCTCTGGGCGCAGGCCATGACCGCGCTCGGCGGTGGCAATGTCGAGCTGGCGCGCGCGCCGACCGGCGACCGGACCACCGCCTTCGCCGCCGCCTGGGCCGAACTCGGGCGTGACCGGGCCAAGGACAAGGGGCCGTTCACCTCCGCCATCCCCAAGCCGAACCTGGCGAAATCGGGCGCTTGAGATTTCGGCGGCGGCGTAACCCTTCGCGTTTGCGAAAAAGAACGACGCACTCCAAGCTGTTCAGCGAACACGACTCCTTGTGCGCATGTCCCAACCAACCTCGATTTCGACGCTGCGATTCGCTCTGCGCATGGCGAATGGCTTCATCATGGACATGTTGCGGGCCTACCGCAGCCAGCGCGATTTCACCGACGCCTTGATCCTGGCGACCCTCGTGCAATGCAACTCGGCCCCGGTGTCCGCCGATCCTGTCCTGCAGCGCCGCTACGCGACCTTTGGCGCGACGGCGCCGGAGAGCCTGCGGCGGGCGATCAGCATCAACGCCATCGCCAGCTCGCTCGACCTGCCGTTCGAGACCGTGCGCCGCCGCGTCAAGCGGCTGATCGCCGACGGGGCGTGCGAGGTGGTGCCTGAGGGGATTCGCCTCGTCGATGCGACGCTGCACTCGGCCCATCACCGAATCGCCCTCGAGGGGACCTACGAGACGGTGCGCGCGCTGTACTGGCGGCTGAAGCACAACGACTGCCTGCAGCTCATGGACCTACCGCAGAGCCATGGCCCTGGCTGGTCGAATGACGATCCGCCGGTGCGCATCGTCTGGCGCGCCGCGTCGGACTATCTGCTCCGGATGATGGAGCACCTGCTGCCGAACTTTCCCAGCCTGTCGCGGGCCTTCATCGTCCTGGGGGTGTTCCGCCTGAACACCGAAGGGCTGCCGGACATGATGCGGGGCGGCGAGGGGATTCTGCCCGAGGACCACGTGCCGGACGCCTACCGCAAGCCGGCGCGCGCCAGCGAGGTCGCTGCGATGCTGGGCCTGCCGCACGAAACGGTGCGTCGCCACCTCGCCGCCTTGATCGAGGAAGGCCGCTGCGTGCGGGTGCGCGACGGTTTCGTCGTGCCGGCGGAGACCCTCGCGCGGCAGAACGTCGTCAACGCCTGGGGCGCCAACTTCCGCCACTTGACGCGGATGTTCGCCGTGCTGTCGGAATTGGGCGTCCTGGGTCTGTGGGACGCCGAGATGGCGGCGGAATCGACCGCCGCCTGAGGCCGTTTAGCGGCTGGCCCGATCGACCACCACGCCGACGCCGGCGCCCACCGCCGCGCCGATCGGCCCGCCCACCACCAGTCCGGCCGCAGCACCGGTCGCCGCGCGTTGCTCGGTGTTGTGGCCGCAGGCCGCCAGCGCCAGGCAGGCGATCGCCACGCCGAAGAGAGTCGAGAAATTGCGCATAGAGCCCCCGTACCTGAACCGTCGAACCGGCTTGACCATGAGATTGGGTCAAATTTCCGGCAGGTAAAGGAACTGCGTTACTCTGCCGCTTGGGTCGCAGCCGCTGGGATCGCCGCCCCGGCGACGCGGCGCCGACGCAACACGCGGGCCTGCCGCTTCTTCCACCAGATCACCACGCCGGTGACGCTGAGCGCGGCCACCACCGCGCCGGTGAGCGACATCAGGATCCGCCCCGGCACGCCGAGGATTCGGCCGGAATGCAGCGGGAACTGCGCTTGCACGAAGATGTCCGCGGCCGTGCCCTTCCAGGGCTGGCGCTCGCCGAGCAGGCGGCCGTCGACGCCGTCGAAATAGAGCGCGGCTGGACCGACGCCGCCGGCGCCATGGTCGGCGCCCGGCTGGAAGAACGAGACGCCGTAGATGCCGAACTCCGGCGAATAGAAGACGCTGCCGGCAGGGTCCTTCCAGCCGCGCCGTTCGGCCTCCGCCCGAGCGCTGGCGATCACCGGCGCATAGGCGACCTTGGGGACGACCGGGTCATGGTGGCTGCGCGGCGTGCGCTGGTCGAACGGCGTCGGGGTGACCTGGGAGACCTTCGACATCACCGGATAGAAGACCTCGCTGTAGAGGTTCAGCGAGAAGGCGGTGAAGGCCACGGTGAACAGCACGCCCCACAGCCACAGGCTGAAGGCGCGGTGGATGTCGAAGTTGATGCGGTAGGCGCTGCCGGAGGTCTTGATCTTCCAGGCCGGCTTCCAGCGGCTCCAGAAGCCGCGCCAGCCGCCGCCCTTGCCGGGGGGCAGGGTCAGGTAGAAGCCGACGAAGCAGTCGAGGGTCCAGAGCAGGGCGATCGCGCCCATCAGCCAGACGCCCCAGCGGTCGATGCCCCACATCTCGGGAATGTGCAGGCTGTAGTGCAGCACATAGAGGAAGGAGACGAAGCTCTCCGTGGTGATCGGCCAGACCGCGCCCCAGTTGCGCCGGCCGAGCTCGGCGCCGGTGACCGGATCGAGGAACACCTGGTTGTAGCCGGGCTCGATCTGACGCTTCGTCTGCGGATCGACCCGGCCGGTGACGCCGAACCCGAGGGATTCGCCCGGTTCCGGCGCGAGCGGCAGGAAGGTGACCTGCACCCGCGGGTCGCGGGCCTCGATCTCGGCCGCCAGCTTCAGCGTGGACTGCGGCGCGCCGTCGGTGGTCGCGTGCATCAGGTGCGGATTCAGCAGATCGTCGAGCTCGTGATCCCACGAGATCACCGCGCCGGTGACGCCTGAGATGAACAGGAACCCGGCCATGAGCAGCCCGACCCAGCGGTGCAGAAAGCCGAAGTACGGGCGCAGGGTCATGGGCAGTCTCACGTGTCCAGGGCGAATGGGGCCTATAGCAGGTAGCGTATGTTGTTGCGAGTCGTTTGCAATCGCAAGAGGTGCTAGGCGCGGACGGCCCCGGGAGTCATCCTGCAGCCGGCGGCAGGAGACGGCCCATGCCGATGCACACGGTCGAGGGCGGCGGCGGCGTTCAGCTTCACGTGCGCGATTGGGGCGATCCCGGCGCGCCGCCGATCCTGTTCCTCCACGGCTGGTCGCAGCATCACCTGTGCTGGGCGAAGCAATTCACCAGCGAGTTGAGCGACAGCTTCCGCATCATGGCGATGGACCTTCGCGGTCACGGCCAATCCGATGCGCCGCTGGAGGCGGCGAACTATACGACCGGCGTCCTGTGGGCCGACGACGTCGCCGCGGTGATGGCATCGCTAGGGCTGGCAAAGCCGTTGCTGGTCGGCTGGTCGTACGGCGGGCTCATCATCGGCGACTACCTGCGCAAGCACGGCGGGTCGGCGATCGCCGGGATCAATCTGGTCGCGCCGGCGATCGGGATCGGGCCGGCCTGGTTCGGCCCCTTTATCGGCCCGGCGTTTCTGGATCACGCGCCGGCCGCTTGCTCGGGCGATCAGGCGGTGGCCCTGCCGGCCATCCAGGCGTTCCTGCGCGCCTGCCTGGTCAAGCCGGTGGCCGCCCGAGATCGTGAGCTGGCGATCGGCTGGACCATGCTGGTGCTCCCCGAGGTCCGCGCCGGCCTGCTCGCCCGCGACGAGGATTTCCGCCCCGAGTACGCGAAGTTCAGCAAGCCGATGCTGGTGAGCTACGGGGCGGCGGACACCGTGCTGCTGCCGGCGACGGCGCAGGCGCTGAAGGCGGCGGCCCCCGGGTGCCGGCTGTCGGAGTACCCGGACGTGGGCCACGCGCCGTTCTTCGAGGAGCCGGCCCGCTTCAACCGTGAACTTGCGGAGTTTGCGCGGGACGCCTTCGCGCAGAGCTGAGCGCGGTTCGTCCCGGAGGCGCAGGGCGCGCCCCGGGGCGAAGCTGGCTCAGGCGCGCGCGCCGCGGCCGAACAGCCGGCTTTTCAGGACGGTGTAGCTGGCGTCGACGCCGACTTCGCGCTGGGCCAGCTCGACATCGCCGGCCGGACGGGTACGGCGCAGGTCGAACTCGACGTCGCGCTGGGCGAACTTCCAGCGGCCGTCCTCCTTGCGGTACTGGTCGACGTAGCGGACCGCTTGCAGATCCTCGAGCAGGCCGCCCTTGCCGTCCGGCAGGACGTGATAGGCCAGCGCCCAGACCTCGCCTTCGGCGGTCTCGCCGTCGATGACCGAGATCAGGTGGTTGCAGACGTGGTGGCCGCTGTAGGGCATGTACGGCATCGAGCGCTCGAGGAAGTCGCAGTAGTCCTTCGCCGTGCCCTGGAAGAACTTCCCGTGGAAGTCCATGCCGTCCTGCGTATAGAGCGAGCGCAGCAGTTCCGGGTCCTTGCGGTCGACCCCGCGCGAGTAAAGCAGCGCCAGTTCGCGGATCTCATCCTTGGCGATCAGGGTCGCCAGGGCGTCTTGAGCTGAGCTCATGTTTCCTCCGGATGTTTTGAATGCTGGCGGCGGCCTCAGTCGGCCGTGATGCCCTTGTCGATGTTGATGCTGGCGCCGTGGTAGGCGGCCGAGGCCGGGGTGGCGAGGAAGGCCACCAGCTCGGCGACCTCATCGACCTCGACCAGGCCGCGCAGCGGGTTCACCCGGCCGAACAACGCCCGGTCGAAGTCCTCCGGCAGGCGCATGTTGCGGGCGATGTTGGTCATCATCCCGCCCGGCGCGACCGCGTTGAAGCGGATCGGCTTGTGCATGAACTCCATGGCCAGCGCCTTGGTCATATGGCTCAGGCCGGCCTTGGTCGCGCAGTAGGCCGCCGAATAGGCCTGAGCCTTGTGCGCCGCGCAGGAGGTGACGTTGACCACCGCGCCGTCAGCTTCCAGCAGGTGCGGGATCGCCGCCTGGATCAGGTAGAAGGGCGCCGACAGGTTCACCGCCAGGGTCTTCTCCCAGGACGCCGCGGGCATGTCGGCGGCATGCTCGGTGATCAGGATGGCCGCGACGTTGCACAGGGCGTCGAGCCGCCCGAACGCCTCGACCGCGGCGGTCACCGCGGCCGTGCAGTTCTCGCGCTCGGACAGGTCGGTCGCCCGCACCAGGGCTTTCACGCCGTGCGCGCGCGCCGCCGCGGCGGTCTCTTCCAGCCGGGCGGCGTCGATGTCGACGAGGCAGACGTCGGCGCCGGCCTGGGCCAGCCGCAGCGCGGTGGCGGCGCCCAATCCGCCGGCGGCCCCGGTGACGAGCGCGGCGCGGCCCTTCATGTCGCTGGGCTGGGGCATGGGCGTTCCTCTGGCTTGTGGTTGGGTTGAGTTTCGACAGCCCTGTGGGACATTGCAAGCCGACCCGCGTCAAGCATCGCCCTGGCGGGGTCTTGCCGTCTCGTCACGTCGGACCCTAAAGCCGGATATGACCTCGCCGAAAGCCGCCCCGCGCAAACGCCACAAGACGTTCGAGGCCACCCACCAGGAGCTGATCGAGACCGCGGTCCGGCTGATTTCGGAGCAGGGGGCCGGCTCGCTGTCGATCGCGGCGGTGGCGCGGGCGATGGGCATCGACCGGACGACGGTCTACTACCACTTCGCGGGGCGCGAGGACCTGCTGGCCGCGGTCAAGGCCTGGTCTTCGGAGCAACTGGCCAAGGCGTTCCGGCCGGAGGCCAGCCAACAGGAGCGGATCGACTACACGACCCGCTACGTGCTGGAGAATCCGGAGCTGATGAAGCTGTGGATGGACGACTTCCTGGCCGGCGCCGACATCCGCAAGAGCTATCCCTTCTGGGACCAGCTGGTGGAGGGGGTGCGGGCCGACGCCTCCTATCAGGGCGGGGAGGCGGTCGACGCGGAGATCTACTGCGTGAACCTGCTGACCAGCTCGATCATCGGTCCGCGGGTGTTCCGCAACAGCGTCTCGCCAGGCGACGACAACGAGACCGTGGTGAGGCGTTTCCGCGACGAGCGCCGGCGGGTGCTGCGGCTGAGCTCGCTGCTGAAGGAGTAGGGAGCGCGAACGCCCCCTCAGTCCGCTGCGCGGACAGCTCCCCCGCAAGCGGGGGAGCATCTTCGGCCCAGATCCTCCACCGCGCAGCGGGGGAGGTGGATCGCGCGAAGCGCGAGACGGAGGGGGCGTTAGGCCGCCTGAGCCTACGCCGCCCGCGCCGCGTTGGCCGCGCTGAGGATCGCCCGCACCGAGGCGGTCGCCACGTCGGCGTCGACGCCGACCCCGAACACCACGCCGCCGGTCTTGGTGCGGCACTGCACGTAGGCCGCGGCCTGGGCGTCGCCGCCCGAGCCGATGGCGTGCTCCTGGTAGTCGACGACATCGAGCGCCAGGCCGCAGCCGCTCTCCAACGCCGCCAGGCAGCTGGAGATCAGGCCGTTGCCGCGGCCCTCGATGGTCTGCGGCTTGCCCTCGACGCGCAGGTCGCCGACGAACACCCGCTGCTGGTCGGCCCGCGAGGCGCCGGTCTCCTCGAAGCCGATCAGCTCGATCGGCTGGCCGGGCGTCAGGTGGTAGGCGCGCTCGAACGCCGCCCAGATGTCGGCGGTGGTCAGCTCGCGGCTGGTCTCGTCGGCCAACTGCTGGACCACGCGGCTGAAGTTGGCCTGCATCGGCTTGGGCAGCTTCAGGCCCTTGTCCTGCTGCAGCACCCAGGCGACGCCGCCCTTGCCCGACTGCGAGTTGACGCGGATCACCGCCTCGTAGCTGCCGCCGATGTCCGCCGGGTCGATCGGCAGATAAGGCACGTCCCACAGCTGGTCGTTGCGCTTGGACTGGGCCTCGAAGCCCTTCTTAATGGCGTCCTGGTGGCTGCCGGAGAAGGCGGTGAACACCAGCTCGCCGGCGTACGGGTGGCGCGGGTGGACCGGCAGCTGGTTGCAGTACTCGACGGTCTTCACGACCGTCTCCATGTCGGAGAAATCCAGGCCCGGCGTGACGCCCTGGGTGTAGAGATTCAGCGCCAGGGTCACCAGGTCGACGTTGCCGGTGCGCTCGCCGTTGCCGAACAGGCAGCCCTCGACCCGGTCGGCGCCGGCCATCACCGCCAGCTCGGCGGCGGCGACCCCGGTGCCGCGGTCGTTGTGCGGGTGGACCGAGATGATCACGCTGTCGCGCCGCGAGAGGTTGCGGCACATCCACTCGATCTGGTCGGCGTAGATGTTGGCGCTCGCCGCCTCGACGGTCGCTGGCAGGTTCAGGATCACCGGCTTCTCGGGCGTCGGCTGCAGCACGTCCATCACCGCCTCACAAACCTCCAGGCTGAAATCCAGCTCGGCGGTGGAGAAGGTCTCAGGGCTGTATTCGAAGCGCCAGTCAGTGCCCGGGCGCTTCTCGGCCTGCTCGCGCAGGATGCTGACGCCCTCGACGGCCAGCGCCTTCACGCCGGCGCGGTCCAGGTTGAAAACGATGTTCCGCCAGGCCGGCGAGACAGCGTTGTAGAGGTGGATGACCGCGGTCCGCGCGCCCTCCAGGCTCTCGAAGCTCTTCTCGATCAGGTCGCGCCGCGACTGCGTCAGCACCTGGATGACAACGTCGTCGGGGATGCGGTTCTGCCGGATCAGGCCCTGGATGAAGTCGAACTCGGTGGCGCCGGCCGAGGGGAAGCCGACCTCGATCTCCTTGAGGCCGACCTTCACCAGCAGGTCGAAGAAGCGCTGCTTCTTCTCGGCGTTCATCGGATCGGCGAGCGCCTGGTTGCCGTCGCGCAGGTCGGTGGACAGCCAGCGCGGGGCCTGGGTGATGGTCTTCGACGGCCACTGGCGGTTGGGCAGGTCGACTTGCGGGAAGGGGCGGTATTTGACCGAAGGGTCACGCAGCATCGGGTGCAGCTCTCGTTGAGAGGCGAATCTGAATTTTGTGGGGCTGGCGCGTCGCCGCCGGACAGCCGTCTAGATCCGGCGGCCGCCGGTAAGTCGCGCACGCGCGCGCAGTAGAGCTGCGAAGCTGCTAGCCATCCGCGGGCTTTTAGCGAGGGTCGCGGCGAAAGGCTAGGGGGACGGGGCGCGCTTTAATCGCGCGTCATCCCGGCCGGAGCGTTGCGGAGAGCTGGGCCCCAGGGCGGCGGGCACGACCCCTAGGTCCCGGATCGGCCTTGCAGGCCGTCCGGGATGACGGAGTTTCTTCGGGGCGACAGGACTTCCCGCCTAAGCCGCCATCTGCTCCAGCGCTTCCCAGCGAGTGACCTTGAACTTGCGGCTGCCGTCGAACTCGACGACCGCGGCGCCCTGCAACTGGGTGAGCATGCGCGAGACCGTCTCGATGGTCAGGCCGAGGTAGTCGGCCATGTCCTGACGGCTCATCGGCATCTGCACCCGCTCGGCCGGCTCGCGCTGGGCCAGGCCCATCAGGAAGCTGGCGACCTTCTCGCAGGCGGTCTTGCGGCCGAGCACCAGCAGGTGCTCCTGGGTCCGCTCGAGTTCGCGGCGCGCGGCCTCCCAGATCGCCCGATCGAGGTGGCCGTCGCCGGCGAAGGCCCGCAGCGCCGAGCGGCGCACGACCATCACCGTGGAGGGGCAGATCGCCTCGGCCGAGAAGCGGTGGATTGCGTGGGTCTCCAGGCCGATCAGGTCGCCGGGATAGTAGAAGCAGCCGACCTGGCGGCGGCCATCGCTCAAGAGGCGGGTGGTGCGCACCGCGCCGGAGACCAGCAGGTGCACGAGGTCGGCGTCCTCGTCCTGGGCGAAGATCTCCTCATCCTTGGCGTAGTTCATCTTCACGCCCAGACGCTCCATCACCTCGGCGATGGCGAGCGGCGCGGCGTGGCTTTCAGTGTCGTAGGCGAGGGTCATCGCGGTTCCTTCCAAGCGATGCCTGAAAGGTGCCGGACGGCGGCGCTTGGCGGTATTCGGGAGGGCCCCCTAAGTAGCCGTACGGAGGGCGGAGCCGAACGCTTTCATTCCTGTCATCCCGGCCGCAGCGCCGCGGAGAGCCGGGACCCAGCGGCGGCGCACGGCCCCTGGGTCCCGGATCGGCCTTGCAGGCCGTCCGGGATGACGGAGGAATTGGCTCAGGACTGCGCCAGCAGCACCATCCGCACCAGCTCCGACAGGCCGCGGGCGCCGCTCTTGGACATGACGTTGGCGCGGTAGACCTCGACGGTGCGCGGGCTGATGCCGAGCTCGTGGGCGATCACCTTGTTCAGCTTGCCGGCGACGACGCCGTCGAGCACCTCGTGCTCGCGCGGCGAGAGGCTGTCGAGCACTCGGCGGATGCGCTCGCGCTCGGCCTGCTCCTCGTCGCTCTGGCGGCTCTCGGCCAGCGCCGAGCGGATCGCCGCCAGCAGGTGTTCCTCGTCGAACGGCTTCTCCAGGAAGTCGACGACGCCGGCCTTCATCGCCTCGACCGCCAGCGGCACGTCGCCGTGGCCGGTGATCATGATGATCGGCAGCGGCGCCTCGCGCGCCTTCAGCCGGCGCACCAGCTCCAGGCCGTTCATTTCCGGCATCCGCACGTCGGTGACGATCACGCCCCCGTTGGCCGCGTCGAAGGTCTCAAGGAAGCGCGTCGCGGACTCGTAGGTGCGGGCGGTCAGGCCCGAGGCGTCGAGCAGGAAGGCGAGGGATGCGCGCATCGCCTCGTCGTCGTCGATCACATGCACGACCGGCTCAGTCATTCGGCTCAAGCTCCTCCTTGCGGACGGCGCGCAGGGTGAAGCGGAAGACGGTGCCGCCTTCCGCGCGCGGCTCGGCCCAGATCCGTCCGCCGTGGGCCTCGACGATGGTGCGCGAGATCGACAGGCCGACGCCCATCCCCGTCGCCTTGGTGGTCATGAACGGCTGGAACAGGTGCGCGGCGAACTCCGGCGCGATCCCGGGACCGGTGTCGGCGACGCTGACCTCGATCATGTCGTCGGCCGCGGCGCGGGCGGCGACCACCAGCTCGCGCCGTGGGCTGTCCTCCATCGCGTCGATGGCGTTGCGCATCAGGTTCACCACCACCTGCTGGATCTGCACCTTGTCGGCCAGCACCAGGTCGTCTTGCGGGATGTCGAAGCGCAGGTGCACCTCCTTGGCCCCGAACATCGCCAGCGCGCCGGCTTCCTCGAGCAGCTTGGGCAGGCTCTCGATGCGCCGCTCGGACTCGCCCTTGGCGACGAAGTCGCGCAGCCGGCGAATGATCTGGCCAGCCCGCAGCGCCTGGTCGCCGGCGCTCGACAGGGCGCCGCGGATCTTGCCGAGATCCGGCGGATCGGCCGCCAGCAGCCGCTCCGAGCCCTTCACATAGTTGGCGATCGCCGCCAGCGGCTGGTTCAGCTCATGCGCCAGCGCCGAGGCCATCTCGCCGAGCGCGGTGAGGCGCGAGACGTGCACCAGCTCGGTCTGCATGTCCTGCAGCCGCCGCTCGGCGGTGTGGGTTTCGGTCAGGTCGCTGACGAAGCCGGTGAACAGCCGCTGGCCGCCGGAGTGCACCTCGCCGACCGACAGTTCCATCGGGAAGGTCGAGCCGTCCTTGCGCTCGCCGACCACCACCCGGCCGATGCCGACGATCCGCCGCTCGCCAGTCCGCTTGTAGCGGTCGATGTAGGAGTCGTGCTGCTCGCGGTAGGGCGACGGCATCAGCATCGCGACGTTGCGGCCGACCGCTTCGGCGGCGGTCCAGCCGAACAGCCGCTCGGCCGCGGCGCTGAACGAGCGCATCACCCCCTTGTCGTCAATGACGACCATCGCGTCGGGGACGGTGTCGAGGATCGACTGCAGGTGCGCCTCGCGCTCCTCCAGCCGCCGCAGCGCTTCGAACGCCTGGGTCGAGCGCAGATTGTGCCGCTGGCCGGCCAGGCCGAAGGCGGGACCGAGCACCAGGAACAGCAGGGCGTCGATCAGGTTCGCCCGGTCGCTGACCAGCGCCTCGCCGCTGAGCAGCGCTGTCGCCAGCAGGCTGAGCCCGGTCGCCAGCATCGCCGGCGTCATGCCGCCGATCGCCGCGGCGAAGATCACCGCCGGCACGAAGATCACCATCAGGGTGCGCTCGTGGAACACCGGCTCGAGCGCCAGCCGGAAGCCGATGGAGATCAGGGTCGCCAGCACCGCCAGCACCAGGGCGAACCAGCGATGCGCACGGATCCGTTCGACGAGCCGGCGTGGCGGAGCGGGCGGGGCGCGGGACGTCATGAGCCAAGGGTTTAAGCCGCCGGGCGGGCTTTTTGAAGCGCGACCGTGGACGGCAACCCGGCTGGGGCTTGCGGGTTACGGTGGCGACGTAACGCCACAAAGGAGCGGACATGCCCCACAAGCAGACGGAAGCCGAGGCCAAGCGCGCCTTCACCCACGGTTCGGGCGGCGCGAACGCGGACATGGCGGTGGAAGGCTCCCCGAAGCCCGAGGACCGTCACATCGAGGCCCCGCACGCCCGCCCGGCCGCACCGCTGCCCGAGGGCGAGAAGTGCGACCAGCTGGCCGACAAGAACGCCAAGGCCGAGAGCCACCAGGAAGCCCTGCTCGACGAGGCGATCGAAGAAACCTTCCCGAGCAGCGACCCGATCAGCCCGAAGCACATCACCTGAGCGACAACCCCTTCGTCATCCCGGCCGGAGCGTAGCGGAGAGCCGGGACCCAGGGGCGGGTGCGCGCGGCTCCTGGGTCCCGGATCGGCCCTTCAGGCCGTCCGGGATTCGGGTTTTTGCTAAGCGTCTCAGGCCAAGTCCGGCATCTGCGCCAGCAGCTTGTCGAGCGTGATCGGATAGTCCCGCACGCGGACGCCGGTGGCGTTGTGGATGGCGTTGGCGATCGCCGCGCCGACCCCGCAGATGCCGAGCTCGCCGACGCCCTTGGCCTTCATCGGCGAGGAGGTCGGATCGACCTCGTCGAGGAAGATCACCTCCTGGTGCGGGATGTCGGCATGCACCGGCACCTCGTAGCCGGCGAGGTCGTGATTGACGAAGAAGCCGGCGCGCTTGTCGACCACGAGATCCTCCATCAGCGCCGCACCGACGCCCATGGTCATCGAGCCGATCACCTGGCTGCGTGCGGACTTCGGGTTGAGGATGCGGCCGGCGGCGCACACCGCCAGCATGCGGCGGACGCGGACCTCGGCCGTCGCGGCGTCCACCGCGACCTCGACGAAATGGGCGCCGAAGGTCGCCTGCCGGTACTTGCGCTGAAGCTCGCCGAACTCGATGGCGTCCGCGGCGACCAGGCCGGCGGCCTGGCTGAGCGGCGCGCTCTGCGCCCCGGAGCGGATCTGGCCGCCCACGAACTCCGCCGTCGCCGGGTCGAAGCCCAGCTTCTGCGCGACCGCCTCGCGCAGCTGGGTGCAGGCGGCGTAGACCCCGGCGGTCGAGCTGTTCGCGCCCCACTGGCCGCCGGAACCGGCGGAGACCGGGAAGGTCGAGTCGCCGAGCCGCACGACGACCTTGTGCAGCGGCACGCCCATCATCTCGGCCGCGGTCTGGGCGATGATGGTGTAGCTGCCGGTGCCGATGTCGGTCATGTCGGTCTCGACCGTGACCACGCCGCGCTCGTCGAGGCGCACCCGGGCGGCCGACTTCTGCGCGGGCGCGCCGCGGTAGGCCCCGGCGACGCCCAGGCCGACCAGCCAGCGGCCGTCGCGGACCTGGGCGGGCCTGGCGTTGCGCTGGCTCCAGCCGAACCGCTGAGCGCCGAGGCCCAGGCACTCGACGAACTGCCGCTGCGAGAACGGCCGCTGCGGCTGCTCGGGATCGACCTGGGTGTCGTTGCGGATGCGCAGTTCGACCGGATCCAGGCCGAGCTTCTCGGCCAGCTCGTCGATCGCCGCCTCCAGCGCCATCATGCCGGTGGCCTCGCCCGGCGCGCGCATGGCGTTGGCCTCGGGCAGGTCGAGCGCCGCCAGCCGCGTGGCGGTCATCCGGTTGGCGCCGGCGTAGAGCGCGCGGGTCTGGGCCACCGAGCCGTCGGCCTTGCCGCCGGGCAGGTCGCCGGACCAGTTCTCGTGGGCGATGGCGGTGATCTTGCCGTCGCGGGTCGCGCCGATGCGGATCCGCTGGATGGTCGCCGGCCGGTGGACCGTATTGTTGAACATCAGCGGCCGGGTGAGCGCGACCTTCACCGGTCGCTTCGCGGCGCGCGCGCCGAGCGCGGCCAGTAGGGCGTCGGCGCGCACGAACAGCTTGCCGCCGAAGCCGCCGCCGATGAACGGCGAGCTCACGCGCACCTTCTCTTTCGGGATGCCGAGGGTCGCGGCCGCGTCCAGGCGGCCCCAGTTGATCATCTGGTTGGAGGTCCACAGCGTCAGTTCGTCGCCGGTCCAGGCGGCGATGCTGGCGTGCGGCTCCATCATCGCGTGGGCCTGGTCGGGGGTGGTGTAGGTCGCGTCGAGCTTCACCGGCGCGGCGGCGAACGCCGCGTCGAAGTCGCCGACGGCGGTGTCCGGCGGGCCGGCGGTGATCCGCGCCGGTTTGATCGCCGTGTCCTTCTGCGCGGCGAGGTCGAACCGGCCCTCGGCCGTCACATAACTCACCCGCACCAGCTGGGCGGCGGCGCGCGCCTGCTCGAAGGTCTCGGCGACCACCACGGCGACCGCCTGGTGGTAGTGGTCGATCTCCGGGCCGCCGAGCAGCCGGGCGGTGTTGCGGTCGGCCTTGCCGAGCGGGCCGGCGTTGTCGGCGGTGACGATGGCCAGCACGCCGGGGGCGGCCCGGGCGCGCGTCAGGTCGAGGGCGGAGATCCGGCCCTTGGCGATCGCGGCGCCGACCACATAGCCGTAGGCCTGCTTCGGCGAGACGTCGTGCCGCTCATAGGCGTAGGCGGCCGCGCCGGTGGTCTTCAGCGGACCGTCGATCCGGTCCACCGGCTGGCCGACTACCTTCAGCTGGTCGATCGGATTGGTGGTCGCTGGCGTGTCGAACTTCATCGGTTCAGGCCTTCGCTTGCGCCAGCACGCCGGCGAGCGTGCGCTCGACCAGTGTCAGCTTGAATTGGTTCTCGTCGGTCGGCTTGGCGTCGGCCAGCAGCCGCGCCGTCACCGCCTTGGCGCCGCGCGGCATCTCGGCTTCCGCCGCCTCCACCCGCCAGGGCTTGGGCGCGACCCCGCCCAGCGCCACGCGCCCGGTCCCGTCGCGCTGGACCACGGCTCCGACCGAAACCAGGGCGAAGGCGTAGGACGCCCGGTCCCGCACCTTGCGATAGACGTGCACCCCGCCGAGCGGCCGGGGCAGGGTGACCGCCGTGATCAGCTCGCCGCGCGCCAGGGTGGTCTCGACCTGCGGCGTGTCCCCGGGCGAGCGGTGAAGCTCGGCGATCGGAATGGACCGCGTCCGGCCGTCGGGCTGGACCGTCTCCACCACCGCGTCGAGCGCGCGCATGGCCACCGCCATGTCGCTGGGGTGAGTGGCGATGCAGGAGGGGCTGGCGCCGACCACCGCATGCTGGCGGCTGAAGCCGCCGATCGCCGAGCAGCCGCTGCCGGGCTGGCGCTTATTGCAGGGTTGGTTGGTGTCGTAGAAGTAGGCGCAACGGGTCCGCTGCAGCAGGTTGCCGGCGGTGGTCGCCTTGTTGCGCAGCTGACCAGAGGCGCCGGCGAGCAAGCCGCGCGACAGCAGCCCGTAGTCGCGGCGCACCCGCGGATCGGCGGCCAGGTCGGTGTTGCGCACCAGCGCGCCGATGCGCAGACCGCCTTCCGGGGTGGGCTCGATGCGGTCCAGGGCCAGCCCATTGACGTCGATCAGCCGGTTCGGCGTCTCGATCTCCAGCTTCATCAGGTCGAGCAGGTTGGTGCCGCCGGCGATGAACTTCGCGCCAGGCGATTTCGCGGCGGCCGCCGCCGCCTCGGCGGGTGAGCGGGCCCGCTCATAGGCGAAGGTTTTCATGCTCTTGCCCCCGCAACCTCAGATATGGCGTCGACGATGTTGGAGTAGGCCCCGCAGCGGCAGATGTTGCCGCTCATCCGCTCGCGCAGCTCCACGCCGTTGAGCGGCGGCGGCTGGGTCAGGTCGGCAGTGACATGGCTGGGTACGCCGGCGCGGATCTCGTCGAGCACCGCCACCGCCGAGCAGATCTGGCCGGGCGTGCAGTAGCCGCACTGGTAGCCGTCGTGCTTCACGAACGCCGCCTGCATCGGGTGCAGCTTCTCCGGCCGGCCGAGCCCCTCGATGGTGGTGATGCGATCGCCCTCGTGCATCACCGCCAGGGTCAGGCAGGCGTTGATCCGCCTGCCATCGATGATGACCGTGCAGGCGCCGCACTGACCATGGTCGCAGCCCTTCTTCGTCCCGGTCAGCTTCAGGTGCTCGCGCAGGGCGTCGAGCAGGGTGGTGCGGGTGTCGAGCTCCAGCCGGCGGCGCTCGCCGTTCACCTCGAAGGCCACCTTGGCCATCACCGGGGCGTCGGTTCCTTGCGCCTCGGCCACCGCCGGCGCCGTGGTCGCCGCCACCGACGCCGCGCCGGAGACGAGCAGGTCGCGGCGGGAGATCTCGAAGTCGTAGCGGCTGTCCAAGGTTGGGCTCCGGCGGTGGGGCTGGGAAGGCGGCTGGGCGCAAGCGGCTCAGCGGTTGATCAGCTGCTGCATCTGCGCGGGGTAGCGGTCGCCTTGCACGGCGATCTGGGACAGGGCGGCGTCGATCTCGGCCAGGTCGTCCGGCGTCAGCTGGATCGCGGCCGCGCCGATGTTCTCTTCCAGGCGGTGCAGCTTGGTCGTGCCGGGGATCGGCGCGATCCACGGCTTCTGCGCCAGCAGCCAGGCGATCGCAATTTGCGCCGGCGTGGCGGTCTTGCGCGTGGCGATCTGCGCCAGGCGCTCGACCAGGGCGTGGTTCGCCTTGCGCGCCTCGGGCGAGAAGCGCGGCACGATGTTGCGGAAGTCGTTGGCGCTGAAGGTCGTGCTCTCGTCGATCGCGCCGGTGAGGAAGCCTTTGCCCAACGGGCTGAACGGGACGAAGCCGATGCCGAGCTCTTCGAGGGTCGGCAGGATCTCGTGTTCGGGCTCGCGCCACCAAAGGGAGTATTCGCTCTGCAGCGCGGTCACCGGCAGCACCGCGTGCGCCCGGCGGATCGTGTCGGCGCCGGCCTCAGACAGGCCGAAATGCTTCACCTTGCCCTCGCGGACCAGGTCCTTGACCGTGCCGGCGACGTCCTCGATCGGCACGTTCGGATCGACGCGGTGCTGATAGAGCAGGTCGATGTGGTCGGTCTTCAGCCGCAGCAGCTGCGCCTCGGCGACCTCGCGGATGTGCTTGGGCCGGCTGTCGAGGCCGACCTGCGGGCTGGCGCTGGCGAAGCCGAACTTCGTGGCGATGACCACCTGTTCGCGGACCGGGGCCAGGGCTTCGCCGACCACCTCCTCGTTGGTGAAGGGCCCATAGGCCTCGGCGGTGTCGAAGAAGGTGACGCCGCGCTCGACGGCCGCCCGGATCAGCTTGACGGCGTCGGCCGTGTCGGTCGCCGGCCCCAGGCCGAAGCTCAGTCCCATGCAGCCGAGCCCGATGGCCGAAACCATGAGGCCGCTGCGTCCGAGTTCCCGCGTTTGCATCGCTTGGTCTCCTTGCTGGCTCAATAGAAATCTAGGAGACGTCCTCGCGGGTCATAAGGCGCTAAGATCGGCATGAACTCATGTTGGGGATTCATGAATGCGCCGCGAGGAACTGAGCGAGCTGATGGCCTTCCTGGCGGTGGCCGAGGAGCGCAGCTTCACCCGCGCGGCGGCCAAGCTCGGGACCTCGCAGTCGGCGCTCAGCCATACGGTCCGCCGGCTGGAGGCCCGCCTGGGGCTTAGGCTCCTGACCCGCACCACCCGCAGCGTCGCGCCGACCGAGGCCGGCGAACGGCTGATCGCGACCCTGCGCCCGGCCTTCGACGAGATCGACGGCAAGCTCGCCGCGCTCAGCGAGCTGCGCGAAAAGCCGGCCGGCACCATCCGGATCACCACCAGCAAGCGGGCGGTGGAGACGACGCTCTGGCCGGTGCTCAGCCGCCTGCTACCGCAGTATCCGGATATCCGGGTCGAGCTGGGAATCGACTCCGGCCTGACAGACATCGTCGCCGAGCGCTTCGACGCCGGCGTGCGGCTGGGCGAGGCGGTGGCCAAGGATATGATCGCCGTGCCGATCGGCCCGGACCTGCGCATGGCCGTGGTCGGCGCGCCGTCGTACTTCGCCGGGCGGACGCCGCCGAAGACGCCGCACGAACTCACCCGCCACCTCTGCATCAACCTGCGCCTGCCGACCCGCGGCGGCCTCTATGCCTGGGAGTTCGAGAAGGACGGCCGCGAGCTGCGGGTGCGGGTCGACGGACAACTCGTGTTCAACGACCCGGCCATGGTGCTGGAGGCGGCGCGCGGCGGTTTCGGCCTGGCCTGCGTGCTCGAGGACTATGTGGGCGAGGACCTCGCCGCAGGCCGGCTGGTGCGGGTGTTGGAGGATTGGTGTGCGCCGTTCGCCGGCTACCACCTCTACTATCCGAGCCGGCGCCAGCAGTCGCCGGCGTTCGCGCTGCTGGTCGAGGCGCTGCGTTACCGCGGGACCCGCAAGGCCGTTTGAACCGCCCGCGGCCACGACAGCGTCAGGCCGCCGCCCGCTCGCCGGACGGTCGCTCCGACCCGAGCGCACTCTCGGCCGAGCCGATTCTGCAGCCAGGCCGCGTCGGATGCGTCGGGCGTGGCCAGTTGGAAGCGCCGCATCTGGAGCGGCGCCATCTCCACGGCGGCGACCTGGCCGGTCTGCGCATCGACGTCGACGAAGTACATCAGGGCGAGATCGGGCCGATAGGCCTCGTGGCCGGAGATGCCTTCGTAGTCGGTCAGGAAGTCGCCGCAGCCGTAGAGGATCAGTCCGCCGTTGTGGACCTCAATCGCCAGCGGATGGTGCGAAGAATGCCCATGCACGATCGAGACGCCGGCCACGTCGATCAGCGCGTGCGCAAACCGCTGATGGGCCTGCGGGATCTCGTAGCCCCAGTTCGGCCCCCAGTGGATCGAAGCCACGACGATGTCGCCCGCGCGCCGGACCTGGGCGAGCTGGGCCGCCAGCCGCTCGGCGACCCCTGGCGACGGGGCGATCAGGTTGACCCCCGGATGCTCGGCGCCGGCCGCCCAGTCGGCCGGCACGCCGCTGGAGGTGGTGCAGAAGGCGCATACCAGCACGCGCCCGCGATCGGCGACGGGCAGCACCACCGGCGCGGCGGCTTGGGCGGACGTGCGTCCGGCGCCGGCGGTGGCGATCCCCTGACCTGCGACCACATCCAGGGTCTCGAGCAGGCCGGCCTGGCCCCAGTCGCCGATATGATTGTTGGCCAGCACGCAGCAGTCGATCCCGGCGGCGGTCAGGCTGGCCGCGTTGCGCGGGTGCATGCGGTAGTTGATGCCCTTGGGCGCGTGGTCGTCGCTCGTGGTGACGCTGGTCTCGAGGTTGACGATGCGCAGGTCGGGGCGGCGGCGGGCCCATTCGCCGAGCGCTGCGCCCCACGGATAGTCGAAGGCGACCGGCCGCGGGATCGGGCCGTTGCGCCGCTCGGCGAGCGCGACGTAGTCCAGCGCCGAGCCGATCCAGGATTCATAGAGCTGCGGGTCGGACGGATGCGGCAGCGCCTGATCGACCCCGCGGCCGGTCATCACGTCGCCGCATAGGAAGATCCGCACGCGTCCGGAGCCGCACATGCCTTCAGAACGTGGCAGGGCGCCGGTTGTTCGCGCCGGCGCTGGCTGTTCTGTGCGGCCCCAGCCATGTCAGGCGCTGGCGCGCAACGCCTCGTAGGCTTCCTGGGCTTCCAGCCACTCGGCCTCTGCGGCCTCGACCGCGGCTTCCGCGGCGTCGCGGGCCCGGCCGAGTTCGCTCGCCTTGGCCGGATCCTTGGCGAACACCGAAGGGTCGGTGAGCGCCGAGTCGATGCGCGCCAACTCCTCCATCGCCCGGGCGAGTGCAGCTTCGGCGTTCTCGGCGCGGCGACGGGCCGTGCCGGTGGGCACCTTGGGGCGCGGCGCGGGCGGCGGCGGTTCGACGGCCTTGGCCGGGGCCTCGCGCACCTGGGTCGGCGCCCGGGCAGCCATCCGCGCGCGGTCGAGCACGAACTTGGCGTAGTCGTCCATGTCGCCGTCGAACGGCGCGATGGTGCCGTCGGCGGCCAGCCACAGCCGGTCGGCGACCAGCTCCATCAGCGAGCGGTCGTGGGTGATCAGGATCACCGCCCCCTCGTACTCGTTCAGCGCGTCGAGCAGGGCGCGGCGGCTGTCGATGTCGAGGTGGTTGGTCGGTTCGTCGAGGATCAGCAGGTGCGGCGCTTCCATCGCCACCATGTTGAGCAGCAGCCGGGCGCGCTCGCCGCCGGAGAGGTTGGCGACCGTGGTCTCGACCTTGCTGACGCCGATGCCGAACGACGCCAGCACCGCCCGCCGCTTGGCCTCGGTGGCCTCGGGCAGGGCGCGGCGGATGATGTCGAGCGGCGTGTCCGTCGGGTCCATCGCCTCGATCTGGTGCTGGTGGAACCAGCCGACCTTGAGCTTGCCCGAGCGGTGCAGCTGGCCGGCCTCGAGCTTCAGCGCGCCGGCGGCGATCTTGGCGAAGGTCGACTTGCCGGCCCCGTTGACGCCGAGCAGGCCGATCCGGTCGTCGACGTCGAGCCGCAGGTTCAGCTTCTTCAGGATCGGCGTGCCGCCGTAGCCCGCGACCCCGTCCTCCAGCCGCAGCAGCGGCGGGGCGATCGGCCGTTCCGGCGAGGGCAGGACGAAGGGCGCGACATGCTCCTCGACCACCGCGGCGATCGGCGGCAGCTTGGCCAGCATCTTCAGGCGCGACTGGGCCTGGGTGGCCTTCGAGGCCTTGGCCCGGAAGCGGTCGACGAAGCTCTGCAGGTGGGCGCGCTTGGCGTCGACCTTGGCGCGGCTGGCTTCCTGCAGGCGCAGCTTCTCCGACAGCTGCCGCTCGAAGTCGTCATAGCCGCCCGTGTAGAGCTCCAGCTTGCCGTCCTTCAGGTGCAGGATGTGGTCGCAGGAGTTGTTCAGCAGCTCGCGGTCGTGGCTGATCACCATGGCCGCGTGCGGGTACTTCTTCAGCCGCGCCTCCAGCCAGAGCGCGCCTTCCAGGTCGAGGTAGTTGGTGGGTTCGTCGAGCAGCAGCTGGTCGGGCTCGGCGAACAGGGCGGCCGCGAGCGCGACCCGCATCCGCCAGCCGCCGGAGAACTCGGCCATCGGCCGCGACAGGTCCTCCTGGCTGAAGCCCAGGCCGGCGAGGATCTCGGCGGCGCGCGACGGCGCGCGGTCGGCGTCGATCTCGATCAGCCGGCCCCAGATGTCGCCCATCTCGTCAGGATCCGCTGTCTCTAGGCGCGCCAGCAGGGTGGCGCGCTCCTCGTCGGCGGCCAGCACGGTGTCCAGCAGGGTGATCGGGGTGGCCGGATGCTCCTGGTCCACCGAGCCGATGCGCGCCTGGCGCGGCAGGTTGATCTCGCCCCCGCCGGAGACCAGCTTGCCGAGGATCAGCTTGAAGAGGGTCGACTTGCCGACGCCGTTGCGGCCCACGAGGCCGACCTTGGCGTCCTTCGGCACATTGACGCTCGCCTGGTCGAAGAAGCGTCGACCCCAGGCGTCGAAGACGAGTTCGTTGATCTGCAGCATGTCGGAGGATCGGTCACAGGATAGGCGCGCGCGTTCGCGCTCGCCGGAATTGCGGGAGGAGGGGATCAGGAGAAGTGATGAGGGCCGCGCCGCCGCCTGATCGGGCGGGTCCATAGCAGACGGCGACCGGCTCGTCATGCGGCGGGCGCCGCGTCAGGCGTGGCGGATCGCGTTCGCGCGATATCTGTGCGCCACCGCCTTGGCGAGCCGGGGGCTTGCCGTTATAGAGCCGCCGACTTTTGCGGCGCGTCCGCGCCTCCTCCTCAGAAGCTGAAGATTAGAACCATGACCGAACGCACCTTCTCGATCATCAAGCCGGACGCGACCCGGCGCAACCTGACTGGCAAGGTCAATGCGGTGATCGAGGACGCCGGCCTGCGCATCGTCGCGCAAAAGCGCATCCAGATGAGCCGCGCCCAGGCGGAAAAGTTCTACGAAGTGCACGCCGAGCGCCCGTTTTTCGGCGAGCTGGTCGACTTCATGATCTCCGCGCCGGTAGTGGTGCAGGTCCTGGAAGGCGAGAACGCCGTGGCCCGCTACCGCGAAGTCATGGGCGCCACCAACCCGGCCCAGGCCGCCGACGGCACCATCCGCAAGCTCTACGCTGAGAGCGTCGGCGAGAATTCGGTCCACGGCTCGGACAGCCAGGAAAACGCCCAGATCGAGATCGTCCAGTTCTTCACCGACGCCGAGATCGTCGGCTAAGCGGCAACCGAGATTACGCCGAGGGGGTTTCTCCCTCGGCGGTCTTTCAAGCGAACAGTTAGAGAATGCGCGAGCCCAAGATCGGGGGCTTCTCCGAACGTCTGTCGGCCCAGGCCGAGGCGCGGAAGGCCCTCCTTGCTAAGATGAAGCCGAAGCCGACGGTGCGTCCGGAGGTGTTCGAGACCAGCGCCGAGAAGAAGGCGCGGGAACTGGAAGAGGTGCGGGCCCGCCGCGCCACGGAAAAGGAAGAGGCGCGCAAGCGCGCCGAGGAAGCCGAGGCCGAGCGCCTGCTGGCGCTTGAGAACGACGAGCAGGCGCAGCTCGATATGAAGCGGCAGGAGCGCAAGGATCGCAAGGCTCAGGCCAAGGCCGACGCCCGCGCCAAGCGCGAAGCCAAATCGGCGTCGCGCCGCTAGGCCGTCAGTCGTCAGCGCCGCCGGTTAGGCGGCGCGACAAATCTCCGTAGTAGCCTTGGATCAGGAGCTCGACGGTGTCGCCGCGCTCCTCGGCTTCGAAGGCGAGGTCCTTGGCCATCTGGATCGCGGCCGAGCGCGACATGCCGTGCTCAAGCGCTTCGCCGTCGCGGAAGACGGTCCAGTCACCGTCCTTCAGCGTCACCGCGTACTGAACCATTCTATACAACCCCTGCGACAAAAGCTTCAGCGTACGAAGCAGCGGAAGGTTCCCGGGCGCCCTGACGCCTGAAGCGAGGGCAGTAACCCAGGCCGTTCGGGCGGTCTGGCTTTGGCGAGACCCGCCGTCGTCCCTGTCTTGTCTTGGCGGGCGCCGCGTCTCTTCCTGAGAAGTCCTCGCGGGCGATGCGGTTTCGCGGCGCCGGCGCTGAGCTCGGCCGTAAGGGCGGTGTCGGGCTGCTGCGCATCAAGCCGACGCGATGCGCCTTGCGCCTGGCTCGCGGGCACGCGATATCGAAAGGGAGCGAGCCTTTCGGCAGGCTCGCCAGCGATTCCAGAAGGGCTTCCTCCAAATGCGTGACCCCGTCACTACCGCGCTGGGCCTCGTGCCGATGGTCGTCGAGCAGACGAGCCGGGGCGAGCGCGCCTACGACATCTTCTCCCGCCTGCTGAAGGACCGGATCGTGTTCCTCGCCGGCCCGGTCGAGGACAACATGGCCTCCTTGATCTGTGCGCAGCTGCTGCACCTCGAGGCGGAGAACCCGAAAAAAGAAATCCAGATGTACATCAACTCGCCGGGCGGGGTGGTGACGTCGGGTCTCGCGATCTACGACACCATGCAGTACATCAAGAGCCCGGTGATCACGCTCTGCCTCGGCATGGCGGCGTCGATGGGCTCGTTCCTGCTGATGGCCGGCGAGAAGGGCCATCGGATCGCCCTGCCGAACTCGCGCATCATGGTGCACCAGCCGTCGGGCGGCTTCTCGGGCAAGGCCTCGGACATCGAGCGCCATGCCGAGGACATCATCAAGACCAAGCGCCGCCTGAACGAGATCTACGCCAAGCACACCGGCCAGCCGATCGAGGTCGTCGAGGAGACCCTCGACCGCGACTACTTCATGACCGCCGAAGAAGCCCGCGACTGGGGTCTCGTCGACCACGTCTGGGAAAAGCGCGAGGCTGAATAATCGTCCATCCGTCATCGCCCGGCTTGTCCGGGCGACCCATCCCGGGGTCGATCCGCATTTGCTGAGTCCGGCGACTTGGGCTGGATGGCCCGGACAAGCCGGGCCATGACGGAGATGGTGAGGCGACAGAAAAAAGGCCCGGGCGGATCCGCCCGGGCCTTTCTCGTTGTCGTCTGGGGGCGTGGCCACCGGCTACACCCAGGTGTCGAGGTTCTCGCCCTGGCCAGGCTCCAGCGCCCGGCCGCGGCGTGGGGCCTTGCGGTCGGTCGCCTTGCGCGCGGTCTCGGCATCGGCCTTGCGCGCCACCGGCTTGATCGGCGTGATCGGACGGTAGGTGACCGGCTGAAGCGCCACGGCGAGTCCTCTGCGAATCTCTCTCATCAGCATCGCGCCGAGCCGTTAACCGGCGGTTAGCTCGCCCCGGCGGCCGACATAGCCCTCGCGAGCGGCGACGACCCCGCTTAAAGGGACGCGGGCATGACAGACATTTCCCGCCCGGCCGCCTGCGTCTACGGCGCCCCGCCGCTCGCCCTGGCTCAGCCGGCGCCCGGCGCCACCCAGGTTTCGCCGCTGGTTCCCGGCGCCCTGTCGCTTGAAGCGCTGGAGCCCGCCAGCCTCGCCTCGGCTGTGATCGCCGCCCCGCCGGGCACCATCGAGCGCCGCTATGTGCTGGCGCTGACGCTGCGGGCGCTCGCGCCGGGCGCGCCGCTGACCGCGTTGGCGGCGAAGGAGAAGGGCGGTTCGCGGCTGCGCAAGGAACTGGAGACGTTCGGCTGCCAGGTCGAGGAGATCGGCCGCCAGCACCAGCGGATCTGCCACACCGTCCGCCCGGCGACGCCGGACGGCCTGGACGCGGCGATCGCCGCCGGCGGGCCGCAGCAACGCGACGGAGGGCTCTGGACCCAGCCCGGCGTGTTCAGCTGGGACCGCAGCGACCCGGGCAGCGACCTGCTGATCGCCGCGCTGCCGGACTTAAGCGGGCAGGGGGCGGACCTGGGCTGCGGGCTCGGGGTGCTGGCGCGCGCGGTGCTGGCCAGCCCGAAGGTCGCGCGGCTCGACCTGGTGGACCTCGACCGGCGCGCGGTGGAGGCGGCGCGGCGCAATGTCGAGGACGCACGGGCGCGCTTCCATTGGGCCGACGTGCGCAGCGCCCCGGAACTGGACGGCCTGGATTTCGTGGTGATGAACCCGCCGTTCCACGACACCGGGCTCGAGGACAAGGCGCTGGGCCAGGCGTTCATCCGCCGGGCGCATCAGCTCCTGCGGCGCGGCGGGACGCTGTGGATGGTGGCGAACCGGCATCTGCCGTACGAGGCCGTGCTCGCCGAACACTTCAGCCGGGTGACGCCGAAAGGCGACGGCAAGGGCTTCAAGATCTACGAGGCGCGGAAATGAGCGGGACCATGCGGCTCGACCGCCTGTTGGCCAACATGGGCTACGGCTCGCGCCGGGACATCCAGCAACTGGTCCGTCACCGCTGCGTCGTGCTCGACGGCGCGGAGGTGACGAACGCCGAGATGCGGCTGGCGGTCGGCCCGGATCTCGTCGCGCGGATGCAGGTCAACGGCGTAGCGCTCGACCCGCCGCCCGGCTTGGCCATCATGCTGCACAAGCCGCTGGGGACGACCTGTTCGCACAAGGAGGCGGGGGCGCTGGTCTATGACCTTTTGCCGACGCGCTGGCGGACGCGGGACCCGGCCATCTCCACCGTCGGGCGGCTCGACAAGGAGACCTCGGGCCTGCTGCTGATGACCGACGACGGCGGGCTGCTGCACCGGATCATCTCGCCGAAGAAGCATGTCTCGAAGCGCTACCTGGCCACGCTCGCGCGGCCGCTGGAAGGCCACGAGACGGCGCGCTTCGCCTCGGGCGAACTGATGCTGGAGGGGGAGGACAAGCCGCTGCTGCCGGCGCGGCTGGAGCCCCTGTCCGAGCGCCAGGCGTGGCTGACCATCACCGAGGGCCGCTACCACCAGGTGCGCCGCATGTTCGCCGCGATCGGCAACCACGTCGAGGCGCTGCATCGCGACCGCGTCGGCGGTCTCGACCTGCCGTCGGACCTGGAGCCCGGCGGGTTCCGGCTGATGAGCGCGGCGGACATCGCCGCGGTCTTCGCAGGCTCGCCGGCATGATCCGCTGGGAGCACCTGGACACCGCGCCGATCCCCGACGGCGGCGAGTTGAAGCTGATGCGGCGGGGAGCCGAATACTCGATCATGTCCGGCGCGACCGAGCTGATGAACAGCCGGCTGAGCGGCTCGGAGGAGGCGCTGGCCACCTTGAGCTGGGAGGCGCTGGGCGGGCGGTCGAAGCCGCGGATGCTGATCGGCGGGCTGGGCATGGGGTTCACCCTGCGCGCGGCGCTGGCGGTGCTGCCGGCGCAGGCCGAGGTCGTCGTCGCCGAACTGGTGCCCGCCGTCGTCGCTTGGGCCCGCGGACCGCTGGCCGGCGTGTTCGACGGCTGTCTGGAGGATCCGCGCGTCGGCATCCGCGAAGGCGACGTCGCCGAGGCGATCGCCGAGGCGCCCGGCGGCTACGACGCCATCCTGCTCGACGTGGACAACGGACCGGGCGGCCTCAACCGCGACGCCAACGACCAGCTCTATGACGCGCGCGGCCTGACGGCGGCGCGCAACGCGCTCACGCCCGGCGGCGTGCTCGCCGTCTGGTCGTCCGCGCCGGACGACCGGTTCACCGCGCGGCTGAGGAAGAGCGGCTTCGCGGTCGAGGACAAGCGGGTCCGGGCGAGCCGCAGCGGCCGCGGCGCCCGCCATGTGATCTGGCTGGCCACTGCGCCGGGGCGTCCCTCCGGGCGGTGATCGGGTCCGCCGCTCAGAGCGCGGCTTTCGCCTGTTCGATCGCCGAGGTCCAATCGCCTGGCTCGGGCTGGCGGATCAGCCGCAGCGACGGGTACCAGGGACTGTCGGTCCGGTCCCGCAGCCAGCGCCAGTCGCTGCGGTGGGGCAGCAGGACAAACGTCGGCTTGCCGAGGGAGCCGGCAAGGTGGGCCACAGCGGTGTCGACGGTGACGACGGCGTCCAGGCCGGCGATGATCTCGGCCGTCTCTTGGAAGTCCGCGGCGCCGCTGTCCTCGGGCTGCAGGCTCACCGCCCCGGCCAGCGCCAGCAGGTCTTGCGCCTGGTCCGGCGTGAGCGAGCGGCCGCGGTTGGTGGCTTCTCCCGCTTTCCAGCAGACCCCGACGCCGCCGACGCGGCGCGGGGCGGCGGTCAGCGGCGCGGGCGGCGGCAGGTCGTCGAGCGTGGCGTTGAGCCGCCCGGGCAGCGACATCGACGAGACCCAGTAGTCGAACCGACCGGGGATCTCGCCCAGGCGCGGGACCGTCGGGCAGAGCTGGCCAAGCAGGCGGGACAGCGGCGCAAGGCAGGCGAAGGACACCGCGTCGGCGTCCAGCAAGGGCACGAAGCGCGCCATCTGGAGCTGATCGCCGAACCCCTGCTCCTGCCAGACGAGGAGGCGCTTGCCGGCCAGCGGCTCGCCTCGCCACTCGGGGATCGTGGTCTTCGGCGCGCCGGCCGCCTTGCTGGGGCGGTGTTCGAAGTGCGGCCAGGCGTCGGCGTAGCGGCCCCGATAGAGTTCGGTGATGGCGAGCGCGTAGCGCCGCGCGTCGCTGGGCTCGAGCGCGATGGCCCGCCGATGAACCTCGGCCAGCTCCGCCAGTCGGTCCTCGCGCGAGTAGATGTTGGCGAGGTTGTCCCAGGCGATCAGCAGCTGTGGCGCCAGGCGCAGCACAGCGTGGTAGCCGGCCTCCGCGGTGCGCAGGTCGCCGGCGCGATGGGCGGCCACCGCGTCGCGAAACACAGCTTCGGCGCTCGCGGTCATGAGGCCGCGCTCAGGCCTGCGCCGATGGTGCGGCGCCGAGCGCGCGGGCCAGCGTCCGAGACAGCAAGGCGGGCCCTTCGCCAGCGGGATCGATGTGGTCGAAATCGCAGAAGTGAGCGTCGGTGAACCGCGTGTCGTCCCACAGGCTCAGAACGTCGAAGCCGCCGAGTTGGAGTTCAACCCGCATTTCCGTCAGGCTGCGGAACGGTACGGGCGCCGGGGCGCCGCAGCTTCGCTTGTAGTCGGACCTGGCCGGCGTAACGACGACGACGAGGCGGTGCCCCTGGTGTCGGGCGAGCTGGGCGATGGCGGCGAGGTAGACGAGCGCGGCGCTGGAGGCGTTGAGCTTCATATGCTCTGCGGTGCGCCGGTCCACGCCGTAGCTGTCGTCGAAGCGCCAGGTCATCAGTTCCGGAAAGAAGCCGGCGCGGCCATTCGCCTGCGGCTCCCATTGCGCCAGCCGCGTCTTCAGCGACCCAGCGGCCTGAGCCATGTCCAGCTCGGAATAGGCGAGGGTCAGGTCCAGCATCTCGTGCAGCGCGATCGCGTACACGCGGTCGCTTGGGCTCTTCTCCAGCACGTGCCCGGGCGAGAACACCGAATAGAACAGCACCAGGGTCTTCAGCTTCGGCAGGTTGCGCGACACACGGCGATAGATGGCGTGCGAGTGCCTGAGATCCTGGGAGGTCGAGCAGAGGTTGAAGGCGCCCGGAAACGGACCGGGGTCGAAGCCGCAATCGCCGTGAGATGACCCCAGGACGAGTGTGGTGATGTCGTCGGCCGACCGGCGAAGCATGGTGCGCTTGTAGCCAAGCATCAGCGCCGCGCTTCGAAACGCGGCGGAGAAGCCCGCAAGGGGATCGGTGTCGGACATGTCCGCGCCATAGCAAGCCCTTCCGCGAGATGTAAGCCGGGGCCCCGACCCGGCGCCGGCGCGGATCGCCGCTGGTCGGCTCGGCTGTTGCCGCTTTCCGCCATTTCCCCTAGGGAGGGACCGTTGCGGATGTGGCGGAACTGGTAGACGCACTGGATTTAGGTTCCAGCGCCGCGAGGCGTGGAGGTTCGAGTCCTCTCATCCGCACCAACTCCCGGTTGGCGGCCGTTCCTGGTTCGGCTTTTGGCTTGGACGCCACGGCGCGGCGTGACATAAGTCGCCGCCTTCCGCCCCGGCCGTCCGGGGCGGGTTCCTTTTCCCATGTAAGAGGCGGTTCGCGACGCGCGAGCGTTCGCGCGGGCGCCGGAAGTCAAGAATGTCGATGCAGATCGTTGAAAAGTCTGGCGAAGGCCTGAGCCGCGTCTATGGCGTCACCGTCCCGGCGACGGACCTGACTGAAAAGCTGGAGGCGCGGATCGCCGAGATCACGCCGACGCTCAACATCAAGGGCTTCCGCCCCGGCAAGGTGCCGACCGCCCACGTCCGCCGCCTGTACGGCAAGGCGCTGATGGGCGAAGTGGTCGAACAGACCCTGTCGGAAAGCACCCAGAAGGTCATCGCCGACAACAACCTGCGTCCCGCCGGCGAGCCCGACCTGAAGCCGGAAGGCGACCTAGCGGCGGTGATCGACGGCAAGGCGGACCTGTCCTACGAGCTGTCGCTCGACCTGATGCCGGACTTCACCCCGGTCGACGCCGCGACGCTGGAGCTGAAGCGCCCGGTCTACGAGCCGAGCGACGCTGAGGTCGACGAAGCGGTGGCCGAACTGGCCAAGCAGAACCGCACCTACGAGACCCGCACCGGCAAGACGGTGAAGGCGAAGGACGGCGACATGGTCGTCATCGACTTCGTCGGCAAGCTGGACGGCGAAGCCTTCGCCGGCGGCTCGGCCACCGACGCCGAGCTGACCCTCGGTTCGGGCCAGTTCATCCCCGGCTTCGAAGAGCAGCTGGTCGGCGCCAAGCCGGACACCGACGTCGAGGTGAAGGTCATTTTCCCGGAAGGCTATCAGGCCGCTCACCTCGCCGGCAAAGAAGCCGTGTTCGAAGTGAAGGTGAAAGAGGTCAAGGCGCCGGTCGAGACCGTGGCCGACGACGCCTTCGCCGAAAAGCTGGGCATCGAGAACCTCGAGAAGCTGCGTGAGCTGCTGAAGGCCAACCTCGGCGAACAATACGATCGCGCCAGCCGCTTCAAGCTGAAGCGCGCGCTGCTCGACCAGCTGGACACCAAGCACGACTTCCCGCTGCCGCCGAAGATGGTCGAAGCCGAATTCGCCTCGATCTGGAGCCAGGTGCAGCAGGACAAGGAAGCCGGCTCGCTGCCGGCCGACGACGCCGAGAAGACCGACGAGCAGCTGCAGACCGAGTACCGCAAGATCGCCGAGCGCCGCGTGCGCCTGGGCCTGGTGCTGGCCGAGGTCGGCCGCGCCAACAACGTCCAGGTCACCGAGCAGGAGCTGGCCGAGGCGATGCGTCGCGAAGCCATGCGCTTCGGTCCGCAAGCCCAGCAGATCTTCGACCTGTTCCGCCAGAACCCGAACGCGCAAGCCCAGCTGCGCGCGCCGATCTTCGAGGACAAGGTCGTCGACCTGATCGTCTCCAAGGCCAAGGTCGAGGACGAGAAGGTCTCGAAGGAAGACCTGCTGAAGGACGACGACCTGCCGGAAGGCTACGGCGAGTAAGCGCCGGCCTCAGCCGATCAAGAGAAGCCCCGGTCTCGCAAGAGCCGGGGCTTTTTCTTTTGGGATTCAGGCCGCCGGCGCGGCGTCGCCGTGCCATTGGGCGGCGGTCACCTCGGCGCCGAGGGTCTGGCATTGCCGCAGGTTGTCCATCAGCTGCGGGTAGAGCGGGTCGCTCTCGGGAAAGCTGCCGGGCTCCCAGGCGGCCGAGGCGCTGGGCGTGGCGTCGCCCATCACCAGGAACGGTCGGCGGGCCTGGCCGGGAACGGCGTAGGCGCCGCAGAGCACCCGCAGCGACTCGCCGGCCTTGAGCACCCGCAGATCTGAGATCCGCAGGTCTTTGGGCTGCGCCTTCCACTGGACGAAGAAGTCGACGAACAGCGACGGCAGCGGGTCCGGCCGCAGCGCGTTGGCGGGGACGGCGGCGAGCGCGACGGTAAGGGCGGCGGCGACGGCGGGAATGTGGCAATGCATGTGGCGACACTGCGGCCGATTTGCGGCACGATTCAACTCACGGTGGAGTGAGGTGTGCAACCACGGCGTCGTTCTCGGGAAAATTCGCGCGGAAAGCGAGCGCGCCGACCGCTGACGATCGGCGCGCTCGGTCGATTACAGGCCGAAGGTGACGTGGCCCGCTGCGTCGATCGTCCAGGCGGGGTTCCAGGCGATCTCCCAGGCGTGGCCGTCGGGATCGGCGACGTAGCCGCGGTAGCCGCCATGCGACGGTGCGTCGCCGGGGCGCAGCACCCGGCCGCCGGCGGCCGCGAGCTTGTCGATCAGGTGGTCGACCGCCTCGGCCGAGGCGACATTGTGCGCCAGGGCGACGGCGCCGGGCGCGACCGCGCCGGGGCGCTGCATGTCGTTCTGCAACTCCTGGATCAGCCAGGTTCCCAGGACCAGGCCGTTCATCTGGAAGAAGATGACTTCGCTGTTCTCGAAGACCGGCGACCAGCGGAAGCCGCCGACGTAGAAGCCCTTGGAGCGCTCCAGCTCGTGAACGCCGAGGGTGATGACCGAGATCTGTTGCTGCATGTTGCACGTCCTCTGTCGCGCCCGCGCACCATGCGCTGACGCTTGAAGGCCGTGGGACTCGGCGTCGGGCCACGATTGCGACCGGGCGCCGGACAGACCCGCGAGCAGCGCGGGGGCTGGGCTAACCACACCAGCCTGCCTTTTTCGACAGGCTGGAGGATAGCAGACCGGGCGCGCCGGACCAGCCGACGCGCCCGGAAGGCCTCAGGCGGCCTTGGCCAGTTCGCCGATCACGAAGGCGTCCTCGCCGGCGCGAACCAGGCCCTCGAGCACGTCGGGCAGGTCGTGGGTGTCGACGATCAGCACCAGGCCGACGCCGCAGTTGAAGGTGCGGCGCATCTCGTGCTCGGAGACCCCGCCGGTCTCCTGCAGCCACTGGAACACCGGCGGCAGCTCCCAGGCGCTCCAGTCGAAGCGGGCCTCGAGGCCTTCGGCGATGGCGCGCGGCGGATTTTCGATCAGCCCACCGCCGGTGATGTGCGCCAGGCCCTCGACGCGGCCGGCCTTCAGGTGCGGCAGGACGGTTTTCACATAGATGCGGGTCGGCGCGAGCAGCGCCTCGGCGAGGCTCTTGCCCGGCTCGAACGGCGCCTCGACGTCCCAGCCGAGGCCGGAGCGCTCGACGATGCGGCGGACCAGCGAATAACCGTTGGAGTGCGGGCCGGACGAGCCCAGGCCGATCAGGATGTCGCCCGGCTTCTGGGCGCCGAGCTTCGGCAGCACCTTGTCGCGGTCGACCGCGCCGACGCAGAAGCCGGCCATGTCGTAGTCGCCCGGCGCGTACATGCCGGGCATCTCCGCGGTCTCGCCGCCAACCAGGGCGCAGCCCGCCTGGCGGCAGCCTTCGGCGATGCCGGCGACGACCGTCGCGGCGGCGTCGACGTCGAGCTTGCCGGTGGCGAAATAGTCCAGGAACATCAGCGGCTCGGCGCCCTGGGCCAGCAGGTCGTTGACGCACATGCCGACGAGGTCGATGCCGACCGTCTCATGGCGGCCGGTCTCGATGGCGACCTTCAGCTTGGTGCCGACGCCGTCGGTGGTCGTGACCAGCAGCGGATCGTCGTAGCCGGCCGCCTTAAGGTCGAAGAGCGCGCCGAAACCGCCCAGCGAGACCTCCGTGCCGGGGCGGCGCGTGGCCTTGGCCAGCGGCTTGATCCGTTCGACGAGCGCATTGCCCGCGTCGATGTCCACGCCCGCCTGGGCGTAGGTGAGACCATTGGGCCGATCGGACATTGAGGTAACGCCTTCAACGAAATAAAGGATCGCGCGCACACAACGGGCCCTTGCAGACTCGGGCGCGCGCGGGGCTATAGCTAATCGATGACGCCGATCACCACCACCGCGGAACTCGCGGGGTTTTGCGAGAAGATCAAAGGCCAGCCGTTTGTCGCCGTGGACACCGAGTTCATGCGCGAGACAACCTACTGGCCGAAGCTCTGTCTGATCCAGGCGGCCGCGCCCAATGCGCACGCCGTCATCGACCCCCTGGCCGATGGGATCGACCTTGAGCCCTTTCTCGCAATCCTGCGCGACGAATCGATCCTGAAGGTGTTCCACGCCGCCCGGCAGGACGTGGAAATCTTCAATAATCTGCAGGCCATGCCGCGGCCGCTGTTCGACACCCAGGTGGCGGGCATGGCGGCCGGGTTCGGCGAGCAGATCGCCTATGACGCCCTGGTGCGCCAGATGCTGAAGATCGAGCTCGACAAGTCGAGCCGGTTCACCGACTGGGCGCGCCGGCCGCTGTCGGACAATCAGCTCACCTACGCCCTGGCCGACGTGACCCATCTGGCCGACCTCTATCCGCGACTGCGCGAGCGGCTCGAGCGGGAAGGGCGGCTGGCCTGGGTGACCGACGAGATGGCGGGGCTGACCGATCCGGCCAACTACGACGTCGATCCGGAGAACGCCTGGCGGCGGCTGCGCCCGCGCCGGCACACCGCCAAGTACCTCGCGGTCTACAAGTCCGTGGCGGCCTGGCGCGAACGCACCGCGCAGCTGCGCGATCAGCCGCGCGGCCGCATCCTGAAGGACGAGGCGATCGACGAGGTCGCCACCCAGGCGCCGACCGACGCCGACGGCCTCGACCGCCTGCGCTCGGTGCCGAAGGGCTTTTCGGGCTCGCGCTTCGGCCCGGACCTGCTGGCCGCGGTGCGCGAGGCGCTGAAGGATCCCGAGGGCTACGCCCCGGTGATCGACCGGGCCAAGACCCAGGCTTCGCCGGCCGCCGGGGCCGTGGTCGAATTGCTCAAGGTGCTGCTGAAGGCGCGGGCGGAAGAAGCGGGCGTCGCCTCCAAGCTGATCGCCACGGTGGCCGACCTGGAGCAGATCGCCAACGACGACGAAGCCGCGACGCCGGCGCTGAAGGGCTGGCGCCGCGACGCTTTCGGCGAGGACGCGCTGAAGCTGAAGCGCGGCGAACTGGCCCTGGTTCTGGACGGCGCGCGCGTGCGGGTCGTCGAGGTGCGCCGCGCGCCGAAGGCCGCGGTGAACTGACGCGCGCCATCTCATTTGCTGCGTCCGGGTTAACGCGGCCGCGATCTGCTGGTGAAAACCTAAGTCGCGGCCGTCGTTGCGGTTTTTGTGATCGCCCCCAGGGCGTCCACCGGTCTTGCACAGGTTTGCCCACAGATCCTGCCGCCTGACGTAACGCCGGTCTCTTGCCGCCGCGGCGCATTGGATCAACCTTCCGCCGGCAACGAGGGCTGCGGCGCGGCGCACCGGTATCGGGCGTCAAGCGGGCAGACGGTTCCGGCGGCTGGAGGGCTCGGGGCGACCAGCGCCTTCCGGTTCGCAGGGGATCGCGGACGGCGTGGCGCTTCGGCGCCAGCCGACGTCCGGCTCGGTGTGCAGATCTTCCCAACGGATCTGGTGAAGGCGGCGTCCGGTTTCCGGCGCCGCCTTTTGTCCTAGGCCGGCTCGAGCCGCAGCCGCAGCGCTGCTGCGAGCGTCTGGGCGCGCTTGGCGGTCTGTTCGCCGAGCAGCATGTCCTCCCAGCCGGGCTTGGCCTTCAACCGCAGCCGGTCGCCGTCGATCGACAGCGTCGCCTGGGAGAGCAGTTGCGCGTTGCGGCCGGACAGGTCGCAGCCCAGCCGCACCGCCGCGCCGAGCGCGCGGGCGCGTTGCCGCCGCTCAGGCGTCAGCAGGCGGTTGACCGTCGCGGCGTCCGGCGTGGTCGCCGCCGCCGAATGGCGCGAGAACGCGGCGCAGGCGAGGAAGGCCCGCTCGGCGTGGTTCATGCCGGGAATGGGCGCGCGCAGCACCTCTTCGAAGGCGATGTCGGCGCGATGGTCCGGGTGCAGCCGCGCGCCGATGTCGGCCAGGCGGCAGGCGGCGGCGGTCAGCACGGCGTCGCGGCCGCCGAACACCGGCGGCAGTTGGGCGAACACCGGCGCCAGCCACGCTTCCAGCGCCGCGCCGAGATCCAGCGAGAGGCCGCGTACGGCGGTCAGCGCCTCGCAGCCCTCGAGCAACGGGTCGCGGGCGCGCACCTCGGGGTCCATCGCCTCCAGCAGCAGGCCCTCGCGCACGCCGTAGGCGGAGATCACCACCCGCTCGATGCCGAGGCGTTCGATCAGCGCCTCCAGCACCAGGGCGGCGTAGGGCAGGGTGTCGAAGCGCTTTTTCGACAGCCCCTGGATGCGCTCCAGCGAGGACTTCGACAGCCGCTCGACGAAGCGCGCGACCTCCATCGCGTCGGCCCGGCTCATTTCGTACTGATGCGCCACCCGCAGCGGATAGTTGGCCATCTCCATGTGCAGCAGCGCGAGGTTGCGCCACGCGCCGCCCACCGCATGGAAGTTGCGGGCACGGAACCGGCCGCTGACCGGGCCGAGCTCGGCCTCGATGGCGCGCCGCGTGCGGTCGATGTCGAGGGCGCGGGGCGCGCCGAGCGCAAACGGGCCGAGCGCCAGGGTCGCGCCGTCCTGCGGCGCGCCGTCGGTCAGACGCACCAGCTCCAGGCTCGAGCCGCCCAGGTCGCCGACCACGCCCTCGGCGCTTGGGTCGCCGGCCAGAACGCCGAGCGCCGCATAGCGCGCCTCTTCCTCGCCGGACAGCACGCGCACGGTCAGGCCGGTTTCGTCCTTCACGCGGCGCAGGAAGGTCTGGCCGTCGGCGGCCTCGCGCACCGCCGCGGTGGCCGCCGCGGTGATGTCGTCGCCCTCCCAGCCGTTCAGCAGGGCGCGGAAGCGGTGCAGGGCGCTCATCGCCACCTCCACCCCATTGGTGGAGAGGCGGCCGGTGACCGGCAGGTCGCGGCCGAGCCCGGCCAGCGCCTTCTCGTTGAAGATGGTCCAGATCGCCCGGCCCTCGACCCGGTAGATCACCAGGCGGACGGAGTTCGATCCGAGGTCGATGACGGCGGCCTGCCGCGCCTCCGGGCGACTAGCTGCGCGGAGCCACATCTTCGATCGCGCGCGGCATGTCCTTCACCCTTTGGCCTCGTCCCGACAGGCTGGGATTGGTCATGAAATACTCATGCGCCGAAAAGGCGTCCGGATGGTCCCAGGCCGGGTCCCGCGTATAGCGGCCCTCGCTGTCCAGGGTCCAGCTTTGAGCTTCGTCACGCAGGTTGGCCACCATGATCTGATTGAGAACCTGCCGATGCACCGTCGGGTTCTCGATCGGCGTCAGCGCCTCGACCCGGCGGTCGAGGTTGCGCGGCATCCAGTCGGCCGAGGAGATGAACAGCCGCGCCTCCGACGAGGGCAGCGCCGCGCCGTTGGCGAAGGCGACGATCCGGCCGTGCTCCAGGTAGCGGCCGATGATGCTCTTCACCTGGATGTTCTCGGACAGGCCGGCGACGCCCGGGCGCAGGCAGCAGATGCCGCGGATCACCAGCCGGATGTCCACGCCGGCCCGGCTGGCGTCGTACAGCGCGTCGATGATCTGCGGGTCGACCAGCGAGTTCATCTTCGCCCAGATGCCGGCGGGCTTGCCCTCCCGGGCGTGCTCGGCCTCGCGGGCGATCAGCGTCAGCAGGTCGCGCTTCATGGTCACTGGCGAGAAGGACAGCTTCTCCAGCCGGTCGGGCTGGGCGTAGCCGGTGACGAAGTTGAACAGGCGGGTGGAGTCGCGGCCCATCGCCGGATCGGTCGTGAACAGCGACAGGTCGGTGTAAATCCGCGCCGTGATCGGGTGGTAGTTGCCGGTGCCGAAGTGGCAGTAGGTGCGCAGGGAATCGCCTTCGCGCCGGACCACCGTCGAGAGCTTGGCGTGGGTCTTGTACTCGACGAAGCCGAAGACGACGTGGACGCCGGCCCGCTCCAGGTCGCGCGCCCACTTGAGGTTGGCCTCCTCGTCGAAGCGGGCCTTGATCTCGACCACGGCGGTGACGTTCTTGCCCATGTCGGCCGCCTCGATCAGGGCGGCGACGATCGGGCTGTCCTTGGACGTGCGGTACAGCGTCTGCTTGATCGCCAGCACATTGGGGTCGCGCGCGGCCTGGCGCACGAACTGCACCACCACGTCGAAGCTCTCGAACGGGTGGTGGACCAGGATGTCCTTCTCGCGGATCGCCGCGAAGCAGTCGCCGCCGTGGTCGCGGATCCGCTCGGGGAAGCGCGGTTCGAACGGCTTGAACTTCAGCTCCGGCCGGTCGGGCGGGATCAGCTGCGACAGCTCGTCGAGGCCCAGCAGGCCGTCGATCAGGATGATGTCCTCGGGCTGGGCGTGCAGGTTCCCGCTGATGAAGCCGCGCAGCTCCTCCGGCATGGCGGCTTCGATCTCGACGCGGACCACCGAACCCATGCGCCGCTGCTTGAGCATGGCCTCGAACTCGCGGACCAGGTCCTCGGCTTCTTCCTCGATCTCCACGTCGGAGTCGCGGATCAGCCGGAACACGCCCTGGCCCTCGACCTCGCAGCCGGGGAACAGGTGGTCGAGGAACAGGACCAGGAAGCCTTCCAGCGACAGGAAGCGGCGCTCAGCCTTGCGCCGGCCGGCGCGCGGCAGCTCCCAGAACCGCGCCACCTGAGCCGGGATCGGCACCAGGGCGTAGAGCAGCCGCCCGTCGCTGTGGCGCTTCAGCTTCAGCACCAGCGAGAAGGCCAGGTTCGGGATGAACGGGAACGGGTGCGCCGGGTCGATGGCCAGCGGCGTCAGCACCGGGAACAGCTGGGCGGCGAACACCTCCTCCAGCGACGCCTTCTCCCGCTCGGTGACCTCGCCCGGGCTGACCAGCCGCAGCCCTTCGGAGGCGAGTTCGCTGTACAGCTGGCGCCAGCGCAGCTGCTGGTCGCCCATCAGGTCGGCGGCCTCGGCGTTGACCCGCTCGAGCTGCTCCGCCGGCGTGAGCCCGTCCTGGCTGAGCACGCGCACGCCTTCGCGCACCTGCGCCTTCAGGCCGGCGACCCGGACCATGTAGAATTCGTCGAGGTTGTTGGCGGAGATCGCCAGGAAGCGCAGCCGCTCCAGCAGCGGATGGCGCGGGTTCTTGCTCTCGGCCAGGACGCGGCGGTTGAACGACAGCCAGGAAAGCTCGCGATTGAAGAACCGCTCCGGCGAGCGGGCCAGGGCCGCGGGGTCATCGCTCGTCGCGCGCTCGGCGACGGGGGAGTCCGAGGCGATGGGCGCGACAAAAGTCATCGAGGAAGCTCCGTTAGCCCCGGCCTGGATCCGCTAGTGAACCGCTCGTTCCGTGGGCTGGCAATCTTCACTCGAAAAGATCAAGGTTTTGAGACTCGTCCTCAAGCACCGTTCGCGCCAGCAGCCGCGAAATCGGTCCTTCGGCCGCCTCGTCCATCCGCCGAACCACCTCCTCGGCCTCGGGAATGGAGCGCGCCATGCGCTGCAGCAGATAGGGGAAGACCTGTTCCGGCGGTCGGATGCTGCGCGCGCGGAAGAACTTCCGCAGCACGCCCTCCAGCACCACGTCGTCCGGCGCCTCGATCTCGGCGACGAACAGGGCGTTCAGCCGCGAGCGCAGGTCCGGCAACTCGGCGGCCCAGGCCGTCGGCCGGGCGCGCGCGGTCATCAGCAGGCCGCCGCCGTCGCGGGCGGCGAGGTTGATCAGGTGGAACAGGGCCTCGGCCGGAACGCCTTGGTCGACGTCCTCCAGCAGCACTGGCCGGCCGTCGGCGAGGGCCAGGTCCGGGGCTTCGCGCGCCAGCCCCGCCGCGCCGGTCTCAGCCGCCCAGGCCCGCGCCAGGTGAGTCTTGCCGACGCCTTCCGGGCCGACCAGCACCAGGCAGCCGCCTGGCCAGCGCGGCCAGCTGTCGAGCGCCGCCACCGCCGCGCCATTGGAGGCGCCGACGATGAACTCGTCGCGCGTATGGCGCGCGGGGCGTTGAAGCCTCAGGCGAAGCTGCTGGGTCATGCGCCGGATGCGAGGAGAACGGTCACCGTGGCAATCTAGGGGGCGGACCCGCGGCGCGCCACCGCGCCCGCGCGGCTGTCCCCGGCATTCACAGGCAGAGCTCGCGGTTCGGAGCGCCTATAGGGCGGTCAGCCTTCCGGCGGCGGCTTGAAGTCGCGGCTGGCCATCAGGCTCCAGCCCTCCGGCTTCAGAAGCTCGATCGGCGAGAAGCGGACCTTGTAGTCCATCTTCTCCGAGCCCCGGACCCAATAGCCCAGATAGACGTAGGGCAGGTTGGTCAGGCTGGCCTGGATGATGTGGTCGAGGATGATGAAGGAGCCGAGGCTGCGCCGCCGCTGCGTCGGGTCGTAGAAGCTGTAGACCAGCGACAGCCCGTCGCCCATCAGGTCGACCAGGGCGCAGGCGATCAGCTGGCCGGGGCCGCCGTCCTTCGACTTCATTCGGTATTCGATGATGTGCGTGCGGACCGCCGTGTCCTCGACCATGGCGACGTAGTCCGGCCAGGTCATCTCGGCCATGCCGCCGTCGGCGTGACGCACCGTCAGGTAGCGCCGGAGCAGGTCGAACTGCTCCATCGTCGCCTCGGCCTCGACCAGGTGGCGCTCGAGGTCGTCGTTGCGGTTGAGCACCTTCCGCTCGGAGCGGCCGAACACATAATCCAGCGCCGGCAACCGTGCGGAGATGCAGGCGTTGCAGGCCTCGCATGCCGGGCGATAGGCGATGTTCTGCGACCGGCGGAAGCCCACCTGGGTGAGGCTGTCGTTGACCGTCGCCCCGTCGGTCAGCGGCAGGTGGGCGAAGACTTTCCGCTCGAAGCGATCAGGCAGATAGGGGCAGGGAGACGGCGCAGTCAGGAAGAACCTGAGCTGTCTTGTCGCAAAATGCTGCGTCACGGACTGCGGCCGCCTTTAACCCTGTTCGCCTTGATTAGGGGGCATGCGGGGCGCTTGCGCAAGGCGGATCGCAAGGCTCCAGATCAGAGAGCCGGCGACGGCGGAAGCACCGGCGCCTCACGCAACAACACGATGGCGATCCGGCGGTTGCCGGGCAGCATCGGATCATCCGGATACAGCGGTTCGGAGGTCGCTTTCCCCGCCACTTGATAGATTCGATCGCGATCTACGCCGGCGCTCTGCAGGATCCGTCGCGAGGCGTCGGCGCGGGACGCCGACAGGGTCCAGTCGCCCTCGGCCTTGGCTCCGCCGGGGCTGGCGCTGGTGTGGCCGTAGATGCTGATGCGGTTCGGCAGCTGATTGATCACCTTGGTGATGGCGCGCAGCAGCAGCTTGGCGCGGTCGTTCGGCTGGCTCGAGCCCTCGGTGAACATCGAGCGGCCTTCCTGGTCGACCAGCTGGATGCGCAGGCCTTCCGGCGTCTGATCGATGATGATGTTCTTCGACAGCTCCGCCAGCTCCGGCATGTCCTGCAGCGCCTGGCGCAGCGATTGGGCGGCGGAGGCGAAGGCGGCGTCGTCGCGCCGCTTGAGCGCCTCGCGCAGCGATTCGGTGGAGGTGTCCTCGCTGACCGCGGCCTTGGCGCCTTCGGTGCTGCGGCCTTCGTCGGGGTCGCGCGCCTGTGGCGACAGCTCCTCGATCACCGAACTGGTGCCGGCGGCCTTGGCCCCGTCGGAGCCGAGCGCGGTGCCGGCCAGAATGCCGCCGGAGCCGGAGGTGGAATCCGAGACGCTGGCCGGGGCGAAGTAGTCGGCGATGCCGCGCTTCTGCTCCGGCGAGGTGGTGTTGATCAGCCACATCAGGAGGAAGAAGGCCATCATGGCGGTGACGAAGTCCGCGTAGGCGACCTTCCAGGCGCCCCCGTGGTGGCCGTCGCCGCCGCCCTTCTTGATCTTCTTGATGACGATCGTCTGCTCGCCGCCGACGGCCATGGTTTACCCTGTTCTAGGCTGGTAGAGGGCAGGGTGCGCGCGCGGCCGTTAAGATGGCGTGTGCGTGGGGACGAGCGGAGATCTGTGGCGATGAAGCTGGCGTTCGCAGGGCTGGGCGTGATGGGCTTTCCGATGGCGGGACACCTCGCCCGGGCCGGCCATGAGGTGGTGGTCTACAACCGCAGCCCCGAGAAGGCCGCACGCTGGGTCGAGACCTATGGCGGCCGGGCCGCGCCGACCGTCGCGGAGGCTGCGCGGGAGGCCGAGGTGTTCCTGCTCTGCGTCGGCGCAGACGACGACGTGCGCACGGTGGTGACCGAGGCGCTGACCGCGCTGCCGGCGAACGCCGTGGTGGTCGACCACACCACCACTTCGGCGGTGGTGGCGCGCGAGATGGCCGAAAAGGCCGCCGAAGGCGGCCGCGCCTTCGTCGATGCGCCGGTCTCCGGCGGACAGGCCGGCGCCGAGAACGGTCAGCTGACGATCATGTGCGGTGCTGACCCGGGTGTGTTCGCGCGGGTGCAAAGCGTGCTCGAGGTCTACGCCAAGGCCCTGCGGCTGATGGGCGGGGTCGGCTCTGGCCAGCTGACCAAGATGGTCAACCAGATCTGCATCGCCGGCGTCGTCCAGGGCCTGGCCGAGGCGCTGCACTTCAGCAAGCGCGCCGGCCTCGACCCGCAGGCCGTCTACGAGGCGATCTCCAAGGGCGCGGCGCAGTCCTGGCAGATGGACAACCGCTGGAAGACCATGAGCGAGGACAAGTTCGACTTCGGCTTCGCCGTGGACTGGATGCGCAAGGACCTGGGCCTAGTGCTCGACGAGGCGGCGCGCAACGGCGCGGCGCTGGACATGACCCGGCTGGTCGACGGCTTCTACGGCGAAGTTCAGCAGCTGGGCGGGTCGCGCTGGGACACCTCCAGCCTGGTGGCGCGGCTGGAGAAGCCCTGAATGGTCGAGCTGCGCACCGCGCGGCTGACCCTGGGGCCGGTGGTCGAGAGCGACGCGGCGTTCGTGCTGGCGCTGCTCAACGATCCGGGCTGGATCCGCAACATCGGCGACCGCGGCGTCCGCTCGCTGGACGACGCCCGGACCTATATTCGCGAGCGGTTCGGCCAGAGCCTCTGGCTGATCGTGCGCGACGCCGCCGGCGAGCCGCTCGGCATGTGCGGCCTGATCGAGCGCGAGGTGCTCGACAGCCCGGATCTCGGCTACGCCTTCCTCGATCGGCATTCCGGCCAGGGCTACGCCACTGAGGCGGCGGCCGCGGTGCTCCGGCATGTGCGTGAGGTGATCCGCCTGCCGAAGCTCGCGGCCATCACCGACCCGGACAACCGTGCCTCGCAGCGGGTGCTGGAGAAGCTCGGCTTCCGCTATGTGGACACCCGCGAACTGCCGGGGATGGGGACGAGCGCTTACTTCCTGGCCTAGGCGCTGAACGCCCCCTCAGTCCGCTTCGCGGATAGCTCCACCACGGAACGGGGGGAGGTGGATCGCGCCGTCAGGCGTGAGACGGAGGGGGCGTTTCGCCGCTCGCCAGCTCGCCCATCACCTGCCGCCAGCCGGCCTCCTGATCGACGCCGGCGCGCTCGAAGGCGGTCTGCAGGTGGCGCATCTGGGCGCCGGTGAGCTCGGCTTCCAGCCGCTGACCCTCGGCGGTCAGCCGCAGGTTCTTCATCCGCCGGTCGCTCGGGTCGGCCACGGCGCTGACTAGGTTCATCTCGATCAGCTGGCGGAGCGGCGCGTTCAGCGCCTGCTTGCTGACCGCCAGCAGGTCGAGCAGCCCGCGGACCGAGACGTCCGGCCGCCGGCCGATGAAGTAGAGGATCCGGTGGTGGACCCGTCCCAGGCCGCGGCGCTCGAGAATGCGGTCGGGCCGGTCGGTGAAGCCGCGATAGGCGAAGTAGATCAGCTCGATCGCGCCGCGCAGCTCGTCCTGGCGTTTTTGGTCAACCATATTGACGTGATAGGCGCCCCCGCTTAACAAGTCGATAGGTCAATGATCTTGACGTTATGCGAGGAGCCCATGGCGCGCCTGTCGACCCGAACCCGCGATCTGCACGCCTCGCCGGTGCGCGAGATGCTGGAGGTGGCGCTGCGCCCGGAGGTGATCTCCTTCGCCGGCGGGCTGCCGTCGCCGGAGACCTTCGCCGGTCTTGAGACCCCGCAGGCCCCGCGGGCGCTGATGCAGTACGGCCCGACCGAGGGCGAGCCGGAGCTGCGCGCCCGCATCGCCGAGGAGCTGCGCGCGCTCGGCGTCGATGCTGCGCCCGAGCGGGTGCTGGTGCTCTCGGGCTCGCAGTAGGGCATCGATCTGGCCGCCAAGCTGGTCGTCGACGCCGGCGCGGCGATCGCCGTCGAGCAACCGGCCTATCTCGCGGCGCTGCAGGTCTTCCGCTTCTTCGGCGCCCGCTTCGAGATCCTCGACCGGGCGCAGCCAGGCGGCGGCTGGGCCACCGAGGCGCCGCGGCTGGCCTACGTTACGCCGACCTTCCAGAACCCCAGCGGCCTCTGCTGGACCGGCGACGAGCGTCAGGCGCTGGCCGACGCCTGCGACCGGCATGACGTCATCCTGTTCGAGGACGATCCCTATCGCGACCTGGTCTATGAGCCGTGCGAGCGACGTCCGGCGGTGGCGGGCCTCAAACAGGCCTCGTGGATCTACCAGAGCTCGTTCTCCAAGACCGTGGCGCCGGGGCTGCGGCTCGGCTTTCTCGCCGCCTCAGAGGACCTGTTTCCCCTGCTGGTCCGGCTGAAGCAGGCGGCCGACCTGCACACCAATCGGCTCAGCCAGTGGATGGTGCTGCAGTACCTCGCCGCGCCCGACCGCGCGGCGCGGATGGCCCAGGTGGTGGAGTCTTATCGCCAGAAGCGCGACGCCTTCGATGCGGCGCTGCGGCGGCACCTGGGGGACGTCGCCGACTGGCGTTCGCCGCCGGGCGGGCTGTTCTTCTGGGTGACGCTGCGTGGCGGCCTGGACTCCCAGGCGCTGCTGCGCCGCGCGCTCGAGCGCAATGTGTTGTTCACCCCCGGCGGCCATTTCCTGGCTGAGGGCGGCGCGAGCTCGGCCATGCGGCTCAACTTCAGCCTGGCCGCGCCGGAGGCGGCCGAGCGCGGGCTGGCGATCCTCGGCGAACTGCTGCGCGAACAGCGCGCGGCGGCCTGACAAACCCCGCTCTCCCGGCGAAGGCTGGGATCCAGGTCCAGCCTGAGCGCTGGCACGCGAAACCGCGAGGGGCGGGACGCCTGCCTCTCGGCGCCCTTCATCTGGGTCCCGGCCATCGCCGGGATGAGCGGGTGTTTTGAGCCTAAGCCCCCAGCAGCCGCGCCGCGCGGGGCGCGAAATAGGTGATCACGCCGGCGCAGCCGGCGCGCTTGAAAGCGCTCAGCGACTCCAGGATCGCGCGCTCCTCGTCGAGCCAGCCGTTCTGGGCGGCGGCCATCAGCATCGCGTACTCGCCGGACACCTGGTAGGCGAAGGTCGGGACCTGGAACGCCTCGACGACGTCGCGGACGATGTCGAGATAGGGCAGGCCGGGCTTGACCATGACCATGTCGGCGCCCTCAGCGAGGTCGAGGGCCACCTCGCGCAGCGCCTCCTGCCGGTTGGCCGGGTCCATCTGATAGGTCTTCTTGTCGGCCGGCGCGCCGCCGGTCCCGAGCTTGCCCGAACCGATCGCGTCCCGGTACGGACCGTAGAAGGCCGAGGCGTACTTGGCCGCATAGGACATGATCATCACCTCGGTCAGGCCCTCGGCCTCCAGCGCCTGGCGCAGGACGCCGCAGCGGCCGTCCATCATGTCCGAGGGCGCGAGGATGTCGCAGCCGGCCTTGGCCTGCATCAGCGCCTGTTCGACCAGCCGCTCGATGGTCGCCTCGTTGTGGATGCGGCCGTCGCGGATGATTCCGTCGTGGCCGTGGTCGGTGAACGGATCGAGCGCCACGTCGCACATGATCCCGACCTCGGGGGCGGCGTCCTTCATGGTCTTCACCGCCCGCGCGATCAGCCCGTTCGGGTCGTTCGCCTGCGAGCCGGTCGCGTCCTTCTTGGCCCCGTCGATGTGCGGGAAGACGGCGATCGCCGGGATGCCCAGCGCGCGGGCTTCCTTGGCCGCCGCGGCGACGTCCGTCAGCGACAGCCGCGAGACCCCGGGCATCGAGGCCACCGGGACCTGGCCCTCGCCCTCATGCACCACCATCGACCAGATCAGGTCGGAGGGCGCGAGCGCGGTCTCGCGGACCAGGCGGCGAATCCAGTCGGCCTGGCGCAGCCGGCGCAGGCGCAGAGCGGGGTAGGCGGCGAGGGGGGCTTTGCTCATGGCGGCGTGGTGAACCTTCCCAGGAGGCGGTGCAAGAGTTCCTTGTTGACAGGCCGGAACCGTCGCATCAGTGCGGCGCAATGGATTTCAATCTCACCGAAGATCAGCGCGCGATCCAGGACATGGCGCGCGGTTTCGCCGCGAGCGAGCTGGCGCCGCATTCGGCGCATTGGGACGAGGACAAGGTCTTCCCGGTCGAGGCGCTGCGCGCAGCCGCGGCCCTGGGACTGGCCGGGATCTACATCGGCGAGGACGTCGGCGGCTCGGGCCTTGGCCGGATGGAGGCGCAGATCGTCTTCGAGGAGCTGTCCTACGGCGACGTGGCGACGGCAGCCTTCCTGTCGATCCACAACATGGCCGGCTGGATGATCGACCGGTTCGGTTCCGAGGAGCTGCGCCAGCGGTTCCTGCCGAGCCTGACCAGCATGGAGCGGATCGCCAGCTACTGCCTGACCGAGCCGGGCGCCGGCTCCGACGCCGGCTCGCTGGCGACCAAAGCGGTGAAGGACGGCGACGGCTACGTGCTGAACGGCTCGAAGGCCTTCATCTCCGGCGGCGGCGTCTCGGACGTCTATGTGGTGATGGCCCGCACCGGCGGTCCGGGGCCGAAGGGCATCTCGGCCTTCGTGGTCGAGAAGGGGACGCCGGGGCTGTCCTACGGCGCCCAGGAAAAGAAGATGGGCTGGAACGCCCAGCCGACCGCCCAGGTCAACTTCGACGACTGCCGCATCCCCGAGGCCAACCGCATCGGCGCCGAGGGCGATGGCTTCAAGTTCGCCATGGCCGGGCTCGACGGCGGCCGCGTCAACATCGCTTCCTGCTCGCTGGGCGGGGCGCGGTTCGCGCTCGACACCGCCAAGGCCTATCTCGAGACCCGCAAGCAGTTCGGCCAGCCGCTGAAGGACAATCAGGGCCTGCAGTGGCGGCTGGCCGACATGGCCACCGAACTCGACGCGGCCCAGCTGATGGTGCGCCGCGCGGCCTTCGCGATGGACAGCAAGGCGCCCGAGGCGACCAAGCACTGCGCCATGGCCAAGCGGTTCGCCACCGACATCGGCTTCGAGGTCGCCAACCAGGCGCTGCAGCTGCACGGCGGCTACGGCTATCTGAAGGACTATCCGCTGGAGCGGATTGTGCGCGACCTGCGCGTCCACCAGATCCTCGAAGGCACCAACGAGATCATGCGCGTGATCATCGCGCGCGAGCTGTTCCGGCAATAAGCGAGGCTGACGTGAGCGAAGCGGAGATCCTGGTCCGCGTCGAAGGCAAGGTCGGGCGGCTGACGCTCAACCGCCCGAAGGCGCTGCATTCGCTGACCCTGAACATGTGCCAGCTGATGACCGACGCCCTGCTGGCCTGGCAGGACGATCCGGCGGTCGAGCTGGTGATGATCGACCATTCCGGCGAGCGCGGCTTCTGCGCCGGCGGCGACATCCGGGTGCTCTACGACAGCGCCGGCGGCGACGGGCGCGCGGCGCGCGAGTTCTTCTTCGTCGAGTACCGGCTCAACGAGCTGATGGTCCGCTACAAGAAGCCGATCGCCGCCTTCATCGACGGCGTCGTCATGGGCGGCGGGGTCGGCATCTCCATGCCGGCGACCTACCGGGTCGCGACCGAGCGGACCACCTACGCCATGCCGGAGACCGGCATCGGCCTGTTCCCGGACGTCGGCGGCGGCTGGTGGCTGCCGCGGATGCCCGACCACATCGGCATCTGGCTGGCGCTGACCGGCGCGCGCATCAAGGCCGCCGACTGCGAGCTGGTCGGGGTGGCGACCGACTTTGTCGAGAGCGCCCGGCTGGAGGAGCTGAAGGCCGCCATCGTCGCCGAGCCGGCGGCGGTCGAGCGCCTGCTGACCGAGTTCGAGGGCGACGCCGGCCGACCGCCGCTGGCCGCGCACCAGGACGAGATCGCCAAGATGTTCTCGCAAGGCAGCGTCGAGGCGATCGTCGCGACGCTGAAAGCCGCCGACAGCGACTGGGCGCGCCAGCAGCTGGAGGTGCTGGCCACCAAGTCGCCGCAGACCGTCAAGGTCGCCTTCCGGCAGCTGCAGCTGGGCGCGCAGTTCAAGTCCTTCGCTGAGAACATGGAGCTGGAGTACCGCATCGCCTGCCGGGTGACGCGTCGGCCGGACTTCATCGAGGGCGTCCGCGCGGTGATCGTCGAGAAGGACAATGCGCCGCGCTGGAATCCGCCGACCCTGGAAGAGGTGAGCGAAGGGCTGCTGGACGAGATCTTCGCCCCGCTGCCGCCAAGCGAAGTCTGGTCGCCGCTGCCTTGAGGCGATAAGCTTCGGAAAGCTGAAATAGGTCTGGGGCGAAACGCGAGCCGGACTCCAGCGGCGTCGGCGTCGGCCGCGCTTATGGACAACGTCGGCGCACGGTGCGAAAAGCCCCGCAATTGCATGGGAATCCCGCTGCGAGCGCGATAGTCGAACGCTCCGGCGCGGATCGCATAGGTCGGATGGATTACAGAGACGCATTCCGGGTTGCGCTGGACCAGGTCCGCAGCGAAGGCCGCTATCGGGTGTTCGCCGACCTGAAGCGTCACCGCGGTGAGTTTCCGCGGGCGACCTGGACCAAGGCCGACGGGACGACCCAGGAGGTCGTGGTCTGGTGCTCCAACGACTATCTCGGGCAGGGCCAGAACCCGGTGGTGCTGGACGCCATGACCCAGGCGCTGGCGGAAGCCGGGGCCGGCTCCGGCGGCACCCGCAACATCTCCGGCACCACCCGCTACCACGTCGAGCTGGAGGCCGAGCTGGCCGACCTGCACGGCAAGGAAGCGGCGCTGCTGTTCACCTCCGGCTACGTCTCCAACGAGGCGACGCTGTCGACGCTGTACAAGATCCTGCCGGGGCTGATCGTCTTCTCCGACGCGCTGAACCACAACTCGATGATCAGCGGCATCCGCGCCGGCGCGAAGGCGCAGCGCAAGGTGTTCCGCCACAACGACCTGGCGCACCTCGAGGAGCTGCTGGCCGAGGCCCCGGCCGATGCGCCGAAGCTGATCGCCTTCGAGAGCGTCTATTCGATGGACGGCGACATCGCCGACATCGCCGGCACGGTGGCGCTGGCCAAGAAGTACGGGGCGCTGACCTACATCGACGAGGTGCACGCGGTCGGCATGTACGGCCCGCGCGGGGCCGGCGTCGCCGAGCGCGACGGCGTGATGGACCAGATCGACATCGTCGAGGGCACGCTCGGCAAGGCGATCGGGGTGATGGGCGGCTACATCGCCGCCGACGCGGTGATCATCGACGCGATCCGCAGCTACGCCGACGGCTTCATCTTCACCACCTCGCTGCCGCCGGCGCTGGCGGCCGGCGCGGCGGCCTCGATCCGCTGGCTGAAAGAGCACGACGAGGTGCGCCAGGCGCACCAGGCGCGCGCCGCGGCGCTGAAGGCCCGGCTGGTCCAGGCCGGGCTGCCGGTGATGGAGTCCTCGGTCAGCCACATCGTCCCGGTGCTGGTCGGCGACGCTACCCACTGCAAGCTGATCAGCGACATCCTGCTGGCCGACCACGGGATCTACGTGCAGCCGATCAACTATCCGACGGTGCCGAAGGGCGGCGAGCGGCTGCGCTTCACGCCATCGCCGGCGCACACCGATGCGATGATCGACGACCTGGCCCGGGCGATGGAAAAGCTCTGGGCCCACTGCAACATCAAGCGCATGGGCGGCATCGCCGCCTGAAGATGCTCCCCCTCAGGGGGAGCTCCCGCGAAGCGGGTGAGGGGGTTCACACCCCCGGTGTTGCGGCCTTCAACCCCCTCCGGCCTTTGGCCACCTCCCCCTAACGGGGGAGGACCGCACGGGAAAAGAAAATCCCGGCCTTCCGCGCGCGCGAAAGGCCGGGATGGCAGGCGAGGAGAGGGGGAGGATCCCCGCCCAGATGGCGCGCCTAGTAGCGATAGCCGGAGTACGGCCGCTCGTAGCGCGACGAGTAGTAGTGGTCGCGGTGATGGCGGTGGCGGCGGTTGTCGTAGCGGTCCCACTGGTCCGGGCGGCCGTCGCGGTCGCGGTCGCGGTTCCATTCCACCCGATCCGGCACGCCGTCGCGGTCGCTGTCGCGGCGGTAGCTGCGGCGGTCATGGTAGCCGTCGCGGTAGCCGCCATGGTGGTCATACGGGTGGGCCATCGCCGCGCCGCCGACCAAGGCAGCGCCGAGCGCCAGGGCGGGCAAGAGAAGCTTTTTCATCTGCGGTCTCCTCAGGTGTCCAGCGCAGCCTAGGCGGGCGTGCCTGAACGTCCCCGGGCGCAGGTGTTCATCGGGGGTTCAGCCGCAGTGCAGCTTCCGGACGGATCCGGCGGCGCCTGCTGCGCAAATATTCAGCTGGGCGCCTATTATTTGCGCTCATTGGTGCAGCTGCGCGTTGGCGTGCTGAGAGGCCTCGGCGTATCGTCGGTACCTGCGCTTAGTCGGCCCCAGTATGCGAGTCTTGGTGGTTGATCCCGATCCTGCCCGCGCGGCCCTGGTCGTCGAGGGCCTGGCTGGCGTGCACCCGCTCGAGGTGCGCCAGGCGACGGTGTTCGACGAGCACGAGGCGGCGGTGTTCGAGCCCGATGTCGTGGTGGTCGCCGCCGACAGCCCGGACCGGGACACCCTGGAGAGCCTGCAGGACGCCAGCGTCAACAACCCGCGGCCGGTGGTGATGTTCGTCGACCGCTCGGAGCCGGGCGTGGCCGAGGCCGCCGTGCGGGCCGGGGTCGCCGCCTACATCGTCGATGGCCTGGCGCCCAACCGGGTGCGGGCGATTCTCGAGGTGGCGATGAGCCGCTTTCGACTGATGCACCAGCTGAGGCAGGATTTGGAAAAGGCCAAGGCCGACCTGGCGTCGCGCAAGACGGTCGAACGGGCCAAGGCGCTGCTCATGAAGGAGCGCGGGCTCGAAGAGGAGCAGGCCTACAAACTGCTCCGCAAGCTGTCGATGGACACGGGACGGCCGCTGGGGGCGGTGGCGGCCGACCTGCTGGCGTTCGCAGGCGTGTTGAAGGGGGACGGAGCGTGAGCGGGGCGGGCGAACTCAAGCTGGGCTTCGTGCCGCTGAACGATGCGGCGCCGCTGATCGTGGCGCAGGAGCGAGGCTTCTTCGACGCCGAGGGGGTGGACGTCCGGCTGAGCCGCGAGGTCTCGTGGGCGACGGTGCGCGACAAGGTGGCCGCCGGCGCGCTGGACGGGGCCCACATGCTGGCGCCGATCGCCTTGGCGACGACCTTGGGCATGGGCGGCGATCCGCAGCCGATGATCGCGCCGATGGCGTTGAACCGCAGCGGCGCGGCCTTCGCGCTGTCGCGCCGGCTGACCGCGGGGATGGAGCCGGGCGAATCGCGGCAGGCGGGCCTTGCGCGGCTGATCGCCCAACGGCGCGCGCAGGGCGAGCCGCCGCTCGTGTTCGCCGTGGTGTTCACCTATTCGACGCACAGCTACCTGCTGCGCTACTGGCTGGCCGAGGCCGGGATCGATCCGGACCATGACGTGCGGATCACCGTGGCGCCGCCGTCGCGCATGGCCAGCAAGCTCGCGGCCGGCGAACTCGACGGGTTCTGCGCCGGCGAGCCCTGGAGCGCGGTGGCCGAGGACGAGGGGCTGGGCGAGGTCGCCTTCCGCGCCTTCGACATCTGGCGCGACGGGCCGGAAAAGATCCTCGGCGTCACCGCCGAGTGGGCGCGACGCCATCCCGACACGTTGCAGGCGCTGCTGCGCGCCCTGCTGAAGGCTGCAGCCTGGGCCGACGAGGCGGACAATCGCCCGGAACTGGCCGAACTGCTCGCCCGACCGGACCATATCGGCGCGCCGGCGGCCAGCATCGTCCGCTCGCTGCCGACCACCACCTTCCATCGCGACGCCGCCAATGCGCCGTTGCCGGTGCAGGCGGGCTGGCTGCTCAGCCAGATGATGCGCTGGGGTCAGGCGCCGCGCGACCTGGACGTTGCGGCGGTGGCCGCGCAGGTCTACCGGCTGGATCTGTACAATCAGGCGGCCGCCGACCTGGGCTGGCCGCAGGCCGCCGCGCCGGAGGCCGCGACAGGGTTCGCCGACGGCCGCACCTTCCGGCTGGGCGACGCCCAGGCCTACGCCGCGAGCTTCACGCTCGGCCGTCTCGCCCGCGCTTAGCGCGGCGCCACTTCCTTTTTCCGCTTCGGGTCTCTCCTGCAGCCTGCCTTTGCGGCGCTGCAGCGGAGATCGCGCGCGCTGAAAGCGGCCGTCCGACTCGCCAGGACGGCTTTCGGCGTCCGCTTGAATTGTGACCACGCCGATTCCGAAGGCTCGCCGATGCGTAATTATTGCGCGTTCTGGGGCGGGTGGGCTGGCCGTGTGCGCCGCCATTCGGGTTTCTGAAGTCGGGTTTCTGCGCGCAATTTGTGCGGCGCCAGGAAGGTGGGCGCCCCCAGGCTGAGCAATTCCAACGCATAGCAGCGGTTTTGGTGTTGCAGCTGCGATGGTGCGTTGCAGCGCAAGCGGCGGCGTGGCGGCATCGCCTCGCGATCGCGGGGCAACGTCGTCCCGCAACCGTCAGCACACAAAGGCCTTCGGCGCGCCGTGAGCGCCGAGATCATTCGGACACCGGCGTCCGCACGGGGCTCAAAAGCCCCGGCGGGCGCTTTTTTTTGGCTTGGGGGATAGAGCCTTGAATCGATTGAAGACCGCGCTCGTGGCGAGCGCAGCCGGGGCCGCGCTGGCCTGGGGGGGCCTGGCCCAGGCGCAGACCACCGACCTGTCGCCGGCGCCGGCGAGCGAAGCCGTGCCGGGGGCCGCGGACGGGTTCGAGGAGGGCGCCGCGCCCGCGCCGACCGCTGCGGAACCGGCGGCGCCGGAGCCCATGGCCGCCCCGGTGGCGGCGCCGACGATCAGCGAGGCGATCGCCGCCGGCCGGCTGCTGCTCGAGGTGCGTGCCCGCTACGAGTTCGTCGACCAGAAGAAGACCGCGGTGCTCACCAAGAACGCCGAGGCCCCCACGGTGCGCACCCGGCTGGGCTGGGAGACCGCGGAGTGGAACGGCCTGCGCGGGCTGATCGAGTTCGAGGACGTCCGGCTGTGGGGGCCGGAGCGCTACGCCGTGAACGTGCCCGGCGCGACGACGCCGCCGCTGAACGGCGCCGACAAGGCCAAGTTTCCGCTGGTCAACGATCCGAAGGTGACTGAGCTCAACCGGCTGCAGCTCAGCTGGACGCCGAGCGCGATGCTGAGCGCCACGCTCGGCCGCCAGCGCATCCTGATCGACGACCAGCGCTTCATCGGCAACGTCGGCTGGCGCCAGGACGAGCAGACCTTCGACGCCCTGCGGCTCGACACCGCGTGGCAGCGCTTCAAGTTCACCTACGCCTATGTCAACCACGTCAACCGGATCCTCGGCGAGGAGAAGGACTGGAACTCTGACAGCCACCTGGCGAACCTGACCTGGTCCTACGCCGAGCAACTGCGGTTGCAGGGCTTCGTCTACGCGCTGGACTTCGACAACTCTCGGCAGAACACCTCGATCACCTACGGGGCCAAGGCCTCGGGCAAGGCCTGGATCGGCCTCTACCAGCTGGCCTACAACGCCACCTACGCGCGGCAGAGCGACTGGCGCCACAACACCGAGAAGTACGACCTCGACTACTGGGGCGGCGACCTCACCGGCACCTTCGACATCTACAGCGCCAAGGTCTCCTACGAGCACCTCGAGGGGAACGGCTTCCGCGGCTTCACCACGCCGCTGGCCACCACCCACGCCTTCCAGGGCTGGGCTGACGCCTTCGTCCAGCCGCTCGGCGGCAACAAGGGGTTCGTCGACGGGCTGAAAGACTTCAACGTCACCTTCAACGCCAAGCCGCGCTTCAAGCGGACCTACTTCTTCAACACCGACATCATCGTTCGCTACCACTGGTTCGAGGACCAGCGGACCGGCGCGAGCCTCGGTCGCGAGCTCGACGCCCAGGTCCAGGCCGCCATCACCCCGAAGCTGACCGTGGCGCTGAAGTACGCCGACTTCGAACGCGACAACGTGGTGCCGGTGGGCACCGCCACCCCGCCGCCGGCCCGCACCAAGTTCTGGTTCACGCTCGAATACAAGCTGTGAACCCCGTCCAACAACGCATTCAATCTGCAGGATAATCTCATGACCGCTCCGAAATCGAACGGCCTCACCCGCAGAGGCGCCCTGACCGCCGCGGCCGCCACCGTCGTCGCCGCCAAGACCCTGCTGCCGTCGGGGGCCTTCGCCGCCGGGCCCGGGCCCGAGGTGGCCAAGGCCAGGCTGGGCTTCATCGCCCTCACCGACGCTTCGCCGTTGATCATCGCCAAGGAGAGGGGCCTGTTCGCCAAGTACGGCATGCCCGACGTCGAGGTGCTGAAGCAGGCCTCCTGGGCCGCGACCCGCGACAACCTGGTGCTGGGCTCCGGCGGCGGCGGCATCGACGGCGCGCACATCCTCTCGCCGATGCCCTATCTGCTCACCACCGGGCAGGCGACCGGCGGCAAGCCGACGCCGATGAACATCCTGGCGCGGCTGAACACCAACGGCCAGGCGATCAGCGTCGGCAACGACCTGAAGGCGGTGAAGGTCGGCCTCAACAGCGCCGGGGCCAAGGCGAAGTTCGCCCAGCTGAAGGCGTCGGGGAACCAGGCGAAGGTCGCGATGACCTTCCGCGGCGGCACCCACGATCTGTGGATCCGCTACTGGCTGGCGGCCGGCGGCATCAATCCCGACGGCGACGTCTCGACCATCGTGATCCCGCCGCCGCAGATGGTGGCGAACATGAAGGCCGGCACCCAGGACGCCTTCTGCGTCGGCGAGCCGTGGAACGGCCAGCTGATTAACCAGAAGGTCGGCTACACCGCCTGCCTGACCTCCGAGCTGTGGATGAACCACCCGGAGAAGGCGCTCGGCATGCGCGCCGACTGGGTCGCGAAGTACCCGCGGGCGGCCCAGGCCATCACCATGGCGGTGATGGAAGCCCAGATGTGGTGCGACAAGATGCAGAACCGGCCGGCGATGTGCTCGGTCGTGTCCGGCCGCCAGTACATTAACGTGCCGATGAACGACATCCTCCCCAGGCTGCAGGGGACGATCAACTTCGGCGACGGCCGGCAGGCGCAGAAGTCGCCGCATATCATGAAGTTCTGGGCCGACAACGCCTCGTTCCCCTTCAAGTCGCACGACCTGTGGTTCCTGACCGAGAACGTGCGCTGGGGCGTGCTGCCGGCGTCGACCAACAAGATGGCGCTCGTGAACAAGGTCAACCGCGCCGACATCTGGCGGGCGTCGGCCAAGGCGCTGGGCGCGCCGGCCCCGGCCTCCGACAGCCGCGGCGTCGAGAAGTTCTTCGACGGCAAGGTGTTCGATCCCGCCAATCCGGCCGCCTACCTGGCGAGCCAGCCGATCAAGAAGATGGTCTGAGGAGGCTGACCCATGGCGCTACCTGCCTATTCACCAGACCCAGGACCCGCGCCGGCCAAGCCGCCGGCCGAGATCCTCGCCTTGCCGGCGCGCCGATCGCGGATCGGCGCCCGGCTGGCGGACGTCGCGCGCGACGTCGCCGGCGTGCTGCTGCCGCCCTTGGTCACGCTCGCCGTGCTGCTGTTCCTTTGGGAGCTGATCGCGGTCGCCCGGCCCGGCGGCCTGCCGGCGCCGTCGATGATCTGGATGGAGTCCCGCGAGCTGATCCTGCACCCGTTTTATGACCGGGGAGGGGTCGACAAGGGCCTGTTCTGGCACGCCCTGACCAGCCTCAAGCGGGTGGCGATCGGCTTCAGCATCTCTGCGGTGGTCGGCATCGCGCTCGGGGTGCTGGTCGGCGGCAGCAGGCTCGCCCATCGCGGCCTGGATCCGCTGTTCCAGGTGCTGCGGACCGTGCCGCCGCTGGCCTGGCTGCCGATCTCGCTGGCGGCGCTGCACCAGGCCAACCCCTCGGCGCTGTTCGTGATCTTCATCACCGCCATCTGGCCGGTGATCATCAACACCGCGGTCGGCGTGCGCAACGTGCCGCAGGATTACCGCAACGTCGGCCGGGTGCTGCGGCTGTCGCCCCTCAGCTACTTCTTCAAGATCCTGCTGCCGGCGGCCACGCCCTACATCTTCACCGGCCTGCGGATCGGGGTGGGGATGAGCTGGCTGGCCATCGTCGCTTCCGAGATGCTGCTGGGCGGCGTCGGCGTCGGGTTCTTCATCTGGGACCAGTACAACGCCTCGCGCATCTCCGACATCGTCGTGGCCCTGATCTGGGTCGGGTTGGTGGGCTTCGCGCTCGACCGCCTGGTCGGACTGCTCGGCCGCATCGTTTCCCGCGGCGCTTCGGCCGGCTGAAGGAGCCTCCAAAATGGGCAAGTCCTATCTTTCCGTCGAGAACGTCGCCGTCACCTTCCAGGGCCGCGGCAAGGTCTCCGAGGTGCTGCGCGGCGTCGAGCTGCAGGTCGAGAAGGGGGAGTTCGTCTCGATCATCGGCCACTCCGGCTGCGGCAAGTCGACTCTGCTGAACGTGGTGGCCGGACTGCTGCCGGTGACCTCCGGCGCGGTGATCGTCGACAAGGTCGCGGTCGAGAGTCCGGGCCCCGACCGGGCGGTGGTGTTCCAGAACCACTCGCTGCTGCCCTGGCTCAGCGTCTACGAGAACGTCCGCCTGGGGGTTGATCAGGTCTTCAAGGGCTCGAGGAGCCGCGCCGAGCGGCACGAGTGGACGCTGCACAACCTCCAGCTCGTGCAGATGACCCACGCCAAGGACAAGCGGCCCTCGGAGATCTCCGGCGGCATGAAGCAGCGGGTCGGCATCGCCCGGGCGCTGGCCATGGAGCCCAAGGTGCTGCTGCTCGATGAGCCGTTCGGCGCGCTCGACGCGCTGACCCGGGCGAATCTGCAGGACAGCGTGATGGAGATCCACGCCAAGCTCGGCAACACGGTGCTGATGATCACCCACGACGTCGACGAGGCGGTACTGCTCTCCGACCGCATCGTGATGATGACCAACGGTCCGGCGGCCACCATCGGCCAGGTGCTGACCGTGGACCTGCCGAGACCGCGGCGCCGGCTCGAGGTCGACGTGGCGCCCGCCTATGTGGCGGCGCGTCATGCGGTGGTCGAGTTCCTGCATGAAAGGGCCCCTGGGGTTCGCGTCGCCGCTGCGTGAGCCCAAAACCTGGGCGCCGGGTGAAAATCCGGCGCCCTTTTTTTGTGCGTAGTGCGAATGCAGGCCCCCGGCGCCTCGCTCAAGGCATGACGCACCGCAGCAGACGTGTTTCTTCTGGTTCCAGGCCCAGCGAACAACGGCGTTCCGAGGCTCCGACCGGCTCGATGACGAGCCGCTCAACCCCCGGCGACGCCGCCGCTCCATCGCATTTTTGCACGGGGCCTTCCGACCATGCTGAGCCGTTCATTCCTCAAGGCCGGCCACACGCCGACCCTCTTCTCCGCCTTCCTCTATTTCGACCTGTCCTTCATGGTCTGGGTGATGCTGGGCCCGCTCGGCGTGGCCATCGCCAAGGACTTCGGTCTCGATCCGGCCCAGAAGGGCCTGATGGTCGCCCTCCCGGTCCTGGCCGGCGCACTGCTGCGGATCGTGGCCGGCGTGATGGTCGACCACATCGGCCCGAAGAAGACCGGCATGATCGGTCAGTTGATCGTGCTCAGCGGCCTGCTCATCGCCTGGCGCCTGGGCGTCCACAACTATCATCAAGTGCTGGCCCTGGGCCTCGTCCTCGGCGTCGCCGGCGCCTCCTTCGCCGTCGCCCTGCCGCTCGCCTCGCGCTGGTATCCGCCGGAGCACCAGGGTCTGGCGCTGGGCATCGCCGGGGCCGGCAACTCCGGCACCGCGCTGGCTGCTCTGTTCGCCCCGAGCCTCGCCCAGCACTTCGGCTGGAGCAATGTGATCGGCCTGGCCGCCCTGCCGCTCGCCGTCGCCTTCGTGGTCTACGTGATCTTCGCCAAGGACGCGCCGAACCGTCCGGCCCCGAAGAAGTTCGCCGAGTATCTCGACGTGCTGAAGATCGGCGACGCCTGGTGGCTGATGGCCCTCTACAGCGTGACCTTCGGCGGCTTCGTCGGCCTGGCGTCGTCGCTGACCATCTACTTCAACGCGGAATACGGCCTGCCCGCGGTCACCGCCGGCTTCTTCACCGCCGCCTGCGTCTTCGCCGGCTCGTTCATCCGCCCGGTCGGCGGCGCCATCGCCGACCGCATCGGCGGGGTCCGCACCCTGTCGGTGGTCTACGTCCTGGCCGCCCTCGGCCTGGCGGTGGCCAGCTTCAAGCTGCCGAGCGCCCCGATCGCTCTCGGCGTGATCATGTTCGCCATGATGGCGCTGGGCGTCGGCAACGGCGCGGTCTTCCAGCTGGCTCCGCAGCGGTTCGGCAAGGAGATCGGCGTGGTCACCGGCCTGGTCGGCATGACCGGCGGCGTCGGAGGCTTCTACCTCGCCTCCAGCCTCGGCTGGGCCAAGCAGGCGACCGGCTCCTACCAGATCGGTCTCCTGGCCTTCGCCGGCCTCGCGCTTCTCGCCCTCGCGGGCCTCACCGGGGTCAAGGCGCGGTGGCGCCGGACGTGGGGCGCCGAAGCGCCCGCGGCCCTCCGTCTTTAAGTTTCGAGTAGGGGAACCTCATGACCAAGGCCAATCTCGCCAAAGAGCGTCTGGTCGTTATCGGCAACGGCATGGCCGGGTGCCGGGCGGTGCAGGAAGTGCTCAAGCGCGACGCTGACCGGTACGACATCGCCATCTTCGGCGCCGAGCCGCGGGTCAACTACGACCGGATCATGCTCTCGCCAGTCCTCGCGGGTGAGAAGACCTTCGAAGACATCGTCATCAACGACGAGGCCTGGTACCGCGACAACGGCATCACCCTGCATGCCGGGCGCAAGATCGTCGCCATCGACCGCGAGGCCAAGGTGGTGCGCGCCGAGGGCGGCTTCGACGCCCCCTACGACCGGCTGCTGCTGGCGATGGGCTCCGACCCGATCCGCCTGCCGCTGCCGGGCGCGGACCTCAAGGGGGTCGTCACCTTCCGCGACCTCGACGACGTCGAGGCGATGGTCGAGGCGGTGAAGCCGGGCGCCCGCGCCGTGGTCATCGGCGGCGGCCTGCTCGGCATCGAAGCCGCCTACGGCCTCGCCCGCCGGGGCATGGGCGCGACCGTCGTCCACCTGATGGACGTGCTGATGGAGCGCCAGCTGGACTCCTCGGCCGGCTTCCTGCTCACCCAGGCCATGGCCGAGCGCGGCGTGGAGACGGTGCTGGGCGCCAACTCCGAGGAGATCCTCGGCGAGGACGGCCGGGTCGCCGGCCTGAAGCTGAAGGACGGTCGCGTGCTGCCGTGCGACCTGCTGGTCATGGCGGTCGGCATCCGTCCGGCGACCGCGCTGGCCAAGGCCGCCGAACTCGAGGTCGGCCGCGGGGTGATCGTTAACGACGCCATGCAGACCTCGGATCCGGCGATCTTCGCCGTCGGCGAATGCGTCGAGCACCGTGGTCAGGTCTACGGCCTGGTCGCGCCGATCTGGGAGATGTGCAAGACGCTCGGCCAGACGCTGACCGGCGCCGACGCGGCCTACGAGGGCTCGGTGCTCTCGACCCGGCTGAAGGTCTCCGGCGTCGACGTCTTCTCCGCCGGCAAGTTCGCGGGCGGGGAGGGGTGCGAGGACATCGTCTTCCGCGACGCCGGCCGCGGCGTCTACAAGCGGATCGTGCTGGAGGACGGCAAGGTCGCCGGCGCGGTGCTGTTCGGCGACGCCGCCGACGGCGGCTGGTACTTCGACCTGATGCGCTCCGGCGCCGAAGTCGGCGACATCCGCGAGACCCTGGTGTTCGGCCAGGCTGTCACGGAGGGCCTTCGCGGTCTCGACCCTAGCGCGGCCGTTGCAGCCATGGCGGATGACGCCGAGATTTGTGGCTGCAACGGCGTCTGCAAGGGCGCGATCACCAGCGCCATCGCCGACCAGGGCCTGACCACGCTGGAAAGCGTGCGGGCGGTGACCAAGGCTTCGGCCTCCTGCGGCTCCTGCACGCCGCTGGTCGAGAAGATCCTGATCGCCAGCCTCGGCGACGCCTTCCAGGTCCAGACCGGGCCGAAGCCGGTCTGCAGCTGCACCGACAAGGGCCACGACGAACTCCGTCGCCGCCTGGTCGCCGAAGGGCTGAAGACCATGCCGGCGGTGTTCCAGGCGCTGGAGTGGAACACGCCCGACGGCTGCGCCTCCTGCCGCCCGGCGCTTAACTACTACCTGCTGTGCGCCTGGCCGGGCGAATACCGGGACGACAAGCAGTCGCGCTTCATCAACGAGCGGGTGCACGCCAACATCCAGAAGGACGGCACCTACTCGGTGGTCCCGCGGATGTGGGGCGGGGTCACCACCCCGGACGAGCTGCGGGCGATCGCCGACGTCGCCGACAAGTTCAAGATCCCGACGGTGAAGGTGACCGGCGGCCAGCGCATCGACCTCTTGGGGGTCAAGAAGGACGACCTGCCGGCGGTGTGGGCCGACCTGAACGCGGCCGGCATGGTCTCCGGCCACGCCTACGCCAAGGGGCTGCGCACGGTGAAGACCTGCGTCGGCTCCGAGTGGTGCCGCTTCGGCACCCAGGACTCCACCGGCCTCGGGGTGAAGCTCGAGAAGATGATGTGGGGCTCCTGGGCTCCGGCGAAGGTGAAGCTGGCGGTCTCCGGCTGCCCGCGCAACTGCGCCGAGGCCACCTGCAAGGACATCGGCGTGGTCTGCGTCGACAGCGGCTACGAGATCCACATCGGCGGGGCCGCGGGCCTGCACATCCAGGGCACCCAGGTTCTGACCAAGGTGGCGACCGAGGAAGAGGCGATCTGGGCGATCTGCGCCATCACCCAGCTCTACCGCGAGAAGGGCTGGTACCTGGAGCGGATCTACAAGTGGATGGCCCGGGTCGGCATCGAGAGCATCCGCGAGGAGATCGAGAATCCGGAGCGCCGGCGTCAGCTCTACGACCTGTTCGCCTATTCGCAACGCTTCTCGCGCATCGACCCCTGGGCCGAGCGCGTCGCCGGCCGCCACGCCGATGAGTTCAACCCGCTTTCGCGCCGTATGGAGTTCGCGCCCGCATGAACGCCCTCGTGACAGACCCGACCGACTGGATCGACGTGGGCGCCGTGACCGACGTGCCGCTGCGCGGCGCGCGGCGGGTGCCGACGCCGAAGGGCGACGTGGCGGTGTTCCGCACCGGCGACAACCAGGTCTACGCCCTGATGGACCGCTGCCCGCACAAGGACGGTCCCCTCAGCCAGGGGATCATCCACGGCCGGGCGGTGACCTGTCCGCTGCACGCCTGGAACATCGACCTCGCCACCGGCGAGCCGATGGGCGCCGACGCGGGGAAGGGCTGCACGCCAGTCGTCCCGCTGCAGGTCCGCGAGGGCCGCATCCTGCTGGGACAGGTGTGAACCGATGAGCGAAACGCTCGCGCGAGAACGCCGCACGACCTGCGCCTATTGCGGCGTCGGCTGCGGGATCTCCGCGCAGGCCGAGCCGGACGGGCGGGGGCTCTCGGTCTCGGGCGACGCCGCCCACCCGGCCAACTTCGGCCGGCTGTGCTCGAAGGGCAGCGCGCTGGGCGCGACGGTCGGCCTCGAAGGCCGGCTGCTGCACCCGATGATCGGGAACAAGCGCGCCAACTGGTCCGACGCGGTCGGCCTGGTGGCGCGCAAGTTCAAGGAGGCGATCGCCCGGCACGGCCCGGATTCGGTCGCCTTTTACGTCTCCGGCCAGCTGCTGACCGAGGACTATTACGCCGCCAACAAGCTGATGAAGGGCTTCATCGGCTCGGGCAACATCGACACCAATTCGCGGCTGTGCATGGCCTCGGCGGTGGTGGCGCACAAGCTGGCCTTCGGCGCCGACCTGGTGCCGGGCTGCTACGAGGACCTCGATCTCGCCGACCTGGTGGTGTTCTCCGGCCACAACGCCGCCTGGACCCACCCGGTGCTGTTCCGGCGCATGGAGGCGGCCAAGGCGCGCGGCCAGAAGCACGTGGTCATCGACCCGCGCCGCACCGACACCGCCGAGGTCGCCGACCTGCACCTGGCGCTCAAGCCGCAGATGGACGTGCGGCTGTGGAACGGCCTGCTGGCCGACCTGATCCGCCGCGGCGTGGTCGACCGCGCCTACGTCGCCGCCCACGTCGCCGGCTTCGCCGAGATCGAGGCCGAGCTCGGCCGGGCCGACCAGTCGATTGGCGCGGTGGCTTCCGACTGCGGCCTGCCGACCGCCCAGGTGGAGACCTTCTTCCGGCTGTTCGCCGAGACGCCGAAGACCGTCAGCCTGTTCTCCATGGGCGCCAACCAGTCGACCCAGGGCGTCGCCAAGGGCTCGGCGATCATCAACGCCCACCTGGCCACCGGCCGGATCGGCAAGCCGGGCGCCTGTCCGTTCTCGATCACCGGTCAGCCGAACGCCATGGGCGGCCGCGAGACCGGCGGCATGGCCAATACGCTCGCCGCGCACATGGACTTCGACGACGCCAGCCGCGCCCGGGTCGCGCGGTTCTGGGGCGCCGAGAAGGTCGCCCCGGCGCCCGGCCTGAAGGCCATCGACATGTTCGAGGCGGTCCGTGAGGGCCGGATCAAGGCGCTGTGGGTGATGGCCACCAATCCGGCCGTCAGCCTGCCGAACGGCGATCGCGTCCGCGAGGCGCTGGCGGCCTGTCCGTTCGTCGTCGTCTCCGACTGCATGGCCGAGACCGACACCATGGCTTATGCGCACGTGAAGCTGCCGGCCCTGGGCTGGAGTGAGAAGGACGGCACGGTCACCAACTCCGAACGCCGCATCTCGCGCCAGCGCGGGCTGTTCCCGGCCCCGGGTGAGGCCAAGGGCGACTGGCGGATCGTCGCCGAGGTCGGCGCCGCCATGGGCTTCGCCGACGCGTTCAACTGGCGCACGCCGGGCCAGGTGTTCCGCGAGTACGCCCGGATGACGGCCTACGAAAACACCGACCGCTTCCTGCACCTGGGCCCGTTCGCCGGCATGACCGTCGACGAGTACGACGCAATGGAGCCGGTGCAGTGGCCGGTGACCGCCGAAGGCGGCACGGCGCGGCTGTTCACCGACGGCCGCTTCCAGACCCCGGACGGCCGGGCGCGGATGCTGGCGGTCGCCGCAGCCGGTCCGGCCGAGGCGGTCGACGCGGTCTATCCGCTGGCGCTGAACACCGGCCGGGTTCGCGACCACTGGCACACCCTGACCCGGACCGGGCTGGCGCCGGAGCTCTGCCGCCACACGCCCGAGCCCTATGTCGAGATCCACCCCGACGACGCCGTGCCGCTGGGCGTCGCCGACGGCCGGCTGACCCGGGTGCAGACCCGCCAGGGCGAGGCGATCGCGGTGGCCAAAGTCACCGACCGCCAGCGGCCCGGCTCGGTCTTCATGCCGATGCACTGGACGGCGCTCTACGCCGCCTACGGCCGCTCCAACACCCTGGTGGCGCCGAAGGTCGACGCCCGCTCGGGCCAGCCGGAGTTCAAGCACACGCCGGCGCGGGTGCGGCCGTACCGCGAGACCTGGCGCGGCTTCTTCATCGCCCGCGAGGGCTGGACCGCGCCGCACGGGCTGGATCTTGTGTGGCGGCGGATCCCGCAGGCCGGCTGCCAGCTGCACGAGTTCGCCGGCCGCGGCGGCGACGCCGAGCGCGAGGCGGTGCGCCGCGCCCTGGTTCGCGACGCCGCGCCCGACGTGCTGCGCTTCGAGGACGCCAAGACCGGCGCGCTGCGCGAGGCGTTCATCGCCAGCGGCCGGATCGACCGGATCCTGTTCACCACCTGCACCGGCGGCCTGCCGCCGCGCGAGTGGCTGGCGGAGATGTTCGCCGCCGACACCCTCTCGCCGCTGGATCGGGCGCTGCTGCTGGTCGGCCGCGCCCCGGGCCAGCCGGTCGAGACCGGCCCCATCGTCTGCGCCTGCCGCGGCGTGCGCCAGACCAAGATCGAAGCGGCGATCGCCGGCGGCTGCAGCTCGGTCGACGCCGTCGCCGACGCCACCGGCGCGGGGGCGTCCTGCGGCTCCTGCCGGCCCGAGATCGCCCGCCTGCTCAGCCAATCCGCCAAACCGGAGGTGCGCCATGCCGCATGACGCCAAGCCAGGGTTCGTTCAGCTGGTGGGCGCCGGCCCCGGCGCGGCCGATCTGCTGACGATCCGCGCGCTGCGCGCCATCGAAGGCTGCGAGGCGCTGCTGTACGACGCGCTGATCTCCGAGGAGGTGCTGGCGCTGGCCCCGGCCAACTGCCTGAAGATCCAGACCGGCAAGCGCGCCGGCCGCACCAGCATGAAGCAGGAAACGATCAACCGGCTGATGCTGCGGCTCGCGCGGCGCGGCCTGAAGGTGGTCCGGCTGAAGGGCGGCGACCCGTCGGTGTTCGGCCGGGTCGGAGAGGAGGCCGCCTTCCTCAACGCTCACGGCGTCGGCACCGAGGTGGTGCCGGGAATCACCGCGGCCTGCGCCGCAGCGGCCCAGTTCAACTTCCCGCTGACCCACCGCAAGCAGGCCCGGCGGGTGGTGTTCACCACCGCGCGCCTTGAGGCCGGGGCGCTGCAGGCCGACTGGAGCGCGGCGGCAGATCCCGAGACCACCCTGGCCATCTACATGGGCGGCGGCGCGGCCGAGGAGCTCAGCGCCCGGCTGATCGACGCCGGTCGCGCGGCGAGCACCCCGGCGGTGGCGGTGGAAAGCGCCGGCACCCCGCGCGCGCGGCTGCGGCGCGGCGTGGTCGGCGACCTCGCCCGGCTGGTCGAGGACGGCGAGGGCGGTCCGGTGCTGCTGATCATCGGCGAGGTGGCGGCGCTGGCCAGCGCCGGCGAGATCGCCGACGAACTGGATGCGGCGCACGCGCTGCGCGCCTGAGGTCGACGGCGGATCTGGACGCGCGAGCGGGCCGCCGACGCGGTCCGCTGAGAGGGCGCTTTTGACAGGCTTTCAAAAGACGCCCCGCTAGGACGCAAGCGCGCTTAGCCTTTTCCGCAGCGGCGATGTGAAAGCGTGCCACTGGACGCAGCCGGCATCCTCGCACTAAAGCGACGTTACGAAACGTAAACCCCGGAATCCCCTGAGCCGCGCGGCCTCCGCGCCCAGGGGGCGAGGCAACGAAACGGAGGCGGGAACGCTTCCGGTGTCGGAGTAGACAAAGGCATGCACACCGCGCTCCTTCTCGAGATGGCGTCCGATGCGGCGCCGGACCGGATTATCCTGGGCGAGCTCAGCAATGGCGTATCGCTGGCCGAGGCCCAGGCGCGGGCCAAGGCCGCGGCGGCGTGGTTCGGCAAGCAGTCGGGCGAGACGGTGGTCTTCCTGGGGCTCAACAGTCCGTATCTGCCGGTGGCGGTGTTCGCCTCGGGCCTGATCGGCAAGCCCTTCGCGCCGATCAACTACCGGCTCTCCGACGAAGACCTGCGCAAGCTGGTCGCGCGGACCGCGCCGTCGGTGGCCATCGTCGATGACGACATGCTCGCCCGCGTCCAGGGCGTCGAAGGCGTCCAGCTGGTCGCCACCAGCGAGTTCAAGAAGGTTTGCGACGATCCGGCGCTGCGCGCCGAGGAGCTGCCCTTCGCCGATCCGGACATCGGCGTGCTGCTGTTCACCAGCGGCACGACCGGCGAGCCGAAGGCCGCCGTGCTGCGTCACCGCAACCTGACCTCCTACGTCATCTCGACCGTGGAATTCCTGGCGTCCGACGACAGCGAAGCCGCGCTGGTCAGCGTGCCGCCCTACCATATCGCCGGCATCTCGGCGATTTTGACCGGCATCTACGGCGGTCGCCGTATCGTCCACATGCCGGCGTTCACGCCGGAGGGCTGGGTGGACCTGGCGTCGAAGGAGAAGATCTCCCACGCCATGGTCGTGCCGACCATGCTCGGCCGTATCCTCGACGTCGTCGAAAGCCGCGGCGAGAAGCTGGCCCACCTCAAGGCGCTGTCCTACGGCGGCGGGCGCATGCCGCAGGTGACGATCGAGCGGGCGCTGAAACTCCTGCCGCACGTCGACTTCGTCAACGCCTACGGCCTGACCGAGACCAGCTCGACCATCGCGGTGCTGGGCCCGGAAGATCACCGCATCGCCATCGCCGCCAGCGACGCGAACGTGCGCCGCCGCCTGGGCTCGGTCGGCAAGCCGCTGCCGACCCTGGAGCTCGAGATCCGCGGGCCGAACGGCGAAGTGCTGCCGGCCGGCGTGTCAGGCGAGATCTACGTCCGCGGCGAGCAGGTCTCCGGCGAGTACCTGTCGAAGAAGGTGATCCGCGACGACGGCTGGTTCCCGACCAACGACGGCGGCTGGATCGACGAGGACGGCTACCTCTACGTCGAAGGCCGGCTGGACGACGTCATCGTCCGCGGCGGCGAGAACATGTCGCCCGGCGAGATCGAGGACGTGCTGCGCGCCCACCCGAACGTCGCCGACGTGGCGGTGCTAGGCATCCCGGACAACGAGTGGGGCGAGAAGGTCGCCGCGGTGATCGTGGCGAAGAACGGCCAGCCGACCACCGATGAGCTGGCGGCCTGGGTGAAGGCGCGGCTGCGCTCTTCGAAGACCCCGGAGATCTGGGAGTTCCGCGAACTGCTGCCGTACAACGACACCGGCAAGCTGCTGCGTCGCGTGCTCAAGACCGAGCTGACCAAGCCGGCGCTGGCGAGCGCCTGACGGTCGTGTCTGCGGCCGGCGAGCTGCTTTCCGCCCTGACCGAACTCGGTGGGGCGGGGCTCGCTGTCGTGGAGCTGACTGCCGGGCGGGCGCCCGAGCCACGATCGGGCCTGGGCGCGGTGCGCGTCGGCGTGCACCGCGCCGGTCCGGCGCCCGACCAGGGCCTGGACCTTTTCGATATTCTGTTGAGCGCAGATCCCGCCGCCCCGGCGCCGTGGGTTGGCTTGCCGCCCGAGCGGATGGCGGCGGCGCTCGCGCGGCTGGAGGCGGTGGTCGCCGCCCAGCCCGTGGCGGCCGCGGTCGCCGCCCAGGTGCTGCGGAGCACGCTGAACCTCGGCTTCGACGAGGCGCTCGCCGCGGAATCCATCGCCTATTCCATGCTGCAGGCGACCGAGAGCTTCGCCGTCTGGCGCGCGGCCAATCCGGCGTCGGCGCGGGATGACCAGGACGCGCCGCGGGTCGCGGTCGTCCGCGAAGGCGAGGCCCTGTCGATCCGACTCACCCGCGCCTCGGCCCACAACGCGGTCGACGCGCGCATGCGCGATGCGCTGTGCGAGGCCCTCGAGTTCGCGCTGATCGATCCCGACCAGCCGCCGGTGGTGCTGAGCGGCGAAGGGCGGGTCTTCAGCGAGGGCGGCGACCTCGCCGAGTTCGGGACCTTCGGCGACCCGGGCCGGGCCCATCTGGTCAGGACCTTGCGCTCGCCCGCCGCCCTGATGCGGCGTCTCGGCGACCGCGCGACTGCGCAGCTCCACGGAACCTGCATCGGCGCGGGGATCGAGATCCCGGCCGCCGCCGCCCGGGTGGTCGCCCGGCGCCATAGCCTGTTCCGGCTGCCGGAGGTCGGGATGGGGCTGATCCCCGGCGCCGGCGGAACCGCCACCATTCCGCGGCGGATCGGCCGGCATCGCGCCTGCTTCATGGCGATCTCCGGCGTCGACATCCGGGCCTCGACGGCGCTGGAGTGGGGTCTGGTGGACGCGGTGGAGGCGGCCTGATGAGCCCGATCGCAGGCCCGCTTGATAAGCTGGCCACGCAGATCGCCGCGCGCGGCGCGGCGTTCGGCTGGTCGGGCGCGGTGGATCTGCCGGGACTCACCGACCGCAGCGCGGACCTCGCGCTCGGCGCGCCCGGCGGTATTTCGCCGAACGGATCCTGCCGCCTGGTTCAGGCGGCGGACGGCTGGCTCGCGGTCAATCTGCCGCGTTCGGACGACCTCGACCTGATCCCGGCCTGGCTGGGCGGGGATCCGACCTGGGACGCGGTGATCGCGGCGGCGTCGGCGCGGCCCTGGCGCGGGCTGGTTGAGGGCGCGCGCGAACTGGGGCTGCCGGTTGCGGGCGTCGGCGAGGTCGTCGCCCCCAGCACCGCGGCGCCGCTCGTAGCGATCGGCCGTCCAGAGGTGAGGCCGCGGTCGCAAGTGCAGGTCGTCGACCTCTCCACCCTGTGGGCCGGTCCGCTCTGCGGCGCCGTGCTGGCGGCCTTCGGGGCGGCGGTGACCAAGGTCGAGAGCTCGCGCCGGCCGGATCCGAGCCGCCACGCCACGCCGGATTTCTTTCGCCGGCTGAACGGCGCCAAGGCCGACCTGGCGCTGGACTTCGGAGATTCGGGCGACCGCGCCCGGCTGCGGCGGATGATCCTCAACGCCGGCGTGGTGATCACCAGCGCGCGGCCGCGCGCCTTCGCGCAACTGGGGCTCTCGCCCGACAGCCTGTTCGCCGAGCGGCCGGACCTGATCTGGGTCGCCATCAGCGGCTACGGCTGGAGCGGCGCGGCGGCCGACCGGGTGGCGTTCGGCGACGATGCGGCGGCGGCCGGCGGGTTGGTGCGCTGGACCGCCGAGGGAGCGCCGCTGTTCCTCGGCGATGCGCTCGGCGACCCGCTGACCGGACTGGCCGCGGCGGAAGGGGCGTTGCGCGCGCTCGAGCTCGGCGGCGGCGTGGTGGTTGACGCCGCGCTGGCCCGCACCGCGGCGGGGGCGGCGGCCGAGCTCGGCTTGCGGGGGCTGGCCTAATGCGCCCGCTCATTCTGCGCAATGTCGAGGTGGCCGGACGCGGCGGCCTCGACGTGCGCCTGGCCGACGGCCGGATCGCCGGGATCGGCGAACGGCTTTCCGGGCCGGGCGAGACCTTCGACGGTCGCGGCGGCGCGCTGATCCCCGGCCTGATCGACCATCACATTCACCTGCTGGCGACGGCGGCCCAGGCGCGGTCGGTGCGGCTCGACGCGGTTCGCGATGCGGACGAGTTCGACGCGACGCTGCGCCAGGCGCTGGACGCCCGCCCGCCGGGCGGCTGGCTGCGCGCGACCGGCTATCACGGGCGCATGGCCGGCGACCTCGACCGGGACGTGCTGGACCGCATCGCGCCGCGCCACCGGCTGCGGGTGCAGGACCAGACCGGGGCGTTGTGGATCCTCAACAGCCTGGCGCTGGACGAGGTGACGGCGCAGGGCGCGCCGCCGGAGGCCGAGCGCGACGCCGGCGGGCGGCTGACCGGCCGCATCTGGCGCGGCGACGCCTGGTTGCGGGAACGCCTCGCCGCCGAGCCGCCGGAGCTCGCTCCGCTAGGCCGCACCCTGGCGGCGTTCGGGATCACCGGCGTGACCGATACCAGCGCGACGACCGACGCCCAGGCCGCGGCGCTGCTGGCGGACGCGCGCCGCAGCGGCGCGCTGCCCCAGCGGCTGACGCTGATGAGCGCCGGGGAGCTGGCGACGCCGGCCGACGGGATCTTCGACGTCGGGCCGGTCAAGGTGCTGCTCGACGACGCCCGGCTGCCGGAGTTCGACGACTTCCTGGCGCGGATCGCCGGCGCGCGAACCCAGGGGCGCGCGGTCGCCGTGCACTGCGTCACCGCCGGCGAGCTGGCGCTGACGCTCGCCGCCTTCGAGGTCGCGGGGGCGCAGGCCGGCGACCGGATCGAGCATGGCGGGGTGATCCCGGGCGAGGCGATTCCAAGCTTGAAGCAGCTGGGCCTGACGGTCGTCACCCAGCCTGCCTTCGTTTTCGAACGGGGCGACCGCTATCTGGCGGACGTCGAGGCTGCGGAGCAGGTGGACCTCTACCGCTGCGCCTCGCTGCTGGCGGCCGGCGTGCCCGTCGCGGCGAGTTCGGACGCGCCCTATGCGGCGTGCGATCCGTGGCTGGGGATGCGGGCGGCGATCCAGCGCCGCACCCGCACGGGGCGGCCAATCGGCCTTAAGGAAGGTGTCGATCCGCGGCGGGCGCTCGAGCTCTATCTCGGCGACCGCAGCGCCCCGGGCGGCCCCGTTCGGCGGATCGAGCTCGGCGCTGCGGCCGATCTCTGTCTGCTGTGCGTCCCGCTGGCGGAGGCGCTGGCGGAGCCTGCCGCCGAGCAGATCCGCGCGACGATCATCGACGGCGCGCCGGTGTTCGCCGCGGACTAGGGACAGCGGCGCCGGCTGCGATGTCTGGGCGGACTGAGCCCGCCCAGACATGAGAGGCGTTCAGGGATCGGCGTCGGGCTGATCGCGTCCTCGAGGGGGGCTTCCCGCTCGGCGCTGGTCAGATGGCCGCCGCGCTTTTCGCGCATGAACAGTATGGCGACGCCGCCGATGATGCAGATGGCGCCGAGGCCCATGAGCGGCGAGGCGACGGAGGCGACCAGCGCCAGCGGCAGCATGGCCAACAGCAACTGGCTCACCGGCGTGTGCAGGTCTCTGGCCCAGTCTTGCAGAACAGCGACATCGAATTGATCGCCAAGCCGTTGGCGGCGATCTGCGAGAGCACCGCCACCGCGACGATGTTCCAGCCATGGTACCAAAGACCACGAGGGGCAGAGCGGCCCCCTGACGTCATCCGAGTCCTCCCGACGCACGGCCGTACCCGACCGTTTCATTTTCGCGGGCACTCTGCGCCAGATCGCGACGGATGCAACCGGCCTTTCGGCGAGCGTCGGTCGCCCAGGAAGCCAGGCGTCAGGCGGCGAGCAGATCGGTCGGGGAGCCGAGCGCCTGGGGTACGCCGTTCTCCAGGACCAGCACCTTGTTGCAGAGCTGCTGGATGATCCCGTAGTCGTGGGTCGCCAGCACCACTGCCTTGGCTTGGTCGAAGTAGGACTGCAGGTGCGCGCGGGCCTTGTGCACGAAGGCGTGGTCGGCCGCGTTGATCCACTCGTCCATCAGCAGGATGTCCGGTTCGAAGCTGGTGGCCACCGCGAACGACAGGCGCGCCAGCATGCCGGCGGAATAGCTCTTCACCGGCAGGTCGAGAAACGGCCCCAGCTCGCTCAGATCGGCGATCGCCGGCAGCGCGGCCAGCGCTTCCTTGCGGCTCGCCCCGCGGTAGCGGGCCAGGGCGATGATGTTGGTCTCGCCGTTGGCTTCGAGCTCCAGCCCCATCATCGGGTCGAGCGCCGCCGAGATGCTGCCGTCGAGGCGGACCGTGCCGGAGGTCGGCTTGTAGATGCCGGCGAGGGTGCGCAGCAGGGTGCTCTTGCCCGAGCCGTTGTGCCCGACCAGGCCCAGCCGGTCGCCGCGCTCCAGAGTGAACGACGCGCCGCTGATGGCCCGGATGATCACCCGGTCGTCACTGCGCATGAGCCGGCCACCGGTCGACAGCTTCATGACGCTGCGGCGCAGCGAGCGCGCCTGGGTGGAATAGACCGGCAGGTCTACCGTGAGATCGCGAACTTCGATGAGCGCCATGTGTGTCAGACCCAGTACGCGATGTCGTTGCGGTAGCGGCGGAAGGTGAGCAGCGCGGCGATCGTGCCCGCCAGGGCCATGCCGCCGGTGACCGCCCAGTTCTCGGCGTTCGGCATGTGGCCCAGCAGCGGCGCGCGGATCACCTCCATCCAGTGATAGAAGGGGTTCAGCACCAGCAGGCCGAAGTCGCGGCCGGCGAGGTCGGGGAACCAGAAGATCGGCGTGATGAAGCCGACGAACTGCAGGCCGTAGGTGATCAGCTGGATCACGTCGCGGAACCGCGCCGAGAGCAGGGCGACCAGCCAGGCCGACCAGAGCAGGTTGATCATCAGCAGCGTCACGCCGAGCAGGGAGAGCACGGCTTCGGGCCGCAGCGTCTGGCCGTTGAACCAGAGCATCGCGGCGACCACCGGCAGGGTGTGGGCGAAGACGATGAAATTGCGCCAGACGGTGCGCAGGACGTGCACCGGCCGCGGCAGGGCGGCGTTGCGGATCAGCGACCAGGAAGAGGTGAAGCTGTGGCAGGCCTCGATCAGGGTGAGCGAGATCAGGCTCCACAGCGCGATGCCCACCGCGACGAACGGCACCAGTTCCTGGCTCTCCACCCGCAGCACTCGCGAAAAGAGGGTGCCGGCGCCGAGGCTGGCTGCGGCCACGCCGCCGGCCACCCAGAACGGCCCGAGCAGCGAGCCGCGGTAGCGCTGGCGGATGTCCTGCCAGCTCATGAAGGTCCAAAGCGGCCACAGTCGCAGCGCCTGGCCCAACTCCTGTCCAGGGCCCACGGCCGCGCCGGCGAAACTCGCCATTCTTAGTGCTCCTGTCGGGTGGGCTGGATTGGGCGGAGGTCTGCGCGAAGCGCCTTGCCGCTAGGCTCGTCGCTCTGGACGAAGTTGAAGATCGGTACGCGCATGCTGGCGGGCGGCCTCACGTCACGGGGGGCGCGAGTTGGGAGCGGCGGGCGCGGTCGCGGGCGGGGCGGATGACGTTTTGCGGCGGCCGCTCCAGGCCGAGCCGGCGTTCCCAGCCTTCGGCGCGCACCAGCTCAGGATAGGCCGCGAGCCAGCGCGCCGCAGTTTTTCCGCGCCGTAGCCGATAGCCCAGGATCATCGGAGCGGTGGCGAAAAGGGCGCGCCAACTGGCCCCCCAGGAGTAGCGCAGGCGCGCGTAGTAGTGACCGCCGGGTTCGGCCACGACATAGGCCCGGCCCAGGCGCATGCGGTGATGCGGCGCGTCGGGCTCGAGCCGGCACATCGCCCCGGCCGGGTCGCGGGCCGGCCGCCCGACGAGGGCGCGGACGATCGAGCTCACAAGTCGCATGCGGCGGGCGGCCCGCGACGTCGGACCGGGCGTGGCCGCCGGCAGGTCGTCGATCTCGTCGAGCAGTTCCGGCCCCAGCGGCTGCAGGGCGCGCAGGATCTCGGCGTGCTTCTCGCTGGCGGGTTGCTCGAGCAGCTCGGGGCCGCGCAGGAAGTCAGCCAGCGCGTGACGGATGATCGCGATGTGCTGGTAGTCGTAGCGCACGATCATCGCGAGCAGGATCTTGAACAGCCGCGCCGCGCTGTCGAGGCGGCAGTGCTCGGGGTGCAGGCTGGCGAAGATCAGCCGGTTGCGCAGGTCGTAGTAGTGCTTCCAGCCACCGGGCCGGGCGTAGAACGGCTCGTGCCAGACCGAGATCGGCGGCAGCGAGATGGTCGGGATGCCGGCGCTGCGCAGCCGCACGCCGAACTCCATGTCGTCGCCGCGAATGAAGATCGGCAGCGGCAGGCCGTGGGCGCGGAACGCCTCGACCGGAATGGCCGTGAACCACCAGCCGTTAAAGTGGGTGAGGGGGATCTTCGCCAGGTCCTGCAGCGCCTCGTGGGCGCACAGGTCCAGCTGTTCGTGGTTAGATTTGACGTGGTTGTCCGCGCTCACCCGGGCGCCGGCCTCGGTCATCCGGCAGCGGTCGAACAGGTCGAGCATCTGGCCGCCCAGCACCAGGGGATCGCGGCTGTAGCGCAGGAAGGCGACGACGGTGGGCAGGTGGGCGGGATCGACCTCGATGTCGTCGTCCATGAACAGGATGTGGGTGGTCTCCGGCCGCTTCAGCAGTTCGAGGGCGGCGCGTGCGAAGCCGCCGGCGCCGCCGAAATTGTCCTGGGAGACAATCCGCAGGCGCAGCGGCTCGGCGTCGCGCAGGGTCTGCAGCCGCGGCGAGCTCAGCGGCTCGCCCTGGTTGACCACATAGATCTGGTCGACCCCGGCTTCGGCCGGCGCGCCGAGCAGCCGCTCCAGCGTCGGCAACAGGAAGCGCTCGCGGTTGAAGGTGCAGATGCCGACGCCGAGGGAGACCTGGCGCAGCGGCTTGTCGAAGGTCGCCCAGCCGATACGGTCGATCCGCAGGCCGGCGGCGTCGCCTTCCAGGACCGCGAACAGCCGGCCGGGATGGCCATGGGACGACGGCCGCAGCTGCACGCTGATCGCGGCCTCGCCATAGAGGTCGAGGTCGACGAGCTGGCGCGCCACGGTCTCGCGGCCGGCCACCGGGGCGTCGCGATAGATGGTGCACCAGACGCGGCCCTTGCCGTGCAGCACGAGCTCGGCCTGCTCGACGCTGGTGTACTGGACCCAGTAGGCCTCGAAGAAGCTGTTCAGATAGGCGTCGAAGGAGATGCTGGCGTACGGCGTTGACCGCAGGCCGTGCTCCTGATGCAGGATCTCGCCGCGCTCGATGCGCGCGTAGAGCTCCAGCCCCTCCGGCGAGCGCGGCAGCAGAAAGCGCTGCAGCAGCTCAAGGCTTCGCGGCGCGCCCTGGTGCGGCCTGTTCGTCGCCTGGAACGCCGTTTGGAACTGGGCGGTCATTGCGGGTCACCGGGGAGTGCGAGGGGAAGGGGAGGTCGCCCGATCCAGCGAGGTGGCGAGAGCCGTGTTGAGTAGTCTCCTTGCGCCAAGCCTCCGTGCCGCCGCCGCGGCGTGAAGCATCGCAGTCCGCAGCATTGCGATTGAGGCGGGCTGCACGCCCTATCTTTTGATGCCTAACGCCAAATTGGCCGTGGTGGGTCCGAGGTCGGCCGCGACCGACAGACGGGATCATCCAGGCGGCTCAGGCCCGGCCCGCCATGGCGTAGAGATGATCGCTGTAGGCGCGGCCGAAGAGCTTCCGCAGCGCCTTCGCGGCGAACGTGTCGAGCTTCGCCGCCTGGCCCAGGAGCGGGCCGGGGGTCCGCGCCGGCTGCAGTTTCAGGGCGCGGCCGAGAGCCGTCGGCCTGTAGAGCCGATCGTCGGCGTCGCCAGCGCCGCGCGGGCTGGAGAAGTCGAGATCGTAGAACGGCCGGGCAAGGTAGCTGCCGAGGACCTCGGTGTTGGCGTCCGTCTCCAGGCGGCGGATCCTCAGTCCATGGCGCGACAGCAGCCGCTCCAACGCCTGCTCCGTGAACAGCGAGACGTGGCTGGGGCCGGTGTAATGGACGCAGTGCGACGGGAAGCGCCGCGCCGGAATGTTGCGCACCGACGGTGTGGTGACGAACAGCACGCCGCAGGGGCTGAGCAGCCGCGCGCAGGTGGCGACGACCTCGTCGGGGTCGCTGAGGTGCTCGATCGTCTCGAACAGGACAATGACGTCGTAGCTCTGCTGGTGCAATGCGCCGACGTCGGGCGCGAGCTCGAGACCGTAGCAGCGTCGCGCGACCTCGGCGCTGTGCAGGTTCAGCTCGAGGCCCTCGACGTTGGCGAAGCCGAACTCGTCGCGGAGCAGCGCGAGGAAGCTGCCCGGACCGCAGCCGTAATCGAGGATGGCCGCCGCCCTGTCCGCCTCGATCCAGGTCGCCAGCTCGCGAAGGTCCCGATAGGCGCTGACGCTGAAGTAGGGCTCGGCGGCGATGGTCTGCTCTTCGAGCACCCGGTAGTTGTTGTAGAAGGCGCTATTGTAGAAGTCCGCCAGCACCGCGTCCGTCGGCATCGGGTTGGCGAACACGAACCCGCATTCGGCGCAGCGATCGTAGTGGATCTGTCGAATCCGGGAAAATCGGTCGATCGCGGTGGACGTGCAGGCTGCGCACCGGGTCCTGGCCGCCCAACTCTCGACGCCGAGACCGGCATTGAATTCAGCCAGCGTCGGGGCGGTGGCGTAAGGTCCCGCGGTTTCCGTGACGGCGCCCATGGGCCGGCGATCTCTTCAAAGATCCGCCTGCGGGCAATGACCAAATGACGTCTATGGGGCGATTTTTTCGCCTAACGCCCGATCAGAGGGCGTCGAGAACGGCGGCTCTCATGGCCGCGGCGTTGCGTGACCAGGTGAGCTTCGCCAACTCGGCCAGCGGCCACGACCACGGCAGGTCACGCCTGGGCGTGACGGCGCCGGTGCGCCAAGCCGGCGCCGCGCAACTCGTTCTCACGCGCAACTCATTCTCAAATGATATTCGTCAGCCATAGGGCGCGTGGGAGGATGAGGGGCTGCTTAACCGGAGATCCGTGCGTGGCCGCCATTCTCGACCTTGCTGCGGAACCCGCGCCCAAGACCGCGGGCGAACGGATTGCGGAGGCGGAGGTCGCCCGCGCCCTGGAAGGCGTCAAGGAGGTGCTCGCCAGCACGGACGCCGAATTCAGCTCGCGCCGTTTCCTGCTCTCGAAGCTGAAGAAGATCGGCCTCGCCTACTGCGATTGGCACGAGCTGGCCGGCTATGCCGACTGGATGAACATGGGCCAGTTCGGCGTGCAGCAGATCCCCACCGAATACATCGACTTCCTCATGTATGTCGCCAAACTGAGCATCAAGACCGGGATCGAGGTTGGGGTCTGGTATGGCGCCTCTTCTTACTTCACGGCTGCGGTGCTGCAGCGCGCAAATCCCGATTTCATGATGACCATGGTCGACAACGAGGATCGGCTGGTCGGATATCCCGAGTTCTCGTCGGTTCTAAATATTGAGAAACGGGTTCCTGCAACGGCCGAAGATTGTGCCGGCGAGGTCTACGACTTCGTGTTCATCGATGGCGACCACGCCTATGAAGGCATTCAGCGGGACTACCTCCTGCTCGGGCGCTACGCGCGCCGGGCGGTGGCGTTCCACGACGTTCGCGGCGCGGAGTTCGATCAGTTCGCAGGGGGCACCCGGCGATTCTGGCAGGAGTTCGTCCATAACCACTGCCGGGACATGGCGATCCTGGAGTTCGGCCACTACGAGACGCCATGGATGGGGATCGGGCTGGCGGTTAAGGAGCTCGACAATCCCTGATCAGGGCGCTCTCAGAAAACAGCTACGAAAACGAACGGCGGACACGTCCGCAATGGGGCGAAAGCGCTCTTTGTGGTCGCGTCAGATTGCGTACCTGCGCCGCCTTCAAGCCGTGCGCAAACGCGAGCGGTCTTGCATCGTGCTCTAGCCCGTTTGGCCGCCAAGGACGTTGAGAACGGCGTTCTTCATGGCCGCTGCGCTTCGGGACCAGGTGAGCTTGGCCAGGGTGGCCGCGCCGCGTTCTCCGCGCCGCCGCGCCTCGTCGCGGTCCCGGTAGGCCCGCTCCAGCAGTTCGACGGCCTCGTCGACGTCGCTCTCGCCCCATCCGGGCGTGTCGCCGAAGGCGGCCGCGCTGTCGGTCCAGGGCGAGGCGGCTTGCTGGGTCAGGACATAGCAGTTGTCCTCCTCGATCAGGTCGAGGTGGCCGGTGTTGCCGGAGAGGATGGTAGGGATCCCGCAAGCCATGCACTCCATGGCCACCAGGTTGGTGCCGCCTTCGCAGCGGTTGGGGAACAGAGCCACGTCCAGCTGCCGCAGCAGCGACGGCATGAGCGCGTTGGGCGTCTCGCCGGCGTAGATGAACTGGTCGGGCCTGATCCCGTTCGCCGCCGCCCAGGCCGCGGCGTCGAGGCGGTCGCCCGCAAAGGCGACCGGCGCGGCGACGCCAGTCTGGTCGACCGTGCGGGCGAGCTGCGGCCAGGGGCTGTGCCAGGCCGCCACCAGCACCGCGTCCGCATGGCGCTCGGCGAATTTTCGGAAGGCCGCGACGGCGAGGTCCTGGCCCTTGCGCAGCTCCAGCTTTCCGCCGCTGAACACCAGGAAGCGACCGTCGCCGCGCGGCGGGCGCGGCGCGGCGTGGAAGAGCAGCGGGTCGATCCCCTGCAGGATGGTGCGGACGTTGGTCAGGCCGTGCGCGCGCAGCACCTGCTCATTCCAGGTGGAGCCGGTGACGATCAGCGGATACTGCGCCGCCCGTTCGATCGCCTCGGGCGCATGCTGCGCCGTTTCGAAGAAGGTCACGGCGATGGTGGGGGCGCCGGAGGCGAAGATCGTCTTTTGGACCGGCAGCACGCCAAAGTCGGCCGTGACTGTGGCCAGCATGGGCGCCTTGACCGCCACCGCCTGGTTTTGGAAGGCCTGAATCTGATCGCTGAGTTGCCGGGATTGCTGAGCGAAGCGGCCCAGTCGGCGCAGGCGGATGGGGTCGAGCGCCATATGCTTGTCGTCGAAGCCGGACGCGGCCACCAACTCCAGGTCGGGGTCCGCCGCCCAGGCGAGCGCCAGGTTCAGCCCATAGACGCCCCAGCCAAAAAAGCTCGACACCTGCCAGTTGATGATCACCTTGCGCCGCAAGCACCCGTCCTCCCGTTGGCCGCGTGGGGCGTGGCCCGCCTAGGCTTGTGATCCCAGCTGGCGCCGACTACCCGTTCGGGCATGCCTATGCCGACTCCCGCCGACACGTTAGCCGACCGCTACCGGCGCCTCGACGCCTTCCTTGAGAGGCTGCGCGGCGACATCTATCCGGAGCTGCCGAGCGGGCTGCATACCCAGATCTCGCAGAAGATGTTCGCGGAACTCTGCACCCACTTCCCGCAGCCGCCGGGTGCAAAGGTGCTGGACGTCGGCTGCGGCCAGGGCGTGGCGCTGGAGCTCTTCCGAGACGCCGGGCTGGACGCCACCGGAATTACGCTCGGCCCGGACGCCGAGGCGTGCCGCGCAAGAGGGCTGAAGGTCCTGGAGATGGACTTCGCCTTTCTCGATTTCGCGGATCAGAGCTTCGACCTGGTCTGGTGCCGGCACGCCATTGAGCACAGCGTCTTTCCGTTTTTCACCCTGGCGGAGTTGCACCGCATCCTGAAGCCGGGCGGGGTGCTGTATCTGGAGGTCCCGGCGCCCGACACCTCCTGTCGCCACCAGACCAACCCGAACCACTACAGCGTGCTTGGGAAAAGCATGTGGCTGGAGCTGATTCGCCGCGTGGGCTTTCCGCTCAGCCGCGTGCTCGACCTGAACTTCACGACGCCGGCTGGTCCCGACAGCTATTGGGGCTTCATCCAACAGAAGAATGGGTGAGCTGGTCGATCCGCCACACGTCTAGCGGGCGAACCCAACGGCTGTGGTCCGGGCGGCTTCCGAAAGGCGAGGTTCTGGGGCGATTTCCCCAGAACGGCCTAGCCGCCTGAATTACCGGGGAAAGATGGTGGACGCGACAGGGATTGAACCTGTGACCCCCTCGGTGTGAACGAGGTGCTCTCCCGCTGAGCTACGCGTCCGCCGGTGCGAGCGGCGCTCAGCGCCGCTGCGGAGGCGGGCATATAGCCCGGAGACTCATTCCCCGCAAGCGCTGAGGAGCCGTGCGCAGCCATCTGCCAGCTGATCGAAGTGATCGATCAACAGGTCCGGCGCGAGATCGCGCGCCGGAACCTCGGTGTAGCCGAACGTGACGAGGATCAGGTGGGTTCCCGCGGCCCGCGCCGCGCCGGCGTCGGTGCCGGCGTCGCCGACGAGAATCGCCTTGTCCATCGCCCCGCCGGCGGCGGCGACCGCGGTGGTCAGGTGGCGCGGGTCGGGCTTGCAGGCCGGGGCGGCGTCGGCGCCGACCACCGCGTCGAACCGCCGCGTCAGATCGAGCGCGTTCAGCAGCGCCAGCGACAGGTCGGTGCGCTTGTTGGTGCAGACCGCGAGCCGCGCGCCCTGGGCCTTCAGCGAATCGAGCGCGGCTTCGACGCCCGGGAAGGGACGGCTCTCGTCGGCGATGTGGTCGAGGTAGTGGGCGATAAAGCGGTCGAACAGCTCCGGCGTCCGCGCCTCTTCGAGCGTCGCGCCGGCGGCCTGGAAGCCGCGCTCGATGAGCCACCTTGCGCCCCGGCCGATAAACGGGCGGGCCTCGCTGAGCGGCAGCGGGGCCAGGCCTTCCTGGTCCAGCAGCACGTTGAGCGTGCCGATCAGGTCGGGGGCGGTGTCCACCAGGGTGCCGTCGAGGTCGAAGGCGATGGTCGCGCCTGCGAGCGTGGAATGTTCATTCGCCATAGTCTGGCGCTAGCGGTCGCGGCAGGTTGGCGCAAGCGCTTCTCGCGCCCGGAGCGAAGGCTTGGTAAGGCTCCGGCGACCGCCGCATGACTCGCCCGGAGGCTTCAATTCCATGACCGCTCGCGCCGCCGTGATTCTCGCCGCCGGTCAGGGGACGCGGATGAAGTCCGCGACGCCGAAGGTGCTGCACAAGGTCGGCGGCCGCACCCTGCTGGACCGGGTGATCGACACCGTCGAGCAAATCGGCTGCCAGCGGGTGGTCGTGGTAGTCGGAACCCACAGCCCCGCGGTGCGGGCATTGGTCGAGGCGCGCCTGGGCCCGGGCGCGGTCGCCGTGCAGGATCCGCCGCTCGGCACCGGTCACGCCGTACTCGCCGCCGCGCCGGCGCTCGAGGGCTTCGAGGGCGACGTGCTGGTCACCAACGCCGACTGCCCGCTGCTGTTGCCGGCCGACCTGGAGCCGCTGTTCGCCATGCGGGCGGAGGGCGTCGACCTGGCGCTGCTGGGGTTCGAGCCGGCGGACGCGCTGCTCTACGGCCGGCTGATCCGCGGGGCCGCCGGCCAGGTGCTGAAGATCGCCGAGCCGAAGGACGCCACGCCCGAGGAGCTGGCCGCGAAGTCCTGCTACGCCGGCATGCTGGCGGCCGAAAAACACGCCCTGCTGGGCTGGCTGGGGCGGACCAGCAACAACAACGCCAAGGGCGAGTACTACCTGACCGAGATCGTCTCGCTGGCGGTCGGCGACAGCCGCAGCGTGCGCGCGCATATCGCCCCGGAGAGCGCGGTGATGGGCTGCGACACGCCCATGCAGCTGGCCGCCGCCGAAGGCGTCTTTCAGCAGCGGGCGCGGGCCCAGGCGCTGGCCGACGGCGTCGCGCTGCAGGCGCCGGACACCGTGCACTTCGCCTACGACACCCAGATCGGCCCGGGGACGACGGTCGAGCCGTTCGTGGTCTTCGCGCCCGGCGTGACGGTCGAGGGCGGGGCGGTGATCCGGTCCTTCAGTCACCTGGAGGGTGCAGTGGTGCGCGCCGGCGCGATCATCGGCCCCTACGCCCGGCTGCGTCCGGGCGCCGACATCGGCGAAGAGGCCCACATCGGCAATTTCGTCGAGGTGAAGAAGGTCAAGCTTGGCAAGGGGGCCAAGGCCAACCACCTGAGCTATCTGGGCGACGGCACGGTGGGCGCTGGCGCGAACATCGGCGCCGGCACCATCTTCTGTAACTACGACGGCTTCGACAAATACGAGACCCACGTGGGCGAGGGGGCGTTCATCGGCTCCGACACCGCCCTGGTGGCGCCGGTCACCGTCGGCGCGGGCGCCTTCACCGGCACCGGCTCGGTGATCACCGAGGACGTGCCGGCGGATGCGCTGGCGCTGGCGCGCGGGCAGCAGGTCGCCAAGGCCGGCTGGGCCGCTCGATTCCGCGAACGCAAACGGGCCGAGAAGGCCGCACGAGGTAAGAAGTAGCAACATGAGCGACGCTGACGCCCAGAAGCGCGCCGCCGGCGAAGCCGCCGCGGCGCTCGTCGAAAACGGCATGGTGGTGGGGCTGGGCACCGGCTCCACCGCGGCCTGGTTCGTCAAGGCGCTCGGCGCGCGCCAGCTCGACCTGACCTGCGTCTGCACCTCGGAGGTGACGGCGGAGCTCGCCCGCAGCCTGGGGATGAAGCTCGGCGAGCTTGGCGACACCCGCGAGATCGACCTCACCGTCGACGGCGCCGACGAGATCGGCCCGGGGCTGTCGCTGATCAAGGGCGGCGGCGCGGCGCTGTTGCGCGAGAAGCTGGTCTGGGAGGCCTCGAAGCGCTGCGTGGTCATCGCCGACGCCGCCAAGCGGGTGCCGGTGCTGGGCCAGTTCCCGCTGCCGATCGAGGTCGTGGCCTTCGGGCACAAGACCACGGCGCTGCGGATCTGCGACGCCCTGACCGAATGCGATCTCGGGGTCGCGCCGCGGCTGCGCATGAAGGACGGCCAGCCGGTGCGGACCGACGGCGGCAATTTCATCTATGACGCCGCCTGCGGGCGCATCGTGGAGCCGGCGCTGCTCGCCGAGGCGCTGAAGAGCGTCACCGGCGTGGTCGACCACGGCCTGTTCCTCGATCTCGCCGATCAGGCGCTGGTCGGTACGCCCGAGGGCGTGCTGACGATTGAACCGTAGGCGAAGCGGAGTGGAGCGCTGACCTTGGCCAAGTACGACTACGACCTGTTCGTCATCGGCGCCGGTTCCGGCGGCGTCCGCGCGGCGCGGCTTGCGGCCATGGCCGGGGCCAAGGTGCTGGTGGCCGAGGAGCACCGGGTCGGCGGCACCTGCGTGATCCGCGGCTGCGTGCCGAAGAAGTTCATGGTCTATGCCTCGGAGTACGCCCACCACTTCAAGATGGCCGAAGGCTACGGCTGGACGGTCGGCGAGAGCAGCTTCGACTGGCCGCGCTTCATCGCCGAGAAGGACAAGGAGATCGCCCGGCTGTCCGGCATCTATGTCCGCAATCTGCAGAACGCCGGCGCCGAGCTGGTGCATGGACGCGCGACGCTGCTCGACGCCCATACGGTCGAGGTCGCCGGGCGCGGCCGCGTCACGGCGGACAAGATCCTGGTCGCCCCGGGCGCGCGGCCCTGGATGCCGGTCGAACTGCCGGGCATCGAGCACGCCATCACCTCCAACGAGGCCTTCCACCTGGAAGAGCTGCCGAAGCGGATCGTGATCGCCGGCGGCGGCTACATCGCGCTTGAGTTCGCCGGCATCTTCAACGGCCTGGGGGTCGAGACCACGCTGGTCCACCGCGGGCCGAACGTTCTGCGCGGCTTCGACGACGACATCCGCGCCCACATCGCCGAGGAGATGGACAAGCGCGGGATCAAGGTGATCCTCGGCGCGCAGCATGCGGCGATTGAGAAGACCGACACCGGACTGGTCAGCCGCTTCACCGACGGCCATCACTGCGAGAGCGACGTGGTCATGTTCGCGCTCGGCCGCGCGCCCTACGTCGATGGGCTCGGCCTGGAGGCGGCCGGCGTCGAGCTCGACGAGGATGGCGCGGTGCGGGTCGACGACTACTCGCGCACCAACGTCGAGAACATCTGGGCGGTGGGCGACGTCACCAACCGCATCAACCTGACCCCGGTGGCGATCCGCGAGGGTCATGCCTTCGCCGACACGGAATTCAACAACAAGCCGACCACCTTCGATCACGACATGGTCGCCTCGGCGGTCTTCTCGCAGCCGCCGATCGGCTCGGTCGGGCTGTCCGAGGCTGAAGCCCGCCATCGGCTCGGCAAGGTCGACGTCTATCTCGCCCGCTTCCGGCCGATGAAGTACGCGCTGACCGGCTATTCCGAGCGCTGCCTGGTGAAGCTGGTGGTCGAGGCGGCCACCGAGAAGGTCGTCGGCTGTCACGTCGTCGGCCCCGACGCCCCGGAGATCATCCAACTGGCGGCGGTGGCGATGAAGATGGGCGTGACCAAGACCCAGTGGGATTCGACCTGCGCCGTGCACCCGACGCTGGCCGAAGAGCTGGTCACCCTGCGCGAGAAGTACGTGCCGCAGGGCCTGGGCCAGGCGGCGTGAGCGCCGCGGCGGCCGCCGCCTCCATGAGCCCCGCCCGCGACCGGCTGGGCGCCTGGTGCGGGTGGGTGATGGTCGGCGCGGCGGGGCTCATCCCGCTGCTGGGCTGGCTGTCGCCGCTGGGCTTCGCCCCGTTGCTGGCGCTGATGGGCCTGCTGTGCCTGCCGGCGATCCGCATGAGCGACGAGGACCGGCCAGTCCTGATCGTGCTGCTGGGCGCGCTGGTCTGGGCCGCGGCGTCCACCACCTGGAGCCTGCAGCAGCCGAAGCCGGGCGGTCATGGGGTGATCGTGGAGATCGCCCTGGCGTTGCCGCTGTTCTGGAGCGCCATCTGCGGCGCGCGGCGCGCCAATCCGCGGCTCAACCGGCTGGCGCTGCAGGTGCTGGCCTGGGGGCTGGGATTGTTCGGCCTGATCCTGCTGGTCGACACCTTCGCCGACGCCCGCATCTATCGCTGGCTGCACGAGCGCTATTACGAGCCGATCCGCCCGGACCTCGCGCGTTCGAACGTCGCGCACACGACCTTCGTGCTGGCGGTGCTCTGGCCCGTCGTGATGGTCGGCGGGCTTAGGCGGCTGATCGATCTCGTGCCGCTGGCGCTGGCGATCGCCGGCACAGTCGCGGCGGCCTACGCCTTCGGCTCCGATGCGCCGGTGCTGGCCTTTCCGCTGGCGGCGATCGCGATCCTCGGCGTGTGGCTGACGCCGCGCACCGGCCCGCGGCTGCTGGCGCTCGGCGTGGCGGCCGTCAGCTTCCTGATGCCGGCCTTCGTCTGGCTGGTGCGCGCCAGCAGCGATTACGGCCGGCTGGAGCAGGGCGTGCAGCTCTCCTGGTCGGCGCGGATGAGCTACTGGAGCCACACGGTGGACTGGATCCTCCAGCACCCGCTCAAGGGCTGGGGTCTGGATGCAAGCCGGGCCATGGGGCCGGGGATCACGCTGCATCCGCACAACGGCGCCCTGCAGGTCTGGCTCGAGCTGGGATTCGTCGGCGCGGTGGCTGCGGCCGCCTTCTGGGGCCTCAGTCTCGTGCGGCTGTCGCGCGAGAAGCCTGACCTGGCGATGAGCGGCGCCGCGGGCTCCGCGGTGGTCTATCTGCTGTTCGCCTGGATCAACTACGGCCTGTGGCAGCAGTGGTGGCTCGCGCTCGGCGCGCTGATCGCCGTCGTGGCGGCGATGCTTGACAACCGGGACGACACGCCGAAGTCGACCTGAGCCCCCATATCAGAGTAGAAGGCCCGCTCGCCCGTCGCGCCCCCGCGTCGGGCCCAAGCTTGTTCGAGACGACGATGGAACACTGGACGCCCGCTTCCTGGAGATCCAAGCCCGGCAAGCACATGCCGACCGACTATCCCGACCTCGCCCAGGTGACGAAGGTCGAGCAGATGCTCCGGGGCATGCCGCCGTTGGTGTTCGCCGGCGAGGCGCGCCGGCTGAAGAGCCTGCTGGGCGAGGTGGCCGAGGGCCGCGCCTTTCTGCTGCAGGGCGGCGACTGCGCCGAGAGCTTCAAGGAATTCCACGCCGACAACATCCGCGACACCTTCCGCCTGATCCTGCAGATGGCGGTGGTGCTGACCTTCGCCGGCGGCAAGCCGGTGGTGAAGGTGGGCCGCATGGCCGGCCAGTTCGCCAAGCCGCGCTCGTCGCCGCTCGAGACCCAGGGCGAGGCGACGCTGCCGTCCTATCGCGGCGACATCATCAACGCGATGGAGTTCAGCCCCGAGTCGCGGACCCCGGACCCGAACCGGCTGCTGCAGGCCTACGCGCAGTCGGCCGCGACGCTGAACCTGCTGCGGGCGTTCGCGACCGGCGGTTACGCCGATCTGCACAACATCCACCGCTGGACGCTGGGCTTCGTGGCGGGCTCGCCGCAGGCCGCACGCTACGAGGAGCTGTCCAAGCGGATCAGCGAGTCGCTGGCCTTCATGGAGGCCATCGGCGTCACGCCCGAGAGCCATCCCAGCCTGCATCAGGTGGAGTTCTTCACCAGTCACGAAGGCCTGCTGCTCGGCGTCGAGGAAGCGATGACCCGCGTCGATTCCACCTCGGGCGAGTGGTACGACACCTCCGCGCACCTGCTGTGGATCGGCGAGCGCACCCGCGAGCTGGACGGCGCCCATGTCGAATTCTTCCGCGGCATCCGCAACCCGATCGGGGTGAAGTGCGGGCCGACCATGGAAGGCGACGACATCCTGCGCCTGATGGACGTGCTCAACCCGAAGAACGAGCCGGGCCGCCTGACCGTCTACGGCCGCTTCGGCTCGGAGAAGATCGCCGAGCGCCTGCCGCGCCTGCTGCGCGCCACCAAGGCCGACGGCCGCAGTCTGGTCTGGGCGATCGACCCGATGCACGGCAACACGCTGACCGCCGCCAACGGCTACAAGACCCGGCCGTTCGACCGCATCCTCTCCGAGGTGAAGAGCTTCGTGGAGATCTGCGAGGCCGAAGGCGTGCACCCCGGCGGCGTCCACCTGGAGATGACCGGGCAGAACGTCACCGAATGCCTGGGCGGCGCGCGGGCGCTGACCGAGGGCGACCTGGCCGACCGCTACCACACGCACTGCGACCCGCGGCTGAACGGCGAGCAGGCGCTGGAGCTGGCCTTCCTGGTGGCCGAGAAGCTGAAGGAAGAGGGCGCACGGCCGGCGAAGCGGGCCTCGGCGGGCTGAACCTCCAAGCTCCGTCATCCCGGACGGCCTGAAGGGCCGATCCGGGACCCAGGGCGGCAGCACTGCAGAACCCGCTGGGTTCCGGCTCTCCGCTTCGCTGCGGCCGGGATGACGAGCTGTTTCACTCCTGCCCTTGCAGCCCAGCTTCCGGGTGCCCACCTTCCACGCCACTTTGACATACCGGCAGCGCGCCCATGGACCGTCCGTCGACCCGGACGGCCTCCGTCGCCGGGGGCCGTGACCATCCGTTCCGCACCGAACTCGACCAGCTGATGAAGCTGGCCGGCCCGGTCGTGCTGGCCCGGCTGGGCATTATGACCATGGGCCTGACCGACGCGATCGTCGTCGGCCGCTACTCCGCCGCCCAGCTCGGCTATCACGCCATCGGTTGGACGCCGACCAACATCGTCATCACCATGGTGGTCGGCCTGCTCAGCGGCGTGCAGGTGATGACCGCGCGCGCGGTGGGCGAAGGGCGCAGGCACGACGCCGGCGCGGTGCTGCGGCGGGGCGTGGTCTACAGCTTTTGGATCGGCCTGGTCTCCACCGTCGTGCTGCTGATCGGCGGGCCGCCGTTCCTGCACGCGGTCGGGCTGAGCAAGGATCTCGCCGACGGCGCCTCGGCGCCGCTGCTGGTCTTCGCCTTCTCGCTGATGCCGTATGCGGTGAGCGTGGCGGCGAGCTTCTGGCTGGAAGGCCTCTCGCGACCGGGCCCCGCGGTCTGGGCGATGTGGGGCGCAAACCTGGTCAATCTGGCCCTCAACCTGCTGCTGGTGCCGGGGACCTTTGGCCTGCCGGCGCTGGGCGCCGTCGGCGGCGCCTACGCCACCCTCGGCGCGCGGACGGCGCTGTGCCTGTTCATGCTCGCCTACATCGCCCGCATGGCCGAGGCGCGGGAACTGGGCGTGTTCGACCGGGCGGCGCATGATCCCGCCGCCGCGGCGGAGCAGCGGCACATCGGCTTCGGCGCGGGACTGTCCAACTTCTTCGAGGTCACCGCCTTCAACAGCCTGAACATCATCGCCGGCTGGATCAGCGCGCTGGCGGTGGCGAGCTGGGCGATCGTGCTGAACGTCGGCGCCGTGGTCTTCATGGTGCCGCTGGGACTCGCCGCGGCGACCGCCGTGCGGGTCGGCCAGGCCTATGGCGCGCGTGACGCGGCGGGCGTGCGCCGCGCGGCCGCGGCGTCCTTCGCCGTGGCGACGGTGTTCGGCCTGCTGGTGGCGCTCGCCGTCTGGCCGTTCGCCCATCCGATCGCCGCGCTCTACACCCGCGATTCCCTGACCCTGGCGATGGCCGGCGCGGGGCTGACGCTGGCCTGCCTGTGGTTTCTGCCGGACTGCCTGCAGGTGGTCGCCGCCCAGGCGCTGCGGGCGCGCGGCGACGTGTGGGTGCCGACCGGGACGCACATGGCCAGCTACATCGTCGTCATGGCGCCGCTCGCCTGGTTCCTGGCGATCCCGATGAAGCTGGGCGTGAACGGCATGGTCTGGGCGGTGATCATCGCCAGCACGATATCCTGCGGGCTGCTGCTCGCCCGCTTCTGGATGCTCAGCCGACGGAGCCTGTGAGCGGCTTCAGGCGCTGGCCACGTTCTCTGATTGCGGACTAAAGTTCGCCAGGGAGAACGCCGGGCGCATGAACGACGCCGAAGTCGATCCAACGACACGGGTGCTCGCGACCGGCGGGCTGATGCTGGCCGTGATCATGCAGGCGCTCGACTCGACGATCGCCAACGTCGCCCTGCCGCACATGATGGGCAGCCTGTCGGCCGCCCAGGACCAGATCACCTGGGTGCTGACCTCCTACATCGTCGCCGCGGCCATCATGACGCCGTTCTCCGGCTGGCTGGCGCTGAAGATCGGCCGCAAGCCGATGTTCCTGTTCTCGATCGTCGCCTTCGTCCTCGCCTCGGTGCTGTGCGGGGTCGCCACCAACCTGCCGGAGATGGTCTTCTTCCGCCTGCTGCAGGGGTTCGCCGGGGCCGGGATGATGCCGCTCTCCCAAGCGGCGATCTTCGACCTCTGGCCGGCCGAGGTGATGCCGCGGGTGATGTCGATCTGGAGCGCGACCATCATGGTCGGGCCGATCCTGGGGCCGACGCTCGGCGGCTACCTGACCGAGCACTTCTCCTGGCGCTGGGTCTTCTACATCAACGTGCCGGTGGGGGCGCTGGCCTTCGCCCTGGTCTATTTCGCCTTGCCGGCGAACGAGGGCGGCCGGCAGCGGCCGTTCGATTTCATCGGCTTCGGCGCGCTGGTGCTGTTCACCGGCTGCATCCAGCTGATGGCCGACCGCGGCCCCAGCCTCGACTGGTTCTACGCCCGCGAGATCTGGATCGAGGCGATCCTGGCGCTCTGCGGGCTGTACGTCTTCGTCGTCCAGACGCTGACGGCCGAGCACCCCTTCTTCCCGCGCGAGGTGCTGCGCGACCGCAACTTCGTGACCTGCACCATCATGATCTTCGCCATGGCGGTGCTGCTCTATTCGACCAACGCCCTGATGCCGTCGTTCATGCAGAACCTGATGGGCTATTCGGCGCTGCAGAGCGGGGAGGTCTCGATGTACCGGGGCTTCGGCTCGATGGCCGCCTTCGCCCTGGTGCCCTGGATGGCGCGGGTGTTCCGGCCGCGGCCGACGGTGACGCTCGGCGTCCTGATCTCCGGCTACGGCCTGTGGCTGATGGCGCACTTCGACCTGTCGATGACCGCCGCCAACATCAAGGCCGCTGGCGTGCTGCAGGGCTTCGGCATGGGCCTGATGGCCAATCCCCTGGCGGTGCTGAGCTACGCCACCATCAGCGCCGCGCATCGCACCGAGGCGGCGGTGTTCAGCACCGTGGTGCGGACCATGGGCGCCAGCCTGGGCATCGCCGGGCTGCAGGCCATGCTGACCCAGCAGAGCGCCGCCGCGCACGAGCGGCTGGCGGCCAACATCATCGAGAGCGATCCGGTGGTCCGCTGGAGCCTGCCACAAGTGTTCGGCGGGGCGCACGGTCTGGACGGGCTCAACGCCGAGATCACCCGGCAGGGCTCGGTGATGGCCTATGACGCCATCTTCGCCTGGATGGCGCTCGCCAGCCTGCTGCTGGTCCCGATGTTGCTGATCCTGCGGCCGGCGAGGGCCGAAGACCTCGTCCAGGAGGTGGTGGAGGCCTGAGCGGGCTAGCTGCCCGCGCCCAGGATCCAGCCTTCCTCGCGCTCGGCGTCGAGCACCACGTCCGGCGGCGTGCCGGCCGGCGGCGCGAACAGGGCGGCGAGCTTTCCGGCCTCGTCGAGCTTGGCGAAATGTTCAGCTGCGGCGCGCACTTGCGCCAGATCCTTCACCTCGGCGGGGGCGACCTGGACCTTCACCAGCGAGGGGTAGACCTCGGCCACCACGGTCTGGACGCCAGCCAGGGCGTCCTCGGTCAGCGCCTTGAAGCCGGTCTCGAACGGCCAGACCTTCAACGCCTCGCCGCGGGCGAGCTTCAGGCGCTTCACCGCCGGGATGCCGAGGATCGACTGCCCGCCGACCGAGCCGTTGTAGTAGAGCTTCCAGATCGAGGCCGCGCCCTTGGCCGCGAGATCGGCGTGCCGGAATTCCGGCAGGTCGTCGGGCCCGTGCGCGCGGCTGCGCTTCGGTTGCAGGGTGGTCAGCGCGTCTTTCGGCGGGCACCCCCAAAACGGGAACGGACCGCCGGTCAGCCGTCGGTTGATCTCCGCGCCGACGCCGAAGCGGTTGTTGGTGTTGTCGACCTTGTCCTTGGCCATCTTGTCGATCTGGTCCCAGACCGCCCGCCAAGGCGGGTCGCCGGGCAGATTCAGGGCCGCGGCGAAACCGCGCGGGAAGGCCAGCGAGAAGTCGAAGCCGAGCAGGGCGCGTTCGCCGCGCTTTTTCAGGTCGTCGAGAATCGCCGCCAGCCGCTTCTCCGCCTCGGCGCGGGTCGGCGGATTGTAGCTTTCGAAGGCCATACGGAAGCGCACGTCTCGCTTCAGCACGCCGATCCAGATCGAGTCGGCGCCCGTCGTCGGCTTCGAGGCCGCGCTCCAGTCGACGATGATGAAGGCGCTGAAAAGGCGCGGCACGAGCGGCTCCCGGGCGAAACGGAAGCATGAGTTCTAACCCGCGCATCGGGGCGGGCCAATCGCCTTCGGGTGGCGTCGGCGGCTTTGACCTGCTAGGCGCAGCGCGATCCGGAGAGCAGCATGACAGAGTCCAAGGTCCTACGGGGCGGCGTGATCGGCGCTGGCGTGTTCGGCGGCTATCATGCGCGCCAATACGCGAAGCAGGACGGCGCGGTGCTGTCGGCCGTGCTCGATCCACATCCCGAGCGGGCAGCGAAGGTCGCCGTGCCGCTCGGCGGGCGCGCCTTCCACGACATGGCCAGCTTCCTGGACGCGGTGGACGTGGTGACGATCGCCTCGCCGGCGACGGTTCACGCCCAGCACGCCCTGGCCGCGATCGAGGCCGGCAAGTCGATCTATGTGGAGAAGCCGCTCGCGGTGAGCCTGGTCGATGCGGAGAAGATCCGCGCCGCCGCCGCCGCCCGCAATCTCGTCGTCGCCTGCGGTCACCAGGAGCGCGTGGTGTTCCGCGCGATGGGCCTGCTGGACGTCCCCGAGCAGCCGCTGCGCCTGGAGGCGCTGCGGCATGGTCCGCCGTCGGAGCGCAGCCAGGACGTCTCGGCCGTGCTCGACCTGATGGTTCACGACATCGACCTAGCGCTCGCGCTCACCACCGCGCGGCCGCAGCCGGCGCGGGTCAGCGCCGAAGGCGGCTGGAACGACATCCGCGCCGAGGTGGGCTTCGACGACGGCTTCACCGCGGTGTTCGACGTCTCCCGCCAGGCGCCGGCGCGCGAGCGCACCATGCGGGTGGTCTTCCCCTCAGGCGAGGTCGAGATCGACTTCCTGGCGCGGACCTTCCGCAACACCACGCCGTTCGAGCTCAATCCGGACTTCGCCGACACGCCGGCCGGCCGGGATCCGCTGGGCGCCAGCGTGCACAGCTTCCTGATGGCCGTCAGCGGTCATGCGCCGAGGCCGGTGGTCACCGCCGACGAGGCGATCGGCGCCCTCCAAGTCGCCGTCGCCGTCGAGGAATCGGCCAAGGCGACGGTCTAGGCCGAGCGCTTTCGCGCCTCGTAACGATCGAGCAGCCCAAGCAGCTGGGTGTCCCAGCCGTAGACGTCGGGCAGATAGGCGATCTGGTCGGCCTGCGGCACGGCGGTCAGGTACATCAGCCGTACGGGCACCGGCTGGTCGAGCTTGACGCGCGTGGTCCGGCCCGACGCCAGGACCTTGTCGAGCCGCGCCGCCGACCAGCCCGGCTGCTGGGAAATCAAGGTTCGGGCGAGCTCCACCGCGCGGGCCAGGCGCACGCAGCCATGGCTCACCGTGCGCTGGGCGCGGTTGAACGCCGCCTTCGACGGCGTGTCGTGCAGGTAGACGGCGTAGTCGTTGGGAAAGTCGAACTTCACGAGGCCGAGCGCGGTGTGCGGGCCGGGGCGCTGGATCAGCCGGCCGTCGCGCCAGACGAAGCCGCGCGAGCGCATGTAGGCGCGGCCCTTCGGCACGATTTCCTCGCGCGCAATCCGCTGCGGCACGTACCAGGGCGGGTTGAGAACGAGGCTGTCGATCGCCGAGGTCAGCATCGGCGTTTCGTCGCCCTTCTTCCCGGCGGCGACCAGCATGTGGGTCACGGGCTGGTTGTCGGCGAAGTAGTTCATCTCCGCCGAGGCGATGTTCACGTCGATGCGGGTGGCGGGCTCGGCGCGGGGCAGCCAGCGCTGGCGCTCCATATTGGCCCGCAGCGCGTCGCCCGGGTTCAGCAGGGGAGTGTTCAGCTTCTTCACGGTGGCGTCGTCGAGATAGCCGCTCGGCGGCAAGCCGTGCGCGGCCTGATAGCGCTGCAGGGACGCGATCAGCGCCTCGTCGACCGGCGTCTCCTCGGGGACGTCGATGAGCTCCGGGAACTCGAGGGCGAGGCGCTTGCGCAGCGCCGCCGTCGTCCTGTCCTGCGCGCCGAGCGCCAGGGGCGCTGCGGCGACCTTGGGGCGGGGCGGAGGCTTCTCGCCCCTCAGGTAGGCCACATAGGCGGCCTGCAGCGCCTGGTAGGTCGGCGACTTGGACGGCAGGTCGTCGAGCCATGCCTTCAGCGTTCCGGCCCGGATCGCCGCGTTTAGCTCCGCTTCGGCGTCATAGGCGGCAGGCTTCTGTCCCCAGTCGCGGGGCCTGGCCCCCGCCGGAACGGTCAGGCCGCGATGGGCCCGGGCGTAGTCCACGACGATCGCGCGCAGTTGGCGTTCGCCCTCGGCCTGTTGGGCTGCGTCCGCGGAGTTGACCAACTCTGCGATGTGATCCGTGCGGAAGCGCTTGGCGGCGAAGCCATGGTCGGGCGCAGCCTTGAGCGCCTCCATGGCCATCTCGGCGTCCTTCCCCCTGAAGGGAGGCGGCGGCAGCGGCCGTGGCGGCGGCGTGACCTCGGCGGTGGCGGCCGGCGTCGGGGACTTGCGCTGGCAGGCGGCGAGCGCGCCGGCGATCGCCAGCGCCATGAGCGCTCGCCGGGACGGATGGAAACTGGGCGCGGAAGGCCGCGCGTCGACTTGGTTTTGCACTGTCATCGGAAGATGAACGCGCAAGCGCCGCTGTGGTGGCGGTGAAGCCGCACGGCGCTTTTCCACGCCTCGCGCGCTTTAGAGTCCGCCTCCTGCTGGGAGATCCTGACCATGCATCGCAAGCCGGACGGCGGATGGGACAAGTCGCGACTGCCCAGCCGCCACGTCACCGAGGGCCCGGAGCGGGCCCCGCATCGATCCTACTACTACGCCATGGGCCTGGGCAGCCGCGAGATCGATCAGCCGTTCGTCGGCGTCGCCTCCTGCTGGAACGAGGCGGCGCCCTGCAACACCTCGCTGATGCGCCAGGCGCGGGCCGCGGCCGAGGGCGTCAAGCGCGCCGGCGGCACCCCGCGCGAGTTCGTCACCATCACCGTGACCGACGGCATCGCCATGGGCCACGAGGGGATGCGCTCGTCGCTGGTCAGTCGCGACGTCATCGCCGACTCGGTCGAGCTGACGATGCGCGGCCATGCCTATGACGCCCTGATCGGCGTCGCCGGCTGCGACAAGAGCCTGCCGGGCATGATGATGGCCATGCTGCGGCTCAACGCGCCGAGCGCCTTCATCTACGGCGGCTCGATTCTGCCTGGGCAGTGGCACGGTCGCGAAGTGACGGTGCAGGACGTCTTCGAGGGCGTCGGCCGGCACGCCGCCGGACGGATGAGCCTGGAGGACCTCTGCGACCTGGAGCAGCACGCCTGTCCCGGCGACGGCGCCTGCGGCGGCCAGTACACCGCCAACACCATGGCCTGCGTCTCCGAGGCCATCGGCCTGGCGCTGCCGCTGTCGTCGGCGCTGCCGGCGGCCTACCTCGACCGCGATCGCTACGCCGAGGCCACCGGCGAGACGGTGATGCGGCTGATCGAGACCAATCTTCGGCCGCGCGACATCTGCACCCGCGAAGCGTTCGAGAACGCCGCCGTGGTCATCGCCGCGACCGGCGGCTCGACCAATGGCGGTCTGCACCTGCCGGCCATGGCCCATGAAGCCGGCCTGGAGTTCACCCTGCGCGACGTCTGCGAGGTCATGAGGCGCACGCCCTATCTCGCCGACCTGATGCCGGGCGGCCGCTATCCGGCGAAGCGGATGGGTGAGGCCGGCGGCGTGCCGATGCTGCTGCGCACCCTGCTGGACGCCGGGCTGATCCACGGCGACTGCCTGACGGTCACCGGCAGGACGATTCGCGAGAACCTCGAGGGCGTGGTCTGGCGCAGCGACCAGGACGTGATCCGGCCGGTCGCCGACCCGCTGTCGCCGACCGGCGGGGTGGTCGGCCTGTGGGGCTCGCTCGCCCCCGACGGGGCGATCGTCAAGGTCGCCGGCCTGGCGCACCGCCGTCACCGCGGCCCCGCCCGGGTGTTCGATGGCGAGGAGGCCTGTTTCGCCGCGGTGCAGGCGGGCGACTACAAGCCGGGCGACGTGCTGGTGATCCGCTACGAGGGACCGCGCGGCGGACCGGGCATGCGCGAGATGCTGGCCACCACCGCGGCGATCTACGGCCAGGGTATCAGCGACCAGGTGGCGCTGATCACCGACGGCCGCTTCTCCGGGGCGACCCGCGGCCTCTGCATCGGCCACGTGGGCCCGGAGGCGCAGGCCGGCGGACCGATCGCCCTGGTCCGGGACGGCGACATCATCGCGATCGACGCCGATGCCGGCAGTCTCGACCTCGAGGTCGATCCCATCGAGCTGGAGCATCGCGCCCGCGACTGGGCGCCCCGGGCGACCGACTACAATTCCGGCGCGCTATGGAAATTCGCCCAGCTGGTTGGCCCCGCCTACCTCGGCGCGGTGACTCATCCCGGCGGGCGGGCCGAGACGCACGTCTATGCGGATATCTGAGTTTTACCCGCCTCCGTCATCCCGGCCGCAGCGAAGCGGAGAGCCGGGACCCAGGCGGTTCTGCCGTGCGGTCGCCCTGGGTCCCGGATGGCCTTGCAGGCCGTCCGGGAAGGTGTTCGCCTGCGGGACGGACTCTACCGACCGACAGCCTCGTCGTCCGCGTCCTCGTCTTCGTCCAGGTCGAACGGCAGCTCCTGATGCGGATCGGCCGGGATCGGCGCGGGCGCTGGGGTGGGGCGGGGCGGTTGCGGCGCCTCGGCGGCGACGGGCGGCGCCGCTTGAGGCGGCGGGAGGGAGGCGAGGCGCGTGACCGGCCCCTGCTTGCGGCGGAACACCGACTCGACCCGGGCGAGCCAGCGGTTGCCCTCCTCGACGGCGGTGGCCGCGTCCGGGCCGCGGCGGCTCGCGCGGGCGGCGCTCCAGAGCTCGAGGACGAAGTCGGCGTACTGCGGATCGTCGAACACCAGCCGTAGGGCGACCTGTTTCTCCGCGCCGTCCAACACGTCCAGCGGCCGGCGCGGCTCGCCCCGGAAGGCGCGGGCGGCGACCTGGTTGTCGACGATCAGCTCGACGCCGAGGAGTTCGTCCATCCGGTAGATCAGGCACCAGGCCCCGGCGTCCCAGGCCACCGCCATGGTGTTGCTGGTGAAGTTGAAGCCGGCGCCGCGGCCGCGGCCGTAGGCGATGATCTCCGCGTGGCTCTCGCCGCGGAGCACTCGGCGCAGGCCACGGCGGATCCGGCGGGCCTCCTCGTTGTACCAGGCCACCGCGCCGCCGAGCGACGCCAGCGCCACCGCGGCGACGCCGATCAGGACCAGGAAGGGGCCAAGCTGAGTCATCGCCCCGAAGCTAAGCCGTAACGGCCGCGCGCGAAACGGTTTTGCGGCCGGGGCGCGACCGTCAGACGTCGAGTTCGATGACCAGCGGCACGTGGTCCGAGGGCTTGTCCCAGCCGCGCACGTCGCGATGGATCGAGACCCCGCGCAGCCGGTCGGCCGCCTGCGGCGAGAGCAGGGCGTGGTCGATGCGGATGCCGTTGTTCCGTTGCCAGGCGCCGGCCTGATAGTCCCAGAAGGTGTAGGCGCCCGGCGCGCCGTCGGCCTGCAGATAGGCTTCGGTCAGGCCCAGCCACTTCAGCGCCCGGAACGCCGCGCGGGTCTCCGGCTGGAAGAGGGCGTCTTCCACCCAGTTCTGCGGGAACTCCGCGTCGCGCGGTTCGGGGATCACGTTATAGTCGCCGAGCAGGGCCAGCGGCTCCTCGTAGGCCAGCAGGGCCTGGGCATGGCGGCGCAGCCGGTCCATCCAGGCCAGCTTGTAGCTGAACTTCTCGGTGCCGATCGGATTGCCGTTCGGCAGGTAGATGGAGGCCACCCGCACCGGCTGCGGTCCGGAGACCACGGCTTCGATGTAGCGGGCGTGGTCGTCGCCGTCGCCTTCCGGCAGGCCGCGGCGGATGTCCTCCAGCGGGTGCTTCGAGAGCAGGGCCACGCCGTTGTACGACTTCTGGCCATGGACCGCGACGTTATAGCCAAGCCGTTCAAAGGCTTCGGCGGGAAACTTCTCGTCGACGCACTTGATTTCCTGCAGGCAGGCGACGTCGGGCTGGGCCTCTTCGAACCAGCGGACGACCGTCTCCAGCCGCGCGTTGACCGAGTTCACGTTCCAGGTGGCGATGCGCATGACGACTCCGAGGTGCGGCGGCGAAGCTAGTGGTCGGCCGGGTCGGGCTCAAGGCGGCTTGCGCAGCCGTCTTCAGACGCTTAAGTGTTCGCTTAACTGATGTGGAGAAGTCTCATGGCGCTTGAGCTGCATTTGCACCCGTTGTCGTCCTATTGCTGGAAGGTGCTGATCGCCCTGTACGAGCAGGGGACGCCGTTCGAACCGGTGGTGGTGAACCTCGGCGATCCGGCGGAGCGTGAGGCGCTTCTGAAGCTCTCGCCGTTCGGCAAGATCCCAGCGCTGCGCGACAGGACCCGCGGCGCCGAGGTGTTCGAGACCAGCATCATCATCGAGTATCTCGACCGACATTATCCCGGCGCGGTTCGATTGATCCCCGGGGAGGCCGACCAAGCGCTCGAGGCGCGGCTGTGGGATCGCGTCTTCGACCACCACGTGATGAACGCCTTCCAGCCGATCGTGAGCGATCGGCTCCGTCCGGCGGACCAGCGCGATCCGCTGTCGGTGCAGATGGCGCGCGCCAACCTCCGGCACGCCTATGGGGTGATCGAGCAGCGGCTGGCCGGACGGACCTGGGCGGCGGGCGAGGCCTTCAGCCTGGCCGACTGCGCCGCGGCGCCGGCGCTGTTCTATGCGGCGATCGCCGAGCCGCTGGACGGCTTCCCGGTGACGGCGGCCTACCGCGCGCGCCTGCTCGAGCGTCCGAGCGTCGCCCGCGCCATCAGCGAGGCCAAGCCGTACTTCGCGATGTTCCCGGCGACGGATGAAGAGCGGGCGCGGTTGCCGGCTTAGCCCCGACACCGCATGTCATCCCGGAAAGCCGCGTTTGCGGCTTGTCCGGGATCCAAGAACGCGGCCACGCAGGTAGCGCTCGTAATCGCCGTGTTCTTGGGTACCGGTCTTCGCTCCGCGAAACCGGGATGACAGTTGAAGCTAGACCGAGAAGCTGACGCCGCAGCCGCAGCTGGACTTGGCGTTGGGGTTGCGGATGCGGAACTCCGCGCCGGCCAGTTCGTCGACGAAGTCGATCTCCGAGCCCTTCAGCAGGGCCAGCGACATCTCGTCGACCAGGGCGGCCGCGCCGTCGCGCTCGATCCTCAGGTCGTCGGGCTGGGCCTCGTCGACCAGGTCGAACAGATACTGGAAGCCGGAGCAGCCGCCGCCTTCCACCGCGACACGCAGCATGACCGCACGGCCTTCGGCTTCGCCGATCGAGCGGATTCGGCGGGCGGCGCTGGGGGAAAGGGTCAGGTCGAGGCTCACGGTCATGCGCTGTTAAACGAAAACTCTGCAAAGCCTATATGAGGTGCTCTTGGGCTTCGACCAAGAGGCCACTGCAATGCAAGGCTCTGATGCCGTCGATCCCGCCCCGCGCGCCCTACGCCGAAAGCCCGTCCCGGTCCCGCGGTCGCAAGTTCGCCGAGGACCTCAGCAAGACGCGCAGCGCCTTCGCCCGCGACCGCGACCGGATCATTCACACCAGCGCGTTTCGCCGGCTGAAGGAGAAGACCCAGGTCTTCGTCGCGCATGAAGGCGACCACTTCCGCACCCGGCTGACGCATTCGCTGGAAGTGGCGCAGATCGCCCGCTCGATCGCCACCGCGCTGGGGCTCGACCCGGATCTCGCCGAGACCGTGGCGCTGGCCCATGACCTCGGCCACCCGCCGTTCGGCCACGCCGGCGAGGACGAGCTGCAGATCCAGATGCAGAACTACGGCGGTTTCGATCACAATGTGCAGACCTTCCGGGTCGTGACGAAGCTGGAGCGCCGCTATCCGCGCTTCGAGGGCCTGAACCTCACCTGGGAGACGCTGGAAGGGGTCATCAAGCACAACGGCCCGGTGGCCGATAAGCTTGAGAAGCCGTCCTGGCGGGGGATCGCCGAGTTCGACGCGCAGTACGACCTGCGGCTCTCGACCTGGGCCTCGGCCGAGGCCCAGGTGGCGGCGCTGGCCGACGACATCGCCTACAACAACCACGACGTCGACGACGGCGTGCAGGCGGGCCTCTTCACCCTGGAGGAGCTGCGCGCGGTGCCGTTGATTGGGCCGCAGATCGAGGGCGCCTGGGCCGACTATCCCGACTGCGATCCCAGCATCATCCGACTGGAGGCGGTCCGGCGGATGATCGGCGCGATGGTCGACGACGTGATGGCCGAGACGCGCCGGCGGGTCGAGCAGGGCGGGGTGAAGAGCCCGGAGGACGTGCGCACGCTCGGTCAGGCGCTGATCAGCTTCTCCCGCGACATGGCCGAGGATCTGTCGGCGCTGCGGCTCTTCCTGATGGAGCGAATGTACCGGCACTGGAAGGTCAATCGCACCCGCAGCCAGGCGCGGCGGATCCTGGCCGAGATGTTCCAGCTGTTCATGGCCGAGCCGGAGGTCCTGCCGACCGAATGGTACCAGCGGCTCCAGGGGCGCGACGAGGCCGGGCGGGCGCGGATGATCTGCGACTACATCGCCGGGATGACCGACCGCTACGCGATCGAGGAGCACCGCAAGCTCTTCCACCTGGAAGTCTGGAACTGATCGTCCGACAGCGGCGAAACGTCGCCCAAAGAAAATCCGATCGGGGCGGTTCGGCGACCCGCCGCCTTGGCTAGAGTTGCGGCTTGAAAGCGTGCGATTCGCGGCCTGGCCTCGCGCGTCTTTGAGGAGTTCGGAGATGGCGATGGCTGATCACGACCGCGGCGCGTACGCCCCACCCACAGCCGACGCGCCCCTGTCGTTCGACGCGCGGCAACCGGTCCGCGGGGCGCGGCCGTTCCCCGTCACCCTGATCATCAGCGGCCTGGTCCTGGTGGGCCTGATCGTGGCCATCGTCCTGTTCTACCGCTCAGGCGTGCGCGAGGCGGGCCAGGCGCCGCAGACCGTGGGCACGCCGGTCGCCGAGATGAAGAGCGCCGCGCCGGCTGACGCCCAGCCGCAAGATCCCGCGGCCGGCCTGCAGATTTATCAATCCGAGGGTGGCCAGGCCGCACCGGCCGGGCCGAACTTCGTGCCGCCGCCCGAGCAGCCCGCCGCCCGGCCGGAACCGCAAGCTCCGCCGCCGCCGGCCGCCGCGCCGACCACGCCGGTGGGCGCCGGCGCAGCCCTGCGCCCGGCGGCTGCGCCCGCCGCCGCCCCGGCCGCCGTCGCTCCGGTTCCGCCGGCTCCAGCGCCCGCGCCCAAAGCCATCCAGGCGCCGCTTCCGCCGCCGCCCGCCGCCAAGCCGGCCCCGACTCCGGCCCCCGCGGCCGCCAAGGCCGGCGCCGCTGCGGTGCAGATCGGCGCGGTGTCCTCGACGGCGCTCGCCGACAAGGCCTGGAGCAAGGCGGTCGCCGCCGCGCCGGGCCTGGCCGTCGGCAAGGGCAAGGGCGTCGAGCGCATCGAGCGCGACGGCAAGACGCTCTACCGCACCTCGGTCACCGGCTTCGCCAGCAAGGCCGAGGCCTCGGCCTTCTGCGGCAAGCTGAAGGCCGCCGGCACCGATTGCTTCGTCAAGTGAGCGTCCGGGCCTGCATCCTCGGCTGCGCCGGGACCACGCTGAGCCGTGAAGAGGTCGCCTTCTTCCGCGACGTGAAGCCCTGGGGCTTCATCCTCTTCGCCCGCAACGTCGAGACGCCGGACCAGGTCCGCCAACTGGTCGACGCGCTGCGCGAGACGGTCGGCCGACCGGACGCGCCGGTGCTGATCGACCAGGAAGGCGGCCGGGTCCAGCGCCTGAAGCCGCCGCACTGGCCGATCTATCCGCCGGGCCGGACCTACGGCCAGCTGCCGGGCAATGACCCGCTGCTGCGCCGCGAGATCACCCGGCTGGGGGCGCGGCTGATCGCCCACGACCTGGCGAGCCTGGGGATCAACGTCGACTGCGTGCCGGTGCTGGACGTGCCCGATCCGCACGGCCACGAGATCATCGGCGACCGGGCCTATGGCGACACCCCGGAACAGGTGGCCTACCTCGGCCGCGCCGCCGCCGAAGGGCTGATCGCCGGCGGCGTGCTGCCGGTGATCAAGCACATCCCCGGTCACGGCCGGGCGAAGGCCGACAGCCACCTCGAACTGCCGGTGGTTGACGCCAGCTGGGACGAGCTCGACGCCCGCGACTTCGCGCCGTTCCGGGTGCTCTCCGACATGCCGATGGCGATGACCGCCCACGTGATCTATTCGGCGATCGATCCGAAGCGACCGGCGACGACCTCGAAGAAGGCGATGCGCAAGGTCATCCGCGGGGCGATCGGCTTCGACGGCCTGGTGATGAGCGACGACCTGTCGATGAAGGCGCTGAGCGGCGATTTCGCCGAGCGGGCCGAGCAGTCGATCGCCGCCGGCTGCGACGTGGTTCTGCACTGCAACGGCGACATGGCGGAGATGAAGCCGGTGGTCGAAGGCTGCGGGGCCTTGAAGGGCCGCGCCAAGCGCCGGGCCGAGGCGGCCATGGCGCGGATCGCCCGCGCGCCCGAGCCGCTCGACATCGACGAGGCGCGGGCCCGGTTCGCCGCGGCGCTCGGAACCAGCTAGGTTCGGCGGCATGAGCCAGCCGTTCCAGCCGAACCTGGACTTCACCGCCGCGGCCAGCGCCGCGGAAGACGGCGAGGCCCTGGTCGTCGAGCTGGAAGGCTACGAAGGCCCGCTGCACGTGCTGCTGGCGCTCGCCCGCGGCCAGAAGGTCGATCTGCTGCAGCTGTCGGTGAGCAAGCTCGCCGACCAGTATCTGACGTTCGTCCAGCAGGCGCGGCGCCGGCGGTTCTCGCTGGCGGCCGACTATCTGGTGATGGCGGCCTGGCTGGCCTACCTGAAGTCCCGGCTGCTGCTGCCGAAGCTCGAGCGGCCCAAGGCCGAGGAACTCCCGGCCGAGGAGATGGCGGCGCGGCTCGCCTATCGCCTGGCCAAGCTGGATGCGATGCGCAACGCCGGCGAGGCGTTGAAGGTCCGGCCTCAGCTCGGCCGCGACGTGTTCGGCCGCGGCGATCCCGAAGCCATCAAGGTGATTCCCTCGGGCCGGATCGAGGGCGACCTCTATCAGCTGATGAGCGCCTACATCGGCCAGCGGGTGAAAGAGGTGAAGCGCTACTACACGCCGCGCCCGCCCCAGGCCTATCCGCTGGAGGACGCGCGCGAGCGGCTGCGCAAGCTGCTGCCCGACCTCGACCGCTGGACCTCGCTGACCGGCGTCGCCCCGACCGGAACGGCGGGGCAGGGGCCGTCGCGGGCCTCCTATGTCGCCTCGACGCTCTCGGCCAGCCTGGAGCTGGTGAAGGAGGGGGCGCTGGAAGCCCGGCAGCTCGAAGCCTTCGCCGACATCTACATCCGCTCGAAGGAGCCGCGGTCGTGACGGGGTTGGAGGAAACCGAACGCGAGATCGAGGCGCTGCTCTTCGCCGCGGCGGGCCCGTTGAGCGAAGCCGACTTGGCGCAACGCCTGCCCGAGGGGGCCGAGGTGAAGGCCGCGATCGCCGCGCTGCAGGCGCGCTATGAGGGCCGCGGCGTCGAACTGGTCCGCGTCGCCGACCGCTGGCGATTCCAGACCGCCGCCGACCTGACCTGGCTGATGACCGAGGAGAAGGAGGAGCCGCGCCGGCTGTCGAAGGCCGCGCAGGAGACTCTCGCGATCATCGCCTACCACCAGCCGGTGACGCGGGCGGAGATCGAGGCCGTGCGCGGCGTGCAGGCGAGCAAGGGCACCCTGGACGTACTGCTGGAGCTGGGCCTGGTGCGGATGCGCGGTCGCCGGCGCACGCCAGGACGGCCGGTGACCTACGGCACTACCGACGCCTTCCTCGAACACTATGGGCTGGCCAGCCTGTCCGACCTGCCGGGCATGGCGGAGATGAAGGCCGCGGGGCTGCTGTCGCTCGACCTGCCGCCGGACTTCGTGGTGCCCAATCCCGAGGCGACGGCCGCCGATGAAGATCCGCTGGACGATCAAGCGCCGCAGTTCCACATTGATTACGTGGGCGAGGACAACTGAAGCGGGGCGCGCGCGATGGTGAGCATGTCGATCTGGCACTGGCTGATCATCGCCGGCTACGTCTTTCTGGTGTGCTTTCCGATCGCGAAGATCCTGCGTCGGTTGGGGTTTTCCGGTTGGTGGGCGTTGCTCGCGGTTGTTCCGTTGGGGAATCTGGTCGCGCTATGGATCTTGGCCTTCAACCGCTGGCCGCGTGAACCCGCGAGCAACTGACGCGGCCGGCTTGATGGCGCATCTGTCACAGACCGCTTATATATCCCGCTGAATCTTGGCGTCGGGCGCATCGTCGCGCGCCGCGCAAATGGAGTTTCGCCGATATGGGTTCTCTTTCCATCTGGCACTGGCTGATCGTGCTGGTCATCGTGGCGCTGGTCTTTGGCGGCCGCGGCAAACTGTCTGGCCTGATGGGCGACGCCGGCAAGGGCATCAAGGCCTTCCGCGAAGGCCTCAAGGAAAGCGAGCAGAACAAGGAAACCGCCGCCGCCAAGCCGCTCCCGAGCGAATCGGAAAAGGACCAGGCGTAAGAACGAGGTCGCGCATGCACCGCGGCTTTCGCCGTGGCTGCGAAGCGCGTAAGCCTTAGCCATGTTTCCTGAAGGACGCGCCCTCGAATTCCTGCTGGCCGCGGTCGTCGCGCTCGTCGTCGTCGGGCCGAAGGACCTGCCTGTGCTGATGCGCAAGCTCGGTCAGTTCCTCGGCAAGATGCGGGCGATGGCGGCCGAGTTCCGCGCCAGCTTCGACGAGATGGCCCGCCAGTCCGAGCTCGACGAACTCCGCAAGGAGGTCGAGGCCATGCGCCACGCCCAGTTCGCCGATGTCGCCGCGCAGGCCGGCCAGGCCGAGGTGCAGGACGTCTTCACCGACATCCGGCAGGATCTCGACGGGGTCACCCACGACCTGCACGGCGGGCCGCCTGCGCCGGAGCCGGCGATCGCCGCGCCTGCGCCGGAGGCCCCCAAGGCCAAGCCGCGGGCCCCGCGCAAGACCGCCGCGGCGACCGCTGCGGCGCCCAGCAAGACGGCGGCCAAGCCGCGCACCCGCAAGAAGGCGGAGCCTGAGGCGTGAGCTACGAACCCGAAGAGTCGGAGATCGAGGCGTCCCGCGCGCCGCTGCTCGACCATCTGATCGAACTGCGGAAGCGGCTGATCATCAGCCTGCTGGCGCTGGGCGTCGCCTTCTTCATCAGCTTCGCCTTCGCCACCCAGATCTTCACCGTACTGCTGCACCCGTTCACCGTCGCCGCGCAGCTGCTGGCGATCCGTGAGGCCGAGGCGGCGCATACCTCGAGTTTCGACTTCCTGGCGGTGCTGACCGGCGCCAAGGCCATGTTCCTGGCGCTGATCGGCGCGGTGGAGCTGCCCGCGACGCCCGGCAAGGTGACCAACCTGGTCTTCACCGCGCCGCTGGAGTTCTTCTTCACCAAGATCAAGCTGGCGGGTCTGGGCGCGGTGGCGCTCTCCTTCCCGGTGCTCGCCTGGCAGATCTACGCCTTCGTCGCGCCGGGCCTCTACAAGCGCGAGCGCAAGGCCTTCCTGCCGTTCCTGCTCGCCGCGCCGACGCTGTTCCTGATCGGGGCGGCGCTCGTCTACTACGTCATCCTGCCCTTCGTGCTGTGGTTCTCGCTCTCGCAGCAGATCGTCGGCGCCGGGGCGATCTCGGTGCAGCTGCTGCCGAAGGTCTCCGACTACTTCAGCCTGGTGACCACCCTGGTGCTGGCCTTCGGCCTCTGCTTCCAGCTGCCGGTCGTGCTGACCCTGCTGGGCATGGCTGGGTTCGTCACCTCGAAGCAGCTGATGAGCGGCTGGCGCTACGCCGTGGTGGCGGTGTTCATCGTCGCCGCCATCGTCACCCCGCCGGACCCGATCAGCCAGCTGCTGCTCGCGCTGCCGATCATCGGCCTCTACTTCGCGTCGATCGCCTGCGTGAAGGTGATCGAAGTGCGCCGCGCCAAGGAAGAGGCGAGCCAGGAAGTGGCGCCGGTTTAGGCTGAGCGCCTGGGCGGCGGTCGGTTCTGCCGAACGCCCCCTCAGTCCGCTTCGCGGACAGCTCCCCCGCTTTGCGGTGGAGCATCTTGGCTCCCAGATCCTCCACCGCAAAGGGGGGGAGGTGGATCCCGCCGCAGGCGGGAGACGGAGGGGGCGTTCAAGGGGCTTGGCCCGTCCGCCGACGCGCTCTAGACAGGACCGCCTCCCAAAGCCGCCAGCGGTCGCCATGCACGACATTCGAGCCATTCGCGAAAACCCCGAGCTCTACGAGCAGCACTGGGCGGCGAAGGGCGTTTCCGGCCGCGTGGCGGAGATCCTCGACCTCGACGGCAAGCTGCGCGCGGCGCAGACGGCGCTGCAGGCCGCCCAGGCCGAGCGCAACGAAGCCTCGAAGAAGATCGGCCAGGCCAAGGCCAAGAAGGACGAGGCCGAGGCGACGCGCCTGATGGCCCACGTCGAGACCTTGAAGAAGACGCTGGAAGAGCAGACCGAGCTCGAGCGCGAGCTTGGCGAACTGCTGCGCCAGGTGCTGGCCGCGCTGCCGAACCTGCCGGCGACGGATGTCCCGGCGGGCGAGGACGAGAACGACAACGTCGAAGTCCGTCGCTGGGGCGAGCCGCGGGCGATCGCCGCGCCGAAGGATCACGTCGATCTCGGCGAAGGCCTGGGCCTGCTGGATTTCGAGGCCGCGGCGCGGATGAGCGGCGCCCGATTCGCGGTTCTGAAGGGCCAACTCGCCCGCCTGGAGCGCGCGCTCGGCCAGTTCATGCTCGACGTGCAGACCAGCGAGCACGGCTACACCGAGGTGTCGCCGCCGCTGCTGGTGCGCGACGAAGCGGCGTTCGGCACCGGACAGCTGCCGAAGTTCGCCGAGGACCTGTTCCACACCACCGACGGCCGTTGGCTGATCCCGACCGCCGAGGTCTCGCTGACCAACCTCGTGCGCGAGCAGATCACCGCGCAGGAGCAGCTGCCGCTGCGGCTGACGGCGCTCACCCCGTGCTTCCGCTCGGAGGCCGGGGCTTCGGGGCGCGACACCCGGGGGATGATCCGCCAGCACCAGTTCTACAAGGTCGAGCTCGTGTCGATCACCGCGCCGGAGGATTCCGAGGCGGAGCATGAGCGGATGGTGGCCTGCGCCGAGACCGTGCTGAAGCGGCTCGAGCTGCCGTACCGCACCATGCTGCTGTGCGCCGGCGACATGGGCTTCTCGGCGCGCAAGACCTACGACCTGGAGGTCTGGATCCCGTCGGAGAACCGTTACCGCGAGATCAGCTCCTGCTCGAACTGCGGCGAGTTCCAGGCCCGCCGGATGGACGCCCGCACCAAGGCCGCCGGGGAGAAGGGCACGCGCTTCGTGCACACCCTCAACGGCTCTGGCCTGGCGGTCGGCCGGACCTTGGTGGCGGTGATGGAGAACTACCAGGAGGAGGACGGGCGGATCGCCGTGCCTGAGGCGCTGAAGCCCTATCTGCCGGGCCTGACGCACATCGAGGCGCCGCGGTGAGGATCCTCCTCACCAACGACGACGGCATCAACGCGCCGGGCCTGGCGGCGCTGGAGCGAATCGCTCGCCAGCTGACCGACGACGTCTGGATCTGCGCGCCGGAGTACGAGATGTCCGGCGCCAGCCGGGCGCTGACCCTTTCCGAGCCGGTGCGGGTGCGCACGGTCGGCGAGCGGCGCTTCTCGACCACCGGCACGCCGACGGACTGCGTGATGCTGGCGCTGCGCGAGCTGGTCGAGGGCGCTAAGCCGGACCTGGTGCTGTCGGGCGTCAACCGTGGGGCAAACCTGGCCGAGGACGTGACCTTGTCGGGCACGGTCGCCGGCGCGATCGAGGCGATGGCGCTGGGCGTGCCCGGCGTCGCCCTCTCGCAGATGGGCGGCAAGGGGCCGGACGAGAGCTTCTTCGACGTCTCTGAACATTTTGCGCCGGGCATCCTCAAGCGCCTCGTCGAGGTGGGCTGGCCGACCGACGTGGTGATGAACCTCAACTTCCCCAGCGCGCCGATCGACGAGGTGACCGCCGTGGAGGTGACCCGCCAGGGCTTCCGCGACGTGCAGATCCGCACCGCCGAGAAGCGCACCGACCTGCGCGGTCGGGAATATTTTTGGATCGGCTTCCGCCATGAGATGTCCAAGCCCGCCGAGGGCACCGACCTGCGTGCGCTCTACGAGAAGCGCATTTCGGTGACGCCGCTGCATATTGACCTGACCCACCAGCCGACCGTGTACGACCTCAAGGGCGTGCTGGGCGGGGCCCCGCCGAGGCTCTAACGATGAGCGAGCCGCACGAGGACACGCCCGAGGCGCAAATGGCGCGCCTCATTCTGGGGCTGCGCAGCCAGGGCGTCACCGACGCCAAGGTTCTGAAGGCGATCGAATCGACGCCGCGCGAGCTCTTCACGCCGCAGCTGTTCAAGGAACGTGCCTTCGAGGATTCGGCGCTGCCGATCGCCTGCGGGCAGACGATCAGCCAGCCGTTCATCGTCGGCCTGATGTCTCAGGCGCTGAAGCTCGACCGCCGCTCGCGGGTGCTCGAGATCGGCACTGGCTCCGGCTATCAGACGGCGATCCTCTCGAAGCTCGCCCGGCTGGTCTACACGGTCGAGCGCTATCGCACGCTGATGCGCGAGGCCGAGGGGCGCTTCAAGGAACTCGGCCTGACCAACGTCATCACCCGCTTCGGCGACGGCGGGGAGGGGTGGCCCGAGCAGGCGCCTTTCGACCGCATTATGGTCACAGCGGCGGCGCCGGGCGAACCTACAGCCCTGCTTCACCAGCTGAAGCCGTCGGGCGTCCTTGTCGCCCCGATCGGCCGGGGACCGGTGCAGACGCTGCGCCGCTACACCGGCGACGGCAAGGGCGGCTTTCAGGTGGAGGACCTGATCGACGTCCGCTTCGTGCCGCTGCTCGAGGGCGTCGCGAAGGAACCCTGAAGCGAAGGTCTGTGGTGGCCGCATCGCGATGCCGGCGGCCGGCGGACCGCTCGCGCCTCCAGTGCGGCGCTTTGCCGGTTGGCTCGATGAAGGGGGCTGACCCATGATCGCCACGCTCCCCCGACTGATTCTCTCACGCCTAAGCCCAATTCCGGAGCGGTGATGACGCATTTTCTGCAGCGGACGGCCCTGATTGCGCTGGCGACCGGCGCGCTTGGGGCGTGTTCGACCACGCAAACGGATGGCGCTATGCGCCCGAGCTATCCGGTGCGTGTTCCGGAGACGCCTCCGGCGCCGACCACCCCTGCGCCGACCCCTGCGCCCGCGCCCGCGGCTCCGCCGAGCGACGCGCCCGTGAGCGTCGCGCCTGCGCCGCCGGTCGAGCAGCGCGCGCTGGAGCCGCTCGCGCCGCCGCCGCGACCGGCCGTGCGGCCGACACCGCCGCCGCCGCCACCGACCTACCGGACCGTCACCACCCGCAGCGTCACCGGGCGCGTCGTCGAGGTCGACGGCCGGGCGGTCAGCTACAAGGTCAAGAAGGGCGACAACCTCGACAAGATCGCCCGCCAGTTGGACACCACCGTCGCCCAACTGCGCGAGGACAACGACATCGGCCGCCGCGAGGCGATCCACCCCGGCGACGTGCTGAAAGGCCCGCAATCCACGGCCAAGGCCTATGTGGTGGTCTCGGGCGACACCCTGTTCTCGATCGCCAAGCGCTTCGGCGTGACGGCGGAGGCGCTGCGCGCGGAGAATGACCTCTCGCGCAACGCCAGCCTGCGCGCGGGCCAGAAGATCCGCCTGCCGGACGGCTACCGTGACCGCGGCCCGCTGACCTCGACCAGCCGGGTGCAGGTGGCCGCCAGCCCGACGGCGGCGCAGATGGAGGAGCCGGAGGCCCAGATCGAGGAGCGGCCTGCGACGCCGGCCCCGCGCCCGTCGTCCGCTCCCGTCACGCCGATCGCGCCGGCCTATCGCACCGTCACTACCCGCTCGGTCACCGGCAAGGTGGTCGAGGTCGAGGGCCCGGCCGCGACCTACAAGGTCAAGAAGGGCGATAACCTCGAGAAGATCGCCCGCAAGCTGGACACCACCGTCGCCCAGCTGCGCGAGGACAACGACATCGGCCGGCGCGAGGCCATCCAGCCCGGCCAGACCCTGAAGGGGCCGCGCACCTCGGCCAAGGCCTATGTGGTGGTGTCCGGCGACACCTTGTTCGCGATCTCCAAGCGGTTCGGCGTCAGCGCCGAGGCGCTGCGCGCGGAGAACGATCTGTCGCGCAACACCAGCCTGCGCGCCGGCCAGAAGATCCGCCTGCCGAGCGGCTACCGCGACCGCGGCGCGCTGACCTCGACGACCCAGATCCCGATCGCGCCGCCGCCGCCGCGCGTCGAACCGCAACCGCTCCCGCCGCCGCCGCGCGTCGAGCCGCAACCGCTTTCGCCGCCGCCCGCGCCGCAACCGGCGCCGTCGCGGCCCTACACGCCGCCGACGTCGCGCCCGTACTCGCCGCCGGCGCCACGGCCCTATACGCCGCCCGCGCGTCCCTACACGCCGCCGCCGCCGCCGCCGCCGCCGCGCGCCTACACGCCGCCGGCCGCTGCGCCGGGCCCGGTCGCAGGGCCGACGTCCGCGCCGACACCGGGCGACGCGCAGATCTCAGAGCTCGGCCGCGGCCGGTTCATCTGGCCGCTGCAAGGACCAGTGGTTTCGGACTTCGGCCCGAAGGGCCCGGGCCAGCGCAACGACGGCGTCAACATCGGCGCGTCGCTGGGCAGCTCGGTGCGCGCTGCATCGGCCGGCGACGTCGTCTACGCCGGCGACCAGGTGCCGGGCTTCGGCAACCTCGTGCTGATCAAGCACGCCGACGGCTGGGTCACGGCCTACGGCCACCTGTCCCGGGTGATGGTGAAGATGCAGCAGAAGGTCACCCAGGGGCAGGAGATCGGCCAGGCCGGCTCCACCGGCGGCGTGGCCGAACCCCAGCTGCACTTCGAGGTCCGCTACGCTCCGAGCCCGCTCGAGCGCGCCAAGCCGATCGACCCGAAGCTGGTGCTGCCGAAGTAGGGCGGGGCTGAAGGCCCCCTCCGTCTCGCGCCTGCGGCGCGATCCCCTCGGGCTTTCGATCCCGCCACTGGCGGGCTCCGGCCCTCGACCCCCGCTGCGCAGGGGAGGAGCGGGTCGCTGCTCCCCCGCCTGCGGGGGAGCTGTCAGCGAAGCTGACTGAGGGGGCGCTGCCCGCCTACAGCGGCAGCGGCTTGCCGAGTTCGCCGGCGAGGTCGCGGATGAACTGCCAGGCGATGCGGCCGGAGCGGCCGCCGCGCAGCTGCGCCCACTGCAGCGCCCGCCGCTCGAGATCGGGGACGCCCAGGTCGAAGCGCGCGGCATAGCCGCGCACCGCGGTCAGATAGGTCGCCTGGTCCATCGCCGGGAAGCCGATCCACAGGCCGAAGCGGTCGGAGACGCTGACCTCCTCCTCGGCGTCCTCGGCCGTGGCGATCATCCCCCGGTCCTCGGTGTTGGTGCGCGGCATCAGGTGGCGACGGTTGGAGGTCGCGACGAACAGCACATTGGCCGGCGGCCCGGAGACGCCGCCTTCCAGCGCCGACTTCAGCGCCTTGGCGGCGGCTGCGCCTTCCTCGAACGAAAGGTCGTCGCAGAGCACCAGGAAGCGCTCGGAACGGCCGCGCAGCAGGTCGAACAGCGCGGGCAGGGCGGTGACCTGGTCGCGGTCGACCTCGACCAGCTTGAGCTGCGGCGAGCCGGCGCTGGCCGCCATGAAGGCGGCCTTGGCGAGCGAGCTCTTGCCGGTGCCGCGCACGCCCCACAGCAGCGCGTGGTTGTACGGCAGGCCCTGGGCGAACCGATCGAGGTTCTCCAGGAAGCGGGTCTTCTGCCGCTCGACGCCGATCAGGCTGTCCAACTCCAGGGGATAGTCCGGCGCCGGGTGGAAGGCGGCGGTCTCCGGATCGTGCCGGAAGAGCCGTGCGCCGGCGAAGTCGGGCGGCTGGGGCGCGGGCGGAGCGAGCCGCTCCAGCGCCTCGGCGATGCGGATCAGCAGGGGAGAGAGCTCGGCGTTCATGACCAGGACGCTTAGCGCCGGCCGGGACGCATTGCAAAAGGGGTTCCATTGCAAAACCAGGGCGCAGCGCATAGCTTCCGCCGACCTTGAACCGGGCCCGCGTCGGCCCCCCGATTCAGCGCCATTCGGAGAGGCCATGTTCGCCACCCCTGCCTTCGCACAAGCCGCCGGCGCCCCCGCCATGGGCGGTCCCCAGGACATGCTGATCCAGTTTCTGCCGCTGATCGGCCTGGTGGTGCTGTTTTACTTCCTGATGATCCGCCCGCAGCAGCGGCGGATGAAGCAGCATCAGCAGATGCTCACGGCGATGAAGCGCGGCGACACCGTCGTGCTGTCGTCGGGCGTGATCGGCAAGGTCGTGCGCGTCGAGGACAAGGAAGTCGGCGTCGAGATCGCCACCGGCGTGACCGTCAAGGTCCGCAAGGCGATGATCTCGGACGTCAGCGTGCGCGGCGAGCCGGCCGCGGCCAACGACACCAAGAACTAGGCGACAGCCCGCCCCATGATGACCCTGTCGCGCTGGAAGGTGATCGTCGTCGTTCTGGCGACGATCTTCGGCGCTCTCTTCACCCTGCCCAATCTGCTGCCGCCGGATGTGCGTGCGCAGCTTCCGGGCTTCCTGCCGAAGAAGGCGCTGAACCTGGGGCTGGACCTCCAGGGCGGGTCCTATCTGCTCTACTCGGTGGACACTCAGGCGCTTCGCAACGAGCGGCTGACCAACCTCACCGAGGACGTGCGCAAGACCCTCACCGACGCACAGATCCCGTTCACGGATCTCGGTCAGGTGAGCGGCGCCTTGTCGGTCCGGATCACCGATCCGGGCCAGGTCAACAAGGCGCTGAACCTGCTGCGCAACGAGATCGGCGCCCCGCTGGCCGGCACGACCGGCGGACGGGACATCACGGTCGAGGGCGGCGACGATCAGCGACTGCGGATCGCCTTCGTGCCGCAAGCGCTCGACGCCGACGCCTCGCGGGCGGTCGAACAGTCGATCGAAATCATTCGTCGCCGGATCGACCAGCTCGGCACCCGCGAACCCAATATCGTGCGCCAGGGCAAGGACCGCATCGTCATCGAGGCGGCCGGCGAGAGCGACCCTGAAAAGCTGAAGAGCGTGGTCGGCCAGACCGCCAAGCTCACCTTCCAGATGGTCGACGACAGCGTCTCGGCGCAGGAAGCCGCCGCTGGCCGGGTCCCCCCGGGCTCGGAGCTGCTGGCCTCGACCGACGGCTACGCGCAGGCCTATCTGGTCAAGAAGCGCGCCGAGGTGACCGGCGAGATGCTGGTCGACGCCCAGGCCCGCTTCGACCAGCAGACCGGACGTCCGATCGTCCAGTTCCGCTTCAATAGCGAAGGCGCGCGGCGATTCGGCGCGATCTCCAGCCAGAACATCGGCCGGCGGTTCGCGATCGTCCTCGACAGGAAGGTGATTTCCGCTCCGGTGATCCAGAGCGCGATCACCGGCGGCAGCGGTCAGATCACCGGCAACTTCACCGAGGAGACCGCCAACGAGCTGGCCATCCTGCTGCGGGCCGGCGCGCTGCCGGCGCCGCTGAAGGTGGAGGAGCAGCGCACCGTCGGCGCCGAACTGGGCGCCGATGCGGTCAGGGCTGGGGCGATCTCCGGGATCGTCGGCCTGATCGGCGTGATCATCTTCATGATCGGCATGTACGGCTGGCTGTTCGGCGGGGTGTCGCTCGCCGGCCTGGTCGTCAACGGCCTGATGATCATCGCCTTCATGAGCATCACCCAGGCGACGTTGACCCTGCCGGGTATCGCCGGGCTGATCCTGACGCTGGCGGTTGCGGTCGACGCCAACGTGCTCATCTACGAGCGCATGCGCGACGAACTGCGTGCCGGACGGGGCATCCTGTCGTCCATGGATGCGGGCTTCTCGCGCGCCATGGGCACGATCATGGACGCCAACATCACCCACCTGCTGTCCGCGGCCATCCTGTTCGGCTTCGGGGCCGGGCCGGTGAAGGGCTTCGCCTGGACCCTGTCGATCGGCGTGATCACGACGGTCTTCTCCGCCGTGCTCGTCACCCAGGTTCTGCTCGCCTGGTGGTACCGCCTGGCCCGTCCCAAAGTGCTGCCGATCGATGAGAGGGCCTGACCGATGAAATACTGGCCCCTCATCAAGGTCCTGCCGGTCCGCACCCACTTCCGGTTCGTGAGCCTGGCGAAATATTTCGGCGTGCTCTCGATCGTGCTGATCATCGCCTCGCTGGCGGTGACCCTCTATCCGCCGAAGCCGCCCTGCTTCGGCATGGCGTGCGGCATCGATTTTAAGGGCGGCACCGTGCTCGAGATCTCGACCGCGCCGGAGGCGGTCGACGTGGGCAAGGTTCGGGCGGCGCTCGACTCGATGGAACTGGGCGACATCCAGGTGCAGAGCTTCGGCTCGCCGTCGTCGGCCATGATCAAGTTCCAGACGCCTGAGGGCGCGAGCCCCAGCCAGACGGTCGACACGGTGAAGGCCAAGATCGGGCAGGCGATCTCGCCGGTCCGCTTCGTGCGCACCGACGTGGTGGGGCCGAAGGTCTCCGACGAACTGCTGACCAAGGGCCTGCTGGCGCTGGGCGGGGCCATCCTGCTCATGCTGGTCTACATCTGGTTCCGGTTCGAGCTGCAGTTCGGCCTGGGTGCGGTCGCGGCGCTGTTCCACGACGTCATTCTGACGTTCGGCCTGATCTCGATCGCGCGGATCGAGTTCAACCTGACGGCCGTAGCGGCGCTGCTGACCATCATCGGCTACTCGATGAACGACACCGTGGTCGTGTTCGACCGCCTGCGGGAGAACCTGCGCAAGTACAAGCGCATGCCGTTCCGCGAGGTGATCGATCTGACCATCAACGAGACCCTGACCCGCACCATCGTCACCAGCTTCACCGCTATCCTGGCGTTGATCTCGCTGGCGATCTTCGGCGGCCCGAACCTCTGGGGCCTGTCGGTGATCATGCTGTTCGGCATCGTGGTCGGCACCTACTCGTCGATCTATATCGCCGCGCCGATCCTGCTCCTGTGGGGCGTCAGGCGTGGCGGCGACGAGGGCGCGGAGGCCGTCGTGACCGCCAAGGCGCGGTCCTAGGCGGCGAGGCAGGCCCGGCATGGCCCGTTCCGCCCCTTCGCTCGACGCCTATGGCGAGGGCGGTTTCCGATTGGACGGAAACCGCCACGAAGGCTCGCTGCTGATCGTCAAGGACGAGCCCGGCCCCTGGGCCGTGACGAGCCTGGCCGAGCTGACGCCGGACAGCCTAGCCCCGGTGCTGGAGGCCGGCCGCGCCGAGGTCGAGTTCCTGCTGCTCGGCGTCGGGGCGCGCAACGCCATGCCGCCGAAGGCGATCCGCGAGGCGCTGCAGCGGGCGGGCATCGGCCTGGAGTTCATGGACACGCCGGCCGCGGCGCGGCTGTACAACATCCTGACCGCCGAAGGGCGGCGGGTGGCGGCGGCCTTGATCGCCGTCTGAAGCTGAGCTGGAACTTCCCGCCCGCGACGAAACGCCATATACCTGACCCTCAAGGTAGGAATCGTGAGGGGGACTATGGCTGGACTGCTTTCCAATCTGCGCAACACGGTGATCGTCAGCTTCGTGCTGGCGCTGGTCATCGTCGTTGGCTACTTCATGCATTACGGCTCGGGCGACGCGATCTTCTGGCAGGCGGTGTTCCGCTGGCTGCACACGCTGTTCGGCATCATGTGGATCGGCCTGCTCTACTACTTCAACTTCGTGCAGATCCCGACGATGCCGAAGATCCCGGCCGAACTGAAGCCGGGCGTGTCCAAGTTCATCGCGCCGGAAGCGCTGTTCTGGTTCCGCTGGGCGGCCCTGTTCACCTGGGTGATGGGCGTGATCATCGCCATCGATCGCGGCTACCTGGTGCAGGCCTTCACCCTGGGCGCCCTCGAGGGCTTCCAGAACCCGCGCGACAGCTTCATCGGCCTGGGCATGTGGCTCGCGACGATCATGTTCATCAACGTCTGGGCGTTCATCTGGCCGGCGCAGAAGATCGCGCTGGGCCTGGTCGACGCCGACGCTGACGCCAAGGCGGCGAACGCCCGCAAGGCGATGCTGTTCTCGCGGATCAACACCCTGCTGTCGATCCCGATGCTGGTCACCATGACCATGACGCAAACCATCTTCGGCTAAGCGAAGCTGCAGACTTGCGAGAAGGCCCGCCGGCGACGGCGGGCCTTTTTCTTTGCCCGCATTTTTCTTCGGCCGCGGCGTTGACGCGGCCGGCGCAAGGCCGCAGGGCAGCGCCCATGGCCCCCGACGCGCCTTCCGACTCCGAAGATCTCGACGCCCTGGTGAAGCGCGTCGATCCCGACCGCTGGCTGTCCAGCCGCTTCATCGCCGATCCGGACGAACGCGCCGACGTCATCGCCCTCTACGCATACGACCACGAACTGGCGCGCGCCCCGCGGGTGGCCAGCAACTCGCTGCTCGGCGAGATCCGGCTGACCTGGTGGCGCGAGGCGCTGGACGAGATCTACGAAGGCCGTGCGGTGCGCCGGCATCCGACCGCCCAGGCGCTGGCCGCCGTCGTCGGCGGCCGCGGGCTGGCGCGGGCGCCACTCGAGGCGATGATCGACGCCCGCTACCGCGAACTCGACGGGCAGCCGCTGACCGAGGTCGAGGCGCTGGAATGGGCGCGCGATACCGCCGGCCGCGCCGCGGAGGCGGCGATCGCGGTGCTGGATCCGGGCGCGCAGCCGGCGGCCGCGCTCGACGCGGCGGCGGCCTGGGCGCTCGCCCGCCGGGCGGCCGATCGGCCGGAGTTGCGGGCGGCGTTCGACCGGCTGCTGGCGGAGGGCCGGCGCGGCGCCGCGCGGCTGAGCGCGGCGGCCTTCCCGGCGGTGGCGCATGCGGTCTTCGCCGGCCCACGCCTGCGCGGCGGCTCCAGCGAGGGCCTCGCCAGCCGCCTGAAGATCACCCTGGCGGTGGCCCGCGGCCGGCTCTGAGGCCTACTCGGCCGGCTCGGGCTCCGGCACGGCCCGGGCCGCGCGCCAGGCGTCGAGATCGGCGAGCGCGCGCTCGCCCACCATCAGCTTCTTGGCGCGGGTCTTTTCCTTGGCGCCGAGCCGACGGCCGTCCTCGGCGCGCTTTGGCGGCGCGAGCGGCGGCAGCAGGCCGTAGTTGATGTTCATCGGCTGGAACGAGCCCTTGCCGCCGTCCAGGTGGCCGCCGGTGATGTGGCCGACCAGCGCGCCCAGCGCGGTCGTCGGAGGCGGCGGCGGCAGCGTCTGGCCCAGCCGCTCGGCGGCGGCGAAACGGCCGGCGAGCAGGCCCACGGCGGCGCTCTCGACATAGCCCTCGACGCCGGTCACCTGGCCGGCGAAGCGCAGCCGGGAATCGGCCTTCAGCCGCAGTTGCGCGTCCAGCAGCCGCGGGCTGTTCAGGAAGGTGTTGCGGTGCAGGCCGCCCAGCCGGGCGAACACCGCCTTTTCCAGGCCCGGGATCATGCGGAACACCTCGGCCTGGGCGCCGTGCTTCAGCTTGGTCTGGAAGCCGACCATGTTCCACAGCGTGCCCAGCGCATTGTCCTGGCGCAGCTGCACCACGGCGTAGGCCTTCTCGTCCGGTTTGTGGGCGTTGGTCAGACCGACCGGCTTCATCGGCCCGTGGCGCAGGGTCTCGCGGCCGCGCTCGGCCATCACCTCGATCGGCAGGCAGCCGTCGAAGTAGGGGACGTTCTCCCACTCCTTGAACTCGGACTTCGGGCCGTCGAGCAGGGCGTCGATGAAGGCCTCGTACTGGGCCTTGTCCATCGGGCAGTTGATGTAGGCCGCGGCCTCGCCGCCAGGCCCTTCCTTGTCGTAGCGCGACTGCCGCCAGGCGACGTCCATGTCGACGGAATCGAAGTGCACGATCGGCGCGATGGCGTCGAAGAAGGAGAGCTGGTCCTCGCCGGTCAGGCTGAGGATGGCCTCGGCCAGGGCGGGCGAGGTGAGGGGGCCGGTGGCCACGACCACGTTGTCCCAGTCCGCCGGCGGCAGGCCGGCGACTTCCTCACGCGCCAGGGTCACCAGCGGATGGCCCAGCAGGCGCGTTGTGACCGCTTCGGCGAAGCCTTCGCGGTCCACCGCCAGCGCGCCGCCGGCCGGCACCTGGTGGGCGTCGGCGCAGGCCAGGATCAGCGAGTCCAGCCGCCGCATCTCCGCGTGCAGCAGGCCGACCGCATTGCCGGTCCAGTCGTCGGCGCGGAAGGAGTTCGAGCAGACCAGCTCGGCCAACTGGTCGGTCTGGTGCGCGTCGGTGCCGCGCACCGGGCGCATTTCGTGCAGGATCACAGGCGCGCCGGACTGGGCGATCTGCCAGGCGGCCTCGGAGCCGGCGAGCCCGCCGCCGATCACATGTACTGGTTTCGTCGTCATTCGTGGCTAACTAGCAACGTTGCGCCCCGATCGCGAGCGGGGCCTTGCGCGGGACCCATGCGCACCCGAATTTGCGACCGTTGGGGTCGCCGATTCGTTCTCGTGAACGCATGGCGCGCCGAGGGACGGGCATGATCAAATTTTCGGCGAGCGAAGCTGCGCTGGAGGGCTTCCGCCTGACCCGGGAACGTCCCGGGACCATCTTCGGATGGGGCGTCGTCTACGCCGTCTGCATGTTCGTGATCGGCCAACTGATGCTGATCAGCCTCGACCCCGAGCTGATCGCGCTGACCCGCAGCAATGACCTTGAACAAGCGGATATCGAGCGGGTCTCCAACCTGCTGGCGCAGTCGCTGCCGGCGTTCCTGCTGGTGCTGGTGCTGGTGGTCGGGCTGCTCTCCTGCCTGATGGGCGGCATCTACCGGCTGGTGCTCCGGCCCGGCGAGAAGGGCTTCCTGCACCTGCGGTTCGGCAAGGACGAGCTGCGGCTCACCGGCGTCAACCTGCTGCTGTTCGCTATGGGGATGGTCTGCCTGACGGCCGAAATCGCCGCCGTCGGCGCCGCGCAGCAGGGCAGCGCGATCGCTGCGATCGCCGCCGTCGTGCTGCTGATCGCCAGCATCTGGCTGGGCGTGCGCCTGACCCTGGCGACGCCGATGACCTTCGCCCTGCATCGCTTCGCCATCCGTGACGCCTGGGGCGCCTCGCGCGGTCGCTTTATGCCGCTGCTCGGCATGATCGTGCTGGCGGTCATCTTCTATCTGATGGTCTGGCTGCTCATCAGCATCATCGGCGCGGCGCTGATCGGGCTGGCCGGCGGCGCCGGCGCGCTGGAGAATATTCGCGGCCTCAGCGGCACGGCGATCGTGGGCGTCGCCCTCTATCTGTCGCTGCAGCTGATCCTGCAGGTGATCCAGCTGGTGATGATCTATGCGCCGTTCGGCGTGGCCTATCAGCAGATCCACGGCGACCCGCCGGCCAACCCGTTGCGGGTGCGGCCGCAGCAAGGCTAAGCAGCCGTCAGGCTCAAGGATCCGACATGACCCCGTTCTCCGCCAGCGACGCGGCGCTGGAGGGCTTTCATCTGATACGGCGCAGCTGGCGCGCGATCCTCGGCTGGGCCGGGTTCAACCTGCTGGCGCTGATCATGGTGGTGGTGCTCTCCGCGGTGCTCTCGGTGATCGCCGCGGCGGTCGGCGGCGGGACCAGCACCCCGGTGCTGGCGTTCGCCGGTTTCGCCGGCGGGCTCGCCACCCTGTTCTCCCAGGCGATCATCGTCGGCGGCGTGTTCCGGCTGGAGCTGCGGCCCGCCGAGCCGGCCTTCCTGCACCTGCGGCTCGGCCGCGATGAGCTGCGGCTGGTCGTGGTCTGGCTGATCACCCTGACCGGCGTCTGGGTCGTCGGTTGGGCGGCGACGCTGCTCGGCCAGTTGATCGGCGGGGGCGGCGTCCTGGTCGAGCTGCTCGGGGCGGCCCTGGCGGTCTATCTGGGGCTGCGCTTCCTGCTCGCCGCGCCGGTTGCTTTCGTCGAGCGGCGGATAGACTTCGTCCGCTCCTGGCGGCTGACTCGCGGCCGGGTGTGGGCGCTGCTCGGCATGAGCGCGCTCAGCATCTGCCTGATCGCGCTGTTGATGATCGTCGTGTTCGTGGTGCTGGCGGCGATCGCCACCGCCGCGGCGGGCCTCGACGGCCTGGCGGTGCTGTTCGCCGGGACCGAGGCGCTGCAGCAGCACCCGGCGGTCTTCCTGCTGGCTTTCGCCGTCGAGATCATCCTGATCCCGGTGCTGTGGGTGCTGGGGATTGCGCCGCTGGTCGCCGCCTACCGGGCGTTCACCGCGGACGGCGACGCCGCGCCGGTCAATCTCAAGCCAGAAACCGGGGGGAGCGCGGCCTAGCTCCGCCTCCCGCTCGTCCCCGCTTTTGCGGGGATGACCGGGAAGCGGGGAATTAGGCCCGCTTGCGCGCCGTGCCGCGCCGCTCGCGGTGCCGCTCGAGCAGCTCTGTGAGGTAGCGTCCGGTCCAGCTCTTCTCGCTGGCGGCGACCTGCTCGGGGGTGCCGGAGGCGACGATCTCGCCGCCGCCGTCGCCGCCTTCCGGACCGAAGTCGACCAGCCAGTCGGCGGTCTTGATGACGTCGAGGTTGTGCTCGATCACCACCACCGTGTTGCCCTGGTCGACCAGTTCGTGCAGCACCTCGAGCAGCTTCTTGATGTCCTCGAAGTGCAGGCCGGTGGTCGGCTCGTCGAGGATGTAGAGGGTCTTGCCGGTCGCCCGGCGCGACAGCTCCTTCGACAGCTTGACCCGCTGGGCCTCGCCGCCGGACAGGGTGGTGGCCTGCTGACCGACCTTCACATAGCCCAGGCCGACGCGCTTCAGCGTGTCCATCTTGTCCCGGATCGGGGGGACGGCCTTGAAGAAGTCGGCCGCCTCTTCCACCGTCATATCAAGGACATCGGCGATATTCTTGCCCTTGAACATGACCTCCAGGGTCTCGCGGTTGTAGCGATGGCCATGGCAGACGTCGCAGGTCACGTAGACGTCCGGCAGGAAGTGCATCTCGATCTTGATCAGCCCGTCGCCCTGGCAGGCCTCGCAGCGGCCGCCCTTGACGTTGAAGCTGAACCGCCCCGGGCCGTAGCCGCGCGCTTTTGACTCCGGCAAGCCGGCGAACCAGTCGCGGATCGGCTGGAAGGCGCCGGTGTAGGTCGCCGGGTTGGAGCGCGGCGTGCGGCCGATCGGCGACTGGTCGATGTCGATGACCTTGTCGAACAGCTCCAGGCCTTCGATCCGCTCGTGCGGCGCCGGGGCGTCCGAGGCGTTGTGCAGCCGCCGCGCGGCGGCCTTGTAGAGCGTCTCGATGGTGAAGGTGGACTTGCCGCCGCCGGAGACCCCGGTGATGCAGGTGAAGGTGCCGACCGGGATCTCCCCGGTGACGTTCTTCAGGTTGTTGCCGGCTGCGCCGACGACCCGCAGCATCTTCTTCTTCGAGAACGGCCGGCGGTCCTCCGGCACCTCGATCTCGCGGGCGCCGGAAAGGTACTGGCCGGTGATGCTTCTCGGCTCGGCCATGATGTCGGCGGGCTTGCCCTGGGCGATGATCTCACCGCCGTGGATGCCGGCCGCCGGGCCCATGTCGATGACGTAGTCGGCGGTGAGGATGGCTTCCTCGTCGTGCTCGACCACCAGCACCGAGTTGCCGAGGTCGCGCAGGCCGCGCAGGCTCTCGAGCAGCCGGGTGTTGTCGCGCTGGTGCAGGCCGATCGACGGCTCGTCGAGCACATAGAGCACGCCGGTCAGGCCGGAGCCGATCTGGCTGGCCAGGCGGATGCGCTGGCTTTCGCCGCCGGACAGGGTGCCGGAACCGCGGCTGAGGTTCAGGTAGTCGAGCCCGACGTTGACCAGGAACCGCAGCCGGTCGTTGATCTCCTTCAGGATCCGCCGGGCGATCTCCATCTGCTTGGCGGTGAGGTCGCCCTCCAGGCTCTCGAACCATTCGCGGGCGTGGCGGATCGACAGCCTGGAGACCTCGCCGACGTGCTGGCCGCCGATCTTCACGGCCAGCGCTTCCGGCTTCAGGCGGTAGCCCAGGCAGGCCTCGCACGGCGTCTCCGACTGGTAGCGGCCAAGCTCCTCGCGGACCCAGGCGGAGTCGGTCTCGCGCCAGCGCCGTTCGAGGTTCGGCAGCACGCCCTCGAAGGTCTTGTTGACCTCGTACTTGCGGGCGTTGTCGTCGTAGACGAAGTGGATCTTCTCCTTGCCTGACCCCTGCAGGACCACCTGCCGGGCGGCGTCGGAGAGCTTCCACCACGGCTCGTCCATCGAGAACTCGTAGTGGCGGGCGATCGCCTGCAGGGTCTGGGTGTAGAGCGGCGAGGGGCCGCGCGCCCAGGGGGCCACCGCGCCCTTGTGTAGCGTCTTATCCTTGTCCGGCACGATCAGATCGGGGTCAAAGGCGAGCTTGGCCCCGAGGCCGTCGCACACCGGGCAGGCGCCGTAGGGGTTGTTGAACGAGAACAGCCGCGGCTCGATCTCGCTGATGGTGAAGCCGGAGACCGGGCAGGCGAACTTCTCGGAGAAGATCAGCCGCTTCGGTTCATGCTCGGTCGGATCCTGGTCGGCCCATTCGGCGACGGCGATGCCGTCGGCGAGCCGCAGCGCGGTCTCCAGGCTGTCGGCGTAGCGCTGCTCCAGGCCCGGCTTGGCGACCAGCCGGTCGACCACCACGTCAATGTCGTGCTTGAACTTCTTGTCGAGGGTCGGGGCGTCCTCGATCGGATAGAACTCGCCGTCGATCTTGAGGCGCTGGAAGCCCGCCTTCTGCCACTCGGCGATCTCCTTGCGGTACTCGCCCTTGCGGCCGCGCACCACCGGCGCCAGCAGGTAGAGGCGGGTGCCTTCCGCGACCGCCGCCAGCTTGTCGACCATCTGGCTGATGGTCTGGCTCTCGATCGGCAGGCCGGTGGCCGGCGAGTAGGGCACGCCGACCCGCGCCCACAGCAGGCGCATGTAGTCGTGGATTTCAGTGACCGTGCCGACCGTCGAGCGCGGGTTGCGGCTGGTGGTCTTCTGCTCGATCGAAATCGCCGGCGACAGGCCCTCGATCAGGTCGACGTCCGGCTTGCTCATCAGCTCGAGGAACTGGCGGGCGTAGGCCGACAGGCTCTCGACGTAGCGGCGCTGGCCCTCGGCGTAGATGGTGTCGAACGCCAGCGAGCTCTTGCCCGAACCCGACAGGCCGGTCAGCACCACCAGCTCGCCGCGCGGGATGTCGACGTTGACGTCCTTGAGATTGTGCTCGCGCGCGCCGCGCACGCGGATTTGGTTGAGCTGGTCGGCCATCGGGTTCCGGGAACTCTGTCAGCCCCCGGGGCTCCGGCGGGCTGGGCTAATGTAGGTCGGCGAGTCACCGATATCACCAGAACGCAACCGGAACAAACGCCGGGCGCGCCGGCTTAGCCGCGGGCGCGGCGGGCGGTCCAGGCGTACAGTGCGAACGCCACGGCGGCGTAGGCGGCCAGCGCGAGCGGCGTCGCCGGGGCGAAATCCTCCGGCACGAGGGCCAGCGGCGCGCCCTGGCCGGTGGCGACGATCAGGCCGGCGTAGGCGACGTTCAGCAGGCTGTCGCCGACGATATAGCCGGAGACCAGCAGTACGCCGAGTTGCCGGGTGGTCTCCGGATTGGGCGCGCGTTCGGCCCGGCGGTTGAACGCCCAGCCGGCGAAGGCGCCGATGATCACCGGGACGGTGACGCTGGACGGCAGGTAGATGGCCAGCGCCGCGCCGAGCGGCGGCAGGCTGTAGCGGCCGCCGCGGCGCAGCGTCTCGTCGATCAGCACCAGGCCGGCGCCGACCAGGGCGCCGACGCCGATCAGGCCCCACTGCAGGTCGCCGCCGACCACTCCTGAGGCGATGGTGCTGATCAGGGTCGCCTGCGGCGCGGCCAGCGGGGTGTCGGAGATCGCCTGGCCGGGCGCCCCGGCGAAGCCGTAGGCGCGGTTCAGCAGGTTGAGGATCACCGGGATCAGCGCCGAGCCGGCGATCACCCCGATCACCAGGGCGACCTGCTGGCGCCACGGGGTGGCGTCGACCAACTGGCCGGTCTTCAGGTCCTGCAGGTTGTCGTTGGCCGAGACCGCCACGGCGATCAGCACGCTGGTGACCAGCAGGGCGAAGGCGATCAGCGGCTTGACGTCGCCGCCCTTCAGCACCGGCAGGCCGATCGCCGCGATCAGCAGCGCCGCGCCGAGCACCGAGAGGATGGCCATGCCCGACACCGGGCTGTTGGACGAGCCGATCAGGCCGGCCATGTAGCCGCAGACCGCCGCCACGGCGAAGCCGGCGATGACGATGTAGAGCACCGCGGCGATGGTCAGCGGGACGATCAGCCCGCCGAGCGGGCCGCCGGTCAGCGACGCGGCCAGCACCACGGCCACCGGGACCAGGCAGATCAGGCCGATCACCGCGGTCAGCCCGATCGGCAGGTCCTGTTCGACCCGCGGCAACGTCCCGGCCTGGCCGGTGCGGCGATGGCGCGCGGCGGCGAGCGCGCTGGCGACTCCGGTGACCAGCGGCCCGGCCAGCTTGGCGAGCGTCCAGATCGCCGAGACGCCGATCGCGCCTGCGCCCAGGAAGCGCACCTTCTGGCTCCAGATCGTCTGGGCCCAGTCCGCCGCCGGACCGGCCGCCGGCGCGGCGGCGGTGAGGATCGGCACGGCGGCGCCCCAGGCGATCGCCAGGCCGACCAGCATGGCCGCGCCGACCGCGGGGCCCATCAGGTGCCCGGCGCCGAACAGGGCGAGCGACATCTGTGCGCCGAGGCCGGTCGCGCCGCCGTTCGGCGTCCGGAAGTAGGTGGAGACCTCGCCGGCGAACACCCGCATCGCCGACAGCGCCGCATAGGCCGCCGCGGCGATCGCGCCGATGGAGATGGTGATCAGGCCCAGCCGGCTGTCGGCCTCGGCCTGGACGCTGTCGCCCTGGGCCCCGGAGCCGACGATCAGCACCTCGGCGGCGGCGACGCCTTCCGGATAGGGCAGGTTCGACTGGGCGACGAGCGCCCGCCGGAGCGGGATGGTGTACATCACCCCCAGCACCCCGCCGGCCGCGCAGACGGCGAAGCTGGTCCAGAACGGAAAGCCGCTCCAGGCGCCGATGATCACCAGGCCGGGCAGGACGAACACCACCGAGGCCATGGCCCCGGCCGCCGAGGCGACCGTCTGGACGATGTTGTTCTCGACGATGGTGGCGTTGCGCGTGAAGGTCCGCAGCACCGCCATGGAGATCACCGCCGCCGGGATGGCGGTTGAGAACGTCAGCGCCACCTTCAGCCCGAGGTAGACGTTGGCCGCGGTGAACACGAGGGTGATCAGCACCCCCATCACCACGCCGCGGACGGTGAGCTCCAGACGCGTGTCGGAAGCGGCGAGCGGCGGGGCGTGGGCGGTCATGGGGCGTCCGTCGTACAGCTGAACTGTCAGTTAGAGCGGGAAGCCGGCCGCGGCTCAAGTCGCCGCGCTTGGCGCCCCGTTGGTCCGTCCGTCAGGCCCGCTGATTGAGCGTGATCGCGGTGGCGGCAGCGCCGTAGGCCGACGCCGGAATGCGCGCGCCGGGCCCGTAGCCGGAGAGTTGCTCGCGCTGGCTGGCGACCTCCTCGGCGATCGAGCGCACCAGGCCCTCGGTGATGAACTTCGCGGCCATCACGGCGCGGCCGTGGCGGGCGAGTTCGACATCGAACGCCTCGGTGGCGCGGACCAGCGCCCGGCGCCGGTCGGACGGCGCGGCGGTGACCAGGCCGGGGTCGGCCCGCACTCGGCCGGATTCGTGGCGGTAGAGGTTGGCCAGGCGGGAGGCCTCCTCGGTCAGGGCGGCGGCGTCCTGCGGCCGGTGGGCCTCGAAGCAGTGGGCTTGCTGGGCCACCACGTCGGTCAGGCGTTCGGTCAGAATGATCAGCTGTTCGACGCGGTCGGTTGCGTCGTGGGCGGCGAGAGCCATGGGCGGGTTCCTTAGGTAAGACCTTGCATCTTGAGCATTTCGCGTTGGACCTGGGCGGCGATGCCGATCCCGCCGCCCTTGGACATCTGCTTGCCCATGGCGTCGGTCAGGAATGACTTGAACATCGACTCGCCGGGGCCGCCGCCGAACGGGGCGGCCGGTTCCACGCCGTCGAACATCTGCTGCAGCATCGACGACAGGAAGGTCGCCTCGAACCGCTCGGCGGTGTCCTTGATCTGGGCGCGCTTGGCGAGTTCGGCGGCGTTGGCGGGGCCGGCCTGCGGCTGGACCGGCGACTGCGGCGGAAGGCCGGCGGGGGTGAAGCCGTAGTTCGTCATCACATCACCTCGATGTCGGCCTGCAGGGCGCCGGCGGCCTTGATGGTCTGCAGGATGGAGATCATGTCGCGCGGGGTGACGCCGAGAGCGTTGAGCCCCGCCACCAGGGTCGCCAGCGAGGCGCCGCTGCGCACCGTCAGGAACTGGCGGCCGGTCTCTTCCTCGACCGAGACGGCGCTCTGCGGCACGACGGTGGTCTCGCCGGTGCGGGAGAACGGCGCCGGCTGGCTGACCGCCGGGCTCTCCTGCACGGTGATCGTCAGATTGCCCTGCTGGATGGCGACGGTGGAGATCCGGACGTTCTCGCCCATGACGATCACGCCGGCGACCTCGTCGATGACCACCTTGGCCGGGGCGTCGGGCTCGACGCTGAGGTTCTCCACCTGGGCCACGAAGCTCATCATGTCCTGGCCGGGCAGCGGCCGGATGGCGACGATGGTCGGGTTCTCGGCCAAGGCCGCGCCGGGGTATCGGGTGTTGATCACGTCGGCGATCCGCCGCGCCGTGGTGAAGTCCGGATTGCGCAGCGTCATGCGCAGCTGGTTCATGCTGGCGAGCTGGAAGCCGATCTCGCGCTCGACCACCGCGCCGGACGCGATTCGGCCGGCGGTCGGCACGCCCTTGGAGACCGTGGTCCCGGAAGCGCCGCTGGCGCTGACCGAGCCGGTCTGCACCGTGCCTTGCGCCACCGCATAGGCCTGGCCGTCGGCGCCGAGCAGCGGGGTGACCAGCAAGGTTCCGCCCAGCAGGCTCTTGGAGTCGCCGAGCGCCGAGACGTTCACGTCGATCTGCGACCCGGCCGCGGCGAAGGCGGGCAGGCGGGCGGTGACCATCACCGCGGCGACGTTCTTGGTGTTGAGGTTGGCGTCGCGGGTGTTGACGCCCAGCCGCTCGAGCATCGCCTCGAGGCTCTGCTTGGTCATCGGGGCGTTGCGCAGCGCATCGCCGGTGCCGTTCAGGCCGACGACGATGCCGTAGCCCACCAGCATGTTCTCCCGCACGCCCTCGAACTCGACGATGTCCTTGATGCGCGACTTGGCGAACGCCGGCGCGGTCGAGAGGCCAGCGACGAGGAGGGCGGCGACGAAGAGGCGGAGCGGGCGAAGCATGGTTAACACCGGAGCTGTTCGCTCAGGCCTATGCGACTGCCGTGCCAACAGGCATAGAGGGGAAAATCCGAGCAAAAACAGTCGGGCTTATCGAATGACAGAGTGGCGTCCGGCGCCCTCGGCAGAAATTGCCCGGCATTAACCATACCGCAAGCGTGCCGCCGGACCCTGCCGGCCTTACAGTGATCAGGAAGCCTTGAGTCGCCCGATGAAGATCACCGGCCCTAACGGAACTGGATCAGCTACCGGCCCGAAGGGCGCGCGCCCCACAGGCGCGAGCGGCTTCAAGCTGCCAGCTATGGGCGACAGCGCCGCCGCCGCGCCGAGCGCCGGCGTCAACCGGACCGCGGGCGTGATGGGCGTCGACGCGCTCCTGGCGCTGCAGGACGTCGGCGGGCCGCTGGAACGCAAGCGTCGCGCGGTGCGCCGCGCCGGCCGGATCCTCGATGTGCTAGACGAAGTGAAGCTGGCGTTGCTCGACGGCGGATTGAGCCTCGGGCAACTCGACCGGCTACGGCGGGCCGTGCGTGACGAGCGCGATCTGACGGACGATCCCGGACTTGAGGGCGTCTTGGACGAAATCGAATTGCGCGCCGCCGTGGAAATCGCAAAGCTAGAGCAAGCCGCGCAGGCGGCATAAAAAAGCAGGGATTGGGAGAGCGCCGATTGAAAAGAGGGGTCTTTTCGTTATACACGCACCGCGTGTTTCATAACGTCCAGGGGGCGTGAGGTATTTCATGAGCACAGCCACGGTTCTGGCTGGAAAGCCTGAATATCGTCCGACAGAGGACGAAGAGTTCATGAACGAGCGGCAGCTTGAGTATTTCAAGCAGAAGCTGCTGAACTGGAAGGAAGAGATCCTCCGCGAATCGCGGGAGACGCTGACGCACTTGCAGAGCGAGACCGAGAATCATCCGGACCTCGCCGACCGTGCGTCGTCCGAAACGGATCGGGCGCTGGAACTTCGGACCCGGGATCGCCAGCGCAAGCTGATCTCGAAGATCGATGAAGCCATGCGGCGGATCGAGGACGGCAGCTACGGCTACTGCGAAGAGACTGGCGAGCCGATTGGCGTCGCCCGCCTCGAGGCCCGGCCGATCGCCACCCTGAGCCTTGAAGCCCAGGAGCGGCACGAACGACGGGAGCGGGTCCACCGCGACGACTGACACCCAACGGCCCCGCAAGGGGCCGTTTTCTTTTGGGGGCCCGCCCGGTTCTTTTGGGCTGGCAGGGGGCGGCGCGCATTTGGCGCACGGCGGCGGTCGGTCTATATGCTCAGTCTGAGCATTTCTCGGGCGTCGTCGCGTCCGAGCGTCGCCCTCGGGCGGACAGCCAGCGGAGCCGGAGCGCGTGACCACCCCGTTCTACGCCATTCATACCCACGGCTTTGTCCGCGCAGCGGTCTGCACGCCGCGGGTGGCGGTCGGCGACCCGGGCTTCAACGCCGCCAAGACCCTGGAACTGGCCAAACAGGGGCACGACCAGGGCGTCGACCTGATGCTGTTCCCGGAGCTCGGGATCTCGGCCTACGCCATCGATGACCTGCTGCTGCAGGACGCCCTGCTGCGCCGGGTCGACGCCGAGCTCGCGCGGATCGCCGCCGCCAGCGCCGAACTCGCGCCGGTGCTGGTCGTCGGTGCGCCGTTGCAGCATGGCGGCCGGCTCTACAACTGCGCCGTGGTGATCGCGAAGGGCCAGGTGCTGGGCGTGGTGCCCAAGAGCTTCCCGCCGAACTACCGCGAGTACTACGAGCTGCGCTGGTTCGCCCCCGGCTGGGGCGTGCGCGGCCAGGAGATCGAGGTCGGCGGCCAGCGGGCGCCGTTCGGGATCGACCTGATCTTCGAGGCCAGCGACCTCAGGGACTTCAGCTTCGCGGCGGAGATCTGCGAGGACTTTTGGGCCGCCAGCCCGCCGTCGACCCAGGCGGCGCTCGCCGGCGCCCTGATCCTGCTGAACCTCTCGGCCTCGAACGTCGTGATCGGCAAGGCCGAGGAGCGCGAGATCCTCTGCGCGGCCCAATCCAGCCGCTGCCAGGCGGCCTACCTCTATTCCGCTGCGGGGCCGGGCGAGAGCACGACCGACCTTGCCTGGGACGGCCAGGCCAGCATCCACGAGCTCGGCAAGCGGCTGGCCCAGACCGAGCGCTTTCCCACCAAGTCGCAGATCTGCGTGGCCGATATCGACGTCGAGCGGCTGCGGCTGGAGCGGATGCGCACGCCGACCTTCAACCTCGCGGCGATAGCGGCCGGCCAGCCGGACGCCGCCTACCGGCGCATCCGCTTCGAACACCGGCCGCACTTCCAGGACGTCGGCCTGCGCCGGGTGCTTGAGCGCTTCCCCTTCGTGCCGAGCGATCCGGCCCGGCTCGACAAGGACTGCTACGAGGCGTTCAACATCCAGGTGCAGGGGCTGGAGAAGCGCCTGCAGGCGACCAACGGCGAACGGATCGTCATCGGCGTCTCCGGCGGGCTGGACTCGACGCACGCGCTGATCGTCGCCTGCAAGGCGTTTGATGCGCTGAATCTGCCGCGGGCGAACATCCTGGCCTTCACGCTGCCCGGTTTCGCCACCAGCGAGGGCACCAAGTCGAACGCCTGGACGCTGATGCGGGCGCTGGGCGTCACCGCCCGCGAGATCGACATCAGGCCGGCCGCGCTGCGCATGCTCGAAGACATCGGCCACCCGTTCGCCGACGGCCAGCCGGTCTATGACGTCACCTTCGAGAACGTCCAGGCGGGCCTGCGCACCGACTACCTGTTCCGCCTGGCCAACCAGAACAACGGCTTCGTGCTCGGCACCGGCGACCTGTCGGAGCTGGCGCTCGGCTGGTGCACCTACGGCGTGGGCGACCAGATGAGCCACTACAACGTCAACGGCTCGATCTCGAAGACGCTGATCCAGCACCTGATCCGCTGGGTGGCGGAGACCCGCCAGTTCGACGCCGCGGCGTCGAAGACGCTGCTGGGCGTGCTCGACACCGAAATCTCGCCGGAACTGGTGCCGGCCGACGCGACCGGCGCGATCCAGAGCACCCAGGCCATCGTCGGGCCCTACGAGCTGCAGGACTTCAACCTCTACTACGTCACCCGCTTCGGCCTGCGGCCGTCCAAGGTCGCCTTCCTGGCCTGGTATGCGTGGCGCGACGCCGCCGAAGGGCCGTGGCCGCCGCACTTCCCGCCGGAGGCCCGCAACGCCTACGACCTGGCGACGATCAAGCGGTGGCTGAACATCTTCCTGTTCCGCTTCTTCCAGACCAGCCAGTACAAGCGCTCGGCCATGCCGAATGGGCCGAAGGTCGTCTCCGGCGGCAACCTCTCGCCGCGCGGCGACTGGCGCGCGCCGTCGGACGGGACGGCGAAGGTGTGGCTGGAAGAGCTGGAAGCGAACGTGCCTTAGCCCTCCGTCCGCTCATCCCGGCGAAGGCCGGGACCCAGATGGCGCTCGCGGAAGGGCAGGAGAGGTCAGAGCGGACCTTTGGGGCCGACGCCCAGGCTGTGGACCTGGGTCCCGGCCTTCGCCGGGATGAGCGGAGATTGGCCTTAGCCTGCCCGGGCGACCTTGACGTCTTCGGCGTCGGGCTGGGTCCTGGCGGCGAGCAGGGCGGGCACCACCGCGTCGATGTGCTCGACGTCGATCCAGGCGTTCATGAACTCCGGCGGCGTCAGCTTGGCGTCCACGGTGTGCTGGAACAGGTCGAACAGCGGCTGCCAGAAGCCGCTCGGATTGTAGAAGACCACCGGCTTGGCGTGCAGGTCGAGGCGGCGCCAGGACAGCAGCTCGACCACTTCCTCGAGCGTGCCGATGCCGCCGGGCAGCACGACGAAGGCGTCGGCCTTGTCGAACATCATCATCTTGCGCTGGTGCATGTTGGCGACGACGACGTGCTCGACGCTCTCCAGCGCCTGCTCACGGCCGATCAGGAAGTCGGGGATGATTCCCAGCACCCGGCCGCCCGCCTCGTGGGCGGCCACCGCGCAGGCGCCCATCAGGCCGACCCCGCCGCCGCCATAGATCAGCTTCAGCTCGGCCGCCGCCAGGCCGCGGCCGAGCTCGGCCGCAGCGCGCAGGTAGGCGGGATCGGCGGCGTCGGACGATCCGCAGAAGACGCACACGGATTCCACGCGTTCAGTCACACGCCCCATGATCTACTCCACGCGGCTCGCTTGCAGCGGCGAGCCGAAGACTTCATTGCTACAGCAAGGGTGCAAGGAGTTTGGTCCGCCACGTGTTCCCAGGGAAGGCGCAAATCGCCGCCGCCGCGGTCTTGGCCGGGTTGGGCGGCTGCCATGCAGCCGCGCCGGGGCCCTCCGCCGGGGCTGCGGCCGACGCTGGCTATGTCGCGCCGCCCTCGGTCACCGAGGCGGCGGGCGGGGCTGACGCGGTGATTCTCCATGGCGCAGCCCCCGCCGGCGCGGAGGTGCGGCTGGCCACGCCCGCCGGCGAGCTGCTGACCACCCAGGCGGACGCCGCCGGGCGTTGGCGATTGCAGCTGGCGCCGGGACGCGAGGCGCGAATTTTCGGCCTGTCCGCCGAGAGCGGCGGCCGCCGGGTGCAGGGGCAGGGCTATCTGCTGGTCGGACCGCGTGGCCAGACGGCGCTGCTGCGCGCCGGGGCCGGCGCCTTGCGGCTGGATCGGCCGACGGGGTCGCGGATCGCGGCGGTGGACTTCGACGCCGACGGCGGGGCCCTGGTGTCCGGTTGGGCGGCGGCCGGCACCGACGTCGCCATCCGGCTCGACGGCCGTGCGGCGGGCGAGGCGCGGGCCGACAGCGACGGCCGGTTCAGCTTCGCCATCGAGCGGTTGTCCGGCGGCGCGCATCGCATCGAGGCGACCGGGGTGGCCTTCACCGACGAGGTCTCGCTGCTGGCCAGCCCTGCAGCGCCGCTTGCCGACGGGCCGTTGCGTAGCCAGTTGGTGCGGCAGGGGCTGCGGGCCGACTGGCTGACCCCCGGCGGCGGGGTGCAGTCGACCCTGATTGTCGGCTAGAGCGCGTCCCGAACAAGTGGATCCGGTTTTGCGACGAGTGCGCGTGCAAATTTTTGATTCGAGTCGTTCGCGCCCTGACCGGCGATGGTTTGGGCGGAGCGGCCGTTGACCTCGATGCACGCACACGCGGCGCGGCGCTTCCGCGACGCTGACGGGGTCGCGCCGAAGACGGCGAAGTTCGACTTCTGGAGCGCCATGGCCGACCTCGGGCGGCTGGTGCTGCGCTCCGGGGCGCCGAACCTGCGCTTGCGGATCGCCGCGGCGCTGGGCCTGGTGTTCATCGGCAAGCTGGCCAGCGTCTGGGCCCCGCTGGCGCTCGGCGACGCGGTGAACACGCTGGCGCCGGCGGCCAGCGGCACGCTCGGCCGCGGCTTCATCGCCGGCGCGCTGGCGTTTGCGGGCCTCAGCCTGATCGCGGCCTGCGCGCCCTATGCGCGCGACGTGGTCTTTACCCGCGTGTCGCAGTCGACCATGGCGCGCGCCGCCGTCGAGACCTTCCAGCACGCGCTGAGCCTGTCGCTCGATTTCCACCAGTCGAAGCAGATGGGCTCGCTTTCGCGGGTCATCGACCGCGGCTCGCGCGCCACCGACTTCCTGATCCGCAGCGTTGTCTTCAACATCGGACCGACCGCGGTCGAGCTGGTGCTGGCGGTTACGGTGATGGCGGTCAGGTTCGACTGGCGGTTCGCGCTGGTCGCCCTGGCCAGCGTGCTCATCTACGTCGTCGTCACCTTCAAGATCACCGACTGGCGGCTGTCGCACCGGCGGGCGCTGAACGAAGCGGACGCCCGCACCGCCGGCCTCGCGGTCGACGCCCTGATCAACTACGAGACGGTCAAGACCTTCGGCGCGGATCGCCGGGTGGTGGCCGGTTACGCCGAAGCGATGGACGAGTACGTCGACGCCAGCGTGCAGGCGAACAGTTCGCTGAACCTGCTCAACGCCTCGCAGTCGGTGATCCTCAACCTGGGCCTGGCGGTCATGACCGTGATGGCCGGCCTGGCGGTGATGGAAGGCCGCATGCAGGTCGGCGAAGTGGTCGCCGCGGTGCTGCTGCTGCGCGGCCTCTACCAGCCGCTCGGCATGCTCGGCTTCAACTACCGCGAGATCCGCCAGGCCTTCATCGACATGGAGCAGATGGTCGAGCTGACCGAGGTTCAGCCGGAGATCTCCGACACGCCGGACTCCCGCGACCTGCCGCCGGCCAGCGGGCAGGGGGCGGCGGTCACCTTCGAGCACGTGCACTTCCGCCACGACGCGCGCTCCCTGGGCCTCCGGGACGTGAGCTTCGCCGCCCTGCCAGGCCAGACGGTGGCGCTGGTCGGCCCCTCCGGCGCCGGCAAGACCACGGCGGTGCGGCTCGCCATGCGCCTGATCGACCCGCAGGAGGGCCGGGTCCTGATCGACGGCGTCGACATGCGCCGGGTGAAGCTCGACGCGCTGCGCCGCGCCGTGGCGCTGGTGCCGCAGGACGTGGCGCTGTTCAACGACACCCTCTATCGCAACATCGCCTTCGCCCGGCCGGACGCGCCGCCCGAGGCGGTGCGGGCGGCGGCCGAGGCGGCCGAACTCGGCGACTTTATCGACAGCCTGCCGAACGGCATGTCCACCCGGGTCGGCGAGCGGGGGCTGAAGCTGTCGGGCGGCGAGCGGCAGCGCGTCGGCATCGCCCGGGCGCTGCTGGCTGATCCGCGCCTGCTGATCCTCGACGAAGCGACCAGCGCGCTGGACGGCCCGACCGAGGCGGCGATCCAGGAGACCCTGCGCAGGGCGCGCGCCGGCCGCACCACCCTGGTGATCGCCCACCGGCTGTCCACCATCGTCGACGCCGACCAGATCCTGGTGCTGCGGCGTGGCCGGATCGTCGAGCGGGGCACGCACGAAGAACTGCTCGACAAGGGCGGCGAGTACGCTGCGCTCTGGCGGCGGCAGACCCGCGCGGCCTGAAGGCCCTCCAGCCTCGCCACGCCGTCCCGGGACGGAGCGCGGGATCGACCTCTCGCGTGCGTTTTGGGGTAGGAAGGCGGCTCAGGCGCGGCCAAACCGCCGCCGTTTCGCGCCCCATCAAGGAGCCCGCCCTTGCGCTATCTGCACACCATGGTCCGCGTGGCCGACCTCGACGCCTCGCTGGAGTTCTACTGCAACCAGTTAGGCCTGGTGGAGGTCGATCGGTACGACAATGCCGGCGGCCGCTTCACCCTGGTGTTCCTGGCCGCGCCGCACGACCTGGAGGCCGCCCGCGATCGGCGCGCGCCAACCGTCGAGCTGACCTACAACTGGGACCCCGAGGACTACGCCGGGGGGCGAAACTTCGGCCACCTGGCCTACGCCGTGGATGACATCTACGCCGCCTGCCAGCGGCTGATGGACGCCGGCGTGACCATCAGCCGGCCGCCGCGGGACGGGCGGATGGCCTTCATCCGCTCGCCCGACAACATTTCCGTCGAGCTTCTGCAGGCCGGCGACGCGCTGCCTCCGGCGGAGCCGTGGGTCTCAATGCCGAATACGGGCGTTTGGTAGCTGTCACAGCAGCCGCCAGCCTCGAGGAGGCGCTCCCATGTCCCGATCGGTCGTCGCCAGTTCCCCCACGCTGACCCTGGCTGACGGCCAAACGGCGCCGCAAATGGGGCTCGGCGTCTGGCAGACGCCGGCGGACCTCACCGCTGAGGTCGTCCGTGCGGCGTTCGAGACCGGCTACCGGCTGGTCGACACCGCCGCGGCCTACGAGAACGAGGCCGGCGTCGGCGAGGCCGTGCGGGCCTCGGGGATCGCCCGTACGGACGTCTTCGTGACCACCAAGCTGTGGAACACCCACCACGCCTACGACGAGGCGCTCCGGGCCTTCGACAAGAGCCTGCAGCGGCTGCGGATGGACTATGTGGACCTCTACCTGATCCACTGGCCGGTCCCGACGCAGGATCTCTACATCGACGCCTGGCGGGCGCTGGTGCGGCTGCAGGAGGAGGGGCGGGCGCGCTCGATCGGCGTCTGCAACTTCATGGTCGAGCACCTGCGCCGGATCATCGGCGAGACCGGCGTGATTCCCGTCGTCAATCAGGTCGAGTTGCATCCGCAGTTCCAGCAGACCGAACTCAGGTCGTTCCACGCCTCGCGGGGAATCGTCACCCAGTCCTGGAGCCCGCTGGGCCAGGGGCGGCTGTTGAAGCACCCCGAGCTTGCGCGGATCGCGGCGCGCCATGGCAAGACGCCGGCTCAGGCGATCATCCGCTGGCATCTGGATTCGGGATTGATGGTGTTTCCGAAGTCGATTCGTCCCGAGCGGCTCGCCGAGAACTTCGAGGTGTTCGACTTCCGCCTGGACGACGAGGACCTCGCGGCCATCGCCAAGCTCGACCATCCGGCGGGCCGGATCGGCTCGGACCCGCTCACCTTCCGCTGAAGGCTGCGGGACAGGCCTCGAAAGGCCCGACGGCGGGTTCAAATGGACGAAGAGAGTGGCCCGCCGCGTGGGCGGGCGCTGTCTCAACGAATGGCTCCCCGGGCAGGACTCGAACCTGCGACCCGGCGGTTAACAGCCGCCTGCTCTACCAACTGAGCTACCGAGGACCAGAGCCGTCCGTCGAGGGCCGGGGCTATACGATAGGGCCTCGGGGCTTGCAAGCGGGGGTGAGCAGACTTTTCGAATTCATGCACAGGCTCGTTTGCGGGCGGCGCGTACGGACGAAAAAAGAGCCCGGCGCGAGCGCCGGGCTGAAAAAAGTCGGTGATGGTGGGGTGTCTTCAAGGAAGACAGGGTCACAGTCCGGCGCGTCGGTGAATCAATGGTTAACGCGACGGCGCGTGGCCAATCTCCGGTTTACATAGATGGCCAAATCCTGACCGCGTCACGTCAGCAGCGCGGCGCCGAGCGCCGCAGCGACGGCGGCGGTGGCCAGCAGCGCCGCGGCGATCTTGAGGGCGAAGATCTCTTCCGGGGCGTGGCGCGCCCAGAGGCGGAAGTAGCGCCGCCATTCTGCGCGCACGGCCTGCGGATCAGAGAGGTCGACGGGCGCGGCGCGGCCGAACTCCGGCGGCACGAGGTGAAGCCTGTGCACGAGACGATGCAGCGCCAGCGAGGCGGATGGGGGGGGCGAGGTCGGGGACGTCGCCGTCGCGCGGCGTCTCGGTTTCTCGGGGCCGTCGTGATTCGGCGGCTTCGGATTGCGGCATGCGGTCTAGGCGCGGGTTCTGCGCCGCTCCATGGTCTAGCTCGTCCCGGGGGCTTCAACCCCGCCAGGCCGCGCTTGTTCCCGGCGTTGCGCGGATGGGCCGCGCTTGCCGTGGGGCGGGGCAGGGCCCAGATTGCCGGCATGTCTTTTGAGCGTCCGCCGACGACCGACGCCGAATTCCGCGTCGTCCACGGTCCCTGGCCGCGCTGGGCCGTGCATCTCAGCCTGATCAAACTCATCGCTTGGGGCGCAGGCGCCGTGGGGGCGGTGATCCTCTTGACGCTGGCCCTGCTGGCGCTGATCAGCGCCCTGGACTGATCGGCCGGTTAATCCGGCCGGGCGGTGAAGACACGGTAGCCGGGGCTGTCGGCGATCGTCAGCATCTCCCGGTCGCCGGCGGTGTCGCCATAGGCCGCCGCCAGCCGAAGGCCCGCGCCAAAGCGGGCCTCCAGCCGCGCGACCTTCTCAGGGCCGCGGCAATTGGGGGTCGCAAAGGCGCCCGTCACCCGGTCCTGGGCGTCATAGGCCATCTCGGTGCCGATCAGCTCGTCGGCTTCGAGCATCTCGGCGAAGGGGCGGACGACGACGCTCGGCGAGGCGGTGACGATGACCAGACGCGCGCCCTTGGCCTTCCAGTCCCGCCAGACCGCCAGCGCATCGGGCCGCAGCAGGGCGGCGGCGTGCGCCGCGGCGAAGGTGCGGGCCTCGGCCTCGAGTTCGGCCCGCGCCAGCCCACGGAGAAATTCGCGCGCCGCGTCCGCCTTGATCCGGCCACGGTCTCTGTCGATCAGATAACGCAGGGCGGCGAAACCGAGATTCGCCATCCCCAGCGCGTAGCGGCCAGATCCCGCGCGCCACCGCAGGAAGGCCGTGAAACTGTCGCGAACTGTCAAGGTGCCGTCGAAATCGAAGGCCGCAATCGGGCGGCCGTCGCTCGGCGCGCGGCCTTCTGTCTCGCGACGGGACCGGCCAGAGCCGTTGGCTTGTTCCATTTCGATGGGATTCCCATGTAGAAGCCGGCGCCCGAGCCTTCGGCGCCGCGCCGCCAAATGTCGCTTCGGCGTTCGAAGGCTTGTGATCCCGACGCGGATCGGGGAATGTCAAGACTTGGACAACCCGCGGCGCGTATTCTGCATTGAGGCGCAGACGCCCGTAAGGGCGGCGAACTCCGGGCTCGTACGGACCCGGTCGCCTAGAGAGTGAGAGACGACCATGACCAAGGCCGCCAGCGGAGACTCGAAGAGCACGCTCTACTGCTCGTTCTGCGGGAAGAGCCAGCACGAGGTCCGCAAGCTCATCGCGGGGCCGACTGTGTTCATCTGCGACGAGTGCGTCGAGCTGTGCATGGACATCATTCGCGAGGAGCACAAAATCTCCTTCGTGAAGTCCAAGGACGGTGTGCCGACGCCCAAGGAAATCCGTGAGGTTCTGGACGATTACGTCATCGGCCAAGATCACGCGAAGAAGGTTCTCTCGGTCGCGGTTCACAACCACTACAAGCGCCTCAACCACGCGACGAAGAACAACGACGTCGAACTGGGCAAGGCCAACATCCTGCTGATCGGCCCGACCGGGACCGGCAAGACGCTGCTCGCCCAGACCCTGGCGCGGATCATCGACGTGCCGTTCACCGTGGCCGACGCCACGACGTTGACCGAAGCCGGCTACGTCGGCGAGGACGTCGAGAACATCATCCTGAAGCTGCTGCAGGCGGCCGACTACAACGTCGAGCGTGCGCAGCGCGGCATCGTCTACATCGACGAAGTCGACAAGATCAGCCGCAAGTCGGACAACCCGTCGATCACCCGCGACGTGTCGGGCGAGGGCGTCCAGCAGGCGCTGCTGAAGATCATGGAAGGCACCGTCGCCTCCGTGCCGCCGCAGGGCGGGCGCAAGCATCCGCAGCAGGAATTCCTGCAGGTCGACACGACCAACATCCTGTTCATCTGCGGCGGGGCCTTCGCCGGGCTGGAGAAGATCATCTCCGCGCGCGGCCAGGGCACCTCGATCGGCTTCGGCGCCAAGGTGTCGGATCCGGACGAGCGGCGCACCGGCGAGGTCTTCCGCCAGGTGGAGCCGGACGACCTGCTGCGCTTCGGGCTGATCCCGGAGTTCATCGGCCGTCTGCCGGTGATCGCCACGCTCGACGACCTCGATGAAAAGGCGCTGGTGAAGATCCTCACCGAGCCGAAGAACGCCTTCGTGAAGCAGTACGTCCGCCTGTTCGACATGGAGAACATCGGCCTGACCTTCACCGAGGACGCGCTGAACGCGGTGGCCCGCAAGGCCATCCAGCGCAAGACCGGGGCCCGCGGGCTGCGGTCGATCCTCGAAGGCATCCTGCTCGACACCATGTACGAGCTGCCGACCTACGACGGCGTCGAAGAGGTGGTGGTCAACGCCGAGGTGGTCGAAGGCCGCTCGCAGCCGCTGCTGATCTACGCCGAGCGCCGTGACAAAGGCGGCGCGGCCTAAGCCTTCCGGGCCGAATGGCCCGACTTCCTGATCCCTGCGCCCGCGGCTTCGCAAGAGCCGCGGGCGCAGTCGTTTCGGGGGAGGGGCCGGCGCCGAAGCCGCGGCTGGTGCTGGCCGGGACGGTGCTGGGCTCCAGCCTGGCCTTCATCGACAGCTCCGCCGTGAGCCTGACGCTGCCGGTGATGCAGCAGCAGCTCGGCGGCGACCTGGCCGCCGCCCAGTGGATCATGAACGCCTACGCGTTGATGCTCGGCGCGCTGGTCCTGGCCGGCGGCGCGGCGGCCGACCGCTACGGCCGCAAGCGGGTGTTCCTGATCGGCGTGGCGCTGTTCACCGCGGCTTCGCTGGGATGCGGCCTGGCCCCCGACCTCAACGTTCTGATCGCCGCCCGGGCGGCGCAGGGGGCCGGCGCGGCGCTGCTGACCCCATCCAGCCTGGCGCTGCTCGGCGCCACCTTCGACGACAGGGCGCGCGGCCAGGCGGTGGGGATCTGGGCCGGCGCCAGCGGCCTGATGAGCGCGGTGGGGCCGGTGCTCGGCGGCTGGCTCACCGAAGCGGTCTCCTGGCGCGCGGTCTTTCTGATCAACCTGCCGCTGGCCGCGCTCGCCGTGATCCTGGTCGCCATCGGTGCGCGGGAAAGCCGCGGGGTCCGGCCGGGGCCGGTCGACTGGCGGGGGGCGCTCGTCGTCACGGCCAGTCTGGCGCTGATCACCTGGAGCCTGACCGCCGCAGCCAAGGCCGGGTTTGCGCCGCCGGCGGCCGGCGCGCTCATCTTGGGCGCAGTCGGGCTGGGCGGATTTCTGTGGATCGAACGGCGGGCCAAGAGCCCGATGATGCCGCTGGAGCTGTTCCGCTCACGCGCCTTCTCCGGCCTGAACGCCTACACCCTGCTGCTCTATGGCGCGTTCGGCGGCGCGCTGTTCCTGCTGCCCTTCCTGCTGCTGCGGGCGCACCACTATTCGCCGGCGCAGGCCGGCGCGGCGCTGCTGCCGTTGTCGGTCGGGCTCGCAGTGTTGTCGCCGCTCGCCGGGCGGCTGACCGGCCGGCTTGGCGTGCGCGCGCTGCTGGTGAGCGGACCGGTGCTGGTCGGCGCGGGCTTCGCCCTGATGGCCTGGCGCGCCGGAATCGCCGACTACTGGACGGGGCCTTTCCCCGGCCTGGCGGTGCTGGCGGTCGGGCTGGGCCTGGCCGTGGCGCCGCTGACCGACGCGGTGCTGGGCGCCGTGGAGCCGGCGTATGAAGGGGCGGCGTCGGGCATCAACAACGCCGTGGCCCGGGTCGCGGGGCTGCTGGCGGTCGCGCTGGTCGGCTTTGTGCTCGGCGGCTCGGACGCCGCGGCCATCCTCGCGGGCTTCCGTTCGGCCTTGGTCGTGTCCGCTGTCGCTGCGCTCGGCGCCGCGATCATCGCCGCCGTCAGCATGCCTCAAGCGGACGGCCGCCGAACTGAGCGGTGACCGCCGCGCCGAGCTTCACCCTTGCATCACTATCCAAAGTTGCGTTTTTTGACGCGGCTGAGGGATCGCTGGGGGCTGAGCATGTTCAAGGTCGCGGGAACGTTCACCGTCGGCACGCAGCCGCCCGGCTGTTCGGCGACCTGGGGAAGGACACCTTGAGCGGCGGGGCCGGCGCTGACCACTTCCACTTCGCCGGGCGCGATCTACACCCTGGCTCAGCAAGGGGCCGACACCGTGATCGACCTTGGCCACGGCGATCGGCTGATGCTGCAGAACGTCCAGCTCAGCGCGTTGCCGGCCGGCTGGATCGTCGGCTGACCGAGGCAGGACCGGCGGGCGGGGCGGCTTAGGGGAGGCGGGGCGGCGAAGGTAAATCCTGCCCCCGTCCTGGGCCCCTGAACTTGCGCCGCGGCCGCCCATCTCCCACATACGGCCAGTGAACAAGGCATATCCTTGCGCGAATGGCGCGGCTTTGTGTGGTCCAGCTGCAATTGTGGCCGCGCTGCTACCGTATGTCGCGCAAATGTCTGGCTCGGCTTGAACCCCGAGCGAAACCGTCCACATAAATCCAGAACAAGCCGCCGACCGACGGCGGGACGGGTCGTCCGACTCAGGCGCATCGTCTGAGTGACCACGATCCGGACGCCGAGCCTGAAACCCAAACGGGCCGGCAAGGAGTTGAAGCATCATGTCCGAGATAAAGATCCTGCCGATCCTGCCGCTGCGGGACATCGTGGTCTTTCCGCACCAGCCGGTGCCGCTGTTCGTGGGCCGGGAAAAGTCCGTGCGCGCGCTCGAGGAAGCGATGCGCAATGAGGGCAAGGAGATCCTCCTCGCCACTCAGAAGGACAAGGACGACGACGATCCCGCACCGGCCGCCATCTACGACGTGGGCGTCGTGGCGACCGTGCTGCAGCTGCTGAAGCTGCCGGACGGGACGGTCAAGGTCCTGGTGGAAGGCCGCGCCCGCGCTGGCGTGACCCGGTTCACCGAGCAGACCGAGTACTACGAGGCCGAGATCGCCTACGTGCAGGAAGACGGTTCCGGTTCGCCGGAGGCCGAGGCCCTGTCCCGCGCGGTCGTCGAGCAGTTCGAAAACTATGTGAAGCTGAACAAGAAGGTCCCACCGGAGGCCCTGGCTGCGATCCCGCAGATCGAGAACCCCGGCGAGCTGGCCGACCGCATCGCGTCGCATCTGTCGGTGAAGATTTCCGAGAAGCAGCAGCTGCTCGAGATCTTCAACGTCGTGAAGCGCCTGGAGAAGGTCTACGCCCTGATGGAGGGCGAGATCAGCGTCATGCAGACGGAGAAGAAGATCCGTAACCGCGTGAAGCGCCAGATGGAGAAGACGCAGCGCGAGTACTACCTGAACGAGCAGATGAAGGCGATCCAGCGCGAGCTGGGCGAGCAGGACGACTCGCGCGACGAGCTGATCGAGCTCGAGAAGCGCATCAAGAAGACCAAGCTCTCCAAGGAGGCCCGGACCAAGGCCGAGGCCGAGCTGAAGAAGCTGCGCAACATGAGCCCGATGTCGGCGGAATCCACCGTCGTGCGGAACTACCTCGACTGGCTGCTGTCGATCCCGTGGGGCAAGACCAAGCAGAAGCCGATCGACCTGCAGAAGGCCGAGGACATCCTCAACGAGGACCACTACGGCCTGGATAAGGTCAAGGAGCGGATCCTCGAGTACCTGGCGGTGCAGAGCCGCGTGGGCTCGTTGAAGGGCCCGATCCTGTGCCTGGTCGGCCCGCCCGGCGTCGGCAAGACCTCGCTCGGCAAGTCGATCGCCAAGGCCACGGCCCGCGAGTTCGTGCGCGTCGCCTTGGGCGGCGTGCGCGACGAGGCCGAGATCCGCGGCCACCGGCGGACCTACATCGGCTCGATGCCCGGCAAGGTCATCCAGTCGATGAAGAAGGCCAAGACGACCAACGCCTTCTTCCTGCTGGACGAGATCGACAAGATGGGCGCCGACTGGCGCGGGGATCCGTCCTCGGCGCTGCTGGAGGTGCTCGACCCGTCGCAGAACTCGACCTTCGCCGACCACTATCTGGAGGTCGACTACGACCTGTCGCCGGTGATGTTCGTCACCACGGCCAACAGCCTGAACATGCCCCAGCCGCTGCTGGACCGCATGGAGATCATCCGCATCCCCGGCTACACCGAGGATGAGAAGGTGGAGATCGCCAAGCGCCACGTCCTGCCGAAGCTGACCAAGGACCACGGGCTGAAGCCGGAGGAGTTCGTCGTTCCGGAGCCCGCGATCCGCGACCTGATCCGCTACTACACGCGGGAGGCCGGGGTCCGCTCGCTGGAGCGCGAACTGGGCAACCTGGCGCGGAAGACGGTGCGTGACCTGACCCGCGAGAAGGTGACTTCGATCACCATCGACGACGAGCGGCTGGCCAAGTACGCGGGCGTGCGGAAGTACCGCTACGGCGAGACCGACGCCGAGGATCAGGTCGGGATCATTACCGGCCTGGCCTACACCGAGTTCGGCGGCGACATCCTGACCATCGAAGCGGTCAAGATGCCGGGCAAGGGCCGCATGACGGTGACCGGCAACCTGAAGGACGTGATGAAGGAGTCGATCTCGGCGGCGAACTCTTACGTCCGCAGCCGGGCCACGAAGTTCGGCATCGAGCCGCCGCAGTTCGAGAAGACCGACGTCCACATCCACGTGCCGGACGGCGCCACGCCGAAGGACGGCCCGTCCGCCGGCGCGGCGATGGCCACGGCGATCGTCTCGGTGCTCACCGGGATCCCGATCCGCAAGGAGATCGCCATGACCGGCGAGGTCACCCTGCGCGGCCGGGTCACCGCCATCGGCGGCCTGAAGGAAAAGCTGCTCGCGGCGCTCCGTTCAGGCGTCAAGACGGTGCTGATCCCGAGCGAGAACGAGAAGGATCTGGCGGACATCCCGGCCAATGTGAAGGACGAGCTGGAGATCATTCCGGTCTCGACCATGGACGAGGTGCTGGCCAAGGCGCTGGTGCGGCAACCGACGCCGATCGAATGGTCGGAAGCGGACCAGCCCGCGCCGGTCGCGGCTGAGGATGGCGAACCCGAAGCGGTGCTCACCCACTAAGCCACCGGTTCACATCGTGTGTCAGCGGAGCGGCGCGGGAGTAATCCCGCGCCGCTCTCGTTTGACGTGTGTCGTTCCTCGGACATAATCCCGGGCAGGCGGAATCCCGGGCAGGCGGAGGGGCGTCTGTCGGCGGCTCCCTGCGCGTCCAAAAATAATAAAGACGGTGGGAGACGAACGCAGATGACGAAGGCGGAACTGGTCGCGGCGATCGCGGACCGGGCGGGGCTCAACAAGACCCAGGCGAAGGACGCGCTCGAGGCGTTCATCAGCTCGGTGGCGCATTCGCTGAAGGCCGGCGACGAGGTGCGGCTGGTCGGCTTCGGCAGCTTCGTGCCGGTGAAGCGCCCGGCCGGGGCGGCGCGCAATCCGCGCACCGGCGAGGCCGTGGCCAGGCCGGCGACCCGCAGCTGCAAATTCCGGGCGGGCGAGGCGCTGAAAAACGCCCTCAACGCCTGAGCAGGCGAGCCCGCTGGAAAGCGGCGATACACAGGCGGCCGCTTTTTCATTTGTCCCGAGCCGCCGGCGCGGCTAAGCAGCCCCCATCTCGGGGAGTAGCCGTTCGCAACACAGCGAAGCCCGCGTCAACAAACTTGCCCCTTCGGGGGCATGGCGCGGCGACAGGTCCGAACGGACCTGGATTGGCGAGACCGACGATCTAGACCTCGCGCCACGGGCCGGCGAGGTCCGGGTCGTCGTGTGTTCGCCAGGCCCGGAGAGACCCAGCTTCATGATCTTCGAGCCCCTGCTGATCTCGACGGGCGTCGTCGCCGTCGCCGAGATCGGCGACAAGACCCAGCTGCTGGCCATCGTGCTCGCGGCCAAGTTCCGCAAACCCTGGCCGATCATCCTCGGCATCCTGGCCGCGACCGTGCTCAACCACGCCGTCGCCGCGACCCTCGGCTATCTCGTGGCCCAGTGGCTGAGCGGCAGGACCTTCCAGATCGTGGTCGGCGCCGCCTTCGTCGCCATGGCCGGCTGGGCGCTGATCCCGGACAAGGAAGACGAGGGGGCGGCCGACCGCTCGCGCGGCGGGGTGTTCCTGACCACGCTGGTGGCCTTCTTCTTCGTCGAGATCGGCGACAAGACCCAGATCGCCACCTCGCTGCTGGCCGCGCGGTTCCACGAGGTCGTCCTGGTCACCGCCGGCACCACGCTGGGGATGATGATCGCCAACGTGCCGGCGGTGTTCCTCGGCGAGGCGGCGACCAAGGTCGTCCCGCTGAACGTCGTGCGCATCGTCGCCGCGGCCATCTTTGCCATGATCGGGGTCTGGGTGCTGCTCGCGGCGTTCGGCGTGGTCTAGCGCGCGCTCATCGGCGGGCCGAGGATCTCAATGTTGTGCCGCGCGCTGGCGGCGACCAGCGCCTCGATCTCCGCGGGGGAGGGTTCCGCCATCGGCGGCAGCCCTTCGCCCGCGGGGCGCGCGACCTCACGCATCATGCCTTCGAAATCGCCGGCGGTGTCGAAGGTCAGCAGACGCGCCTCATCGCTCTCGATGCGAAAGGTGTGGGGCACGCCCTTCGGGCCCACCACAGTGTCGCCGGTCCGGGCGGTGATCAGCTGGTCGCCGACCTGAAAGAGAACCTCGCCCTCGAGGATGTGGAAGACCTCGTCTTCGCGGCGATGCAGGTGCAGCGGCGGGGAATCGCCCCGGACCATCCGATGCTCGATCAGGCTGGCCGGATGCTCGCCGGCCGCCGAGCGGGACCTGACCCGGACGCGGGAGTTGAGGAACCACAGATCGTCGGAAGCTTGATCTTGGGTCATAGCGCCCTCTTGGCGAAGTGGCGGCGCGCGCGCCGCGGCGACTACGACAAGAACGCGGCGCATCGCCGGTTGGACAAGCACATTCGCGAAGTTTGCATGCCCTTACAGGCCTGACCGCGGCGGCGAATTCCGCTAGAACGCTGCCGCGGGCGGCTAGCTCAGCTGGTCAGAGCACCTGGTTTACACCCAGGGGGTCACAGGTTCGAACCCTGTGCCGCCCACCATTCCCTCAGTCACCCGCCTCAGGCGCGCCGGGCGCGCAGGTAGAGCTCGCTGTTCAGCCAGGCGGGCAGGGCGGGGAAGGGGCTGCCGATCCGCCTCTCCAGCACGAACCGCTCCGCGACCGCGCGGACCAGCGGACGGTGATCGAAGCCGGTGTGATGCGGATAGTAGGCGCGGCCCGGGCTGATCTCGGCCTGCGGGCGAGGACGTGGCGGGCGACACAGCGAAGCCTGCAGGATCGCGCCCGGCGCGCCGTCGAAGTCGCCGGGGCGCCGCACCGCCCGGAACAGGCCCTTGGCCAGCGCCGGCGGGCCGATCTCGACCGGCACGCCGATGAGCGCACGGCCGCCGGACTTCAGGATTCGGGCGATCTCGTTCAGCGCGCGCTCGGTCTCGGGCGGCGGCAGGTGCTCGAAGACCTCGGTGCAGAACAGCAGATCGGCCGCGCCGTCGGGCAGCAGCTGTTCAGTCTCGACGACCTCGGCTTGCGCGATGTCCGCGAGCAGCGCGCGCGCCTGCTCGGCCAGTTGCGGGGCCGGCTCGAAGCAGATGATGCGCGCTGTCGGCCAGGTCTCGGCGACCGAACGGCAGAGCGCGCCGTCGCCGCCGCCGTAATCGACGACGAGTTCCGGCGCGAGATCGGCTGCGAGCCGCAGCGCATCGACCAGCCTCCGGCCCTGCACCGCCCGTTTCAGCGGATTGGGGTCGTTGCGCGTCAGCGCCGCATAGCTCTGATCGGGGGGCGTGCTCACCCGACCGGTCCCTGCGTCATGTTGTGGAGCGTCACCGCGGCATATAGATCGAGGCCCGCCGTTTAGGGCAAGCTGAAAGCCGATGAGTTTGCATCGCCTCCGCGAGCCGGTCCTGGTGCTCGGCGCGACCTCGCTGGTCGGCCGTTATGTGCTGCCGCGACTGGCCGATCTGCGCGCCGTGACGGTGGCGTTGAGCCGCGCGCCGGTCGACGAACCGCGCGGGGTGCGCTGGATCCAGGGGAACCTGCAGGATCTGGCCGCCGTCGAGCTTCCCTACGCCGAGACGGCGTTCAGCCTGTGCCCGATCTGGCTGCTGCCGGACGCGTTGCCGGCGCTGAAGGCTGCGGGCGTCACCCGGCTGTTGGCCTTCTCCTCGACCAGCGTCACCGGCAAGGCCCGCTCGTCGGACCGGGGAGAGCGCGCGGTGGCGGCGCGTCTGGCTGAGGCCGAGGCGACGGTGCGGCGGTTCTGCGAGGCGAACGGGGTGGCCTGGACGATCCTGCGGCCGACGATGATCTATTCCGAGGGGCTGGACGGCAACGTAAGCCGGCTGGCCCGGCTCGCCGAGCGCTTCAAGATCGTGCCGCTCGCCGGCAGCGGCCGTGGCTTACGCCAGCCGGTCCACGCCGAGGACCTCGCCTGGGCGGCGCTCGCCGCGGCGGCCTCGCCGCTCACGTCTGGGCGCGCCTACGACCTGCCGGGCGGCGAGACCCTGACCTACAAGCAGATGGTCGAGCGGATCTTCCTGGGGCTCGACCGCACGCCGCGGGTGCTGTGCGCGCCGACCGGGCTCTGGCGTCTGGCCTTCCGGCTCGCCGGACCGCGGCTGCGGGGCGCGACCGCGGCCATGGGCGAGCGGATGAACCAGGACCTGGCCTTCGACGGCGAGCCGGCCGCCCGCGACTTCGGCTGGGCGCCGCGGACCTTCAAGCCGGTCTTCCCGCGTGGCGCGCGCGCTCCGGGCTGAGGCTTTCCTCGCACACGGACAGCCGGCAAGATGCCGCCCCGGGGGAGACAAGGGAACTGATGCGCAAAGCCGGTCTCGTGCTCGTCCTGACGCTCGCCGCCTGCGAACGCGGGGCGCCGCCCGCCAACGCCCAGGTCGCGCCATCCGTCGGGAAGCCAGCCGCTGCTGCGCAGGTGAATCCGGACCCGGGCGTGCGCACCTATCGCTGCGACGACGGCCGCACGCTGCAGGCCGGCTATCCCGACAGCACGACCGCCGTGGTCGACGTCGACGGCCGCGCCCATCCGCTGCGGATCGCGCCGTCCGCCAGCGGCGCGCGCTACATCGGCTTTGGTCTGCAATGGTGGACCAAGGGCATGGCTGAGGGCCGGCTCTCCCGATTGAAGGACGGCGAGACCATCGCCAGCGATCCTGGCGTGCTGTGCCATGCGGGAACGGACGTGCCGGCACAGGCGCCGTCGCCGGGCGCGCCGGGCGGCCTGCCCGATGATCGCCGCCCGCTGGTGGAGGCGCCGATCGCGCCCTCCAGCGCAGAGGGGGCGGCCCAGGTGGTGCAGAGCTATTACGCGCTGCTGGAATCCGGCCGCGAGGCGCAGGCCTGGAAGCTGTGGTCGGACGGCTCGCCGGACCGCGCGGCCAGCGCTGAGGCCTTCGCCCGCCAGTTCGACCGCTTCGCCGACTATCACGCGCAGATCGGCGCCCCGGGCCGGGTCGAGGGCGCGGCGGGGTCGCTCTATGTCGAAGTGCCGGTCGTCATCTACGGCCGCCTGAAGTCGGGGGCCGAGGTCCACGAGTCGGGCAAGGCGACCCTGCGCCGGGTCAACGACGTGCCGGGGTCGAGCGAAGCGCAGCGGAGCTGGCGGATCTACAAGATCGAGCTGCGGAGCTGAGATCGCCAACCCACCGGTCATCCCCGCGAAAGCGGGGACCCAGGTGTTTTGTTGTCCGGTGGCCGACGTCGCCCTTGGCGCCCAAACTGAAAAAGCCTGGATCCCCGCTTTCGCGGGAACGAGCGGAAGGGAGAGAGAACGCGAGAGTGGCGGCAGCTAGCCGCCCGTCTCGTTCTGGAGTGGTCTGGATGGAAGTTCCGATTGGCCACCGAAAAAGTGGCGCGAGTGACGGGACTCGAACCCGCGACCTCCGGCGTGACAGGCCGGCGCTCTAACCAACTGAGCTACACCCGCGTGCGGGACTTCGTCTTCGCCTGGATTAAGGATCTTGGCCATCGAAGAGATGGCGCGAGTGACGGGACTCGAACCCGCGACCTCCGGCGTGACAGGCCGGCGCTCTAACCAACTGAGCTACACCCGCTTGCTGGACCGCGTTGGCCCCGGCGAGGGCGGCCTGATACGTCCCGCTCGGAATCGTGTCAACGGCATAGTGCGCCGCACCCCTCGGATCTGTGGATAGTCTGGCTCGGCGAGGTGCGTGGGGAGCGGGCGCGGCGGTGACCTGTCAGATCGTTCGTACGGTCCAAGCGGCGACGGCGGCGGACGCGTCCCGGCGACTCGCGGTCAGCGGTGAGCATGGATCCCTGGCTGGAAGCGGGAGGCGGCGGGACGCAGATCGCCTCGGGTTGCGAGCTGAATTCGTTGCTTTCGTCGACACTGCTTCGCATGTGCACGCGCTCAACGCGGGCCGGAACCAGCAGGCCGCCAGCTCTGTTGCAGAGACCACGGAGGCTGTGTGACGAGGCGCCGGGCGGGTGTCCGGCGCGCGGCCGCAATTTGACCTAACGCCGACATCAAAGCCGCGTTTGAATCAGCCGTATGGCTGGTCTAGAAGGGCGCCGACTCCCTCCGAGGACTCCATGAACGCGTTCCTTCTGCAGTACCTGCCCATCGTGATCTTCATCGGGATCGCGGCGGCGCTGGGTATCGCCTTCATCCTGGCCGCAGCCATTCTGGCGCCGAAGGCCCCGGACCCTGAAAAGCTGTCGTCGTACGAGTGCGGCTTCAACGCCTTCGACGACGCCCGAATGAAGTTCGACATCCGGTTCTATCTGGTGTCGATCCTCTTCATCATCTTCGACCTGGAAGTGGCCTTCCTGTTCCCCTGGGCGGTGTCGCTGATGAAGCTGCCCCCGGAGACGGCGCAGTTCGCCTTCTGGTCGATGATGGCGTTCCTCGGGGTGCTGACGGTGGGCTTCATCTACGAATGGAAGAAGGGAGCCCTGGAATGGGACTGATCGTTCCTGCGGGCGCCGCCGGCCGCTCCTCGGTGGAGGGCTATGACCCCAAGCTGCACGACCCGTATTTCGACGGCGTCTCGCAGCAGCTGGCGGACAAGGGCTTCGTCACCGCCGCCGCCGACGACCTGATCACCTGGGCGCGCACTGGCTCGCTGATGTGGATGACGTTCGGCCTGGCGTGCTGCGCGGTCGAGATGATCCAGGCGGCCATGCCGCGGTACGACGTGGAGCGTTTTGGCTTCGCGCCGCGCGCCAGCCCGCGCCAGTCCGACGTGATGATCGTCGCCGGCACGCTGGTGAACAAGATGGCCCCGGCGCTGCGCAAGGTCTACGACCAGATGCCGGAGCCGCGCTACGTCATCTCCATGGGCAGCTGCGCCAACGGCGGCGGCTACTACTATTTCAGCTATTCGACTGTGCGCGGCTGCGACCGCGTGCTGCCGGTGGACATCTACGTCCCCGGCTGCCCGCCGACCGCCGAGTCGCTGGTCTACGGAATCCTGCAGTTGCAGAAGAAGATCCGCCGCACCGGGACGATCGTGCGATGAGCTGGCCGCATTCCCACGCCGACCTGGAGCAGATCGGCCAGCGTCTCGTCGCCGACAGCGCCGGCGTCTTCACCGCCTATGAGGTGGCGTTCGGCGACCTGCGCGTCACCGCGCAGCTGCCGCGCATCGTCGAGGCCATGCGCCTGCTGCGCGACGCCGAGGGCTTCCAGCAGCTGATCGACATCTGCGGCGTGGACTATCCGGAGCGCGAACGGCGCTTCGACGTGGTCTATCACCTGCTGTCGCTGACCCGGAACCTGCGCATCCGGGTGAAGCTGCAGACCGACGAGGACACCGCGGTGCCCTCGGTCACTCCGGTCTACGGCAACGCCGACTGGTACGAGCGCGAGGCGTTCGACATGTACGGTGTCTTCTTCGACGGCCACCCCGACCTGCGCCGGATCCTCACCGACTACGGCTTCCACGGGCATCCGCTCCGCAAGGACTTCCCGATGACGGGCTATGTGGAGGTTCGTTACGACGACGAACTGAAGCGGGTCGTCTATGAGCCGGTGAAGTCGGTCGAGTGGCGCAACTGGGACTTCCTCTCGCCCTGGGAAGGCATGGAGCGCGGCGTCGGCCCGCTGCCGGGCGACGAGAAGGGTGAGAAGGCATGACCGGCGCGAACACGCCTGCCGCTTCCGTCGACGCGAACGTCGCCGGCGGCGAGACCAAGATCCGCAAGTTCAACATCAACTTCGGTCCGCAGCACCCGGCGGCGCACGGCGTGCTGCGCCTGGTGCTGGAGCTGGACGGCGAAGTGGTCGAACGGGTCGATCCGCACATCGGCCTGCTGCACCGCGGCACCGAGAAGCTGATGGAGGCGCGGCCCTACGCGCAGTCGATCCCGTACTTCGATCGGCTGGACTACGTCGCGCCGATGAACCAGGAGCACGCCTTCGTGCTCGCCATCGAGCGGATGATCGGCGTCGAAGTGCCGATCCGCGGCCAACTGATCCGGGTGCTCTACTCGGAGATGGGCCGGATCCTGAACCACCTGCTCAACGTCACCACCCAGGCGATGGACGTCGGCGCGCTGACCCCGCCGCTGTGGGGCTTCGAGCAGCGCGAGAAGCTGATGGTGTTCTACGAGCGCGCGTCTGGCGCGCGCCTGCACGCCAACTACTTCCGCGTCGGCGGCGTCCGCCAGGACCTGCCGCCGGAGCTGGTGCAGGATATCGCCGACTGGTGCGACCAGTTCCCGAGGATCCTGGACGATATCGAAGGCCTGATCACCGACAACCGCATCTTCAAGCAGCGCAACGTCGACATCGGCGTGGTCAGCAAGGAAGAGGCGCTCGCCTGGGGCTTCTCCGGCGTGATGGTGCGCGGTTCGGGCGTGGCCTGGGACCTGCGCCGCAGCCAGCCCTACGAGTGCTACAACGACTTCGAGTTCGACATTCCGCTCGGCGTCAACGGCGACTGCTACGACCGCTACCTCTGCCGGATGGAAGAGATGCGGCAGTCGACGAAGATCATGAAGGAAGCCTGCCTGCGGCTGCAGAAGACGCCGGGCCTGGTGCTTTCCGACGACCACAAGGTCTCGCCGCCACGGCGTGGGGAGATGAAGCGCTCGATGGAGGCGCTCATCCACCACTTCAAGCTCTACACCGAGGGCTATCGCACGCCGCCCGGCGACATCTACGCCGCCGTCGAGGCGCCCAAGGGCGAGTTCGGCGTCTATCTGGTCAGCGACGGCACCAACAAGCCGTACCGCTGCAAGATCCGCGCGCCGGGATATCCGCACCTGCAGGCGATGGACGCGATGAACCGCGGCCACATGCTGGCCGATGTCGCCGCCATCCTCGGCTCCATCGATATCGTGTTTGGGGAGATCGACCGTTGACCGTCGCCAAGCTTTCGAACGTCGACCTCGTCCAAGCGCAGCTCGAGGCCTACAACGCCCAGGACCTGGACGCCTATTGCGCCTTCTTCGCGGACGACGTCGTCGTCTCCGACCTGAACGGCGCCGTCGGCACCCAGGGGCTCGCGGCCTACCGCACCAAGTACGACGGCGTCTTTAAGCAGTTCCCCGAGAACAAGGTGGAGCTGCTGAGCCGCATGGTCTGCGGGTCCACGGTCATCGACCACGAGAAGGTGGTCCGCAGCCCCGGCGGCGACACCTTCGAGGTAATCGCCATCTACACCCTCGCGGACGGCAAGATCGCCCGCGTCGACTTCGCCAAGTGAGGCCGAATTGAGCGTCCGACGCCTTTCGCCGAACCAGCCGGAGAGCTTCGCTTTCAGCGCCGAGATGCTGAAGCAAGTGAAGGGCTGGATCGCCAACTACCCCGCCGGCAAGCAGCAGTCGGCGGTGATCCCGCTGCTGTGGCTCGTCCAGAAGCAGGAAGGCTGGGTGTCCGAGCCGGCGATCCGCGTGGTCGCCGAGACGCTCGGCATGCCGGTGATCCGCGTGCTCGAGATCGCCACCTTCTACACCATGTTCATGCTGGAGCCGGTCGGCAGCCATGCGCTGGTGCAGGTCTGCGGCACCACGCCCTGCCAGCTGCGCGGCTCCGAGGACCTGATCGCCCTCTGCAAGAAGAAGATCGGGCCGCGCGACCACAAGTCGGCCGACGGCAAGTTCTACTGGCAGGAAGTCGAGTGCCTGGGCGCCTGCTCGAACGCGCCGATGGCTGCGATCAACGACTACTACTACGAAGACCTGACGGCCGAGACGCTCGAGAAGATCCTCGACGACTTCGCGGCGGGCAAGAGGCCGGCGCCGGGCTCGGCCATCGGCCGGCAGAACGCGGCGCCTGAGGGCGGTCCGATGACGCTCACCGACCCGTCGCTCTACGACGGCTCGCGCGCCAAGAAGATCAAGATCCCCAATCTGCCGGCGAAGGAGAAGGCGTGATGGCGGGGATCCTGCAGGACAAGGACCGCATCTTCACCAACCTCTACGGCCTGCACGACTGGGGCCTGGAAGGGGCGAAGAAGCGCGGCGCGTGGAACGGCACCGCCGACATCATCGCCCAGACGCCGGAGTGGATCTGCGACCAGATCAAGGCCTCGGGCCTGCGCGGCCGGGGCGGGGCGGGGTTCGCCACCGGGCTGAAGTGGACCTTCATGCCCAAGCAGGAGAGCGAGCGGCCGCACTACCTGGTCGTCAACGCCGACGAATCCGAGCCGGGCGCCTGCAAGGACCGCGAGATCCTGCGCAACGATCCGCACCTGCTGATCGAAGGCTGCCTGATCGCCTGCCGCGCGATGCGCGCGCGCACGGCCTACATCTACATCCGCGGCGAGTACGTCTTCGAGCGCGAGCGGCTGACCGCGGCCATCCAGCAGGCCTATGACGCCAAGCTGATCGGCCCGGGCAACGTCCACGGCTGGGACTGCGACATCCGCGTCCACCATGGCGGCGGCGCCTACATCTGCGGCGACGAGACCGCGCTGATGGAGAGCCTGGAAGGCAAGAAGGGCCAACCGCGCCTGAAGCCACCGTTCCCGGCCGGCGCCGGCGTCTGGGGCGCGCCCACGACCATCAACAACGTCGAGACCATCTCGGTGGTCGGCAGCATCCTGCGCCGCGGCGCCGAATGGTTCGCCGGCTTCGGCACCGAGAAGTCGACGGGGGTCAAGCTGTTCGCGGCCTCGGGCCACGTGAACAAGCCCTGCGTCGTCGAAGAGGCGGTCGGCATCTCCGTGAAGCAGCTGATCGAAGACCACTTCGGCGGCGTGCGCGGCGGCTGGAAGAACCTCAAGGCGGTCATCCCGGGCGGCATCTCGGTGCGCATGATCCCGGCGGCCGAGTGCGAAGAAGCACTGATGACCTACGAGGACCTGCAGGCCCGCGGTTCGGGCCTCGGCACCGGCACCATGATCGTCATGGACAAGGACGCCGACCTCGTGAAGGCGATCGCCCGGGCCTCCTACTTCTACAAGCACGAGAGCTGCGGCCAGTGCACGCCGTGCCGTGAAGGCACCGGCTGGATGTGGCGGGTGATGGAGCGGATGGTCACCGGCGAGGCGGAGATGTCGGAGATCGATCTCCTGCTCGACGTCGCCTCCCAGGTGGAAGGCCACACCATCTGCGGCCTCGGCGACGCGGCCGCCTGGCCGATCCAGGGCCTGTTCCGCCACTTCCGCCACGAGGTGGAGGACCGCATCACCCAATACCGCGCGCGCAAGGCCGTCTACGCCGGCGCGAAGGTCGCGGCGGAGTAACCCATGCCAATCGCCAAGGTCGACGGGGTCGAAGTCGAGTTCGAGCCCGGCATGAACGTGCTGCAGGTGGCGGAACTCGCGGGGAAGGAAATCCCGCGGTTCTGCTACCACGAGCGTCTCTCCATCGCCGGCAACTGCCGGATGTGCCTCGTCGAGGTGAAGCCGGGCCCGCCGAAGCCGCAGGCCTCCTGCGCCCTGCCCGCGGCGGAGAACATGGAGATCTTCACCGACACGCCGATGGTGAAGAAGGCGCGCCACGGGGTGATGGAGTTCCTGCTCATCAACCACCCGCTGGACTGCCCGATCTGCGACCAGGGCGGCGAGTGCGATCTTCAGGACCAGGCCATGGGCTATGGCCGCGACGACTCCCGCTACCAGGAGAACAAGCGGGCGGTCGAAGAAAAGCAGATGGGCCCGCTCATCAAGACCGTGATGACGCGCTGCATCCAGTGCACCCGCTGCGTGCGGTTCATCACCGAGGTCGCGGGCGTGCCGGACATCGGCCTGATCTCCCGCGGCGAAGACGTTGAAATCACGACCTATCTCGGCAAGGCGGTGACCTCCGAGCTGTCGGCCAACGTGATCGACCTGTGTCCGGTCGGCGCGCTGACCCACAAGCCCTGGGCGTTCAACTACCGCCCCTGGGAGCTGAAGAAGACCGAGAGCGTCGACGTCATGGACGCGCTGGGCGCGGCGATCCGCGTCGACAGCCGCGGCCCGGGCGTGCTGCGCGTGCTGCCGCGCAACAACGACGACGTCAACGAAGAGTGGATCAGCGACAAGACCCGCTACGCGGTGGACGGCCTGTCGCGGCAGCGGCTCGACCGCCCGTACGTGCGGGTCGGCGGCAAGCTGCGCCCGGCGAGCTGGACCGAGGCGCTGGACGTCGTCGCCGGCAAGCTCAAGGCGGCCGCCGCCGAGCGGATCGGCGTGATCGCCGGCGACCTGCAGGACGCCGAGTCGATGAAGGCCGCCCTCGACCTGTTCCGCGGCCTGGGCGCAGCCTCGACCGACTGCCGCCAGGACGGCATGGCGCTGGGCGACGGCCCGCGCGAGAGCTGGCTGTTCAACTCGACCGTGGCCGGCATCGAAGAGGCCGACCTGGTGCTGCTGGTCGGCGTCAATCCGCGCCTCGAGTCGCCGGTGCTCAACGCCCGCCTGCGTAAGCGCTGGCTGGCGGGCGCGCTGCGCGTCGGCGTGATCGGTGAACAGGCCGACCTGACCTACGACTACGACTACCTGGGCGCCGGTCCGCAGACGCTGGGCGGCCTGAGCCGGCAGCGCAACGACTTCGTCAAGGCGCTCAAGGAAGCCAAGGCTCCGGCGATCATCGTCGGCGCCGGCGCGCTCGCGCGCGCCGACGGCGCGGCGGTGCTGAAGGCCGCCGCGGGCGTGGCCAAGAGCTTCAACCTGCGCTGGAACGTGCTGCAGTCGGCGGCCAGCCGGGTGGCCGGTCTCGACCTCGGCTTCGTGCCGGCGCAAGGCGGCAAGACCGCCGGCGAGCTGGTGCAGAAGGGCGCGGCTGACGTGCTCTTCCTGCTCGGCGCCGACGAGCTCGACCTGTCGAAGACCGACGCCTTCGTCGTCTATCTGGGCACCCACGGCGACGCCGGCGCGCACCGCGCCGACGTGATCCTGCCGGGCGCGGCCTACACCGAGAAGAACGGCATCTACGTCAACACCGAGGGCCGGGTGCAGCTCGGCGCTCGGGCGGTGTTCCCGAAGGGCGAGGCCAAGGAAGACTGGGCGATCCTGCGCGCGCTGTCCGAGCGTCTGGGGGCCACGCTGCCCTACGACACCCTCGACCAGTTGCGCGCCAAGCTGTTCGCTGATCATCCGACCTTCGGCCGGATCGACTATGTGGCGGCTCCGGCCAGCGTCAGCCTCGACTTCGCCGCGCTCGGCGCGGCGGGCGAGGTGGCCGACACGCCGTTCGCCAGCCCGATCAAGAACTTCTACCTGACCAATCCCATCGCGCGCGCCAGCGTCACGATGGCTGAATGCGCGGCCCTGGTCTCGGGTCCCGCACAGATCGCCGCGGAGTAGGGGATGCAGCCTGTTGTGACCAATAGCTTCTGGACCACGCCGGGCGGCTGGACCCTGATCACCGTCGGCCAGATCCTGGCGGTGATGATCTGGATCCTGCTGTCGCTAGCCTTCCTGCTGCTGGCGGACCGCAAGATCTGGGCCGGCGTGCAGATGCGCAAAGGCCCGAACGTGGTCGGGCCGTTCGGCCTGCTGCAGTCCTTCGCCGACTTCCTGAAGTTCGTGCTGAAGGAGATCGTGGTCCCGTCCGGCGCCGACAAGGCGGTGTTCCTGCTGGCGCCGTTGATCAGCTTCACCCTGGCGTTCGGCGCTTGGGCGGTCGTGCCGCTGGCCCCGGGCTGGGTGGTCGCCGACCTCAACGTCGGCATCCTGTACCTGCTGGCGATCTCCTCGCTCGGCGTCTACGGCATCATCATGGGCGGCTGGGCGTCGAACTCGAAGTACCCGTTCCTCGGGTCGCTTCGCTCGGCGGCGCAGATGGTCTCCTACGAGGTCTCGATCGGCTTCATCATCATCACGGTGATCCTGCTGGCCGGCACCATGAACCTGCAGCAGATCGTCGAGAGTCAGGCCGGCGGGTTCTGGAACTGGTACGTGTTCGGCGGCCCGGGCGGCTTCGCCAAGCTGCCGATGCTGCTGGTGATGATCCCGATGGCGGTGATCTTCTTCATCTCGGCGCTGGCGGAAACCAACCGCCCGCCGTTCGATCTGCCGGAAGCGGAGTCGGAACTCGTCGCCGGCTATCAGGTCGAGTACTCGTCCACGCCGTATCTGCTGTTCATGATCGGCGAGTATTCGAACATCGTGCTGATGTGCGCGATGATCACCGTGATGTTCTTCGGCGGCTGGCAGGCGCCGTTCCCGACCGACTTCACGGCCTCTTGGCCCGCGACGGCGACCAGCTTCTTCGGGTTCATGTGGTTCTTCCTGAAGATCATTTTCTTCTTCTTCCTGTTCGCCATGGTGAAGGCGATCGTACCGCGCTACCGCTACGACCAACTGATGCGCCTCGGCTGGAAGGTGTTCCTGCCGATGTCGCTGGTCGCCGTGGTGCTGGTCGCCGCCTGGCGCGTGTTCGCGTGATGCGGATGGCGGCCTTCCCACTCCTGGCGCTGGCGCTCGCCGGCTGCGCCGGCGGGGCGACCCGGGACGAGGGGGTGGCCACCCTGGACGCGCTTCGTGATGCGCAGGCCGTCTGCGCCGCGCGCGGCGGGACGATGCAACTCAAACCCGATGGCGACCCGCAGTCGATCAGCGCGTACGCCTGTCAGAGGATTTAGGATGTTCAACCGGATCGGACAGGCCGTGAAGGGCGCAGCCCTTCTGGACTTCGCCGGCGCCTTCGGGCTGGCCATGAAGTACCTGGTCAAGCCGAAGATGACCGTTCAGTACCCGCACGAGCGCAACCCGCAGAGCCCGCGCTTCCGCGGCGAGCACGCGTTGCGCCGCTATCCGAACGGCGAAGAGCGCTGCATCGCCTGCAAGCTGTGCGAAGCGGTGTGCCCGGCGCAGGCGATCACCATCGAGGCTGAGCCGCGCGAAGACGGCAGCCGCCGCACGACCCGCTACGACATCGACATGGTGAAGTGCATCTACTGCGGCCTGTGCCAGGAGGCCTGCCCGGTGGACGCCATCGTCGAAGGGCCGAACCTGGAGTTCGCCACCGAGACCCGCGAGGAGCTCTACTACGACAAGGAGCGCCTGCTGGATAACGGCGACCGCTGGGAGCGCGAAATCGCGAAGAACCTGGAACTGGACGCGCCCTACCGATAAGAGACGGGCGCGATTCGAAGCACTGCTGAAGTAACCGCGTCACGGTCCGGTTTGACTGGACCGCCCCTCCGCAAGCCGCCCTCGACGGGACGGCGCAATGCGGGGCAGGGGTCGCCCGGAAGGGCCGGGCGAAGACGAAGACGTTGAAACCGAGGGGTTGAGAACAGCCGCAATGGCCCTGCAGGCGATCGCATTTTACCTGATGGCGGTGACCACCGTCATAGCCGGCTTGGCCGTCGTTTCGGCGCGCAACCCGGTGCACTCGGTGCTCTTCCTGATTCTGGCCTTCTTCTCGGCGGCCGGCCTCTTCGTGCTGATGGGCGCGGAGTTCCTGGCGATGCTGCTGGTCGTGGTCTACGTCGGCGCGGTCGCGGTGCTGTTCCTGTTCGTCGTGATGATGCTCGACGTGGACTTCACCGCGCTGCGGCAGGGCTTCGCGCAGTATCTGCCGATCGGCGGCGCGATCGCCGCGGTGCTGGCGGCCGAGATGGTGTTCGTCTCGACGACGGTGGCGAGCCAGGGCGCGGCCCGGCTCAACGCCTCGCCGATGGCCAACGGCGGCGGCGACGTCACCAACGTCGAGGCGATCGGCAAGGTGCTTTACACCGACTACATCTACTTCTTCCAGGCCGCGGGCATGGTGCTGCTGGTCGCCATGATCGGCGCGATCGTGCTGACGCTGCGCCACAAGCCCGGCGTCAAGCGTCAGGTGATCGCCGACCAGGTCGCGCGCACCCCGCAGACCGGCATGCGCGTCGTCACCCTCAAGCCCGGCCAAGGGATCGAGCAATGACCATCGGCCTCGCCCATTATCTCGCGGTCGCCGCGATCCTGTTCACGATCGGGGTCTTCGGCATCTTCGTGAACCGCAAGAACATCATCGTCATCCTGATGTCGGTCGAGCTGATCCTGCTCGCGGTGAATATCAACCTGGTGGCGTTCTCGGTCTATTTGCACAACGTGGTGGGGCAGATCTTCGCCATGTTCGTGCTGACCGTCGCCGCCGCCGAGGCCGCCGTCGGCCTCGCCATCCTGGTCACCTTCTTCCGCAACCGCGGCGACATCTCCGTCGACGACGCTTCGATGATGAAGGGCTGAGCGAGAGCAATGGATCCGAAGTCCCTCGTCACCGTCATCCTGTTCGCGCCGCTGATCGGCGCGATCATCGCCGGCCTGTTCGGTCGCCGGATCGGCAACACCGTCTCGATGGCGGTCACCACCGGCCTGCTGTTCCTGGCCGCGGTCCTGTCGTGGACCGTCTTCTCGCAGTGGACCTGGGGCGGCCTCGAGCCGTTCACCATCACCTACCTGCCGTTCGTCCACGTCGGCGACTTTGTCTCCAACTGGTCGTTCCGGCTGGACGGCCTGTCGGCGGTGATGCTGGTCGTGGTGACCTCGGTGTCGAGCCTCGTGCACCTCTATTCGTGGGGGTACATGGCCGAGGACGACTCCAAGCCGCGGTTCTTCGCCTACCTGTCGCTGTTCACCTTCGCCATGCTGGCGCTGATCAGCGCCGCCGACTTCATGCAGCTGTTCTTCGGCTGGGAAGGCGTGGGCCTGGCGAGCTACCTGCTGATCGGCTTCTGGTTCAAGAAGCCGACCGCCAACGCCGCCTCGATCAAGGCCTTCGTCGTCAACCGCGTCGGCGACTTCGGCTTCGCGCTCGGCATCATGACGGTGTTCTGGGCGTTCGGTTCGATCCAGTTCGCCGAGATCTTCCCGCAGATCGCGGCCAACGCTGACCGCACCTGGGAGTTCGCCGGCCAGCACTGGCGCCTGATGGACCTGGCCTGCTCGCTGCTGTTCGTCGGCGCGATGGGCAAGTCGGCGCAGTTCTTCCTGCACACCTGGCTGCCGGACGCGATGGAAGGCCCGACCCCGGTGTCGGCGCTGATCCACGCGGCGACCATGGTCACCGCCGGCGTCTACATGGTCTGCCTGCTGTCGCCGATGTTCGAGTACGCGCCGACCGCGAAGCACATCGTCGTCTTCATCGGCGCCATCACCGCCCTGTTCGCCGCGACCGTCGGCATGGTGCAGAACGACATCAAGCGGGTGATCGCCTACTCGACCTGCTCGCAGCTCGGCTACATGTTCATGGCCGCCGGCGTCGGCGCCTACCAGTCGGGGATGTTCCACCTCTTCACCCACGCCTTCTTCAAGGCGCTGCTGTTCCTGGGCGCCGGCTCGGTGATCCACGCCATGGCCCACGAGCAGGACATGCGCCGCTACGGCGGGCTAGCGAAGTACCTGCCGGTGACCTTCGCGGTCATGACCATCGGCACCATCGCCATCACCGGCCTGGGAATCCCGGGCGTGGAACTCGGCTTCGCCGGCTTCTACTCGAAGGACTCGATCATCCACGCCGCCTTCTCGGCGGGCCAGGCGGGCGACCCGATGGGCTACTTCGCCTTCGTCGTCGGCGTCTTCGTCGCCGGGCTGACCGCCTTCTACTCCTGGCGTCTCGCCTTCTTCACCTTCAACGGCCAGGCCCGCTGGACCAGCGAGGACCTCGAGCACCACTGGCACAACCGCGACCATGAGCATGGTCACGGCCACGACGACCACGCGTCGGAAGCTCAGCTCGAGACCCACGACGAGCCGCTGGCTGCCCACGACCATGGTCATGGCCACGGTCACGGCCCGGCGCTGCCGCACGAGAGTCCGTGGACCATGCGCCTGCCGCTGATGCTGCTGTCGATCGGCGCGATCGCCGCGGGCTTCGCCTTCCATCACCAGTTCATCGGCGCTGAGCAGCACGAGTTCTGGCGCGGGGCGATCTTCACCGCGCCGACCAACCACGTGCTGGGTGCGCATCACTTCCCGACCTGGGTGGTGATGGCGCCGCTGGTGGCGTCGGTCGGCGGGCTGCTGATCGCGGCCTATGTCTACCTGCTGCACCAGGGCATGGGCGCGCGGCTGGCCGCGCGGCAAGGCCCGCTCTACGTGTTTTTCTACAACAAGTGGTTCTTCGACGAGCTCTACCAGGCGACCTTCGTCCGCGGGGCGAAGTTCCTGGGCGACCTGTTCTGGAAGGGCGGCGACCAGAAGATCATCGACGGCCTGGGCCCCGACGGGGTTTCGGCGGTCTCCGTCGCGCTGGGCCGCGGCGGCAGCCGCCTGCAGACCGGCTACCTGTACCACTACGCCTTCGTGATGCTGCTCGGGGTGGCGGGTCTTCTGACCTACGCCCTGTGGGCGTGGAACGTCTGAGGGGGAACTGACCGATGCCTATTCTCTCCCTCATCACCTTCGCGCCGCTCCTCGGCGTCGCGGCGATCTTCGCGCTGCGGATGTTCGGCCAGCCGGACGACGCCAAACTGGTGTCGACCGCCAAGTGGATCGCGCTGGTCACCACGCTGGCCACGCTGGCGCTCTCGGTGCTGCTGGTCGCGCAGTTCAACCCCAACGACGCCGGCTTCCAGTTCGTCGAGGAGCACGCCTGGTTCGCCGGCCTGTACTACCGCATGGGCATCGACGGCATTTCGGTGCTGTTCGTCCTGCTGACCGCCTTCCTGATGCCGATCTGTATCGCCGCCTCCTGGCAATCGATCGAGCACAGGGTGCCCGCCTACCTGATCGCCTTCCTGGTGCTGGAGACGCTGGTGATCGGCGTGTTCTGCGCGCTGGACCTGGTGCTCTTCTACATCTTCTTCGAACTCGGCCTGGTGCCGATGTTCCTGATCATCGGCATCTGGGGCGGGAAGCGCCGGGTCTACGCGGCCTTCAAGTTCTTCCTCTACACCCTGCTCGGCTCGGTGCTGATGCTGGCCGCCATCCTGGTGATGATCAACATCACCGGCACCAGCTCGATCCCGGAACTGATGACCTACCGCTTCGGCGACGGCGTGCAGACCTGGCTGTGGCTGGCCTTCTTCGCCTCGTTCGCGGTGAAGATGCCGATGTGGCCGGTGCACACATGGTTGCCCGACGCCCACGTCGAGGCGCCGACCGCGGGTTCGGTGATCCTGGCCGGCATCCTGCTGAAGATGGGCGGCTACGGCTTCATGCGCTTCAGCCTGCCGATGTTCCCGCAGGCCTCGGAGCTGTTCACGCCGCTGGTGTTCGCCCTGTCGGTGATCGCCATCGTCTACACCTCGCTGGTCGCCTTCCGGCAGGAGGACATCAAGAAGCTGATCGCCTACTCGTCGGTCGCCCACATGGGCTTCGTGACCATGGGCATCTTCTCCGGCAATCCGGCCGGCGAGCAGGGCGCGCTGTTCCAGATGCTGAGCCACGGCCTGATCTCGGGCGCGCTCTTCCTCTGCGTCGGCGTGGTCTACGACCGCATGCACACCCGCGAGATCGCCTTCTACGGCGGGCTGGTGAACCGCATGCCCTGGTACGCCGCGGTGTTCATGCTGTTCACCATGGGCAATGTCGGCCTGCCGGGCACCTCGGGCTTCGTCGGCGAGATCCTGACCATGACCGGGGCCTACGGCGCCTCGACCTGGACCGCGCTGATCGCCGCCACCGGCGTCATCCTCTCGGCGGTCTATGCGCTGTCGCTCTATCGGCGGGTGATGTTCGGCGAGATGGTCAATCCGAAGCTGGCCGCGATCACCGACCTCGACGCGCGCGAGGTGGCGATCTTCGCGCCGCTGATCGCCGGGACCCTGATCCTCGGCGTCTATCCGAATTTCGTGTTCAACCTGACCCAGACCTCGGTCGACCACCTCGTGACGGTCTACCGGGCGGCTGTCGGCGGGTGAAGGGCTGATCCGTAGATGAACTTCTCCGCCGATCTTAGTCTGGCTTTCCCGCAGCTGATCCTGGGCGTCGGCGCCCTGGTGCTGCTCGTCTGGGGCGCGTTCGCGCCGCGTTCGACCACTGCGGTGGCCGGCGCCGCCGTGGTCGCGCTGCTGGGCGCGGCGTTCGCCGCCGCCACCGGCCCGATGGGCCGCGCCTTCGGCGGCGGGCTGATCGCCGACCAGGCCTCGGCCTTCGCCCAGGTCGCCATCTACCTCGCCAGCGCCGTCGCCATTCCGCTCGGCCAGCCGTGGTTCGAGCGGCGCGGCGTGCGCAACTTCGAATTCCCGGTGCTGATCCTGCTGGCGGCGCTCGGCATGGGCATGATGGCCGCCTCGGGCGACCTGATCTCGCTCTACATCGGCGTCGAACTGCACTCGCTGGCGCTCTACGTGCTGGCGGCCATGCACCGCGACGACGCCAAGGCCTCCGAGGCCGGGCTGAAGTACTTCGTGCTGGGCGCGCTGTCGTCGGGCCTGCTGCTGTATGGCGCGAGCCTGATCTACGGCTTCGCCGGCTCCACGCTCTACAGCGACATCGCCGTCGCCGTGCAGAGCGGCGCCGGCACCGGCGTGCTGTTCGGCCTGGTCTTCCTGATGTGCGGCCTGGCGTTCAAGGTCTCGGCCGCGCCGTTCCACATGTGGACGCCGGACGTCTACGAAGGCGCGCCGACGCCGGTCGTGGCCTTCTTCGCCGCGGCTCCGAAGCTGGCGGCCATGGTGCTGTTCGCCCGGGCCTTGGGCCAGGGCTTCGCCGGCGCCGCCGAGCAGTGGCAGCAGGTGCTGGTGGCGCTCGCGCTGATCTCGATCGCGGTCGGCGCCTTCCAGGGCCTCGCCCAGCGAAACCTGAAGCGGCTGTGGGCCTACTCCTCGATCGCCAACATCGGCTACGCGCTGCTGGGGATGGCCGCGGCCGACCAGGCGGGCATGCAGTCGATGCTGGTCTTCATGGTCCTCTACATGATCGACGTGACCGGCTTCTTTGCCTGCCTGGCGGCGCTGTCGCGCCAGGGCCGGTCGATGGAGACGATCGACGACATGGCCGGGCTCATCAAGGAGCAGCCCGGCATCGCGATCGCCATGAGCGTGTTCGCCCTGTCGGCGCTCGGCCTGCCGCCGTTCTCCGGCTTCTGGGCGAAGATCTACGTCTTCAAGGCGGCGCTGGGCGCCGGGCTCGGCCCGGCGGCGGTCGCCGGCCTGGTCGGCTCGGTCGTTGCGGCCTTCTACTACCTGCGGCTGATCAAGGTGATGTGGTTCGACGCCAGCCAGGGCGCGACCGACCGACCGCCGGCGGAAGCCCGCGCGATCGGGCTCGGCCTGGCGCTGTTCTCCTTCCCCGTGGTGCTGGTGGCCCTGGTCTGGATCGATCCGCTGGCGCAGGCCGCTGCGGCTGCGTTCGGTCTCGCCTAGTTGGCCCTTCACCCGCCGATCGAGGCCTACGACGAACTCGACTCCACCAACGCCGAAGCCCGTCGACGGGCCGAGACGGGGGAGGCGGGGCCCGTCTGGATCACCGCCAAGCTGCAGACCGCCGGGCGCGGCCGGCGTGGCCGCAGTTGGACGACGGACGAGGGCAACCTCGCCGCCAGCCTGCTGATGACCACCGACGCGCCGGCGGCCGAGGCGGCGCAGGTCTCGTTCCTGGCGGCGCTGGCCGCCGCCGAACTGGCCGACACCTGCCTGGGCCCGGGGGCGGCGCAGCTGAAGTGGCCGAACGACGTCCTGGTCTACGGCAAGAAGGCGGTCGGCATTCTCGTGGAATCCGGCGCGCGCGCGGACCGTAGCCTGTGGCTGGCGGTCGGCGTCGGCGTGAACCTCGCGCGCCATCCGACCGACGTGGAGCGGCCGGCGACCAGCTTCGCCGAGCATGTCGCCGGTCGCCCGCCCGAGCCGCGCCAAGCGCTGGAGATCCTCGCCGCCCGCTTCGAGCGCTGGCGCGCGGTCTGGTCGGCTGAGGGCTTTGCGCCGATCGCCGAGGCGTGGACGGCGCGGGCCTACGGCCTTGGCCAGCGCTGCGAGGCGCGACTGCCGAACCGGACGGTGCTCGGCGTGGCGGAAGGCATGGATTCGGACGGCGCGCTGCGGCTGCGGTTGGATGACGGGACTGTGGAACGGATCACCGCAGGCGACGTCTTCTTCGGGGGAGGCTGAGCACATGCTGCTGGCCATCGAGCAGGGCAACACCAACACCATGTTCGCCGTCCATGACGGCCAACGCTGGATCGCCCAGTGGCGCGCGGCCACCGAGAGCACGCGCACCGCCGACGAGTACGCCGTCTGGCTCTCGCAGCTACTGGCGATGGCCGGGTTGCAGCTGGGGGTGTTCAACGGCTGCATCATCTCGAGCGTCGTCCCACAGTCGATCTTCAACCTGCGAAACCTCGCGCGCCGCTATCTGCACGTGGAGCCGCTAGTAATCGGCGAGAACGCCGAACTCGGCATCTCGGTGCGGATCGACAAGCCGTCCGAGGCCGGCGCCGACCGGCTGGTCAACGCCATCGGCGCGCACATGGCCTATCCCGGCGACCTGATCGTCATCGACAGCGGCACCGCGACCACGTTCGACGTGATCGGTGGGGACGGCGGCTTCGAGGGCGGGGTGATCGCGCCGGGGATCAACCTCTCGATGGAGGCGTTGCACAACGCGGCGGCCAAACTCCCCCGGGTCGCCATCCAGAAGCCGCAGCGGGTGGTGGGAACCGATACCGTGGGCGCCATGCAGTCCGGCGTATTCTGGGGCTACATCGGCCTGATCGAAGGCCTGATCGAGCGCATCAAGGCCGAGCGCAACGGCCCGATGACCGTGGTGGCCACCGGCGGAGTCGCCTCGCTGTTCCACGGCGCGACGCTGGCGATCGACCATTTCGATTCGGACCTGACCATTCGCGGCATGCTGGAAATCTGGCGCCGTAACTCCAAAACCGGGTGAGGCCGATGGCGTCCCAGTCTGACGAACTCGTTTTCCTGCCGCTGGGCGGGTCCAACGAGATCGGCATGAACTTCAATCTGTACGGCTTCGGTCCACCGCATGATCGGCGGTGGATCGTCGTCGACCTTGGCGTGACGTTCGGCGACCAGCTGACGCCGGGCGTCGAGGTGATCCTGCCGGATCCGACCTTCATCGAGGAATACGCCGACCGGATCCTCGGGATCGTCATCACCCATGCGCATGAGGACCACCTCGGCGCCGTGGCCTGGCTGTGGCCGCGGCTCAAGGCGCCGGTCTACGCCACGCCGTTCACCGCCTTCATCCTGCGCGAGAAGTTGCGCGAGGCCGACCTGCTGGACGAGGTCGAGCTGCACGAGGTGCCGCTCGGCGGCGAGATCGACCTCGGCCCGTTCCACCTCGAGCTGATCACCCTGACCCACTCGATCCCCGAGCCGAACGGCCTGGCGATCAAGACGCCGCTTGGCACGGTGCTGCACACCGGCGACTGGAAGATCGACCCGGACCCGGTGCTCGGCCAGGTCACCGACCAGGACGCGATCCGCAAGCTCGGCGACGAGGGCGTGCTGGCGATGGTCTGCGACTCGACCAACGTCTTCGTCGAGGGCGTGGCCGGCTCCGAGGCGGAGGTGCGCGACGCGTTGACCCCGCTGATCGGCCAGATGAAGGGCAAGGTCGCGGTCGCCTGCTTCGCCTCCAACGTGGCGCGGATGAACTCCGTGGCGCGCGCCGCCAAGGCCAACGGCCGGCGGGTCTGCCTGGTTGGCCGCTCGATGCACCGGATGGCGGCGGCGGCGAAGTCGGTCGGACTGATGACCGACCTGGATCCGTTCGTCACCGAGCAGGAGGCCGGCCACTACCCGGCCAACGAGATCCTGTTCCTCTGCACAGGCAGCCAGGGCGAGCCGCGCGCGGCGCTGGCGCGGATCGCCGAGGGCACGCACCCGCACGTCAGCCTCGGCGCGGGGGACGCCTGCGTCTTCTCCTCGCGCGTGATCCCCGGCAACGAGATCCCGATCCGCAATCTGCAGAACCGGCTCGCCGACCGCGGCGTGCGGCTCTACACCGAGCGCGACCATCCGGGCATCCACGTCTCCGGCCACCCGTGCCGCGACGAGCTCGCCGAGATGTATCGCTGGGCGCGGCCGCAGATCGCGGTGCCGACCCACGGCGAGCGCCGCCACCTGCTGGAGCATGTGGCCTTCGCCCGCGACCTGCAGGTTCCGCAGCAGATCGCGCCGCGCAACGGCGACATGGTCCGTCTGGCCCCCGGCCGAGCGGAGATCGTCGACGAGGTGCCGGCCGGCCGGCTGTTCGTCGACGCCGGTGTGCTGACACCGGAGAACGGCGAGGCGCTGCGCGAGCGCCGCCACGCCGCGCACAACGGCGTCGTCGCGGTCTCGGTGGCGCTCGACAAGCGCGGCCGCATTGTCGCCGGGCCGCAGATCAAGGCGCTGGGACTGCCGACCGACGAGGACTATCCGCTCGACGAGGTGATGGACGACCTCTCGGTGGCGGCGACCGAGGCGCTCAACCGCCTGTCCGGCGACGACCGCGACCTCGACAGCACCGTCGAGACTGCGATGTCGCGGGCGGTGAAGAAGGCCAGCCAGCGAATCTGGGGCCGCCGGCCGGTCGTCGAGACGACGGTTCTGCGGGTCTGATCGAACAGCTCGTCATCGCCCGGCTTGTCCGGGCGACCCAACCCAAGGTCGCCCCGCAACAACTGCGGTCGGCGTTTTGGGGTGGATGGCCCGGACAAGCCGGGCCCTGACGGGGTGAATGGGCGCGAGGGGCGTTTTGCGCCTTTGCGCCCTCTCGCATCACGCGACGCAAAGCGGTATAGCGGCGGCCATGATCGGTAAGCTCAATCACGTGGGCGTCGCGACGCCCTCCATCCAAGACGCCATCGCCATGTACCGTGATGTGCTTGGCGCGACCTCCATCACCGAACCGTTCGTGATGGAAGAGCAGGGCGTTCGCGTCTGCTTCGTGAACCTGCCGAACAGCCAGATCGAGCTGCTCGAGCCCTATGGCGAGAAGTCGCCGGTGCGGGCCTTCATCGAGAAGAACCCGAAGGGCGGCCAGCACCATGTCTGCTTCGAGGTCGAGGACATCCTCGCCGCGCGTGACGACATGGTCGCCAAGGGCGCGACCGTGCTGAACGACGGCAAGCCGCGGATCGGCGCGCACGGCACCCCGGTGATCTTCGTCCATCCGAAGAACATGGGCGGCGTGCTGGTCGAGCTGATGGAGACCCCGAAGGGCGCGCACTGATGGGCGTCGGCACCACCATCGCGCTCTATTTGACGGTCTGGTGGACGGTGCTGTTCGCCATCCTGCCGTTCGGCTCGAAGAGCTTCGCCGAGGCCGGCATCGATCCGGAGGGCGGCGACCCCGGCGCGCCGGTGAATCCGAACCTGAAGCGCAAGTTCATCACCACGACCTGGGTCTCGGCGCTGGTCATGCTGGTGATCCTGGGCGTGGTTCATTCCCACATAATCGACCTCGACAAGCTGCCCTGGCGAACAAGCTGAACCTGAAGACGCCGTCTGCGCGTTGCCAAGGTGAGGCTGCCGGGGCTATCTGACCGGCTCTTCGCTTCATCAGGGACGCCCGAGCTCATGCGCCTTTCGCGTTACTTCATGCCGACCTTGCGCGAGGCTCCGTCCGACGCGCAGATCGTCTCGCACCAGCTGATGCTGCGCGCGGGGATGATCCGCCAGGAAGCGGCCGGCATCTACGCCTGGCTGCCGCTCGGCCTGAAGGTGCTGAAGAAGATCGAGCAGGTGGTCCGCGAGGAAATGGACCGCGCCGGCGCCGTCGAGGTGCTGATGCCGACCCTGCAACTCGCCGACCTGTGGCGCGAGAGCGGCCGCTACGACGACTACGGCGAGGAGATGCTGCGCATCAAGGATCGCCACGACCGCGACCTGCTGTACGGCCCGACCGCGGAAGAGGTGATCACCGACATCTTCCGCAGCTACGTGAAGTCCTACCGGGACCTGCCGAAGAACCTCTACAACATCCAGTGGAAGTTCCGCGACGAGCGGCGCCCGCGCTTCGGCGTGATGCGCGGCCGCGAGTTCCTGATGAAGGACGCCTATTCCTTCGACGTCGACGAGGCCGCGGCCCGGCGTGCGTACAACCGCATGTTCCTGGCCTACCTGAACGTCTATTCGCGGCTGGGTCTGAAGGCGATCCCGGTGCGAGCCGACACCGGTCCGATCGGCGGCGACCTCTCCCACGAATTCATCATCCTGGCCGACACCGGCGAGAGCGAAGTCTTCGCCCACCGCGATCTGGTGGAGATGGGCGCGCCGGGCCCGGACATCGACTGGGACGGCGACCTGCAGCCGCTGGTCGAGCAACGCACCCGGCTCTATGCGGCCAGCGACGAGATGCACGACCAGGCCCGGTTCGAGGTCGAAGCGCCCGAGGACAAGCGGATGTCGGCGCGCGGCATCGAGGTCGGCCACATCTTCTTCTTCGGCGAGAAGTACTCGAAGCCGATGAAGGCCATGGTCGCCGGGCCCGACGGCGTCGAGCGGCCGGTGCAGATGGGCTCCTACGGCGTCGGCGTCTCGCGCCTGGTGGCGGCGATCATCGAGGCCAGCCATGACGGCTCGGGGATCATCTGGCCGGAGAGCGTCGCGCCGTTCGGCGCGGCCGTGGTCAACCTGCGGGTCGGCGACGCCGCGGTGGATGCGGTCGCCGAGCAGGCCTATCGGGCGCTGCAGGCGGCCGGCAAAGAGCCGCTGCTGGATGACCGCGACGAACGCCCGGGCGCCAAGTTCGCCTCGCTGGATCTGGTCGGCGTGCCCTGGCAGCTGATCGTCGGCCCCAAGGGGGTCGCCGACGGCGTGGTCGAGATCAAGCGACGCGCCACGGGTGAGCGCCAGACGCTGCCGCTGGAGGCGGCGCTCAAGGTGATCTGCGCGTGAGCGTGAACGCCGCGGCCCCCAACGGCGGCCGCGCGCCGCCCTTCGGCTCCTGGGAGCGGATGCTCGCCGGTCGCTACCTGCGCGCCAAGCGCAGTCAGGGCGGGGTGGCGCTGATCTCGATCATCTCCTTCATCGGCATCATGCTGGCGGTGGCGGTGCTGATCATCGTCATGTCGGTGATGAACGGGTTCCGCGCCGAACTGCTCAGCCGGATCCTCGGCTTCAACGGCCATCTGTTCGTCGGCGGGGCGGTGCTCGACCGGCCCGACCGCGACCAGGTCCTGGCGCAGATCATCAAGGTGCCCGGCGTGGTCCACGCCGCCCCGATCGTCGAGGCCCAGGCCATCGCCATGGGCCCCGGCCAGATCACCGGCGTCATCGTCCGCGGGGTGCGGCCGCAGGATCTCGCCGCGACCCCGCTGGTCGCCGGCAACGTCACCCGCGGGTCGCTGAAGGGCTTCGGCGAGGGCGAGTTCGGCGGCGACATGGTCGTCATCGGCGAGCGGCTGGCGCAGTCGCTGGGCGTGCGGCCCGGCGACCCGCTGACCCTGATTTCGCCGTCGGGCGGGGCGACCGCCTTCGGCGGCACGCCGCTGCAGAAGACCTACACCGTGGGCGCGACCTTCACCGTCGGCATGAGCCAGTACGACCAAGCCTACATCTACATGCCGCTCGCCCAGGCGCAGCTGTTCTTCGGCCGCGAAACCAGCGTCGACGCGGTCGAGATCAAGGTGGTCGATCCGGACAAGGCGGGGCTGTCGAAGGCGGCGGTCGCGCGTGCGGCAGGGCCCGGGGCGCTGGTGACCGACTGGACGCAGCGCGATTCGTCGTTCTGGGGCGCGCTGAAGGTCGAGCGCAACGTCATGCGCCTGATCCTGATGCTGCTGGTCGCGATCGCGGCGATGAACATCATCTCCGGCCTGGTGATGCTGGTGAAGAACAAGGGGCGCGACATCGCCATCCTGCGCACCATGGGCGCCAGCGCCGGCTCGATCATGCGGATCTTCTTCATGTCCGGGGCGATGGTCGGCGTGCTGGGCACCGCCGCGGGTCTGCTGCTCGGCCTGCTGATCTCGCTCTACATCGGGCCGATCCAGGCCTTCGTCGAATGGGCGACCGGGGCGGCGGTGTTCTCCTCGGACGTCTATTTCCTGTCGCGGCTGCCGGCCAAGGTCGACTGGGCCGAGGTCGGGCTGATCACCTTCTGGGCGCTGGCCATGTCGTTCGTGGCCACCCTTCCGCCCGCCTGGCGCGCCTCGCGCCTCGATCCTGTGGAGGCGCTGCGTTATGAGTGAGCCGGTCCTTTCGATCCGTGGGCTGGAGCGCTCCTACGTCACCGGCGCCGGCAAGCTCACCGTGCTGCGCGGCGTCGACCTCGACGTGAAGCCCGGCGAAGTCGTCGGGCTGATCGGGCCTTCCGGCTCCGGAAAGTCGTCGCTGCTGCACGCCGCCGGGCTGCTGGAGCATCCGGATGCCGGCCGCATCACCGTGCTCGGCCGCGACTGTTCGGACCTGGGCGAGCGTGCGCGCACCCGGGTGCGGCTGGCCAACATCGGCTTCGTCTATCAGTTCCACCACCTGCTGCCGGAGTTCTCGGCGCTGGATAACGTGGCCCTGCCGCAGATGATCGCCGGCCGCACGCGGCGGGCCGCGCGCGAGCGGGCCAAGGGCCTGCTGGCGGAGCTCGGCCTGGAGGCGCGCACCCACCACCAGCCGGCGCAGATGTCCGGCGGCGAACAGCAACGGGTGGCGATCGCCCGGGCGCTGGCCAACGCGCCGCGGCTGTTGCTGGCCGACGAGCCCACCGGGAATCTCGACCCCGGCACCTCGGGGACGGTGTTCGACGCGCTCTACGACCTGGTGCGCAACCAGGGCGTAGCGGCGCTGATCGCCACCCACAACCTCGAGCTCGCCAAGCATATGGACCGGGTGTTCGCGCTGAAGGACGGCCGGCTCGAGGAGCAGCCGAAGGGCTGAACCGCTCAGCGGCGGCGCAGAACGGTGTCGCCGGCCAGCGCCAGGCCGGCGATGATCAGCGGCAGCACGTAGTAGGCCAGCCGATAGCCGAGGAAGGCCGCCGCGAGCGGCGCGGCGTCGGCGTGCGGCAGCAGGGCGGAGATCGAGCCTTCGAAGACCCCGGCGCCGGCCGGCACGGTCGAGATCAGTCCGGCCACGGTCGAGATCGCATAGGCCCCGACGAAGGTCTGGTAGGGCACGGTCCCCAACGGCATCAGCAGCCAGATGATCGCCGCGGCGATTCCGTTGTCGACCACGCCGATGATGACCTGGGCCATGGCGTCGCCGGGCGACGGCAGGCGGAAGCTGCGGCCGAAGATGCGCAGCGGCGCGCGGGCCACCGCACACAGCGTCACATAGCAGAGCACCGCTGAGACCAGCGTCCAGCCGACCGTGCGGGCGAGCTGGACCGGAATCGCCGTCGCCGCCAGCTGCTCGGCCGGCGACAGGGCCAGCCCGGTTCCCCCGAGGGTGGCGATGCCGACGGCGAAGGACATCCCGCCGAACAGCGTCGTGGCGGCGACCTGGCTCAGCGTGACGCCATAGCGGTCGTAGAGCCGGGCGCGCACCGCCCCGGACACCAGCAGGTTGGCGCCGACCGAATGGGCGATGCCGTTGGCGAGGAAGGACACCGCCTGAACGGCGCCGAAGGGGACGCTGGCGCCGGCCCAGCGCACGCCCAGCCATTCGACGACCCCCATCAGGAAGAAGCTGGCGGCGGCCAGGGCGATGGCGCCGAGGATGCGTGCGTGGCCCCAGGCGTTCATCGCCTCGGCGACGGCGGCGAAGCTCAGATGATGGAACTCGCGCCACAGCACGACCCCGGCGGCGACCAGCAACACCGCCGGAACCAGGCGCAACGCCCAACGCCGCGCCACGACGGCGGGGCCGCCGCGCGGCGGCTCACGATGGTGCGGCGCCGGATCTGCCACCGGTTCGGGGAAGGGGGCGGACGTGTCGCGCAGCTGGAGCACGAACTGGGTCTCTCGCGAGTCGCGGCCTCGGTCACGAGCCTAACACGCGCGCGGAGTGCGGATCCTCCGGCGGCCGACGCCCTCTATCAGAGAATTCCCCTGCTGCGCGCGATCAATTGTCGCCCGTGGCCGACGGCCGGCGATCGCGGCGGAACCGAAGGCCACGGCGCAGGTTTCTGGCCCTGAACCGTGATGCAAGGAGGAGGAACCATGCCTTGGGATCGGACGCGCGAAGAACGCGCACGTGAAGAGCGCCGGGCGCACTGGGACGAGCGTCGCGACCCGCCTCAGGACGACTACGGCCTGGCCGACTATTCGACCGACTACGGCTACGATCCGGATCGCCGGGCCGGCTATCGGGCTGCGGAGGAGACCGGCCAGCGGGCGGACGACTTCGGCCAGGCCGATTATTCCACCGACTTCGCCTACGATGCGGAGCACGGTCGGGGCTACCGGCGCTACGCCGAGGAGGACCCGGGGTACGACCCGGCCGCCGAGCGCGACCGCGGCTATGGCCGCCCGATGGCCCGCGGCCCTGATGCCCGCGGCGAGCGGGAAGCCAGCGTCCGGGAAGAGGGCCGGTCGTGGCGCCTGTTCGGCCGCGACGACAGCGAGGCACGCCGCCGGCGCGGACCGTCCGACCGGGTGCTGTGGGCGGTTATCGTCGAGCGCCTGGAGGACCAGCGCGGGCTCGACCTGCGCGACGTCGAAGTGGTCGTCGACAACGCCGAAGTGACGCTCAACGGCACGGTGCGTCGGAAGGACGACAAGCGGCGGATCGAGGACCTGGCCGATCTGAACGGCGTGCGGCACGTGCAGAACAACCTGCGGGTCCGCGAGCGGCGCTGGTTCTAGGCGGCCTCAGGCACGTGGCGGGAAGCGCCGGCGGAACCGCGCGACCAGGATCGGGACCGCCGCGGCGCTGATCCCGCCGATGTCGGCCACCCAGTTGCGCACCAGCGGCCGGAGCTCCGCGCCGGCCAGCAGGTGGCTGGCCTCCAGCAGGCTGGCGAAGATGGCCAGTCCCATGATCAAGCGCCGCAGCTGCGCCCGCGGCATGGCGGCGAGCGCGGACAGCAGCAGGACATAGAAGGCGGCGAAGTGCTGCAGATAGTGCGAGCGCACGAACTGCGGCACCATCCACTTGGGCAGGAAGACGGCGATGACGATCGCCAGCAGGGCCGCGAGGAAGCTGAGGCGGGCCAGCACGGCGAGGGGCCCATCATCGGGATACCGGCCCCTGCCGAAGAGCGTGCGGTCCTCGTCCATCATTCGCCTCTGTTAGCAAGCCGCCACGGAACCCCCAAGCCCGGCTCCACCGTTCATAGGAGCATGAGCAAGGCCATCACCATGAGCATCCCGCACGAGCTGGGCCGCGCCGAGGCGCGACGCCGCATCGATGAGGGGTTCGCCAGCTTCTCGCAGCATATGGGCGCGGTGGCGGGCGCGTTGTCGAAGACCTGGAGCGGCGACCGGTTGAACTTCAAGTTCGGCGCGCTCGGCCAGACCATCTCCGGCACGATCGATGTCGAGGACGCCGCGATCAAGCTGGAGGTGCTGCTGCCCGGCATGCTGGGCATGCTGGCCAACAAGGTGAAGGGACGGCTCAGGAAGGAAAGTCAGCTGCTGCTCGAGAAGAAATAAGGCAGCTGTCTCGCATCTTCGCTTCGCCCACCCTTCATCCCCAGGCCCGCCCAAACCATCCACAGGGCGCCGTCGGCGGATAGTTGCACGTGGGACGGACTCGCCGGCTAGGTGGCTGCGCAAGTCGGAGCGTACAGAATGGACGTCGACAGCCTTTCCCCGCCGAATAGAGACCTGCTGATGCAGGCGCTGCCGAATGGCCGCCTGGTCAATGTGCTCTACGACCACGGCGCCCGCGTCGAGGCGGGATTCGCCCGCGATCGCCGCTGCTTCGCGCTCGGCGAGCGGGGCTGGCTCGAGTTCCTCGGCTGGGATGGCCAGCCGACATCGGGCGCTCATTGCCTCAGCAATTGGGGCCTGACGCGTCAGGCCCAGGCGCTGCTGGTCGGCCGCCTAGCCGCGTAGCTGGTCGGCCAGCCGCAGGAACCCCGCCAGGTCGATCGTCTCGGCGCGCGCCTGGGGATCCAGCCCGGCCGCCGTGATCAGGCTCTCGCCGCCCAACACCTTGAGGCTGGACCGCAGCATCTTGCGGCGTTGACCGAAGGCCGCGGCGGTGACCCGCTCCAGCGACTTCAAGGCTTCCGCCGACGGCCGGTCCGGCCGCGGGACTAGCCGCACGACGGCGGAATCCACCTTCGGCGGCGGGGTGAAGGCGCGCGCCGGCACATCCATCACGCGCTGCGCGTGGCAGGTGGCCTGGACGATCACCGCCAGCCGGCCATAGGCGTCGTCGCCGGGACCCGCGACGATCCGGTCGGCGACTTCCTTCTGGAACATCAGGGTCAGCGAAGCCGGGGTCCACGGGCCGGTGAGCCACTTGATCAACAACGGGGTGCCGACGTTGTAGGGCAGGTTCGACACCAGATGCGCCGGCTCGCCCTGGGCCAGCGCGGTCTCGTTGACCTGCAGCGCGTCACCGAACACCAGGGCGAGCGCCGGGCAGACGCCGGACAGCTCCTCGAGCAACGGCCGGAACCGCTCGTCCTTTTCCACCGCGGTCACCCGGGCGCCGGTCTCGAGCAGGGCGCGGGTCAGGCCGCCCGGTCCCGGGCCGACCTCGAGGACGTGGTCATCGGCGCCGACGGCGGCCAGTCGGGCGATCTTCCGCGTGATGTTGAGGTCCAGGAGGAAGTGCTGGCCGAACGACTTCTTGGCCAGCAGGCCGTGGGTCGCCAGGCTCTCGCGCAGCGGCGGCAGCTCGGAAAGCGGGTCGTTCATGCCGCGCGCCGCCCGGCGATCGCGTCGGCCAGCCGGATGGCGGCCAGCAGGCTGTCGGGCCGCGCCACGCCTTGGCCGGCGATGTTGAACGCGGTGCCGTGGTCCGGCGAGGTGCGCACGATCGGCAGCCCCAGGCTGACGTTCACGCCGCCCCAGAAATCGAGCATCTTCACAGGGATCAGCGCCTGGTCGTGATAGAGGCAGAGCGCGGCGTCATAGCGGGCGCGCATCTCCTCGGGAAACATGCTGTCGGCCGGGTAGGGACCGCTCGCGTCGACGCCCAGCGCGCGCAGGGCCTGCACGGCCGGCGCGACGAGATCCACCTCCTCGCGGCCGATGCTGCCGGACTCGCCGGCGTGCGGATTGAGTCCGGCGACGGCGACGCGCGGCGCGGCGATCCCGAAGTCGCGGCGCAGCGCCTGGGCGGTGACCAGGCCGGCGTGGACGATCGCCTCGGTGCTGAGCAGCGCCGGCACCCGGGCCAACGGCGCATGCACCGTCACCAGCGTCACGCGCAGGTCGCGGGCGGTGAGCATCATGATCGGACCACGTGCGCCCTCGTACGGCGCCGCAGCGGTCAGCTCGCCGAGGAATTCGGTGTGGCCGGGGAACTTGAAGCCGGCGTCATAGAGAGGGGCCTTGGAGATCGGGGCGGTGACCACCCCGCCGGCCTCGCCGCGCAGGGCAAGGTCGACGGCCGTCTCGATCCACTGGATCACCGACGGCGCGGCCGCGGCGGTGGGTCGACCCGCCACGGCCGGCGTCGCCAGCGGCAGGTCGAGCACCGGCAGGGCGTCGGGAAAGACGCGCGTCGCCTCCTGCGGCGAGGCGATCCGTTGCAGGATCCCGGCGTCGGCGGCTGATGCCGCCGCCAGCGCCTGGAAATCCCCGACCGCGAAGAAGCTCAACGGCTCGGCGCGCAGCGCCTGCCAGGCCTTGACGATGATCTCCGGACCGACGCCGGCCGGATCTCCCAGCGTCAGGGCGAGCGGCCGGCGGCTCACCGCGTCTCGATGGTGGCGGAGTTGCGCAGGTCGCGCATGTACCGCCGCGCGATCAGGCTGAGCTGCTGGCCCATGAGCCGGTTCTCGATCTGGTCGCGCGACATCGCACCGCTGCCGGTGGCGCGCTTGCCGCAGACGGCGACCAGGTGGAGCCCGACCTTGGTGCGGATCGGCTCGGAGATCTGGCCTTCGTTCAGCGTCTGGGCGGCCTGCTGGAACTCTGGCGCCAGATCGGCGATCTCCGCGTCGCCGAGGTCGCCGGCCATGACGCCGGCTTTCGACGCGACGCTCTCGAGGTCGTTGCAGCCCTTGGCGTCGGCGCGCACGGCCATCAGCTTGGCGCGGGCGGCCTCGATGTCGGCGGGCGAGGCGTCGGCCTTCAGGGGGATCGCGGCCTGCTTCAAGCTCACCATGGTCGCGCCGGCCCCGGCGCGCTTGTTGCGCAGATAGATGATGTAGACGCCTTCCTTGACCTGGATCGGCGGCGACAGCTGGCCGGGCCGCAGGCCGTCGAGCACGGCGTCGACTTCCGGCGGCAGTTCGCCGGGGCTCACCCAGCCGGCGTCGCCGCCGGCGGCGGCGGTCGGCGCAGCCGAGAACTGCCGGGCGACGGCGGGGAAGGGCGCGCCTTGCTGCATCTGGGTGATCAGCTGCTGGGCGCCCTGCAGCGCCTGCGGCATCCCGCCGGCGCGGTTGGCGTCGATCAGCACTTCGCTGATCTGGTACTGCGGCTTCGAGGCGACGGCGGCGAGCCGGGTCTCGGTGGCCTTGATCTGATCTTCGCCGATCCGCAGACGGCTGCCGTAGCGGCCCTGGATCCAACGCTGCCAGCTCATCTGGGCGCGGACCTGCTGGTAGAGCGTCTCCGGGCCGATGCCCTGGCTCTTCAGCGCGCCGAGGAACTGGTCGGCGGTCATGTTGTTCTCGCGCGCCATGGCGGTGAGCTCTTCGCGCACCTCCGCGTCGGTCGCGATGATGCTGATCTTCTGCTGCTTTTCGACCCGCCGCAGCTCGTGCAACTGCAGGCTCTCGTCGATCAGCGAGATCAACGCCTGCCGCTGAAACTGCGGCAGGTTTTCCTGGTTCGGCTGGATCCCCGAAGTGATGATCAGCAGGCGCATGCGCTGCGCCAAGTCATAGGTCGAGATGATCTCATCGTTGACGATCGCGGCCACCGACTCCGAGAGCGGTCGCGGGGCGGCGGACGTGGCAGGCGGAATCGACACCGCCGGCGCATCGGTCGGCGGTGCCTTCACCGCGCGGCTCGGAGCGGCATGCACGTCGAGGGGCAGGGCTGCGACCAACAAAAGCGCGGCCAAAGCCGCGCCGCGCGCCAACCGGCCCGGGACGTCGTCGGCGTGCATCATGGATGGGATCATTCCTTCCAGCGGCCGCGCGGGCCGGCATTCTCTCAGTGTCATCTAAAATGTCCCGCCCAATGTGGCGAGCGTTAGGCGCACGGCGATCTGCTCGTTGCGGCCAATTTGGCGCAATTGGTTGTTGTCACGCTGGTAAATGACCGCATCTTCCTTGCGATAGATCACGTCCACACGGACGCAGTCGTCGCGGTAGAAGACACCGACGTCGCGGACCGCCCAGGCGCCCTGGGCGATGTCGCGGCTACCGTAGAGCGACGCGCCCCAGTTCTTGGTGAAGTAGACCTCACCACCGATATCCATGTTTTCCTGCTTGCCGCCGCTCAGGCTGGCGGTCGGCTCGCCAATGACCTCGGTGTCATTGTTGAGGTAGCGGATGAAGCCCGAGGCCCACTTGGTCGAGGCGTTGGCGCCGGCCTCGAGCCGGTGCACCTGCAGGTCGTTGGAGTCGAGCCGGGCGCGGGCGTACATCGAGACGCCGGGCAGCGGTTGGGCGTCGGCGGCGACAATCCAGTCGGAGGCCTTGCCGCGCAGCCCGGAGCCTTCGCGGAAGATCGTGTTGGTCTCGGAGCGCAGGCTGCGGCCGACCAGCAGGCTGGCGCGACGGCCGTCGTCCCACAGCACCGAGGCCCGTCCGGCGACGTTCAGCCGCGCGCCGTCCTCGTAGAGGTCGTAGCCCGGGAATTTGTTGGTCCGGAAGAGATTGGTCTCGTCGAACTCGAAGGTCGCGCTGTCTTCGTTCAGGTAGATCGGCGAGCCGTCGGGGTTGTAGCCGATGATGACCTGCCGGGCGTTGGGCGAGACGGCCGCCTGGACCAGCGGCTCCACCACCACCGTCGAGTTCCGCCAGCGGCGGTAAAGCGGATAGGAGAGGTCGGCGCCGACCGTGGCCAGCGCGCGGCCGATCATGTCCGAGCGGTAGGTGACGCCGTCGGCGTCCGGCACGTCGCCCAGGCTGTAAAAGTCGCCGCGGACGCTGACGAACGGATCGAGCCGCAAGCCGCCGGACGAGGTGAAGGACCGCCGCCAGTCAGCCTGGGTGGTGATGCGGCGGCTGTCGATGCCCGGCTTGGAGAGGTCGTTGGGGTCCAGGTCGCGGGTCAGCGCCACCGCGCTGCCGGTCAGTCGCAACTGGCCGCCCAGCAATGCGGAGTCGGGCGAATAGCGCTCTTCGATCAGCGGCGCGATGATCGGGAAGGTGCCGCTGTTTTCGAACTCGCCGGGTACGGTCTGCCGCAGGCCCTGGATGCTCATCGCCGCGGCGGAGAAGTAGTTCTTCGTGTCCTGACGGATCGCGTAGAGCTGCGAGATCAAGCGGCGGTCGTCGGCGACGAACGGGCCGCGGGTCACATAGACGCGCGGAATATCGTACTTGTCGAAGATCAGCAGGTCGGAGGTGCGTTCGGCGGTGAAGCCGAGCAGCCAGTTGTTGTCCAACTGGAACGCGCCACGGCCGAGGATGTAGCTGCGGTTGGTCCGGTCGCCGAACCGGTTGCCGTCGCCGTCGACGTCGCGCTCGTAGGTGTAGCCGCCGCGCAGATCGATGTCCCCGGAGTAGAAGCGCTTTTTAATCTGCAGGTTCAGGAACGGGTTGATCTCGGTGTTGAACTGCGGGCTCAGGACGACGTCGGTGTAGGGCGAGACCACCCAGAGGTAGGGCTGCTCATAGGAGAGGCCGCGACGGTCGGAGAGGCCGAAGCTCGGCGTCAGGAAGCCCGAGGCGCGCTTGGCCGTGGGGTCGGCGTGCCAGAAGACCGGCAGGTAGAGCACCGGGACGCCTTTCACGCGCACCCGGGCGTTGCGGTAGAAGATCAGCCGCTGCTGCTTGTCCTGCACGACGCGGTCGGCGGCGATCGACCAGCTCGGCGTCTTCGGCGTGCCGTCGGCCTTGCAGATGTCGCAGGGCGTGTAGATCGCGCGGTTGAGCTCCTGCACGGTCTGGGAGCGCCGCGCGGCGGTGGCCGAGGCGATCTTGCCATTGTCCGGCAGGCGGGCCGAGAAGCCCTCGGCGACGCCGGCGCTCATCTTGTCGTCCAGCGCCAGCTGGTCGGCGAACTCGATAGTGCCGTCGGCATTGATCAGCTGGACGTGGCCGAAGGCGCGGATGACGCCCGGCTTGCCTTCGACGCCTTCGTCATAGACGACGCGGTCGGCGCGCAGGGTGCGGCCCTGGTAGCGGATCTCGACCGAACCCTCGGCCGTGGTGCGGCCGTTCTTGTCGTCGCGGGTGAGGCGGTCGGCCTCCAGGTAAAGCTCGTCGTCCGCCAGGCCGTCAGGCGACGGCGCCTCGGCCGAGGGCGCAGCGGTTTCGGTCCCGCCGGACGCCTGAGCGTTCGCGGGGGAATGCGCCAGCATCGCGACGACGGCGGCGCCGGCCAGCATAGCGCGCCTGGCAGCGGAAGGCGTGAGCCGATCCGGACTCATCGTTGATCAGATCCCCTCTGGCGTCCGCCCGCGCTATTGCGCCGTTTGCGGATGCATAGTCGTGCTCACGAACGATTCAACCGTCTTCGGTGTAGCAGAGCAGTGTCAAACCCGACAGCAGCGCTACGATAGGCGGCGCCCAGGCTGCGGCGTACAGCGGAATAATGTCGCCCTTGGCGAGGGCGCCCGCGAACTGATTGAAGAAGAACACCACGAAACCGAGGGCCACGCCGGCCCCGGCGAGCCCCGCCAGGCCGCCCAGCCGGGCCAGCCGTAGCGAAAAAGCCGCCGCCAGCACCGCCATCGCCGCGAACAGAATCGGCGTCGCCAGCAGCTGGTGGAAGCGCAGCCGATAGGCGGCGGCGGAGAATCCGGCCTGTTCGGTGAGCCGGATCGCCGCGGGCAGCCGCCAGAAGGCGATCGCATCGGGCGAGGCGAACCGCTCCATCGCCGACTCGGCGTCGAGGCTCGAGCGAATCGACAGGCTGTCGGAATGCACCGAGTTCTCGCCGGCGGTGGCCTCGCGCACGTCGCGCAACTGCCAGAAGCCCGGCATCAGCTGCGCCTCGGCGGCCTCCAGCCGGCGCTTGAACTGCGGCCGGCCGGTCTGGTCCTTCTGGTAGACGAACAGCGACACGCCCTGCAGCCGGACGACGCCGTCGACGACGCTGCGCGAGCGGGCGTGGATGACGATCTGGTTGGTCTCGTCGCCCTGGCGCAGCCACACGTCCTTCGGCGCGCCGGGCAGGTAGTTCTCCATCAGTCGGGCGCGATCGTACTCGAACCGGGCGTTGAGCGATGCGGCCAGCGGATTGAGCGCGGTCACCGTCAGCACGCCGGCGACGAAGGCGGCCAGGGCCGAGGGCATGATGAACCGCCAGGCCGACACCCCGGCGGCCCGCATCGCCACCAGCTCGCTCTTGCGGTTGAGGCCGACGTAGGCGGCGATCACGCCGAACAGGAAGACGAAGGGCAGCAGGATCTGGATCACCGACGGCGCGCGCAGCATCGTCAGGCCGAACAGCTGCGCCGGACCGACATCGGCCCGCACCCCGACCTGACGCGATAGGTCGACGAACTGGACCAGCACGATCACCGCGGTGATCACCGCCAGGGCCGAGCCGACGCCGCTGAGGGTGCGGGCCAGCATGTAGCGCTCGAGGCGCCCCGTCAGGTTCATGCCGCCGCTCCGCTCAGCTTGCCGGGCAGGAGTCGGCGACGCCACAGGGCCGGGCGGCCGGTCTGCCGGCTGAAGATGCTGCGCAGCGCCAGGCCCAGCGCCAGCAACGGCACGGCGTACTGCAGCACGTTGAGCCACACGGTGTCGTCGCAGGCGGCCTGGACGACGAAGCCGATGATGCGGGTGAGCGTCGCCAGGCCGGCCATCACGGCGATTCGCCGGCCATAGCCGAGCCGCGAGAAGCCGCCGCCGATGATCGCGGCCAGCGCCATGGCCATGAAGGCGATGTTGTACAGCGGCGTGGCCAGCCGGGAGTGGCCCTCGGCCAGCAGGCTCTTGCGGTTGTGCTTCTCCCAGGCCTGGGTGAGGTCGGGGAAGAACAGCTCGTGCAGATAGCGGTCGGAGGCCTTGTAGTGCACCCGCTCGGGGCTCTCGGTCAGCGGCGAGAGGTCGAACACGTACTCGTCGAACGTCAGGAAGTTCAACACGCCGTTGCGCGAGAATTCCTGGGTCGAGCCCTGGCGCATGATGAGCACCGGGCGGCCGAAGCGCTTGGTGAGCTTTCCCTGTTCCGCGGTGTAGGTGGTGGCCCCGCCGTCCGGCTTCATCTGATGGATGAAGAGGTTGCTCATCTTCCCTTGGCCATCAATGGTTTGCGTATAGACGGTTACCCCTGGCGCGGGCTCGGTGAACTCGCCTTCGCGCACCAGTGTGGAGGCGAGGTCGGTGCGGACGGCGAACAACTCCTGCCTCAGCTGGCGGAACGCCGCCGGCTGGACGAACAGATTGAGCACCAGGGCCAGGTAGGCGACCACGCAGGCCAGCCGGATCGCTGGCGAGATCACTCGCCAGCGGCTCATGCCGCCGGCGAAGCAGACGACGATCTCCTGCTCGGTGTGCAGCCGGTTGAACGCCACCAGGGCGGCGACGAACACCGCGACCGGTAGGATCATGTTGATCAGCTGCGGCATGTAGAGCAGCGTGACCTTCAGGAAGACCATCGCGCTCTGGCGTTGGTTCACGATCAGGTCGAGGCCGGCGAGACTCTGGCTCAGCAGGGCGACGCCCGTGAGGGCGCCGGTCGCCAGCAACGTCGGGCCTAGCATTTGGCGCAGCAGATAGCGGTCGATCAGGCGCATCGGTAAGAAAACGGCTCACCTGGAGAATTTGCCGCGCCGCGGCCGCGGAGCTGTTCTAAACCATGCGTCGCCGCCTCGCACAACCATGCGTGGGCCGTGAGCCGAAGCTGCGTGACACGCGTTGCAGGGCGACTGAGGCGGGAGCTGAGGGAGTTCCGATGGAGATCGAGTTCGTTGCGGCCGAAGCCGCGGTGGCGCCCAAGACGGGTGTGGCCCAGATCGTCTTCGAAGGCGAGACGCCGGCTGGGCCGCTCGCCCAGGCGCTGGCGGCGAGCCGATTCACCGGGGCCAAGGGCCAGACCCTCGACCTGATCGCCCCCGCCGGGCTGGACCTCGCCCGGCTGGTGCTGGTCGGCGCCGGCAAGCGGGAAGGTTTCGACGCCCTGGGCGCCGAGCACGCCGGGGCGAGCGCCTACAACGCGCTGAAGACCTCCGGGCTGGAGATCCTGCGCGTGGAGCTGCCGGGCGCCGAGGCGGCCACGGCGGCCAGCGTGGCGCTGGGCGTGCGGCTCGCAGCCTACAGATTCGACAAGTACCGGACCAAGGAGCCGGCGGAGAAGAAGCCGTCGATCCAGCGCGCCCAGGTGGTCGCTGCCGAGCCCGACGCGGCGCTCACGGCCTTCCCGCCGCTGGCGGCGGTGGCCGACGCGGTGAGCTTCACCCGCGACCTCGTGTCCGAGCCCGCCAATATCCTCTATCCGGCCGAGTTCGCCCGTCGGGTGAAGGAGCTGGAGAGCCTGGGCCTGGCGGTCGAGATCCTCGGCGAGCCGGAGATGAGCAAGCTCGGCATGGGCAGCCTGCTGGGCGTCGGGCAGGGCAGCGTGCGCGAGAGCCAGCTGGTGGTGATCCGCTGGAACGGCGCGAGCGACCCGAGCGCGCAGCCGATCGCCTTCGTCGGCAAGGGCGTGTGCTTCGACACCGGCGGCATCTCCATCAAGCCGGCGGGCGGCATGGAGGACATGAAGTGGGACATGGGCGGGGCGGGCGCAGTGGCCGGCCTCATGCACGTGCTCGCCTCGCGCAAGGCCAAGGTCAACGTGGTCGGCATCCTCGGACTGGTCGAGAACATGCCCGACGCCAACGCCCAGCGTCCGGGCGACGTGGTGACCTCGATGTCCGGCCAGACGATCGAGGTGATCAACACCGACGCCGAGGGCCGCCTCGTGCTCGCCGACGCCATCTGGTACTGCCAGGACCGCTTCAAGCCGAAGTTCATCGTCGACCTGGCGACGCTGACCGGGGCGATCATCACCGCGCTCGGCAACGACTACGCCGGCCTGTTCTCGAACAACGACGAGCTCGCTCAGAACCTGCTCGACGCGTCTCAGAAAGAGGGCGAGCCGCTTTGGCGCATGCCGCTGCCGGAGCAGTACAACAAGAACATCGACTCCGTGATCGCCGACATGCGGAACGTGAGCTCGGGCCCGGCCGGCGGCTCGATCACCGCGGCGCTGTTCATCCAGCGGTTCGTCAACAACCTTCCCTGGGCGCATCTCGACATCGCCTCGACCGCCTGGAAGAAGCCGTCGAGCGTGCCGACGATCCCGGAGGGCGCGACCGGCTACGGCGTACGGCTGCTGAACCGGCTCGTGCAGGAGAAGTATGAAGGCTGAGATGACGGCTCAGCGCATGCTCCTGCTCCACACCCCGCTCCTGGGGCCCTACAGCCTGCGACCGCTGGCGAACGAGTTGGCGCGCCTCGGCGTGGAGGCGGAAACGCCGGCCTGGCCGCGGCTGTCGTCCGTGGCCGACGCCTACTATCCGACCCTGGCCGGCAGCCTGGCGGCGACGATCGACGGCGCCGGCGGCGGTCCGGTGGTGCTGGCCGCGCACAGCGGCGCCGGCGCGCTGATCCCGGCCCTGGCCGCACAGCTGCGCACGCCGCTGGCCGGCGTGGTGTTCGTCGACGCCATTCTGCCGCACCCGGGCCGCAGCTGGTTCGACACCGCGCCGAAGGAGATGCGCGACCAACTGCGCGCCGGCGCCCAGATGGGCCAGCTACCGCCGTGGGACGACTGGTGGCCGCCGGGCGCGCTCGAGCGCCTGGTCCCGGACGCCGAGTCGCGCGCGGCGCTGGTCGACGAGCTCGAGCCGCTGCCGCTCGGCTATTTCGAGGAGCCGGCCCCGACCATCGAGCTCACCGCGCCGGCGGCCTATCTGCAGCTGAGCGGCGGCTATGAGGAAGAGGCGCGGCTCGCCGGCCGCCAGGGCTGGCCGGTCGTGCGCCTGCCGCTCAATCACCTGGCGCCGTTGAGCCAGCCGCAGGCGGTGGCCGGCGCGCTGGCTTCGCTCGCCGAACGCCTGACGGGCGCTGCCCATGGCTGAAGGCTGCGAGGTCTGGTTCTACCACCTCGAATCCACCAGCCTGGACCAGGCGTTGCCGGAGCTGTTGGAGAAGACCCTGGCGCGCGGCTGGAAGGCGATCGTGCGGACCCGCCAGCCGGAGCGCATCGAGCACCTCGACGGCTGGCTCTGGAGCTACCGGGACGACAGCTTCCTGCCGCATGCGCCGGACGCTGAGCCCGGGGCGGCGCGGCAGCCGGTCCTGCTGACCAGCGGCTTCGACAATCCCAACCGCGCCGACGCCCTGTTCCTGGTCGATGGCGCGGAGCCGGGCGAGCTGACCGGCTATACGCGCTGCGTGGTGCTGTTCGATGGCGCGGACGAGGACCAGCTGGTCACCGCCCGCGGTCAGTGGACCGCCATCAAGGCCAAGGGCTTTGCGGTATCCTACTGGCGCCAGCAGGGCCGCGGCTGGACGAAGGTCGCTTAACTCCCGAGCGCCTCGGCGCGATTGCGGGCGTCCACCGTGGCGATGTCGGCGCGATAGCTCAGGCTGGCGCGGAAATAGAGCACGGCGCCGACCAGGCCGAGCGCGGTCGAGCCGAGCAGGGCGTAGCGCAGCGACTCCTCGCCGAAGCTGGGCTTCAAGAGATCGCTGGCGATGCCGATGATCTGCGGGCCGAGGCCGAGGCCGACGATGTTCATGACGAAACCGAGGATGGCCGAGGCGGTGGCGCGCGCCGCCACCGGGGCCAGGTTCATGACGATGGCGATCATCGGCGCGGTGAACAGCCCCTGCAGCAGCATCTGCACGGCCAGCAGCGGGAACACGTAGTCGAGCGGCGCGAGGAAGGCGATCGCCGCGAGGACGGCGGCCACCGGATTGGTGATCATCGGCACCCACAGGTGCCAGCGCAGGTCGCGCCGGCCGAGCCAGTCGATGATCGGGCCGCCAATGATGTGGCCGATGATCGAACCTACGCCGAGCGACGCGCCGAGCGCGGCCCCGATCGCGGCGTGGTCCATGCCGTGCGAGCGCGCGAGGAAGGCCGGCAGCCAGGTCATCGCGCCCATGGCCGCCATCGCCGTGATCGTGGCCCCGAAGATCATGTACGGGAAGGCGCGCGTAGACCACATGGCTTTGAGGGTCTGAAGGAACGGCTGGGCCGGGGGCGCATGCCGGACGCCGTCGGCCATCCCCTTGTCGATCTCCGGGATGGTGAAGAACACCAGCGGCCCGAGCAGCAGGCCCGGAATGCCGACCAGGATAAAGGCCATCCGCCAGCCGTACTCCTGCAGCGCCCAGCCGCCGAACGCCAGGCCGAGCGCCATGCCGACCGGCGAGGACAGCATCAGCACGGTCATCGCCGTCGCCCGTTCGCGCCGCGGGAACAGGTCGCCGACCAGGGCGTGGCCGGAGGAGTTGCCGCAGGCCTCGCCGACGCCGACGCCGAAGCGGGCGACGAACAGCTGCAGGCCGTTTCGGGCCATGCCGCAGAAGATGGTCATGATGCTGTAGCTGGTGATCGCCAGCGCAACCATCTTGCGGCGCGACCAGCGGTCGGCGATGCGCGCGGCCGGGATGCAGAGGGTGGCGTAGACGAAGGCGAAGGCGAGCCCGGTCAGGAGCCCCATCTGGGTGTCGCTCAGCCCCAGTTCCTTGCGGATCGGTTCAAGCAGGATGTTCATGATCTGCCGGTCGAGCGTGCTCATCGTCGCGACGAGCGTCAGGATCAGCAGGCAATAGTACCGCCGCATCCGGGAGAAACCGGCGTCGGCGGGCGCGGCTTCGGCCGCTGCGGCGCTGGCCAGATCGTTCATCTCGACGCTTCCTCCCGCGACGGGCGTATCGTCCCGCCGTCATGTTCTTGTCGCCCGAAGCGTCAGCCGCCCAGGCGGACGCATGCTGACGCGCCCGCAGCGGCCAGGGCAAGGGGCGTTTGCGCGCAGATCGCCGGCGCGTTTTAGGCGGCGGGGACCTGGAGGCCGAGGTCGCCCAGCAGCTCGAGCCAGCCGGCGCGGCCCTGGGCGCGGCTGAAATGGGCCACCGCGGTCTCGCGCGCGGCGACGCGGAACGGTGCGGAGGCCTGCGGCGCGCGGCAGGCGGCGATCAGCGCCGCGGACAGCGCGTCGACGTCGAAGAACGGCAGCAGCCGGCCGTTGACCCCGTCCTGGATCGCGTCGCGCACCGGGCCGGTGTCGGAGCCGATGACGTAACAGCCGCTGGCCATGGCCTCGACGATCGACCAGGAGAGCACGAACGGGTAGCTGTAGTAGACGTGCGCGGTCGACAGCCGCAGCGCCGCCAGCATCTGCGCGTGCGGCACCCGGCCCAGGAAGTGCACCCGGCTCAGGTCCAGCTGGCTGGTCAGCGGGCCGAAGATGGCGTCCTTCCAGGTCTGGCCGCCCGGCGCGGCGGCGCCATAGCCGCTGGTCTTGGCTTCGCCGATCATCACCACCTGCGCGTCCGGAACCTCCGCCAGCAGCCGGGGCAGGGCGCGGGCGAAGATGTGCAGGCCGCGCATCGGCTCCATCTGGTTGTTGACGTGGGTGATCACCGGTCTCCCCGGCGTCAGCACGCGGCCGTCGGGCAGGACGAAGGGCTCGGCCGGCGCCGGGCGGATCGCCTCGACATCGATGCCTTCGTGGATCACCCGGGTCAGGGCGCGAAACGCTGGCGGCAGGCGGGAGGCCTGGAACTCGGTCGGCGCGACGATCGCGTCGGCGTCGGCCAACGCCATCGCCATCACCCCGTTCTTCGCCTTGCCGCGGATCAGGGCCTCTTCGTCGCCGGTCCAGAACTCCGGGTCAAAGTCGATGTCCGAGCCGTGGCCGTGATAATAGAACTCGGAGAAGAGCACCTGTTTCGCCGCCGGAAACACGTGCCTCAGCAGGGCGGTCTCGCCCCAGCCGGGATGGCCGACGATCACCTGCGGCTCCTGGCCCTGGTTCTTCAGCCAGCGCGCCGCCTCCAGCGCATAGCGGCTGCGCAGCAGGTCGGCCTCGGCGCGCACCGCCAGCGGGAAGACGTCCTTGCCGGTGCCGCGCGGCAGCCGGTAGCGCACCAGCTGAACTCCCGGCGCACCGGGGGCGCTTTGGTAGCCGATGGCGGAGCAGGGCACGCCGCGCGCGACCAGCGTCTGGGCGAGGTCGCGGAACTGCGCAGGGAAGTTGTTGTGGACGAAGAGGACGCCGGCGGCCATGGCGCTGTTCTGCCCGGCCGGACCTGGGCTGTCACCTCTCTTGCGCCGCGATCGCCCCGATCGTCTGGTGGTTGCGGATCGCCTGCTGGAACAGCTGTTCGCGGAAGTCGGTGAGCATGCGAGAGGCGTGGGGCGCCAGCGACAGGGTATGGTCGTCGCGGATGATCCATCCCGCCTCGACCAGCGCGGCCACCTTGCGCCGGACGCTCTCCTTGGGAATGCCGGTGGAGTCGGCGATCGAGCGCACATTGGTCGACAGGCTGGGATAAGTCTCGACGGCGCCGCTGAGCACGTCCTCCAGCTCCAGGTCGAGCACGCGCTTGTCCTCCGCCGTGCGCATGGCGACCACCAGCACGATCAACAGCTTATCCAGGTCCCCGTCACAGGCCGTCCGGCCGATGTTCAGCACATCGATCATCGGGCCGAGGAAGTCCTTCGCCACATAGGGATAGTGGCGGCGCAGCAGGCTCAGCAGCGGGGATTGGGGCATGGCGCCTCCCTCTGGCTCGAACGACACAGCGGCGCTGCTGTTCCGCACCGGCGGGAAACGCCAGGCGCCACCCACTTGACGATGTGAACAAAACGAGAATAAGAACGAAGGAAGAACGCGGCGGCGGTTCTCCACAGCCCGCCCACAACAGGGATGCGACACATGGTTCGTCTGGCGCGAGAATCGCTGGCCTTTGCCTCGGTGGCCAGCTTTGTCTGGATGGTCTGTTTGGTGGCCAGCTACGTCGGCTGACCGCCATGCGAATGGGGGAGGCGGCTGGGGTGAGCGCGGAAGGTCAGGAACCAGGCGCCCCGGACGTCAGGCCGGAAGGCTTCGTCCACCTGCGGGTCCGCTCCGCTTATTCGCTGCTCGAAGGCGCGATCAAGGCCGACAAGATCGGCGCCTTGGCCAAGTCCGGCGACATGCCGGCGGTGGCGCTGGTTGACCGGGCCAATCTGTTCGGCGCCCTGGAATTCTCGGTCGCGACCAAGGAGACGGGCGTCCAGCCGATCATCGGCTGCGCCCTTCCGGTCAGCGGCATCGGCGAGGGGCAGCCCGAGCGCTGGGCGCGCACCCCGACCGTCGTCCTACTGGCCCAGAACGAACAGGGCTACCTCAACCTCGCTGAGCTTTCCTCGATCGGCTACGTCGAATGCGACGGGATCTCGGAGCCGAACGTCCCCTGGACGAAGGTGGCGGAGCTGTCCGAGGGCCTGATCCTGCTGTCGGGCGGTCCCGACGGCCCGGTCGATCCGCTGATGGCGGCCGGCAAGGTCAAGGAGGGCCGGGCCGCGCTCGAGGAGATGCACCGCGTCTTCGGCGACCGGCTCTATGTCGAGCTGCAACGGCATGGCGCGCCGAACGAGGCGGCGGCCGAGGGCGAGCTGGTCGCCTGGGCCTACGATTGCGACGTACCGCTGGTGGCGACCAACGACGTCTATTTCGCCAAAACCACGATGTATGGGGCGCATGACGCGCTGCTCTGCATCGCCGACGGCTCGTTCGTCGGCCAGGACGAGCGCCGGCGGGTCACCGCCGAGCACTGGTTCAAGCCGGCCGCGGAGATGCGCAAGCTGTTCGCCGACCTGCCGGAGGCCTGCGACAACACGCTCGACATCGCCCGGCGCTGCGCCTTCATGGTGGCGAAGCGCGCGCCGCTGCTGCCCAGCTTCCCGACCGGCGACGGCCGCTCCGAGGCCGAGGAACTCGCCCACCAGGCCCGCGAGGGCCTGAAGATGCGCATGAGCCTCGGCCAGGCGAACGCCTACCCCGCCGCGGACTACGAGGCGCGCCTCGAGCGGGAGATCGGGATCATCATTCAGATGGGGTTCCCGGGCTACTTCCTGATCGTTTCGGACTTCATCAAGTGGGCCAAGGCCCACGACATCCCGGTCGGGCCGGGACGGGGTTCCGGCGCGGGCTCGCTGGTCGCCTATGCGCTGACGATCACCAACCTCGACCCGCTGCGCTATGGCCTGCTGTTCGAGCGCTTCCTGAATCCCGAGCGGGTGTCGATGCCCGACTTCGACATCGACTTCTGCCAGGAGCGACGGCAGGAGGTCATCGACTACGTCCAGCAGTACTACGGCCGCGACCGGGTCGCCCAGATCATCACCTTCGGCACCCTGCAGGCGCGCGCCGTGCTGCGCGACGTCGGCCGGGTGATGCAAATGCCGCTCGGCCAGGTCGACCGCCTGGCCAAGATGGTGCCGGCCAATCCGGCCAACCCGGTGACCCTGGCCCAGGCGATCGACGTCGAGCCGCGGCTGAAACAGGCGCGCGACGAGGACGAGGCGGTGGCCCGCCTGCTGGACGTCTCGCTGCAGCTGGAGGGGCTGTACCGCAACGCCTCGACCCACGCCGCCGGGGTGGTGATCGGCGACCGGCCGCTGATCCAGCTGACGCCGCTTTATCGCGATCCGCGCTCGGACCTGCCGGCGACCCAGTTCAACATGAAGTGGGTGGAGAGCGCGGGGCTGGTGAAGTTCGACTTCCTCGGCCTGAAGACGCTGACCGTCATCGACCGGGCGCTGAAGCACCTGCAGAAGCGCGGCGCCGGGGTCGACATGGACACCCTGCCGCTCGACGACGCGAAGACCTACGAGCTGATGGGCGCGGCCCAGACGGTCGGGGTGTTCCAGTTCGAAGGCCAGGGGATGCGCGACACCCTGCGCCAGCTGCGCCCCAACTGCATCGAAGACGTCACCGCCATCGGCGCCCTCTACCGCCCGGGGCCGATGGACAACATCCCGGCCTTCATCGACTGCAAGTTCGGCCGCAAGCCGATCGACACCCTGCACCCGACGCTGGCGCCGGTGCTGAACGAGACCTACGGCATCATCGTCTACCAGGAGCAGGTGATGCAGATCGCCCAGATCCTGGCGGGCTACAGCCTGGGCGAAGCCGACCTTCTGCGCCGCGCCATGGGCAAGAAGAAGAAGGAGGAGATGGAGCAGCAGCGCGCCCGCTTCGTCTCCGGGGCCGAGCTGAACGGCATCAAGCCGGACCACTCCGGCGCCATCTTCGATCTCGTCGACAAGTTCGCCGGCTACGGCTTCAACAAGTCCCACGCCGCGGCCTACGCGGTCGTCAGCTACCAGACCGCCTGGCTGAAGGCGAACGCGCCCGTCGAGTTCTTCGCCGCCTCGATGAGTCTGGATATCGCCAACACCGACAAGCTGTCGGTCTTCTACCAGGACGCCAAGCGCTTCGGGATCAAGATCCTGCCGCCCGACGTCAACCGCTCGGCCGCCGACTTCGAGGTCGAGAACGGCGAGGTGCTCTATGCGCTGGGCGCGATCCGCAACGTCGGCCTGCAGGCGATGGAGCACGTGGTGCAGGTGCGCCGCGAGGGCGGTCCGTTCCGTGACATCTTCGATTTCGTCGAGCGGGTCGATCCCCGGCAGGTCAACAAGCGCACCTTCGAGACCCTGGCGCGCGCCGGGGCGTTCGATGCCATTCATCCGAATCGGGCCCAACTGGTCGAGGCCGCCGACCTGCTGGTGAGCTTCAGCCAGAGCGTGGCGGCCGAACGCGCCTCGGCCCAGGGCGGGCTGTTCGGCGACAGCAACAGCGACCTGGTCGAGGCGCAGAAGCGGAAGATGCCCAAGGTCGATCCCTGGGCCCCAACCGACCGGCTGGACCAGGAGCTGGCGGCGGTCGGCTTCTACCTCTCCGGCCACCCGCTGGAGGATATGGTCGAGGCGCTGCGCCGCAAGCGCACGGACCTCTACGCCGACGCGCTGGTCAAGGCGGTCGGCGGCGCCGAAGTGCTGAAGATGGCCGGCATCGTCCGCCGCAAGCTGGAGAAGCCGGGCCGCACCGGCGAGAAGTTCGCCTTCGTCACCCTGTCGGATCCGACCGGCGAGTACGAGGTGCTGTTCCCGCCGGAGACCCTGCGCCGCTGCCGCGACCACCTGGAGCCGGGCAAAGCGGTGTCGATCAAGGTGCGCGCCAAGGCCACCGAGGGCGAGGTGCGCTTCTTCGGCGACGACGCCCAGCCGGTGGAGAAGGCGATCGAGAACGCCGTCGCCGGCCTGCGGGTGCACGTCGCCCCGCGCAGCGCCGAGATCGACGCCCTGCAGAAGCGGCTGGCCGGCGTGGTGTCCGACCGCGGCGGCGAGATCCTGCTGGTCGCCGGGCTGGAGCAGGGGGCCGAGGTGGAGCTCAAGCTGCCGGGCCGCTTCAAGCTCGACGGCGCAGTGCGCGGGATGCTCAAGACCACCCAGGGCGTGCTGCTGGTCGAGGACCTCTAGGCGCGGGCGCCGGCCTGGCGCTAGCTTGCCCGCCATGAGCCATCCGCTGGACCGCGCCGTCTGGACCGCCCTGAACACTTCTCAGGCGGAGCTGGCGCTGGGCGTCGGGCCGGCGCGGCGGCTGGCGCCGGAGTACGGCCTGTTCGCCGCCGCGGCCGACGCCACGGAGACCAGCCTGCAGTCACTCGGCGCGCTGGTCCGCGCCTCCGGCGAGGCCGCGCTGTTCGAGCCGGATCCGCCCGCCGAGCTTCCCGGCGTCGTCGTCACGCCCGGCGATCCGCTGTCGCAGATGGTCGCCGAGGCGCCGGTCTGCCCGACGCCCGACTTCGAGGTGGTGGAGCTCGGCGACGCCGACGCCGGCGAGATGCTGGCGCTGGCGACTCTGACGCGACCGGGCCCGTTCTTCCGCCGCACGCATCGGCTGGGGGATTTCGTCGGCGTGCGGGTCGGCGGCCGGCTGGCGGCGATGGCCGGCGAGCGGCTGCGCCTGCCGGGCTTCACCGAAGTCAGCGCGGTCTGCACCCACCCCGACTTCCGCGGCTGCGGCTACGCCGCCGGCCTGATGGGCGTGGTGACCCGCGCGGTCGTCGACCGCGGCGAGACGCCGTTCCTGCACGTCTACGATCACAACGAAAGCGCCATCCGGCTTTACGAGGCGCTCGGCTGGCGCCGTCGCCGGGCGATCCGGGTCAGCTTCCTGGCCCCGGCCTGAACGTCGTTTCCCGAGGCCGATCCGGCGCGGGATACTTGCAATTTGGCGGGCTTGGCCCTATTTGCCCGCCTCATTCCACACGTAGGCGTTTGGGACGCGACGGGGAGACATCCCGTCCGATCCATTCCGGTCCTCGGAGACGAGGGTTTGCCTGCGGAGGTTAACCGGAAGAAGGACATTTGAAAGCCCATGGCTCTTCCTGAATTCTCCATGCGTCAGCTCCTCGAAGCCGGCGCGCACTTCGGCCACCAGACGCACCGCTGGAACCCGAAGATGGAGCGCTACATCTTCGGCAGCCGCTCCAACATCCACATCATCGACCTGTCGCAGTCGATCCCGCTGCTGCACCAAGCCCTGGTGAAGGTCCGCGAAGTCGCCGCCGGCGGCGGCCGCATCCTGTTCGTCGGCACCAAGCGTCAGGCCTCAGAGCCGATCGCGACCGGCGCGAAGCGCTGCGCCCAGTACTACGTGAACCACCGTTGGCTCGGCGGCACCCTGACCAACTGGCGCACCGTCTCCGGTTCGATCGCGCGTCTGCGCGAGCTGGAAGGCGTGCTGGAAGGCGAAAGCGGCCGCTCCAAGAAGGAACTTCTGCAGCTCACCCGTGAGCGCGACAAGCTCGAGCTGTCGCTGGGCGGCATCAAGGACATGGGCGGCATCCCCGACCTGATGTTCGTGATCGACACCAACAAGGAAGCGATCGCGATCCAGGAAGCTCGCAAGCTCAACATCCCGGTGATCGCCATCCTCGACACCAACTGCAACCCGGACGGCATCACCTACCCGATCCCGGGCAACGATGACGCCGCCCGCGCCATCCAGCTCTACTGCGACCTGATGGCCGACGCGATCCTCGACGGCCTGGCCGCTGGCCAAGCCGCCTCGGGCGTCGACCTCGGCGCCGCGGAAGCGCCGATGGAGCCGGCTCTGGCGCGCACCGAAGCGGCCGCCCCGGCGGCTGAGGCGCCGGCGACCGAGTCGAGCGAACCGGCGGCCGGCTGAGCCCTTTCGGGCTCAAGCGCTGCGATCAACTGACTGTCACGGCGGGCCCTTATGTTGGGCCCGCCGGTTTCATAAACCTGAAGGAGCTGACCCATGGCGGAGATCACCGCTGCGCTGGTCAAGGACCTGCGCGAGAAGTCCGGCGCAGGCATGATGGACTGCAAGAAGGCGTTGCAGGAGAACAACGGCGACGTCGAAGCGTCGATGGACTGGCTGCGGACCAAGGGCCTGGCCAAGGCGGCCAAGAAGGCCGACCGCGCCGCCGCTGAAGGCTTGGTGGCCGGCAAGATCTCCGCCGACGGCAAGACCGGCGTGCTGGTCGAGTTCAACGCCGAGACCGACTTCGTCGCCAAGAACGACTCGTTCCAGAACGCCGCGCGCGATTTCGCTAACGTGGCGCTGGCGACCGACGGCAGCGTCGACGCCATCGTCGCCGGCAAGACCGCCAAGGGCGAACTGGTCAGCGACGTCGTCACCAACCTGATCGCGACCATCGGCGAGAACATGCGCGTTCGTCGCTCGGTGAAGCTCGCCGTCGACCAAGGCGCCGTCGCCATCTACCTGCACAACAAGCAGGGCGATGACGTGGCCCGCCTCGCGGTGCTCGTCGCGCTGGAAGGCGCTGGCGATCAAGCGCAGCTGGCCGAAGTCGCCCGCCGCATCGCCCTGCACGTGGCCGGCACGCCGACCCCGCCGCTGGCGCTGAACAGCGACGAACTCGATCCGGAAGTCGTCGCCAAGGAGCGCGAGATCCAGACCCAGATGGCGGTCGAGTCGGGCAAGCCCCGCGAAATCGCCGAGAAGATGGTCGAGGGCCGCATCCGCAAGTGGCAGGAGGAAGTCGTCCTCCTGAAGCAGCCGTTCGTGATGAACCCGGACCAGACGATCGAGCAACTGATCGCCGAGACCGGCAAGGAACTCGGCTCGCCGGTCACGCTCAAGGCCTTTGCGCGCTTCGCGCTCGGCGAGGGCGTGGAGAAGAAGACCGACGACTTCGCCGCCGAAGTCGCCCAACTCTCCGGCCAGAGCTAAGCTTGAGACGCCCCGGCGCCGTGTATGCGGTCGCCGGGGCGTTGCGCCGCTGCCGCGGGACGGCGCCGACCAGACGATTTGCGGCCGCGGCGCGGCTTCCGCTTGGCGGAAAATCGTCCTGGGCTATGTTCCAGTACCCCGGAGCCTTTCCGGTTTGGGCGGACCCGCCTGAGCCGAGCGGAAAGGCTCCCATTTGTGTGTTAGAGCGCGGCGGACGGTTCTCGCCCCACGCGCCCTTCTGATCCGGACTCCGCGATGACCGAAGCCCCGCTGCGCTACAAGAAGATCCTGCTGAAGGTCTCCGGCGAGGTTTTGATGGGGGAGCAGGGCTTCGGTATCGACACCGCCACGATTGAGCGCACGGCCGAGGATATCGCCGAGGTCGTCAAGACCGGCGTCGAACTCTGCCTGGTGATCGGCGGCGGCAACATCTTCCGCGGCGTCTCGCTCGCCGGCCGCGGGATGGAGCGGGCCCAGGCCGACTACATGGGCATGCTGGCCACGGTCATGAACGCGCTGGCCCTGCAGGGCGCGCTGGAAAAGATCGGCGTCTACACCCGCGTGCAGTCGGCGATCCCGATGGAAGCCGTCTGCGAGCCCTACATCCGCCGCCGCGCGCTGCGGCACCTGGAGAAGGGGCGGGTGGTGATCTTCGCCGCCGGCATCGGCAATCCGTTCTTCACCACCGACACCACCGGCGCCCTGCGCGCGGCCGAGATGGGCTGCGACGCGCTGTTCAAGGGGACCAGCGTCGACGGCGTCTACACCGCCGATCCGAAGAAGGTCCCGACCGCCGAGCGCTACGAGTCGCTCAGCTACCAGGAGGTCCTGGCCAAGGACCTTCGCGTGATGGACGCTTCGGCCATCAGCCTGATGCGCGACAACCAGATTCCGATCGTGGTGTTCTCTATCCGCGAACGCGGCAATTTCCTGAAGGTGTTGAGGGGCGAAGGCGTCTACACCACCATCGCCTGATCACCTCGAACGCAGAACGAGATAAGGGAGAAGTCCCATGGCCACCGCCGAGAAGCCCGTGCTTTCGAGGTACAAGGACCGCATGGACAAGGCCGTCATCGCGCTGAAGGAGGAGTTCGCCTCCCTGCGCACCGGACGCGCCTCGGCCAACCTGCTCGATCAGGTGCACGTCGACGCCTACGGCTCGAGCGTGCCGATCAACCAGGTCGGCGCGATCAACGTCCCGGAAGCGCGGATGATTTCGGTCAGCGTCTGGGATCGCGGGCTGGTCGTCTCGGTCGAAAAGGCGATTCGCAATTCCGGCCTGGGCCTCAATCCGGTGGTCGACGGCCAGAACCTGCGCATCCCGATCCCGGCGCTGACCGAAGAGCGTCGCAAGGAGATCGCCAAGATCGCCAGCAAGTACGCCGAGCAGCAGCGCGTGGCCGTCCGCAACATCCGCCGCGACGCCAACGACGACCTGAAGAAGGCCGAGAAGGACGGGGCCATCAGCCAGGACGAGCACAAGCGGATGGAGACCGAGGTTCAGAAGCTCACCGACGAAGCGATCAAGCGCGTCGACGAAGCCTTGAAAACCAAAGAACAAGAGATCATGCACGTCTAGCGAGCGCCGTTGCGCCCGTAGGGAACCTCCACGCTCATGGCCGCCCAAAACGAAAATCCGTCCGCGGGCGTCCCAGCCTCTGGCTTGTCGGGCCGGGCCGCGGGCTCCCCGCGCCCGTTGCACGTGGCGATCGTCATGGACGGCAACGGCCGCTGGGCGAAGCAGCGCGGCCTTCCGCGCACGCTCGGCCACCGCGCCGGCGTCGAGGCGCTGAAGCGCACGGTCGCCGCCGCGCCGGACCTGAACATCGGCTGGCTGACCGTCTTCGGCTTCTCGACCGAGAACTGGAGCCGACCCGCCGCCGAAGTCTCCGAACTGATGGCGCTGCCCAAGCGCTACTTCGAAAGCGACATCGTCCGGCTCGAGCGCGACGGCGTGCGGGTGAGGGTGCTCGGCCAGCGAGAGGGGCTGTCGCCGGACCTGGTGCGGATCATCGAGGACGCCCAGGCGCGCACGGCGAAGAACGACCGCTTCGCTCTCAACATCGCGTTCAACTACGGCGGCCAGGCCGACATCGTCGAGGCCGCCCGCCGGTTCGCCGAGGAGGTCGCGGCCGGTCGAGCCCGGCCGGAGGATCTCGATACGGCGCTGTTCTCCAGCCGCCTGGCGACCGCTGAGTCGCCGCCGCCGGACGTGGTGATCCGCCCGTCGGGCGAGCAGCGCCTGTCCAATTTCCTGCTCTGGGAATCCGCCTACGCCGAGTTCGTCTTCCAGGACGTGCTCTGGCCGGACTACGGCCCCGAGCATCTCAAAGCTGCGCTTCAGGCCTTCGCCGGGCGCGAACGCCGCTATGGCGCGGTGCTGCCCGATGACGTCCTTGCCGCAGGCTAGACGCTTCGACTGGACCAACCTGGGCCTGCGCGTCGCCTCGGCCCTGGTGCTCGTTCCCGCGGTCGTCGCCGCGATCATGATCGAGGCGAGCTGGCTGTACCTGCTGCTGATCTCGATCGGCGTGGCGCTGCTGGGGATCGAGTGGGGCGGGATGAGCGCGCCGCGCTCGCCGCTGCGGGTCGCTGCGGCGGTCACCGCAGCCGTGCTGGCGGCGCTGTTCCTGACGCATCTGCAGCACCCGCTCTGGGCGTGGATCGCCATGGTCGTCGGCGCCGCGGCCGCCGCCCTGGTCGCCCGCGGGGTCGCTGAGCGGCCCGCCGACGCGGCCTTCGGGGTGATCTACCTGGCGCCGGCGGCGATCTGCCTGGTCTGGCTGCGGATGACCAACCAGGGCCAGTGGTGGACCCTGATGCTGTTCCTGGTCACCTGGTCGGCCGACATCGGGGCCTTTGCGATCGGCAGCGCCCTGAAGGGGCCGAAGCTGTGGCCGCGGTTCTCGCCCAACAAGACCTGGTCAGGCTTCTTCGGCGGGCTGGTATGCGCCAGCCTGATGGGCGTGCTGATCGCCGCGCCGTCGGCCCTGAACATCGACCTGCCGCGCGCCGTGATGCCGGCGTTCTCGCTGAATCTGTGGGCCGCCGCGCTGATCGGGGTCGCGGTCGGCCTGGCCACCATGGCCGGCGACCTCTGGGAGTCGGCCCTGAAGCGGCGGTTCGGCGTTAAAGATTCCGGCGATCTGATTCCCGGCCACGGCGGCCTTCTGGACCGGGTGGATGGTTTGATGTTCGCCGTCGTGGTGATGGCGCTCGCGCGTCTCGCCAACCAGTGGGGATGGGGTCATTGAACCTGCCGCGTAAGGTCACAGTCCTGGGCTCGACGGGCTCCGTCGGGGTCTCGACGCTCGATCTGTTCGCGCAGGCTGGCGCGCCGGTCGAGGTCGTGGCCCTGGTCGCCGGCCGCAACGCCGACAAGCTGGCCGAGCAGGCGCTGCGCTGGCGGCCCGAAATCGCGGTGATCGAGGACGAGGGGGCCCTGCCGCGGCTGCGCGAGCTTCTCGCCGGCAGCGGGATCGCGACCGCCGCAGGCCCGGCCGCGGTGACCGAGGCGGCGACGCGCGAGGCGCAGTGGGTGATGTCGGCGATCGTCGGGTTCGCCGGGCTGGCCCCGACCCTGGCGGCCGCGCGCACCGGCGCGGTGATCGCGCTCGCCAACAAGGAAAGCCTGATCTGCGCCGGTCCCGAGCTGCTGCGGACCGCGAAGCGCGCGGGCGGGGCGGTGATCCCGGTCGATTCCGAGCACTCGGCGATCTTCCAGGTGTTCGAGCCGCAGAACGCCGCCCAGGTCAGCCGGCTGATCCTGACGGCGTCCGGCGGGCCGTTCCGCAGCTGGTCGCGCGAACAGATGGCGGCGGCGACGCCGGAGCAGGCGCTGGCCCATCCCAACTGGAGCATGGGCGCGAAGATTTCGGTCGATTCCGCGACCATGATGAACAAGGGCCTCGAGGTGATCGAGGCCGCCTACCTGTTCGCCATGCCGCCTGAACGCGTCGACGTCCTGATCCACCCGCAATCGATCGTCCACAGCCTGGTGGAGTACGCCGACGGCTCGACCCTGGCGCAACTCGGCCCGCCGGACATGCGCACGCCGATCGCCTGCGCCTACGCCTGGCCCGACCGGCTGTCCTGGCCGGCCGAGCGCCTCGACCTGGCGCGGATCGGCCAGCTGACGTTCGAGACCCCCGACCCGGTCCGCTTCCCGGCGCTGGCGATCGCCAAGGCGGCGCTCGAGGCGGGCGGCGCGGCGCCGGCGGTGATGAACGCCGCCGACGAGGTCGCGGTGGCGGCCTTCCTTCAGCGCCGGATCGGCTTCCTGGACATCGCCCGGGTGGTCGCCGAAACTCTCGAGCGGATGAGTGTCGAGGGATGGGGGCGTCGCGACGAAGGCGACGTGCTCGAAAGCGCCCGGGCCGCGGATGCGACGGCCCGTCGCGTGGCGGAAGAGGTCGCGAACGGTCTTATGGCCTCTGCGTGAGGCAGACGGAGTAGCCCCCATGTTCGGCTTCCTCGACGACCTGCTGCTCTACATCGTGCCCATCGTCATCATCCTGGGCGTGGTGGTGACGGTGCACGAGCTCGGCCACTTCCTGGCCGCGAGGGCCTTCGGCACCGCGGTGGATCGCTTCTCGATCGGCTTCGGCCGGGCGATCTGCTCCTGGCGCGACAAGGCCGGGGTGGAATGGCGGATCGGCTGGATCCCGCTGGGCGGCTACGTGAAGTTCGCCGGCGACGACAACGCCGCCAGCCTGCCTGACCAGGACGATCTCGCCGAGCTGCGCCGCGACATTGTCGCGCGGGAGGGCGCCGGCGCGCTCGACCGCTACTTCCATTTCAAGCCGCTGTGGCAGCGGGCGATCGTCGTCGCCGCCGGCCCCGTGGCCAATTTCCTGCTGGCGATCGTGATCTTCGCCGCGCTGCTCATGACGCTTGGCGACCCCGTCGCGCCGGCCCGGGTCGACGGGGTCCGCGCCGGCAGCCCGGCCGAACGCGCCGGCTTCCTGCCCGGCGACGTGGTCGTGCGCGCCGCGGGCAAGGAGATCGACAGTTTCACCGAGTTGCGGATGATCGTCATGCTGCGCTCGGACACGCCGACGCAGTTCGTCGTCAAGCGCGCCGGCCGTGAAGTGCCGATCACCGCCACGCCGGTGCGGGCCGAGAGCATCGACCAGCTTGGCCACGTGCAGCGCCTCGGCACCCTGGGCCTGGAGTCCCGGCCCCGGCCGCAGGACTTCGAAATGCGGCGCTACGGCCCGGTCGCCGCGCTCGGGGAGGGCGTCGCCCGCACCTGGGAGCGGATCACCATGACGGTCCATTATCTGGGCCGGCTGATCACCGGGCGGGAGACCGCCGAGCAGCTGTCGGGCCCGCTCGGGATGGCGCAGCTTTCCGGCGACATCGCCAAAAAGACCGTCGAGGTCTCGCCGAATCTCTCGACCCTTCTGCTGAACTGGGGCGTCACGACGCTGGAGCTGGTCGCCAGCATCTCGGTGGGCATCGGTTTCCTGAACCTGTTGCCGGTTCCGGTGCTCGATGGGGGCCACCTCGTGTTCTACGCCTATGAAGCGGTCGCGAGGCGCCCTCTTACTGCCAAGGTTCAAGCGGCAGGGTACCGGGTGGGGCTTGCGCTGGTGCTTGGATTGATGTTGTTCGCGACCTGGAACGATCTGCAGCGCCTGAACGTGTTCAAATTCTTCGGCGCGCTATTCTCCTAGCGACCGACATTTCCGAAACGGCTGATTCGATGCTCAGACACCGCGCCCACAGCGCTGCGCTCTCCTCCGGTCTTGCCCTTCTTCTGGGGACGACCGCCCTGACCGCGCCGCTCTCTGCGCTGGCCCAGGAGGCGGAAGCTCCGCCGACGGCGGCGGCTCCCGCGACCGAAGCGCCCGCCCAGGCGCAGGCGCCGATCGCGGCGCCAGCCCGCGAGGGCGTGGTGCGGCGTATCGACGTCCGCGGGAACGAGCGGATCGAGCCGGCGACGGTGGTCTCCTACCTGCCGATCCAGGTGGGCGAGACGATCGACCCGGCGCGGATCGACCTGGCGCTGAAGACGCTGTTCCGCACCGACCTGTTCGCCGACGTGAAGATCGACCTGCAGGCCGACGGCACGCTGGTCATCACCGTCGAGGAGAACCCGATCATCAATCGGGTGCTCTTCGAGGGCAATAAGAGCATGAAGGAAGACAAGCTGCGCGACGAGGTGAGTGTTCGCCCGCGCGGCATCTTCACTAAATCGAAGGTGCAGACCGACGTCGCCCGCATCGTCGAGCTCTATCGCCGGTCGGGCCGGATCTCGGCCAACGTCACGCCGCAGATCGTCCAGCTGCCGCAGAAGCGCGTCGACCTGATCTTCAAGATCGACGAAGGCCCGAAGAGCGGCATCCTTCGCGTCAACTTCCTGGGCAACAAGGCCTACTCGGACAACGATCTGCGTGACGTCGTCGTCACCGAGCAGTCGCGCTGGTACAAGTTCTTCTCCAGCAACGCCAACTACGATCCGGATCGGCTGGAGTACGACCGCGAGCAGCTGCGCAAGTTCTATCGCAACCGCGGCTATTACGACTTCCGCGTCTCCTCGGCGGTCGCCGAATTTGCGCCGGACAAGAACGGCTTCGCCGTCACCTACACCCTCGACGAGGGCCGCGAATTCAAGTTCGGCAAGGTGACCATCGACACCGAGCTGAAGAAGCTGGATCCGAACGTCCTGAAGGCGCTGATCCCGTTCCACACGGGGCAGGTCTACGAGGACCAGAAGATCGAGCAGGCGACCGACGCCCTGACCTTCGCCGCCGGCGCGGCCGGGTTCGCCTTCGTCGACGTGCGTCCGCGCTACACGCCGAACCGCGAGGCCGGCACGATCGACGTCACCTTCGAGGTGAAGGAAGGTCCGCGCGTCTACGTCGACCGCATCGACGTCGTCGGTAACAGCCAGACGCTGGACTACGTCATCCGGCGCGAGATGAACCTGGTCGAAGGCGACCCCTACAACCGCGCGCTCGTCGACCGGTCGAAGAACCAGATCCGCGCGCTCGGCTACTTCAAGGACGTCGAGATCACCGAGACGCCCGGGTCGGCGCCGGACCGCACCAATCTGCAGGTGAAGGTCACCGAGCAGCCGACCGGCGAGTTCTCGTTCAGCGCCGGCTATTCGTCGGTCGACCAACTGGTCATCGACCTCGGCGTCACCCAGCGGAACTTCCGTGGCCGTGGCCAGGACGTGCGGGCGCGGCTGTCGCTGGGTTCGGTCCGCCAACAGGTCGACCTCGGCTTCACCGAGCCGCGGTTCCTCGGCCGCGACCTCGCCGCCGGCGTGGACGCCTACTACTACAAGTACGACCTCACCGAGTTCTCGGCGCCGTACAAGACCGAGACCATCGGGACCAACTTCCGGCTGAACTTCCCGCTCAGCCTCGATTCCCGTGGGTCGCTGATCTACACGCTGCGCAACGACGATGTGACGCTCGGAACCGAGTACTGCGATCCGTCGGTCTATATCTCGTCGATCTGCACCCAGCGCGGCAGCTTCCTGACCTCCCTGGTCGGCTACGGCTATCGGCTGGATCGCCGGAACGACCCGATCAACCCGACGCGCGGCTTCTACCTGCAGTTCAACCAGGACTTCGCCGGTCTCGGCGGGGACGTGCAGTACATCCGCACCGAGGCGGAGACCGGCTGGTACCGGGGCTTCAGCAAGAGCTTCATCCTCAGCGCGATCGGCTCGGCCGGCTACGTCGAAGGCTGGGGCGGGGACAGCGTCCGGATCAACGATCTCTTCTTCAAGGGCGGCAACAGCTTCCGCGGCTTCGAGACCGCCGGCATCGGTCCGCGCGACGTCACCATCCGGGGCACCACCAGCGGCAGCTTCCAGCAGGACGAGGCGCTGGGCGGCAAGGCTTACGCCATCGGCTCGATCGAGCTGACGGTGCCGACCTTCCTGCCGGAGCAGTACGGGATCAAGGCGGCGCTGTTCTCGGACTTTGGTACGCTCGGCGGACTGGACTCCGACGTGACGGGCAAGAACGGCGAACTGATCGATCCAACCAATCCAGACAGCGGCCGGTACGATATCCGCGACAACTATGCACTTCGCGCGTCGGCCGGTCTTAGCGTCTTCTGGCGTTCGCCGATGGGGCCGATTCGTTTCGACTTCAGTCACGTCTTGGCCAAAGAGGACTACGACAAGACGGAACTTTTCCGTTTCTCAACAGGGACCAGGTTCTAAACCCCATGACCACCAAGCAACTGGCGCTCGCCGCCTGCGCCGCCGTCGCGGTGCTCGCTTCCGGCTCCGCCGCCCTGGCCCAGACCGCCGAGCCCGCCATCACCTATGGGGCGCCTGTCGCCGGGGTTTGCGCGCTGTCGATCGACGGCGTGCTGGCGGGGTCGACCGTCGGCAAGTACGTCGAGAGCCGCCTGCAGCAGATCGGCCAGCAGATTCAAGGCGAACTGACCGCCGAGAAGACCGGCATCGAGAACGAGGCGAAGACCCTGCAGGGCCAGCGCGCGACGCTCGACCAGAACGCTTTCGAACAGCGCGTCAACGCGCTGCAGGGCCGGCAGACGGCGCTCGAGCGCAAGGCGGCGCTGCGCGACCGCGAGATGCAGGCCACGCAGCAACAGGCTGTCGGCCGGGTCATCAACGAGATGCGGCCGCTGATCGCCAACGCCGCCCAGGCGCAGAAGTGCGCGATCGTGATCGATCGCAGCGCCGTGGTGATGGTCAATCCGCAGATGGACCTGACGACCAGCGTGACGACCGCGTTGAATGGCAAGCTGACCCAGTTCACCTTCGACCGTACGCGCCTGGATCAACCGCAAGCGGGCGCGCCGCCGGTCACCCAGACCCCGGCCGGCCGCAAGTAAGCCCAGCGGATCGGCGTAGCGAGCCACACCATGCCCGATCCGCGATTCTTTGAAGACCTGGGACCGGTTCCGCTCCGGGAGCTCGCCGAGCTCACCGGGGCGGCGCTGAGCGACCCGAACGCGGCCGAGCGGACGATCCGCTCGGTGGCGATCCTCAGCCGGGCCGGCCCCGACAGCGTCAGCTTCCTGATCGACCGGCGGCGCGCCGAAGGCCTGGCTGACAGCAAGGCGGCGGCCTGCTTCGTCACCGCGAAGGAAGCCGCCGCGTTGCCGGCCGGGTGCGTCGCCCTGGTGACCCCGACGCCGCAGGGCGCCTACGCCCTGGCGGCGCTTCGGCTGCACCGCGCGCGCTGGTTCGGCGACAAGGCGATCGCGCCCGACGTCAGGCTGGAGCCGGGCGTGCGCCTGGGTCCCGGCGTGGCGCTGGGCCCCGGCGTGCAGATCGGCGCCGGCACCGAGATCGGCGCCAACACGGTGATCGGGCCGGGAGTGGCGATCGGCCGCAACTGCCAGATTTCGGCCAACGTCACCATCGGCTTCGCGCTGCTGGGCGACCGGGTGAAGATCCTGGCCGGCGCCGTGATCGGCGAGGCGGGCTTCGGCGCCGCCGCCGGACCTAGCGGGCTGACCGACATCCCGCAGCTCGGCCGGGTGATCATTCAGGACGCGGTGACGGTCGGCGCGAACAGCTGCGTCGACCGCGGGGCCTACGACGACACGGTGATCGGCGAAAACACCAAGATCGACAACATGGTGCAGATCGCCCACAACGTCCGACTCGGACGGAACTGCGTGATGGCGGCGCAGAGCGGCATCGCTGGAAGCGTGACGGTCGGCGACGGCGTCCAGTTCGGCGGCGGCGTGGGCATCGCCGACCATGTGACCATTGGCGCGGGCGCGCGGATCGCCGCCGCCGCCGGGTTGATGCATAACGTGCCGGCCGGCGAGACCTGGGGCGGTCTCCCGGCCCGGCCGATCAGACAGTGGATGCGGGAGACGGCGTGGCTGATGAAGCACGCCGCCCGCCGCGAAGGGGGAAGTGAATGAACTCGAAGTCGCCGGCAGGCGAGGGGGCCGCCGAGATCGACATCATCGAGATCCTGGCGCGAATTCCGCACCGTTATCCGTTCTTGCTGGTGGATCGCGCCGAGGAGTACCGCCCGCACCAGTCGATCGTGGGCGTCAAATGCGTGACCGCCAACGAGCCGTTCTTCCAGGGCCATTTCCCGGGGTATCCGGTGATGCCCGGGGTGCTGATCGTCGAGGCCATGGCCCAGACCGGCGCGGTGCTGATGTCCAAGTCGCTGGAAGTCGACACCCGCGGCAAGACTATCTTCTTCATGAGCGTCGACAACTGCCGCTTCCGCAGTCCGGTGCGGCCGGGCGACGTCATTCGCATGCCGGTCGAGGTGCTGCGCGCCCGCGGCGACGTGTTCAAGTTCCGCGGCCGGGCCCTGGTCGGCGACAAGGTCGCCGCCGAGGCGGACTTCGCGGCGATGGTGGTGGAGACCTGATCCGGTGAGCACTGAGGTCCATCCGTCGGCGATCGTCGCCAAGGGCGCGGAGCTGGCGGACGGGGTCAGCGTCGGTCCGTTCTGCGTGATCGGCGAACATGCCCGGCTCGGAGCCGGCACCAAGCTCACCTCGCACGTGGTGATCGAGGGCCGCACCCGGCTCGGCGCCGGCAACACGGTGCACGCATTCGCCGTGCTCGGCGGCCCGCCGCAGCACACCGCCTACGCCGGCGAAGACACCGAGCTGGTGATTGGCGACAACAACGTCATCCGCGAACACGTGACGATGAACATCGGCACGAAGCGCGGCGGCGGCGTGACCCGTGTCGGCTCGAACGGCTTCTACATGATCGAGAGCCACGTCGGGCACGACTGCGACGTCGGCGACCATGTGATCCTGACCAAGCAGGCGACGCTCGGCGGCCACTGCCTGATCGGCGACTATGTGATCGTCGGCGGCCTGGCGGCCGTTCACCAGTTCACCCGGGTCGGCCGTCACGCGATGATCGGCGGATTGGCGGCCGTGGTGAAGGACGTCATCCCCTACGGCTCGGTGTGGGGCAACCACGCCCACCTCGAGGGCCTGAACCTGGTCGGCCTGAAGCGTCGCGGCTTCAGCCGCGAGAGCATCAACACCCTGCGCGCCGCCTACCGGCTGCTGTTCGCCGACGAGGGCACCTTCCAGGAGCGTCTCGCCGACACGATCGAGACCTACGCCTCGTCGCCGGAGGTGATGGAGATCATCGACTTCATCCGCGCCGACGCCAACCGGCCGCTCTGCCTGCCCGAACGCGAGATCTGATGAACAAGCTCGGTCTGATCGCCGGGGGCGGCAGTCTGCCCCTCGAGATCGCGGAGCATTGCCGGCGCGTCGGGCGGCCGCTGTTCATCGTCCGGCTCAAGGGCTTTGCTGGACCGAGCCTCTCCGAATTCGACGGGGCCGACATCGGCATCGCCGAGCTCGGCAAGTGCATCAAGGCGATGAAGCGCGCCGGCTGCCAGGCCGTGTGTCTCGCCGGCATTGTCACGCGTCCGGATTTCTCTCAGCTGGTCCCTGACCTCCGCGGGATCGCCGCGCTGCCCGGGGTGATCGCCGCAGCGCGCAGGGGCGACGACGCGCTGCTGCGGTTCCTGGTCGGCGAGTTCGAGAAGGATGGCTTCGCCGTGGAAGGCGCCGACGGGGTGATGCGCGAGCTCAGCCTGCCGGCCGGCCCGCTCGGCCGCCACGCGCCGACGCCGGACCAACTGGCCGACGCCGAGCACGCGCTGAACGTGGCGCGCGCCATCGGCCGGCTCGACATCGGTCAGGGCGCGGTCGTCTGCGACGGCCTGGTGCTGGCGGTGGAGGCCCAGGAGGGGACCGATGCCATGCTGGAGCGGGTGGCGACCCTGGCGGCGCCGCTGCGCGGCCACGCCAGCGACCGGCGCGGGGTGCTCGCCAAGGCGCCGAAGCCGATCCAGGAGACCCGGGTCGACCTGCCGACCATCGGCGTCGCCACCGTGCGCGGCGCTGCGGCGGCCGGCCTTGCAGGCGTGGTCGGCGAGGCGGGCCGGCTGCTCGTGCTCGACCGGGACGAAGCGGTGGCGCTGGCCGACGAACTCGGCCTCTTCATCCTCGGCGTGGATCCGACCCGGCGATGAGTGGCCGTCCGCTCACCGTCATGCTGGTCGCCGCCGAAGCCTCGGGCGACGAGCGCGGCGCGGGCCTGGCCCGGGCGCTGAAGCGCCGGCTGGGGGAGGGCGTCCGCTTCGTCGGCGTCGGCGGAGCCCAAATGGCGGCGGAAGGCGTCGAAAGCCCGTTCGACATTGCGGAACTGTCCGTGCTCGGGCTGCTGGAAGGCCTGATGGCCTATCCGAAGGTCGTCCGGCGGGTGAAACAGACCGTCGCGCTGGCCGCCCGCGAGAAGCCGGACGTCGCCGTGCTGATCGATTCCTGGGGCTTCACCCTGCGCGTCGCGCAGCAGCTACGGCGGCTCGATCCGGCGCTGCCGCTGATCAAGTATGTTGGGCCGCAGGTCTGGGCGACCCGGCCGGGACGGGCGAAAACTCTGGCGCAGAGCGTCGACCACCTGCTGTCGATCCACGCTTTCGACGCTCCCTATTTCGAGGCCGAAGGGCTGCCGGTGACCTTCGTCGGCAACTCCGCCCTATCGCTCGACTTCTCCGACGCCCGGCCTGAGCGGCTGCGGGCCGAGATCGGCGCTGCGCCCGACGAACCGATCCTGCTGGTGCTGCCCGGCAGCCGGCCGGCGGAGATCAAGCTGGTGCTGCCGGTGTTCGCGGACGCCGTCGCGCGCCTGAAGGCCGAGCGTCCCGGCCTGCATGTGGTCATCCCGGCCGCGCCGACCGTCGCCGACATGGTCAAGGCCCAGGTCGCCGGCTGGAGCCTGCGGGCCCATGTGGTCGAGGGCGAAGCCGCCAAGCTGGACGCGATGAAGGCGGCGACCGTCGCGCTCGCCTGCTCGGGCACGGTCACCACCCAGTTGGCGATCGCCGGGGTGCCGATGGTGGTGGCCTACCGCATCGGCCCGGTGACCTACGCCCTGCTGAAGCATCTGGTCCGCACGCGCTTCGTCACCCTGTTCAACATCGCCGCCGACGCCGCCGTGGCCCCCGAGCTGATCCAGGATGACTGCAACGGGCCGGACCTGGCCGCCGAGCTCGCCCGGCGGCTGGACGACGACACCCTGCGCCGCGCTCAGGTGCGGGCGCAGTACGCGGCCCTCGACAAGATGGGCCGCGGCGGGGCCGACCCGGACGAGGCCGCCGCTGAAGCGGTGCTGCAGGTGCTGGCCGGGCGCTGCTAGAGCGACGTGTCGGCGAGCGCGCCGCTCACGTCATCACCAAGCCTGCCGGTCGCTTCCGAAGCGCTGCGCCAACGAAAAAGGCCCGCGGATCACCGCGGGCCTTCGTCGTGTCTGGCGACCTGGATCAGGCGCGCTTGTCGAGCGCCACGTAATCGCGGGTCGGGGCGCCGGTGTAGAGCTGGCGCGGACGGCCGATCTTCTGCGACGGATCCTCGATCATTTCCTTCCACTGGGCGACCCAGCCGACGGTGCGGGCCAGGGCGAACAGCACGGTGAACATCTCCGGCGGGAAGCCGAGGGCGCGCAGCGTGATGCCCGAGTAGAAGTCGACGTTCGGATAGAGCTTGCGCTCGACGAAGTACGGGTCGTTGAGCGCGATCTTCTCGAGCTCCATGGCGACCTTCAGCAGCGGGTCGTCGGAGTGACCGACTTCCGCCAGAACTTCGTGGCAGGTCTTCTGCATGACCTTGGCGCGCGGGTCATAGTTCTTATAGACCCGGTGACCGAAGCCCATCAGGCGGTACTTCCGGTCCTTCACGCCCTGGATGTACTCAGGGATGCGATCGACGGTGCCGATCTCCTTGAGCATGTTCAGCGCTTCTTCGTTCGCGCCGCCGTGGCTCGGGCCCCACAGGCAGGCGATGCCGGCCGCGATGCAGGCGAACGGATTGGCGCCCGACGAACCGGCGAGACGAACGGTCGAGGTCGACGCGTTCTGCTCGTGGTCGGCGTGCAGGATGAAGATCTTGTCCATCGCCCGGGTCAGCACCGGGTTCGGCTTCCAGTCCTCGGCCGGGACCGAGAAGCACATGCGCAGGAAGTTCTCCGAGTAGGAGAGCTCGTTGCGCGGATGGATGAAGGGCTGGCCGCGGAAATACTTGAACGCGCGGGCGGCGATCGTCGGCATCTTGGCGATTAGCCGGTGCGACGAGATCATCCGTTGTTCGGGATCATCGATGTTGGTGCTGTCGTGGTAGAAGGCCGACAGGGCGCCGACCGCGCCGACCATGATCGCCATCGGGTGGGCGTCGCGCCGGAACCCGCTGAAGAACTTGTCGAACTGGTCGTGCAACATCGTGTGGTAGGTGATGTTGTGTTCGAACTCGGCGAACTGCGGCGCGTTCGGCAGTTCGCCGTGCAGCAGCAGGTAGCAGACTTCGAGGAAGCTCGAGTGCTCGGCCAGCTGGTCGATCGGGTAGCCGCGGTGCAGCAGGACGCCCTTGTCACCGTCGATGAAGGTGATCTTGCTTTCGCAGCTCGCCGTCGAGGTGAAGCCCGGGTCGTAGGTGAAGACGTCGGTCTCGCCGTAGAGCTTGCGGATGTCGACCACTTCCGGGCCGATCGTGCCCTTCAGGATCGGAAGCTCGACCGCCTTGGCGCCGATGTTGATCTTCGCCGTGTCGCCCATGCCATCCCCTTTCAGTTCAAAATCGTAACGCTCGTTTGAGCGCGCCTTTAGCCGGTTTACGGGGCCGGCGAAAGCACATCGTCGAGCCGCGCGAGGCTTTCGTGTTTCCCGAGTGAAACCAGGGCCCCTGCGAGGTCCGGCGCCGGCGAACCACCGGACAGCACGGCGCGCAGCGCCGGGCCGAACTTGCCGATCCCGACGCCTTCCGACTCTGCAAAGGCGCGGATCTCTGCCTCCAGGCCGGGGACCTCCCAAGCCTCATTCGCTGCAATGCGGTCTCGCAGGCGCGAAAGGCGGCCGCGTGTCTCTTCGGTGAGCATCGCCTGCGCTTTTTCGGGCAGCTCCAGCGGCCGCGCCTTCAGCACGAAGACCGTGGAATCGGCCAGTTCGAGCAGGGTCTTGGCGCCGTCGCGCACCAGCGGAATGGTCCGCTCGAGCAGCGGCAGGTCGCCGTCGCGCAGCTTCCAGTCGCGGCTCTTGTGGATACCCGCGACAAGTTGCGTCAGCCGCGGGGCGTCCGTCTGGCGGATGTAGTGGTTGTTGAGGTGATTCAGCTTGGCCCAGTCGAGGCGGGCCGGCGCGCCGACCACGTCCTTGATGTCGAACCAGCTGATCGCCTGCTCGTCGGAGAAGATCTCGTCGTCGCCATGGCCCCAGCCGAGCTTGGCCAGGTAGTTGCGCATGGCTTCGGGCAGGTAGCCCATGTCGGCGAACTCGCCGACCGCCTGGGCGCCGTGACGCTTGGAGAGCTTGGCGCCGTCCGGACCGTGGATCAGCGGCAGGTGCGCCCACACCGGCGTCGCCCAGTCCATCGCCTGGTAGATCAGCGTCTGACGCGCGGCGTTGTTGAGGTGATCGTCGCCGCGAATGACGTGGGTCACGCCCATGTCGTAGTCGTCGACCACGACGGCGAGGTTGTAGGTCGGGTTGCCGTCGGAGCGCAGCAGGATCAGGTCGTCGAGCTGGCTGTTCTGGAAGCGCACCTCGCCCTTCACCTGGTCGGCGATCAGCGTTTCGCCGGACAGCGGGCTCTTCAGGCGCACGGCGAAGGGCCGGTCCGGCGCATCAGCGGCCGCCGCGTCCCGCCAGGGCGAGCGCACGACCCGGCCCTCGGCGCGGGCGCGCTCGCGCTCGGCCTCCAGCTCCTCGCTGGTCATGTAGTCGCGATAGGCCTCGCCGCGCGCCAGCAGGGCCTCGACCACCTCGCGGTGGCGATCGGCGCGCGCGAACTGGAAGACCGCGGGCTCGTCGGCCTCAAGGCCGAGCCACTTCAGGCCCTCGAAAATCACCTGGACGGCGCCCTCGGTCGAGCGCTCGCGATCGGTGTCTTCGATCCGCAACAGGAACTTGCCGCCGGTGTGGCGGGCGTAAAGCCAGTTGAAAAGCGCCGTGCGGGCCGTGCCAATGTGCATCGAGCCGGTGGGCGAGGGGGCAATCCGGGTGACGACGGGACGGCCAGAAGTCGTGGGGACGGACATCGAGGCTGATTTGAATGAGGTTGCGCCCGCCGGCGGCGGCCGGGCGGCGCCTCTTAGCACGTGGATTCGGCCACCTTCCACCCTTGGCGCGCCCCTGAAGTGGATATCGGGCCAGTTCGCCGCCCAGGGCGCGCGCTGGAAGCTCTGGACGCCGGTGGCGTTCGGCGTCGGCGCGGCGGTCTATTTCGCCCTGCCGCGGGAGCCGCAGGCGTGGCTGGCCTGGGCTCTGCTGGGCCTTGGCCTCTCCTTGCTCGTCGCCGCGCGGCGGCTCGGTCCGCCGCTGGCGACCGCGGCGGCGGTGCTGGCGGCCTGCGGCCTTGCGGGTTTCGCCGTCGCCAAATTGCGGATCGAACAGGTCAAGGCGCCAATCGCCGTGGAGGCCGCCGGCCCGCAGCGCCTGGAGGGCTGGGTGCTCGACGTGGCCTCGCCCGGCCAGGGCGGCCAGCGGCTGCTGATCGCCCCCTATCGCATCGAAGTGCTTGCGCCCGAAGCCACGCCGATCCGGGTGCGCATCACGCTGCGCGAGGGCGCGCGCATTCCGGCGCCGGGCGAAGCCGTCCGGCTGCTGGCGATGATCAACGCCCCACCGCCGCCGGCCAGCCCGGGGGCCTATGACTTCGCCCGCGACGCCTTCCTGGACAGCGTCGGCGGTGTGGGCTTCGCGCTCGGCCCGCCGCAGGCCTGGGTCGCCGAGGCCAAGCCGCCGTGGCGCTTGCGGCTGGCGATGCAGGTCAATCGGCTGCGCTGGGAGATGACCGAGCGGATCGTCAGGGTCCTCGGGCCGGAGACCGGCGGGCTCGTCGCGGCCATGACGACCGGGCAGGCCGCGTTTGTGCCGCCGGAGCAGGTGGAGAATCTGCGGGCCTCTGGGCTGGCTCACATCATCTCGATCTCCGGCGTGCACATGGCGATCGTCGGCGGCTTCACCTTCGCCGCCCTGCGCCTGCTGATCGCCGCCTGGCCGTGGTTGGCGTTGCGGATCAACGGCAAGAAGGCCGCGGCCTGCGTCGGGCTCGCCGCGGTGCTGACCTATCTGGTCCTGTCCGGCGCGCCGCCGCCGGCGGTGCGCGCGGCGATCACCGCCAGCATCGCCTTCGCGGCCATCCTGGCGGATCGCCAGGCGATCAGCCTGCACGCCCTGGCGGTCGCCGCTTTCGTCGTCCTGCTGCTGCAGCCGGAGGCGGTGACCCAGCCGGGCTTCCAGATGTCGTTCGCCGCCACCGCGGCGCTGGTCGCCATGGCCGGCGTCTGGCCGCAACCGGTCAAGGAGATCAACACGCCCTGGCCGATCCGGCTGGTGCAGGGCGCCGCCAGCTGGATCGTCGCCGGCGCGGCGATCAGCTTCGTGGCCGGGCTGGCGACCGGGCCGTTCGCCATGCAGCACTTCAACCGGATCTCGACCTGGGGGCTGGTCTCCAACCTGCTGGTCCAGCCGATCTCGTCGCTGTTGATGATGCCGGGACTGGCGCTCGGCGCGGTGCTGATGCCGTTCGGGCTGGAGGCCTGGCCTTTGCGGCTGGCCGGCTACGCGATCGACCTGACCAACCGGATCGCCGCCGCCGCCGCCGCCGCGCCCCATGCCCAGGTGGTGATCGCAAGCGGGCCGGCCTGGACCTTGCCGGTCACCTTCCTCGGCCTCTTGTGGATCTGCCTGTGGCGCGGGCCGCTTCGTTGGCTCGGCGCGCCGCTGGCGCTGGCCGTGGCGCTGACCCCGAAGCCGCCGACGCCCGACGCCTGGATCAGCGCCGACGGCGCCGCCGTGGCGGTGCGCAGCGGCCGCCAGGCGATCCTGCTGCGCCCGGACGTGAAGCTGTTCGGCGCCGAGCTATGGTCGCGCCGGCGCGGGCTGGAACCGCTGGTGAGCGAGGCGGCGCGCGACGCGGCCTTCGCCTGCGACCGCCAGAGCTGCGCGCCCGGCGCGAGCGCGCCGGCCCCGATCGCCGCCGCCTGGAACCTGAAACGCCCGCTGCCGCCGGGGCGGCTGGAGGCCCTGTGCACCAGCGCCGAGGTCGTGGTGCTGCGCAACGATTTCCGGCCCGAAAGCTGCGCCGCGCAGCTGGTGCTCACCGGCGCGGACTTCCGGCGTGGCGGCGCAGCCGAACTGCACCGCCAGCCGGACGGCGGCTGGCGGGTGATCTGGGCGCAGGAGGGGCGCGGGCGAAGACCCTGGACCTGGGGCCTGGACCTTCGCTGAGGCCCTAGCGCTGGGCGTCCTTGGCCGCGTCGCCGGCGTCCTTCGCGGCCTCGCCGGCTTTCTTGGCGGCGTCGGCCGAGTCCTTGGCCGCTTCCTTGGCCGCGCCACTGGCGTCCTTGGCGGCGTCGGCCGCGGCGGATCCGGCGTCCTTGGCCGCATCGCCGGCCTGTTCGGCGTGCTGGGTGGCGTCCATCGCGCTGGAATTGGCGGCGCCAGGGATCGACGTGACCTGGCTGGCGTCGGCGGCGGCCTGGGCGGCGGCGGCCTCCTGGCCAGCGGTGCTCGCGCTCTCTTCGGCCTTCTGGGCGGCCGGCTTGCCGCAGGCGGTGACGGCGAGCGCTAAGGCGGCGACCGTCGCGGCGGTGATAATGCGCATCCGAGGGCTCCTCTGAAGCCGGACGTGCGGTCCGGATTCGCCCTAAAGCCCTGGGACGCGCAAAAGTTCTCGCGAATTAGTGATAGCGGCGGATCAGGCCGACCAGCTTGCCTTGCACGGCCACCTGGTCCGGACCGAAGATGCGGGTCTCGTAGGCCGGATTGGCGGCCTCCAGGGCGATCGAGGCGCCCTTGCGACGGAGCCGCTTCAGCGTTGCTTCCTCGCCCATCACCAGGGCAACGACGATGTCGCCGGAATTGGCCGCGTCGGTGCGCCGGATCACCACGTAGTCGCCGTCGAGGATGCCGGCGTTGATCATCGAATCGCCCTGCACCTCGAGCACGAAGTGTTCGCCCGCGCCGAGCATGGTCTCCGGCACCGGCAGGCGGTCGCGTTCCTGCTGGATTGCCTCGATCGGCGTGCCGGCGGCGATGCGGCCAAGCACCGGCAGCTCGCGGCTGTCGTTGGCGGCGGCGGGAGCGGCGTGACTGGGCTCGACCAACTGCGGCTTGAAGGGAGCGCGGCCCTTGGGGGGAGCGGCGGTCGTCGCCTGCTGCGGCAGCTTCACCACCTCCAGCGCCCGGGCCCGGTGCGGCAGCCGCCGCAGGAAGCCCCGCTCTTCCAGCGCCGTGATCAGCCGATGGATGCCGGACTTGGAGGCCAAATCCAGCGCCTCCTTCATCTCGTCGAAGGACGGCGAGACGCCGGTCTCCTTGATGCGCTCATGAATGAACATGAGCAATTCGTGCTGCTTGCGGGTGAGCATGACGACGACACCTTACGACCTGTGCGCTTCGAGAACAAAGCGCAAACGCTTCAAATGTTCTCTAAGCGTTCTCTATTAATGTCAAGTTACTGGCCGACGGGCTGAATTCTCGTGGGTTTTCCGGCGTTTTGCTCGCCGAGCGAGGCGCCGTGCGTCCCCGGAGAGTCGGAATCGGCGCCGCCCCGACGTCTGGGGGGAGGCCGACCGCGAGAGGAGAAGGAGAAGCCCATGATGACCGTCACCCAACACCTGTGGTTCGAGAAGGACATGGAAGCGGCTCTGCGGTTCTACACCGAGCTGATTCCCGGATCGGCGATCACCTGGCTCGCGCCGATGCTGGCCGACACGCCGAGCGGTCCGGCCGGCAGCGTGACGGTGGCGGCTTTCCAACTCGGCGATCAGCGGTACGAGGCGATCGAGGCGGGCCCGCTAGACCCGTTCAACCACAGCTTCTCGATCGTCGTGGAATGCGACGATCAGGCCGAGATCGACCGGCTGTGGGACGCCCTGAAGGAAGGGGGTTCGGTCGAGCAGTGCGGCTGGCTGCGGGACCGCTGGGGCCTGTCGTGGCAGATCACGCCGCGGCGGCTCGGCGAGTTGATGCGCGATCCCGACCAGGCCAAGGCCAAGCGGGTGACCGAGGCGATGCTGAAGATGGTGAAGCTCGACGTCGCCGCACTGGAAGCGGCGGCGCGCGGCTAGCCCGCTGGCGCTTCGGCCTTGCTCAGCAGCGCCCGGGTCGCGGCGGTGACGTCGGTCTGGCGCATCAGGCTTTCGCCGACCAGCATCGCCTTGGCGCCGGACCGCTCGAGCCGCGCGGCGTCCTCGGCGCTGAACAGGCCGCTCTCGGTGACCAGCAGGGCGTCCTTCGGCGTCTGGCCGGCGAGCCGCTCGGTGACCGCCAGATCGGTGACGAAGCTGCGCAGGTCGCGGTTGTTGACGCCCACCAGGTCGGCGCCCAGCGCGCCGGCGCGGGCCATCTCCGCCTCGTCGTGCACCTCGACCAGGGCGTCCATGCCGAACCGCTGGGCCTCGGCCATCAATGCCGCGGCGGTCGCATCGTCGATCATCGCCAGGATCACCAGGATCGCGTCGGCGCCGAGCGCGCGGGATTCGGCGACCTGCCAGGGATCGACCAGAAAGTCCTTGCGGATGCAGGGCAGGGCGACGGCGTCGCGGGCGGCGACCAGATAGTCGTCGGCCCCCTGGAAGCTCGGCGCGTCGGTGAGCACCGACAGGCAGGCTGCGCCGCCGGCCGCATAGGCGCGGGCGAGTTCCGGCGGATCGAAGTCGGCGCGGATCAGCCCCTTGGAGGGCGAGGCCTTCTTGATCTCGGCGATCAGGGCCAGCCGGCCCGGGCCGTGGGCGCGCTCCAGCGCGGCGCGGAAGCCGCGAGGCGTCGACGCTGCGCGGGCGGCGGCCTCGACCTCGGCGACCGTGCGCGCGGCCTTCCGTTCGGCCACCTCGTCGCGCTTGTAGGCGGCGATCTTGGCGAGGATGTCGCTCATGCGGGCTCCGGGGCCGAAGTGACGGCGATGAGGCGTTCTAGCGCCTGGGCGGCGCGCCCGTCGTCGAGGACCGCGGCGGCCAGCTCGACGCCTTCGCGCAGGGTCTCGACCTTGTCGGCCACCAGGAAGGCGGCGGCGGCGTTGATCAGCACGATGTCGCGGTAGGGCCCTTTGGCGCCGCCAAGCAGCGCCTTCAGCGCCTCGGCGTTCTGCGCCGGTGAGCCGCCGGTCAGGTCGGCCAGCGCCGCGCGCGGCAGGCCGACCGCCTCCGGGGTGAGTCGGAACAGCCGCACCTGACCGTCGCGCCATTCGGCGATCTGGGTCTCGCCGGTGATGGTGATCTCGTCCATGCCCTGGCCGTGCACCGTCCAGGCCTTCTCGGCCCCCAGCGCGCCGAGCACCCGGGCCAACGGCTCGACCCAGCGGCTGTCGTAGACCCCGAGCAGCTGACGCCGCGCGCCGGCCGGATTGGTCAGCGGCCCCAGCAGGTTGAAGATGGTGCGGAAGCCGAGCTCGGCGCGGATCGGCGTCACGTGGCGCATGGCCCCGTGATGCGCCGGGGCGAACATGAAGCAGATCCCGGCCGTCTCCAGCGCCTTCAGCTGCTGGGCCGGGGTGGCGGCGATGTTGACTCCCAGCGCGCTCAGCACGTCGGCCGCGCCGGATTTGGACGACAGCGCCCGGTTGCCGTGCTTGGCGACCTTCAGCCCGCCGCCGGCGGCGACGAAGGCCACGGCGGTGGAGACGTTCAGAGTGTGCAGGCCGTCGCCGCCGGTGCCGCAGACGTCGACCGTCTCGAACGGATGGTCGAGCATGACCGCGGCGCGGCGCATGGCCCGGGCGCAGGCGGTGATCTCGCCCACGGTCTCGCCGCGCATGCGCATGGCGGTGACCGCCGCGGCGACCTGGGCCGGGGTGGGCTCGCCGCGCAGGCAGGCGGCGAAGAACTCGCCGGCGTCCTCTTCGGAGAGGGTCGCGCCGTCGGCAAGACGGCTGAGCAGCGGCTTGAAAGCGTCGGACATGGCGGGCGGCTCAGACCTGCGCCAGGCGCCTCACGCCGGCGATGTCGAGGAAGTTGTCAAGCAGCTCGTGGCCGCATTCGGTGGCGATCGATTCCGGATGGAACTGCACGCCGTGGATCGGCCGGGTCTTGTGCTGGACCCCCATGATCTCGCCGTCGTCGGTCCAGGCGGTCACTTCGAGCACCTCGGGCGCGGTTTCACGCTCGATGCACAGGCTGTGGTAGCGGGTGGCGGTGAAGGGGTTCTTCAGTCCCTTGAACACGCCCTTGCCGGTGTGATGGATCGGGCTGGTCTTGCCGTGCATCAGCTCGCGGGCGCGGATCACCTTGCCGCCGAAGGCCTGGCCCATGGCCTGGTGGCCGAGGCAGACGCCGAAGATCGGCAGTTCCTGCGGCGCGGCGGCCAGCAGGTCGAGACAGATCCCGGCCTCGTTCGGCGTGCACGGGCCTGGGGACAGCAGGATGCCCTGTGGCTTGAGCCCCAGCGCCTGCTCGACGCTCAAGGCGTCGTTGCGGTGGACGAGCGTCTCCGCCCCCAACTCGTTCAGATAGTGGACGAGGTTGTAGGTGAAGCTGTCGTAGTTATCGATCACCAGGATCATGGGCACTCTGTAGGCTCTGAGAACGGCTGCGCCAAGGGCGCCATGGCGCGCCTGGGCCGATGGCGCGATCCTCGACATATGGCGATGAACGATTCGGCGTTGAACCCGGAAGAGACCGCGCGGATCCGCGCGCTGCTGACGGCCAAGCCGAAGACGGAGCGGATGTGGCCGGTGCTGGCCGCCGCCTTCTTCGCCGCCTTCTGCGCATTGGCCTTCGCCACCGCCATGATCCTCGCCCCGCCGGTCGTCACCACCCACGTGGTGCGCAGCGCGAAATAGGCGCCACCTCTCTCCCGCTCGTCCCCGCGAAAGCGGGGATCCAGGCGTTTTGCGTCCAGCGGCGGGTCGAACAAAAACGCCTGGCCCCCCGCTTTCGCGGGGGTGACCGGTGTAGGGGCAAGCCGTGTGGGCTCCCCCGCCGGGCCTACTCGAACCGCCAGCTCTCCTCGGCCGCACGGCGCAGGGCGCGGGACTTGTGCAGGGTCTCGTCGTACTCAGCGTCGGGATCGGAATCGGCGACCACGCCGCCGCCGGCCTGGACGTACATGGTCCCGTCCTTCACCAGCGCGGTGCGCAGCACGATGCAGGTGTCGACCGAGCCGTCGGCGCCGAAATAGCCGACGCCGCCGGCGTAGCCGATGCCGCGCTTCTCGATCTCCAGCTCGTCGATGATCTCCATCGCCCGCACCTTCGGCGCGCCCGACAGGGTGCCGGCGGGCAGGGCGGCCATCACCACGTCGACCGGATCCAGGCCGTCCGGGGCGTCGCCCTCGACGTTGGAGACCAGGTGCATGACGTGGCTGTAGCGCTCGATGAAGAAGCTGTCGGTCACTCGCACCCGGGGTGCCCGCACGGCGGCCGCCGGCGCATTGGTCACGTTGTCCTTCAGCATGGCGACCCGGCCGACGTCGTTGCGGCCGAGGTCCAGCAGCATCAGGTGCTCGGCCCGTTCCTTGGGATCGGCCATCAGCTCCTGTTCGAGCGCCAGGTCTTCCTCCGGCGTGGCGCCGCGCGGCCGGGTCCCGGCGATCGGGCGGATGGTGATCTTGCCGTCGCGCAGCCGCACCAGGATCTCCGGCGAGGAGCCGACCAGCTGGAAGTCGCCGAAGTTCAGGAAGAACAGGAACGGCGAGGGGTTCATGCGCCGCAGCGACCGGTAGAGCGCGAACGGGTCGCGTTCGAACGGCGTGCGGAACCGGTGGCTGGGCACCACCTGGAAGATGTCGCCCGCGCGGATGTACTCCTTCGCCCGCTCGACGACCGCCTTGTAGTCGTCGCGCGAAACCGGAGTGGTGAAGCCGTCGGGCGCCGGCGCGCCCTGGCCGGACAGCCGCGGCGCCGGCCGGCCGAGGTCGGCGAGGACGTTTTCGATCCGCTCGCGGGCCGCGTCGTAGGCCGCCTTCGCCGATCCGCCGTTCGGGCGCACCGGCGTCACCAGGACGATTTCCTGGGCGATGGCGTCGAAGATCGCGACGATCGACGGGCGGGTCATCACGCCGTCGGGCAGGCCGAGGGCGTCCGGGTTGATGTTCGGCAGGCGCTCGACCAACCGGATCATGTCGTAGCCGATCGCGCCGAACACCCCGGCCGACGGCGGCGGCAGGCCGGCGGGCAGCTCGATCCGCGAGGCCGCCACCAGGTCCTTCAGCGACTCCAGCGCGCCGCCCGGCTGCGGCGTGAAGCGGCCGGCGGCGATCGCCTCGGCGCCCTCGGCGATCTCGGCCTGGTCGCCACGGCAGCGCCAGACGAGGTCGGGGCTGAGCGTGATGATCGAGTAGCGCCCGCGCCAGGAGCCGCCCTCGACGGATTCGAAGAGGAAGGCGTAGGGGCGGCCGTGGCCGATCTTCAGATAGGCGGAGACCGGGGTCTCCAGGTCGTCGATCAGCCGCGTCCAGACCAGCTGGGGCGCGCCGGCGTCATAGGTCGACTGAAAGGCCTCGAACTCAGGCTCAAGCTTCACTTCGCCGGCTCCGGCTGACCCTTGGCGTTCAGCGGGGGAAGGCCGATCGCCGTGCGGGCGCGGTTGTAGTCCACCTTGACCTTCATCTCCTCGCGAGCCGCCGTCTGGGCGCTTTGACCGATCTCGCGGAAGACCGTAGCGGTCATCTGCTGGCGGGTCTGCTCGGTCAGGGCGGCCAGCTGGGCGGGATCGCCGACGTGGGTGGCCTCGACCTTGCCGACCGTCATCGCGAAGTTGCGGGCGCGGGCGACGAAGACCTCGCCGGACTTGCCGCCGAACACATGGCCGAGCATCTCCGGCGACACCAGCGGGTTCTGCGGGCCGGTGCGGCGGTCGACCGCCGGGACGCGGGTCACCCGGGCGCCGGCGCTGGCGGCGACGGCCTCCAGGCTTTCGCCCTTGCGGACGCGGGCGGCCAGCGCATCGGCCTTGGCCTGCATCGCCTTGCCGACTTCGCGCATCATCCAGGCCTGGCTCAGTTGCGGCTTGATCTCGGCCAGCGGCGGCATCGCCGGCGGCACGATCTTTTCGACGCGCACGGCGAAGTACTCGCCTTCGCCCGCATCGACGACCTCGCTCTCGCCGCCGGCGGGCAGGTTGAAGGCGGTGTCCATCAGCTTCTGGTTCAGGCCGCCGACCGGCTGGCCCTGCTGGTCGCGGCCGTCCTTGGCGACCGGACCGAGGGTGGTCGACGCGACGCCAGCCTTCTCCGCCGCTTCGGTCAGGTTCGCGCCCTTCTGGTGCGCCTCGTCATAGGCCTGGGTGAGCGCATAGACCTTCTCGGCGGCGGCGTCCTTGCGCAGCTCGGCTTCGAGCGCCGGGCGGGCCTGCTCGAAGGAGACGGTCGAACCAGGGGCGACCGCCAGGACCTTGACCACCGCCGTGCCCAGGTCACCCTGGACCGTGCTGACCTGGCCGGGCTGCAGTTGGAAGGCGGCGGCGGCCAGCTTGCGGTCAGCGATCGCGGTTTGCGGGCGGTTGTCGTAGCTGATCGCGTCGACGCCCAGCGCCTTGGCGATGGCGGCCGGGGCCTCGCCGGCCTGCAGGCGGGCGGTGATGGCCTTGGCGGCGGCGGCGTCCTTGGCCGGGATCTGCACCAGGCTGCGGGTCTCCGGCGTCGACAGCGTGTCCTTGCGGAACTCGTAGCGCTTCTTCAGCTCGGCCTCGTCGACGGCCAGGTTGGCGCCGACCAGCTGCGGGCTGAACCGCACGACCGTCAGCACGCGGAACTCCGGCAAGGTGAGCTGCGCGGCGTTTTCCTTCATGAAGGCGGTCAGCTGAGTGTCGGTCGGGGCGGCCGGCTGCGGCACGCTGGTCGGATCGACGGTCAGATAGGCCACGTCGCGGCTTTCGAGCGCATAGATCGCCGCCAGCGCCGAATAGGCGCGGGGAACCTCGAGCGCCTGGGTGAGCGCGCTCACCAGGTGCTGCTGCGCCATCTCGTCGCGCAGCATGGCTTCGAACTGCTCGGGCCGCATTTCGTTCTGCGCCAGGCGCTGCTGATAGAGCGCCTTGTCGAACTTGCCGGACACCGGATTGAAGAAGGCCGGGATCTTGGCGATCTGCGCGACCACCTCCTTGTCGGACGGGCGGATGCCCATCCGGTGCAGGAGCTCGGCGAAGGCTTCGCGGGTGGCGAGGCCCTGCAGCACCTGGCGATCCAGGCCGTTGGCGGCGGCGACCTCGGCGGTGACGGGCTGGCCCATCTCCTGCTCGGCGCGCTTGCGCACGGACTCGAATTCGCGGCGGAACTCGGCGGGCGAGACCTTCCGCGAGCCGGCGACGATGACGGAATCGCCCAGCTTGTTGCCGAAGACGTCCTGAAGGCCAAACACGGCGAAGGCGACGATCAAAAGCCCGATCAGCACAGCGGCGACCCAGGACTTCGCGAAAACGCGGAAGGCGGCGAGCATCAAATCCCTTTCCCGGGCGTAAGAGCGTCTCGGTATAGTGGAGGCCGCTTGCGCGCCGCAAGCGCGTGACAGACGCGCCGGCTTGGCTTAACCGCCCTGCGGTTTGCAAGAAAGAGAGGCCCATGAAGTCGCCGACGCCGCTGATCGCCGGAAACTGGAAGATGAACGGGCTGGCCAACTCGCTGGCCGAAGCCAAGGCCGTGGCCCAAGGCGTGGGCGCGACGCAGGTGCGCGTGGCGATCTGCCCGCCGTCGATTCTGATCGCGCAGATGAGCGAGGCGCTGGCGGGCTCCAAGGTGCTGGTCGGCGGGCAGGACGCCCACGCCGACGACACCGGCGCCTTCACGGGGGACATTTCGGCCGAGATGCTCGCCGACGCCGGGGCCAAGCTGGTGATCCTCGGCCACTCGGAGCGTCGCGACGCCTACCGCGAAAGCGACGCACTGGTGGCCAAGAAGGTGCTGGCCGCCCTGCGCCATGGCCTGGAGCCGATCATCTGCGTCGGCGAGACCCTGGAGCAGCGCAACGCCGGCAAGGCGCTCGAGGTCGTCACCGGGCAGGTGAGGGGCTCGCTGCCCGCCGAACTCAAAGGCAAGGCGTTCGCCGTGGCCTACGAGCCGGTCTGGGCGATCGGCACCGGCCTGACCCCGAACAATCCGCAGATCGAGGAGGTGCACGGCGCCATCCGCGAAACGCTGAAGGCGATGTTCGGCGAAGAAGCCGAGGTCGTTCCGATCCTCTACGGCGGCTCGGTGAAGCCGAGCAACGCCGCCGAGATCCTGCACGCGCGTGAAGTGGGCGGCGCGCTGGTCGGCGGCGCCTCGCTGAAGGCCGCCGACTTCCTGGCGATCATTCAGGCGGTCTGACACAAAACCAAACCCGTCATCCCGGACGGCCTGAAAAGGCCGATCCGGGACCCAGGGGCCGCAACGCCCCGCTCCTGGGTAGAGACTACGGCGCGTAGGCGCGCAGAAAGGTGTCGACCGCCGTTTCGGCGCGCGCGGCTCGCTCGGCGGGCGTGGGATCGGCGATGACGCCCCAGAGGCGCAGGTTGAACACTCCCGACAGCGCCAGGTCCTTGAACTGGTGGGCGGCGAGCACCGGGTCGTCGGAGCGCAGCACGCCTTCGTCCATCAGCGCCTTCAGCAGCGCAGCTGTCTTGGCGATGCCGGTGCGCGGACCAGCCTCGTAGAAAAGCCGCGCCAGTTCGGGGAATCGCTCGCCTTCGCCGACGACGACTCTGTAGATGGCGATCGCGTCCGGCGAGAGCAGGTGATCGAGGAAGTCCCGGGCGATCCGCACCAGCCGCTCGCGCGCATCGCCGTCGCCTGGCTGCGCCTCAAGCAGCCCCTGCAGGCGTGAGCACGACCGCCGGACGAAAGCGTCGAACAATTCTTCCTTGGATTTGAAGTAGTTGTAGAGGGTGCCTTTCGATCCGCCGAGGCGCGCGGCGATGGTCGACATCGAGGTCGAGCCATAGCCCTCGGCGACGAAACACTCGTGCGCGACGTCCAAGATGGCGTCCCGACGGTCCTCCCGCTTCAACTCCCGCGCTGCCGTGGCCATTCCGCTCCCACTGATTTTCGAACTTGACCGCGAGCTTGTAGCACGATTATTGGTGACCGTACAGTACGGTCATATATCGCCTCGGCCATGCTCCCCACCAGAGGCTCCATGAACAGGCTTATTCTCACTCTCCTCGCCGCGAGCGCGCTGAGCGCCTGCGCCGCGGTTCCGCGACTCGGTCCGGAGCCGCAGGCCAAGCCGGCCGCGGGCTACGCGACCACGCAAAGCTTCCAGGCCCCGCAGGCCGCCTGGCCGGAGGACGGCTGGTGGCGACGCTACGACGACCCGCAACTCGACGCCCTGATGGACGAAGCGCTCAAGGGGTCGCCAAGCCTGGTTCAGGCCGAGGCCCGGGTGCGCCGCGCCCGAGCGCTGGCTGAACAACAGCGCGCCGCCGGCCTGCCCAGCCTGAGCGCCAACGCCCGGGTCGCGGAGACTCGCCAGAGCTACAATCTCGGCATCCCGCCGGATTTCGTGCCGCAGGGCTACAACGACACCGGCCGCGGCACGCTCGACCTGGCCTGGGATCTCGACCTGTTCGGCCGCAACCGGGCGAGCCTCGCGGCGGCGACCTCCGAGGCCGAAGCCGCGCGCATGGACGCGGCCGAGGCGCGGTTGATGCTGACCACCAACATCGCCGCGGCCTACGCCGACCTCGCCCAGCTGTTCAGCGAGCGTGAAGCAGCCGACCAGGCCCTGGCGAACCGCAAGGCGACGGCGCAGCTGGTCAAGCAGCGTGTCCAGTCGGGCGCGTCCAACGAGGGCGAAGCGCGGCAGGCCGAGGCCAACGCCGCGGCCGCCGCCCAGGACCTCGCCGCGGCCGACGAACAGCTCGGCCTGGCGCGCAACCGCCTGGCGGCGCTGGCCGGGCAGGGACCCGACCGCGGGCTGCGCCTGCAGCGGCCCTCCGGGGCGATCGGGACGGATTTCGGCCTGCCGCAGAACCTCGCCGTCGACCTGGTCGGGCGACGGCCCGACGTGCAGGCCGCGCGACTGCGCGCCGAAGCGGCCAGCGGCCGCATCCGTGCGGCGCGGGCGGACTTCTATCCGAACGTCAATCTCGCCGCCTTCATCGGCCGCGAGGCCCTGGGCCTCGACCTGCTGCGCGACCCGGGCTCGCAGATCGGCCAGGCCGGACTGGCGCTGAGCCTGCCGATCTTCTCCGCCGGGCGATTGGAAGGCGCCTACCGCGGCGCGCGCGCCGACTACGACGCCGCCGTCGCCGCCTATGACGAGACCCTGGTGCAGGCGCTGCAACAGGTCGCCGACGCCGCCGTGAGCGCCCGGCAGCTGCAGACGCGGCTCACTGAGGCGCGACGGGCGGTGGCCGCAGCCGAGGACGCCTATCGGATCGCCAAGCTCCGCTACGAGGGCGGGCTTACCAACTATCTCGGGGTGCTGTCGGCGGAAGACACGCTGATCGCCCAGCGCCGCACCGCAGCGGCGCTGGAATCCCGCACGCTCGCCGTCGACGCCGCGCTCACCCGGGCGCTGGGCGGCGGCTTCTACAACAGCTGACGACCGCCTCGATCGAGGGACACCCATGAAGCACGAACCCACCATCGAGCCGTCCGACGCCGCGCCCGCCGACAAGGCCAAGGCGACCGCCGCCCGGCGCAAGCGCCTGTTCAGCCTTCTGGCCGCCGCGATCCTGGTGATCGCAGTGCTCTGGTTCGCCTACTGGCTGCTGATCGGTTCCCGGAAGGTCACCACGGAGGACGCCTACGTCGGCGCCGACAGCGCCCAGGTGACCGCCCAGGTCGCCGGTCCGATCGTCGCCACCCCCGTCAGCGAAACGCAGCTGGTCCGCAAGGGCGAGGTGTTGGCGGTGATCGAGCCGGCCGACTACCGGCTGGCGCTGGCTAAGGCCGAGGCCGAGCTCGGCCAGGCGGAACGGCGGGTGCAGGGCTACTACGCCAACGAAGACGTCGCCGCGGCCCAGACCGAGGCGCGCAGCTCCGACCTGCACCGCGCCGCGGCGCAGCTGGACTCGGCGCGCGCCGACCTGTCCCGCGCCAAGGCCGAATACGACCGCCGCCGGGCCCTGGCCGGCACCGGCGCAGTCTCGGCCGACGAGATGACCCAGACGCAGAACCAGCGGCAGACCGCCCAGGCCGCGGTGACCGCCGCCGAGGCGGCGCTGAAGCAGGCCCACGCCAACGTCACCGCTGCCGGCGCGCAGCGCGAGGCGGCGGCCGTGCTGGTGCGCGGGGCCGATCTGCAGTCCAACCCGGAAGTGGCCGCGGCCCGCGCGAAGCTGCATCAGGTGCAGCTCGATCTCGAGCGCACCATCGTCCGCGCGCCGGTCGACGGCATCGTCACTAAGAAGACCGTGCAGATCGGCCAGCGGGTGCAGGCCGGCGCGCTGATGATGAACGTGGTGCCGGTGCAGAGCGCCTTCGTCGACGCGAACTTCAAGGAAGTGCAGCTGCGCAAGATCCACGTCGGCTCGCCGGTCACCCTGACCAGCGACCTCTACGGACATGGCGTGAAATACCAGGGCAAGGTGGTCGGCATCGGCGGCGGCTCCGGCTCGGCCTTCGCGCTGATCCCGGCGCAGAACGCCACCGGCAACTGGATCAAGGTGGTTCAACGGGTGCCGGTGCGGATTGCGCTCGACCCGAAGGAGCTCGCGAAGCATCCGCTGCGCGTCGGCCTGTCGATGGAAGCGGTGGTCCAGGTCCCATGAACCAGCCCGGCCCGTCGGCCGAGCCGCTGACGGGGCTGCGCCTGCTGGGCGCAGCCGTGCTGCTCAGCCTCGCCAACTTCATGGTGGTGTTGGACACCACCATCGCCAACGTCTCGGTGCCGCACATCGCCGGCGGCTTGGCCGTGTCCCCCTCGCAGGGGACCTGGGTCATCACCTCCTACGCGGTGGCCGAAGCGATCACCGTGCCGCTGACCGGCTGGCTGGTGCAGCGGTTCGGCGGGGTGAAGGTCTTCATGGTCTCGATGGTCGGCTTCGGGATCTTCTCCCTGGCCTGCGGCCTGGCGCCCAGCTTCGGCGCGCTGGTCTTCTTCCGCGTGCTCCAGGGGCTCTGCGGCGGGCCGATCATGCCGACCTCGCAGACCCTGCTGCTGCAGATCTTCCCGAAGGAGAAGAGCGCCCAGGCGCTCGGCATCTGGTCGATCACCCTGGTGGTGGGCCCGATCGCCGGGCCGCTGCTAGGCGGGATGATTTCCGACACCATCGGCTGGCACTGGATCTTCTTCATCAACATCCCGGTGGCGATCGGCATCGTCATCGCGGCCTGGGCGATGCTGAGGGCGCATGACAACCCGACCCGGCGAGTGCCGGTGGACTATGTCGGCCTGCTGCTGTTGATCGTCTGGGTCGGCGCGTTCCAGATCATGCTCGACAAGGGCAAGGAGCTGGAGTGGTTCGAATCCAGCACCATCGTCGGCCTCGCGATCGTCGCCGCGATCGGCTTCGCCTGCTTCCTGATCTGGGAGCTGACGTCCGAGAACCCGATCGTCGACCTGAGGATCTTCCGCCACCGCGGCTTCACCGCCGGCGTGCTCACGCTCAGTCTGGTGTTCGGGACCTTCTTCTCGACGGTCGTGCTGATCCCGCTCTGGCTACAGACCAGTCTCGGCTACACCGCCACCTGGGCCGGCTACGCCAGCGCCTTCAACGGCGTGCTGGCGGTGATGATGTCGCCGTTCGTCGCCAAGATGCTGGGGGCCAAGGTCGACCCGCGGCGGCTGGTCACCTTCGGGATCATCGGCCTGAGCCTGGTGTCGTTATGGCGCGGCCACTTCACCACCGACGTGACTTTCTGGGGGATCGCCGCGCCCTTCCTGGTGCAGGGCTTCTTCCTGCCCTTCTTCATGGTGCCGATCACCGCGCTGACCCTGTCGTCCGTGCGGCCGGAGGAGACCGCCTCGGCGGCGGGGCTGTCGAACTTCCTGCGCACCTGCGCCGGCGCGTTCGCCACCTCGATCATGACCACCACCTGGGAGAACACGGCGACCGAGAAGCGCGGCCTGCTGGTCGGACATCTCAACGACGTGCCCGGGACCGTGCAGGCGCTTGGCGACCGCGGCGTGCCGGCGGAGCAGGCGAGGGGGCTGATCGACCAGCTGGTTCAGGTCCAGGCGACGATGCTGGCCACCAACCACCTGTTCCTGATGGCCACGGTGCTGTTCCTGCTGGCGGGAACCGTCGTCTGGCTCGCGCCACGGCCGAAAGGCGGCATGCAGATGGGCGGCGGCCACTAAAGGATCCCCGAGGCCGCCGTTGCGCGACGTCAGGCCCCGGGCGGGCCTTTCAGTTCGATCGTGTTGCCTTCCGGATCCTGCAGATAGATCGAGGGCCCTTCGCCTTGGGCGCCGTAGCGCGGGCCGGCCTCCGTCACCGCAACGCCGTGCCGGGCGAGGTGCGCGCGAATGGCCGCCTCGTCGAACGGCGCGACCTGTAGGCAGAAATGGTCGAGGTTGCGACCTTCGATCCCCGGCCCCTCGCCACCCATCCGTCCAAGCGGTCCGTCGAGGGTGACCAGGTCGATCAGATCGCGGCCGGCCCGCAGGTGGGTCAGCCCCAACTCCGGCCGGTCCCGATCCACCGAACAGCCCAGCACGTCGACGTAGAAGCCGACCATTCGCGGCTTGTCGCCGATCCGCAACACGATGTGGTCGAAGCCCTGGAGGCGGATGGGATGGGTCATCGGTCCACTCCTACACCGGTCATCCCCACGAACGCGGGGACCCAGGCTTTTTCTCGCCCAGGCGGGCAGGATGCAAAGTCACAAATAAGACGCCTGGATCCCCGCTTTCGCGGCGACGAGCGGCGGAAGGTCGGCGCTCAGAGCAACAGCCCGAACAGCCGGCAGTCGCGGCGTTCGCCGTCGCGCAGCACGTAGCCGCGCAGCAGGCCTTCCTGTTTGAAGCCGAGCTTTTCCAACAGGGTGTCGGAGCGACGGTTGCCGAGGTGGGTGCGCGCGCCGAGCTTGCGCAGCCCGCTGGTCGCGGCGTAGGCGACGACCGCTTGCATCGCCTCCAGCGCATAGCCCCGGCCCCAGGCGTCGCGCCCGAGCACGAAGCCGACCTCGGCCCGCTTGTGCCAGCGGTCGATGTCCGAGAGGCTGCAGCAGCCGAGAAAGGCGTCGTCCGCCAAGCCCCGCAACGTCCAGTGCAGCGCCTGTCCGGCGGCCATCGCGGCGATCTGGTGCTCGGCGATCGTGGCGACCAGCGCCGGCTCTTCGATCACCGGCACGTCCCAGTAGGCCATCACCTCCCGGTCATCCATCAACGGAATCAGCGCAGCAACGTCCGCCGCCGCCAGGGGCTGGAGGCGTAGTCGCTCGGTCTCGAGGATGGGAAGTCGTTTTGGGTCCGGAATCATCGCTTGCGACGCGGCTGCGACCACCTAGGTATGGCGCTGCCGCGCGCGCAGTGATAGAGCGCGCGCTTCATTTCGGCGCGGTGTGACCGCCCGAGCGCACCGGATGCTGATCACGCATGCTGCTCAATCTTCTGCTCGTCGTTGAGATCCTCATCGGCATCGCCTTGACGATCGTGGTCCTGCTGCAGCGCTCCGAAGGCGGCGCGCTCGGCATGGGCGGCGGCCCCTCGGGCTTCATGACCGCGCGTGGGGCAGGGGACCTGCTCACCCGGACCACCTGGATCCTGGGCTCGTCCTTCTTCGTCATCGCCTTGGTGCTCACCGTGCTGTCTGGCCGACAGGCCGGCGCCTCCTCGGTCGTCGACCGGCTGAACATCGACGCGATCGACCCCAGCACCCTCAATCAGCCGGCGCCGCAGGCCCCGGCGGGGACCGCCCAGCCGACCGCGCCCGCGCCGCTGCAAGCGCCGCGTCCGACCATGCACGACCCCTTCACCGGCCAAGGCGCCGCGGCTCCCGCGCCCGCCCCGGCGCCGGCCCCGGCGAATTAAGCCGTGGACGAAGGCGCTCATCGCCCGCCGCAGAGCGGCGAATCACGACCAGTTCGATTAATCTGAGCGCCCATGGCCCGGTACATCTTCATCACCGGCGGCGTGGTCTCTTCCCTTGGCAAAGGTCTCGCGTCCGCCGCGCTCGGCGCGCTTTTGCAGGCCCGAGGCTACAAGGTCCGCCTCCGTAAGCTCGACCCGTATCTGAACGTCGATCCGGGGACGATGAGTCCCTATCAGCACGGCGAGGTCTTCGTGACCGACGACGGCGCTGAGACCGACCTCGACCTCGGGCACTACGAGCGCTTCACGGGCGTCAACGCGACGCGCCGCGACAACATCACGACCGGTCAGATCTACAAGACCATCATCGAGAAAGAGCGCCGCGGCGACTATCTCGGTGCGACGGTCCAGGTGATCCCGCACGTCACCGGCGAGATCAAAGACTTCGTCCTGTCCGATCCGGGCGAGGGCGTGGACTTCGTGCTGGTGGAAGTTGGCGGCACGGTCGGCGACATCGAGGGCCTGCCGTTCTTCGAGGCGATCCGCCAGCTCGGCCAGGAACTGCCGCGCGGCCACGCCTGCTACATCCACCTGACGCTGCTGCCGTACATCAAGACGGCCGGCGAGATGAAGACCAAGCCGACGCAGCACTCGGTGAAGGAGCTGCGCTCGATCGGCATCCAGCCGGACATCCTGATGTGCCGGGCGGAGCAGCCGATCCCGGAAGGCGAGCGGCGCAAGATCGCGCAGTTCTGCAACGTGCGGCCGAGCGCGGTCATCCAGGCGCTGGACAGCGCCAACATCTACCACGTCCCGCTCGACTACCACGAACAGGGCCTGGACACTGAAGTGCTCGACGTCTTCGGCATCCACGACGCGCCGAAGCCGGACCTGAGCCGTTGGCAGAACATCAGCCATACGCTGAGCCACCCCGACGGTGAGGTGAACATCGCCATCGTCGGCAAGTACACCGGCCTGACCGACGCCTATAAGTCGCTGGTCGAAGCGCTGGTGCACGGCGGCGTGGCCAACAACGTGCGCGTCCGCTTCGACTGGATCGAGGGCGAAGCCTTCGAGGAGGACGAAGAGCTGATCGGGGTGCGCCTGGCCTCGGTGCACGGCGTCCTGGTGCCGGGCGCCTTCGGCGAACGCGGCTCCGAGGGGATGATTCGCGCGGTGCGCTTCGCCCGCGAGCACGCCATCCCGTACTTCGGCATCTGCTTCGGCATGCAGATGGCGATGATCGAGGCGGCGCGAAACCTGGCCGGCATCCATCAGGCCTCGTCCACCGAGTTCGGTCCGACGTCGGAGCCGATCGTCGGCCTGATGACCGAGTGGGTGCGCGGCAACGAGAAGGAAACCCGCGCCGCGGGCGGCGAGCTGGGCGGCACCATGCGCTGCGGGGCTTATGACGCCACGCTGCTGCCGGGGTCGCGCGTGGCCGAAATCTACGGCGGCGAGACCATCTCCGAGCGTCACCGTCACCGCTACGAAGTGAACATCGGCTACCGTGAACGGATCGAGGCCACCGGCCTCAAGTTCACCGGCCTGTCGCCGGACGGCCTGCTGCCGGAGATCTGCGAGCGGCAGGACCACCCGTGGTTCGTCGGCGTGCAGTTCCACCCGGAGCTGAAGAGCCGGCCGTTCGAGCCGCACCCGCTGTTCGCCAGCTTCGTCGGCGCCGCCAAGGAGCGCAGCCGCCTGGTGTAGGGCGGCCGAGGCTCCCCCCAGGGGGAGTTCCCGCATAGCGGGCGAGGGTTCGCGGGAGAGGGTCGTTCACGGCTTGATCCTGCGCGACTCTTGAGGCATACACCGCCGCTCACATCGGCGGCCGATTGGCCGCCGTCATAGTTTTCATGCCTGCCGAGATTTCCAATGGCCGTTCCTAAGCGAAAAACCTCGCCGTCCCGGCGGAACATGCGCCGGTCGCACCACGCCCTGGGCCCGAACTCCTTCGTCGAGGACAAGGAAACCGGCGAGCTGAAGCGTCCGCACCACGTCGACCTGAAGACCGGCATGTACAAGGGCCGCCAGGTCCTGACGCCGAAGGAAGACTAAAAGCCTTCCAGCTCTGCTGAGCTGTCGACGCCGGTCGCGCCATGCGGCCGGCGTTTTGATTCGTGGCGGGCCGGCAAAACTCCCTCCGCTCACCCCCGCGAAGGCGGGGGCCCAGGCTTTTCCCGTCTATGGGCCGGCGGAAGTCGCAACGCAAAACGCCTGGATCCCCGCTTTCGCGGGGAAGAGCGTGACCAAGGACGTTCGCGCCCCGCCCAGCTTGACCGTCACGCTTCCAGGGTTGTTTGCGGGCCAGCGGGTCGTTAAGCCGCTGCACGCTTAAAAAAACGCACGAGGACCCGATGACCGAGATCGTCGACATCAACGCCCGCGAGATCCTGGACAGCCGCGGCAATCCGACCGTCGAGGTCGACGTGGTCCTGGAAGACGGCTCGATGGGCCGCGCGGCGGTGCCGTCGGGCGCCTCCACCGGCGCCCACGAGGCGGTCGAGAAGCGCGACGGCGACAAGAGCCGCTACCTCGGCAAGGGCGTCCGCCAGGCCGTCGACGCCGTGAACGGCGAGATCTACGACGCCCTGGCCGGCAATGACGCCGAAGACCAGCGCCGCGTCGACAAGCTGCTGATCGAGCTCGACGGCACGCCGAACAAGAGCCGCCTGGGCGCCAACGCCATCCTCGGCGTCAGCCTGGCCGTCGCCAAGGCCGCCGCAAGCTCGGCGGCCCTGCCGCTCTACAAGTACGTCGGCGGCGTCTCCGCCCGCGTGCTGCCGGTGCCGATGATGAACATCATCAACGGCGGCGCCCACGCCGACAATCCGATCGACATCCAGGAGTTCATGATCCTGCCGACCGGGGCCGCGACCTTCGCCGAAGGCCTGCGGATGGGCGCGGAGATCTTCCACGGCCTGAAGAAGGCGCTGCACGACGCCCATCACAACACCAACGTCGGCGACGAAGGCGGCTTCGCGCCGAACCTGAAGAGCGCCGAAGAGGCGCTGGCCTTCATCGTCAAGGCGGGCGAGGCGGCCGGCTACAAGGCCGGCGACGACTTCCTGCTGGGCCTGGACGTCGCTTCCACCGAATTCTTCAAGGGCGGCAAGTACGTGCTCGAAGGCGAGGGCAAGACCTTCGACGCCGGCGGCATGGTCGACTACCTGGCCGGCCTGGTGGCCAAGTTCCCGATCATCACCATCGAGGACGGCTGCGCCGAGGACGACTTCGAGGGCTGGAAGCTGCTCACCGAGCGCCTGGGCAACAAGGTGCAACTGGTCGGCGACGACCTGTTCGTGACCAACCCGGCGCGCCTGGCCGAAGGCATCGAGGCCGGCCTGGCCAACTCGATCCTGGTGAAGGTCAACCAGATCGGCAGCCTGTCGGAGACGCTGGACGCCGTCGATATGGCCCACCGCGCCGGCTACACCGCCGTCATGAGCCACCGTTCGGGCGAGACCGAGGACTCGACCATCGCCGACCTCGCGGTCGCCACCAACTGCGGTCAGATCAAGACCGGCTCGCTGGCCCGTTCGGACCGCACGGCGAAGTACAACCAGCTGCTGCGCATCGAGGAAGAGCTGGGCGACCAGGCCATCTACCTCGGCAAGAAGGCGCTCAAGCAGCGCATCTGATCCGGAGATTCGCCGCCGCGCGGGGCCTTGCACCCCGCGTTGCGGCGGAAATTCGCTGAAACCATGGGCGCCGGCGCCTGACGAAGGGGCGCCTGCGCCGCTGCGGGCCGCTTTTAAGCGGCGCCGTAGAAACTCGGACCTTAGCCGCACCTTAACCACGAAGGCGCGAGAGTACGGCGCATCCTACCGAGGGATTCGCCCTTCCTGGGGACTCGCCGTTGCTCGCCCGCCTACGCCCCTACCTGCCGACCGCCGCCCTGGCGTTCCTGATCTTCTACTTTGCTTTCCACGCCTTCACCGGCGACCAAGGGCTGCTGACCTCCGGTCAGCGCAGCGCGACTCTCACCACCAAGACCCGCGAACTGGCCGGCCTGCGCGCCCAGCGCCAGGACCTCGAAGTGCGCGCCAAACTGCTCCGGGACAAGAGCTTGTCGGCTGATCTCCTGGAGGAAAGGGCGCGCTCCCTGCTAGGCTTCGCAGACCCTAGGGACTATGTCATCCGCATGAAGCCGTAGGCCCCCATTGGGGGTTTCAGTGGCGTTTCAAAGAGAGTGGAGGGACGCATGGCGCGTGGGCAGACTGGCGCGGCCGGTCGGCGCAAGGTGAACGGTGCGGCGGCTCGAAAAGCTTCGACCACCCGCGCCCCATCGGCTGCAGGCAAGACTGCGGCCACCGCTGACAAGGAAGAGCTGCTCAAGCTCTATCGCGACATGCTGCTGATCCGCCGCTTCGAGGAGCGGGCCGGACAGCTCTACGGCATGGGCCTGATCGGCGGCTTCTGCCACCTCTATATCGGCCAGGAGGCCGTGGCGGTCGGCGTGCAGTCGATCCAGCAGCCTGGCGACCAGGTGATCACCGGCTACCGCGACCACGGCCACATGCTGGCGTCCGGCATGGATCCCCGCGAAGTGATGGCCGAGCTCACTGGCCGCTCCGGCGGCTCGTCGCGCGGCAAGGGCGGGTCGATGCACATGTTCTCGACCGAGGCCAACTTCTACGGCGGCCACGGCATCGTCGGCGCCCAGGTGCCGCTCGGCGTCGGCCTGGCGTTCGCCAACCGCTACCGCGACAACGGCAAGGTCAGCTTCACCTACTTCGGCGACGGCGCCGCCAACCAGGGCCAGGTCTACGAGGCCTTCAATATGGCCGCGATCTGGAAGCTGCCGGTCGTGTTCGTCATCGAGAACAACCAGTACGCCATGGGCACCTCGATCGAGCGGTCCTCGTCCGAAACGCAGCTCTACAAGCGCGGCGCCTCGTTCCGCATCCCGGGCGAGGAAGTCGACGGCATGGACGTGCTGGCGGTGCAGGCCGCGGCGAGCAAGGCCGCCGAGCATGCGCGCACCGGCCAGGGCCCCTACATCCTCGAGATGAAGACCTACCGCTACCGCGGTCACTCGATGAGCGACCCGGCCAAATACCGCACGCGCGACGAGGTCGACGAAATTCGCAAAACCCGCGACCCGATCGACCACCTCGAGGAACTGCTCGAGAAGAAGGGCTGGGCCGACGAGGCGACGCTCAAGGGCATCGACGCCGATGTGAAGCGCATCGTCGCCGACGCGGCGGAGTTCGCCCGCACCTCGCCGGAACCCGACCCGTCGGAGCTGTACACCGACGTCTACTCGGAGGCGCGCGCGTGACTGAGGTATTGATGCCCGCGCTGTCGCCGACCATGCAGGAAGGCACGCTGGCCAAGTGGCACGTGAAGGTAGGCGACACGGTGAAGAGCGGCGACGTGATCGCCGAGATCGAAACCGACAAGGCGACGATGGAGGTCGAAGCGGTGGATGAAGGCGTCGTCGAGGCCATCCTCGTGCCGGAAGGCGCGCAGGAAGTGAAGGTCAACACGCCGATCGCCCGGCTCGCCGGCGAGAACGGACAAGCGCCTTCCGCCGCCGCGCCCGCCCAGCAGATCGACGCCGTTTCGCAACAGCCGGTCGCCAAGGCGCCGGCCGGCGACGAGGAGAAGAAGGGACCGTCCGAGGCCAAGGGCCGCCCCGAGGGCGAGGGCCCGGCGGCGGTCACCCCGCAAGAGTCGCTGAAGGATCCCGAGCTTCCGGCCGGGACCAATGTGATCCGCCAGACGGTCCGCGACGCGCTTCGCGACGCCATGGCCGAGGAGATGCGCCGCGACGGCGACGTCTTCCTGATGGGCGAGGAAGTCGCTCAGTACCAGGGCGCCTACAAGGTCAGCCGCGACCTGCTGCAGGAGTTCGGCGAGCGTCGCGTGATCGACACGCCGATCACCGAGTATGGCTTCGCTGGCCTCGGCGTCGGCGCGGCGATGGCCGGCCTGAAGCCCATCGTCGAGTTCATGACCTTCAACTTCGCCATGCAGGCGATCGACCACATCATCAATTCGGCGGCCAAGACGCTCTACATGTCGGGCGGCCAGCTAAAGACATCGATCGTGTTCCGCGGCCCGAACGGCGCGGCCTCGCGCGTCGCCGCCCAGCACAGCCAGGACTACGCCTCGTGGTACGGCCACGTGCCGGGCCTGAAGGTGATCGCGCCGTATGACGCGGCCGACGCCAAGGGCCTACTGAAGGCCGCGATCCGCGACCCGAACCCGGTGGTCTTCCTCGAGCACGAGATGCTCTACGGCCAGGAGTTCGAGGTCCCCGAGGGCATCGACTGGGTGCTGCCGATCGGCAAGGCCAAGGTCCGTCGCGAAGGGACCGGCGTCACCATCGTCGCCTATTCGCGGATGGTCGGCTTCGCTCTCGAGGCGGCCGAGCTGCTCGCCAAGGAAGGCATCGAGGCGGAGGTCGTCGACCTGCGGACCATCCGGCCGATGGACCACGAGACCGTCGTCGCCAGCGTCAAGAAGACCAACCGGCTGGTGACCGTCGAGGAGAGCTGGAGCCCGATGGGCGTCGGCGCCGAGATCGCCGCCCGGGTGATCGAGCACGCCTTCGACTACCTGGACGCCCCACCGGCGCGGGTCACCCAGGCGGATGTGCCCTTGCCCTACGCGGCCAATCTGGAAGCCCTGTCTCTGCCGTCGGTGGAGCGGATCGTCCAGGCCGCCAAGGCGGTGAGCTACAAGTGAGCGTCGACGCCTTCACCTGGCGCGCGGGCGGCTGTCATTGCGGCGGGGTCCGCTTTGAGGTCGCCTTGCCGCCTGAGGTGGAGGCGCAGACCTGCAACTGCTCGATGTGCGCCAAGACCGGCTTCGTGCACCTGATCGTGCCGGAGAGCCGGTTCCGGCTGACCAAGGGCGCCGAGCGGCTGTCGGAGTACACCTTCAACACCCGCGTGGCGAAGCACCTGTTCTGCGCCGAATGCGGGGTGAAGAGCTTCTATCGCCCGCGCTCGAACCCTGACGGCTGGAGCGTCAACGCCCGCTGCCTCGACAGTCTCGACGGCGTCGCCCTGCAGGTCGAGGCGTTCGACGGCCAGAACTGGGAGGCCCATGCGGGCTCCCTGGCCCACCTGTCCAAGGAGCCGGGATGACGGCTTCCGCGCCCATGCCCTTTGACGACCGCCCGAGCTTGGCGCAAGACGCGCGCAAAGGCTGCGTCTTTGTCGCAGCCCTGACCAACGCCTGAGAAAGTTCCCATGACGACCGACGTCCTGATGCCCGCGCTGTCGCCCACGATGCAGGAAGGCACGCTCGCCAAATGGCACGTGAAAGTCGGCGACATGGTCAAGTCCGGCGACGTGATCGCCGAGATCGAGACGGATAAGGCGACGATGGAGGTTGAAGCGGTGGACGAAGGCAAGGTCGAGGCGATCCTGGTGGCGGAAGGCTCGCAAGGCGTGAAGGTCAACACCCCGATCGCTCGCCTGGCGGAGGAGGGCGCCCAGCCCGCGCCGGCGCCGAAGGCCGCCGCGCCGGAAGCCAAGGCCGCGCCTGCGCCGGCCGCTCAGCCGGCGGCAGCGCCTGCTCCCGCAGCCGCCGCTGCGGCCCCGGCCGCCGCCGCGACCGGTGATCGCGTGTTCGCCTCGCCGCTGGCCCGTCGCCTCGCCGAGCAGCAGGGCGTGGATCTCGCCGCCGTGCAGGGCTCGGGCCCGCACGGCCGTGTCGTCGCCGGCGATCTGGAAGCCGGCAAGCCGGCCGCCGCTGCGCCGAAGCCGGCCGCCGCTCCGGCTCCTGCGGCTGCAGCCGCTCCGGCCGCCAAGCCCGCGGCTGCGCCCGCCGCCGCCCCGGCGGCGAAGCCCGGCACGTCGTCGATCGAGCAACTGGGCATCCCGGCCGGCAGCTACGACCTCAAGCCGCTGAACATGATGCGCAAGACCGTCGCGCGTCGCCTGTCTGAGTCGTTCCGCGACATCCCGCACTTCCCGCTGACCGTCGACCTGGAGATCGACGCGCTGCTGGAGGCGCGGGCGAAGATCAACACCTCGCTCGCCAAGCAGGGCGTGAAGGTCAGCGTCAACGACCTGGTCATGAAGGCCTGCGCGATCGCCCTGAAGCGGGTGCCGGACGCCAACGCCTCGTTCAGCCCGGAGGGCATCGCCTACCACCACAACGCCGACATCTCGATGGCCGTGGCGATCGAAGGCGGTCTGATCACCCCGATCATCCGCAAGGCCGAGCTCAAGAGCGTCGCCGAGATCGCCGTCGAGGCGAAGGACCTGGCCGAACGCGCGCGGACCATGAAGCTGAAGCCCGAGGAGTTCATGGGCGGCACCTTCTCGGTCTCCAACCTCGGCATGTTCGGCATCAAGTCGTTCGGCTCGATCATCAACCCGCCGCAGGGCTGCATCCTGTCGGTCGGCGCTGGCGAAAAGCGGCCGGTGGTGCGCGGCGATCAGCTGGCGATCGCCACGGTGATGACCGTCACGCTCACCTGCGACCACCGGGTGGTGGACGGGGCCGTCGGCGCCCGTTGGATCGAGGCGTTCAAGGGTCTGATCGAAGACCCCATCACCATGATCGTCTGATCAGGAACCCGCCGCCCTGCGCCGAGCGGGGCTTTACACGACGATTCAGTATGGAGCCCGGCCTCGCGCCGGGCGAGCGGAGCAGAGTATGGCGACCGACTTCGACGTTCTGGTGATTGGCGCGGGCCCTGGCGGCTATGTGACGGCGATCCGTGCAGCGCAGCTGGGCCTGAAGGCGGCCATCGTCGAGCGCGAGGCCCTGGGCGGCGTCTGCCTCAACTGGGGCTGCATCCCGACCAAGGCGCTGCTGAAGTCCGGCGAGGTCTACGAGACCCTCGACCATCTGGCCGACTACGGCCTGTCGGTCGAGAAGCGCGCCTTTGACCTCACCAAGGTGGTCGAGCGCTCGCGCAAGGTGTCCGCCCAGCTGAACGCCGGCGTCGGCTACCTGATGAAGAAGCACAAGATCGAGGTGATCGAAGGCTCCGCGCGGCTGGAGACGGGCGAGGGCGCGCCCAAGGCGGTCATCGCCCTGAAGGCCGGCGGCGAACGCACCGTCCAGGCCAAGCACGTCATCCTGGCCACCGGCGCGCGCGCCCGGACCATTCCGGAGATCGGCCTGGAGCCGGACGGCGACCGGGTCTGGACCTACCGTGAGGCGATGGTGCCGAAGGCTGCGCCGAAGTCGCTGATCGTTATCGGCTCGGGCGCCATCGGCATCGAGTTCGCCAGCTTCTATCGCGCGCTCGGCGCCGAGGTGACGGTCGTCGAAGCGCTGCCGCGCATCGTGCCGGTCGAGGACGAGGAAGTCTCCGCCGCCGCCAAGAAGGCGTTCGAGAAGCGCGGCCTGAAGTTCCGCGTGCCGGCCACCGTCAAGAAGCTCAGCAAGTCGAAGACCGGCGTCGCCATCGACATCGAAGTCGGCGGCAAGGCCGAGACCCTGGAGGCCGAGGTGGCCATCGTCGCGGTCGGCATCGTCGGCAACGTCGAGGACCTCGGGCTGGAGGCGCTCGGCGTGAAGGTCGAGAAGACCCACGTCGTCACCGACTCCCACGGCGGCACGGGCGTGCCCGGCCTCTATGCGATCGGCGATCTCGCCGGTCCGCCCTGGCTGGCGCACAAGGCTAGCCACGAAGGCATCCACTGCATCGAGCACATCGCCGGGCTGAAGCCGGTGAACGTCAACTCGCCGATCCCGGGCTGCACCTATTCCAACCCGCAGATCGCCTCGGTCGGCGTGACCGAGGCCCAGGCCAAGGAGCAGGGGCGCGAGATCAAGGTCGGCCGCTTCCCCTTCAAGGTGAACGGCAAGGCCATCGCCTCGGGCGAGATGGAAGGCTTCGTGAAGACCATCTTCGACGGCAAGACCGGCGCGCTGATCGGCGCGCACATGATCGGCGCCGAGGTCACCGAAATGATCCAGGGCTTCACCCTGGCGATGACCCTGGAGGCCACCGAGGCCGAACTGCAGGCCACGGTCTTCCCGCACCCGACGATGAGCGAAGCCATGCACGAGGCCTCGCTCGACGCCTACGGCCGCGTCCTGCACATGTAGGATGGGGGCGAACGCCCCCTCCGGCTCGTCGCTGTGCGCCGATCCACCTCCCCCGCTTCGCAGGGGAGGAGCGGCGCCCGAGCTGCTCCCCCGCATGCGGGGGAGCTGTCAGCGAAGCTGACTGAGGGGGCGTTTCGCTCTCAGTCCGCCTTCCTCACCGCCCGGTCCAGGCTCCAAGCGCCGCCGCCAGCGAACACCAGGTAGAGGAAGACGAAGCAGAACAGGATGGCCCCGTCGCCGCCGTTCAGCGCCGGCCAGAAGCCCTGCGAGGCGTGGGCGATGAAATAGGCCGCCGCCATCTGGCCCGAGCAGACGAAGGCGGCGGCGCGGGTGAACAGGCCGAGCGCGATCAGCCCGCCGCCGACCACCTCGATCCAGGCGGCCGCCAGCAACATCGGCGGCAACGGGTCTGGGGCGCCTGGCTGCGGGCCCGGGAACTCGAACAGCTTCATCAGCCCGTGCTCCATGAACAGCAGGGCGGTGACGATCCGCAGGATGCTCAGCACCTGCGGCGACCAAGCCGTCAGTTTCGGCATGTTTCGCTCCATCGTTGCAGAGCCCACAGCTCCGCCAACGCTGAAGCTTAACTCCGAGTCGCCCGTTTTGGGTCAGGCCACCCGGCGCAGCTCGGCCTCGACGATTCGCTCGAGCGCCGGGTAGTCGGTCTTGCCGGTGCCGAGGAGCGGGATCTCCGGCACGTGGATGATCCGCTTGGGCGCCAGCAGCTCCGGCGCGCCGACCTTCTTGGCGTGCGCCAGCAGCGGGGCCGATTCGGCGCCGCTGCGGTCGGTGACCAGGATCAGCCGCTCGCCCTTCTTCGGATCGGCGACCGCGACCACGGCGTGGCGGAACTCCGGCCACACGCCCGCAGCGAGGTCTTCGGCGGCGGTCAGCGAGACCATCTCGCCGCCGATCTTGGCGAAGCGCTTCACCCGCCCGAGGATCTTCACCCAGCCGTCGTCGCTGACCGCGACCACGTCACCGGTGTCGTGCCAGCCGTCGACCGGGGCCTCCAGCCCGCCGCCCGGGGCGAGGTAACCAGCCATGACGTTTGGGCCGCGGACAAACAGCCGCCCGCCGCCAGGAATGCCGTCGACCACCTCGGTGCGCGTCTCGACGCCCGGCAACAGGCCGCCGACGGTCCCACGGCGATTGTCGTCGGGTTTGTTCACCGCGATCACCGGCGAGGCTTCGGTCGCGCCATAGCCCTCCAGCACCGGGATCGGGCCGAACCGCTCGGCGATCAGGTTGTGCGTCTCGTCGCGCACCTTCTCGGCGCCGCAGACGATGAACTTCAGGCCCGACAATTCGCCCGGGGCGGCGGCGCGGGCGTACTGGTTGACGAAGGTGTCGGTCGCCAGCAGCACCGCCGCGCCGGAGTCCTTGATCAGCGGCGGGATCTGCTTGGTGTGCAGCGGCGAGGGGTATTGGAAGGTCTTCAGCCCGCTCAGCAACGGCAGCAGCACCCCGCCGGTCAGGCCGAAACAGTGGAAGACGGGCAGGGGATTGAAGAACCCCCAGGACGGATCGAGCTCGATGTGGGTCGCCACCTGCCGGGCGTTGGCCACCAGGTTCGACTGGGTCAGCACCACGCCGCGCGGCGCGCCGAAGCTGCCGGAGGTGAACAGGATGACGCCGGGATCGCTCGGCCGGGTGCGCGTCCGGAATCGCTTGGGAAAGGCCGCGGCGGTCAGCGCGAACAGCTTGTCGGCTGTGTTCACGCTGCGGCGGACGTCCTCCAGATAGGTGATCGCCGCCAGCGGCTCGAGCGCGTCGACCACGTCGTGCAGCTTGGCCTGCTCGACGAACCGATGGGAGGTCAGCACCCGCTTGACGCCGGCAAGCTCGCAAGCGGCGCGAAGGTTGCGCAGCCCGGCCGTGAAATTGAGCATGGTCGGCACGCGGCCGAAGGCGTGCAGGGCGAAGAAGGTGACCACCGCTGCATTGCTGGACGGCAGCATGACCCCGACATGCTCGCCCGGCTCGGTGAGCGCAGAGAGCTTGCGGCCAAGCGCGAAGGCCGCACGTATCAGCGCCTCGTAGGACAGCGGCTTGCGCTCCTGGTCCTCCAGGATCGGTTTCTGGCGGCCGTACTGGCGGCTGGCGTCGACGAGCGCGTCGAACACGGTGCTCTGCGCCAGTTTCGGGTCGAACCTACGCGTCACGGTGAAATACCTCCCCGGACCGGTCCGGCTTTTCTGATTATTGCGGAAGGTACAGAGCGGCCTCGCGCTTGAAAAGATTGGACACACGGCGTGATGCGCGCGGCCTTATCCTGCCGCTGGGGCAATTCGCGGCTTGATCCCGAGCGCCCGACCGCCGATTTAGGGCCCATGGCCGTGGTGATCGATACCGTGGGCGGGACACGTCCCCGCCATCCGGAAAAGCAAAACCGTCCCGACACCCCGATTCTCAAGAAGCCGGATTGGCTGCGCGTGCGCGCGCCGGGCTCCAAGGGTTATCGCGCGACCGAGCAGATCGTGCAGGACCACAAGCTGGTCACGGTCTGCCAGGAGGCGGCGTGTCCCAACATCGGCGAGTGTTGGGAGAAGAGCCACGCGACCATGATGATCATGGGCGAGGTCTGCACCCGGGCCTGCGCCTTCTGCAACGTGACCACCGGCAAGCCCGAGGCGCTCGACGCCGACGAGCCGCGCCGCGTCGGCGACGCCGTGGCCAAGATGGGCCTGGCGCACGTGGTGATCACCTCGGTCGACCGCGACGACCTGGCCGACGGCGGCGCCGCCCACTTCGCCGCCGTGGTGCGGGCGATTCGCGAGGCCTCGCCGACCACAACCATCGAGATCCTGACGCCGGATTTCCTGCGCAAGCCGGTCAGCGCGGCCGAGCTGGTGATCGACGCCAAGCCGGACGTCTTCAACCACAACCTGGAGACCGTGCCGCGGCTCTACCTGAGCATCCGGCCCGGCGCGCGGTACTATCACTCGCTGCGACTGCTCGAGCGCGTGAAGGAACGCGATCCGACCCAGTTCACCAAGTCGGGGATCATGGTCGGCCTAGGCGAGACCAAGGAAGAGGTCATGCAGGTGATGGACGACATGCGGTCGGCCGGCATCGACTTCATCACCATCGGCCAGTACCTGCAGCCGACCCGCAAGCACGCGGCGATCGACCGGTTCGTCCATCCTGACGAGTTCCACGCCCTGGAAGAGATCGCCAAGGCCAAGGGCTTCCTGATGGTGTCGGCCAGCCCGCTCACCCGCTCGTCGCACCACGCCGGCGAAGACTTCGCGCGCCTGAAGGCCGCCCGGCTCGCGCGCGAAGCCCGCTGAGGAACGCCCCGTCGTGCGCCATCACGTCTCCAAGGTCCTGCCGTACGCCCCCGATCAGCTGTTCCGGCTGGTGGGCGACGTGGCGACCTATCCGGACTTCGTGCCCTGGCTCACCAGCATGCGGACCTGGAACACGCGGCGGCTGAGCGACGGGGTCGACGCGGTCGACGCCGAGGCCTCGGTCGGCTTCTCGTTCCTGCGCGAGAAGTTCGCCACGCGCGTGCGGCGCGACGCGCATAACCGCCAGATCGACGTCAGCCTGCTGCACGGTCCGTTCCGCAAGCTGGAGAACCGCTGGCGCTTCATCGACGCCGGCCACGGCTGCACCCGGATCGAGTTCGACATCGACTTCCTGTTCAAGTCGCGCCTGCTCGAAACCCTGCTGCGCACCAACTTCAGCCACGCCGTCGACAAGCTGATCAGTTGCTTCGAGGCTCGCGCGAAGACGCTGTACGGCGACGAGGCGGCCGCCCTGCCGCCGCCGCCCGCCGAATCCGTGGCCAGCGGCGCGATCGCTCAATAACCACCGTCATGGCCCGGCTTGTCCGGGCCACGTCTTTGAGATGGACGTGGGATTTCGGCGCGCCGTCAGTTGATCCGGTCGCGCAGCGCCTGCAGCGCCGACTGCACCGCCGCCAGTTGGATCGCCTCGCGGGTCGGCTCGGGGAAGAACTCCTCGCGGTGAATCAGTCCCTGGTTCGACCGGGCGGTGGCGATGTGGACCGTGCCGACCGGCTTCATCCGGGTGCCGCCGCCGGGCCCCGCCACGCCGGTGATCGCCACCGAGACGTGGGCGTTGGACGCTTCCAGCGCGCCTTCGGCCATCATCCGCGCGACCGGCTCGGAGACCGCGCCCATGTCGGCGATCAGGTCGCCCGGGACGCCGAGCAGTTCCTGCTTGGCGCGGTTGGAATAGGTGACGAAGCCGCGCTCGAAGACCTCCGACGCCCCCGGCACCGAGCAGATCGCCGCCGCCACCAATCCCCCGGTGCAGCTCTCGGCGGTCACGATCCGAAGCGAACGCTGGCCAGCCTCGTCGACCAGCAGACGGGCGAGGGTGGCGATCTCAAGCGAGAACATGGGGACCAACTCCGAAGCGGAATCCGACTAGCCGCAGCGCGGATCCGACCACACCATCGGGCCTGCGTCGCATCAAGGGGTTGGATCGATGACGGCAAGCCTCGTCGCCGACCGCGCGGAGCGGCCCGCCGCGGTTCTGTTTGCGGCCACCGTCTTCGCGAGCGCGACGCTGGTCTTCCTGCTCCAGCCGATGGCGGCCAAGCTGGTCCTGCCGCTGCTGGGCGGCAGCCCCTCGGTGTGGAACACCAGCGTCGCCTTTTTCCAGGCGGCGCTGCTCGTGGGCTACGGCTACGCCCATCTGCTGCAGCGGCTGCCGAGCCTGCGGGCGCAGGCATTTGTGCACGGCGGCGCATTGCTGGCCGCGGCGGCCGTCCTGCCGCTGGCCATTCGCCAGCCGTTCGGTCCGCCGTCAGTCGAGCATCCGGGCCTGTGGCTGCTGGGCGTACTGGCGGTCTCGATCGGCGCGCCCTTCGCGGTGCTCTCGGCGACCGCCCCCCTGGCGCAGGCCTGGCACGCCCGCACCTTCGGCGGGGGGCCGGACCGGGAGCCTTATGTTCTCTACGCGGCGAGCAACCTCGGCAGCCTGCTGGCCCTGGTCGCCTATCCGCTCCTCGTCGAGCTCCATCTGACGCTCAGCGCCCAGCGGGTCGGCTGGAGTCTCGGCTACGTCGCCTTCGTCCTGTTGATCGGCGCCCTGGCGCTGGTGACGCTACGCGCCAACCCGGCGCCTCCGCTCGCCGCAGGTGTTCAGCCTGCGCCGCGGAGCGGCTGGAAAGACCGGCTCAGCTGGCTGGCGCTGGCGGCGCTGCCGTCGAGCCTGATGCTCGGCGTGACCGCCCACATCACCACCGACGTCGCCTCCGCCCCGTTTCTGTGGGCGGCGCCGCTGGCGCTTTATCTCGCCACCTTCGTGCTCGCCTTCGCCGCCAAGCCGCCGATTCCGCCCGCCGCGACGCTCGCGCTGCAGGCCGCGACCGCGGCGGCGAGCGCGGTGCTCATCCCATTCAGCGCCGCGCCGCTGACGCCGCAGTTCGCGGCGCACCTGTCGGCCTTCTTCTTCACCGCCCTGATGTGCCACCAGGCGCTGGTCGCGCGGCGGCCACCGGCGAACCAGCTGACCGAATTCTATTTCTGGATGTCGTTGGGCGGGGTGATGGGCGGCGCGTTCAACGCCTTCCTCGCCCCGGCGATCTTCAACAACGTCTGGGAGTATCCGTTGGTGCTGACGCTCTCGGCGTTGGTGCGGCCGCAGGGGCGGGGCCCGGTGCGCGCGCAGAGCTGGGTGATGTTCGGCCTGGCGGCGGCCGCCGCGTTGGCGGCGATGGTGCTGGCGACCTTCCGCGGCCGCGTCTCCGACGCCGCGACGATCGGCGTGGTCGACCCAGCCCAGCTCGGGGTGATCGCGCTCTTGACCGCCGCGGCCGTCGCCGCCGTGCGCCTACGGGGCGACGGGCTGCTGTTCTGCGCCGCGCTGGCGGCGCTGTCGATCGGCGCGCACGCGGCGTCGGAGCACGCGGTCACGGTCAAGAGCTGGCGCAGCTTCTTCGGCGTGCTGCGCATCACCGAGACCTATGCGCCGGCGCTGGGCGGTCCGGTCCGGATGCTCACCCACGGCACCACCCTGCACGGCGCCCAGGCGCAGCACCCCGCCTTTCGCTGCCGCCCCTTGGTCTACTACACGCCGGCTTCGCCGATCGGGCAGGTGTTTCAGGGCCTGGCGGCGCAGCGGCCGAACTTAAGGATCGGAGCGGTCGGGCTCGGCGCCGGCTCGGTCGCGGCCTATGTGCGCCCGGCCGACCGCATGACCTTCTTCGAGATCGATCCGCTGGTCGTGCGCGTGGCCACCGACCCGCGCCACTTCACCTACACGACCCGCTGCGCCCGCGGCCCGGTGGACTATGTCACCGGCGACGCCCGCCTGACCCTGGCCGCGCAGCCCGCCGACGCCTTCGACATCCTGCTGATCGACGCCTTCTCGTCGGACGCGGTGCCGGCCCACCTGCTGACGGTGGAGGCGGTCCGCGGCTACCTCACTCGGCTCAAGCCCGACGGCGTGCTGATCCTGCACCTGTCGAACCGCCACCTCGACCTGCTGGGCCCGGCGCAGGCGGTGGCCGCGGCCGCCGGCGGATCGGCCCTGGTGCAGCAGCGGCGCATCCTCGGGTCGACCGGCGGCTGGGAAGCGGACGAGGACGCGGTGATTATCGGCCGTTCGCCCGCCGCCCTCGCGCCTTTCGCGCAGGACGGGCAGTGGCGGCGCGCCGACCCGCTAGCCGTGCGCCCATGGACCGACGACTACGTCGACCTGCCCGGCGCGCTCTGGCGCAAGCTGCGGCCCTGAGATCCGCTCAGAGCGGCGTCTCGACCGACACCACGGCCTGGGCCAGCAGGCCTTCCTCGCGTCCGGTGAAGCCCATGCCCTCGGTCGTCGTCGCCTTGACGCTGACCCGGTGCACCGGAAGCCCGAGCAACTCGGCGATCCGCCGCCGCATCGCCTCGCGGTGCGGCTTGATCTTCGGCCGCTCGCAAACCAACGTGACGTCGGCGCTGAGGATCTCGCCGCCCTGGGCGGCGACGCGCTGGACCGCGTGGATCAGGAACTGGTCCGAGGACGCGCCCTTCCAGCGCGGGTCGGTCGGCGGGAAATGGTCGCCGATGTCGCCGTCGCCGATCGCCCCCAGCACCGCGTCGGTCAGCGCGTGCAGGCCGCAGTCGGCGTCGGAATGGCCGACCAGCCCGAAGTCGTGCTCGATCCGCACGCCGCAGAGCCAGACGACGTCGCCCGGGCCGAACCGGTGAGCGTCGATGCCCTGGCCCATCCGTACGATGCGGCGGGAGGCGGCGAGTTGCTCGGCCATCAGGAAGTCCTCCGGGTAGGTCAGCTTCATCAGCATCGGATCGCCAGGCGTCATGGCGACGCTGCCGCCGGCGCGCTCCAGCACCGAGGCGTCGTCGGTCGGCTCTTCCGACGCGGGCCACAGGCGGTAGGCGGCCTTCAGCCGGCCGAAGCGAAACGCTTGCGGCGTCTGGGCGCGCCACAATCCATCGCGCGACACCGTCTCCTCGACCAGGCCGTCGCCGCGTTTCAGGGTGTCCGGGACGGGCAGGGCGGGGACCGCGCCGTCCGCCAGCTCCAGGGCGTTCAGCAGCCGCTCGACATGGGCGCGGCTGACGAACGGCCGCGCCGCATCGTGCACCAGCACCGCGTCGTTGCGGCCGCAGCTCAGCGCCGCCAGCCCCGCCTGGACCGATTCCGCCCGGGTGCGGCCGCCGGTCACCGCCCGCCAGCCGACCAGGCCGGCCAATGCGGCGTCGACCTGGGCCAGGCGATCGTGCGCCACCACCACCACGACCTCGTCCGCGCCGGCGGACAACAAGCCCTCGACCGACCAGCGCACGATCGGGCGCGCGCCCAGCATCCGCCACGCTTTCGGTTCGCCCGGACCGGCCCGCAACCCCGAGCCCGCCGCCACCACAACTGCTGAAAACGCCATGCCGCTTGTTTAGGGCCGCGAGCCCTTACGTTCCAGCTTTACGCCGCCTCCAAATTTGCCTAAAAACAGTGCGGTGAGGGTGACTACAAAATGAGCACGTCGCTGAGGATCGGCTCCGTCGAGGTCGGCGGCCAGGCCTGGATCGCGCCGATGACCGGCGTGTCCGACCTGCCGTTCCGTCGCGCCGCCAGCCGCCTCGGCGCCGCCTACGTCGCCACCGAGATGGTCGCCTGCGCCGAGCTGTCCCGCGGCCGTCCCGACGTGGTCCGCCGCGCGGCGGTGGGCGAGGGGCTGCCGCTGATGGTCATCCAGCTGGTGGGCCGCGATCCGGCGCACATCGCCGAAGGCGCGCGCACGGCGGCGCGGGCCGGCGCCCACATCATCGATCTCAATTTCGGCTGCCCGGCCAAGGAAGTCACCGGCGCGCTGTGCGGCTCGGCGCTGATGCGCGAGCCAGAGCTGTCGGCCCAGCTGATCTCCGCCGCGGTCGAGGCGGTCGATGTGCCGGTGACGGTCAAGATGCGGCTCGGCTGGGATGACGCAAGCCGCAACGCACCGCAGTTCGCGGCCATGGCCGAAAGCCTGGGCGCCGCGGCCGTCACCGTGCATGGCCGCACCCGCAGCCAGTTCTACAAGGGCCAGGCGGACTGGCGCGCCGTGGCCCCGGTGAAGGCGGCGGTGAACATCCCGGTGATCGTCAACGGCGACATCGTCGACGGCGCGAGCGCGCGCGCCGCGCTGGACGCCTCCGGCGCCGATGCGGTGATGGTCGGCCGCGCCGTCTATGGCCGCCCGTGGATCGCCGCCCAGATCGAGGCCGAGCTGGCCGGGCGCGAGTTTCGCGAGCCAGGGCTCGAAGACCGCCTGCAGATCGCGCTCGACCATTTCCGGGACAGCCTCGCCTTCTATGGCGAGCGGCTGGGCCTGAAGATCTTCCGCAAGCACCTTGCGGCCTACATCGAACAGGCCCCGCGGCCCGTCAGCCCGGAAGCTCGGCGCGAGGCGCGCAGTCGCCTCTGCCGGCTCGAGGAAGCCGCCGCGGTTGAACGCGGCCTGGAAGCCCTCTGGACCCGAGATCAACCCAGGCTCGCCGCATGACAAGCCCGAACAAACGCCAACCGCCGGGGATCGGCGTCGACGCCTTGAAGGCCGCGGCCTTCGACCTCAGTCCCGACCCCGCCTTCGTGGTTGACGCCGAAGGCGCGTTGAGCGCGGTCAACGAGGCCGCCGAGGCGCTGTTCGGCCAGGGCCTCGGCCTGCTCGCCCGCGGGCGCTTCAGCGCAGCCCTGCCGCCGGGCTCGGCCCTGGTGCACCTGCTGAGCCGCGCGCTGGAGCAGGATGCTCGGGTTCGCGAGCGCGGACTGCAGATCAGCCTGTTCGGCCTGCCGCCGTTCGAGGCTGATGGCGCAGCCGCGCCCCTGGGCGATGGCTCAGTGCTGCTGACGCTCGCGGTGAAGACGGGCCTCGGGCCGGAGCGAAGCGCCGCGGAGGCCGCCGGCCTGCGCTCGGTCGTCGGCCTCGGCCGGATGCTGGCGCACGAGATCAAGAACCCGCTCGCCGGCATTCGCGGCGCGGCCCAACTGCTGAAGACCGGCGCCAAGGCCGAGGACGTGCCGCTGGCCCAGCTGATCGTCGACGAGACCGACCGGGTCCGCCGCCTGGTCGAGCGGATGGAGGCCTTCTCCGACGACCATCTGCCGGACCGCCAATCGATCAACATCCACCAGGTGCTCGACCGGGTGCGGGCGCTCGCCGCCAACGGCGTCGCCGACGGCCTGACCCTGAAGGAAAGCTACGACCCCTCGCTGCCGCCGGCGCTCGGGGACGAGGATCAGCTGATCCAGATCTTCCTCAACCTGGTGAAGAACGCCGCCGAGGCGGCGCACGCCCGCGGCGACGGCCGCGGCGAGATCAGCATCACGACCGCCTACCGTCACGGGGTGCGGGTCCGCGCTGCGCAAGGACAGTCGCTACGCGGCGCGCCGCTTGAGGTGCGCATCCAGGACAACGGTCCGGGCGTGCCGAGCCATCTGCGCGACCACCTGTTCCAGCCTTTCGTGAGCTCCAAGGCCAACGGCGCCGGTCTCGGCCTGGCCCTGGTCGCCAAGCTGGTCGCCGGTCACGGCGGCCTCATCGATTTCGAGTCGGAGCCAGGCCGCACGATCTTCCGCGTGCTTCTGCCGATCGCTTCCGAGGGGGACCTGACTGCATGAACGCCGTTCAGAAGAAGATCCTGATCGCCGACGACGACTCGTCGATCCGGCTTGTGCTCAGTCAGGCGTTCACCCGCCTCGGCTATCAGGTACGGGCCACCGGCAACGCCACGACGCTGTTGAAGTGGGTGTCCGACGGCGACGGCGACCTGGTGGTGACCGACGTCGTCATGCCGGACGAGAACGTGTTCGACGTGCTGCCGCGCATCCGCAAGGAGCGCCCGAAGCTGCCGATCATCGTCATGAGCGCCCAGAACAACCTGGTGACGGCGGTCAACGCCGCCGAGGTGGGCGCTTTCGACTATGTGCCGAAGCCGTTCGACCTCGACGACATGACCTCGGCGGCCAAGCGGGCGCTGTCCCGGCCCGCCGACGCCGAGGCCGCCAAGGCCCAGGCCCGGGCGGTGCGCGACGACCGGCTGCCGCTGATCGGCCGCTCGGCGCCGATGCAGGACGTCTACCGGACCATCGCCCGGCTGGTCGGCGCCGACCTCACCGTGCTGATCACCGGCGAGTCCGGCACCGGCAAGGAGCTGGTCGCCCGCGCCCTGCACGACATGGGCCGGCGCCGCGACGGCAAGTTCGTCGTCATCAACCTCGCCGCCACCCCGCGCGAGCGGGTCGAGGCCGAGCTGTTCGGCAAGGACGACGGCGACTACGGCAAGCTGGTCGAGGCCGACGGCGGCACGCTGTTCCTCGACGAGATCGGCGACATGCCGCTCGACGCCCAGACCCGGCTCTTGCGGGTGATCGACGGGTCGGAGCCGGCGCTCAATCCGAAGACCAACCGCCGGCCCAATGTGCGGATCATCGCGGCGACCAACCGCGACCTGCGCGGCCTGATCCAGCAGGGCCTGTTCCGCGAGGACCTGTTCTTCCGCCTGAACGTCGCTCCGCTGCGGCTGCCGCCGCTGCGCGACCGGGCGGAAGACATCCCCGACCTGGCGCGCGCCTTCCTGTTGCGCGCCAACCGCGAAGGGCTGCCGGCGAAGACCATCGACGCGGCCGCGCTGGACCGGCTCAAGCTGCATCGCTGGCCGGGCAACGTCCGCGAGCTGGAGAACCTGATCCGCCGGGTCTGCGCGCTCTACGCCGAGGACCTGATCACCGCGCGGATCATCGAGCGCGAGCTGGCCGACCAGCAGCCGTCGGTCGACGGCCAGCAGGGCCCGGAGACGCTATCGCAGCTCGTCGAGCGCAAGCTCGCCGCCTACTTCGCCGACGAACCGGACGGCCTGCCGCCGGCAGGGCTCTACGACCGGGTGCTCGAGGAGGTGGAGCGGCCGCTGATCCAGCTGACCCTCGCCGCCACCCGCGGCAACCAGCTGCGCGCGGCGGAGATCCTCGGCCTCAACCGCAACACCCTGCGCAAGAAGATCCAGGACCTCGGCGTGGAGATGGCCCGCGGCCGCCGGTAGGAGCGGCGCGCTTGTGTCGCGGGCGAGCTGACGCACGCCCGCCACAACGCTGTTGAATTTGGGGCACAGTGCCTTAGGGTTAACCCCCAATGGCGTGGCTGGCTGACCGCATCCAGAAGAGCTCCAGCGTTCAGCGAGTCTGGCGCGTGTTGCGCTCGCGTGTCGCCCTGGGCATCGGCTACGGCACCGCCGTCGTCCTGACCGCGCTGAGCGTCATGCTCGCCGCCTCGCCGCCGACGAGCGGACCGGTCGGTCCGGCCTCGCGGCTGATCCTGACGGTGCTGGGCTTCAACCTGGTGCTGATCCTGGCGCTGGCCACGGTCGTGGCGCTGCAGTTCGTCGGGCTGATGAACGCCCGGGCGAGCGACGCCGGGGCCCGATTGCACCTGCGGTTCGTCACCCTGTTCGCGGTCGCCGCCGTGGTGCCCGCGGTCGTCGTCGCGCTGTTCATGGGCGTGCTGGTCAATCAGGGCGTCGAGCGCTGGCTGGGCGGGCGGGTGCAGACCGTGGTGGAGAATTCCGCCACCGTCTTCCGCTCCTACGTCGACGATCAGAAGCGCTACATCGGCGACCACGTCACGGTGATGGGCGCGGACCTCAATCGCGAAGCGCCGCACCTCCGCTCCAGCCCGATCAGCTTCAGCCACTATCTGGCGGTGCTCGCCTCCTATCACGCCTTCCCGGCGGCCTATCTGGTGGACCACGAGGGCAGGGTGCTGGCGCGCGCGGAAAGCGCCGACGCGCCGCCCTACGTCGTGCCGCCGGCGTCCAGCTTCCAGGCCGCCGACGAGGGCGACATTTCGGTCCGCGCGGTCGAGCAGCAGGACCTGATGCGGGCGGTCTACCGCCTCAGCGCCTATCCCGACGCCTACCTCTACGTCGTCCGGCCGGTGGAGAAGGGCATCCTCAACCACCTGCGCGAGGCCGAGGGCTCGATGGTCGCCTATCGCGAGGCCGCCGCCAGCCGGGCGCGCATCCAGACCATCTTTGGGCTCAGCTACGTCGAGACGGCGCTGCTGGTGCTGCTGGGCGCGGTGTGGCTCGGCATGGCCGCCGCCAGCGCCATCTCCGCGCCGGTCGCGCGACTGGTGCAAGCGGCCGGACGGGTCGCCAGCGGCGACCTCAGCGCCCGGGTCGATGCTGAAGCAGATCCTGAAGAGATCGCGGTCTTGTCGCGGGCTTTCAATAGCATGACGCACGATCTTCAGGCGCAGCAAGAAGCCTTGCGGCGCGCCCGCGAAGAGGCCGAAAGCGACCGGCAGTTCATCGAGACCGTGCTGGCCGGGGTCAGCGCCGGGGTCATCGGGCTGGATTCCCAGCGCCGCATCTCCGCCGCCAACAGCCAGGCCGCGGCGCTGCTCGGCCTCACCGCCAGTCCGCGTGGCCGGCCGCTGGCCGAGGTCGCCCCGGAATTCGCCGCCGTGCTGGAGGCCGCCGACGCCGGCACCGGGGCCGAGGAGGAAGTCGACGTCATCCGCGGCCGCGAGACCCGCCGCCTGCGGGTGCGGGCGAGCCGCTCGGAGGCCGGCCTGGTGCTGACCTTCGACGACATCACCCGGCTGGTCACCGCCCAGCGCAACGCCGCCTGGCGCGACGTCGCCCGCCGCATCGCCCACGAGATCAAGAACCCGCTGACGCCGATCCAGCTGTCGGCCGAGCGGCTGCGCAAGAAGTACCGCAAGGACGTGCCGACGACCGAGCTGGAGACTTTCGACCGCTGCACCGACACCATCGTGCGCCAGGTGGGCGACATCGGCCGGATGGTCGACGAGTTCTCCGCCTTCGCCCGGATGCCGACGCCGAAGTTCGCCGAGCAGGACGTCGCCGAACTGCTGCGGGCGGCGGTGTTCGCCCAGCGGGTGGCCACCCCCGACGTCGACGTCGAATTGGAGGAGCCGCCGGCGGTCACCCTGCTCGCCGACGGCCGCATGCTCGCCCAGGCGCTGACCAATGTGCTGAAGAACGCCGCCGAGGCGGTCGAGGCGCGCCGCATCGGCCATCCCGAGCTGGACGGCCGCATCCGCGCCCGGCTCGTCGCCGAGGACTGCGGCGTCATGTTCGAGATCGAAGACAACGGCGTAGGCTTGCCGGCGAAGGATCGCGACCGCCTGACCGAGCCCTACGTAACCACTCGCGAAAAGGGTACTGGCCTTGGCCTCGCAATCGTAAAGAGAATCTTGGAAGACCATGGCGGCGAGCTCGAGCTGACCGACGCGCCCGGGGGCGAAGGCGCGCTCGCCATTCTGAAACTGCCCGCCAGCGCGCGGGTGCGTCCGCAATCCGCGGCCCGAACCGTGACCGCTTAGAGGATTAGTTGCATGGCGTCTGACATTCTGGTGGTCGACGACGAGGCCGACATCCGCGATCTGGTTGCGGGCATCCTCTCCGACGAAGGTTATTCGGTCCGTACGGCGGCGAACTCCGAGGAGGCGCTGGCCGCGGTACGCGCGCGCAAACCGGCGCTGCTGATCCTCGACATCTGGATGGCTGGCGGCGGCATGGACGGGCTGGAGTTGCTCGACCTGGTCAAGGCGCTGGACGCCGACCTGCCGGTGATCATGATCTCCGGCCACGGCAACATTGAAACCGCCGTCTCGGCGATCAAGCGCGGGGCCTACGAGTTCCTCGAAAAGCCGTTCAAGTCCGATCGGCTCATGCTGGTCGTCGAGCGGGCGCTGGAAGCCACCAACCTGCGGCGCGAGAACCGCCGGCTGCGGGCCCAGGCGATCACGCCGGAAGGGCTGATCGGCCGCTCGATGGCCGCCCAGCAGTTGCGCCAGACGATCGCCAAGCTCGCCCCGGCGAACAGCCGGGTGCTGATCTCCGGCCCGCCTGGCGCCGGCAAGGAGACGGTGGCGCGGTTGATCCATACCGGCTCGCCCCGCGCTCGCGGCGAGTTCGTCGCCATCGGCGCCGCCGGCATGACGCCGGAGCGCATGGATGTCGAACTGTTCGGCGAGGAGGGCGCCGGCGGCCGTACGGCGAAGATCGGCGTCTTCGAGCGGGCCCACGCCGGCACCCTCTACCTCGACGAAGTCGTGGACATGCCGCGCGAGACCCAGAGCCGCATCCTGCGGGTCCTGGTCGAGCAGCGCTTCCGCCGGGTCGGCGGCGACTCCGACGTGCAGGTGGATGTCCGCGTCGTCTCCTCGACCTCGCGCGACCTGCGCGAGGAGATCGCCGCGGGTCGCTTCCGCGAGGACCTGTTCCATCGGCTGAACGTGGTGCCAGTGAACGTCCCGGGCCTCTCCGAGCGGCGCGAGGACATCCCCGAACTGGTTGACTACTTCATCAACCGGATCTGCGAGGCGACCGGCATGCCGCGGCGCCTGCTGGCCGACGACGCGCTGGCGGCCCTGCAGGTGCGCGCCTGGCCGGGCAACCTGCGCCAGCTGCGCAACAACATCGAACGGATGCTGATCCTGGCCTCCGGCGCGCCATCCGAGCCGATCACCGCCGAGATGCTGCCGGCCGAGGCGGCAGTGAACCAGCACTCGACCTCGCTGGGGGCCGAGCGGATCATCGCCCTGCCGCTGCGCGAGGCTCGCGAGGTGTTCGAGCGCGAGTATCTCAACGCCCAGATGCTGCGCTTCTCGGGCAACATCTCGCGCACCGCGGCCTTCATCGGCATGGAGCGCTCGGCGCTGCACCGCAAACTGAAGTCACTCGGCCTGACCAGCGGACGGACGCTGGAAGAAGAGGTCGGTTGATGGGGCGTATCGCCTATGTGAACGGCCGCTTCGTCCCGCACGGCCAGGCCGTGGTGCACATCGAAGACCGCGGCTATCAGCTGGCGGACGCGGTCTACGAGGTCTGGTCGCTGTTCGACGGCAAGCTGGCCGACGCCGAGGGCCACTTCGCCCGGCTGGAGCGCAGCCTCGAAGAGCTGCGCATCGCCATGCCGATGAGCCGGCGGGCGCTGACCCTGGTGCTGCGCGAGGCCGTGCGGCGCAACCGGGTGCGGGACGGGCTGCTCTATCTGCAGGTCAGCCGCGGGGTCGCCCCGCGCGACCACGCCTTCCCCGGCGACGAGGTCCGCCCCGCGGTCGTCATCACCGTGAAAGCGATCGACCGCGCCGCCGCCGAGGCCAAGGCCGCCAAGGGCGTCGGAGTGGTGACCACGCCGGAGAACCGCTGGGGCCGCTGCGACATCAAGACGGTAGGGCTGCTGCCCAATGCGCTCGCCAAGCAGAAGGCGAAGGAGGCCGGCGCCGCCGAGGCCTGGTTCGTCGACGAACTGGGCTTCGTCACCGAAGGCGCCTCGTCCAACGCCTGGATCGTCGACACCGACGGCCGGCTGCGAACCCGCGACACCAACGCCAACATCCTGCGCGGCATCACCCGGCACACCCTGCTGGAGGTGATCGCCGGCGAGGGGCTCGCCGTCGACGAACGGCCGTTCACCCCGGCCGAGGCGAGCGCGGCGAAAGAGGTCTTCATCACCGGGGCCGGGGCGCTGGTGCTGCCGGTCGTGGCGGTCGACGGCCGCCGCGTCGGCGACGGAACGCCAGGACCGCTGGCGACGAAGCTGCGACGCCTCTATATCGAGCGCGTGCGGGCCGGGGCCGTCTAATCAACGCGCGCGATTGCGCGCGCGACCAAACCTTGCTTAGCGTGACTGTGCGTGTGTGGGCGGCGTGTGGCCGCCCGGCTATCAATAAGAGGCGGAAAGCCAATGAGCGAGAAGAAGCAGAACCTTCAGGACACCTTCCTGAACAGCGTGCGCAAATCCAAGACGCCGCTGACCATCTTCCTCGTCAACGGGGTCAAGTTGCAGGGCGTCGTGAGCTGGTTCGACAACTTCTGCGTTCTGCTCCGCAGGGACGGGCAATCGCAGCTCGTCTACAAGCACGCCATCTCCACCATCATGCCGGCGCAGCCTGTGCAGCTGTATGAGCCGGCCGAAGACGACAACGATTGAGTCCAACCAAATTCGTTGACCGCGGGGCGCCGGTCCAAGGCGCCCTCGTCATCCATCCCGATCGCGAAGGCCGCGGCACGTCACGCGGGCCGGACGCGCGCCTGGAGGAAGCCTGCGGCCTGGCCGTAGCGCTCGACCTCGAGGTGCGCGAGGCCCTCGTCGCGACGTTGCGCAAGCTCACGCCTGCCACCCTGTTCGGCAAAGGCAAGGTCGAGGAGATCGGCCACCTGGTCGAGGCGCGCGAGGCCGACGTCGTCGTCGTCGACGATGCGCTGACGCCGGTGCAGCAGCGCAACCTCGAGAAGGCCTGGAAGGCCAAGGTGGTCGACCGCACGGGGATGATCCTGGAGATCTTCGCCCGTCGCGCCCGTACGCGCGAAGGTCGGCTGCAGGTCGAGCTCGCCCGGCTGACCTACGAGCGCTCGCGCCTGGTGCGCACCTGGACCCACCTGGAACGCCAGCGCGGCGGCTTCGGCGTGATGGGCGGTCCCGGCGAAACCCAGATCGAGACCGACCGCCGGTTGCTGGCGGAGAAGATCGGCAAGCTGAAGCGCGAGCTGACCGAGGTGCGCCGCACCCGCACCCTGCAGCGCTCGGCCCGCAAGCGGGTGCCGTACCCGGTGGTGGCGCTGGTCGGCTACACCAACGCCGGCAAGTCGACGCTGTTCAACCGGCTGACCCAGTCGGATGTGCAGGCCGAGGACCTGCTGTTCGCGACCCTCGATCCGACCCTGCGTGCGCTGAAGCTGCCGGACGGCCGGCCGGCGATCATGTCCGACACCGTGGGCTTCATCTCCGACCTGCCGCACGAACTGGTCGAGGCGTTCCGCGCCACCCTGGAGGAGGTGCGCGAGGCCGACGTCGTCCTGCACGTACGCGACATCGCCTCGGAAGAGAGCGACGCCCAGGCCGAGGACGTCCGCAGCGTGCTCAAGCGGCTCGAGGTCGACATGGAGGAGCGCCGCATCCTCGAGGTCTGGAACAAGGCCGACCTGCTGCCGGAAGACCAGCGCGAGGCGCTGCTCGGCGACGCCCGCCGGGCGCACCCGCCAGCGATCCTGGTCTCGGCGGCGACCGGCGAGGGCTGCCCCGAACTGCTGCAGGCGGTCGCCGGCTTGGTCGACGAGGCCCCGCCGGTCGAGGTGCGGGTCAGCGCCGCCGACGGCGCGGCCGTCGCCTGGCTCTACCGCAACGGCCGGGTGCTGGAGCGGGAGACCTTCGAGGACGGCGGCGTGCGCCTGGCCGTCAGCCTCTCGGCCCAGGCGATGGGCCAGTTCGAGCAGCTGTTCCCGAACGCGCAGGTGAAGGCGCAGTGACTCCTACCTCCCCCGCGACAGCGGGGGAGGGGAACCAGTCGCCGAAGGCGACTGGTGGAGGGGGCAAGCGGCGCGCAGAGCCGAACCGTATCGAAAGCGGAAATTCAACTTGGAGCGGACGCGCCGCGCCGGCGGCTCGCCCCCTCCACCCCGCGCTCTTCGCTTCGCTCGGCGCGCGGTCCCCCTCCCGCCGCTTCGCGGGGAGGTGCAGGCTAGGCCTGCTTCTCCGCCGCCTTCGCCTCGTCCCAGAGCGCATCCATCTCGGCGAGGTTGGAATCGTCCGGGGTCTTGCCGCGCTCGGCGAGCTGGGCCTCGATGTAGCGGAAACGCCGGGCGAACTTGGCGTTGGCGAAGCGCAGCGAGTCCTCCGGATCGACGTCCAGGGTGCGGGCGAGGTTGGCGACCACGAACAGCACGTCGCCCATCTCCTGGCGGGCCTTCTCGACATCGCCGGCGGCGAGCTCTTCCTCCAGTTCGGCGACCTCCTCGTGCAGCTTCTCCATGACCTCCTTCACCGAGGGCCAGACGAAGCCGACGCGGGCCGCCCGCTTGGACAGTTTCACCGCCCGGGTCAGCGCCGGCAGGCCGACCGGCACGTCGTCCAGCAGGCTGGCCGCGCGGCCCTTGGCCCCGCGTTCCTCGGCCTTCAGCGTCTCCCAGCCCGCCTTCTGCTCGGCCAGCGAGCCGTAGGATTCGGTGCTGAAGACGTGCGGATGGCGGCGGATCATCTTGGCGTTCACGGCCTGCGCCACATCCTCGAAGGCGAAGGCGCCTTGCTCCTCGGCCATCCGGGAATGGAACACCACCTGCAGCAACAGGTCGCCGAGTTCGTCCTTCAGGTCGGCGAGGTCGCCGCGCTCGATCGCGTCGGCCACCTCGTAGGCCTCCTCGACCGTGTAGGGGGCGATGGTGGCGAAGGTCTGCTCCTGGTCCCAGGGGCAGCCGGTCTCGGGATCGCGCAGCCGGGCCATGATGGCCAGCAGCCGGTCCATGGGCGAAAGCGTCTCGGGCGGGGGAGGGACGGTCATCGCCCCATCATAGGCGCCCGCGTGCGACAGGCGAGTAGCGCGCGCCGACGTTTTCGGCTGATAGTGCGCCGCGACTCGAATGGGAGGATCTGATGGACCTGACGAACGCCTCGGTTCTGGTGACCGGCGGCGCCGGCGGCTTCGGCGGCGCGACCGCGCGCCGGCTGGCTGAGAAAGGCGCCCGCGTCGTCATCGCTGACGTCGCTGACGAACGCGGCGAGGCGCTGGCCAAGGAGCTCGGCAACGGCTCGGTCTACGTCCGCACCGACATCATGGACGAAGCCTCGATCGCCAAGGCCGTCGAGACCGCCGCCAACATCGGCCCGCTGCGCGCGGCGGTGATTGTGCATGGCGGCCCGCCGCCGCCCGACGCCGGCGGCCGGACGATCAACCGCGAAGGCAAGCGCCTGTCGATGGCGCACTTCACCCAGCAGGTGCACGTCTTCCTGAGCAGCGCCTTCTGCGCCTCCAGCTACGCCGCGGAAGTCATGGCCACCAACGAGCCGCTGGCCTCGGGCCAGCGCGGGGTGATCATCAACACCGCCTCGATCGCCGGCTTCGAAGGCCAGCCCGGCCAGGTGCCGTACTCGGCGGCCAAGGGCGGGATCATCGGCATGACCCTGACCATGGCCCGCGACCTGGCGCCGCTCGGCATCCGCTCGATGGCGATCGCGCCCGGCACCTTCTACACCTTCGCCTACGGCAAGATGAGCCAGGAGGAGGCGCAGGAGCGCTGGGGCAAGCTGGTCCCCAATCCCAAGCGGATGGGCGATCCCGACGAGTACGGCATCCTCGCCGCGCACATCGTCGACAACGACTTCCTGAACGGCACCACCATCCGCCTGGACGGCGCGCAGCGGTTCTAGCCCGACGCGCCCATCGGCGTTCGGATCAGCCCCTGCCGAAAGGCGGGGGCTTTTTCGTGCGACCTGCTCGGCACTAACACTTGACCTGCCGGATGCAAGATTCCGCGGAAGCCGTGAACGACAACCCCGCCCAGCCGTTAGCTTCACCGCATGAGACGCGCACTTGCATGGACCGCCTACGTCGCGCTTGGCCCGATCTCCGGGCCGCTGGCGGCGGGCGCCGTGCGCAATTGGCGTAAAGGTGCGCGGGTGCTCGCCGGCCTCTACGTGGTCGCCCTGCTCGAAGCCATCGTGCTGACGCCGCTGGCGCTGGCGTATCTGCTGACCCTAGCCCACCCGGGCTGAACGACAGCGCCAAGCCTGCCCGTTCTCGCGGGACATGGCGGGCGGGGGATTCGAACGAACTTGGCGGGCGGGGTGGGATTCGAACCCACGGTGGGCTCACACCCACGGCGGTTTTCAAGACCGCTGCCTTAAACCACTCGGCCACCCGCCCGCATGCGCGGCGCGCCCAGCGCCTATAGCAAGCGTCGGCGGCGCGCTCCACTGCAACGTCTGGTTAACCTTGAAGCAAGCCGCGCGCCCTAGGCTCGGCCGGAGATATCCGGTCAACGGGCGAGGGGCTTTCCATGCAACACGCACGATGCGCGCGGCGCATGGCTCTGATCGCGGTCGCCGCCGGCTCGCTGGCGGCCTGCGCGACCGTCGACAGGACCCCGCCGGCGAAGCCCTCGGCCAGCGGCTACAAGGTCGGCAAGCCTTATCAGGTCGGCGGCGTCTGGTACGTGCCGCGCGAGCAGCCGGACTATGACAAGGTCGGCATGGCCTCCTGGTACGGCGACGCCTTCCACCTGAAGTCGACCGCCAACGGCGAGATCTTCGACATGAACGCGCTGACCGCGGCGCACACCACCTTGCCGCTGCCGTCGATCGTCGAGGTCACCAACCTGGCCAACGGCCGCAAGCTGCGGGTGCGGGTCAACGACCGCGGGCCGTTCGTCGACAACCGCATCATCGACCTGTCGCGGGAGTCCGCCCGTCAGCTCGGGCTGGAGCGCCAGGGCGTGGCCCGGGTCCGCGTGCGCTATGTCGGCCCGGCGCCGCTGCTCGGCCGCGACGCCGGGGTGCGGGTGGCGCGGGCCAGGCCGGCGGCCCCGCAACCGGTGCAGACCGCGCGCGCGGCGCCCGCCGCGCCGGGCGCCGGCGCCGACCTACCCGGATCGGCGCTATGAGGAGCAGGCGGCCTTCACCGGCGCGCCGGCCCCGCCCGCGACTCCGCGCCGCCTGCAGATTCTGCCGGCGATGCCGGCCGCACCGAGCGCCGCCGGCCCCTCGTACCGGATCCAGGCCGGCGCCTTCAGTGAGGAAGGCCGCGCCCGCCGCGCCGCCGCCCGCCTGGCCAGCATGGGCGAGGCCGTGGTCGAGCCGGTCGAGCGCGACGGCGTCACCCTCTATCGGGTCGTGCTGGCCGGGCCGCAGGACGAGCTGCAGGCCCACAACCTGCGCCAGCGGGTGGCCGACGCCGGCTTCGGCGAGGCCCGGGTGACCGGGCCGTACTGACCCAGATCCTCCCAAATCACCAAATTTCCGTCATCCCGGCCGGAGCGTAGCGCAGAGCCGGAACCCAGGGGCGGTGCGCAATCCCCCTGGGTCCCGGATCGGCCTTCCAGGCCGTCCGGGATGACGGGGAGGAGTCGGGCGTTCCGGCGCTGGACTTCTGAAACGAACCGGCCATGTTGCGCCTGTGACGCGCGGGCGGTTCATCACCTTGGAAGGCGGCGAGGGCGCCGGCAAGTCGACCCAGCTGAAGCGGCTGGCCGAGCGGCTGCGCGGCCTTGGCCTGGAGGTCGTCGCCACCCGCGAGCCCGGCGGCTCGCCCGGCGCCGAGGCGATCCGCGAGCTGGTGCTGAACGGCGCCGCCGACCGCTGGAGCCCGGTCACCGAGACGCTGCTGATGTACGCCGCCCGCCGCGACCATATCGAGCGGGTGATCGCCCCGGCGCTGGCTCGCGGCGCCTGGGTGGTCTGCGACCGCTTCGCCGACTCCACCCGCGCCTACCAGGGCGCCGGCGGCGGGACCGATCCGGCGCTGATCGCCGCGCTGGAGGCCCAGGTGCTCGGCGAGGCGCGGCCGGACCTGACGCTGATCTTCGACATCCCGCCCGAGACCGGGCTGGAGCGGGCCCAGGTGCGCGGCGGCGAGATGCGCTTCGAATCCAAGGGGCTGACCTTCCACCAGCGGCTGCGCGACGGCTTCCTGGCGATCGCCCGCGCCGAGCCCCAACGCTGCATCCTGATCGACGCCACCGGATCGATGGACGCGGTCGAGGCCGCCGTCTGGACGGCCGTCGAAACCCGGCTCGCCGTCCATGGCTGAGCTGGAAGTCCCGCACCCGCGCGAAGTCTTCGAGCTGCAGGGCCAGGAGGCGGCTGAAGCCGCGTTCGAGGATACTCGCGGCCGCGGCCGGCTGCACCACGCCTGGCTGCTGACTGGCCCGGAAGGTGTCGGCAAGGCGACCTTCGCCTATCGCGCGGCGCGCCGGCTGCTCGGCGCGCCGGCCGATCGCGAGTTCGGCCTGCTCGGCGTCGATCCCGAGCATCCAGTCAGCCGCCAAGTGATGGGCCGGGCCCATCCCGACCTGCTGGTGCTCGAGCGGATTGGCGACGACGGCAAGCCGCGCAAGGTCATCCCGGTGGACGACGCGCGTAAGCTCTCGGAGTTCTTCTCCAAGTCGCCGGCTTCGGCCCCGCACCGGGTGGCGATTATCGATGCGGCCGACGACCTCAACGTCAACGCCGCCAATGCGCTCTTGAAGACGCTGGAGGAACCGCCGCCGAAGGGCGTGCTGTTCATGGTCTCGCATTCGCCGGGGCGGCTGCTCTCCACCATCCGCTCGCGCTGCCGCAGGCTGGCGTTCGCGCCGCTCGGCCTGGAGACCGCCGCAGCCTTCGTCCAGAGCCGCACCGACGTCAGCGACGAGGCCGCCCTGCGGCTGGCGCGGATGTCCGGCGGCGCGCCGGGCAAGGCGCTGCAGCTGGCCGCCGCCGACGCCATCGCGTTCGACGACGCCGCCCGCGAACTGCTGGCCGACCTGCCGCGGGTCGACGAGGCCTTCGCGCTCTCGCTGGCCGACCGCTTCAAGGGCGCCGAGGGCCAGGCCAAGTTCAACCTGCTGTTCGACCGCCTCGCCGAGCGAGTGCACGGCATGGTCGCCGATCGCGCGGCGCAGGGGATGGGCGCGCTTGATCGCTGGGCCCAGGCGTGGGAGACGCTGCAACGCCTGCCGCGGGAGGTCGAGGGCCTCAACCTGGACCGAACCGACGCGCTGTTCGCCGCGCTTATCGAGTTGCGCCAGGCCGCCCGGGCCTGACCGCAGCGCCATTCGGACCCCCATGCTGATCGACAGCCACGTCAACCTGCACGCGCCGCAATTCGACGAGGACCGCGAAGCGGTGATCGCCCGCAGCCTGGCCGCCGGCGTGCGGCTGATGCTCAACATCTCCGACAAGGTGTCGAACTTTCCGGCCGTGCGGCTGGTCGCCCAGCACCCGGACATCTGGTGCACCGTCGGCACCCATCCACACTATTCCCAGGAACATCCGGAGCTCTCGGCCCAGACGCTGATCGACCTGGCGGCCGACCCGCGGGTGGTGGGCATCGGCGAGTGCGGCCTCGATTTCCACTACGACCTCAGCCCGCGCGATATCCAGGCGACGGTGTTCCGCGCTCACGTCGCGGCGGCGCGCGAGACCGGCCTGCCGCTGGTGGTGCACACCCGCGAGGCCGACGCGGTGATGGCCGAGATCCTGGAGACGGAATACGCCAAAGGGCCGTTCCGCATCCTGATGCACTGCTACACCTCCGGCGCGGAGCTGGCGCGGCGCGCGGCGGCGCTCGGTGCCTGGTTCTCGGTCTCCGGCATCGCCACCTTCAAGGCCGCCGAGGACGTCCGGGCGCTGATCCGCGACATGCCGGCGGAGCGCATCATGGTCGAGACCGACTGCCCCTATCTGGCGCCGGTACCGTTCCGCGGCCGCCGCTGCGAGCCGGCCATGCTGCCCCAGGTGCTGGAGAAGCTCGCCGAGATCCGCGGCTGGAGCCTCCAGGAAGCCGAAGCCCGCACCGAGGACGCCTTCTTCGCCGTCTTCGACCGGATCCCGCGCCCATGACCGGGGCGCTGGAGATCACCATCCTCGGCTGCGGCTCGTCCGGCGGCGTGCCGCGGGCGGACGGCGAATGGGGCGCGTGCGATCCGGCCGACCTGAAGAACCATCGCTCGCGCTGCTCGATGCTGGTGCGGCGTAAGGGGGAGGGGCCCGAGCGCGAGACCACGGTGATCGTCGACACCTCGCCCGACTTCCGGCTGCAAAGCGCGCACGCCGGCGTCAAGCGGCTGGACGCGGTGCTGCTGACCCACGATCACGCCGACCAGGTGCACGGCCTCGACGATGTGCGCGCCTTCTTCCTGCGCCAGCGCGGGCAGCGCATCCACACCCATATGGATGCGGCGACCCACGCCACCATGATGCAGCGCTTCGGCTACATCTTCGAAGGCGAAGCCGGCTATCCGGCGATCTGCGAGGCCAAGCCGCTGCCGGCGCACGGCGCGCCGTTCCAGATCGACGGACCGTCCGGGCCGATCCCGGTGGTCACCTTCGACCAGGACCACGGCGCCGTGCGCTCGGTCGGCTACCGGTTCGGCGGCGTGGCCTATTCCAGCGACCTGGTCGACCTCGACGATGCGGCGTTCGCTGCGCTCCAGGACCTCGACGTCTGGATCGTCGACGCGCTGCGCTACCGGCCGCACCCGACGCACGCGCATCTGGAGCGGACATTGGGCTGGATCGAGCGGGCCAAGCCCCGCCGGGCGATCCTCACCAACATGCACATCGACATGGATTATGCGAAGCTCGCCGCCGAGCTTCCTCCGGGCGTCGAGCCGGCCTACGACGGCTTGCGCCTGGAACATCAGCTCGGAGCGGAGTTCCCTTGAGTTCCCAATCCCTCAAGATCGGCTTCCTGGCGTCCGGATCGGGCTCCAGCGCCCGCGCCATCACCGCCGCCCTGGCGGCGGGCGACCTGCCAGGCGAAGTGCGGCTGCTGATCTCCAACAACAAGAGCGCCGCGGCGCTGGAGTTCGCCCGGGAGCAGTCGATCCCGACGCTCTGTATCCCGACCCAGGCCGATCCGGCCGCCGCCGACGCGAAGATCGCCACGGCCATGGCCGAGCACGGCGTCGAGTTGATCGTCATGTCCGGCTATCTGCGCCGACTGGGGCCGGCGACCCTGGCGCGCTACGCCGGCCGGATCCTCAACATCCACCCCGGCCCGCTGCCGGAGTTCGGCGGGGAGGGGATGTACGGCCGGCGCGTCCACGAGGCGGTTCTGGCCGCCGGCGTGCCGGCGAGCGGCATCGTCATCCACCTGGTCGACGAGGACTACGACCACGGCGCGCCGGTCGCGCGAAAGGCCGTGCCGGTCGAGCCGGGCGACACGCCGGAGGACCTGGAGGCGCGGGTCCGCGCCGCCGAGCCGGGCTTTTTCGTCGAGACCCTGCAGCGCATCGCCCGCGGCGAAATTGCGCTGCCGCCGACCGCGACCGCCTAGGCCGAGGCCTCGGACTCTTCCGGCTCGGCCTTGGCGTGCTGGGCCGTCTCCAGCTTGCGCAGCATGTTGAGCACCCGCCGCAGGCTCTTGGCGGTCATCGCCAGCTTGCGCAGATTGTTATGCGAAATTCGCGCCAGCGCGTCTTCGCCACGCGGCTCGAGGGCGAGCAGAACGCGCCGACGATCGGCCGCCGAGCTGTGGCGGCTGACCAGGCCGCGCTCCACCAGCCGGGCGACCAGCCCGACGGCGCTGTGGTTCTTGATCAGCAGGCTGTCGGCCAGTTCGCCGATGCTCATCGGCTCGGGACCGACGTGCGCCTTGATCGCCAGCAGCGCCTGATGCTGCTGCGACGTCACGCTCTGCTCGCGGGCGCTTTCCTCGCTGAACGCCAGGAAGTCGCGGATCGCACGCCGAAATTCGCCCAACGATTGGTAGTCGGCCGGGTCGAGCGCCGTCGGCGCGGAATCGGAGAGACTGAGGTTGGCCGGCACGCGCTGTCCTGTCGTATTGCAGCTGAGAAATTAGACCGCTGCGACGTCGAGTTGAAGCCTATCCGCCCGACGATCCGCGCACATGATCATCTCATATCGGCCGATGCTGAGAAGTCGTGGTCACTGCGTTCCAATCGGTCAGAATCGCCGTTAAAGCCCAACCAGATTGAGCTCACGCCGCCGCCACAGCCCGATCCAATATTTCCGATAATCTTCCTTAGGCGAAGAACGCCTGTAGCCGGGTGGATTCCATTTCCAAGTGCGACCTGCCAAGCTTTTCAGCGGGTTGTCTCGGGGACGGATCCGGCTGTGGGCGAACGCTACGACCACCTCACCTTGGATGAGCGCAAGCTGATTTTCCAGCTGCGCGAAGCGAAGATGTCCGTGCCGCGGATCGCCGAGCGGCTCGGCCGACACCGCTCGACCATCCACCGGGAAATCCGGCGCAATTGGCATGACGACGGGCCGTGGCTGCGCGGCTACTTTCCTCAAGCTGCCCAGTCGCGCACGGATCGGCGCCGCATCCGCCGGCGCAAGCTGCATCAGGACCCAGACCTGGCGCGGTACGTCATCGCCCGTCTGCAGCAAGCCTGGTCGCCGGAACAAATCGCCGGCCGCCTTCGACGCGAGGCTGACGGCGCCCGCCGGATCAGCCACGAGACCATCTATCAGTTCGTCTACAGCGAGCTCGGGCATGCGCAGAATCTCTGTCAGTTGCTGCCGAGCCGCCGTCGACGTCGCCGGCGGCGCTACGCGCGGAAGCCCCGCGGCATGCAGATCCCGCTCGAGAACACCTTCGCCGAGCGTCCGGCCGAGATCGCCGCGCGGAGCTCGTTCGGTCACTGGGAGGGCGATCTGGTGATGTTCCGCAAGGCGCACGGGCAGCGGAATGTGCTCTCGATCGTCGAGCGCCAGACGCGGTTCACTGTCCTGAGAGTCCAGCCGAGCCGGCACTCCAAGCCCATCATGAACGGCCTGGCCGAGGAACTCGGCGGCCTCCCTGCTGGCGCGCGGCGAACCGTCACCTTCGACCGCGGCACCGAGTTCGCCGCTTACCCCGCCCTGAAAACGTCGCTCGGAATGGACGCCTACTTCTGTGCGCCCCAAGCGCCCTGGCAGAAGGGTTCTGTCGAGAACACCAACGGCCGCCTCAGGCGCTTCCTGCCGCTGGATGCAGACATTTCGGCCCGCAGCACCGCCGATCTGCGCGCATTAGCAGCGCGGATGAACGCAACGCCTCGCAAGTGCCTCGGCTACAGAACTCCTGCGGAGGCATTCTCCTCGATGCTCGATTGTAAGGCGCCACCATCTAGCCCTGAGCAGTGACGGTCTGGCAGTCTTCGGTCGGCGATCTGCGGCCTTCAGAGGCAATTGTCTGCCCCGTAGCTTACGGTTAGCTCCTTCAACTTGCCTGTGGGGGTTACGCGCCAAGTTATCAAGGCTTGCCTATTGCAGATCCCGATGCCGTGCTCCGTCCGAGCCATGCCAAAAACGGGGTTCTCGGCACCTGGGACGATGTGACGATCTACGTCCATCCCCTGTGCTTTTAGGTAAGCGGGCAGGTCGCCCTCAGGACCGCCTACGCGATAACGGGAATACACTCTTTTCCGAAGCAGTTCGGCGCGTGCAACGTCGCTCTCCTGTTTCCCGAAATCTGCGAACAGCTTTGTGTCGGGAAGTCTTAGGGCAGAGACAGTAACCAACGTGGCGGCTATCGCTGCCACAACGACCATCCAACCAATGACAACTCGCGCGCGCATGTTGGATTCAACATGGCGGAGCTGTCAGCCCAGTCAACATCCGCCACCCCGAGCGACACCTGGGCGAGCCACCTTCGGTGTCGCTTCTACGTGCTCGCGCGCCTACCGGCGCGCTCGAAGCGAAGATCGAAGCTGATCCATCTGTGCGGCGGACGGCGGTCGGGCTCTGCGCGGCGTGGGGCTCCGCGCCCGCCCGCCGTCCGGTCCCCTGCCCCCGTTGCACTTCGCCTGGAACCCACACCGCAAAGTGCAAATGTCAGTGCCGTGCAAATTAGAGACGTCAGCCTCCCTCCAAGCTTGGCTGGGAGACGGCGTCGATGGCGGTGCGGATCATGAGCGATGCGGAGCTGTCGAAGTTCGAGGTGCTGCGCGACGTAGACGCCGAGCGATTGCCGGTGCGCGCCGCGGCCGGCGTGCTGGGCCTCAGCGAGCGCCAGGTCTGGCGGCTGCTGAAGGCCTACCGGCTGCGCGGCGCTGACGGGATCGTCTCGAAGAAGCGCGGCCGGCCGAGCAACCGCAAGACGCCGGCGGACGTGCGGCAAGCGGCGATCGACATCATCAAGGCGCGCTACCCGGATTTCGGCCCGACGCTGGCGGCGGAGAAGCTGTTGGAGCTGCACGACATCACCGTCTCACGCGAGACGCTGCGCGCCTGGATGATCGCCGAAGGCCTGTGGGACGCGCGCGCCAAGCGGCGGCGCAAGATCTACCAGCCGCGCTACCGGCGCGACTGCGTCGGCGAGCTGGTGCAGATCGACGGCTCCGAGCACCGCTGGTTCGAGGCCCGCGGGCCGAAGTGCACGCTGCTGGTGTTCATCGACGACGCCACCAGCCGGCTGATGCACCTGCAGTTCGTCGAGTCGGAGTCGACCTTCGCCTACTTCGCCGCGACCCGGACCTACCTCGAGGCGCACGGCAAGCCGGTGGCGTTCTACAGCGACCGGCATTCGGTGTTCCGCGTCAGCAAGCCCGGCGTCAGCGGCGACGCGATGACCCAGTTCGGCCGGGCGCTGAGCAAGATGAACATCGAGATCATCTGCGCCAACTCCAGTCAGGCGAAGGGCCGCGTCGAGCGGGCCAACAAGACGCTGCAGGACCGGCTGGTGAAGGAGCTGCGGCTGGCCGCCATCAGCACGATCGCCGAGGGCAACGCGTTCCTCCCGGGCTTCGTCGCCGACTACAACACCCGCTTCGGCAAGGTCCCGGCCAATCCGAAGGATCTGCACCGGCCGATGTCGCCGCGCGACCAATTGGACGACGAGTTCACCTGGCAGGTCGAACGCACCCTCTCCCAGTCGCTGACCCTGCAGTACGACAAGGTGCTGTTCATCGTGGAGCCATCGGAGACCGCGCAATCGGCGATCGGCAAGCGGGTGACCGTCGTCGACTATCCCGACGGCCGGATCGCCATCCGCTACCAGGGCGAGGAGCTCGCCTACCGCACCTTCGACAAGATCCGGAAGGTCAACCAGGCCGCCGTCGTCGAGAACAAGCGGCTGGGCTCGCTGCTGGAGATGATCAAGGCCTATCAGGACACCCAGCCGCCGCCGGCGCGCAGCTGCAAGGCGCCGAAGCGCCGCGACCAGACTGGGCACATGTTCGGCGTCGAGTGAACGCTCGCAACGTTGCACAGCTTAAGGTCGCGCCTTACGACTCTCGAAATGCCTGAGCATGATGCCAACTCCGACGGCCAATCGATCGCGCGCTTTTCCAGACCGAAAGCCAGACGAGCTATTTTGCTTCTCTCTGCTTGGGCAGTTGTTGGAGCTGCCGCGACGGTCGCCTTGGCCTGGCAGATCGCTCACCCCGACGAGTACGTAAGGTCAGTCATTCTGCGATACGAGATGAACGTCTTCGTGTGCGCAGCAGTAACCGCTTGGGTGATGTACAAGATCGCCCCCTATGCTCGCGCGTATCGGCGCTCGCGGTCAGATAGCGCAGCGCTCCTCATCCGAGGTGGGATCTTGATCTCGCGGCAATGGCGACCATTCGAGATCGCGCTGCGAGAGATCTCGACCGTCACTTCTCGACCGCGCGACCGGTTAACTGGGCGACCTGAGCAGCTGAAAATCACGACGGCTGATGGAAGCGCCCGCCTAATCCAATGTGATCTACTGGATCGCACCTCGGAGGAGATCGCCAGGTCTGTCGTCGAGGCTCAACAGACCTCCGCCTGACAGGTCCGGCTACGTGCCTCGCGCGCCTGCCGGCGCGCTTCGGAAAACCCGCCGTCATGATCTCCGGTGCGCCGGCCGGGCGGTCGGCCGCTGCGCGGGTTGTGGGCTGCGCGCCCGCCCGTCGGCCGACACCAGACGCCCCTGCCCTGACATTTCTAATCGGCGCAAACCGCGACATCTCTAACCGGCGTAGACAACGCCTGTAGCCGGGTGGATTCCATTTCCAAGTGCGACCTGCCAAGCTTTTCAGCGGGTTGTCTCGGGGACGGATCCGGCTGTGGGCGAACGCTACGACCACCTCACCTTGGATGAGCGCAAGCTGATTTTCCAGCTGCGCGAAGCGAAGATGTCCGTGCCGCGGATCGCCGAGCGGCTCGGCCGACACCGCTCGACCATCCACCGGGAAATCCGGCGCAATTGGCATGACGACGGGCCGTGGCTGCGCGGCTACTTTCCTCAAGCTGCCCAGTCGCGCACGGATCGGCGCCGCATCCGCCGGCGCAAGCTGCATCAGGACCCAGACCTGGCGCGGTACGTCATCGCCCGTCTGCAGCAAGCCTGGTCGCCGGAACAAATCGCCGGCCGCCTTCGACGCGAGGCTGACGGCGCCCGCCGGATCAGCCACGAGACCATCTATCAGTTCGTCTACAGCGAGCTCGGGCATGCGCAGAATCTCTGTCAGTTGCTGCCGAGCCGCCGTCGACGTCGCCGGCGGCGCTACGCGCGGAAGCCCCGCGGCATGCAGATCCCGCTCGAGAACACCTTCGCCGAGCGTCCGGCCGAGATCGCCGCGCGGAGCTCGTTCGGTCACTGGGAGGGCGATCTGGTGATGTTCCGCAAGGCGCACGGGCAGCGGAATGTGCTCTCGATCGTCGAGCGCCAGACGCGGTTCACTGTCCTGAGAGTCCAGCCGAGCCGGCACTCCAAGCCCATCATGAACGGCCTGGCCGAGGAACTCGGCGGCCTCCCTGCTGGCGCGCGGCGAACCGTCACCTTCGACCGCGGCACCGAGTTCGCCGCTTACCCCGCCCTGAAAACGTCGCTCGGAATGGACGCCTACTTCTGTGCGCCCCAAGCGCCCTGGCAGAAGGGTTCTGTCGAGAACACCAACGGCCGCCTCAGGCGCTTCCTGCCGCTGGATGCAGACATTTCGGCCCGCAGCACCGCCGATCTGCGCGCATTAGCAGCGCGGATGAACGCAACGCCTCGCAAGTGCCTCGGCTACAGAACTCCTGCGGAGGCATTCTCCTCGATGCTCGATTGTAAGGCGCCACCATCTAGCCCTGAGCAGTGACGGTCTGGCAGTCTTCGGTCGGCGATCTGCGGCCTTCAGAGGCAATTGTCTGCCCCGTAGCTTACGGTTAGCTCCTTCAACTTGCCTGTGGGGGTTACGCGCCAAGTTATCAAGGCTTGCCTATTGCAGATCCCGATGCCGTGCTCCGTCCGAGCCATGCCAAAAACGGGGTTCTCGGCACCTGGGACGATGTGACGATCTACGTCCATCCCCTGTGCTTTTAGGTAAGCGGGCAGGTCGCCCTCAGGACCGCCTACGCGATAACGGGAATACACTCTTTTCCGAAGCAGTTCGGCGCGTGCAACGTCGCTCTCCTGTTTCCCGAAATCTGCGAACAGCTTTGTGTCGGGAAGTCTTAGGGCAGAGACAGTAACCAACGTGGCGGCTATCGCTGCCACAACGACCATCCAACCAATGACAACTCGCGCGCGCATGTTGGATTCAACATGGCGGAGCTGTCAGCCCAGTCAACATCCGCCACCCCGAGCGACACCTGGGCGAGCCACCTTCGGTGTCGCTTCTACGTGCTCGCGCGCCTACCGGCGCGCTCGAAGCGAAGATCGAAGCTGATCCATCTGTGCGGCGGACGGCGGTCGGGCTCTGCGCGGCGTGGGGCTCCGCGCCCGCCCGCCGTCCGGTCCCCTGCCCCCGTTGCACTTCGCCTGGAACCCACACCGCAAAGTGCAAATGTCAGTGCCGTGCAAATTAGAGACGTCAGCCTCCCTCCAAGCTTGGCTGGGAGACGGCGTCGATGGCGGTGCGGATCATGAGCGATGCGGAGCTGTCGAAGTTCGAGGTGCTGCGCGACGTAGACGCCGAGCGATTGCCGGTGCGCGCCGCGGCCGGCGTGCTGGGCCTCAGCGAGCGCCAGGTCTGGCGGCTGCTGAAGGCCTACCGGCTGCGCGGCGCTGACGGGATCGTCTCGAAGAAGCGCGGCCGGCCGAGCAACCGCAAGACGCCGGCGGACGTGCGGCAAGCGGCGATCGACATCATCAAGGCGCGCTACCCGGATTTCGGCCCGACGCTGGCGGCGGAGAAGCTGTTGGAGCTGCACGACATCACCGTCTCACGCGAGACGCTGCGCGCCTGGATGATCGCCGAAGGCCTGTGGGACGCGCGCGCCAAGCGGCGGCGCAAGATCTACCAGCCGCGCTACCGGCGCGACTGCGTCGGCGAGCTGGTGCAGATCGACGGCTCCGAGCACCGCTGGTTCGAGGCCCGCGGGCCGAAGTGCACGCTGCTGGTGTTCATCGACGACGCCACCAGCCGGCTGATGCACCTGCAGTTCGTCGAGTCGGAGTCGACCTTCGCCTACTTCGCCGCGACCCGGACCTACCTCGAGGCGCACGGCAAGCCGGTGGCGTTCTACAGCGACCGGCATTCGGTGTTCCGCGTCAGCAAGCCCGGCGTCAGCGGCGACGCGATGACCCAGTTCGGCCGGGCGCTGAGCAAGATGAACATCGAGATCATCTGCGCCAACTCCAGTCAGGCGAAGGGCCGCGTCGAGCGGGCCAACAAGACGCTGCAGGACCGGCTGGTGAAGGAGCTGCGGCTGGCCGCCATCAGCACGATCGCCGAGGGCAACGCGTTCCTCCCGGGCTTCGTCGCCGACTACAACACCCGCTTCGGCAAGGTCCCGGCCAATCCGAAGGATCTGCACCGGCCGATGTCGCCGCGCGACCAATTGGACGACGAGTTCACCTGGCAGGTCGAACGCACCCTCTCCCAGTCGCTGACCCTGCAGTACGACAAGGTGCTGTTCATCGTGGAGCCATCGGAGACCGCGCAATCGGCGATCGGCAAGCGGGTGACCGTCGTCGACTATCCCGACGGCCGGATCGCCATCCGCTACCAGGGCGAGGAGCTCGCCTACCGCACCTTCGACAAGATCCGGAAGGTCAACCAGGCCGCCGTCGTCGAGAACAAGCGGCTGGGCTCGCTGCTGGAGATGATCAAGGCCTATCAGGACACCCAGCCGCCGCCGGCGCGCAGCTGCAAGGCGCCGAAGCGCCGCGACCAGACTGGGCACATGTTCGGCGTCGAGTGAACGCTCGCAACGTTGCACAGCTTAAGGTCGCGCCTTACGACTCTCGAAATGCCTGAGCATGATGCCAACTCCGACGGCCAATCGATCGCGCGCTTTTCCAGACCGAAAGCCAGACGAGCTATTTTGCTTCTCTCTGCTTGGGCAGTTGTTGGAGCTGCCGCGACGGTCGCCTTGGCCTGGCAGATCGCTCACCCCGACGAGTACGTAAGGTCAGTCATTCTGCGATACGAGATGAACGTCTTCGTGTGCGCAGCAGTAACCGCTTGGGTGATGTACAAGATCGCCCCCTATGCTCGCGCGTATCGGCGCTCGCGGTCAGATAGCGCAGCGCTCCTCATCCGAGGTGGGATCTTGATCTCGCGGCAATGGCGACCATTCGAGATCGCGCTGCGAGAGATCTCGACCGTCACTTCTCGACCGCGCGACCGGTTAACTGGGCGACCTGAGCAGCTGAAAATCACGACGGCTGATGGAAGCGCCCGCCTAATCCAATGTGATCTACTGGATCGCACCTCGGAGGAGATCGCCAGGTCTGTCGTCGAGGCTCAACAGACCTCCGCCTGACAGGTCCGGCTACGTGCCTCGCGCGCCTGCCGGCGCGCTTCGGAAAACCCGCCGTCATGATCTCCGGTGCGCCGGCCGGGCGGTCGGCCGCTGCGCGGGTTGTGGGCTGCGCGCCCGCCCGTCGGCCGACACCAGACGCCCCTGCCCTGACATTTCTAATCGGCGCAAACCGCGACATCTCTAACCGGCGTAGACAACGCCCAATGGCGGCCCCGCCGCTTCAATCCTGAGGATCGGTCTCGCCGACATCCACCGCCCGCTGGATCGACTCGACGATCCATTGCACCGGCGGAAACTCCAGGTCGGCCTGCAATTCCGGACCGAACAGGCGGTCGAGCAGCGACAAGGTCACGCCCAGCAGGTTGATGTAGACGGCGCGCTCGGCCGCCAGCGCGCCGCCAAGCCAGCGTTCCGTCGGCTTCATGCCGTGTTCACGGAACACCGCCATCGCCACCCGGCGGGCTTCCTCGTCCTCGATGGACAGCATGACCATGGCTGGGAAGACGACCTTGGTCTCCTTGTTCAGGACGACTTCCGCCAGGCGCATGCCAAACCCAGCCTTGTCTGACGCGTCGATATTCGAATGCGCCAGCGCCGCGATGAGCGCCGCCTCGAACAGTTTCAGCTTGCTGTCGAAATGCTTGATGACAAGGCCGGCGGCGACCTCGGCGTGGTCCGCGATCTCCTTGATGCTCGCCTGGGAATAGCCCTTCTGGGTGAACAGGATCTGCGCCGCCGCAATGATGCGGGCCCGCTTCTCGGCGATGTTGCGCGTCCTGCGCTTCGGCGCGTCGGTCATCCCCCTCGCCTAGCATCACCCGTTGACAGGGCGGAACACTAGATTAGTGAATGACCATTCAATAGCGTGGGCTGCAGCCGCCGCGAGCGTGCTCATCGAGGAGAGCTGCCATGGTAGACGTGACCGATCGGGATGCGGGCGTGACGCCCCACTCCACGGCGCGCGGCTGCCCGGTGGCGCACGGCGCGGACGAGCGAAAGACCGCGGCCCTGGCGCGCCAGATGGTCAAGCCGAGCTACCCCCACGCCAAGGTCGTCACCGACCACGTGTTCGCGCGCGAAATCCTGCGCAACAAGACGATGTTTCAGGCCGGCGCGGGCGCCGAGCACATGGATATGTCGAACCCAGACCAGGTTTCGTTCTTCTTCCTCGACGGCGAGATCCACAAGAAGAAGCGCATTCAGGTCTCGCTTTACTTCCAGTCGGAGGCGATCGAGCAGCGCTATCACCCCGTCATGGAGCGGGTCATGGATCGGCTGATCGCCGACCTGCAGCGCGGCGGACGCAAGCCGCTCGACATGATGAGCTTCCAGATGGCGGTCGAAGTCGCCGCGGAAGTGGTCGGCCTGACCGAGACCAACCCCGATGAGATGGCGCAGCGCATCCGGCTGCAATTCATCGCCATGAGCAACCGCCCGCGCGGCGCCCTTCAAGCCCGCTGGGCGAAGGCTATGCAGACCTATCGCGTGCTCAAATTCTTCAACAAGGACGTCAAGCCAGCGATCCGGGCGCGCAAGGCGCAGCCGCGCGAGGACGTGATCTCCAAGCTGGTCCAGGAGGGCTACACCGACCAGGCCATCCTGATCGAGTGCATGACCTACGCAACCGCCGGCATGCTGACCACGCGCGAGTTCATCGTCGCCGCCGCCTGGTATCTGTTCGAACGGCCGGAGGTCTGCGCGCGCTTCCTCGACGGCGACGAGACCGAACAGCTGGGCATCCTCTACGAGGTCCTGCGGCTGGAGCCGGTGGCGGGCATGCTCCATCGCCGCGCGACCGCCGACTGGACCGGCCCGAACGGCGAACAGGTCAAGACGGGCGAAATCTACGCGATCGACATCCGCGGCGTGAACACCGACGAGGCCGTCGTCGGCGCCTGTCCCTTCGCGTTCGACGACAGCCGCGCCAAGCGGATGAAGAAGCCGCCGGCTTGGCTGAGCTTCGCCGAAGGCGCGCACCGTTGCCCCGGCAGCCAGGTCGCCCTCCAGGAAACCCGCTATTTCCTCGACCGGCTATTCCGCGTTCCCGGCCTTCGCCTGGCCACGCCGCCGACGATCGGTTGGTTCGAGGCGGTCAAGGGCTATGAACTGCATGGTGCGCAAGTCACCTGCGACCCCGTCTGAGGCGGCGGACTTTTCAGGCGGCGTGTGCGCCCCCGAAATCGGCGCGCAGCGGTTTGAACCCGGCGCGCACCTCTTCGGAAAACAGCTTCGGCTGTTCCCAGGCTGCGAAATGCCCGCCCTTCGGCAACCGGTTGTAGTGGATGAGCTTGGGATAGGCCCGCTGCGCCCAGTCCCGCGACACCGTGTAGATCTCGTCGGGGAAGACGCTCACGGCGGCCGGGACGGTGACGTTCTTCGGAGCGACGAAGCCCAGCTTGTTCTCCCAGTACAGACGCGCCGCGGAGAGCGCCGTGTTCGTCAGCCAGTAGAGAGTGATGTTGTCGAGGATGTCATCGCGGGTCAGCCCCTCCGACACGCCGTCGAACACACGGGCGATGAGCTGGTAGCTGCGGATGTCATGGTCGGCGATCCAGGCCGCCAGCCCGACCGGTGAATCGGCGATCCCGTAGAGCGTCTGCGGCCGATTCCCCATCTCCTGGGCGTAGGCCAGACCATGCTGGTAGAAATCGGTGAGGTGATCGTATCCGACCTTTTCCTCGGCTGAGAGGTCAGACGGCGGCGGCGCCCCGACAAAAGCCGCCTTGTCGATCTCGGGCGGGACGGCGCCGGCCATGTTGGTATGGATGGCGAGCAGTTCCGGGGGCGCCTGGACGCCCATCACATCGACGATGAGCGCGCCCCAATCACCGCCCTGTGCGACATAGCGCTCATAGCCGAGACGCTTCATCAGCAGGTTCCACGCCCGCCCGATCCGCTGCGTATCCCAGCCCGTCGTCGTCGGCTTTCCGGAGAATCCGTAGCCCGGCATCGACGGGATCACGACGTGGAAAGCGTCCGCTTCATTGCCGCCGTGCGCGGTCGGATTGGTCAGCGGCTCGATGATCTTGAGCTGCTCGATGATCGAGCCTGGCCACCCGTGGGTGACGATGACCGGCAAGGCGTTCTCATGCTTCGACCGGACGTGGATGAAATGGATGTCCAGTCCGTCGATCTGGGTGATGAACTGCGGATAGGCATTGAGCCGCGCCTCGCAGCGGCGCCAGTCGTACTGCGTCGCCCAATAGTCGGCGAGCTTGCGCATCGTCGCGAGTTGCACGCCTTGCGACGTGTCGGCGACCGTCTCCCGGTCCGGCCATCGGGTCGCGCTGATGCGCTGGCGCAGTTCGACAAGCTCCGCCTCCGGCACGTTCACCTGAAACGGGCGAATGGCGGCCGCATCACCGGCCGACGGGCGTGCAATATCAGCCATGGACCTGGACCTTCTGCAGGTTTCGGAAATAACCATCGATAGCGGGCGCACATTTTCGGCCGACACCGAAAGATCAGCAGAGATCTGCTTGCGCAGTTGCTCCGGTGACTGGATATCTATTGATTTAATGAGATTGAAAGCAGCGAAAACGCCTCCCCACGCGCCTCCGCAGCGCGCAAGTACTCTCTCCATCCTCAGGCGTCAGAGTGCACAGGCGTCCGGGCGATGACCAGTCACACCTTTGCACATTTTCGTGCGGGAACTTCGACGTGCAGGCGGCGCCCTTCCCGCTCCGCCCATAGGCGGAGGGGGGCCGGTTTACTTGATGAACTTCATCTCGCGGGCGAGCACTTCGCCGCGATTGGTCCGCAGCGAGTCGCGGGACGCAAAGGCCTGGTTGCTCTTCACGACGCTGCCGAAGACCGTCGACATCGTCGCCTCGCTCTCGGCCAGCGGCCGGTCGAAGGCGGCCATGTTCGGATACTCGATCATCAGCAGCACGTCGGGCTCGTTGTCCCGCGGCGAGGCGACGGCCAGCACCTTGTAGTCGAGGATGCGTCCGGCCTGCTTGTCGGCCTCGTTCAGCTGCCGCCACTTGCTGCCCAGGTAGGCCATGTAGTCGTCGAACATCCCGGGCTTGGTTTCGACATAGCTGATCACCCAGACCGGCCCGTTGTCGTAGACCCGATCGGCGGTCTGGGCGTTCGCCAGGCCGGAGCTCAGGGTCAGCAGGGCCGCAGCCAGCACGGCGCCGCGCATCAGGGTCTTCATGGCAGTCCCATTCGCTTCCTGGCTGGACCGGCGGCTCCCGATGAGGCCGTTTCACAGCCAAGTTTTATAGAACCGCGTTCTTTCGAACTCTGACCAGCAATCGGGGCGTGTGTCGCCCTACCCGCCCCCGCGCCCCCTCGCCTAGCGGTCGTGCGCCAGGATGTTCGCCGCGGTGGTGATCAGCCCTCCGTTCGCCGCCAGGGTGACGCCGGTCAGCCAGCGGGCTTCGTCGGACGCCAGGAAGGCGACGATGTCGGCGATGTCTTCGGGCTCGCCGATGCGCTTCAGCGCCGCCCATTTGGGGATCTTCTCCGGCCAGGTGTGGCCTTCGATCATCTCGGTGCGGGTGGTGCCGGGCGCCACCGTGTTGAGCGTGATGCCGCGTTCGCCCAACTCCTGCGCGACCGAGCGGACGAAGGCCTCGGCGCCCGCCTTGGCGGCGGCATAGATGGTCGCGCCATAGGCCGGATGCGTCGCGGAGCCGGAGGAGATCAGCACCACCCGCCCGTGCGGGCTCTGGGTCAGCCGGGCGAACTCGATGGTCGACAGGATCACCGCGCGCAGGTTCAGCGCCAGGATCCGGTCGATCGCCGCAACGCTCTTATCGACCGCCAGTCCCGGTTCGCCGCCGCCGGCGTTGCACACCAGGATGTCGAGCGCGCCGTGGACGGCGAACGCGTCGCGCACCACCCGCGCCGCGGTCTCGCCGTCGGTCAGGTCGCCGAGCACGACGTCGGCCACGCCGCCCTGGTCGCGGATCTGCCTGGCGACCGCCTGCGCCCGCGCCGGATCGCCGCGCGCATGCAGCACCAGCCTGGCGCCGTCGGCGGCCAGTTTCAGGGCGATCGCCGCGCCGATGCCGCGCGATGATCCGGTGACGAACGCCACCCTGCCGGCAAGCCGCATGCTGTCTCCCCTCGATCAATCGCCGGGAATGTTGATGGCGCGGCGGACCTCTGGACAAGCGCAGATGCCGCCGGCGCTTGTCCATTCCGCGCAGAACGAGGGCTCAGGCCCGCGGGGCCAGGGTGTTCTTGAAGATCTTCCCACCCTTCATGATCAGGCCGAGGCTCTTCTCCGGGGTCTCCAGGATGGCGATGTTGGTCAGCGGATCGCCGTCGACCACCAGCAGGTCAGCGTGCGCCCCGTCCTCGATGACGCCGAGCTTGCCCGGATAGGGATTGCGCGGTCCCGACATCGCCAGCAGTTCGGCGTTGGTCGCCGTCGCCATCGTCAGGATCTCGGCGTTGGAATACCACCTCGTCAGGTGGGTCAGCATGATGTTCTGGCGCGCGGCCATGACCGGGGAGAACAGCATGTCCGATCCCCAGGCGACCTTCACCCGGTGCTTGATCGCCAGCCGGTAGGCGTTGTCGGTGCCGGCGATGACCTGCTCGAGGGCCACGCGGCTCGGCCCGGTCAGCGGCAACGAGTCCGCATCGGAGAGGAACGGCTGGGTGCTCAGCCACACCCCCTTGTCCGCCATCATCCGCGCCATCGCGTCGTCCATCAGGTGGGCGTGCTCAATGCACTGCGCGCCGGCCGTGAGCGCTCGCTGGATGGTCTCCGGCGCGTAGGCGTGGACGGTCACGTAGGTGTTCCAGTCAGCGGCCGTCGCGATGCCGACGCGCAGCTCGTCGACGCTGAAGGTCGACATGTCCAGCGGACTGCGCGGGGACGACACGCCGCCGCCGCCGACCAGCTTGATCTGCGAGGCGCCCTGCAGCAGCATCTCGCGCACCCGCAGCCGCAGCTCTTCCGGACTGTCGGCCAGGAAGTTGCCGCCGATCCGCTCGGTGGGGCCGGCCAACCCCGCCTGACGCGGCACCTCGTCCAGCGGCCGCAGGTCGCCGTGACCGCCGCTGGTGGTGATCATGCCGCCGGACGGATAGATCCGCGGGCCCACGACCAGGCCCTGGTCCACCGCCTGCTTGAAGGCGAACACCGGTCCGCCGAGATCGCGCACCGTCGTGAAGCCGCGCATTAACGTGCGCTCGGCTTCGGCGGCCGCGGCCAGATGAATGAAGCCGACGTCGCCGCCCATAAGCTGCTGCATCGACAGGCCGGCGAACAGCGTGTGCCAGTGCGCGTCGATCAGGCCGGGCATCAGCACCCGCCCGCCGCAGTCGATCACCTCGGCGCCGTCCGGGGCGCCGGTCGCGCCGCCGGCGAGCCCGCTGATCCGGCCGCCGACCACCCGTAGCCGCTGGTTCTGGCGCAGCTGGGCGTTCCTGCCGTCGAACAGCCGGAAATTGGTGAGCACGATTGGCCGCGCCGGGGCGGCGGACTGTGCTTGGGCGACGCCGGAAATGCCCAGAGCGGCGAGCGACGCCGCCGCGCCGGCGACCAAGCCCCGCCGCGACAGGTCCGCGCCGATCCGCCGAGAGAGGTTCTGGATCCCAGGTTGATGGCACAGGCAGCCGACCTGCGGCTGGTCGTCGGTCGTGCAGGAGAACATCGCCGGTTCCCTTCCCGCCCACGGTTCGGCGGCGCCCGCGTGACAAGAAAGGCTCCGCTCCATCGGTGCGACGGTCCGCGCGATGGTTCACCTATGACAGACCTTCGCCAGCCGAGCGGCCATTCGGGTTTTCACCCCCCAGCCGGTCGGAAAACCCCTCATTTGCGAGCGAGGCCGTTCCCCGGACCGTTTGGCCAGACACACTACGCAACACAGCTGATACGCCGCGGCAAAGCGGCCTTGCGACCACCTCTTTCCCAGCCGGGTGCAAGGGCGGAGGCGGATTTTGCGAATTTGGCCGAAGAGCCTGGTCGGGCGCTCGATGGTCGTGGTGGCCGCCATCCTGGGCCTGCAGCTGGCCGCCAGCATCTCCTTCTACGCCTGGATCGACCGCGAGGCGCTGCGGGAGGACCACGCCCGGCGGGTCGCCGAACTGCTGGTGGTCAGCCGCCGGGTCGATGCGCTGACGCGCGACGGCGGACAGAACGCCGGCGAGGTCATGACCACCCGCTACCTGGAGGCGGCCGTGACCCGGACGCCGCTGAAGCCTGAGACGGCGCCCGACCCGGGCGCAGCGGCGATCCGGCGCGCAATCCTGCACTGGGAGCCGGAGCTCGCCGGCGCCGACCTGTCGCTATGGACCCGACGCAGCGCCAATGGCCAAGACCTGGTCGGCGTGATGCGGCTGGAGGACGGCCGCTGGCTCAGTTTCCGCTCGCGCGACTTCGCCCGGGTCTGGCCGATGGCAGTGCGCGTCAGTCTGATGACGGTGCTGTTCGCCGCGCTCGGCCTGGGTTTTGCGCTGTTCGTGCTCGGCCAACTCGGCCGCCCGTTGCGCAACCTGGCCCAGGCCGCGCGCGCCTTCGGCGGCGGCCGGCGCACGCCGGTGCGCGTCGCGGGCTCCGCCGACCTCAGCGACCTGGGCCGGGCGTTCAACGAGATGCAGGACCGCATCGCCGGTTTGATCGAGGACCAGGCGCGCTCGATGGAGGCGATCAGTCACGACCTGCGCACGCCGCTGGCGCGCATCCAACTGGCGGCGCAGTTCGCCGAGCCGGACGACATCCGCGACCTGATCGCCGGAAATGTCGAGGAGCTCGACCAGATGCTCAGTTCGCTCAGCGCCTACCTTCGGGCGCAGCATCAGGTGAGCGCCGCCGAGCCGGTGGACATCGCCGCCCTGACGCGCAGCGTCGCCGCCGCCTTCGGCGACCGGGCCGGCTACTGCGGCCCCGAAACCCTGGTCCTGCCGACGCACCGCGGACCGTTGGAGGAAGCCTTGCGGCGGCTGGTCGACAACGCCGTGCGTCACGGCGGCGGCGCCGAGCTGAGCGTGGAGGCGACAGCGGGCGAGCCGCAGATCCTGATCCGCGACCACGGCGCGGGGATGCCGGCCGAGGATCTCGGCCACATCTACGAGCCGTTCTTCCGCGGCGACCGCGCCCGTTCGCGCGACACCGCAGGCTTTGGGCTCGGCGTACCGACCGCGTCGCGCCTGCTGACCCGTTTCGGCGGCGACCTGGGAATCGCCAATGCGCAAGACGGCGGCCTGCTCGTCACGGTGATCCCGCCACGTCCGCTTTGACCGATCGCCGATATGGCCCGATTGACGCAGGAACAGACACGCCGTATCGCGCCGGAGGCCCAGCTCTCCAGGACACATGACCCAGTTATCTCCGGGCGTTCATCGCGTCGCCGCCATCCTCAACGTGATGGCGGATCATCCGGATCAGGCCTTCACGGTCAGTGATCTTGTCCGCGCCCTGAAGATGAGCCGAGCGACCTGCCACGCATTGCTGTGCAGCCTCGTGGAAGAGGGCTTCCTCTACCGCTCGAACGACAAGACCTATGTGCTGGGCCCGCAGATCGCCCACATCGGCCAGATCGCGGCGCAGCACGCTTCGCCGCTGCAGATCGCCCAGAGCGAGATGCGCGCCCTGGCCAACGAGTTCGAGGTGATCTGCTCGGCGATCTTCCAGGACGACGACGTCGTGGTGGTCCGCGAGCGCGCCGCGTCGATGCATCACCTCGGCTGGTCCACGCCGAAGGACGTGCGGATGAAGCTGCGCCCGCCGTTCGGCGGCGTGTTCTACGCCTGGTCGCCGATGACCGAGGTGGAGCGCTGGCTGGACACGCTGACGCCGCCGCCGAAGCCGGAGCTGAAGGCGACCATGCTCGAGAGCATGGAGTTCGCGCGGGCGCACGGCTTCACCTTCGCCGTCCGCAATTCGCGCTACACGGCCCCGCACTGGGCGCCCGACCAGCTGTTCGGCGGCGAAAGCCAGGAATATCCCGTCAGCCAGGTCACCGCCTTGGTCCCCGACGAAGAATACGCGCTGATCTCGCTGCTGGCGCCGGTGTTCGACGCCAAGCGACGCGTGGCCTTTATCCTCGGACTGAACGGATTCACCTACACGACGTCCGGAGCCGAGGTCGGCCGGATCGGCCAGCGCCTGCGCGAGGCCTGCGATCGCATCACCGCCTACACGACGGGACGCTCGGCCAGGGCCTGACGCAAAAGCGTCAAATTTCGACCTAGGGATGTTCCAGCTTCAGGCCACACCTACCTGGGGGTGCGCACCCTTGCGCCACTTGAGAACCCCGTTATTCGGGATTTCGTTAGTTGCAACGGCATTTCGCCTCCGGTAGTCGGCTCGCCGAACGAGCGCGGCCGTAGAAGCCGCCGGACGACGGGAGGGGCGCCATGCCGTGCAGGACTCATCGCGACAGACGCTGGCCGCGCGCGCTTGACCGGCACGCCGCCGAGTTCGCTGCGCCCGCCCCCGCGCCCAAGCCCCGCTGATGCTGGCCGCTGATCCCTGACGATCGCGGTCGGCCGCGATTCATCTCGAACAACAAGACTAGAGGGGAAAAACTGATGAAACTCAGGAACTGGCTGCTCGCCGCCACCGCATGCGTCTCCGCCGCGCCGACCCTGGCGGCGGCGCAGGAGACCGAGATCGGCGAGATCATCGTCACCGCCCGCAAGCGGCAGGAGTCGATCCTGAACGTCCCGGTCATCGAGACCGCGATCGGCCAGGCCCAGCTCGAGCGGATGCAGACCCAGGACCTGAAGGATATCTCCAAGCTGGTGCCCAGCCTCTCGCTCGGCTCGGCGATCGGCGCGCTCGGCACTCAGGTCTCGCTGCGCGGCATCGGCACCTCGACCTCGAACGCCGGCGTCGACCAGTCGGTGTCGCTGAATCTCGACGGCCTGCAGCTCAGCCAGGGCCTGGCCTACTCGAGCGGCATGTTCGACGTCGCCCAGGTCGAGGTGCTGAAGGGCCCGCAGGCGCTGTTCTACGGCAAGAACAGCCCGGGCGGCGTGATTGCCATCCGCACCGCCGACCCCGGCAGCGAGTTCGAGGTGATCGGCCGCTACGGGCACGAGATCATGGCCGAGGAGAACCGCGCCGAACTGATCGTCTCCGGCCCGGTCACCGACACGCTGGGCCTGCGCCTCGCGGCGCTCTACGACGTCGCCGACGGCTATTACCGGAACGAGGCGATCGCCGCGCCCGGCACCGGCGCGCTCGCGCCCGAGAAGCGCTCGGCCCCGACCACCCGCAGCCATATGCTGCGCGGCACTGCGGTGTGGCGCCCGACCTCGCAGTTCAACGCCCGCCTCAAGCTCAACTGGGTTCGCGACCGGGTCATCGGCGGCGACGCCGGCCAGATCATCTCCTGCCCCGACCGCGTCAGCGCCCCGAGCGGCGTGCCGTTCCTTGGTGGCGGCGAGGACTGCGTCAAGAACCGCACCCTGCGCACGGTGAACATGGATCCGGCCGCCTTCCTCGGCGTCCGCAATGGCGGCGAGCCGTACCGGACCACCAACCAGCAGTTCGGCGTGCTCGAGCTGAACTACAGCCCGACGCCGGAGATCACCCTCAACTCGACGACCGGCTACTACCGGGTCGAAACCGAAAGCTCGCTCAACGGCAGCCTGTCGACCTACGCCGGACCGGGCCTGGTCTCCGACACCTCGTTCGACCGCGAGGACTTCACCCAGGAGGTCCGCGCCAACTCGGACTTCACCGGCCCGCTGAACTTCACCCTGGGCGCCTTCTACCAGGACGGCGAGATCACCAATCGCACGACGCTGTTCGGCAACACCGCGATCCGGCTGCCGCGGTTCCTGGCGTCCTACGTCCACAATATCGACATCAAGTCGGTCTCGGCGTTCGGCCAGCTGCGCTGGGCGGTGACGGATCAGCTCGAAGTGGCCGGCGGCGCCCGCTGGACCGACGAGGAGCGGTCCAACGCGCCCTTCAACCTGATCACCGGCGCGCCGGTGGCCTTCCCGATCGCAGTGCCGAAGATCCAGTCGGACAACGTCTCGCCGGAGCTGACCGTCACCTATCGGCCGACCGACGATCTGACGGTGTTCGGCTCGCTGAAGAAGGGCTTCAAGTCGGGCTCGTTCAACCTCAATCCGCTGAGCGGCGTGCGGCCCGACATCTCGTTCGGCGACGAGAAGGTGGAGGGCGGCGAAATCGGCCTGAAGTCGCGGCTGCTGGACCGCCGGCTGGCGATGAACCTCTCCGCCTACGACTACCGCTACACCGGCCTGCAGGTCGGCGTGAACGAACCGGCGCAGAACGGCGTGCCGGTGGCGCGCACGCTGAACGCCGGCTCGGCGCTGGTCTACGGCGTCGACTTCGACGTCTCCTACCGTCCGCCGCAGCTCGAGGGACTGGAGGTGCACGGCGCGGTGGCCTGGAACCACGCCCGCTTCAAGACCCTCAACAACGTCCCCTGCTGGGGCGGCCAGTCGGTCGGCGAGGGCTGCAACCAGGCGCTCAATCCGGCCACCGGTCTCTTCACCGGTCAGAACCTCGAGGGCCGGCCGCTGGTCCGCGCGCCCGACTGGCAGGCCAACTTCGGCTTCAGCTACGAGACCGACATCGGCCACGGCATGAGCGTCGTGCTGGCCAACGAGAACCAGTACTCGTCGAAATACCTGACCGTGCTCGGCCTGCGCGACGACTTCTACCAGCGCGGCTTCATCAAGACCGACCTCAGCCTCACATTCCGCGGCCCCGAGGAGCGCTGGGAGTTCGCGCTGATCGGCAAGAACCTTGGCGGCGAGCTGACCACCGGCAACTGCTCGGTCTCGAACATCGCCAACGGCTCGGTGCTCGGCGGCCAGGTGACCGGCGGCACGACCCGCGGGCCGGCCGGCATCGACGAGGTCGCCTGCTACATGGACCGCGGCCGCGAAGTCTGGCTGCGCCTGACCGTGCGGCCGTTCAACTAGACCTCTCCCCGGAAGCTCATCCCGCCATTGCGCGGGGTGAGCTTCCTTTTTCTTCAGGAGGGCTGCAGCGCCCGGCGGGTCGCCTCCGGCAGGGCCATCAGCTGCACTTCGTCGCCACCGAAATAGACGTCTGCCAGCGACCGCGGCGCATCCGGTTCGCCGATGAAGCGCGCGAACAGGTGGCCCTCGTAGCTGGCCGTCGCCCACATCCGCGCGGAGACCGCGTCGCCGATCGGGAAGAGCTGCGCCACCTTGCCCTCGAGCTCCTGCTCCAGCGTGTTGACCGCCATCCGGCCGGTCGCCAGCACCAGGGTGTCGACGCCGGCAATTACCCGTTCTTCCTCGGTGACGACGTCATAGGCGAGGAGCTCTCCCTCGCCGATCGTCCGGACATAGGTCGAGGGTGAGACCTTCACGCCCGCGGCGTGCAGCCGCCGGATGATGAAGCGCCCCTCCTCCGCGGCGTGAACCCGCCCTGAGACCGGCGACAGACCGGGGGTCAGGAACTCTACCGTACAACCGCGGCCGGCGAGGACCTCGGCGACGCCGACGCCGGCGTTGATCCCCTCGCCGTCGAGAATGACGACCTTGCCCGAGGGCCGCACCGCGCCAAGCAGGACGTCTTCCGGCCGGCAGACGAAGGCCCGGTCGTGGCCGGCGATCGGCAGGTCGCGGAAATTGCTGTGGCCTTCGCGGCTGTAGAGCGCGCCGGTCGCCAGGATCACCGCGTCCGGCTCCCGCTCGAGGATCGCCGCGGCCGTCGCGGTGGTCCCGAGTTGGATCGTCACGCCGAGCCGCCGCAACTCGCGCTCCCACCACTCGACGCTCTTCAGGAAGAACTCGCGGCCCGGCAGGCTGGCCCAGAGCGCCAAGGCCCCGCCCAGCCGGTCGCGCGCCTCCCAGAGCTCGACCTCATGGCCGCGAAGCGCCGCAACCCGCGCCGCCTCGAGCCCAGCCGGGCCGCCGCCGACGACAATGGTCTTAGCCCGGGTGGCGGCCGGGGTGATCGAGCCTTCGCCCCAGTAGCGCTCGCGCCAGGCGGTCGGATTGACGGTGCAGGTCTGGGCGCCGTCCAGCAGCGCCTCCAGGCACCAGTTGCAGGCGATGCAGGTGCGGCTGCGGTCCTCCAGCCCGTCGCGGGCGTGGTTGACCAGCTCCGGCTCGGCGATCAGCGCGCGCGCCGCCCCCACCAGGTCGCAGACCCCGGAGGCCAGCACCGCTTCGGCCTCGGCGATCGAGGTCAGCCGGCCCATCACGCAGAGCACCGGGACCTTGCCCGCCGCCTCGCGCACCTGCTCGACGTAAGGCCGGTAGACCTGCTTCTCCAGGAACACTGGCGGCATCCCCATCCAGAACTGGTCGGGCTCGATGGCGACGTCGAGGTCGACGTAGTCGATCAGCCCAGAGTGCGCGATCCGCTGCAGGAATTGATAGGCGTCGCTGGTCCGGTAGCCGCCCTCCAGCAGTTCGTCGCAGTTCAGCCGCAGGCCGACCGCCATCTGCGGGCCCGCCGCCGCGCGCACCGCCTCGAGGGTCTCCATGACGATGCGCATGCGGTTTTCGAGCGAGCCGCCGTATTCGTCGGTGCGACGGTTGAAGTAGGGCGACAGGAACTGTTCCAGCACGGCGCCGTGCGACACGTGCATCATCACCCCGTCGAAGCCGGCCTCGCGCAGGTTGGCGGTCGATTCCGCGAAGGTGGCGACCATCCGGCGGATCTCGTCCTTGGTCATCTCCCGGGTGGTCGCCCGGCGGTCGAGGTAGCTGAACTGCGACACCGAGGGACTGAGCGCCGGGGCCGGCGGACTGAACGGCTGCCACTGGCCCGGCTGGCCCCAGAAGTACCAGGGCTCGCCGAAGATCTTGCCGCCCGCCGCATGCACCGCATCCGCCAGGGCGCGGAACGCCGGCACGTTCTCGTCGGGATGCGGGCAGGGCCAGATCGACTTTGCGCGATGCAGCGCCGCCATGCTGAGGATGATCAGCCCGCAGCCGCCCCTGGCCCGCGTCGCGACGTACTCGACGTAGTCCGGCGTCGGCGCGCCCAGCCAGTTCAGCGGCACCGCATGCGGCGAAGAGTAGAAGCGGTTCTTCAGTTCGACCGGACCGAGCCGGAACGGGCTGAAGACGTTCGGATACTTCGGATGCATGGGCGCGGGATCCTGGAGGGCGGCCGTGGGCATGCGCGCGGCGCGCCTAACCCTTGAGCCGCGGCATGACCTTGTCGGCGAAGAGCTTCATCTGCTCGTAGACCAGCTCGTAGGGCATGCCGCCGAAGCTGAAGTTGGCGATGATCTCGTAGTCGCCAACCATCTCCTTGCGGATGAGGTGCTTCTCCCACATCTGTTCGGGCGTGCCGATCAGGTTGCCGCCGACGTAGTCCTTGTAGGCCTTGTCGGGTCCGCCCGCGGCGGCCGACAACTCGCCCAAGGTGACGTAGGTCGAGTAGGATGGCAGCGACTTGAAGTGCTCGCCGCCGAACTCGTAGTGGTGGGCGACCTGGGCGAACTGGGCCGCGAAATACTTGTCCGTGTACTCGACGACCTTATCCATGGTGTCGAAGCAGACGATGAAGTCGCTGATGACGAAGGGCGGGGCCGGCCGGCCGTGCAGTTCGTTGAAGGTCGAGCGATAGGCCCGGATTTCCGGAAGCGCGTGGCTCCAGTCGCCTTGCGAGAACCGCAGCGCCTTCAGCCCGTACTGGGCGGCGACCTCGGCCGACGAGGGCGACATGCTGACCATCACGGTACGGTCCCGGAAGGACTTGGCTGGCCGCGGCCGCACTTCGACGCGCGGCTGCTTGTACCACTTGGTGTCGGCCTCGACGTAGCCGGTCTCCAGGCCGTTCATGATGATCAGCGCGGCCTCGTCGAACATCTCGCGCGAGTCGGCGAGGTCGACCCGGAAGCCCTTGAACTCCCGGCGCGCGGCGCCCCGACCCATGCCGAGGATCACCCGGCCCTCGCTCAGATGGTCGAGCATCAGGGTCTTCTCGACCACCCGCAGCGGATCGTTCCAGGGCAGGATCACCGCCGCCGGCATCAGCTTGATGGTCTTGGTCTTCGCCGCGACATAGGTCAGCACCTGAATCGGATCCGGGCACGCCGCGTAGTCGGTGAAATGGTGTTCGACCGCCGCCGCAAAATCGAAGCCCATCGCTTCGGCTTCAATGGCGAGCTGCGTCTCCTTCCTGAAGAACTCGGCGTCGGGAATGCCGTGAAGGTTCTGAAATCCCAGATGGATGCCGACTTGCATGAGCTGACTTCTTTCCGCCCCTGAGTGATTTTTCTGCGCGTGTTCGACAGGCTTAGGCCGCCGAGATCGGCTCTTCGCCGTTGAGGGTGAAGCGGTGCAGTTCGCGCCCGCTGCCGGCGTCGTAGGGGCGCACCCGGTGGATGGTGCCGGTGTTGTCCCAGATGAGCACGTCGCCCATCCGCCAATCGTGGCGGTAGACGAACTGCGGCTGGGTGGTGTGGGCGATCAGGCGGTCGAGCAGCCCGCGGCTATCGGCCGGATGCAGGCCGACGACGTGCGACGCCGAGGTGCTGAGCGCCAGCGACTTGCGGCCGGACTTGTGGCGCCAGACCAGCGGATGGACTCGCTCCGGATAGGTGAACCACTTCTGCATCTGGCTGACCGGCACGTCGGGGACCGCCGGGAACATCGCCGCCTGCATGGTGTGCACCACCTGCAGGGTCTCGAAGTAGGCCTTCTCGTCCTCGGCCAAGGCGTCGTAGGCCGCGTAGGTGTTGGCGAATTCGGTCTGGCCGCCTTCCGCCGACAGCACCCGCGGGGTCAGCACGGTGGCGAATGGCGGCACCGCGTCATAGGTGCCGTCCATGTGCCAGAAGAAGGTGCCGGGAAAGAACTCCGCGTATTCGGGGTTCACTTTCTTATCCATGGTGACCTTCATCAGCCCCTCCTCGCCCTCCTTGCGGACGGTGCCGAGGCGCAGGTCGCCAAGGGATCGGGTGAAGGCGCGCTGCTGGTCGTCGTTGAGGTGAACGTCGCGGGCGATCAGCACGCCGCGCTGCACCAGCAGGTCGCGGATCTCCCGGGCCAGCCCGCCCTCGGCGAGCATTCCGGCGGTGACCTTGAGTTCGGAGCCGATGCTCGGCTTCAGGTTGACGGCTTCCAGCGGCATTCCTCTCGCCCTCTCAAAACGGAGGGGGACCACCGGACCGGCCAAGCCGCGTCGGCGTCGCACACTGCGACGCGCGCCATCGGCCCAGCCGGCCCAAGCGTTTCCTCCCGCGGCGCTGATGTTCGCGCCTTGTTGTCACCTTACCCGTTTCAACGGCAGATCCAAGGGGCGACTTCGCCAAGAATTCGTGCTACCTAGCTAGCACCTCACACGTTTCAGTGAGCGGAGTGGACGTCGCCGCCGCCGACATGCAGACCTGTGGAATGAGCCCGAACCAGACGCCCGAGAGCCTCGTCGACGAGCCGCCGCCGACCGCCCGCGAACGGCGCCCCCGGCGGCCGTCGTTGAGCAATGAGCAGTTTCTCGACAAGGCGCTCGACCTGTTCCTCGAGCAGGGCTTCGAGCGCACCAGCATCGAGGCGATCACCGCCTCGGCCGGCATGGCCAAGCGCACCGTCTATCTGCGCTACGGCGACAAGACGGCGCTGTTCAAGGCCGCGCTGCAACGGGCGATCGAGGACTGGATCGTGCCGGTCGAACGCCTGCGCGCGGCGGAGACGGACGACCTGGAGACCAGCCTGCTGGCGATCGGCCAGATCCTGGTCGACAACATCCTCAGCCCGGCGGGCCTCAGGCTGCTGCGGCTGACCAACGCCGAGTCCGGCCGCATGCCGGAGATTGGCGACTACACCGTGCACCAGGGCACCGATCAGACCGTCGCCTATCTGGCCGACCTGTTCCGCCGTCGCCTGGGCGCCGATTTCGCCGAGGCGGAGGACGCGGCCGACGCCTTCCTGGCCCTGGTCGTCGGCGGCCCGGCGAACACCGCGGCCTGGGGCGTGGCCCACGACCGCGCGACCATCGACCGCCGCACCCGCTACAGCATCCGGCTGTTCCTGCACGGCCTGCTGCCGACGCCGAAGGCCGCCTCGCCTGCGGACGATGTCCGGCGGCTGAAGCAGCTGCTGACCGAGACCATGGCCCAACTCGACCAGGCGGTGGCGCGGCTGGAGCGGGCAAGCCGATAGCCACCCATTGCTGTCATCCCGGTTTCGCGGAGCGAAGACCGGGATCCAAGAAGAAGACCGGGATCCAAGAACATGGCGCGGCCAGACTAGCGCCAGACTGCAATCGCCATGTTCTTGGATCCCGGACACGCGCTAAGCGCGTTCCGGGATGACAGCCTCTTAGGCCCGCGCTCTTAAGCGCGCGCCCGCAGCACGTCCGCCGGATACGGCGTCAGCTCCGGCTCATCGGGCCGGAAGAAGGCGTCGCAGACCGTGGACGGCGCCCCGGGCTCGCCGATCAGCCGCGCGAACTTCTGTCCCTCGTAGGGCGCCGTCGCCAGCGGACGGGCGGCGAGCGCGTCGCCGATGGTGAACAGCTGCGGAACCCGTCCCTCGAGCTCGCGCGCCAGCCCGTCCAGCGGAACGCGCCCGGTCGACAGAACCACGGCGTCGACCGGCTCGATCCGCTCTTCCCCGGTGTGGACGTCATACAGCGTCACCGCGCCCTCGCCGATGCTGCGGATCCAGGTGGTCGGCGCAAACCGCACGCCGGCCGCCTTCAGCCGCTGAACGATGAAGCGCGCCTCGAAGCTGTCGACTAGGCGCGGCGACAGCGGCGAGAATCCTGCGGTCACGTAAGTGACGTCCGCGCCGCCCAGGGCGAGTAGTTCGGCGATCCCAGCGCTGGCGTGCAGACCCTCCCCGTCGACCAGCACCACCCGGCCTGAGGGACGCGCGCCGCCCAGCAGGATCTCCTCTGGTCGGTAGACGAACGGCCGGTCGGATCCGGGCAGGTCGGCGTCGAAGGTGATGCTGCGTCCGCCCGGGCTGTAGCGGGCGCCGGTGGCGACGATCACCGCGTCCGGCTGCTCGGCCAGCACTGCGGCGGCGTCCGCCGCCGCGCCCAGCCGCACATCGACGCCCAGCCGCGCGACTTCGCCGGCCCACCAGTCGACCGCCTGGCGGTAGGTCTCGCGCCCCGGCAGATCGGCCCACAGCGCCAGCGCGCCACCCAGCCGCTCGCGCGCCTCGAACAGGGTGACCTTATGGCCCTTGATGGCGCTGACCCGGGCGGCCTCCAGACCGCCGGGCCCGCCGCCGATGATGACCACCCGCGAGGGCCGCGCGGCCGGCGCGAAGCTCGCCACGCCCCATAGCCGCTCGCGATAGCTGGCGGGGTTGACGATACAGCCCTGCGCGCCGTCGCCGCCCGCCGCCGTGCACCAGTTGCAGGCCACGCAGGTGCGGCTGCGGTCTTCCCGCCCCTCGCGGGCGTTCTTCACGAACTCCGGCTCGGCGATCAGCTGACGCGCCGCGCCCACCACGTCGCAGACGCCGGCCGCGATCGCCGCCTCGGCGTCGGCCATCGAGGTGATCCGGCCCAGCACGCTGAGCACCGGGGTGGCCCCGGCGGCCTGGCGCACCTGTTCGACGAAGGGCCGGTAGGGCTGCGGCGCGACGAAGCTGGTCGGCATGCCGTGATGGAACTGCTGCGGCTCCACGCCGACGTCGAGGTCGATGTAGTCGACCAGCCCGCGCGCGCAGATCTCGCCGACCACCTCGCGCGCGGTCTCCACGCCGTAGCCGCCGGGCAGCAGCTCGTCGCAGTTGAACCGCATGCCGACCGCCAGGTCGGGGCCGGCCCCTTCGCGCGCCGCCTGCAGCGACTCGACGAGGAAGCGCATGCGGTTCTCTAGGTTGCCGCCGTACTCGTCGGTGCGCTGGTTGAAATAGGGCGAGAGGAACTGCTCGATCAGCCCGGCGTGCGAGCCGTGCAGCATCACGCCGTCGAACCCCGCTTCGCGCAGGTGCCCGGCCGAGCGGCGGACGGCGGCGTGCATCGCCGCGATCTCGTCCTTGCCCATGGCGTGGGTCGACACCGTCCGGTCGGAATAGCCGAACTGGCGGGTCGACGGCCCGAGCGAAGGCGCCGGCGGGCTGAGCGGCTGCCATTGGCCGAAGCCGCCCCACCAGTAGAAGATCTGGCCGAAGATCTTGCCGCCCGCCGCGTGGATCGCGTCGGCCATCACCCGGAAGGCGGCGATGTTCTCCGGCGGATGCGGCGACGGTTGGCGGGTGCGGCCGCGCTCGTGGGCGACCAGAGCGACGATCACCAGGCCGCAACCGCCGCCCGTCACCCGCTCGGCGCTGTAGGCGACGAGATCGTCGGACGGCTTGGTCCCGGCGCTCAGCGCGCTGCCGTGCGGCGCAAAGAAGAACCGCGTCGGGATCTCGACCGGGCCCAGCCGGATCGGACTGAAGACGTTGGGGTACTTCGGATGCACGGGCGGATCGCGCCGGGCCGTCATTCGGCGCCGATCAGCTTTGCGCCTTCCGGATTGGCCGCCGGCGTCCCCTGCTCTCGCTCATAGGCGTCGGCGTCGTCGTAACAGGCCTCGACCACGTCGGAGTAGGTCTCGCGGAAGTAGCGGCGTTGGTCGGGATGGTCGAACACGAAGGCGCGGTTGTTGCGCACGGCGCGCAGCACCATCGGCGCGACCGCCTCCGGCGAGAAGAAGGCTAGGTCGTTGTGCTTGAACGAGGCGTCGGTGATCTGCAGCTCGGCTTCGCTCGGGCCGCCGAACCGCGCCGGACGATAGCGCGAATTGTTGGCCTTCATCCCCGACGCCACTCCGCCCGGGCAGTAGCTGGTGGTGTGGACGTTGTGCTGCTTCAGCTCCAGGCCGAGGTTCATCATGAAGCCGATGATCCCCGCCTTGGCCGCGGAATAGGGCACGTGCACCGGGATCCAGCCCGGCAGCAGGCCGGCCATCGAGGCGGTCGCCACGATGTGCCCGTCGCCGGCTGCGATCATGTCCGGCAGGAAGGCGCGGGTGGTGTTCATCACCCCCATCAGATTGACCTGGATGATCCAGTCGACGTCGTCGTCCGACATCTCCATCAGCGGGTCGAACGAGGTCGCCCCGGCGTTGGCGAACAACAACTGGACGGGGCCCAGGGCGGCGTTGGCCTCGGCCTTGAGCTGCTTGATCGAGCTGCGCTCGCAGACGTCGCAGTGGATGGCGACGGCCTTGCCACCGGCGGCGTTGATCTCGTCGGCGACCTTCTTCGCATTGTCGAGCAGGATGTCGGCCACGGCGACCGATGCGCCCTGGCGGGCCAATTCCTTGGCCAGCCCCATGCCGATGCCGCTGCCGCCGCCGGTCACGACCGCGGCTTTGCCGGTGATCTCCGTCACAGCCTATCCTCCCGCTTATTGTTCTTTGCCCACGCGATGCCGCGCGGGTGGAGGAGCACTGTGATGCCGACGGTGCGCCCCTACAAGCCTCGGGAACGCGGCAAGACTCAGCGGAAGCGTCGGATCCACGCCGCGAAGGCGGTCAGGTAGCGCGCCAGATGCTCGCGCGTGGCGGCGTCCGTCAGCCGCCCGTCGTCGTCGAACTTCTCGTGCGCGCGGAACACCAGCAGTTCTGGCTGCGGCATGCAGAAGGAGTTCGTGAATTCGAACGCCTGGCGCAGCTGGCTCTGGCCGCGGGCGCTGCCGGTCATGCCCGGCGAGGCGCCGATGACGCCGACCGGCTTTTCACCCAGCGCCGCGTCGCGCGGCGGCCGCGAGGCCCAGTCCACCGCGTTCTTCATCACCCCCGGGACGCCATGGTTGTACTCCGGCGTCGCCAGCAGGACGCCGTCGGCCGCCCGGATCGCCTGCTTGAAGGCCGCCACGCCCGGCGGATCGCCGGCGGCCTCGAGATCGGCGTTGTAGAGCGGCACTGCGGCGAGATCGAAGATCTCGATCCGCACCCCGTCGGGGGCTAGGTCCACCGCCGCGCGCAGCAGCGCCCGATTGAACGAGCCCTGCCGCAAGCTGCCGGCGACTCCCAGGATCGATAGCGGCGGGTCTTCGCTCATCTTGTCCCTACCCGGCGGCGAGCGCGGCGGCTTCGGCGGCGCAATCGCCGTCGGGCGGCGTGCCTTGCTGGCGCAGCGTGGCCATCTCGGCGCGAGCGGCCTCCAGGTCGGCGCGGAACTGCGGATCGCTATGCAGCCTGGCGACGACCGCAGCGGCCACCACCCGGCCCTCTTCCACGTCGCTCTGCCAGTGGACGTTGCAGATCACCCGGCTCTGGCCGAACGCCCGGCCGCGCGCCACCAGTTGGTCACCGCGGTCCGGCGCCAGCTCCGCCAGGATCATGCCCCAGCCGAAGCCCGCGGCGCTGTGGCCCGACGGATAGGAGCCGTCCTTGCGCAGCACCGGCTCGAACGACGGCGTGCAGGTCGGCGCGCCGTTCGCCGTGAACGGCCGCGCCCGCATGTACTTCGTCTTGGCGGCGTAGGTGGACAGGCCGAGATCGCCGAGCGAGCGCTGCAGCAGGGTGAAGACGTGCGGAGCCTTTGCTGGGTCCAACTTCACGCCCAGCGCGCAGGAGAAGGTCTGCGCCGCCTGCGGCAGCTTCAGTTCGGCGTCGTTGGTGGCGACGTTCCACCGCGGACCGCCCCGCAGGGCGACCGCGGCCTTGGCGGCGGCCTCGTCGCGGGCCATGGCTTCAGAGCCGGGCGCGGGCGGCGGCGGCACCAGCAGCAGGCTGTTCGGCCGCGCCTCCTTGGCCAAGTAGCCCTGCGTCACGTTGGGCGCGCCCGTCGGCGGCTTGGCCTGGATCGACGGGACCTGCGGCGCGCTCGTCGCCGCGCAGCCGACGATCAGAACGGCGAACCCGAGCGGGCCGATGGCGCGAAGCGTCTTCAAGTGTTTCCTCCTGAGCCGGCGCGTCTCGGCGCGCACTTAGCGGTGGAACTGGACCGGCGAGGTCCAGTTGTCCGGATCGATCTGTTGCAGCCCCTGGACCGTGGTTTTCCGCTCGCTGGGGAGGCACAGCATGTTCACCGAGGCGACCCCTGGGAAGATGTTCTCCTGGACCCCCTTGAAGTTCTGCGGCGAGAACAGCATCGGGACGTGCCAGTAGAGCCGGTAGCCCATCTCGGCGATCAGCGAGATCACCTCCTGCTGCTGGTCCTTGCGGTCGTTCTCGACATAGAGCACCGGGCGGCAGCGGGCGATCGTCTGCCGGGCGCCGCGCAGCACCTGCGGCTCGAAGCCCTCCACGTCGATCTTGATCAGCCCGCAGGCCGGCAGCTCGAGGCTGTCGAGCGGACGGACGCGGACCTTGACGCCCGCGACGCCGTCGGGCTGCAGGGACATGCCGCCGAAGTTGCCCTCGCGTGCATAGTCCAGCCGTGGAACCACAGCGACGCCCTCGGCCTCTCCGCAGCCCTCGGGATAGGCGAAGGCGTTGCCGATGTCGTTGAGCGCCAGGTTGGCGCACAGCACCTGAAAGATCCGCGGCTGCGGTTCGAACGCGTAGAACGGGCCTGGCGCGCAGGCGCGGGCCATGTCCACGCTGTGGGTCCCCATGTTGGCGCCGACCTCCACCACGGTCATCCCGGGACGGATCATCTGCCGCAGCGCCCGCCATTCGTCCGGGCAGTACTCGCCGTACAGCTCCAGCGCCTTGGTCATGTAATGGTCGGTCCGCAGCGCGACCATCGGCCCCGACCGCGTCTCGTAGGTCTGAACGATCGTCTCGGCCACGGCGACTCCCTCTCGACCGAGCATTAGCCGGCGAGATCGAGCCTGGAAACCGATGTCAGCCGGCGATCACCGGCAACGGCCGCACACTCGACCCCGGCGGCGGACTCGGTCGACGATAACGCGCGCGCCTGCGCTCGCGGCGCTGGGGACGGTCGATGGACGATTACCGCTACTGGCATTTCAAGGCGGCCGAGGCCCTCGCCGCCAGGGATATCGCCGCGGCCAGGACCCACTATCTGAGCGGCGCGGCGCTCGGCATGTTCGACCAGGACAATCCCCGGGACCACGCGCTCCGCCTGGCCGTCGCTCATCACGACGGCAACCAGGTCTGGCTGGCCGAGGCCGAGGCGTCGTTGGCGCGCAACCGTCACCGATGGCCGGCAGGCTCAGTGGAGCGGGAAGCCACCGTCGCCGCGCACCACCTTTGCGGGCTGATGCGGCTCGGCGAGCCGCAGATGGCCGCGGGCCACTTCGCCGCAGCGCTCGAGCTGGCCGCGGGCTTTCTGCCGGCGCGGGTCGAGCTGGAGATCCTGCGCACCGGCCGCGACCGTCAGGCCCTGTTCGCCAGCCTGGGCGCGGTCCCCGATCGGCAGGACTGGCGCTATGCGCTGGCGGCGTCGGAACTGGGCGCGACGCTCGGCCCCGTCAGCGACGGCGAAACGGCCGCCGCCGCGATCTGCCTGCGCGGGCTCTGCACGCCGGAGACGCCAGCCCTGGTGCGGCTCTATCGGGCGCTGAATCCGAGCGCCCGGATCTTCGTGGCGACCTGGGAGCAGACTCCGCCGGACCTGGTCGCGGCGCTGCGCGACTCAGCCGAGGTGGTGCTGGTTCCGGACACCGACCGGCCCGGGCGGCAGAACCGCAATCGGCAGCTGCTGCTGGCCCGCGCCGTCCTTGCGGCGGCCCAGCGCGAAGGCAAGTCCTACGTCCTGCTCACCCGAACCGACCTGGCGCTGTTCCAGCCGGGAATTCTGTCGTCCCTGCTCGCCCTGCACCGCACCTTCCCGGTCCGCCCGGGCCGACTGTTCGGCCGCATCGTGGCGCCGGACGTCTGGACGCGCCGGTACATGCCGTTCCACGTCTCCGACATCATGAGCTTCGGGGCTCTGCCGGACCTGGTGCTGCAGTGGGGCGCGGCGTTCGACGAGGCGGACGAGCCCGTCGGCACCGAGCAGTACCTTCACTGGCGGCTGCACGGCGCATTGGGTCTACCGCCGGTGGAACCCGACCTCGCCGCCTACCGCAGTTTCCTGCGCGACTACTTCATCATCCGCGATCTCGATTGGTTCGGCGGCCTGTGGCTGCGCAATCCAGACCTGCGCAACGCCGCCTCGGTCCAGTTGCGCGACAGCTGCGTGTCGCAGACCGACTGGGAGCGGCTCTACTACCAGGCCGATCCCGCCCCCCACCTGGACCTGATGGGGGCGTCGGCGAACGGCGTCATGCTGCAGTCGGCGCTGGGCCTGCTCAAGTACGGCTGACCGGCCGTCAGACGCCGGTGGTCGGTCCGATCCCCTCGCCGTCCTCCGGAAAACTGCTCCACCGCGGCTTCAGGGCGGCATCGCGCTTGCTGCGCAGGTCAGCGGCCTGGCGCATCAGGTCATGGGCCCGCGTCACGACTCCGTCCAGCGCTGTGGTCGTCGGCATGGATTGGATCTCGGTCTCGTACTGCGCGATCTCCTCCAGGAGCGAGGCGAACTCGTAGTCCTGGGCCGTCCCCTCGCGCGGCGGCTGGTCGAGGAAGACCGTCACCCGTTCGAGCGCCGCTTCGAAGGATTTTTGGTCGGTGATCATGGCGAGTATCTCCAGATCGCGCGGACCGACGCCGCACACTGTCTGCAGATATAAGGCGACGGCTCGGCCGTTGGTTGCGTCGCCGCCCGCCGCTCTGCGCCTCAGAAAAAGTCTACGTCGTCGCTGACGTCGGCGATCGGCGCGGCGGCCTGGCCGACGCCTTGGCTGATGCGTTGCGCAACCTCGCCCAGGGTGATCGTCCCCAGCGCCTCGGCCACGTCGATCGTCACGCTCGCGCCGAGCTTGCCGGAGAGCCGCTCGACGAATCCGGCCACCGCCGCGATCTGCTGGTTGAGCTGATCGACCGCGTGCAACTCCTGCATCACCGCGCCCCGCTGGTCGGCGGGGGCGGCGTGCAGCAGTTGGCCGAGGGCGCCGTCGAGTCGAGCGCAGGTCCCCTGGGCGAGCAACAGTTCACCCGCCACGGCAGACAGGACGTCCGTCATCGCCGCCTGTCCGACCTCCGCCGTCATACTCATTGCGCCCCCCTATTTCGCTGGAGAGCACTGTTCGTCCGAAGACGGTTTACTCCGCGTAAATGCAGGCCCGGTCAGGCCGCGGTGAGCGCCTTGTCGATCGCTTCCAGCACCATCGGATCGTTCGGCGGCACGTTGGGCGCGAACCGGGCCACGACCTCACCCTTCCGGTTGATCAGGAATTTCTCGAAGTTCCACAGGATGCCGGGCTCCGGATTCGGCGTCATGCCATAGCCTTGCAGGCGCGCGCGGAAGTCCTCGCCGGCGTTCGAGGCGGCCTGCGGATAGGTCTCGGTGAGCGTCTTGTAGAGCGGATGGATCTGGTCGCCCGTCACCGCGATCTTGGCGAACATCGGGAAGTCGACCCCGAAGTTCGAGCGGCAGAAGTCCTGGATCTCTTCGTTCGTGCCGGGCTCCTGGGCGCCGAAGTCGTTGGCCGGGAAGCCGAGCACCTCGAGCCCCTCGGCGCGCTTGTCCGCATAGAGCGTCTCGAGCGCCTCGTATTGCGGCGTCAGCCCGCACTTGGAGGCGACATTGACCACCAGCAGCACCTTGCCGGCGTAGTCGCCGAGCTTGGTGTCGTCGCCGGTGATGGTCTTCAGCGGCACCTCTTGGATCGCGGTGGGCATGTTGTTCCTCCTGTCGGCCGTCGGCCTGTTGCCCACAAGCGATATTCAGCCGCAGGGCGGGGTTCAAGTCCCGGCGCTCTAGAGCTTGACGGCATTTTCTCGATGCGCATGGAACACGACCCAGAATCCGTCGCATTAGACCGCTAAGCGCTGCGCGCCCCTGTTTCGAGCGAGCCTGTATGAGCCTACCCCGCGACCCGCGAGCCCTCCGAGAGGCGCTGGCCTCCTACCAGCAGCCGAGCCACGGCCGCAGCCTGTTCGAGATCGCGGTGACCGCCGTCCCGCTCGCGCTGCTCTGGGGGCTGGCGCTCTACACGGTCAGCAATGGCTGGTGGTGGGGGGTGGCCTTCACCGTTCCCGCCGCCGCCTTCCTGGTGCGGCTGTTCCTGATCCAGCACGACTGCGGCCACGCCTCGTTCTTCCGCTCGCCGCAGGCCAACGCCTGGACCGGCCGGATCATCGGGGTGCTCACGGCGACGCCCTACGACTACTGGCGCCGCACCCACGCCATCCACCACGCCACCTCCGGCAACCTCGACCGGCGCACCCTGGGCGCGGTCGACACCCTGACCGTGGAAGAATATCGCGCGCGGCCCTGGCTCATGCGGATGGCGTACCGGCTCTACCGCCACCCGCTGGTGATGTTCGGCCTCGGCCCCGGCTACATGTTCGTCCTGCAGCATCGCGCGCCGATCGGTCTGATGCGCGAAGGCCGGGCCTGGCTGTCGGTGCTCGGCAACAACCTCGGCCTGGCCATCCTGGTTCTGCCGCAGATCGCGCTGGCGGGCCTGGCCGCCACCCTAGTGGTGCACCTGACGATCGTCGTCATCGCCGCCTCGATCGGGGTGTGGCTGTTCTACGTCCAGCACCAGTTCGAGGGCGCCTGGTGGTCGCGCAACGAAGGCTGGAGCCTGCATGAGGCCGGGCTGCGCGGCTCCTCGCACCTGCACATGCCGCCGGTCCTGCGCTGGTTCACCGCCAACATCGGCGCCCACCACGTGCATCACGTCGGCAGCAAGATCCCGTTCTACCGGCTGCCGCAGGTGATGGAGGACCATCCGGCGCTGAAGTCGATGAGCCGGATCACCCTGATGGACGGCTTCCGCGCCGTTCGGCTCAGCCTGTGGGACGAGGCCGCCGGCCGGCTGGTGTCGTTCCGCGAAGCCCGCCGGACTGTGCGAGTGCTCCAGAACGCCTAAGCTGCAGGCGCCCAGGCTCGGGCGCTGCGCGCTTTCCGGGCGCTGAAGCTCGCATGCCGCCGATTTAACCACGGAGCCTGTGCGGCGCCTCGGCTTTCGCCTTCGCTGACGACGTGCAGCTTACGGCGGTTTCGATGTCGACCCCCTTCGACGAGATGAACGGTTGGCCGGGGGACGGGCCGCGTGAGGCCTACGTCCGGGTCAAGGCCTGGTTGGACGCCGCGCCGCCGGAGTTGCTGCCGACCCGCCGCGCGCAGGCCGAGCTGCTGTTCCGGCGCACCGGCATCACCTTCAACGTCTACGGCGACCCGAACGGCTCGGAGCGGCTGATCCCGTTCGACCTGGTCCCGCGCGTGCTGACCGGTTCGGAATGGTCGCGGATCGAGCGCGGCCTGGTGCAGCGGGTCGAGGCGCTGAACGCCCTGCTCGCCGACCTCTACGGCGCCCAGGAGATCCTCAAGGCGGGCGTGATCCCGGAAGAGCTGGTCCGGCTCAATCCGCAGCACCAGCTGGCGGTCATGGGCCACCGCCCGAGCAAGGGTGTGTTCGTCCACGTGGCCGGCGTCGACCTGGTGCGCACCGGGCCCGACGACTTCTACGTGCTGGAGGACAACGCCCGCACGCCGTCCGGCGTCTCCTACATGTTGGAGAACCGGGAGATGATGCTGCGGCTGTTCCCCGAGCTCATGGCGAAGGCCGACGTCGCGCCGGTCGAGACCTATCCGGACCTGCTGCTGGAGACCCTGCGCTCGGTCGCGCCCGCCGGGCCGGAGTCTGAGCCGACCATCGTCGTGCTGACCCCCGGGCCGTTCAACTCGGCCTTCTACGAGCACAGCTTCCTGGCCGACAAGATGGGCGTCGAACTGGTCGAAGGCGCCGACCTCTTCGTGCGCGACAACCTCGTCTACATGCGCACGACCGAGGGGCCGCGCCGGGTGCACGTCATCTACCGACGGGTGGACGACGCCTACCTCGACCCGCTGTTCTTCCGCGCGGACTCGACCCTGGGCGTGCCTGGGCTGCTCTCCGCCTACCTCGCCGGCAATGTCGCGCTGGCCAACGCGATCGGCACAGGGGTCGCCGACGACAAGGCGATGTACAGCTACATGCCCGAGGTGATCCGGTTCTATTCGGGCCAGGATCCGATCCTCGGCAACGTGCCGACCTGGCGCTGCCGCGAACCTGACCACCTGGCCTATGTGCTCGACCACTTGAGCGAACTGGTGGTCAAGGAGGTCGACGGCTCGGGCGGCTACGGCATGCTGGTCGGGCCGCACGCGAGCCGCGGCCAGATCGACGAGTTCGCCGCCAAGCTGCGCGCCGATCCGCAGGGCTTCATCGCCCAGCCGACCCTGGCGCTCTCCACCTGCCCCACCCTGCATGAGGGCTGCCTGGAGCCGCGTCACGTCGATCTGCGCCCATTCGTGTTGACCGGCGCGGACGGGGTGAAGGTGACGCCGGGCGGGCTGACCCGCGTGGCGCTGACGCCGGGGTCGCTGGTGGTGAACTCCAGCCAGGGCGGCGGAACCAAGGACACCTGGGTGACGGGCGGCTGACGCGTATGCTTTCGAGAACCGCCTCCAACCTCTACTGGACCGGCCGCTACATGGAGCGAGCGGACTTCCTCGCCCGGCTGCTCGACGCGACCGCCCGACTCTCCGGCATGCCGACCGCATACGGCGGCGACCCGGCCGCCTGGTCCGGCGCGCTGTCCGCCGCCGGCGTCGCCGACGCCTTCGCCGCGACCGGCGGCGAACCGGAGGAAGGCGCGGTGGTCCGCTACCTGACCATCGACCCGGGCAATTCCTCGGCGATCGCCAACTGCGTCGAGCACGCGCGCAGCAACGCCCGGGCGGTGCGAACGGCCCTCACCCGCGAGGCCTGGGAGGCGCTGAACAGCGCCTGGCACGAGGTCGAACGGCTCCGCGCGATGAACCCGGCGAAGCTGGAGGTGCGCGAACTCACCGAGAGCGTGCAGCGGGCGGTGGCGGTGTTCGACGGATCCGCCCAGCGGACCATGCTGCGCGACGACGCCTTCTGGTTCCTGCAGCTCGGCGCGGCGGTCGAGCGGGCCGACAACACCGCCCGGCTGCTGGATGTGAAATACCACCTGCTGCTGCCGCGCGGCGAGCCGGTCGGCGGCAGCCTCGACTACTTCCAGTGGTCGACGATCCTCAGGACCGTCTCGGCGGCGACCGCCTATCGCTGGGTCTACCGCGACGCGGTGAAGCCCTGGCTGGTCGCCGACCTGCTGATCTTCAACGACCGCATGCCGCGCTCGCTGACCTGCTGCTACGACGCCATCGTCGAACTGCTCGATTACCTGTGCGCCGGCAGCGGCCGCCGCGGGCCCGCACACCGACAGGCCTCGAAGGTCCAGCTCGAGCTGCGGGAGAGCAACGTCGAGGCAGTGTTCGCCTCCGGGCTGCACCAGTTCCTCGACAGCTTCATCGCCGACAACAACCAGCTGGGCGTCGCCATCGCCGAGCAATTCGCGTTCTGACCATGCGCATCCGCCTCCGCCACGCCACCAGCTACACCTACGAGCAGCCCGCCTCCGGGGTGATCCAGGCGCTGCGGGTCACCCCCGCCGAGCATGAGGGCCAGCGGGTGGTCAACTGGCGCGTCGACGTCGACGTCGACGGCCTGCTGCGGGAGGCGCGCGACGCCTTCGGCAACGTCCTGCACCTGTTCTACGCCGAAGGCGCGGTGACCGAACTGACGGTGCGCGTCACAGGCGAGGTCGACGTACGCGAGACCGCCGGCGTGGTGCGCGGCGCGCCCGAGCCGTTCTCGCCCGCCACCTTCCTGCGCACCACGCCGCTCACCCAGGCGGACGATGCGCTCGCCGCATGGGCCAGCGGGATCAAGGCAGAAGACACCCTGAGCCAGCTTCACCGGCTGATGAACGAGTTGCACCAGAGAATGCGGTTCGACACCGCAGCGACCGGGGTGGAGACGGCCGCCGCCGAGGCCTTCCGCGAGGGCCATGGGGTCTGCCAGGACTACGCCCACGTCTTCATCGCTGCGGCGCGACGGATGGGGGTGCCGGCGCGCTACGTCTCCGGCCACCTTTGCCGGCCCGATCCGGCCGAGCAGGAAGCGGCCCACGCCTGGGCCGAAGCCTATGTTCCCGATCTTGGCTGGACCGGCTTTGATCCGGCCAACGCGGTCTGTCCCGATCAGTCCTATCTTCGCGTGGCGGTGGGACTCGATTATCTGGATGCGGCGCCCCTGCGCGGGGCGCGTCGCGGCGGCGGCCAGGAACGTCTGAGCGTCGCCGTGCTGGCGCGCGAGGCCGTGCGCCAGCGACAGGACTGATCGGAGCTAGCCGTGACCTATTGCGTGGGCTTGCTGGTGCGGGAAGGCCTCGCCATGCTGGCCGACACCCGGACCAACGCCGGGGTCGACAACGTCTCCACCTATCGCAAGCTGCGCGTCTACGGGAATGACGGCGAGCGACTGATCGTCGTGGCCTCGGCCGGCAGCCTGTCCACCACTCAGGCGGCGCTGGAGCGCGTTCAGCTCGGCTTCACCGCACCCGACACCGGGGAGCCGGAATCGCTCGGCACGGTCGGTTCGATCCACCGCGCGGCCTATCTGATCGGCCAGGCGGTGCGCTCCACCAAGGACGCCATGGAGGGGCTGAAGCAGGACGACATCAACTTCGATGCGACCCTGCTGGTCGGCGGCAGCGTCAACGGCGAGCCGACGCGGCTGTTCCTGGTTTACAGCGCCGGCAACTTCATCGAGTGCGGCCAGGACACCCCCTATCTGCAGATCGGCGAGACCAAGTACGGCAAGCCGATCCTCGACCGGGCGATGACCTATGACACCGAGATCGACGAGGCGGTGAAGATCGGCCTGATCTCGTTCAGCTCGACGATGCGGTCCAACCTAGCGGTCGGGCTGCCGATCGATCTGATGACCGCTCGCTCCGGCGAAGGCCGCGCCACGCTGGTGCACCGGATCGACGACCACGACGACTACTATCGCGATCTCAACGACCGCTGGTCGGCGGCGCTGCGCGCCGCCCAGGCCTCGATCCCGCGCCCGCCTTATCGCTAGGGCTGGTCGCCGGCGACCATCTCGCCGTCCGGCTTGAAGCCGACGGGCAGATAGCCGTGCAGGAAGGATTCCACCGCGACCGTCACCGGGCCGGAGATGTCGCGGCGGCCGGATTCCATCTCCAGCACGCGCTTCTCACCCTGCTTGTCGCCGCCGGCGAGGCGCAAGGCGCGCGCCAGCTGCACCGGGGTCCAGCCCAACGCTTCACGCGCCTGCTTCAAATGCGGGCCAGTCTTGATCACGAACCGAAAGTCTCCATAGCCGCAGCTCGTCCGTCCCGGGCGGTGCGCGGCGAACCTGTTAGCCGACTTCTCCGCCTTTTTCGAGACGTCGCGGGACCGCTTCAAGAAATCTGCGCCGGTCCGCCGCAGACGGCGGCGCCAGGCGGGCAACCTTAGCCGTCAGGCGGCATTCTAAGGGCGGGAACGCCTTATGCAGCTGGATCTCACCTGGGTCGACATCACCATCCGGCTGGGCCTCGCTGCGCTCGCCGGCATGTTGGTCGGTTACAATCGCGAAGCCCGCAGTCAGGCCGCCGGGCTGCGCACCACGACCCTGGTCTGCGTCGCCGCCTGCCTGGCGATGGTGCTGTCCAACCTGTTGCTCCAGGCCGACGAGCCCCACCGAGCGGACGACATCCTGCGGATGGACGTGCTGCGGCTGCCGTTGGGCGTGCTGACCGGCATCGGCTTCATCGGCGCCGGCGCCATCGTCCGCCGGGAGGACGCCGTCATCGGCGTCGCGACGGCCGCGACCCTCTGGTTCATGACCATGGTCGGCCTGACCCTCGGCGCGGGCCAACTGGTGCTGGGCGTCGCCGTCACCCTGGCCGGGCTCGCCATGCTCTGGACGCTGGAGTGGGCCGATCTGCGCATCCGCCGCCGCTTCCGCGCGGTCCTGCGGGTCGAGGCCGAGCCCGACCGGCTTTCGCAAACCGAGCTGCGGCAGCTGATCGCCGGCTGCGGCCAGCGGGTGGTCGCCTGGGCGATCACCTACCGCGACGGCGGCGAGCGCTATGAGGCGCGGGCCGAGCTGGAGTGGCGCGGTCACACCGAAGATCGCGCCCAGCCGCCGGATTTTCTGGAGGACCTCGCGATGCGGGCCGGCGTGCGCCAGGTCGACTGGTCGCCGCAGGCGGTCTCCATCTAGGGCCGCTCCGGCCTAGGGCCGCAGCCGCTCGGCGTGCCAGCGCAGGTGGTCGTCCATGAAGCTGGCGATGAAGTAGTAGCTGTGGTCGTAGCCGGCCTGGCGGCGCAGCGTCAGCGGCACGCCGGCCTTGGCGCAGGCTTCCTCGAGCAGTTCGGGCTTCAGCTGGGCGTCGAGGAACGGATCGGCCGCGCCCTGGTCGACCAGCAGTTCCGGCAACCGGGCGCCGTCCTCCAGCAAGGCCGTCGCGTCGTGGCGCCGCCAGGCTGCGCGGTCAGGCCCGAGGTAGTTGGACAGCGCCTTCTCCCCCCAAGCGCAGCGCATCGGCGAGCTGATCGGCGCGAAGGCCGAGACGCTGCGCCAGAGCCCGGGGTTCTTCAGCGCCAGGGTCAGCGCCCCGTGCCCGCCCATGGAGTGGCCGGTGATCGCCTGGCGGTCGAGGACCACCGGCAGGTTCGCCGCCACCAGTTCGGGCAACTCCCCGGTGATGTAGCTCTCCATGCGGTAGTGGTCGGACCAGGGCTCCTGGATCGCATCAAGGTAGAAGCCGGCGCCCAGGCCGAAGTCCCAGCCGCCCGCCGGATCATCCGGCACGTCCGGCCCGCGCGGGCTGGTGTCCGGCGCGATGAAGATTAGCCCGAGCTCGGCGCAGGCGCGCTGGAACTGGCCCTTCTCGGTGACATTGGCGTGGGTGCAGGTGAGCCCGGAGAGATACCAGACCACCGGACAGGGCCCCTGCTGCGCCTGCGGCGGCAGATATACGGAGAACACCATGTCCGTCCCCGTCGCACGGCTCGCATGCCGGTAGACGGCCTGGGTCCCGCCGAAGCATCGGTTGGTGGAGACGGTCTCGAGCGTCACCTCAGTAGACCACGACGCTGCGGATGCTCTCGCCCCGGTGCATCAGGTCGAAAGCCTCGTTGACCCGCTCGAGCGGCAGCTTGTGGGTGATCATCGGGTCGATCTCGATCTTCCCGTCCATGTACCAGTCGACGATCTTCGGCGTGTCGGTGCGGCCGCGCGCGCCGCCAAAGGCGGTTCCCTTCCATACCCGGCCGGTGACCAGCTGGAACGGCCGGGTGGTGATCTCCTTCCCGGCCTCGGCCACGCCGATGATGATGCTCTCGCCCCAGCCGCGGTGGCAGGCCTCCAGCGCCTGACGCATGACGTCGGTGTTGCCGGTGGCGTCGAAGGTGTAGTCGGCGCCGCCGCCGGTCAGCTCGACCAGATGGGCCACCAGGTCGCCGGCGACGGCCTTGGGATTGACGAAGTGGGTCATGCCGAAGCGGCGGCCCCATTCCTCGCGGGCCGGATTGATGTCGACGCCGACGATCATCCCCGCGCCGACCAGCTTCAGCCCCTGGATGACGTTCAGCCCGATGCCGCCCAGACCGAACACCACGCAGTTGGCGCCGGCCTCCACCTGGGCGGTGTTGACCACGGCGCCGACCCCGGTGGTCACGCCGCAGCCGACGTAGCAGGCGGTCTCGAACGGGGCGTCCGGGCGGATCTTGGCGACCGCGATCTCCGGCAGGACCGTGTAGTTCGAGAAGGTCGAACAGCCCATGTAGTGGTAGATCGTCTGGCCCTTGTAGGAGAACCGGCTGGTGCCGTCCGGCATCAGCCCCTTGCCCTGGGTCGCGCGGATCGCCGTGCAGAGGTTGGTCTTGCGCGACAGGCAGCTTTTGCACTGCCGGCATTCGGGCGTGTACAGCGGGATCACGTGGTCGCCGGGCTTCACCGAGGTGACGCCGGGGCCGACCTCGACCACCACGCCCGCGCCCTCGTGCCCGAGGATCGACGGGAAGATCCCTTCGGAATCCAGGCCGTCCAGAGTGTAGGCGTCGGTGTGGCAGATCCCGGTGGCCTTGATCTCCACCAGGACTTCGCCGGCGCGAGGACCTTCCAGGTCCAGCTCGACAATCTCCAGCGGCTTCTTGGCTTCGAAAGCGACGGCGGCGCGGGTCTTCATGACGGACTCCCTGGGCGAACGGGCTCCGTTGTCTCAGCCGCTGGCGAGGAAGTGAAGGGCGCAATCGCACGGCCGGCGCCGAGCGCCGCAACAGTCGCCCGCGGTCGGCGTTTGGGATTCATGACCGACACACCAGCGCTCCCCCTCGAAGAACGAAATCTGCTCAGGGCCGCGCTCAACGGCCCACTGCTCGACCAGGACCCGATCCAGGTCGGCCTGTGCCTGCGCCTTTGCGGCCGACGATTGCTTCAGCGCGCCGGCGCCGCGGCCTTGGCCAACGGCTGGCGCGGGTCGCCCCACGCCTTCGTGCTGACGCGCGAAGGCTGGGCGCTGCTGAAGGCCGAACGCCAACGAAAGCCGCTGCGGCGCGCCGGCTGAGGCGGCCGAAGATCGGCGAGGGCCGACAGGTTTCTCGGAACTGACGGCCGGCCGGCCGGTTGTTGCCCGGCGAGGGATCGGGAGAGCGCACATGACCGCCAGGTTCTGGCGTCGAGAGCTGACCGCTGCAGCCGCGAGCCTCGTCGCCGGTTTGCTGATCGCCGGCTGCTCCGACAGCGACTACGCCACGCCCAAGACCGCGTCTGAGGCCACCGCCGGGATGGCCGCCGCCCCAGCCCCCACCCCCGGCGCGTCCGGCAGCGTGCCGCCGAGCAGCGTGAGTTCTGCGCCGATGAGCGGCTCGACCAGCATGAGCGCGAGCTCCGGCGCCTACGGCGGCGATGTGGGCGGCGGCTACGTCGGCGGCCCTTCGAGCAGCGGCCCCGTCGGCGGCGGCGCGGGTGACGCGACGAGTTCGGCCCCTATAGCGCCTCCGAGCGGCGGAACCGCCGGGCGCCCGAGAAGCAGCGGCGAATAGCGCCCCTCAAAGTCTTCCTCCCCCGACTGGGCCGGCCGGAAGCGGCCGGCCCTCATTTTGCCAGCTCTCGTTTCGCTGTTGGCTAGTCGGGGGCCAGCGACAGCGGCGGCGCCACCTCTTCCAGCGGCCGGCGCTCGGCCCGCACGCCCAGCACCGCCGCGGCGACGGCGGCGAGCAGCATCAGCCCGCCGCCCAACAGGTAGCCGACCAGGATCTGGCTCCGCTCGCCGGTGTCGATCAGCGCCCCGAACACCGTCGGCCCCGCCACCCCGCCCAGCAGCGTGCCGAAGGCGTAGAACAGCGAGATGGAGATCGCCCGGACCTCCAGCGGGAACAGCTCGCCGACCGTGAGATAGGCCGCGCTCGCCGCCGCCGAGGCGAAGAAGAAGATCACCGTCCAGGCGGCGGTCTGGCTCACCGCCGTCAGCATGCCCTCGGCAAACAGCCCGCCGGTCAGGCAGAGCAGCGCGCCGGCGATCCCGTAGGTCGCGCAGATCATCGCCTTGCGCCCGAAGCTGTCGAACAGCCGCCCCAGCAGCAGCGGCCCGAGGAAGTTGCCGAGCGCGAACGGCAGCATAAACCAGCCGATGCTCGCCGGCGCGACGCCGTAGAACTGGGTCAGCATCAGCGCATAGGTGAAGAAGATGGCGTTGTAGCAGAAGGCCTGGGTGGCCATCAGGATCAGCCCCAGCGCCGTTCGCCGCGGATGCCGGCGGGTGAGCGTGAGCGCCACCTCGGTCCAGCTGGTCCGCTCGCGCCGGACGAACCGCAGACGCCGGTGCGGCTGTTCAACTGGCGGAATCGCACGCACCGCCGCCACCCTGCACTCGATCTCGCGGACGATCGCCTCGGCCTCCTCCGGCCGGCCGTGGGTGATCAGCCAGCGCGGGCTCTCGGGGATGTAGCGGCGGACGTAGATGACAATGGCGGCGAGCAGCCCGCCGATGACGAACGCCAGGCGCCAGCCCCAGGCCTGCGGGACGAGCGCCGGATCCAGCACCACCAGCGAGCCCAAGGCCCCGAGCGCCGCGCCGAGCCAGAAGCTGCCGTTGATCGCCAGGTCGGTGTAGCCGCGCCGCCGCGCCGGGATCAGCTCCTGGATCGCCGAGTTCACCGCGCCGTACTCGCCGCCGATCCCGGCGCCGGTCAGGAAGCGGAACAGCATGAACGACCAGAAGTCCCAGCTGAACCCGGTGGCGATGGTCGCGGCCATGTAGACCCCGACCGTGATCGTAAACAGCCGCCGCCGGCCCCAGCGGTCGGTCAGCCGGCCGAAGACGACGGCGCCGATCACCGCGCCGAGGATGTAGGCGCTGCCGGTCAGGCCCACCTCGCGGCTCGAAAGTCCCAACGCCTGGGGGCTGGCGATCGCCGGCGCGAGCGACCCGACCAGCGTCACCTCCAGCCCATCGAGGATCCAGGTGATCCCGAGGGCGGCCACCACCAGCCAGTGGAAGCGCGCGAACGGCAGGTGATCGAGCCGGGCCGGCACGTCGGTTTCGAACGTCGTGCCTGTCCCGCTCATCCACGCTCCCCCGCTTCGTTGGGGACTGAACCTTCAAGGCGAAGCTTGGGTTCCCGGCGCCCCTCGGTGTATGGGCGGGGCATGTCTTCCGACGAGATCCTGGTGGACGCGCGCGGCCACCGCTGCCCGGTGCCGACGCTGAAGCTGCGCCGGGCGCTGGAGGCGGCCGCCCCCGGCGCGCGCGTGCGCCTGCTGGCCGACGATCCGCTGGCGCGCATCGACGTGCCGCACTTCGCCGCCCAGAGCGGCGCCGAGGTGCTGGAGCGCGGCGAAGCCGACGGAACGCTTACTTTTCTGGTGGCCAGACCAGCGGTCTAGAGTCGCGCAGGTCGCCGAGCAGCAGCGGCCGGCGGTGGATCGCCATCGCCTCGAGGGCCTGCTCGACCTCGGTGGCCAGGGCGCCGCCGAAGAAGATCGCGTTCACGTTCCACGACAGCCAGATCAGGAACACCACGACGGTGGCGATCGAGCCGTAGGTCGCGCCGAGGTGCGCCACCTGCTCGACATAGAAGGCGATCGCCCAGGACGCGCCCAGGCAGAGCGTGGCTGCGACCATTCCCCCCAGGATCGAGGCGCGCCAGTCCACCGCCCGGCTCGACATGGCGTAGCGATAGATGAAGGCCAGGCCGACGCTCAACGCCGCGCTGGCCCAGGTCCATTCGCTGTAGAGCCAGGAAACCCCGCGTAGCGGCCGCAGCTCGAACGCCACGCCCATCACCCGCAGGCCGAAGAACACCGCCGAGATGATGCCGAGGGCCGAGAAGGTCAGGATCAGCACCACGAGCGCCAGCACGTTGAAGCCGACGAAGCCGCGCGGCTTGTCCTCGTCGTGGATGAACGACAGCCCGGCGAGCAGCGCCTTGAAGCCGCGGTGCGCGGCATAAGCGCCGATGACGAAGGCAACGCCGCTCTGGAACGAGATCGCCGTGTGCGGCGTGGTCGTCAGGCGCAGCAGCTCGTTCTGGAAGATCTCGCGGGCGCCGATCGGCATCAGCCGGGCCAAGGCCTCGCCTTCCTGCGCCGCCTGGGCCGGGTCGGCCAGCAGGCTGAACAGCCCGACCAGGATGGCGAGCGCCGGGAAGATCGCCAGCATGACGAAGAAGGAGACGCCGCCCGTAAAGAGCATCACATCGCGGCCCCACAGGCGCACCAGCGCCCGCAGCAGAGTGCGGATGACGACCCTGAACATATGGACCGGATCCCAGTCCACCTGCCCAAGTCGCCGAAGACTCGATCCCATCATCGGCGCGGAAAGTGCTTCATGGCTGGTGGGGCTGGCAAGTGCCGCTGGGGGAAACGGCGCACCATCTGGGAAGTGGCGCCCAACTGAAATGGAAACGGCGCGCCACCTTGAGGGTGGCGCGCCGCCGATGGGCGTGTCGTTCCATCGAGTCGGCCGCCGCTTCGAGGGACGGGAGAGCGCGGCGGCCAACCTGTGAAAGGTTTGAGCCTCACCGGCTGAACCGCGGCTGAACGAGCTCTTCAGGTTCGATTGCGCCACGAAGCGTCGCCACGGACGGTCGCCAGGTAACGCGGTTCGCGCTAGAGCTTGGCCATGGAAAGTCTCATCGCGAAAACGCTGGCCGGCTCCGTCGAAGGCGTCGCGCAAGGCGGGGTCCGCCGCTGGCTGGGCGTGCCCTACGCCCGCGCCGCCCGGTTCGCCGCGCCCGAGCCCGTCGCGCGCTGGGACGGGGTGCGGCCGGCCCAGGCCATGGCCCCGCAGTGTCCGCAGCACTTCGGCGGCTCGCCCAAGACCGCCCGGCTGGCGCAGCCCGACTATGCCGAAGACTGCCTGGCCCTGAACGTCTGGACGCCGGTGGGCGGCGACGGCGCGCCGAAGCCCGTGTTCGTCTGGATCCACGGCGGCGCCTTCATGGCCGGCGGCAGCAACGCCTACGACGGCGCCGAGCTCGCCCAGTTGGGCGACATGGTGGTGGTCGGCATCAACTACCGCCTCGGCGTCCTCGGCTTCGTCAACTTCGGCGAGGCCCTCGGCCTGCCGGCGATTCCCTCCAACCTCGGCCTGCGCGACCAGATCGCCGCGCTCGAATGGGTGCGCGACAACATCGCCGCGTTCGGCGGCGACCCCGGCCGGGTGACGATCGCCGGCGAGTCCGCCGGATCGATGTCGGTCTCGCTGCTGATGCTCTGCCGCAAGGCCTGGCCGCTGTTCCACGGCGCGATCATGCAGAGCGGCGCGGTCAGCCTGATCCATAGCCAGGAGAAGAGCCGCCAGGTCGGGCGGCGCTACGCCGAACGCCTCGGCCTGAACCAGGGCGACCTCGCCGTCCTCAAAGACCTGCCCCTGGAGCGGCTGTTCGAAGCCCAGGCGGCGATCGGCAAGGCGGAGCGCAACGGGATCCCGGCCGCTCCGTGGTTCGATGGCGACCTGCTGCCGGCCTCGCTGGACGAAGCCCACGCCCATCCGACGCCGCCGGTCCCGCTGCTCGCCGGCTCGAACCGCGAGGAGATCCGGCTGTTCGAACTGATGCCCGGCGACATCCTGCCGACCCGCTGGCCCGACCTGGAGGCGCTGTTGCGCAGCCAGCTTCCGCCGGATCAGGCCGAACAGGTGCTCGCCGCCTATCCGCGGACCCGCGTCGGCCGGCAGGCCCTGGCCACCGACCTGACCTTCGGCATGCCGACGCGGAACTTCGCCGAGCGGCACGCCCGGGCGCATCCCACCTGGTTCTACCGCTTCGACTACGCCCACCCGCTGGTAGGCGCCGCCCACGGCCTCGACCTCACCCTGCTGTGGCCGCTGCAAGGGCTGAAGGCGGCCCTGGCGCGCGGCGGCCCGCTGACCGGCCGGCGCCGCGCGCTCGCCGAGCGCATCCGCAGCAACTGGGCGCACTTCACCCGCCACGGCCGCCCGCAGACCGACTGGCCGGCCTATACCGCCGACGCCCGGCAGGTCCGGATCTTCGACCTCGACGACCGGATCCTGGCCGATCCGGAGCCGCACCGCTTCGCCGCCTGGGCCGGCAAGGACGTGGGGCCGGGGCTGGCCGCCGACCCCGCCTGACCCGGCGGATGCTCGCCCGGATCAAGGCGTGGGCGGCGCGGCTGAAGCGGGACGTGGTCGCGCTGTGGCTCGCCGCACGCGATCCGCGGACGCCGTTCGCCGCCAAGGCGGTGGCGGCGCTGGTCGCCGCCTACGCCCTGAGTCCGATCGACCTCATTCCCGATTTCGTGCCGGTCCTTGGCTACCTGGACGACCTGGTGATCGTGCCGCTCGGCATAGCCCTGGCGATCCGGCTGATCCCGCGCGCCCTGTGGGCCGAGCTGCGCGAGACCGCCGCGCGTCGGGCCGAACGCCCGACGAGCCGGCTCGCCGCCGCCGCGATCCTGGCGCTCTGGCTCGCCGCCCTGATGCTCGCCGCCGCCTGGCTCGCACGGCGGTTCAGCTAAGCCGGCGGCTATCCGCCCACAGGCGCGGACCATTCCGCCTATTCGCCGGGGCTCGATTTCGTGCTTTACCGGACGTTCGGGGCAAGGGTTCGGGGAAACATGGCCGCAAGCGTCCAGGCGCGAGTGCTGATCGTCGCACGCGACGACGAACTCGCCGGCCCGCTGGCCGAGGGGCTAGACCGACTCGGCTGGCGGACGGTCACGGCGCGCACGCCAGCGGCGGCGCTGGCCTGCATCGCCGACCTGCAGGTCGAGGCCGCGATCGTCGACCTCGCCGCCGGCGACGCCGTGCTGGACCTCGCCAAGCAACTGAAGGCCGCCTGCGCCCCGCGCCGGCTGCCGCTGCTGGCGATCGGCGATCCCGATCCGACGCTCGCCACCTACGGCTTCGACCTCACCATGGCCGCGCCGCTGCACCCGTCCCAGGCCGCCATGCGGCTGGAAAGCCTGGTGCGGCTGGCGGTCGCCGAGGAGGAGTTTGAGCTCCGCATCGAGACCTTCGCGGCTCGCAGCCGCTCGCTCACCCTGCCCGACCCGGACATCAGCCCCTTGCGGATCCTGGCGATCGGCGAGCCCGCGCCGCAGTTCCTGGCGCTGTCCAACGCGCTGACCCGCGACGGCGCCGAGGTGGTCGGCGCGTTCACCGCCTACACCGCCTTCGACTACCTGCACGAGCGGCCGTTCGACGCCGTGGTGCTGTGGGCCGGCGACAACCCGCAGGAAGCGCTGTCGATCGCCGCGGGCCTGCGCCGCAACACCCGCCTCTTCCACACCCCGGCCCTGCTCTACATGCGCCAGGGCTCGTACATCACGACAGCCGAGGCCTATCACCGCGGCGTCTCCGACGTCGCCTCGCCGGAGACGCCGGAAGACGACACGGCGCGGCGCGTGATCGAGTTGGCCCGCAACCATCGCCGGCTCAGCGCCGTGCGCAACGCGCTCGACGGCGCGCGCGGCTCGGGCCTGATGGACCCGGCCACCGGCCTGTTCACCCGCGACCTGTTCGCCGCCCACCTCGCCCGGATCGCCCAGGCGTCACGGGTGCGCAACCGCCCGCTCAGCGTCTGCGTGCTGCGGGTCGCCGAGAAGGCGGCGCTGGCGGAAGCGCGCGCCGGCGGCTGGATGGCCAGGGCGATCCCGCAGATCGGCTCGATGGTCGGCCGGCTGGTGCGCGTCGAGGACACCGCCGCGCGCCTGGCGCCGGAGGTATTCGCGCTCGCGCTGCCGGCGACGCCGCTGCACGCCGCCCAGGCCGCCGGCGAACGCATCGCCGCGGTCATCGGCTGCACCGCCTTCGAGGCCGGTGACGGCAAGCCGCCGTTCGTGGTCGAGTTCGACATCGGCGCCGCCGAAGTGTCATCGCCGGAAAGCGTCGGCCGCGCCCTCGAGGACGCCGCCACTCGCGCCCAGGCGCTCAAGGCGAGCTAAACAAAACCCCGGTCATCCCCGCGCAAGCGGGGAGCCAGGTGTTTTTGTTCGACTTCACCGACCGCACCGGGCCGCAGAAAAAGCCTGGGTCCCCGCTTTCGCGGGGATGGGCGGAAGTGTGGGTGGCTACGCCGCCAGCTTGGCCAGTTCCGCGAGCACCTTCTCGGCAGCGGTCAGCCGCTGCTCGGGCGTCTCCCACTCGCCCTTCACCACCACCTTGTGGTCCGGACGGATCCGCCAGGCGATCGGGTTCTTGGCGACGAACTGGACCAGGCCCAGCGGGTTCTTGAACTCGTCGTTCCGGAAACTGACGACCGCGCCCTTCGGGCCGACGTCGATCTTGGCGACGTTGGCCTCGCGGCAGAGCCCCTTGATGGCGACCACTTTCAACAGCTGGTCGGCCTCGGGCGGCAACGGCCCGAAGCGGTCGATCAACTCGGCGGCGAGGGCTTCGCGGTCCTGCGACTTCTCGGCTTCCGACAGGCGGCGGTAGAGCGCCAGGCGGACGTTGAGGTCCGGGACATACTCCTCGGGAATCAGCACCGCCGCGCCGGTGTTGATCTGCGGCGACCAGCCGCGATCCTGCGACAGGCCTTCGGCGCCGGCCCGCTCCCGCAGTTCGGCGACCGCGTCCTCCAGCATCTGCTGATAGAGCTCGACGCCGATCTCGCGGATGTGGCCGGACTGCTCGTCGCCGAGCAGATTGCCGCCGCCGCGGATGTCGAGGTCGTGGCTGGCGAGCTGGAAGCCCGCGCCCAGGCTGTCGAGCGACTGCAGCACCTTCAGGCGCTTCTCGGCCGAGAGCGTGATCTGCTTCTCGGCCGGGGTCGTCAGATAGGCGTAGGCCCGGGCCTTGGAGCGGCCCACCCGCCCGCGGATCTGGTAGAGCTGGGCCAGGCCGAACATGTCGGCGCGGTGGATGACCAGGGTGTTGGCCGTCGGCACGTCCAGCCCGCTCTCGACGATGCTCGTCGCCAGCAGAACGTCGTACTGGCCGTCGTAGAAGGCGCTCATCACCTCCTCGAGCTGGGTCGGCGCCATTTGGCCGTGGCCGACGACGAACTTCACCTCGGGCACCTGCTCACGCAGGAACCGCTGCAGGTCCGGCAGATCGTTGACGCGCGGCGCCACGTAATATGCCTGCCCGCCGCGGTATTTCTCCCGCAGCAGCGCCTCGCGGATGACCACGGGGTCGTAGGGCGTGATGTAGGTCCGGACGGCCAGGCGATCGACCGGCGGCGTGGCGATGATCGACATCTCCCGGATACCGCTCAGCGACATCTGCAGGGTGCGAGGAATCGGCGTCGCGGTGAGCGTCAGCATGTGGACGTCGGCGCGGAGCTCCTTGAGCTTCTCCTTCGCCTTGACCCCGAAGTGCTGCTCCTCGTCGACGATCACCATGCCGAGGTTGCGGAAGCCGACCTGCTTGCTGAGGATGGCGTGGGTGCCGACGACGATCTCGACCTCGCCGTTCTTCAGCGCCTCGCGGGTCTCGGCCGCTTCCTTTGCCGGGACCAGCCGCGACAGCCGGCGAACCCGCACCGGCCAGCCTTCGAAGCGCTCGACGAAGGTCTTGTAGTGCTGGCGCGCAAGCAGCGTGGTCGGCGCGACGACCGCCACCTGCTGGCCGCTCATGGCGACGACGAAGGCGGCGCGCAGCGCCACCTCGGTCTTGCCGAAGCCGACGTCGCCACAGATCAGCCGGTCCATCGGCTTGCCGGAGCCGAGATCCTCCAGCACGTCGGAGATGGCGGCCAGCTGGTCGTCGGTCTCCTCGTACGGGAAGCGGGCGCAGAACTCGTCGAACACGCCATGCGGCGGCTCGATGTCCTCGGTCTTCTTCATCGCCCGCTCGGCGGCGATGCGGATCAGGCCGTCGGCCATCTCGCGCAGCCGTTCCTTGGCGCGGGCCTTGCGCGCCTGCCAGGCGGCCCCGCCCAGGCGGTCGAGCTGGACCCCCTCGCCGTCCGCGCCGTAGCGGGTCAGGAGGTCGATGTTCTCCACCGGCAGGTAGAGCTTGGCCTCGCCGCCGTACTGCAGCTCGAGCGTGTCGTGCGGCGCACCCTGGACCTCGAGGGTCTTCAGGCCGTCGTAGCGGCCGATGCCGTGGTCGATGTGCACGACCAGGTCGCCCGGGGACAGCGACGAGGCCTCGGCCAGGAAGTTGGAGGCGCGCCGACGCTTCTTCGGCCGCGCCAGCCGGTCGCCGAGGATGTCGGTCTCGGAGACGACCGCCAGGGTGTCGGTCTCGAACCCGGCGTCGAGCGGCAGGACCACCCGCTGCGGCGTCTTCGGATCGCCCGCCTTGGCCGCGTCCCAGTACGGGGCGAACGGGATGCTCTTCAGCCCGTGGTCGCCCAGCATCGTGCCCAGCCGGTCCGACGAGCCCTCCGACCAGGAGGCGAACAGCACGCGCTTGCCGTCGGTGGACAGCTTCTTGGCGTGGTCGGCGGTGGCTTCGAACAGGTTGACGCTGTCGAGCTTGCGCTCGGCCGAGAAGTTGCGGCCCTGCCGCGCGCCCATGTCGAGCGCGACCTCGCCCTCCGCCTCCTGGAAGGCGGAGAAGCGGCGTGTCGGCCGCACCGCCAGCGCCTCGCCCCATTCGTCTTCGTCGAGGTAGAGGCGGGTCGGCTCCAGCGGGTGGTAGTGCAGCTTGCGCTCGGCCTGGGTGCGCGCGTCGTAGGCGTCGCGCAGCATCGCCAGCCGCTCGTCGCGCGACTCGCGGCTCAGGTGGTCGAGGGCGATCAGGGTGTTCTTCGGCAGATAGTCGAAGAGCGTCGCCATCGACGGGTAGTAGAGCGGCAGCCAGTGCTCCATCCCGGCGCGGCGGCCGCCTTCCGAGACGGTGGCGTAGAGCGGATCGTCGCCCGGCGCGCCGAAGGTCTCCAGATAGCCGGAGCGGAACCGCGAGATCGCGCCTGCGTCGAGCAGCACCTCGCTGACCGGCAGCAGGCTGACGTCCTTCAGCTGCTTGGTCGAGCGCTGGGTCTCGGGATCGAAGGCGCGGATGGATTCCAGGGTGTCGCCGAACAGGTCGAGCCGCACGGGCTCTTCCGCCGTCGGCGGGAAGACGTCGATCACGCCGCCGCGGATCGCGAACTCGCCGCGCTCGGAGACGGTCGATGCCCGCTGGTAGCCGTTGACTGCGAAATAGGCCTCGAGATCGGCGATCTCGACGCTGTTGCCGGCCCGAGCCGAATAGCTCGCCCGCTTCACCGCCTCGATTGGCGGCAGGCGCTGCAGCAAGGCCGGCACGGTGGTGACCAGCAGCCGGGGCGTCTTCTCGTCGCCGACCTGCGCCAACGCCGACAGCGTCGCCATGCGTTGCGCCGCCACCCCGGCCGAGGGGCCGATGCGATCGTACGGCAGGCAGTCCCAGCCCGGGAAGGTCCACACCTCGACGTTCGAGGCGAAGAATCGGAAGGCGTCGGCGAAGGCCGACAGCCGCGCCGCGTCGCGGGCGACGAAGACCGAGAGGCCTTTGCGCGCCTTGACGACGTCGGCCATGACCAGGGCGTCGAAGCCTTCCGGCGCGCCCACCAGGTCAAGACGGCCGGGATCCTCGGCGACCCGACGCAGTTGCGCCTGGCTCGGAGGCCGCGAGCCGTCAGCCGCCATTGTTCTCTCCACGCACCGCATGAACTTCAAAGCGGAACGCCTTGATCCCACGCATTAAATCGCCATCCCATTCGGGCGGCGTCGGCAGCCGGTCGACGATCCAGGCGTAGAGGTCGTGGTCGGGGACTTCGAGCAGGCGCTCGAACTCGTCCAACTGCTCGGCGGTGAATCCCGCGACGTGTTGATCCGCGAACGGCCCCAGAATGAGGTCCGCTTCCCGGAAGCCCCGCCGCCAGGCGCGAAACTTCAGCTTGTTCAGCCGTGCTTGGTCGATGCTCATGAGAGGTCCGCGATATAGAGCGCGCTTGGGCCGAGCGCCAGTGCGCCGGAGCAGCCGACGCGAACTTCGGAATCGGGTCGCCAGTCAGGGTATGGTGCAAAGATGCGGCCCGAGATTCTGTTCCCGCTCTTTGCGCCAGTCACCACGCTCAAGGGCGTGGGGCCACGCGTCGCGCCCCTGCTGCAGAAGCTGGCCGGGCCGATCGTTCGCGACGTGTTGTTCCTGAAGCCGCATTCGGTGATCCGCCGCACGCCGGCCAACATAGCCGGCGCCGTCGACGGCGAGATCATGACCTTCGAGGTGACGGTCGAGAGCTACCAGCGCCCGCGCGGGCCGCAGCAGCCCTGGCGGATGCGGGTGTTCGACGACAGCGGTTTCATGACCCTGGTGTTCTTCGGCGGCTTCGGCTCGCAGCTGGAGGCCCGCCACCCGGTCGACTCCCGCCGGCTGGTCTCCGGCAAGGTCGAGGACCAGCGCGGGTTCGGCTGGCAGATGGTGCACCCCGACTACATCGTCCCGCCCGAGCGCGCGGCTGAGATCCCGGACCTGGAGCCGGTCTATCCGGCGACCGCCGGCCTGCCTGCCCGCACGGTCCGGCGCTTCGCCGCCGAGGCGCTGTCGCGCGCGCTGGAGCTGCCCGAATGGCAGGACCCCGCCTGGCTGAAGCGCGAAGGCTTCCCGACCTGGCGCGAGGCGATGGCGCGCCTGCACGAGCCGCATAGCGAGGCCGACCTCTCGCCCCAGGCCCCGCAGATGAAGCGGCTGGCGTTCGACGAACTGCTCGCCCAGCAGCTCGCCATGGCCCAGCGCAAGGCCGAGCGCCGGCGGCAACCCGCCGCCCACATCGCCCCCAGCAGCCTCGCCGAGGCGGTCCGCGGCGACCTGCCGTTCGCCTTCACCGGGGCGCAGGAGCGCGCGCTGTCCGACATCCGGGCCGACTTCGCCTCCGGCGAGCGGATGAGCCGGCTGATCCAGGGCGACGTCGGCTCGGGCAAGACGGTGGTGGCGATGTGCGCCATGGCCGACGTCGCGGGCGGCTGCGGCCAGACCGCCTTCATGGCCCCGACCGAGATCCTCGCGCGCCAGCACTACGAGACCATCGCCGGCCCGCTGTCGGCTCACGGCGTCGAGGTCATGCTGCTGACCGGCCGCGACAAGGGCGCGGCGCGCAAGGCGAAGGTCGCCCGCATCGCTTCGGGCGAGATCAAGGTCGCGGTGGGCACCCATGCGCTGTTCCAGGACGACGTGGCGTTCGATCAGCTTCAGCTGGTGGTGATCGACGAGCAGCACCGGTTCGGCGTGGCCGAGCGCCAGCGGCTGCTCGCCAAGGGCCAGGGCGTGCACGTCATGGCCATGTCGGCGACGCCGATCCCGCGCACCCTGGAGCTGACCCTCTATGGCGACCTCGACGTCTCGCGCATCGACGAAAAGCCGCCCGGCCGTACGCCGGTGGTGACCCGCGCCTCGCCCATGGCCCGGCTGCCGGAGGTCGAGGCGCGCCTGCGCGAAGCCGCCGCCGCCGGCGCCCAGGCCTTCTGGATCTGCCCGCTGGTTTCGGAATCCGAGCTGGTCGACCTGGCCGCCGCCGAGACCCGCGCCGCCGAACTGAAGGAGCGGCTCGGGGCCAGCGTCGGCCTGGTGCACGGCAAGATGCCGGCCGCGGCCAAGGACGCGGTGATGGCCGAGTTCGCCGAGGGCCGGCTCTCGGTGCTGGTCGCCACGACCGTGGTCGAGGTCGGCGTCAACGTGCCGAACGCGACGATCATGATCATCGAGCAGGCCGAACGCTTCGGGCTGGCGCAGTTGCATCAGCTGCGCGGCCGGGTCGGCCGCGGCCGGCGGGAGAGCTCCTGCGTCCTGCTCTACGATCCGCCGCTGTCGGAGATCGCCCAGAAGCGGCTCGACATCCTGCGGCGCACCGACGACGGCTTCCTGATCGCGGAGACCGACCTGGAGCTGCGCGGCGGCGGCGATGCGCTCGGCCTGCGCCAGTCCGGCCTGCCCGACTATGTGTTCGCCGATCCCTTCGTGCACCGCGAGCTGATCGCCGCAGCCGGTGACGACGCCCGGCTGATCGTTGCGCGCGATCCGCAGCTCGAGTCCGAGCGCGGCAAGGCGCTGCGGGTGCTGCAGGAGCTATTCGACTGGAAGGCCGGCCTGGCGTTGAAGGACGCGGGGTAACGCGGCCTTCGCGGCGCGAAGCCGGGATGACGGGCAGAACTAGCTGCTGGCCAGCAGCTCCGCCACCGTCACCGGCCGATAGTCCCGGGCGTCCACGCCGACGTCGAACTGGCGCTTAAGCCCCTTCATCCGGCCGTGGCTGTGGCCGTGCAGGTTGATGGACCCGCGGTGCTGCCGGTTCCAGCTGCGGAAGGGATAGTGGCAGAGCACGAGAAACTGGCCGTCGCGCTCGATCTCGGCGTAGGGCGCGACGCTCGCCCAGCCCTGGGCAAGCGAGGGGTCGCGGTCATTGTTGCCGAAGATCAGGTGCTTGGTCCCGTTCAGCTGCGCCAGCACCTCGCCGGCCCGGGCCGCGGTGCGGGCGAAGTCGCCGAGATGCCAGACCTCGTCCGCATCGCCGACGACGGCGTTCCAGCGGGCGATCAGCCCGGCGTCCATCTCCGCCACGCTGGCGAACGGCCGCGGATAGAGGTTCAGCGTGCGGTGGTCGCCAAAGTGGGTGTCGCTGGTGAAAAAGGCCGCCACCGCCGTCAGGGCGACGCCGGCGCCGCCGGCTGCGACGCGTCCCGCGCCAACAGACCCGCCACTCGCGCCTCCGCATCCGCTTCAAGATCCGCGTAGAACAGATTGAATCCCGGGACTCTTCTCCGTTCGGCCCAGTTGCCCTGGCGCTCCAGGGACTTCGACTTCGGCCGGGTGACGAAGAGCACGCCGTCCTGGCACTGGGCCGAGACCTGACGCGCCAGGAAGCCCGGCCGGGCGTCCCACTCCAGTCCGGTGGCGTTGGCCGCGCCGAGGTGCAGCCGGGCCGGGGCTGCCTCGTTGGTGACGCGGCCGAGGATCGGGTTGAAACAGAGCGCCGGCCGGTCGTCGAGATTGACCAGTTCGCCGCCAGGGCCCCAGACCAGCGCCCGGTCCAGCAGGATGCGCGCGCGCTGCGACTGGCCTTCGTACACGCTGATCCAGCTGGCCAGGCAGGCCGGCTCGCCGCGGACCCGGCACGGCGGGATCGGCGGCGCGTCGGCCGGCACGGCGGTCTCCGCGAGATAGGCGACCGCCAGCCGCTGCTGCACCGTCGGATCGGACGCCACCACCTCGGCCAGCAACCGCTCGGCGAGCACCCCGCCCTGCTCCACGCCGACGATGACGATCGGCCGGCCCTGATTGTAGCGCTCGAGGTAGACGCGGAAGGCCCGCTCGACGTCGCCGTAGGCGAAGGCGCGGGCGGCGCGGGCGTCCTCGTTGAGGGTCAGCAGGCTGTAGAGGCTGGCTTCGCGATAGCGCGGCGAGAACAGCCGCCCGACCGACAGGAACGGCCCGGCGTAGTTCGGCGCCATCACCCGCTTGAAGATGCGGTCGGCCCTGGCGTCGCCGATCGGCGCGTTCCAGTGGCGACCGCCGTCGAAGGTGGTCGGAGCGATGAAGAAGACGTCGGCGACCGGCTTGCCCGGCCCCGGGCGCGCCGGATCGGTCGGCAGCAGCGCCCAGGCGTCCCGCTGCGCATAGTCCGGCGCGGGCGGCGGCCTATAGGTCTGGAACGGCGCCTTGGGGTCGAGCGCGGTCTTCATCAGGTCGTCCCAGAAGACGCCTGTCGCCACGCCCACGAGCAAGACCACGCTGAGAACCAGCAGCGCGAACCAGCGGATCGGACGCCTGCGCCCCCCTGTCATGGCTCAGCGATGATGATCCGGCTGGCTGAGGTAGCGGGAGACGTAGTCGCCGATGCCCTCCTCCAGCGGCGTCATCGGCTTTGCGTAGCCGGCCGCCTGGAGCCGATCCATCCGGGCCTCGGTGAAGTACTGGTACTTGTCCCGGATCATCGGCGGCATCTGGGTGTACTCGATCTCCGGCTCGCGGCCGGCGGCCTGGAACACCGCGGTCGCCAGGTCAGCGAAGCTGCGGGCGGTCCCGCTGCCCAGATTGTAGATGCCGCTCACCTGCGGGTTGGCCATCAGCCAGTCGGTGACGTCGGCGACGTCGCGGACATAGACGAAGTCGCGCTTCTGACCACCGTCCGGCACGTCGGCGCGATAGCTCTTGAAAAGCTGCACGCTATGGCCGTCGCGCACGTGCGGCCAGATCTGCGAGGCCACCGACTTCATCGAGTGTTTATGCTCTTCGTTCGGCCCGTAGACGTTGAAGAACTTCAGCCCGACCCACTGCGGCGGGGCGTAGTCACGGGCCGCCTGGCGGGCCGCAAACTGGTCGAACAGCGACTTCGACCAGCCGTAGGTGTTCAGCGGGCGAAGCTTGGCCAGCGCCTCGAAGTCGTTGTCGTCGTCGAAGCCGTTCTCGCCGGCGCCGTAGGTGGCCGCCGAGGAGGCGTAGATCAGCCGCCGCTGCCGGTCGGCGCACCAGCGGAACAGGTCACGGCTGAGGGTGAAGTTGGAGTGGATGATCTTGTCGGCGTCGGGCTCGGTGGTCGACGAGACCGCGGCCATGTGAACGACCATTTCGACGTCGCGCCAGCGCTTCTCGAGCCAGTCGAACATGTCCTCCGGCGCGACGAAGTCGCCGATCGGATGCTTGGCGATGTTGCGCCACTTGCCGAGATCGGCCTCGCGCAGGCGGTCGCAGATTACGACATCGAGGCTGCGGTCCTCGGCGAGCTTGGCGGCGATGTTCGAGCCGATGAAGCCCGCGCCGCCGGTGACGAAGGCGATCCTGCGGGTCATGCCTGCTCCTTGTTGGTCTTGCCCTTGGTCATGCGGGCGATGGCGGCCGTGGTCGAGTAGCCGTCGACAAGCTGGGCCAGCTTCACCTCGCCGCCCCAGGCCTTCACCAGATCGCCGCCGACCACCTGATCCTCCGAATAGTCCGCCCCCTTGATCAGAACGTCGGGACGCGCGCCCTCGATCAACCGGATCGGCGTAGATTCCTCGAACGGCACGACGAGGTCGACCGAGCCGAGCCCGGCCAGCACCAGCGCGCGGGATTCCAGGTCGTTGACCGGCCGCCCGTCGCCCTTCAGCGCCCGCACAGATTCATCGGAGTTCAGGCCGACGATCAGCCGGTCGCACCAGCTGCGCGCCTGGGTCAGGTAGGCCACGTGGCCCTTGTGCAGGATATCGAAGCAGCCGTTGGTGAAGCCGACGCGCAGCCCCTTGGCGCGCCAGCGGGCGACCTCCTCGGCCATCCGCTGCGCGGTCGCGATCTTCGCCTCGGCCGGCGCCAGGTGGGCGCTGATCACCGCCTCGACCAGTTCTTCCGGAGACACGGTGGCGGTGCCGACCTTGGAGACCGCGACCCCCGCCGCGAGCTGGGCGAAGGCGATGGCGTCCTCGATCGGCGCCTCGGCGGCGAGCGCCAGCCCCAACGCCGCCAGCGTCGTGTCGCCGGCGCCGGAGACGTCGAACACCTCGCGCGGCTGGGTCGGGAAGTGACGCACAGGCTGGCCGCGGACGGCCAGCGACATGCCCTTGGCCGCGCGGGTGACCAGGATCGCCCGGGCCTCCCAGAGTTCGAGCGCGCGGGCGAGCGCAGCTTCGATCTCGGTGTCGGTGCCGGTCGGCAGGTCGGTGGCGTTGGCCAGCTCCGCCGCGTTCGGCTTGATCAGGTCGACCGCGCCGTAGCGGCCGAACGAGCGGGCCTTGGAGTCCACCACCACCTTGCCGCCGGAGGCCTGAGCGGCCTCGCGACAGGCGGCGATCACCTGATCGGTCACCACGCCCTTGCCGTAGTCGGACAGCAGGATCACGCCGCAGCCCTGGGCAAGCTGGGCGATGGTGCGGATCAGCTGCTGCTCGACGTCGCCCGCGACCGCCCGGCTCGCCTCGAGGTCGACGCGCAGCAGCTGCTGCCCGCCGGAGACGAAACGGGTCTTCAGCGTGGTCGGCCGGCCGGCGTCGGTGACCAGATGCCCCTCGACGCCGTCTTCCGCGGCGACCAGGCGCAGCGCCTCGTCGGCTTCGGGGTCGGCGCCGACCACGCCGGTCAGCGCGACGGTTCCGCCGAGCGCGGCCACGTTGCGGGCGACATTGCCGGCGGCGCCCAACATGACCAGCTCGCGCGAGCGCGCCAGCACGGGAATCGGGGCTTCGGGCGAAACGCGGCTCACGTCGCCATAGACGAAGCGGTCGACCATCAGGTCGCCGATGCAGGCCACGCGCCGGCCCGGCGCCAGGCCCAGGAGGTGCTGGAGGGCGGAAAGGTCCATTGGGCTATAGCCTGTGCGGCGCGTCGGGGCGCCGGTCAAGCCGCGGCGCTGCGCCGCTTGGCGAGCGCATCGAAGGCCAGCAACTCGGCCATCAGCCCCTCGAACTGGCTCATCGGCACCATGTTGGGGCCGTCCGACGGCGCGTGATCGGGATCGGGATGGGTCTCCATGAAGACCGCAGCGACGCCCACCGCGACCGCGGCGCGCGCCAGCACCGGCACGAACTCCCGCTGGCCGCCCGAGGTGGTTCCCTGGCCGCCCGGCTGCTGCACCGAATGGGTGGCGTCGAACACCACGGGACAGCCGATCTCGCCCATGATCGGCAGGGCGCGCATGTCGGAGACCAGGGTGTTGTAGCCGAACGAGGCGCCGCGCTCGCAGGCCATAACGTTGGCGTTGCCGGTACTGAGCACCTTGGCCACCACGTTCTTCATGTCCCAGGGGGCGAGGAACTGGCCCTTCTTGACGTTGACCACCTTGCCGGTGCGGCCGGCGGCCAGCAGCAAGTCGGTCTGGCGGCAAAGGAAGGCCGGGATCTGCAGCACGTCGACGGCCTGCGCGGCCTGCGCGCACTGCTCGACCTCATGCACGTCGGTCAGCGTCGGCAGCCCGGTCGTCTCGCGGATCTCGGCGAAGATCGGCAGCGCCTCCAGCAGGCCGATGCCGCGGGCGGTGCTCACCGAGGTCCGGTTCGCCTTGTCGAAGGAGGTCTTGTAGATCAGCCCGATCCCCAGCCGGTCGGCGATCTCCTTCAACGCGTGCGCCGTCTCCAGCGCGTGCTGGCGGCTTTCCAGCTGGCAGGGGCCGGCGATCACCGCCAACTGCTCGGCCTGGCCGATCCGCACGGTCCGGGCGGCGGTCTTGATCTCGATGGCGGCGTTCGGCTGGGTCACGGTGCGATCCTGGTCTTTGCGCAGGGCCTGATCTTTCGTGGGCTAAGTGGCCTGCGCCGGGCCGGTTTGCAAATCCCGCGGCGCCGCGCCCCCCTGTTCGACGCCGCGCGTGCGCTTTAAGTAGCGGCTCATGAGCATTGCACAGAGCGTCCTCGACGCGATCGGAAACACGCCGCTGATCCGCCTGCGCCGCGCCAGCGAGATCACCGGCTGCGAGATCCTCGCCAAGGCCGAGTTCATGAATCCTGGCCAGTCCGTGAAGGACCGCGCCGCGCTCTACATCGTCCGCGACGCCGAGGCCCGCGGCCTGCTGCGGCCCGGCGGCGTCATCGTCGAAGGCACCGCCGGCAACACCGGCATCGGCCTGGCCATGGTCGGCAAGGCGCTCGGCTACCGCTCGGTGATCGTCATCCCGCGCACCCAGAGCCAGGAGAAGAAGGACGCCATCCGGCTGTACGGCGCCGAGCTCGTCGAGGTCGACGCGGTCCCCTACGCCAACCCGATGAACTACGTCCGCTACTCCGGCCGGCTGGCGGAGGAGCTGAACGCCAAGGAGCCGAACGGCGCGATCTGGGCCAACCAGTTCGACAACGTCGCCAACCGCGAAGCCCACGTGCAGAGCACCGGCCCGGAGATCTGGGCCCAGACCGACGGCAGGGTCGACGGCTTCATCTGCGCCGTGGGGTCCGGCGGCACGCTGGCCGGCGTCGCCCAGGCGCTGCGCGAGCGCCGGTCCGACGTGCAGATCGGCATCGCCGACCCCTATGGCGCGGCGCTCTACAGCTACTACACCGACGGCGAGCTGAAGGCCGAAGGGACCTCGATCAGCGAGGGCATCGGCCAGGGCCGGATCACCGCCAACCTCGAGGGCCTGCAGATCGACCGCGCCTACCGCATCTCCGACGAGGAGATGCTGCTGGCGATCTACGACCTGGTCGAGCACGAGGGGCTGGTGATGGGCGGCTCGACCGGCATCAATGTCGCCGGCGCGATCCGCATGGCCAAGGACCTCGGGCCCGGCCACACCATCGTGACCATCCTCTGCGACCACGGCCAGCGCTACCAGTCGAAGATCTACAATCCCGGCTTCCTGCAGGAAAAGGGGCTGCCGCCGCCGCCGTGGATCCCGGCATCGTAAAATTCGTCGTCCTGCCGAAACGCCCCCTCCGTCTCGCGCCTGCGGCGCGATCCACCTCCCCCGCTGCGCGGTGGAGGATCTGAGCGCCAAGTTGCTCCACCCGCTTTAGCGGGGGAGCTGTCGGCGAAGCCGACTGAGGGGGCGTTCGGACGTTAGACCAAATGCTCGGAGGCAGCTCATGACCGACCCGCTCGTCACCCCCTCCTGGCTCGCGGCGCGCCTCGGCGATCCCGACGTCCAGGTGGTGGACGCGACCTGGTACATGCCCGGCGAGACCGGCGACGGCCGCGCCGACCATGCGGCCGGCCACATCCCCGGCGCGGTGTTCTTCGACATCGACGCGATCGCCGACCAGGCGAGCGAACTGCCGCACATGCTGCTGACCCCGGAGGCCTTCGCCCAGGCCGCCGGCGCGCTCGGGCTGCGGCGCGAGGCGACGGTGGTGGTCTACGACGCCCGCAACATGTTCTCAGCCCCGCGGGTCTGGTGGACGCTCAGGATCATGGGCTTCCCGAACGTCGTCGTCCTCGACGGCGGGCTGAGCCGCTGGCGGGCGGAAGGACATCCTGTCGAGACCGGCGCCGCAGCGCCCGCGCCGACCCGACTGGCGGCGGCGTTCCGGCCGGAGCTGGTGCGCGACGTCGAGTCGGTCCGAGGGCATCTGGCGACCGGCGACGCTCAGCTCGTCGACGCCCGCGGCGCGGCGCGCTTCCGCGGCGAGGCGCCCGAGCCGCGGGCCGGCGTCCGCTCGGGCCATATGCCTGGGGCGAAGAACCTGCCCTGGGGCGACCTCATCGCCGCCGACGGGACGATGAAGCCGACCGAGGCGCTACGCGCGGCGTTCGAAGGCGCCGGCGTGGACCTCGACAAGCCGATCGTCACCACCTGCGGCTCCGGGGTGACCGCCGCCGTGCTGGCGCTCGGCCTGGCCCGGCTGGGCCGCGAGGAGACGCCGGTCTACGACGGCTCCTGGACCGAATGGGGCGGGCGCGGCGACACCGACGTGGTGGTCGGCCCCTGACGATGGACGAGGCCGAGGGTCTGTTCCGCCGCGCGGCCGAGGCCCAGCGGTTCGGCCGCTACGCTGAGGCCGTCACGCTCTATCGCGAAGTGCTGGCGCGCACGCCCGGCCGTCCGGAGGCCGAGCAGAACCTCTGCCTGGCGCTGCTCGGCGCCGGCGACCTCGGCGCAGGCTTCCGTCGCTACGACGTCCGCTTCGATCGCGACTTGGGCCGGGTGGCGAAACCCGCCCTGTCCTTCCCCGAATGGCGCGGCGAGCCGGTAGCCGACCGCTCGATCCTGATCTGGATGGAGCAGGGCTTCGGCGACCAGATCATGTTCGCCCGCTTCGCCCTCGTGCTGACGGCGATGGGCGCGGACGTATCGATCCTGACGCCGCCGGCGCTCACGCGCCTGTTCAGGTCTCTGCCGGCGCGGATCATCGAGGCGTCGGGCGAGGTGACCATTCCTCGCCACGACTACTGGATCATGCCGGGCTCGATCCCCGGCCTCCTGGGCGTGACCGAACAGACCCTGCCGCGCGGCCCCTATCTGCCCGGCGCGGCCGGCGGCGCGGGGGTGGGCGTGGCTTGGCGCGGCGACGCTCGCCATCCGACCAATCCGGCCCGCTCGCTGCCGCCCGAGCACCGGGATGACCTGCTCAGCCTGCCAGGCGCGGTCAGCCTGCTGCCGGAGGACACCGGCGCGGCGGACTTCGCCGAGACCGCAGCCCTGATCCGAAGCCTCGCCCGGGTGATCACCGTCGACACCTCGATCGCGCATCTGGCCGGCGCCATGGGCAAGCCGACCTGGGTGCTGCTGATGGCGGAGAACTGCTGCTGGCGCTGGCAGGGCGGCCGGGAGGACAGCCCCTGGTACGGGTCCGTTCGGCTGTTCCGGCAGCCGGCGCCCGGCGACTGGGCGGCCGTGCTCGACGCGGTTCGCGCCGCGCTTGAGGCGGAGCCCGCTTGATCCCTTAGGCGACCAGCCTCTAACTGCGCGCATATGCATGACAAGACCCGCCTGATCCGCGCCGGCGCGCTCCCGCAACCGCTCGTCAAAACCGTCGGGCCGCCGATCCAGCGCGGCTCGACCGTGCTGATGCCGAACGCCGAGGCGCTCTACGACCACGATCAGGTGACCTATGGCCGCCAGGGGCTCGCCGCCCAGGCGGCGCTGCAGGACGCGCTGGCGGCGATGGAGCACGCCGTCGGCGTCACCCTCTATCCTTCGGGCCTCGCGGCGCTGACCGGCGCGCTGCTCGCGCTGCTGAAGTCCGGCGACGAGTTGCTGGTGGTCGACAACATCTATGCGCCCACCCGGCGGTTCTGCGATCACGTGCTGAAGCGCTACGGCGTGAGCGTGCGCTACTTCGACCCGCAACTGCCCCCGGAGCAGTTGGTCGACGGCGCCTCGGAGGCGACCCGGCTGATCCTCATGGAAAGCCCCGGCTCGCTCACCCTCGAGATGCAGGACATGCGCCGCGTCGCCGAGCTCGCGCGGCAGCGCAAGATCCTCACCGCCTGCGACAACACCTGGGGCGCGGGCTACCTCTACCAGCCGCTGCGGCAGGGCATCGACCTGTCGATCCAGGCGCTGACCAAATACGTCGGCGGCCATTCCGACGTCTTCATGGGGTCGGCCGCGGCGCGCGATCCGGCGCTGGTGCGCAAGCTGAACGACGGGGTGCTGCACCTCGGCTGGGCGGTCTCGCCGGACGACGCCTACCAGATGCTGCGCGGCCTGCGGACCCTGCCGGCGCGTCTGGAGCGGCAAGGCCTGAACAGCCTGGAGGTCGCCGACTGGCTGGCAGCCCAGCCGGAAGTCGCGGCCATCTACCACCCGGCGCTGCCGAGCTTCCCCGACCACGAGCTGTGGAAGCGCGACTTCACCGGGACCGCCAGCCTCTTCACCTTCGCGCTGCAGCCGGGACCGGAGGCCGCGGTGAACGCCTTCCTTGATGCGCTCAAGCTGTTCGGCCTGGGCTTCTCCTGGGGCGGATTCGAGAGCCTGGCGATCTCCGTCGATCCTCAGCTGAAGCAGCGGCGCTTCAAGCGCGCCTATCCCGGACCGCTGGTGCGCCTGCACGTCGGCCTCGAGGAGCCGAAGGACCTGATCGAGGACCTCCGCCAGGCGCTGGACGTCTACCGCTCGGCGCTTCCCTAGCCTCCAAGCGGTCCCGCGCTCGCGAAGCGACGCCGGAGCCAAAGCGGGAACTCCGGCTTTTTTGTTTCCAGAGCCCGGCGCGACCGGTAGGTCGCAGGACGAACCTGCCTGGATCCCCGCTTTCGTGGGGACGAGCGGAGAATGGAGCGCCGCGTGGCGGACCACTGGATCAAACGTTTCCTCGCCGACCAGGGCTTGCCGGAAAGCTTCCGCGCGACGCTCGACAACATCTGCGAACCGCTCGCCGCCCGCGCCGCGCGGCTCCGGCAGACCCGGCGCAAAACGGTGCTGATGGGCCTGTGCGGCGCGCAGGGCTCGGGCAAGACGACCATCGCGACGGCGACCGTGCGGATGCTGGAGGACCGCGGCCTCTCGGCCGTGGCGATTTCGCTCGACGACTTCTACCTGCCCCGCTCAGCGCGGGAGCGGCTAGGGCGCGAGGTCCATCCCCTGCTGGCCGTGCGCGGACCGCCCGGCACGCACGACGTCGCCATGGCCGGCGCCGCGCTCGATCAGTTGCGGTCCCGTGGGCGGATCGCCCTGCCGGCCTTCGACAAGGCCGCCGACGACCGCAAGCCGCGCGCCGCGTGGCGCACGGTGGCCACCCCGGTCGACGTGGTGATCTTCGAGGGCTGGTGCGTCGGCGCCCGCGCCCAGGGCGCGGCGGCGCTGAGCCAGCCCGTCAACGCGCTGGAGGCGGACGAGGACCCGGACGGCAGCTGGCGCGCCTACGTCAACGCCCAGCTCGACGGGCCCTATCAGACCCTGTTCGACCGGCTGCAGGAACTGGTGCTGCTCCAGGCGCCGAGCTTCGAGGCGACGCTGGAATGGCGCCTCGAGCAGGAGCGCAAGCTGATCGCCCGCGAAGGCCGCGGCATGACCGACGCCGAGGTCGCCCGTTTCGTCGCCCACTATGAGCGACTGACCCGCTGGATCCTCACCGAGATGGCGGAACGGGCCAACCTGGTCTTCCCGCTGGCCGCCGACCGGACCCCGCTCGCCGGGCGGCTCTGAGTCGGCTCGGGCGATTGCGGCTCGCTGTCCTGCGAATCTAAGTTGCGACCGATTCGCATTTGAACCACCCTGGCGATCTTGCTTTCGCTGAGGGACCGCCGGGGATGAGGCCTGATCCAGTTACGACGACCCGGACGATCGCGCCGGCGCCGGCAGAGCGACTTCTCATCGCCAGCTTCCGCGACTGGGCTTTCGCCCGCGAGGCGGGACGCTCGCCGCACGACGCCATGCCGGCGGGCCTCGCCGCCCACGCCGGCAGCGCCGCGGCCGCCTGCTTCTTCGCCCTCGTCCGGGCCCTCGAGGCGATCAGCCTGCGCCCCCTGGAGGTCGCTTGCCGGCACTGCGGCGGCGCCTCGACCGACCTGCAGCGCCTGGTCGTGGCCTGCGGCGTCGCGCCGGTGAACCCGCGCCTGGGCGAACAGCTTCTGGCCCCGTTGGTCTCCGATCCCAGGTTCGTGGTCCGGCTGGGGCGCGGGCTCAACCTCGCCCTGACCTAGCGGCTGGCCCCTGCCCGCGCGCCTCGATCTGCCCGAGCCCGAGGCCGCGCACCCGCCACGCCCCACGGTGCACTGACCGCGCGCCGGGCGGAGTCCGCCCGCACCGCCTGTCAGGCCCGAATGACCGAGAGCACGCCCTCGTCGAAGCGCTCGGGCGTGAAGCGCGCGGCGCTGCGGACCGCCGCAGCCGGGTCGAAGTGGCGCAGCCAAGCCTCCATCGCCTCAACGCCGGCGATCAGGCTCTCCTTGGTCTGCTCGCGGAAGAACAGGCCGGTCACCCCCGGCGTCACCGTCTCCAGCGCACCGCCGCCGCCGTAGGCGAGCACCGGCCGGCCGGACGCCAGGGCCTCGACGGGGATGATGCCGAAGTCCTCCTCCGCCGTGAACACCAGGGCGCGGCAACGCGCATAGGCGCGGCGCAGATCGTCGTAGGACACCCGCGGCACGATCTTGACGTTGGGCCGCGCGCGGCGCTTCAGGTCCGCCAGCATCGCCCCGTCGCCGATCATCAGCAGCGGCAGGCCCAGGTCGTTGAACGCCTCGACTGCGAGGTCGGCGCGCTTGTACGGCGTCGTCTGCCCGACCCAGAGATAGTGGCCGTCGAGTTCGTCCGAGGGCCGGTAGGCCGAGACCTCGACCGGCGGATGGACCACGGTCGAGGGGCGACGCCAGGCCTTCTCGATCCGTTGCTGGATGAAGCCCGAGTTGGCGATGATCCGGTCGACCCGCGCAGCCGAGACGCAGTCCCACTCCCGCAGCATGTGGGTGAGGATGGGAATGCCCAGGCGCGAGAGGCGCCCGGCCGACTGGAGATAGTCGTTGTAGTGGTCCCACAGATAGCGCATCGGCGAGTGGCAGTAGCAGACGTGCAAGGCGCCGGGCGGGGCGATCACCCCCTTCGCCGGGCCGGCCTCGCAGCTGAGGATGAGGTCGTAGCCGCGCAGGTCCAGTTGCTCGAGCGCCAGCGGCATCAGCGGCAGATACTTCTGATAGAGCCGTTTGCTGGCGGGCAGTTTCTGAATGAAGGTGGTGCCGGCGACCCGCTCCCGGATCACCTCGCTGACCCCCTTGGGATCGTAGACGTGGGTGAAGACGTCGGCGCGCGGGAACAGCCTCAAGAGCCGCTCGAGCACCCGCTCCCCACCGCGCATCCTGACGAGCCAGTAGTGGATGATGGCGACCCGCGGCTCGTCGCGCAGGCGCGCGCGATGCACCGCCGGAGCCCAGCCGGCCGACGCGGAGAGCAGGCCCGGCGTCCGGCGCGCCAGCCCCCCGGCGTCGAAGCTCGCCGAGAAGGTGCGCAGCTCTGCGGCCGGCGTCCCAGGAGCCGCCGGGGAGACGGAGAGCTTCCCGGCGCTCGCGAAGGCCACTGGCTGCGCCCCCTGCCGCCCGATCTGAACTTCCGCCATTGCGTACCCCTCAGCCTCAGGCGCCGTGGGTCCGCCATGCAAACCTGGCCGGACCCGCCACAGCCGTCAGGTTTCGCGGACGCCTTGGGCCGCCGAAACCAAGCTCAATGCAATCAAGGTCAGGCCGACGGGGCGGGCCAGCAATCGGCCGCCGGAGCCACGGCCGAGACTTGCCTCGCCTTGCTCCGATCTCGCCAACGCCGGAGGCGAGATGCGCGACCCTGGACGGTCACCTAGACCATTCCCGCAGGCGGCGTGCGCCCGCGCGCCTGCTCGACGTCCTCGAACGCCTCCCGAAGGCGCGTCCTTGCGCTGGACTGATCCGGCGCCTCGCCGGCGGCGACCACGTCGCCGGTCTCATCCCAGAGCCGCCAGGTCCAGCCCTGCTCGGCCTGGCACATCGAATAGGCGAACAGCGACTCTTCCATGGGGACCTCCGCAACTCAGCGTGAGCCCTGGCGGAACAGCACCGCGGGGACGGTTCGATAGATAATCCAGAGGTCGAGCCCCGGGCTGCGGCGCAGCGCGTAAAGCGTGTCCAGCGCCACCCGCGTGGCATAGGCCACGTCGTTGCGGCCGCTGACCTGCCAAAGCCCGGTGATCCCGGGCTTCACTGCGCCGTAGCAGCGGAACCGGCGACCGTAGCGGGCGATCTCGGACTCGACGATCGGACGCGGGCCGACGAGGTTCATCTCGCCGCGCAGCACATTGATCAACTGCGGCAGCTCATCGATGCTGGAGACGCGCAGGAAGCGACCGAGCTGGGTGATGCGTGGATCCTTGCGCAGCTTCTGCTCCCGCTCCCATTCCTCGAGCGCGGCGGCGTCGCGCGACAGCAGTTCGGCCAGCCGCGCCTCGGCGTCCACGACCATGGTCCGGAACTTGAGGCAGGCGAAGGTCTCGCCGCCCCGCCCGATCCGCTGCTGGCGGAACAGCACCGGGCCGCCGTCCTGCAGCAGCACCGCCAGCGCCGTCGCCAGCATCAGCGGAAGCACGAAGATCAGCGCCAGCAGCGCCAGCAGCCATTGGATCGCCGCCCAGGCCCGGGGCGCCAGGCCCGCGCCACGCCGGCCCGACGCCTGCGTGCCGGCCTCCGACGCGCGTGATCGGATCTCGAGGGCATGCTGATTGCGAGCAATGGCAGACATGGCGAGCCTCCGCACCAAGCAAATCCGATCCGTTCCGACGCACGCGCAACCCCGCGCACCGCTTTCCGAGCGCTCCCAAACCGTTTGTGAAATCTATGTCCGCCACTTTTACTTCGCGGCGTTTCGTTCAACGGAACGCCATTTCACGGCGCATCAGCACGGCGAACAAGGCGATCGCCGAGACGTCACCCTATACTTTTGGATGTGCCACGCCGTTGACATTCCCCGACGCCGCCCGCTCCAAGTTGGGCATAAGAGGCGCCGTGACCCGGGCGCTGCTTTGCGCGCCGCTATCCCGCGGAGCGCCGCGCCGCTGCCGGCGACGCAGCATCACCTCGACGCCCCGATCCTCGATCTTCTTGCGCAAGGTGTTGCGGTTAAGCCCGAGGAGGGCGGCGGCCCGCAGCTGGTTGCCGCGGGTAGCGGCCAGGGCCATCTGGAACAAGGGCCGCTCCAGCTGGTCGAGCAGGTGATCATAGAGGCCGGCTGGCGGCGGCGAGTTCGCCGGGTCGGCGAGATAGCCGGAGAGGATCCTCTCCACCAGGCGCGACAGCGGCTGATCGCCGTGCGCTTCGTCGGTATCGGGGCGCCGAACCTCGACCAGTTCGCGCTCGACGATGCGGGCGGAGATCACGTCCTCGCCGTAGAGGGCGCAGATCCGACGGATCAAGTTCTCCAGCTCACGCACATTTCCCGGCCACCGGTGCCGCTTCAGGCGTTCGACCGCGGCGGTCTCGATGGTCTTCGCCGGCAGCCCCTCGCGCGCGGCCCGCAACAGGAAGGCGCGGGCCAGATCAGGGATGTCGTCGATGCGCTCGCGCAACGGCGGCAGATGCAGCGGCGCGACGTTCAGCCGGAAGAACAGATCCTCGCGGAACAGCGCCTGCTGCATCAGCGCCCGCAAGTCCCGGGTGGCGCCCGCGACCAGTCTGGGGTTCGCCCGGCGGCGGCCGCTCGGATCGACGCCAGGCTCGGCGTGCTCGATGATCCGCAACAGCTGCATCTGGGCGTCGAGCGACAGGCTCTCGATTCCGTCCAGAAACAGGGTGCCGCCAGCGGCCTGGATCAGCTTGCCTGGGGCGCCGTCGTCGTCGCCGAGGAGCGTGGCCTCGATGCGCTCACCCGCAACGGCCGCGACGTTGGCGACCACGAAGGCCCCGTCGCGCCGGCGGCCCATGTCATGCAACACCCGCGCGACCAGTTCTTTGCCGGTGCCGGACTCGCCGGTGATCAGCACCGGCAGGTCCGTGGTCACCAGCCGCGCCACGGTTCGGTAGACCTCCTGCATCGGGGCGGACCGGCCGATCAGCGGCAGGCGGTCGTCGCGCGCCGCGCGCGCCTGGGCCTTGGCGGCTTCCGGATCCGCCGGCCCACGCAAGGCCCGCTTCGCCGCGGAGATCACATCCTCAACCTCGAACGGCTTGGGGAGATACTCGAAGACCTCAGCCTCGGCGGCGTTGATCGCGGTGAGCACGTTGTTCTGGGCGCTGATCAGGATGATCGGCAGCTTCGGCCGTTCCTTGCGGATGCGCGGCAGCACATCGAAAATGTTCTCGTCGACCATCAGCACGTCGCTGACCACAAGGTCGGCGTCGCCCTCCGCGATCCACTTCAGCAGGGTGGCGACGTTGCCTGTCGCGCGCACCTGGAAGCCGATCCGCGTGAACGCCTGGCTGAGCACCAGCCGGATCGAGGCGTCGTCATCGGCGATCAGGATCTTCTTCTCGACGGTTCGCATGCGCTCGGGCCCTCGGAAGTCGCCGGCCGGCCGCGACCACGGCCAAGCCGGTCGTTTTGCCTCTGAAATCCTCCCAATTTTCTGTTCGTTGGCGGCTCGGCGCCGATGGACGCAGGCGCTCCGGCCGCACCCGGGACCTTGAGCCCTCGGGAACGCCGCCTGTTGGCGGGAGATGAGGATCGGCGAAATACTCAGCCCCGTCCCACATAATTGATGGGACACTGCGAAGCTTGGTGGAAGAAGGCTCGCGGCGACAGCCCAAATCATTGAACCAAATGGACAACGTTTGATCGGCTCATCGCCGATCAGCCGCCGCACTGTTTTGAGAGCACCTAATCCACCAGCGCGGAAACTCGGTTATACTACCTTCAGTCGCCGACTTACACGCACCATCGCCGAATATCCGCGCACAATGTGCATGGTTTTTGACAGTTGCTGGCGACGATTTGCCGACAATTGAACATCCCCGCGTCAGCCGCGGCGTCAGCCCACCAAAGGTTAGTCTCTTCACGCGCCAGGCGTGGCTGCTGAAGCGCCATGTTGCAGCGCAATCGCAGCTTCGGCACGTCGATGGAACGGGCGGCCCGCGGCCTGGCTCGCATCTGCGATCTCGCGCCGGCGGACGCCGAGCGGCTGGACGAGATCGACATCGCTTTTGAGCGCTGCCCGGCAGGCGCAGCCATCCGTCCACCGGCTGCAGCGCCTCGGCTCGTCTGGTTGCTCGACGGATGGGCGTGCGAAGCCTGCGAGCTTCCCGACGGGCGCCGGCAGATCGTGTCTTTCGCCGTACCCGGAGACGTGGTGCGTCTCCCGCACCCCACGCCGCGCTGGACCGTCAGGGCGCTGACCCTGGTCGAGTCCGTCGATCTCGGAGTGCTGCTCACACAGATCGCCGGGCCGGCGGCGCTGGAGCGGGCCGCGCAGAGCCACGCCGCACGCGCGCTGGAGCGTGGGTACGAGCAACTCGTCCGCCTCGCCACGCGATCGCCCCTCAGCCGGATCGCCTCGCTGATGATCGAGCTGCATGACCGCCTCGACGCCGAAGGCGGCGAGTTCGCCCTCCCCTTGCGCCACGAGGAGCTCGCCGACGCGCTAGGCCTCAGCACGCTGCACGTGACCCGGTCGCTCAAGGTCTTCCGCGAACGCGGCCTGTTCACGCTGCGCTTCCGGCGGGTCAGCGGCTTCGATCGGCAAGGCCTGCTGGCGATCCGCGACGCCTCAGGCGGGAGTCACGAATAGACCGGCTCGCGGCGCGGCTGATGGTCGGTGCCGATCGCGCGGGCCATCTCGCGGGCGAGCCTCGCGCCTTCGGAGACGCCGCGGTCCTCGGGATAGTAGAAGCAGGTGTCGGCGATCTGCAGGCCGGCGATCGGGCTGCGGATCGGCGGGATCTTGGCCGCGAAGGCCGGCTCGCACACCGGCTGGGCGAACCGCAGGCGGCCGGCGCGGCTGGCCAGCCGGTCGGCCTCGGTGAGCTGCGGGTTGATGCGCTGGAGATACCCGAAGCTCTCCTCGATCAGCTGCGCGTCCGACCAGCTCCACTTCGGGTGGTCGGTGGGCATGTAGTAGGGCGTGTAGACCACGGTGTCCGGCAGCGGGCGCAGGTTGGAGAACTCGATGACGCCGGGGATCTCGATCCCGGGCTCGACGACGTTGACCCAGAAGTGCGGCGACACCGACCGCTTCAGCTTGTGCGCCACGCAGACCACGCCGATGTTGAGGATCGCCTCGTAGGCGGCCCGGGCGGCCGCGGGCAGGTCGGGCGCGAGCCGCGGCACCTGCGGCGTCGGCGTCGTGCAGATCACCGCCTCGGCCGGCAAGAACAGGTCGCCGGCGCGCACGCCGGTCACGCGCCCGCCGGCCGACTCGATGCGATCGACCCGCGCGCCCAGGTGGATGCGGCCGCCGCGGGCGGTGATGGCCTCGACCAGCGCCTTCACCAGCGTCTCCGAGCCGCCCTCGATATAGCCGAGCTCTTCTTGCAGCAGCGACTTTCGGGAGCGGCCGACGCGGCGGATCCGCGTCGCCATCCAGGCCGCGGAGATGTTCTCGGCGTACTGGTAGAACTTCAGGTCCATCAGCGGCCGCCAGAGCTTCTCGTAGACCCCCCGACCGGACCCGCGCTCGACCCAGTCGCGGGCCGAGACCGTCTCCAGGTCATCGAAACCGCGCCGCCGCGAGGTCAGGAAGACCTGCACGCCGTACCGCAGCTTTTCGACCGGGTTGAGCAGGGATGTCGTGAGCAAGGCGATCGGATCGCCCCACCGGTGCAGCCGGCCGCCGTGGAAATAGGCCATCGAGGTCTCGCGCCAGCGCATCTTGTCGGCGATGCCCAACTCCTCCATCAGCCGGAAGGTCGGCGCGTCGGGCTTGCAGACGAAGTGGTAGAAGCGCTCGATCGACAAACCGTCGAAGTCGAAGTGGGCGGCCATGCCGCCAGGAACCTTGTCGGCCTCGATCAGGTCCACCTCGTGCCCGAGCGCCAGGGCGTAGTGGGCGGCGGCCAGCCCCATGGCGCCCGCCCCTATGATCACGGTCTTCACCATCTCGGCCGCCCGCTCATAGTGCGCGCCGATGGAAGAGGGGCGCGGGGATGACCCGGATGACCAGCATGATCAGCCGCCAGAAGCCGGGCGCGTAGACGACCGGCCCGCCGGCGCCGGCGGCCTTGCGGATCATGCGCGCGACCGCGTCGGGCTTGGCCCAGAGCGGGCCGCCCTTCTTCATGTGATCGGTCATGGCGGTGTCGACGAAGCCGGGCTTGACCAGCGCCGCGCGCGCGGCCGACCCGCGCAGCGCCAGCCGGTGGGCGATCCCCTGGACCAGCACGCCGAGCCCAGCCTTCGCAGCGCCGTAGACATAATTGGACTGCCGCCCGCGATCGCCGGCGACCGACCCCACCACGACGAGCGCGCCGCTGTTCTGCGCCTCCAGCAGGTTGGCGGCCGCCAACGACCAGAGCGCGGCGCTGGTGAAGTCGGTCTCGAGGATCTCGCGGGCGTGGCCAAGGTCGACCTCGGCCCGGCTCTGATCGCCGAGCACGCCGTAGAACAGCAGCACGGCCTGCACGGCCTCGCCCCGACGCCAGGCGGCCAGCCGCTCCGCCGCCCGGCTCGCGTCGGCGAGGTCTATGGCGGCGACTTCGACGGCGCGCGCGCCCCGCGCCCGCAGGTCGGCGGCCAGTTCCTCGAGCCGGTCGGCGCGGCGGCCCACCAGGACCAGGGCGGCGCCTTCCGCGGCGTAGAGCCGGGCGGTCGCGTCGGCCATCCCCGAGGTGGCCCCCAGGATGATCACCCGCTCCCGGCTCATGACCCGCCCCGCTTCCAGAGGCCGGAGGCGAGCCCGGGGTCGGCGTGCGCGGCGAACTCCGTCAGCCGCGGATAGCCGGCGTGCAGCATGGCCCGGCTGATCCGCCCGTCCTTCGCCGCATAGAGCCGGCCGCCGGCCTGGCGCACCACCTGGTCGAGGCGCGCCAGCAGCTTGAGCGTGACGTCCCCGCGATTGGGGACGTCGAGGGCCAGGGTGACGCCCTTCATCGGGAAGGAGAGCATGCCCGGCGACGGCAGGTCGCCGAACGACTTCAGCACCGCCAGGAAGGACCCTTGCCCGCTCCGCGCGATCTGCGCGAGCGCCTCGGCGGTCGCGGCGGGCGCCTCGTCCTGCGGCAGCACGCACTGGTACTGGAAGAAGCCCCGCCCGCCGTAGATGCGGTTCCAGGCGCCGATCGCGTCGAGCGGAAAGTAGAAGGCCGCGTAGTGCGCCCTGCCCTTGCCGGCCCGCGCGGACTTCAGCCGGAAGTAGCCGGCGTTGAAGGCCCGCACGGTCATCGGATTCAGCAGATAAGATGGCGCGTCCAGCGGCACCGTCAGCCGCGGTCGGCCGTGCAGGCTGCGGTCTGGATCGGCCGTGTCGTTGGCGCGCGAAAAGATGCCCCGGCCAAGCTCCCGGCCGGCCGCCAGGCAGTCGACCCAGGCGACGGTATAGGCGTGGGTCTCGGCGCTGGCGTCAGCAAGCGCGAAGAAGTCGTCGAGGCTGTGGAAGGGAATGTCCTCCGTCTCCAGCCACGCGCCGGCCACCCGCACCAGCTGGACCTCCGCCCAGGCGATCACGCCGGTAAGGCCCAGGCCGCCGATGGTCGCGGCGAACAGGCCCGACCGTTCATCGGGGCCCAGCTCGCGAACCGATCCGTCGCTGCGCAGCAGCGCCAGCCGGCGCACGTGGCGGCCGAACGTCCCGGCGCGGTGATGGTTCTTGCCGTGCACGTCGTTGGCGATCGCCCCGCCGAGCGTGACGAACCGGGTGCCGGGGACCACGGCCGGAAACCAGCCGTGCGGCAGGACGATCCGGATCAGGTCATCCAGCGAGAGGCCGGCGTCGGCGCGCAACACCCCGGTCTCGCGATCGAACGCGTGCGCTCGGTCGAGCCCGGCCATGGCGATGACTGCGCCGCCCGGGTTCAGGCCGCTGTCGCCGTAGGAGCGCGAAAGACCGACCGCCAGGCCGCGACCAGGGTGGGCGGCGACGGCGCGGAGCGCCGACGGCAGGTCTGAGCGCCAGCGCGGACGCGCGACGGCGTGCCGGCCGCGCTGCACGCGTCCCCAGGAGGTCAGCCCGTCGGTGGTGGCGAGCGGGGTCATAGCAGGGCCGCCAGGAAGGCGACGCCCATCAGAGCGCCCAGGAAATAGCTCACCTGATCGCGCAGCGCGAAGACCACGGGGTCATGATGCATCTCGCCGCGGGTCGCCAGGGTCCAGACGCGCCCGAGCCAAAGGAAGATCAGCACCGGCGCAACCCACAGCGCCAGCGGATTGCCATAGACATCCCGCGGGAACACCTCCTCCATCAGGTACAGCAGGATGATCAGGATCGAGATCGTCGAGGCGGCCACCCCGAAGGCCAGCACCGTCGGGCGCTCCTCGTAGCGGAAGCCGCGGCCGCGGACGCTGCCGGTGGCGTCGGATCCGCCGGCCACCAGTTCAGCGAGCCGCTTCACCATCGCCAGCGAGAAGAAGAAGAACACCGAGAAGCTGAGCAGCCACGGCGACCAGGCCAGTCCCCCGGCGGTCGTTCCGGCGGCGATCCGCACGGTAAACAGCACGCCGATGATCATGCAGTCGGCCAGCGGAATGCGCTTCAGGCCCATGGAATAGGCGAGCGTCAGCACCGCGTAGAAGAGCAGGCAGGCCGCCGTCTCCGGGCCGACCAGGAACCAGGCGGCGAGCAGCACCGCCGGCAGGCCGACGCCGCCGACGATCAACCCGTCGCGCAGCTTCAGCGCCCCGCTCGCGAAGCCGCGGCTGCGCTTGCGCGCATGACGCCGGTCGCTCTGCACGTCCGCCACGTCGTTGATCATGTAGGTCAGCGAGCTCATCACGCACATCAGCGCCAGCGTGGCGCAGGTGCGCGCCAGCCCCTCCGGCGTGATCTGCCACCAGCCCAGGAGCATCGGTACGAGCACCAGCAGGTTCTTGCTCCACTGGTGCGGCCGCGCCGCCTTCAGCCAAGCCCTGAGCCCGACCGGCGGGTCGCAGATGGTCTGCTCGACCTCGGTCAGACGCGCGACGCCGCGGGCGACAGCTGGCGGGGCGACGACCACGGCGCTCTCGGCGCGCCGCCAGACGGCCAGGTCGGCGCGCGAGTCGCCGGCGTAGGAGAAGCCGCGCGGGAACGCCTCCGCGAGGACCTCGGCCTTGATCCGGCCCTTCAGGTTGCGCACGCCGTCGCTCGCGAACACCCGACCGAACAGCCCGACGCGGGCGGCCACCGCCTCGGCGACCGCGCGATCCGCGGCGGTCGCCAGGTGCAGTTCGCGCCCGCCGCGCTTCTGCTGCTGCAGATAGCTCAGCAGGGAATCGCGCAGCGGCAAGGTCTCGGCGTCGATCGGCGCCAGCCGGCCGAGCACCTGCTTCAGGCGCGCGCGGCCGCCCGGCAAGGCGCGAGCGACGGTCAGCAGCGTCAGCAACGGATTACGGAAGAAGGCCGCGGCGAAGGCCTCGTCCAAGGTGTCGGTGCGCGCCAGCGTGCCGTCGAGGTCGACGACCAGCGGCGGGCGGACCTCTGCGGGATCGGTTCGGCGCGCAGTTGGGGTCACGGCGCGCGCGTCGGTTCGCGCCGCCGGCTGTGCGGAACCGTACCGAGGCTGCAACGCCCCTGTCGGGTTGCGGCGGGGTTCGCCCGCGCTCAGGCCAACCGACTGCGCAAACGAGAAGTACCTGTGCCCCACGAACGAGGTGACCGCCGAGACGCTCAGGCCTACGGCGTGCGCCATGAACTCCGGGTAGATAGTCCAATCCATCAGCGGATAGACGACCCGCAGCAGACCGGTGCTCACCACCCAGACCTGCGCCAGCGACACGAGATTCACGACCGAAAAGCGGGCGAACTCGACCGACGCCGGCCGTTGCGAGCTCTCGAACACGAAGGTCCGCACCAGGCTGTAGGCGACCAGCATGCCCACGACCTGTGACAGCATGACCGCGATCTCGAAGCTGAAGATCGTCGAAAACAGGATCCGCGAGCCGAGATTGAAGGGCACCGAGGAACCGGCGGCGATCACGAAGCCGAGGAACCGCGCGCCCTCGTTGCCGCCAAATTTGACGCTCTCGCTGCGACCCAAGGACTGCAGCTGCATGGCGGCCTCCTCCGGCGGATCCGCGGTCTGGGACCCTTCACCTGAAGCCTAGGGTGCGGGCGGTCGCTCGGAGCCATGCCGCCGGTCGCCCGAGCGTGCATGCGGCCCATTTGGCGGGATCCCGACATTGCGGCCCTTCGAACGCCCGTCCGCCGACATGCGGCCGCCAGCGGCCGGGTCGCATCTGCGCCAAGGCGGCTGACGCTGGTCGCACGGGTGTAACCGCAGGATCTGTGGGCGGACTTGCGCCCAGGAGGCGCGACATGACGGCCATCTCCACCGACACGGCCAACCGAGGGCGCATCGACCTGGCCGGAACCTGGGCCTGGACCTGGCCCCCGGGGCTGCTGCTGCTCGTCTATGTGCTGGCGGCCGTCATCGCCGGCCCCTCAGGCGACTTTCCGCTGGGCGACGACTGGGCCTACGCGTCGACCCTTCAGGATTTTGTCCGCACCGGAATCTTCAGGCCCTCGGACTGGACCACGGCGACGCTCTTTGGACAGATCCTGCTGACGGCTCCGGTCTGCGCCCTGTCGTCGTGCGGGCCGGACGCCCTGCGGCTGACGACGCTGGGCGCCGCCCTGGTTCTGACCGCCGGGGTCTATCTGCTGGTCGGCCGAGCGAGCCGTAGTCCGACGCTGGCGACGCTTGCGGCCGCGGTCGTCGCCTTCAACCCGATCACCTTCGCGCTCGCCTTCAGCTTCATGACCGACATCTACTTCACGATGCTGGCGGTGCTGAGCGCGGCTCTGTTCCTGCGAGCGCTCGAGCAAGACGACACCGCGGCCGTCGTCCTGGCGACCGCCCTGGCGCTCGCCGCGACCCTGACCCGGCAGTTTGGCATCGCCCTGCCGCTCGGCTTCGCCGCGGCGGGCCTGCTGCGGGCGACGCGCGGCGAAGCCAGGCTGCCACGGGCGCTGATCGCGGTCCTGCCGCTGGCGGTCTGCGCCGCGGGCCTGGTCCTCTATGGCCAGTGGCTCGAAAGCACCGGACGGCTGCCCGCCGAGTCTGACGCCAAGTCGGAGCTGATCGCCCAGACCCTGTCCTCGCCGGTCGAGACCGCCAAGCGCCTGGCGCACAACCTGTCGACGATCCTGCTCTACACCGGCCTCTCCACCCTGCCCCTTCTGCTGGCGACGCGGGCGGACCAACCCTCCGCCCCGCGCACGGCGGCCTGGATCCGCTGGGCGCCGCGCGCGCTGGCCGCCGGCCTCACGCTGCTCGCCGCGGCCGACCTGCTGGCGCTGCATCGGTTGATGCCGTCGGGCGGCAACACCCTGATCCGCCAGGGCCTCGGCCCGATGCTGCTGCCCGGCGCGATCACCCCGCCGCAGTTGCCGGAGCCGTTCTGGCTGGCGGTGACGGCGCTGGCGCTGTGGGGCGCGTTCCTGCTCGCGTCGCGGGTGGCGGGGCTGTTCTGCGAGCTTGGCGTCGCCCTGCGCCGCGGCGAGCGGCCGCCGGCCACCTCGGCCTGCGTGTTCGCGACGGTTACAGCCTTCGCCTGCCTCGCGCCGACGCTGCTGTTCCCGTTCTTCGACCGCTATCTGCTCGCGCCGCTGCCGTTCGTCGTCTGCCTGCTGGCGCTCTCCGCGACGCCCGCCCCCGGCGGCTCATGGCGGATGCGCGGCGCGGTGATCCTGACCGCGTCGCTGGCGCTGTTTGCGGTCACGGCTCAGCATGACCTGATGGCCTGGAACCGGGCCCGCTGGGCGGCGCTGACGGAGCTCGAACGGCAGGGGGTGTCAGCGGCCCAGATCGACGGCGGCTTCGAGTACAACGGCCTGCGCGCCTATCGGCCGGATTATGTCGCGACGCCGGGCAAGAGCTGGTGGTGGGTCGCCGACGACCAGTACATCGTCACCTTCGGACCGGTGCGCGGCTATCGGCAACTCTCAGCCTACCCCTACCGGACCTGGTCGCCGCCGGCGCGCCGCACCATCCTTGTGCTGGAGCGAGAGACGCTTCGGTAGGTCCCGCGCCGGGTCTCGTCAGGGTTTGCGCGGAGGCGGCGGAGCCGGACGGGCCGCCGGCGGCGCCGCGGGTTCAGCCGAACCAAGCGCAGAGCCGACCTGCTGCATCGATTTGTTGAACATCGGACCGCAGCGTTGCTGGAGGTCGGTTTCCGCGGTCTTCAGGTCCATGCTCGCCGCCAGGGTCTTGAGGCTCGCAAAATCGAAATTGGGATCGCGCCCGGCGATCCGCCCCATGAAGTAGATCGCCCCACCCTGCCCCATACGCTGTTGGTTGGGGTCCTCGGAGTTTGAGAGAGCGACCATCGCCAGGAGGCAGCGCGCATCCTGCATGCTCGGCGACGTGCTGGAAGGCTGCGCTTCGGCCGCGGTGACCAGCGTTAGGGCCGCCACGACGCATGTTGATGCAAGCAGGCGCATGTCGCCCTCCGGTTCGTCGAGTCGACAAGCACGCTAACAGCGAAGCATGACCGACCGCCATGCCAGGTGACTGGTCCGGCGACGAATCTTGGGAAATCGCTCCACCGATCCGTCTTCGCCGCCCACGCTCCTGCGGGAATAATCCGCCCGGTCTTGGGGGGATGCCCGATGGCGCGCCTAGGGCGCCGGGACCCTACTTCCATTGACGATCTGGGAGATGGTGATGGCGGCAAGCTTGGAGATGCCTTCGGACTCCACGGCGAGCCCCCTGGCGAGACCTTCGTCACTTCCTGCGGCCGGCAGCCGGGATTCGGCGACGCCGGCGCGCCACAGCGCTATCGGCGAGCGCGTCGCGGCCGGCAAGGCGCTGAGGGACACCGTTGGGCGAGCCGCTCAGGGCCACTGGAAGCGGCCCGACGGACGGCCCGATCCGATCCAGCTGCTGCAGGCCGGGGACGAGGGGCGGGTGCCGGAACTCGTCCCAATCCGCTACGGCCGAATGCTGGCCTCGCCCTTCGCCTTTTTCCGAGGCGCGGCGGCGATCATGGCGGCCGATCTCGCCGCCACGCCCGCGACCGGTCTGCGCGTACAGGCGTGCGGCGACTGCCACCTGATGAACTTCGGCGGCTTCGCCACGCCCGAGCGGAACATCATCTTCGACATCAACGATTTCGACGAAACCCTGCCGGCGCCATGGGAGTGGGACATCAAGCGCCTCGCCGCCTCGTTCGTGCTGGCGGCGCGATCGCTCGGCCTCTCGGACGGCAGGGCCAAGGACGCCGCCATGACCTGCGCGCGCAGCTACCGCAGGCGTCTGGCCGAGTTCGCCGAGATGCATCCGCTCGAGGTCTGGTACATGCGCGTCACCGCGGAAGACTTTATGGCCCCGCTGGCCCCCAGCCAGCGGGCGCGCGTTCAGGCGCGGATCAACAAGGCGTCGAGGCGACCCGGCTCGGAAACGGACTTCCCGGTGCTTGCCGGCATGGTCGGCGGCGAGCTGAGCATCCGCGACACGCCCCCCTTGATCTTCCATCCGGACGCCGCTCGCGAACCCGACTTCCGTGAACGCGTCGGCCGCATCCTGGCGGCGTACCGCGAGACGCTGCCGGCGGACCGGCGCGCCTTGCTCGATCACTACCAGGTGGTCGACCTGGCCATGAAGGTCGTCGGCGTGGGCAGCGTCGGTCGCCGCTGCTGGATCATTCTGTTGATGTCGGCGTCGAACCAGCCGCTGTTCCTGCAGGCCAAGGAGGCGGCGGCGTCCGTGCTCGAACCCTACGCCGGCAAAAGCGAATACGCCCACCCCGGCCAGCGGGTCGTCATGGGGCAACGCCTTTCGCAGCCCGCCTCGGACGTCTTCCTCGGGTGGGCCACCGGCGAGGCCGGGACCGCCTACTACCTGCGCCAGCTTCGCGACGCGAAGATCAAGCCCCTGGTCGAGACCTTCGACACGGAAATGCTGCTGCTCTACGCCAAGGCCTGCGGCTGGGTGCTCGCCCGCGCCCACGCCAAGGCTGGCGGCGCGGCCGGCCTCGCCGGATACCTCGGCGCCGGCGACGCGTTCGACAAGGCGATGGGCGAGTTCGGCCTCGCCTACGCCGACCAGGCTGAGCGCGACCATGCCGCGCTGAAGGCCGCAGTGGGCCGCGGCGACATCGAGGCCTATCTGGAATAGGCGCCTCGACCGCCGCGATGTCGGGCCCCGTCGTCGCGATGACGGACTGGCGGCTATCGCGACGTGGCGGCTTTCGGCTCGCGGATCACCAGCACGTCGCCCGGCGCCGCGTGGAGGATGCGCTTGGCGACGCCGCCGATCAGGCGCTCGAACACCCCGCCCCCGCCGTGGCTGCCGATCACCACCAGGTCGACCTGCTTGTCCAGCATGTAGGCGCGGACCAGAATCTCCGGCTGGCCGCGCTCCGTCAGCACCTGCAGCCGACGTTTCTGCGCCGGCGGGAGGTCCACCTTGGCGAGGAATTCCTCGCGGGCGCGTTGCTCCATCTCGCGCCATTGCTCGCTGAACGGACCGTTGCCGAGCAGGCCGGCGTAGGGGACCTCCCAGGCGTAGAGCCCCGTCAGCCGCGCGTCGGGGAAGAACTGGCTCGCCGCCGTCAGCGCGTGTCCCGACGATACCGAGAAATCGGTCGCCACGAGGACCTCGCCGTACGGCCGGAACCGGCTTCTGACGATCAGGACCGGGGCGCACGAGGTGCGCACGAGCCGCTCCACCGTCGCGCCAATCACCTGTCGGCCGAAGGGCTCGTCCCGCGCCACGCCGGTGATGATCAGCTCTGCGCCGAGCTCCTTGGCCGCCGCCACGATGACGGCGGCGGGGACGCCCTCGCGAAACAGCACCTCGACATCCTGGACCGTCTCCGGCAGGTCGCGAACCAGATAGGCGCGCGCGGCGCTGTCCCGGTCGGGCGGACGCCGCCAGCTCGGCAGGTCGTCGACGTCGTCGCGGTCGAGCATCGCCTGGGCGTTCGGCTCGAGCACCGTCAGCACCACCAACCGGGCCTTCCACAGCCGCGACAGGTGCGCCGCACGGTCCATGGCCCGGTCGCTGCGGCAACTCAGATCCGTCGCCAGCAGGATCGTCTTCGGCGGGCGTTGGGCCCAGGCGGGAGTCTCCATGGGGCTGTCGCCTCGCGCTGCGGGACGAAGACCGTCCCGCAAGCACGACGCTCGTCACGCGCTTGCGATCCCTGATGAAGCGGTTGTGATCGATCGCCCGCGGTCAGCGGGCGGCGAAGAAGGCGTAGCTCGGGTCGTCGGGGTGTCGGCCGCCCGGCGGCACCTGCATGCCGAACGGGCCGGCTTCCCAGTCGGCGGAGTCCGGATAGTCACGAAACCAGTCGGTGATCACCGTGCGCTTGGCGATGCGCCACTCGTCGTCGCGGCGCTCGAACCGGTCGAGGTAGCGGCCGGCGCCGATCGTGTCCCGCGGCTTGCCGTCCTCGCCGCGGATCCGGTGGAAGCCGTAGAAATAGGATTCCACATTGGCCGCCGCGCCGTGCAGCTGGATCAGCACATTGGCGATCAGGTGCTGGGTCTGGTCCATGCCGCCCTTCATGATCGGCATCATCCAGGCGATCAGCTCCTCGCGCGTCCCGGAAAACGCCATGTGATCGTCGATCGCGTCGGGCCAGTAGGCGCTGCGGATCATCTCCTCGTCGCAGCGGTCGGCGCCGCGCGAATAGCGGTAGAGGCAATCGCGGATCGCTTCGCGGTCCGCGAGCTCATCCTTGATCTGCGATACGGTTCTGATCACGCGGCGTCCTCCCGAAACCGGCGGACGTTGGCGCCGCTCGGCGAGCGTCAGTCTGACCGCTGCGCCGGAAGGCTTCAATTCCCCGGGCGGCACAGCGGTTTGACCGCCAACGGCCTCAGCGGTCGAAGAAGGCGAGCTTGCGGCTGACCGCCTCGATGAAGCGGCTGCGCTGCGCGGCGGTGGCCACGTCCATCCGGTAGAGCGCCGCCCAGGCGGCCCGGCACTTCGGCGCCAGCAGGGTCCGGAAGCCGCGCAGCACCACCTTGCGCCCCGGATCGCCCATCCAGAGCCGGATGAACCAGCGCGGCGCCCCATAGGTGGTGACGACCATCAGCCGGTCGATCCCGGAAAGCGCATGGGTGGAGATCCCGCGCCGCCCGTCCAGGTCGAAGGCCACGCCCGGCAGCCACACCCGGTCGAACCAGCCCTTCAGCATCGCCGGCAGGCCGTACCACCAGGTCGGATAGATCAGCAGCAGCCCTTCGGCCTGGCTCAGCGCGGCGAGCTCGCCGGCCACCGCCGAGCGATCGGCCGAGACGTCCTCGTAGGCGCGACGCTCCCCGGCGCTCATCACCGGATCGAAGCCCTCGCGGTAGAGATCCTTGACCACCAGCTCGTGTCCGGCGCGCTCGAGCTGCGCCACGCAGCGCTCGAGCAAGGCGGCGGCGAAGCTCTCGCCGACCGGATGGCAGAAGACGATCAGGATTTTCACCGCCCGGCCTCCTCGCCCGCCGGCTGACGGCGCCTTACTTGCGCTTCAGCAGGGCGTCCAGCCGCGACTTCGCTGCTTCGAGGTCGGAGAGCGCCTCGCCGAGGCGGTCGCGGGCGGCCTCGTCCAGGTCGCCGCCCAGCAGTTCGGTGAAGCCGGCTTCCGGCGGCGGCGCCTCGCCCTGTCCCGCCGCGACCAGCCGGGCCATGCCCTGCTCGCGGTGCAGGCGCTGCACGCCCTTGATGGTGTAGCCCTCTTCGTGCAGCAGGCGGCGCACGCCCTGCAGCACGGCGATGTCCTGCGGCCGGTAGAACCGGCGGCCGCCGGCCCGCTTCATCGGCCGAATGAAGGCGAACTTGGTTTCCCAGAAACGCAGCACGTGCTGCGGCACCTGCAGCTCGTCAGCCGCCTCTGAGATCGTCCGAAAGGCTTCGGGGCCCTTCGACACCGGCGCTAGCGGGTCTTCACCGCGAGAGGGCGCGGTCGACCCGCGCCTTCATGACCTGGGAGGCGCGGAAGCCGATCACGCGCCGGGGCTCGATCGCCGCCGGCTCGCCGGTCTTGGGATTGCGCCCCATCCGCGCGTTCTTGGCCCGGACCTGGAAGACGCCGAAGCCGGACAGCTTCACCTGCTCGCCGCGTTCGAGCGCCTGGGCCATCAGCTCGAGGACGCGTTCGACCAGCTCGCCGCAATCCTGGCGGGTCAGGCCCACTTCCTCGTGGACCGCTTCGCAAAGATCCGCGCGGGTGACAGTCCCGCCCTTGGTCTGTTGCCCGTTTTCTGCAGCGACGCTGTTCATGCCCCTTGATTGTCCCATCAGGTCAAAGACTTCAAGGCCCCGTTTCGCAATCCCCGTTAAGGAACCTGTCAGAAACGCACCACGCAAGCGCCCCAGGTCAAACCGCCGCCCATCGCCTCCATAAGCAGCAGATCGCCCTTCTTGATGCGTCCGTCGCGCACCGCGGCGTCCAGGGCGAGCGGGATCGAGGCGGCCGAGGTGTTAGCGTGCTCGCTCACCGTGGTGATCACCTTTTCCTCGTCGATGCCGAGCCGGCGGGCGACGCCCTCGAGGATGCGCAGGTTCGCCTGGTGCGGGATGAACCAGTCGACTTCACTGATCTCCACTCCGGCGTCGGCCGCCGCGGCGACAATGGCGTCGGAGATGTTCACCACGGCGTGGCGGAAGACCTGGTTGCCCTGCATCCGCAGGTGGCCGACCTGGCCGGTCGTCGAGACCCCGCCGTCGACGTACAGCAGATCCTGCTTGGTCCCGTCGGCCATCAGCGCGAAGCCCAGCATGCCGCGGTCGGTCTTGGCCCCCTCGCCGTCCATGGTCTCCAGCACGACCGCGCCGGCGCCGTCGCCGAACAGCACGCAGGTGCCGCGGTCGGTCCAGTCCATCAGCTTGGTCATCTCTTCGGCGCCGATCACCAGCGCACACTTGGCGCGGCCGCGGGCGACGAAGCCATCGGCCACCGACAGCGCATAGACGAAGCCGGAGCACACCGCCTGGACGTCGAAGGCCGGCCCCACCGGGCAGCCGAGCTTGCGCTGGACAATGGTCGCCGTGGCCGGGAAGGTCAGGTCCGGCGTGGTGGTCGCCACGATGATCAGGTCGACGTCCTGCGGCGTCCGGCCGGCCGCCTCGAGCGCGCGGCGGGCCGCGGCGACGGCCAGGTCGGAGACCGGCTGGTCGGCGGCGGCGCGACGGCGCTGGCGGATCCCGGTGCGTTCGGTGATCCACTCGTCCGAGGTTTCGACGATCTTGGCCAGTTCCTCGTTGGTGACGATCGTCTCCGGCAGGTAGCCGCCCACCCCGGTTACGACGCTACGCAGGACCTTCGACACTTAGACGCCTCCTTCGGCAGCCTGCCCGCCCTGCTCGGCCAGGGCCGACGGCAGCCGCCGCATGTTCTGTTCGATCTCGCTCGAAATGTCGCTGCGCGCGAGATCGGCCGCGACACGCACCGCGTGCGCATAGTCGGCCTGCCCCGCCCCGCCATGGCACTTCAGCACCAGGCCGTTCAAGCCCAGCAGCGGCGCCGCCGGCGGCGGGCTGAGGCGGTCGCGGAAGCGCCGCAGCGACGGCTTGGCGAGCGCCGCGCCAAGGGTGCCGCTGAGGTTGGAGGTCAGCGCGGCCTTCAGTTCTTCGGTAATGAAGCGGGCGGCGCCCTCCATGGCCTTCAGCGCCACGTTGCCGGTGAAGCCGTCGGTGACCACCACGTCGACGACGCCGCCGGTCAGGTCGTCGCCCTCGACGAAGCCCCTGTAATCGAGATCGAGGGCGCCGAGGCGCAGGATGCGGTTGGCCTCGCGGACTTCCTCGTGGCCCTTCATCTCTTCCGAGCCGACGTTGAGCAACGCCACCGTCGGCCGGCTCACGCCGTGGGCGGCGCGGTGGAAGGCCTCGCCCATGATGGCGAACTCGATCAGCCGCTCGGCGTCGCAATCGACGTTGGCGCCGACGTCGAGGAAGGTGGTGAAGCCGCGCGGCGTCGGCAGGCTGGCGACCAGCGCCGGCCGGTCGAGGTCGGCGCTCATCCGCAGGATCAGCTTCGAGATCGCCATCAGGGCGCCGGTGTTGCCGGCCGACAGCGCCGCAGAGGCCCGGCCCTCGCGCAACGCCTCGACGGCGTGCCACATCGAGGTGCCCTTGCCGCGCCGAAGCGCCTGGGCGGGCTTCTCGTCCATGCCGATCACGCGCTCGGCGTGGCGCACCTCCGCCCGCTCGGCGAGACCGCGGCAACGCGCGATCTCGGCGTTCAACACCGTCTCGTCGCCATGCAGCAGCACGCGCACGTTGGACGGCAGCGTGGCCAGGGCCTGCGCGACGGCGGGAATCACCACGGACGGGCCGTGGTCTCCGCCCATGGCGTCGATTGAGATCACCAGAGGTTCGGTCAAGGCGGCCCTTAGGTCCTTAGCGGCCCGGAGCATCGGGCGTGCGCCCAACAATGCCCGTGCTCAACAGTTAATCCGCGCTCGCGCCGGAGGAATCGCGGCGACGATACGCCGGGCTATCGGCGAAGAAAACTCCGCCCGCTCATGGCTTTGGCGTCTTCAGCGCCTTGAGCACCGCAAAGGGCGATTCTTCCTGCGTCGGCGACTTGTAGTCGAATTCCGCGCCCGGCTTGCGCGGAAACGGATCGATCTCCAGCGCCAGGTGCTCGACCAGATAGGCGGCGACGTCGATGGAATCGTCCTCCAGCACGTCGGGCGGATCCGGCGCGTCGAGCTCGAGTTCGACCTCGGGGCCGCTCTCGCCCGGGGCGTTGGGGCTGCCGGCGGGGACCACGCGAACATCGATCTGCCCGTTCAGCGGCTGTTCGAACGGCTCGAGCGTGACCGAGCACAGCTGCTCGATCGTCGCCCGGAAGCGGCCGCTGAGCTCGGCGCCGTCCAGCCAGGGCTTCACCGTCACCTCGGCGCGCAGGGCCGGCAGGCTCTCCAGCCCGAGGTCGTGGGCGATGCGCGCGCGCTCGGCCGCGTCAGGCTCCAGTTGCAGCGTCACAGCGCCGCGGCTGAGTTCATGCAGCCGGATCGGCCGGGCCCAGGCAGTGCTCACGACGGTCTCCATTCGACGCGGCCTTCCAGCAGCGCTTCGATCGGTTGGGCGGCGAGATGTTCGCGCTGGGCCAGCACATAGTCGGCCAGCGCCGGCGCCGCGCTCGCATCGGCCTCGGCGTAGACGGTCCGCGTCAACAGGTCGCGCAGCGGCTGCGTGTCCGGCAGGGCCGCGAAGGCCGTGTGGTAAGATTTCACCCGCCCGAAAAAGGCTTCGCCGAGCTTGCGCATCTTCTTGCCGACCGTGAGATCGCCGACGCCCATCTCGCGCAGGGCATGGTCGAGCGCCTTCGCATAGGTGTCGAACAGCGCCTGGTGCGTCGCTTTGACCCGCGCCTCAGGCGGGTTCAGGCGGTCCAGCAACAGCACGACGTGCAGGCTGTAGAGCTCGAATCGGCCCTCCACCGTGTCGGGCGCGCCTAGGGATTCGTACAGGGCGGGCGTACGCGCCTGTTCGACCACGGCGGCATAGAGCGCGTGGCCAACTTCGCGGGTTGGATGGGGTCGGAACAGGCGTTTCAGCATCTTAGCCTCGATTTCGCCCAGGCCCGGGACTAAAGGCGGCATTGAACTAAGGGGCGGCGAGCGATAGGTCAAAGCCTCCAGAGCTAGGAACGGGCCTTAATTGCACATGTTTCGCCGCGTCCTCATCGCAGCCTGCGCCGCCGGCCTGCTCGCCACGGGCGCCTGCGCGCCAATCACCAGCTATTCCGGCTTCCAGACCATCGACGCCGATCCCGCCAAGGACGTGAAAGTCGGCGGCGACACCAAGTCGACCGTCCGCGCCAAACTCGGCTCGCCGTCGGCCACCTCGACCTTCGATCCGAACGTCTGGTTCTACATGAACCAAGTGAAGGAGCGCGTCGCCTTCCGTCGGCCTAAGGTGGTCGAGCGGCACGTGACCGCCATCGCCTTCGACAAGGAGAGCGAACAGGTCACCGGGGTGAATAACTACACCCTCAAGGACGGCCGGGTGGTCGCCTACAACGATCGCGAGACGCCGACCCGCGGTCGCGAGCTGACGATCCTCGAACAGGTCCTGGGCACCGTCGGTCGCGGCGCCATGCTGCCGAGCGACGACGAGGGCGTCCCCGGCGGCCGCCCGGGCGACCGGCGCTAACCGCTCGTCCTTCGGCGCCCGGCGACGGGCGCCCCCAACGCAAAAGCGCCCCGGAGATCGCTCTCCGGGGCGCTTCCGTTTCAGCTCAGCGCGTTGATCAGCCCACCACGCCGTGAGCCAGCACCGCCAGCAGCAGCAGGGCCACGATGTTGGTGATCTTGATCATCGGGTTCACCGCGGGGCCCGCGGTGTCCTTGTAGGGGTCGCCGACGGTGTCGCCGGTCACCGCCGCCTTGTGCGCGTCGGAACCCTTGCCGCCGTAATGACCCTCTTCGATCAGCTTCTTGGCGTTATCCCAGGCGCCGCCGCCCGACGTCATCGAGATGGCGACGAACAGGCCGGTGACGATCACCCCCATCAGCATGGCGCCCAGCGAGGCGAAGGCGTTGGCCTTGTCGGCGATGGCGTTGATGACGAAGAACAGCACGATCGGCGAGGCGACCGGCAGCAGGCTCGGCACGATCATCTCGCGGATCGCCGCCTTCGTCAGGATGTCGACGGCGCGGCCGTACTCCGGCTTCACCTCGCCGGTCATGATCCCCGGGTTTTCCTTGAACTGACGCCGCACCTCGGTGACGACCGCCTCGGCCGCCCGGCCGACCGCGGTCATCGACAGGCCGCCGAACAGGAACGGCAGCAGGCCGCCGAACAGCAGGCCGACGACCACGTAGGGGTTGGAGAGGTCGAAGGCGATCGTGCCCACGCCGTCGAAGAACGACCCCGGCGCCGCGTTGGCGGTGAAGAACTTCAGGTCCTCGGTGTAGGCGGCGAACAGCACCAGCGCGCCGAGGCCCGCCGAACCGATCGCATAGCCCTTGGTCACCGCCTTGGTGGTGTTGCCGACCGCGTCCAGCGCGTCGGTCGAGACGCGCACTTCCGGCGGCAGGCCGGCCATCTCGGCGATGCCGCCGGCGTTGTCGGTGACCGGGCCGAAGGCGTCGAGGGCGACGATGAAGCCGGCCAGCGACAGCATGGCGGTGGTCGCGATGGCGATGCCGAACAGGCCCGCCAGGTTGTAGGCGACGATTATGCCGACGATGATCGACAGCGCCGGCAGCGCCGTCGCTTCCAGCGACATGGCCAGGCCCTGGATGACATTGGTGCCGTGACCCGAGACCGAGGCCTTGGCGATCGACTTCACCGGGCGGAAGTTGGTGCCGGTGTAGAACTCGGTGACGACGACGATGGCGGCGGTGACCGCCAGGCCGACGACGCCGCACCAGAACAGGTCCAGGCCGCTGAAGGTGACGCCGCCGACGGTCGTGACGGCGCCCGGGACCATCCGATTGGTCACCCACCAGATCGCCCCCAGCGAGAGCACCCCGGTGACGATCAGGCCCTGGTAGAGCGCGCCCATGATGTTGCGGCTCCTGCCCAGGCGGACGAAGAAGGTGCCGATGATCGAGGTGATGATGCAGACGCCGCAGATCGCCAGCGGCAACAGCATCATGGTCCCGACGTCGACCATGCCGCGGAAGAAGATCGCCGCCAGCACCATGGTGGCGACGACGGTCACCGCGTAGGTCTCGAACAGGTCGGCGGCCATGCCGGCGCAGTCGCCGACGTTGTCGCCCACGTTGTCGGCGATGGTCGCGGCGTTGCGCGGGTCATCCTCAGGAATGCCGGCCTCGACCTTGCCCACCATGTCGCCGCCGACGTCGGCGCCCTTGGTGAAGATACCGCCGCCAAGACGGGCGAAGATGGAGATCAGGCTGGCGCCAAAGCCCAGTGAGATCAGGCTGTCGACCACCTCGCGGCTGGTCGGCTCCAGCGCCAGCACGCCGGTCAGGATCCAGAAGTAGACGCTGACGCCCAGCAGCGCGAAGCCGGCCACCAGCATGCCGGTGACAGCGCCCGAGCGGAACGCCAGCGACAGGCCCTTCTCCAGCCCTTCCGAGGCGGCCTGGGCGGTGCGCACGTTGGCCCGCACCGAGATCAGCATGCCGGCGAAGCCCGCCAGCCCGGACAGTACGGCGCCAATCGCAAAGCCGATCGCCGAGAGCGGGCCGATCAGCAGGGCCACGATGATGAGGATGACCACGCCGACGATGGCGATGGTGGTGTATTGCCGCCGAAGATAGGCCTGCGCCCCTTCCTGGATGGCGGCGGCGATCTCCTGCATACGCGCGCTGCCGGCCGAAGCCTTCAACAGCACGCTGGTCTGCACGGCGCCGTACAGCACGGCCAATAGGCCGGCTACGATCACCAGCAACAGCGTCGAACTCATAAAAGCGCCCCTTTGCGTTTGCGCGGGGACGGGTCGAACCGCCGAATTCGCAGCGGCCGAATCTGAGATTTCCCGCCCCGGTTTCCCTAGTGCCGGGGCGCTACTTACTTGGCGCTCCAGCTTATTGACGGGCGGGAGGGTGCCAAGGATTGTTGACCTACGCAATGGTTGGCGCGCCAAGGCTCGGCGAACACCGAATTGCGATCAGCTCCGCGGCGCGCGCGCCCGGCGACTGGGCACCTGCGAGGTGACGACGATCGAGCGGATCACGTTGGGGCCGGTGATCGCGCTCGCCGTCCGCATCAGGCTCGCGGTCAGCTTCGGCACGTCGATCTTCTCGTAGTCATTGGCCAGCGTGAACGGCGTCTGGTGTCCGGCGCGCACCAGGGCGTCGCGGAAGTACGGCTCACGCGCACGCCAGCGCGAGGTGTCGGCGCTGGCCGTCAAGTTCATGCGCACCGAGACGAAGATGTAGTTCACCAGTTGTCCGTCGATGACGATCGGCATCGCCACCGGCTGCAGGTCGACGTACTGGCCGACATTGGTCTCCGCCTTCTTGTCCGAGGCGGCGGCCGGGGCCGCGGCGAGCGAGACGAACGGCAGAAGACAGATCAGGCGGCGGCGGAGCATGCGGCCAGCCTAGATCGCGACAGGTTTCCGCGCGGTTTCTCGGCAAGACCCAAGCGAAACCGAAAGACCCGTGATATTCTAGGGACTTGGGAGGAAGCAGGCGCATGTTGCCGACGCGCCGGGACGCGATCCAGACCCTGCTGGCGTCCGCCGCCGCCGGGCTGGCGCCGCTGCAGGCGTGGGGCCAAAGCCAGCCCGCCACGCGCCTCGGTCCGCCCAACGCTTCCAGCGCCCCGCCCGTCAGCGAGCCCGGGCCGCCGTCCGATCCAGACGGCGAAGTCGCCGGCGGGCGGACCGCCTTCGATCAGCTCACCGCGCCGGTGACGCTAAACGGGCAAGGCCCCTTCCCCTTCATCGTCGACACGGGCGCCAGCGTCTCCTGCGTCTCCAGCCAGCTCGCTGCGACCTTGGGACTGCCGCTCCACGATAAGCGGCCGGTGCACACGATCGTCGGCGTCAAGGCGCAGTCCGTGACGACGGTGGACGAGATGCGGGTCGGCGTGCGCCGGCAGCGGCGCATGCGCGCCCTCGCCATCCCGCTCGAACAGCCCGAGGTGCAGGGCGTTCTGGCGGTCGACTGGCTGAAGGGCCAGCGCCTCACCCTGAACTTCGCTAAGAACCGCCTCGAGTTCGCCGGCTCGCGCTCGGAGGAGAGCGCACCCGGCCAGGTCGTCGTCCCGGCGCGGCGCAAACACGGCCAACTGACCATCGTCGACGCCGACCTCGGCGATCAGCGCATCAGCGCGATGATCGATTCCGGCTCGGAGCTGAGCCTCTGCAACACGCCGCTACTCAACCTGCTCGACCGCCGCCAGGCGCTGCCGGCCCGCCGCCAGGTGATTGAGATGGTGACGGTCATCGGCGAACCCTTCTCAGGCGAGCTGATGTATCTGCCGTTCCTGCGCCTGGGCGGACTGCAACTCGGCAATGTCGCCGTGGTGCACGCCGATACCTATGTGTTCAAGATCTGGGGGCTGGAGAAGAAGCCGGCCATCCTGCTCGGGATGGATCTGCTGCGCGAGTTCCAGGCGGTGTCGCTCGACTTCGGCCGCTCGCAGGTGCGCTTCGACCTGCCGCCTGGCGCGCTCTAGCGTTTCGAGGTGGACCGCAAGGCGGCGTTCTCGGCCCGGATCCTGATCCACAGCACCACGGCGTTGAGCAGCGAGAACCCCAGGGCGTACGCCGGAAGACCAAAGACCAGCGGCAAGACGGCGACTTCTCCCGCCACGACCAGATAGTTCGGATGCGGCAGGAAGCGGTACGGCCCGCGGCGGACCAGCGGCTCGCCGGGCAGGGTGATGATTCGCGTGGTCCACCGGTCGCCAAGCGTGGACAGGGTCCAGAGGCGCAGCATCTGCAGCAGAGCATAAAGTGCCAGCCAGGCCAGGCTCGGCCGCCGGTCCCAGGCCAGCAGCCAGAGGCCCGCCAGCCAGGCGCCGTGCAGGGCGACGATCAGCGGATAGTGCCCGGCGCCGCTCTCCACCGCGCCGCGGGCCAGCAACCGCCGGGTGTTGCGGCCGGCGAACGCCAGTTCGCCGAGCCGCTGGGCGGTGACGAAGGCGAGGACGCCGATCGAGAGGATCATGGCGCCAGCAAGGTGGCGGTGCTCGCGGTGAAGCCGGGCCCGAGCGCCGTCAGCACCGTACGGCCGGTCAGGTCCGGGCGGGCGCGGTCCAGCACATAGAGCACCGTCGGCGCGGACATGTTGCCGTGCTCGGCGAGCACCGCCCGCTCGTGGACCAGCGCGCCCTGGCCCAGGTCAAGCGCACTCTCCAGCGCGTCGATCACCTTGGTCCCGCCCGGATGGCAAAGGAACCGATCGACGTCGGAAAGCGCCAATCCCTGGCAGCCGAGCATCGCCTCCATCGCCGGGCGCATGTGCCTGGCGGCGAACGGCGGGATCGACTGAGCGAAGATTACGCCGAGCCCCTCGGGATCCACCCGCCACCCCATGATCTCGAGTGTGTCGGGCCAGGTGTGCTCGGCCGCGCCGACCAGCTGAGCGAAGCCGCCTTCGCCGGCCCGCAGCACGCAGGCGGCGGCGCCGTCGCCGAACAGCGCGGTGGCGACGATGTCCGCCTTCGACGGCTGCTCCAGGCGGAACGACAGGGTGCAGAGCTCGAGACAGACGAACAGCACCGTCGACCCCGGCTCGGCGGCCGCCAGTCGCGCCGCCAGCGACAACCCGGTCACGCCGCCGGCGCATCCCAGGCCGAAGACCGGGACTCGCGCCGCATCGCTGCGAAAGCCGAGCGTCGTGGCGCAGCGCGCCTCCAGGCTCGGGGTGGCGATGCCGGTCGAGGAGACCGTCACCAGGGTGTCGACGTCGCGGCCGCGGACACCCGCCGCGGCGAGCGCGCGTTCGGCCGCTGCCCCGTAGAGCGCGCACGCGCCGCTCAGATAGAGCTCGTTTCGCTCGGCCCAGCCGCGCGGCTCGAAGAACCACTCGATCGGCGTCACCGCCTGGCGCACCCGGATGCCGGCGGTCTCGAACACCGGAGCCATCCGCTCGAACTGCGGGAATCGGGTCTCGAACAACGCACGGGCGGCTGCGAGCACGTCGCTTTGCAGGAGTTCGTGGGGCGGACTGGCGGTGGCGAGCGAAAGCAGCCCGACCGGCGTGCCCATTTCAGCCTCCGAAGCGCGATCCGCAGATCTTTCCGCCATTGAAACGCCCCGACGCCGCCGATGGCGCCGTCGCGCGGCCTACATGTGGCGCCAGCCGCCCTGGCCGGCGTCGACGATGCGGCCTGCGGCGCGCACCTCGACCCCTTCGCCGGAGGTGACCTCGCCGATCACCGCAAAGCCCGCCGGCTTCGGCTGGTCCGGACGGATGGTGCAGACCACCTCGTAGTCGTCGCCGCCGGTGCCAAGGCGGATCAGCGCCTCCTGCGGATCCGGCTGCTGCTCGAGCCAGGTGGCGGCGGAGCGCGACAGCGGGATCTGGTCGAGGTCGACGATCAGCCCGACGCCGCTGGCTTTGGCGAGGTGGCCGGCGTCGGCCACCAGCCCGTCGGAGACGTCGGCCGAGGAGGTCGCCCAGGCGCGCAGGGGCTTGCGCAGGTCGAGCCGCGGCTGCGGCAGGCGGTAGCGGAAGGCCAGGAAGCCGTCGGGATCGGAGATCAGGCCCTGCACCGCCGCCAGTCCCAGGGCGCCGTCGCCGATCGTCCCACTGACCAGCAGCCGGTCGCCGGGCCGCGCGCCGGCGCGTCGCACCATCCGCCCCTGCGGCACCCAACCCATGGCCGTCAGGCTGGCGGTGAACGGCCCGTCGGTGACCACCGTGTCGCCGCCCAGCAGGTGCAGGTCGTAGCTCTCCAAGTCGGCGGCCAGCCCCATGGCGAAGCGCTCGCGCTGGCGGGCGTCGAAGCTGGACGGCCAGGCCACCGCCAGGAAGCAGCCGAACGGCTCGGCGGCCTTGGCCGCCAGGTCCGAGAGGTTCACCCGCAACAGCTTGCGCGCGACCAGATCGGGCGCTTCGCCGCGCAGGAAGTGCACGCCCTCGACCAGCGCGTCCTTGGTCACCACCAGGTCGTAGCCGGGACGCGACGGCACCACGGCGGCGTCGTCCAGCAAATCGAACGCGCCGGGCGCCCCCCGGGTCAGTGGCCGGAAGAGGCGCTCGATCTCGCTGAATTCGTCAGCGCCGGACATCCTGCGCCACTCCGTCGAGGGCCCCGTTGACGAAGCCGGGCTCCGGGCCCTCGAAGAAGGACTTGGCGAGCTCGACGTACTCGTCGATCACCACTTCGGTGGGCACGTCGGCCCGATGCGTCAGCTCGTAGGCCCCGGCCCGCAGGATGGCGCGCACGGTGGCGTCGATCCGCTCCAGCTTCCAGTTCTGCGCGAGCCGGCGAACCACGGCCTTGTCCACTTCGCCCTGATGGGCGACGACGCCGCGAACTAGGTCGGCGAAGAAGGCCTCATCGGCGCCGGCGAGCGTCATGTCCTCCAGGTCGCGGTCGAACCGGTGCTCGCTGAATTCGCGAATCACCGCCTCGGCCCCGACGCTCGAGACCTCCATCTGGTAGAGCGCTTGGACCGCCGCGAGGCGGGCCACCGAACGCGCCTGACGTGCCGCGCCGGTCACGGCCGGCCGCCTTGGAACTGCTGCTTCAGGGCGATCATGGTCAGCGCCGCGCGCGCCGCGCCGCCGCCCTTGTCGCCCTCGCTGATCCGCGCGCGGGCCCAGGCCTGCTCCTCATCCTCGACGGTCAGCACCCCGTTGCCGATCGCCAGGCCCTTGCCGACGGTCAGGTCCATGATGCCGCGGGCCGACTCGTTGGAGACGATCTCGAAGTGATAGGTCTCGCCGCGGATCACCGTGCCCAGCGCCACATAGCCGTCGTAGTGGATCTCGCCGGTCGGGCGGTGGGCGCTGGCTTCGGCGATGGCGATCGCGCCGGGAATCTCCAGCGCGCCCGGCACGGTCACCACGTCATAGGCTGCGCCATAGGATTCCAGGGCGTCGACCGCCCCGCGCAGCATCTCGTCCGCCAGGTCCGAGTAGAACCGGGCCTCGACGATCAGAACGCGGATCTGAGTGTCGCTCATCTTCGGCAGTCGTCCTTGAAACTACAATCGCCGACGCTTTAGGCCGTTTCGCGCCAGCGGGCGAGATAGCGCGCGAGCATATCGATCTCGAGATTGACTCGCGCCCCCGGCGCAAGCCCGCCGAGCGTGGTGACGTCCCAGGTGTGCGGGATCAGATTCACCCCGAAAACGTCGTCCTCGACCTCGTTCACGGTGAGCGAAACGCCTTCAACGGTGATCGAACCCTTCGGCGCGATAAAGCGGTGCAGCGGCCGCGGCGCGCGGATCTGGATGCGGTGCGACCCGCCCTCGGCCGCCACCGACAGCACCTCGCCCACGCCGTCGACGTGGCCGGAGACGATATGGCCGCCCAGTTCGTCGCCGACTCGCGCGGCGCGCTCCAGGTTCACGCGCCGCCCTTCGGTCCAGTCCGACAGGGTGGTCATGTCGAGCGTCTCGCCGGAGACCTCCACCGCAAACCAGCGGTCGCCCTTCTCGACGACCGTCAGGCAGCAGCCGGCATGGGCGATCGACGCGCCGATCTCCACGGTGGAGAGGTCATAGACCGTCTCGATCTCGAACCGACGGTCGCGGTTGGTGTCGCGAACCGCGCGCACGCGGCCGACGTCGGTGACGATCCCGGTGAACATTCAGATCCTCTCGTAGCGCTCCCAGAGGTCGTCGCCCAGTTCGCGGACCTCGGTACGGCGAAAATGCGGTGCATCGGCGAGACCGGCGACGGCCAGCGCGCCGATGGCGGGACGCCCCTCCCCGCCGATGACGATCGGGGCGCGGAACCACTCGACGGCGTCCACTAGGCCACAGCGCAGGAAACTCGCCGCCACCTGGCCGCCGCCCTCGACGAACAGCCGCCGCAACCCTTCGCGCGCCAGCGCCTCGAGGACGGCCTTCAGTTCCGGCCGGTCCTCGCCCAGGGCCGGCGCCTGCAGCACCCGCACGCCGGCGTCCGTCAGCCGCGCCTGCGGGGCCTCGGTCGCCACCAGATAGGTCGGAATCTCGCGCGCCGTCTGCACCAGCTTGGCTGTGGTGGGCAGGCGCTGCCGGCTGTCCAGCACCACCCGGGCCGGCTGCCGCCCGGCATAGCCCGGCAGCCGCACGGTCAGCTCGGGATCGTCGGCCAGCGCCGTCTCCGCGCCGACCAGCACGGCGTCATGCTCGGCCCGCAACTGGTGCACGGCCGCGCGCGACCGCTCGCCGGTGATCCACTTGCTCTGGCCCGCGGCGGTGGCGATCCGGCCGTCCAGCGAGGTGGCGAGCTTGAGGGTGACGGACACCGCCTGCCCCTATTGCTCGATCGGCTGCTCGGACTCGCTCAGGCCTTCCTCGCCCAGGAAGCGGGCGAAGTCCTGGGTCTCGCGGAAGTCGCGATAGACCGAGGCGTAGCGGACATAGGCCACGTCATCGATCTGCTTCAGCTGCTTCATGACGAGTTCGCCCACGGCCGAGGACGGCAGCTCGGTCTCGCCCATGCTCTCGAGCTGGCGGACAATGGTCGAGATCATCCGCTCCACCCGTTCGGGATCCACCGGCCGCTTGCGCAGCGCGATGGAGACCGAGCGGGCGAGCTTGTCACGGTCGAACGGCGTGCGCCGGCCGGACCGCTTGAGGATCGTCAGCTCGCGTAGTTGCACGCGCTCGAAGGTGGTGAAGCGGCCGCCGCACTCCGGGCAGAGCCGGCGACGACGGATCGCCGCGCCGTCTTCCGACGGACGCGAGTCCTTCACCTGGCTCTCTTCACTGCCGCAGAACGGGCAACGCATGGGCTAGTGTCCCGAATTCGAAGTTCGCCAGGGCAGATGAAGGGCGCGAGTGAACTTCGACATCGAAACGAACACTCGCATCTCCTCAGCTAGTGCGCTTCCCGGCGGTGAAGTTCGCGCCGCACTCGTTCCGAATGTAGGCGAACTTCATAGCCAGCGCACTAACGCCCCTTGCGGCCGCTGCACCGCTGACAGCTGTCAGCTGTCAGCTGTCAGCTGTCAGCTGTAGATGGGGAAGCGTTTGGTCAGCGCCAGGACTTCCGAGCGCACCTTGGCTTCGACGGCGGAATTGTCGCCGCCCGTCGCCACGCCATCCAGAACTTCGCCGATCCACTTGCCGATCTGACGGAACTCGCCCACGCCGAAGCCGCGGGTGGTGCCGGCCGGCGTGCCGACGCGCAGGCCAGAGGTCTGCATCGGCGGCAGCGGGTCGTAGGGGATGCCGTTCTTGTTGGTGGTGATGCCGGCCCGCTCCAGCGCGTTCTCGGCGTCATGGCCGGTGACGCCCTTCGGGGTCAGGTCGACCAGCATCAGGTGGCTGTCGGTGCCGTTGGAAACGATCTTGAAGCCGGCGGCCTGCAGGCTGTCGGCCAGCGCCTGGGCGTTCTCGATCACCTGGCGGGCGTAGGCCTTGAACTCCGGCCGCAGCGCCTCGCCGAACGCCACCGCCTTGGCGGCGACGACGTGCATCAGCGGGCCGCCCTGCAGGCCCGGGAAGACCGCGGAGTCGATCTTCTTCGCCAGCTTCTTGTCGTTGGTCATCACCATGCCCCCGCGCGGACCGCGCAAGGTCTTGTGGGTGGTGGTGGTGACGACGTGGGCGTGCGGGAACGGGCTCGGATAGGCCCCGGCCGCCACCAGGCCCGCATAGTGGGCGATGTCGGCCATCAAGATCGCGTCGACCTTGTCGGCGATCTCGCGGAAGCGCGCGAAGTCGATCTGCCGCGAATAGGCCGAGCCGCCGCAGATGATCACTTTCGGCTTTTCGGCCAGCGCGATCTCCTCGGCCTGGTCGTAGTCGATCAGGTGGTCCTGGGCGCGCACGCCATAGTGCACCGGGCGGAACCACTTGCCAGACTGGTTGACGTTCTTGCCGTGGGTCAGGTGGCCGCCGGAGGCCAGGTCCATGCCCATGAAGGTGTCGCCCGGCGTCATGGTGGCCATGAAGACCGCCTGATTGGCCTGGCTGCCCGAGTGCGGCTGGACGTTGACGAACTCGCAGCCGAACAGCTGCTTGGCGCGCTCGATGGCGAGGCGTTCGGCCTCATCGACCACTTCGCAGCCGCCGTAATATCTCTTACCCGGATAACCTTCGGCGTACTTGTTGGTCAGCACCGAACCCTGCGTCTCCAGCACCGCCTTGGAGACGATGTTTTCGGACGCGATCAGCTCGATCTGGTCCTGTTGACGCTGCAGCTCGCCCTGCAGCACCTTGGCGAGATCGGGGTCGGTCTCGCTGACGCCGCGGGTGAAGAATTCGTCGGCGGAGGACTGGGCTTGAACGTGCAGAGTCAAAGCAGCGCCTTTCCGGGGGGCTTTGGAGGGAACGAACGGACGCCGCTCTTTAACCGGTTGCGGCCGCCGTTCCAATGTCTGAGCGTGCGCGCCCTACAGCTTCTCAGGAACCAACCTCTACATCCCCGCGTTGCGGTTGAACTCCGGGGCGCAGCTGTGCGCGCGGCCCGGGTGCTTGCTGGTGTGAAATAGGGGGAGTTGATGAGCGTAGGACCCGACCCCGACGGCCGCTCCCCCGAGGAGCTGCTGCGTCTCGGGGCCGAGATCGTGGCGGCCTATGTGAGCCGCAACACCGTCTCTGCGGAAGCTGTGCCCGACATCATTCGCACCGTGCACCACGCGCTCGAGGGTCTGTCCCGCGGCGCGCCGCCGCCGGTCGAGGAACGACCGAAGCCGGCAGTGCCGATCTCCCGCTCCGTGCAGCACGACTTCATCGTCTGCCTGGAGGACGGCAAGAAGCTGAAGATGCTCAAGCGCTACCTGCGGTCGCGCTACGACATGAGCCCCGACGACTATCGCCGGCGTTGGGGCCTGCCCGCAGACTACCCGATGGTCGCGCCCGCCTATGCGGCGCGCCGGTCGGACTTCGCCAAGCAGATCGGCCTCGGCCGCGGCGTTCGGAGACGCAAATAGATGCCCCCCGTCCGTGCCCCCGGGCTGCGCCCGTTCAACGAGAGCGGCTACGAGATCCTCGACGACGACTTCCTGGCCAAGGGCGAACTGATCATCTGGTCGATCGACCCGCTGCCGCCGCGGCTGGGCGACCTCTATACCCTCCACAGCCACGGCGCGCTGCACGAGGTCGAGGTCGCTGCGGTGACGCAGATCAAAGGCGGCGGCTGGAGCGCCCGCTGCAAGCTCTACGGTCTGGTGGAGAGCTAGCCTCCTAAGCGACGCCTAGGCGGCGATGCCGCCCATGCGCTTGATGTTGCAGTGGGCCCAGAGCTTTTCCATCGCCCGGGCCAGGTCGTCGATCATCGCATCGGTGTGCGCCGGCGATGGCGTGAAGCGCAGCCGCTCGCCGCCCTTCGGCACCGTCGGATAGTTGATCGGCTGCACGTAGATCCCGTGGTCGGCCAGCAGGATGTCGCTGATCAGCTTGCAGTGGGTAGCGTCGCCGACCAGCACCGGGACGATGTGGCTGACCGAGGACTCCATCACCGGCAGCCCGGCCTGGACCAGCCGGGCCTTCAGCGCCGCGGCGCGCGCCTGGTGCGCCTGGCGCACCTCGTCGTGCTCTTTCAGCCAGCGGATCGAGGCCGCCGCGCCGGCCGCCAGCGCCGGCGGCAGCGAGGTGGTGAAGATGAAGCCGTCGGCGTAGCTGCGGATCGCGTCGATGATCACCGCGTCGGCGGCGATGTAGCCGCCCATCACCCCGATCGCCTTGCCGAGCGTGCCCTCGACGATGTCGATCTGGTCCATCACGCCGTCGCGCTCGGCGACGCCGGCCCCGCGCGGGCCGTACATGCCGACCGCGTGCACCTCGTCGATGTAGGTCAGCGCCCCGTACTTCTTGGCCAGCGCCACCGTGCCGGCGATGTCGGCGATGTCGCCGTCCATCGAATAGACGCTCTCGAAGGCGATCAGCTTCGGCGCATCGGCCGGGGCCTCGGCCAGCAGCTCCTCGAGGTGCGCCAGGTCGTTGTGGCGGAACACCTTGCGCTGCGCCTTCGCGCCGGCGCGGATGCCGCTGATCATCGAGTTGTGGTTCAGCGCGTCGGAGAAGACGATCAGCCCCGGCAGGATCTTGTACAGCGTCGACAGCGTCGCCTCGTTGGAGACGTAGCCGGAGGTGAACAGCAGCGCCGCTTCCTTGCCGTGCAGGTCGGCCAGCTCGGCCTCCAGCTCGACGTGGTAGCGGGTGGTGCCGGAGATGTTGCGGGTGCCGCCGGAGCCGGCCCCGGCTTCCGCCAGCGCCTGGGTCATGGCGTCCAGCACCACCGGGTTCTGGCCCTGCCCGAGATAGTCGTTGGAGCACCAGACCACGACCTCCTGGGTCGTCCCGTCGGCCTTGGTCCAGGTCGCCCGCGGAAACTCACCGCGGTGACGCTTCAGGTCGGCGAACACCCGATAGCGGCCTTCGCTGCGGACCTGGTCCAGCGCAACCCGGAATGCGTCTCTGTAATCCATCCGACCACCTCGACATCCCGGCTCAGCCAGGACGCCATGCCATAACATATCTCGCCCTACGAGGCGCCTCAGGGATCATACGTAGGCGCTTCAACGTCGCACGCGAAGCGGCGGCGGCGGTTCGCCGCGGCGGAATGCGAGACCCAGTTGCAGGCTCTCGCCGATCTGGTCGGCCTTGGCGCGAAACAGCGCGGCGGCCTCTGGCGGACAGAGCTCGTCGGCGGTCTGGTGGAACAGCTGCAGCCAACGGGCGAAGTGCGCCGGCGTGATCTCGCCCAGGCGCGCGTGCACCGCCATCGGTTGCCCCTTGAACCGGCCGGTCATCAGCAGCACCGAGGACCAGAAGTCGCACAGCTTGGCGAGGTGCTCGTCCCAGTCGTCGATCTCGCGGTCGAAGATCGGCCCGATCTCCGGGTCCTGGCGGACCTTGGCGTAGAAGGCGGGCACCAGCCGGCGAATCATCGCTTCGTCGACGCCGGCGGCGACGCCTGGGCCGACGCGGGACGGACGGGTCGGGGCAACTTCATTCATGCCCCAGAGATCGACCCGCGCGGGAAAATCGCAAGGGCCGCCCGCGCATTGGTCGGCCGACGGTTGATGGCGGGACGTTCCAGGCCGGGCCCAGGGGCCGCAACGGCGCGGACGTAGGCCGCGACCGCGTCGATCTCGTCCGGCGTCATGTAGATCGGCGGCATCTGCCCATGGCCGCGGAGCGCGATCGCCGACAGCCGCGCCTGCAGCGCCGGCCCCGGAAGCCGCGCCGCCAGCGTGCGAAACGGCGGCGCCGGGTCATAGGGGCTCGCCCCCGTCGGGCCGATGGCGTGGCATCCAGCGCACGCCCGTCGGGCGAAACGCTCGCCGCGGTCGGTCGCTGCAGGCCCCTCGCCGGCGCTCGCGCAAGCCGTCGCGGCGACGGCCAGAACCAGGATCACAGCCAAGTTTCGCATGCACGCTTTTCCCCTAGCCAAGCTGCCCCGCCGTCGTGCGACCGTCGCCTCCGGAGCGCTACTTAGGGAGATGTGCGGAATATCGGCCAAGCTGAGCCTGGCGGAATGTGAGTGCGACGAAACGGAGCCCTCACATGTCCATCCAAACCCTTTATCTCGGGCTGGTCATCGCCGCCTTCGCGCTGTTCGCCGTCACCCTGTTGGCGACGAGCGTCTGGGCCAAACGCAAGCCTCCCGAGTCCTGAGCCTCGCCAGACCTTCCGAAACGGACGCCATGACCCTTTTCAGCTTTTCCGACGTCTTTTCGGTCAATCAGGACCGCGCGCACGCGGAGGAGATCCGGCCGGGCGACATCGTGCGCGCCGGCCCGGACCTCCATCCGCAGTTCGAAGTGATCGCTATGGACGGCGGCAAGGCCTGGCTGCGCGACGTCCAGACCGGCGCCGACCACCTGGCGCTGCTGTCGCGCTGCCGCAAGGTCGAGACGCAGCAGACGCTGGCCTTCGCCGCGGCCTAGCCGCCGCGGCCGAAGCGCGCCGACGCGCCCGCTTCGGTAGAGCTTTTCCACAAGCTGCAGCAAAGATGTGGACAGACCGGCGACGGCTGGGAATGTCACAGTGATTGCGCCTGCGACGTTAGGCTAACGGTAAGGCATGGCTATCGTCCCGGCGCTCGACCTCCGTCCCGTCTCCAATGACGTGGCGATCACCCACGTCCCGGCCAACATCGAAGCCGAACAGGCGCTGCTGGGGGCCGTGCTGTACGACAACGCCGCCTTCGAGCGGCTCGGCGACTTTCTGGCCGCGGAACACTTCTTCGAGCCGTTCCACCAGCGGCTGTTCTCGTCGATCGAAATCAGCGTCCGCAAAGGCCAGTTGGCCGAGCCGATCCTGCTCGCCGAGCAGTTCTCGCGCGATCCGGCGTTCGAGGAGCTCGGCGGGGTGCGCTACCTGGCCGACCTGGTCGACCGCGCGCCGCCGGCCGCCAACGCGCCAGACTACGCCCGGGCCGTCTACGACTTGGCGCTGCGCCGCGACCTGATCCGCATCGGCGGCGACATCGCCGCCCTGGCGCAGAAGGGCGACGGCGACCTCTCGGCCCGCGACCAGATCGAACAGGCCGAACAGAAGCTGTTCAGCCTCGCCGAGACCGGCGGCGTCTCGCAGGGCTTCGTCACCTTCGCCGACGCGCTGCACGGCGCGGTGGCGATGGCGGCCGAGGCGCATGGCCGCGACGGCGGCCTGGCCGGCGTCTCCACCGGGCTGATCGACCTCGATCAGAAGATCGGCGGCCTTCACCCGTCCGACCTGGTGATCCTCGCCGCGCGCCCGTCGATGGGGAAGACCTCGCTGGCCTGTAACATCGCCTTCGACGTCGCGCGCAACTACGCCTGGGAGCCGCAGCCCGACGGATCGCGCAAGACGGTGCGCGGGGGAGTCGTCGCCTTCTACTCGCTGGAAATGAGCGCCGAGCAATTGGCGATGCGTCTGCTGGCCGAAGTCTCCGGCGTCTCGGGGGACCGGCTCCGCAAGGGCGAGATCGACGCCATGGAGTTCGGCCGGATCCGCGACGCGGCGTTGGAGATCCAGGAGGCGCCGCTATACATCGACGCCACCGGCGGCCTCAGCATCGCCAAGCTGACGGCCCGGGCGCGACGCCTGAAGCGGATGATCGGCTTGGACCTGGTCATCGTCGATTACCTGCAGCTGATCACCGGCGGCGGCTCGGGATCCGACAACCGGGTCCAGGAAGTCTCGATGATCACCCAGTCGCTCAAGGCCTTGGCCAAGGAGCTTGCCGTACCGGTGATCGCCCTGTCGCAGCTCTCGCGCCAGGTCGAGAACCGCGAGGACAAGAAGCCGCAGCTGTCCGACCTGCGGGAATCCGGCTCGATCGAGCAGGACGCGGACATGGTGATGTTCGTCTATCGCGAAAGCTACTATCTGAGCCGCCTGGAGCCGCGCGAAGGCACGGAGGAGCACTTCAAGTGGCAGGAGCAGCTGGACCAGGTGCGGGGCTTGGCCGAGATCATCATCGGCAAGCAGCGGCACGGTCCGATCGGGACCGTGAAACTGGCGTTCAATGAGGACATCACCAAGTTCGGCAATCTCGCCCGTGATCACCACGCCCGCTTCCATCAAAGCGAGGAGTGAGGCTGCGGTCGCGCGGCTGTGCGTCGACCTCGACGCGCTGGCGCACAACTACCGGGTCCTGGGCGATGCGGCGGCCGAGGCGGTCGTCGCGCCGGTGGTCAAGGCCGACGGCTACGGCCTGGGCGCGGTCCCGGTGGCGCGGCGGCTGTGGGCCGAGGGCGCGCGGCGATTCTTCGTCGCCCGGCTCGAAGAGGGCGAGGCGTTGCGCGCCGGCCTGGGCGGCGAACGCCCGGCGACCATCTATGTGCTCGACGGCCTGCCGGCCAGCGGCGGCCGGCGGGTCGTAGACTCCAGCCTCACCCCTGTGCTCACCAGCCTGCCGCAGGTCAGCGAGGCGGCCGCCGTGAGCCGCGTGCTCGGCCGTCCGCTCGCCGTCGGCCTCCACATCGACACCGGCATGAGCCGTCAGGGCGTCACCGTCGACGAGGCCCGCGCGCTGGCTCTCTCGACCGACCGTCTGCACGGCCTCGACCTCGAGCTGGTGATGAGCCACCTGGGCGCCGCCACCGACCCTGGCGACCCGCATAATTGGCGGCAGCTCGAACGCTTCGTCGCGGCGCGGGCGCTGTTCCCGCAGGCGCAGGCCAGCCTCGCGGCCTCGGCCGGGACCTTCCTCGGCGCCGACTACCGCTTCGACCTGGTGCGGCCGGGCGTCAGCCTCTACGGCGGCGGCCCGGAAGAGCGGCCGGACGCGCGGCTGCAGGCGGTGGCCCGGCTGAGCGCGCCGATTCTCGACATTCGCACCGTCCGCGCCGGCGAGCGGCTGGGCTACGGCTCCGGCGTGGTGCTCGAGGCGACGACGCGCGTCGCCATCGTCGGCGCCGGCTACGCCGACGGCGTGATCCGCGCCGCCCGCGGCCAGGGCTACGCCTGGTTCGCCGGGGCCCGGCGAACCCTGCTGATCGTCAACATGGACCTGCTGGCGATCGACCTCGGCGACGCCGACGCCCAGCTCGGCCAGCCGGTCGAACTGCTCGGCGAGCACGCGCAGCTCGACGACCTGGCGACCGCCGCCGGCACCGTGGCGCACGAGGTGCTGGTCCGTCTCGGCCGGCGGGGCGAGCGCGTCTACCTGGGCGAGGTCTAGCGCGCGCCGACAGCGAGGCCGATCGGAGGCGATCGGCGCGCCGCGCCGGCGCTGAGCTCAGCTACAATCGTCACCGTCGAATCAGGAGCGTCCATGGCCCGCGACGGCGCCGTCTATGTCTGCCAGTCCTGCGGTTCCACCCAGACCAAGTGGGCCGGCCAATGCGCCGGCTGCGGGGCCTGGAACGCGCTCGTCGAGGAGGTGCAGAGCCGTCCGCCCGGCGCGATGGCCCCGGCCAAGGGCGCGCGCGGCCGCGGCCTCATGTTCGAAGGGCTGCAGGACGCGATCCACCCCCCGCCCCGCATCGCCACCGGCGTCGACGAGTTCGACCGGGTCTGCGGCGGCGGCGTGGTGCCGGGGTCGGCCATCCTGCTGGGCGGCGACCCCGGGGTCGGCAAGTCCACCTTGCTGATGCAGGTCGCCGGCAGCGCAGCCCGCCGCGGCGTCGCCTGCGCCTACATCTCCGGTGAAGAAGCGGTCGAACAGGTGCGCGGGCGGGCCCAGCGCATGGGCCTGGGCGACGCGCCGGTGAAGCTCGCGGCCGAGACCTCGCTGCGCGAAATCTCCGAGGGCCTGAAGCGCGAGAAGTTCGACCTAGTGGTGATCGACTCCATCCAGACGATGTGGAGCGACGCGCACGAGGCCGGGCCGGGCTCGGTCACCCAGGTGCGCGCCGCCGCTGGCGAGTTGGTGCGTTTGGCCAAGAAGCGCGGCGTGGCGGTGATCCTGGTCGGGCACGTCACCAAGGAAGGCGCCATCGCCGGCCCGCGCGTCGTCGAGCACATGGTCGATGCGGTGTTCGCCTTCGAAGGCGAGCGCGGCTATCCGTTCCGCATCCTGCGCGGCGCCAAGAACCGCTTCGGCGCGACCGACGAGATCGGCGTCTTCGAGATGGGCGACGCCGGCCTGGCCGAGGTGAAGAACCCCTCGGCCCTGTTCCTCAACACCTCCGGCGAGCGCGCCGCGGGCGCTGCGGTGTTCGCCGGCATCGAGGGCTCGCGGCCGGTGCTGGTCGAGTTCCAGGCTCTGGTCGCGCCGTCGGCCTACGGCACCCCGCGCCGCGCCGTGGTCGGCTGGGACTCCGGCCGCCTGGCCATGGTGCTGGCGGTGCTGGAAGCGCGCTGCGGGCTGGGGTTCGGCGATCGCGACGTCTACCTCAACGTCGCCGGCGGCCTGCGCATCAGCGAGCCGGCCGCCGACCTCGCCGCCGCCGCGGCGCTCGCCTCCTCCGCGCTCGACCAGGCGCTGCCGCAGGACTGCGTGGTCTTCGGCGAGATCAGCCTGTCGGGCGAGGTCCGGCCGGTCAGCCGCATGGAGTCCCGAGTCAAGGAGGCCGCCAAGCTGGGCTTCCGCCGGGCGCTCGGCCCCGCCGACGTCGACAGCCCCGCGCTGCGGATGACCGGCGCGGCGCGGCTCTCCGACGCGATCCGCCGGATCGGCGAGGCGGACTGGAATTAGAGCGACGTGACCAACTTCGACTACATCGTCCTGGTACTGCTCGCGATCTCCGCGCTGGTCGGCTTTGGCCGCGGCGCGGCCCGCGAGGTCGCCGCCATGGTGGCCCTGCTGGGCGCCTCCGCCGCCGTGCTGTTCGGGCTGCCGCACGCGGCCCCGCTCGCCGATCGACTGGTTCATCCGCACTGGCTGGCCGCGCTCGCCGCCCTCGGACTGCTGTTCGGTGTAACCTACGTCGCGCTGCGACTCGCCGGCGCAGCCCTTGCGCGACGGGTGCGCGGAACCCACGTGCTGGGCGTTCTGGACAGGACGGTCGGTTTGCTGATCGGCCTGGTTCGAGGCCTTGTTGTCTTAGGCGCTTTGCAGCTGATGTTCGTCGCCGCCACGCCGTCCGATCTGCAGCCAAAGTGGATCACCGGCGCCCGCACCTGGCCGCTCGCCTCGAACATGGGCCGGCTGCTGGAAAGCCTGGCCCCCCAGGGGTTGGACGCCGCCGGACGACTAAAACCCGCATTCGAAGCGGCGGTACGCGAACCCTCGCGTGACAGAACCGCGACGGAAGGGTACGACGCGCGCCAACGCGGCGAGGTGGACGATCTGGTGGAGAAGTCCCGATGAGTCAGGTGTTTGAGCGCTACCAGGCCCCCCTGCGTGATCCGGACGACGACACGCCGCGTCTGGAGTGCGGCGTTTTCGGCATCTACGACGTCGAAGAGGCCGCCGGCCTGACGGCGCTCGGCCTCCACGCCCTGCAGCACCGCGGCCAGGAAGCCTGCGGCATCGCCGCGTTCGACGGCCACAAGTTCACGACCGAACGGCACATGGGCCAGGTCGGCGACGCCTTCGGCGGCGGCAGCCTCGCCGATCGTCTGCCGGGCCGCTGCGCCATCGGCCACACCCGCTATTCCACCGCCGGCGGCTCGTTCATCCGCAACGTCCAGCCGATGTTCGCCGATCTCGAGAGCGGCGGCGTGGCGCTGGCCCACAACGGCAACCTGACCAACTTCCTGACCCTGCGCGAGCAGCTGGTCGCCGACGGCGCGATCTTCCAGTCGACCTCCGACTCCGAGGTGATCCTCCACCTGATCGCCCGCTCGCGGAAGTCCCGGCTGATCGAGCGCTTCATCGACGCGCTGATGCAGATCGAGGGCGGCTACGCCCTGGTCGCGCTGACCAACAAGAAGCTGATCGGCGTCCGCGATCCGCTGGGCATCCGCCCGCTGGTGCTGGGCGAGCTCGACGGCAAGTACGTGCTGGCCTCCGAGACCTGCGCCCTCGACATGATCGGCGCCCGGTTCGTGCGCGACGTCGAGCACGGCGAGATGGTGGTCATCGACCATGGCGGCATCGAGAGCCTGCGCCCCTTCCCGGCGCGCCAGGCGCGGCCCTGCATCTTCGAATACGTCTACTTCGCCCGTCCGGACTCGGTGGTGAACGGCCGCTCGGTCTACGAGGTGCGCAAGCGCATGGGCCGCCGGCTGGCCCAGGAGACCCCGGCCGACGTCGACGTCGTCGTTCCGGTGCCGGACTCCGGCGTTCCCGCCGCGCTCGGCTACGCCCAGGAGGCGGGCCTGCCATTCGAGATGGGCATCATCCGCAACCACTACGTCGGCCGGACCTTCATCCAGCCGACCCAGGGCCAGCGCGAGCTCGGCGTGCGCATGAAGCTGGCCCCGAACCGCTCGGTGCTGGCCGGCAAACGCGTGCTGCTGATCGACGACTCGATCGTCCGCGGCACCAATTCGGTCCGCGTCGTGCGCATGGTCCGGGAAGCCGGCGCGGCGGAGGTGCACCTGCGCTCAGCGTCGCCGCCGATCCAGTGGCCGGACTACTACGGCATCGACATGCCGGACCGCGAGAAGCTGCTCGCCGCCAACCATTCGGTCGAGGAAATCGCCAAGATCCTCAACGTCGATTCGATGGGCTATCTGTCGGTCGACGGCCTCTACTGGGCGATGGAAGCCGGCACGCGGAACGCCGCCACCCCCCAGTTCACCGACCATTACTTCACCGGCGACTATCCCACGCGCCTGCTGGATCGTGAGATCGCCCTGGGCCGCAACGAGGCGGTCGACCGGCAGTTGTCGTTCCTGGTCGACGCGTGAGCGCAGCGGCCGGGCGCCGGCCGAGGCTCGGCCGGCTCGCCGGCCGAGTGAAAATCGACCGCTACCTGGTCCTCATCGTCCTGATGGTGGTCGCCGCCAGCCTCGCGCCGGCGCGCGGCCAGGCGGCGGTCGTCGCCGACTGGACCACGCGGTTCGCCATCGGCCTGGTCTTCTTCCTGCATGGCGCGCGGCTGTCGCGCGAGGCGGTGATCGGCGGGATCACCCACTGGCGGCTTCACCTCGTGGTGTTGGCCGCCACCTTCGGGCTGTTCCCGCTGCTGTGCCTGGGGCTCGCCGCCCTGCCCGCGGCGATCACGCCGCCGGCGCTGGCCGCAGGGATCATCTTCCTCGGCTGCCTGCCCTCGACGATCCAGAGCTCGATCGGCTTCACCGTGATCGGCCGCGGCGACGTCCCGGCGGCGGTCGCCGCCGCCTCGGCGTCCAACCTGCTGGGCATGTTCCTGACGCCGCTGTTGGTCAGCCTGCTGCTGCACGCGCAGGGCGGGATCTCGGCCGGCCAGATCTGGGCGATCGTCCTGCAGCTGTTGGCGCCGTTCGTCGCCGGCCAGGCGTTACGGCGCTGGGTCGGCCCCTGGGTGAAGGCCAAGGCCAAGACGCTCAGCTACGTCGACCGCGGCTCGATCCTGCTGGTGGTCTACACCGCCTTCTCCGGCGCCGTGGCCGAGGGCGTCTGGTCGCGGATCGGCGCCGCCGACCTCGTGCGCCTGGTCGTGCTGTGCTGCGCGCTGCTGGCGGTCGTGCTCGCCGCCACCGTCTGGGCCGCCCGCACCTTCGGGTTCACCAAGGCCGACGAGATCGCCATCGTCTTCTGCGGCTCGAAAAAGAGCCTGGCCAGCGGCGCGCCGATGGCCGGGGTGCTGTTCCCAGCGGCCACCGCCGGGGTCGCCCTGCTGCCGCTGATGGTCTTCCACCAGATCCAGTTGATGGCCTGCGCGGTCATCGCCCAGCGCTACGCCCAGCGGGTGGAAACCGAGGCCTGAGGCGTCCGCAGGGGGGCGCATCTTGCCGCAAAATGATCTAGAGAGCGGCGCATGTCCGAGACCCTGCCGCTTCACGACAAAATCGCCCTCGTCACCGGCGCCAGCCGCGGCATCGGCCGCGCCGCCGCCCTCGTTCTCGCCAAAGCCGGCGCCCAGGTCGTCGCCGTCGCCCGCACCCAGGGCGGGCTGGAAGAGCTGGACGACGAGATCCGCGCCGCCACCGGCCGCCCCGCCACCCTGGTGCCGCTCGACATCGCCGACGGCGATGCGCTGGACCAGCTGGGCTTTACGCTGCACCAGCGCTACGGCCGCCTCGACCTCCTGGTCCACGCCGCCGCCGTCCTCGGCCCGCTGACGCCGGTCTCGCACATCGAGCCGAAGCACTGGGACCGGGTGCTGGCGACCAATCTGACCGCCACCTACCGGCTGATTCGCACGACCGAGCCGCTGCTGCGCGCCGCGCCGAGCGCCCGCGCGATCTTCCTGACCACCAGCCGCGCGCAGAAGCCGAAGGCCTTCTGGGGCCTGTACGGCGTCACCAAGGCCGGGATGGAGAACCTGGTGCGCACCTGGGCCGACGAGCTGGAGCAGACCAACATCCGCGCCGTCCTGCTGGAACCCGGCGCGATGCGCACGCGGATGCGCGCCGAGGCCATGCCCGGCGAGGATCCGGCGACCCTGCCCGATCCGTCGGAGATCGGGCCGCTGATCGTCGAGCTGGCGCTGAAGGCCGACCTCGGCCTGCCCACCTCTAACGTGGCGTTCGCCGCGTGGAAGGCCGCGAGGCCCGCTTCGGCTTGACCCCCGGGCGGGCGAGCTTCTGAGTTCGCCCGCGCGGCGTCCCGGCCTTCGTCTTCGGCTTCGGCGGCTTGCCCGGATTGCCGGTCTTCGGCCTGGCCGCCGCGCGAGCCTTCGTAGCCGCCTTTGAAGTCGCCTTCGCGGCCGCCTTTGGCTTCGCCACGTCCGTCACCGTCGCGGTCTCTGGCGAGGCCGAAATCCGCGGCTTGCGCGGCGCGGCGCGCGGCGCCGGCTCTTCGCCGTCGGCGAAGGGGTTGCGGGTCGAGCGCAGGCTCACGCGCAGCGGCACGCCCGGCAGGTCGAAGCTCTCGCGCAGCGAATTGATCAGGTAGCGCCGATAGCTCTCCGGCAGCTGTTCGGCCCGCGTGCAGAACAGCACGAAGGTCGGCGGCCGCGCCTTGATCTGGGCCATGTACTTCGGCTTGATCCGCCGGCCGTTCACCGACGGCGGCGGATGGCGCTGGGTGGCCATGGCCAGCCAGTCGTTCAGGTCGCGCGTCTTGACCTTGGTCGACCAGTCGCTGTGGGTCTTGAACACCGCCGGCATCAGCCGCTCGAGCCCGCGGCCCGTTTCGGCCGAGAGCGCGATGATCGGCGCGCCGCGGACCTGCGGCAGCTGCCGCTGGGCCTCTTCGATGAACTCGGCCAGCCGCGCCTGCGGATCCTCGACGAGGTCCCACTTGGCGAGCACGAAGACCAGGCCGCGGCCTTCCCGCTCGACCAGGTCGGCGATCTGCAGGTCTTGGACCTCGAACGGGTGGGTGGCGTCCATCACCAGGATCACCACCTCGGCGAAGGTGATGGCGCGGATGGAGTCCTGAGTGGAAAGCTTCTCCAGCTTCTCCTGCACCTTGGCCTTGCGACGCAGGCCGGCGGTGTCGACCAGCCGCACGGCCTGCCCGTCCCAGTCCCAGTCCACCGGAATGGAGTCGCGGGTGATGCCGGCCTCGGGCCCGGTGAGCAGGCGGTCTTCGCCGATCAGTCGGTTGACCAAGGTCGACTTGCCGGCGTTCGGCCGACCGACGATGGCGATGCGGACCGGCTTGTCGCCCTCCTCCTCGTCCTCGTCTACCTCCGGCGCGTATCCGGCGACGGCGGCATACAGGTCCGCCATGCCCTCGCCGTGCTCGGCGGAGATCGGCACCGGCTCGCCCAGCCCGAGGCTGAAGGCGTCGAGGATGCCGGCGTCGCCCTGCTTGCCTTCGGCCTTGTTGGCGGCCAGCACCACGGGCTTGTCGTGCTTGCGCAGAATCTCGACGAATACATTGTCGTGCGCGACCACGCCCTCGCGCGCGTCGATCACGAAGAGCACCACGTCGGCCTCGGCGATCGCCAGCTCGGTCTGGGCGCGCATCCGCGCCTCCAGGCTCTCGTCGGTGACGTCCTCGAAACCGGCGGTGTCGATCAGCTCCAGCTCGAGATCGCCCAGCCGGCCGCTGGCGAAGCGGCGGTCGCGGGTGACGCCCGGCTGGTCGTCGACGATGGCGAGCTTTTTGCCCGCCAGGCGGTTGAACAGGGTCGATTTCCCGACGTTCGGGCGCCCGACGATCGCAAGTTTCAACGGCATGGCAGTCTAGCGTCCAGAATTCGAAGTTCGCATGCGTCCTGTGGCGGGCCCCGGCGAACTTCGGCGATCAGGACACTAGCAAGCAGATGTTTCTAGCGTGCTTTTGGATCTGACGCTCGCACCGTCGCACATCACACGTGCGAGGCGGCCGTCAGATCCAGCACGCGCGCTTAGCGCAGCGCGATGAGTTGCCCGGTGTCGCTGACCACATAGAGCATGGGCCCGGCGGCGATCGGCCCGATGATGGCCGGCGCGCCAAGCTTCACGCGCTTCTGCACCTCGCCGTTCTTGGCGTTCACCGAGACCAGGTTTCCGGTCGAGCTGGTCAGGATCACCCGGTTGTTCGCCAGGATCGGGCTGGACCACAGCGGGCGCTGGACGGTGCGGCCGCCGATGCCGAACACGCTGCCCTTCTTCTTTGTCTTGAAGCCCTCGTTGAGGTCGCGCATCCAGAAAATCTGGCCGCTGTCGCGCTGGGCGCAGATCAACTGGCCGTCGCGGGACACGACATACACCACGTCGCCCGCCGCCCAGGGCGTAGTGACGCCCACCACCGGCAGGCTCCAGCGGGACGTGCCGGTGCGCAGGTCGGTGGCGGCGAACACGCCCGAGTGGCTGACCGCAAAGACGTCGCCCTGGTAGATCACCGGGCGGCCGGGAATGTCGCGGATCTCCGACAGGGCGCTGGTCTGGGTCGAGCGCGAGAGCGCCGCGTTCCACAGGTCCGCGCCGTTCTGCTGGCGCAACGCGACCAGTTCGCCGGAGCCGAAGGCGGCGACCACCGTGTCGCCGCTGACCGCCGGGCTCGACGCCGCCAGCACGCGGGCCGGCTCGGAAAGAGCCTGATAGGTCCAACCAGCGGCGCCGGTCGCGGCGTCGAAGGTGAGCAGGGTGTTGTCGAGCGCCACCACCATCACGCGGCCATTGGCCACGGTCGGCGCGGCGTGGATCGGCTGCTCGGTGCGGGTGCGCCAGCCGACAGCGCCAGTGGCGGCGTCCACCTGGACGATCTCGCGGAAGCCCGACGAGGCGTAGAGCTTGCCGTTGGCGTAGGCCAGGCCGCCGCCGAACGCCTCACGGTCGCGCTTGTTGTCGCTCGGCTTGATGCTGGAGCGCCAGACCTGAGCCCCGGTGTTCGCGTCGTGCGCGGTGACCGTCGCCTCGCCGTCGAGGGTGAAGATCCGGCCGCCGGCCGCGATCGGCGGGGCGGTCACGAAGCGGCCCTTGCCGGAGCCGCGGCCGATGTCCTTGCGCCAGGCGATCGTCAGGCTGGGCGCGGCGTCGACGTGCTCGACCGACTGCTCCGGCGTGCCGCCGGGCAGCGGCCAGTCGGCGACCACGACCGGGGTCGGCAGGGCGAAGTCGACGCCCTTCAGCGCTTCCGCCGGCTCCAGCCGCTGGTCGGCGGGGACGATCGAGATCCGCTCGCCTGCGCTCGCGGTCTCCTTCGGGCCGTCCTTGCCGTCGAACGGGTTGAGCTTGCCCAGCGTCGAACATCCGCTCGCGCCCAGCGCGGCGACCATGAGGACGGTAAGGAGCTGAGTGCGGCGCGACGTCATTGAGGACCGGGAGCTTGCGGCAGCTCCGGCATGGCCGGAGCGATCGCGGTGGGCGGAAGGGCGGCGGCGGCGCGGGCGGTCTGGGCGACCGCCTTGGCCGAGCCGGAGTCGATCAGGCCGATGGCGGCCTTGGCGCGAGCGCGAGCGCCCTCGGGGGCGTCGAGCATGCCGGAGATGATGACGAAGTCGCCACGCGCCCCGGCGAGATTCCCGGCGGTCAGCTTGGTGAAGGCGAGCGCCTCACGGGCTTGCACCCGGTAGGGGCGGCCGTCCTCCAACAATGGCGTCAAGCGCGCCTCCACATCCTTGGCCGGGGCGGTGTCCAGCAAGGCGAAGGCAGATTTGAGGCGCGCAGCGTCGGCGAGCACGGGACTGGGCGCAGCGGCCGCAGCCTCGTCGAACAGCTTCACGGCGCCGGCGGCGTCCTTCTTCTCCAGCCGAAACCCGCCGAGCTGCAGCAGGGCGAGCGACTTGTAGCCCTTCGCCTGCGACTTGCTGACCTCGGTGAAGATCTTCACCGCCTGGTCGGTCTGGCCTTGCTGCGCGGCGTCGAGGCCCGCGGCGTATTGTTCGGACGCCTTGTGGATCGCCTGCTCGCGGAAATGCGACCAGCCCCACCAGCCCAGCCCGGCGATCAGCGCGACGGCGGCCAGCCCCAGCAGCCACGGCAATACCTTGCGCGCGAGCGTCCGGTAGCGGTCGGAGCGAAGCTGCTCCTCGACCTCATGAAACAGATCGGACACGAACGGGGACTCCGGGACTCAGATGCGCGGCGGGGCGCAGAGGCGGCGAACCTATAGCGCGCCGTGCTTGGCCGCAACGCTCGGCTGTTTTCGCGTTCTCAGCGGGCTGGCGGACGGCGGATCGCCTACCCCGCCTTGGCGAAATAGATCTCGCCCGGTCCGGGGAAACGCCGCTCGCGGACGTCGTCGGCGTAGGCTGCGGCGGCGCGGCTGATCTCGCCCTTCAGGTCGGCGTAGCGGCGGACGAACTTCGGCGTCCAGGAGAACAGGCCGAGCATGTCGTCGACCACCAGCACCTGGCCGTCGCACCCGGCCGAGGCGCCGATGCCGATCGTCGGCACGGCCACCGCGTCGGTGATTTCCTTGGCCAGCCCCTCGGCCACGCCCTCGACGACGATGGCGAAGGCCCCGGCCGCTTCGCTGGCGCGGGCGTCCTCGAGGATCCGCTTGCGCTCGTCGGCGCCCTTGCCCTTGGCCTTGAAGCCGCCGTCCATGTTCACCGCCTGCGGCCGCAGCCCCACGTGGCTCATCACCGGGATGCCGCGCTTGACCATGTAGGCGATGGTTTCGGCGACCGTCTCACCGGCCTCGACCTTCACCGCCTGGGCGCCGGTCTCCTTCATGATGCGGGCGGCGTTGGCGTAGGCCTCTTCAAGCGAGCCCTCGTAGGAGCCGAACGGCATGTCGACGACGACCATGGCCTTGCGCGAGCCGCGCATCACGGCTTGGCCGTGCATGATCATCATCTCCATGGTGACGCCGACGGTATTGGGCAGGCCATGGACCACCATGCCGAGGGAATCGCCCACCAGCAGGACGTCGCAGTGCTCGTCGAGGATCTCGGCCACCGGGGCGGTGTAGGCGGTCAGGCAGACGATCGGCGTCTTGCCCTTGCGCGCAGCGATATCGGGGGCCGCGATCCGGCGGACGGTTTCCTGACGATGCGACGACACGGGTCAGATCTCCTCGATCACACGCATAAGCGCGCAACCGCCAGGCAAGGCGGCCGCGCCCACGGCCCTCCATACCACGATATCTGCGGCTCCGATGGGGCCTGCGTCAGGAAGGCGCGAACTGGCGCTCGTACTCGGCGGGCTTGAAGGCGACCAGCAGCTGGCCGTCCACGTCCAGCACCGGCCGCTTGATCATCGACGGCTGCGCCAGCATCAGCTCGATCGCCTTGGCCGCGTCGATCCCGGTGCGGTCGGCGTCCGGCAGCTTGCGGAAGGTGGTGCCGGCGCGGTTCAGCAGCACCTCCCAGCCGAGCTTGTCGACCCAGGCCTCGAGGCGCTCGCGCGCGATCCCCTGCTTCTTGTAGTCGTGGAACTCGTAGGCCACGCCGTGCTCGTCGAGCCAGGTCCAGGCCTTCTTCATGGTGTCGCAATTGCGGATGCCGTAGAGGGTCGTCGTCACAGTCAGGCCTTGCTCAAATTCGCGGCGGGTTTGTCGCCCGATTCGTTTGTCGACCGGGCAACTGGACCCGGCGGGCCGGGTTCGGCAAAATAGACGGGCGCGACATCCGTGGGCGAGCCCGCGGACAGTGGAGACTGCGATGCAAGGCATGGACGACGGGAGCTGCCCGTTCGAATTCAACTTCGACCCGGCGACCTTCAAGGTGGGCGACACGGTCAGCTACCGAGTACCCGCCCAGTTCCAGGACTTCCCGTTCGTCGGCGTGCTGCTCGAAGTGCATGAGGACTACGTGATCGTCTCCTCGAACCCGAAGGATCCGAGCGAGAGCATGCGCGCCACGCGCGAGAGCCGTCCGACCGTCACCGAGGTCTGAATTTAGCTGCGGCGGCCTCGCGCCGCCGTCCGCCCCGTTTCCGTGGATTGACCTGAGGCGCGCAGCGCCTAGGTGAGCCGTTCGCACGGCGTCCGCGCACCTACCGATCGAGACCCAATATGCCCGCTTATCGCTCCCGCACCTCGACCCATGGCCGCAACATGGCCGGCGCCCGCGGCCTCTGGCGCGCGACCGGCATGAAGGACGCCGATTTCGGCAAGCCGATCATCGCCGTGGTGAACTCCTTCACCCAGTTCGTCCCGGGCCACGTGCACCTGAAGGACCTGGGCCAGTTGGTCGCCCGCGAGATCGAACGCGCCGGCGGCGTGGCCAAGGAGTTCAACACCATCGCCGTCGACGACGGCATCGCCATGGGCCACGACGGCATGCTCTACAGCCTGCCGTCGCGCGACCTGATCGCCGACAGCGTCGAGTACATGTGCAACGCGCACACCGCCGACGCGATGGTCTGCATCTCGAACTGCGACAAGATCACGCCCGGCATGCTGATGGCCGCGCTGCGGCTCAACATCCCCGCGGTGTTCGTCTCCGGCGGGCCGATGGAGGCCGGCAAGGTGATCCTGCGCGGCAAGGAAGTGGCGCTGGACCTGGTCGACGCCATGGTCGCCGCCGCCGACGAATCGATGACCGACGCCGAGGTCGAGACCATCGAACGCTCGGCCTGCCCGACCTGCGGCTCCTGCTCGGGCATGTTCACCGCCAACTCGATGAACTGCCTGACCGAGGCCCTGGGCCTGTCGCTGCCCGGCAACGGCTCGACCCTGGCGACCCACGCCGACCGCGAGCGGCTGTTCCTCGAAGCCGGCCACCTGATCGTCGACATCACCCGCCGCTACTACGAGCAGGACGACGACAGCGTGCTGCCGCGCTCGGTCGCCAGTTTCAAGGCGTTCGAGAACGCCATGAGCCTGGACATCGCCATGGGCGGCTCGACCAACACCGTGCTGCACCTTCTGGCCGCCGCCTACGAGGCCGGCGTGGACTTCACCATGGAGGACATCGACCGGCTGTCGCGCAAAGTGCCGTGCCTATCGAAGGTCGCCCCGGCCAAGGCCGACGTGCACATGGAAGACGTCCACCGCGCCGGCGGGATCATGGCGATCCTCGGCGAGCTCGAGCGCGGCGGACTGCTGCACACCGACTGCCCGACCGTCCACAGCCCGACCCTGGGCGACGCGCTGGAGCGCTGGGACGTCCGCCGCTCGGACAGTGAGGCGGTGCACACCTTCTATCGCGCCGCCCCGGGCGGGGTGCCGACCCAGGTGGCGTTCAGCCAGAGCCGCCGCTGGGACGACGTCGACGTCGACCGCGAAGGCGGCGTGATCCGCGACGTCGAGCACGCCTTCTCCAAAGACGGCGGCATCGCCGTGCTGAAGGGCAACCTGGCGCTCGAAGGCTGCATCGTGAAGACCGCCGGGGTCGACGAGAGCATCCTGAAGTTCGCCGGTCCGGCGAAGGTCTACGAGAGCCAGGACGCGGCGGTGAGCGCCATCCTGACCGGCAAGGTCGAGGCCGGCGACGTGGTGGTGATCCGCTACGAAGGGCCGCGCGGCGGCCCCGGCATGCAGGAGATGCTCTATCCGACGAGCTATCTGAAGTCGAAGGGCCTGGGGAAGGCCTGCGCCCTGATCACCGACGGGCGCTTCTCCGGCGGCACTTCGGGCCTCTCGATCGGCCACGTCTCGCCGGAGGCGGCCGAGGGCGGCCTGATCGGCCTGGTCGAGACCGGCGACCGGATCGAGATCGACATCCCCAACCGCACCATCCAGCTGGCGGTCAGCGACGCGGTGCTCGCCGAACGCCGCGCGGCCATGGAAGCCAAGGGCGACCAAGCCTGGAAGCCCGGTGCGCGCGAACGCAAGGTCTCGGCGGCGCTGAAGGCCTACGCCGCCTTCACCACCAGCGCCGCCCGCGGCGCGGTGCGCGACGTCGACCAGCCGCGGCGGTAGGGCCCTAGCGAGCTACCTCCCCCGCCGGAGGCGGTGGAGGGGGCAAGCCCACGCTCACCACCAGCCCACTGGAAAATCGTGCGGCGGCCTGCCCCCTCCACCACGCGCTGTCCCCCTCCCGCCGCTTCGCGGGGGAGGTAAGTGGAGCCTCAAACCGCCGACGGCCAGACCTCGCTCCCGCCGCGCCGGTCCTCGATGAAGCTGATCAGCGCCTGCAGCGGCGCCGGCGGCTGGCGGCGGCTCGGGTGGTAGAGGAACACGCCGGAGCGTTCGCCGCTCCAGTCGGCGAACAGGCTGACCAGGGCGCCGCGGGCGATGTATGGCGCGACCATGGGCTCCGGCAGGAACCCCACCCCCACCCCGTCCAGCACGCAGCGTAGCCAGACGTCAGCGTCGTTGACCGTCAGGCTGCCGGCGACTGCCACCTCCGCGCGCTGGTCGCCGTTGACGAACAGCCACGGCAGGATCGCCCCGTCCCAGGGCGCGCGGGCCTGGATGCAGTTGTGCGCGTGCAGATCGCGCGGCGTCTCCGGCCGGGGCCGCCCGTCGAGGTACGCCGGGGCGGCGACGGCGAGCATGCGGTAGGGCTCGGTGATCCGCAGCGTCGTCATGTCCCGCTCGACCTGGTAGCCGACGCGGATCCCGGCGTCGAAGCCGCTCTTGACGATATCGGTGCGCGCATCCTCGACCACCATCTCCACCCGGATCTCCGGGTATTCGGACAGGAAGGGTTTCAGCAGCGGCGCGACGACCCGGGTGGCGAACGGCCGGCTGACCGCCAGCCTGATCGAGCCCATCGGCTTCTCGCGGAAGGAATTGACCCGCTCCAACGCCTCGGCCAGCTGGCCGAGGATCGGCTGCACGTCGTCCAGGAGACGCGCACCCGCCTCCGTCAGGGCGACGCTGCGAGTGGTGCGGTTGAACAACCGGACCCCCAGGCGCTCCTCCAGCCCCCGGATCGTCTGGCTGACGGTCGGCAGGGCGACGCCCAGCTGCGCGGCGGCGCGGGTGAAGCTCCGATGCTCGGCCACCGCCGCGAAGGCGTTCAGTTCGCCGAAGTCGATGCGGTTCATTGTTCCAAATTTCCAAGCAGATAGTTTGGAATATTCCTCCTTATCAAAGGGCGACCGCCGCTTCAAATGAACGCCCCGCTGCCGGCCCGCGCCGGCAGCGGCCGCCTTTCTGTGGCGACGGGTATTCGGAAACCAGATGTCGGAATCGACAGCCGCGGCGTTCGACGCGGCGCCCGAGAAAACCAAGGCCTCGCGCTGGATCATCACCGCTGCGGTGATGGCCGCGACGACCATGCAGTCGCTCGACACCACCATCACCAACGTCGCCCTGCCGCGGATGCAGGGGGAGCTGTCGGCCAGCCAGGACCAGATGGGCTGGGTGCTGACCTCCTATATCGTCGCCGCGGCGATCACGATTCCGCTCTCGGGCTGGCTGGCCAACGCGTTCGGCAAGCGCAAGGTGATGCTGGCCTCGATCGTGATGTTCACCCTGGCCTCGCTGCTCTGCGGGATCGCGACCAGCCTGCCCGAGATCGTGCTGTTCCGCTTCCTGCAGGGGGTCGGCGGCGCGGCGCTGGTGCCGCTGTCCCAGGCGGTGCTGTTCGACATCAACGAGCCGCAGGACTTTCCCCGGGCGATGGCCATGTGGGCCGGCGCGGCGCAGATCGGCAGCATCGGCGGCCCGGCGCTCGGCGGCTGGCTGACCGAGCACCTCTCCTGGCGCTGGGTCTTCTTCATCAACCTGCCGATCGGCATCCTGGCCCTGCTCGGCATGCTGACCCTGAAGGAACGGCCGCTGCCGCCGCGCACGCGCTTCGACTTCATGGGCTTCGCCGCCCTGAGCATCGCCATCACCGCGCTGCAGCTGATGCTCGATCGCGGCCAGCAGCTCGACTGGTTCTCCTCGCGGGAGATCATGATCGAGGCGCTGGTGGCGGGCGTCGGCTTCTACGTCTTCGTCATCCACATGTTCACCGCCGACAAGCCGTTCCTGAACCCCAGCCTGTTCAAGGACAGCAACTTCCTCGCCTCGACGCTCTTCATCTTCCTGATCGGCATCGTGATGTTCGCCACGCTCGCGCTGCTGCCGCCGCTGATGCAGAACGAGATGAACTATCCGGTGGTCCTGACCGGCCTGCTGACGGCGCCGCGCGGGATCGGCGTGGTGTTCGGCATGATGATCGTCGGCCGGCTGCTGAAGGTCGCCAGCGTCCGCGCGGTGATCGCCACCGGCCTGCTGATCACCGCCTATTCGCTGTGGCAGATGACCCGGTTCTCACCGGACATGACCTTCGAGCCGATGCTGATCTCCGGACTGATCCAAGGCCTCGGCATCGCCCTGGTCTACGTCCCGCTGTCGGCGACCGCCTTCTCCACCCTCGACCCGAGCCTGCGCAACGAAGGCGCGGCGCTGTTCAGCCTGATGCGCAACATCGGCAGCTCGGCCGGGATTTCGGTGGTGCTGTTCATGCTGACCCGCAACACCCAGACCATGCACGCCTCGCTGGCGGCGATGGTCCGCACGCCCAGCACCGACCCGGCCTCGGCGCAGATCGCCGGGCGCGTGAACCCCTACGCCGACCACAGCCTCGCGGCGATCGACGCGGCGATCAATCACCAGGCCGCCTTCGTCGCCTACCTCGACGACTTCAAGCTGATGATGGTGGCGACGCTCGCCACTCTGCCCTTCGTGCTGCTGCTGCGCGGCGGCCGGACGGCGGAAAAGGGCCACGCCGTCCTCGACTGAGGGCCTAAGCCGCAAAGCCGGTGGCCACCTTTTCGGAACGCGCAGGCCTCAGGCCAGCTCGCTCAGCGCCACGCCTTCCGCCGGCAACTCCAGCACCCAGCTCGCCGGCCTTGCCCAGCTTGCGGACCTCCGGCGGCGGCAGCTCCGCCGCAGCGCGGATCTTCGCCAGCTGCTCACGCGTCGGATACTGCGGCGAGCCCAGCGCCCGCCAGGTCGGATAGGGCGAGCCCCGCTCCTGGTCGCCGTAGGAGACCTTCACGCTCTGACCCGGCTTGGCGCCCTTCAGCGTCACCTGCAGGCGCTTGGGCTGGCCGACTACCTTGCGCTCGCTGCTGGCCCCGGGAATCCCCGACGCCTGGGGAACCTCGGCCAGGTTCCAGACCAGCACCCAGCCGGTTCATCAGCTTGAAGGTGTTGAACGCCGGGCGCACGCTGGGACATCAGCCCCCAGCCGTTGTCGCCCTCCTTGAAGACGTAGCCGGGGACGAGGATCTCCTCGAACGTCCCGCTGATCTGCCAGTAGGACATGCCGTGGCAGTACTGCAGGCAGCCCTTGATGCTGTGGGCGATCATCGCCGGGCTGTCGGACGACCACTCGCTGAGCCAGAGCTCGGCCTTGGGGAATTTGCTGGCGGCGATCTGCTCGCGAACCTTCTTCATCGCCGCCGGCACGACGTCGTTCTGGCTGTAGAGGCCGCTCTGGCCGAACATCTTGTCCTGCTTGTCGCCGGCGTAGATGTGGGTGCCGACGAAGTCGACCGGCAGGCTGTTGTCGCCGCAGAACGCCAGGAACTCCGGGATCCACTGGTCGGCGCCGGACGGCGCCGAGGCCGAGGCGATGCTGGCCTGCTCGGCCTACTTCTTCGCCGGCATCTTCGCGAAGTCGGCGTCGATGCTAGCCAACGCCGCGTCGGTGACCTGATCCGGCGCGTACTGCTGCAAGGTCTTCAGGGTCATCTCACGGGCCATCTCGATCTGCTCGCTGGCGAGCAGGCCCGGCAGGTGCTTGTCCACCACGGCCTTCGCCGCCGGATCGTCGAGGATCTGCCCGACCGTCGTGTCGGCGGTCGAGTAATGGGCCGCAGCGGCGGCCGACGCGGTGGCCTGCGCCGAGGCCACGACAGGGGTCAGCGCCAGCGCGGCGGCGAAGGCGATCAGGGGCAGACGCATGGATCGGTCTCTTTTCCAGACGGTGAAAGCCGGACGATCATTGGCGTCCCGACGCGCGACCGCAAGCCGTCGCGGCGCGTCAGGACGGCGAAGCGATCTCCATGTCGGCCAGCGCCAGCCGCAGCAGTTCGGCCATGGCCTCGCGGGCCTGCTCCACGTCCTGCGCCCGCACCGCCTCGAAGACCGCCAGGTGTTCCGGCAGCGGGTCGCGCGGCAGCCCGAGCTTGCGCTGCTTGAACGTGGTGGTCCAACTCACCGCGGCGCCGACCGAACTGGCCAGCGAGGCCAGCGCCTCGTTGTGCGCTGCGGCCAGGATCGCCTTGTGGAACTGCTGGTCGGCCGCCCGCCCTTCGGGGTTGGCAAGCCCATGCCGCCGCATGCCTTCCAGCGCCGACGCCAGCTCCTGCAGTTGCGCGTCCGTGCGCCGTTGCGCGGCGAAGGCCGCGGCGGCCGGCTCAATCACGCCGCGCAGCTCGAACAGGTCGCGGACGAAGCCGGCGTCCGGCTCGCCGGCGAAGGTCCAGGCGAGCACCTCGGGATCCAGCAGGTTCCAGCGGCCGCGCGGGGTCACCCGCGTGCCGGTCTTCGGACGGCTTTCCAGCAAGCCCTTGGCGGTCAGGATGCGCACCGCCTCCCGGTAGGCGGTGCGCGAGACGCGCAACTGCTCGGAGCGCTCGATCTCGCCTTCGAAGATCTCGCCAGGCTTGTGCTGGCCGGCCAGAATCGCCGTGCCGAGATCGCGGGCGATCGCCTGGTGAATGCGCAAGGCCGGCTTTTCATCGGTCGACCGCTTTGGCAAGCCAGGCTCCTCCCCGTCACTCCACGAATGGATCAGTAGGCTGAAAGCGGCCGCAAAGGAAAGCGTCGGCGACCAGCCGCAGCGGGCGCAGATCCACGTCGCTGCGTCCCGCCCGCACCAGATCGACGAAGTGACGATACATCGCCGGGTATTCGCATTCGGCCGGAACCGGTTGGGCGGCCCCGTCGATCGAAAGCTTGTTGCCCCCCTCGGACAGCAGGAGTTCGCCGTCGTCGGCCTCGACCCTGATGTCCCAGCTTTGCGGCCCGGTCTGACGGAAATCGAACTCGGCCGCGATCGGAACCTCGGCGGCGGTCTTCAGGGCGAGCTGAGCGGCGATCGGCGCCTGGCAGTTGGCCGGAACCTCGAGTTCGGCTGCGCAGAGCCGAATCGGCTCGCCGACGATCGCGGTGAGGATCGACAGAGCGTTGATGCCGGGATCGAACACGCCGAAGCCGCCGGCCTGCCAGATCCAGGTCTGGCCGGGGTGCCAGTGCCGCACGTCCTCCTTCCAGGTGATCTGCATCTTGCGGATCGCGCGGCCGGCGATCCAGTCGCGTGCGGGCGCGACCGCCGCGGCGTAGCGCGAATGCCAGCTGGCGAAGAGCGTCACGCCCTTCACCTGGGCGAGCGCGATCAGGGCCTCGACCTCCGCAACGGTGGCGCCTGGCGGCTTTTCCAGAAAGACGTGCTTGCCCGCCGCCAGCGCATCGCGCGCCGCCTCGTAGCGGAACTGCGGCGGCTGGCACATGGCCACGGCGTCGAGCCCCGGCTCGGCGGCCAGCATGGCTTCGACGTCCTTGTAGTTGCGCACGCCCGGCGCCTCGCCGTGGCGGCTGGCGACCGCGACAAGCTCAGCGCCCTCGGTGCGGGCGATCGCCGGCAGGTGCTGGTCGCGGGCGATCTTCCCGAAGCCGACCAGACCGATCTTCAGCGCAGAGCTCATAGGCGGCGCACCTTCACCGGGGCGGCGGCCGGGGTCCGCGCCAGCGGGTTGCGGGCCGGCAGGCGGAACGGCGGGGCTTCGATCTCGAACACGTCGCCCTCCTGAGTGCGGAAGCCGTCCGAGAAGGAGAGCGTCGCGGTGCCGAAGAAATGCACGTGCACGTCCCCCGGCCGGCGGAAGCCGGCGTATTTGAAGTGGTGGTGCTCGAGGTTGGCGATGCTGTGGGACATGTTCGCCTCGCCCGACAGGAAGGCCTTTTCCCAGACCACCTCGCCGCCGCGGCGGATGCGGCTGACGCCGCGCAGGTCCTCCGGCAGCTCGCCCAGCAGCAGCTCCGGCCCGAGCGCGGCGGCGCGCAGCTTGGAATGCGCCAGCCACAGATAGTTGCCGCGCTCGGTGACGTGGTCGGAGAACTCGTTGCCGAGCACGAAGCCCAGCCGCACCGGCTCCCCATCCGCGTCGATCAGGTAGACGCCGGCGACCTCCGGCTCCTCGCTGCCGTCCTCGGCGAAGTGCGGCATGGCCAGCGGCTCATCCGGGCCGACGATGATCTGGCCGTCGCCCTTGTAGAACCACTCCGGCTGGACCCCGGCCTCGCCGGCCGGTGGCTTGCCGCCTTCGACGCCCATCAGGAACATCTTCATCGAGTCGGTGAGGTTTTCCTCGCCCTGGCTCGCCCGGTGCATCTTGTCCCGGCCCTCGGCCGAGCCGAGGTGGGTCAGGCCGGTGCCGCTGACCAGGGTGTGGGCGGCGTCGTCGTGGTCGATCGGGGCGAGCAGACGCACCGCCGCCAGATCGATCGGCTCACGGGCGAGCTGCTCGGCCAGGACCGCCAGCGAGACGTGCGAGGTGATCGCCCACTGCGCCAGACGCAGGGTGCTCTGGACGCCCTCGAGCCGTCGCGCCGCGCCTTCGGCGTCCAGCGCCGCAACGCCGCGCGCCTCGCCGTTGGCGAATTGAACCAGCGATCGGATCATCAGACGCGCTCCACGACGCCGTCGATACGACGGGCCAGCTTCCAGGGGTTGGCCGCCTGCAGCGCCGGCGGCAGCAGCGGGTCCGGCAGGTCCTGGTAGCAGACCGGCCGCAGGAACCGCGCCATGGCCAGGGTGCCGACCGAGGTGCTGCGGCCGTCCGAGGTCGCCGGGAACGGCCCGCCGTGCACCATGGCGTGGGTCACCTCGACGCCGGTCGGCCAGCCGTTGGCGAGCACGCGGCCGGCCTTGCGCTGCAGCGCCGGCAGCAAGCGCGCCGCGGCCGGCTGGTCGGCGGCGTCCAGCTGCAGCGTGGCGGTGAGCTGGCCTTCCAGGCCCTCGATCACGACCAGCATCTCGTCGAGGTCGCGACAGCGCACGACCATCGAAGACGCGCCGAAGACCTCGTGCGACAGGGTCGGGTCCGCCAGGAAGTCTGGGGCCGCGGCGCTGAACAGCGCGCCGCACGCCTGGTTCTGCCCCTCGCCCACCCGGCCCTGGGCCACCGGCGTGACGGCCGAATGCGCGGCCAGCGCGTCGACGCCGCGGGTGAAGCTCTCGCGGATGCCGGGCGTCAGCATCACCGCCGGATGGCTCTCGGCCAGCGCCTGGGCGGCGGCGGCGACGAACCGATCGAGGTCCGGACCGTCGAGGGCGATCACCAACCCCGGGTTGGTGCAGAACTGTCCCGCGCCCAGCGTCAGCGACTGGACGAAGGCCGGTCCCAGCGCCTCGGCCCGCGCGGCGAGCGCTCCCGGCAGCAGGACGACGGGATTGATGCTGCTCATCTCGGCGTAGACCGGGATCGGTTCGGCGCGCGCGTTGGCGATCCGCACCAGCGCCAGGCCGCCACCGCGCGAGCCGGTGAAGCCCACCGCCTTGATCCGCGGATCGGCGACCAGCGCCGAACCGAGGTCGTTCGAGGTCCCCGGCAGGAAGGAGAAGACGCCGGCCGGCAGGCCGCAGGCCGCGACCGCGGCCTGCACCGCGCGCGCCACCAGCTCGCCCGTGCCGGGGTGCGCCGGGTGGCCCTTGACCACCACGGGGCAGCCGGCGGCGAAGGCCGCGGCGGTGTCGCCGCCGGCCGTCGAGAAGGCCAGCGGGAAGTTCGAAGCGCCGAACACCGCCACCGGGCCGAGCGCCAGGTTCATCCGCCGCAGGTCCGCGCGCGGCGGCGTGCGTTCCGGCAGCGCCGGGTCGATCGCAGCGTCCAGCCAGTCGCCCTGACGCACCGCCTGGGCGAACAGCTTCAGCTGGCCGACCGTCCGGCCGCGCTCGCCTTCGAGCCTGACCCGCGGCAGCCCGGTTTCGGTCATGGCGGTGACGATCAGCTCGTCGCCGATCGCCAGGATGTTGTCGCCGACCGCCTCGATGAAGCGGGCGCGCGCCTCGGGCTCCAGCGTCGAGAAGCGTTCGAACGCCGCCGCCGCCAGGGCGCAGGCGTCGGCCACGTCCTGCTCATTGGCCGAGGAGAAGGCCGTCGGCAGCTCCACGCCCTTCGCCGGGTCGATGGCGAGAAACTTCAGGTCCCGCTGACGCTCTTCCGCGCCGACCAGCACTGCACCGTTGATCATGGCAGCTTCCAACTTTGCTTAGTGATTGTCGCGCGGCAGGCCGCGCGTCTGAGCGATCCGCTGAAACGCTTCCGCGCCTTCGAGGATCGCGCCGGTCTCCATCTGGCCGACCAGCGCACGCTGGATCTCCTGCCAGGGCGTCTGCGACGGCGGATAGGCGTAGCCCCCGGCCTGCGCGAGCGCCTCGCGGCGCGCGGCCAGCTCGGCGTCCGGCAGCAGCACGTCGGCCGACCCGCGCCGCAGGTCGATGCGCACCCGGTCGCCGGTGCGCAGCAGCGCCAGGCCGCCGCCTGCGGCCGCTTCCGGCGAGGCGTTGAGGATCGAAGGCGAGCCGGAGGTGCCGGACTGGCGGCCGTCGCCGAGGCACGGCAGGGCGTGGACGCCGTCCAGCAGCAGTTGCGCCGGCGGGCGCATGTTCACCACCTCGGCCGCGCCGGGATAGCCGATCGGCCCGGCCCCGCGCATGATCAGGATGGTCTCGGCGGTGATGCCGGTCGCCGGGTCGTCGATCCGGCGGTGGTAGTCCTCCGGGCCGTCGAAGACGACCACCGGGCCTTCGAAGGCCTCCGGATCGTCCGGATTGCTGAGATAGCGGGCGCGGAACTCCTCGGAGATCACGCTGGTCTTCATCACCGCGGCGTCGAACAGATTGCCCGACAGCACGAGGAAGCCGGCGTCCTCGCGCAGCGGCTGGTCGAACGGCCGGATGACCTTCTCGTCCTCGATCGTCGCGTTGCGGCAGTTGTCGCCGAAGGTCCGGCCGTTGACGGTCATCGCGCCTTCGCGGATCAGCCCCTTGGACATCAGCTGGTTCACCACCGCCGGCACGCCGCCGGCGCGGTAGTAGTCCTCGCCGAGGTACTCGCCGGCCGGCTGCAGGTTCACCAGCAGCGGCACCTTGTGGCCGACGTCCTGCCAGTCCTGGATGTCGAGCTGGACACCGAGGTGCCGGGCGATCGCCGCCAGGTGGATCGGCGCATTGGTCGAGCCGCCGATCGCCGAGTTGACGACGATGGCGTTGAGGAAGGCCTCGCGGGTCATGATGTCGGACGGCTTCAGGTCCTCGCCGACCATGTCCACGATGCGCTTGCCGGTGTGATAGGCGACCTCCTGCCGGTCGCGGTAGGGCGCAGGGATCGCCGCCGAGCCTGGCAGCGACATGCCCAGCGCCTCGGCCAGGCTGTTCATGGTGGTCGCGGTGCCCATGGTGTTGCAGTAGCCGGTGGACGGCGCCGAGGACGCCACCAGCCGGATGAAGCCGTCCTGGTCGATCTCGCCGGAGGCGAGCATCTCGCGCGCCTTCCAGACGATGGTCCCCGAGCCGGTGCGCTCGCCCTTGTGCCAGCCGTTCAGCATCGGCCCGACCGACAGGGCGATCGCCGGGATGTTCACCGTCGCCGCGGCCATCAGGCAGGCCGGCGTGGTCTTGTCGCAGCCGATGGTCAGCACGACCGCATCGAGCGGATAGCCGTAGAGCACCTCGACCAGGCCGAGATAGGCGAGGTTGCGGTCCAGCCCCGCCGTCGGCCGCTTGCCGGTCTCCTGGATCGGGTGCACCGGGAACTCGATGGCGATGCCGCCCGCCTCGCGGATGCCTTCGCGCACCCGCTCGGCCAGCACCAGGTGGTGGCGGTTGCAGGGGCTGAGATCCGAGCCGGTCTGGGCGATGCCGATGATCGGCCGACCGCTGCGCAGCTCCTCCAGGCTGATCCCGAAGTTCAGATAGCGCTCGAGATAGAGCGCGGTCATGTCGACGTTATCGGGGTTGTCGAACCAGGCGGCCGACCGCAGCTTGCGGGCCTGCGAGGGAGAACCGGTCATGGGCATTCCTAAGCGACGCGGGACGGGGGTGGCGTTGACGCCTTCTAATCGCGGATATACTCAGACAATAGCAAGATCAATGAATCTGCGGAGGAAACGTGCCCGCCCCTGTCGCCACTTCCGATACGGGCGTGACCGCCCCCGCCGTCACAGCCGACGGCTCGCCCGCGGCCTACCGCCCGGCGCTGACCCTGCTGGCCAGCCTCTTCTTCATGTGGGGCTTCATCACGGTCATCAACAACACGCTGCTGCCGCACCTGCGCAGCGTGTTCGACCTCAACTACACCCAGACGACACTGATCGAATCGGTCTGGTTCATCGCCTACTTCGTCGCCTCGATGCCCTCGGCCTGGCTGATCGAACGGGTCGGCTACAGGAAGGCGCTGGTCGCCGGCCTGAGCATTATGGCGCTCGGCGCGCTGCTGATGATCCCGGCTGCGCGCATCCCCTCCTACGGAGTCGTGCTCACCGCCCTCTTCGTCATCGCCAGCGGCATCACCCTGCTGCAGGTGGCGGCCAACCCTTACGTGGCGGTGATCGGCCCGCCGGAATCGGCCCCGGCGCGGTTGAACCTGGTCCAGGCGTTCAACTCGATGGGCACAATGTTCGCGCCCCTCTTCGGCGGCTACCTGATCCTCGGCCGCAGCGTCTCGGGCACCACCCAGGGCGCCACCCTCACAATGGAGCAGCGCCTCGCCGACGCGCAGTCGGTGCAACTGCCCTATCTGATCGTCGCCATCGTGCTGGTGGTGCTGGCGGTCGTCATCGCCCGCTTCAAGCTGCCGACCCTCAGCGCCGGCGCCCGGCGGGCGGCGGCCGAGGAGCGCAAGCACATGTCGCTCTGGCGCCACCGGAACCTGGTGCTGGGGATCCCGGCGATCTTCATCTACCTGATCGCCGAGATCGGGGTCAGCAACCTGTTCATCAACTTCGTCTCCGCCCCGGAGATCGGCAACCTCACCCACGAACAGGCCTCGCGCTACCTGTTCCTGCTGTGGGGCGGGATGATGGTCGGCCGCTTCGTCGGCAGCTTCGTCATGCGCCGCATCCCGGCGGAGAAGGTGCTCGCCGCCGCCGCCATCGGCGCCGCGGCCGTCATGCTGGTCGCGGCCACCGCCACCGGCTCGACCGCCATGTGGGCGCTGATCTCGGTCGGCCTGTTCCACTCGATCATGTTCCCGACCATCTTCACGCTCGGCATCCGCGGCCTGGGGCCGCTCACCGAAGAGGGCTCGGGGCTGCTGATCATGGCCATCGCCGGCGGCGCGCTGGTGATCGTCCAGGGCTGGCTGGCCGATCAGTACGGCCTGCAGGCGTCCTTCTTCCTGACCGTGATCTGCGAGCTCTACATCCTGTTCTACGCCCTGTGGGGCAGTCGCGCGCTGGGCCCGGAAGCGCACGCCGCGCCGACGCCCGCGCAATGATCGAAACCGCCCGGCTGGTCCTGCGGCCGTTCCGCGAAGACGACCGCGACGCCTTCGCCGCCTTCAACGGCGACGCGCGGGTCAGCGACTGGCTGGGCGGCCCGATCGACCGGGCGGCGAGCGACGCCCTGGTCGATCGCATCAACGCCCACATCGCCGAGCACGGCTTCGGGTTCTGGGCCGCCGAACTGAAGGCCGAAGCCCGGCTGGTCGGCATGATCGGCATCCGGCGGATGCCCGCCGATCTGCCGCCTGCGCCGGCCATCGAAGCCGGCTGGCGGCTCGCCCCGGCGGTCTGGGGCCAGGGGCTGGCGGCGGAAGGCGCCCGTGCGGCGCTGGACTGGGGGTTCGCCCATCTGCCGGACGACGAGATCCTCGCCATCACCGCCACCGGCAACCTGCGCTCCCAGGCGGTGATGCGGCGCATCGGCATGATCAAGCAGCCCGACCGCGGCTTCGACCATCCGCTGCTGGCCCCCGACTACCCGCTGCGCCGGCACGTGGTCTACGCCGCGGGGAGAGGGGCCGAGTAAGCCAAGCTCCCCCCTCCTCCGCTCTTCCCCGCGAAAGCGGGGATCCAGGCGTTCTTGTTCGACCGCTGCCCTAGAACGCAAAAAACCTGGGTCCCCGCTTTCGCGGGGATGACCTGCTGATGAGATTACTTCAGCCGCAGCGGGATTCCGGCGAACATCACCACCACCTCGTCGGCGCGTTCAGCCGCCCGCCGGTTCATCCGCCCGGCCTCGTCGCGGAACCGGCGGGCCAGCGCGTTCTCCGGGACGATGCTCATGCCGACCTCATTGGTCACCAGGATGACCTCGCCGGCACTCTCCGCCGCGGCGCAGAGCAGCGCCTCGGTCGCGGCCTCCAGATCGCGCTCGGCGAACATCAGGTTGTTCAGCCACAGCGTCAGGCAGTCGACGACCGCGCAGTCGGTGGCCGCGAGGCTCCGCAGCGCGTCGGCCGCCTCGAGCGGCGTCTCGCGCGTGCGCCAGGCTGGGCCGCGTTCCGCGCGATGACGGGCGATGCGCTCGGCCATCTCCGCGTCGAGCGCCTCGGCGGTGGCGATCATCACCGGCGCGCCGCCGCGGCGCGCGGCCTCGGCCTCGGCCAGCGCCTGGGCGTGCGCGCTCTTTCCGGAGCGGGCGCCGCCGATGATCAGTCGAAGTGCCATGGGATCCGCCCCCTTGTTTGACGTGCGCCAAGAGCACGACTATAGCGCCGCCCACGCAACGGGTTCCCGCAAGGGATCAAAAGGGAACTGGGTGAAAGACCCAGGCTGTCCCCGCAACTGTGAGCGGCGAGCGCGATCCCACGCGCCACTGGGCCTGGCAAGGCCTGGGAAGGCGGGATCGAGCGATTGAGCCGTGAGTCAGGAGACCTGCCCGCAGCGGTCGTCATTCGGCGAGGTCGGGGATGGCCTTGGCGAACGGGATGAAACCCCGGTTCGGCGACGTTGATCCGGCCGCGCGTGCGCGGGACTGGCGCGTTGCGGCGCGCCCAGCCTGCGTGCGTCGGCCCTTCGTCTGAGGGGCTTGCTTTGAACTCTAAGCTGTTTGTTTCCACTGCATTCTGCGTCATCGCCGCAGCGGCGCCCGCCGCTGTCCACGCCGAGGCCGCCGCCGAGGTTCCGGCGGTCGACGAACTGGTCGTCGTCGCCGGCCGCACGGCCGAACGCGCCGACCGCGTCGGTCAGCAGGTCACCGTCATCACCGCCGAAACGCTGCAGGAAAAGCAGACGCCGCTGCTGACCGAGATCCTGGCCACCACGCCGGGCGTCAGCTTCTCGCGCAACGGCGGCGTCGGCGGGACGACCAACGTCTACATCCGCGGCGCTGAGCCCGGGCAGACGGTCGTGCTGATCGACGGGGTCAAGCTGAACGATCCTTCGACCACGGACGCCGGGTTCAACTTCGGCCACATGCTGGTCGGCGACATCGCCCGCGTCGAGATCCTGCGCGGCCCGCAGTCGGTGCTGTGGGGCAGCCAGGCGATCGGCGGGGTCATCAACCTGCTGACCGCCGTGCCGACAGAACCGTTCGAAACGAGTCTCCTCGCGGAAGGCGGCTCCAACGACTGGGCCTACGGCCGCGCCGCGCTCGGCGGCAAGTCGGAGCGGGTCAGCTGGCGCGCGACGGCGGGCTACCTGACCACCAGCGGCATCTCGACCTTCGACGAGGCCAAGGGCGGCCGCGAACTGGACGGCTACCGCAACATTGGCGCCAGCGCCAAGGCGGACGTCGCCGTCACCGATCAGCTCTCGCTGGACCTGCGCACCATCTACTCGCGTGGCCGCAACGAGATGGACGGCCTCGTGCCGCCGAACTTCGTCTTCGGCGACACCCGCGCGTTGGGCACGACCCAGGACCTGGTCGGCTACGCCGGCGCACGCCTCAGCCTGCTGGACGGAAGGTTCACCAACCGGGCGGGCTACGCCTACACCAGCACCATCCGTAAGAACTACGACCCGGATCAGGCGGTGACCGACGTCACGTTCCGCGCCTCCGGCCGCAACGAGCGGTTCGAGTACCAGGGCGCCTTCGAGGTCACGCCGGTGTGGACCGCGGTCTTCGGGGCGGAGACCGAGAAGTCGAAGATGCGGACCGCGTCGCCCAGCGACTTCGATCCCAACCCGACGCCGGTGCACAGCAGCGCCCGGCTCGACAGCTTCTATGCGAACCTCCGCGGCGACGTGATCTCCAACCTGACGCTCAGCGGCGGCGTGCGGCAGGATCACCACAGCGACTTCGGCGGCAACACCGTGGGTCAGGCCTCGGCCGCCTGGCGGCTCAACGAAGGCAAGACCGTGCTGCGGGCCAGCTGGGGTCAGGCCTTCAAGGCGCCGAGCCTCTATCAGCTGGGCAGCGAGTACGGGAACCCGACGCTGGATCCGGAATCCTCGCACAGCTGGGACGCCGGGGTGGAGCACCGGATGATGGACGGCCGGATCGTCGTCTCCGCCGCCTACTTCGAGCGCAAGACCAAGAACCAGATCGACTTCTTCACCTGCCTGTCCGCCGCCAGCGACCCGCTGTGCGTCGGCGCCAACGGCGTGCCGCGCTTCGGCTTCTACGCCAACACCGCACGCACCAAGGCCAAGGGCGTGGAGCTCGACGCCGACGCCCAGCTGACCGACGCCCTGGCGCTATCGGTCAACTACACCTGGGTCGATGCGCGCAACGACGCGGAGACGAGCCGCAACTTCGACAAGCGGCTGCCGCGCCGTCCGGCCCGGGTCGGAAATGTCGAGGTGAGCTACGACTGGCCGAACGCGTTGCAGACCGCGGTCGCGGTCCAGTACGCCGGTGACCGGTTCGACGACGCCGCCAACCGCAACGTGCTGAAGGGCTACGTCCTGTGGGATGTGCGGGCCTCCTATCCGGTCAACGAGCAGGTCGAGGTCTACGGCCGCGTCGAGAACCTGTTCGACCAGTCCTACGAGACCATCCGCAACTATGGTCAGCTCGGTCGCGCCGCCTACGCCGGCGTGCGGGCGAAGTTCTGATGGACGCGGCCGCCGCGCTGGAGGCGTTCAGCCGGCATGGCGGCCGTCTCGCGGCGGCGCGCGCGGCCTTTCCGGCCGCGCCGCAGCCCTGGCTCGACCTGTCGACCGGGATCAACCCCCGTCCCTACCCGGCCCCGGCGGCGAGCCAGGCGGCCCGGGCGCGGCTGCCGGACCCCGAGGCGCTCCTAGCGCTTGAGGCCGCCGCCGCCCGGGCCTTTGACGCACCCGCCGAGAGGGTCACCGCGGTCCCCGGCAGCGAGGCGGCGATCCGCTTGCTGCCGGACGTGCTGGGCGTCCGCCGGGTGGCCGTCGCCGCCGACACCTATGGTGGTCACGCCGAGGCCTGGCGCGCGGCCGGCGCGGAGATCCTCGACCAGCCGCAGCGCGCCGACGCCTGGGTGGTGGTCAATCCGAACAATCCTGACGGCCGCACGGTGGCCAGCGACGAGCTCGTCGCCTCCGCCAGCCGCCGTTGGACCATCGTCGACGAGGCTTTCGTCGAGACCGATCCGCAGCTCAGCGTCGCCGCGCGGGCCGGCGACGGCCGGCTGATCGTGCTGCGCTCGTTCGGCAAGTTCTACGGCCTGGCGGGGCTGCGGCTGGGCTTCGTCGTCGCCGACGACAGGGTGACCGCCGGGCTCCGCGCCCGGCTCGGCGACTGGCCGCTCAGCGCCGACGCCCTGGCCGCCGGCCAGGCGGCCTACCCGGACACGGCCTGGGCCGAGCGCACGCGCCGCAGACTGGGCCGGGACGCCGCCCGGCTCGACCGGCTGCTGGTCCGCGCCGGGCTCACCCCGGTGGGCGGAACTTCGCTGTTCCGTCTGGTCCGGGCTCCGGACGCACGCGCGACCTTCCTGCGGCTCGCCCGCGCCGGCATTCTCTGCCGGCCGTTCGACGACTCGCAGCTTCTCCGTTTCGGACTTCCCGGCCGCCCCGCGGACTGGGCCCGCCTCGCCGCAGCCCTTTCGGGAGACCTCTGATGCAGCCCACCCGTCGCGCAGCCGTGGTCGGCGCCGCGGCGCTGGGCCTCGCCGGCGCCGCCGCGACTCCCGCCCGCCGCATCGTCTCACTCAACCCCTGTCTGGACGCCATTCTGCTGGCGGTCGCCGCGCCTCGGCAGATCGCCGCGCTCAGCCACTATTCGCGCGAACCGGGCAACTCCAGCATCGGCGACCTGGCCCGCCAGTTCCCCTTCACCTACGAGAGCGCCGAAGAGGTGATCGCGCTGTCGCCGGACCTCGTGCTGGCGAGCCGCCATTCGTCGCTGGCGACGCGCAATGCGCTCAAGCGGCTCGGCGTGAAGGTCGAGGTGTTCTCGACGCCCGACAATGTCCCCGACAGCCTCGCCCAGGTGCGCCGCGTCGCCGATCTGGCCGGCCAGCCCGGACTCGGTCGCCGCGAGATCGCCCGCATCGAGGCGGCGCTGACCGCGGCCGCGCCGGCGCCCGGCGCCCGGCCGGTGCGGGCCCTGGTATTCCAGCGGAACGGGTTCTCCTCAGGCCCCGACACCCTGATGGACGAATTGCTGCGTCGAACCGGCTTTCGCAACGCGGCGCTCGACTACGGCGCCAAGCGCACCACGGACCTCTCGCTCGACGTGGTCGTCGCCGACCCGCCGGACATCCTGCTGAGCGGCGAGGCCCTGCCGGGCGCGCCGACCTGGGGCGAACGGGTGATGCGTCACCCGGCGCTCGAACGGCTGAAAGGCCGGGTTCAGATCGTCAGCTTCCCGCAGCACCTGATGTTCTGCGGCGGCCCCAACCTGGTCGAGGCCGCCGAGCGGCTCGCCAAGGCCCGGAGACTGGTCGCATGAGCGAGTCCATCGTCCGTCGTCCGCCCACCGTCCTGATCAGCGCCGGCCTCGCCCTGCTCCTAACGCTGCTGTTCGCCCTGTCGCTCAGCGCCGGGCGGGTGTGGATCCCGCTCGACGCCTGGACCGCCTGGGGCCAGGACCCGCGCTGGACCGTCATCTTCGAGCTGCGCCTGCCGCGCACCCTGCTGGCGCTGCTGGTCGGCGCCGCGCTCGGGGCGTCGGGCGCGGCCCTGCAGGGCTACACCCGCAACCCGCTCGCCGACCCAGGCGTGCTCGGCATTTCGTCGGCCGCCGGCCTGGGCGCGGTGATCGTGCTCTATTTCGGCCTGACCGCGGCCTCGCCTTGGCTGCTGCCGGCCGGGGCGATGATCGGCGCGACCCTTGGGCTGGCCTGCCTGCTGGCCCTGGCCGGCTCGAGCTCGACCGTCGTCACCTTCGTCCTGGCCGGCATCGTCATCCAGACCATGGCGACGGCGGCGACGACCCTGGCGGTCAACCTCGCCCCCACGCCCTGGGCGGTGGACGAGATCGTCAGCTGGCTGATGGGCGCGGTCGCCGACCGCAGCTTCGAGGAGCTCAAGCTCGCCACGCCGTTCGTAGCCCTCGGCCTCGTCCTGCTGCTCAGCACCCGGCGGGCGTTGGACGCGCTGACTCTCGGCGAGGTCGGCGCTCGGGCGCTCGGCGTCGACCTCGGCGCCGTGCGGCTGCGGCTGGCGGCCGGCGTCGCCCTGGCCGTCGGGGCCAGCGTCGCGGTCACCGGGGTCATCGGTTTTGTCGGCCTGATCACCCCGCACCTGATGCGGCCGTGGTGCGGCTCGCGGCCTGGAGCGCTGATCGTCCCCAGCGCGATCGCCGGCGCAGTGCTCTTGCTGGCGGCCGACATCCTGGTGCGGCTGACGCCTGCGGCGGTCGAGATCCGCCTGGGCGCCGCCATGGCTGTCCTTGGCGGCCCGTTCTTCCTCGCCCTCCTGATCCGCATGCGCAGGCGCATCACATGAGCCAGATCCTCGCCGCTTCAGGCCTCGCCGTCCGGCTCGGTGGCCGCTCCGTGTTCGAGGGCCTCGACGCCGCCTTCCAGCCCGCCCGGGTCACCTGCGTCGTCGGCCCCAACGGCGCCGGCAAGTCGACGCTGCTGGCCTGCCTGGCCGGCCTGCGCCGCCCGGACGCCGGCCGCGTCCGGCTGGGCGACATCGACGTGCTGGGGCTCGGCCCCGCCGCCCGCGCCCGGCGCATCGGCTTCCTGCCACAGACGCCGGAGATCGCCTGGCCGATCGACGTCGACGCGCTGGTCACGCTGGGCCGCACGCCGCACCGCAGCAGCGGTCGCTCGCCGGCCGACCGCGCCGCGGTCGCCCAGGCGATGCAGGCGACCGGCGTCACCGCCTTCGCCGGCCGCAAGGTCGACACCCTGTCCGGCGGCGAACGGGCCCGGGTGCTGATCGCCCGCGCCCTGGCCGGCGAACCGGAATGGTTGCTGGCCGACGAGCCGCTGACCGGGCTCGATCCCGGCCACCAGATCGACACCTGCGGCCTGTTCCGCCAGCTCGCGCACGAGCGCGGCTACGGCGTGGTGCTGACCCTGCACGACCTGCCGCTGGCGCTGCGGCTGGCCGACAGCGTGCTAGTGCTCGCCGAGGGCGGCCTGATCGCCAGCGGCGCCCCGAATGCGGCGTTGACGCCGGAGGTGATCCGCCGCGCCTACGGGGTCGAAGCCAAGCTGGTTCCGGGCCACCATGGCCCTGTGCTGGAGCTGATCGGCCGCCATGCCGCTTGAGCTGGCGGCCGCCTGGCCGGGCGCGCTCGGCGCGCTGGGCGGGCTCGCCGCCGAGGCGGCGCTGGGCTACCCGGCGGCGCTGCACCGGCGGCTGCCGCATCCGGTGGTCTGGCTCGGGACGGCGATCTCCGGCCTGGAACGACGCTGGAACCGGCCGGACTGGACGCCCGCCTTGCGCAGGGCGCTCGGCGTCGCGACCGTGGCTCTGGTTGCTGGCGTCGCCGCCCTCGCCGGCTGGCTGCTGCAGCGGCTCTGCGCCGCCCTGCCGTTCGGGCTGGTCCTGTTCGCGCTGCTGGCCACCCTCGGCCTCGCCCAACGCAGCCTGTTCGAGCACGTCGCCGCCGTGCGCGACGCGCTGACCGGCGGCGACCTTCCGGCCGCCCGCGCCGCGGTAGGCATGATCGTCGGTCGCGACGTCGCCAATCTCGACGCCAGCGAAGTCGCCGCCGCCGGCCTCGAGAGCCTGGCGGAAAGCTTCAACGACGGGGTCGTCGCGCCGGCCTTCTGGTTGGCGGTCGCCGGCCTGCCCGGCCTGTTCGCCTACAAGGCGATCAACACCGCCGACAGCCTGATCGGCCACATGGAGCCGCGCTGGCGCACCTTCGGCTGGGCCGCGGCCCGCACCGACGACCTCGCCAACCTGGCCCCGGCGCGGCTGGCCGGCCTGCTGATCGCGCTCGCCGGCGGCCGCGGCCTGCGGACCATGCTGCGCGACGCCAGCAAGCACGCTTCACCCAACGCCGGCTGGCCGGAAGCGGCGATGGCCGGCGCGCTCGGCCGCACCCTGGGCGGAACGGCCAGCTACGACGGTCTGCGCGTTGACCGGCCGACGTTCGGCGACGGTCCAGCACCGGAACCGACGGACCTCGCCCGCGGCTTGACGCTGTATCGCCGGGCCTGCGTCCTGCTGTGGTTGCTTATTGGACTGGGAGCGTTCGCATGGCGGCTCTGATGCTGCAGGGCTGCGGCTCCGACGTCGGCAAGTCGGTGCTGGTGGCCGGGCTCTGCCGGCTGTTCGCCAACCGCGGGCTGAAGGTGCTGCCGTTCAAGCCGCAGAACATGTCGAACAACGCCGCGGTCACCGCCGACGGCGGCGAGATCGGCCGTGCCCAGGCGCTGCAGGCGCTGGCCTGCCGCGCCGAGCTGACGGTCGACATGAACCCGGTGCTGATCAAGCCGCAGAGCGACCGCGGCGCCCAGGTGGTGGTGCGCGGCCGCATGCAGGGCTCGTGGCAGGCCGCGGACTACCAGGGCCGCAAAGGTCAACTGCTGGACGTCGTACTGGAAAGCTATCGCCGGCTCGCCGCCGAGTGCGATCTAGTCATCGTCGAGGGCGCCGGCAGTCCGGCAGAGATCAACCTGCGCGCCGGCGACATCGCCAACATGGGCTTCGCCCTAGCCGCCGACGTTCCGGTGGTGCTGGTCGGCGACATCGACCGCGGCCACGTAATCGCCGCCCTGGCCGGCGCGAAGACGGTGCTATCTCCAGATGATGCTTCGGCCATTCAAGGTTTTATCATCAATAAGTTCCGCGGAGATCCTCAACTGTTTGATGAAGGCCGCCGGATCATCACCGAGCTGACCGGCTGGCCCGACCTCGGCATGGTCCCCTGGCTCGCACCGGCCGCCCGGTTGCCGGCCGAGGACGCCGTGGTGCTGGAGCGCGCCGGCGCGACCGCCGGAGCGCGCCGCATCAAGGTGGTCGCGCCGATGCTGTCGCGCATCGCCAACTTCGACGACTTCGACCCGCTGCGCGCCGAACCGGAGGTGGACTTCGGCTTCGTGCCGCCGGGTCAGCCGCTGCCGGGCGACGCCGACCTCGTCATCCTGCCTGGAACCAAGGCGACGCTGGGCGACCTCGCCTTCCTCCGCGCCCAGGGCTGGGACATCGACCTTGCCGCCCACGTCCGCCGCGGCGGACGCGTGCTGGGCGTCTGCGGCGGCTATCAGATGCTCGGCCGGCGCATCGCCGACCCGCAGGGGATCGAGGGCCCGCCCGGCGCGGCCGAGGGGCTCGGCCTGCTCGACGTCGAGACGGTGCTTACGGCCGAGAAGACCCTGAAGCCCGTCGCCGGCCGCGGCTTCGACGACGCCCCAATGAGCGGCTACGAAATGCACGTCGGCGCGACCTCCGGTCCTGGCCTCGCGCGCCCCTTCCTGCAGCTCGACGGCGAAGGCCCGCATGGCGCCTGCTCGGCGGATGGCCGTGTGATGGGCGGCTATGTGCACGGCCTGTTCGCCGCCGGCGGCTTCCGGGCGGCCTTCTTGGCCAGGCTCGGCGCCTACTCCGAAGCCCTCGACCACGGCGCACGGGTCGATCAGGCGCTGGACGAAATCGCCGAGCAGCTGGCGCAACATCTCGACATCACATCGCTCGCGCGGATCGCGGGCCTGGAAGGCTTCTCCCTATGATCTGGTCCCTGCCCGACCTCCCGCCGCTCGACCTCGATGTCGCGGCGGAGCTGCGCCGGATCGTCGACGGCAAAGCCAAGCCGCCCGGCGCGCTCGGCCGGCTGGAGGATCTCGCCGTCCAGTTGGGCGCGATCCAGGGCCGGGTGGATCCGCACGCCGACCGCGCCGTCGTGCTGCTGTTCGCCGGCGACCACGGCCTGACCGAGGACGGTGTTTCGGCCTATCCGCGCGAGGTGACCGCCGCCATGGTGCGGCTGATCCTCGACGGCCGCGCCAGCGTCAGCGCGCTGGCCCGCGCGACCGGGGCCGAGGTGCGGGTGATCGACGCCGGGGTCGCCGGCGCCTTGCCGCCGCACCCCATGCTGCAGGCCTCCAAGGTCCGCGAGGGGACCCGCAACGCCGCGCGCGAAGCGGCGATGACAGCGGAGGAATGCGCCCAAGCGCTGGCCTGCGGGGCCGGGGCCGTCCACAGCGCCGTCGCCGCCGGGGCCGAGGTCATCGCGCTGGGCGAGATGGGCATCGGCAACACCGCCGCCGCCAGCCTGCTGCTGCATCGCCTGGGACCGGCGCCGTTGGCGGACTGCATTGGCCTCGGCGCCGGCCACGACGACGCGGGGCTGGCGCGCAAGCAGCGCGTGCTGGCCGCCGCCGCCGAGCGCTGCGACGCCCACGAGCCGTTCGAGGTCCTGCGCCAGTTCGGCGGCCTGGAGATCGCCGGCATGACCGGCGCGGCGCTGGCGGCGGCCGCCGCGCGGCGGCCGGTCGTCGTCGACGGCTTCATCTCCACCGCCGCGGTGCTGGTCGCCGCGCGCCTGCAGCCGCGGGTGCTGGACTACTGCTTCTTCGGCCACAGTTCCGCCGAGCGCGCGCACCGGCTGATGCTGGCCCAACTCAGCGCCCAGCCCCTGCTCGACCTCGGCCTGCGGCTGGGCGAAGGGACCGGCGCGGTGCTCGCCCTGCCGATCCTCAGAGCCGCCGCGGCGATGGCCCGCGAGACCGCCTCGCTCGCCGAGGTGTTGGGACAAGCATGATCGCCCGCGAGCTCGACCGGCTGGCCTGCGCGGCCCAGTTCCTGACCCGCCTGCCGCTGCCCGGGCCGCGCGCCTGGAACGACGAGTTGCTGGCCCGCTCGGCGCGTTACTTCCCGCTGGTCGGGCTGCTGGTCGGCGGACTCTGCGCCGCGGTGTTCCTGATCGCCCGGCAGGTCTGGCCGACCGGCGTCCTGCCGGCGGTGCTGGCGAGCGCGGCGGGCGCGCTGGTCACCGGCGCCTTCCACGAGGACGGCCTGGCCGATACCGCCGACGGCCTGGGCGGGGGCCAGTCGCCCGAACAGCGGCTGGCGATCATGAAGGACAGCCGGCTCGGCACCTATGGCGCGCTGGCGCTGGGCCTGGTGCTGGCGGCGAAGGTCGCCGCGGTGGGCGAGTTGGCCGCCGGCTGGGCCGCCGCCGGGGCGATCGTCGCGGCCCATGCGCTGGGGCGGGCCGCCGCGGTCGGCGCCATGCGCCTGCTGCCCTACGCCGCCGATCCGGCCGCCTCCAAGCTGAAGCCGGTGGCGCGCGACGTGCGCGGCTACGAGGTGGCGATCGCCGTCGCCATCGGCCTCGCGCCGCTGGTCTTCCTGCCGGCGCAGGTCGCGGTCGTCGGCCTGCTGCTCGGCGCGATCGCCGCCTTGTGGCCGGCGCTGGCTGCGCGCCGGCTCATCGGGGGGTATACCGGTGACGTGCTGGGCGCGATCGAACAGGCCTTCGAGACGGCGTTCCTGCTGGGCGTCGTCGCGGCCGCGGGACTGGGACTGCGATGAAACTGCTGATCGGACCGCTGGAGGAAGTCGCCACCCTGTGCGAGGCGCACCGTCCCTCGCACCTGGTGAGCTGGCTCTCGCCGCCAGCCGAGGCGCCGGAGATCGCCGCGGCCTTCGCGCCGTCGCGCCGGCTGCTGTTGGCCTCCCACGACATCATCGAGCTGACCGAGGGGCTGCAGGCGCCGACCGCCGACGACGTCGGCAAGCTGATCGCCTTCGCCCACGACTGGGATCGCGGACGGCCGATGCTGGTGCATTGCTGGGCCGGCGTCAGCCGCTCGACCGCGGCGGCTTTCGTGGTCGCCTGTGCGCTCAGCGCCCGACCGGAGCGCGAGCTCGCCCAGGCGCTGCGCCGGGCCTCGCCCAGCGCCACGCCCAACCTGCTGATCGTCCGCCACGCCGACGAGCTGCTCGGCCGCGACGGCCGGATGGTCGAGGCGGTGGCCGAAATAGGACGCGGCGCCGAGGTGTTCCTCGGCGCCGCGTTTGAACTTCAGCCGTTCTGACGCCGGCCTAGCCTGCGGCAAGGCCGGCCAGAAGCTTACTTCTTCACGATGCCTTCGACCGCGGCGACGATGTCCGCCGGCTGCACGAGGAAGGCGTCCTCGAGCGGCTTGGAGAACGGCACCGGCGAGTACGGCGCGCCCAGGCGACGGACCGGCGCCTTCAGTTCGCCGAACAGCTCTTCCTGGATCGTCGAAGCGATTTCCGCGCCAACGCCGAACGAGCGCACCGCCTCGTGGACGATGACCGCGCGGCCGGTCTTGCGAACCGACTTCAGCACCGCTTCCTTGTCCCACGGCGAGACCGTGCGCAGGTCGATCAGTTCGACGCTGATGCCCTTCTCGGCGAGGGTGGCCAGCGCCTGACGCGCCGTCAGCACCATGCCCGAATAGGAGACGATGGTGACGTCGGTCCCTTCCTGGACGACATTCGCCTTGCCGAGCGGGATCGGGCCCTGGTCGTTCGGCACGTCGTCCGGCACGAACAGGGTGCGCATGTTCTGCACCAGCAGGCAGGGGTCCGGATCGTCGATGCACGACAGCATCAGGCCCTTGTAGTCGGCCGGATTCGACGGCGCGACGACCTTGATGCCGGCGGTGTGGGCGAACCACGCCTCGTAGTGGTCGGCGTGCTGGCCTGCGGTTTGCGCGCCGGCGCCGGTCAGGGTGTAGATGGTGATCGGCACCGTGCTCTGGCCGCCGGACATGAAGCGAAGCTTCGCCGCGTGGTTGACGATCATGTCCATCGCCACGGTGGTGAAGTTCATCAGCATGATCTCGGCGATCGGCTTGTAGCCGCCGAGCGCCGCGCCGATGGCCGCGCCGACGATCGCCTGTTCGGCGATCGGGGTCGACTTCACCCGGTCGTCGCCGAAGCGGGTCGACAGGCCCTTGGTGTTGCCGATGACGCCGCCGCCTTCACGGTCGGCCACGTCTTCACCCAGCAGGATGACCTTCGGGTCCTTCTCCATGGCCTCCGCGATCGCCGCGTTGATGGCCTGGATCCCGTTCATCTTGGTGGTGCCGCTCATTGGGCGATCTCCGTAGCAAAGACGTCGCGCCGCAGCTCTTCGACGGACGGGAACTCCTGGGCGAGCGCGTACTCGATCGCGTCCTCGACCTCGGCCTCGATATCCTTTTGCAGCTTCGCCAGCTGCTCTTCGGTGGCGACGCCGTCCTTGATCAGGCGGGCGCGGAAGGCCGGCAGCGGGTCCTTCTCCATGGCCGCGGCCTTCTCTTCCTTGGTCATGTAGGTGTCGGCGTCGCCGAACACGTGACCCATGAAGCGGAAGGTGATGCACTCGAGCAGGGTCGGGCCTTCGCCGTCGCGGGCGCGGTTGATGGCCTCGTTGGCCGCCGCGAACATCGCGTCCGGATCGTTGCCGTCGACCGTGTAGCCCGGCATGCCGTAGCCGATGGCGCGCTTGGAGATCTGGTCCACCGAGGTGCAGTTCTCGTAGCGGGTGTGCTCGGCGAAGCGGTTGTTCTGGCAGACGAACACGACCGGCAGCTTCCAGACCGAGGCCAGGTTCAGCGCTTCGTGGAAGGCGCCGATGTTGGTCGCGCCGTCGCCGAAGTAGGCGACGCAGACCTTGCGGCTCTTGTCGAGCTTGTAGGCCCAGGCCAGGCCGTTGGCGATCGGCATCGAGGAGCCGACAATGCCGGTGGTGACCATCACGCCGGTTTCCGGGTGGGTCAGGTGCATCGGGCCGCCCTTGCCCTTGCAGGTGCCGGTCACCCGGCCGGCGATTTCCGACCAGATCTCGCGGTAGGGCATGCCCTTGGCGACCATGTCGTGGATGCCGCGGTAGATGGTGCAGATGGTGTCGTCGTCGTTGAGATTGACCGACACCGCGGAGGGAATGACCTCCTGGCCGCGCGCCGAGTAGTACGGCATCTGCAGGCGGCCGCGCATGATGGTGCGGCGGGTGGCGTCGTCGTTCCGCTCGATGCGGAGCATCCGGCGGAAGATCTCCAGTTGGACTTCAGGACTGGGCCTGACTGTGTTCGCGCGTTCGGTCGTCATGTTTCCCCCGGACCTCCTGGGAATGAAATTTTTGCGCCCCGAATGGGTCGTCGTGATCTGGACGACGCCAGCCTGATCGGCCGACGCCGTGGCGGCCATCAGCCGCCTCGCCGTAACCAGCGATGCTGCGCCGATGGAGACGCCATCAGCCCGTTCGGACATCGGCGCGAGATTCCGATGCGGCGACCCATAGCGCGGGCGAACGTCGCCGAGAAGTGGCTAGGCGAGTTGAAGTCGCCGGCCGCGCGCGCCGAAATCGCCGGAGCGATCAGGCCGCGCGCGACGGCTCGGCGGCCGCTTCACCCTGCAGCGCATGCTTGGCGGCGATGAAGCCCCAGGTGAACGACGGCCCGACGCTCGCCCCTGCGCCGGGATAGGCGCGGCCCATCACCGAGGCGGTCGAAACGCCGGTCGCATAGAGCCCGGGAATCACCGAGCCGTCCTCGCGCACCACCCGGGCGTTCACGTCGGTGACGACCCCGCCGTAGGTGCTGACGTCGCCCGGCACGACCGGCATGGCGTAGAACGGCCCCTCGGCAATGGCGCCCAGGGTCGGCGACGGTCTGTGGACGGGGTCGCCCAGCCAGCGGTCGTAGGCGCGATCGCCGCGCTGGAAGTCCTCATCGCGGCCCTTGGCGACGAATCCATTGAAGCGCTCGATGGTCGCCTTGAGCATCGCGGGCTCCACCTCGATGAGCTTGGCGAGCGCCTCGAGGCCGTCGGCCTTGCGGATGAAGCCCTGCTCGATCCAGCGCCGCCCCGCGCGGTTGCCGACCATCGTCCCGGGAACGCCGTACCGGAGCAGGTACTGGCTGTCGAAGACGCCCCAGCTGGGCACCGCGGGAACCGTCTTGTTGCGCTCCAGCATGCCGCGGCAGAAGGCCATGTAGGACCCGCCCTCGTTCTGATAGCGCACGCCGGTCTGGTCGACGAGAATGGCGTGCGGCGAGGCGAGCGCGCTCTGCACCCCCGGCTTGACCGGGTCGTTTTCGGTCCCGGGCGCGATGCTCGACTGGTAGCCGACCATCTCCTCCATCTGACCGACGCCGGCGCCCAGGCGCATCATCTCCCGGATCATCTCGCCGGTGTCGCCCTCGGGCACGTTGCTCCAGGCGGCCTGAGTGCCCGGCTGATACTGGTCGCGCATCTGCTGGTTGCGGGCGAAGCCGCCGGCGTTGACCAGGACGCCCAGACGCGCGCCGACCTGCCAGGGCTGGCCGTCCTTGACGGTCCGCACGCCCTTCACCGCGCCGTCCTCGACGATCAGTTCCCCGACCGGGGAGTCGGTGCGGATCTCGACGCCGGCCTTCAGCGCCGCCTGCAGCATGCGCCCCTGCAAGGCCGCCCCGGCCGTCACGTAGTGCTTGCCCGTGAGCTTCGCCCGGAGGGTCCGCAGGCCGATCTTCAGCATCGTCGCCTTGGCCGCCGAGGAGACCTTGAGGTTCCGCAGCTTCATGCCCTCTTCGACGTAGGCGGCCGGGTCACCCGCTGACGCCATCATTCCGGGGCGCAGCTTCTTCATCCACGCGCCCAGCTCGTTGACGTCGAACAGCTCGGCCACGACGGTGCGCCCGGCCTCGCTGCCGCCCGGCCGGTCGTCATAATAATCCGGCCAGTAGCTCGCGCGGGTCAGCTTGATCCCCTGGTCGACCAGGAAGTCGACCATCTGCGGCGCTTCATTCAGGTAACGCCGACGACGTTCGCGCGAGGTGCCGGGGGCGTCGTTCGGATCGCCGACCACGCTATCGAGATAGCTCTCGGCCTTCTCAAAGCTGTCCTCGACCCCGTCGCGCTTCATGAAGCGGTTGTTGGGGATCCACATCACCCCGCCGGACCGTGCCGTGGTGCCGCCGACGAACTCGGTCTTCTCGAGGATCAGCACCGACTTGTCGTGCTGGCGCATGACCAGGCCCGAACACATCGAGCCGCCGCCGCTGCCCACCACCACGAAGTCGAAAACCTCGTCAAAACCGGCCATGCGCCCTCCCTTGCCGTCAGCGTGGAGGACAGGGTCACCCCGCTGCGGTCGCTTCGCGAATTGACCGCAGTATTCGGAGGCCGGCGAGCGGCTGCAAGCCGAACTTGCCGTCGGCGCGACGTGATCGCCGCGCCGATAGTGTCGTCAGTTAGCGTTGTCGGCGGCGAGCGCCTCGGGCCGGCGGCCCGCGTCGTGCGGGTTGGCGGCGCGGTACTCGCGCGGGTTCATGTTGAACACCCGCTTGAACATCCGGCTGAAGTGAGCCGGGCTCTTGAAGCCGACGCTGTAGGCGATCTCGCTGATCGACACGTCGCTCGAGGTCGACAGCCAACTCTTGGCCTTCTTCAGCCGCTGCTCCCACACCAGGGTCGAGAACGAGGTCCCATGGTGCTTCAGCAGGAAGGAGAGATAACGCGGCGAGATCCCGCAACCGCTGGCGACCATGGCGGTCGACAGGTTCGGGTTCGACAGGTGCACCTCGATATAGCGCAGCACCTCCTGCAGTCGCCGGTCCGACACGGTCTGGCGCAGCCGGCCACAGACGTTGCGGTCGCGGATCGCGTGGCTGATCACCGACAGCGCGCTGCTGACCAGGATCTCGGCGGTGTCCGGGGCGATCTCGCCGTCGTCCTCGAGCAGGTTGGTGAGGATGTTCTCGGCGATCGAGAACTCCCGGCGCTCGGTCGACACCGAGAAGCCCGTCGCCACCTCGTCGGAGATGTAGCCGCGCAGCACATGGGTGGGCACCGTCATGTGCAGCACTTCGTGCACCTGGTCCTCATCGGTCTGGCACTCGATGAAGAACGGGGTCATCGAGCGCGTGACCACGAAGTCGCCGGCCTCGGCGACCTTGCTGCCGCATTGATTGGAGACCGACAGGCGGCCGCGCTTGACGAACCACAGCACGGTGACGTCGGTCGCGTCCTCACGGATGTGCGCCCAGGACCGGCGGAAGGACAGCCGGCTGCGCGACCTCAGGCGGATGATCGAGTTGGGCCCGACGGCCTTGCGCTCGGCGCGGACGTCGATGACCGAACCGGCCTCGATCGAATAGTCGCCGAGGTAATACTCCTGATCCTTCTCACCGCGGAAGCTGCTCTGGCAGTCGCGATAATTGTGCTCGTCGAACGCGAAAAGAGTTTCGGCCATTCTTGCGTTTCCTACCTGCGCGAACCGCAGACGTCGGGCCGGTTATTCCGCGGGGACCGGCTCTTGTGCTTCACAAGCGCCCGGCGCGTGGAGGCCACGACAACTGCGGAGCCCTCCGGCAAGGCTGCCTGCGGCGAACGACTAACGGCTGCCGCGGGCGCCTGGCGAGCAGGGCAAATCCAGCCCTAAGTTCACACGCGCCGGGCGTCGACAGTTAAACGATAGGCGAATTTCCATAAACATTTCGCGCATATCGCCCGCGGCATCTGGGCCTCTTGGACTCAGTCGACGACCTTTTCGGCGATCAGCTGCTCGAGCTTCTCCGACGTGACGCCCAGCAGTTCGCCATAGACGTAGGCGTTGTGCTCGCCGAGCTTGGGCGCGCCATTGGTGATCGTCGCCTGGGCGCGCGACATGCGCCAGGGCGCGCCGACCGAAGGCCGCGTGCCGTTGGCGTGGTCGGACACCAGCTTGAAGAACTCCCGGCGCCAGAGCTCCTCGTCGGAGATCAGGTCCAGGGAGTTGATGCTCTTGAACGCGCCCACGCCCGCGTCGCGCAGCCGCTCGGCCAGCGCGCCGGCGTCCTGGCCGCGGGTCAATTCGGCCAGCCGCGCGTCAATCTTGGCGCGATGCGCGTGTCGGCCGCCGAGCGTCGCCAGGCGGCCGTCGCCGGCCAGATCGGCGGCGCCGAGCTCCGCGCAGAGCGCCCGCCAGGCCGCGTCGGAGGAGACCGCAAGGCTGAGCCACTCGCCGCCGGCGCAGGGGTAGCTGCCGTGCGGCGCCATGTCGGCGTGGCGGTTGCCGTCCGCCTCGGGACTGTGGCCAGTCAGGCTCTGCTCGAACAGGCTGTCGCCGACCAGGCTGGAGACGCATTCGACCGCCGAGACGTCGACGAACTGCCCCTCCCCGGTCTGTTCGCGGTGCAGCAGCGCGACGATCGCGGCGTAAGCGGCGGCCGCGCCCATGGTCGTGTCGCCGTAGCGGATGTTGCTGCCGGTCGGCGCCTCGCCCTCGTAACCCACGAGGTAGTTCAGCCCGCCCAGCGCCGCAAAGCACGGCGCATAGCCGGTCTGGTAGCCCAGCGGCCCGTCGTTGCCGTACATCTTCATCGACACCGAGATGATGTCCGGCTTGATCTTCTTGAGGTCCTCGTAGCCCAGCCCGGACCGCTCCATGGCCCCCGGCCGGATGTTGTTCAGGACGATGTCGCTCTTGGCGATCATGTCGCGGAGGTACTTCATGCCCTCCTCCGACTTCATGTTCACCTGAACGCTGAGCACCTCCTGGTTCAGGCTCAAGAAGTAGGGCGCGTTGTCGATGTCGACGCCGCCGTAGGCGCGCATCTCGTCGAGATTGCTGTTGCTCTCGACCTTGATCACCTCGGCCCCGAGATAGGCCAGCAGCTTGCCGGCGTAGGGGCCGGCCCAGACCTTGGTGATCTCCAGCACGCGGACCCCGGCCAGCGGACCGCCTCTTGCGGGCATCGTCATGATCAAATTCCTACGGGGTCGCTGCCGCCCAGAACCTCGGCGGCGTGCTGGCTCAGCAGCGGGGCCGGCGAGACGAGCTGCGCCGGCGAGGCGGAGAGCTTGTACGGCGTCGTCGGATAGAGGGCGTGGCCCAGCACCGGGTGGTCGAGCGGCTGGAAGAACTGCCGGTACTGGAACTGCGGCGAGCGGTGCAGGTCCGAGGCGTCATTGACCGGCACCAGCGGAATGCCGAGCCGCTGGGCGTCCTCGGAGACCTGGTCCTTCTCGCGGTCGGCCACCCAGGCGGCGAAGCCGGCGCGGAACTTGGCCACCAGGTCGGCTGTGCAGGCGAACTCCAGCCAGTTGTCGGCGAAGTCGTTCATCCACGCCGGATCGTCCATGAGCTTCTTCAGCCCCGCCCAATGCCCGCTGTGCAGGACCATCAGATAGACAAAGCCGTTGGCGCAGCGGTAGGCGGCGCCCGGGCCGCCCATGTCGTAGGCGGTGCGCGCGGCCGAGGCCTCCGCCTCCCCCGCCAGCATCCGGCCCAGCACCGCATCCGCCCGCGAGATCAGCACCTCGCGCTCGGAGATGTCGATGGTCTGGCCGAGCCCGCTCGTGCGGCGCCAGAACAGGGTCGAGACGACGCACAGCGCCGCGTCGATCGCCGCCTCGTAGTCGGCGGTGAAGCGCCCGGCGCCCTTCAGCGGCGGGCGCTCAGGGTTCGCCTCGCTCGGCGTGTGATAGCCCCAGCCGCTGGCGTGGAAGACGTTGAGCGACTCGACGTTGGTCCAGCCGGCCGGCGCATCGGTCCCGAACGGGGTGATGATGCAGAACACCACGCTCGGATGCCGCGCGTCGCGCGCCTCGGCCCCCAGCCGGCGGTCGCGCAGCCATGGCTCGCCGTGGTCGTCGATCACCACGTCGGCGGTGGCGATCAGTTTCTCCATCAGGTCGAGGTCGTCGGCCGAGGCCAGGTCGAGCGAGACCGACTTCTTGTTGGTGTTGAGGTAGGCGAACAGGCCGCTCGTCTCGCCGGCCGCGCCGCCGTCGATCAGCGGCGCCATGGCGCGCGTCGGGCTGCCGGTCCCCCGGCGCTCAACCTTGATCACCTCCGCGCCGAAGTCGGCCAGGAGCTTGCCGCAGTATTCGCCGGCCACCCGTTCGGCCAGCTCGACGACCCTGAATCCGCGCAGTGCGCTCATATCCACCCTCTGAACTGCCCGCGGCGCACGAAAAACCCCCGCCCGCCGGAGCCGGCTGTTGCTAGGCCAGGCCCGACGTCTTGGCCGGCGGATGGCCCGCCGCGTGCTCGCGCCAGCGAGCGAACGCCAGGTCGGCGCCCTTCTGACGCTCGTCCTGCACCGCCTCGAAATCCTCGCGCAGCCGGTCGAACGACTGGGCGCGGTTGCGGTTGGCGCCGGCGATGTGCGGCATCACGAACCGGGCGTAGAGCTCGTACGACTTCTTGGTCGGCTCCCATTCGGCCCAGTTGTGCGACTGCAGCAGCATGACGCCGAAGTCGCCCTGCTTGGCCTGCAGCTTCTCGATCGTCGCCACGGCGTCCTCCGGCGTGCCGATCACCGCGCGGCCGGAGTTGATCAGCAGGTCGACCGGATCCCCATTGCCGACCAGCCCGCCCATGCCCTTCGGCGCGACGCGATCGAAGTACTCGCACCAGCGTCCGAGCCCGCGGGCGACGTCGGCGCGCGCCTGTTCGCGGGTCTCGGCGATGTGCATCGGCGCGACCAGCCGCAGCTGCCGGGGATCCATCACCCGGCCATGTTCGACGGCGAGTTCATTGGCGACCCGCCAGTTCTCGCCCAGCACGTCGAAGCCTTGGGTCTCGGTCGCCGCCACGCAGAGCATGCCGAGGCCCAGTCGGCCGGCCAGCATGCCGCCCGACGGCGTGATCGCGCTGGCGACCGCCACCTCGGGGTGCGGCTGAGTGTAGGGCAACAGGTGCACCCGGGCGCGGTTCAGGTTGTACCAGCTGCTCTGGGCGGTGACCTCCTCGCCGCGCAGCAGCTGCAGGATGACCTCCAGCGCCTCGACCATCATGTCCCGCTGGGACTTGATGTCGACGCCCAGCATGGTCGCGTCGGTGGTCAAGAGGCCCGGGCCGACGCCGAACATCACCCGCCCCATGGTCATGTGGTCGAGCTGGATGATGCGGTTCGCGACCATCAGCGGGTTGTGGTAGGGCAGCGAGATCACGCCCGTGCCCAGGCGGATGTTGCGGGTGTTCTCCGCCGCCGCCGCGATCATCAGCTCCGGCGAGCAGATCGTCTCCCAGCCGGTCGAGTGGTGCTCGCCGAACCAGGCCTCCTTGAAGCCGAGCTTCTCGACGTGTTCGACGAGTTCGAGATCGCGCCGCAGGGCGATCGTCGGGCTCTCGTCGACGTCGTGATAGGGAGCCACGAAGACGCCGTGTTGCAGGGGGATGTGCTGCATCGCTGTTCCTTGTTGCCACCTCATCCCATCTCGGCGCGGCGCCCGCTCGACAGGACGTGCAACGGCGTCGGCAGTTGCTGAATCCGCCGAGGCGCGCGCCCGGGCGGCGCAGACGCATGATCGCTTGGCGGGGCAGCCTCTCTGCGGGTATTGCGCCCTGCTGGCGGACTTGATTCCGCCGCGCCGTTCCCCGACGGTCCGGCGCGACGATAATTTAGGATGACCGCAAGCGTGCAATCCGAAGCGAACCTCGAAGCGCTGCGCAAAGAGTTCCGAGCCTGGCTCGAGGCCAGCGCGCCGCAAGGCTGGCGGGAGGCCTGCACGCGTCAGGACGCTTTCGTCGACACCCAGCGCGACTGGTTCCGCAAGCTGGCGGCCGCTGGTTATGCGACGCCCCACTGGCCGGCCGGCTGGCCCGGCGGCGGCCGCTCGCTGGCCGAGCAGAAGGTCATCTACGAGGAGATCGCGCGCGCCGACGCGCCGCGGCTGATCCTCTATTTCGTCTCGACCTACCACGCCGCGGCGACGCTGCTGGAATGGGGCACGCCCGAGCAGCAGGCCAAGTACCTGCCGCGCATCCTCGAAGGCGAGGTCTGGTGCCAAGGCTTCTCCGAGCCGAACGCCGGGTCCGACCTGGCGGCGGTGAGCACCCGCGCCGAGCTGCGGGGCGACAAGTACGTCATCAACGGCCAGAAGATCTGGTCGACCATGGCCCAGTACGCCGACCGCTGCCTGCTGCTGACGCGGACCGACAACAGCGGCGCCAAGCAGGCCGGCCAGACCTTCCTGCTGCTCGACATGAAGTCGAAGGGCGTCGACGTCCGGCCGATCAACCAGATCACCGGCGACGAGGAATTCGCCGAGGTGTTCCTGGACGACGCCGAGGTGCCGGTCGAGGACCGCCTGGGCGCCGAGGGCGAAGGCTGGGCGGTGGCGCAATCCACCCTCTCCTCCGAACGCGGCCTGACGCTGCTCGAGCTCAGCGAACGCCTGCGCGGCGGCCTGTGGCGGCTCGCCACCGCGATCCAGAAGCAGGCCCGATCCAAGGACCAGGGGCTGCTGCGCGACTTCGGCCGGCTGTCGACCAAGGTCGAAGCCTGCTGCGCGCTCGCCGACCAGTTCCTGCAGAAGCGGATCTCCGGCCAGGAGCAGGTCGGCGACGCCTCGTTCATCAAGCTGCACTACGCCCGCACGCTGCGCGAGTTCGTCAGCCTGGGCGTGCGCGTCGGCGGCCTCGAGGGCCAGTACTGGGACGCGCTGACCTACGGCGGCGGTCAGGAGACCGGCAACTGGATGGTCGACTTCATGAATTCGTACAACTGGTCGATCGCCGGCGGCAGCGACGAGATCCAGCGCAACATCATCTCCGAGCGTGTGCTCGGGATGCCGCGCGAACCGAAGGGATGGCAGCTGTGAGCCTGGACCGCGCTGAGCTGCAGGATTCCGCCCGCCGGATGTTCGGCGAGGCCGGGCTCGCTCCCGACCGCAAGCAGATCTGGTCGCTGATCTCCGAGATGGGCTGGCTGGGCCTGGCCGCGCCCGAAGAGCTCGGCGGCCTGGGCCAGGGCCGCGACGCCCTGGGCGTGCTCTATCTCGAGCTCGGCCGGGTGCTGGCCCCCGGCCCGGTGATCCCCGCCCTGCTCGCGGTCGACGCGGTGTCCCGCGGCGACCTGCTGGCCAACCGCGCGGCCTGGATCGAGCGGCTGGTCGGCGGCGAGGTGGTCACCGCCTCGCTGAAGGGCGGCGCCTTGGAGATCACGGTCGCAGACGCCGGCGGCTATACGGTGGGCGGCATGCTCTCCGCCGTGCCCGACGCCGACGAGGCGAGCCACATCGTCGCCTGGAGCGACGACGGCGACCTCTGCGCCCTGGTGCCGCTGCAGCAGCCGGGCGTCGTCGTCACGCCCCGCGCCGTCTGGGACCAGAGCCGGCGACTGTTCGACGTCAGCTTCCGGGGCGCCAAGCTGAGCGCCGATACGGTGCTGACCCGCGGCGACGCGGCGGCGGACCTGGTGCGCGACCTGCAGGCCCACCTGCTGCTGGCGCTGGCGGCCGACTGCGTCGGTGGCGCGAGTGCGGCGCTGGAGATGACCGTCGAGTACCTGCAGACGCGCAAGCAGTTCGGCCGGCCGCTGGCGATGTTCCAGGCGCTGAAGCACCGCTGCGCCGACCTCAAGACGATGATCTCCGCCGCCGAAGCCCTGTTCTGGGCGGTCGCCGAGGAGCGCACCACGGGCGCGCAGCACCCGGTGCTCGAAGCCGCCGGCCTGAAGAGCTACGCCGCCTCGGTGTTCCACGCCGTGGCCGAAGAGGTGATCCAACTCCACGGCGGCATCGGCCTGACCGCCGAGCACCCCTGCCACTTGTTCCTCAAGCGTGCGCTGCTGAACGAGGCGCTGACCGGCGGCGGCGACGCCTGGGACGCGGCGGTCGGCGCCGACGCCCTGGACCGGCTCGGCCGGGCGGCTTAGCGCCGAATAGGTCCTCCCCCTCTGGGGGAGGTGTCGGCAGAGCCGACGGAGGGGAGTTCAGCCACTGAGTTCTGAGCGGAACCCCCCTCAGTCCCTCTGGGACAGCTCCCCCTGAGGGGGAGCATCTTGGCGGCGCTTTATCGCCCGCGCTTGATCTCTTCGATCACCCGGGTGCGGGCGGCCATGATGTCGGCGGCGTGGTTGATCGGGTCGCCGGCGGTGATCCCGCCGTCGACCGGCATGACGATGCCGGTGACCTGCATGGCGCGATCGCTGGCCAGGAACAGCACCGCCTGGGCGGCGTCCTCCGGGCGTCCCTGCCGCTTGAGCGGCTGATAGGACATGAACACCTTGTCGGTCTCGACGCGAATGCGCGCGACGTCGTCCGCCGTCATGCCGGGCTCGGCGAAGTCGGTCATCGGCGTCTTGATGCTTCCGGGCGCCAGCACGTTGACCCGGATGTCGTGGCCCGCCAGGTCGATCGCCACCGCCTTGCTGAAGCCGATCACCGCCGACTTCGAGGAGCGGTACTGCATCAGCGTGTAGCCCGGCAGCAGGCCGGCGATCGAGGCGGTGTTGATCACCACCCCGCCGCCGTGCTTGGCCATGTGGCGAGCGGCGAACTGGGTGCCGTAGACCACGCCCATCAGGTTCACGCCGAGCACCCGCTCGTAATCCTCGAGGTCGTCGTCGAGGAAGTGCGGGTACATCTTCCCGCCCATGCCGGCGTTGTTGAACATCACGTGCAGGCCGCCGAACCGCGAGATGGCGAGGTCGACCAGCGCCTGCACCTCGGCCCGCTTGGAGACGTCGGTCCGCTGGAACACCGCGTTCTCGCCGAGGCTTCCGGCCAGCTCCTCGCCGCGCACGACGTCGAGGTCGGCGATCACCACCTTGGCGCCTTCCGCCACGAACAGCTCGACGGTCGCCCGGCCGATGCCGCTGGCGCCGCCCGTGACGACCGCCACCCTACCCGCGAGATCCTGGCCCACGTTGTTCCCCAACTCTGATCACTGATTGACCGCCCCAGACGGGACGCCGGACGCGCCCGCTCAGGCGTGGCGCGTCAAGGTAAGCGGTAATTCCTTGATCGTCCGCGTCGCCACGGTCGGCAGGTATTTCAGCTGCTCGGCCGGGACCGCGAGCTTGATGTCGCCCAGCCGCCGCACGACCTCGCGCGCGGCGACCTTGATCTCCATTCGCGCGAGCGCCGCGCCGATGCAGCGGTGGACGCCGACGCCGAAGGCGACATGCTTGCCGAGGTTGGAGCGGTTGAGGTCGAACTTCCGCGGGCACTCGAACACGGCCTCGTCGTCGTTCCCCGAGGCGTAGAGCACCAGGATGTGCGCGTCCTTCGGCAGCTTCGTGCCGCCGAGCTCGACTTCGCGGGTGGTCATCTTGGCGAGGCCGCGGACCGGCGGCTCGATGCGCAGCAGCTCCTCGACGAAGCGATTCAGCAGCCGGTCGTCGTCGACCGAGTCCTGCAGCGCCTTGGCCACTTCCGGCTGGGTCGCCAGCACGAACAGCAGGTTGCCGATGGCGGTCGCGGTAGTGTCGTTGCCGGCGATGATCAGCGCGCGGATCAGCGACACCGCCTCGCCGAACTCCAGCTTGGTGCCGTCCTCGAGCGTGGCGTGGACGATGTCGGAGATCATGTCCTCGCGCGGCGCGTTCTCGCGCGCCTTCATCTCGGCGATGATGAAGTTCTGCAGTTCGCAGATCTGGGCCGCGTTCTCGAGCATGTGCTCGCGGTCCTGCATCTTCGAGATCTGCGCGGTCACCGCCATCGACCAGGCGGAGATCTTCTCGGCGTTGAACTGGGCGATGCCCATCTGCTCGCAGATGACCCGGATGGTCAGCGGAATGGCGAACTCGTGGACGCCGTCGATCACCTGGCCGTTCGCGGCCTTTTCGGCCAGCTCTTCGACGAGGTCGACGATGATGGCGGTGATCCCCGGTTCGACCGAGGCCACGCGGTGGGCGGTGAAGGCCTTCTCCAGCAGCCGGCGAACCCGGGTGTGCTCCGGCGGATCGTCCTTGATCGCGTCGGAGAAGAAGCCGCCGCCTTCCCGCTCGAGGATCTGCTTGAACTCCTCGAAATGGCCGCTGGCGTACATCTTCTCGTAGCCGTGCTTGTCCGAGAAGGTGATCGGGTCGCGCAGCAATTCGACGATGTCGTCGTAGCGCGACACCAGCCACATCCCGAGCTTCTCGTCGTAGTGCACCGGATCTTCCCGGCGGATCGCGTCGAAGTAGGCGCCGGAATGGGCCTGGATGGCCGGATCGGTCAGCGACGCGACGGCCAGGTCGACCTTTTGGCCGGTGACCGGGCAGACGCCTTCAGCGGTTCCAGAGCTCATCCGAAATTCTCCTCAAGCGCCCAGAACGCGAAGGCGGGCGCGGGTCACAGCTATTGCGCCTCGACCATCCCGGAAGCGGGGCGCCGAGGCGATGACGGAGATCGAAGGCCGCATTGCCCGCCGGGGCAATCGCCTCGCCTCCACAAAATCGTGGGGCGCGCCGCCGAAGCAGCGCGCCCCTGAGATCTCAGTGCCGACGCCTCAGCGGCTGCCGAGCTGCGCCGGCGGCGCCATCGCCATGTACTTGTCGACCGCCTGCTCGAAGTGACGGACGCGGATTTCCTGATAGTTCGCCAGCGTCAGGCCGGCCTTGGCGCTGGCCTCGAGCCCTTCCTGCTGCGCGAACAGGTTGTCCGTATCCTGGTCGAGGATCTTGCCGAAGCCGGGATCCATGCCCTCGGCTTCCGCGAAGGACTGGTGATCCTCGAGGATCTGCAGTTCGGCCATCTCCGGGGTCTCCCCGTCCTTCGGCTTCGGCCGCATGAACATCACCTCATAGATGGTCCGGCGATGGTCGCGGGCGTCGGGCCTGAAGCGATAGATCATCGGCAGCGAGATGCCGGGGAACAGGAACAGGTTCGGGAAGAACGTATAGGAATAGGTATCCAGCAGTTCAGTGTCCGACACATTGCTCAGGTCGGAGTTCGTCGCCTTCTCGAACATGTCCCGGAACATGTCCGCCATCACCTGACGGGCGCGTTCGCCTTCCTTCAATTGCGGCTTCTGGCCGCCAAGCGAAGAGCTGTCGCCGAGCGTGAAATTGTCGACGATGTCCTGCTCGGTGTACTTGCCGTAGAGCTTCGGACTGACGACGCCGAGCGTCGAAATGAAGCGGTCGACGTGGTCGCCATAGACGTCGTACTGCGAGTTGATGTCACCGTTGGCGGGCGCGACCTGCGGGTGCGTGTCGCCCACGTGGTAGGCCTCCATGAAGGCCTCCATGGTGAGCTTCCAGTTCGCCGGATAGCTCTTCTGGACGTGGAGATAGATGTAGCGGTTCTCGAGGTTCCACGCCTTGAAGTGCGCGAGCGCCTCCTCGCCCAGATAGTCCTCCAGCGACGGCGCTTCCGGATCCATGTTGATCCAGACGAAGCCGCCGAGCCGCGCCACCCGGGCGTGGGGCAGCGTCAGTTTCGCGGTGTCGACGTGGGGGAAGTCCCACTGGCAGGGAACGCCCTTGTTCGTGCCGTCGAGGTTCCACGACCAGCCGTGGAACGGGCACTTGATCTCGGTCGCGAAGCCCTCGGTTCCCGAGCTCCGCAGCTTCGTTCCGCGGTGCAGACAAGCGTTGAAATGCGCCTTGATCTCGTCCTCGGCGCTGCGAACGACGATGAAGCTGTAGGCTCCGAGATCGTAGACATAGTAGTCGCCGACCTCGGGGATGTGGTCTTCGCGGCAGGCCATCTGCCAGGTGCGGGTCCACAGCTTCTGGAACTCGCCCTTCGCGAACTCCGGATCGATGTAGCGATCCTTGGAGATGTCCTCACTGCCGAGGTATTCGTAGCTCTCGCTCCGCGCCCATTCAGGGGCCGGCACCTTGTCGCGCGCGATGATTTCCTGCGTGCTTTCCGCGGGGCAGCGGGCCTCGCCAGGGACGATCTTGCCGGTCTGAACGTTCATAGTCTGGTTCCGATACCCTGAGAGTTGGTCGCGCTGCGGGTCAGGCCGCCCGCGACCTCTTCGCCTCGAGCGACGGCGAAACCATCCGCGCGTCGCCGTGTGTGTTGATCGTCCTGGCCGCAGGCCCGACCGGATCCCGTTCCCCTCGACGGACAGTCTGGACTGTCTTCACAGTGGCCATCCTTCACCCAGCCGGGGCCATGCAGGCCTAGGCGCAGATTAAACCGAGGGTACCGGGGCGGCCGCAGCAGCTAAATGACTGGCTCTGAAGCCGTCTTTAGCCCTGTCGGCCACCCGGCCCGGGCGATTTGACACCCGCGACGAAACTGCGGCAAGCGCAGCCAGGCAAAGCCTGGCTGCGCGTAGCGTCGGCCGCCTTGCGCCAGATCAAAACGCCGTCTTGCCGGGGGTCCGCGCCGCGGTCAGGGCCTCGGGGATCAGGTACTTGGTGGTGCTCCAGCCGCCGTCCAGGGCGATGGTCTGGCCGTGGATGTATCCGCCCTCCTTCGAGCACAGGAAGACGACCACGTTGGCCACGTCCTCGGAGGTGCCCTCGCGGTTGAACGGGGTCATCTCCTGGTTCATCCGCCGGAAGCCCGGATGCTCCCAGTAGGCGTCGGTCATGCCGGTGCGGATCACGCCCGGGGCCACGACGTTGCTGCGGATGCCCTTCAGCCCGTACTGCGCGGCCATGGTCTTCATCAGGCCGATCAGGCCGGCCTTGGCCGCCGAATAGGCCCCGCCGTCGTAGCCGCCGACGATGCCGTAGGTCGAGCCGACATGGACGATCGAGGAGCCCTCGCGCATGTGCGGCAGCGCCTCGCGGCAGAGCCGGAAGGGCGCGCGCAGCGAGGTGTTCAGCACCTCGTCGAGCATCTCGTCTGAGGTCTCGTGCACCAGTCCCCAGACCCCGGCGCCGGCGTTGTTCACCAGGTGGTCGAGCTGGCCGTAGCTCTCCAGCGCATGGTCGACGATCCGCTTCGGCGCCTCGTTGGCCGTCACGTCGACGGCGATGGTGGTGATCTGCATCGACGGCTCGAGGACCGCCTTCAGCTTGGCGAGCTTGTCCGCCGAGCGCCCGGTCGCCACGACCCGGACTCCCGCCTCGCCGAACCGCCGACAGATGGCCTCGCCAATTCCGCCGGCCGCACCGGTGACGATCGCTACAGGAGCCCCGCTCACGACATTGTTCTCCATACTCTTTCAGGCCTCCCGCCTGCAGCCGGAACCTATTCGGGCGCGTCGGTTCGCCGGAATGACCCGGCGAGTAAGCTGCATTATCCCACCGGGCGCCGCGACTGACGCAGTCGAAAGAAACCGCCGACTTCGGAACGCCTGAAGGCTGTCTTCTGGCCCGGTCATCTGCCCTGGCGCAGGCGAGCAATAAGCCGATCGCGAAAGCCGCTATTGTGCCGGCCTGCCAAAAAGCCCGGCGCGAGCCGGCCTTTGCGCGCGTCTGCGGATTGGGGTGGGTCGGTGACCAAGACGGTAGTTACGCTCGACGACAAGTACACTCAGGAGTCGGGCCAGGTCTTTCTGTCCTCCCTGCAGGCGCTGGTGCGCCTGCCGATCGAACAGGCGCGGCGCGACCGCGCGGCCGGCAAGACGACCGCCGGATACGTCACCGGCTACCGCGGGTCGCCGATCACCACCCTCGACGCCCAGCTGTGGGCCGCCGGCAAGCTGCTGGACGCGCATGCGGTGCGCTTCGAGCCGGGCCTGAACGAAGAGCTCGCCGCCACCAGCCTGCGCGGCACCCAGCAGCTCACCTGGTTCGGCAAGTCGCCGTACCAGGGGGTCTTTGCGCTCTGGTACGCCAAGGGCGTCGGCGTCGACCGCGCCTGCGAGGCGCTGAAGCTGGCCAACTTCGAAGGCGCCGCGGCCGACGGCGGCGTGCTGGTGGTGGCCGGCGACGACCACGCCGCCAAGTCCTCCGCCTCGGCCCACCAGTCCGAACACACCCTGATCGCCGGCTTCATTCCGGTGCTCTATCCGGCGACCACCGACGAGATCCTGGAGTTCGGCCTCTACGGCTGGGAGATGTCGCGCTACAGCGGCCTCTACGTGGGCCTGAAGACCATCACCGACACCCTCGACCTGACCTCGACGGTGCAGCTCCCCGCCCCCGACCTGCAGTTCGTCCGGCCGGCGCCGCGCGCCGGCGCCAAGCTCAACCTGGTCGAGGGCATGACCGCCCTGCAGCAGGAAGCGGCGGTGGTGGACCACCGGCTGCCCGCCGCCCAGGCCTTCGCCCGCGCCAACCGCCTCGACCGCGTCCCGCTCGACGCCGCGCGCCGCGAGCTGACCATCGTCACCGCCGGCAAGGCCTATCTCGACGTGCGCCAGGCGCTGCAGGACCTCGGCTTCGACGAGGCCCGCCGCCGCGCCGCTGGGATCCGGGTGGTCAAGATCGGCATGGTCTGGCCGCTGGAGCCGGAGTTCGCCCGCGAGGCCTGCGCCGGCAGCCGTGAAGTGCTGGTCGTCGAGGAAAAGCGCCCGGTGCTGGAGGAGCAACTGGCGCGGGTGTTCTACGCCCTGCCCGCCGGCCAGCAGCCGACGATCAGCGGCAAGCAGGATCCCGAAGGCCGCGAATTGCTTTCCGCCGCCGGCGTCCTCGACCCCGGCAAGGTGCGGCGCGCCGTGGTCCGCCGGCTGGAGGCGCTGGGCCTGCTCGACGACGAGACCCGCCGCCATTCCGACGCCTTCCTGAAGGCGGAGGGCGAGCTGACCGAGCTGAAGCTGATCGCCGCGCGGCCGGCCTTCTTCTGCTCGGGCTGCCCGCACAACACCTCGACCGTGGTGCCGGACGGCAGCATGGCGATGGGGGCGACCGGCTGCCACGGCCTGGCCGCCTACATGCCCGACCGGCGGACGATGATCACTGTCGGCATGGGCTCGGAAGGCATGCCCTGGGTCGGCGCCAACAGCTTCGTCGACACCCCGCACATGTTCCAGAACATGGGCGACGGCACCTTCACCCACTCCGGCCTGCTGTCGATCCGCGCCGCGGTGGCCTCGAACACCAACGTCACCTTCAAGATCCTCTACAACGACGCCGTGGCGATGACCGGCGGCCAGCCGGCCGAGGGCGGCCTGACCGCCGACATGATGGTCCGCGAGCTAGTGGTCGAAGGCGCCAAGCCGGTCGTGCTGCTCAGCGAGGAGCCGGAGCGCTTCAAGAACGTCGAGCTGCCGGCCAGCGTACGGGTTCTGCACCGTGACCGCCTCGACGAGATCCAGCGCGAGCTGCGCGCGACCCCCGGCGTTACGGCGATCGTCTATGACCAGACCTGCGCCAACGAAAAGCGCCGGCGGCGCAAGCGCGGCAAGTCGCCGGAGCCGGACATGCGGCTCTACATCAACCCGGCGGTCTGCGAAGGTTGCGGCGACTGCTCCAAGCAGTCGAACTGCATGAGCATCACGCCGCTGGAGACCGAGTTCGGCCGCAAGCGGCTGATCGACCAGTCGAGCTGCAACAAGGACTATAGCTGCGTCAAAGGCTACTGCCCGTCGTTCGTGTCGGTGCGTGGCGCCCAGGTGGCCAAGCGCTCGATCGACCTCGAGGTGCTGAACCACATGATGGCCCAGCTGCCGACGCCGCAGCCCGCGCCGCTCGGCGCCGACGGCTATTCGCTGCTGGTCACCGGCATCGGCGGCACCGGCGTGCTGACGGTGGGCGCGGTGCTCGGCATGGCCGCCCACCTGGAAGGCAAGGCGGCCAAGGTGCTCGACATGACCGGCATGGCCCAGAAGGGCGGCGCGGTCACCAGCCACATCAAGATCGGCACGAGCGTCGACCAGATCCCCAGCGCCCGGCTGGGCGTCGGCCAGGCGGACCTGCTGGTGGCCTGCGACCTGATCGTCGCCTCCAGCCCGGAAGTGCTGAGCGTCGCGCGGCCCGACACCCAGATCGTCGCCAACGACGAGATCGTGCCAACCGGCGACTTCCAGGCGAACAACGCGATCGATCTGTCGAAGTCGCGGTTCCTCAACGCGATCCGCAAGAAGATCGACGACCGCAACATCTCCACCATCGCGGCCAACACCTTCTCGACCAAGCTGGTCGGGGACTCGATCTTCACCAACATCATGATGGTCGGCTTCGCCGCGCAGAAGGGCCTTCTGCCGCTGTCCGTCGCCTCGATCGAGGAGGCGGTGAAGCTCAACGGCGTGGCGGTGAAGACCAATCTGCAGGCCTTCTCGCTGGGCCGGCTGGCCGCCGAGCGTCCGGACGAGCTGCTCGCGCTCACCGATCCGCCCCAGGTGCGCAGCTTCCCGACCACCTTCGAGGACATGCTGGCCAACCGCAGCCGCCACCTGGCCGGCTACCAGGACGAGGCCTACGCCCAGACCTACCTGGGCTTCATGCGCGAGCTCGAGGGCAAGGTGCGTGGCCGCGGCGTCCGCGAGCCCGAGCCCTTCCTGATGGAGGCCGCCAACCAGCTGGCGCGGCTGATGGCCTACAAGGACGAGTACGAGGTCGCCCGGCTCTACAGCGCGCCGGAGTTCCGCAAGGGCCTGCAGGAGCAGTTCGCCGGCGACTTCAAACTGTCGCTGAACCTCGGCTCGCCGCTGCTCGCCTTCGGCCGCAAGGACGCCAAGACCGGCCGCCCGAAGAAGGTCGAGCTGGGCGCGTGGATCCTGCCGCTGTTCGGCGTCCTCCAGCGTCTGAAGCGCCTGCGCGGCACGCCGTTCGACCTGTTCGGCTACGCCGCCGAACGGCGGATGGAGCGCCGGCTGATCGGCGAATACCGCGAGCTGATCAGCGGGGTCGCCGACCAGCTCACCGACGCCAACCTGCCGGTCGCCACCAAGCTGGCCGGCGCCGCCAGCTCGATCGCCGGCTACGGGCCGGTGAAGGACGCCGGCGTGGAAACCTGGCGGACGGCGGTGGCGGGGTTGCGGGTGGAGCTCGAGGCCTCGGCGGAGCCGGTGCAAGCGAAGGTCACGGCGTAAACGCCCCCTCCGTCTCGCGCCTGCGGCGCGATCCACCTCCCCCGCTTTGCGGTGGAGGAGCGGGTCGCTGCTCCCCCGCCTGCGGGGGAGCTGTCAGCTGACTGAGGGGGCGTTCGGACGCCAAGTCCTAAGCCGCCGTCGCCGTCTGCACGCTGCGGAAGCGTTGCGGGGTCGAGCCGGTCCAGCGCTTGAAGGCCCGGCCGAAGCTGGTCTGCTCGGAATAGCCCAGCAGGATGGCGACCTCGTCGAGGCACATCTGGTCCTGCTTGAGGTACTCCTTGGCCAGCTCGATGCGCTGGTGCTCGAGGATGTCGGAGAACCGCACGCCGCTGCCGCTCAGCCGCACCTGCAGGGTCCGCACCGAAACGCCGAGCTTCTCCGCGCAGCGCTCGACCGAGCAATTGCCCGACGGCAGCGCGCCGCGTACATAGTCTTCGACCCGCTCGACGATGCTGGTGCGCGCGGCGGACTTCACCCGCGAGAGGTAGCCGTCGACCAGGCGGTACAGCAGCCGATTCTGCGTCGCCACCGGCTGATCGAGGACGTGGCGCGGGAAGGCGATCGCGTTGACCTGGCCGCGGCTGCGGACCTGGCAGCCCATCTGGCTCTCGATGTCGGCGAGATCCTGAGAGCGGATGTTCATCGCCAGGCTGACGTAGCTCGGGGCGAACCGCGGCCCGCCCAGCATGCGCAGCAGCTTCATGAACAGGACCAGCGTCTGGTAGTGCGCCTGCTCGTTGAGCCCCAGGTCGCTGCGCACGCCCCAGCGCAGCTCGGCGACGTCCTTGTTTTCGACCAACTCCAGCAGGCTCTCGGGCGAATGCACGATCGGCATGTACTCACCGAGCTTCTCGATCGCCTCGGTGACCGTCGGGGCCGAGCGGCACAGCGCCGTCACGCAGCCGAAGATGTCCGGCTCTTGCGCCAGCGCCAGGCGCAGCCCGAACAGCGGGTCGTTGAACTCCGTGCCGCAGTACTCCAGGGCGTCGACCAGCGACTGGCAGGCGATGAAGCTTTCAGGGTCCTTGGCGGTGCGCGGGTCGATGCCGTGGCGCTCGAGGATCCGCCAGGGATCGCCGCCCATTCGCCGGGCGAGCTCCGGGAACCCGCTGAGGTTCGCCGCGCGCGTCTGCCGGTCGCCCGGCAGGGCGTCCAGCGGCCCCTCAAGGCTGAAGAAATGCTCGCTCATCGACGTCGAGGCCTCACGGGCTGCCGCTGCAGCGCCAGATCGGGCGCGCAAAAGCAGCCGCCACGTGACCGAATGTCGGGACAACCCCATGAAATGTCAATTCAACGGGCGCCCTCCGCGACGATCTCCACCACTTATTTGACATCGAAGTCAAATTTGCTGCGCCAGATCAGAAACAACGGGGCGCACCCTGCGGTTATTCGCGCATGGCCCCCCACGCATCCGCGCTGAATGCGCAACTCAATGTCGCCGCGCCGGAATCCTTGCCCGACCGGGTCTCGGGCTACATGCGGCGGAAGATGTTTGCGCGGTTTTTGCGGGAGATGCAGCCGAGCGAGGCCGACAGCCTGCTCGACGTCGGGGCGACCAGCGACGAGACGTTGGAGCATTCCAACTACGCCGTCGCCTGGTACCCGCACAAAGCCCGCATCACGACCGTCGGCCTCGATGATGCGTCCTTCCTGGAACGGAAATACCCGGGGGTCGCATTCCGCGTCGCCGACGGCCGCGCCCTGCCGTTCGCCAACGGCAGCTTCGACTTGGTCCACTCGAGCGCCGTGCTCGAACATGTCGGCGGACGCCCTGATCAGGTCCGCTTCATCTCCGAGCTTTGGCGCGTGGCCCGCCGCGGCGTGTTCCTGACGACGCCGAACCGCTGGTACCCAATCGAGTTTCACTCGGTCCTGCCGCTCGTGCACTGGCTGCCGCGCGCGGCGTTCTGGCAGGTGCTGCGGGCGACCGGGCGTGGCGAACTCGCGGACGAAGCGGTGCTCAACTTGCTGGGACCTGGCGACCTCCGCCGCGTCGCCGCCGAGGCCGGGGCCACAAGCGCGGTCGTTCAGAGCGTCGCGCTGTTGGGCTGGCCCTCCAACCTGCTGCTGGTCGGCCGCAAAGCCCGATCCCCCTGACGCGGACACGCGGCGCCTAGGCCAGGAGTTCGCCGGCCTGGGTGCCTTCCAGGAACCGGTCGAGCACCCGCCCGAAATCCTGCGTCCGCCAGAGATTGAGGAAGCTGGTGAACATATGCAGCTGCGTCCGGGCGGTCTCGTTCGTCCGGAAGCGCTCGTCGAAGCGGCTGTCGACCTCGGCGAGATCCGGGATCTGCGCCAGGATCATCGGCGGCGCGTCCATCAGCCAGGCCAGCCCCATGGTGGCGACGAACAGGAACAGGTGCTGCTTCAGCTCCTCGACGCCGATCGCCGGCCCGCCGGCGCCGCGGAACTCGGCGACGAACAGCGCCAGCAGCTCGTCGAGGTGCTGGTTCCAGATGTCGAGCTCGGCCGCGCTCAGGCCGCCCCACAGGGCGAGCGCGATGTTCATCTGGTTCACCCGGCCCCAGTCCATCAGACCGCACTCGAGCTCGCCCGCCTCGGTGCGCCAGAACCAGGCGTTGTCGACGTTGGCGTTCCAGTGGCACAGCGCGATGAAGCGCGGGTCGCTGTAGAGGTGCTGCTTGATCGCCTGCTCGTGTTCGAGGAAGCGCGGCGCGTCGGCCATGAGCTGCTCGATGAAGGCCGGCTCGCGGATCTGCTCGGGCAGGATCTGCGGGTGCTTGGCGGCGAAGTCGGCGTAGCGCGCCACCCGGTTCTGCAACTGCTGGGCGCTATAGCGGATCCGGTCGTTGGCGATCGCCTTCTCCGCGTCGAACGGGAAGGTCTCGGAGATATGGCCGGCGAGACGGCCAGCCTTGTGCGCCCCAGCCAGCCGGGCGACCGCGGTGACCAGCACCCGGTAATGCTCCAGCGGCGCGGCGATCTCGTAGTCGAGGCATTTTTCGTGCGCCGGCTCGACCCGCCCGACGCCGAACGGGATGCGCTGGGTGATCAGGATGCCGGTGCCGGACTGGTGGTGATAGTCAGCGAACAGGCACGCCGGCACGGCGATCGGAAAGCCGGGCAGCCGCGAGATCAGCGCGAACTGGACCTCGGACTCCATCTGGTTCTTCGCCCGGTCGCGAATTTCGTCGTCGAAGTCGCGCGAGAACTTCACGAAGAGGTCGGTGTGGAGGCCGGGCTCGGCCCGCTCGTAGGCCACCGACAGCAGCAGTTTGCGGCCGGTGCTGCCGCCCGGGCAGTCCTCGAGCTGGGTGATGCGGGCAATCCGGTTGTCGCCGCCCAGGGCGCCTGCGGCGCGGAACGCCTCGGTCAGGAAGTCTTCGCCGGCGGCCCGCAGCGCCTCGCCGTGCGCCGGAATGTCGAGGCCCAGCGCGTCACCGCGCACCCAGTCGATGACCGTCATGACCCGCCTGCCCGTTTGAAATCAGGCGGGGACGCCGGTCGAGCCGGCGTCCCCTGCCCTTGCCTTAGAGGCGTTCGATGATGGTGGCGTTGGCGACGCCGCCGCCTTCGCACATCACCTGCAGGCCGTAGCGCTTGTTCTGGTTGCGCAGAGCATGGACCAGCTGGGTCATCAGCTTGGCGCCGCTGGCGCCGAGCGGGTGGCCGAGCGCGATCGCGCCGCCGTTGACGTTCATCTTCTCGCGGTCCGCGCCGGTGTTCTTCAGCCACGAGAGGGCGACGGCGGCGAAGGCCTCGTTGACCTCGAACAGGTCGATGTCGTCGAGCTTCAGGCCCGCGCGCTCCAGCACCTTCTTGGTCGCCGGGGCCGGCTCTTCCAGCATGATCACCGGGTCGCCGGCGGTCACCGCGAAGGTGTGGATGCGGGCGAGCGGCGTCAGGTTGTGCTGCTTCAGCGCCTTCTCGTTGACGATCAGCAGCGCGGCCGAACCATCGGTCATCTGGCTGGCGTTGCCAGCCGTGACCGTGCCGCCTTCCAACAGCGTCTTGAGGCCGGCCATGGCCTCCATCGAGGCGTCGTAACGCACGCCCTCGTCGGTGTCGAAGACGCCGTCGGCCGTGGTGATCGGCACGATTTCGCCCTTGAAGGCGCCGGCCTTGATCGCCGCCGCTGCGCGCTGGTGGCTGCTCAGCGCGAAGGCGTCCATCTGCTCGCGGGTGAAGCCGTACTTGTCGGCGATCATCTGCGCGCCGACAAACTGGCTCGGCTCCGGCGCGCCGACCCGCTCTTGGATCGCCTTGCTCCAGGGCGCCGCGCCGACGCCGGCGTCGGCGAAGAACTTGATGTTCCCGCCCATCGGCACGCGGGTCATGTGCTCGACGCCCATGGCGACGACCATGTCCTGGGTGCCCGACATCACCGCCTGGGCGGCGAACTGCACCGCCTGCTGCGAGGAGCCGCACTGACGGTCGATGGTCACCGCCGGCACGCTCTGCGGCAGCTTCGAGGCCAGCACCACGTTGCGGGCGAAGGCGAACGACTGCTCGCCGCCGTTGGTGACGCAGCCGACGATCACGTCGTCGATCGCCGCCGGGTCGATGCCGGCGCGTTCGACCAGGGCGCTCAGGACGGCGCCGCCGAGGTCCGCGGGGTGCACGCCGAGCAGCGCACCCTTGCGACGGCCACCGGCGCTACGGGTCGCCGCTGCGATATAAGCTTCCGCCATTTTCAACCTTCCTCAAGGAACCGGGGCGCGCGCTTCTCAAGGAAGGCCGCCACCCCTTCCCGTCCTTCGCGAGCGCGGGACTGGGTGGAGATGGAGCGGCTTTCCAGCGAGAGCTGGGCGTCCAGTGAGTTCGAATAGCTTTCGACGAGCATCCGCCGGGTCGCGCCGAGCGCGGCCGTCGCGCCGCGGGCGAGATCGCCGGCGAGCTTGGCGGCCTCGTCCTGCAGCGTGCCGGCCTCGACCACGCGGGTGATCAGCCCGAGGCTTGCGGCCTCGTCGGCCTTCACCCGGCGGTTGGTCAGGCAGAGTTCCTGAGCCTTGCGCAGGCCGATCAGCCGCGGCAGCAGCCAGGTCGTGCCGCCGTCCGGCGTCAGCCCGATACCTGTGTAGGCCAGGCTGAAGCCGGCCGACGGCTCGGCCAGCACGATGTCGCCCATGATCGCCAGGCCGATGCCGGCGCCCGCCGCCGAGCCGTTCACCGCGGTGATCAACGGCTTGGGCATCCGCGCGAACACCGAGATCGCCGAGTGCAGGTACGAGGTGATCTCGCGGAGGAACTCCGGCAGGGCGTCGCCGGCGGCCTGGAAGGCCGCGACGTCGCCGCCGCCGCAGAACAGCTTGCCGGCGCCGGTCAGCACGACGCAGCGGATCGCATCGTCGGCCTCGCAGCGGATGGACAGCTCCATCAGTTCGCGGGCCATCGGAATGTCGACCGCGTTGCCGACCTCCGGCCGGTTCAGCGTGATGGTCGCGACCGGCCCGTCGACTTCGAAAAGGACGCCGTTGGCCATCGGCTTATTTCGGCGCCATGCGGATCGCGCCGTCGAGGCGGATCACTTCGCCGTTCAGCATCGGGTTGGCGATGATGCTGCCGGCGAGCTGGGCGTACTCCTCGGGTTTGCCGAGGCGGCTCGGGTGCGGAACCATCTTGCCGAGGCTGTCCTGGGCGGCCTGCGGCAGGCCCAGCAGCATCGGCGTCAGGAAGATCCCCGGCGCGATGGTCATCACGCGGATCTGGTGCTGCGCCAAGTCGCGCGCCACCGGCAGGGTCATGCCGACCACGCCGCCCTTCGACGCGGCGTAGGCCGCCTGGCCGATCTGGCCGTCGTAGGCCGCGACCGAGGCGGTGTTGATGATCACCCCGCGCTCTTCGCCGACCGGCTCGGCCGCCGCCAGACGCGCGGCGAAGCGGGCGATCATCTGGAAGGTGCCGATCAGGTTGACCTGGATGGTCTTGGCGAAGATCTCGGCCGAGTGCGGGACGTTCTCGCGGCCGACGGTCTTCACGGCCGGGGCGATGCCGGCGCAGTTGACCAGCACCCGGGCCACGCCGTTGGCGGCTTCGGCCGTGGCGAGGCCTTCGGCGATGCTGGCGTCGCTGGTCACGTCGACCTTGACGAAGGTCGCGCCGATGGCGGCGGCGTGCGCCTTCCCGACTTCTTCATTGAGGTCGAAGATGGCGACCTTGGCGCCGGCGTCCGCCAGCATCTTCGCCGTCGCGCCACCCAGGCCCGACGCGCCACCGGTGACGATGGCGCCGATCCCTTTCAACTCCACGACGAGACTCCTTCAGATTTTGGGTTGGACCTACACGCGGCCTGGGAACGGCGCCAATCGCGCCGCCCGCGGGACCGCAGAATTCTACCGATAGGGACATGTCGCCCTGCACAGGGAAGATATCTCCCCGCGGCGACCGTGTGATCTCACGGAACAGGGACGCCACCAAGCGCCCCGCAGTCCGCTTCCCCGCCGTGCGGGGAAGCGCCTCCAGGCGCGCGACGGAGAGGGCGTTCCGCATCCGCGATCGCCCTCCCCGCCTCGCCGGATCAGACCAGCTCGACCGCCATGGCGGTGGCTTCGCCGCCGCCGATGCAGAGGCTGGCGACGCCGCGCTTCAGGCCGCGGTTCTCCAGCGCGCCCAGCAGGGTCGCCAGGATCCGCGCGCCGCTGGCGCCGATCGGGTGGCCGAGCGCGCAGGCACCGCCGTTGACGTTCAGCTTCTCTTCCGGGATCTGCAGCTCGCGCTGGGCGATCATCGCCACCACGGCGAAGGCTTCGTTGACCTCGAACAGGTCGACGTCGTCGACGGTCCAGCCGGCCTTCTTCAGCAGCTTCTGCATCGCCGGCACCGGCGCGGTGGTGAACAGGCCGGGCTCGTGGGCGTGGGCCTCATGGGCGACCACCTTAGCCACGATCGGCAGGCCGAGCTTCTTCGCCACGCTCTCGCGGGTCATCACCAGGGCCGCGGCGCCGTCGGAGATCGACGAGGAGTTGGCCGGGGTGATGGTGCCATCCTTGAGGAAGGCCGCCTTCAGCGACGGGATCTTCTCCGGCTTGGCCTTGCCCGGCTGCTCGTCGGTGTCGATCACCGTCTCGCCGCCGCGGCCCTTCACGGTGACCGGCGTGATTTCCTTCTTGAACGCGCCGCTCTCGATCGCCGCCTTAGCCTTCGACAGCGAGCCCAGGGCGTAGGCGTCCTGGTCTTCGCGGGTGAACTGGTACATGCGCACCGCGTCCTCGGCGAAGGCGCCCATGGCCTTGCCCGGGGTGTAGGCGTCTTCCAGGCCGTCCATCATCATGGTGTCGACGATGGTGTCGTGGCCGATCCGCGCGCCGCCACGGTGCTTCGGCAGCGCGTAGGGCGCGTTGGTCATGCTCTCCATGCCGCCGGCGACGATCACGTCGGCGCTGCCGGCCGCGAGCGCGTCGTAGGCCATGATCGCGGCCTGCATGCCCGAGCCGCACATCTTGTTGACGGTGGTGGCCTGGGCGCCCAGCGACAGCCCGCCGTGGATCGCGGCCTGGCGGGCCGGCGCTTGGCCGAGGCCGGCCGGCAGCACGCAGCCCATGTAGATGCGCTCGACCGCGGCCGGATCCACCTTGGCGCGCTCGACGGCGGCGCGGACGGCGGTGGCGCCTAGGTCGGTCGCCTTCACATTGGTGAAGTCGCCTTGGAAGCCGCCCATGGGCGTACGGGCGTAGCCGGCGATGACGACGGGATCAGCGGTCATGGATGCGCTCCACAAAGGGAATGAGTTGCAAAACCGGCTAGTCGGTAAGCTACTGGTGAGTATATTGGTGCTGCGCGGCCATGGTCAATCGACCTCGGCGCAAGTTGGAGCCCCAGCCCGCACGTGAACCACTCGCCATTCCGCACTCCGGCCGAGCGCCAAGCCGAGCGCGAGCAGAAGCGCGAGGCGGTGCTGCGGGCGGCGGTGCGCATGTTCAACAGCCAGGGCTTCCACACCACGTCCCTCGACGACGTCGCCGCGAGCCTGGGCGTCAGCAAGCCGACCATCTACCACTATCTCGGCAACAAGGATCAGGTCCTGCTCGAGTGCGTGACCCGCGGCGTCGAGCAGTTGCGCGCCGCCGCCGACGCGGCCCACGCGCAACCGGGAACCGGCTTCGATCGCCTCAGCGATTTTCTCCGCCGCTACGCCGTGATCATCATGGACGACTTCGGCCGCTGCGTGATCCGCACCGCCGACGAGCAGCTGACCAACGAGAGCTCCGCGCGCTTCCGGGCGATCAAGCGCGAGATCGACAAGGCCATGCAGGGCTTCATCGCCGAAGGCGTCGCCGACGGCTCGATCGTGTCGAGCGACATCACCCTGACCGGCTTCACCCTGGCGGGCGCGCTCAACTGGCCGGCGCGCTGGCACAAGGCCGACGGGCGGCTGAGCCCCGAGGAGGTCGCCACCCAGATGGTCGACATCCTGATGCGCGGCCTGGCGCCGCGCTGACCGCCAGAGGCAGCAGGATGTTCAGCCCGAGCCACGCCGGTCGGTTGACAACCCAAGCCCGCCGCATCTACTCGCGAGTAACTTACTGACCGCCGCGTTCTGACAAAGGTATCCGACATGGCTCTGCGCACGCGTTTCACGGAGCTGGTGGGCATCGAGCATCCCATCGTCCAAGGCGGCATGATGTGGGTCGGCCGCGCCGAACTGGCGGCGGCCGTCTCCAACGCCGGCGGCCTGGGGATCCTCACCGCCCTCACCCAGCCGACCCCGGACGACCTGCGCCGCGAGATCGACCGCTGCCGGACGCTGACTGACAAGCCGTTCGGCGTGAACCTGACCATCCTGCCGTCGGTCACCCCGCCGCCGTACGCCGAGTACCGCAAGGCGATCATCGACAGCGGCATCACCGTCGTCGAGACCGCCGGCCACAAGCCGCAGGAACACGTTGACGACTTCAAGGCCCATGGCATCAAGGTGGTCCACAAGTGCACCGCGGTGCGCCACGCGCTGTCGGCTGAGCGGATGGGCGTCGACGCCATCTCGATCGACGGCTTCGAGTGCGCCGGCCACCCGGGCGAAGACGACATCCCCGGCCTGATCCTGATCCCGGCCGCAGCCGACAAGGTGAAGATCCCGATGATCGCCTCGGGCGGCTTCGGCGACGGCCGCGGCTTGGCCGCGGCGCTGGCGCTGGGCGCCGAGGGCATCAACATGGGCACGCGCTTCTGCGCGACCGTCGAGGCCCCGATCCACCAGAAGGTCAAAGACTTCCTCGTCGCCAACGACGAGCGCGGGACCAACCTGATCTTCCGCAAGTTCCACAACACCGGCCGGGTGGCCAAGAACGCGGTGTCTGACGAGGTGGTGCAGATCTCCTCGCGTCCGGACGCGGTGTTCGAGGACATCCGCCACCTGGTGTCCGGCGCCAAGGGCCGAGTCGCGCTGGAGACCGGCGACCTCGACGCCGGCCTGGTCTGGGCCGGCCAGATCCAGGGCCTGATCCACGACATCCCGACCTGCAAGGACCTGATCGACCGCATCGTCGGCGACGCCGAGCAGATCATCCGCGGGCGCCTGCAGGGCTTGCTGGCTACGCCGCAGCCGGCCTGAGCCGGCTGCGCGGGGCTGAAACAAGCTTCACTTTTCGAATAGCTTCAGCGTCGCATGCGTGCACTATCCGGGCCTAAAGCCGCCCGGAGTCGCGCATGCGCCCTGTCCTTCCGATCCTCGTCGTCGCGGCCCTGTTCGCCGGACCGACGATGGCGCAGCCTGCGCCGGCGCAGTCCGGCGAGATCGCCGCGCCGGCGGAGCCGAACGCGATTCCCCTGCTGAAGACGCGCCCCAAGGCGCGCTACCCGGAGCGGTGGGAGCCGCACGGCGCCGACAACCGCGCCATCCGCAACGTCTCCTACCCCACCCTCACGCCCTTCCTGCCGGATCCGGCGAAAGCGACGGGCGCGGCGGTGATCGTCGCCCCTGGCGGCGCCTTCTTCATGCTGTCGATCGACAGCGAGGGCTACAAGGTGGCCCGCTGGTTGGCCGACCACGGCGTCGCCGCCTTCGTGCTGAAGTACCGCACCGAGGAGACGCCGCCCGATCGGAAGGCCGCCATGGCCGTAATGAGCGAGCGGATGAAGGGCGCAGTGACCGGCGCCTCGGGGACGCCGCAGACCCCGCCGGAGGCCGTCGCAGACGCCGAGGCCGCGGTACGGCTAGTGCGCGCCCGCGCCGGCGAATGGGGGATCGACCCCGCGCGGGTCGGCTTCCTCGGCTTCTCCGCCGGCGGCATGACGGCGCTCAGCGTAGGCCTCACCGACGACAAGGCCGCCCGACCGGATTTCATCGCGCCGATCTATCCACCGATGAACGCGCGCACGGTCCCGGCCGACGCGCCGCCGATGTTCGTCGCCATCGCCCTGGACGATCCGCTGTTCGCCCAGGGCAAGCCGCTCGCGCTGCTCGACTCCTGGCGCACCGCCGGCCGGCCGGTGGAGGCGCACCTCTACGAGCGCGGCAGCCACGGCTTCGGCATGGACAGCCGCTTCGCCGGCCCGGCGCTGTGGCCGGAGGAGTTCCACGCCTGGATGAAGGACCGCGGGCTGCTCCGGCCGAAGCCTTGATCGGCGCCGCATTGCACGGTGGCCAAATCCGCGGAAAGCGGCTGTAGTCCCGGCCCTGTCCCGCGCAAGGAGAGACTCCGTGTTCATCGCGATGAACCGCTTCCAGGTCAAACTCGGCAGCGAAGCCGATTTCGAGGCCGTCTGGCTGGGCCGCGACACCCACCTCAGCACGGTGCCGGGCTTCGTCACTTTCAAGCTGCTGCGCGGCCCTGAGCAGGAGGGCCTGCGGCTCTACGCCTCCCACTCGATCTGGAAATCGCGCGCCGACTTCGAGGCCTGGACGCGCTCGGAGGCGTTCCGGCTGGCGCACAAGGACGCCGGCGACAACCGCGGCCTCTACGCCGGGCACCCGCAGTTCGAAGGCTTCGACGTGCTGCAGGAGGTGGCGGCGGACGCCGCCTGACCTCCGCTATGGGCGAGACCTAGACCTGCACCTCGACCCAGTCGTCGACGATGCGCGTCGGGAAGGTCTGGATCGGCAGCGTCGCCGGATGGTTCATGGCCTGGCCGGTCTCGAGGCTGAACCGGGCGCCGTGCACCGGGCACGAGATCCAGCCGTTGCGGATGCGGCCGCACTCGAGCTTCTCGTCGGCGTGCGAGCACCTGTTGATGATCGCAGTGATCTTGTCCTTGCTGTTGCAAAGCAGGATCTCCTTGCCGTTCACGGTCACCAGCTTGCTGGTTCCAGGAGCGACGTCGGACACCATCGCGACGCGCGTGAACGCCTCTGACATGCAGGTTTCTTCCAGGCTCATGCCGACTGAATAGCGGCTTGCGGCGCGCGACGCCCGCCCCAGACATGCTGCAAGACTTGTCTCTGAGCGCTGTCCGGGCCCATGCTGCGCCTCGTCGCCGACGCTCCCCCGGACCGCGGCGGGCCTGAAATTGCCTTGGCTTTTCAGGCCTTCACGCCCCTTCGGGGCGATAGGCGCGCCGAAGCAATTGGGCGTGCCGCGACCGTCATTTCTCGGCGGCATGCCCGCACCGAGATTGGCGTAAAGCCGTCGGCGCAGATTCAGCGCCCAGCGCCGGGAGGAACGAGTTGAGCCGCAACTATTTTCAGTTCGCTTATGTGACGAACGACTTTGATCGGGCGATGGACGAGATCGGCCGCATCCACGGCATCACCGACTACATGATCATGCGCGACGCCGACTTCGCGACCAGCGCCAACTCGATCGCCGTCTGCCACTTCGCGCTCGCCTACAAGAATGGCGTTCAGTACGAGATCATCCAGCCGCTCAGCGGCGACGATCAGGTCTACCGCCAGATCCTGCCGGAAGACGGCTACGCCACCCTGTTTCACCACATCGGCCAGCACTTCGACACCCGCGCCCAGTTCGACGAGGCGCTGGCTTCGGCGAAGTCCAAGTGGCCGGTGCCGATCGGCTTCGAGACCATGGGCGGCGTCTACGCCTACGCCGACGCGCGCAAGGACACCGGCCACCACATCGAGCTCTTCCACTTCCCGCCGGGCTCGCACCTCGACGCGGTCCCCCAGAACTGAGCCCCGCCGGCGCGCGTGAGCCCAGTGGAGACACCCGGAAAGAAGATCATGAGCAACAGCGAAACCTATGATGTCATCGTCGTCGGATCCGGGGCGGCGGGCGCCACGGCGGCGCTGCGCGCGAAGGAACTCGGCCTCTCGGTCCTGATCGTCGAGAAGACCAACAAGTTCGGCGGCACCTCGGCCACCTCCGGCGGGGTGATGTGGGTGCCGAACCACGACCTGGCGGAGACCGGCGACAGCCGCGAGGAGGCGCTCCGCTACCTCGACAGCGTCGTCAAGGGACCGGTCCAGCGCGATCGGATGGAGACCTACGTCGACCAGGCGCCGGAGATGATCCGCTTCCTGAAGTCGCTGAAGTTCGACCTGATCATGGCCAACTGGGCGGACTATTTCCCCGACGCGAACGGCGCGCGCGCCGACCGCTCGATCATCTGCCCGACCTACGACGGCCGGAAGCTGGGCGAGCAGTTCATCTTCATGCGTGAGCAGTTCTCGCGCTTCAAGCTGTTCCGCCGCTATTCGATGGACCTGGTCGAGACCTTCTCGATCCTGGCCCGCTCGAAAGGCTGGATGAACAACGTCGTCCGGATCATCAAGAACTACTGGCTGGACGTCGGCACCCGCCAGTTCACCGCCCGCGACCGCCGCTTCACCATCGGCGCGGCGCTGATGGGCCAGCTGTACGAGCGGATCTTCGCGCGCGGGGTCGAGGTGCGGCTCGACACCAAGCTCGAGGAGCTGATCCTCGCCAAGGGCGAGATCACCGGGGTGCGGGTCTCCAGCTTCGGCCGCCGCTACGACATCGCCGCGCGGCACGGGGTGATCATCGCCACCGGCGGCTTCGAGTGGAATCAGGAGCTGCGCGACCGCTTCTTCCCGATCCCCACCCTCACCCGCTTCACCTCGACGCCGGAAGACGCCAACCGCGGCGAAGGGCTGTTGGCTGGCCTGAAGGTCGGCGCGGCCACCGAGCACACCGAGAGCGGCTGGTGGATCCCGACCATGAAGATCCCCTCGCCCAAGGCCTCCAACTACGAGGAGATCCACCAGGCAGCGTTCGACGTCGGCCGGCCGCACAGCGTCTGCGTCAATCGCAACGGCGTGCGGTTCGTCAACGAGGCGACCGGCTACGACCTGTTCGGCGCGGCGATGGTGGCCGACCACCAGAAGACCGGCGCGAACGTGCCCTGCTGGCACGTCTTCGACGCCCTCTACCGCGACAAGTTCACCTGCGGCGGCTTCATGCCGACCGCAATCATGCCGGACTGGCGGATCCCGAAGGACTGGTGGGACCACTACATCTTCAAGGCCGACACCATTGAGGAACTGGCGCGCAAGATCGGCGTGCCGGCCGAGACGCTGGCCCAGACCGTGAAGACCATGAACGGCTACGCCGCGAGCGGCGTCGACGCCGAGTACGGCCGCGGCGGCAACGCCTATGACGTGATGTTCGGCGACCCGACCGTGAAGCCGAACCCCTGCATCGGTCCGATCGAGAAGGGGCCGTTCTACGCGGTGCCGATCAACCTCGGCGACCTCGGCACCAAGGGCGGCCTGAAGGCCGACGCTTCCGCCCGGGTGGTCGACGGCGAAGGCCGGCCGATCCCCAACCTCTACGCCGCCGGCAACGCCTCCGGCTCGCCGTTCGGCAACTGCTACCCGGGCGCCGGCGCGACCATCGGCCCGGCCATGGTCTTCGGCTTCGTCGCCGCCAACGACATCGCCGCGCGGACGCAGAACCAGTCGAAGGCGGCGGGGCGAAAGAAGTCGGTGACCGCGGCGGAGTAGGTCCCAAACCCGTCATCCCGGACGGCCTCCAAGGCCGATCCGGGACCCAGGGGCCGTACGCGCGGCTCCTGGGTCGCGGCTCTCCGCTGCGCTACGGCCGGGATGACGAATTTTGAATTGAAGCGGCGGTTTCAGCCGCGGAGCTTGCGGCCTTCACCCCCCTCACCCGCTCCGCAGGAGCTCCCCCTGAGGGGGAGCATCTTTCGCTTTAGCTGTCGCCCTCAGCCACCGGCGGCAGCAGCGGCAGGACCGGGTTGCGGCCGCCGCCGAAGTCGCGGTTCATGTAGTACGGATAGCGCAGCGGCAGCTCGCTCGCCTCGTCGAGCCGGGCGATTTCGGCGTCGCTCAGCGACCAGGTCGCCGCGGCGAGATTGTCGGCCAGTTGCTCCGAGGTGCGCGCGCCGATGATGATCGAGGCCACGCCCGGCTTGCGCGCCACCCAGTTCAGCGCGACCTGCGAGGCGCTGGCCCCTGGCCGGTCGGCGGCGATCTTTTCCAGCAGGTCGACCACCCCACGCGCCCGCTCGGTGTCGATCCGCGCAAAACGTTCGCCGCCCGCGAGCCGGCCGCTGTTGGCGCCATGCTTGAACTTGCCGCTGAGGTAGCCCGAGGCGAGCGGGCTCCAGATCAGCGCGCCGACGCCCTCGTGCACGCCGAGCGGCAGCAGTTCGCTCTCCGCGTCACGGTCGAGCAGCGAATACTGGATCTGCTGGCCGACGTAGCGATTGAGGTTCAGCCGGTCGGAGGTAGCCAGCGCCCGCATCTTGGTCCAGCCGGCGTGGTTGGACGAGCCGATGTAGCGGACCTTGCCGGCGCGGACGAGGTCGTCCAGCGCCCGCATCGTTTCCTCCGGCGGGGTCAGCAGGTCCTGATTGTGGATCTGGTAGAGGTCGATGTAGTCGCTCTTCAGCCGGCGCAGGCTGGCTTCGCAGGCCTCGAGGATGTGGTGGCGGCTGCCGCCCGTGTCGTTCTCGCCAGGGCCGGTCCGGCCGAAGAACTTGGTGGCGATCAGCACCTGCTTGCGGCGGGCGCCGAGCGCCTCGGCCAGCACTTCCTCGGACTGCCCCTCGGAGTACATGTCGGCGGTGTCGAACAGGTTCACCCCGGCCTCGAGGCACATGTCGATCTGGCGCTTGGCCTCGGCGCCCTTGGTGTCGCCGATGCCGGCGAACATCCCCGCCCCGCCGAAGGTCATCGCCCCGAAGCTGTAGACCGAGACCTTGAGGCCGCTGCGGCCGAGCTGACGGTATTCCATGGCGCTCTCCCTGATGCGTCGGTCCGTCGGGGTTCGAGCCCCGCTCAGCCGCCGACGTCGTCCACTTCGATGCTCTCGCCGTTACGCCACTGGCGCATCACGAGGTAACGCCCGTGCAGGGCGCCGCGGTCGTGCACGCCGAAGCCCAGCAGGGTCCCTTCGCGGCCCTCGGCGGCCGGCAGCCACTTCACCTGCTCCAGCCCCTCACGGACCCCTTCACGGGTGAGCTCCGGCGCACGCGCCAGGCCTTCGGCGACCAGCCGGCCGAGGTCATAGCCCTTGGCCGCGGCGAGCGCCGCGCTCGGCCGCAGGCCCAGCCGCTCGCGCAGCGCCGCCAGCGTGCGGTTGCCGTCGGAGTGCATATCGACATAGGCCCAACCGTCGACCACCGCGGCGAAGTCCCCGTAGTAGCCGCGGATGCCGGCGGTGTTCATCGCCCGCGGGCCGGTCCAGCCGCGCGCGGTCAGCGCCCGGGCCACGGCCGGCGCCGCCAGGCCGAGCCCGAGATAGAGCACCCCGTCGGGCCGCGCCTCGATCAGTTCGTCGACCTCGGCGCCGGCCTCTTCCGCCAGCGGCGACAGCCCGATGGCGGCGACGATCCGCAGGCCGAGCACCTCGGCTTCGTCCTGCAGGAACTGCAGGTGCCGCCGGCCGATCGGCGAGCGGTCGGACGCCACCGCGATCCGCTGCGCGCCCTGGGCGGCGAGGTGACGGGCCAGCAGGATCGACTCGTCCTCGTGCGAGCCGACCTGCAGGTGGAACATGTAGTCGCCGCGGGCCCGCTCGGAGCCGGCCCAGTTCAGCGTCGGGGTGCGCGAGGCCTCGGCCAGCGGCGTGGCGACCAGCGCATTGTCGCCGATCGCCGGCCCGACGATCAGCAGCGCGTCCTTGGCGACCAGCTCGGCATGGGCCCGCTCGACCGCCCCGGCCGTGCCCTCGGGCAGGCCGAGGCCCCAGGCGTGGACGAACTCGACCTCGCGATCGAGCCGTCCAGCGGCTGTGAGTTCATCGACGCAGAGGCGCAGCCACCGCTCGATGTCGACCAGTCCGGGCGGGCCGTCCGCCATGTCGTTGAGGATACCAACGCGAAGCGGCGCAGCCATGGCCCGAACCTCCCGGCCTACTTGCGGTAGCCGATGGTCTTGGTCTCGAGATACTCCTCGATGCCCTCGACGCCCCAGGCGCGGCCGATGCCGCTGTGCTTGTAGCCGCCGAACGGCAGGTCGCCGGTGATCGGCACGCCGCCGTTGACGCTGATCGTGCCGGTGCGGATACGCTCGGCGATCTTCATCGCCCGGTCGAGATCGGCGCTGACGACGCCGCCGGAGAGGCCGTAGACGCTATCGTTGGCGATGCGGATCGCGTCCTCGTCATCCTCGAACGGGATCACCACCAGCACCGGCCCGAAGATCTCTTCCTGGGCGATGCGCATGTCGTTGGTCACGTCGACGAAGCAGGTTGGCTCGACGAACCAGCCCGCGCCCATGTCGGGCCGCAGCTTGCCGCCGGCGATCAGCCGCGCGCCTTCCTTCACACCCAGGTCGATGTAGGCCTTCACCCGCTCCATCTGCTTCTTCGAGATCACCGGACCCATCGGACAGGCCGGATCGTCGAAGTGGCCCCACTTGTCCTCGAACGCCTTGTAGGCCTGGGTGAGGATGGCTTCGGCCTCGGCGTAGCGGCTCTTCGGCACCAGCAGCCGCGACTGCACGGCGCAGCCCTGGCCGGCGTGGAACACCAGCATGGTCTGGGCTACCGACTGGGCGAAGTTCGGCGCGTCCTCGAGGACGATGTTCACCGACTTGCCGCCGAGCTCGAGGAAGACCCGGGTCATGGTCTCCGCGCCCTGGCGCATGATGTGTTTGCCGATCGCCGTCGAGCCCGTGAAGGTGATCAGGTCGACGCGCGGATCGGTGACCAGCAGCTCGCCGGCCTCAGCCGGGTCGGACGCCGTGATCACGTTCAGCACGCCCGGCGGGAAGCCGGCCTCGACGGCCAGTTCGCCGAACACCGCGCCCAGCGCCGGGGTGTCGGGCGCCGGCTTCAGGATCACCGTGCAGCCGGCCAGCAGGGCCGAGACCACCTTCTCGGCGTTGACGTACAGCGGCACGTTCCACGGGGTGATCGCGCCGACGACGCCGATCGCCTCGTTGACGGTCTTGCGATGGGTCGTGAAGCCGTAGGTCTCCTTGGTCCCGCGATCGCGTTCCCAGACCACTTGCGGGAACACGCTCATCAGGTCGCCCCAGGCCTCCAGCGCCAGGCCGACCTGGGCCCGGTTCACGGCGACCAGCGAGGCGCCCGCTTCGTAGCGCGCCAGTTCCCCCAGCCGCTCCTTGTTGGCGGCGAACAGGTCGTAGAGCTTCTTGACCAGCTCGTAGCGCTTGGCGTGATTGGTCGACCAGTCGGTGGTGTCGAACGCCTTGCGCGCGGCGGCGATGGCGTCCTCGACGTCCTGCGCCGAGGCGTCGGCGGCGTGACCGACGACTTCGCCGGTCCACGGGTTGACGTTCTCATAGGTGCGGCCGCCTTGCGCCTGGCGCAGCTCGCCGCCGATGTACAGCTTGGTTTCCGGCAGAATGGTCATGGTTCGCTCCCTTGTCCGTACTTGATCAGGTCATCGCCGTGGGCGCTACCACCCGGGTCAGGACATCGCCTGGGCGTAGAGCGCCCGGAGCGCCTTCTTGTCGGGCTTGCCGACTGGCGTCTGGGGAATGCTCTCGACGAAGTCGACGGTCTTGGGGGCCTGGAACGACCCCTTGCGGGCCGCGACCAGGCTGGCGAGCTCCTCGGGCGTCGCCGCCTGACCGGCCCGCAGCACCACCACCGCCGTGACGGCTTCGCCCCACTTCTCGTGCGGCACGCCGATCACCGCCACCTGGGCCACCGCCGGATGCTCGGCCAGGATGTCCTCGATCTCCCGCGGATAGACGTTGAAGCCGCCGGTGATGATCATGTCCTTGGTGCGGTCGACGATGCGCAGGAAGCCGTCCGGATCCTTCACCGCCACGTCGCCGGTATGGTGCCAGCCGCCCGCCCAGGTCTGGGCCGTCAGCTCGGGGTTGTCGCGATAGCCGTCGAACACCAGCGGTCCGCGCACGCAGATCTCGCCCGGTTCGCCGTCCGGGACCGGCTGGCCGTCAGCGTCGAGCAGCGCGAGATTGATCCACGGCGTCGGGCGGCCGCAGCTGGCCAGCCGGCGCAGGTCGTTGGGATCATGGTCGGCCTTGCGCATGTAGGTGATCACCATCGGGACCTCGGCCTGGCCGTAGTACTGGGCGAACACCGGGCCGATCCGCTCGATCGCCTCCTTCAGCCGGACCGGCGACATGGCCGAGGCGCCGTAGAACACCGTCTCCAGGCTCGACAGGTCGAACTCGTCGAACTGCGGGTGGTCGAGCATGGCGTAGATCATGGTCGGCACCACCAGCATGCAGTTGATGCGGTGGTCCTGGATCGCCTGCATCACCGCCCCGGCGTCGAAGCCCGGCAGCACCATCAGCGTGCCGGCCTTCAGCAGGGTCGGCAGGATCATCGCCGAGCCGGCATGGCTCAGCGGCGCGCAGGACAGCACCCGCAGCGGTGTCGGCCATTCCCACTCCGCCATCATCAGCTGCAGGGTCGTCAGGCTGACCCGCTGGGTGGTGGTCAGGCTCTTCGGCTTGCCGGTGGTGCCGCCGGAATAGCCGAGCCGCGTGATGTCGTCGGCCTTGCCCCGCGGAGCGACCAACGGCTGCGGCTGGAAGCCCTCGGCGATCTGGCAGAGGTCCGGCCCCAGCGGGGTCTCGCCGAAGGCGACCAGCCTGAGGCCGGGCATCCGCTCGGCCAGTTCGGCGGCGCGGGTGGCGTACTTGCCGGCGTCGAACACCAGGATCTCGACCCCGGCGTCGGTCAGCGCGTGCAGGTGGTCGGCGACGCCGGCCAGCGGGTGCAGCGGTACGGAGATCCCCGCCAGGATCTGCACCGAATGGCCGACGTGCAGCACCTCCGGCCGGTTGGGCGACAAGAGGCCCACCCGGGCGCCCGCCCCCACGCCGAGGCTCGCCAGCGCCTGGACGTACTGGCTGGTGGCGTCGCGCACCTCGCCGACCGTCAGGATCGGGCCGCCCAGCAGATGCAGCAGCGGTCGCTGGGGATCCTGGTTCAGCGCATTGACCAGGACGTCGGGCACATAGAGGGGGCGGTGCAGGTCGTCGGCGCTCATGTCGGGGTCCCCAGGCGGTGGCGTGTGGCGGCGGTCTATAGGGCGAGGCCGTGAGTTATCCGGCGGCGACTTGCGGCTTGTCCAGCCTGCCGACCCTGGATACTCGACGGCATGGACCTGCCCTCACCGCCGCGGCGGCGCAACGCCGAGCTGACCAAGGCGCAGATCCTGACGGCCGCCCAGAAGGCGTTTTCCTCTGTAGGCTACTCGCAGGCCGGCATTCGCGACATCGCCGAGATGGTCGGCGTCTCCTCGACCATCCTGCTGCGTTACTTCGGCTCCAAGGCCGGGCTGTTCGAAGCCGCGTTGCGCGACATCCTCGACGTCGGCCTGATGATCCCCGAGGAGCGCGGGCGCTTCGGTCGCCGGATCGCCGGGCTGCTAGCGCATCCGCAGCTCGACTATAGCCCGCACGCCATGATCGGCCTCTCCACCGGCGACCCCGACGCCCGCGCGATCGCCACCCGGGTGTTGCAGGAGCGCGCGCTCGCCCCGCTCGCCGCCTGGCTAGGGGCGCCGAACGCGGAGGCGCGCGCCACGCAGGTCATCACCCTGTGCACCGGCTTCGTGCTCTACAGCTACCAGCTCAAGGTGCTGCCGGCGCGCGAGAGGCCCGACCCGCAGATGGTCGACTGGCTGGCCCGCAGCCTGCAGGCGATCGCCGACCAGTCCGAAGCTTCATCATAGCGTCACGGCCGGGCGCCAAGGCGACTGCAAGCAGCGGGGTGCAAGGGGCGCATGGCGATACGGATCGGGGCCGCCTGCGTGGCGGCGCTGGCGCTCGCGGCGGGCGCCGCGCGCGCTGACGTCCTGGAGATCGCCGCCGACGGCGCGGTCACCACCTACGCCGGCGCCATGGTGCACACCGACGGCGGCGCGACCGCCCTTGTCCCGCCCGCCCGGGCTATCGCCGGCGATCCGACGCTCGACATCCACCGCGCCATCGCCGACGCCGCCCAGCGTTACGCCCTGCGCCGCGACCTCGTCGAAGCCGTCGCCTGGCAGGAGTCGCGGCTGCGACCCGCGGCGATCTCGCCCAAGGGGGCGGTGGGGGTCATGCAGCTCATGCCGGCCACCGCCCGCGACCTCGGCGTCGATCCGTTCGACCTCAAGCAGAACATCACCGGCGGCGCGGCCTACCTCGCCCAGCTGCTGCGCCGCTACGACGGCGACCTGCGGCTCAGCCTGGCGGCCTACAACGCCGGCCCCGGCGCGGTCGATCGCCACCGCGGCGTGCCGCCCTTCCCCGAGACCCAGGCCTATGTCGCGGCGATCTTGAGCCGGCTCGGCCAGCCAGAGCGCTGAACGCCCCCTCCGTCTCGCGCCTGCGGCGCGATCCACCTCCCCCGCTTTGCGGTGGAGGAGCGGGTCGCTGCTCCCCCGCAGGCGGGGGAGCTGTCGGCGCAGCCGACTGAGGGGGCGTTCGGCGCCTCGCAGCGCCCAAAACAGAAGAGGCCCGCCGAAGCGGGCCTCCGAACAGCGCCTGGACCGCCGGGCTCAGAGCCCGACCACCCCGCCGTCGTTCTTGGTGATGACGATGGTCGCCGAGCGCGGCCGGGCCACCGCCGTGGCGCTGGTCTGGCTGGCCGGCCAGTTGCTGGAGAAGGTGTTCGGGAAGCCCGAACCGACCTCTTCGCCCGGGTGCTGGATGTTGACGAACAGGGTGCAGCCGTCCGGCGTCGAGTCGATGCCGGTGATCTCGCACTCCTTCGGCCCCACCAGGAAGCGCCGCAGCGAGGTGCCCGGCGCCTTGCCGACCCGGGTGGTCTGGGTGGCGGTAGTCGCGCCGCTGGTGTTGGTGATGGTCTTCGTCCCGCCGTCGCCGACGGTCCCCGGCATCGCCGCCAGCATCATGCAGTTGGTGACGTCGGTGTAGGCGCCGTCGTCGGTCTGCAGCCACATCAGCGGGTTGACCATGCCGGCCGGGTTGGTCGAACGCGAGAAGTAGAGGCCGTCCGGGCTGGAGAAGTCGTTGCTGGCGTCCAGGCCGGAGATGTTGATGTTCGCCGCGTCGAGATCCGCGCCCGCGCCGAAGGCGTAGATGTCCCAGGTGAAGGTCGTGGCCTCGGAGGTGTCGCCGGTCTCGCGCAGACGGATGATGTGGCCGTTCGGGTTGCCGGTCTGGGCCGCCGCGGCCGCGCCCTTCGGATCGTTGTAGAAGCGCGGGTTGGCGGCGTCGGTGGCGGTGATCGGCCGCGAGCTGGCGTTGGTGTTGGTCAGCGTCAGATAGACCTCGCCGTTCACCGGGTTCACCGCGACCCACTCCGGCCGGTCCATCTTGGTGGCGCCCACGGCGTCGGCGGCGAGGCGGGCGTTCACCAGCACGTCGGCCTGGTCGGCGAACGGATAGGTGGTGTTGGCGGCGGTCAGCGGGCCCTGGCCGAACACCAGCGGCAGCCATTGGCCGGCGCCGTTCGCGTCGAACTTGGCGACGTAGAGCACGCCGGCGTCGAGGTACTTGTCGCCGACGGCCAGGCGGTCAGCAGCGGTGGCGTCGGCCGCGCTCCAGACGGTGTTGGAGACGAACTTGTAGAAATAGTCGTTGCGGTTGTCGTCACCCATGTAGACGGCGAACTTCACGCCCGGCTTCAGCAGCGACAGCTTGGCGTTCTCGTGGCCCATCCGGCCGAGCGCCGTGCGCTTGCGCGGCGTCGAGGTCGGATCATAGGGGTCGATTTCGACCACCCAGCCGAACTGGTTCGGCTCGTTGCGGAAGTCGGCGGTGGCGTCGGCCCCGGTCGCCGAAGCGTTCCAGCGGGCGTAGGTGGTGTTCGACGCGCTCGCCGGCGTCACCGTGGCCCAGCCGAAGTTGCCGCTCGCGCCCTGGGCGACGCCGTAGCGGTTCAGCGCGGTGACCTCCTTGGCCGCGCGCGCGGCGTTGTCGGTCGCCGAGCGGCGGAAGTAGCCGGCCCAGTTCTCCTCGCAGGTCAAGTAGGTGCCCCACCCGCTGGCGCCGGCGGCGCAGTTGTTGATGGTGCCACGGCCTTGGGTCCCATTGGTCGAATAGGCGGTGCGCAGCAGCGCCGAGCCGGCCACCGGACCGCGGAACGTCATGGCCGTCAGCGGGGTGATGCGGCGGTTCAGCGTCGAGGCCTGCACATAGCCCCAGGCCGAGGCGCCGCGGGTGACTTCGATGACGCTGACGCCGTGCGCCTCGACCTCCTTCAGCGCCTCGGCTTCCGGACGCGTGCCGGCGGTCGGGCCGTTCGGGTGCAGGTAGCGCTGGCTGATGTTCTCGTGGTTCATCACCAGCAGGCCGCGGGCGTTGGCGGCGTCGTCACGCGCCGCGCCGCTGGCGCCCAGGCCGAAGAAGGCCATGCCGTCGTGGTGGTCGCCGGCGCGGCTCGCGAAATTCGTGTCCGTGCCGTTGTTGGCGTAGGCCGAGGTCGCGGCGGCGATCGGATCGCCGAGGCGGTACAGCACCGTGACCGTGTAGCCATCCGGCACGGTGACGATGTCGTTCTGGTTCTTCGGCACCGCGGTGAAGCCGAGGCTCGACGGTTGCACCGTGACCGTGGTGTCGGCCGACGAGGTCTTGCCGTCGGCGTCGGTGGCGGTGAAGCGGAAGCCGAGCGGGGTCGAGCTGCTCACGCTCGGGGCCATGAAGCTGGCGGTGTTGGTGTTGGCGTTGAACAGCGTGACCGACGGCCCGGAGGTCTGAGTCCAGGTGACGCTGGAGACCGAAGCGCCGTCGGTCGCCGTGCCGGCCAGCGACACCGAGCGGCCGGCGCTGGTGGTCGCCGAGGCGCCGGCGCTCACGGACGGCGCATCGTTGCCGTCGCCGCCGCAGGCCGCCAGCGGCAGGCCGCCGAACACCGCCAGCGCGGTCGCCGAGAACCCGCCGCGCAGTAGGTTACGCCTGGAATAACGTTGGTCGATAATGTCCTGGAGGCTGGAATTCCCCGGGACGTTCGTGTTTAGAACACCGTCCGTGTAGGAATTGTCGAGATCGCTCTTCTTGGCCATAGTGCCCCCACAAACGAAAAAGCTGCGCCGTGGCGCGGTTCGCGGGATGCCTATCCTTTGAGCTACAAGCTTTTGTGACGTGAACGCTACGGCGACGTGACATCCATCCGCAGCGTTCCTTGCCGCCTCAGCCGAGCGCGTCGATCAGCCTGCCGGTCTCGAGGTCCTCGTAAGCGGTCATGATCCGCAGGTGGTTCATGACGGTGATCTCCCAGCCGTAGTTGACCACCGGCGTGGTCAGCCAGCCGATGTAGACGCCCCAGACCATCGCGCGGCGGTACTCGAGCCAGAGGTCGTCGAGGCTGGGCGCGTCGGCGACGCCCTTCGCCAGCAGCTGCTCGCGGTAATAGGCCAGCAGCTCGCGCTCGTGGGTCCGGCGCTCGGCCACCGGAAGCGCGGTCGCCACCAGATAGCTGACGTCGTGCATGGCGTAGCCCTGGGAGGCCAACTGCCAGTCGAGCAGACCGCCGCGGCCGTCCGGCAGGGCGTAGGTGTTCCCGATGTGGGTGTCGCCGTGGCAGACCGTCTGCGGCAGCCGCGCCTGATGCGCCTGCACCCGCTGGAAGCCGCGGAACAGGCCGTCGACCGTGGTCCCGAGCCGCTGCACCATCTCGCGCTTGAACTGCTCCTGCTCGACCTGCTGGGCGATGAAGGCCGGCGCGGCCTGCGGGGTGTTGAAGACCAGGTGGAGGTCGCCGCGGGTATGGGCCTCCATCCAGCTCAAGCCGTCGGCGAAGTCCGGGCTGTTCCAGAAGCGGGCGTGCAAGCTGGCGAGCTGGTCCAGCAGCGAGCGGACGGTGTCGAGGCCGACCGGCGTGGTCACCGCGCCAAAGCTCGCCCCGCGATCGCGCAGATCCTCCATCAACAGCAGGAAGGTGGCCGTCTCCGGGTCGTAGACGCCACCCAGCACCGCCGGGGCCTCCAGGAAGGTCGAGGGTTGCAGGCGGGTGTAGACGTTCACCTCGTTGCGATAGAGCGCACCGGTGCCGCGCACCCGCTTCGGGTCGTCCGAGGTCGGATCGGTCTTGGCGACCTTGATGATCAGGCTCCGCGGCAAGTCCCTCGGCGCCGACGCCGCATAGGTCGGCGCGATCACCATCCGCCCGGCCGAGGAGGCCTGGCCACCGCCCCAGAGGTGGGTCTCCGTCACCGTAAAGTCCGTCAGCGCCACGCCCGGCGACTGCGCCGCGAGCAGTGCATTCAGGTGATCCACAGTCAGGTCCTGCGGATCGGTCGGCAGCCTGGTCCCAGCCATTCGGCGTTTTCTCCCAATTTGTTAGCGGACGAACTTGAACCGAATTTCCAGCGCCGGCGCGGCACGTGGCGGGCGGCGTCACAAAACTTCGCAGGAAGGACGATCAAAGCGTCACACGACTGAGGCAGCAACGGGGGCCGAAAAAGGGGCCTTCGCCATGCGGGCTGCACGATCCGTGATCCAACCCGTCGCCGCCGCCGGCTTCATGACACTGATAGGTTGCGATCGCGCAAAATTGCCACCAAAGCGTCACACGGCTGAGGCAGCAACGGCGGCGTTAAATGGGGGGCTTGGCATGCGCATTACACGATCCGTGATCCAACTCGTCGCCGGGGTCGGCGCCTTCGCTGTGGCCAGCGCGGCGCAGGCCCAGGCGCTCGACCCGGCGGGCTCCGGCGCGATCTCCGGCGCGCTCGGCTGGCTGCAGGGCACGCTGCTCGGCACCGTCGCCACCGTCGCCGCGGTGATCGCCGTCGCCGCCGTCGGCTTCATGACCCTGACCGGCCGGATGAACTGGCGGCACGCCGCCACCGTGGTGCTGGGCTGCTTCATCCTGTTCGGCGCGACCGCCATCGTCGCCGGCATCCGCCAGACCGCCGTGGGCTTCTGACCGGTGGTGCGGCTCGAGCAGGACCTGGTGTTCGGCGCCCTGACCCGGCCGCAGATGTTCGCCGGCGTGACCTACGGCTACTTCGTGCTGAACGCCGTCGTGACCGCCGAGCTGTTCCTGATCACCAAGTCGTTCTGGTCGCTGGCCGCCGCGGTGTTGCTGCACCTCGCCGGCTACATGGCCTGCCTGAAAGAGCCGCGGATCTTCGATCTCTGGCTCACCCGCATCAGCCGCAATCCGCGCGTGCGCAATTGGCCGGCGTGGCGCTGCAACTCCTACCGCCCGTGAGCCCGCGCCCCGTTCCGCGTCCCGATCCCCGGCGTGAGGCCGCCGCCGGCGACCGCCTGCCCTATGCGCGCCATGTCGACGACCTGACGATCGAGACCCGCGACGGCCTCTTGATGCAGTTCATCCGGCTCGACGGCCTGCGCTTCGAGACGGTGGACACCGAGGAGATCAACTACCGCAAGGCGCTGCGCGACGCCGCCCTGCGCGCCATCGCCAGCTCGCGCTTCGCCCTCTACCACCACGTGGTCCGCCGCGAGGTCGCGCCAACCCTGAGCGCCGAATTCGGCGACGCCTTCAGCCGCGAGCTGGACGCCGCGTGGAGCCGACGGCTGGCGACCAAGAAGCTCTATGTGAACGAGCTCTACCTGACGCTGGTGCGCCGGCCGCTGCAGGGCAACGCCGGCCTGCTCGACAGCCTGCTGCGCGGCCTGGGCGGGGCGGCGTCGGCGGCCCGCGCCCAGGCCGACCACGCCGTCGACCTGCGCGAGCTGTCCGCCGCGCGCGAGGCCCTGACCGCCGCGCTCGCGGCCTACGGCGTCCGGCCCCTGCAGGTCTACGACACGCCGCACGGCCCGGCGTCGGAACCGCTGGAGTTACTCTCCGCCCTGTTCAACGGCGAGACCCGGCCGGTGCTGCTGCCGCCCAGCGACCTTGGCCGCCACCTGCCCTACCGCCGGGTGAGCTTCGGCGCCGAGGCGCTGGAGCTGTCGGCCGCCGGCCGGTTGCCGCGCGCCTTCGCGGCAATGATTTCGGTGAAGGACTACCCGCCGCAGACCGCCGCCGGCCTGCTCGACGACCTGCTGCGGCTGCCCTACGAGCTGACCGTCAGCCAGAGCTTCGGCTTCGTCGACCGCCAGGCCAGCCTCGGCCGCATGAACCTGGCGCTGCGGCGCATGCGCGCCGCCGACGACGAGGCGCTGTCGCTGCGCCAGGGGCTGGCCGCCGCCAAGGACGAGGTCGCCGCCGGCCGCGCGGCGTTCGGCGAGCACCACCTGACGGTGATGGTCCGCGCCGAGAGCCTGGCGAGGTTGGCCGAGGCCTGCGCCGAGGTGCAGGCCGCCTTCACCGACATCGGTGCCATCGCCGTGCGCGAAGACGTCAATCTGGAGGCCGCCTTCTGGGCGCAGTTCCCCGGCAACTTCAAGGACATCGCCCGGAAAGCTCTGATCTCGACGGCCAACTTCGCGGGCTTCGCCTCGGGCCATAACTTCCCGCTCGGCAAGCCCGACGGCAACCACTGGGGCCAAGCGGTCACCCTGCTCGAGACCACCTCGGCCGGGCCCTACTATTTCAACTTCCACAAGCAGGATCTCGGCAACTTCACGCTGATCGGCCCGTCGGGCGCGGGCAAGACGGTGGTGCTGGCCTTCCTGCTGGCCCAGGCCCGCAAGTTCGACCCGCGGATCGTCTATTTCGACAAGGACCGCGGGGCCGAGATCTTCCTGCGCGCCATCGGCGGCCGCTACGACGTGATCCGCGCCGGTCGGCCGACCGGTTTCAACCCGCTGCAGCTGGCCGACACTGCGGCCAACCGCGGCTTCCTCGCCGACTGGACCCAGCGGCTGGTGAGCCGCCCCGGCGAACTGCTCGCCGAGGAGGACGTCGAGCGGATCCGCGAGGCGGTCGACGCCAATTTCGCCCAGCTGCCGGAGTTCCGCCGGCTGCGCTACTTCGCCGAGCTGTTCCGCGGCGACCGGCGGCCACACGGCGCCGACCTCGCCGCGCGGTTGCGGCCCTGGTGGGGCGACGGCGAGCGCGCCTGGCTGTTCGACAACGCCGAGGACGCCCTCGACCTCGACGTCCGCACCCTGGGCTTCGACATCACCCAGGTGCTGGACGAGCCGGCCGTGCGCACGCCGGCGATGATGTACCTGTTCCACCGGGTCGAGCAGCGGCTCGACGGCCACCCGGCGATCGTCGTCATCGACGAGGGCTGGAAGGCGCTCGACGACGAGGTCTTCGTCGCCCGGATCAAGGACTGGGAGAAGACGATCCGTAAGCGCAACGGGATCGTCGGCTTCGCCACCCAGAGCGCCCAGGACGCGCTGGAGAGCCGGATCGCCTCGGCCATCGTCGAGCAGGCCGCGACCCAGATCTTCCTGGCCAACCCCAAGGCCCAGGCCCGCGACTACATCGACGGCTTCGGCCTAAGCGAACACGAGTTCGGCCTGGTGAAGTCGCTGCCCGACACCTCGCGCTGCTTCCTGATCAAGCACGGGACCGACAGCGTGGTCGCACGCCTCAACCTCGCCGGCGAAAGCGAGCTGCTGACCGTGCTGTCCGGGCGCGAACGGACCGTGCGGCTGCTCGACGAGATCCTGGCCAGTGTCGGCGAGAGCCCCGAGGCCTGGCTGCCCCGGCTGCTGGAGCGCGCCTGATGGCCGAGATCTGCGCGGCGGCCGCCGAGAGCGGCCTGGTCGACGGGCTTTTGACCTCGGTCGACTGTCATGTCGCGACCCTGGTGCAGACCGGCTACGGGGCGCTGGCCGGCCCGGACTCCCAGCTGCTGGCGGCCCTGACCAGCGTGCTGGCCATCTATGTCGCGGTGCTCGGCCTGCGGCTGATGCTGGGGCTGGGGGCCCTGCGGGTCGGCGACCTGACGCTGGCGGCGGTGAAGATCGGCCTGGTCCTCGCCCTGGCCAGCAACTGGCCGCTCTACCATCGCCTGGTGTTCGAGACCCTGTTCCACGGCCCCGAGCAGCTGACCGGCGAGCTGCTGCTCGGCTCGGCTTCGGCCAAGCCGATCGAGGCCGTGCGCGGCGCGCTGCAGATGGCGTTCGACGAGATGCAGGCCGCGGCCGCCTTCTACGCCGGCAAGACGCCCGGCGGCGCCTCGCCCTGGCTCGGCGGCGCCGGCTTCAGCGCCGCGGCCCTGAACCTATCCTCGGTGCTGATGCTGAGCTCGACGCTCGGCGTTCTGCTCGGCGTCCGCATCGTGCTGGCCGCCCTGCTGACCGCCGGGCCGGTGTTCCTCGGATTTCTGCTGTTCCCGAGCACCCGCGGCGTCTTCATCGGCTGGCTGCGGGCGGCGATCGGCCTGTCGCTGGCGCCGCTGTTCGCCCTGCTGGCGCTGGTGCTGCAACTGCAGTTGGTCCAGCCGCAGCTCGCCGCCCTGGCGGCGCTGCGCGCGCAGAGCGGCGACGATACGGCCCCGGCGATCGCCGTGCTGGTCATCACCCTGACGACCGCCCTGGTGACCCTGGCGGGCGTGATCGCCTGCGCTGTCGTCGGCTTCAGCCTGCGCCTGCCGCTCGGCCGCACCCCTAACGCTGGACAGACCAGCGGCGCGTCCCAGTCGCCCGCCACCCCGGCCGACCGCCTCGCGACCTTCGCGCCGGCCGCGCTCGCCCCGCCGCCGCGCGTCGCCGCCGTAGCCGCGGCCGCCGCGGCGCTGGAGCGCCGCGAGAGCCGCATGCTGATCGAGGCCGCCGGCGCGGCGCAGTTCTCGGGGCGGTCAGCCTATTCGCCCTCCGCGGCGAGTGCGCCGGCCGCACCCGGTCCCAGCCACCGGCGGCCGGCGCATCCCCTGGCCGCGGCTAGCAGCCAGCGGAGAGACGGATGAAGATGGACAAGCCCGCCTACTACGCTGAGGCCCGGACCTGGGCGCAGGACGTCCACGGCTCGCTGCGCGCCTCGCGCCGCCTGGCCTGGACGATCGCCGGCGTGGCGGTGGCGATCGCCGCGCTGGAAGCCGTCGCGCTGGCCGCCCTGGCCCCGCTGAAAACCGTTGTGCCCTACACCATCCTGGTCGACCGGCAGACCGGCTACGCCGAGTTCGCCCAGGGGCTGAAGCCGGGGGCGCTGTCGCAGGACGCCGCCGTGACCCAGGCCTTCCTCGCCCAGTACGTCATGGCCCGCGAAACCTTCGACGCGCACGACCTGCAGGCCAATTACCGCCAGGTCACCGCCTGGTCGCAGGGCCCGGCGCGCAGCCAGTACATCGGCCTGATGCGGCGCGAGAACCCGCAGAGCCCGGTCAACCTCAACAGCCGTACGACCGTGGTGCAGACCACAATCAAGAGCGTCTCGCTGATCAGTACGACCAGCGCCCTGGTGCGCTTCGAGACCGAACGCCGCGACGGCGACCTGGCCGGCGAGCGCTGCGCCTGGGCCGCCGTGGTCGGGTTCCGCTACACCGCCGCGCCGATGCGCAACGAGGACCGGCTGCTCAATCCACTGGGCTTCCAGGTCACCGCCTACCGCCGCGACTCCGAGACGGTCGGCGCGCCGGCGGCCGGCGTGCTGCAACCCGCTGGAGCCACGTCGTGAAACGGTTCGCGGCGCTGATGGTCATCACCGTCCTGGCGGCGCAGCCGGCCGCGGCCCAGGACGCGCGGGTGCGGCTGGTCGACTACGATCCGGACAAGGTCACCGCGATCCGCGCCGCGCTGGGCTACCAGCTGATGGTCGAGTTCGCCGCCAACGAGCGGATCGAGAACGTCTCGATCGGCGACGCGGTCGGCTGGCAGGTGACCCCGAACCGCCGGGCCAACATCCTGTTCCTGAAGCCGATCGACGGCCAGGCGACCAACATGACGGTGGTCACCGATCTGCGCCGCTATCTGTTCGATCTGCAGCTCGCGCCGAAGGGCGCCAAGGCGGCGCCCGCCTACGCCCTGCGTTTCGTCTATCCGACCCCGATCGCCGCCCAGCCGCTGCCGGCGCGCGAGGCCCAGCCGCAGGTCGCCAACAGCGCCTATTCGGTCACGGGCGCGCCGGCGGCCACGCCGTCGCGGGTCTTCGACGACGGCGAGATGACCTATTTCGAGTGGCCCCCGGAAGCGGCGGCGCCGGCGATCTTCGCGCTGGCGGCCGACGGCTCCGAGAGCCTGGTCAACTACGCCGTCCGCGGGCGCTACGTCGTCGTCCAGCAGCTGGCCCCGCGCTTCGCCCTGCGCGACGGCAAACAGGTCGCCATCGTCGTCAACGCCGGCTTCTCCGGCCACAATCCCGCGAGATCCCGATGACGCCGACGGCCCCCGCCGCCGAAGCGGAGACGCTCGAACTGGAGGCCCGACTGGCCGTGGCGCGCGCGAACGGCGGCCTGCCGACGCCGCTGGCGATCGCCGCCTTCGTGATCCTGGCGATCGCCCTGTTCCTGGTGCTGGACAGCCGCCGTGACCGGGCCGAGGCCCACGCGCTGACCACGCCGGCGTCGGAGGTCCCGGCCAGCGAGCCCGCGCCGCCGCTGCAGTTGCCCGCCCCGCCCGCCGAGCCGCAGTTCGCGTCCGCCCCTCCGGCCGCCCTCCTCGCCCCTCCGCCCGAGCCGACGCCGGCGCAGTCCAGCGCGCCCTCGGACGACGGCCGCGCGCGCCTATCAGCGCCGGCGGTGGTCGTCGACCTCGGCGGCCACGCGCGGCCGATCACGCTGGCCCAGGCCGGCCCAAGCCCACGCCCGCCTCCCACCGGCGACGGCTCGCCGGACATCTCCATGGCTCAGGCGCTGGAGAACCCCGGGGCCCAGAGCGCCGTCGCGACCATGGCCCAGCGGCTGCAGCTGGGCGGCGGAACGCCCGGCGCGGCGTTCGCCACGCACATGGGCGACCTGAGCCTGACCATCCCGCAGGGCGCAGTGATCCCGGCGGTGCTGGAGACTGCCATCGACTCCGACCTGCCGGGCTACACCCGCGCGATAGTCAGCCGCGACGTGCGCAGCTTCGACGGCCGGGCCGTGCTGATCCCCCGCGGTAGCCGGCTGATCGGCCAGTACCGCAGCGCCACGTCGCTCGGCCAGTCGCGCGCCTTCGTGATCTGGTCGCGGGTCCTGCGTCCCGATGGCGTGTCGGTGCAGATCGGCTCGCCAGGCACCGACGAACTCGGCCGCGGCGGGCTGACCGGCGAGGTCGACCGGCACTTCTTCACCCGCTTCGGCGGTTCGATCCTGCTGTCGGTGCTGAACGCCGGGATCGCCGCGGTCGGCGACGGGCCGACCACCACCATCGCCATCGGCTCGCCGGGCCAGGCGACCGCCGCGGCCGGCGCCGTGCAGACGGAGAAAGTGCCGCCGACGATCAAGGTCGCCCAGGGCGAATCGATCCGCATCTTCGTCGCCCGCGACCTCGACTTCTCGGCCGTGGGTCAGGCGCGGTGAGCGTCCAGCCCGCCGCAGTCTATCTGGCGACCTATCTGGCCCAGCTCGCGCCGCTGCTGGCCCGGCCGGACGTGACCGACCTCTACGTCAACCGGCCGGGCGAGGTCTGGGTCGAGACGCTCGCCGGCGGTCTCGAACGGCACGAGGCGACGGGCCTCGACGAGACCACCCTGTGGCGGCTCGCCCGGCAGATCGCCAGCCTCTCGCACCAGGGCGTGAACCGCGAGCATCCGCTGCTCTCCGCCACCCTGCCGGACGGCGCGCGCGTGCAGATCATCGCCCCGCCGGCGACCCGCGGGCCGATGGCGCTGGCGGTCCGCAAGCATGTGACCGCCGACCTCAGCCTGGAAGACTACGCCCGCGACGGCTTCTTCGAGCGGACCCGGATCGACGGCGTTTCGGAAGCCGCCGCCCTCGACGGCGAGCTTCGCGCCCTGCTCGACGCCGGCCGTACGGTCGACTTCCTTCGCCAGGCGGTGCTGCGGCGCAAGAACATCGTCGTCGCCGGCGGCACCTCGACGGGCAAGACCACCTTCGTCAACGCCCTGCTCAAGGAGATCCCGCATCGCGAGCGGCTGATTCTGATCGAGGACGCCGCCGAGGTGCGCATCGAGCATCCGAACGCCGTGGGGCTGCTGGCGGTGCGCGGCGAGACCGGCGAGGCCAAGGTCACCGCGGAGGACCTGCTGCAGGCCTGCCTGCGGATGCGGCCCGACCGGATCATCCTGGGCGAGCTGCGCGGCCGCGAGGCGGCGAGCTTCCTGCGCGCGGTCAACACCGGCCACCCGGGGTCGATCACCACCCTGCACGCCGACAGCCCGGCCGGCGCGATCGAGCAGCTGAGCCTGATGGTCCTGCAGGCCGGGCTCAACCTCGGCCGGGCGGAAATCGCCGCCTATGTCCGCAACGTCGTCGACGTTTTCGTGCAGCTCACGCGCCAGGACGGACGTCGCGCGGTCTCTCAGATCCTGTTCCGGCCATCACTCGACGGGTGACAGCAGGCCGACTGGGGGAGTAGCTAGACCCTCAATGTCCGCCACCGAGGCCCCCGCCGTTCGTCGCCCCAGGCCGTCGCTGATCGCGACCCTGCGCATCGTGCTGCCCTTGCTCGCCGTGCTGATCCTGCTGACGGTGCTGGCCAGCGTGATCACCGGCGCCTTCAACAGCGCCCGCGTCCGCGCCGCCACGACGCAGCCGATCGAGATGATCGCCCCGCGGCTGATCGGCGAGGACAGCCAGAAGCGCCCCTTCGTCATCAGCGCCGCGACCGCGCAGCGCGAGGACGGCAGCACGAACCGCATCCGCCTGAACAATCCGGTGCTGATCCGCGACCAGGACGGCGCCGACCAGATGCGCGTGACCGCCAAGGGCGGGGTCTACGACGAGACCGCCGGCCTGCTGGAGTTGGTCGGCGACGTCAAGATGACCGGCCGGGCCGGCGAATTCACCAGCCCCGCGGCGACCTACAACTCCAAGACCGGCGACATCGTCGGCAAGGGCTCCGTGCAGGCCTCCGGCTCGGCCGGACAGTTGAAGGCCGGCTCCTTCCAGGTTCAGGACCAGGGCGACTCGGTCACCTACAAGGGCGGCGTTCACACGCGCCTCAACGTGAAATAACCCTCAGGAGCCAGCGTTGGATTCTCCCGAACGAGCGATCATCCTCAGCGCCGGCCAGGGTCGGCGCCTCGGGCCGCTGACCGAGCGGCGGCCGAAGTGCCTGATCGAGTTCTCAGGGCGCACCATGCTGGGCTGGCAGCTGCACCGCCTCGAAGTGGCCGGCGTCAAGGAAGCGGTGATCGTCACCGGCTTCGGCGCCAACCTGGTCGACGCCGAGATCGCCCGCATTCCGCACGGCGGGATGAAGGTCCGCACCCTGTTCAATCCGTTCTTCGAACTGGCCGACAACCTCGCCTCCTGTTGGCTGGCGCGGCGCGAGTTCGACCGTCCCGTGCTGCTGCTGAACGGCGACACCCTGTTCGAGACCGAGATCGCCCGGCGGCTGATCGCTGCCCCGGACGGCGAGATCACCCTCGCGATCGACCGCAAGGGGTCCTACGACTCCGACGACATGAAGGTGCAGACCAACGGCCGGCGGCTGTGCGCCATCGGCAAGTCGATCGAGACCTACGACGCCGAATCGATCGGCTTCCTGCGTTTTTCTGCGCCGGGCGCCGACCGCTTCTCGCACGCCGTGGACGAGGCCATGCGCCGGCCGGAAGGCCTGCGGCGCTGGTATCTCAGCGTCATCGACCACATCGCCCACACCACCGAGGCGGTCGCCGTCCAGTCGATCGAGGGCCTGGAGTGGGGCGAGACCGACTTCCCCGAAGACGTCCAGACCAACATCGCGCTCACCGCCCGCTGGGCCACCGCCGAGGCCGCTTAAGCCAGACCGCTACGTCCGAACCTGACGCGCCCGCGCGACAGGCTGCCGGCCTGCGATCACGACGGGAGGGAACGCGATGGGCGACGTCAAGCTTGGGCCAGGCCGGCTCTACGAGGGGCAGGACCTCGCGGACGGCGACTATGCGAACGCCGACCTGACCGACGCCCAGTTCGTGAACTGCAGCTTCGGCGCGGCCGAACTGCAGAACGCCGCGCTGCAGGGCGCGCGCTTCCGCCAGTGCCGGTTCGGAGCCGTGCGGTTCGCCAGCGCCGACCTGCGCGACGCCCGCTTCGAGGAGTGCCAGTTCGCCCACGCCAGCGCCCAGGGCGCACGCTTCGCCTTCTGCCGGCTGGAAGAGGCGCGCTTCGAACGCTGCGAGCTGTCGTTCGCCCGCTTCGAGCGATGCGAGGCCTACAGCCTGGAGATGGACAGCTGCAACCTTCGGGGCGCGGCGTTCCAGCGGGTGGATTTCAGCCGCACCTTCGGCCGCGGGCGTCCGCTCTGGAGCGGCGCGCTGCGCAGCTGCAACCTCCAGCTCGCCGACCTGAACGGGATCCGGCTGCCGGGCTGCGACCTCTCGGGCTCGAGCCTGCGCGAGGCCGTGCTGTTCGACGCCGACCTGGAAGGCTGCGACCTGCGCGGCTGCGACCTGGTTCAGGCGTTGACCGCCGGCGCCAAGCTGGCCCGTGCCGACCTGCGGCAAGCTCAGCTCGCCGGGCTGGACCTGACCCAGCTGGCCAGCCGCGAAGATCTGAAGATCTCCCTCGACCAGGCGACCACCCTGCTCGCCGGCATGGGCGTCGACGTCCACGCGACTTGACGGGATTTAGGCCTCGGTCAGCGAACGCACGAGATCCAGGTCGGCCGGCTTGTCCACGTCGACGGCGGCCAGACCGAAACGGCTGGGGACTGCAGCAACGGTCGCGCCGCAGAGCCGGCTCAAGCGCGCCAGCGCTTCGGCCAGCGTCACCCGCCCCAGCAGGTAGCGCACCAGGGTGAGCGGCCCGAGCCGGCGGATGATCCGCCAGGGCCGCTTGCGGTCCGCCTCGATGCTGCGCCAGAGCTGGATGGCGGCCAGGCCGCGCGCGTTGCGCAGCAGAAACAGGTTGCAGCCGGACCACTGATCGTCGGCGAACTTCAGATAGGTGCGCTTGGTCCCCGGCGCGTCGGCCTCGACCACCTCGCGGCGGGCAAGCAGCACGCAGACGTCCGCCGCCGCCGGCGCGTCGGCCACGAACTGGGCGACCCACTCGGCCTGCAGCAGCGCATGGTCCGAGGTCGTCACCAGCACCGGCGTCCCCAGCCGCTCGACGCCGCGCAGCGCGCTGAGGCTGGGGCCGGCCTCGGCCGGCAGCACCTCGGCTCCGAGCTCGCCGGCGAGCGCCATCACCTGCGGATCGGAGGCGGAGACCGCGATCTGCTCGACCCCGGCGCCGCGCAGAGCGGCGACGACGCGGGCGAGCAGCGTCCGGCCGTTGAGCACGATCAGCCCCTTGTGGGACACCCCGGCGTAGGCGGCGGCGGGGTCGGTTTCCGGGCGGGCGCCCGCCAACACCAGGGCGCGCGTCACGGTCATGCCAGGCTCTTCTCGTAGAGCCGGTAGGTCTTGTAGATGCGCGAGTCGACCGCCTCGAGGATCCGCCGCATCGGCCAGTTGTCGTCGAGGATCCAGGACAGCTCGACCGTCTCATAACCGAGCTTGCGGGCCTCGCGGCGCGCCGCGTCGATCAGCAGAAAGGGCAGCATCTGCCCGCGCCGGGAGCCCTGGAACCTGCGCCGCACGCCCATCAGCGGGACGCGGGCGCTCTTCACCCGGCTCACCTTCAGCCGCCACAACAGCTTGGCCCAGCCGAACGGCGCAAGCCGGCCGTTCAGGTCGCGAATCGCCTCGTTGACGTTCGGCAGGATGACGATGAAGCCGGCGATCTCGCCGTCCAGCTCGGCGAACCAGGCCAGCCGCGGATCGACGACCAGCTTCAGCGACTTGGCGAGCTGCGCCGTTTCCGCCGGGGTGGTCGGGGTGAAGCCCCAGTTCTCTGACCAGGCGTCGTTGAGGATCTCGGTGAGGACGCCCACCTCCTCGTCGTAGCGCTTCATGTCGAGCATGCGCAGGCGCACGCCCGCCGGCGGACCACGGTCCACCAGCTTCTGCACCTTCGGCGGCAGGTCGTCCGCCATCCGGCTGAGGTAGGCGTAGACGTCCTTGATCCCGCGATAGCCGAGCGCCTCGACCTGCGCCGCGACGTATGGGGCGTCATGTCCCATCAACAGCATCGGCGGGCAGTCGAAGCCGTTGACCAGCACGCCGACCTCTTCGTTGATCGACAGGTTGAACGGCCCCTGGGCGCGGGCGCAGCCACGCTCGCGCAGCCAAGCTTCAGCCGCGGCGAACAGGGCGGCGAAGATCGTCGGGTCGTCCTCCGCGGCGATCATGCCGAAATGGCCGGCGGGCGGACCGCCGTCGCCAGGCGCGAGCTGGTCGATCTGGGCGCTGATCCGGCCGACGTCGCGGCCGTCGCGCACGGCCAGCCACAGCTGCACCTCGGCGTGGGCGAAGAACGGATTGGTTTTCGGCGTCAGCGCCTCACGGCGCTCCATCATCAGCGGGGCGATGTAGTTCGGATCCGCCGCGCTAAGCCGCATCGGAACGCGAATGAAGCGGTCGAGCTCGGCGGCCGAGGCGACCGGCGTGACGGTCACCTCGCCCGCGTGCGGCGCACGAGCAAGCATCATCCCTCCTGGTAGAGCAGCGCGGTGGCGCCGAGCGCCGCGAACATCGTCGGCGCGGCCCAGGCGCCGAGGACGGCCGGGATGTTGCCCGCCTCGCCCATCGCCGAGAAGACCCCGTCGATCACCATGAAGACCAGCCCGGCCCCCAGGCAGGCGACCATGGTCCGCGCCCCGCCGCTGCGGAAATTGATCAGCAGGACCGGTCCGGCCAACAGCAGCATGACGAAGGCCGAGAACGGGGCCGACCAGGCCCGCTGCAGGGCGGTCTCGTAGAAGGACGGCGGCCGGGCCGACACCCCGCCGGCCAGCGCCCGCCGCGCCGCACTCGGCGCCACCGAGGCGTCGCCGGCGAAGATCGCGCGCACATCCGCCGGCTGCGGCCCAGGCCGCCAGACGATCTCGCGCGCCGCGCCGTGTTGGACGCCGGTGGCGCTCAGGGTCTCGAACACCGGCGAGGCGAGCCGCCAGCCATCACCCTCGTAGGTCGCCGCCTCAGCGCGCAGCCGTTCGATCAGGCGCCCGTCGGCGTCGCGGCGATAGATCCGCACATCGGTCAGCCGCCGCCCGGAGTCGGCGGCCGCGCCGGCGCTGACGATGTCGTTGCCGACCCGGAAGCTGCGCGGGCCCGCGGGCGCCTTCTCCGTGGCCGGGGTGCTGCGGCTCCACCAGGCGTCCAGCGCCTGTTCGGCCCGCGGCGCCAGCCACTGCACGCACAGCAGGTGCAGCGCCACCACCGTCAGCATCGCCGGGGCCATCCGCATGAGCAGCTGGTAGACCGACACGCCGGTCGAGCGCAGCGCCACGACGGCGTTTTCCCGGGCGAGCTGGGCGAAGGCGAACAGGCAGCCCGCCAGCACGGCGATCGGCGCCACCTGCTGGATCAGCGTCGGCAGCCGCAGGGTGGAGTAGTAGAGCACGCCGGCGACGCCGAGCTTGCGCTCCAGGATTTCGGTGGTGGCGTCCAGCAGATCGAGCACCTGCAGGATCGACACCAGCACGACCAGGGCCGCAAGTACGCGCGTCCCGAGCAGGCGCAGCAGATAGCGATGCAGGATCACGCGGCGGCCTTTTCTTCGCGGCGCGGCTTCGTGAAGCGGACGATCAAGTCGCCGAACCGCTCAGCGATCAGCCCCACCGGCGTTTCGCCGGGCCGCTTGCTGCTGGTCATGAAGGTCACGATGCAGATCGCCGCGAAGATGAAGAACGGCCCGCCCACGGCGAGGGCCGGCGCCGCCTTGCCGCTCGCCGCCAGGCTCTGGCCGAGTTGCAGCGTGTGCTGGAAGGCGATCAGGATCAAGCCGGCGATGATGATCCCCGGCGCCCGCCCGCCGCGCTTCGCCGAAAGCCCCAGCGGCACGGCCAGCAGCGGCAGCAACGGCAGGGAGAACGAGCGCGCCAACCGCGCATAAAGCTCGGCCAGCAGCTCCGATCGCGGAATCATCGAATTTGAGCGCGCCGCCTGTCGCACCAGCTCAGCCAGGGTGAGTTCGCGGGCGTCGCGGCCGCGGCCGCGCAACAGGGTCTCGGCGCTGGTCAGCGGCAGGTCCAGGCCGAAGCTCTGGAAGCTGAGCACACGGGCCGCACCGCTCGTCGCGGTGCTGAACTGCTGGCCGTCGGTCAGCTCCAGACGCACGTGCACGCCGTCGGGATCGCGGATCAGGCGACCGCTGCGGGCGGTGGTCACCTCCTCGCGTCCGTCATCCAGCGTCCGGCGGATGAACACGCCGCCAAGCTCTTCGCCGGTCGCGTTCACCCGGTCGGCGGTCATCATCAGGTTCGCATCCGGCGCGAAGAAGGTCTGTGGCTCCGCCGTACCGCTCCAGCCGGCCGTCTCGGCCGCGTGCAGCACCGCGCGATAGGCGTAGCGGCTGTAGGGCTGGAGGAAGCCGAACAGCACAAGGCTGATCAGCATCAGCACCGAGGCGAGCGCCAGGTAGGGCACGACGAGCCGGGTCAGCGAGACCCCGCTGGCCAGTAGGGCGTCGATCTCCGAGCCCTCGTTCAGCCGCGTGACAACCACGAACAGCGCGATGAACAGGCCGGCCGGCAGCGTCAGCCCGAGGTAGTGCGGCACGAGGTTGGCGGCCAGCTGCATCACGAAGCCGAATCGCCCGCTGCTTTCCGACAGCAGGTCGAGCAGCCGCAGCACCCGCTCCAGCAGCAGGGCCACCAGCGTCACGCCGAGCGCCGCGCCCAGCGGGCCCAGCGTCATCCGCAGAATGTAGCGGTCGAGAAGTTTCACGCGCGGCCCCGGTTAGGCGGCCGACCAGAGCGCGCGCAGGCGCTCGGTCAGCGAATCGAGCGCCGCGGCGTCGAGGTCGATCGCCGGCGACAGCTTCGGCGGTCCCGGCCAGCCCTCGTCGATGAACGACCGCCCCTCGAAGTCGCGCCCGCCCTCGTAGCGGGGCAGCACATGGAAGTGCACGTCGCGGTCGACCATCATCAGCATGAGGTAGTTGATACGCGCGTAGCCGACGAACTGCGACAGGGTCCGCTCGACCCCGCGCGTCACCGTCGCCAGATCGGCGAAGGCCTGCGGGCTCAGGTCGGAGAAAGCCTCCACCGGCTCCTTGCAGACCAGCACCAGAGAACTCAATGTGGGTTGAGAGGGGCGAACAAGCACAAGCCAGCTCGCCGTTTCAGCGACCAAGCTACGCGGATACCCAAACTTCTGAGCCGTCGGATTCGTCATGAAGCCAGTTTCGGCGGCAAAACGGGCCGCGGCCACGACATTAGGAATTCAGTTCAGTTGATGAAAGCGAGAATACGCCTGTGGCTGGCCGCCGCCGTCGCCGCGACGCTCGCTGGCGGGGCGGCGCACGCCGCCGAGGCCTGTCACGGACACCCTGGCGGCGACGCGGTCAAACTGACGGTGGAGGCCACGAACGTACGCGCCGCCAAGGGCGAAGTGGCGATCACCGTCTATCCCGACGACGTGCGGAGATTCCTCGCCCGCGGCGGCAAGCTGGGGCGCGTGCGCACGCCGGCCGCGCTTCCAGTGACGCGGGCCTGCTTCTGGCTGCCGCCCGGGCACTACGCCGTGGCGGTCTATCACGACCAGGATGGCGACCGGGATTTCGACCGCGACGGGCTGGGCCGCCCGACCGAAGGCTTCGGCTTCTCCAACGACGCGCCGGCGCGAATGGGTCTGCCGGCCTTCGCCGACGTCCGCTTCCGGCTGCCCGCCGGCGGCAAGACAATCAGCCTGCGGATGCGCTACCGCTGAGCGGCGCGAGCCGGTAGCGGCCGAGTTCGACCATCTCGGAGCCGACGAGGCCGCGGGCGATCAGACGCACGCTCCAGCCGCCCTCGGCGGCGCCCTCGACCTCGATTGAATGCCAGCGCGCCGGCTCGTCGTGGCCGCCGTCGCCCGAGGCGGGCGGCACCCCAAGCACCGGGATCGGCCCGAGCGGGCCGGACATGGTCGTCATGTTGGCCTCGTGCGCGTGGCCGTGCAGCACCAGTTCGGCGCCCTCCGCCCGCAGGATCGCCGCCAGTTCGGGGGCCTGGCGCAGCGCCTTGCGCCGCGAGACCACTCCGGCGGTCGGCGGATGGTGGATCAGCACGACGCGAAACAGCCCCTCCTCCCCCAGCCGTCGCAACAGTTCGGGCAGGCGTTCCAGTTGCCCCGTGTCGAGCGCGCCCTGCGCCAGGTGCGGCGCGGTCGGCGTGGCCGAGCAGAGGTTCACCATGGCCACCGGCCCGCGCCGGCGCGCCTGCGGGAACGCGGTGACGTCCGCGTCGCCCAGCCAGGGCCGCCAGGTGTCGAATCGCCCGTGGCCGCTGCGGCCGACTAGCGCATCGTGGTTGCCGGGGCTGACGGTGATCCCACTTGCGGGTCCCAAGGCCTCCAGCCAGCGACGCGCCGCGGCGAACTCCTCCGTAGTGGAGAAGTTGGTGAGATCGCCGGTTATTGCGATGTGATCGGGCTTATGCGCCTTGAGGTCCTCGACCAGGGCCGCCAGGACTTCGCTGCTGTGCCGGCGACGCTTGCGTCGCCAAGCAAAGCGGCTCAGCCAGCGCTTGGGCTGCAGTTCGAGGCCGCGCCGTGGCGGTGGCGTCAGGTGCAGATCGGAGATGTGGGCGAGACGAAAGGCGGACAACTGAAAGCTCTCTGGCCAGGGGCTCGGTTCGCTGGTTATCAACTCAGGCGATTTTGCATAAGGGGCGGCAGGACTTGGATCGAGCGAGCAGTGCGGAACGGGGCGTGACTCTGGCGGCCGGCGACGGCCGTATCTGGGGCATGACCGGGACGGAACGGCTGCAGCGGATCTTCCGCCGCGTCGGCCTGCGCGACGTTGCGCGCGATTCGCTGGCGACCGGCGCCGGCGGGGTCGTGCTGGTCCGCGCCGACTGGGTCTACGACGAGAGCTTGATCGCGGCCCTGGCCAAGCGGCCGGACGCCCTGCTGATCGGCCCCGCCGGCGAGCCGCTGGCCGCACATGTGGCCGGGACCGTCGCGGCGCAGGTCGCTGACGCCCTGGAAGGCCGCGGCGATTCGGCGGCGCTGGCCGGCCTGGAGCGGCTGGACCCCGCCGCGCTCGCCTACAATCAGGCGCTGCGCAAGCGCGAGCCGCCGGTGCTGGAGCATCTGAGCCCCGCGACCGTGCGCCAGGTCGAGGCGCGGCTGTTCAAGGGCTCCTACAAGGGCGTCACCGACCTCGTCACTAAGCACGTCTGGCCGGTGCCGGCGCGGATCGTCACCCGCTGGTGCGCGCTCGCCGGGATCACCCCGAACCAGGTGACCTTCGCCGGCTTCGTGCTGGTGATCGCCGCCTTCGTGCTGTTCTGGCAGGGCCATTTCGCCGCCGGCCTGGTCTGCGGCTGGATCATGACCTTCCTCGACACCGTCGACGGCAAGCTCGCCCGCGTCACCCTGACCTCGTCGAAGTGGGGCAACATCTTCGACCACGGCATCGACCTGGTGCACCCGCCGTTCTGGTGGTGGGCCTGGTACGTCGGGGTGCAGAACGGCCCCTACCCGCCGCTGCCCTACGGCGAGCTGATGCTGGGCGTGGTGATCGTCGGCTACGTCGCCCAGCGCGTCGTCGAAGGCATCTTCATGCGGATGTTCGACATGCACGTGCATGCCTGGCGGCCGTTCGACAGCTGGTTCCGCGAGATCACCGCGCGGCGCAACCCGAACCTGATCCTGCTGACCGGCTGCGCGCTGCTCGGCCGACCGGACGTCGGCTTCGCCGCCATGGCGCTGTGGACCGCGTTGTCCTTCCTGGTTCACGTGGCGCAGCTGGTCCAGGCGATGGCCGCGCCGCGCGGCAGCGTCGTCTCCTGGCTGTCGCGGTGAACCGCGTCGGCGTCATCCACAACCCCAGGAGCCGTCGCAACTCCAGCGCAGCGGACCCGCCGCCGCGCCCGCCGGAAAGCGTCCTCGTCGAGGCCCCGCACAGCCATGACGAATTGGACGCCGTCCTGGCGCGCTTCGCGCAACAGGGGATCGACCTGCTGGTCGTCGACGGCGGCGACGGCACGGTTCGCGACGTGATGACCCAGGCCGCGACGCACTTCACCGACGGCATGCCGACGATGGCCGTGCTGCCGTCCGGCAAGACCAATGCGCTCGCCCTCGACCTCGGCGCGCCGCGCGACTGGCCGCTGGAGGCCGCGCTCGAGAGCGCCCGGAAAGGGCGCACGCGCCCCCGCCGCCCGCTCGAAGTGGCCCGCGCGGGCGAGACGACGCCGCTGGCGCGCGGCTTCATCTTCGGGGCCGGGGCGTTCGTCCGCGCGACCGATCTCGCCCAGCGCACGCACAAGATGGGCGCTTTCGAGGGCCTGGCCGTCGGCCTGACCCTCGGCGCGGCGACCTTCCAGACCCTGTTCGGCGGCCGCCACAGCGGCTGGCGCGATGGCGAGCCGATGCGGCTGGGCTTCGCCGGCCAGCCCCCCAAGCCGGCCGACGTCTTCCTGATCCTCGCCTCGACGCTCGAACGCCTGCCGCTCGACGTGCAGCCGTTCGGCCCGCCGAAGAGCGGCGGCCCGCTGCGAAGCCTCACGGTCAGGGCCCCGCCGAAGCGCCTGCTGAACGCCTTGCCGATCGTGCTGAGCGGGGCCGACGCCCCCTGGCTCGAATCGGCCGGCTACCAGCGCCGCGCGCTGGAGCATTTCGAGGTCGCCCTGGAGACCAGTTTCGTGCTCGACGGCGAGGTCTACGCCGGCGGCCAGCTCGACGTCCGCGCCGGCGCGCCGGTGGAGTTCGTGGTTCCGTGAACCTGGAGCTGCGCGCGTTCGTCGCCGATCAGCTGGCCGCGCCCTGCCCGCCGGAGGCGCGGGCCTTCGCCGCGGCGCTGGCCAAGGAGGTCGGGGCGCGGGCGGTGCTGTTCTACGGCTCGGTGCTGCGCACCGGCGACCTGGATGGCGTGCTCGACTTCTACATCCTGACCGGCGACGGACGCGGCAAGGGCTGGCGCGGCTGGCTCTCGCGTCACCTCTGGCCCGACGTCTCCTACCGGGAGATGCAGATCGCCGGCCGCACCGTGCGCGCCAAGGTGGCGACCATGCCGCTGGCGATCTTCGCCCGCGCCGCGGCGGACGGCTTCCTCGACACCACGATCTGGACCCGGTTCGTGCAGCCGTCGGCCCTGGCCTGGGCGGCGGACCCGCAAGCCGAAGAGGCGGTGACCGCGGCGATCGCCGCCGCCTGCGAGACCGCCGGCCGCTACGCCGCGGCGCTCGGCCCGGCCGAAGGCCGCGCCGAGGACTACTGGCAGGCGCTGTTCCGCAACACCTACAAGGCGGAGCTTCGGGTCGAGAAGCCGGGCCGCGAGCGGGAGATCCTCGGCTTTGATCCGCAGCGCTACGCGCAGCTTCTGCCCACGGCCTGGGCGAGCGGCGGCGTCGCCTTCGCCCGGTCGGGCGAGATCCTGCGCGCCGAGCTGAGCCCGGCGGCGGCCCGCGAGTTGCGGCGCGGCTGGGGCCGGCGCGCGCGGTTCGGCAAGCCGCTGAACGCGGCCCGCTTGGTGAAGGCGACCTCCACGTTCGAAGGCGCCGCCCGCTATGCGGCGTGGAAGATCGAGCGCCACACCGGCGTGGCCGTCGCGCTCACGCCCTGGCGCGAGCGTCATCCGCTGCTCGCCGTACCGGCGCTGGCGTGGGGGCTGTGGCGCGCCAAGACACGTCAACGGTCAGGCAAAAGCGCCTGACCGTCAAAACGTGTTCTAGAGCAAAAGCCTAGCGCGCGTTCGAGGGCGAGGCCGCTCCAACGCGCACCGGCGAGGTCAGCCGGACGCCCGCTGCCCCTGGACCGGCAGCACGCCGAGTTCACGGCCCGCCCATTCGAAGACGTCGAGCACCTGGTCGATCTGCTCCGGCGTGTGCGCGGCGCTGACGCTGGTGCGCAGCAGCGGCCGGTTGTTCGGCGTCGCCGGCGGCAGCGCGAGGTTCAGATAGACCCCGCCGCCCAGCAGGGCGTTCCACATCCCCAGCGCCGCCGGGAGGTCGGGCATGACCACCGCGACGATCGGGCTGGGGTTCGGCCCGGTCGTGAAGCCCAGGGCGTTGAGGCCGCGGAACAGCCGCTCGGCGTTGGCCTGCAACTGAGGCCGCAGGGTGCGGTCGTTCTCGACCCGCTGCAGCGCCTTCAGCGTCGAGGCGACGATCGCCGGCGGCAGCGAGGCGGTGAACATGTAGGGCCGCGTGACCACGCGCAGGATGTCGAAGTCGTCGTCGTTCGACACGCAGAAGCCGCCGATCGCACCCAGGCTCTTCGAGAAGGTGCCGACGATGAAGTCGACGTCGTCCTCGACGCCCTCGACCTCGGCCAGGCCGCGGCCCTTCTCGCCGAGCACGCCCATCGAGTGCGCCTCGTCGACCAGCAGGTAGGCGTCCGACTGACGCTTGACGTCGACGATCTCCTTCAGCGGCGCGGCGTCGCCCATCATCGAGTAGATGCCCTCGACGACGATCAGGCGCTCGCCCGGCGTGCCTTCCAGGCGACGCAGGCGCTTGTAGAGGTCTTCCGGATCGTTGTGCCGGAAGCGGATCACCTCGGCGTGGCCGAGGCGCGCGCCGTCATAGATGCTGGCGTGGCTGTCGGCGTCGAGGATCAGGTGATCGCCGCGTCCGACCAGAGCCGACAGCACCCCGAGGTTCGCCTGATAGCCGGTCGTGAAGACCATGGCGTGCTTGCGGCCATAGAAGCGCGCGAGATCCTGCTCCATCGCCAGGTGGCCACCGAAGCTGCCGTTGGCGATCCGCGAGCCGGTGGTGCCGGTCCCCCAGGCGCGGACGGCCTCGATGGAGGCGTCAACGCACTCCGGATCGAAGGTCAGGCCCAGGTAATTGTTCGTACCGAGCAGGATGACCCGACGGCCATTGAGCTCAGCTTCGGTCGGCGACAGAACGCGATCGAAACGGACATTGAATGGATCCGCGCCGTGATCCTTGATCCCGGAGTATGCGCGGATCTGCGAGACGTGCTTGTCGAGAAGTCCCAACGGCTCAGACCTTCGCCCGCAGTTCATCAATGACCGCAGCCAATTGGCCCACGGTCTGGACGTCCGCCATGCGATCCAGCGGGATCGACAGGTCGAACTTGTCCTCAAGTTCCATAACGATGTTCATCAATGCCAATGAGTCGACGGAGAGATCGCGAGCAATGTCCGTCTCAGCGCTGACGGTCACCGGCTTGCCGAGCACCTCCTCGGCCGCGCGACCAATTTCGCGCACCGTTAGATCCACGACGAGTTCGGCCATGTCACCCCCGGATACGGCGCCCCGTGCACAGCTAATCATGCTTCGCTCGGATTGCCATAGTTGTGTCGTCTATCCGCAAGAAAAGGTTCATGAACGCAGCTTTTTGGCCACGCGCCACGACGCCACCGTCTGCGCGAATCCGGTGGTGATATCAAAATTTGCCTCGGGTGCGTCGTCCCAAATCTCATCAGGACGCACGCTCCAGTCGAGATGGCGCAACTCCCTCGCCTTTCCCGGGCTGAGAATCGAATCACCGCCGAAGCAGCGTTGCACGGCGCCGGCGACGCCGGCTACCGCCAGCACCGCCGACGGCAGCTCCAACAAACGCGGCGAACGTCCCACGGCCTGCGCCGCGGCCTCGACGATCTCGCGCCAGCTATAGCCGTCAGACCGCCCATCAGATAGTGCGACGACGGATTTGTCAGGGACGCGGTCGGCCGCAGTGGCGATCTGACGCGCAGCGTCGGCCACGTGGATCATCGCGATTCGCGCGCGCCGATCGAACACCGGCGCCACCGGCAGCCGTTGCGCCGCCTCGAACACCCCCAGGGTCTCCAGGTCGCCCGGGCCGTAGATCGCCGGCGGCCGCAGCACGCTGACCAGATCGCCCAGGACGGCCTGCGCCGCCGCCTCGCCGCCGCGCTTGCTCGCGGCGTAGGGCGACAGCTGCGGCTCCCGCGCCGCCAGGCTGGAGACCAGCAGCGCCCGCCCGACGCCGGCGCGGCGGGCCGCCTGGGCGACCCGGCGGCTGCCCTCGACATTGGCCTCGGTGAACGCCGCGATGCTGGGCGCCTTGATTAGCCCCGCCGCATGGATCACGACCTCGGCGCCGCGACAGAGCTGGTTGAGCGCCGCCTCGTCCGCCAGGCCGCCGATGACGATCTCCGGCTCCACGCCGGCCGGGGCGACCAGCACCGCGTCGCGACGCACCAGCGCGCGCACGGCCCACCCCTGCTCGGCGAGCACGCCGACCAGGTGCCGCCCGAGAAAGCCTGTCGCGCCGGTGACTGCGGCGATCCGCATGCCGCTCAACTTTCGAGGAGGTCGAAGGCTCCGCTTTCGAATAGGGCGCGCGCCTTCGAACGGCTGAGCTTGCCAGAGGAGGTCTGCGGCAGCGCCCTGGACCCCACCAGCCGGACCTGCGCGTCGACCCCGTGCCGCGCCCGCATCAGGGCGGCCGTCCCCTCGCTGATGCGTTGGCGGACCTCCGGGTCGCTGCTGCGGCATTGCACCAGCAGCATCACCGTCTCTTCCGACTCGCCCAGCGCGATGGCCGCGACGTCGCCGCTGCGCAGGCCCTCGACGCCCGACTCGGCGGTCCACTCGAGGTCCTGGGGCCAGATGTTGCGTCCGTTCAGCAGGATCAGATCCTTCGAGCGCCCGGTCGGCGTGATCTCGCCGTCGGCCACGTAGCCGAGGTCGCCGGTGTCGAGCCAGCCGTCCGCCGACAGCACCGCGGCGGTGGCCTCGGGCTGGCGGAAGTATTCCCGCATCAGGCTGGGGCCACGCACGTAAATGCGCCCCACCCGCCGTTCCGGCAGAACCTGGCCGGCCTCGTCGCGGACCTGCAGCTCGTGGCCCGGCAGGATCGGGCCGCAGCGCACGAAGCTGCGGCGACGCTCGGCGGCCTCGCCGGCGGCGACCGTGCCGTCACGCTCCATGAGATCGACGTCGACGGTGTCGGCGCGCAGCCCCTGGTCCAGCGGCGCCATGGTCAGCGCGAGCGTCGCCTCGGCCATGCCGTAGCTGGCGACGAAGGCCGAGCGCTGGAAGCCGGCGGCGGCGAACCGCTCGGCGAAGGCCTCCAGCGGGCCGGCCCGCACCATGTCGCCGCCGACGCCGGCGATGCGCCAGCGCGAGAGGTCGACCTCGCTCGCGGCGTCGCCACGGCGCGCGCAGAGATCGTAGCCGAAGGTCGGGCTGTAGGAGACCGTCCCGCCGTGGCGGGCGATCAGGTCGAGCCACAACAGCGGCCGGCGCACGAAAGCCGCCGTCGGCAGCAGGTCGACGGTCATCTGGCTGGCCAGCGGGCTCAGCAGGAAGCCGATCAATCCCATGTCGTGATAGAGCGGCAGCCAGGAGACGGCGCGGTCCGCCGCCGTGATCTGCAGCCCGTCGCGGGTGATCGCTAGCGCATTGGCCATCAGCGCCCGGTGGGTCACCACCACGCCGGCCGGCGTGCGGGTGCTGCCGGACGAGAACTGCAGGTAGGAGGTCTGTTCGGGCGAGATCTGCGGCAGCGCCTGGTCGGCGCCCGCCGGGAGGTCCGCCAGCCGCAGCGTCCGCGCGACGCCGGAGGCCCCGGCGGCGTCCTCCGCCCAGGCTTCGAATTCGACCGGGGCGATCACCGCGCTGGCGGCGGCCGCGCTGAGCATGCGGGCGATCTGCGCCACATAGGCCTCGCGCCCGCCGAGCGGCGTCGGCAGCGGCATCGGCGCGGGGACCAGGCCGGCGTACTGGCAGGCGAAGAAGGCGCGCACGAAGTCTGGCGTGGTGTCGGCGATCAGGCCGACCCGGTCGCCCGGCGAAAGGCCGGCGGCCAACAGGCCGCGGGCGAACTCCAGCGCCTGCTCGCGCAGGTCGCCATACGGCAGCGCCAAGATCAACTTGCCGCGCACGTCGTGGAAGTTCAGGCCCGTCTCGCCGGTGGCGGCGAAGTCCAGCGCCTCCGTCAGGGTGGCGAAGTCTCCGCAGCGGATCGCGCGGTTCGGTGCAGTCGGGGTCACGTTCACGGCGCCTGTTTCACCGAGGCGGGGGGGGATGATCAAGGGACTTTCCGCCGCGCCCCTCCGCACGCTGCTGCATCAGCAGCCAGAACATCCCCAGCGCGATGGCCGCAGTGGAGGCCACGAGCCCCGCGCCGGCTGCCGTCAGGCCATAGCGCGGCACCAGGAACGGCAGCGCCGCGATGTAGACGACCGCCGCCGCCACCCGCACCCACACCGTCGCGCCGGCCTTGCCCAGAGTGATCACCATCGGCTCGAGCGGCAGGCTGATCAGGTTGATCACCGCGGCGGCGACCTGCCAGGTCATGATCCCGGCCGCCGCCGCGAAGCCGGGGCCCATGACAAGTTGCAGCAGTGGCGCGCCGGCGAAGCCGGAAACCGCCAGCAGCAGCAGGCCGACGCCGCTGGCGGTCAGGGCGATTCGGCCGGTCAGCCGCCACATCTCGTGCTCGCGCCCCTCGACCATCAGGCGGACCAGTTCGGGGTAGAGCGCCGGGGTGAGCAGCCGCACCGGCTTGGCGATGGCGTCGGCGACCTGCCGGCCGACCCGCCAGAGCGCGGCTTCCGACGGCCCCAGCAGGCCGCCGACGATCAGGGTCACCAGGTGGGTGAAGGCCACGCCGACCGTGGCGTTGAGGTTGGTCGCCCAGGCAAAGCGCCAGACGCCCTCCGCGCGGATCTGCACCGGCCCGAACCAGCGGAAGCCGTGCAACAGGTCCTGCCGGCGCATCTCGCGCACCGCGACGACCAGCAGCTGGACGTAGCCGGCGATCGTCCCCAGCGCCCAGACGAGCAGGAAAAAGGCCAGGTCGGCGTGCAGCGCAAAGCCCAAGCCGCAGCCGGCAAGCCGCACCAGGGAGATCACCGCGGCGTTGGTCGCCAGCACGTCGAACCGGTCGAGCAGCCGCAGCACGCCGAGCGGCGCGGCGGCGGTCATGAAGAAGGCCGAGGCCGCATAGGCCGCCGCCAGCGGCGCCTGCGCCGCGGTCCAGCCGAGCTGCGGCCCGAAGATCAGCGCGCCGGCGACGCCGACGATCACCCCGATCACCCCGCTGGCGATGTCGAGCAGCATGGTGAAGCGGACGACCCGCTGCAGATCGTCCAGCCGCCGATGCGCCAGCGGCTCGGCGCCGTACTGCAGCACCGTCTGCCAGGACTGGAACTTGACCACGTCGCCGAGCAACTGGGCGAAGGCGTTGATCATCACCAGCACGCCCAGGCCGTCGACGCCCAGCGCGCGCGCCGTCACCGCCGTGTAGCCGAGGCTGACGACGGCGTTGACCGCGCGCCCGCCGAGCAGCTTGCCAGCGTTGCCCAGGATGCGTCGAAAGATCGCGCCGACGCTGGCCGCCGGACGCTCGTCCCCGTCGCCTTCGGCCCCGTCGCTTTCGGCGTTCACGCCGGCCCCTGTCCACGGGCTGAGGCCGCCGAACTCGCGATCAGCGCCTTCAGCGGCGCGAACAGCCCGCGATGATGGGCTCCGTGGTAGGCGGACTCCCGCGGCAGCGCGGCGGCGAGGCGTCGATGCGCCTCGGCGAGGTTGTGGTACGGCACCCGCGGCAGCAGGTGGTGGAGGGCGTGGTAACGCAGACCGACCGGCGCCCAGAGCAAAGGCAGCCAGCCGCGCGGCACGTTGATCGAGTCCAGGTACTGCTCGGTCAGCGTCATCGGCCGGCCGTCGCTGCGCCAGGCGTGGGCGACTAGGGTGCGCAGCTGATTGACCAGCGTCACCGCGGCCATGATCGCCACGCCGGTCAGCACGAATCGGGCCGGCAGCCCGCCCGCGACGACCAGGCCGACCAGCGTCCAGCTCCAGAGCCAGGCGCCGATCTCCTGCGCCCGCCACGCTGGGCGCCGGGCGACGCCGAAGTCCTGACGCCGGAACGCCGGGTTGATGCACATCGCCGAGAAGCGGGCGACCACCGCCGGACGCCAACGCGGCGCCAGCAAGGACAGCGGCCCCAGCACCGCGAAGCGCAGGAAGCTGCCAAGCGGCGCCAGGCCCGCCACCGCCAGGAAGCCGGCGATCGCCAGCGGCCGGCCGCGCGCCAGCGGCAGGTACTCCGGATCGTCGGCGGTGCCGTACAACTGCTTGAGATGGTGCAGGTTGTGGACGCCCTCGTAGAGCAGCGAAGGCGCGAGGAAGGGCACGCCGATCAGCGCGTTCCAGCCCGCGCGGAAACCCGGCGCGTCGCCGGCGCGCAGATGCGTCAGCTCATGGATGAAGCTCACGGCGCGATAGAGCGCGAGCACCGCGGCGAGCGCGCCGATCCAGGCCCAGGCGCCCTGCCCCAGCACCGCCAGCGCCAGGCCGCCATAGACCACCGCCGCGGTCAGCAGCAGGTCCGTCCAGTAGATCCTGGGGTTCGGACGCGTCAGGTCCGAGGTGATCTGCTGAGCCACCGCGCCGAGCTCGATCGCCCGCGCCAGCTGCTCCTGAGCCTTCGCCACTAGTTGTTCACCACCCGACCGCACCAGCTGAGCGCCGTATTGAGCGCCGTATCTAGCCTTCCCGCCGCCCGGCGCCAAACGACGCGCCGCCACACCCGCGCCCGCCGTTACCAGCTGGCCAGCGCGTCGCGGTCGAGCCGCGCGACGCTGGTGACGCCGGTCAGCGCCATGGCCACCCGCATCTCCGCCTCGACCAGCCGCAAGAGGTGGGCGACCCCGGCCTGGCCGCCGCCGGCCAGCGCATAGGCCCAGGCCCGCCCCAGCAGCACGCCCTTCGCCCCCAGCGCCAGCATCCGGACCACGTCCAGGCCCGAGCGCACGCCGCCGTCCACCAGCACGGTCAGGTCATCGCCGACCGCGTCGGCGATCGCCGGCAGCGCCCTGGCGGTGGAGAGCACCCCGTCGAGCTGCCGGCCGCCATGGTTGGAGACGACCAGGCCGTCGGCCCCGATCTGCACCGCCTCGCGCGCATCCTCGACGTCGAGCACGCCCTTGATGATCAGCGGCCCGGTCCATTCGCTGCGGATGAAGTCGAGGTCCTTCCAGGAGATCCCGGGATCGAAGTTGCCGCCCAGCCAGGCGAAGAAGTCGTCGATCCCGCTCTTGCCGCCGAGCACCGGAACGACATTGCCCAGGCTGTGCGGCCGGCCGTGCAGGCCGACGTCCCAGGCCCAGCCGGGATGCTGCGCCGCCTGCCAGACGCGGCGCAGCGCTCCGCCGAGCCCGGCCGCGCCGGTCAGGCCTGAGCGGAGGTCGCGATAGCGCGAGCCGGCCACCGGCATGTCGACGGTGAACACCAGCGCCGCGCAACGGACCTCGCGCGCCCGGGCCAGCAGGTCGCGCATGAAGCCGCGGTCGCGGATCATATAGAGCTGGAACCAGAACGGCTCGCTGACCCCGCGCGCAACCTCCTCCAGCGAGCAGACCCCGACGGTCGACAGGCAAAACGGGACGCCGGCGGCCTGGGCCGCGCGGGCCGCCGACACCTCGCCGCGGCGGGCGTACATGCCCGACAGGCCTACCGGCGAGAGCACCACCGGCATGGCCAGCTTCTGGCCGAACAGCTCGGTCGTCAGGTCGAGCTCGGCAACGTCGCGCAGCACGCGCTGGCGCAGCGCGATCTGCTCGAGATCGGCGACGTTGCGGCGCAGCGTCACCTCGGCGTAGGAGCCGCCGTCGATGTAGTCGAAGAGGAAGCGCGGCAGCCGCCGACGCGCCAGCTCGCGGTAGTCGAGCGCCGAGGCGGCCTTCACGCCGCCGGCTCCGTGGGCCCGCTGCTCATCGCCCCGCCTCTCCCTGTTCGCCCGGCTCAGGTCGCGACTCGCCCGGCCACTGCGCTGCGACGATAGCGCTGGAACGACGGGCTGTAGATATCGCCGCAGCGGGTTGCGGCCGCCGCGCTCACCCTGGAAGCTAGGGCAAAGCGACCGCGCGACGCGGCCAGAACAGTCAGTGGAGGAAGCCGACCATGGCGCAGACGGCCGAGCGCACGGACATCGAGGAACGCGAAGCCCTGATCCTGGGCAAGCCGCCGAGGGTCGCGCCGCCGGCTGAGATCACCGACGAGATGCGCGCAATGTGCACCTCCCCCCGCGGCTACGCCATCCACGGCGTCCTGCCGGCCAACTACGCGATCCTGCTGCACACCCCGGAGTTCCTGCGCCACTACCGGCCGTTGGGGAACCACCTGCTGGTCGACGGCGTCCTGGCGCCGCGGGACCGCGAGCTGGCGATCCTGCGCGTCGGCTGGCTCAGCAAGGTCCCCTACGTCTGGGGCGAGCACGTCACGATCGGCAAGAAGTGCGGGCTGACCAGCGCCGACATCGAGCGGGTGATCGAAGGCTCCGCCGCGGCGGGCTGGACCGATCATGAGCGCGCGATCCTGGCGGCGGTGGAGGAGCTGCTCGCCGACGCGCTGATCTCCGACCCGACCTGGGAGGTCCTCGCCCGGACGCTGGAGCAGGCCCAGCTCGTCGAGCTGCCGATGCTGATCGGCTACTACCAGCAGCTCGCTTTCTTCATGAACTCGTTGCGGGTGCCGCTTCGCGCCGCCAACCCCGGGCTGTCCGCGCGCTGAGGCTTGGCCGCCGCGGCTGAAACTTTGTCGCTCATGGTCAAGACGAGCGCGGCGTGGCTCCGCCAACTCAGCGCCAATCAATAAGCGCGGAGGAAGATCATGTCCCTGAAGGGTAAGACGGCCGTTGTCACCGGCGGCGGCAGCGGCATCGGCCGGGCCTGCAGCGTGCAGCTGGCCCGCGACGGGGCGGCGGTCGCCGTGTGGGACCTGAACGCCGAGAGCGCCGCCGAGACGGTGCGCCTGATCGAGGCCGAAGGCGGCCAGGCCAAGGCCTACATCGGCGACGCCTCGGACCGGGCTTCGATCGAGCAGATCCTCGGCCGCGTCCGGACCGAGCTGGGCCCGGTGCTGGTCCTGGTGAACAACGCCGGGATCACCGGCTTCAAGGCCTTCCTGGAGATCAGCCCCGAGGACCTGGAGCGGATCTACCGGATCAACCTGATGGGGCCGTTCTTCCTGACCCAGGCGGCGGTCCCCGACATGCTGGCCGCCGGCTGGGGCCGGATCATCAACATCTCCTCCTCGTCGGCCCAGACCGGCGCGATGGGCATGACGCACTACTCGTCCTCGAAGGGCGGGATCGTCGCGCTGACCAAGTCGCTGGCCCAGGAGTTCGCCGCGCAAGGGATCACCGTGAACAACATCCCGCCGGGCTTCATCGACACCCCGATGACCCGCTCGTCGCCGGTCGACGTCGACGCCATCGCCGCGGCCTCGCCGATGAAGCGCGCCGGCAAACCCGAGGACATCGCCGCGGCCTGCGGCTTCCTGGCCTCGGAGGCCGCCGGCTACATCACCGGCCAGACCTTCGGCGTGAACGGCGGCCGGGTCATCTACTGAGCCCATCAAGCGCTGCGCGGTCACTGGGTCGCAGGGCCCGGCGGCCGCGCAGGCGCTAGACTCGCGGACCTTCCAGATCAGGTCCGCCGGAGCCATTCCGCGCGGCCAGTGCGAGAGGCTCAGCGTTACCTTGAGCGATATTACGACCGGCGACATCGTCGAATGCGTCGACGACACGCCCAGCCGCCCCGAGAGCCAGGTCATGCCGAACCTCGGCGGCCTGTACACCGTCACCAGCATCCGTCCGGTCGACGGCGGCCAAAGCGTCCGACTCAAGGAGCTGACGCCAAGCTGCCACCTGGGCGGGACCTGCAGCTGCAAGAGCTGCGGCTGGGACGCCGGGCGCTTCCGCAAAGTCTATCGGCCGAACGGCGAGCTGATCGCCAGCCTGACCCGCAAGGTCTGCGAACCGGCCTGAGCCGACAGTCCTCGGCGAACGGCTCGAGGGCTGAAGAGCCTGCCGACCGAGCCCCGTCTGAAACGCAACGGCCCCGTCGACAACGTCAACGGGGCCGCGCAAGACGCTGATTTTACAGGCCGCGACCTATTCCCACTCGATGGTGCCGGGCGGCTTCGAGGTCACGTCGTAGACGACGCGGTTGATGCCCTTCACCTCGTTGATGATGCGGGTCGCCGCGCGGCCCAGCACCTCCCAGGGGAACTCGAAGAAGTCGGCGGTCATGCCGTCGGTGGAGGTGACGGCGCGCAGCGCGCAGACCTCGTCGTAGGTCCGCGCGTCGCCCATGACGCCGACGGTGCGCACCGGCAGCAGCACGGCGAAGGCCTGCCAGATCGCGTCGTAAAGGCCCGCCTTGCGGATCTCGTCGAGGTAGATGGCGTCCGCCTTCTGCAGCACGGCGACCCGCTCCGGCGAGACTTCGCCGGGGATGCGGATGGCCAGGCCCGGGCCCGGAAACGGATGGCGGCCGACGAAGGCCGGGGCCAAGCCGAGCTCGACGCCGAGCGCGCGGACCTCGTCTTTGAACAGCTCGCGCAGCGGCTCGACCAGCTTCAGCTTCATGTAGTCCGGCAGGCCGCCGACGTTGTGGTGGCTCTTGATCACCGCCGAGGGGCCGCCGCGGGCCGAAACGCTTTCGATCACGTCCGGATAGAGCGTGCCCTGGGCCAGGAAGTCGGCGCCGTCGATCTTCGCGGCCTCGCGGTCGAAGATCTCGACGAACAGCCGGCCGATCGTCTTGCGCTTGGTCTCCGGGTCGGAAACGCCCTTCAGCGCGCCGAGGAATTCCTCTGACGCATCAACGTGCACGAGCGGAATGTTGTAGTGATCGCGGAACAGGGTGACGACCTGTTCGGCCTCGTTGTGGCGCAGCAGGCCGGTGTCGACGAAGACGCAGGTCAGCTGGTCGCCGATGGCCTCGTGGATCAGCACCGCCGCGACCGAGGAATCCACCCCGCCGGACAGGCCGCAGATCACCTTGCCCTCGCCCACCTGGGCGCGGATGCGGGCGACCTCTTCCTGGCGGAAGGAGGCCATGGTCCAGTCGCCGTGGCAGCCGGCGATGCGGTGGGTGAAGTTGCGCAGGATCAGCGCGCCACGCGGGGTGTGCGCCACCTCCGGGTGGAACTGGATGCCGTAGAACCGGCGGCCCTCGTCGGCGATCACCGCATAGGGCGAGCCTTCCGAGACGGCGATGGTCTCGAAGCCGGGCGGCAGGGCGGCGACCTTGTCGCCGTGGCTCATCCAGACGGTTTCGGTGTGGCCGGCGCCGCCCAGCCCTTCGAGCAAGGGGCTCTCGCGGACGATCTCGATCTCGGCGCGGCCGAACTCGCGGGTCGTGCCCGGCTCGACCACCCCGCCGAGTTCGGCGCACATGGTCTGCTCGCCGTAGCAGATGCCCAGCACCGGCACGCCCATTTCGAAGATCTTCTTCGGCGCGGACGGGCTCTCGGCCTCGTGCACGCTGGCCGGACCGCCCGACAGGATGATCGCCCGCGGCTTGAAGCTGTCCAGCACCGCTTCGACCTTGTCGAAGGGGTGGATCTCGCAATAGACGCCGCTCTCGCGGACGCGTCGGGCGATGAGCTGGGTGACCTGGCTGCCGAAGTCGACGATCAGGACGTGTTCGTGGCCGGGTTCTGCGATCTGGGTCATGGCGCTCCGTTAGCTGGATTTCGGCTGGCGGTCATCGCGGCGCTCCAGCACGGCCACGAAAAACCCGTCTGTATGGGTGGTCCTGGGGGTCAGCCGCAGGTAACCGTCGGCGGTCAGGCGGTCCTGAAGCTCGGGATGGTCGGTCGCAGGCTTCGGCGTAAACTGGGGGCTGCGTTCGAGGAAGCCGGCGACGCGGTCCTCGTCCTCCTCGGGCAGGATCGAGCAGGTGACGTAGACTATCCGGCCGCCCGGCTTGACGAAGGTCGCGCCCAGGTCGAGCACCGCGTCCTGATCGGCGAGGCGCCGCTGCAGCGTCTCCGGCGTCAGCCGCCATTTGGTGTCGGGGTGACGCCGCCAGGAGCCGGCGCCCGAGCAGGGCGCGTCGACGAACACCAGGTCCATCTTGCCCTCCAGGCCCTTGAGCGGCTCCGGCTGGATCGGCGAACGGACCTGCAGGTTGCGCACGCCGGCCCGATCGCCGCGCCGCACCGTGTCGGTCAGCCGCCGGGCGTCGCTGTCGTAGGCGTAGACCTGGCCGGTGTTGCCCATCGCGGCAGCCAGGGCGAGCGTCTTGCCGCCGCCGCCGGCGCAGAGGTCGAGCACCTGCTTGCCCTTCACCTGGCCGGCGCAGGCCGCGGCGATCTGCGAGCCAAGGTCCTGGACCTCGAACCAGCCCTTGGAGAACTGCGGGATCGCCTCCACCGCGCCACTGCGGGTCGTCGGGTCGGGCGCGGCGATGCGCAGCGCCGTCGCCAGCACGCCCGCCGGCTCGGCGTTCAGCACCGCCAGGACCTTCAGCGCACGCTCCGGATCGGTCTTCAGGCTGTTGACCCGCAGGTCGACCGGCGCGCGTTCGGCCAAGGCCGCCAACTCCTCCGCGCGGTCGTCGCCGAAGACCCGCGCCAGCGAAGCGTCCAGCCAATCGGGATAGTCGCCGCGCACGGCGGCCGGCGCCTCGGCGAGGTCGCGCGGCGCGGCGAGCGCCGAACGCTCGGCGTCGGTCAGCGGCCCGGGGCCGTGCGGCTCGTCGGCGGCCGCCTCGGCGATGCGCTCCAGCGGCCAGCCCCACAGCAGCCCGAGTGCGCCGATCGCGGCGGCGCGCGGGGTGTCCTCGCCCATCCGCCAGCCCAGCGAGCGGCGGCGGCGCAGCACGTCCAGCGCCAGCCCGGAGACCCAAGCGCGGTCCTTCGCTCCGGCGTAGCGCGAGCTGTCGCCCCAGGCCTTCAGCGCCAGCCGCACCGGTCGGTGGTTGGCGTCGATGTCCGAAAGGACCTGGATGGCTGCCGAGAGGCGTCCGCCGTCACGCAAAGCCGTTACTCACCTGAAAAGGGCCACGACGACTAGCAGCAAGCCAATGCTGCCGATCAGCCAGACGAGAGTGCGCGCCACCGGCACGCCAGAGGCGTAGAGCGGCGCGTAGAGGGCGCGCGCCGCGACATAGAGGCCGGAACCCCAGAGGGTCAGGGCGCCGAACTTCCCCATCAGGTCGGCGACGATCACCGCCGTCGCGAACAGCGGGAAGGTCTCCATGAAGTTGCGGAAGGCGCGGTCCAGGCGCGCGGCCTGGACGCCGAGCGGCTTCTTGTCGTCCTGCGCCCCCAGGACCCACTTTGGGTCCTGGTCGCGCCGGGCGACGGCCGTGGCCCAGAGGAGTTGCACGAGGCCGATGACCACCGCGATCCCCAGGAGCTTCAACTCCGCCGGAACCGCGCCGTTCATGCCCCTGCCCTCGTCTCGGCCGCGCCCCGCCTCACCTCAGACCGGGCTCGGATAGTTCGGGGCCTCGCGGGTGATCATCACGTCGTGGACATGGCTCTCGCGCAGGCCCGCGCCGGTGATGCGGATGAACCGCGCCCGCTGGCGGAACTCGGTTAGGTTGGCCCCGCCGACGTAGCCCATGGCCGCCCGCAGGCCGCCGACCATCTGGTGCAGGATCGGCGCGATCGGGCCCTTGTAGGGCACCTGGCCTTCGATCCCTTCCGGCACCAGCTTCAGCGCGCTCACGTCCTTCTGGAAGTAGCGGTCCGCCGAACCCTGGCCCATGGCGCCCAGCGAGCCCATGCCGCGGTACGACTTGTAGGACCGGCCCTGGTAGAGGAACACCTCGCCCGGCCCCTCGTCGACGCCGGCGAAGACCGAACCCATCATGGCGACCGAAGCCCCCATGGCGAGCGCCTTGGCCAGATCGCCGGAGTACTTGATCCCGCCGTCAGCGATGATCGGCACGTCGGCGTCGGCCGCGGCGCGCACCGCGTCGGCGATGGCGGTCAGCTGCGGCACGCCCACGCCGGCGACGATCCGCGTGGTGCAGATCGAGCCCGGGCCGATGCCGACCTTCACGCCGTCGGCGCCGGCGTCGATCAGCGCCCGGGCGCCGTCGTAGGTGGCGACGTTGCCGGCGACGATCTGCACGCGGTTGGTCTCGCGCTTGATCCGTTCGACGGCCTTGACGACGTCGGCGTTGTGGCCATGAGCGGTGTCGATCACCACCACGTCGACGCCGGCCTCGACCAGCGCCATCGACCGCTCGTAGCCCGCGTCGCCGACCGTCGAGGCCGCGCCGACCAGCAGGCGGCCCTGGCCATCCTTGGCCGCGCTCGGGTGGAGTTGCGCCTTCTCCATGTCCTTGACGGTGATTAGGCCGACGGCGTGGTTGTCGTCGTCGACGACGATCAGCCGCTCGATCTTGTACCGCCGCAGCAGGTCGCGCGCTTCGGCCTGGCTGACGCCCTCGCGCACGGTGACCAGGTTGTCCTTGGTCATCAGCGCCTTGGCCGGGACGTCGTCGCGGGTCTCGAAGCGCATGTCGCGGTTGGTCAGGATGCCGCAGAGCTTGCCGCTCTCGTCGACCACCGGGAAGCCGGAGATCTTCTTGCGCGCCTTGAGCTGCCGGACATCGCTGAGCGGCGTGTCGGGGTGAATGGTCAGCGGATTGATGACCATCCCGCTTTCGTAGCGCTTCACCTCGCGCACCTGGTCAGCCTGCTCCTCGATGGTCAGGTTGCGGTGCAGGATGCCGACGCCGCCGTGCTGGGCCATGGCGATGGCCAGCCGGCTTTCGGTGACCGTGTCCATGGCGGCGGACACGAGCGGGATGTTCAGTTTGATCTCTCGCGTGAACCGGGTGGACACATCCACCTGGGTGGGCATCACGTCGGACGCCCCCGGTTCTAGCAAAACATCGTCGAAGGTGAGCCCTTCGCGAATCTCCATCGAGACACTCCGTTTTGCGGCGCTCGTATAAGCGGTGCGGGCCTAGTGCGGCAAGGCCCCGGGCCAAATCATTTGACGCCGCAAGGTACGCAACGCGCTCCCATGCTGGCGGTGTCCGACAGCAGCGCTTGAGGTTTGGGACCGGCGATGAAGCCGAAGTCCGTCAGAAGTCCCGCGGTCAGCGCCGGCCTCGCCGCGCTCGTCCTGCTGGCAGGACCGGCGAGCGCCGCCCCCAGCTACCCGCCTGACCTCGACCGCGATTCGCTCAGCGCCTGGCTGCGGCAGGCCACCGACCTTGCGCCCGAGCAGGTGGTCGCGGTGACAGCCTCGGCCGCCGCCGCGGTCGTCACGCGCACGCCGCAGCCGAACGGCCGCACCAAGCTGCTGCTGCGCGCCGTCTCGCTCAGTCAGGAGGCCACCGCCCGCAGCGGCGTGCTCGCCTGGCAGGTCAGCCTGGAAGTCGATTGCCGCAGCGGCGAGGTCTGGGCCGGGGCGACCACCGGCTATGGCGCGCGCACCGGCGCCGGCGAGGCGATCGAACTGGCGCCCGGCGAGGCGGCGTGGCGAAGGCCGCGCGCCGGGACTCCGCTGGAGAGCGCCTGGCAGTCGGTTTGCGAACCCGGGTTCCAGCCGCCGCTCGGGCCGCCCCGCGCGCAGCTCGCGAGCCTGCCCTCGCCCTCCCGGGCTTCCACGTCACGCCCCGCCGCCGCCTTCGCGCACAACGCGGCGGCCAAGGCGTCCGCAACGGAAACCCAGGCGAAGCCGGGACGCTGGGTCGTCCAGGTGGTCAGCTCGCCAGACGCGGCGGACACCCGCCAGGCGCTGGCCGGCCTGCGCAGCCGCTACGCCGACGCCCTGCAGGCGCTGGAGACCCGCGTCGAGCCCGCCCAGGTGCGCGGGCGCACGGTCTATCGCGGCGTGGTCGCCGGTTTCGCCTCCAGCGACCAGGCGTCGGAGTTCTGCGCGACGCTGAAACGCAACGGTCGGGACTGCCTGACGCGCTAGCCGGCGCGGCCCCAACGCCCCCTCCGTCTCCCGCCTGCGGGGATCCACCTCCCCCGCTGCGCGGTGGAGGATCTGAGCGCCAAGATGCTCCACCGCTTGGCTGGCTGGCTGGCTGGCTGGGAGGTCGCGCTAGCCGCGGCCCTTGAACCCGGTCGCCACGATGTAGACCTCCGAGGAATCCGCCCGGCTGGCCTTGGGCTTGAGGTTCCGCACCTCGACGAAGTGGCGCTTGAGATCGGCGATCAGCTCTGCGGTCTCGCCGCCTTGGAAGGCCTTGGCGATGAACACGCCGCCCGGCTTCAGAACCTCGATGGCGAACGCGGCGGCCGTCTCGATCAGGCCGACGATCCGCAGGTGGTCGGTCTGGCGATGGCCGACGGTGTTGGGGGCCATGTCCGAGAGCACCACGTCCGGCGGGCCGCCCAGCAGCTCGATCAGCTGCGGCCCGCAGGCCGGGTCGGTGAAGTCCATCTGCAGGATGTGGGCGGGCGGCAGCGGATCGACCGGCAGGAGGTCGACGCCGACGATGTCGCGCACGCCGCGCTCCAGCGCCACCTGGGTCCAGCCGCCGGGGGCGAGGCCCAGGTCGATGACCCGCGCGCCGGGCTTCAGCACCCGCAGCTTGTCGTCGATCTCGGTCAGCTTGAAAGCCGCACGGCTGCGATAGCCATGCGCCCGCGCCTTGGCGGCGAACGGGTCGTTGATCTGCCGCTCCAGCCAAGCCTGCTGGGACGGCGTCCGCATCTTGGCGGTCTTCAGCCGCGCGGGCTTCGGACGGCCTTCGTCGGTGCCGCCGGTAGGCGGTTTGACCATGCGTTTACGGGGGGGTTCGGTCATGCAGCGGAAGCAGTCATCTTTTGTGGGGAGCGGCCGCGCCGGCGCCGACGCTTGCCGCTGCGTTGATTCATCAGCGAGATCAGGATGCCCTCGCGCAGACCGCGATCGGCGACCCGCACCCGTGTACACGGCCACGCCTCCTGCACCGCCTGAAGAATCGCGGCCCCGGCCAGCACCAGGTCGGCGCGATCCGGACCAATGCAGGGCTGGGCGGCACGTTCGCTCGGGTTCAGCGCCAGCAGGCGCGCAGCGGCCTGGTCGCATTCCGCGCGGCTCATCCAGATGCCGTCGACCCGGCTGCGGTCATAGCGCGGCAGGTCCAGATGCATGCCGGCCAGGCTGGTGATCGCGCCGGAGGTGCCGACCAGATGCGCGCGATCGGCGGCGAACACCGGCTTCAGCGGATCGGCCCGGCGGAAGGCGTCGATCTCAGCCTTCACCGTGTCGACCATCGCCCGGTACCAGCCCTCGGTCGCCGCCTCGCCCTCGGGGAAGCGCTCGGCCAGGGTGACGACGCCGATCGGGATCGACAGCCAGGCCCGCATCGGCGGCGGCTCGCCCCCGCGCGCGGCCTTCAGGTCCAGCCAGGACATCTCCGTCGAGCCGCCGCCGACGTCGACCACCAGCGCCGCGTCGTGGCTGCGGTCGAGCAGGGTCAGGCAGCCGGCGACCGACAGCTTGGCTTCTTCCTGGGGCGTGATGATCTGCAGCCCAAGGCCGGTCTCGCGGTACACCCGCTCGATGAAGTCCGGGCCGTTCTCGGCGATGCGGCAGGCCTGGGTGGCGATCGCCCGCACCCGCGTCACCTTGCGTCGGCGGACCTTCTCGGCGCTGACCTTGAGCGCGGCGAGCGCCCGCTCCATCGCCGGTTCGGCCAGCCGGCCGGTCAGGCTCAAGCCTTCGCCGAGCCGCACGATCCGGGAGTAGGCCTCGACTACGCGGAAGCCGCCGCCCTGCGGCGTGGCGATCAGCAGCCGGCAATTGTTCGTCCCCAGATCGAGCGCCGCGTAGCACGGGGGCTCGCGCACTGGCCTGACCCGGCTGCGCAATACGGCGCCGGGCGCGCTCGGCGCCTCAGTCATGGACCGCCTTTTCGTCCTACGCAGGCCGCGCTAAACGAGGCGCGCCTGATTTCGAGAGACAGTGTAGCAAGCGCCCCCGCAGGGCGGAAGGCGCAGGCTCGGTTCACCGAGCGATCGCCTTCGTGTTCACCTCCCGGTCAGCAGCGAGGGGGTAGTCTGAGGCACATGAACACGCGAATCGCCAAGTACGCGATCGGCCAGGTCGTTCGTCACCGCGTCTATTCCTTCCGCGGCGTGATCTTCGACGTCGACCCGACCTTTTCCAACACCGAGGAATACTGGCTCTCGATTCCGGAAGGGGTCCGGCCGCCCAAGGACCAGCCCTACTACCACCTGCTCGCCGAGAACGAGGACAGCGCCTACGTCGCCTATGTGTCCGAGCAGAACCTGACGCTGGACGAGTCGGGGGAACCGGTGGGCCACCCGCAGGCGGCGGTGATCTTCGAATCGTTCCGCGAAGGCCAGTACAAGCTGAAGCCGCGCATCAGCCACTGAGGCGGGCGCGCCCGACGGAGAATTAAAGTCGAGCGTAGCGCTCGCTTGCGCAACAAACCGCCCTAAGCGTCGCCAAAGCCGGCAAAATCCGAACGGAACTTGCCGGCCAACGGGGCCATTCTTCAGCCATGAGCGCAGATGGCTTTGCCGGCGGGCCGCCGCCCGGCGCGCGGCCCGATTGGACCATCGACCAGGACTGGCGTGGCTACACCCAGGCCGAGCATGAGGTCTGGCTCACCCTCTATCAGCGGCAGGTCGAGCAACTGCCCGGGCGGGCCTGCGCGCCGTTCCTCAAGGGGCTGGAGGCGCTGGACCTGCACCGCGCCGGCATCCCCGAATTCGCGCGGATCAACGAAGAGCTTCGACGACTCACCGGCTGGAGCGTGGTGGCGGTGCCCGGACTGGTGCCGGACGAGGTGTTCTTCGACCACCTGGCCAACCGCCGCTTCCCGGCCGGGCGTTTCATCCGCAAGCCGGAGCAACTCGACTACCTGCAGGAGCCGGACGTCTTCCACGACGTCTTCGGCCACGTGCCGATGCTGACCGACCCGGTGTTCGCCGACTACATGCAGGCCTATGGCGAAGGCGGGCGACGCGCCCAGGGGCTCGGTCGGCTGACCAACCTCGCCCGGCTCTACTGGTACACGGTGGAGTTCGGCCTGCTGCAGACCGCCGAGGGCCTAAGGATCTACGGCGCGGGCATCGTCTCCAGCCACGCCGAGAGCCGGTTCGCGCTGGACGATCCCTCGCCCAACCGCATCGCCTTCGACCTGGAGCGGGTGATGCGCACGCCCTACCGCATCGACGACTTCCAGCAGGTCTATTTCGTGATCCCGTCGCTGGAGGCGCTGCTGGCGGCGAGCCTGCAGGATTTCGGCCCCCTCTACGCCCGGTTGGCCGACGCGCCGGACATCCCGATCACCGCGATCGTCGAGAGCGACCGCGTGCTCACCCGCGGCTCCCAGGCCTACGCTGCCGAAGCCGCGCGCCGCGACGCAGCTCAGTAGTCGCGCCGCCAGCGCACCGACATCTTGGCGCCCGCAGTGCCGCCGACCAGCGAGACGATCGACAGCTGCCGCCGCACCCGCCACTCCACCTGCGCTGTCGGGCCTTCGCGGCCGCCGCCGGTGATCTCCAGATAGACGTTGTCGGTGATGTACTTGCCGCCGGAGACGGTGACCCCGCCGGCGGCCTCGTCGCCGCCGCCCACCGCCAGCCGGTCGAGGCCGGCGAAGGCGCGCAGGTTGCCGATGATGTCCATGCCGCCGCCGCTCGCCATCGAGGACAGCGCCGCGGCCAGCTGAGCGGCTTCCAGCGGCGACAGCTGCGAGGCCGAGGCTCCGAACAGCACCTGCGACAGCACCTCGTCGCTCGGCAGGCTGGGCACCGAGCTGAAGGTTATCTCCGGCTTGGCCGCGGTGCCGCGGATCCGCACGATGGCGGTCAGTGTCGGGTCCTCGCGCGTGGCGCTGAGGTCCAGGCGGATGTCGCGCGGCCGCGTCGACAGGTGCACGACGCTGGTGTTGTCGAACTCGAAGCGCTTGCCGGCGAAGTCGTAGTCGCCGCGCACTACCTGCGCGACCCCGCTCAAGGTCGGGCTCGCCGTCGTGCCGCCGACATGGGCGTCCAGCGACAGCTCGACGTTCAGGCCACGCCCGCGAATGAAGATCTGGTCCGGGGCCCGCAGCCGAACATCCAGCGCCCACCCGCCGCTGGCGGGCCGCCGTGCGACCGGTTCGGACGCGATCATCGACGGCGGCCGGTTCTTCTCAATCACCTCCATGTTGACCACGGTGGTGCCGGTCGGCAGCTGCGGCGCGACGTCGGCCCGGTCGATGGTCAGCGCGCCGGCCAGCTTCACCTTGCCGTCGGCCGCGCGGTTGATGGTCGCCTGCCCGCTCGCCGAGGCGGTCGCCAGCTCGTTGTCGATCAGCCGGAAGCGTCGCAGATCGAGCCGGAAGGTGGAGACGCCCTGACGCTCCAGGCTGATGCGCCCGGCGCCTGCGACCGTGCCGCCGTGGCCGTCGACGCCGCGCGCCTGGGTGACGTCGACCGCGTCGTGGTTGAACTTGGCCTCGACCGCAAGGTCGCGCAGCGACAGGCCGGTGGAGCCGTCGTCGAACCGCCCGCCGGTCACCGTCAGGGCGCCGAGCGCCTGCGGATCGGCGAGCGTGCCGCCGATGGTCCCCTGGGTCTGCACCACGCCGGACAGGCTCCGCTCGCCGCCGACCAGCAGGTCCCACAGCGGACGGATCTCGCCGCTGGCGAAGAACTTGCCGCTCATCGGCTGCTGACGGGCGATCGCCAGCCGGAACGGCGCGGCCGAGGCTTCGGTCGGCAGCACCAGATTGGCGTTGGCCTTCAGCCCCATCCCGTCGTTCGCCGTCGCATCGAGGGTCAGGGCGGAATCCGTCAGCCGTCCGCGGATCACGCTGTCGAGGCCGCTGGCGGCCGGCGCGCCGCGCCCGCGCGCGCCGGCGAGCTTGGCGTCGAGCACGCCCTCCAGCTGATCGCCGCGGCCCTGGAGGCTGACGGTCGCGTTGACCTCGCCGGTGAGATCTTCGTCGAGCATGCTCAGGCTGACCCCGGCCAGCTGCGCCTTCACCTCGGCGTCGTCCTTCGACAGCCGTCCGTCCAGGTTGATGCGGCCGCCCTCGCCGGTGGCGAGGCGCACATGCGCGCTGCGCTCCGATCCGACGAAGCGGAACGTCGCCGCCTCGACCGTACGCGCCTCCCGCTCGCCCAGCCGGCCGGCGCCCTCGAAGCTGACCGCATAGCCCGGTTGCAGCTGGGTGAGCACGCCGTCGCCGGCGAGCGCGAACTTGTTGGCGTTCACGCCCGTCGCGCCGGTCGCGTTCAACGCATACGGCAGCCGCGCCAGCGGCCCGTCCGCGCTGAGCTGGGCGACCGCGATCGTGAAGGTCGAGCCCGGCATCCGCGCGGCTTCCGCCGTCAGCTTCAGCTGCGCCCGCGGGCCGCCCACGGCGTCGACGATCCGAACCGTGCCGGCGACCTTGCCGGTCTCCAGGAAGGCCCCGCGCCCGACGGCGAGGGTCAGGTCGGCGGCCGACGGCGTGCTCCGGCGCAGCGACGCCGAACCGGCCGCCTTCACGCCGGCGGCGTCGATCGCCAGGTCCGACAGATCCACCCCGCCCCGCGGGAAGGCGAAATCGGCGCGGGCCTTCGCCTTGCCGTACTCGCTGTCAGCGACAACCGCGATCATCCCGCTCGCGCCATTCGGCCGGCGCAGGAAGCTCAAGGTGAGATGGGCGTTCTGCAGCGGCAGCCGCGGCAGGTCGACGGCGGCGATGTCCGCCAGCAGGTCGACACGCGGCGCGCTGAGCGTGCCGGTCAGCGCGCCGGCGCCCTTGGCCTTGCCGGTCACCTCCACCGGTCCGGCGCGGAACGGTCCCTGCGCATTCCAGTCGAGCTTGAAGCTGAGCTTGCCGTCCTGGCCCATCACGCCGGCGCCGGCGGCGTTCATCGCCGTCCCGTCCAGGCTGGCCCGGGCGATCGACAGCCGCCGGCCCTGCAGCGCGCCCTGTACGGCGAGCCTTGGGCGGGCGCCGAGCAATCGGTCGAGCTCGGCGAAGCCGGTGGCGAATTTCTCGCCTGCGGCGTCGAGCTTCAGGTTCCAGGGCTGGCCCGCGCGGCTTTGCGCCGCCGACCACTCGAGCCGCGCCGCGCCGCTGGCCCCGGCTCGCGCCGCGGCCAGGTTCGAGAGCTGCGCGTCGCCCTTGAGCGAGAGGCCGCCCAGCAGGCTGCGCCCGCCGCTCGCCTGCGCCCTCAATCCGGCGCCGGAGACGTCCAGCTGGCGCAACGACAGTCGTCCATCGGCCAGCCTGGCGGCGTCGAGCGAGGCACGCGGCGCGGCCCCCAGCAGGGCGGCGACCAGGCCGGATCCGACGCCGCCCCGGGCGGCCAGCTGCGCCTTGACGCCGACGCCGCTCGGGTCGCGAGTCAGCTCCAGCGGGCCGGACACCTGCTGCAGCCGATAGCCAGCGAACTCCAGGCCGCTGGCGGTGGCGGTCCCGGCGAAGCTCTGCCGCTTGCCCTTGGCGGTCAGCACGCCGCGGATCTGCGCCGGGCCCATCTGCGGCCCGCCGGTGATCCGCGAGAGCGCCGGGGTGGTCGCGGTCAGACTGATCCCCTGCGGGCCCAGCCGCCGCTCGCCGAGGTTGGCCAGGCCCTGGGCCTGAATCGTCAGGTTCTCCGCAGCGGCCTTGAGCGTCAGCGCGTGGAAGTCGGCGCCGCTTTTCGTGCCGCTCAGGTCGAACCTGACTTCCGGCCCCAGCCGTCCGGCCCAGGGGGCGGTCAGGCTGGAGGCGGTCAACGCGACACGCCCCCTGGCCTGCCCGCCCTGCGGCGTCCAGGCCCCGGAGGCCTCCAGCGGCCGGGTCGCGCCGGAGAGCAACAACGCATTGAACCGGCCCGCCGAGATCTGTCCGCCGGCCTCGACCCGCAGCAGGAACGGCTGGTCGGCCGGGAGCCCCAGGGCGCCGGCAAGCGCGCCGCCGTTGGCCTCGGCGGCGTCAGCCAGCACCACCAGCGGCCGCTTCTTGTCGATGTCGAACTGGACGTTCAGCCGGTCGCCGGGCGTGAGCAGGCTCTTCGCCTGCACCGCGCCGCGCACCCCGCCACGCCGGGGCACCGCCAGGTAGAGGCTGACGTCATAGACGCCGCGCCGCGCGCTGAACTCGGGCAGGAACTCGATGCGCGCCTTGGCCTGGTCGATGAAGAACGAGACCGGCATGCCGCCCGCTTCGCCCTTCGGCGACAGCGTCGGGCGGCGGATCAGGCGCAGGGTCTCGACCTCGATCTGGTCGGCCTGGAACCGGCGGAGCAGCAGCTGGGCGTAGCGCCAGCGCATGTGCAGGTTCTCGGCCTCGAGCCAGACGCCTTTCTCGTCGCGGATGGTGAGGCGGCGGATACGGAAGTCGCGCCAGACGTCGCCGCTCAGGCCCTCGACGCGCAGTTGGCCGAACCGGCCGACCTTCAGTCCGTCGGTCCGCGCCTCGATCAGCAGCCGCGCCTGCGGCAACAGCACGCCGTAGCGGGTTCCGAGGATCAGGGCGCCGAACAGCAGGATCAACCCGAGGCTGACGGCGAGGATCACCTTGGGCAGGCGCGAGGCCCGTCGGACCGCCTCAGGCGGCGGGGCGGTGTCTGGCCCCTCGCTCAAAAGCTTTGTCCGATGCTGACGTAGACCTGGATCGGCGAGCCGCCCCGCCGCTTGGCGACGGGCGTGGCGATGTCGAACCGGATCGGGCCGAACGGCAGGTTGTAGCGAACGCCCAGCCCTGCCCCGACGCTGAGGTTCTTGAATTCCGGATAGCGCTCCAGACCGACGTCGCCGGCGTCGACAAAGGCGACGACGCCCCAGGGGCCCCTCACGCGGTGACGGACCTCGATCGAGCCCTCGAACAGCGAAATCCCGCCTTCCGGCGTGCCGTCCTCCAGCCGGGGCCCGACGGCCTGATAGGCGAAGCCGCGCACCGAGCCGCCGCCGCCGGCGTAGAACCGCTGCGGCGCGGGAATGTCGTCGACCGTGCCATCGTGCAGGATGGTGCCGACCCGCGCGCGCCCGGCGAGCACGGTGCGCGCGCTGCGGTCGAGCGGCAGGTAGGCGGAGACCTGGGTCTGCAGCCGAAGGTACGGCATGGTGCCGTCTCCGGTGAGGAAGGTCGGGTCGCCGGTGCCGCTGAGGCGCCAACCGCGCTTCGGGTCGAGCGCGTCGTCGGAGCGGTCGAGGTAGAAGCTCCCATGCAGCGCGAAGGTGCCGATGTTGCGCCCGAGCGGAGTGAGCGTGCGGACGGTCACCTCGTCGGTCTGGCTGTAGTCGGCTGAGACCCCGAGCGAGACATAGGACGTCCTGCCGTAGCGCCGCTGGATGTCGGCCCGCGCGCCGACGCCGGTCTGATCGTAGGCCTTGGTGTTCTCGTTGTAGGCCTCGGCGCCGAGCGTCAGGGTCTGGGCCGGCCTGCGCCAGTGCGGCAAGGCCAGACTGCCGCCCGCCCGGCTGTCGATGCCTGAGAGGCGGCCATATAGCGTCAGGGTGTCAGCGCGCCGCAGGCTGTTGTAGCGCGTCCAGCGCAGGTCGAGGCCGAAGCCTTCCTCGCTGGCGTAGCTGGCGCCGGCTTCGATCGTCCGTGGCTTGCGTTCCGCCAGGCTGACCATGACCGGCCGCAGGCCGTCGGGCGTGGCCTTCGCCGGCGGCGCAAGCGAGACCGTCACGGAATCGAAGACGCCCGGATCGAGCAGCCGCCGCTCAAGTTCGGCGACCAGTTCGGGACTGTAGGTCTGCCCCGATCGCCAGGGCGCGAGCTTCTCGACCCAGCGCGGATTGGTGCGTCCGTCGCCGCTGACCTGCAGGCCGTCGAGCCGCACCTGGCCGCCGGCGGCGATATGGAAGGTGGGCTGCACCGTTCGCGTGGCGTGATCGACGATCACCCGCCGCGGCTCGGCCTTGGCGTCGGCGTAACCCGCTTGGTCCAGCGCCGAGACGATGCGCCCCTCGGCGCTGACCACGTCCGCCGCGCGGCCAGGACGCCCGACCTGCAGCCGCATCGCCTTCGCCGCCGCGGCCTCGACGCCCGCCGCCGGCGGTTTCCCGCTCCAGTCGATTTTCGGCGCCGCCAGCGTGAACTGCGGCCCCGGGGTGATCACCACCCGCGGCGTCGGCGCGTCGCCTTCGCCCACTTCGGGCCGGACGTCGTATTCGTAATAGCCTTCGGAGCGCAGCACCGAGACCGAAGTCTCGGCGGCGTCGCGCGCCCGGCGGCGGGCCTCGAAGCGGTTGTCGACCGGCCTCTCCGACTGGCCGATCTCGGAGACCAGCAGAGCGCGCAGCGCATGGTCCATCTCGCCTTCGACCACCGCGCGCGGCTGGTCGGCGAACGCCACGGTCGGGGCGATGATGGCCGCTGAGGCGGCGACGGCCAGGACCAGTCGACCCAAGCTACAGTTTCCCAATACGGCCCCGCTTTGGTGTAGCCGCGCAGCGGGGACGTGTCGACGGCTGCGGCCTAGCTTCCGTTGAGCGGAACGCTTGGGAATGGCCGCGCGATCATTGGCTCTGGTCACCCGGGCGGCGAGGGTCGGCGAGAGGCCGCTGCGGCGGGAAAGCGCTCTTGCGATAACGCTTTGACCCACCGTCCGAAATGGGGCCGGGATCGGCGCGCCAGTAGGCCGTCGTAGCCCGCCGCAGCGAGTGGAAATCTAAGCACGCGGTCGCAGCGGCGCAAACGCCCGCCATGAAACCGCAGACGCAGATCGGTGTTGCTGCATCAGGCGTACGGCGAGGCTCAGGATGGCCAGGAAGACCAAGGTTCCCAAGAAGATCGCCGGCGTGAAGCTGCCCAAGCCGCTGCGGCGGGGTTTGCGCGACCTGGCGGCCAGCGGGTCTGGGCGCCTAGTGCTGGTCGAGGCGCTCGCTGCGGCCGGCGCGGCGCTCGCCGCGGCCCAGGCGCAGCCAGGCCCGACGCCCCGCAAGCTCGGCGCGGCGAAGACGCCCAAGGCCGCCGACGGCCGCGCCGCGGCCGCGCTGGCGCTGGAGCAGGCCGTCCGCGCCTTCACCGACGCGTTGCGCCTCGACCGGCCGGCAGATGCGCTACCGCCGGCCGCCCCGCCCCCGTCCACCGTCACCCACTAGGAGCGGCGTCCTACAGCCGCGCCGAATCGAGCAAAAATCCCGGCCTGTCAGCGGGGGGATGGATCAGGATGCGGATTGCGGTGTGCCTTTCCGGCGCGGAGCGGCTGGAGAGCCCGGCCATCACTCATCTGGCGCGCAACCTGCCAGCGGACGCCGAGATCGACTGCTACGCCTTCTTTTGGGAGGGCGGTCCGCTGAGCGACGAGGCGGCGCTGGAGCAACTGATCGCCCAGAAGACCGAGGGCCGCTTCCGCTCTGTCGAGGTGCAGGTCGGGCGCAACTTCACCATGGATCTGAACATCCAGATCCAGAAGTACCCGGAGACCAACGTCGAGAACGTCGTCCGGATGTACCGCGGGATCCGGCGCTGCAACGACATGAAGCTGCGCCGTGAGCTGACCGGGGGCTTCCGCTACGACCACGTCATCCGCACCCGCGCCGACGTGCAGCTGGCCAGCCCGCTCGACCTCGGCAAGTTCATGCCGCTGACCCGCGAGTTCATCGTCTTCCCGGAGAACGGTCACTGGCGCGGCGGGCTGAACGACCAGTTCGCCTTCGGCTCCTCCGAGAAGATGGACGTCTACTCGCTGGTCATCGACTACATCCCCGAGCACTGCGGCAACGGCTGCGTGTTCCACCCGGAGACCCTGCTGCGCTTCCACCTCAACCGGATGCAGGTGCTGCCGATCCTCGCGCCGATCACGGCGCAGCTCGTACGGAGCTGATCGCGGCTCGATCCGTTCACACCGGGCCGCGCTCTGGCCCCGCTCTGGAAGGACGAACATGCGCCACCCTGCCCTGTCCCTCGCCTTGGCCCTCGCCTTCGCCAGCCTCGGCGCAGGGTGCGCGAAGGCGGATTCCTCCGCAGGCCAGGCCGGCGCGCCGCTCGAGACCCGCCCCCCCAACAGCGACTACAAGCCCGCCTTCGCCGGCCAGACCCGCGCCCCCGCCGCGCGCAGCGAAATCGCGCTCGACGTCACGCCGGTGGTGACCGGCCTGGAGCGCCCTTGGGCGCTCGAGTTCCTGCCCGACGGCCGGATGATCATCACCGAGATCGAGGGCCGGATGCGGATCGCCGGTCGCGACGGCCGCTTGTCGGCGCCGGTGGCCGGCCTGCCGAGGGTCGACGCCCGCGCCCAGGGCGGCCTGCTCGACGTCGCCGTGGACCCCGATTTCGCCCGCAACCAGACGATCTTCTTCAGCTACGCCGAGCCGCGCGAGGGCGGCAACGGGACCGCGCTGGCCCGCGCCCGGCTGGTCGACGGCCCGCAGCCGCGGCTCGAGGAGTTGAAGGTCATCTTCCGCCAGATGCCGACCTTCGATTCGGCTCAGCACTTCGGCTCGCGGATCGTCTTCGCCCCCGACGGGACGCTGTTCCTGGGGCTGGGCGAACGCTCCCAGCCCGCCTCCCGTGTGCGGGCCCAGGACCTCGGCGCGCATTTCGGCAAGGTGGTCAGGATCAACAAGGACGGCACGGTCCCCGCCGACAACCCGTTCGTCGGCCGCGCGGGCGTCCAGCCGGAGATCTGGTCCTACGGCCACCGCAACATCCAGTCCGCGGCGCTGAACCCGACAACGCGGCAACTGTGGGTGATCGAGCACGGTCCGCGCGGCGGGGACGAATTGAACCTGGCCCAGGCGGGCAAGAACTACGGCTGGCCGGTGATCAGCTACGGGCTCGAATACAGCGGCCGGAAGATGCCGGGCGGCGCGACCGCCCGCGAGGGGATGGAGCAGCCGGCCTACTACTGGGACCCGGTGATCGCCCCTTCGGGCATGATCTTCTACACCGGCGACCTCTTCCCCGCGTGGCGCAACAACATCTTCGTCGGCGGTCTGGAGAGCGAGAAGCTGGTGCGGCTGGTCCTGGAAGGCGACCGGGTGGTCGGCGAGGAATGGCTGCTGCGCGATCAGGGGCAGCGCATTCGCGACGTGAACCAGGGCCCAGACGGCGCCCTCTACGTCGCCGTCGACGGCGGCTCGATCCTGCGGATCACGCCGAAGCGTTGAGCCCCGCGTTCAGCTCCAGATGCATGAACTGGTTGAACGCGCTCGCCTCGTAGTCGCCGAACGCTCCTCCGCTGACGAAGCCGCGCTGGCGGTAGAGCGCCAGCGCCGGCTCAAACGCCGGACCGCTTCCGGTTTCGAGGCTCAGCATGCGCAGGCCCAGGGCGCGGGCCTCGTCGATGATCCGCTCGAGCAAGGCCGCGCCGACGCCGCGCCGCAGGAAGTCGGGGTGGGTGCGCATCGACTTCACCTCGCCTTGCCTCGGGTCGAGCTGCTTCAGCGCCCCGACGCCGCAGACCTCGTCGCCGAGCCAGGCGCTCCAGACCGTCACCCCAGGCGCCTGCAGGCCAGTCAGGTCGAGCGCGAACACATGGCCGGGCGGCGAGCTCTCGTGCATGCCGCTGAGGTGCAGGCGCAGCAGAGCCCGGGTCGCTTCGCTGGAAAGATCATCGCTGCGGATCTGCATGCGGGGGCCCGTTCGAGGTGGCGGATTCGACCGCCACCTCAGCGGCTGAGCTCGAGGATGTCCAGGGTCGACTCCTGCTTCGGCCAGGGCAGCACCAGCCGGTAGCGCTGCGCGCCGATCCGCTCGAACACCCCGACCTGATCGCGCTCCGGATCGCGGCCGTAGCGCGCTGGGCCCTCGTCGCCCCAGGCGACGGCCCCGAGGTAGGCCAGCCGTCGCGAAGTATCGGGATAGAGATGGCCGATCGGCCGCTGCGAACCGGTGGTCTTACGCAGGATCAGGTCGCCGCCGGGCGTCAGCTCGACCTGGCAGCGGAACCAGCCATAGGTGATCAGGCCCGCACCCTGGTCGGCGCCGCCGATCCCAAGCTTCACGGTGCGGCAGCGATAAGCGCCCGGCGTGGGCTGCGGCCGGGCCAGCGCCGCGTCCGGCTTCACCAGCGGCCCGAGCGCCTTGAGGTCGCGCGGCGACGACGACGCCTGGCGCAGGGCCGTGCGCCAGGCCGCGTCGAGGCGCGACAGGCGCTGGCGGTCGGCTGCCGTCGCGTCCTGCCTCCAGTCGGCCGAAGCGGCGAACGCGCTGGTGGCGGCGGTCAGCGCGAGTAGGCCGGCGAGGATGGCGGACTTCATGGCGGGCTCCCCGATCAATCGACCCTAGGATGCGCCGCCGGCATGAACCCGCGCTGACTGCGGCCGGAACGGCGGACACCGCCCCGGCCGCGCCGAGCGTCAGAACTTCGCGGAGAGCTCCAGCCCATAGGTCCGGGGCTCGCCGACGGCGGCGTTGTTGGTGCCGAGCGACGCGCCCAGCGGGATGCCGCCCGTGAAGTAGGTCTTGTCGGTGAGGTTCTTACCCCACAGCGCCGCCGACAGGTTGGTGCCGCCGATGTTGTCCCAGCCGAGGCGGGCGTTCAGCAGCGTGTAGCCCGGCAGCTTGGTGCCAGGCGTCAGCGAGGCGGCCGAGCTCGAGAAGTAGACATGGGTCTGGGCGTAGGCCTCGCCGCGCAGGGTGAACTGGCCGAGGTCTTCGCTGTCGTGCAGCGTCGCCTGAGCGTAGACCACACCCGACGCTTCCGGCGTATCCGGGAACGGGCCGTAGCTGAAGGCGGTGCCGAACAGCTCCACGTCGGGGTCGGTGAACTTGGCCTTCACGAACGAACCCGACGCGCCGAGCTCGAGCCAGGAGGTCGCCAGGATGCTGGAGTCGATCTCCAGCCCGTAGACCTTGGCCTTCGGCACGTTGACGGTCACGGCGATCGAGCCGCCCGGGACCGCCGGGAATTCGACCCGCTGGATGTCCTGGATCCACTGGTAGAAGGCCGCGACGTTCAGGGTCGCGGGCCGGCCCGCGACCTCGCCGCGGAACTTCACGCCGCCTTCGATGTCCTGGGTGTGCTCGGAATCGAAGCGGTTGCCGCCGCCGGCGGCGTCGGTGTTGACCGGCGGCGCGGCGCCGTTGAAGCCGCCGCTGCGGAAGCTGCCGCGGGTCTTGATGTAGGTCAGCACCTCAGGCGTGGCCTGGTATTCCAGACCGACTTCCCAGCTCGGATCGCTGAACTTGCGCGACTGCTCCGGGGCGCCGAAGTAGCTGGAACCCGCGATGTGCCGGAACTTCACCCGCTCCCAAGTGTAGCGCAGGCCGGCGGTGAAGCGCAGGCCCTCGACGCTGGTCAGGTCGCCGAGGTCGTAGGTGCCCTGGGCATACAGCGCCTGGGTCCGGTTCTGGGTCCGGTAGGCCGAGGTGACGTTGGTCGGCGCCAGCAACGGGCTGACGTCGAAGTAGACCTGCGGCCAGCTGGTGTCGACCGTCAGGTCCTGGAAATAGCCGCCGATGATCCAGGTCAGGTGGTTGTCGAACGACTGGCCCTGCAACTGCAGCTCTTCCGAGACCGAGTTGGCGAGCTGCCGGTTGCCGTTCTCGCCGGTGGCGAGGTTGCGGCTGAGGAACACGCCGAACGGCGCGCCGACGCCGCCCTGCTCGCTGCGGTACCAGGACCGCGACAGGCCGAAGATGTTGCGGACCGTCAGGTTGTCGTTGGCCTCGAAATTGGTGACGTTCGACAGGAACCAGTCGTTGCCCTGGTGCTTCGAGCCGCCGACGTAGTTGGTCTTGTACGGCCCAAGGCGCTTCTGTTCTTCGAGATAGTCGAGGATGCCCGGCGCGTAGGCGCCGGGATGCGCGGCGAGATACCGGTCCCAGGACCCCGGCCCGAAGGTGGCGTTCACCGTTTGCGGTGTGAACAGCGCCGCGGCCGCGCAGTTCAGGGTGGCGCCGTTGTTCGTCGCCCCGCAGGGGTAGACGTTGTAGACATAGGACGCGCCGGTGTTGGTGCCGCCGGCGTGCGAGTACTGGAACATGCTGGTGTTGGTCAGCCGCTCGGTCGGCTGCAGCGTCAGGCTCACGCGACCGCTCTGGCGATCGATGATGCCCTTCTCGTCCCCGTTGAACAGGTCGTGAATGTAGCCGGCGCGCTCGATGACGTTGAACGCGCCGCGGAACAGGACCTTGTCCTCGACAATCGGAACGTTGATCGCCCCTTCGACCTCGCGCAGCTCGAGGTTGCCGACCCGCATGCGGAACGAGGCCTCGAGATCGTTGGTCGGCTTGGCGGAGCTGTAGAGCACCGCGCCGCCGGTCGCGTTACGGCCGAACAGCGTGCCTTGCGGCCCTTTCAGGACCTGGATGGACTCCATGTCGAACAGCGAGCTCGCCGCCGAGACGGTCAGCGGCACTTCGTTGAGGTAGGCGACCACCGCCGAGGGCGACCCGGAGAAGGTGTCCGCGGTCTGGCCGCGGATCGAATAGGTCAGATTGTTGTTGCCCTGGGTCTGCCGGACCGTGAAGCCCGGGGTGATCAGCTGCAGGTCGGAATCCGTGCGGATCGCGCGCTCGGCGAGCTCTTCGCCGCTGAATGCCGTGATCGCCGTCGGCACCCGCGAGATGTTCTCGCTGCGGCGGCGGGCGGTGACGATGAGCTCTTGCGTGACCGTCGGCGCCGCCTGTTGGGCGCCCTGGCCCTGCGCCTGCGCCCAGGCGAAGCCCGGCGTGCTCAAGATCGTGCTGGCGAGCAGAATGGAAGCCGTCAGGCCAACGTCGCGACGTTGGCGGTCGGTGGTCGAGCCGCGCATAGTCCCCCCTAGATTGCTGGGGCGAACCGGCTGCGGACTCCCGCCGCACTCGCTGAGCGCCCATCACGCTCACGGCTAACACGCGACTCAACAAGCTGAGCAGTCTGCAGCGGCAGGACTCCTTGCCTGCACTTGCAACCGAGACATGTGGCTCTCAGCCGTCCGCCTGCGCGACAAGCTCGTAGCCGACGCCCTGCACCGAGCGGATCAGCTCGGCGCCGATCTTCTGGCGCAGCTGGCCCATATAGACCCGCAGGTATTGGATCTCCGCCCCTTCGTCGCCCCACACCGCGGCCAGCAACGCCTTGTGGCCGACAGGGCGGCCGAGGCTGAGCGCCAATTCGCTGAGCAGGTCGAACTCCTTCGGCGTGAGGCTGACCGCCGCCCCGGCGACCGTGACCGCGCGGCGACCGAAGTCGATCTCCAGCGGCCCCGTGCGCACGACCGGGGTCGAGCCGCGGGCCTGGATCGCGTGGCGCAGGCCGGCGCGGATCCGCGCCAGCAGTTCGTCGACGCCGAACGGCTTTTGCACGAAGTCGTCCGCGCCGAGGTCCAGCGCCGCGACCCTCACCGCCTCGCCGCCTCGCGCGGAGAGCACCACGATCGGGGTCGCGGCCCGGCCGCGAATCTCCTCGATCACCGTGAGCCCGTCCCGGTCGGGCAGCCCCAGGTCCAGCAGCACCAGGTCGGGCGCATAGTGGGCGAACCAGCGCAGCCCCGCCGCCGCCGTCCGGGCGCTGATCGGCCGGTAGCCCGCCGCCTTCAGGGTGTGGACCAGGGCTGCGGTCAGGTTGAGATCGTCCTCGACGACCAGCACCGTCGCCGGATTGAGGCCGGCGCTCATCGGACCACCGCCGCGAGCGGAGCCCAGAGCCGGACGCGCGCGCCCTTGCCGTCGGGGCGGTTCTCGGCCTCGACCCGGCCGCCCTGCGCCTCAAGGAAGCCGCGCGCGATCGCCAGGCCCAATCCGGTGCCGGGCGGCCGCCCGTCGCCGTCCACGCCGCGGGTGAACTTGCCGAACAGCGCCTCGATGTCCGACGGAAAGCCAGGACCTTCGTCGCTCACCTCGATCCAACCCTGCGTTCCGTCGTCGCCGCTCGCCACCTGCACCGTCGAGTTCGGCGGCGCGTACTTGCTGGCGTTCTCCAGCACATTGGCCAGGGCGCTCTCGAACAGCGCCGGATCGACCATCAGCGGGGCGCCGTCCGTCGGCGTCATCAGCTCGACCTGCCGCCCGGCAAGGACCGGCGCGGCTCGGCGGGCGGCCTGGGCGACCAGCTCGCCCGGCGCGACGGGCTCGGGCCGCACGGCCAGCGCGCCAGCCTCCAGCCGGTTGACGTCCAGCAGGTTGACGACCATCGCGCTGAGCCGTGCGGTCTCCGCCTCGGCCACCCGCAGCAGCTCAGCGCGGGTCGCCGCATCGTGCGCCTCCCCGAAGCGAGCCAGGCTCTGCAGGGTGAGCAGGATGGTCGCCAGCGGCGTCTTCAGGTCGTGGGAGACCGCGGCCAGCAAGTCGGTCTTCAGCCGCTCGCGCTCGATCTCCAGCCGGCCCTGCAGCGCCTCGGCGGCGTAGGCCTCGCGATCGAGCGCCACCGCCAGATAGCCGCCGACGATCTCCACCAGCCGGTCCGGGGCCTCGGGACGCCCCTCCTCCCGCCCGGCGAAGCTCACCCCCACCACCGCGCGCCGGCGCTGATGGCTGAGGATCGGCCAGAAGTCGAAGCTCGACTCGTCGACCGGATAAGCCCCGCCGCGGGTCGGCAGCCGCGAGGCCAGCGCCCAGCGCGCCGCCTCGTCGTCGGCCGGCGCGGGCAGCCCGCCGGCGGTCGCGGCGCGCTCAAGGTCCTCACCCTGCTCGACATAGATCGCCGCCGGCGCCCGGAACAGCCGGGCGAGCGCCTCGGCGCAGGCGACGGTGATGCTGGCGCGATCCGCCGCCCCGACCAGGGCCCGCGCCAGCGCCTGCAGCGCATTGGCCTGTTCTGCGGCCTCCCAGGCCTTGATCGCCCGCCGGCGGGATTCCGCGGCGATCACACTGACCAACGCCGCGGTCAGCAGCAGCAGGCCCAGCGCCCACAGGTTGGCGGGCTCGGACACCCGCAGGCTCTGGCGCGGTTCGATCAGGAAGAAGTTGTAGGCGAGCACCCCGCCCACCGCCGCAGCCAGCGCCGGACCCCAGCCGAAGCTCGCGGCGGCGATCACCACGGGCAACACGAAGATCAGCGAGAGATTGGGCACGGGCGCCAACTGCTCGACGAGGAGCGCCGCCAGCGTCGCAGCCGCGACCAGCGCCAGCGCGCCGGCGTAACCGAGCAGGCCGGAGGGCCGCACGGGCCGCGGCGCCTCGAGGGATGATGTCAGGCTCATGGCGCGCTCCTTCGGCGCAGCTCTTCGCCGCCGAAAGAAGGCCCAGCCGGGCCTGCACGCAAGGCCTCCGCCCTGCAACCGCATGGGATCTTTATGCCGGCTGGGGGCAGAACCGCGGTCAGCCATGCTCCAGCAAACTGCTCCCCTCACGTCCGCCGAGCCCGCGACCAAGGCCTCCTGGCGCAGCTTCCTCGGCCTCGCCGTCGGATCGGCGGGCGTGGTCTACGGCGACATCGGCACCAGTCCGCTCTACGCCTTCAAGGAGTCGATCAGCCACCTGCGCGGCCCCGGCGGCGGCGTCGCGACCGCCGACGTGATCGGCGTGGTGTCGCTGATGCTCTGGACGCTGATCGTGATCTGCACGCTGAAGTATGTGCTGATCCTGATGCGCTTCGACAACCGCGGCGAAGGCGGCACCCTGTCGCTGATGGCCCTGGTGCAGAAGGCCGGCGGGCGCGGCGCGCGCCTGGTGCTGCTGATCGGCATGCTGGGCGCCGGCCTGTTCTTCGGCGACGCCGTGCTGACGCCGGCGATCTCGGTGCTCTCGGCGGTCGAGGGGCTCGAGGTGATCGAGGGCATCGGCCCGCACATCGCCCCGTTCGTCGCGCCGATCGCCATCGCCATCCTGGTCGGCCTGTTTCTGGTTCAGCAGCACGGCACCAGCGGCGTCGGCCGTTGGTTTGGCCCGATCTGCCTGATCTGGTTCGCGGCGCTGGCGGCGCTCGGCGCAATGTCGCTGGTCCAGGCGCCCGAGGTGCTGCAGGCGTTTGACCCGCGGCAGGGGCTGGCGCTGTTCGGCCGACACGCGGTGCTGGGGCCGGCGGTGCTGGGCTCGGTCTTCCTGTGCGTCACCGGCGCCGAAGCGCTCTACGCCGACATGGGCCATTTCGGCCGCAAGCCGATCCAGGCGACCTGGCTGGCGCTGGTCTTCCCGTGCCTGGCCCTGAACTACCTGGGCCAGGGCGCGCTGGTGTTGCGCGCGCCGCAGGCCGCGGCCAGCCCGTTCTTCCTGCTGGCCCCCGACTGGCTCCAGCTGCCGCTGGTGGTGCTGGCCACCGCCGCCACGGTGATCGCCAGCCAGGCGGTGATCTCCGGGGCCTTTTCGCTCGCCCAGCAGGGCGTTCAGCTCGGCCTGCTGCCGCGGCTGACGCTGCGCCCCACCTCGGAAGAGCACGCCGGCCAGATCTATGCGCCCCAGGTGAACTGGATCCTGATGATCGGCGTCGCCGCCCTGGTGCTGGGGTTCGGCTCCTCCAGCCGGCTGGCGCACGCCTACGGGATCTCGGTGGTCGGCGCGATGATCACGTCCTCGATCCTGGCGGTGGTCGCCATCCACCGGATCTACAAGCGGCCGATCTGGCAGGCGGTGCTCGCCTTTTCGCCCTTCCTGCTGCTCGAGGGCGCCTTCCTCGGGGCCAATCTGCTGAAGGTGGCGCACGGCGGCTACGTGCCGCTGCTGCTGGCCGGCGCGCTGATCTTCGTGATGTGGACCTGGAGCCAGGGCCAGGAGCGCCTCACCCGCGCCGAGCAGAGCGACCTGACGATCTCCGACGTGATCGCCATGCTGACGGCGCGGCCGCCGATGCGCGCCCGCGGCACGGCGGTGTTCCTGACCACCGCCCCCGGCAAGGTCCCGGCCTCGCTGCTGCACAACCTCAAGCACAACCAGGTGCTGCACGAGCACGTCGTGCTGCTGACTGTCCGCGTCGTGCGCCGCCCGCGGGTGCCGGACGCCGAACGGATCAAGGTGACGGACCTAGCGCCCGGCTTCAAGTCGCTGGTGCTGACCTTCGGCTATATGGAGACGCCGAACGTCGCCAAGGGCCTGACGCTGGCCCGTGCCCACGGCCTGAAGTTCGACATCATGCGGACGTCGTTCTTCGTCAGCCGCCGGACCCTGCTGCCGCGCCGCGCCAGGGGCCTCGCCCAGTTGCGGGACGCGCTGTTCATCTATCTGACGCGCAACGCCGTCCGCACCGCCGACTTCTTCCAGATCCCGCCCTCGCGGGTGGTCGAGCTCGGCGCCCAGGTGACGCTCTAGGCCGCCGGCGGCGTCCCGATCACGAACTTGTCGTCCTTCACCGACGGCAACTTCACCACCACGGTCACGCAGTCGGTGAGCGCGGTGAAGTCGGTCGCCTCGCCGGGCTCGATGGTCAGGATGTCGCCGGCTCCCCACTCCTGCCCGAGCATGCGCACCCGGCCGGAGACGATGGCGGTGAGTTCGGTCGCCACCGCGTGATAGTGGGCGCCCTCGTGATCGCCGGCGGCGTAGTGCTTGATCGCGACCTCGCACTGCTCGCTGCGAATGGCCGTCGGCGCGAAGTCGCCGACGAACCAGCCCTTGATCATGCCTTCCAGGCGGTCGTGCTTCATGGGGTGCTTCAGGCTCGGCGCGCTTCCAGCGCGTGCTCGTAGGCCTCGACCTGCGAAAGCGCCTTCAGCGGGTGGTACTGGTTAGCCGCCAGGGCGAAGGTGGCGATCCGCTTCTGCTCCAGGATCAGCTCGTTCAGCGCCGGGCTGATGAAGAAGCGCTCCTGCACCTGAGCGTCCTTCAGGATCATCTGCTGCAGGGCTTCGAAGAAGTCGCCGGCGCGGCGGAACCAGAAGAATCCGGCGTTGGCGGTGCGGCTGATCGGCCGCTTCTCGGCCGCCTCGGTGACCCAGCCCTCGGCGTCGGTGCGCACGTAGGAATAGCGCGGGTGCAGGCTCTCGAAGGTCATGACCCCGGCGTCGGCGCCGCGCTTGCGGAAGCCCTCAATCACCTGGGCGTAGTCGACGTCGATGTGGTCGGTCGCGCTGACGACGATCAGCTCGGCCTCCAGATCCATCTGGCCGACCGCCAGCATCGCGGTGCACGCCGCGCCGCGGGTGTCGCGACGGATCTCCACCACCGCGCAGTCCGGCGCCATCAGGCCGACGATATCCTTCAGATGGTAGCGCTCGACGTCGCTGCGGCGGAAGCAGAAGACGAAGCGCGCCTTGTCGAACGACAGCGCCCGGACCTGGCGCTCCAGCACCAGGCCACCTTCCATCTCCGACAGCCAGATCGGATAGGGATCGGCGGCGTTCGGGTCGATCGGGTCGCCAGCGGCGAGGATCAGGACGTTCATGCCGCCTCCCGGAGCGCCGCCTCGATGCGGCGGTCGATGTTGGCCAGGTTCACGTCGTTGACGTCGCGCACCACCAGCACGTGGGCCCCGGAGGCCCGGGCCGCCTGCAGGCCATGCTCGTTGTCCTCGACGATCAGAGTCTCGGCCGGCGTGACGCCGAGCTTGAGCATCGCCGACACGTAGATGTCCGGCGCCGGCTTCGGCCGCTCGACGTCCTCGTTGGACAGCATCAGGTCGAGGTACTTGGTCAGGTGCGCGCGCTGCATCATCGCCTCGACGGTGTTGCGCACTGAGTTGGAGGCCACCGCCAGCTTCAGCCCCCGCGCCTTCAGCGTCGAGAGCGCGAACTGGTGGATGAAGCTCGGTTTGCAGCGCGTGTTGACCATCTCCATCGTGTAGGTCTGCTTCAGCGCGTTCAGGAACGAGTGCAGCTCGCGCGGCAGGTCCTCGGTGGTCGAGAGGATCTCCAGCTTCTTCTTCGTCGGCAGGCCGTCGAAGGTGGTCAGGTGGTCGGCACGGCTGATCTCCAGGCCGAACATGCCCAGCGCCTTGTTCAGCGCCTCGTAGTGCCATTCCTTGGCGTCGATCAGGACGCCGTCCATGTCGAACACCACCGCCTTGATCATAGCTCGAGCGCCGCCTTCGCTTTTTCCGGCCAGTCGGTGCACAGCGTCACCGAGGCCTCCCCCTTCAGTTCGGTCAGCCTGTCCCAGAGCCTGGCGGGATCACGCCCGTGCAGCTCCGAGGAGACGACGCAGACCGCCTTGCCCGCATCCAGGTGCCGGCGGATCAGATCCGGCCTAATCCATTCATCATCGGCGAAAGAGTCCAGCCAGATTCCCGCGGCCTCGGCATAGAGGATCGGCTCCGGCTCGACGTCGCTGTGGCGGCTGTAGAACGGCAGGCCCTGGCGGGCAAACTGCACCGTCTGCGGGCCCGACATGTCGAAGGCGAACCACGGCGTGGCGCTCTCGGCGAAGGCCGCGCTCAGCAGCGGCGCGAGGCCGTCGGCCTTCACGTTCACCGCCAGCGGCAGGCCCGAGCCGTCGAACATCGCCAGCAGGTCGCGCCAGGCCATTTCCCCGCCCTTCGGCGGGTCATGGGCGACGACCAGGGTCCCGGCCAGGTCGCGGACGTCGGTTTCGGTGCCGAAGCCGGCCTGGATCGTCCGCTCGAACGCCGCGCGGCTGTTCTTCTCGGCCGGCTCCAGCCAATAGCCGCGGTGGCTGAGGATCTGCACCTAGGCGGCCACCCGGTCGGAGATCGGCAGGCTGAGGAACAGCGCCAGGTCCGACGGCACGCCCAGGCCGTACATGCCGGCCGCTTCCGCGCCGATGTTGTGGATGCCGATCTTCGCGCCCTTCTCGATCAGCATGTTGTAGACTGGGGCGACGTAGAACTCGCCGTTCACCCGCAGGTCCTTGGCGATCATCTCGCGCGCGGCGTCGGCGAAGTCGCGGCCGCGCGCGAAGTTGTAGACGCCCACCGTCGCCTCGTCGGAGATCGGAACTTTTTCGGCGACCTCGGTGACGAACCCCTGCCCGTCCACGGCGACGAAGGACCACTTCGGGTCGTCCGCGGTCATGGTCATGATCAGGCCGTCGGTCCCGGCCATGCCGTCGAGGTAGTCGTCGATCGCGACGTCCAGGTACTGGTCGCTGTTGGCGATCATCAGCGGGCTGTCGTCGAGGTAGTCGGCGGCCGTCAGCACGCTGCAGGCCGCGCCCTCGGTCACGCCGTCGAGCTGGACGATGGCGCAGCCCGGGGCCCAGGCGCTCAGCCGCGGCTCCAGGTCATAGGCCTTCACGTGCTCGCGCTGGCAGATGAAGACGAAACGGTGCGGCCGGCTGGGCCGCAGGTTGTCGATGACCAGCTTGATCATCGGCACGCCCTTCACCGGGATCAGCGGCTTCGGATCGGTGAAGCCGGCGTCGGCAAAGCGGCTGCCGCGGCCCGCCATGGGCACGACGATGGTGAGTGGCTTCTGCGACATGAGGCGATCCCGATTCGCCTCGGATTGTAGCGCCACGCGCGATTCGCGCCGAAACGACGCCGCTCAGAAATGGTTGGCCGGTGTCGCAGGCGTGTGCGGCCAGGTGGCTGTAAACGACCGCGGCTCGCCTTGCACCGGGCGGGCTGAGCCGGCGTAGCGCTCGAACTCCTCGCGGAACCGCGCCGTCAGGAACGCCGGATCGTCCTCGGACTGCTCCTTGAGTTCGAGGAACCAGTCGTTCTCTTCCTCATAGATGTGGTGCAGCACCGCGGTCCGGATGTGCTCGAGCTTTTCGCGCCAGTTGTCGCTGGTGGGCTCCATCCGCTCCAGGTCGGCCATGTGGATCTTGGCGGCGACCTGCTCGCTGTAGGCCCGGCCCGCGTCGCCGGTCTCGCCGGCCCGGGCGAGCGCCGGATAGAGCACGGCCTCCTCGGCCTGGGCGTGGGCGAGCAGCACCAGGGCCAGTTGCTTCAGCGCCTCGGTGCGCGCGGCCGGCTCGCGCGTGCGGCGACAGGCGTCGAAGGCGGCGCGGATCATGTCGTGATGATCGAGCGCCAGCGACAGCCAGTCGCCGGGGCGGGCGACGGTGCGGGCGGTCCGGGTCGCTTCGGCCCGGTCGAGTTCGCTTTCCGGCGGGGTGACGGCGGCGAGCGCCTTATCGAGGATAGACATGGGATACGTCCTCTGCAGCGCCGCCAACCGCTCGCCGGGCGGTTGGTTCCCTTCGGTCGCGCGGGCTCAGCCGTCGAGTTGTTCGGCCTGGACGAACACCCGTCGCCGCCCTTGCGAGGGCGTAGTGGCGGCGAGCGCCGAGCAGGAGCCGTAGAACTCGAGGTCGGCCAGCTTCAGCTCCACCCGGTAGCGGCCGCCGCCGATGCTGGCTTCCATCTCCAGCGGACCGTGAGCGACCAGGCCGAGCGGCGCGCTCGCGTCGTTGACCAGGCCGGCGCGGGCGAGACCGGCGCGCACCACCTGGGCGATCGGCGGATCGAACACCCGGCCACGATACTGTTGCGGATCGAGCTGCCCGCCGGCCTCGGCGTTGCACAGCGCGCCGAGGTCCACCGCATCCAGATGGGCGTACATGCTGCCGGAGGGGAAGAAGATCCCGGTCGCGGCGAACCGGTCGCCACCGAGGTGCGAAGATTCGATCGGCTCGAACGCCGAGACGCCGGACTCGTAGAGCTTCCGCGCGGCCTGGTAGGCGGCGAAGCCGAACTTGGCGCAACAGCGGTCGCGGGTGCCATGGGTGCAGATCGCCAGCCGCGGACGACCGACCACGTCGACGCGCCAGCGTCGCCCGAACATCGCGAGCACCGGCTGCAGGAAATCCCCGGCAGGGTCGCCACGGGCGTGCACCAGGATTGGCGCGTCCTCGTTGGCGTCACTCGGCGGATTGTAGAGCCGCGTCACCACCCCGGCCTGCCGCGCTGCGCGCACCGCGTCGAGCTCGGCCTGCGAGGCCCAGTGCAGGTTCATTTCGTAGTGGTGCCAGACCTTCTTCGGCACCGGCAGGAAGACATAGGCCTGGGCCCGCACGCCGGTGCCAGCGCACGGCTCCTGGGCGTCGATCGAGGTGCGGGAGCAGAAGTTCACCTCACAGCCCCTCTCCGTCGATCGCGAAGGCCCCACGGCGGACCATTTCCCGCAGCAAGGCCTGCACCTCGGCCTCGGCATGGGTCGGCGCGGCGGCGGCGAAGGCCGCGCAGGTCACCGCCTCGCCGGCCAGCATCCGTCGCACGGGCGCCTCCAGCGCCGGCGCGAGCGAGAACTCGACGCCGCGCCAGCTCAGCACCACCGCCGCGTCCGTCCGCTCCAGCCGCGCCGGCCCCGCCGCCAGCCGCAGCCGGCGATCCGGCGCCAGCGGCGCGTCTTCCGCGCCGATGTCCGGGAAGGACAACGCCGGACGTTGCACCAGCATCGCCTCGACATGCCGGCGGTACCGGCGCGCCAGCGCCTGCGGCTCGGCCTGGGCGAGCCGTCCGAGCACCGCGGCGATCCGCGCACCGATCGCCCGCTCGCCCGCCTCGAACGGCAGGTCGGCGCGGATCTCGGCCGCGCCCAGCAGGTCGTCCGCCAGCCAGTGCAGGAAGTCCGACGCGGACTTGCGCGTCAGGCCGATGGTCAGATGCATCGTCGGCCCGCCGAGCCCGACGGCCGCATGCCAGTAGCCGCGCGGCAGGTAGAGCACGTCGCCCGGTTCGAGCACGGCCAGTTCGCGCGGATCCTGCGGCGGGCTCGCCGGCGGCTGCGGTCCGCGGCGGGTCGGCGAAGCCTCGGTAGCCCCGTAGAGCGCCCACTGCTTGCGCCCAGCCAGTTGGACGACGAACACGTCGTGATCGTCCCAGTGGACGTCGAACCCCTGGGTCGTGCCCCAGCAGGCGTACATGTTGGCTTGGCAGGACGAGACGAACTCGGCCGACAGCCCGGCGCACAACGCCTGCAACGGCGGGCTGAGTTCGTTGACCGCGTCGACGATCAGCGTCGCGCCCTCGCGCAGCCGCTCCATCAGCGCCGCCGCATCGAGATCGAGCAGCGCCGCGCCGCGGCGGCTGCGCCGCGACCTGAACAGCCCGGCGGTGACGTCGCCGCCGCCCCGCTCGAGCCGCAGCCGCGGCGGCGTTAGCCGGTGTTCGGCCAACGCCGCGTTGAGCTGCGGCCAGCCGAAGAAGGCTGACACGATCTTCTCCGGCAGGCGGGTCCGCCAGGCCTCGCGGCCGAGCGCGGTTTCGAGAAAGCCCCCGACCTCGGCCGCCCCGATCAGCGCGGCGAGGCTTGGGAAATCAGGCTCCGTCGGTGCCGTCGGTTCCGTCGCCGTCGACGCCGTCGGCGTCTGCGCCATCGGTTCCGTCGGTGTCGCCGCCGTCGGTTCCGTCAGAGTCCGCGCCGTCCGTGCCGTCAGTTCCGTCACCCTCTTCCCCATCGGTTCCATCGCTGTCGTGCGGGTCCGGTCCCTGCATCTGCAGGGTCGGATCCGTGGGCTCGTCGATGGACTGCAGGAGCGACCCGGTCTCAGAATTTACGTCTTGGTTCATGCCCGTCCTCTTGCGCCACAGGGCTCCACCTCGCGTAGAGCGCCCCGATCAATGGCAAGAACACCGTGCGGCTCAGTTTGATCCCGCGTGGCCGGCTTCAATGAACCGTGTGGACGCGCGGGTTAAGCTTGGCCGGCTCGGGCCGCCACAGCTCCCGCTCCGGCCCGGACAGCCGCCGCCCGCGGTCGGCGAGCAGGTCGGCGACATAGCGGACCGCGGCGAGCAGTCCGGGGTCGCGCCTGAGGCCGAGCAGTTCCGCGAGCGAGGCGTCGGCGTTCTCCGCCGCCTGCGCCTGGACCGCCGAAAGCGCGGCGAGAATCAGCAGCTCGTCGCGGCTGACGGCGCTGCTGCCCGGCATGTGCATCCGCAGACCGCCGCTGGTGCGGCTAGCCATCAGCCGGATCATCACCATCAGGGCGCAGAGGATCTGGTCGGCGGGCGGGCCATAGAGATCGAGGAACGTGCGCCTGAGCGATGGGCAGTCCACGCGCCCCACCGCCACCGAGCGCATCGCCCAGAGCACCGCCCTGTCGAGGTCGTCCAGTTCGACGGGCCCGTCCATGTCAAACGCTGGATCTAGCTGCATCACCAACCTCCCTGAAGGCGCGTCGAGGACGGTTTCATAGATGCAAGTCATTCGCAATAGCACTTCTGCGCCACAGGTCGACGCCCCGGCCGCGCCTGCCTAGGCTGCCCGCGCGCCACGGCGGCGCTTGGTCGAGGGGAGACGTCATGCGGATTGGCTGGATCGGCCTGGGAGCGATGGGCCTGGGAATGGCGCGATGCGCCGCGCGCGCCGGCCATGAGGTCACCGGCCACACCCGCGGCCGGCCGGAGCACCAGGCGCTGGTCGCCGACGGCGGCCGGCTGTCGCCGGACCTCGACGCCGTCGCGGCGTCGGCCGAGATCCTCTGCATCAACGTGTTCAACGACGAGCAGGTGCGCGGCGTCCTCTACGACGAGGGCGTGCTGGGGAAGCTGCAGCCCGGCGCAATGCTGGTGATTCACACCACCGGCGCGCCCGACCTGTCGCGCCAGGTGCAGGCGGATGCACCGGCCGGCGTCGAGGTGGTCGACGGCGCGTTCAGCGGCTCGCCGCAGCAGGCCGCGGAAGGCGCCCTGACGCTGATGGTCGGCGCGAGCGACGCCGCCTGGCCGCGGGTCGAGCCGCTGTTTGACGCCTATGGGGCGTTCGTCCGCCACGTCGGCCCGCTCGGCGCGGGCATGCAGTTGAAGCTGCTCAACAACCTGCTGTTCGCCGCCCACGTGCGGCTGGCCGCCGACGCCTATCGCATCGCCATCGACCAGGGCCTCGCCGTCGAGACGGTTGCCGAAGTGCTGGCCCGCAGCAGCGGCGCGAGCCGCGCGCTCGCCCTGCTCGGCGCCCGCGCCGTGCCGGACGACCTCTCGAGCATGCGCAAGTACGTCGAGAAGGACGTCGAGACCGCGCTGCGCATCGCCGCGGCCGCCGGGCTCGACCTGAAGTCCGTCGGCGAGGTGGCGCGCAGCTTCGCCGAACCCGGCGCGAGCTGACAGCGAGCGGCCCGCCACCTTGAGTCGAGGACCGCCAGCAACACGCCCCTCACATTAAGTTCAACGGCCAAGGCGTTTCAGCAGACGTTCATACGGCGTATGCACGTCGCCATGAAAATCGTCAGAAGCATCATCGATCACCTGCCCAGGTTTTCGACAGTTCTCGTCGCATGCGATTCATCGACAGACCCGAGATATCTGATCGAAACCCTGGAAGAACGCGGCCTAAGCATCCTCGGCCCCGCCTATACTAAGGATCATGCACTGACATTGGCCGCGCACTCCCGCGCCGACTTGGCGCTGGTCCAGGTGCAGCCTGGGGAAGACGACGATGGCCAGGCGCTCGCCGGGCAGCTTCAGCAGACGTGGGGTATTCCTGCGCTGCTGATTCAGGCGACTGCATGACGGAGCGGCCGATCCCGCGCCTGATCGTCATCTCCAACCGGGTCAGCGCGCCCGCGGACGAGAGCGACGCCAGCATCGGCGGCCTCGCGATGGCCCTGTCCGCCGCGCTCCGCGAGTACAGCGGCATCTGGTTCGGCTGGAGCGGCCGCACCACCGCGGAGTTCACCGGCCAGCTGTCGCTGCAGCGCAGCGCGGGCGTGACCATCGCCACCGTCGACCTGGAGGAGCAGGACCGCCAGGAATACTACAACGGCTACGCCAACCGGACGTTGTGGCCGCTGTTCCACTACCGGATCGACCTGTCGGCCTACGAGCGCTCGTTCGACAAGGGCTATGCGCGGGTCAATGCGCGGTTCGCCGACACGGTCGCGCCGCTGCTGCAGGCGGATGACCTGATCTGGGTGCACGACTACCACCTGATCCCGCTGGCCCAGGAGTTGCGGCGGCGCGGGGTCGCCAACCGCATCGGCTTCTTCCTGCACATCCCCTGGCCGACGCGCCGGCTGTTCAGCACCCTGCCGAACCACCGCGACCTCGTGCAGGCGCTGTTCGACTTCGACCTGGTCGGCTTCCAGACCGAGGACTCGCTGACCGCCTTTTGCGAGTACGTCACCGAAGAGGCCGGCGGCGTCGTCTCCTACGACGGGGTGGCCCAGGCGTTCGGCCGGCGGGTGCAGCTGGGCGCCTTTCCGATCGGGCTCGACACCGCCGCCTTCACCCAGGCGGCCGGCAGCCCGGTCGCCGAGGGCTGGCGCGAGCGCATGCACGCCAGCCTCGCCGACCGTCGCCTGATCATCGGCGTCGACCGGCTGGACTATTCCAAGGGCCTGGAGGAGCGCTTCCTCGCCTATGAGGACTTCCTGGCGAACCATCCAGACGCTCTGGAATCAGTGTCGCTGCTGCAGGTCGCCACGCCCAGCCGCGACGAGGTCACCACCTACCAGGATATCCGCGCCAAGCTGGACGCGGTCAGCGGCCGCATCAACGGCGCTTACGCCACGGCCGACTGGGTGCCGATCCGCTACGTCAACCGCACCTATCGACGTGACGAACTGGCCGGCATGTACCGCGCCGCTGCGGTCGGGCTGGTGACCCCGCTGCGCGACGGGATGAACTTGGTCGCCAAGGAGTTCGTCGCCGCCCAGGCGCCCGACGACCCCGGCGTGCTGGTGCTCTCGCAGTTCGCCGGCGCGGCCGAGCAGATGCCCGACGCCCTGATCGTCAATCCGTTCAGCCGGGAGGACATGTCGGACGCCATCCAGCGGGCGCTGACCATGCCGCGCGCCGAACGGGTGCGGCGCTGGGAGCGGCTGTACGACGGCGTGCGCGAGAACGACGTCACCGCCTGGCGCGACCGCTACGTCCAGGCGCTCGCGAGCCTCGCCGAGGCGCCGGCAGAGTCGGAACAAGTGGAAGACAGGCGCGCGACGGCCTAGCTCGCCGACCTATTCGAGCAGCAGGTCCTGGATGGCGCGCAGATCGCGCGCGCTGACGCCGAGCTGATCTTGCAGGTAGCGCGCCGCCGAGCCGTGCTCGTCCTCGACCGCGGCCAGGGCGGCGGCGATGTAGCTGGCGTCCACGCCCAGGATGGCGGCGACCACCTCCGGCTCCACCCGGGCCAGGAGCGAGGTCGCCGTCGCGCCCGAGCGGTCGAAGGTCGAATTCGACAGCAGATAGTCCTCGACGATCGTCTCCTGCGCCACGCCGAGCGCGTCGAGGATCAGCGCCGCGGCCACGCCGGTGCGGTCCTTGCCGGCCGAACAGTTGAACACCAGCGGCACCTCGCCGTCGGCGAGCCGGCGGAACAACTCGCGGTAGGCCGGCGCCTGTTCGAACGGCAGCTTGCGATAGCCCGAGACCATCGCGGCGCGGGCGTCGGCCCCGGTCGCCATGCCGGACGCCAGCAGGCCGCGCAGGTCGCCGAAGCTCATGTCGTAGTCGCGCGCCCAGTAGCTGAGGTTGGGGACGCGCCGCCATTCGACGGGGCTGGTCTCCCGCTCCGCCGTGGTGCGCAGATCGCAGACGAACCGGACGCCCAGTTCGGCGAGTTGCGCATAGGCCGCCTCCGTTAGGGCCGCCATGCTGCCGGAACGGTACAGCTTGCCCCAGCGCAGCCGGCGGCCGTCCTGGGTCGGATAGCCGCCGAGATCGCGGAAATTGCGTCCGCCTTCGAGCAGCAAAACCCGCTCGAGCTTTTCAGCCGTCTGCACCGCGTCACCTCGTTCAGCTGCCCGGCCGGCAGTTTGCCGGGCTTTCCGCCGAGCCGAAAGCCTGCAGGCGCCGGGCGGCGGCAAGATGCCGCCCGCGCGCCGACTTTACCTACGACACCCTACGCCGGCCTCCGGGTGTGACCCGATACACTTCAGGCGGCCAATGGGAGTATGCCCCCCGTTCGCCAGCCGGACGGGCTGGCGCCAAGCTCCCCGTATCGGGACACCCCCCGCGCCGCCATGGCCGCGGCGCCACCTAGGAGGCGTCGCCATGGCGAACCTGATCCAAACCGTCACGAACGCATTCACTCCAGACGTTACGTCCAAGCTGGCCGGCGCGATGGGTGAATCCCCGTCCGCGGTGACCAGCGGGATCGGCGCGGCGGCCCCGGCTTTGCTCGCCGGCGCCCTGCAGCGCAGCGCCACGCCGGCCGGTTCGCGCTCGCTGCTCGACCTCGTCAATCAATCCCAGGCCAACGGCCAACCGCTCGACCGCCTGGGCGCGGTGGCCAATGACGACAGCGCCCGCAGCGCCTTCCTCAGCCACGGCCAGGGCCTGGCCTCAGGCCTGCTCGGCGGCAGCACCACCAACGTCGCCTCGGCGATCGGCTCGCATTCCGGCCTCGGCATGGACTCGGCGACCAAGCTGCTGGCGATGATCGCGCCGATCGTGCTGGGGGTGCTGGGCCGCGCCGCCGGCCCCTCGCCCACCGCCTCCGGCCTGCAGACCCTGCTCAACAACGAGCGCGGCAGCATCCTCGGCGCCCTGCCGCCCGGGCTGGGCTCGCTGTTCGGCCTCGGCCCGGCCGCGGCGCGCACCGCGAGCCGCGGCGCGACGTCGGCGGAGAGCTACGCGGCTCACGCCAGCTCGACCAGCGCCGCCGTCGCCCGCCCCAGCGGCATGTCCCGGTTCCTGCCGTGGATCGTCGGCGGGCTGGTGCTGCTGGGCCTGATCTTCGCCATGCGCAACTGCGCCTCGGAGCGCGCCCCGGCGCCGCCGGCCGCCCCGACCGTCGCCCCGCCGACCGTCACCACCCCGCGGGTCGCCACCCCGACCACGCCGACGGTCACCCTCAACCTGCCCGGCGGCGGCTCGGTCAACGTGCCGGAAGGCTCGATCGGCTTCGGCGTCGCCAACTTCCTGCAGTCGAACCAGCCCGCGCCGAAGACCTTCGTGTTCGACAACCTGAATTACGACACCGCCTCGCGCGCCCTGACGCCTGAAAGCCGGCCGACGGTCAGCTCGCTGGCGACCATCCTCAGCGCCTATCCGAACACCGTCGTCCGCGTCGTCGGCTACACCGACAACCAGGGCGACCCGGCGGCCAACAAGACCCTGTCCGACCAACGCGCCGCGACGGTGAAGGCTGAACTGGCGCGGCTCGGCATCCCGGCCGATCGGATCGAATCCGCCGGCATGGGCGAAGCCAACCCGATCGCCGACAACTCGACCGAAGCCGGCCGTGCGCAGAACCGCCGCACCGAGCTGGTGATCCTGAAGAAGTAAGCTTCGACCAACGCATCCTGCGGCCGCCCGGCGATCCGCCTGGGCGGCCGTTCTTTGTCTGGGCTTTGCCGGAGGCAGGGCTCGGTCCGAGCGCCAAGCCGCGAGCGAGCCTCTGCAGAGGCGCTCAGCGCGGATTTTCGGAGAGATTGGTAGGCCGGGTGAGGTTCGAACTCACGACCATTCGATTAAAAGTCGAATGCTCTACCACTGAGCTACCGGCCCGCATCGCCGGCGAGGAGCGGGGCGAAGCGGCGCGGACCTTAGGCGCCGCGCCCGATCGACGCAAGGGCGGCGCAGCCTTAACAGCGCCGCCTAGTGCGATACGATCCACAGATGATGCGTCGAATCGTTGTTTTCCCCCTCGTCCTGGCCTCGCTGGCCGCCGCCGCCTGCACCACCACCCGCGCCGACGGCTCGCCGCAGGTGCAGACCACCTCTGAGGCGAACCAGGAGAACGTGCAGGGCGCCGCCTCGGCCCCGCTGCGCGATCTGAACGTGCTGCGCACCAAGATTCCCGAGGTGCTGCTGGACGCGATGCTCGATCCCTACCAGCGGCCGACGCCGGTGGCCGGACGGCGCGCCGGCAAGCACGCCGAGTGCGCCCAGCTCACCGCCTTGATCAAGCCGCTGGACGACGCCCTCGGCGCCGACCTCGACACCCCGTCGACCGACGAGGACGACCTGCTGCAGAAGGGCCGCAGCACCGCCCTGGGGGCGGCGGCCAGCCTCGCCTCCGATGCGATCCCGTTCCGCGGCTGGGTGCGCAAGCTCTCCGGCGCCGAACGGCACGACAAGCTGGTGATCGCGGCGATCACCGCCGGCGGCGTGCGGCGGGCCTATCTCAAGGGGCTCGGCGAGGCGCGCGGCTGCGAGCCGCCGGCGACGCCGTCGCACATGCTGACCCAGGTGGCCGAGGCCCAGAAGGCCGAGCGGGCGCTGCGCCCGCAGCCGCCGCCGACGACCGAGGCCGCCGGGCCGTTCAAGCCGCGTTATCCGGCCCGCTGACGCGCCCGGAAGTCGGCGCGGAAGGCGTCCAGCCGTCCCTCGGCGATGGCCGCGCGCATCTGGCCCATCAGCTGCTGGAAGAAGCCGATGTTGTGCCAGGAGATCAGCACCTTCGCGAGGATCTCATCGGCCCGCACCAGGTGGTGCAGGTAGGCCTTCGAATAGTCGCGGCTGGCCGAGACGGCGCTTTCGGGATCGAGCGGGCTCTCGTCCTCGGCGAAGCGGGCGTTCTTCAGATTGATCGGCCCGTCCCAGGTCCAGGCCTGGCCATGGCGGCCGGAGCGGGTCGGCAGCACGCAGTCGAACATGTCGACCCCGCGCCAGACCGCCTCGACGATGTCGATCGGCTTGCCGACCCCCATCAAATAGCGCGGCCGCTCGACCGGCAGCATGCTTGGCGCGAAGTCGAGCACCTCGCACATCGCTTCGTGGCCTTCGCCGACCGCCAGGCCGCCCAGCGCATAGCCGTCGAAGCCGATCTCGATCAGCCGCTCGGCGCTCTCCCGGCGCAGCGCTTCGGACAACCCGCCCTGCTGGATGCCGAACAGCGCCTGAGTCTCCCGCGCGCCGAAATAGGCCTTGCAGCGCGCGCCCCAGCGGGCCGACCGGCGCATCGCCTCGGCCGCCCGCCCCTCCTCCGCCGGCAGCGCCACCAGTTCGTCGAGCTGCATGACGATGTCGGAGCCCAGCAGGTCGGCCTGGATCTCCATCGACCGCTCGGGCGACAGCTTGTGGCGCGAGCCGTCGATGTGGCTCTGGAAGGTCACCGCGTCCTCGGTGACCTTGGCGATCTTCGACAGCGACATCACCTGGAAGCCGCCGCTGTCGGTGAGGATCGGCCGTTCCCAGCGCATGAACCGGTGCAGGCCGCCGAGCCGGGCAACCCGCTCGGCGGTCGGCCGCAGCATCAGGTGGTAGGTGTTGCCGAGCAGGATGTCGGCGCCGGTCGCGGCGACCTGGTCGACGGTCAGCGCCTTGACGGTCGCCGCAGTGCCGACCGGCATGAAGGCCGGGGTGCGGATCTCGCCGCGCGAGGTCGCCAGCACGCCGGTGCGCGCCTTGCCGTCGGTCGCGGCGATGGTGAAGGGAAAGGCCGCCATCAGGCGTCGGCCCGCCACAGCAGGCTGGCGTCGCCGTAGGAATAGAAGCGGTAGCCGCTGTCGATCGCGTGCGCGTAGGCGGCCCGCATGGCGTCAAATCCTGCAAAGGCCGAGACGAGCATGAACAGCGTCGATTTCGGCAGGTGGAAGTTGGTCATCAGCCCGTCGGCCGCGCGGAACCGGTAGCCCGGGGTGATGAAGATCGCGGTCTCGTCCAGGAACGGGCGGACCACGCCGTCCTCGCCGGTCGCCGACTCCAGCAGCCGCAGCGAGGTCGTGCCGACGCAGATGATCCGGCCGCCGGCGGCGTGGACTGCATTGAGCCGGGCGGCGGTCGGCGCATCGACCTCGCCCCATTCGGCGTGCATGCGGTGTTCGGAGAGGTCCTCGGTCTTCACCGGCAGGAAGGTGCCGGCGCCGACGTGCAGGGTGACGAAGGCCGTCTCGACGCCGGCCTCGGCCAGCCGCTGGAACAGCTCGGGGGTGAAATGCAGGCCGGCGGTGGGCGCGGCGACCGAGCCCTCCTCGTCGGCGTAGACCGTCTGGTAGTCGGCGCGGTCCTGCGCGTCCTCGCCGCGCTTGGCGGCGATATAGGGCGGCAACGGCATCGCCCCGTGTTCGGCGATGGCGGCGTCGAGGTCCGGGCCCGCCAGATCGAAGGCCAGCGTCACTTCGCCGCCCTCGCCCTTCTCCTTCACCGTGGCGTCCAGCCCGCCGAGCAGGCAGGCGCGGTCGGCGGTCTCGCCGAAGGCGATGCGGTCCCCTGCCGCGAGCTTCTTGCCGGGGCGCATGAACGCCGTCCAGACGTGCGGGCTGAGCCGCCGGTGCAGGGTCGCCTCGACCTTGATCCGGCTCTCGCCGCGCTCCCGCACGCCCTTCAGGCGCGCGGGGATCACCCGGGTGTCGTTGAGCACCAGGATGTCGCCGGCCCGCAGCAGGCCCGGCAGGTCGCGCACGGAAAGGTCGCGCCGCGGCGCGCCCGGCTCGATCAGCAGGAGGCGCGCGGAATCCCGCGGGCTCACGGGCCGCAGCGCAATGCGGTCCTCAGGCAGATCGAAGTCGAAGTCGGCAAGTTTCATGGGCCCGCGCCTGAGGCCACGCGGCACGGGGCGCGTCAAGCGCCGGGCGTGCTACAGCGACGATCGATGCGCGCGCTGCGAGTCGCCCTGAACCTGCTTCTCTGGCCCCCGGCGGTGCTGGTGGCGGCGCTGTGCGCCTTCGCCTCGGTCGCCGCTCAGTGGGGGCGGATCAGCCTGCAATGGGACGTGCTGGCGCATTTCGCGCCGCTCTGGCTGCTGGGCTCGGCGATCTGCGCGACGACGGCCCTGGTCTATCGCGGCTGGCGGCGGTGGAGCCTGGCGATCCTTGGCCTGGCGGGTCTGGTGGCCGGCGCCTCGCTGGTGGTCCCGGAGTATCTGCGCGACACCGGCCCGCATGCGCCGGCCGACGCGCCGGGCCAGATCAAGCTCGTGCAGTACAACGTCTGGCACAGGAACCGCGACCCGGCCCTGGTGCTCGACTGGCTGGAGCGCGAAGACCCCGACATCATCGTCATCGAGGAGAACACCGGCCGCTTCGCCAAGGCGGCGATCGCGCGCGGGCGCTGGTCGGTCGCCTGCCGGCGCTGCGAGGTGATGATCCTGTCGAAGCAGCCGGCGCTGGCCGCCGCCGCCGCCCGGCACAAGCGCAAGCCAGCCGCGCCTTTGACCTGGGCGACGTTCGAGGACAGCCACGGCCGGTTCGAGGTGATCGGCGTGCACAACGCCTGGCCGACCGACGCCGACCAGCCGATCCAGGAACGGCGGCTGGCGCTGGCGATCGCGGAGCGTCCGCACGAACGGCTGATCGTGGTCGGCGACTTCAACTCCGCCCCGTGGTCGTTCCAGCGCCGCCGCTGGGACAGCATCTACGGGCTGATCCGCCGCGACCGGGCGCTGCCGACCTGGCCGGCGCAGACCTATAAGCGCCTGCCCTGGCTGGGCCTGCCGTTCTTGGCCATCGACCACGTCTACGCCGGCCCCGACTGGGCGACGGTCAGCATCAGGCGCGGGCCGCGGCTGAGTTCCGACCACTATCCCGTGGTCGTCACCCTAGCGCCTGTCGCGCCGCGTTGAGCGCGGCCTGCAGTTGCTGGCGTTGCTGGGCGTGCTCGGCCTCGAGCGCGTCGGCCCGGCGCTCCAGTTCGGCGCGGTCGCGCTCGAGCCTGGCCTGCGCCTTGGCCTGACCAGCCTCCAGGGCCGCCAAGCGGGCCTCCAGGTCGGCGACGAGCTTCAGCGCCGCCTTCGACGGCCCCTTCGGCTCGGGCGGCGGTTCGAATTTGGTCAACGCCGCCGGGGCCGACGGCGGCTTTCCACGCTTCGGTTCAGCGGGCTCGGTTTGGACGGGCTTGGGCTTGCGCGGCGCGGACTTGAGCTTGGCGAGTTCGGCGCGGCCGGCGGCCGGACGGCGCAACACCTCGCCGGGATGGGCGGTCGCCTCGGCCACCAAGGCGGGATCATCGGTCTCGCGCGCCTGGCCTTCCTTGAAGACGTCCTGCCGAACGCCCCAGGCGGCCAGCGCCTTGACCTTCGAGCTGGTCGCCACGACGAAATCGGTCAGCCCGTCGGACGTGACGAACACTTTCAGGCGCGGCGGCATGCGAAGCTCCGGTTGCTACCAACCGGAAACGCCCGAACGGCCGCGGCGTTTTAAGCGCCCTCCCCGGCTCGGGGAGGGCGCTTGAGACTTACGGCAGCAGGTCGGCCGCGTTCGGCACGTCGGCCGCGACCTTCATGCTGACGATCTTGCCCGGGTCGCGCGGCGGCTCGCCCTTCGGCAGGGCGTCGACGTGCTCCATGCCGGAGACGACCTCGCCCCAGACCGTGTACTGGCGGTCGAGGAAGGTGGCGTTGTCGAAGCAGATGAAGAACTGGCTGTTGGCCGAGTTCGGGTTCGGCGTGCGGGCCATCGAGCAGACGCCGCGGACGTGCGGGACTTCCGAGAACTCGGCGTTCAGGTTCGGCTTCTTCGAGCCGCCCGAGCCGGTGCCGCTCGGGTCGCCGCCCTGGGCCATGAAGCCCGGGATCACGCGGTGGAAGACGATGCCGTCGTAGAAGCCTTCGCGCGCAAGTTCCTTGATGCGGGCGACGTGGCCCGGCGCCACGTCGGGGCGCAACTTGATCACGACCGGCCCGCTCTCGAGCGTCACGATCAGGAAATTCTCGGGATCTTGGGCCATCATTTCACCTCTGAAGGGATGTTCACGTCGCAGGCCGAGAAACCGGCCCCTTCTCGCGCCCGCACACGGGCGAGTTCAGCTTTGAACCACGGCCCGTTCGGATCGATCACCTTGATCGTCGGACGCTCCGCGGGGGGCAAATCGGCGAGCAGCCGCACGCGTTCCATACGGTCCTGCGGATCGGCCACAGGCTCGCCGGTCTTGATCGCGCGCACCACCTCCTGGCCGGCGATCACGCGGGCGAAGCCGGTGTAGTTCCGCTCCAGCCGCGGATACTTCGCCCGCATCAGGAAGAACTGGCTGTTGGCCGAATTCGGATTGTCGGCGCGCGCCGCGCCGGCCACGCCGGGGCAGTAGAGCGCCCAGGCCTGGACCATGCCGTCGCGGGTCATCGGCGCCAGCATCATGCTCTGGCTCATCACCGGCAGCGACTTGATGAAGCCGAGCTCGGACGAGCCCTGGTCGCCAGCGGGGACGAACGGCCCGTCGGCGCCGCGGCGGAAGAAGAACTCGGCCGGCAGGTCCGGCTTGTCCGAGCCGCCCTGGCCGTTGTTCTGCGGATCGCCGGTCTGGGCCATGAACTCGTCGATGACCCGGAAGAAGGTCAGGCCGTCATAGAAATGCGCGTGCGCCAGCTCGCGCACGCGGCTGACGAACTGCGGCGCGACCTCGGGCACCAGCTCGACAAGGATGCGGCCCTTGTTGGTGTCGATCACCAGCACATCGTTGGGATCGGGGGTGCGCCAGTCGGCGGGACCCGGCGCGGCGACGACGGGCGCAGCGGCCGGCGCCGCGGCGAGCGCGGGGACGGAAAGGGAGGCGAACGCGGCCAGCGCGGTCGCCAGCAGGACTGATTTCATGGGGCGTACTCGTATCGGGCGAGGCCGCCTCAGGCCAGCCCGGCGCGCCAGAAAAAAGCTCGGCCGTCGCGTTAGACGCGACCGACCTTTTTCAGCAGGCGATCGGCGACGCCCGGGCTGACGAAATTGCTCACGTCGCCGCCGAGCTGGGCGATTTCCTTCACCAGCTTCGAGGCGATCGCCTGGTGGCGCGGGTCGGCCATGAAGAAGACCGTCTCGATGTCGCGGTCGAGCTGCTGGTTCATCGCCGTCATCTGGAACTCGAACTCGAAGTCGGCCACCGCCCGCAGGCCGCGGACGATGACGCTCGCGCCGACTTCGCGGGCGAAGTGCATGGTCAGGCCTTCGAACGGCTGGACGACGATCTCGAAGGTCCCGCGCCGAAGCGGCGCCACGGCCTCCTCGACGATGGCCACCCGTTCGTCCAGGTCGAACAGCGGCCCCTTGCCGGCATTGATCGCCACGCCAAGCACGAGCCGGTCGACCAGTTTCGCGGCGCGACCGATGATGTCGGTGTGCCCGTTGTGGATCGGATCGAACGTGCCCGGATAAAGGCCAGTGCGGGTCATACGGCGGGTTCCCCCAACTCCCATGCATCGGCTTTCGCCGCGCGGGAGCCGTCTTGCAAGACTAATCTTCTGAAGAGCGAGCGCGGGCCCGCCGCTGCAACCGCTTTAGGACCCCGCGAGGTAGTCGCGCGTCACCGGCAAGGTCTCCAGTCGCTTCGACAACTGGAACTGCATCACCATGTGCGTGCCATAGCGGAAGCCAAGCTCGGCGCCGGCCAGGTAGAAGTCCCACATCCGGCGGAACCGGCCGTCATAGAGCGTCGGGATCTCCGGATCCGCCAGGAAGCGCTGCCGCCAGACCTTCGCGGTCTCCGCATAATGCAGCCGCAGCACCTCGACGTCGGTGATCCACAGGCCGGCGTCCTCGATCGCCTTGGTGACTTCCGACATCGCCGGGATGTAGCCGCCGGGGAAAATGTACTTCTGGGTGAAGGCGTTGGTCAGCGCCGGCGGGGTCATCCGCCCGATGCTGTGGATCACCGCCACCCCGTCGTCGGCCAGTTGCCGCTTCACGGTCTCGAAGTACTTGCGCAGGTTCGGCGCGCCGACGTGCTCCAGCATGCCGACCGAGACGATGCGGTCGAAGGGCCCGGCGACGTCGCGATAGTCCTGCAGCTCGAAGCGGACCTTGTCGGTCAGGCCGGCGGCCTCGACGCGCTCACGCGCCAGCTTGAGCTGCTCGGTCGAGAGCGTGACGCCGAGCACGTTCGCCCCGTACTCGCCGGCGAGGGTCATCGACAGGCCGCCCCAGCCGGAGCCGATGTCCAGCACCCGCTGCCCCGGCTGCAACAGCAGCTTGGCCGCCAGATGCCGCTTCTTGGCGACCTGCGCCTCCTCCAGCGTCATGTCCGGACGCGCGAAGTAGGCGCAGGAGTACTGCATGTCCGCGTCCAGCCAACGCCGGTAGAAGTCGTTGGACAGGTCGTAGTGGTGGGCGACGTTGCGGCGCGAGGCCACCCGGTCGTTGGCCTGCTGGATGCGGCGCTTGACCGCCTTCTTGGTCCGCTTGGCCCAGGTGCCCCGCCCCTTCGGACCGCGGCCGCCGCTGCGGCCGACGATCTCCAGCAGCTCCCAGATGTCGCCCCGCTCGAGGACTAGGTCCTCGTCCATATAGGCCTCGGCGAGCCCGAGGCCGGGGTTGGCGACCAGCCGGCGAAGGCCGGCGCGGTTCAGGCGGATCACCACCGCCGGCCCGCTGCCGTCGCCGGCCCGGTGTTCGCGGCCGCCGGGAAGCTTCACGGTGAGGTCGCCGACCTTCACCATTCGCGCCAGCAGCGACCCGATCATCCCCCCCTGCGCCATCCGGACTTAGCCTTCCGGCGTCTCAACGGCTTCGGCTTCAGGCCCGATGTCGTCGTCCGCCTCGCCGTTGTCGGCCAGGCGATCGACCGAAACCACGTGCTCGTCGGCGCCGGTGCGGAAGATGATCACGCCCGAGGTGTTGCGGCCGACCATGCGCACCTGGGTCACCGGCGTGCGGATCAGCTGCCCCTGGTCGGTGACCAGCAGGATCTGGTCGCCTTCGTCCACCGGGAAGGAGGCCGCAAGGCGGCCGCCGCGCTTGGTCAGGTCCTGGGCCAGCAGGCCCTGCCCGCCGCGGCCGGTGCGCCGGAACTCGTAGGCCGAGGTCCGCTTGCCGTAGCCTTCGGTGGAGACCGTGAGGATCACCTCTTCGGCCGCGCCGAGCTGGGCGAAGCGTTCGAGCGACAGCGCGGCGTCGCCGGCCACCTCTTCCTCGTCCTCGGCCGCCACGACGTCTTCGACCTCTTCACCTTCGCCCAATGCGGCCCGACGGTTGGCGTTGGCCTGTTTCACATAGGCCGCGCGCTCGTCGGCGGTGGCCTCGACCGAGCGCAGGATCGCCATCGAGATGACGCTGTCGCCGGCCGCCAGGCGGATGCCGCGGACCCCGGTCGAATCCCGGCCGGCGAAGACCCGCACCTCATCCACCGCAAAGCGGATGCAGCGGCCGAGCGCCGTGGTCAGCAGGATGTCGTTCTGATCGGCGTTGCAGACCCCGACGCCGACGATCGAGTCGCCTTCGTCGAGCTTCATGGCGATCTTGCCGTTGCGCTTGATGCCGATGAAGTCGCTGAGCTTGTTGCGGCGGACGTTCCCCGAGCGGGTGGCGAACATCACGTCGTACTGATCCCAGGTCGCCTCGTCCTCGGGCAGCGGCAGGATCGAGGTGATGCTCTCGCCGGTCTCGATCGGCAGCAGGTTCACGAAGGCCTTGCCGCGCGACGTCGGCGTGCCGACCGGCAGGCGCCAGACCTTCAGCTGGTAGGCCTTGCCGCCCGACGAGAAGAACAGCATCGGCGTGTGGGTGTTGGCCGAGAACACCCGGGTGACGGCGTCCTCTTCCTTGGTCTGCATGCCGGAGCGGCCCTTCCCGCCCCGGTGCTGGGTGCGGTAGGTCGCCAGCGGCGTACGCTTCACGTAGCCGCCGTGGGTCACGGTGATGACCATGTCGTCGCGCGGGATCAGATCCTCGTCCTCGACGTCGGCGTCGCCCTCGACGATTTCGGTGCGGCGCGGGACGGCGAAGTTGGTCTTCACCTCGACCAGCTCGTCGCGGACGATCCCCATGATCTTCTCGCGCGAAGCCAGGATCTCCAGGTAGCCGCTGATCGCGTCGGCCAGGGTGCGGGCCTCGCCGAAGATCTCGTCCCGGCCGAGACCGGTCAGGCGCGACAGGGTCAGCGCCAGGATGGCGCGGGCCTGCTCGTCCGTCAGCCGGATCTGCACGCCGTCCACGACCACCGTGCGCGGATCGGCGATCAGCTCGACCAGCGGCAGCATGTCGCCGGCCGGCCAGTCGCGGGCGACCAGGCGTTCGCGCGCCTCCGTCGGGTCCTTGGAGGAGCGGATGATGTGGATGAACTCGTCGATGTTGGCGACGGCGATCGCCAGACCGACCAAGACGTGACCGCGGTCGCGCGCCTTGCCGAGCTCGAACTTGGTGCGCCGGACGACGACCTCTTCGCGGAAATCCACGAAGGCGGTGACCATCTCGCGCAGGCCCATCTGCAGCGGCCGGCCGCGGTTCAGCGCCAGCATGTTGACCCCGAACGAGGTCTGCAGCGGCGTGTAGCGGTAGAGCTGGTTGAGCAGCACCTCGGCGCTGGCGTCGCGCTTCAGCTCGACGACGATGCGCATGCCCTGGCGGTCGCTCTCGTCTCGCAGGTCGCCGACGCCCTCGATACGCTTCTCGCGCACCAGCTCGGCGATCCGCTCGACCAGGCCAGCCTTGTTCACCTGATACGGGATCGCGGTGATGACGATGGCTTCGCGATCCTTGCGGATCTCCTCGACCGAGGCCTTGCCGCGCATCACCACCGAGCCGCGCCCGGTCATCAGCGCATTGCGCGCGCCCGTCCGGCCGATGATCTCGCCGCCGGTCGGGAAGTCTGGACCCGGCACGATGTCGAGCAGGTCCTCGAGGGTGACCTCGGGATTGTCGACATAGGCCAAGCAGGCGTCGACGATTTCGCCCAAGTTGTGCGGCGGAATGTTGGTCGCCATGCCGACGGCGATGCCGCCGGCGCCGTTGACCAGCAGGTTCGGGATCCGCGAGGGCAGCACCACCGGCTCTCGCTCGGAGCCGTCGTAGTTGTCCTTGAAGTCGACCGTGTCCTTGTCGAGATCCGCCAGGATCGACATGGCGGCCTTGGTCATGCGGCTTTCGGTATAGCGCATGGCCGCCGGCGGATCGTTGTCCACCGAGCCGAAGTTGCCCTGACCGTCGATCAGCAGCAGCCCCATGGAGAAGGGCTGGGCCATCCGCACCATGGTGTCGTAGATCGCGACGTCGCCGTGCGGGTGATACTTACCCATCACGTCACCGACCACGCGGGCGGACTTCACATAGCTGCGGTCAGGCGTGTGCCCCTGCTCGTTCATCGAGAACAGGATGCGCCGGTGAACGGGCTTGAGACCGTCGCGGACGTCGGGCAAAGCGCGACTCACGATCACGCTCATGGCGTAGTCGAGGTACGAGCGCTTCAGCTCGTCTTCGATAGCGATAGGGGCGATGCCCCCACGCCCGTGTTCCGGCGGGGTGATTGTGTCGGTCAAGGGTGGGATTTGCCCTGAGAATCGGACTGGTTATGTAGCCTCGTTGATAGCATTACGAAGGCGGGGGTCACAACGTTCGCGCGGTCGTGCGCGCGAGACGAGCCGCCTGAAGGTCCCTAGTTGCATGTCCCTCCAGCCCGGCGAGCCCGCCCCCTGGTTCCGTGGCGTCACGCCGTCCAACCCGGAATTCACCTTCGACAGCGTCGCCGGACGCTACGTGCTGCTGGCCTTTCTGCCGAAAGCGGACGCCGCGCGCCTAGCCGCCTTGCAGGCGCTGGCGACGCACCGGGCGATGTTCGACGACGCCCGGGCCTCGGCCTTCGCCGTGGTGCGGGACCCGCAGACCGCGGCCGGGGCCCAGGACATGGTCGGGATCCGCTGGGTGCTGGACCTCGACGGCGCGGTCAGCGCCCAGTTCGCGCCGGCCGGCGGCGAACCGCCTACCTGGATGCTGCTCGATCCGACGCTGCGCCTGCTGCACAGCTTCGAGCTCGCCGACGCTGACGCGGTGTTCGCCGCCCTCGCCGCCCTGCCCCCGCCCGCCGAGCACGCCGGGGTCGCGACCCACGCTCCGGTGTTGATCGCCCCACGGATCTTCGAACCCGAGCTCTGCCGCCGGCTGGTCGCGTTGCATGCGGAAACCCAGGGCGCGCCCACCGGCGTGATGCGCGACCGCGGCGACCGCACCGCCTATGTGATGGACGAGCTGAAGCGCCGCCGCGACGTGGTGATTGAAGATCCGGCGCTGGTCGCCGAGATCCGTGAACGGCTGGAGAACCGCCTGTTTCCGCAGATCGAACGCGGCTTCGGCTTCCAGGCCACCCGCATCGAGCGCTACCTGGTCAGCTGCTATTCGGCCGAGGACGGTGGGGTGTTCCACGCACACCGCGACAACACCACCTACCAGACCGCGCACCGCAAGTTCGCCGGCTCGATCAACCTCAACGACGACTTCGACGGCGGCGACCTGCGGTTTCCGGAGTTCAGCCGCGCCGTCTACCGGCCGCCGCTCGGCGCGGCCTGCGTCTTCGCCTGCGGCCTGCTGCACGAAGCCACCCGGGTCACCGCCGGCCGCCGCTTCGCCTTCCTGCCGTTCTTCTACGACGAAGCCGGCGCGCAGGTGCTGGCCGCCTACCAGGCGCGGGTCGCCGAACCCGACGCATGAACGCAGGTCTCCCCGGCCGTTGAACGGCGGTTCACAAAACCTGCGGCAGAGTCGCGCCAGACTGATTTCCAGAGACCTTATGAAACCGATCCTGCCCCTGCTCGCCCTCCTGGCCGTCGCCGCGCCGGCCGCGGCCCGGCCGCCGGTCGACGACAGCCCGATCCGGCCCGGCTACTGGGAATCGACCAATCGCGTGCTGTCGCCGATCCGCACCAAGTCGGTGGAGCGCCGCTGCCTGACGCCGGCGGACGTCGACAAGTTCCTCGCCGGGCCCAGCAACCGCCACTACGACTGCACCTATCCGACCAAGGTCATCGAGAATGGCGTGATCCGGATGTCGGGCGCCTGCGTGAAGCGCAAGGGCGGCGGCGGCAAGATCAAGGTCGCCGGCGAAGGGGTCTATACGCCGACCAGCTTCAAGATCACCGCCACCCTCGCGACCGAGCTGGCCGGCATCCCGGTGAGCGGCCGCGCCTCGACCGAGGCCGTGCGGATCGGCGACACCTGCCCCGAAAAGCCCGACGCCTAGGGCGCGCGCCGTAGAGCCCAATTCGCTCTAACGACCGACCTCCGCCGCCTCGGACGGGGTCGCGAGCACCGAGCCCAGCGCCCGGTTCAGATCCGGCAGCTCGTAGGGCTTGGGCAGGATGGTGAACTCCTTGGCGACGTTCTCAGCGTTCTGGCTGTAGCCGGTCGTCAGCAGGATCGGCAGGTCCGGCCATTCGGCGCGCACCCGCCGGGCCAGCGTCAGGCCGTCCATCTCGCCGGCCATGACGATGTCGCTGAAGAGGACATCCGGCCGCTCGCCGCTGCGCAAGGCCCGCAGCGCGGCGTCGGCGCTGCTCACCACGCGCGGACGGCTGCCGAGCTGCTCCAGCAACCCCGCCGCCACCTCGGCCACATCGGGATTGTCCTCCACCACCAGCACCCGGGCGCCCCGCGGCGCCTCGGCTTCCGTGGCCGGGCGAAGCATCTCGACAGCCTTGCCGGTGCGCGGAAGGTAGAGGGTGAAGCTGGTTCCGGCGCCCAGGTCGCTGGAGACCGTCACCCGGCCGCCGGACTGTTCGACGAAGCCGTACACCTGCGAGAGGCCGAGGCCGGTCCCGCGGTTCACGTCCTTGGTGGTGAAGAAGGGCTCGAAGACCCGCGGCAGGATGTCCCGCGGAATGCCGACGCCGGTGTCGCGCACGGTCACGGCGACGAACTCGCCCTCGAGATCCGGTCCGGCCTCCCCGGGCCGCAGGGTGACGTTCCGCGCCGAAAGCACGAGCGTTCCGCCGGACGGCATGGCGTCGCGCGCATTGACCGCCAGGTTCAGCAGCGCGAGCTCCAACTCGCCGGCGTCGACCTCGACCGGCCAGACCGCGGCGGGAATTTCAGTCTTCAGCTGGACCGCGCCGCCAAGGCTGGCTTTCATCAGGTCGCGCAGCGTCCCCGCCCGCTCATGGAGCGACAGCGCCACCGGATTCAGCCGCTGGCGGCGGGCGAAGGCGAGCAGCTGACGGGTCAGCTCCTGGCCGCGCCGGGTCGAGGCGTCGACCGCGTCGAGCGCCTTGCGCGCGCGCGGATCGTCGCCGATCCGCCGCCGCAGCAGCTGCGCCTGGCCGCTGACCACCATCAGCAGGTTGTTGAAGTCGTGGGCGACCCCGCCGGTCAGCTGCCCCATGGCCTCCATCTTCTGGGCCTGGGCGAGGCGCTCGTGCGCCCGATGCAGCTCCAGCTGGGCGTTGCGCCGCTCGGTGATGTCGCGGGTGATCTTGGCGAAGCCGACGAGCTCGCCGGTCTCGTCGCGGACGGCGTCGAGCACGACGTTGGCCCAGAACAGGCTGCCGTCCTTGCGCACGCGCCAGGCTTCGGCCTCGTAACGGCCGTGGTCGATGGCGGTTTGCAGCGCCTTTATCGGAACGCCGGCCGCACGGTCCGGCGCGGTATAGAAGACGCTCATATGCTGGCCGAGGATCTCCTCGGCGGTGTAGCCCTTGATCTGCTGGGCGCCGGCGTTCCAGTTGGTGATGATCCCGTTGGGATCGAGCATGATCAGGGCGTAGTCGACGACGCCGGCCACGAGCATGCGGAACTGCCGCTCGCTTTGCGCCAAAGCCTCCTCCGCCGCCTTCCGGTGCGAGATGTCGCGGGTGATCTTGGCGAAGCCGATGTGCCGCCCTTCGTCGTCGTGGATGGCGTCGATCACCACCGAGGCCCAGAAGCGCGTCCCGTCCTTGCGCAGCCGCCAGCCCTCGGCCTCCCAGCGTCCCTCCCGCTGCGCCTGCTCGAGCGCGCGCGCAGGCAGCCCGCCGCTGCGATCCTCCGGCATGTAGAAGGCGCTGAAGTGCTTGCCGACGATCTCGTCGGCCCGATAGCCCTTGGCGCGCTCCGCGCCGCGGTTCCAGTTGGTCACGACGCCGTTCACGTCGAGCATGTAGATGGCGTAGTCGACGACGCCCTCGACCAGGTAGCGGAACCGCCGCTCGCTCTCGAGCAGCGCCTGCTGAGCGGCCCGCTGTTCGGTCATGTCCCGGGTGGTCTTGGCGAAGCCGACCAGCGTCCCATCGTCGCCGCGGATCGCATGGGTCGAAGCCTGCGCCCAGAGGCGCGAGCCGTCCTTGCGCAGCCGCCAGCCCTCGCACTCGAAGCGGCCATCGGCGCGCGCCCGCTCCAGCACCCGGGCAGACCGGCGTCCTGGTCCTCCGGGGTGAAAAATCGGCGGAAGGACTGGCCTTCGACGTCTTCGCGCCGCCAGCCATTGATCCGCGCGGCCGCCGGGCTCCAGCTCACCACGCGGCCTTCGAGATCGAGCATGTAGATGGCGACGTCGCCAACGGCTTCGATGAGTTGCTCGAAGGTCGGGGCCTGGCGCTCGGAACTCACCGCCGGATCTCCCGGCCGATACCGTAGGCGCGCAAACTCATCTTCCGGCTTCCGGACCCCAGGCTGTTCAACACGCACACCCCCACTTCCCCCTCGATAACGGTCCCGCTTCCAGCCGGTTCCGGGCCGGAAGTTCCGAAGGCGAAGCCCGCGGCCATTGGAAGGCCCGCCCTGCCAATGGCGTCAAGCTCGCGTGACGATACACCGGGGGCCGCCGCGACGCCTCCGGTCAGGCCGCGCCGTACGCCGCCGCCAGCGCCCGCGCCTTCGGCTTTGCCCCTCCTGAAGGGGACGCCCGGGGTCGCTGCTGATCGGTTAAGATCGGCTTCGGTCTTCTGAGGAGGAAGGCGTCAACTCGCCGGCGTCCGGCGGCAGGTTTGCGTCCCGAGCGCGACAATGCGTCGCCGGTCGCGGGCGCCCGGTCAGTCTTCGCCCGGTCAGTCTTCGAGGGTCATCGCCTGCGCGGCGGGCGAGAGCACGCGCCGCTGGCCGGTCTCGCCGGCGAGGGTCAGGACCACCGGCAGGTCGCGTCGCGCGGCGAACGCCAGCGCCCGTTCCGCGCCCATGACGATCAGGGCCGTGGCCAGGGCGTCGGCGGACGCACAGCGCGGATGCAGCACGGTGGCCGCCAGCACCGTCTCGCGCACCGGCTCGCCGGACGCCGGGTCGAGGGTGTGGCTGAAGCGGCGGCCGGCGTGCTCGAAATGCCGGCGCGCGCCGCCGGAAGTCGCGATGGCCACGCCGCAGGCGGCGATCAGCAGCGGGTCTTCGTCGTCCGCTTCCGGGTGTTCGAGGGCGACCCACCAGGGCTGCGCATCGGGCTTGATGCCGCAGCCGCGGACTTCGCCGCCAACCTCCAGGCAGGTAGGAGCGCACGCCCAGCGCCTCGATGGCTTCGCCGGCGAGGTCCGCCGCATAGCCCTTGGCGACCCCGCAGAGGTCCAGCGCCAGGCCGCCGGGCTGGCGCAGCCGCCCGTCCTCCCAGGCCAGCCGCCGCCAGCCGGCCTGTTCGCTCGCCGCGGCCACGGCGGCCGGCGCCGGCGGGGCGCCGCCGAACGGCTCTGGCCCGAAGCCCCACAGGTCAGTCAGCCGGCCCAGCGTCCCGGCGGGCGCGGCAGGTCGAACTGCAGCACCAGGTCGGCGGCGGCGGCCGGGCCTGCGGCGGCGGCCAGCGAGCCCAGGGTGACGAGCCGGAAGGAAGCGCGCACGGAAGACCTCACAGCAGGTGCAGGAAAGCGACGGCGATCAGCGCCGGCGCGGCAAAGCCCAGCGCCACCAGCGGCTAGGTCAGCGGCCGCGCCCCGACGTGCAGGTGCAGCAGGAACAGGCCGGTGGCCGCGAACACCAGGCAGGCGCCGGCGAAGACGTCGATGAAGCCCTGCCAGAGCGGACCGGTGTTGCGCCCCTTGTGCAGGTCGTTGAGCAGCGCGACCGGACCACGGCTGGTCTGCTCGTAGGCCACCGCGCCGGTCTGTCGGTCGATGCTCAGCCAGGCGTCGCCGCCCGGCCGCGGCAGGGCGACATAGGCCTCGTCCGGCGACCACTCGGCGCCGCGGCCCGCGACCTTGACTGACAGGGTCTGCTCGACCCAGTCGCGCGTCGTCGCGGGCAGCGGCGCCTTCCCCTCCTCGGGAACCACGGCCAGGCCGGCGACCAGCGCCGACGGCAGGTTGGCGTGGCGGGTGACGACCCGGGGCTCGGCCCCGATGTCGTCAGCGTGGTTGAGGGTGATGCCGGTGGCGGCGAACAGCAGCAGCCCGGCCAGGCTGACGGCCGAGCTGATCCAGTGCCAGCGGCGCAGCTGCTGCATCCAGAACAGCCGGCGCCGCTTGGCCGAGGCGGCGCGCGCCTCGGCCGGCGCGGCCGCCTTCAAGGTGGAGGCCGCGAGGGTCAGGCGCCGTCTTCCTTCGCCACGGGGTCGTCGGCGCTGACGAAGCCGTCCTTGTTGGTGTCGTGATGGGTGAACATCATCGAGCCCGAACGGTCGAATTCGACCGGCGTGATCTGGCCGGACTTGTCGGTGTCGAGCACGCCGAAGCGGACTTCGACCTGGCGCAGCTCGCGCATCTGCTGTTCGTCGCGACGATCGGCCGGCACGGTCTCCAGCTTGCCCGGCAGGCGCGCCTTGAAGTCGTTGACGTACTCGTCGTGCGACAGGCCGCCGTCGCCGTTGGCGTCCATCCGCGCGAACTCTTTCGACCGGCCGGCGTCGTACTCCGCCTTGGAGACCTTGCCGTCGCCGTTCTGGTCTTGCTCGCGAACGAAGGTGTCGCGGTTATGCGAGGCGGCGGTCGCCTCCGCGGCGAAGCCGGCGACGGTCAGCGCCGCGGCCGGGGCGATCAGGAACTTGAACAACTTTCTCTCCATTATTGCGCAGCTTCAAACGTCAGGGCGTAGGTCAGGCTTCGGCCAGGCTTGCCGTCGGCCGGCGCGATCCGGTGACGGGTCATGGCCAGGTAGACGCCTGGACGGTCCACCCTGACGACAAAACGCCCAGCAGCGTCAGCGGCGACTTCCTGCGGCTTGCCGCCGTCGACCTCGGCGTCGGCGCGGATCACCTCGATCTTCTGGCCGGGCAGCGGACGGCCGTCGATCAGCACCTCGAAGCGGGCGTCCTGATTGATCGAGATGCGGTTGGGGTGGGTCAGGGCGTGGAACTCCAGACCGCTGCCGACCGGCGCGAGCGCCGTCTCGGACGGCGCGCCGCGGCTGACATAGGTCTCGGCCCGGGTGATGCTCTGCATGTCGGCCGGGGTCTGCCCCGCGGGGACCGGCTTGCCGGGCTCGAGAAACACCCATTCCTCGCCCTTGCGGATCACCTTGGAGGTGCGGCCGAGCCGCACGCCGCTGCTCAGCCGCCAGGTGCCCTGGCCGTCGACCGGCGCCTCCAGCACGGCGAGGTCTTTGAAGTAGCTGGGCAGACCGGCGCGGTCGGCCACCAGCTGGTCTATGGCGGAGACTTCTCGACCACCCAGCAGAAAGGCATCCGCGGCGGGACCGTGCCGCCGGTCGGCGAGACCTTCCCGACCCGCGCCTTCCCGACCACCGACTACACCCTGGCCGGCATCTTCCTGCAGGACGAGCTCAGCGTGCTCGACGGGACGCTGCGGGCCTATCCGGCGCTGCGCTACGACTACTACGAACTGGAGCCGAAGACCGGCGACCCGCTGTTCACCGGGACCGCCCCGGCCAGCCAGAGCAAGTCGCACCTGTCGCCGAAGCTCGGCCTGGTGTGGCAGGCGCGCGACTGGGCGGGGCTGTTCTTCAACTACGCCGAGGGCTTCAAGGCCCCTGCCCCCAACCAGGTCAACAACGGCTTCGCCAACCTGGTGTCCAACTACCGGTCGATCTCCAACCCAGACCTCAAGCCGGAGACCAGCCAGACCTTCGAAGGCGGCGTTCGTCTGCGCGGCGACCGCTGGGCGGCCAGCGCCACGGCGTTCACCGGCGAGTACAGGAACTTCATCAGCCAGGTGCTGGTCTCGCGCAACTTCACCGCCGCCAGTCCGGGCCTCTATCAGTTCGTCAATCTCAACCAGGTGCGCATCCGCGGGCTGGAGGGGCGTGCGCAGGCCGAGCTCGGTCACGGCTTCCGACTGAACGTCGCGGCGGCCTACGCCCGGGGCACACAGGAAACCCGCGGCGTGAAGACCCCGCTCGACACCGTCGATCCGTTCAAGGCGGTGGCCGGGCTATCCTGGCGCGATGCGGACGACCGGTTCGGCGGCCAGCTGATCGCCACCCATTCGGCGGGCAAGGCCCAGGACCGGGCCGGCGGAACCTGCGGGACCACCTGTTTCACCCCGTCGGCCTTCACGGTGCTCGACGCCACCGCCTACTGGAATCTGGCCCGCCAGCTGACGCTGCGCGCCGGGGTCTTCAACATCACCGACAAGACCTACTGGTGGTGGAGCGACGTCCGCGGCCTCAGCCAGACCTCGCCGGTGCTCGACGCCTACACCCAGCCGGGCCGGAACGTGGCGGTGTCGCTGACCGCGCGATTCTGAGGTCGCGGAGGCGTCCGGCCCTATTGCTTCGGGCCGGCCGGACGCCTACCTCCCGTCCAGGCTTAACCACGATGAAATTTCAAGTTGTGCAGATGCGAGACCGCAAGCCGGGCGATGAGCTGCGCGTCGACGTGCTCGGCCCGCGGCACGACCTGATCGCCGCCTTCGCCTCGCCGGTCGAGGCCTTCCGCTATGCGGCGCTGATCTACCAGCCGTCGTTCGTGCCGAAACTCCGGCGGGCGCACGACGGCGCCACGATCGAGTTCAAGCCGCACGGCGGCGTCGCCGCGCTGGAAAGCTGGCTCGACGCCGCCTGACGGCGAGACGCCCAAAGACGGCGAGACGCCCAAAGACGGCGAGACGCCCAAACAAAAGCGGCCATTCCCGCCGGGGAATGGCCGCTTGCATGTCCTGGGCTTCCAGGCCGTGATTTAGAACGGGATCTCGTCGTCCAGGTCGGCCGAGAAGTCCTCGCGCGGGCCGGAGCTCTGCTGGCGCGGGCCGGAGGAGAAGCCGCCGCTGCCGCCGCCGCTGTAGCCGCCGCCGTAGCCGTCATCGCCACCGCCGCCGCCGCCGCCGCCGCCTTCACCCTTGCCGTCGAGCATGGTCAGCTCGCCGCGGAATTTCTGCAGTACGACCTCGGTGGAGAACTTCTCCTGGCCCGACTGGTCGCTCCACTTGCGGGTCTGCAGCGCGCCTTCGACGTAGACCTTGGAGCCCTTGCGCAGAAATTGCTCGGCGACCTTCACCAGGTTGTCGTTGAAGATCACCACCCGGTGCCACTCGGTGCGCTCCTTGCGCTCGCCGGAGGCGCGATCGCGCCAGGTTTCGGAGGTGGCGAGGCGCAGGTTGGCCACGCGGTCGCCGGAGTTGAGAGTGCGGATTTCCGGATCGGCGCCGAGATTGCCGACCAGAATGACCTTGTTGACGCTGCCCGCCATGTCGCTGTCCTAAAGTTTCCGTAGCTGCGGGCGCTTCGCCCTGGCCGGCAAGCTAACGGGTCGTTAACGCCTGGGCAAGCTTGTGTTCCGGTTACGTTCCAGCGCGTTCCCGTCCGTCCACAGCCATTTGGCCGCGCAGGCGTGGCCGACCGCCGGCCGCCTAGCGCTGCGCCGGCTGCGGCATGGCGCCGGGAATGGCCAGCCGGCCGTCGCCGGTGCGCACCAGGGCGACGTAACGCGGACCGTGCAGCGAGGTGCTGCTGAAGATCCCGGTTTTCTGAATAAACAGGAAGTTGGCCTGGTAGGCGCCGAGGATCTCCTGGGCGCTGCCGCCCATGCGCAGGAACTTCAGGCGCATGGCCTCCAGATTCGCCGCGCAAGTCTCAAGGTTCGGAGCGTCGACCAGCTTGCGGTAGACCAGCTCCTCGCCCTTAAAGGTCACGTGATAACAGACGCCGGTGGTGCCCGGCGGCTCGATCCGCTTCTGACAGCCGCCGAGCGCGGCCAGCGACAGGACGAGGGCGACAGGGGCGGCGGCCGAAGCGATGCGGGACATGGCCGCGACCCTACACGCCGACTGCGCAGGCGTCAGCCCGCCCCGCCCGGGATGCTGCAGCCCGGTCCCTGGTCGGCCAGGGTGCGGAAGCTGTGGTTGTCGGCCGAGATCTCCACCCGGCCGGGGGTCAGCCGCAGAGTCTGCTGCGCCCAGCGGCCATAGCTCGCCCCGCCCGGCGCCTCGCAGCGCCCGGCGAACAGCGCCTGGACGCAGCCGTTGAGCGTCGTCTCGCTGGGCAGCTTGCGCCACTGGTTGTCGGCGTAGCGCCAGCATGCGCCGGTCGCAGCGGCGACCGGCGGCAAGGGGGTGACGGCGGCCGCGCCGGCCTGGCTGGCCGCCAGCGCGCCGGAGGAATCCAGGCCGACATCCAGCGCGTCGGTCGCCACCCCGTTGCGCTGGGCGCAGGCCTTCAGCGTCAGGTCGCCGACGAACTTGCCGTCGACGAAGCAGCGCAGCGGCTTGGCCGCGTCGATGTGGCCCAATCCCGCGCCGGTGGAGTCGATGATCAGCCCGCCCTGCGACGCCGGCGGCGGCGGCGTTTCCTCGCCGCGGTGGCTGCGGCTCATGACGAAGGCGATCAGCCCGCCCGCGATCAGCGCGGCGAGCGCGCCGCCGAGCGCGAGCCGCAGGCGGGGTTGGGCGAGGTCCATCACCTCCCGCTAGACTGCGGCTGCGCCGGTTTCAACCCGTCACAGGCCGAACAGGCCGGCGGTCGTAGATCCGGAGCTCGAGCCGGCGGTCAGGCGGTCGAGCGCGGCCTGATAGTTGGAGATCTGGTTGGTCATATAGGCCGGCGCCTTGCCCGCGGCGGCGGCCGCGGCCGCCGCGTTCTGCGCCGACTTGGGCGTCGCCGCCGCCACCAGGTCCTTGTAGGCCTGCCGGATCGCGTCCTGGGCGGCGGCCAGCTCGGCCAGGGCGTGGCTGATCTGGTCCGTGTCCGACAGGTTGATGCCGGTATGCAGCCCGAGCCCGTAGATGTTCGGCTTGCCGTCGGCGGAGATCGACTTGCCGTCCTTGTCGCTCTTGGTGTTGCGCACCACTCCTTCGGCGATGCCGAGTTGCAGCAGCGCGTTGGTGTCGCCCTTCCCTGCCCCGATCTCGATCACCGCCGTGTTGCTCGCCGGCTCGATTTTCAGCGTCCGCTGGCCTTCGACGTTGGTCGAGACGGTGACCTTCGCCGCGAAGCCCGAGGCCCGGCGGATCTTCAGCGCCAGGTTATCGAGCGTGTCATCCGCCTCGATGGTGACCGTCTTGGTGAGGCCGCCGCTTTTGACGGTGAACTGATCCCCCGGGCGGACCGCGCTCACCGCGGTGATCTGTTCGGTGCCGTCGAGGCTGAGCTTGCCGGTCGGCAGGCCCAGCCGGTCGAGCACGCTGGCGCCCTGCGGGGCGACGGCGATGGCGCTCGGCGCCGCGCGGTCGGAGACCCCGGTGAAGCGCCGCGACCACGCGACCGCGCCGGTGTTGATGTCGAGCTTGGTCAGGAAGCCGTCCTGCTTGCCGACCGGGGCCTGGTCCGGCAGGTCGCTCTTCGAGATCCCGGCGATCCAGACTTCGCCGTCCGCCACGCCCATGGCGGTCGCCCGGTCGTCGCCGGCGCCGCCGTAATAGGCCAGGCGGTCGTTGGCGCTGACGCTCAGGTCCTTGGCGATCCGCGCGGCGAAGACGTCCTGACCGCCGGCCGCGGGGTTCGTCACCGTATCGACCGAGAGCTGCGGATTGGAGGTGGTCCCGACCAGCACCAGCTGGCCGTTGGCGTCGAGCGCCAGGCCCTCGATGTCGCCGCCTTCCAGGTCGCCCAGGTCGCGGCTGGCGAGCTCGACCGGCGTTTCGCCCGAAACGTCGAAGCGGCGCAGCACCGCGCGCCCGTTCTCCACGCTGGCGACGACCACGTTGGTCCCGTCGACCACCAGCCCCTTCGGCTTGTCGCCGCCCTCGCCGCCGAAGGTCTGGGTGAACAGAGTGGTGACCTTGTCCTGCTCATCGGTGGCGAAGGCCTCGACGTAGCCGTCCCAGTCGCCCAGCGCCCCGCCGCCGCCCGGCATCGCCGACTTGGCCTGCCCGGCGACGTAGACGGTGCCGTCCGCCCCGAACGCCAGCTGGTTGACCTGGTCGTCCTGCCGCGCGCCGCGGCGCTGGGTCCAGAGCTCCTGGCCGTCCTCGTCGAACAGGGTGACGAAGCTGTCGGTCAGCCCCGCAAAGCCGCCGGTGGTCCCGGAGTTCAGCGCCCCCTCGGTCGCCCCCTCCAGCTCACCCTTCACGGAGCCGGCGATCGCCACCTTGCCGTCGTCGGAGACCGCCAGCGCCAGGCCCGTCGCCTCGCTCACCGCCCCGAGGGTGCGGGTGTAGATGAGGTTTCCGGCGGCGTCGTACTTCAGCAAGGCGACGTCGTCGGCCCCCTTGATGGTCTGGCCGTTCACCGTCCCGCCGACGTCGGCCAGCATATAGACCGAGCCGTCCGGCCCCATCGCCTGGGCGCGGACCGCGGTGATCTTGCTGTCCAGGTTCTTGGCGAACACGCGGCCGTCGACCCAGTTGGCCTGGCCGGAGGCCTGCGGCGGGGCGTCGAGCGCGTCGGTGTCGGTCTGGAATTTCAGCAGCTGCTGCTGGATCGTGCCGTCGTTGGTCTTGGAGTTGCGGTCCGGGTCCGCGTCGCCGATCTCCTGCGCCAGATAGACCGCGCCGGCCGACTGCGGCGAGGAGAAGGTGACTTCCTCCGCCAGGCCGACCGTGACCTTCAGCGCCCACTGGTCAGGCCCCGCCGGCAGGGTGATCGTCTGCGCGCCGGCCTTGATCTGCTTCGGTTCGCCGGGAATCCGGTCGGTGCCGAAGCGGGTGTCGACGCCGGCCGCCTTCAGCTGGTCGTTGATGTAGTTGATGACGTTCGGCAGGCTGCGGGTCTGGTCGGGCATCGTCGACAGGTCGATGGCGACGTCGAACGTCTCCTTGAGCCGCGTCACCTGGATGTTGAACTTCACGTCGCCTTCGAAGGCGGGCACCGGCTCGCTGGTCGAGGTGGCGATCGGCGCTGTGACGTATTTGTCGGGAGCCTTGGCGACGGTCAGCTTGGCCTTCTCGCTGGCGGTGACGTCGCCGAACGCCAGCCGCAGCTTTTCCAGGTCCGCCGAGCCGACGTAGTTCTGCAGCTCGGTCATGCCCTTGGCGAAGACCTGCTGCAGCCGGCTCTTCTCGCCGCTGTTGACCCCCGGCTCCTTGATCTGGTTCGCCAGCTCGCTGAGCGTGCCGATCCCCTGATAGAGGGCGAACAGCTTGCGGTAATCCGACCCGGCTCCGGCCAGATCCAGCTGGGCGGCGTTCTCGTCGATGATCTTGCGGCCGGCGAGCGCGGCGGTGACGCTGGCGCTGACCTGCTTAGGCGTGAGCTGGGCCTGCCACGGCGGGGTCGGCGCGACCTTGTTGGTCACGGCCCCGGTCCCTGTCGCCGCGGACGACGTCCCGAGGCCGGACTTGGCCTGGTAGTAGCCCAGCAGGAGGGTCGAATCGATGCCTATGACCATCGCACCCGCTCCGCGGACGCACGCCCGCCCGATGCTTCTAGCCGCAGCGCGGCTTCCAGCGCGTTAACGCGTCGGCAAGATCCGCCCGCCGGCGACGCGGTCATCCGGCGCGCTCCAGCCTTGCGCCGGCCTCATCAGCCCTTGAACAGCTGCAGGATCATCTGCGGCGCCTGGTTGGCGATCGACAGCGCCTGGGCGCCCAGCTGCTGCTGGACCTGCAGGGCCTGCAGGTGGGCGCTTTCCTTGGCGAGGTCGGCGTCGACCAGGTTGCCGACCCCGGTCTGCAGGGTGTCGGTCAGCTTGCCAACGAACTCGCTGTGCGACTCGATCTGCTTGGCCTGCGAGCCCAGCGCGCCCAGCGACTGGTTCACGTTGAGGATCGACTGGTTCAGCAGGACCAGCACGTCGCTGGCGGCGGTCACGCTCGCCAGCGAGGCGGTCGGCGGAATGGTGATGATCGTCTGGCCCAGGGTCATGTCCTGGGTCGAGAGCGTGATGTAGGAGCTGGCCTGCGCGTTGGCGAGGAACTGGATGCTGGTGGCGCCCGTCGTGCCGCTCAGGCCGTTCAGCAGGTTCGCGCCGTCGAACGCGGCGTTGTCGGTCACCTGGCCGATCTGGCGGATGATCGACTTGAATTCGGAGTCCAGCGCGGTGCGCGAGGCGTCGTCGATGGAGGTGTCCATCGCCGCGACGACCTTCTCCTTCAGCTGCACCAGGAGGTCGGAGACCGACTCGCCGGCGGCCATCGAGACCTCGGCGATCGAGTTGGCGCGGTCGAGGCTCATCTTAACCGCCCCGAGCGCGCCGATGTCGGCGCGCTGGTTCTGGGCGATCGACCAAACGGCGGCGTTGTCCCGGGCGTTCGCGATCTTCAAGCCAGTGTTGATGTGGCTTTGGACCGTGCCCATTTCGTCGTTGGTCTTGTTAAGATTCTGCAGCGCGACCAGGGCCGACTTGTTCGTGTGCACGCTGATCGACATGACGGATTCTCCTAGTCGTTCTGAGCCCGACTCGCTTCGTGTGAGTCGCTTGGGCTTCCAAGCAGGCTAGGAATTTCATGGTTATCGAAAGGTTAACGAAAAGCGCCGCCGCCGGGCTTCCGGGGCGGTTAGTTAACCACGACGCTTAACTTCTAGGGGCCCCGATCAGGCCTTGGTGCGGATCACTCCGCCGGCGGAATAGTCGGCGTCTTCCCGCATCCGCAGGATCTGTTCGCGACGATACTTCGCCAGGACTTCGCCGGTGCGGCGGTCGACGGTGATGTAGACGCAGGTCCCGGACGCCTCGTCCTCTTCGATGACCAGACGCACGTCCGCTTCTGCGGACGAGACCTCGCCGTCGCCGACCTGCGCCGAGGCCGGCGCGGCGGCGCGCCGCCGGCGACCATAGGTCGAGTCCGGGGCGGCTGCGTAGGGCGCAACCTTGCTCTGCATGTCCTCTCTCGCCGACGCCAAGCGTCAGCGCTCCCGCTGAAGCACGAACGGCGGGAAGGTCGCCCTCCCCGCCGCCCGGCGTGCGCGCGCCCGGACGGGCCCGCGCGGCCTTGGCCTTAACGGAAGAGGCCGAGCACGTTCGACGAGGACTGGTTCGCGATCGACAGCGCCTGCAAGCCAAGCTGTTGCTTGGTCTGCAAGGCCTGCAGTTTCGCGCTTTCCTTCGCCAGGTCCGCGTCCACCAGGTTGCCGACGCCGGCGTCGATCGCGTCCTGCAGCTTGCCGACGAAGCCCATGTGGGCGTTCAGCGACTTCGAGCCGGTGCCCAGCTTCGACAGCGCGCTCGACACGTTGGTGATCGCCGAGTTGACGGTGGCGATCATGTTCTGCGCGTCAGTCTGCGTGCTGATCGAGGCGGTCTCGGTGACGCCGCCCAGCGCCGTGCTGCCCAGCGACAGATCCTGGGATTGCACGGTGATGAACTGGTTGCCGTCGGCGTTGGCCAGCGCCATCACCGTCGTCGGGTTGCTGGCGGTCGCCTTGAGCATGTTGGCGCCGTTGAACTCGGCGTTGTCGACGGCCTTCTGGATCTGGTCGCGGAGCGACTTGAAGTCGTCGTTCAGCGCGATCCGGCTGTTGGTGTCGAGCGTCGTGTCCGAGGCGGACAGCGCCTTGGTCTTCATCTGCAGCAGCAGGTCGGAGATGCTCTCGCCGGCGGCGATCGCCACGTCGACGGTCGACGAGCCGCGCTGCAGCGACTCCTTCACCGAGTCGAGCGACTGCGAGGTGGCGCGCTGGTTCTGGGCGATGGCCCAGACGGCGCCGTTGTCCTTGGCGTTGCCCACCTTCAGGCCGGTGTTGATCCGGTTCTGCGTGGTCGCCAGCTGGTTCTGGGTGGAGTTCAGGTTTTGCAGCGCAGCCATGGCGCTGATGTTCGTATTGACGCTGTTCAGACCCATCGGACTGTTCCTTTCTTAGGGAACCGGGGGTCGCTTCTGACCGCCGGGGGCTTTTTGCCCGGCAGAGTTTGCAGCAAGGCCGGCGCCAACTCGGCATTAATTGCCTGATCGCACAAGCTTCTGAAAAGACAGCGTTATAGATCTGTTATCCACACCCCGACTCGGCAGATTTTGCAGGGCCGAACAGCCGCGCAGGCAACTTTTGCCTAGCAGGTCGGCGCCTTTTGCCTAGTGGCAGGCAAAAAAGAACCGGGCGACCCCGAGAGATCGCCCGGTTCGCGACCGGGATTTAGCTCCGGAACAGCGACATGATGCTGTTCGGGGCCTGGTTGGCGATCGAGAGCGCCTGCACGCCCAGTTGCTGCTTGGTCTGCAGCGCCTGGAGCTTGGCGCTTTCCTTAGCCAGGTCGGCGTCAACGAGGTTACCGATGCCACCATCCACCGTGTCCTGCAGCTTGGCGATAAAAGTCAGGTGCGAAGCCAACGATTTCGACCCCGTGCCGAGCGCCGACAGCGAAGCCGAAACATTAATGATCGCCTGGTTGAGCGTGGTGATCATGTTGTAGGCCGCCGTCTGGGTGCCAATGGTCGCCGTAGCGTCCAATGCCGTCAGCGCGCCGGTTCCCAGATCCATCGATTGGGCAAGCACCGTGATCACGGCGCTCCCGTCTCCGTTGGCAAGGGCCTTGATGTCTGTCGGGTCCGTACCCTTCAGCATGTTCGCGCCGTTGAAGTCGGCGTTGTTGACGGCCTTGCTGATCTGGTCGCGCAACGACACGAAGTCGTCGTTGAGCGCGACGCGGCTGTTGGTATCCAGAGTCGTGTCGGACGCCGCCAGGGCCTTCGTCTTCATCTGAAGCAGAAGGTCCGAAACGGATTCCCCCGCAGCCAGAGCCACATCGACCGTGGACTGACCGCGCTGCAACGACTCCTTTACGGCATTCAGCGACTGCGACGTGGCCCTCTGGTTCTGAGCGATAGCCCAGATCGCGCCGTTGTCCTTCGCACTCGCCACCCGCAAGCCGGTGTTGATGCGTGTCTGAGTGTCGGACAGCTCCCTGTTGGTCGCGTTGAGGTTCTGAAGCGCCACCATGGCGCCCACGTTCGTGTTCACTGAATTGTTCAGCATCGCGTCGCATCCATTCTGGAGGGGTCGACCAGCTTCGGCTGGCGAGCGCTTTTGCGCCGGACCACGCGTCGCAAGCCTGGCGCCAGTTATGGTAAACGGCGCAACACGCGGAAAATACTGAGTTCTTGAAGAAACTTCGGCCACGCGAACGGCGCCGCGGCATGGTTAACATCTACCGGTCGGCACATGCTGCCCGGCGCCAGCGCGACGGAAGGCGCTCCTGGACAGGCCGGTGGCGAGCCCCCGCGGCGGCGCAAAAATTAGCTTGCCTGCAGTCTAAGCATCGTTCAGATTGGGGTTGCCCTTCCTGGGCGTTTCCTCCCTTTAACTGCCGCGCCGCTTGGCGCGGCTTTTTTTTGGCCGGGACGGTCCAGGCGCGACTGGGGCCGCCGCGAAGAGCAGCGCGGCGACGCCGCGGCGTCGCCCACGCTGGCTTTCCACGTCCAGGACTAGGTGAAGGGATGCGCGATCGGCGCGGTGTGCCTCCTACAGCAACCACTGACGCTCGAGGAGACTCTCGCCGACCGCTGCAGAGCGCCGGCGTCACGGGCGGGCCTGCGGCCCGCCTTTTCTTTAGGCGGCTTCTTTAAGCGGCGGCGGCCTGTCCGCCATTGCCGCGCAGGCCCTGCATGATCATGCGATTGACCTCGATCAGCGGCTCGATCTCCTCCTTGCGGCGGATCACCTCGCTGGTGTGCTTGCCGACCCAGATGCTCAGCGAAATGATCGCCGCGCGCAGGCTTTCCGGCAGCGCGTTGTCCGAGTCGCCGCAGGCGGTGCCCAGCACCGACCAGACACGCCGATTCCAATCGAGCGCGTCGATGCGACCGCGGATGTCCGACGGGTCGCACTTGGCCGCATCCATCAGCGCCAGAGTGACCTGGGCGAAGAGGCGGTACTCTGTCTCCCGCGGGGTTTCAGCCCGGGTCGCTGCTTGCTGGTACGCTTGCAGGGACATTGCCCAACCTCTCGTCTTCGTACTCGATAAGCTTCCGGCACAGCATGAGCGCTTTGTAGTACTCGCGGTCCATGCAGTACTTCGAAACATCGACACAGTCGGCAAGCACGGGGGGATTGCGGATCACCCCCATGAACTCGCTCATGCGCCGAACGAATTCATCATAGTAACGCTCGGCGCCGGCCTCATCGAGATACATCATCATCACCGGAAAGTAGATCCGGCGCGCAGGCGTATTGGCCTGCTCTTGCTGCATGATGTCCTTCTCGCGAAGGACGGAGGCCTTGTTCTGCAGCACGAGGACGCCCCGACGGTCGCCGTTCTGCACGACCGCGCCGTTGAGAACGAACCGCTCCCCAGGCTTCAGCGACAACTTTAGCGGCAACCCCGCCTCCCGATTCCACGCTCGCGAACCGTCATCCGATTCGACTCACCCATTGTCGCCTTGTCTTCAGTCGAGCGCACTTCACAACGGTTACCGGCCGAGCGTTAACGACCTCTTGCCCGCCCAGGTGGCGGCGCAATTAAGCTTTGATTAAGCATGCCGGCGCGACCAAGGGACGTTGGATCGGGGGAATTGAGTCCATGTCGCGTTACGGCTCGCAAAGCGCGACGTCTGCCCACGCGCTCGCGGCCGCCGCCGCCGCGCCGGCCGGGCCGGCGACGCGGGAATTCGCCGACGAGCTCGGCCAGGCCGGGTCGAAGGACGCGCTCGCCCGGCTGAACGCCGCGATGAAGGAGATCAAGGCGCTGGCTGTCGCGCCGATGATCCAGCGCGCGGTGAACGGGATCCGCGCCGACGACCACAAGACCGCGACCGAATGGTCGCTGAAGGCGCTCGAGCAGGACGATCAGAGCGGCCTGGCCTGGTATGTGCTCGGCATCGCCCGCGAGAAGGCCGGCGACTTCGCCACCTCGATCAACGCCTACGAATCGGCGCTGCGGCTGCTGCCCGACCACGCCGAGGTGGCCAACGACCTCGGCCGCCTCGCCTACCGCATGGGCATGCGCAGCCAGGCCGAGAAGCTGTTCCGGCACTTCCTGGTCAAGCACCCCGACCATCTCGAGGCGGTCAACAACCTGGCCTGCGCCGTGCGTGCGCAACAGCGCTACGACGAGGCGATCGAGATCCTCAAGCCGGTGCTGCTGCGCCACCCGCAAAGCGCGATGCTCTGGAACACCATGGCCTCGGTGCTCGCCGAGCAAGGCGATTACACGACCTGCCAGGTGTTCCTCGAAGAGGCGCTGCGCCTCGATCCGGAGTTCCACAAGGCCCGCTACAACCTCGGCAACTGCCTGCAGATGCTAGGCCACCCGCAGGAAGCGCTGGACGCCTGCGACAGCGCGCTGACCGGCGTGCGCGCCGAAGACGAGCGCCAGATGATGCGGATGGCCCGCTCCACCATGCTCGCCTGCCTCGGCCGCCTGGGCGAGGGCTGGGACGAATACGAGGCGCGGCTGCACCCGCACTTCAGCGAAGTCACCCATTTCGTGCTGAAGGGACCGCGCTGGCTGCCCGGCGTCGACCTGAAGGGCAAGACCCTGCTGGTGGTCGGCGAGCAGGGCCTGGGCGACGAGATTCTGTTCGCCAATACGCTGGGCCAGGTGATCGAGGACCTGGGCCCGGACGGGCGGCTGATCATCGCCGTCGAGCGTCGGCTGGTCGAGTTGTTCCAGCGCGGCTTTCCGCAGGCCGAGGTCTGCGCCCACATCACCGGCGCGATCGGCCTGCGCCCCGGGCGGACCCTCCCGGACAGCGTCGACCTGTCGAAAGTGGACACCTGGACGCCGATGGGCTCGCTGCTGCGCGCCTATCGCCGGTCGGTCGACGACTTCCCGGCGCGGCCGACCAACATCGCCGCCGATCCGGTCAAGGTCGAGGCCTGGCGCCAGCGGCTCGCCGCCCTGCCCGGCCGCAAGATCGGCATCCTGTGGAAGAGCAACATCACCAAGGACGCCCGCCGCCGCTATTTCGCGGGCTTCGACGCCTGGGGCGAGGCCTTGCGCCAGCCGGGGGTGACCTTCGTCAACCTGCAGTACGGCGACTGCGCCCCGGAATTCGCCCGCGCCAAGGAGCAGTTCGGGGTCGAGGTCTGGCAGCCGCCAGCGATCGACCTGAAGCAGGACCTCGACGACGTCGCCGCCCTGTGCTGCGCGGTCGACTTGGTGATCGGCTTCTCCAACGCCACCTTCAACATCGCCGCGGCCTGCGGCGCCCCCTCCTGGTTGATCACCATCCCCGGGGCCTGGCCGCGGCTCGGCCAGACCGACCGCTACCCCTGGTATCCGCAGACGCGGATCTTCGCCCTGGAAGAGTTCGGCGACTGGGGGCCGGTGATGAGCCGCGTGGCCGAGGCGGTCGGCGAATTCGCCCGCGAGGGATGACCGCATCCCGCGGTCGGCCGCCGCCGGGTGAACCGGACGGGCGCTGGGGGATTTGAACTGCTGACAAGGCGCGGGCCAGCGCCGACGGCAGGAGGGTTCCCGATGCCCGGCACCAGTTTCGAAAACGACAACGCGGATTTCGACTCGCAGGATCAGGCCGAGGTCTTCGACGAGAGCATGACCGTGGGCGGCGAAGGCGACGTCGCGTTGGGCGGCGAATCCCCGCTGCCGATTGGCGAGGACATGCGCACCTTCGAGGAGATGCCGGACGTCTATGACGTCACCAGCCGGCGCGGCGACCGCGACTCCGACGAGGGGCTGGCGCTCGACGCCGACGAATTCCAACTGGACGCCTTCGACGACGACGACGCCGAGGACGAGGACGAGCTGGACTACCGGGCGGTCGACGCCGAGCACGAGGACGACCTCGACGGCCTGGGCGCCGAGCCCGGCGCGGAGTTCGACGACGATCAACTGAGCGCCAGCGACATCGAGGGGCTGGACGAGGTCCGCGACCGCGACGAGGTCACCGGCGGCGAGGACGACTTCACCAACTTCTCGGCCCGGAACGTCGGCGACGAGGACCTCAATCGAATGGGCTATTCCGACATCCGCGACGGCGAGGCCCGCGCCCGGCCGGACGAGCGGCGCAGCTGATCCCGGCGCGGCACGTCCCTCCCGGCTTGGAAACCCGCGCGACGGCCTTTAGTCTCAGCGGCTAAACAGTCGTTCGAACGCGGGCCCGCTGGCCCGCCCGGGAGTCGGAATGAGTCAGCGTTTCGAGGGGACCGACAACTACGTCGTCACCGAGGACCTCAAGGTCGCGGTCAACGCGGCCATCGCGCTCGAGCGCCCGCTGTTGATCAAGGGCGAGCCCGGCACCGGCAAAACCGTGCTGGCCGAGGAGATCGCAGCGGCGCTGGGCGCGCCGTTGCTCACCTGGCACATCAAGTCGACGACCAAGGCCGTCCAGGGGCTCTACGAGTACGACGCCGTCTCGCGGCTGCGCGACAGCCAGCTCGGCGACGAGCGGGTCAAGGACGTCCGCAACTACATCAAGAAGGGCAAGCTCTGGGAGGCCTTCGAGAGCCCGGTGCGGCCGGTGCTGCTGATCGACGAGATCGACAAGGCCGACATCGAGTTTCCGAACGACCTCCTGCAGGAGCTCGATCGGATGGAGTTCTACGTCTACGAGATCAACGAGACCATCAAGGCCAAGGTCCGGCCGATCATCATCATCACCTCGAACAACGAGAAGGACCTGCCGGACGCCTTCCTGCGCCGCTGCTTCTTCCACTACATCAGCTTCCCGGACGCCGAGACGATGAACGAGATCGTCGGGGTGCACTATCCGGGCATCAAGCAGAAGCTGGTCGGCGAGGCGCTGCGCATCTTCTACGACATGCGCAAGGTCCCGGGCCTGAAGAAGAAGCCCTCCACCTCCGAACTGCTCGACTGGCTGAAGCTGCTGATGGTCGAGGACATCGACAGCGAGACGCTCGGCCAGAACGACCCGACCAAGCTGATCCCGCCACTGCACGGCGCCCTGCTGAAGAACGAGCAGGACGTGCACCTGTTCGAACGCCTGGCCTTCCTGGCGCGGCGCGAAGGCGCGTTGCGGCCCGGGCAGTAGGCGGCGCCCAGATCCTCCCCCTCAGGGGGAGGTGTCGGCAAAGCCGACGGAGGGGTTTCAGCCGCCGAGTCCGCGGGCTTCGACCCCCTCACCGCCTTTGGCGGAGCCCCCCCCTGAGGGGGAGCATCTCAGCCTTCACGCCGTCCGCTGGACGACCTCCACGACCTTGTAGGTCAGCGGCCGGCCGTCCTCGTCGGTCACGGTGACGTATTCGCCGACCGCAAAGCGGTGCTCGCCCAGCCGATGCACTGGCTCGTCGTCGGCGGTCCCGTCCTCGTCGTAGTCGAAGAACCAGCGCTGGCCGCGTCGGTTCAGCCGGCCGTCGAGGGGGTCCTCGTCCGGCGCGAACCGGCGCACGCTGCAGTTGGAGCGCGCCTTGGCGAAGGCGCCCTCATCGAGGTGGCCGTCCGCCGTCAGGGGCGCCGTCAGCGTGTAGCCGCGATGGTCGTCGCCGCCGGCGAACTCCGTGCCAGGGTTGCGGGCAAGCCGCATGACGATCCGCGACAGGTTCATGGTCGCACCTCTTCTGGGCTAGTGTGAAAGAAACAGCGACGGGCCGTCCGAGTTCAATAGGGTGCGCGTCGTGCCCCCGAAGATGAACTCCTGCAGCCGTGGATGGCCGAAGGCGCCGGCCACTAGGACCGCCGCCTGCACCCGGCTAGCCGCCTCCAGCAGCGCGTGGCCGACGTCCTTGCCGCTGCCGCCGGTGGGCAGAAGCTCGACCTCCGTCTTCAGCCCGCGCTGGGCGTAGTAGTCCTGCAATCGCGCCGGATCGCAGGTGCGGCCGCCGCCCTTGGGTGCCGAGGCGATCACCACGCGGCTCGCCTTCTCCAGCAACGGAGTCGCCAGACGCGCGGCTCGCGAGGCCTCCTTGCCGCCGTCCCAGGCGACCAGGATGCAGCCGGTCACGCTCAGCCTTGGCCGGGCGACCAGCACCGGCCGCTGCTCCTCGGCGACCATCTGCTGGAAGGATTCCGCCAGCGGACCGCGGCCGCACGCCGCCTCGGAGGCGAACACCACCACGTCCGACAGCCGGCCCTCGGCCGACAATTGCGCCCAGACCGGCGTCTGCAGGCTGAGAAAGCGCTTCTTGGCGTAGGACGTCGCGTCCATCGCCGACTTGGCCTGGGCTTCGCCGATCGCGGCCGCCTCCTGGAGCGATTCCAGCGCCGTCGCCTGGACGCCGCCCATGAATCCCTCTCCAAACCAGGGCATGAGATCCGCCACGTCGGCCGGGGTGTAAGCTCCGGCGACCTCCGCGCCGAACGGCTCGGCGAGCGCCACCGCTGCGGCGAGCACCGCCTCGTCATCCTTGCCGCCCGAAAGCGGCGCCATGATCCTCGCCCAGCTCATCGTATGCCTCTTCGTTTTCTTTCCTTTGGACCTCAGGCCGTGCCGCCCGCATTGATCTTTCGCAGGCGATCCTCCACTGACGACTTGGCTGTGAAAGGAATGCGCAGGTGACAAAAGGGCTGCGTAAAGCCGGTAGTGCGCCGCGCGCCTGGCAACGCATGCTGTCCGGACGGCGGCTCGATCTGCTCGATCCCTCGCCGATGGACATCGAAATCGAGGACATCGCCCACGGCCTGGCGCGGGTCGCCCGTTGGAACGGCCAGACCGTCGGCGAGCACGCCTTCTCGGTCGCCCAGCACTCGGTCGTGGTCGAGGAGATCGTCGCCCACGTCCGCCCGGAGATCGAACCGCGCTGGCGGCTCAGCGCGCTGCTGCACGACGCCTCGGAGTACGTGATCGGCGACATGATCTCGCCGTTCAAGGCCGCGCTCGGGGTCGACTACCGCACCTTCGAGGACCGGCTGGAGAGCGCCATCCACATTCGCTTCGGCCTGCCGGCCAAGGCCCCGGCGGCGATCAAGAAGCTGATCAAGCAGGCCGACCGCGCCTGCGCCTACTTCGAAGCCACCCAGCTGGCCGGCTTCAGCCCGGCCGAGGCGCTGGAGATCTTCGGCGCGCCGCCCGAGGGCTACGCCCTGGCCATCGAACCCTGGCCCGCGGCGATCGCCCAGGCGCGCTACGTGCAGCGCTTCCATCGGCTGTCCGAGGCGGCCGGCTATTCCCCCTCCCCCGCGGCGTTCGAGACGGAGTAGCCGTGCCGAGCTCGGTGGTCATCGGACTCTCCGCCGTGGTCGTCGCGATCCGCGACGGCGAAGCCATGGTGCTGACCGTGCGGCCGCGCGGACAGGACCTGCCGGGCCTGCCGTTCGGTCCGTTCGACCCGGCCGGGCATCGCACCTTCGAGCTGGCGCTGCGCGCCTTCGTGACCGAGCAGACCCGGTTCAACCTCGGCTATGTCGAGCAGCTCTACACCTTTGGCGACAAGGGCCGCGACGCGCCGCTGGCGGACATGGGCGAAGGCGCCGGCGACGGTGGCACGCGGGTGATCTCGGTCGGCTACCTGGCGCTGGCCCCTGCGGCGCTGGAAGGCCACTCGCCGGTCTCCGACTGGCAGTCCTGGTCGCGCTTCTTTCCGTGGGAGGACTGGCGCGACGGCCGGCCGGGAGCGCTGGCGGCGATCGAGGACGCGCTGCGCCGCTGGGCCGACGGCGACGCTCAGCGGCTGTCGCGCGCCGGCCACCTGTTCGCCCTCGACGGCGCGCTCTGGAACGAAGAACGGGTGCTGGAGCGCTACGAGCTGCTCTACGAGGCCGGCCTGGTCCATGAGGCTGCCCGTGACCGCGGTGAGCGGCCGCTGGAGCAGCCCGAGCGGCTGCTGGCGGCGCTCGGCGAGCCGATGATCTCCGACCACCGGCGGATCCTGGCGACCGCGCTGTCGCGGCTGCGCGGCAAGCTGAAGTACCGGCCGGTGGTGTTCGAACTGATGCCCGAGGCCTTCACCCTTTCGGCCCTACAGCGGGCGGTGGAGGCGATCCTCGGCGCGCCGCTGCACAAGCAGAACTTCCGCCGCGCGCTGGAACGGGCCGAGCTGGTCGAGGGCCTGGGCCGGCTGGAGACCGACACCGGCGGCCGCCCCGCCGAACTGTTCCGCTTCCGCCGCGAGCAGCTGCGCGCCCGGCCGGTGCTGGGGCTGTCGCTCCCGCTGATGGTGCGGGACTAGGGGCGTCAGAACGCCCCCTCCGTCTCGCGCCTGCGGCGCGATCCACCTCCCCCACTGCGCGGTGGAGGAGCGTGTCGCCGCTGCTCCCCTGCGAAGCGGGGGAGCTGTCCGCGAAGCGGACTGAGGGGGCGTTCGGCCACGCAAAAGCCCTCCCGTCGCCGGGAGGGCTTCCGCGTCTTGCGTCAGGCGCGCTTAGAACTGGCGATTGTAGCCGATCGACCAGACGTCGGCGTGGCCGTCGCCGCCTTGATACTCATGACGGGTGTAGTCGGCGCGGATGCCGTTCTGCGCGTCGACGTGATACTGGCCGCCGACGCCGAAGTTCCACGACTGCACGTCATCGGAATCCGACACGTCGGCGATCGTGGTCTTCAGCTTGGTGTTGCCGTAGCCGACGCGGCCGACGATGTCGAACTGCGGCGACACCGGCAGGAAGCCCACGCCGTAGAGCGCTTCCTGGTGCTTCAGCTTGGTCTTGGCCTCGAGGCCAGCGCCGAGATCGGTCTTGTCGCTGCCGAGACCGACGCCAAGTTCACCTTCGACGCCGAACCAGTTGTTCAAGCGATAGCCGACACGGCCCTGGAGCGTGTCCAGGTTAGCGGCGCCCGGACCGACGTTCGCATAACCGATGTTTCCGTAAACGTGCGGCGCAACAGAAGCGACGTCTTGCGCCATAGCCGGAGCCGCAAAAGCGACGACAGCAAGCGAGGTAGCGGCGATGAGAGACTTCATTTTGTTTTACTCCAACGCGAACTGAACAACGGCCCCCAGCCGGGTTTCAGTTCGGCCTCAAACGCGGCGACAAAGCGTCCGGTTCGCCGGTTCGGCCGAGCCCGCGTGAGCGTGTGTCCTCTACGCCACAGCTGTGATGCGGTTCAGCTCCAGTTCATCTGCGGTGGATGTCCCGCCAAACGAAAACGTCGGCGCGAACTCGTCGCGCCGACGCACTTCCGTTTCGAAATGGCGCGGGCCGGAGCCCGACCGCCTAGCGGTCCTTTTCGCGCTCGCCGATGGCCGCCTGGGCGGCTGCGAGGCGGGCGATCGGCACGCGGTAGGCCGAGCAGCTGACGTAATCCAGGCCGATGGCCTCGCAGAACTGGATCGACGCCGGGTCGCCGCCGTGCTCGCCGCAGATGCCGAGCTTGACGTCCGGCCGCGCGGCGCGGCCGCGCTCCGCGGCGATGCGGATCAGGTCGCCGACGCCCTCCTGGTCGAGGCTGACGAAGGGATCCTTCTCGAAGATGCCCTTGTCGATGTAGGCGTTGAGGAACCGGCCGGAGTCGTCACGGCTGATGCCGAAGGTGGTCTGGGTCAGGTCGTTGGTGCCGAACGAGAAGAACTCGGCGTTCTCAGCCAGGTCGCCGGCCCGCAGCGCCGCGCGCGGCAGCTCGACCATGGTGCCGACCTTGTAGTCGATCGGCTGGCCCTTCTCGGCGATCACCGCCTTGGCGGTGCGGTCGGTGAGCTCCTTGAGGAACTTCATCTCCTCGCCCTTGGCGACCAGCGGGTGCATGATCTCCGGGATCGGCGCCGGCTTGCCCTGGGCGACGATATCGCAGGCGGCCTCGATGATGGCGCGGACCTGCATCTCGTAGATCTCCGGATAGGAGACGCCGAGGCGGCAGCCGCGGTGGCCCAGCATCGGGTTCACCTCGTGCAGCTCCTGGGCCCGCCGCATCAGCTTGGCGGCGTCGAGGCCGGTGGCGGCGGCGACCGCGACCACGTCCTCTTCCGTATGCGGCAGGAACTCGTGCAGCGGCGGGTCGAGCAGGCGGATGGTGACCGGCAGGCCTTCCATGATGCCGAACAGGTCGACGAAGTCCTTGCGCTGCATCGGCAGGATCTTGGCCAGCGCCGCACGGCGGCCGGCCTCGTCGTCGGCCAGGATCATCTCGCGCACGGCGGCGATCCGGTCGGGATCGAAGAACATGTGCTCGGTGCGGCACAGGCCGATGCCCTCGGCGCCGAACTGCCGGGCGGTCTTGGCGTCGAGCGCGGTCTCGGCGTTGGCGCGCACCTTCAGCCGGCGCACGGTGTCGGCCCAGCCCATCAGGGTGGCGAAGTCGCCGGACAGCTCCGGCTCGATCATCTTCACCTGGCCCTGCAGCACTTCGCCCGTCGAGCCGTCGATGGTGACGATGTCGCCGGCCCGGATGGTCTTGCCGCGGGCGTGGAACTCGCCGGCCTTGCCGTCGATGTGGATCTCGCCGGCGCCGGAGACGCACGGCCGGCCCATGCCGCGGGCGACCACCGCCGCGTGGCTGGTCATGCCGCCGCGGGCGGTGACCACGCCGCGGGCGGCGTCCATGCCGCGGATGTCCTCAGGCGAGGTCTCTTCACGGACCAGGATCACCGCTTCGCCGATGCCGCCGCCCAGCCGTTCGGCCTCCTCGGCGGTGAACACCACCTTGCCGGTGGCCGCGCCGGGCGAAGCCGGCAGGCCGACGGCGATCACCTCGCGCGGGCTCGCCGGGTCGATGGTCGGGTGCAGCAGCTGGTCGAGCGACGCCGGCTCGACCCGCATCACCGCTTCTTCCTTGGTGATCAGGCCTTCGGACGCGAGATCGACGGCGACCTTCAGCGCCGCCTTGGCGGTGCGCTTGCCGTTGCGAGTCTGGAGCATGTAGAGGCGCCCCTGCTCGACGGTGAACTCGATGTCCTGCATGTCGCGGTAGTGCTTCTCGAGCTTCTCCACGACGGCTTTGAACTGGACGAAGACCTCCGGCAGGGCCTCTTCCATCGACGGCTGGCGGTCGCCCATCTCTTCGCGGGCGATCTTGGTCAGCGCCTGTGGGGTGCGGATGCCGGCGACGACGTCCTCGCCCTGGGCGTTGATAAGGAACTCGCCATAGAGGCGGTTCTCGCCGGTCGACGGATTGCGGGTGAAGGCCACGCCCGTCGCCGAGCTGTCGCCCATATTGCCGAACACCATCGACTGGATGTTCACCGCCGTGCCCCAGCTTTCCGGGATGTCGTGCATGCGGCGGTAGAACTTCGCCCGGTCGTTCATCCAGCTGGCGAAGACGGCGCCGACGGCGCCCCACAGCTGGTCGTTGGCGTCCTGCGGGAACGGCTGGCCGCTCTCGCGCGCGACCGCGGCCTTGTAGTCGGCGACCACCGCTTCCCAGTCGTCGGCGGACAGGCCGGTGTCGACCTGGATGTCGAGCCGGTCCTTATGGTCGTCGAGGATCTCCTCGAACATGTGGTGGTCGAGGCCGAGCACTACGTTCGAGAACATCTGGATGAAGCGGCGATAGGAATCGAAGGCGAAGCGCCGGTCCCCGGACAGCTGGGCCAGGCCCTCGACGGTCTGGTCGTTGAGGCCGAGGTTGAGGACGGTGTCCATCATCCCGGGCATCGAGGCGCGCGCGCCGGAACGCACCGACACCAGCAGCGGATTGGCCGGGTCGCCGAACGTCTTGCCGGTCAGCTCTTCGACGCGGGTGAGGCCCTTCGCCACCTGCGCCTGCAGGTCGTCCGGATAGCTCCGGCCGTTGGCGTAGTAGTGGACGCACGCCTCGGTCGTGATGGTGAATCCTGGCGGCACGGGCAGGCCCAGCGCCGACATCTCGGCGAGGTTGGCGCCCTTCCCTCCCAGCAAGTTCTTCATGGAGGCGTCGCCGTCAGCGCCGCCGCCCCCGAAGGCATAGACCCAACGCGTCTTCACCATCGTGTCGGCCACCATGTTGCGTGGTCCCCTTACTTAACCGGTCACTTGCGAGAAGTCCGCCACGCGACCCATCGCGTCACGAACCTTCACCAGAAGCCGCAAGCGGTTGTCGCGCTCTTCTGGAATATCGGAGTTCACCAGCACCTTGTCGAAGAAGGCGTCGACCGGCGCGCGAAGATTGGCGAGTTCGCGCATGGCGCCCTCGAAATCCTCACGGTCGAGCGCTTTTTCGACCTCGATCTGCACGTGTCCGGCCATGTTGATGAGCTCGCGCTCCTCGACCGGCGCGCTGGCCATATCGACCGGCGCGCCGCTCGGCAGCGCGCCCTTCTTTTCCTCGGCTTTGAGGATGTTGACCGCGCGCTTGTAGCCGGCCAGCAGGTTCTTGCCGTCCTCGGAGCCGAGGAAGCGGTCGAGATGGTCGACGCGGCTGACGATCCGCACCAGGTCGTCGTCGCCCAGGGCGAACACCGCATCCACCAGGTCGTGGCGCTGGCCCTGCTCGCGCAGCAGCACCTTCAGCCGGTCGGCGAAGAAGGCCAGCAGGTCCGGCGAGGCGACGGTCCTCAGCGGCAGGCGCGTGCGGCTCTGCAGCAGGATGCGGATCACCCCCAGCGCCGCGCGGCGCAGCGCGAACGGATCCTTCGAGCCGGTCGGCTTCTCGTCGATGGCGAAGAAGCTGACCAGGGTGTCGAGCTTGTCGGCGAGCGCCACAGTCACGGCGACCGGCTGCTCCGGAATTGCGTCGGCCGGCCCCTGCGGGCGATAGTGCTGGCGGATGGCGTCGACGATCTCGGGGTCGAGACCTTCCTTCTCCGCATAGTAGGCGCCCATGATCCCCTGCAGTTCGGGGAACTCGCCGACCATGCCGGACACCAGGTCGGCCTTGGCCAGGCGCGCGGCCTGGGCCGCCTTGGCCTTGGTCGCCGGGCCTTCCTGCACGAACGGCGCGAGCGTCGCGGCAAGCGCCGCGATCCGCTCGACCCGCTCGTACATAGTGCCGAGCTTGGCGTGGAAGGTGACGCCCTTCAGCTTCTCCAGCCGGTCTTCCAGCGGGGTCTTGAGGTCTTCGTTCCAGAAGAAGCGGGCGTCGGAGAGCCGCGCCGCGAGCACCTTGGCGTTGCCCTTGGAGATGGTCACGCCGCCGTCGGTCGCCTCGATGTTGGCGACGGTGACGAAGTGCGGAACCAGGAAGCCGGTGTTCGGGTCGCGCACGGCGAAATAGCGCTGGTGCACCCGCATCGAGGTGCGGATCACCTCCGGCGGCAGATCCAGGAAGTCGGGATCCATGTCGCCCATCACCGGCGTCGGCCATTCGGCGAGGCCGGCGACCTCGTCCAGCAGCCCCTCGTCCTCGACCAGCTCGAAGTTGCGCGCGAAGCAGAGGGTGCGTGCGGCGTCCATGATCCGCTCCTTGCGCTCCTCCGGATCGAGGACCACGAAGTTGCGAGCGAGGCCGTCCTGGTACTGGTCGAAGTCGCGCGCCCGGAACGGCTCGCGCGAGCCCATGAAGCGGTGGCCCTCGGTGACGTCGCCGCTTTCGATCCCCTCGATCGCGAACGGCACGACCTCGCCGTCGAACACGCAGAGGATGCGCTTCAGCGGCCGCACCCAGCGCAGCTTGCTGGTCCCGGAGACCATCGACTTCGGCCAGGGGAAGCTGCGGACCGTCGCCTCGACGATCTCGGCGACGATCTCCGGCGTCGGCCGGCCGGGCTTGTGCAGATGGGCGAAGTAGACGCCGTCGCGTTCGATCAGTTGCTCGCGGCTCAGGCCGGTCGAGCGCAGGAAGCCCTCGATCGCCTGGTCAGGCGCGCCGACGCGCGGGCCTTTACGATCCTCATGGCGCTCGGCCTGGGCCGGCGGCAGCCCCTCGGCGACCAGGGTCAGGCGACGCGGCCCGGCGAAAGTCTTCAGCGCCTCCGGCAGGAAGCCTTCTTTCGACAGCGCCTCGCGCACCATGCGTTCGAGGTCGCGCGCGGCCTGGGCCTGCATGCGCGCGGGAATTTCTTCGGACTGAAGTTCGAGAAGAAGCTGGGGCATGGGTCAGGCCGCCTCGCCTTGCTGGGCGACCCAGGCTTCGGCGCACATCTTACAGAGGTCGCGGATGCGGCCGATGTAGCTCTGGCGCTCGGCCACGGCGATCGCTCCGCGGGCGTCCATGATATTGAACAGGTGGCTCGCCTTCAGCACGTGGTCGTAAGCCGGCAGCACCAGCTGCTGGCCCTGGCGGCCGCGGCTTTGCAGGATCCGCGGCACCTCGCGTTCCATGTCCTGGAACTGGCGCTGGAATGTGGCGACGTCGGCGACTTCCAGCTCGAAGGCCGAGAACTGTTGCTCGTTGGCCAGGAAGATGTCGCCGTAGGTGAACTCGTCGTTGTACTGCAGCTCGTAGACGCTCTCTTTGTTCTGCAGATAGAGCGCCAGCCGCTCGAGCCCATAGGTCAGCTCGCCGGCCACCGGGAACACGTCGAGCCCGCCCACCTGCTGGAAGTAGGTGTACTGGGTGATCTCCATCCCGTCGCACCAGACCTCCCAGCCGAGGCCCCAGGCGCCGACCGTCGGGTTCTCCCAGTCGTCCTCGACGAAGCGGATGTCGTGGACCATCGGGTCGATGCCGATCGCCTCCAGCGAGCCGAGATAGAGCTCCTGCAGGTTCGGCGGATTGGGCTTCAGGATCACCTGATACTGGTGATGCTGGTGCAGCCGGTTTGGGTTCTCGCCATAGCGGCCGTCGGCCGGCCGCCGGGACGGCTGGACGTAGGCCACCCGCCAGGGCTTGGGCCCGAGCGCCCGCAGCACCGTCATCGGGTTCAGGGTGCCAGCCCCGACCTCGACGTCGTAGGCCTGCACGATGGTGCAGCCTTGGCGGCTCCAATAGTCATGGAGTTTCAGGAACAGGCCCTGAAACGAAAGCGGCTTTTCAGACATGAATTGGGACGGTTTCGCAGGCGCAAAAAAAGTCGGCGGACCATAGGGCCCGCCGACCTTCGCTTCAAGCCGCGCCGAAGGCTCGGGCGGCTGAGGTTTGGGCTTAGTTGCCCTTCGGCGCCGTCCGCCGGCCGGCCGCCGAGTTCGGCCCGCCGAATTGCTCGCGGTTTTCCCGCGTGTCGGGGATCGGGCTCATGCTGGCGACCTGGCTCGTGGCGCTGGCGTTCTGCCCCGCATCGCTGGCCGACGTCGCGCTGGCGTCAGAACCCGACGTCGTCGCGCTCGGCGCCGTCGTGCTGCTATCCGAGCTGGAGGTCGACGGCGAGCTCGACATGCTGCCGCTGCTGCTGCTGTCGCTCGGCATGCTGCTCGAAGAGGCGCCCGCGCTGGAATCGCTGGGCTGGTCGCTCGTCGAACTGGCCTGGGCGTAGGCCGCGCCGGCGATCAGGCCGGACGCCGCCAGGGCGCTCAGAAAATAGGTCATCTTCATTCGGCTCTCTCCTTGGTTTGGGTTGGCTTCTGCCTGCCCCCGCCCTCTCGACCCCTGGCCGCTGGGTCGTGTCCTCGTCGTCCCGTCGGTGTGCGGCCTTTGGCGCGCAGCTGCTCCATATCCTCGCGCGGCCCACGCGCCGTCGCCGCGCCTCTGAAGCTTCGCGCTCACTACGCCCGCGCAGCTTGCGGGTTCCCCGCTCACGGCCTCGTGACCAGGAAGCTGCAGCACAGAGTCGCTTTCAGCTTGGCCGCCTGGAGCGCCATTCTGCACAATAACCGCGCTATCTGAGATTCCATTGCACAGGAAATCGGCAGTAGCGACCTAGTTGCGGCCGCAATCTGCCCGTCGGGGCCGGGTTTGCCCCGACGCACCGCTAGCGTCAGCCAGCCGTCGCGCCTCGTGCTGAGCGTGGGGGTACGGCGCACTTCAACAACGAGGGGCGGACCTCCCCGGGGGTCACGCGGGAGCGAGCGATGAAACTGATCATGGCGGTCGTCAAACCCTTCAAGCTGGACGACGTGCGCGAAGCGCTCGTCGCGGCCGGCGTCGAGGGTCTGACGGTCTCGGAGGTCAAGGGGTATGGCCGGCAAAAGGGCCAGACCGAGATCTATCGGGGGGCGGAATACCAAGTGAACTTCCTGCCCAAGGTGAAGCTCGAGGTGGTGGTCGAAGACACCGCCGTGGCCAAGACCGTGGACGCGATCAAGCAGGCGGCCGGCACCGGCAAGATCGGTGACGGCAAGATCTTCGTCCTGAACGTCGAAGAGGCGGTGCGCATCCGGACCGGCGAAACCGGCGCGGCCGCGCTCTAAGAGGGAAAAGAAAAAGAAATGAAGCTCATCGGATTGAAGGGGTTCGCGGGCGTTGCGCTCGCCGCGGGGATGGCGTTCGCGCCGCTCGCCCCGGCCCTCGCCCAAGACGCCGCCCCGGTCGCCGCGGCGGCTGAGGTCGCCGCACCCGCGGTCCCGGCGGAATCGCCGGTCGCCGCCGCCTCCGCGCCTGTCGCGGCCGTGGAAGCTGCGCCCGCCGCAGCGCCGCAGCCGGACAAGGGCGACGTCAGCTGGATGCTGGTGTCGAGCCTGCTCGTGCTGCTGATGATCCTGCCTGGCCTGGCGCTGTTCTACGGCGGTCTCGTCCGCCAGAAGAACATGCTGTCGATGCTGATGCAGGTCTCGACCGTGGCCGTCATCGGCATGATCGCCTGGATCCTGTGGGGCTACAGCCTCGCCTTCACCGACGGCGGCGGTCTCGACAAGTTCGTCGGCGGCTTCGGGCGACTGTTCCTCAAGGACGTTACGCCCGCCAGCAACGTCGCCACCTTCTCGACCGGCGTGGTGATCCCCGAGCTGGCGTTCATCTGCTTCCAGATGACGTTCGCCGCCATCACCGCGGCCCTGGTCCTGGGCGGTGTCGCCGAGCGCATGAAGTTCGCCGCCGTGGTGGTCTTCGCCGTGCTCTGGCCGCTGCTGTCCTACTATCCGCTGGCCCACATGGTCTGGTGGTGGCCGGGTCCGGACGCGATCGCTGGCGCGCCCACCGATCCGGTGCGTGCGGGTCTGATCTGGGGCTTCGGCGCGATCGACTTCGCCGGCGGCACCGTCGTCCACATCAACGCGGGTATCGCCGCTCTCGTCGGCTGCCTGATCCTCGGACCGCGCAAGGGCTACAAGACCGAAGCCATGCCGCCCCACTCGCTGACGCTGACCGCGGTCGGCGCCGGCCTCCTGTGGGTGGGCTGGTTCGGCTTCAACGCCGGTTCGAACCTGGAAGCCAACGGCTACGCCGCGCTGGCCATGATGAACACCTTCGTCGCCACCGCCGGCGCGGGCCTGTCGTGGGTCGTCACCGAGTGGGTGACCCGTAAGAAGGCCAGCATGCTGGGCCTGGCTTCGGGTCTGGTCGCCGGTCTCGTCGCCGTCACCCCGGCCGCCGGCTTCGCCGGCCCGGTCGGCGCGCTGATCCTCGGCCTGATCGTCAGCCCGATCTGCGTGATCTTCTGCTCGATCATCAAGAACGCGCTGAAGTACGACGACAGCCTGGACGCCTTCGGCATCCACGGCATCGGCGGCATCGTCGGCGCGCTCGCCACCGGCCTGCTGGTCAACCCCGCCTGGGGCGGCGCCGGGATCGTCGACTACACGACCTGCGCGGCCGACGGGGACATCGCGACCTGCGACACCGCGGCCTACTCGATGGCCACCCAGTTCCTCGCCCAGTTCAAGGGCGTGCTGGTCAGCATCGGCTGGTCGGCGGTGGCCAGCCTGATCGTCTTCCTCATCATCAAGTACGCGATCGGCCTGCGGGCCAGCGCGGACGCCGAGGAAGAAGGTCTCGACATCGTCGAGCACGGCGAACGCGCCTACCACACCTAAATGGACGCGCCAGCCGGCCCTCGGGCCGGCACGCGGAACGGGGGCCCTTCGGGGCCCCCGTTTTCGTTTGGAGGAACCAATCCCGCTCATCCCGGCGAAGGCCGGGACCCAGATTCGGCTTGAGCGTTTGGTGGTCCACGCGCGAGCGGTTTTCCGAGCTCCTCGGAGCCCGTCAGCTGGGTCCCGGCCTTCGCCGGGATGAGCGGCGTGTGAAGCGCCCTACCCCGCGTCCGGCCAGGGCCCGCCCAGGCGGCAGCGCCGGACCCACCAGTGGGGGGCCATGGCCTCCAGCCGCTCGGCCAGGCCCTCGGCCTCGATGTCGCTGGCGCACAGCGCAAAGCAGGTCCCGCCGGAGCCCGAGACCCGCGCCAGCAGCGCCTCGCGCTCGCCGGCCAGGGTGTCGAGCACCGCGCCGACCTCCGGCTCGACGGCGATCGCCGGCGCCTCCAGGTCGTTGCGCTGGGTGGCGAGCCAGCCCGCCAGTTCGGCGGCGCTCTCGAACGCCGTCGGCATCCGCGGCGGCGCGACGTCGCCGAAGCGGCCGCTCGCGTCGAGCTGGCGATAGACCGCCGGGGTCGAGACCGGGGTGCGCGGATTGACCAGCACCGCGTCCAGCACCGGCAGCACCGGCGCCGCCGACAGGCGTTCGCCGCGCCCCTCGGCCAGCACCGGCCGGCCCCACAGACAGGCCGCGCCGTCCGCGCCAAGCTCCGCAGCCACCGCCTCCAGGGCGGCGTCGTCGAGCGGCGCGCCGAGCGCCGCGCGCAGCAGCCGCAAGGCCGCCCCGGCGTCGCTGGAGCCGCCGCCGAGGCCCGCGGCGACCGGCAGCACCTTGTCCAGGATCAGCCCGACCGGCGGCGTCGGCCCGGCGGACCTGGCCAGCAGCGCGCGCGCCGCGCGCAGCACCAGGTTGTCGGCGCTCGCCGGCGCGGCGTCCGCGAACGGCCCGCGCACCTTCAGCCCGAGCGCGTCGGCGTCATGCACGGTGATCCGGTCGCCGACGTCGGCGAAGACCATCAGGCTGCAGAGCGGATGGTAGCCGTCCGCGCCCGGCGCGCCGACGTGGAGGAAGAGGTTGACCTTCGCCGGCGCGTAGGCGGTGTCCGCCACGGGCTAGTCGCCCGCCAGCAGCGCCGAGGGTCCCTCCGGCCCGAGCGGCGAGGCGAGCTTCGCCTGGGCTCGCAGGCGGATCTTGTCGTCCGGCTTGAGGGTCAGCACCCGGCGCCACTGGAACAGCGCCTCGTCCCGCCGGCCGACCTTCCAGTAGGCGTCGCCGAGGTGGTCGTTCACCTCCGGGTCGCCGGCCTCCAGCTCGACCGCCTGCTCGAGCTTCTCGACCGCCTGCTTGTAGTCGCCGAGCCGGAAATAGGCCCAGCCGAGGGAATCGACCATCGCCCCGGAGCGCGGGTTGGCGGCCACCGCCTTCTCGACCATCGCCAGCGCCTCCGGCAGGCGCACGCCGCGGTCGATCCAGGAATAGCCGAGATAGTTCAGCAACTCCGGCTCCTCGGGCCGGAGCTTCAGCGCGGCCTGGAGATCCGTCTCCGCCTCGCTCCAGCGGCCGAGCTTCTCGAGCGACACCGCGCGACCGAAATAGAGCCGCCAGTCGGGCGCCGGCGCTTCCTTGATCAGCTCGTCCATCAGCGTGACCGATTCGGCGTAGCGCTCGTTGGCCCGCAGCAGGTCGGCCAGGGTCAACCGCGCGTCGGCAGCGCCGGAACTGGCGGCGGCCTGGGCGATGCGCAGCGCGGTGACGTGGTCGTCGGCCTGCTCGTAGGTCCAGGCGAGCTTGCCCTGGGCGTCGATATATTCCGGCGAGCCGGGGCGCGGCCGGGCGTAGGCCTGCCGCGCCGAGTCCGTGTCGCCGCCGGCCTGCATGATGTCGCCGACCATCACCCAGGCTTCGTCACGCTTCGGGTCGAGCCGCAGCAGCAGCCGCAGGTAGGCCAGCGCGATCTGGTGCTGCTTCGCCGCGATCATGGTCACGGTCGGCGCGAGCATGGCCTGGGCCGCGCCCTCGCGCAGGGTCGGCGCGGCGGGCGCCGCCTTGCCGGCGGCGGCGCGGGCCTTGGCGACGGCCACCGCCTCGCTTTGGCCGTCGCCGAGCGCGGCGGTATAGAGCGCGACGGCTTCGAGCCGCCGGCCGCGGCGTTCGAGGAAGCCGCCGTAGGCCAGAACGGCGATCTCGCTCGGCGTCTCGCCCGCGGCGGCCGCCTTCAGGTCGGTCTCGGCCTCGTCGTAGCGCTTGGCGCGCTCGAACAGCAGGCCGCGGCCGATGCCGCCGAAATAGTCGACCAGCTTGTCGCCGCGCACCTGCGGCCGGGCCAGCGAGCCCTCGAGGTCGCCGGCCTGCGCCGCCGCCCACGGGGCGAGCAGCGCCGCCGCCGATTTGTGCGGAAAAGCGATCGACTCGGAGGTGAGTTCGGCGACCGCGACCTTGCCCTGGTCCTCGGCCATGGCCTCGACGCCGCGCACCAGCGCGCCCAGCCGCTTCGCCGCCTCGGAAGCCTCGTCGCCGGTCGGCGCGAGCGTGGCGGCGCGCGGAATGTCCCCGGCCAGCAGGGCCGCGGTGAACGCCTTCTCGGAGATCACCTGGTCGGCCCCGGGCTGGCCGCGCGCCGCGTCGAAGAAGCGCGCGGCTTCCTGACTGCGGCCGTCGTTCAGCGCCCCCTGCCCCGCCAGGAACATGCCGTAGGCGGATTCCGCAGGGGGCGGCGCCGCCTCCGCCTGCTGCGGGCCCCTCGCAACCCCCGCGCAGCCTCCGAGGAGGACCAGCGGGCTGACGAAGAGCAGGAGCGATCGGCGCATGGCGATGACCTTCTCGGGTGCGACGCGCTACGGCAAGCGCGCAGCCCCATCACATGTTCGGGTAGTTCGGCCCGTCCCCGCCCTGCGGCGTGGTCCAGTTGATGTTCTGCGACGGATCCTTGATGTCGCAAGTCTTACAATGCACGCAGTTCTGGAAATTGATCTGGAACCGCGGGTTCTGTCCGGCTTCGTCGTACAGCACCTCGTAAACGCCGGCCGGGCAATAGAGGCGCGCCGGCTCGCCGTACTTCGGCAGGTTGACGCCCACCGGGACGGTTGGGTCCTTCAGCTTCAGGTGCGCCGGCTGGTTTTCGTCGTGGTTGGTGTTCGACAGGAACACCGACGACAGCTTGTCGAAGCTCAGCACGCCGTCGGGCTTCGGATAGACGATCGGCTGGTAATCCTTGGCCAGGCCGGTCGACGCCGCGTCCGACTTGCCATGGTGCATCGTGCCGAAGAAGGAGAAGCCGCCGAGCAGGCTGGTGGTCCACATCTCGAACATGCTGACCGCCCCGCCCACCGCGGTGCCGAACTTCGACAGCAGCGGCTTGGCGTTGCGGACCGTGTGCAACTCCTTGCGGATCCACGAGCGGTTGAAGGCGTCGGCGTATTCCGTGAGCTCGTCGCCGGCGCGGCCCGCCTGGATGGCGGCGAAGGCGGATTCCGCCGCCAGCATGCCGCTCTTCATGGCGTTGTGGCTGCCCTTGATCCGCGGGACGTTGACCAGGCCGGCGCTGTCGCCGAGCAACACGCCGCCGGGGAAGTACATCTGCGGGATCGACTGCAGGCCGCCCTCGGAGATGGCGCGCGCGCCGTAGGAGATGCGCTTGCCGCCGGCGAGGTGCTTAGCGACCTCGGGGTGGTGCTTGAAGCGCTGGAACTCGTCGAACGGCGACAGCCAGGGGTTCTTGTAGTTGAGGTGCACCACGAAGCCGATGGCCACGTAGTTGTCGCCGAAGTGGTAGAGGAAACTGCCGCCGCCGGTCTTGTCGTCGAGCGGCCAGCCAGTCGTGTGTTGCACCAGGCCGGGCTTGAACACCTCGTCGGGCACCTGCCAGAGCTCCTTCAGGCCGATGCCGAACTTCTCCGGATCGCTGTTGGCGCACAGGCCGAACTTGTCCTTCAGCACCTTGGCCAGCGAGCCGCGCACGCCTTCGCCGATGAAGACGTACTTGCCGTGCAGCTCCATGCCCGGCTGGTAATCGGGGCCCGGCTGGCCGTCCTTGTCGAGGCCGAACACCCCGGCGACCACGCCCTTCACCCCGCCTTCCGGCGTCATGACCAGGTCGGAGACCGCCATGCCCGGATAGATCTCGACGCCCAGCGCCTCGGCCTGCTGTCCCAGCCAGCGGCAGACGTTGCCCAGGCTGGCGATGTAGTTGCCGTGGTTGTGCATCAGCCCCGGCATCAGGGCCATCGGCAGGCTCAGGCTGCCCTGCGGGCCCAGCATCATGAAGATGTCCTGGGCGACCGGGGTCTCCAGCGGCGCGCCCTGCGCCTTCCAGTCCGGGATCAGCTCGTTCAGGGCGATCGGGTCGATGACCGCGCCGGACAGGATATGCGCGCCGACCTCCGAGCCCTTTTCGAGCACGGCCACGGAGACTTCCGTCCCGGCCGCCTGAGCCAGCTGCTTCAGACGGATCGCCGCGGCCAGGCCCGACGGGCCGGCGCCGACGATGACGACGTCGTACTCCATGGATTCGCGTTCGACGCCTTCGCTCATGCCCCGTAGCTCCTTGGCGGCCGCCGGCCTCTCTCGCCTTTTCGCCGCATGCCGTTGATCAATCGCGGGTCTTATCGGAATGTCACCCTGCGGCGGTCAAGCACGAACCCCGGCCAGCTGCGCATTTCCAGGCCCCAGATGAACCCAACCCAGTCCGCCCTGCCCGATCCGGCGCTCGAAAGCCTGTTGGCCTTCTGGGCCGACGGAGGCGTCGACGCCATGCTGCTGGACGCGCCGATCGACCGGATCGAAGCCGGCAAGTTCGTCCCGCCGCCGCCGCCGACCCGCAAACCGGTCGTCGTCGCCGCGACGACCCGTCCCGGTCAGCCTGATATAGGCGCCGTCATGGCCCAGGCCCAGGCCGCCGCGGCCGAGGCCCAGGACCTCGCCCAATTGGCCGAGGCGATCGCCAAGTTCGAAGGCTGCCCGCTGCGCTTCGAAGGCGCGGCGCGCCAGGCGGTGTTCTCCCGCGGCCGGGCCGATGCGCCGCTGATGGTGATCGGCGAGGCCCCGGGCCCCGACGAGGACGCGCAAGGCGCTCCGTTCGTCGGCCGCGCCGGCCAGCTGCTCGACCGGATGCTGGCCGCCGCCGGGCTGACCGACCGGGTGTTCATCACCAACAGCGTCTTCTGGCGCGCGCCGGGCAACCGCTCGCCGACTCCGGCCGAGCAGCTGGTCTGCCAGCCGTTCGTCGAACGCGCGATCGCCCTGGTGCAGCCGAAGATGCTGCTGCTGGTCGGCGCCTCCTCGGCCAAGTCGCTGCTGAAGAAGGACGACGGCATCCTGTCGCTGCGCGGCCGCTGGTTCGAATGGCGCTCCAGCACCGGCGACCTCGAACTGCCGGCTATGCCGACGCTGCATCCGGCCTTCCTGCTGCGCCAGCCTGCGGCGAAGAAGCGCGCCTGGGTCGACCTGATGACCCTCACCGAGCGGCTGGACCGGCCGGAGCGCCCGGCCTAACCGCGACAATAAACCATCAAGCGATGCTATAGCCGGTAAGGAATCCGGGCTAAGCTCCGCCTTTGCTGAGGCAAGGGACGCGCTTCGAGTCGGGGGGCGCGCAGAGTTCATGCGACTTGCGAAGCGACTCCTGTGCGCCACCGCAGCTCTCGTCTGCGCGATGGGGCTGACCCAGGCCGCAGCCGCCGCGAACGCCCCCGCGCCGCTCTCACAAGCCGACGCCGCCCGCTACACCGCCGCCTTCGCCGCCTCGGCCCGCGGCGACTTCATCGACGCCCAGATGCAGACGACGGAGCTGCAGGACCGTTCGCTGGTCGGCTACCTGGCCTACGACCAGCTGATGCATCCCACGGCGCACAAGGCCAGCTTCGAGGAGCTGAACGGCTGGCTGGTGAAGTTCCGCGAACTGCCGCTGGCGGAGCGGATCTTCGGCCTCGCGGTGCGCCGCAAGCCGCCGGGGGCGATCGATCCGCCGATGCCGACGGTGGCCGGCCTGACGCCCGCCCGCAGCGCCGCCGCCCCGCTTTCCGACGGGTCGCGCCGCGCCCGCGACGCCTATTACTCCGGCGACCCGGAGCGCGCCCTGAAACTGGCCTCGCGCGCCAACGACCGCTGGATCATCGGCCTCGCCGCCTATCGGCTGCGGGCCTACGACCAGGCCCTGAACGCCCTGCGCGACCTCGCCCACGACGAGGACGAAGACGCCTGGGTGCGCTCGGCCGCGGCCTTCTGGAGCGCCCGCGCCGCCGGCGCGCTCGGCCAGACCACTGAGGCGATCGACCAGCTCCGGCTCGCCGCCAGCGCGCCGCAGACCTTCTACGGCATGATCGCCGTGCGGCAACTGCGCGCCCAGCGGGCGCTCCGCGCCGAAGCGCCGCCTCGGGCGCAGTTGCAGCTGGCCAGCTTCGCGCCGGCCGCCGCGGCCAGCCCGGACCTCACCGCCCTGGTCGCGCGCGACGCGCGCGCCCACCGCGCCTGCGCCCTGGCGCAGATCGGCCGACTGCAGGCGGCGGTGAACGAGCTGCGGGTCGGCCACGCCTTCGCGCGCGGCGCCCAGGAGCAGCAGTCCTGGGCCGCGCTGGCGCTGGCGCTCGGCACGCCGCTGAATTTCGCCGCCCCGGCCCTGGCCGTCGCCAGCGAGGACTACCCGCTGCCGCCGCTCGAGCCGAAGGACGGCTTCAGCCTCGACAAGGCGCTGGTCTACGCGATCGTCCGCCAGGAGAGCCGCTTCGATCCGACGGCCGTGTCCCACAAGGGCGCGGTCGGGCTGATGCAGCTGACCCGCGACGCCGCTGTGCGCGCCGCCGGCGACGACAAGCTCAAGTGGGACATGCGGCCGCTGTACGACCCGGCCTTCAACCTGCGGGTCGGCCAGGACTACCTCACCTGGCTGATGGAGCGGGGCGTCGGCTACGACCTGCTGCGAGTGGTCGCCGCCTACAACGGCGGTCCGGGCATGGTGCAGCGGACGGTGCAGGCGCTGGGCCCGGAGGCCGCCGACCCGCTGCTGCTGCTGGAATCCCTGCCGCCGTTCGAGACCCGCAACTACGTCCAGCGGGTGCTGGCCGGCTACTGGACCTACAAGACCATGTTCGGCGAGGAGACCCCGAGCCTCGACGCCCTGGCCGGCGGCGCGTCGCTCGTCGACGCCCGCCTCGACCTAGCCCAGCCGACGCGCGCCGGGACCCAATTTTCGGGCGAATTGCTGCTGCGTCCCACCCTGCGCTGAGGCCGCGAGAAACTTCGCGCGGCTGATCAGCACGCCCTCGGGCGCGCGGCGCAGGAAGCCTTCGCTCAAGCCCCGGAGCCGCGCCTCGCGGACGCCTTCGCGCAGGTGATCGTTCAGCCGATCGACCCAGCCGTCCTTCAGCCGCAGGTCCGGCGGGACCACCAGCAGCCAGTCGCTGCGCGCGCTGGCCGCCGCACTGGCGAGATCGGCCGCCGCCTTGGCCCCGGTGGCCCCGCACAGCGCCTCGAGCAGTTCGGGATCCTCGCCGCCGACCAGGATCACGTCGCGCACCACCCCCTCGACCGCCGCCTCGGTGAGCATGGCGAGCAGGCCTGCGAGCTTGGCCGGGTTCCCCCGGGTGACGACGACGGACAGCATGCGGCTGGTAGAGCGGGTTCCAGCGCCGACGGCAAGCCGTCGGCGGAACGCCGAGCGCGGCTGTGCGCTTCCGCACCAGGCTTCAGCAATGCTGGGAGGAAAGCCGATGCGCCCGACGGCAGGAATTGTCGTGGCGGCCCTGGCCTGCACCGCGCTCGGCGCGCCGGCGGGCGCCCTGGCCCAGCCGGCGCCCGGAGAGATCACCTTCTACGCCGACATCGGCTTCAAAGGGCAGAGCCGCTCGGTGAACGAGGCGCGCAACGTGCTGACCATCCCGTTCGTCGTGCGCAGCGCGCGGATCACCGGGCGCGGAACCTGGGAAGCCTGCTCCAGAGCCAACTTCCGCGGGCCGTGCAACACGGTCAGCACCGACCAGGGCAACATCCGCTGGACCGTGGCTTCGGCCCGGCCGGTCGCCCCGCAGGTGCAGCCGCCAAGACCGCCGGCCGCCGGCGCCTCGCTACGCGGCATGGCGGCGGAGTTCTTCCCGGCGCCCGCCGAGCGCGGCGGTCGGGTCGCCTCCTGCGCGTCGGGCGCGGCGGCCTGCGCCGCCGACAGCGCCCGCCGCTTCTGCGCCTCGCGCGGCTGGCGCGGCGCGGCGCACTACGCCCAGGAGACCGTGAACCGCATCAACTACCTGGCCGACGTGCTCTGCACCCGCACGAGCCACTGACCGCTCAGAACAGCTGCAGTTGCGCGCTGTCCGGCCGCGGCGGCGCGAACTGGCCAAGGTCCAGCGGCGGCAGCGGCTGGTCCAGGCCGAAGCGCCGCTTGGCGAGCTTGAACCGCTGGCGCATGGCCTCGGCGACCGGTCCCTCGCCGGTCATCCGCTTGCCCCAGGCCGACTGATAGGCCGCGCCGCCGCGCATCTGCCGGACCAGCGACATCACCCGCGCCGCCCGGTCGGGATGGTCGGTCGCCAGCCATTCCTCGAACAGCTCCTTGATCTCCAGCGGCAGGCGCAGGGCGACATAGCCGGCGCCGACCGCGCCGGCCTCAGCCGACCGCTGCAGCACCGCCTCCATCTCGTGGTCGTTCAGCCCGGGGATCGACGGGGCGAACATCACCACGGTCGGCACGCCGGCCTCGCTCAGCCGGCGCACCGCCTCGAGCCGGCGCTCCGGCGTCGCCGCGCGCGGCTCCATGCTGCGCGCCAGCTTGCGGTCGAGGCTGGTGATCGACACCGCCGCCCGCGCCAGCCCGGCCCGTCCCATCTCGCCCAGCAGGTCGAGGTCGCGCAGGATCAGCGCCGACTTGGTGATGATCGAGAATGGATGGCGGAATTGCTGCAGCGTCTCGAGCACCTCGCGGGTGACGCCCAGCCGCTTCTCGTCCGGCTGATAGGGGTCGGTGTCGCCGCCGATGTGGATGACGCCGGGCTTGTAGCCCTTCCGCGACAGCTCGGCGGCCAGCAGCTTGCCGGCCTCGGGCTTGAAGAACAGCCGGGACTCGAAATCGAGCCCGGGCGACAGGCCGAGGTAGGCGTGCGCCGGCCGGGCGTAGCAGTAGATGCAGCCGTGGCTGCAGCCACGGTAGGGGTTGATCGAGCGGTCGAAGCCGACGTCGGGGCTGGTGTTGCGCGCGATGATGGTGCGCGACTTCATCGGCTGCACGGTCGTGGCGATCTGCGCCGGCTCCTCGCCCTCCAGATCCCAGCCGTCGTCGAAGCTCTCGCGCTCAAACGCCTCGAACCGCCCGGAGCGGTTGGAACGCGCGCCGCGGCCACGCGGGACGGGGCCGGCTTTCAGCGGGTGCGACATGACCAGAACATATCAAGAACATACCTAGCCTGTCATCCCGGTTTCGCGAAGCGAAGACCGGGATCCAAGAACACGGCGACCGACGGTCAATCGCGGAGGCGCCGCTGCCGGAATTGCCCCGCCGTGTGCTTGGATCCCGGACAGCCGCTGCGCGGCTTCCGGGATGACAGCTGGGTGAAGTCAGGCCGCCCGCGCCAGTTCCGCCCGCACGTCGGCGAGGATCTCGTAAGAACGCACCCGCTGGGCGTGGTCGTAGATCTGCGAAGTGACGATCACCTCGTCCGGCTGGTAGCGGGCGATGAACTCGGCCAGGCCGTCGCGCACGGTTTGCGGCGCTCCGACCACAGCGCTGGCCAGCGGGCCGTCGCGCATCATCGCCGCCTCCGGGACCGCGTCGACCGGCGGCGGCAGCCGGCCGGGCCGGCCGGTGCGCAGGTTGAGGAACGCCTGCTCGATCGAGGTGAACAGCCGGCGCGCCTCGTCGTCGGTCTCCGCCGCCACGAGGTTGAGGCCGAGCATCACATAGGGCGCGGCCAGATGCTCCGACGGCTCGAACCTGGCGCGATAGAGGGCGATGGCCTCGGCCATCTGTGCCGGGGCGAAGTGCGAGGCGAAGCCGTACGGCAGGCCCAGCATCGCCGCCAGCTGGGCGCCGAACAGGCTGGAGCCGAGGATCCAGACCGGAACGCGACTGCCCTCCCCCGGCACGGCCTGGACCAGTTGGCCGGGCTTGGAGGGCTGCAGGTAGTGGATCAGCTCGACCACGTCCTGCGGGAAGCGGTCGACGTCCCCGGCCAAGGTGCGGCGCAGCGCCCGGGCGGTCATCTGGTCGGTGCCCGGCGCGCGGCCGACGGCGAGATCGACGCGCCCGGGGAACAGCGCCTCCAGCGTGCCGAACTGCTCGGCGATCACCAGCGGCGCATGGTTCGGCAGCATGATGCCGCCGGAGCCGACGCGGATCGTCGAGGTCGCCGCAGCCACCTGGCCGATCACCAGCGCGGTGGCGGCGCTGGCGATCCCCGGCATGTTGTGGTGCTCGGCCAGCCAGTAGCGGTGGAAACCGAGGCGCTCGGCGTGGCGCGCCAGGTCGATGGAATTGCGCAGCGCCGCGCCGACGTCGGAGCCTTCGACGACCGGCGACAGATCGAGAACGGAAAGCGGGATCATCCAGCCCATATGGGGCGCGCGCTCAGCGATGGAATGCCACGCTTGGACTGATCATGGCGGCAGGCGCACCGGCGCCGGCGCGGCGGCAGTCTCTGCGGTGTTGCGGATGACGGCGACAGCGCGCGTCACCGGATGCTGATCCACAGTCGCGAAGCCGGTCCGCGGCCGGTCCAGGTCGATGATCATGCCGAAGGCCAGCGACAGCAGGACGAACTGAATGACCGACACCGGCAGCGACCGTCGACTCGGCGGATGGCTGTAGCCCATCAGCACCGACGCGATCAGCGCATAGAGCAGCAAGGCGCCCAGGATCACCCGCGGGATCACCGCCTCCACCGCCGCCCGGCGCGTCGCCGCGGTGTTGAACATGGCGTTGGCGGCGTCGAGCACGGCCCGCGCCGGCGGGTCCTTGCTCGTCACGCTGGAAACCGTCGCCCAGAACTCGGCCTCCCGCTCGTCCGTGCGCGCCTCCGTCTCCCGGAGATCCTTCGCTGTCTTGGCGAGCGAGAACGCTTCCCGCGCCTCGGCGTAGGGCAACAAGCTAAGGGTGAGCCGGCTCCGGTCGGGTTCGTCGAGGGCCTGCACCCGACGAAAGGTGGTGCTGATCGCATTGGCCTCCTCGCTCACCAGATTGCGGCGGGTGTTGTAGCGATCCACCGCCATCCCGAAGCTGAAGCCGACCAAGAGCGCGAGCAGGCCGAGGCTCGATCCGAGATAGTTGCCGCCGAGCTCCTCGATCGCCCCCTCCTTGCGATTGACGTACCGGCGCCACCGCACGCCGAGTTCATGCGTAACCAGCAGCAAGGTCGAAAACGCCAGGCAGATGAACCAGAGGGGGAAGACCCAAAGGTGCGAGGGCGTCGGCATCGCGCCGCCTCACACGCCGGGCTGGGTGATCATGGCGCCGCCACCTCGTCGTCGGGGGAATAGCCTGGAGGATACTTCGCCCAGGGGTAGCCGCCCGCGGCCTGCCGCCGGCCGTACTCGAACAGCTGCTTCATGTAGGCGGTGTCGAACTCGCTCTTCTTCGGCGTGTTGAACTCCTTGGGAATGAAGGCGAGGTTGTAGTCGATGCCGTCGCGGGTGGCGGTCATGTAGATCCGGTCGAGGTCGCCCATCCCCTGGGTCTGGATCAGCGAGGAGACCGCGCGGTTGGCGATCGTCAGCACCCGGCGATCGACGCTCGCCCATTCCGGGTCCAGCCGCGAATTGCGGATGATGTAGAGCGTCCGCTGACGCGCGTCGCCGCGCTGACGCGTGAACTCGGCGAGATGTACCCGTCGCGGATAGAGGAAGACCTGCCGCGTCGCGCCGCCGTCGACGTGCATCTCCTGGTACGACTGACCGTCGACCGTCACGTCGATCATCACCGGCGGAAAGGCGCCGGGAATGGCGGCGGACGCCAGGGTGATCTTGTGGAACAGCTCCAGCGCCGCCGGATCCTTACTGCTCGCGAGCGCCCCCATGTTCCAGTAAACCGGCTCTCGGGAGTCGAGATTGGTGGTGCCGATGAACATCAGCCGGCCTTTGGCGAATTCAGCCGCAATATCGTCAAGCAATTCCCGGGTGATATTCTGTTCGACGAGATGCCCCATCGGCCTCGTGTTGGCCATGGCGTCCTTGAACAGCGCTGCAGTAAAGTTCCGCTTCTTGAAAATGTCCTTGTCCGTCACCTCGGTATAGGTGTGCAGCAGGACGGGGTCGTACTTCGCACCTGCAAAGGCGAACGGCGCGATGAGGGCGCCGGTGCTGATGCCGGTGACCAGTTTGAACACCGGCCGGGTGCGCGCCTCGGTCCAGCCGCAGAGCAGGCCGGCGCCATAGGCCCCGTCGCCGCCGCCGCCGGAGACGGTGAGATAGGCTGCGGGCGGCAGCGGGCCGTTGTGGCCGAGTGCGGCCCTCTCCCGATCGTAGGACAGCAGCATTTCGCGCATGAACGGCAGCGGGTCGCGCTCGGGGAAGAAGCGGACGTCGGGCACCGCCGGCTGAGCCCGGGCCGTCAGCTGCGAAGGCACCGCCTTCTTGCGCGACGGCGACGCGCAGCCGGAGACCGCCAGGGGCAGCAGGAGCGCCGCGCCGAGCGCGTCGCGCCGGGAAAGCTGCGACACGCGGGATGGGCCAGAGGGCATGGGCGCGCCTTCCGAGCTGGCGTCGAACGGAGGCCGCAGCATGCGCAACGCCCGTCAGAACGCCATTGGTAGGAACCCGCACCCAGGACGGCGATCAACCGTCCGCTGTGACGCGCTATCGCGAGAACACCGCCGCCAGCTCGACGTGCGACGACCAGAGGAACTGGTCGACCGGCATCAGCCGCTCCAGCGTGAAGCCGGCGTCGACCAGCCGGCGCGCGTCGCGCACGAAGGTCGCCGGGTTGCAGGAGACGGCGATCACCCGCGACACCTTCGAGCGCGCCAGCTCGGCGGTCTGCTCCGCTGCGCCGGCCCGCGGCGGGTCGAACACAGCGACATCGACCTTCTTCAGCTCCTCGGCCAGCATCGGCCGGCGGACCAGGTCGCGGGCTTCGGCGGTGACGCCCTTCAGGCCCGGCGCGCTCGCCAGCGCCGCGCTCAACGCCTGCACCGCCGGAGGGGCGGAGTCGGCGGCGTAGACCGGCGCGATCTCGGCGAGGCGGAAGGTGAAAGTGCCGACCCCGCAGTAGAGGTCGGCGATGCGGGTCGCCCCGGCCGCCGCCTCGACGACGAAGGCGGCCATCGCCTCTTCCGCGCAAGCGGTGGCCTGCAGGAAGGCGCCGGGCGGCAGGCGCACCACCGCCGGGCCCAGCCGGACCTGCGGCATGCGGGCGCCGTAGGCCATCTCGCCGTCCAGGGTGACGCGGGCGAAGTCGGCCGCCGCCGCACGCTCGGCCAGGACCATCCGGGCGTCCGCGGACAGCCCGCCGCTCTTGCGCTCGACGCCGCTGATGTCGATGTCGAGCCCGGTGTCGGACAGCGTCACGTGCAGCGTCGGCGCGGACTTGGCGTGCTCGAACAGCGGCGCGGCCAGGCGTTTCAAATGCGGGAGGGCGGCCTGGATCTTCGGATCCGAGATCGGGCAGACGTCGATGTCGACCAGATCCCAGGACTTGCGGATCTTGTAGCCGAGCCGGGCGGCCTCGCGGTTGCCCTTGCGCGCGTGCAGGGCGACCCGGCGACGGGTCGCCGGCAGGGCGCCGAAAGCCGGCAGGATCTCGGTCTCCAGACGCTCGCGGGCCAGGGTGGCGCGCAGCCGCTCCACCTTCCAGGCGAGGTAGGGTTCGTGCGCCCAATGCTGCAGGGCGCAGCCGCCGCAGGCGAAGAAGTGCGGGCACGGCGGCTCCACGCGCTGCTCGCTCGCGGCCAGCAGCTCGATCAGCTCGCGCCGCTCGCCGGCGCCGGCGGCCAGCACCCGCTCGCCCGGCAGGGCGAACGGCACGAAGACCGGACCTTGGGCGACGCCGTCGCCGTCGCCGCCGACGTGGTCGATCAGCAGCTCGACCGGCGGGCCTTGCGGTTTCGGCCGGGGCGCGGGACGCGGACGGCGCATTGAACGAAATTCCCTTAAGACCTGAGGCGCGGCGTCGGCGCGGCAGGCCCGAAAGCCGCCCCGAAATGAACGAAGATGAACGGCTTGCTCAACGGCCGTTCAGCTAGCTTGACCGATAGTCCAAGCGTACCGGCCACCAAGGCCGTCCGACATACGTCAGAGGGGATCCGATGTCCAAACCGTCCGCCACCGTTCGGGGGGCGCTCGCCGTCGTCGCAGGCGTCGTGGCGCTGGGCGCGGCGGCCACGCCGCAGGTGGCCGCGGCCCAGCCCTACGGCTACCAGGGCTCGGGCTACAACGACAGCTACTACGATCCGTGCCGCCGCTCGCAGGCCAACCGCAGCGTGGTCGGCGGCCTGCTGGGCGCCGGCATCGGCGCGACGGTGGGCTCGCAGATGGCCGCCCGCGGTCACCGCACCGACGGCTCGGTGCTGGGCGGCGTTCTGGGCGCGGGCCTAGGCGCCGTGGTCGGCAACAAGTCCGCCGCCTGCGCTCCGGGGCAGACCTACGGCGCGGCTCCGCCGCCGCCGCCGCCGCCGCGGGCCTATTACGAGGCGGCCCCGCCGCCGCCGCCGCCCGCCCCGGCCTACTACGACCATGAAGACGACGACCAATGGGCCTACGGCCGCCGCGGCGAGCGCTTCCGCATCGCCGAGCGCGAGCAGGGCGGCCCGGACGGCTGCACCCTGGCCGAGAGCCCGATCTACCTGCCCGACGGCCGTACGCAGAAGCGCTTCGTGCGGGTCTGCCAGGACAGCTCCGGCCGCTACCAGGTCGTCGACTAAGCCATCCAGAAGAAGCTCGAGCATCACCTGGCCGCCCGCCTCGCGGGCGGCCATTTCTTTTGCCCTCTCCCCGCCCGCGGGGCGCGGGTCGGGTGGGCGGGCCGCAACGCCGAGCCACCCCTCACCCTGCCCTCTCCCCTCTCGCTTCGCGGGGGGAGAGGATCAAAGCTTCCGCGCCCAGAGCAGGAATTCGCGGTTGCCGTCGCCGCCCTCGATCGGGCTGTCGGTGCGGGCCTGGACCGTCCAGCCGGAGGCCTCCAGGAAGGCCGCCACGCCCTCCAGCGCCGCCAGGCGAGCCTCCTCGTCCTTGACCAGGCCGCCCTTCCCCACCCGCTCAGGGCCGACCTCGAACTGCGGCTTGACCAGGGCGACCAGGTCCGCCGCCGTAACGGCCAGCGCCAGCGCCGCCGGCAGCGCCTTTTCCAGGCTGATGAAGCTGACGTCGGTGACGACGAGTTGCGGCGGCTCGGGGATCAGCTCCGGGCTCAGCCCCCGGGCATCGGTCCCCTCCAGGCTGACCACCCGCAGGTCGGCCGCCAACTTCGGGTGCAGCTGGCCTCGACCGACATCAACGGCGAAGACCCGCGCCGCGCCGTGCGCCAGGCAGACCTCGGTGAAGCCGCCGGTCGAAGCGCCGACGTCGAGCACGATGCGATCGGCGACCGCCACCGGCCAGAGCGCCAGCGCATGGGCCAGCTTCAGCGCCCCGCGGCCGACGTAAGGGTGCGCCGGCACGGCGTGGATCTCGGCCGCCTCGTCGATCGGCTCGGCGGCCTTGGCCAGCACCCGGCCGTCGACGCTCACCCCGCCGGCCTCGATCGCCGCGCGCGCCTTGGCGCGGCTCTCGAACAGCCCGCGCTCCACCAGCAGGACGTCGGCGCGCTTGCGGGCCACGCCGCCGGTCCTAGCCGGCCTCGCCCAGCCGCTTGAGCGCCGCTTCGAGCTTGGCCTTGGCGGTCTGCGCCTCGGCGAGCCGCTCGCGGTTCTCCTCGACCACCTCTTCCGGTGCGCGGACGACAAAGTCCGCGTTGCCCAGCTTCTTGGCGATCTTGTCGGCGTCGGCGGTCAGGTTGGCGACCTCCTTCGACAGCCGCGCTCGCTCGGCCGCCAGGTCGATGAACTCGGCCACCGGCAACGCCAGCGTCGCGCCGGCCACGACGTACGGAATCGAGCCCGGCGGGGCGTGGTCGACGAAGTTCACTTCGGCGACCCGCAGCAGCTGGGCGATCAGCGGCGCGCTCGCTTCCAGCACCCGGCGCTGGGCGTCGGAAGCCTCGAGCACCAGCAGCGGCGGCCGCGCCGACGGCGGCACGTTCAGCTCCTGGCGCACCGAGCGGCCCTCGGAGATGGCGTCGATGATCAGGCCGATTTCCGCATCCGCCGCCGGGTCGATCAGGCTGTCCGGCAGCTCCGGCCAGCGCGCGGTCATCAGGAAGCCATCGTGCGAACGCGCCGCGCCGAGGTCGGCGGTCTGCGCCCACAGTTCCTCGGTGAGGAAGGGCATCACCGGGTGCAGCATCTTGAGAATGACGTCCAGCGCCCAGGCGGCGGTCGCCTGGGTCTCGGCCTTGGCCGCCGCGTCCGCGCCGTTCAGGACCGGCTTGGCGAGCTCGACGTACCAGTCGCAGTAGACGTTCCAGATGAAGCGGTAGAGGCCGTTGGCGGCCTCGTCGAAGCCGCAGTCGCTGAGCGCCGTGGTCACCGTCTTGGCGGTGCGCACCGTCTCGCCGACGATCCAGCGGTTCAGCGGCGCCTTCACCTCGGCGGGATCAAATCCCTCCGCCCGGGCGCAGCCGTTCATTTGGGTGAAGCGGGTGGCGTTCCACAGCTTGGTGCCGAAGTTGCGGTAGCCCTCGATCCGCGGCTTCGACAGCTTGATGTCGCGGGCCGCGCCGGACATGGCCGTCATGGTGAAGCGCAGCGCGTCGGCGCCGAACTCGTCGACCAGCTCCAGCGGGTCCATCACGTTGCCCTTGGACTTCGACATCTTCGCGCCCGAAGCGTCGCGCACCAGGGCGTTGATGAAGACCCGCTTGAACGGGACCTCGCCCATGAAGTGCAGGCCCTGCATCATCATCCGGGCGACCCAGAAGAAGATGATGTCGAAGCCGGTGATCAGGGTGTGGGTCGGATAGAACCGCGCCAGGTCGGACGTCTGCTCCGGCCAGCCGAGCGTCGAGAACGGCCACAGCGCCGAGGAGAACCAAGTGTCGAGGACGTCCTCGTCCTGGCGCAGCGGCTCGTCGCGGCCGTAGTGCTCGCGCGCCTTGGCCTTGGCTTCCTCTTCGGTCTCTTCGACGAAGACGGCGCCGTCCGGACCGAACCAGGCCGGGATGCGGTGACCCCACCAGAGCTGGCGCGAGATCGTCCAGGGCTGGATGTTCCGCATCCACTCGAAGTAGGTCTTCTCCCAGTGCTTGGGGACGAAGACGGTGTCGTCCTGCTCGACCGCCTTGATCGCGTCGCGCGCCAGGAACTCGGCGTTCACGAACCACTGGTCGGTCAGGTAGGGCTCGACGACGACGCCGGAGCGGTCGCCGTGCGGCACGGTGTTCTTGATCTTCTCGACGCCGCGCAGCAGCTCGAGCGCCTCGAACTCCTCGACCACCTTCTTGCGCGCGACGAAGCGGTCGAGGCCGCGGTAGGCCTCCGGAACCTCGTCGTTCAGCCGGCCGAAGTCGTCCAGGATGTTGATCATCGGCAGGCTGTGACGCTTGCCGACCTGGAAGTCGTTGAAGTCGTGCGCCGGGGTGATCTTCACCGCGCCCGAGCCCTTCTCGGGGTCGGCGTACTCGTCGGCGACGATCGGGATCAGCCGGCCGACGATCGGCAGACGGACGTTCTTGCCGACCAGGTCCTTGTAGCGCTCGTCGTCGGGGTGCACGGCGACGGCGGTGTCGCCCAGCATGGTCTCCGGACGGGTGGTGGCCACGACGATCTCGCCGGAGCCATCCTCCAGCGGATAGGCGAAGTGCCAGAACTGGCCGTCCATATCGCGCTGCTCGACCTCGAGGTCGGAGATCGCGGTCTGGAAGTGCGGGTCCCAGTTCACCAGCCGCTTGTCGCGGTAGATCAGCCCTTCCTTGTGCAGGGTGACGAACACCTTGCGCACGGCGGCCGACAGCCCCTCGTCGAGGGTGAAGCGCTCACGGCTCCAGTCGCACGAGGCGCCCAGCCGGCGCAGCTGGTTGACGATCTGGCCGCCGGATTCGGCCTTCCATTCCCAGACCTTGGCGACGAAGGCCTCGCGGCCCATGTCGCGGCGGCCGACATTGCCTTCCTGGGCGAGCTTGCGCTCGACCACCATCTGGGTGGCGATGCCCGCGTGGTCGGTGCCCGGCAGCCACAGCGCCGCCTTGCCGCGCATCCGCTCGAAACGGATCAGCACGTCCTGCAGCGTGTTGTTCAGCGCGTGGCCGATGTGCAGCGAGCCGGTGACGTTCGGCGGCGGAATGACGATCGAAAACGGCTCGGCGGCCGGATCGTCGATCGGCGCGAACGCGCCCGAAGCTTCCCACGCCGCGTAAAGGCGCGGCTCGGCGGTCTTGGGGTCGAAGGTTTTTTCAAGCATGGCGAGTTGAGCGGTCCTTACCTTCCCGCTCGGTCGCGCGAAAGGCCAGAAGACAATTCCTCTGCCTCTCGCGCAGCGAGAGGGCAGAGGCGCGATGAGGGGGACGCGGAATTTTCGCGCTAAAACGGTGGGGCGAGGATCCTGGCTGCGCCATCGGCGGCGGCGGCGGCCGTCGCCGCGCCGCCCCTCACCCTGCCCTCTCCCCGCTTGCGGGGAGAGGATTAGTTAGCCGCCGCGGGCGATGCGGGTGACTTCGGCGTCGACCGAGCGCTGCACGATGCTCGGCAGGTTCTCGTCCAGCCACTGCTGCAGCAGAGGCTTGAGCAGTTCGCGGACCACGTCTTCCAGCGTCCGGCCGGGCGCCGGCATGGCCATGTTGCCGCTAAGGCGGCCGAAGGCGGCGGCGGCGGCGGCGGCGGCCGGGGCGCTGACCAGCCCGCCGAGCGCCTCGGCCGAGACGCCCGTCTCGGCGGCGGCGGCGCTCGCCGAGTAGATGTCGAGGTCGCCGTGGCTCTCGACCTTGTCGGTCAGTTCCAGCTCGTCAGCGTCGTCGCCATAGTCGGCAGAGCTGACGGCCGAGGCGAACTCGTCGTCGTCGGGGATCGGCAGGTCGTCGGACGCGGCGCTGCGCGCGGGCGCCGGCTCCTCGGCAGGCGGGGCCGCAGCGGCCGGCGAAGCCGCCGGCGCGTCGTCTTCGGAGATGATTCGCCGGATGGAGGCGAGAATCTCCTCCATCGTCGGTTCTTGCGAAGAGTCGGACATTTGAGCTGACCGCCGAGTCGATGAGAGAATCCCTGCGTCCAGCCTAGGCGGACGGCGGCGATCCTGCAATTTCCCTGGCGCCCGCCTAAGGCGAAGTTTTCCCGCCTCGGGCGAAGCGCGACGTTCAGCCCGCCGTCAGCTGGCCGCAGGCGGCGCGGCGGGCGCAGGCGAAGCCGCCGGCGCGGCCGCGGCAGGCGCTGCCGCCGGTCCAGCCGGGGGCGGCAGCAGGCCCGGACTGATCGCCGGCTCCAGCGCCTTGTCCTTCGCCTTGGGGATCGCCGGATAGGCGATCGCGCCGTCGACGACGCCGATCGGCTCCTCCCACGGCACCCAGCCCCAAGTGATCCGCAGCCGGCGGTAGTTCGCCGTCGCGTCATACTGCGGCTGGCTGGGGATCAGGTTGCGGGCCTCCAGCCGGCCCATCGAGGCCAGCACGGTGGCGGCGGCGACATACTCGTCGCGTCGGGCGGTCACCTGGCTGAGCTGCGCGGCGCGCAGCTCCTGCTCGGCGTTCAACACGTCGAGGGTGGTGCGCAGCCCGACCTGCTCTTCCTGGTGGGTGCCTTCGGCCGCGATCTTGGCGGCGCGCACCTGCTCGTCGGTGGAGACGATGTTGGCGCGCGAGGCGATCAGCTGGTTCCAGGCCTGGGTGATGGTCTGCAGCACGTTGCGGCGCTGGGCCTCCACCGTGATCCGATCGGCGTTGTTGCGCTCGATCGACTGGCGGACACGCGAGTTGATCAGCCCGCCGGTGAACAGCGGGATCGAGACGTTGAGCGAGGCCGTCTTCTCGGTGTCGTACATGTCCGAGTGGAACGGATCGATCGGCGCGTTGCCCCAGCGCAGCGTGCTCTGGAGGCTGAGGTTCGGCATCCGCTCGGCCCGCGCCCCGGCGATCCGCGCCCGACTGCCCTGCTCGGCGAACTCCTGGGCGCGCAGCAGCGGGCTGTTCTGCTCGGCGAGGACGAAGGCGTCATCGACATTGCCCGGCATCAGATAGGCCAGCGACGGCTCGGCCTGGAGCGTGCCCGGATTGTGGCCCACCAGGGTGGCGTAGGTCGCGCGGCTGGCCGCCAGCTGGGCCTCGGCGTTCGCCAGCTGCGCCTGGGAGTTGGCCAGGCGGGACTGCGACTGGGCGACGTCGGTGCGGGTGACCTCGCCGACGTCGAACCGCGCCTTGGATTCTTCGAGCTGGGCCTGCAGGACCTTCAGGTTCTCCTGCTGGATCCGCAAATTCTCTTGGTCGCGGCGCACGTCGACGTAGGACGTGATCACCGCCAGCATGACCTGGCCTTCCAGCCGGCGCAGGTTCTCACGCCCCTGCAGCACGTCGGCGTTGGCCGCCGTCACCGAGGAGGCGACGCGGCCGCCGGTCCAGAGCGGCTGGCTGAAGGTGAGCTGCGCCGCGCCGGCGTTGCCGCGGACGATCGCACGGTCCGTGGGCCGATCCAGCCGCGCGCGCTCGCTGGCCGGCGTGCGGATCTCCTGCCAGGCGGCGTTCGCCGAGGCGCTGAGCGTCGGGCGCCAACCGGTGCGCGCCTGGACGTACTCCTCGTCGATCACCCGCTGAGTCGCGCGCTGGGCCTGGAGGGTCGGATTGTTCTCGTAGGCCGCGGCGAGGGCGTCGGCGAGCGTTTCGGCCGCCGCCGGCGCAGCCGCGCCGGCGAGGAGACCAAGACTAAGGCTGGCGGACAGCACCCGCTGGCGAAGGCTCTGCGTCATAAACCCATCCAGATACGGCTGAAACGGACGTCGAGCCTTCTCATAAAGCTAGAGCTAGGCTTTCAGCTCACCCTCATAAGGCGAAACCGGGGCGCTTTTCAAAGCCTGCGAGCACCGGCGGGAAACAGTCGAACAGGTCGCGCCGGCCAATGCCGTCCTCAGCTCGCACGTAGAGCACCGCCTGCCCCACCGTTCCTTCGCGCTCGACCACGCCGAGCCGGCCGCCCAGGGCCAGTCCGCCCAGCCAAGCTTCCGGCGCGCGACCGACGGCGCCCTCGACCACGATCAGGTCGTAGGCTTCCGGCTTCACCTGGGTGAGATCCGCGCCGTCGAGCCGCTCGACGTCGCTCACGCCCATGGTCTCGATCACCGCCGCGGCGTAGGGCGCGTTGATCGCCAGGCAGCGCTCGCCAGGCATCGGCTTGAGCGCCTGCAGCAGCTTGGAGACGTCACGCGGCTTCAGCAGCCAGCGGCCCGGCGCCTGCTCCACCTCGATGTCGGCATAGGCCAGATAGGCCTTGCCCTCGGGCATGAAATTCTCGCGCAGAATCGTCCGCATGGCGTCCTGGATGCGCACGTCGGTGACGTCCTGGGTGCGCACCTGACTTTCCACCATGTTCAGGCGGGCGGCGGAGAGGTCAGCCATCGGATCCTCGGGGGTAAAGTGACGCCGGCTTATAGGGCTGCGCTGCGGGCTTAGGCAATCAGCCGCGAAGATGCGATTGCCCCGCGCCGACGCTTCTGTTAGCCATCCGGCCCTCCAGGCGGCCTGATGGCGGAGTGGTGACGCAGCGGACTGCAAATCCGCGCACTCGGGTTCGATTCCCGATCAGGCCTCCAAACTTTCCCACATTGACGAACCGCGCCTCCGGCGGAACGGCTCAGCCCAGGCTGACCGTCATCGCGAATGCGCGCGCGTCGCCCGGCGGCAGGATCGCCAGATCGCTGCGGCTGAGGATCTCGCCGGCCGCCGTCGTCTCGGCCGGCAGGCTGTGCCACGGCTCGACGCAGACGTAGCCGGCCCCCGGCTTGGTCCAGACGCCCAGGTGGTCCGCGCCCTCCCAGGCGATGGTCAGGGCCGGACCGCCCTCCCCGCCGTACTGGAGCTTTCGACTGCGCGGAGCCTCGAAGATCAGCGCGTCGGCGACGAACAGCTCGTCGCGCAGCGCCAGTCGCCGACCGTCGATCGGCGACGCCAGGCGTTCGGCGCCCAGCAGCCCGGCCGAATCAAGCGCCCGCAGCGGCCCGCTTTCCGGGTCTGCGAAATCGATTCGGTGCGCCGCGCGGGCGCCGGCGTCGGGCAGCGGCCAGCGAAACGCCGGATGGAAGCCGAAGGTCGCCGGCATCGGCTCCGGCCCGGCGTTGGCGACCGTGACGGACATGCGCAGCTCCGGCCCGGCGAGCGCAAACTCCGCCGTCAGCACGAAATCGAACGGATAGGCCGCCCGCGTGTCCGCGTCGGCCGTGAGCTGGAAGGTGGCTAGGTCCGGCTCCTGCCGGACCAATTCGAACGCGCGGCGCCGGGCGAAGCCGTGCTTGGGCAGTTCGTAGACCTGCCCCTGGTGGCTGAAGCGATCGTCCGGCAGCCGGCCGATGATCGGGAACAGCAGCGGCGCGCGGCCGGTCCACCAGGCCGAATCGCCATCCCACAGCAGGTCGCGGCCCTGGCGGTCGCGCAGCCGCCAGAGCTCGGCCCCGAACGGGTTCACCTCCGCGGTCAGGTCCGGCGAAGCGATGGTGACGATCTCGGCGCTCATGCGCCGTACCGATCACGCGCCAGGGACCGGCGCAAGGCAGCGCTTGGCCAATCCGGGCTGCGAACCTGCCGCCGCCCGCTCAGCGGGCCCGTCAGGCCTGCGCCAGGCGCTCCTGGATCATCGCTCGCGCGATCTGCAGCGCGGCGTCGAAGTCCGCCTGGCCGGACGGGATCGCCCGGCGGAAGCCGGCGAAGCCGTGGATGGTCCCTTCGGCCTCGCGGTAGGTGGTCGGCACGCCCGCGGCGATGGTCTTGCCGGCGTAGGCGCGGCCCTCGTCGCGCAGCGGGTCGAGGCTGGCGGTCAGCACCAGGGTCGGCGGCATGCCGGTCTGGTCGGCGAGCAGCGGCGAGGCGCGCCAGTGGTTGTTATCAACCCGCATCGCCTCGCCGTAGAAGGCCATGTCGGCGGCGTCGAGGCCGTAGCCGTCGCTGAACGCCTCATAGGACGGATAGGTCTTGCTGGAGTCGGTGCGCGGATAGATCGCGAACTGCAGGATCACCGGGACCGCCGCCGGCCGGTCGCGCAGCGCCAGCGCCGTGACGATGGTCAGGTTGGCGCCGGCGCTGTCGCCGCACAGCACCAGGCTGGTGATCGACAGGCCGAAAGCCTCGCCGTTCTCGGCGATCCAGCGGGCCGCCGCCTCGGCGTCGTCCGGGGCCGCCGGCCACGGATTTTCCGGCGCCAGGCGGTACTCGACCGAGATCACCGGCAGATCGAGCTGACGGGCGATCTCGGCGCACATCGAGACATGAGTGTCGATGCAGCCGATGACGAAGCCGCCGCCGTGGCAGAACACCACCGCCGGGCCGGGCTCGCGCTCGGCGCGGGCGTCGAACAGGCGCAGCGCGATCTCGCCGGCCGGGCCCGGCATGCTGAGGTCGCGCACCACCGCCAGCTCGCCGACCGGCGGCTCCAGCATCGCCATCCCCGCGGCCGCCATCGGCCGCATCGCCGGCAGGGTCTCGGGCGTCATCTTCGGCCGCGGATTGGCCTTCAGCATGTCGAGGAAGGCGCGGGCGTCGGGGCGCACGAAGAGCTCGGTCATGGGCGGAAGGGTCCTCTGGAATCGACGGCGCGAATTTGGTTGCGCAAGAAACCACCGCCTCTTCGCCACCACAAGTCGCAAGACGAACGCGGCTCACTGCGCTCCGGGCAGGCCAAGGAAGCGGAACGGCGGGGCTTCCCTGTCGGGTTTCCAGTCCATCGACCACGCCGAGATCAGGTCGTTGTCGGCGCCGCGGTAGACGAACCGCGTGCAGGCCGCGGTCGGGTTGGCGTTCCAGGCGAACAACCCCGCCAGCGCGGCGGCGCCCAGAGAGACGAGGCTCGTCGACATGTGGCCCTCCGGACCGCAGGCGGCGCAGCAGGCTGACCCTTCCGTCCGCTCCGGCCACGAAGGGTCACCGGCTCAGGCCGGCGCCGCAATCGGGGCGATCCCTGAGGATCTGCAGGGCGAGCCGCGGGCGGATCAGGAACAGCCCGGCCCAGAGGGCGTAAGCGGCGAGCTTGCGCACCCGCCGGTCGAGGCGGCGGCGCGGGCGGATCTCGGTCTCGAACAGCTGGGCGTAGTCGGCGCAGGCGGTCATGGGGATCTCCTCGTTCACGAGGAGAAGGCTTAGGTCTCCGCTGCGACAGAATCGGACGCATGCGCGCGGCGAGCGGTCTCCAGCTCGTCCAGCAGGGTCCGGCGCAGGAGGTCGGGCGCCACCACCCGCACCTTGTCGCCCCAGGTGAACAGGTGCCAGGCGAGCTCGCGCATGCCGCTGGCGCGGAAGCGCACGATCACCGAGCCGTCGCTCATCGCCTCGACCTTCTGGTTGGCGTGGAAGCGCCAGCGCAGCGCGTCCTCCGCCCCCTCCGGCGTGACCGCCAGCACCACGTCCTGCACCGCGTCGTGATAGATGCCGAAGCTCTCGTCGGCGTAATCCTGCAGCGAGAAGCCCGCAGGCACCGCCGCCGGCGCGGCCAGCACCTCGACGTCGTGCACGCGGTCGAGCCGCCAGTTGCGCGGGCCGGACTCCGCGTCTTCCTGGGCGACCAGATAGTTGGCGCGGCCGAACAACAGGCCGAACGGCGCGACCTCGCGCACCCGCCCGGGCGTCGAGCCGCCCTCGTAGCGGAAGCGCAGCCGCGACATCGACTTCAGCCCCTCGCGCACCGCCGACAGCACCGTCTCGTCCTCGAACGGCCTGGGGCCTGCGTTGACCGCGATGGTCTCGGCCTGCAGCAGCGCCTCCAGGTCCGGCGCGAGCCGTCGGCGCGCGGCGGCGCGCGTGGCGGCCAGCACCTTCTGCTCCAGGCTCCTGAGCGCCCCGGCCCGCGCCTGGGCGCCCTGCGCCGCCAGCATCTCGGCGGCGGCCTTCACCGCCGCCAGCTCCTCGGCGGTCGGGGCCTGGAACAGGCCGTCGAGGCCCGCAGGGATGCGGAAGCGGCGGGTTGGCGGGTCGTCCACCTCCTCGAGCTGCGGGAACACCTCGCGCACCGCGTCGCGCATCCGCTCGACCGTGCGCCGGCCGACACCGAGCCGCTCGGCCATCTCATCCAGGGTCAGCCCCTCGGCGGTGCTGGCGAGCAGCCGCGCAAGCTCCAGCAGGCGGCCAGCTTTTTCGTGGCGCATCAGGCATACGTCCGTTTTTGTCGCATCCAGGGATCAGAACCCAAGCAGCCCCGCTCTGCAACGGAGATCCCCGATGCGCCGCCGTTTTTCCGCCTCCCGCTCGTTCGCCCCGAAGACCGCCCGGGTCGTCCGCGCCGCGATGGCGCCCGCGCCCCTGCCCGGCTGCGTCGTCGACGCGGTGCTGCGCTATCACGACGAGGTGCAGGACCAGGGCTGCGGCCGCTCGCTGCTGCGGCTCAGCGCGCGCCGCCTGCGCGACGCCGAGGTCGAAGCCGCGCTCGGCGAACTGGCCTCCCGCGCCGCCGGCGTCTCGATCCTGTGGAACGAGCGCGAAGGCGAGATCATCCGCGTGCTGGAAGCCGCCGCGCCGCGGCTGGCGGCGTAACTCGGCGCCATAGGCGCTCCCCCTCAGGGGGAGCTGTCGCGAAGCGACTGAGGGGGTTTCCGCTCAGAAGCTTGGGTCTCGCCACACTGAAACGTCTGAGTGGAATCCCCTCCGGCCCCTCCGGGCCACCTCCCCCTGAGGGGGAGGATCTGGTGACCGTTTAAGCCGCAGCTTCCTGCCGGCCGTAGAGGTCATCGAACACCCGCGGCAGCAGGTCCGGCAGGCCCAGCAGCGGGCCCGACGACAGCAGCAGCACGACCTCGTCGCCGCGCAGGCCGCTGAGCCGGCCGATGGTCTGGTCGGCGGAGCGCACGGCGGCGACCGGGATGCCGGTCGCGGCGGCGCGCTCGAGGATCTCGGCGTAGCTCGACTGGTTGTGGCTGTCGGCCCCGTGGCTCGGCGGCGGCACGATCAGCACCTTGGCCGCGCCAGCGAACACGGTGTCGTACCAGGACAGCGCGTCGCGGCTGCGCCAGGAGAAGGTGTGCGGCTCGAACACCACCACCAGCGGCCGGTCGGGATAGTGCAGCAGCATCGCCTCGATGGCGGAGCGGGCCTTCTCGTAGGACGAGCCGAAGCCCTCGATCACCGGGATCTGGCTGTCGAGCGTCAGCCGGTCCAGCCGCCGGCGGATGCCGCCGAAGCTCGCCACCGCGGCGGCCAGCGCGCGCTCAGTGACGAGGCCGCGCTCCAGCAGGTAGGCGGCGACGCCGACGATGTTCTCGATGTTGTGCTCGCCCAGCAGGCCGGTCGCCAGCGCCAGCTTGCCGCCGTCCGGCGCCACCAGAGTGAAGCGGGTGGTCTCGCCATAGACGATGTTCTCGGCGCGCCAGCCGTCGAGCGCCTCGGTGTCGTACCAGACCACCTTGGCCCGGGTCTCCGCGGCGATCGCCCGGATCGCCGGATGGTCCTTGGCGACGAGCAGCCCGTCGGCGGGCGTCAACCGCAGCAGTTCGCGGAACGGCGCCTCGTAGTCTGCGAAGGTCGGGAAGACGTTGACGTGGTCGTGCACCAGCGAGGTCAGCAGCACGTCGCGCGGATGGTAGAGCACGAACTTCGAGCGATGATCGGCCGGGCCGACGATGTACTCGTCGCCCTCCAGCACCACCTCGGGGGCCTGGCCCCAGTGGCCGGTCGCCGGCAGCGACGGCGAGATGGCGCCGATCATCCAGCCGGCGTCGTGGCCGGCCGCGCGCAGGATGTGCGCCATCAGCGCCGAGCAGGTCGACTTGCCGAACGAGCCGGCGACGACGGTATTGCGGCGGCCTTCGGTGGTCTCGCCGACCAGTTCCGGGAAGGTGGTGATGCGCACGCCGCGCCGGCGCGCCTCGGCGACCTCCGGATTGGCCTCGCCGCCCAGCTTGGCGCTGGCCCCCAGCACCAGCAGGTCGAGCCCGTCCGGCAGGTTGGCGGCGTCGAACCGGCGATGGAACGGAAAGCCCAGGCCTTCGACGTAGGTCGACATCGGCGGGAACACGTCCTCGTCCGAGCCCGACACCTCGTGGCCCGCGTCGCGCATCATCAGGGCCGCTGCGCTCATGCCTGCGCCGGCGATCCCGGTGAAATGGATGCGCATCCGGCGATCCTCCCTGACCTGACAAAACCCTGACTAGCGGAACCGCGGCCGGCGTGCAGCGCGACACGCCGCCGCCGGCCTCCGCGCGCGAGGCGGCATCAGACCATGAACATGGTTTCCAGCGGGTTGCCGACGGCGACGCGGAGCACGTCCGCGCCGCCGTCAGGCTCACAGGCCCAGGTTGTGGATCGGGCCGTCGAAATTGCCGCCGAGCAGGTGGGTCGCCTTGGCCAGCTTGGCGGGCGCAGCGCCCTTCAGATAGCCGTCGATGATCTGATGGTAGTTGCCGATCAGCCCTTCGATCTCCTTCGACAGGCGCATGAACTCGAAGCCGTCGGCGTGCAGGCCAAGCTGCTGATCAGGGATGTTCGAGTAGTCCTGACGCGGGATCGGCGGGAACTCGTCGCTGTCGTACGGCAGCACCACCGGGTCCATCACCGGCGGCGGCTCCTGGCCCTCCGGGAACTGGGTCAGCGACCAGATCTCGAACAGGCAGCTTTCCGGGCCGAGCGGACGGATTCGGTAGGCCGAGAAGCTGGAGAGGAACGGCAGCAGGAAGTAGTGCGGGAAGAGGAACTCCACGGCATTGACCGGATCGCTGACCGCCAAGGCGAGGAGATCGGGCGTGGACTCACCTCGGGCGCGGCCGTCCTGGACGACCTGATGGGCGACCATGCCGTACCAGGCCTTCATCGCCTCCATCGGATCCTCCGGCAGGTCGACGTCCAGCAGCTTGCGGGCGGTCTCGACGTCCTTGGCATGGCACATCCCGGCCATGCCTTCGCTGAGCAGTTCCATGCCTCGGAACTGCGCCTGGATGTTCTCGCGGATGGTGGCGCGCGGATCGAGCGTGCGCCCCAAGCCGCCGGTGTCCTGGCCGTACCTCGAATTGGTCAGAGCGGGGTTCGCGTGATGCAGCTGCGGATGGGTGCGCATCACATGGTAGCCCTCCATGAAGGCCTCCATCGCAACCTTCCAGTTGGCCGGCAGCACCGTGGCGTAGCACCACTCCGCACGCGTCTGGTCGAGGCCGTACTTCTCCAGCCGCTCGGCCAGGGGCCCGATGCTCTCGCGGAACGACGGCGCGTCGTCGTCGTGGTTGATGAAGGCGCAGCCGCCCCACAGCTCCACTCGGCACGGGGCCAGCGCCAGGTCGGCCTGGTCCAGCTGGTGCTCGCTGAACATGTGCTTGCCGTAGACGAAGGTGTTCTTGCCCTCGATGTTCCAGCGCCAGCCGTGGAACGGACAGGTGAAGCCCTGGGTCTCACAGCTGCCGTGGCCCTTGGCCAGTTGCACGCCGCGGTGGCGACAGGCGTTGTGGAAGGCCTTCACCCCGTCCTTGGTGCGGACGACGATCACCGACTTGCCGAGGTTCGAGTATTCGATCCAGTCGCCGACTTCGGGGACCTGCTCCAGCCGGCAGGCCATCTGCCAGACGTGCGGCCACAGCCGCTCGCACTCCAGCCGGTAGAATGCCTCGTCGTAGTAGCGCGGTGCGGGGATGCGTTCCGGGTCGACCACCGGGAACGGCGTCGGGCTGACGAGAGAGTTCCCCTCGGCCATCTGTATCCTCCCTCAACATGTTCTCGTTGATGAGAGGCTAGTCCCCGGCCTCAGCCGCGCAAAGACCAAGTTGTTTTAGGGGCTTAACAACTAGCGGGGCGCGGCGACGAAGTCGCGATCCATCAGGTCGTGCAGATCGCCGAGGATGCGTGCGACCGCCGCGCGATCCTCGGCGGCGAGCCGGCGGTGCCAGCGCGCGACCTGCCCGTCGCGGCTGATGTCGGCGATCGCCGCGTCGACCGTCGCCACGCCGTCGGCCGACACCGTGAGGCCGAAGGCGCGCCGGTCGGAGGGGTCCGGTTCTCGATGAAGCAGGCCCGCCCGTTCGAGCCTTGCGACACGCGTGGTCAGCACCGCATTGGAGACGCGCAACATGTGGGCGAGGTCGGTCGCCCGGAGCGATTGCGGATGCCTGACGCGCAATCCGCCGAGCAGCATCAGGTCGGCCATGGAAAGCCCATGCCGCCGGGCGATCCGGTCGAGATCGGTGGCGACGAGATGACCGAGGCTGAGGAGATGCCACATGGTCGCCGAGTGGCTGACGTCCACGTCGGGCGCGATCTCGGCGTAGGTGGCGCGGCCGGATTCGGCCTCCTCGGCAGGACGTAGCTTCTTCATGGCCATCAGGGCTCTGCGGGCGCGCTGGGGTCGCTCGGCCCAAGCATACGCCCAAGGCCCGCCCCCGCGACTAGGCCTTCTCCGCCAGCAGCCCCTCGACGAAGGGCTCCGCCCAGCTCTGCCGGTCCCGCTTGAGGCGCTCGGCGTGGTAGATGTGGGCGAGGTCGGCGTAGGCGTGGTCGTAGTCGAGGTTGACGATCACGTAGTCGTAGGCGCGCCACTGGGCGATCTCGCCATAGGCGCGCTCCAGCCGGCCCTCGATGACCTTCTGGCTGTCCTGGGCGCGGGCGTGCAGCCGCCGGGCCAGCTCCTGCATCGACGGCGGCAGGATGAACACCCGCACCGCGTCGGCCGGCAGCTTGCCCGCCACCTGCTCGGCGCCCTGCCAGTCGATGTCGAACAGCACGTCCTTGCCCTCGTCGAGCGCAGCCGCGACCGACGCGCGCGGCGTGCCGTAGCGATTGCCGTGGACATGCGCCCACTCGAGGAACTCGTCGCGCTCGACCATGCCGTCGAACTCGTCCGGGGTGACGAAGAAGTACTCGCGCCCGTGCTCTTCGCCCGGCCGCGGCTTGCGGGTCGTCGCCGAGACCGACAGCGCCAGGTCGGCGTGGTCGGCCACCAGCCGCCGCGACAGCGAGGTCTTGCCCGCGCCCGAGGGCGAGGAGACGATCAGCAGGAGGCCCCGGCGCTTGCGCGGATGTTCCAGGTGAACGCTCATGCCGCCGTCCTACTCCACATTCTGAACCTGCTCACGGAACTGCTCGATCACGGCTTTGAGGTCGAGGCCCACCGCGGTCAAGCCGGACAGCGCCGACTTCGAGCACAAGGTGTTGGCCTCACGCATGAACTCCTGGGTCAGGAAGTCCAGCCGGCGCCCCACCGCCGCGTCCGCCGCCAGCAGGCTGCGGGCGGCGTCGATGTGCCCGCCCAGCCGGTCGAGTTCCTCGCGCACGTCGGCCTTCACGGCCAGCGCCGCGGCCTCCTGGACGACGCGGTCCTCGCTGACCGCCTCGCCGGCGAGTTCGGCCATCCGCCGCTGGAAGCGCTCCTTGATCGCCGTCGGCTGGCCGGCGGCGAGGTCCTGCGCCTGGCCGACCAGTTGCTCGATCCGGTCGACCAGCCCGCCCAGCACGCCGCCCAGGGCGACGCCCTCTTCGCGCCGCGCCGTCAGCAGGCCGTCGAGCGCCAGGACGATCGAGGCGACGATGGCGGCCTCCAGCGCCGCCTGGGCCTCCGGGTCCTCGACCGCGTCGGCGGCCTCGATCACGCCGCGCAGCGACAGCAGGCCGTCGAGCCGCGGGGCCGTGGCCATGCCGGTCGCCACATAGGGCGCGCCGGCGGCCAGATAGCGCTCCAGCTGCTCGACGTTGACCTTGACCGCGGCGGCGGTCTCGGCGCGCTTGGCCTGGACGCCGATGGTCACCTGGCCGCGCTGGAAGCGCGACTGCGACCCCTCGCGCGCGGCGCGCTCGAGCCCTTCCAGCCCCGGCGGGCCGCGGAAGCGGATTTCGAGGTTGCGGCCGTTCACCGAGCGGGCTTCGACGGCCCAGCTCCACGGGCCCGCAGCGCCTTCCGCCCGGCCGAAGCCGGTCATGCCTGAGATCGCCATCAGCCTCCCCTTCCCTGCGCGCCGGCGACGGCGGCGGCGCCCGCCTCCGCCGCCAGACGCTGGCGCTCGATCTCGCGCCAGCGGGCGACGTTCTTCAAGTGCTCGTCATAGGTCCTGGCGAAGGCGTGGCCCCCGCCGCCGTCGGCGACGAAGAACAGGTCCTCGGTCTTCGGCGGATTGAGCACCGCCTCGATCGCCGCGCGGCCCGGATTGGCGATCGGCGTCGGCGGCAGGCCGGCGATCCGATAGGTGTTGTAGGGCGTCTCGGCGGCCAGCTCCGCGCGGGTGATGCCGCGGCCCAGCGCCCGGCCCTTGGAGATGCCGTAGATGGTGGTCGGATCGCTCTCCAGCCGCATGCCGGCCCGCAGCCGGTTGACGTAGACCGCGGCGATCCGCGGCCGCTCGGCCGCGACGGCGGTTTCCTTTTCGACGATCGAGGCCAGCGTCAGCGCCTCGGCCTGGGTGGCGAACGGCAGGCCGGGCTGGCGCGCCGGCCACAGCTTGGCCATCAGTTCGTCCTGAGCCTCGGCCATGCGCGCGAGCACCGCGACCCGGCTTTCGCCGCGGCGGACCTCATAGGTCTCCGGCAGCAGCGAGCCTTCCGGCGGCGCGACCGCCAGGCCAGTCAGCACCGGCGAGCGGCCCACCGCTTCGGCGGCCATCTCGCTGGTCCAGCCTTCCGGCACGGTGACCAGGTGGCGCACCACCCGGCCGGCGCGCAGGTCGGCGAGCACCTTGCGCATCGAGGCGCCGGAGGCGAACTCGTACTCGCCGGCCTTCAGGGTGCTTCCGCCCAGCTTGGCGGCGAACATGAACACCGGCTTCGAGCGGATCACGCCGGCCTCGGCCAGCTGATCGGCGATGCCGGCGACGCCGGAGCCCTTCTTCAGCTCGACGGCGGTGACCGCCGCCGGCGCCTCAGGGCCCGGCCCGGCGTAGGTCCAGATCGCCCAGCCGGCGGCGAGCACCGCCAGCAGGAGAATCAGCAGGCCCAGACCCGGTCGGCGCGCGCGCTTCGGCGGCTTGGCCGGCGCCCGTCGACCGGAGCGGCGCTTGGCCGTCACGCGACTTTCTTGAAGACCACGGAGGCGTTGGTGCCGCCGAAGCCGAAGGAGTTGGACAGGGCCACCTCGATCTTCATCGGCTTGGCCTCATGCGGGACGAGGTCGATCTCGGTCTCGACGGAGGGGTTGTCGAGGTTGATCGTCGGCGGGGCGATCTGGTCGCGGATCGCCAGGCAGGTGAAGGCCGCCTCGATGGCGCCAGCGGCGCCCAGCAGGTGGCCGGTGGCCCCCTTGGTCGAGCTCATCACCATGTTGGCGGCGGCGTTGCCGAGCAGCCGCTCGACCGCGCGCAGCTCGATCTCGTCGCCGAGCGGCGTCGAGGTGCCGTGGGCGTTGATGTAGTCGATATCCGACGCCTGGATGCCGGCGTCCTTGATCGCCGCGCGCATCGCGCGGTAGCCGCCGTCGCCGTCCTCGGCCGGAGCGGTGATGTGGTAGGCGTCGCCGGCCATGCCGTAGCCCACGACCTCGGCGTAGATCTTCGCGCCGCGGGCCTTGGCGTGCTCGTACTCCTCGAGCACCAGGACGCCCGCGCCCTCGCCCATGACGAAGCCGTCGCGGTCCTTGTCGTAGGGCCGGCTGGCCTTCTGCGGCTCGTCGTTGAACGCGGTGGAGAGCGCGCGACAGGCGATGAAGCCGGCGATGCCGACCGGCACCACCGCCGATTCCGCCCCGCCGGCGACCATCACGTCGGCGTCGCCGTACTTGATGATGCGGGCGGCGTCGCCGATCGCGTGCGCGCCGGTGGCGCAGGCGGTGACCACCGAGTGGTTCGGCCCCTTGAAGCTGTGGCGGATCGAGACCTGGCCGCTGGCCAGGTTGATCAGCGCCGACGGGATGAAGAACGGCGACACCCGGCGGGGGCCCTTCTCCTTCAGTTCGATAGCGGTGTCGGCGATGGGGCCAAGCCCGCCGATGCCGGAGCCGATCATCACGCCGGTGCGCTCGCGACCCTCGTCGTCTTCGGGGGCCCAGCCGGAATCACGCACCGCCTCGTCGGCCGCGGCGATCGCATAGAGGATGAAATCGTCGACCCGCCGGCGGTCTTTCGCCGACATGGTCTGGTCGGGATCGAACGAGCCCGCCACGTCCGGACCGCCGCCGCCGCGACCGTCGACCCGCGGCACTTCGCAGGCGACTCGGCAGGCGTAGTCCGTGGTGTCGAATGCGGTGATGTTCCCCGCGCCGGACTTCCCGGCGAGGATCTGCTTCCAGCTGTGCTCGGTCCCCTGCCCCAGTGGGGTGACCAGACCGATCCCAGTGACGACGACACGACGCATGCGCACACCTCAAACGAAAGCCGCCGCGGCCAGGGAGTTTAATCCCAGCGTCGCGGCGGCCAAAAGCTTCAGAGAATCAGTGCGCTCTTAGGCGCCCAGGCGCTCCTGGATGAACTTCACCGCGTCGCCGACGGTCTGGATGTGTTCGGCGGCGTCGTCGGGGATTTCGATGTCGAATTCCTCTTCGAAGGCCATGACCAGCTCGACGTTGTCGAGGCTGTCGGCGCCGAGGTCGTCGATGAAGCTCGCCTTCTCGGTGACCTTCTCCGGATCGGCGTCGAGGTGTTCGATGACGATCTTACGGACGCGCTCTAGAACGTCGGACATTCGGTAGGTCCCTCAAGGCTTGGTAGTGCAGTTGCATCGGCGACAGCGACGGTGAAGTCAACTGCCGCGGTGAATTCGCGGTTTCGGCCGCCGGGTAGCATGTTCCTCTGAGGTTAGCGAGCCTCAGATCATGGCCATCCCACCGTTGATGTGCAGCGTCTGGCCGGTGACGTAACCGCCCTCGGCGCTGGCGAGATAAACGCAGGCCGCGGCGACGTCGCCGCCGCGGCCCAGACGCCCCGTCGGAATCGTCGACAGGATGCCCGCTTTCTGCTGCTCGTTGAGCGCGTCGGTCATCGGACTCTCGATGAATCCGGGCGCCACGCAATTCACGGTGATTCCCCGGCTGGCGACCTCCTGGGCGAGCGCCTTGGAGAAGCCGATCATGCCGGCCTTGGAGGCCGCGTAGTTGGTCTGGCCGGGGTTGCCGGTGACGCCGACCACCGAGGTGATGCCGATGATCCGCCCGTAGCGGCGCTTCATCATCCCCTTCATGGCGGCGCGCGAGAGCCGGAAGTAGCTCTCCAGGTTGACCTTGATCACCTGCTCCCAGTCGTCGTCCTTCATGCGCATCAGAAGGCCGTCCTTGGTGATGCCGGCGTTGGCCACCAGGATGTCCAGCGGTTGGCCGGCGGCGGCCTCGGCCGCCCCGATCAGCCCGTCGACAGCGGCGGGATCGGAGAGATTGGCCGGGACCGTCGAGGTCCGCTCGCCGAGCTGGGCGGCGAGCTCCTGCAGCACCGCCTCGCGCGTGCCGGACAGCACGACATGGGCGCCTTGCGCGTGCAGCGCGCGGGCGATCTCGGCCCCGATGCCGCCGGTGGCCCCGGTGACGAGGGCGGTCTTGCCGGTCAGGTCAAACATGGGCGCGTCCTTAGATAGTCTTGGCGAAGGCTTCGAGGTCGGCCGGCGCGTTCAGCGCCAGCGCCTCGGCGTCGGGGGCCAGGCGCTTGACCATGCCGGTCAGCACCTTGCCGGCCCCGGCCTCGGCGAAGCGGGTCACCCCGCCCTCGCTGCTGGCCATCCACTGCACGCTCTCGCGCCAGCGGACGCGGCCGGTCACCTGCTCGACCAGCAGGCGGCGGATCTGTTCCGGGTCGTGCACCGGGCGGGCGGTGACGTTGGCCACCACCGGCGCGCGCGGCGCGACGATCAGCGCTGCGGCCAGCGCCTCGGCCATCTCGTCGGCGGCCGGCTGCATCAGCGGGCAATGGAAGGGGGCGGAGACGTTCAGCGGGATCGCCCGCGCGCCCAGCTCCTTGGCCTTCTCGATCGCCTTGTCCACCGCGGCCTTGTCGCCGGAGATGACGACATTGCCGGCGTTGTTGTCGTTGGCGACGACGCAGACGCCGAACTCGGCGCCCGCCGCGGCGGCCTGTTCGGCCAGCGCCACGTCGGTCTTCGGCCCGATCAGCGAGGCCATGGCCCCGGCCCCCACCGGCACGGCGCGCTGCATCGCCTGGCCGCGCAGCTTCAGCAGCCGGGCGGTGTCGGCCAGGCTGATCGCGCCAGCGGCGGCGAGTGCGGAATATTCCCCGAGGCTGTGGCCGGCGACGAAGGCGGCCTTGTCGATCGCGACGCCGAACTCCCGGTCCAGCACCCGCATGACCGCGACGCTGACCGCCATCAAGGCCGGCTGGGCGTTTTCGGTCAGGGTCAGCTGGTCTTCCGGCCCCTCGCGCATCAGCTTGGACAGGTTCTGGCCGAGCGCGTCGTCGACCTCCTGAAAGACCTCGCGGGCGCTGGCGAAGGCCACCGCCAGGTCCTGGCCCATGCCCACGGCCTGGCTACCCTGGCCGGGGAAGAGGAAGGCAAGGCTCATGTCGCGCGCTCCGCTTCGACGAATCCGAAGCGGCGAGGGTTAGGGAATTTGTTTCACACTCGCAAGGCAGGGCGATTTCCTAGGGCCCGGTCCGGGCCGTGACGGACGACTGCAACTGAACCTGTCGCGCGCGTCGCGTAGCGCTATAGTTCCCGCCGCACCGAAGTGAGGATCGCCATGAAGACGCGCGTCGCCGCCGCAGCCGCCGCAGCCCTGATCGCCGCCGCCGCCCCGGCCTGGGCCGACCTGCAGCCAGGGGCCAAGGCGCCGGACTTCCAGGCCCAGGCCTACATGGCCGGCAAGCCCTTCACCTACCAGCTGTCGAACGCGCTGAAGAAGGGGCCGGTGGTGGTCTACTTCTTCCCCTCGGCGCACACCAAGGGCTGCAACATCGAGGCGCGGCTGTTCTCCGAGGCGATCGAGCAGTTCAAGGCGCAGAAGGCCACGGTGATCGGCGTCACCGCCGGCAAGGTCGCCGAGCTGGCCGAGTTCTCGAAGGAGGGCGAGCACTGCGCCGGCAAGTTCCCGGTCGCCGCCGACCCCGGCGCGAAGATCGCCAAGCAGTACGACACCCGCCTCCAGATGGCCGGGGTGAAGATGCCGGGCGAGTTGTCGGGCCGCACCTCCTACGTCATCGCGCCCGACGGCAAGGTGGTGTTCGCCTACTCCGACCTCGCGCCCAACGACCACGTGACCAAGACGCTCGACGCGGTGACCGCCTGGCGGGCGAAGCACCCGTAAGCTGGGCCCAGCCCCCCTATCCATCCGTCACGGCCCGGCTTGTCCGGGCCGCCCAGCCCAAGGCGCCGGCCTTCAACTGTCGCGGGACGACCTCCGGCTGGGTCGCCCGGACAAGCCGGGCGATGACGGAATTTGCCAGACGCGGGCCGGCGCGACCCCGCGCGGCCGAAAACCCTTGCTCCAGCAAGGCTTTTCCACTAAAGGCCCGCCTCTTCACGGAATGCGGTCTCACGCGGAACGCGAATGGGCCGGGAAACCCCCGGCCGCCGCGCTGAGAGCCATCGTATCTGACGGACCTTCCGCCGCCGGACGCGCCGCATTCCAGACCGGAAGAAGGAAACTATGGCTCTATACGAACACGTGGTCATTTCGCGGCAGGATATCTCGCCGCAACAGGCCGAAGCGCTTAACGACCAACTCAAGGCTCTGATCGAGCAAGGCGGCGGCGCCGTCGCGAAGATCGAGTACTGGGGTCTGCGCAACCTGACCTACCGGATCAAGAAGAACCGCAAGGGTCACTACTCGCTGCTCGCCATCGACGCTCCCGCGGATGCGGTGAAGGAAATGGAACGCCAGCTGTCGATCAATGAAGACGTGCTGCGCTACCTGACCGTTCGCGTCGAGGAACTCGACCTCGAGCTCTCCCCGATCCTCGCCCGCCGCGATCGCGACCGCGATCGTCCGCGTGACGACAGCTTCCAATCTTCCGAAAGGGAGGCTCGCTAGATGACCGACGAAACCTCCGCGGCTCCGGCTCCCGCCGCCGCTTCGGGCGGCCAACGCCGTCCCTTCTTCCGCCGCCGCAAGGTGTGCCCGTTCTCCGGCGCCAACGCCCCGAAGATCGACTACAAGGACGTGAAGCTCCTGCAGCGCTACGTCTCTGAGCGCGGCAAGATCGTCCCGTCCCGCATCACCGCGGTGTCGGCCAAGAAGCAGCGTGAGCTGGCCAAGGCCATCAAGCGCGCCCGCTTCCTGGCGCTGCTCCCCTACGTCGTGAAGTAAGGGAGCTAGGCACATGAAAGTCATTCTGCTCGAACGGCTCGAAGGCTGGGGCGGCCTGGGCGACGTGGTCACCGTCAAAGACGGCTACGCGCGCAACTTCCTCCTGCCGCGCCAAAAGGCGCTCCGCGCCAACAACGCGAACCTGAAGGTTTTCGAAGCTCAGCGCGCTGAGATCGAAGCCCGCAACGCCAAGGCCAAGGAAGCGGCGGGCCGCGCCGGCGAAAAGCTGGACGGCTCCTCCTACATCCTGATCCGTCAGGCGGGCGAGAGCGGCCAGCTGTACGGTTCGGTCTCCGGCCGCGACGTGGCCGACGCGGTCAACGCCGAAGGCGGCAAGATCGAACGCGCCATGGTCGCCATGGACAAGCCGATCAAGACGCTCGGCGTCCACGAGGTGAAGGTTCGCCTGCATGCGGAAGTGGCGGTCACCATCTCGGTGAACATCGCCCGCAGCCAGGACGAAGCCGAGCGCCAGGCGCGCGGCGAGAACGTCATCTCCAGCCAGTTCGAAGAGGAACGCGCGGCCGCCGACGAGGCCGCCCAGGACCTCCTCGCCGGCGGCGCTGGCCAGATCGAAGGCGACTACGTCGAGTAGTCAGCCGAACGATCGGTTCGAATGATCAGCGGCGCGGGAGCCATCCCGCGCCGTTTTTCTTTGGGCAACATCCGCTCATCCCGGCGAAGGCCGGGACCCAGGTCCAGCCGCTGAGATCGCTGGCTCGACGCGGCGCTCATCGCGCCCTTTGCCGCGGGCGCGAACTGGGTCCCGGCCTTCGCCGGGATGAGCGGGAAAATGGACCCTACCGCTCCTCCCACAGCCGGCGCAGCACCGCCGGGGCGAGACCGGGCAGGTCCTCTGAGATCAGCCCCGGCCCGTGCAGTTCGCCGGCCTCGGCGTGGATCCAGGCCGCCGCGCACGCCGCCTCGAAGCTCTCCATGCCCTGGGCGATCAGCCCGCCGATGAACCCTGCCAACACGTCGCCGGAACCGGCGGTGGCCAGCCACGGCGTACCGTTGACGTTGACCGCGGCGCGGCCGTCGGGCGAGGCGACGACCGTGTCGGCCCCCTTCAGCAGGACCACCGCGCCGGCCCGCTGGGCGGCCTTGCGCGCCGCGGTGATCCGCTCCGGCGCGGCCGCCAGGACCCCGCGGAACAGCCGCTCGAACTCGCCCGGGTGCGGGGTCAGCACATCGTCGCGATCGAGCACCGAGAACAGCTCCTCGGGATCGTCGCGGAACACGCTGATCGCGTCGGCGTCGATCACCAGCGCCGCGCCGGTCCGCGCCAGCGCCAGCACGTTGAGCAGCGTCGTCTCGGTGACCCCGGCCGCCGGTCCGATCACCGCGGCGTCGACCTGGGCTGCGCCCTCCTCCAGCTCGAGGTCAGTGTCGAAGCCGCGCAGCATCACCGCCTCGAGGTGCTGGGCGTTCGACGCCAGCGCCTCGCGCGGCGAGAAAATGGTGACGAGGCCCGCGCCGATGCGCAGGCCGCCGCGTGCGGCCAGCCGCGCCGCGCCGGTGCTCCAGGCGTCGCCGCTGATCACGATCAACCGGCCGCGCGCGTGCTTGTGGGTGGTCGCCGCCGGCCAGGGGAAGCGCGCGCGCCAGAGCTCGGGCCCGTTCTCGAACAGCTGCGTCTGGGTGTCGCCCAGGCCGATGTCGGCGACGACGATCTCGCCGCAGCGGCCGCGCCCGGGCTCCAGCACGTGCGCCGGCTTCTTGGCGTGGAAAGTAACGGTGAGGCCGGCGGCGACGCTGGGGCCGAGCGCCAGGCCGGTGTCGCCGGGCACGCCGCTGGGGATGTCGATCGCGACGACCTTCTCCGGCGTCTGGGCGAGCCGCTGAGCGGCCGCGCCAGCTGCGCCCTCCAGCGGCCGCGCCAGACCCGCGCCGAACATCGCGTCGATGTAGAGCCCGGCCGCCGGCAGCTCGCCGTTCAGCGCCGCCACCGGACCGTCCCATTGACCGGCCGCGGCCTTGGCGTCGCCGGCGCTCGGCGCGGACAGCGCGCACACCTCGACCGGCCAGCCGCGCGCCTTGAGCAGCCTGGCGACGACATAGCCGTCGCCGCCGTTGTTGCCCGGACCGCACAGCACCACCGTCGGCTCAGGGCGAAAGCGCGCGCTGACGGCGTCGGCGACCGCAGTCCCCGCGCGTTCCATCAGCACGGTCCCGGGGGTTCCAGCGGCGATGGCCGCCGCGTCGGCCTGGCCCATCTCGGTGACGCTGAGGATCTGACGCGCGCTCAAAGGGACCGTCTCCTGACCAGCTTGACGCTAGGGGCGCGCACCGAGCGGCCGCCAGCGTCGGGCTGCCCTCCTCGATGCCATCGGCGCGCGCCGGCGAAAAGCCCTCTCGCTCCGCGACGCCCCGCGGATTGCGCCGCAATCTTCAGCAACCGCGGAAAATTCGTTTCACGCCCGCAAAACAGCCCGCCGCGGTTCTGGAGCCAATTTGCGACGTTTTGACCACCCGCGCCGGTCCTGCGACGCGAATGGACCGCAACCCGCGGCGATCTCCAAGCGTCGCCGAACCGAAGTACGGCACATCTCGACGTGTCCGATTTTTGATCGTATTCAGCCTTTTTTTTAGGCGCCTGCTCATTCCGGCCTCTTCAACGCCGAATGGCGGGCGAGACTCGCTTGCCCCGAAGCGCTCCGCCGTGCTCCGTCCGGCCACCGCCGGGGCGGGGCCAGTTTCACAACGCCGACGAGGCCATGAAAAAGATCGAAGCCGTCATAAAGCCGTTCAAGCTGGACGAAGTGAAGGAAGCCCTGCAGGAGCTGGGCGTCCAAGGCATGACGGTCATCGAGGCCAAGGGCTACGGCCGCCAGAAGGGCCAGACAGAGCTCTACCGTGGCGCCGAGTACGTCGTGGACTTCCTGCCCAAGATCAAAATCGAAGTCGTCGTCGCCGACGACCAGCTGGATCCCGCGCTGGAGGCCATCGCTGGCGCCGCGCGCACCGGCCGCATCGGCGACGGCAAGATCTTCGTCTCCGACATCATCGACGTGATGCGCATCCGGACCGGCGAGACCGGCCCGTCTGCCGTCTAACGTCACAACACTATCGATAAGCTCAGAAGGGGAGCATCTAATGCCCACCGCCAAAGACATTCAGGCGATGATCAAGGAAAAGGACGTCAAATACGTCGACGTCCGGTTCACCGACATCCGCGGAAAGATGCAGCACGTCACCTTCGACATCGACCTGGTCGATGACGAATTCCTGACCGACGGCACGATGTTCGACGGCTCCTCGATCGCCGGCTGGAAGGCGATCAACGAGTCCGACATGAAGCTGCGTCCGGACCTGAACAGCGCGATCATCGATCCGTTCTATCAGCAGACCACGCTGGCGCTGTTCTGCGACGTCGTGAACCCGGACACGGGCACGCCCTACAACCGCGACCCGCGCTCGATCGCCAAGGCGGCGCTGAACTACACCAAGGCCGCCGGCATCGGCGACACCGTGTACTTCGGTCCGGAAGCCGAGTTCTTCATCTTCGATGACGTGCGCTGGAACACCTCCGCGCACGACACCGGCTACTCCTACGACTCGTCCGAGCTGCCGGTGAACACCGGCAAGGTCTATCCGGAAGGCAACATGGGCCACCGCCCGGGCCCGAAGGGCGGCTACTTCCCGGTGAACCCGGTCGACTCCGGCCAGGACCTGCGCGGCGAAATGCTGGCGGTCATGGGCGAGCTCGGCATGAAGCCCGAGAAGCACCACCACGAAGTCGCCCCGGCGCAGCACGAACTTGGCCTCAAGTTCGACGAGCTGATCACCATGGCCGACCGGATGCAGCTGTATAAGTACGTGATCCACAACGTGGCCCACGCCTACGGCAAGACCGCGACCTTCATGGCCAAGCCGATGTTTGGCGACAACGGCTCGGGCATGCACGTGCACCAGTCGATCTGGAAGGACGGCAAGCCGCTGTTCGCCGGCGACAAGTACGCCGGCCTGTCGGACATGTGCCTGTGGTACATCGGCGGCATCATCAAGCACGCGAAGGCCATCAACGCCTTCTCGAACTCGACCACCAACTCCTACAAGCGTCTGGTGCCCGGCTACGAAGCCCCGGTGAAGCTGGCCTACTCGGCCCGCAACCGTTCGGCCTCGATCCGCATCCCGCACGTGGACAGCCCGAAGGCCAAGCGGATCGAAGCCCGCTTCCCCGACCCGATGGGCAACCCGTACCTGACCTTCGTGGCGCTGCTGATGGCCGGCCTCGACGGCATCGAGAACAAGATCGATCCGGGCGCCGCGGCCGACAAGAACCTCTACGACCTGCCGCCGCGCGAGCAGAAGAAGATCCCGGAAGTCTGCGGTTCGCTCCGCGAGGCTCTCGAGAACCTCGACAAGGACCGCGCCTTCCTCAAGAAGGGCGGCGTGATGGACGACGACTTCATCGACGCTTACATCGAGCTGAAGATGGGTGAAGTCATGCGTCTGCAGCTCCACCCGCACCCGGTGGAATTCGACATGTACTACGCGTGCTAGTCGACGCTGCTTAAAGCAAAGGATGAGGGCCGCGGATGCTTCCGCGGCCCTTGTTTTTTGTGGTCATGCGGCCCGGCTTCAGGCCAAGCTCGATGCAACCGTAACAACGGAAGCCCGAGTCTCGCTTGCCCCGCGCCCTCCTCGCCCTCGCCTCCGCCCTGGTCCTGGCGAGCGCCGCCCAGGCTCAGCCCTCCCCCGGCCCGCAACCGTCGCCGCCCCAGGCGCCCGTCGCCGCGCCGAAGGACGTCGCCTATCCCGGCGTCATCCAGCTGGCGGTGGACGCCACCGATCTCGACCGGCGGATCTTCCGCGTCCGCGAGACGATTCCCGTGGCCCAGGCCGGGCCGCTCACCCTGCTCTATCCCGAATGGCTGCCGGGCCACCACGCCCCGCGCGGACCGATCAACCAGATCGCCGGCCTGACGGTGCGCGCCAACGGCCAGGCGATCCCCTGGCGGCGCGACCCGGTCGACGTCTTCGCCTTCCACATCGACGTGCCGGCCGGCGCCGACGCCGTCGAGGTCGAGTTCCAGTTCCTCTCGCCGACCGCCGGCGCCCAGGGACGGGTCGTCGCGACGGCCGAGATGCTGAACCTGCAGTGGAACCAGGTGGTGCTCTATCCGGCCGGCTATTTCACCCGCCGGATCAAGGTCGAGCCGCGCGTCCGGCTGCCCGGCGGCTGGGGCTTCGCCGCGGCGCTCGACGGGGCCGCCCGCAGCGGCGACGAGGTGCGCTTCAAGCCGACCGACCTCGAGACGCTGGTCGACTCGCCGATGTTCGCCGGCCGGCATTTCAAGCGCATCGAACTCGACGGCGGCCGCTGGCCGGTCCGGCTGAACGTCGTCGCCGACAGCTCCGAGCTGCTGAACGCCCAGCCCGAGCAGATCGCCCTGCACCAGGCGCTGGTGAAGCAGGCCGACAAGCTGTTCGGCGCCCGCCAGTTCGACCATTACGACTTCCTGCTGGCGCTGACCGACCGGATGGGCGGCATCGGCCTGGAGCACCACCGCTCCAGCGAGAACGGCACGACCCCCGGCTACTTCACCGAGTGGAGCAAGACCGCGGCGGCGCGCGACCTGCTGCCCCACGAGTACGTGCATTCCTGGAACGGCAAGTTCCGCCGGCCCGCGGACCTGTGGACCGCCAACTACGCCGTGCCGATGCGCGGCGACCTCCTGTGGCTCTACGAGGGCCAGACCCAGTACTGGGGCCAGGTGCTGGCCGCCCGCTCCGGCCTGTGGTCGCGCGAACAGACGCTGGAGGCGCTGGCCATGACGGCGGCGCTGTACGGCGGCCGGCCCGGGCGCAGCTGGCGCTCGGTCGAGGACACCACCTACGACCCGATCATCAACGCCCGCCGGCCGATCCCCTGGAGCAGCTGGCAGCGCTCGGAGGACTACTACTCCGAAGGCATGCTGGTCTGGCTCGACGCCGACACCCTGATCCGCGAGCGTTCCGGCGGGAAGCGCTCGCTCGACGACTTCGCGCGCAGCTTCTTCGGCCTCGAGGACGGCAGCTGGACGCCGGTCACCTACACCTTCGACGACATCGTGGCGGCGCTGAACCGAATCGAACCCTACGACTGGGCCGGCTTCCTGCGCACCCGGTTCGTCGAGGTCGCCCCGCAGCCGCCGCTCGACGGCCTTGCCCGCGGCGGCTGGCGGCTGACGTTCAGCGAGGAGCCGACCTCGTTCTGGAAGGACAACGAGGCGCGGCGGCGCAGCAACGACCTCAGCTATTCGATCGGCCTGACCCTGGGCCGCGACGGCTCGATCGACGGGGTGCTGTGGGACGGTCCGGCGTTTAAGGCGGGGCTGACGGTCGGCGGCAAGCTTCTGGCGGTCAACGGCCTCGCCTACGAGGCCGACGGCCTGAAGCAGGCGATCACCGCGGCCAAGTCCGGCCGCGAGCCGCTCCAGCTGCTGGTGCAGAACGGCGTCCACTTCAAGACGGTGTCGATCGATTACCACGGCGGCCTGCGCTATCCGCGGCTGGAACGCATCCCGGAGCGGCCTGACCGGCTTTCGGCCATCCTGGCGCCGCGCAAGTAGCCCGGACGCTGGACCGCATTGCCTTCGCCGCTCGGGGAATTCATACGGGCCCCCAGAATCGCGGCACCCTCGGCGAGATCATGTCCAGCAAAGCCAGCCCCCAAGCTTCGCTCTTCGACGACGCGCTGAACCCCGCGCCGGCGGCGCCGCTCGCCGAGTCGCACGAGCCCCGCCCCGATCCGGAGACGATCGGCCTGAAGCCCGTCTCCGGCTACTCGGCCGCCGACATCGAGGTGCTGGAAGGCCTGGAGCCGGTGCGCAAGCGGCCGGGCATGTACATCGGCGGCACCGACGAGCGGGCGCTGCACCACCTGTTCGCCGAAGTGCTCGACAACTCGATGGACGAGGCCGTCGCCGGCCACGCCAAGGTCATCGAGGTGACGCTCGACGCCGAGGGCATGCTGACCGTGCGCGACGACGGCCGCGGCATCCCGGTCGACCCGCACCCGAAACATCCGGGCAAGTCGGCGCTGGAGGTCATCATGACCGTCCTGCACTCCGGCGGGAAATTCTCCGGCAAGGCCTACGAGACCTCTGGCGGCCTGCACGGCGTCGGCGTCTCGGTGGTCAACGCGCTGTCGGAGCACGTCGACGTCAACGTCTTCAAGGACGGCTTCGAGTGGCGGCAGAGCTTCAGCCGCGGCAAGCCGCTGGGCGCGATCGAGAAGCTCGCGCCGACCCGCAAGAAGGGCACGGCGATCAGCTTCCGGCCCGACGAGCAGATCTTCGGCGAGGGCTGCGCCTTCAAGCCGGCGCGGCTCTACCGCATGGCCCGCTCCAAGGCCTATCTGTTTGGCGGCGTAGAGATCCGCTGGAAGTGCGATCCCTCGCGCATCCACGACCAGACCCCGCCGGAAGCGACCTTCCGCTTCCCCAACGGCCTGGCCGACTTCCTGGCCGAGCGGGTCAAGGAGATCGAAACCGTCACGCCTGAGCCCTTCGCCGGCCGCTACGAGCGTCCGGGCGAGACCGGCAAGGTCGAATGGGCCGTCACCTGGACCCCGGCCGGCTTCGGCGAGGCCGACGGCTTCATGCAGTCCTACTGCAACACCGTGCCGACGCCCGAGGGCGGCACCCACGAGGCGGGCCTGCGCGCGGCGCTGACCCGCGGCCTCAAGCAGTACGCCGAGATGATCGGCGAGAAGCGCGGCGCCATCCTCACCGCCGAGGACGTGGTGGCCCAGGCCGGCGCTCTGATCAGCGTCTTCATCGCCAACCCGGAGTTCCAGGGCCAGACCAAGGAGAAGCTCTCCACGGCCGACGCCGGACGGCTGGTCGAAAAGGCCCTGGCCGACCCGTTCGACCATTGGCTGATCGCCCAGCCGAAGGCCGCCAGCGCGCTGCTGCAGTTCGTCATCGAGCGCGCCGAGGAGCGGCTGAAGCGCCGCAAGGACAAGGAGGTCGCCCGCGCCAGCGCCACCCGCAAGCTGCGGCTGCCGGGCAAGCTCGCGGACTGCTCCGGCAACGCGATCGACGGCGCCGAGATCTTCCTGGTCGAAGGCGACTCGGCCGGCGGCTCGGCCAAACAGGCGCGCAACCGCAAGACCCAGGCGATCCTGCCGCTGCGCGGCAAGATCCTCAACGTCGCCTCCGCCTCGCTCGACAAGACCGGCGGCAACAAGGAGCTCGCCGACCTGATGCTGGCGCTCGGCGTCCAGGGCGGGTCGAAGTTCAAGGAAGAAGAGCTGCGCTACGAGCGCGTGATCATCATGACGGACGCCGACGTCGACGGCGCCCACATCGCCAGCCTGCTGATCACCTTCTTCTACCGCACCATGCCCGATATGATCCGCTCGGGCCGGCTCTATCTGGCGCTGCCGCCGCTCTACCGGCTGAGCCATGGCGGCAAGGCGGTCTACGCCCGCGACGACGCGCACCGCGACGAACTGCTGGCCACCGTCTTCAAGGGCAAGAAGCCGGAGATGAGCCGGTTCAAGGGCCTGGGCGAAATGATGCCGGCGCAGTTGAAGGAGACCACCATGGATCCTTCGCTGCGCACCCTCGCCCGCGTCACCCTGCCCCGGGCCGAAGAGACGGTCGCCGACCTGGTCGAGGCGCTGATGGGCCGCAAGCCCGAACTGCGCTTCCGCTTCATCCAGGAAAACGCCGAGTTCGCCGCCGCGGACCTGGACGTCTGATTTCCCGCTTCCCGTCATCCCGGACGGCCTGAAAGGCCGAACGGGATCCCGGGCCGCCGTCCTGCAGAACCTCCTGGGCCCGGTCCCGGCGCTCCGCTCCGCTGCGGCCGGGATGACGACGCTAAGTGGGGACGGCCTTCCCCGGAACGGCGCCGAACGGCGCGGCGTTCTGACGGCGGAGGTTTCCATGGCCAAGAACAAGCGCCCGGCCCTGCTTCCCAAGCGGATCGGCGGGGTGAAAGTGCCGAAGTCCGCGCGCAAGGGTCGCTTCGGCGAGCTGCTGGCCTCGCACACCGGCCGCACCCTGCTCGCCGAGGCGGTGCTGACCGAAGGCGCCGACGGCGCGCGGCCGACGGTCACGATCGCCGATCCCGGCTTGCGCAGCTTCGCCGAGCATATCGCCGAACGGCTCGAGCCGCCGGCGGATCGCGAAGCGGCGAGCGCGGCGCTCGCCTTCGCCCTCGGCGAGGCGGCCCGCGTGTTCATCACCGCGCTGGACGAGCACCAGAAGGCGCAGGCCAAGGCCGCGAAAGCCTCGGCGCCGCGCACTCAGACCGCCGGCGGTTCGAAACAAAAGCGCAGCTCGCCCGCGGCGATCCCGCCGTGAATCCGCGCGTATTGCCACGCGACGGGGCCCAGCATGAACCGCGAATACCGGGAAACATTGACTTGCTGACAGCTGACCGTATCTTCCGCGCGCGCGGCGATCTCCGTCCGCGCCGCCGCAGGAACGCCAGCCCCTCCTTTTAGGATACGGCGGGCCCCCGCTTCAATCGTAACTGATGACCGAATTTTCCGAACTGGGCCTTTCGCCTGCGACCCTGCAGGCCGTCGCCGACACCGGCTACACCACGGCCACCCCGATCCAGGCTGAAGCCATCCCCGTCGCCCTGCAAGGTCGCGACGTCCTGGGGATCGCCCAAACCGGCACCGGTAAGACGGCCGCCTTCACCCTGCCGATGATCGACCGGCTGGCTGCCGGCCGGGCCAAGGCGCGCATGCCGCGCGCCCTGGTGATCGCGCCGACGCGCGAGCTCGCCGACCAGGTCGCCTCCTCCTTCGAGAAGTACGCCAAGGGCCAAAAGCTCTCCTGGGCGCTCTTGATCGGCGGCGTCTCCTTCTCCGACCAGGAGCAGAAGCTCGATCGCGGCGTGGACGTACTGATCGCCACTCCGGGCCGCCTGCTCGACCACTTCGAGCGCGGCAAGCTCTTGATGACCGGCGTGCAGATCATGGTCGTCGACGAAGCCGACCGCATGCTCGACATGGGCTTCATCCCGGACATCGAGCGGATCTTCAAGCTCACCCCGCCGAAGCGGCAGACGCTGTTCTTCTCGGCGACCATGCCGCCGGAGATCACCCGGCTCACCAAGCAGTTCCTCAACGATCCGGTGCGGATCGAGGCCTCGCGTCCGGCGACCACGGCCGAGACCATCGCCCAGCACCTCGCCCGCATCCCGACCTCCGATCCGAAGGCCAAGCGCACGGCGCTGCGCGCCCTGATCGAGCGCGCGGACGTCAACAACGGCATCGTCTTCTGCAACCGCAAGTCGGAAGTCGATATCGTCGCCAAGTCGCTGCAGAAGCACGGGCTCGACGCCGCGGCGATCCACGGCGACCTCGACCAGCAGACGCGCATGCGGACGCTGGAGAACTTCCGCAAGGGCGAGCTGAAGCTGCTGGTGGCCTCCGACGTCGCCGCCCGCGGGCTCGACGTTCCGGCGGTGAGCCACGTTTTCAACTATGACGTGCCGCACCACGCCGACGACTACGTGCACCGCATCGGCCGCACCGGCCGCGCCGGCCGCACCGGCGAAGCCTTCATGATCGTCACCCCGGGCGACGCCAAGAACCTCGACAAGGTTCTGAAGCTGATCGGCAAGACGCCGGACGAAGTCACGCTCGACCTCGACTGGGCGAACATCAAGGACGAGCCCCGCCGCCCGCGCAACGACCGCTCGCCGCGCGGCCGCGATCGCGATCGGGACCGCGCCCCGCGCGCCGCCCACACGCGTCGTCCGGAGCCCGAGGCCGAGATCCAGGCGGCTCCGCCGGTGAGCGAAGAAGCGCCGCGCCCGCGGCGCGCGCGCAACGCCCGCCCGCCCGAGCCGGTCGCCGCCCCGGAAGCGGTCGCCCCGGCGCCCGCGCCCGCCGCCCGGCCGCCGCGTGAGCGGCTGCTGCGCTCCGAACGCGCTGATCGTTCCGAACGCGAGCGCCCCGAGCGCGAACGTCCTGAGCGTGAACGTCCTGAGCGTGAACGGTCCGATCGCGACCGTCGTGGCCGTGACGATGGCGACCGCGTGGTCGGTTTCGGCGGCGACACGCCGGCCTTCCTGACCCGGGCCGTCGCCCCCCGTCCCGCCGAGGATTAACTCTGCCGATTTACCGGCCGTTTGGCGGCGGCCGGTAGCTTGCTTTCCTAGAGACAGGATCCGGCTCGATGTGGCCGGTCCCGCTTGAGGAAGATCGAATGTCCGCCGACCTCGAAGTCCTGCTACGCGGTCCGAAGGCCTCCGGCCTCGCCCGCAAGGCGTTGGACGCGATGGAAAACAACTGCGTCTGGCCGACCCCGCTCAACTTCGAGCTCTGGCTGCACTATGTCGCGGCCAAGGAGTCGCCGGTCGGCAAGGCGATCGCCCGGATGCTCGAAGCCGGCGAGCCGTTCACCGACAGCGCCGCCGAGACCCTGGCCGCCCAGCACCTGCCGCGGGTCCGCCTGAACGGCGAACTGCTGACCGCCGGGAACGCCCTGTCGAAGGAATTGGATACGGTTTCGCGGGCCATCGAGTCGGCGCGCGAGAGCAGCGAGGCCTACGGCGAACAGCTGGCCAGCGCCAACCAGTCGCTGGACGACACCGCGCCGCCGGCGATCAAGGCGATGGTCGAAACTCTGGCGAACGCCACCCAACGGGTGCAGCGCGAGAACAAGACCCTCGAGGACAAGCTGGCCGACACGACGGCGGAGGTCACCCGGCTGCGCGAGCACCTGGAGATGGTCCGCCGCGACGCGATGACCGACGGGCTGACCAACCTGGCCAACCGCAAGGCCTTCGACGAGGCGCTGGAACGCGCGGTGGACGCCGCCGACGTGAGCGGCGAGCCGCTCACCCTGGCCGTGCTCGACATCGACCACTTCAAGACCTTCAACGACTCCTGGGGCCACCAGACCGGCGACCAGGTGATCCGCTTCGTCGCCGGCGTCCTCGCTCGCGCCGGGGGCAGCCCGCGGACCGCGGCGCGCTACGGCGGCGAGGAGTTCGCCCTGATCCTGCCCGGCGTCGACGCCGTCGCCGCGATGGCCATCCTCGAGGAGATCCGCGAGGAAGTCGGCTCGCGCATGCTGAAGCGCCGCTCGACCCAGCAGGACCTGGGCGCCGTGACCGTCTCGGTCGGCCTGGCCGAACGCCTGGCCGGCGAACCGCAGTCGAGTCTGATCGAGCGGGCCGACGCGGCGCTCTACGCCTCGAAGCGCGCCGGCCGCAACCGGACGACCAACGCGGAAAAGCGGATCTCCGCCGCCGCCTAGGTGCTAGGCTTCCGGCCTCGCTCCGCCGAGGAGGTCAAATGAAGTTCGATTGGCTGCCGGTCACCCGCTTCGAGCAGAACTGCTCGATCCTGTGGTGCGAGGCCACCCGCAAGGCCGCCGCGATCGACCCCGGCGGCGACATCGACCAGATCCGCGACTTCCTCGAGTGGGAAGAGCTGGAGTTGGAGGTCGTGCTGGTGACGCACGGCCATTTCGACCATGCCGGCGGCGCGGCGGCGCTCGCGGCCGCCACCGGCGCGCGGATCGAGGGGCCGCACCAGGGCGACCAGCACCTGATCGAACGGCTCGCCGAACAGGGCAAGCGCTACGGCGTCCGCGCCGAGGCCTATACGCCGGCCCGCTGGCTGGCCGACGGCGACCAGATCCACTTCGGCCAGGAGACGCTGCAGGTGCTGCACTGCCCCGGCCACACCCGCGGGCACGTGGCCTATTTCCACGCGGCCAGCCGCTCGGCCTTCGTCGGCGACATCCTGTTCCGCCACGCGATCGGCGCCTGGGAGCACGGCGACGGCGACCTGGTGCAGCTGGTGGAGTCGATCCGCAACAAGTTGTTCGCCCTGGGCGACGACGTGCGCTTCCTGCCGGGCCACGGCGAGACCTCGAACTTCGGCCACGAGCGGGCGGCCAATCCGTTCGTCGGCGACGAAGCGCTGGCCCAATGGTGGCCGCCCGGCAGCCGCGGCTCGCCGCCGAAACGCCCCGCCGACCTGCCGTTCTGAAACGCCGCACGACGTCATTCCGGACGGCCTGAAGGGCCGCTGCGGGACCCAGGCGCGGTGCGCACGCCCCTGGGTCCCGGCTCTCCACTGTCGCTCCGGCCGGGATGACGGTGGGATTTAGTCGCCGCGAGCTCCCCTTCCCCGCCCCAGCACCCGGCCGGCGAAGGTCGGCAGCACGATCAGGGTCAGGATGGTGGCGGTGAGCAGGCCGCCGATCACCACGGTGGCCAGCGGCTTCTGCACCTCCGCGCCGGGCCCGTGGGCGATCGCCATCGGCAGGAAGCCGAGGATCGCCACCAGGGCGGTCGTCAGCACCGCCCGCAGCCGACTCATCGCGCCCTCGACCGCGGCGGCCAGCGGCGCGGTCCCCGCTTGCAGCCGCTCGCCGATCGCCTGCAGCAACACCAGCCCGTTCAGCGTCGCCACGCCGGAGACGGCGATGAAGCCGACCGCGGCGGACACCGAGAACGGCATGCCGCGCAGCAGCAAGGCCACTGCCCCGCCGACCAGCGCCAGCGGCACGCAGGCGAACACCAGAGCGGCCTGAGTCACCGAGCCGAGGGCGAAGTAGAGCAGCACCGCGATCAGGGCGAACACCACCGGCACCAGCAGCCCCAGCCGGGCCTCCGCCCGCTTGAGGTTCTCGAATTGCCCGCCCCAGTCGAGCCAGGCGCCGGCCGGCAGCCGCACCTCGCGGTCGACCGCCGCCTGGGCGTCGGCGACGAAGCCGCCGAGGTCGCGGCCGCGAACGTTGGCCTGGACGACGATCCGGCGTTTGCCGTTCTCGCGGCTGATCTGGTTCGGCCCCTCGCCTTCGCGGAACCGCACCACCGAACCCAGCGGCACGAAGCGGGTCCCGTCGTTCACGGCCAGCGGCGTCTGCGCCACCGCCGCCAGGTCGTTGCGCGCGGCGTCCGGCAGCCGCACCACCACGTCGAAGCGGCGATCGCCTTCGAACACCCGACCGGCCTCGCGACCGGCCAACGCGATCTGCACCGCGTCGGCGGCGTCGGCCGCATGCAGGCCGTAGAGCGCCGCCGCCGCGCGGTCGACCTCGGCGGTGATCATCGGCAGGCCGGAGACCTGCTCGACCTGCACGTCGGCAGCGCCGCGGACGCCGCGCAGCACGCCGGCGATCTGGTTGGCGGTCTTGGTCATTGCGGCGAAGTCGTCGCCGTAGACCTTCACCGCCACATCCGAGCGCACCCCGGACATCAGCTCGTTGAACCGCATCTGGATCGGCTGGGTGATCTCGTAGGCGGCGCCGATCTGCGTCGCCGCGGCCCGCTCGATCTTCTCGACCACCTCGGCCTTGGAGGCGCCGCGGTCCGGCCAGTCGCGCTCCGACTTCAGGATCACGAAGGTGTCGCTGATGCTGGGCGGCATCGGGTCGGTCGAGACCTCCGCCGTCCCGGTCTTGGAGAAGACGAACGCCACCTCCGGGACCTTCAGCAGCGCGGTCTCCAGCCGTCCCTGCATCTCGATCGACTGCTCCAGCGAGGTGCTGGGCACGCGCAGCGCCTGCACCAGCACGTCCTTCTCGTCCAGGGTCGGGATGAACTCGCGGCCGAGGGCGAAAAAGGCGATCAGCCCGATCAGCACCGCGGCCAGCGCGCCGGCCCCGACCTGCCGCGGCCGATCGGCCGACCAGCGGATCGCCGGCTCGAACCAACGCCGCGCCAGGGTCTCGGCGCGCGTCGCATGCCCGACTGGCGGCGCCTGGACCAGCAGCGCGGTCATCGCCGGCACGAAGGTGAAGGTGAGGACGAAGGCCGCGCCCAGCGCCAGCATGACGGTGCCGGCCATCGGCTGGAACATCTTGCCTTCGACGCCCTCGAGCGCCAGCAGCGGGGCGTAGACCAGCAGGATGATCGCCTGGCCGAAGGCCGCGGGGCGGATCATCTGCCGGGCCGCGCCGGCGGCTTCGTCGAGCCGCTCGGCCAGCGTCAGGTCGCGACCGACCGCGGCGCGCCGCAGGCCCATCCGGGTCAGGGTGTTCTCGACCACCACAACCGCCCCGTCGACCAGCAGGCCGAAGTCGAGCGCGCCCAGGCTCATCAGGTTTCCGCTGACGCCGAAGCGGTTCATGCCGATCACGCCGAGCAGGAAGGCCAGGGGGATCACCAGGGCGGTGATGATCGCCGCCCGCACATTGCCCAGCAGCAGGAACAGCACCAGCACCACCAGCAGCGCGCCCTCGGCGAGGTTCTTCTGCACCGTTCGGATGGTGCGGTCGACGAGGTCGGTGCGGTCGAGCACCGGCTTCACCGCCACCCCCGGCGGCAGCGACGGGGCGATGGCCTTGAGCCGGTCGCCGACGGCGCGCGCGACGGTGCGGCTGTTCTCGCCGGCCAGCATCAACGCCGTGCCGATCACCACCTCGTGGCCGTTCTCCTGCGCCGCGCCGAGCCGGACCGCCTGGCCGAGCTCGACCTGGGCCACGTTGGAGACGCGGATCACCAGGCCGTTGCGGGTGGCGACCGGCGCGGCGGCGAGATCGGCCAGCGAACTCACCCGCGCGTCGGCGCGCACCACGAAGGCCTCGCCGCCGCGCGAGACAGAGCCCGCGCCGGCGACGGTGTTGGCGTGCTGCACGGCCTCCACCAGCTCGTTCAGGCCGACGCCGTAGGCCGCCAGCCGCGCCGGAACGGGCCGGACGGCGTACTCCTTCACATAGCCGCCGATCGCGTCGATCCCCGCGACCCCGGGCGTGGTCCGCAGCTGCGGCGTAACGATCCAGTCCTGGACGGTGCGCAGATAGGTCGCCTTCTGCCGCTCGGTGACGAGGCGATCACCCTCCGGCGTCAGATAGGCGCCGTCGGGCTGCGGCCCCGGAACGCCTGCGCGGGCGCCCGGGGTCGGCCGGAACTCCACCGTCCACATCATCACCTCGCCGAGGCCGGTGGTGATCGGGGCCATCTCCGGGCGGGCGTTGGCCGGCAGCTCCTCGCGCACCGCCTCAAGGCGCTCGTTGACCTGCTGCCGGGCGAAATAGATGTCGGTGCGGTCGGTGAAGACCGCGGTGATCTGGCTGAAGCCGTTGCGCGAGATCGAGCGCGTCTCGACCAGCCCCGGGATGCCGCTCAAGCCGGTCTCCAGCGGGAAGGTCACCCGCTGCTCGACCTCCTCCGGCGACAGGGCGGGAGCGACGGTGGTCACCTGCACCTGCTTGTTGGTGATGTCCGGCGTCGCGTCGATCGGCAGCCGGAACAGTTCGAACACGCCGATCCCCGCCGCCAGGAGGGTGATCAGCACGACGGCGATGCGGTGGCGCACTGAGAAGGCGACGATCCTGCTCAGCATCTCAGTGCCCCGCGTGCTCGGCGGCGCCCTTGGAGAGCTCGGCCTTAAGGACGAAGGCGCCGCGGCCGGCGATCTTCTCGTCGCCGGACAGCCCGGCGACGATCTGGGTCATGCCGGCGCCCGACCGGCCCGGCGTCACCGGCCGGGCGCGGAAGCCGTCCGGCCCGGCGATGAACACCACCGGCCGGCCGTTCAGCGACTGCACCGCCTCGGCGGGCACGGTCGGCAGGCCGCCGGCCTCGGTCGCCACCGCCGCGCTGACCGCGGCGCCCGGCGTCAGCCGCCCATTGCGTGGCCGGGCGCGCACGGCGGCGGCCCCGGTCGTGTCCTGCGCCATCGGCGCGACGCCGACGATCTCCGCTTCGGCCTCGCTGCCGTCCGGCCCGATCACCTTCAGCACCGCGCCGACGCGCAGCTTGGCGGCGGCCTCGGCCGGGGCCTGGAACACCACCTCGACGGCGGCCGGGTCGGCGACCGTGGCGACCGCCCCGCCCTGAGCGATGAAGCCGCCGGGGGCCGCCTGCACGGCGGTGACCACACCGGCGATCGGGCTGCGCACCACCGTCAGTCCCGAAGCCGCAGGGCCGCCCGCCGCCGCCGCCCGGGCGCGAGCCGCCCCGGCCTGGGCGTCCGTGCGTGCGGCCGTGGTCGCGGGCCGCCTCCCAGTCCTGGCGGGCGGTGACGCCGGCGCGGAACAGCCGCTCTTCGCGCGCCAGGGCGGCGCGCGCCGCCTCGGCGTCGGCCGCCGCCGCGCGGGTTTCCGCCGCCACCGAGGCGCCGTCGGCGCTGCGGATCAGCACCAGCCCTGCGCCGGCCGCGACGCGGGCGCCCGGGGTGACCAGCAGCCGCTCGACCACGCCGGCGAGCGGAGCCGCCACCGCGGCGCGCGCGCTCGGCGCGGCCTCGACCCGGCCGGTCAGCCGCAGGTCGCCGGCCCCGCCATGGGTCACCGAAACCACCGCGACGCCGGCCACGGCGGCCTGCTGCGGCGTCAGCCGGACGAGATCGCCGCCAGCCTCCGCGTGCTCGTCATGCTCTGCTTCAGCAGGCGGATCCGCACGGTCGGTGAACTTCGCCAGGCCGAAGCCGGCGCCCAGCGCGGCGGCCAGCGCCGCGGCGGTCAGAAGGGTCTTCTTGTCGACAGGCATTTCAGCCTCCGAAGGGGGTGCGGCCCGTCAGGCGGGCGATCTCGGCGGCGGCGCGGACCTGCGCCAGGCGCGCGTCGAGGGTGCGGATCTGGGCGGCGGCCAGGGCGCGGCGCACGCTGCTGAGCTCGAGCAGCGGCAGGCGGCCGGCTTCGTAGCCGAGCCTAGCCAGGCGGTAGGCTTCCGCCGCCGCGCCCTCCCCGGCCGTCGCGGCGTCGACCCGGGCGGCGGCGCTGCGCGCCTGCGACTGAGCGGCGCGCAGATCGGCGGCGGCGTCGAGTTCGGCCTGGCGCAGCCGGGCCTCCACGCCGGTCAGCTCGGCCCGGGCGGCCTGCGTCGCGCCACGGTTGCGGTCGAACAGCGGCAGCGGCACGGACACCCCGGCCACCAGCGCGGTGGCGTCGTCCCCAGCCAGCCGCCGGACGCCCGCCTGGACCGTCACGTCGGGCGCCGCCTTGCGCGCTTCCGCCCGCACCCGCGCCGTCGCCGCCTGGCGCTCGGCGCGCGCGGCGAGCACCGCCGGCGTTTCCGCGATCTCAACTGAGACGGCGACGGGCGACCGGCGGCCGAGCAGGCTCTCGCCCACCGCATCGTAGACCACTGTCGAGCCGGCCAGCGCCGAGAGCCTGGCGAACGCCGCATCGGCAGCGGCGCGCGTCTCGTCGCGATCGGCCGCGGCCGCCTCCCGCTCAGCGGCGGCCTGCAGGGCGCGCAGCTCCGCCTCGCGGCCGGCGTCAACCAGCTCCCGCGCGGCGCGCGCGTCGGTCTTTGCGGCGCTCAGCTGGTCCTCGGCCAGCGCGACCTTGGCCGCGGCGGCCTCCGCCTCGGCGTAGGCGACGGCGAGCTGTGCCGCGAAGTCGGCGCGGGCCAGCGTCGCCTGGGCGCGGGCGGCGGCGACCCCGGCCTGGCCGGCGGCGATCCGCGCCGGCCGTTTGCCGCCGAGCTCCAGGGTCTGCTCCAGCCCCGCAGTGGTCTCGGCCAGGTCAAGGCCCTGGTACGGGCCCGAGCCGGCGAAGTTCTCCACCTCGAGGCCGAGGACCGGATTGGGACGGGAGGCGGCCTGCTGCGCCAGGCCCTGGGCCTGGGCGACGCCGGCCTCGGCCTGGGTCAACCGCGGCGCCTCGGCGGCCTGGGCGAGCAGAAGCGCGTATGGCGGCGCCGGCGCAGCCAGGGCGGCGGGCGCAGCCGTGAGACCGGCCGCGCCAAGCAGCGCCGCGAGACGCGGCCTGCGGAATAAGGATGACATGGAAGTCCCTCGTGACGTGACGGTGCGTAGCGCGCGCTAGGCGCGCGAAGCCGTCAGTCTCTCGGGGGACGCAGCAGGCCGAACTTCGGGTCTGAGGTGGGCACGCGGGCCCGGATCAGGCCGTGGCGGTCACGCAGGGTCGCGGGCGTGACGCTCGCAACGGTCGTGGCCGGCGCGGAGGCGGCGGCGTGGTGGCAATGGCCATGCACGCAGGCGCTGCGGTCGTCGTCGGAATGGCCTGCGTTGGAATGATCCGGCGCGACGGTCGTGGACAGTTCGGCCGCGGCAGCGGCGAGACCGCCTTCGTCGCTGCAGACCAGGCCATCGAGGCCGGGGCCGAAGGCGAGCACGGCGACCACCAGCGCGGCGAGCGCCGCGCCAAACCTGCGCCACCATGACGGGGTCCGGACCATGACGGGCTGTATAGCCGGAGGAAGCTCGACCGGGAACAAAAGATCCTCCCCCTCAGGGGGGGGCCTGAAGGGCCGGAGGGGGTTTCTGCTCAGACGCCAATGAAGGCTGTTCCAACCTTCTGAGTTGAAACGCCCTCACCGCCTTCGGCGGAGCTCCCCCTGAGGGAGAGCATCTCGGCTCAGTCCGGCTTGGCCGGCTCGATGGTCACGCTCTCGCCGCAGCCGCAGGCGTCGGTCTCGTTGGGGTTCCTGAAAACGAACTTGGCCGAGAGCTTGGAGACCTCGTAGTCGATCTCGGTGCCGACCAGGAACAGCACCGCCTTGGGCTCGACCAGGATGGTGACGCCCTTGTCCTCGACCACCTCGTCCAGCGGTTCGGCGGCCTCGGCGTAGGCCAGCACATACTCCTGGCCGGCGCAGCCGCCGTTCTTCACGCCCACCCGCAGGCCGGCGTAAGGCTTTTCGGACTTGGCCATGATCTCGCGCACGCGCTCGGCGGCGCGCTCGGTGAGCGAGACGACCTTCGGCCGGGGACGGCGGGCGCGGGGCTGGGGGGTGAGCGAGAGTTCGGCCATTTCCGTCAGAACATGTTCAGTTGCAGCTTGGCCTCGTCGGACATCCGCGACGGGTCCCACGGCGGATCGAACACCAGCTCGACCGTCACCTTGTTGACCTCCGGGATCGTCCTGATCGCCTCTTCGACCCAGCCCGGCATTTCGCCGGCGACCGGGCAGCCCGGGGCGGTCAGGGTCATCTCGACCAGCACGTCGCGGTCGTCGGACACGTCGACCTTGTAGACCAGGCCCAGCTCATAAATGTCGACCGGGATTTCCGGGTCGTACACGGACTTGAGCTTCTCGATCAGCTGATCGGTCAGCTGGTCGAGCTCGGCCTGAGACAGGGCCGTCGCAGCCTTTTGGTCGTCGATGGGAGCGGCGTCATCCATGGGCATTACGAAAAGAAGGCCTGTGTCTTGGTCAGAGCTTCGACGAAGGCGTCAGCCTCCGCCTCGGTGTTATATAGGGCGAAGGAAGCCCGCGCGCTCGACGTCAGGCCGAAACGACGCATCAAGGGCTCGGCGCAGTGGGTGCCGGCGCGCACCGCCACCCCGTAGCGATCGAGGATCTGCGCCACGTCGTGGGCGTGCGCCCCCTCGACGATGAACGAGAAAATCGCGCCCTTGTCCGGGGCCTGGCCGAGTTCCTTCAGCCAGTTGGCGCCGGCGAGCCCCTCGCGGACCCGCTGGTAGAGCCTGTGTTCATGGCGGGCGACTTCGATGCGGTCGAACTGGCCGAGCCAGTCGATCGCCGCGCCCAGGCCGATCGCCTCGATGATCGCCGGCGTGCCGGCCTCGAAGCGGTGCGGCGGATCGGCGTAGGTCACCGTCTCCAGCGTCACCGTGCCGATCATCTCGCCGCCGCCCTGATAGGGGGGCAGGGCGGCCAGCCGCTCGGCCTTGCCGTAGAGCACGCCGATGCCGGTCGGGCCGTACAGCTTGTGGCCGGAGAAGACGTAGAAGTCGGCGTCGATCTCCTTCACGTCGACCGGCTTGTGGACGACGCCCTGGCAGCCGTCGATCAGCACCAGCGCGCCGGCCTCGTGGGCCATGCGGGTGATCTCGATCACCGGATTGATGGTGCCCAGCACGTTCGACATGTGGCTGACCGCGACCATCCGGGTCTTCGGGCCCAGCAGCCGCTGGAAGGCCGCCAGGTCGAGCTCGCCGTCGTCGCTGATCGGCACGTACTTCAGCACCACGCCCTTGCGCTCGCGCAGGAAGTGCCACGGCACGATGTTGGCGTGGTGCTCCATCTCGGTGAGCAGGATCTCGTCGCCTTCGACCAACGAGGCGCCGAACGACGAGGCCACCAGGTTGATCGCCTCGGTCGCGCCCTTGGTGAAGATGACCTCGCCTTCGGCGGCGCCGATGAAGCGGGCCACCTTCTGGCGCGCCGCCTCGTAGGCGTCGGTCGTCTCGTTGGCGAGCGTGTGCAGGCCACGGTGGACGTTGGCGTAGGAGTGCTCCATCGCCCGGGTCATGGCCTCGACCACCGCCCGCGGCTTCTGCGCGGACGCGGCGCTATCGAGATAGACCAGCGGCTTGCCGTTCACCTGGCGGCCCAGGATCGGGAAGTCGGCGCGGACGGCTTCGGCGTTGAAACTCATCTTACTCACTCAGCCCCTCAGCCGCGCGACCGCCCAGGCGCGAGCCGCCTCGCGGGCACCCTCGTGCTCGATGCGGTCGATCACCTCGCCGATGAAGGCTTCGGTCAGCATGGCGCGGGCCTCCGGCTCCGGCACCCCGCGCTGGCGGATGTAGAACAGCGCCTCGTCGTCGAGCGCACCGACCGTGTTGCCGTGCGCGCAGGAGACGTCGTCGGCGTAGATCTCCAGCTCCGGCTTGGCGTCGACCTCGGCCTGATCCGACAGCACCAGCGCATGGTGGCCCATCCGCGCCTCGGTATGGTCGGCGCCCTCGGCGACGACGATGCGGCCCTGGAAGACGCCGCGCGCCTGATCGCGCACCACGCCCTTGGTCAGTTGGTCGGTCTCGCCGTGCAGGCCGGCGTGGGTCACCGAGGTGGTGAGGTCGCCGTGACGCTTGTCGAACAGCAGATAGGCGCCGTCGAGCCGCAGCTTGGCGTAGCTGCCCGGATGACGCACCCGGGTCTCCAGCCGCTGGCGCCGCGCGCCGCTGGTCAGGGTGGTCTGCACGAACTCGGCCTGGGGCGCGAGCTCGACCGCGGCCTGGCTCACCGCCACGCCCTCGGCGTCGTCGGCGGCCAGTACGATGCGCTCCAGACGCGCGCCTTCGCCCAGGTCGATCGCCAGCGCGGTGTGGGCCAGGTAGTTGCCCTGCCCGCGGTAGCTCTCCAGCAGGGTCGCGCGCACGCCCGGCGCGACGACGATGCCGATGCTGGCGGCGTGCGAGCCGTCACCTTGGGACACCACGTCGAGGGCCACCACCGCATCGGCGGTGATCTCGATGCTCGCCTCGCCGCGGCCGTTGGCGATCTGCACGCTGCGCTGCGCCAGGGCCGCGAACGGCCCCTCGCCCGCCGCAGCGGCGCTCAGCGGCGCGGAGGCTTCGGGCACGGTGCGGATCAGGCCGCGCAGGTCGGTCCAGCGCCAGTCCTCGTCCCGGCGGCTGGGCAGCGCGTCGGCGTCGCGTGCGGCGATGGCGGTCGCCAGGTTCATGCGGCCCTCGCGTAGCGGTCGTAGCCTTCGCGCTCGAGCTCGAGCGCCAACTCCGGCCCGCCGGAGGCGACGATGCGGCCGGCGCTCAGCACGTGCACCCGGTCGGGTTTGATGTAGTCGAGCAGCCGCTGGTAGTGGGTGATCACCAGCATCGAACGGTCGGGGCTGCGCAGCGCGTTGACGCCTTCCGAGACGATCCGCAGCGCGTCGATGTCGAGGCCGGAGTCGGTCTCGTCGAGGATCAGCAGCCGCGGCTCGAGCACCGCCATCTGCAGGATCTCCATCCGCTTCTTCTCGCCGCCGGAGAAGCCGACGTTCAACGGCCGCTTCAGCATCTCGAAGTCCATCTTCAGAGACGCCGCCTTCTCCTTGATCAGCTTGAGGAATTGCGGGGCGGAGACCTCCGCCTCGCCGCGCGCCTTGCGCTGGGCGTTGAGCGCGGTGCGGATGAAGGTCAGGGCCGGAACGCCCGGAATTTCCAGTGGATATTGGAACGACAGGAACACCCCGCGCGCGCCGCGTTCGTTCGGCTCGAGCGCCAGCAGGTTCTCGCCGTCGAGCGTCGCCTGGCCGTTCGTCACCTCGTAGCCGGAGCGGCCGGTCAGCACGTAGGACAGCGTCGACTTGCCAGCGCCGTTCGGCCCCATGATGGCGTGCACCTCGCCGGTCGGAACCTCGAGGGACAGGCCCTTGAGGATTTCCGTTTCACCGACGGTGGCGTGGAGGTCTTGGATCTTCAGCATGGTCTTTAAGGTTCAATCCCGCTGGCGTGCGTATTGGATGAGGAGGTTGGCGATCGCCTCCTCGATGTCGGGGATGGACTTCACCGGAACGTCGATGATTTCCGGGTCGTCGTTCGCCTTGATCTCGTAGGTCATGTGGTAGTCGCCGGCCTGGTCCACCGCGACGCGGATGAAGATCGGGCCGGGGTCGATCTGCAGCTCGTCGCCGTTCAGCTCCACCTCGGCGAGGATGTGATCCAGCAACTGACGGTCGCCCATGATCTCGTGGAACAGCGCCTTCAGCCGCGCATAGGCCTCGTCGTGGGGCCGTCCGGCGGCCTCCTCGGCTTGCTTCTTGCGCTCCAGCTTCGAAAAATAGGCGTCTCGCAGCGCCATCAGCCCACGCTCCCCTCGAGTGAAATCGCCACCAGCTTCTGGGCCTCGACCGCGAACTCCATCGGCAGTTCCTGCAGCACGTCCTTGACGAAGCCGTTCACCAGCAGCTGCACCGCCTCTTCCTCCCCGAGGCCGCGCTGCATCACGTAGAACAGCTGGTCCTCGGAGAGGCGGGTGGTGGTGGCCTCGTGCTCGAACACCGCCTGGCCGTTGCGCGCCTCGACGTAGGGCACGGTGTGGGCCGCGCAGTGCTTGCCGATCAGCAGGCTGTCGCACTGGGTGAAGTTGCGCGCGCCCTTGGCCTTCGGGTGCGCCGAGACCAGCCCGCGGTAGGTGTTGGACGAACGCCCGGCGCTGATCCCCTTGGAGATAATCCGCGAGCGGGTGTTGCGCCCCAGATGGATCATCTTGGTGCCGGTGTCGGCCTGCTGGCGGCCGTTGGTGATGGCGATGGAGTAGAACTCGCCCGAGCTCCCCTCCCCGCGCAGCACGCACGACGGGTACTTCCAGGTGATCGCCGAACCGGTCTCGACCTGGGTCCAGGAGACTTTCGAGCGGTCGCCGCGGCAGTCGGCGCGCTTGGTGACGAAGTTGTAGATGCCGCCCTTGCCGGTCTCCGGATCGCCCGGGTACCAGTTCTGGACCGTCGAGTACTTGATCTCCGCGTCGTCCAGCGTGACCAGCTCGACCACCGCGGCGTGCAACTGGTTCTCGTCGCGCATCGGCGCGGTGCAGCCTTCCAGGTAGGAGACGTAAGCCCCCTTGTCGGCGATGATCAGGGTGCGTTCGAACTGGCCGGAATTCTCCGCATTGATGCGGAAATAGGTCGACAGCTCCATCGGGCAGCGCACGCCCGGCGGCACATAGACGAAGCTGCCGTCGGAGAAGACCGCGGCGTTCAGGCAGGCGTAGTAGTTGTCGCTGACCGGCACCACGGTGCCGAGGTACTGCTTCACCAACTCCGGATGCTCGCGGATCGCCTCGCTCATCGAGCAGAAGATCACCCCGGCCTCGGCCAGCTCCTTCTTGAAGGTGGTGACCACCGAGACGCTGTCGAACACCGCGTCGACGGCGTAGCGCGGCGCGCCCTCGACGCCGGCCAGCACTTCCTGCTCACGCAGCGGAATGCCGAGCTTCTTGTAGGTCTCCAGCAGCTCCGGATCGACCTCGTCGAGGCTCTTCGGCCCCTCCTTCTGCTTCGGCGCCGCGTAGTAGTGGGCGTCCTGGTAGTCGATGCGCGGGAAATAGACCTTGGCCCACGACGGCTCCTCCATCGCCAGCCAGCGACGGAACGCGTCCAGGCGCCACTCGAGCATCCACTCGGGCTCGTCCTTCTTCGCCGAGATGAAGCGGACGATGTCCTCGTTCAGCCCCTTCGGCGCGAACTCCTGGTCGATCTCGGTGACGAAGCCATGCTTGTACTTCTCGAGATTCTCGACGTGTTCGACGGTCTGTTGGACAGCGGCCATCTGACTTCAAACTCCTGCGGCGGCAGCGGGCGCGCGACGACGAGCCGCGCGCCGCTCATGCGCGGCCAACCAGGCTTCGGCAAGCCTGTTCCAGTCTTCTTCACAACTCGCCCAGCCGCCTGAGACGCGGATCGCACAGTCGGCGAGCGCGCCGTGGCCCATCGCGGCCAGGACGTGGCTGGGCTTCACCTTGCCCGACGAGCAGGCCGAGCCGGCGCTGACCATCAGGCCTTCCAGATCGAGCGCCATGACCTGCAGCTCGGACGGCGCGCCGGCTTCGCCGACGCACAGGGTGTTGGGAACCCGCGGCGCGCCCTCGCCCAGCACGACCGCGCCTGCGGCCTTCAGCCGCTGGGCGGCGGCGTCACGCCAGGCGGCCTGGGCGGCGAGGGCCTCCAGGCCTTCGAGCGCCGCCTTCGCAGCTGCGCCGAAGCCACTGATTCCCGGAACATTTTCGGTTCCGGCGCGACGACCGCGCTCCTGCCCGCCGCCGTGCAGCCGGCGCGCCAGGGTCGCCCGCGGTCCGAAGGTCAGCGCGCCGACGCCCTGCGGGCCGCCGAGCTTGTGCGCCGAGACCGACAGGGTGTCGGCGCCGAGACCGCGACTGTCGACGGGGATCTTGCCGGCCGCCTGGATGGCGTCGACATGCAGCCAGCCATCGGCCGCGCGGACCAGTTCGGCGGCCTGCGCCACCGGCTGGATCACGCCGGTCTCGTTGTTGGCCAGCATCAGCGCCACGAACGGCCGGCCGTCGGCCGCGTCCCAGGCGGACAGCCGCGCAGCCAGCCAGCCGAGATCGACGACGCCATCCGCGTCCACCGGGGCCCGCTCGACGTCGACGCCGGAGGCCTTGGCGGTCTCCAGCACGCTGTCGTGCTCGATCGCCGAGACGATCAGCCGGCGCGCGCCGGCCGCCACGGCGCTGTCGATCGCCAGGGCGTTGGCTTCGGTGCCGCCGGAGGTGAAGATCACGGTCGAGGCCGGCGCGGCGATCAGCGCCGCCACTTCGGCGCGGGCCTGCTCGACGCGGGCGTGCGCGGCGCGGCCGGCGGCGTGCACCGACGACGGATTGCCGCCCGCCAGCAGCGCCTCGGCGACCGCCGCGGCCGCCTCCGGCCGCACCGGAGCGGTGGCGTTATAGTCAAGATAGATGGCGGACCGGGTCATGCCGCCTGCCTGCCGGCCGACAGCCGGCCATGGATCACGTCGGCCAGGCTGACCGAGGCCAGGTAGGACTCGATGTGCTGGCCGAGGTCCTCCCACAGATCGTGCGTCAGGCAGCGCTCGCCCTTGGTCATGCAGCCCTTGGATTGGGCGCAGCGGGTGGCGCGCAGCGGCTCGTCGACCGCGTGCACGATGTCGGAGATCTTGGTGTCCTCGGCGCTCCTGGCCAGGCGATAGCCGCCGCCGGGGCCGCGCGCGCTCTCCACCAGCCCCTCGCGGCGGAGCCGGGCGAACAGCTGCTCGAGATAGGAGAGCGAGATCTCCTGACGGTGGGCGATTTCCGCCAGCGCGGTGGCGCGCTGAGCGCCGCCCTCCGACCGCGCGAGGTCGGCCATCGCCATCACAGCGTAGCGTCCTTTGGTAGAGAGCCGCATGGCCTTGACACCCAATGCAGTTTTCCCGCGCATCACGGACGGGCTGTGCTAAAAGCCGCCGCCTTGCGCGGGGCGACACGACCGGTCATGGCCGGACGTGAGCGACTTAGGAAGACCGAGCGCAGCAGTCAAGTATTCGAGGTTCGGGAGAGGGATCTGAATGCCAGAGGTGGTGCTGACCGGTGCGGCCGGCCGGATCGAAGGCCGCTATACCCAGGGCAAGAGCGAGACGGCTCCCGTCGCGCTGATCCTGCACCCGCACCCGAAGGCGGGCGGCCAGATGAACAATCCGGCCACGGTGCAGCTCTATCACCTGTTCATGAAGCGCGGCTTCTCGGTCCTGCGGTTCAATTTCCGCGGCGTCGGCCGCAGCCAGGGCGAATTCGACAGCGGCATCGGCGAACTGGCGGACGCCGCCACGGCGCTCGACTGGCTGCAGTCCACCAACCCGGCGGCCTCGCAGTGCTGGGTGGCGGGCTACTCGTTCGGCGCCTGGGTCGGCATGCAGCTCTTGATGCGCCGGCCTGAGACCGACGGCTTCATCTCCGTCTCGCCGCCGACCAACGCCTACGACTTCTCCTTCCTCGCGCCCTGCCCGGCGTCGGGCCTGATCCTGCACGGCAGCGCCGACACCGTGGTGCCGCCGGCGGACGTCGAGAAGGTGGTCTCCAAGCTGCGCACCCAGAAGGGCATCGTCATCGACTACGAGGTCGTCGATGGCGCCAACCACTTCTGGGCCGAGAACATGCCCGACCTCGAGCGGCACGTCGGCTCCTACCTCGACAAGCGCCTGGCGGCGAACCCGGCGTAAAAGCCCATCCCCGTCATCCCGGCCGAAGCGAAGCGGAGAGCCGGGACCCAGGGGGTTCTGCAGTGCGGCGGCCCCTGGGTCCCGGATCGGCCTGCGGCCGTCCGGGATGACAGAGGTTGAGTGTCCATGACCACGCCTGAAGACGCGATCCGCGCGCGGCGGCGGCTGACCAACAAGCTGATCGCCGCCCACGAGGCGACGCGCCTGAAGCCCTTCTTCGCCACCGATGTGCGGCTGATCGTCGGCGACGGGGGCCTGGTCCTCGGCGCGGATGCGGTGGTCGAGGCCTTCGCCGGCCAGTTCGCCGACCCGGACTTCGTCACCTACGTGCGCACCACCGAGCAGGTGGAGCTCGACGCCGCCGGCCTGCGCGCGGCGGAGCACGGCCGCTGGGTCGCCGACTGGAAGGGCTCGGAAATGGCCGGGAGTTACCTCGCGGTCTGGCGCAAGGCGCGCGGCCAATGGGTGATCGAAAGCGAACTCTACGTCACGCTGAGCTGACCGCGCCGCCGATTGCCTGCGCAAGCATCGCAGCGGCGGAAAACGCCCTGCGAATGGACGCCCGCCCCCCTACCGGCGCGCGGGTCGAGCCATCACGTGTTAGCCTCGCGCCAAAAGAACGTGTGAGGCGAGGATGAACGACTGGACCTGCGAAGACGGCCTGAAATGGCGGCCGCTGTCGCCGTTCGGCGTCGAAATCGACCACGACCTGGCTGAGCCCCTGACCGGCGCCACCAAGGAGCGCTTCTACGCCCTGCTCAGCCGGCACGGCTACGTGCTCGCCCGCGGCCAGGCGCTGACCATGGATCAGCAGACGGCGCTGATGCAGCGGATCGGCCCGATCATCCGGCGGCCGCAGGAGAACGGCTACATCTCCACCGACGTCGGCGTCCCGTCGTCGCGCACCGAGCTCAGCTTCCACGCCGACGCCGCCTACACCGACGCGCCGTTCGCGGCGATCTCCCTGCATGCGGTCGACGTGGTGGACGACGCCTCGGGCACGCGTTTCGTCAGCGCCGAGCGCGGCTACGCCACCATGCCGCCCGACCTGCGCGCGCGGCTCGACGGAACCTGCGCCGAGATGATCTCGCCGACCCTGGAAGGCGTCGGCGTCCGCGCCTGCGACCAGCGCGAGCCCGGGGCCACCGAACGCGCCAAGCATCCGGCCGTGCGGGTCAATCCGCGCACCGGCCGCCCCTGCATCGGCGTCAGCGAGATGCACACCGCGCGGCTGTGCGGCATGGGCTGGGACGAGAGCCGCGCGCTGCTGGGCGCCGTCTATGACCACCTCTACGCGCCCGGCAACCACACCGAGCACCTGTGGCGGCGCGGCGACATCGTCATCTGGGACAACCTCACCCTGCAGCACGCCCGCGGCTCGCTGGACAACGCCGGCCGGCGGGTGCTGCAGCGGGTCGTGGCGGGGGCTTAGGGGAAACGCCCCCTCCGTCTCCCGCCTTCGGCGGGATCCACCTCCCCCGCTACGCGGTGGAGGATCTGAGCGCCAAGATGCTCCACCGCGGAGCGGGGGAGCTGTCAGCGAAGCTGGCTGAGGGGGCGTTCACCGCATATCGACATCACCGCCGTCGGGAAGACGGCTCACAGCGTCATCTCGACCCGCCGGACCAGGGCCGGCTTACCGCCGCGCAGGACCTTCAACTCGGCGACGTATTTGCCGGCGGGCCAGCCGCCCGGCGGCGGCTTGCGCTGCAGGCTGGCGAAGAACTGCGACTTGTCGCGGTCGAGCGGCGGCAGGCGCTGGGGCGGGCGCTCGCGGCCGCTGGGATCGCGCAGCGCCATCTCGATCACGTCGCCCTTCTGCGGGCCGATCACCAGCATGTAGACGGCGATCACCGGCGAGTTGCGGGTCGCCGGCGGGACCCGGCCGTCCTCGACCTCCAGGTAGCTCACCGGCGCGCCGGCGAAACCGGCGTTGAAGATCACCCCGGCCTTGTAGGCCAGCGCCTTGGCCGCCTGCGGTGTCCACATCGCGCCCTTCGCCGCGCAGGCGTTCGCCGGCCCGGCCGGCGCGAACGGATCCACCACTTGGCCGGCGTGGCGCACGGTCATGTGCACGTGCGGGTATTCTGTGTCGCCGGACAGGCCGACCCGGCCGATCGGGGTCCCGGCCTTGACCTCATCGCCCGGCTTCACCCGCACGCTGCCCCGGGCCATGTGGCAGTACTGGGTCTCCCAGCCGTCGCCGTGGTCGATCACCACGCCGTTGCCGCACTCCGTGCCCCTGACGCTGGGCGCGTCCGGGGCGCGCACCGAGATGTCGGCCACCCCGTCGCGCACCCGCGCCACCCGGCCTGGCGCGGCCGCCAGCACGTCGACGCCGCGGCGCTGGGCGGCCATGTCCGGCACCCGGATGTCAATGCCGCTGTGCTTGTCGTAGGTGCGCCCGCCGCAGCGGTAGTCGCGCGCCTCCGGCCCGGGATCGCGATCGACATAGTGCTGCACCTCGCAGGTGCGGCCGACCTCGCAAGCGATCGGCACGGACAACCGCGGCCCCTCGCCGGCCGCGCGGGGCGCCTGCGGCGCGCACGCGGCGACGGCGACGACGGAGGCTAGGACGCGCAGACGCATGGGCAGGGCTCTCCTCGAGGCGGCTAGATGAGCCTAGCCGGATGGCGCGCCTGTGGCGTCCGGAACGCGATGCGGGGCGGTTACGTTCGCTCTGCCGCCAATGCCAGAGCTGCCCGACCTTCGAGGCTTCGTCCTCTTCGTCATCGGCCGCACCCCAGTCACCCTGGGCGGGGTGCTGGCGGGCTTCGCGGTGGCGCTGGTCGGATTCGCCCTCGCCCGCCTCGCCGGAATCGCGCTGCGACGCCTGCGGACCCGGGCGCGGCACGGCCGCGAGGCGCTCTACATCGTCGAGAAGGTGATCACCTACGGCCTAGCGATCCTGGCGGTGATCGCCGGCCTGTCGACCCTGGGGCTAAACCTCTCGTCGCTGGCGGTGTTCGCCGGCGCGCTCGGCGTCGGCTTGGGGCTCGGCCTGCAGGGGGTGGTGAAGGAGTTCGTCTCCGGCCTGCTGCTGATCTTCGACCGGGTGCTGAACGTCGGCGACTATGTCGAGCTGGCCGACGGCAAGCGCGGCCTGATCCAGGAGATCGGCCCGCGCGCGGTGCACATCCGCACCAACGACAACATCGACCTGATCGTCCCGAATTCGGCGTTCACCGCCGGGCCGGTGATCAACTGGACGCTGCACAACCGAACCAGCCGGATCCACATCCCCTTCACCGTCGCCACCGACAGCGACCGGCGGAGAGTGCGCGAGGTGGTGGTGGCCGCAGCCCGCGGCGTGCCCTTCACCCTGCCCGAGAGCGACAGCCACAAGACCCAGGTCTGGCTGACCGGCCTCGGCGGCGACGGGCTGCGGTTCGAGCTGGTGGTGTGGCCGACCCTGGAGGCGGTGAAGCGCCCCGCCGCCATGTCCGCGGCCTACACCTGGGCGATCGCCGACGCCCTCGACGCGGCGGGGATCGAAGTGCCCTACCCGCAACGCGAGCTGCGGGTGCGCAGCATCTTCGGCCAGGAGGGCGACGAGGCGCTGGCCGCCCTCGACCTGCAGCCGCGGGCGGCCAAGGCGCATCCGGCCGAGCCCGCCGGAGCCGACAACGACGCGGCCGAAGAGCTGTCGCGGCCGTTCGCCGACCCGGAGCCCGACGAGCCGGAGGATCACGCCCGGAAGGTCTAGTCCGGCCGGACGATCCGCCCGCCGCCCATCGCCTTGGAGACCGCCGTGGTTTTCGGGAACGAGATCGGCAGGCCGCGCGCGGTGCGCGCCGCCAGATAGGCGAAGGCCTCGGCCTCGATCGCGTCGCCGCGCCAGCCGTGGGCGTCGGCGTCGCTGACCCGGCACGGCAGCCGTTCCGCCAGCGCGCGCATGATCTGCGGGTTGCGCCGCCCGCCCCCGGCGACGATCACCTCGCCCGGCGTCTCGCCCATCAGCACGAAGGCCAGGCGCACCGCCTCGGCGGTGAAGGCCACCAGGGTCGCGGCGGCGTCCTCCAGCGACAGCTGCGCCAGCGGCACCAGCGAGAAGTCGTAGCGGTCCAGCGACTTGGGCGCCGGCGCCTGGAAATAGGGGTGCGCGAGAAGATCCCGCAGCACCGACGCGTCGGCCCGGCCGGCGGCGGCCAGCCGGCCGTCCTCGTCGAAGCGCAGGTCGCTGCGCGCCTGCACCAGGAGGTCGATCATGCCGTTGCCCGGCCCGGTGTCGAAGGCGGCGATCTCGCCGTCCGCGCCGATGAAGGTGATGTTGGCCACGCCGCCGACGTTCAGCACCGCGAGCGGCGGCTCCAGCCCCGAAGCCCGCGCCCGGGCCAAGTGGTAGATCGGCGCCAGCGGCGCCCCTTCGCCGCCGGCGGCGACGTCGGCGGTGCGGAAGTCGAAGGCCACCCGCACGCCGGTCTTGCGCGCCAACAGGCCTGCGTCGCCGAGTTGCACCGTGCGGCCCGCCACGCCGGCCTTCGGCCGCTCGTGCAGCACCGTCTGGCCGTGCATGCCGATCAGGTCGATGTCGGCCCAGGTGAGACCGTTGGCGGCGAGGAATTCCTCGGCGGCGGCGAAATGCTCTTCCGCCCCAGCGCGGGCGGCCTCGTCGAACACCGCCGGCGCCGGCGCGCCGCGCGGCCACTGCAGCGCCGCGTGGGTCGCCGCCAGCATGACCGCGCGGGTGGCGTCGGTCAGCCTGCGCTCGCCGGCGGGCCCGAAGGCCTGGATGGTTTCACCGTCGGTCTCCAGCACCGCCATGTCGACGGCGTCGAGCGAGGTGCCAGTCATGAAGCCAAGGACACGCATGTTGGTTGACTGCCATGCGTCGCCGGACCTAGCTAGCCGGATGTTCGGCAAGACCGCCCTCACCGGCCGCTATTACCGCCCGCTGATCTAGCGGGCCGCCGAACACGCGCCCGCCTCCCGGCCGGCGCCCTCCTGAACCCATCACGCCGGCCTCCTCAATCGACAGGAGCCCCGCCATGTCCCTCGAAAACGCCTCGCCGCCCGTGCTAGACGCCGGGCGCCGAAATTCCGAGAGCCCCCAGATGTCCGACGCGCCCTTCAAGTCCGAATTCCTCAAGACCCTCCAGACGCGCGGCTACATCCACCAGGTCAGCCATCCGGAAGAGCTGGACGCCGCGGCCACGGCCGGCCCGATCAGCGCCTACATCGGCTTCGACGCGACCGCGCCGTCGCTGCACGTCGGCAGCCTGATCCAGATCATGATGCTGCGCCGGCTGCAGCAGGCCGGCCACAAGCCGGTGGTCCTGATGGGCGGCGGCACGACCAAGGTCGGCGACCCGACCGGCAAGGACGAGAGCCGCAAGATGCTGACCGACGCCGACATCGCGGCGAACATGGCCGGCATCCGCACCGTCTTCGAGAAGTTCCTGACCTTCGGCGACGGCCCCACCGATGCGGTGATGGTCAACAACGACGACTGGTTGTCGAAGCTCGGCTACGTCGAGTTCCTGCGCGAGTACGGCCCGCACTTCACGATCAACCGCATGCTGACCTTCGACTCGGTCAAGCTGCGGCTCGAGCGCGAGCAGCCGATGACCTTCCTCGAGTTCAACTACATGCTGATGCAGGCCACCGACTTCCTGCACCTGCACCGCAACATGGGCGTCCAGCTGCAGATGGGCGGCTCGGACCAGTGGGGCAACATCATCAACGGCATGGAGCTGGTCCGGCGGATGGACCAGAAGGCGGCGTTCGCGCTGACCACGCCGCTGTTGACCACCTCCTCCGGCGCCAAGATGGGCAAGACCGCGTCGGGCGCGGTCTGGCTGAACGCCGACATGCTCAGCCCCTACGACTACTGGCAGTTCTGGCGGAACACCGAGGACGCTGACGTCGGCCGGTTCCTGCGGCTGTTCACCGACCTGCCGCTGGATCAGGTCGCGGTGCTGGAGTCGCTGCCGGGCGCGGAGATCAACGAGGCCAAGAAGGTGCTGGCCAACGAGGCCACCCGCCTGCTGCACGGCCAGGACGCCGCCGACTCCGCCGCCCAGGCCGCCCTGGCGGCCTTCGAGCAGGGCAAGCTGTCCGCCGACCTGCCGACCCACGAAACGCCGCGCGCGGATCTCGAGGCCGGGATCGTGCTGGCGGCGCTGGCGACCGACGCCGGTCTCGCCGGCTCGCGCGGCGAGGCGCGGCGGCTGGCCCAGGGCGGCGGCCTGCGGGTCAACGACAAGGCCGAACCGGACGCCAACCGCACGGTCACCACCGCCGATCTGGTCGACGGGGTGATCAAGCTGGCGGCGGGCAAGAAGAAGATCGTTCTGATCAAGCCAGTGTAGGCTTCTTCCGACATCCGATTCGGGGGACGCCAGCATGGGTAAGACGGCGCGCGCGCAGGGCCCGGCCCTTCCACCCTGGCTGCGCGGTCTGACCTTGGCGCTCCTGGCGCTATACCTCGCGCTGTCGGCCTATGTGCTGTGGCGCGCGGCGGTGCTGACGCCCTACTCGGACGAGATCGACTGGATCCAGCGCTGGAGCGATTTCCAGGCGCTCGGCGGCAGCTGGGCGCACTATCTGCTGACGCCGATCAACTTCCACCGCATGCCGCTGACCTTCGGGCTGCTGGCATTCGACCTGCAGACGCTCGGCGGGACCAACCTTCCGCTGATCGCCTCGGGCGCGCTGGCCGTCGGCGGCATGGCCTGGCTGCTGGCGCGCGAGGCCGGCAAGGCCGCGCCGCCGCCGCTCGCCCTGCCGGCTGCGACCCTGGCGGCCATGCTGGCGCTGATGGCTGGCAACCTGCTCGACGCCGCCACGCCGATTTGCGTCAACTACACCCACGGCGTGGTCTTCGCGGTGCTGGCGATGATCCTCGCCGAAGGCGGCGAGCGTCGCGGCCTGACCCCGCGCCGCGTCTTGGCGCTGATCGTCGCCATGCTCGCCGGCCTGGGCGACGCCGTGGCCCTCGCCGTCTGGCCGGTGCTGGCGTTCAACGCCCTGCGTCGCCGCGACTGGCTGTGGCTGACGGCGCTGCTGGCGGCCGGCGCGGCCTTCCTCGTCCCCTACGCCTCCGGCCAGGGCGGCGACGCGCGCACCAGCACCGCCGGCGCGCTCGCCGACCCGCTCGGCGCGCTGCGGCTGGCGCTGAACTACCTGATGCTGCCCTGGACCCGGCTGAACCTCGGCTTCGCCTGGATCGGCGGCCTGGTCGTCGCCACCCTCGGCCTCGCCGCCGTCGCCCACGGCAGCCGCCGCGACGCGCCCCGGGCCGAACGCGTCGCCGCCAGCTTCATCTTCTTCACCCTCGGCACCGCGGCCATGGCCGGGCTCGGGCGCTACGGGCTTCCCGACGCGCTGAACGTGCCGCTGCGCTACGGCGTGCTGGTCGCCCCGCTGCACGTCGGCTTCCTGATCTTCGCCCTGCCCTACGCCGGCGTGCTGTGGCGCGCGAACCGCACCGCAGCCCAGGCTCTCATCGCCGCCGCCCTGCTGCTCGCCACGGCCCAGAACGGGGTGATGGCGCTGAAGGTGATCCGCGCCAGCGACGTGGTGCGCACCGCCATCGTTGACTTCAAGGCCGGGGTGCGGACGCCGGAGATGCTGACCTTCATCCACCCCAATCAGGCCTACGCCGCGGGGGTGTACGGCTGGCTCGCCGAGCACGGCTACTTTCAGCGCGAGCTGCACTTGAAGCGGCTGGCGCCGGCGCGTTAAGCCCGAGGCCAACCCAAGGGAGACTGGCGATGAGCGGACCGGCGGAAGGCGACAAGGCCCCCGACTTCGAGTTGGAGACGGCGGGCGGGCCGATCCGGCTGGCGGACTACGCCGGCAAGACGCTGGTGCTCTACTTCTATCCGAAGGACGACACCACCGGCTGCACCCGCGAGGCGCAGGACTTCACCGCGCTCGCCGCCGACTTCGCCCAGGCCGGCGCGGCGGTGGTCGGCGTCTCCAAGGACACGGTCGCCAAGCACCAGAAGTTCACCGCCAAGTACGACCTCGGCGTGGTCCTCGGCTCGGACCCCGACGGGGTAGTGATCGAGCGCTACGGCTCGTGGGTGGAAAAGACCCTCTACGGCCGCCAGTACATGGGCATCGACCGTTCCACCTTCCTGATCCGGGACGGCGTCGTCCGCCGGATCTGGCGCAAAGTGAAGGTCGCCAACCACGCCCAGCAGGTGCTGGACGCTGTGCGCCAGGGCTGAAGCCCGCCACGCCGTCCTGTGGCTCGGCGTCCCCCACCCATGCGAGTGCCTGACGGTCGACTTCCTCGAGCGCAACAATCCGCCGAACTGAGGATTCGCCAACAAGCTTGACCATATGAGACCCTGCGACTCGTCGCCCGCTTGCGACTGGTTAAATTTCGGTCAAGATCTCGCCGTTTTTCGGGGCCGGACCTGGGGGTCGTTTTGCAGCAACTGCAGCGCTGGCGCGCGCGCGTCGAGGGGTGGTTTCCCGAACGGCACCTCTATGTCCGCCAGGGCGGCGAGATGCGCGCCTTCGTGCTCTCCCAACGCAAGCAGATGATCATGGCCGGCGGCTTGGCCGGCGCGGCGCTGTGGATGGGGGTCTGCACCGCGGCGATGCTGGTCGGCCTGGTCCAGGGCTCTGCCGCCGACCGCCAGGTGGCCGAGGCCCAGGCCAAGTACGAGCGCTGGACCGCCGATCGGCAAGCGCGGATGGCCGGCGCCGGCGCGCCCGAACTGGCCGCCACCGTCGAGCGCCGGCATGCGGCGCTGGCCCTATTGCTGGCCGACGCCAGCCGCGCGCCCGGCGCGGCCCAGGCGCTCAGCCCGCCGATCGCCCAGGCGCTGACCGCCGCGACCACCAGCGCCGATCCGGTGCGCCGGCTGCAGGCCGTACACGCCAGCCAGGACGAGGTGCTGCGCGCCGCCGACGCCTACGCCCAGGAGCGCGCCCAGCGGCTGCGCACCGCCCTGCGGCTGGCCGGCGTGCGTCCCGTCTCCGCCGCGACCGGCGCGCCGGTCGGCGGTCCGCTGGTCGAGATCGACGACCCTGAGATGCTCGCCACCATGCTCGACGTGGATCCCGACTTCGCCATCCGCATCCAGCGAACCGCCGTCGACCTATCGGAGGTGCAGTTGCTGTCGGCGACCGCCGAACGGCTGCCGCTCGCCCGCCCCACGGCCGGCAGCCGCCAGACCAGCGGCTTCGGCGTGCGGGTTGATCCGTTCACCCACCGCGCGGCCTTCCACACCGGCCTCGACTTCGCCGGGGCGCGCATGACCCCGGTGCTGGCGACGGCCCCTGGCAAGGTCACCTTCACCGGCGTGCGCTCGGGCTACGGCAAGACCGTCGAGCTCGATCACGGCGGCGGCTTCAAGACCCGCTACGCCCACCTGGCGAGCATCGGCGTGCGCCCCGGTCAGACCGTGGCCGCCGGCGCCCGGCTGGGCGGCATGGGCTCGACCGGCCGCTCGACCGGCACCCACCTGCACTACGAAGTCTGGGTCAACGGCCGGGCGCAGAACCCCGCACGCTTCGTGCGCGCGGGCGGCTACGTGCCGCAGGGCGGCTAGCGCCGAACGCCCCCTCCGTCTCCCGCCTGCGGCGGGATCCACCTCCCCCGCTTTGCAGGGGAGGAGCCGAGGACAGGCGCTGCTCCCCCGCCTGCGGGGGAGCTGTCAGCGAAGCTGACTGAGGGGGCGCTTCGCCCCTACGCCTCGACTTGGTCGCGGGTGGCGCCGACCCGCTGGGCCAGGGCCGCGCCCATGAAGGCGTCGAGGTCGCCGTCGAGCACGCCCTGGGTGTCGGAGGTCTCCACCTCGGTGCGCAGGTCCTTCACCATCTGGTACGGCTGCAGCACGTACGAGCGGATCTGGTGGCCCCAGCCGATGTCGGTCTTCTGGTCCTCCAGCGCCTGCTGCGCGGCCTCGCGCTTCTCCAGCTCCAGCTCGTAGAGCCGGGCCTTCAGCATCTTCCAGGCCTGGTCGCGGTTCTGGTGCTGCGAGCGCTGGTTCTGACAGGCCACGGCGATGCCGGTCGGGATGTGCGTCAGGCGCACCGCGGAGTCGGTCTTGTTGACGTGCTGGCCGCCGGCGCCGGACGCCCGGTAGGTGTCGGTGCGCACGTCGGCCGGATTGATCTCGATCTCGATGGTGTCGTCGACCACCGGATAGACCCAGACCGAGGCGAAGCTGGTGTGCCGCTTGGCCGCCGAGTCGAACGGCGAGATGCGCACCAGGCGGTGGACCCCGGCCTCGGTCTTCAGCCAGCCGTAGGCGTTGGGCCCCTTGACCTGCAGGGTCACCGACTTGATGCCGGCCTGCTCGCCCGTGGTCTCTTCGAGGAAGTCGACGGTCATGCCGTGGGCCTGGGCCCAGCGGGTGTACATGCGCAGCAGGATGCCGGCCCAGTCGTTGGACTCGGTGCCGCCGGCGCCGGAGTTGATTTCCACGAAGGCGTCGTTGCCGTCCGCCTCGCCGGAGAGTAGCGCCTCCAGCTCGGCCCGGCCGGAGCGCTCCCTCAGCGCCTTGAGCTGGGCGCGGGCCTCCTCGAGCGAGGCCTCGTCGCCTTCCTCCTCGGCCATTTCGGCGTAGCCGAGGGCGTCGGCGAGGTCGCTGGCCAGCCCCTTCACCGCGTCGATCTGCCCGCCCAGCCGCGCGCGCTCGCGGCTGACCGCCTGCGCCTCGTCGGGATTGTTCCACAGGGTCGGATCCTCGACCCGGGCGTTCAGTTCGTCGAGTTTCCGGAGCGCCAGATCCCAGTCCAGACGCCTCTTGAGCAGCTCGATCGACTGCTCGATGTCAGCCTTCGCGGCCTCGACATCCGCTCTCATGGGACAATTCCAATTACGACAGGCGCGGGAGGTAGCGTGCGCCCCTTCCCACAACAAGGGGGCTCAGTACAAGCCGGTGACGTCCTCGGTCGGGCGTTTCGGCGGGGCGGCCGCCGCAGCGTTGGGCGCGCCGGTGACTCCATTCTGCCAGACCTGATTGTAAGGCTGCGGGCCGACCGGCATGCCGCCCTCGCCGCGCGGCGCGATCACCACCCGCGGCTCGGTGCCCGGCCGGAACGCCTCGCGGATGCCGCGGACCATGGCGAACTTGGCGTCCTTCGGCGCGACGAAGTCGTCCTTGGGTTCGGTCTTCAGCGCCTCCTGCATGAACTGCACGAAGATCGGCACCGCCGCGACGCCGCCGGTCTCGCCCTTGCCAAGGCTGCGGTTGTCGTCGAAGCCGACATAGACCCCGACGACCAGCTTCGGGGAGAAGCCCATGAACCAGGCCGATCGATAGTCGTTGGTCGTGCCGGTCTTGCCGCCGAGCGGGCGACCGAGCGACGACGCCTGAGTGGCGGTGCCGCGCTGGACCACGCCCTGCAGCATGCTGGTGATCTGGTAGGCGGTGATCGGATTCCAGATCTGGTCGCCGGTCAGGCCGATGCGCGGGCTCTCGTCGCCGCTGAAGCCAGCGTCGCAGCGGTCGCAGTCGCGCTTGTCGGCCTTGAAGATGACCTTGCCCTCGCGGTCCTGCACCAGCTCGATCAGGTGCGGATCGACCTTGCGGCCGCCATTGACGAAGGTCGAATAGGCCGAGGCCATGCGGAAGACGGTGGTCTCGCCCGAACCCAGCGCCATCGCCAGCACCGGGTCCATCTGCTTGGTGATGTCGAGCTTCTCGGCGTTGGTGGCGATCTTGCGCATGCCGACGCCCTGGGCGAGGCGCACGGTCATGGTGTTCCGCGACAGCTCGAGGCCTTTGCGCAGCTGCAGCGCGCCATAATACTTGTGCTCGTAGTTCTCCGGCGACCAGGCCTGGCCGCCGGCGCCCGGCAGGGTGATCGGCGAGTCCATCACCACGCTGGCCGGGGTGTAGCCGTTCTCCAGCGCCGTTGCGTAGACGATCGGCTTGAACGCCGAGCCCGGCTGACGCATCGCCTGGGTGGCGCGGTTGAAGCTGGACAGCGAGAACGAGTAACCGCCGACCATGGCCACCACCCGGCCGGAGTCGGGCTCCATGGCGACCAGCGCGCCGTTGACCTGCGGGATCTGCTTCAGGCGCAGCTTCGCCGGATCAGCGTCGTCGGGCGCGACGAAGATCAGATCGCCGGTGCCGATGCCCTTGCCGGCCCGCGCCCAGGTGACGTCCTCCGGGGCGAGCACGCCGGTCGCGGCCTCGATGGTGCGCACCCGGACCACGCCGCCGCCGACGTCGGTCACCACGGCCGCGCGCCAGGTGCGGCGCTCGGCCGGCTTGGCGGTCTTCTTGGCGACCTGCTCCCAGCCGGCCAGGGTGGTCACATGGCCCCAGGCCCCGCGCCAGCCGTGCCGGCGGTCATAGGCCTCGAGGCCGGCCATCAGCGCCGTCCGCGCCGCGCTCTGCATCTGCGGATCCAGCGTGGTCCGCATGTAGTAGCCGCCCTCGTTCAGCCGGTCGCCGAGCGTGGCCAGCCCGCGGCGGCGCACCTCTTCGACGAAATAGTCGGCGTCGCGGTAGCGCGCGCGGCTCGGCTCGGGCTGGACCTTGAGGTCCTCGCGCTTGGCCGCCTCGACCTCGGCGCGGGTCGCCCAGCCCATCTCCGCCATCTGGTCGAGCACCCAGTTGCGGCGGATGATCGCCTGCTTCTTGCGGCGCATCGGATGGTAGTTGTCCGGGCCCTTCGGCAGGGACGCCAGATAGGCGGACTCGGCGAGCGTAAGGTCGGTGATCGACTTGCCGAAGTAGTTGTAGGCCGCCGCGCCGACCCCGTAGGAGCGGTAGCCTAGCCAGATTTCGTTCAGATAGAGCTCGAGGATCCGCTCCTTGGTCAGCACCTGCTCCAGGCGCCCGGCGAGGATCCCCTCCTTCAGCTTGCGGCCAAGAGTCTGATCGCTGGTCAGCAGGACGTTCTTGGCGACCTGCTGGGTGATCGTCGAGCCGCCCTCGAAACGGCGCCCCTGGGCGGCGTTGACGACGTTGCGGGCCATCGCCCGGCCAAGGCCGCCGACGTCGATGCCGCCGTGCTTGAAGAAGTTGTGGTCTTCGGCCGCGAGGAAGGCCAGCGCCAGCTTCGGCGGCATGGCGTCGTAGGGCACGAAGATCCGCCGCTCGCGCGAGAACTCGCCGATCAGCGTGCCGTCCCAGGCATAGGCGCGGGTCGCCGTCGGCGGGTGGTAGTCGGCCAGGTCGGTCGCGTCGGGCATGTCGTGGAACAGCCACGCCGCCCAGATGGCCGCGCAGAATCCCGCAACCGCAATGGCGCTCAGCACGGCCACACCGGCCGTCGCGACCCACTTCTCAGGGGGATTCAACTTGCGCTCGCCTCCAGGGGACGCCCCGCTCCCCTGCCCCGTCTAGCGCGCGTTGCGGCGGGCGCCAACGCCCGCCAGTGTCGCGATTCCGAAGTTCGTCGGCGTTTGATGGCCAGGTCGAACGAACTTCGGAATCGATCACGACACTGGCGAATTTGGGTTTTCCAGCGTGCTTTACGGATCTGAAGTTCGCGCGAGCTGTCGATCCTGGCGCCGGCGACCTTCAGACCCAGCACGCTGCCGGGCTCTTCGCGTCAGCGCGCCGCAAGCTTGCCGGTCTGGGCGAAATGCTCGTCGATGGCCGCCGCGACGCCGTCGATCAGCCGGTCGCGCTGTTCCGGATCGCGCAGCCGCTGCTCGTCTTCGGCATTGGAGATGAAGCCCATTTCCAGCAGCACCGCCGGCACGTCGGGGGCGAGCAGCACCATGAAACCGGCGCTGCGGTGGCTGCGCCGCAGCAGCGGCGTGCGCCCGTCGAGCTTGGCCATCAGGGTCTCGGCGAAGGTGGCCGAGCGGTTCTTCGTCGCCCGCTGCGTGAGGTCGAACAGGATGTCGCTGACCCCGGGATCGGAGGTCAGGCTGGCGCGCATGAACCAGTCGTCGGGCTTCACGAACCGGCTGGCGCGGGCGAAGGCCTTGTCGGACAGGGTGTAGACGCTGGCGCCGCTGAGGTTCGCCTCGGCGGCGGAATCCGAGTGCAGCGAGATGAACAGGTCGGCGTCGGCGCGCTGGGCGATCCGCACCCGGTCTTCCAGCGGGACATAGACGTCCGCCTCGCGGGTCATCACCACCTTATAGCGGCCGGAGCGTTCGAGCCGCGCCTTCAGCGCCTGGGCGGCGATCAGGTTGAGGTCCTTCTCGATCGCCAGGGCGCCGCGCGCCCCCGGATCATTGCCGCCATGGCCGGCGTCGATCACCACCACCTTCTTCAGCGGCAGCGGCGCGCGCAGCTTCACCGGCGGGGCGTTCGCCGCCTTGGTCAGCCGCACCGCGCTTGCATCCAGCGGCGCCACGTCGATCACATAGCGGTAGTGATCGACGCCGTCGGCCGGCGGCAGCAGGAAGCGACGCTTAATCCGTCCATCGGCCGACAGGTCGATCCGCAGGCGGGCGCCGCCCGAGGTCTGATCGGCCACCCAGGCCTTGACCAGCCCGACCCCGGCCCCCTGCGCCCCCTCGGTGGAGGCGCCCTGCAGCAGCAGCACAACGCGCCGATCGTCGGCGCCGTCAGCGATCACCTTGCCCGTCGTGGCGTGATCGAGGTCCACGACGATCCGCGTCTGAACGGCGTCGCCGCCGAGCCGGACCCGCAGCAGGTCGGCGGCGATCGGCGCGGCGTGCGAGGCGGCGACCGCCGCCAGGCCGAGCACGGCGATGGCCGCGACCGCGAGGACGCGCGCCTTTCCGCCAAAAACCTGCCGCAAACGCCTAAACATCGCCGCAAACCTAAACGGGCCGTCGATCGACAGAAGAACTCATTTAGCCGCACGGGCGTAGCCAAGCGGTTAATGAGACCTTTCCGGGTTGCGACTTTTCGGAACGCTTCCAATTTGCCGCTCAGTGTTGCTAAAGTCCCATCGCGCGACGAGCCGCCCCGGCTTTGAGCAGGGCGAAGTCGCGCGCTCGCCGGCGTCGGCGCAAGGCCGTTGGCCACGACGCATCCTCCGTTCCGCGCCTATCCGGGCGCGCCAGGGAACACACCTGATGAGCTGCGCAGCTCAAGCCTTTACCGGCCCAGAAGCCGACCGGGACGCCGATTTCGGCGCCGTCCGCCGGCTCGCGCGCGCTCATCCCACCAGCCGGCAGCGCGGGGCCGAGATGCCCGCCGCGCGCCGTGGAGATCCGATTTATGACAAAGACGATGTTGATCGACGCCGCGCACGCAGAAGAGACGCGTGTGGTGGTGGTCGACGGAAACCGCGTTGAAGATTTCGATTTCGAGAGCCAGAACCGAAAGCAGCTCCGGGGGAACATCTACCTCGCCAAGGTGACGCGCGTTGAGCCGTCGCTGCAGGCCGCCTTCATCGAATACGGCGGGAACCGTCACGGCTTCCTGGCCTTCAACGAAATCCACCCCGACTATTACCAGATCCCGGTCGCCGACCGCGAAGCCCTGCTGCGCGAAGAGGCCGAGGACGACGACGACCATGAGCCGCGCGGCCGCGCGGCCTCGTCGGACGACGAGGACGAGGACGAAGCCGCCAGCGCCTCCGAGGACGACGACGACGTCATGGAGGAAGAAGTCGCCCGGCGCCGCCGGCGGCTGATGCGCAAGTACAAGATCCAGGAAGTGATCCGCCGCCGGCAGATCATGCTGGTTCAGGTCGTCAAGGAAGAGCGCGGCAACAAGGGCGCGGCGCTGACCACCTATCTGTCGCTGGCCGGCCGCTACGGCGTGCTGATGCCGAACACGGCGCGTGGCGGCGGCATCAGCCGCAAGATCACCGCGATCACCGACCGCAAGCGGCTGAAATCGGTCGTCCAGAGCCTCGAAGTACCGCAGGGCATGGGCCTGATCGTCCGCACCGCCGGCGCCAAGCGCACCAAGGCGGAGATCAAGCGCGACTACGAGTATCTCCTGCGCCTGTGGGAGAACATCCGCGAGACCACCCTGCACTCGATCGCCCCGGCGCTGATCTACGAGGAGGAAGACCTCGTCAAACGCGCCATCCGCGACCTCTACGACAAGGACATCGATAACGTCTTCGTCGAGGGCGAGGCCGGCTTCCGCGAAGCGCGCGAGTTCATGCGCATGCTGATGCCGAGCCAGGCCAAGAAGGTGCAGCTGTACCGCGAGGCTGCGCCGCTCTTCGTCAAGCACAAGGTGGAAGACCACCTGTCGCAGATCTATTCGCCGGTCGTGCCTCTGCGTTCCGGCGGCTACCTGGTGATCAACCAGACCGAGGCGCTGGTCGCCGTCGACGTGAACTCCGGCCGCTCCACCCGTGAGCGGAACATCGAGGCCACGGCGCTGAAGACCAACATGGAAGCGGCGGAAGAAGCCGCCCGCCAGCTGCGTCTGCGCGATCTCGCCGGCCTGATCGTCATCGACTTCATCGACATGGACGAGGCCAAGAACAACCGGGCCGTCGAGAAGAAGCTGAAGGACTGCCTGAAGGACGATCGCGCCCGGGTGCAGATGGGCAAGATCAGCCCGTTCGGCCTGATGGAGATCAGCCGCCAGCGCCGCCGCACCGGCGTGCTGGAAGGCACGACCCACGTCTGCGAGCATTGCGCCGGCACCGGCCGCGTGCGTTCGGTCGAGTCGAGCGCCCTGGCGGCCCTGCGGTCGATGGAGATCGAAGCGCTGAAGGGCGGCGGCGAAGCCACCCTGACCGCGCCGCGCGCCGTCGGCCTCTACATCCTGAACGAGAAGCGCGCCCACCTGGCGCGGCTGCACCAGTCCTTCGGCCTGTTCGTCACCATCGTCATCGACGACGAGATGGCGCACGCCGACTGCCTGATCGAGCGCACCGCCAGCGAGACCCGCGCCGAGCACGCCGCGCCGCTCGCCGCCCCGGTCCAACCTTACGTCCCGGCCCCGGAAGAGGCCTATGACGACGAGGTCGAGTTCGACGACGAAGAGGACGAGGAAGAGGACGAAGAGGTCGAGGAAACCGTCGAGCGCGAACCGGTCGCCCGCGACGGCCAACGCCGCGAAGTCCGCGAAACCCGCGATGACAGCGTCGAGGGCGAAGGCGGTCGTCGCGGCCGCCGCCGCCGCCGCCGCGGTCGGCGCGGCGACGAGGTCCGCGACGAGCCGCGTGAAGAGCGCGCGCCGTCCTCGCCCGTCGAGGCGCAGGAAGGCGACGACGAGCTCGGCCGCGATGGTCGCCGGCGTCGTCGCGGCCGCCGCGGCGGTCGTCGGATGCGCGACGACAGCCGTCCGCAGGACGTCTTCGCCTGGACCCGCCCGTGGGTGCCTTACGGCGAAGATCCGTTCGTCTGGTACGACCCGGCGGAAGACCTGAAGCGCGCCCCCGCGCCGCAACCGGCCAACGACCGGCGTCCGCCGGCGGCTGAACCGGCCTTTGCGGCGGTCGCGGCGGTCGCGGCCGAAACGGTCCTGGCGCCGTCCCCGGTGATCGCCCGCGAGCCGGCCTCCAACGAGGAGGTCTGGGTCGAACTGCCGGCTGTCGAGGAGAAGCCGAAGCGCGCCCGTCGCAGCCGTGGCCGTGGCCGTGGCGCCGCCGAGGACGCCGCCGTCGAGGCCGCGGTGGAAGCCGTGGCGGAAACGCCGGCCGAACCGGTTGCCGCGGCTCCGGTCGAAGCGCCCGCGGAGGTTCCGGCTGAAGCGCCGGTCGCCGCCAACAGCGATGCGCCGCCGGTGAAGAAGCCGCGCAGCCGCAGCCGCAAGGCCGCCGTTGCGACCGCGGACGCTGCGCCGGTCGAAACGCCGGCCGCCGCGCCGGCCGAAGTGGTCGTCGAAGCTCCGGCGCCCGCGCCCGAGCCGGTGGCGGCCGAAGCGGTCGTCACCGCGCCGGCGGCGGAGCCCGCCCCGGTGCGCGAGCCCGATCCGTCCGAAATCACCGCGCCGCCGGCGGCCCCGCGCCGCGGCTGGTGGCGGCGCGGCTGACCGCCGCGGAACTGAAGCCTGCCAAACCCGGCCCAGGCGGTTCCGCCTGGGCCGGAAAGGCTTTAGTCTCTGATCGGGATCGGGGGACGCTATAGAGAGTTGAGCATGGCCCCTGCCCGGTCGATCTCACGTTTCCTGCTGGCGGCGCTGCTGACGGCGAGCCTCGTGGCTCGTCCGAATCTCGCGGCGGCCCAGGACGACGGCGAGACGCTGATCCGCGACACTGAGATCGAGGAGATCTTGCATCGCGACGCCGACCCGATCCTGCGGGCGGCGGGCATCGAGCCGAAGACCGTGCAGATCGCCATCGTCGGCTCGAAGGAAATGAACGCCTTCGCCGCCCCGCGGCTGATGGGGATCAACACCGGCCTCATTCTGCAGACCAAGAACCCGAACGAACTGCAGGGCGTCATCGCCCACGAAGTCGGCCACTTGGCCGCCGGCCACAGCGCCCGCTCGGACGAGATGAGCCGCGCCGGCATGCGGCCTTTCCTGTTGACCATGGGCCTGGGCGTGCTGGCGGCGATGGCCGGCTCCGGCGACGCCGCCGCCGGTCTGATCGGCAGCGCCGGCTATTTCGGCACGCTGGGGGCCATGGGCTTCAGCCGCGAACAGGAATCCCGCGCCGACCAGGCGGGCGCCACCCTGCTCGAGAAGTCCGGGCTGTCGGGCCGCGGTCTCGCCGACTTCTTCGACAACTTCCGCTACCAGGAAGTGTTCGAGGAAGCCCGCCGCTACAGCTATTTCCGCAGCCACCCGCTATCGTCCGAACGGATCGACGCGCTGCGCCAGCGGGTCGAGGCCCTGCCGCATTTCAGCGAGACCGACAGCGCCGAGGCGACCACCGAGCACGCGATCATGAAGGCCAAGCTGGACGGCTTCCTCAATCCGCAGTCGGCGGTCGTGAAGTACACCGAGGCCGACAAGGGCTATCCGGCCCGCTACGCGCGCGCGATCGCCTACTACCAGATGAAAGAGCCGGACAAGGCGTTGAAGCAGATCGACGCCCTGCTGCAGGAGCAGCCGGACAACCCCTATCTGTGGGAGCTGAAGGGCCAGATCCTGTTCGAGTTCGGCCGCACCCAGGAAGCCGAGGCGCCGCAGCGCCGGTCGGTCGAGCTAAAGCCGGACGCGCCGCTGCTGCGCATCAACCTCGGGCAGACGCTGATCGCGCTCGACGACAACGCCAAGGTCGACGAAGGCGTGGCCGAGCTGAAGCGGGCGCTCACCGCCGAAGAGGACAACGCCGTGGCCTGGCGGCTGCTGGCCCAAGCCTACGACAAGCGCGGCCAGGAGGGCCTCGCCCGGTTGGCGACCGCCGAGTACCAGTTCTATGTCGGCGACATGAACCAGGCGCGGGTCTTCGCCATGCGCGCCCGCGAGAAGCTGTCGAAGAACACTCCCGATTGGCGGCGCGCGACCGACATCGTGCTGGTCTCCAAGCCCAGCAAGGACGACCTGAAGGAGCTCGCCAAGGAAGGCGCCATCGCCCAGTCCCAGGCGCACTAGACCCGAGGGCGCTCCTCGCGGACTGGCGACGCAGGGCTGGCTATGCCGGCGCCAGCAGCCTATCTCAGCGGTATGAAAATCGCTTCCGGCGCCCTGCTGGCGCTCACCGCCGCCCTCGCCCTCACCGGCTGCCAGAAGTCCGACGACGAAGCCTTCGGCAAGCGGGTCCACGCCTATCTGCTGGAGCACCCGGAGGTGATCCGCGAGGCGGCCGACAAGCTCCAGGCGAAGGAGCAGGCGGCCGTCGCCAAGGCGTCCACCGACGCCGTCGCCAAGCATCGCCAGGAGCTGGAACGGGATTCGCGCGATTTCGTCGCCAATCCCGATGGCAAGTACACGGTGGTGGAGTTCTTCGACTACCGCTGCGGCTACTGCAAGGTCGCGGCTCCCGAGGTCGCCGAGCTGATCAAGCAGCACCCGGACGTCCGCTTCGTCTTCAAGGAATTCCCGATCTTCGGCGACGTGTCGGACACCGCCGCCCGGCTCGCCCTGACGCCGCAGGTGAAGGCCAAGGGCCTGCAGGTCTATTCGGCCTGGATGGCCGAGAAGGCGCTGGACGACGCTTCGATCGACCGTGGCCTGCGCGACGCCGGCATCGACCCGGCCTCGGCCCGCAAGGCCGCCGCCGACCCGGCGATCAGCAAGCAGATCGCCGACGTCCGCGCGCTGGCCGGCGCGCTCAACCTCGAGGGCACCCCGGTGTTCATCATCGGCGACCACGTCGTGCCGGGCGCCGACCTGGGCGCGGTCCGCGCGGCCATCGCGGTGACCAAGGCCGGCCCGCTGAAGCAGACCAGCTGACCAAACGGCGCTAGTCTTCCGACTCTGAGGTTCGCTGCGGCGCATGCCTGCGCCAGCGGCCTTCGGATTCGGCACGCTGGCGAGGGGGGCCCGATGGCGCACGGCGGGGACAGCCTGATTCTGACCCTGGTCGCCGCCTTCGTGCTGGCCTTCCTGTTCGGTCTGGGCGCCCTGCGGCTGAAGCTGTCGCCGCTGGTCGGCTATCTGCTGGCCGGCGTCGCGGTCGGGCCGTTCACCCCGGGCCAGCTCGCCGACAGCCAGCTGGCGGGCCAGCTCGCCGAGATCGGCGTCATCCTGCTGATGTTCGGGGTTGGCCTGCATTTCTCGCCCCGCGACCTGCTCGCCGTGCGCCGCGCAGCCCTCCCCGGCGCCCTGGTGCAGGTCTCGTTCGGCGCGGCGCTGGGCTGGGGGCTCGGCCGGCTGATCGGCATGGGCGACGGCGAGGCGCTGCTGCTCGGCCTGTCGCTCGGCATCGCCTCCAGCGTCGTCGTGCTGCGCACCCTCGAGGAACGTCACGAACTGAAGACCGAGACCGGCCGAATCGCCATCGGCTGGCTGGTGGTGCAGGACCTGTTCGCGGTCATCGCCCTGGTGCTGCTGCCGCTGCTCGCCGGCCGCGACCACGCCGACCTCTGGACCTCCGCCGGCCAGATCATTTTCCGGCTGGCGAAGATCGGCGTGTTCATGGGGCTGATGTGGCTGGTCGGCGGCCGCGTCCTGCCGTGGCTGCTGGTCGGGCTGGCCCACACCCGCTCGCGCGAGCTGTTCACCCTCGGCGTGCTGGCCATCGCGCTCGGCATCGCCTGGCTGGCCTACGCCGCCTTCGGCGCCTCGTTCGCGCTCGGCGCCTTCGTCGCCGGCCTGGTGCTGAACGGCTCGCCGCTCGGCCACAACGCCGCCGAGCGGTCGCTGCCGCTGCGCGACGCCTTCGCCGTGCTGTTCTTCGTCTCGGTCGGCATGCTGTTCGACCCGAGCATCATCGTCCGCCAGCCGCTGGCCGTCGCCGGCGTGCTGTTCGTCGTCCTGGCCTCGGGCCTGGCGGCGGCGCTGGCGCTGCGCCTCGGCGGCCAGCTCGACCACACCAAGGCTGCGCTGCTGGCCGGGTCGATCCCGCAGATCGGCGAATTCTCGTTCCTGCTGGCCGCGCTCGCCGTCAGCCTGGGCGCGATGTCCCGCGCCGGCCACAGCCTGATCGTCATCGCCGCGATCCTGTCGATCGCGCTCAACCCGCTGGTCGTCTGGACCGTGCACAAGGCGGTGGGGCGGCGGTAGCCGCAAACGCCCCCTCCGTCTCGCGCCTGCGGCGCGATCCACCTCCCCCGCTGCGCGGTGGAGGATCTGGGCCAAAGATGCTCCCCCGCTTTAGCGGGGGAGCTGTCCGCGCAGCGGACTGAGGGGGCGTTCAGCCGCGGTCAGATCATCCCCGACAGCGGCGAGGACGCATCGGCGTACATCCGCTTGGCCATGCGGCCGGCGAGATAGGCCTCGCGGCCGGCGATCACCGCGTGGCGCATGGCGCAGGCCATGCGAATCGGGTCGCCCGCCTCGGCAATGGCGGTGTTCATCAGCACCGCGTCGCAGCCGATCTCCATCGCCAGCACCGCGTCCGAGGCCGTGCCGACGCCGGCGTCGACCAGCACCGGCACGCTCGACTGCTCGATGATCAGGCCGAGGTTGAGGAAGTTCTGGATCCCGCGTCCCGAGCCGATCGGCGCCGCCGCCGGCATGATCGCCGCCGCGCCCGCGTCCTCGAGCTTCTTGGCGTAGACTGGGTCGTCCGAGCAGTAGACCATCACCTGGAAACCGTCGGCGACCAGCATCTTCAGCGCCCGGAGGGTCTCCTCCATGTCCGGCAACAGGTGCTTGGTGTTGGACAGCACCTCCAGCTTGACCAGGTCCCAGCCGCCGGCCTCGCGCGCCAGCCGCAGGGTGCGCACCGCGTCCTCGCCGGTGTAGCAGCCGGCGGTGTTCGGCAGGAAGGTGAAGCGGTCGGGCTTCACATAGTCGACCAGCATCGGCTGGCTGGGGTCGGACAGGTTCACCCGGCGCAGCGCGACCGTGACGATCTCGGCGCCGGCGGCCTCGGCGGCCGCCGCGTTCTGGGCGTAGTCCTTGTACTTGCCGGTACCGACGATCAGCCTGGAGCGGAACGTCCGGCCGGCGACCGACCAGGTGTCCGACTCTGGGGTCTGGGTTCCGTCCACGTCAGCCGCCTCCAATGAAATGCACGATCTCGATCCGATCGCCGTCGTCCAGCGCGGTCCTCTCGTACGCCGAACGCGGCACGATCTCCAGATTTCGCTCAATCGCCACCTTGCGTCCGTCGAGGCCGAGCGCGGTCATCAGGGTCGCGATATCGCTCACGCCCTCCAGGATCCGAGCCTCTCCGTTGACGGTCAGGTTCATGCATAGCCTCCGCCGTGCTTGTGACCCCCGCCGCCGACCGGTACAAGACCGCGGAATCGACGGCGGAGCCGAATGTCGAAACCGATCTATGTGCTGAGCGGTCCCAATCTCAACCTCCTGGGCGCCCGCGAGCCGGAGATTTATGGACGCGAGACCCTTGAGGACGTGCGCCGCAGGTGCGAAGCGCGCGCCAAGGCGCTCGGTCGCGAACTGGTGTTCCGTCAATCGAACCACGAAGGCCAGTTGATTGACTGGATCCAGGAGGCCCGCGAGAAGGGCTGTGCGATCGTCATCAACCCCGCCGGCTACGGCCACACCTCCATCGCGATCCTCGATGCGTTGAAGGCCGCCGAATTGCCGGTGGTGGAGTGCCACCTGTCGAATCCTGCGGCGCGCGAAGAGTTCCGCCGCCACACCTACGTGTCGCTCGCCGCCACCGGCGTCGTCTCCGGCTTCGGAGCGGCGAGCTATGAACTGGCCGTTGAAGCGGCCGCGGGCCTGGCCCGCTGACGGCCCCTAACGATTAGCAAGGACGAACGAATGGCTAGCAGTCCCAAGGCTCCCGCCGATCCGATCGACGCGCGCCTGGTGCGCCAACTGGCCGACATCCTGACCGACACCGGCCTCAGCGAGATCGAGGTCGAGCACGGCGAGCTGAAAATTCGCGTGGCCAGGACGCTGATGGCGGCCCCGGTGCACGTCGCTGCCGCGCCGGTCGCGCACGCCCCGGTCGCCGCCGCTGCGGCGCCCGCCGCCGCGGCTGTGGCGGAAGCGCCCGCCCGCGCCCGCGGCGACACGGTGAACTCGCCGATGGTCGGCACCGTCTACCTGCAGCCGCAGCCGGGCGCCGATCCCTTCGTGAAGGTCGGCGACACGGTCCAGGCCGGCCAGACGATGTTCATCGTCGAAGCCATGAAGACCATGAACCCGATCCCGGCGCCGAAGGGCGGCCGGATCGTCGAGATCCTGGTCTCCGACGCCCAGCCCGTCGAGTTCGGCGAGCCGCTCGCCGTCATCGAGTAGGACATGTTCGACAAGATCCTCATCGCCAACCGCGGCGAAATCGCGCTGCGCGTGCACCGTGCCTGCAAGGAGATGGGCATCTCCACGGTGGCCGTGCACTCCGAGGCGGATTCCGGCGCCATGTGGGTGCGGCTGGCCGACGAAAGCGTCTGCATCGGCCCGGCCCCGGCGGCCAAGAGCTACCTGAACATCCCCTCGATCATCGCCGCGGCGGAGATCACCGGGGCGCAGGGCATCCACCCGGGCTACGGCTTCCTCTCGGAGAACGCCCGCTTCGCCGAGATCGTCGAGGCGCACGGCTTCACCTTCATCGGTCCCAAGCCCGAGCACATCAAGCTGATGGGCGACAAGATCACCGCCAAGCAGGCGGTGAAGGAAGCCGGGATCCCGGTGGTGCCGGGCTCCGACGGGGCGGTCACCACCGAGGCGGAGGCGCTGGCCGCCGCCCGCAACATCGGCTTCCCGGTGCTGATCAAGGCGGCCGCCGGCGGCGGCGGCCGCGGCATGAAGGTGGCCAAGACCGAGGATGACCTGCTGGAGGCGGTGCAGACCGCCCGCGCCGAGGCCAAGGCGGCGTTCGGCGACGACGCGGTCTATCTCGAGCGCTACCTGCAGACCCCGCGGCACATCGAGCTGCAGGTGATCGCCGACTCCTTCGGCAACGTCTGCCACCTGGGCGAACGCGACTGCTCGCTGCAGCGCCGCCACCAGAAGGTGCTGGAAGAAGCCCCCTCCCCGGTGATCGACGCCGCCGGCCGCGCCAAGATCGGCAAGGTGGTGGTCGATGCGGTCAAGGCGATCGGCTACCTCGGCGTCGGCACGATCGAGTTCCTGTACGAGAACGGCGAGTTCTTCTTCATCGAGATGAACACCCGCCTGCAGGTCGAACACCCGGTCACCGAGGCGATCACCGGCATCGACCTGGTGCGCGAACAGATCCGCATCGCCGCCGGCCTGCCGCTGTCGTTCAAGCAGGACGAGGTGATCTTCGAGGGCCACGCCATCGAGTGCCGGATCAACGCCGAGAACGCGAAGACCTTCGCGCCCTCGCCCGGCCTGGTGACCGACTTCCACGCTCCCGGCGGCCTCGGCGTGCGGCTCGATTCGGCGCTCTACGCCGGCTACACGATCCCGCCCTACTACGACAGCCTGGTCGGCAAGCTGATCGTCCACGGCCGCGACCGGGCCGAGTGCATCGCCCGGGTCAACCGCTGCCTGAACGAGATGGTCGTCGCCGGCATCGACACCAACATCGCCCTGTTCCAGGAGCTGCTGGCCAACCCGGAGATCGTCGCCGGGAACTACAACATCCACTGGCTGGAAAACTGGATGAAGGCGCAGAACGCCTGAGTTCTCTTCTCCTCCCCCTCTAGAGGGGGAGGAGGATCGCCCTACCGTCAAGCCAGCTTACGCTTTTGCGGAAGGCGTCCGGGCCCAATACAACTTCACCCATGGACCAATTCGGCCCGCGCGAGCTCCTGGCCTGCTACGCCCGCGGCGTCTTTCCGATGGCCGACGCCCGGGACGACGCGCGGGTCTTCCTGATCGATCCGGAGCGGCGCGGGGTGATTCCGCTGGACGGCTTCCACGTCGCGCGGCGGCTGGCCCGCACGGTGCGCGGCGAGCCGTTCGAGGTGCGGTTCGACACCGCCTTCGCCGAGGTGGTCGGCCTTTGCGCCGCGGCGCGCCCAGGCCGGCTGGAGACCTGGATCAACGCGCCGATCGAGCGGCTCTACAACGAACTGCACCGCCTGGGACACGCCCACAGCGTCGAATGCTGGCAGGACGGCGAGCTGGTCGGCGGCCTCTACGGCGTCGCACTGAAGGGGGCCTTCTTCGGCGAGAGCATGTTCTCGCGGCGCACCGACGCCTCGAAGGTGGCGCTGGTGCACCTGGTCGCGCGGCTGATCGCCGACGGCTTCGTGCTGCTCGACACTCAGTTCCTCACCGACCACCTGACTCAGTTCGGCGCCCAGGAGATCCCGCGCCGCGAGTATCACCGGCGGCTGGCGCGGGCGCTACGTGTCGAGCCGGAGTTTCAGCGCGAGGCGACGGCGGGCGCGGCGGCCCTGCAGCTGATCACCCAGGCGTCGTAGACCGGGTGCTGCAGCGGGTGCAGCCCCGGCGCGGACGCATACATCCAGCCCTTGAATACCTGCCGCGCCGGCGGCGTCGGCTTGCCGGCCTCGGCCCGCGGCTGGGAGTCGATGGTCAGGTAGGCGATCGAGTCGGCGACCGGCTCCTCGGCCGTCGAGCGTTCGCAGGCGCGCACCGTGAAGATCAGGCCCTTGAAGCGGACCGCCTTGCCGACCGGGGCCTCGAACACCAGGGTCTCGGCGGTGATCTTGTCGAGCGCCTCGAGCACGGCGACGTCGTAGCGGGCACGGCGGATCGGGGCCGGCGGCTTCTCGGGCACGGCCGGCGACGGCGGCGCGGGCTCGATCTCCTTCTCGGAGATCGGCGGCACGACGACCGGCGCGGGCGTCGGCACCTCTTGCGGCGGCGCCTCTTCAGGCTCCGGACTCACTGGACCCGGCGCCCCGGGCGGCGGCGCAGGCTGTAAGCCGGGCAACGGCGCAGGCGGCGTCACCGGCTGGGCCGAGACCAGCCCGGCGACCGCAACGGCGGCGACGCTGGCCAGCCAGACGCTCCGCTTGACGGTTCTGGCGATGGCGGAGGAGCGGGTCATCGGCGGCCTCCTAAGGGGCTTATTCGGGCGACCAGGCCTCGTAGTCGCCGCTGGCGCGCTGACGCTCGCCGCCGCGGGCGAGCGAGCCCTTCGGCTTGTAGGCGTGGATGGTGCCCGTCAGGTTCGGACGGTGCTCCTTCTCCCACGCCTTGGCCGGCAGCGGCGCGGTGGTCGGCGGCTCGGCGAAGGTGTAGTGCAGCCAGCCGTGCCAGTCCGGCGGCACCTTCGAAGCTTCGGCGTAGCCGTTGAAGGTCACCCAACGACGCTTGCGGCTGTCGTAGCTGTCCTTGTTGTCCTTCGCCTCGTAGTAGCGATTGCCGAAATCGTCCTGACCGACGAAGACGCCGCGCTTGGCGATGGTGAAGTGGATGCCGGCGGTGGCGCCGTTCCACCAGGTGAAGATCGTCTTCAGGAGCGACACGGGGACTCTTGCGGGCTGTTTTTGGGGTGGCCGATTGCGGCCGGACTATAGGCGGCCGGCCCCGGAGCGTCCAGCGCCGCCCAGCCGCAGCCTAGATGCAAGATGTTGGGGATGATTGCCCCATAGCCCACCACATCTATTGCCCGAGCCCGCTGCGGCCGCCTAAGCTTGCGCGATCGGGAGTGCGTCATGGTCACCCAAGCTTCGCCAGGCGGAATCGAAGAGCGAGCGCTCGAGCTCGCCGACCGCATCGTCACTGCGCGCGCGCCGGCCGGCTGGAGCGACGCGCGGGTCGAGGCCTGGTTCGACTGGGCCGGCGGCGAGCCGGACCTGGACGCCGCCATTGGCGAATTCGCCGAAACCCTCACCCGCCGCGCCCAGGCCAAGGGCCTGGTCAAGGACGCCGCCGAGCGGACGGCCTTTCGCGCGGCGCTGACCACTGCTCTCCTCGGCGGGGCGATCGCCATCGGCGCCGCGCCGCAGAGCCGCGCGCCGACGGTGCTCGACGGCGAGCGGCCGAGCGCGGCGCATGCGCTGCGCGACCTGACCGCCGCCTATCGCGGCGAGCAGGCGGCGGCCGCCGCCGCGCTTGAGTCGGGCGCCCGGCTGCAGGCGGTGATGGACGCGGTGCTGCGCTGTGAGGGCGAGGCCGCGGCCTGCGCCGATCCAGCGCGCAACCCGAGCCTGGCGCGCGCCGCGCAAGCGGCCCGGCAGATCGGCGCCCCGCCGGCCGAGATCCTCGACGCCGTGGCCCTCGCCCGCGCCGGTGAAACCGAATGGCGCGCGGCCGCGCCGGAAGCCACGCCCGACGCCCTGCGCCTGGTGCTCGCCACGCCGAGCGAGGGGCTGAACGAGGACGTCGCCCGCGCGGCGGCGCTCGCCGCCCACGCCACCGGCGCCATCGCCGTGGCCCCGTCCCGCGCCGCTGCTGAAGCCCTGGCTGACGCGCCGCGCGCGGTGCGCGGCGGCGTCGACCTGATGGCCTTCTGGTCCGACGAAGGCTTCGACATCGCCCGCTTCGAGGCGACCGTGGCGCTGCTGGCCCAGGCGCTGGCGGCGGCCAGCGGCGGCCCCGCCCTGCTCGGCCTCGCCGGCCTCGGCGACTGGCTAGCCGCCCACGGCCTCGACTACGACAGCGACGCCGGTCGCGAGACGGCGCACGAACTCTATCTGGCCGCGGCCGCCGCGGTGCGCGCCTCCGGCGCGCCGCTGAAGGGCGGCGTGACGGTCTTCGCCGATCCCGAGCTGTCGCTCCGGCTGGGCGGCGGCGATCTCGCCGCCGGCGCCTTCGCCGGGGCGGTGACGCTCGCCCAGACCGCCGACGGGGCCAGCGTGCGGGTGCTGTCCGACGCGGCGCTGCGCGGCTTTACGGCGCTGGGGCTCGACGCCGCCGAACTGCGCGCCGAACTGCTCGGCCGCGGCGATCTGCGCGACGCCCCGGGGATCGACCACCGGACACTGACCGCGCGCGGCTTCACCGACCATGAGATCGCCGCCGCCGAGGCGGTACTTCCCCTCGCGACGCGGCTGGCCGAGGCCTTCGCGCCGGAAGTGATCGGCGAGGGCTTCGTCCGCGACGTGCTGGGCGCCAGCGCCGATGAGATCGCCGAGCCGGGCCTGAACGTGCTGGCCCTGGCCGGCTTCAGCGATGAGGAGATCGCCGCGGCGGAAGCCTACGCGCTGGGCGGTGGAGACCTTTCGGAAGTCCCCGGCCTGCGCCCGGACCAGGCGCGCGTCTTCCGCAGCGCCGCCGACGTCGGCGCCCAGGCCCACACTCTGATGCTGCAGGCGATCCAGCCGGCGCTGGGCGTGCCGGTCCTGCTCGAGCGGCGGCTCGCCTGGAACGTCGGCCTCGCCGAGGTGCGCGCCGCGCTCGCCGGTCCGCTGGCGGTGCGGGTCCGCCGCGCCGCCGCCCCGGCCGAACTCGAACTCGACCTGCCGACCATCGCCGAGGCCCCTCGATCCGCCGCGCGCGAAGCCCCACCGCCGGAGCCGGAAGAGCGCATAATCGAGCGGATCGTCGAGCGCGACCGCACCCGCCGCAAACTGCCGGACCGCCGCAAGGGCTATATCCAGAAGGCCTCGGTCGGCGGCCACAAGGTCTATCTGCACACCGGCGAGTACGACGACGGCGAGGTCGGCGAAATCTTCATCGACATGCACAAGGAAGGCGCCGCCTTCCGCTCGCTGATGAACAACTTCGCCATCGCCGTCTCGATCGGCCTGCAATACGGCGTGCCGCTGGACGAATTCGTCGACGCCTTCGTGTTCACCCGCTTCGAGCCGGCCGGCCCGGTGACCGGCAACGACTCGGTGAAGTCGGCGACCTCGATCCTCGACTACATCTTCCGCGAGCTCGGCATCTCCTACCTCGGCCGCGACGACCTGGCGAACGCCGACCCGGGCGAGTTGAACGCCGACGGCCTCGGGCGTGGCGCGCTCGACGCCCAGGCGGACGAGCCGCAGCCGGCCAGCCGGTTCATCTCCCGCGGCTTCTCGCGCGGGGCGGCGCCCGACAACCTGGTCTTCCTGCCGATCGCCAACCGACCGGGCGCGTTCGAGGCGGCCGAGGTGTGCGCCGCGTGCGGCGACATCGCCGTGGTGCGCAAGGGCCAGGCGATGATCTGCGAGACCTGCGGGACGCGCGCCGCGCGGCCCAGCGGCGACCACGGCGGATAGACCCCGGCGGCGATTCCGCCTGACCGCACCGTGCCTTAGGGCCAAGAGTTACCGCGATTTAAGTGGCGCTGGTGGCTGGACGCCCTCAGATGGAAAGCCGGTGACAGGATTTCCCATTTGAAGCGTCTCCTTCTGGCTACGGCCCTGGCGATCTCCGCAGCGGGCGCGCTGCCCGCCGTGGCCGGCGACAAGGCTGTGGTCGCGCGACGCGACGCCTTCGGCGGGGCCTGCCCGCGATGCGAACTGTCGGGGCGCAAGCTGGCCGGCGCGCACTTCATGGGCGCGAACTTCGCCGGCGCCGCCCTGGTCGGCTCGGATCTCCGCCGGGCGCACTTCATGGGCTCGGTGTTCGTCGGCGCCGACCTGTCGCGGGCGGACTTGTCGGGCGCCCGATTCCTCGGCGCGAACTTCACCTACGCCAACCTCTCCAACGCCAAGCTTCGCTCGGCCGAGGCGCACGGGGTGAGCTTCGCCCGGGCCAATCTCGCCGGGGCCGACCTGCGCGACACCGAGGCGCTCGGGGCCGATTTCTCCGGCGCGTCGCTGCTGGGCGCCGACCTGCGCTCGACCGAATTCACCGGGTCGCAGTTCCGCCACGTCGACGCCCGCGGGGCCGACTTCGGCGACGCCGACATGCGCGGCGCAGTGCTCAGCGCCGGGCGTTTCGACAAGGCCTCGTTCCGCGGCGCGGCGCTCGACGGCGCGGTGCTCAGCGGCGCCAGCTTCCCGGGGGCCGACTTCAAGGGGGCCAGTTTGGACCACGCGATCATCGCCGGGGCTGACCTGTCGCGCGCCCGCGGCCTGGAGCAGGACCAGCTCGACGAAGCCTGTGGCGACAGCCGCACGCGGACGCCGCCAGGCCTGACGGCCAAGCTCTGCGCTTCACGACAGCTGGTGCACTCGCCGCCGCGGATCCCGCCCGCGCCGCCGATCCCGCCGGCGCCGCCGCGCTTCGTCGCCGCGGGGCCGTAGCCGGCGGATCCTCCCCATCAGGGGGAGGTGGCCCAAAGGGCCGGAGGGGGTTCCAGCCGCCAAAGCTTCGGCTTCCAACCCCCTCACCCGCTTCGCGGGAACTCCCCCTAAGGGGGAGCAACTTCTCTCAGCCTAGATCTTCACCGGCGGGGCGAGCCGGACGTGCAGCTCTTTCAGCTGCTTCTCGGCGACTTCCGACGGCGCGTTCATCAGCAGATCCTGGCCCTGCTGGTTCAGCGGGAAGGCGATGACCTCGCGGATCGCCGTCTGGCCGGCCAGCAGCATGACGATGCGGTCGATGCCGGGCGCCAGGCCGCCGTGCGGCGGTGCGCCGTGGCGGAAGGCGTTCAGCATGCCGCCGAACTGCTCCTCGACGACCTCGGGGCCGTAGCCGGCGATCTCGAAGGCCTTCAGCATCACGTCCGGACGGTGGTTCCGGATCGCGCCCGAGCAGAGCTCGTAGCCGTTGCAGACGATGTCGTACTGGTAGGCGAGGATCTCCAGCGGATCCTTGCCCTGCAGCGCGTCCATCTCGCCCTGCGGCATGGAGAACGGGTTGTGCGAGAAGTCGACGCGCTTCTCGTCCTCGTTCCACTCGAACATCGGGAAGTCGACGATCCAGACGAACTCGAAGCGGTCCTCGTCGACCAGCTTCAGGTCGGTCCCGACCTTGATCCGGGCGGAACCCGCGAACTTGTAGAAGACCTGCGGATCGCCGGCGACGAAGAAGGCCGCATCGCCCTGCCCCAGGCCCAGCTGGGTCATGACCGCAGTGGTCTTCTCCGGCCCGAGGTTCTTGGCGATCGGGCCGCCCCAGCCGCCCTGGTCCTCGCTCCAGAAGATGTAGCCGAGGCCCGGCTGGCCCTCGCCCTGCGCCCAGGAGTTCATCCGGTCGCAAAATGCGCGGCTGCCGCCCTTCGGCGCGGGGATGCCCCACACCGCATTCTTCGGCGTCTCGAGGATCCGCGCGAACAGGCCGAAGCCGCCGCCGCGGAACTGCTCGGAGACGTCCTGCATCTCGATCGGGTTGCGCAGGTCGGGCTTGTCCGAGCCGTACTTGGCGATCGCCTCACGGTACGGGATGCGCGGGAACGGATAGGGCGTGACCGGCTTGTCGCCGCCGAATTCGGTGAAGACGCCATGCATCACCGGCTCGATGGCGGCGAACACGTCGTCCTGGGTCACGAAGCTCATCTCGACGTCGAGCTGGTAGAACTCCAGGCTGCGGTCGGCGCGCAGGTCCTCATCGCGGAAGCAGGGCGCGATCTGGAAATAGCGGTCGAAGCCCGCGACCATCAGCAGCTGCTTGAACTGCTGGGGCGCCTGCGGCAGCGCGTAGAACTTGCTCGGATGCAGCCGCGAGGGGACCAGGAAGTCCCGCGCGCCTTCCGGCGACGAGGCCGTCAGGATCGGCGTCTGGTACTCCAGGAAGCCCTGGTCGATCATCCGGTTGCGGATCGACTGGATGACCTTCGAGCGCAGCACGATGTTGCGGTGCAGGGTCTCGCGGCGGAGGTCCAGGAAGCGGTTCTTCAACCGGATCTCTTCCGGATACTCCGGCTCGCCGAAGACCGGCAGCGGCAGCTCGGCGGCTTCGGAGATCACCACCACCTCGGCCACGCGCACCTCGACCTCGCCGGTGGGCAGGTTCGGGTTCACGGTCTCGTCGGTGCGGGCGACCACCTCGCCGTCGATGCGGATGACGCTCTCGGCGCGGACGTGCTCGACCAGGTTGAAGCCAGGCGTCGACGGGCTGATGACCAGCTGGGTGAGGCCGTAATGATCACGCAGGTCGATGAAGATCAGCCCGCCGTGATCGCGCTTACGGTGGATCCAGCCCGCAAGGCGGACTGACTTGCCGGTATCGGCGGCGCGGAGCGCGCCGCAAGTGTGCGTGCGGTAAGCGTGCATTCTCTTGGGAAATCGGCTGATTTATGAGCCGCGGAAGGGCGCACGCGGCCCCCCGATTGTCAAGGCGATGAGCTAGAGGTCGCCCGTTATATGGCCGCCTTCGAGGCCGCGCCGGCGTAACGCCGGAAGCTTCGCCGGCGGGAGGACCCGCCTCCCACCGGCTTGGCTTTAGTTTAGCGGAACAGAGACAGCAGCGATCCAGACGACTGGTTCGCGATCGACAGGGCCTGCACGCCAAGCTGTTGCTTGGTCTGCAAGGCCTGCAGTTTCGCGCTTTCCTTCGCCAGGTCCGCGTCCACCAGGTTGCCGACGCCGGCGTCCAGGGTGTCCTGCAGCTTGCCGACGAAGTCCAGGTGAGCCTGGATCGACTTCGAGCCGGTGCCCAGCTTCGACAGCGCGCTCGACACGTTGGTGATCGCCGAGTTGACGGTGGCGATCATGTTCTGCGCGTCGGTCTGAGTGCTGATCGACGCGGTGTCGGTGATCCCGCCCATCGCCGTGCTGCCCAGCGAGAGGTCCTGGGATTCCACGGTGATGAACTGGTTGCCGTCGGCGTTGGCCAAAGCCATCACCGTCGTCGGGTTGCTGGCGGTCGCCTTGAGCATGTTGGCGCCGTTGAACTCGGCGTTGTCGACGGCCTTCTGGATCTGATCGCGGAGCGACTTGAAGTCGTCGTTGAGCGCGACCCGGCTGTTGGTGTCGAGCGTCGTGTCCGAGGCCGAAAGCGCCTTGGTCTTCATCTGCAACAGCAGGTCGGAGATGCTCTCGCCGGCGGCGATCGCCACGTCCACGGTCGACGAGCCGCGCTGGAGCGACTCCTTCACCGAGTCGAGCGACTGCGAGGTGGCCCGCTGGTTCTGGGCGATGGCCCAGATCGCGCCGTTGTCCTTCGCCGAGGCGACCTTCAGACCCGTGTTGATGCGCGTCTGAGTTGTCGCAAGCGCCGAGTTGGTGCTGTTGAGGTTCTGGAGCGCAGCCAGGGCGCTCACGTTCGTGTTCACGCTATTCATAGGCACTGGGTAGTCGTCCTTCTTTCGAGGGGCCGGCCGGTCATTTTGACCACCGGGGGCATTTTGCCCGGCAAAGGACGACGCAAGCCGGGCGCCAACTCGGCAAAAACGGAAACTGCTCAGTTTTTTCCGACCCGGACTTGCCGGCCGGCAAGATCTGCAGGGTCGAATGCGCCGATCGGCAAAAATCGCCACGTCGGGCGCGGCGCGCCTGTCGCGACCGCAACCGTTAACGTGAAGCGGCGACCCCGGATCGCTCCGGAGCCGCCGCTACAATCAGGCCTTGCAGGACCTCAGTCGCCCGGAACCAGCTTGCGGTAGAGCCGCCACGTGGCGTGGCCGAACAGCGGCAGGACGAACATCAGACCGATCAGCGCCGGGATCGAGCCGAGCACCATGGCGCCGGCGATGACCAGGCCCCAGACCAGCATCGGGCGCGGATTGGCCCGCACCGTCGCGATAGAAGCGCGGATCGCATTGGTGACGCCGACGTCGCGGTCCAGCATCAGCGGCACGGAGATCACGCTGATGGCGAAGGCGAAGGCCGCAAAGACCGCGCCCACCGCCGTGCCGAGCACGATCATCGCCCAACCGGCGGCCGTGCCGAACACGTCGTTCATGAACGAGCCCAGCGAGGTCGGCGCCTCCGGCCCGATCGTGATGGCGTAGATCCCCCAGGCGGCGGCCACCCAGGTGAAGAAGACCAGCGCCAGGATCGCGCCAAAAGCGAGGATCGAGGTGAACGCCGGCGAGCGCCTCACCTCGAACGGCGTCGACCAGGAAACCGGCTGGCCGACCTCCAGACGCCGGCTGATTTCATAGAGACCGACCGCCGCCACCGGCCCGAGCAGCGCAAAGCCCGAGACCAGCGGCGCGACCAGGGGCAGCATGTTCATGCTGAACATCAGCCGGCCGAGCACCAAGCCGGCCAGGGGATAGAACAGCGCGATGAAGACCACGTCTGAGCGCGCAACGCCCAGATCGCGCAAGCCTTCGCGCAGCGCCGCCCACAGGTCGGCGACCTCGATGCGGCGGATTTGCGGAACCGCGGCCGTGTGGCGAAGCGGCGGCGCATCCAGGGTTCGGCGGACGTCCGAAGCCGCCCAACTGGCCCGTTCGAAGATGAACTCTAGGGGATTCTCAACGTGGTTCCGCGGCGGCATGCTCTACCTCCCGAGCCTCTGGCGAAGGCGGGTGGCGGTCGAATCGCCGGCCGACAGGTCTTGAGCCGACGGCGGCCACAACCCGTAATCCCAAAGACACTAACACGTCCGCGGGGCGGGTCCAGCCGCCAGCGCCGCCTCAGCCCGCCTGCAGGTCCGCCATCCAGCCGTCGACCGGCTCGTCCGGCAGATGCGCCTCGACCACGCACACCAGGCCCGTGGGCCGGAAGTCGAGTGACACCTGGCCCTGCAGTTCGCTCGCCAGGCCGCGCTGGATCAGGCGCGTGCCGAAGCCGGTGCGCTCGGGCGGCCGCACCTGGGGTCCGCCGGACTCCTGCCAGGTCAGGCGCAGCTCACGGCCGCCCGCCGCCCGCTCCACGCGCCAGGCGATGCGCACGCTCCCCCCGGGCGCCGACAGCGCGCCGTACTTGGCGGCGTTGGTGGCCAGCTCGTGGAACGCCAGTGCCAGCGCGATCGCGGTCTTCGGCGGCAGGAAGACGCTCGGCCCCTGGATCTCGAACGGACTGGTCCCCGACAGGCTGATGTAGGGCGCAGCGGCCTGGCCGGCGAGTTCGCTGAGCTCCGCGCCCGACCACTTCTCGTCCGTCAGCACGTCGTGGGCGCCCGCCAGCGCGATCAGCCGCGAGGCCAAGGCGTCGCGCACCGCTTCGGGGACCTCGCCCCGCCGCAGGGTCTGCGCGGTGATCGCCTGCACCGTCGCCAGCGAGTTCTTCACCCGGTGATTGAGCTCATTGACCATCAGGCGCATGTGCTCATCGCCCGCCTTGCGCACCGTGATGTCGATGGCGGTGCCGATCAGGCGGACGCATTCGCCGGCCTCGTTGAAATACCCCCGCCCCTTCGCCGCCACCCAGCGGGTCCGGCGGTCGTCCTTGCCGACCGTGCGATACTCGACGTCGTAGAGCGCGCGCCTGGCCGGATCGACCGCGGCGTGAAAGGCGGCGTGGACGCGAGCCTGGTCCGCCGGATGCACGCCGCCGAAGAAGTCGTCCAGCGTCACCGGGAAGTCCGGCGACATGCCGAACATCAGCTTCACCCGCGGCGACCAGATCAGCGACCCGGTGGTGGGATCGAGATCCCAGAAGCCGACCTCGGCCGCCTCGGTGGCCAGTTGCAGCCGCTCGGCCGTTTCCTCGAGCTCCTGGCGCGCACGATGCGCCAGAGTGACGTCGCTGGCCGCGCCGAACCATTCGACGACGGCGCCGCGCGCGTCGCGCAGCGGCACGGCCCAGGTCCGGATCCACAGCTCCCGGCCCGCGACCGCCACCTGGTGCTCCAGCTCGAAGTTGCCGTGCGACGCCAGCGCCGCCTGGATCGCCGTCTGCACGCGTTGCTGCTCTTCGGGCGGCAGCAGGCTGGACAGGTCCGACACGCGCGGCCGCGCCGACAGCGCCGGCAGGTCGTGGCCCTCCAGTTCGCGCAGCTCCGTCCAATCGGCGCTGACCCGGAAGATGATGTCCGAGCTGGCGCCGACCAGGGCGCGCAGGCGCTGTTCGCTGTCGCGCACCCGCGCCTCGGCGCGCGCCCGCTCCGCGCGGGTCCAGGCGCGCTCGGCGACGTCGCGGATCAGCTGGCGCTCGTCGTCGCGCCAGCGCCGGGGAGCCAGCGTGTGGACGCACAGCGCCGCGCGCCAGATCCCGCCGCGCAACAGCGGCACGCTGAGCGCGCCGACCAACCAGTCCGGCCTGAGCGCCGTCTCCGCCGGGTCGTCCGGCTCCGGCAAGTCGCGCGAGATATCCTCCACCGACACGATCAAGCCCGCGCTCATCTCGCTGAGCATCGCCGGCCCGAACGCGCTCAGGCGGTGGCGGCCAATCAGGCTCGAAACCCCTGGCGCGCGCCACTCGTGGTCCACCTCGAAGGCGTCGCCGAGGACATCGACCCCCGCCCAATGCACCCGGTCGCCGGCGAAATGCTCGCCCAGCAGACTGGCGCTGACCGCGAGGATCTGGTCGGCGTCCTCGAGATCGCGCAGCCGATCGTCGAACCGGGCGATGAAGGCGCGTTGCGACTCCGCGCGCACCCGGCGGGTGGTCTCGACGACGGTGCAGAACATCCCCGCGACAGCGCCCGCCTCGCCCTCGATCGGCGAATAGCTGAAGGTGAACCAGGTCAGTTGCTCGGCGCCGTAGCGCATCACCACCAGCGGCAGGTCCTCGTCGTAGATCGTCTCGCCCTTCCGCGCCCGCGCGGTCAGCGGCTCGATCTCCGACCAGGTCTCGCTCCAGACGTCCTGAAAGCGCGCGCCCAGGGCCATCGGGTGCTTGTCTCCGAGGATCTCGGTGTAGTCGTCGTTGTAGAGCAGGCGCAGTTCCGGGCCCCAGGCCACGAACATCGGAAACTTCGAGCCGAGCAGCAGGCTGACGATCGAGCGCAGCGACGAGGGCCAGGTCTCCGGCGGCCCGAGCGCCGAGCGCGACCAATCGTGCGCGCGCATGAGCGCGCCGACTGTTCCGCCACCATTCGGCCAGACGCTCGCCATCAGCGGTTCCAATTGTCGGGAACGTCAGTCAATCACGCCCCGGCGGGCACGTCATCCTCCGCAACCGCCCAGATCGGAAGCGTCGCTTAGCGGCTGAAATCCATCAGCGATTTCACGTCCGGCGCGCCGGGCTCCTGCAGGCTCACCGGCGCGCACCAGCCGAACCGCCCCGTCGAACTGGTCGCGACGAGCCCCTGGCGGTGCAAGGTGTCGGCGAGGTCCTGGTTGTCGAGACTGACATGGGCGATGGCCCGATTGTACTCGTCCGTGCGCCCGGTCGGTTCGACGCGGACGTCCCGCGCGCCGGCGACCAGGTCGCGGACGGCGGCGGTGGCGAGCCGGGCGGCCAATCCCTCGGCCCAGCAGCGGGCGTCGGGAACCGGCTGCGGGGCCGCGGCGTCGGCCAGCCGCACGTGGCGGCCGTCGATGACCAGCACGTCGGCGTTCAACACCTTCACCCGCTCGGCCATCGTGGCGCCGACGTCGGGCGGCGCCTGCAGCGGCGGTTCCGGCGTCCGCCGGCAGGCCGCTACAGCCAGCGTCAGCGCCAGGACCAGCCCGGCGGCCGCAGGTGCGGAGAGGCTGCGCGCCATGTCCGCCCCCTCGCCTACTTCGGCCGGAACCGCTTGCTGGCCGGGAAGCCCTTGGGCGCGAGCTTGCCCGCACCGGCGCGGCGGGCGAGCCACTCGCGCCACTCCGGCCAGGCGCGGGTGCGCCCGTCGGCGGTGGTCCAGGCCGCGCCCTCGTCGCCCTTGAAGATCAGCGCGTCGCGCAGGCCGCCCTCGCGGTAGGCCTGCAACTTGACGCCCTTGCCGCGCGGCATCTCCGGCAGTTCGTCGATCGGGAAGATCAGGATCTTGCCGTTGTCGCCGACCACGCCCAGGTGGTCGCCGGTCACCGGAAGCGAGATCGCCGCGCCCTTGGCCCCGGCGTTCAGCACCTGCTTGCCAGCCCGGCGGAAGGCGATCGCCTCGTCCTCCGGCAGGACGAAGCCGTAGCCCTCCTTCGACGCCAGCACCCGCTTGGCGCCCGGCTTGTGCACGAAGACGTCGACCAGCCCGACCTTGTCGTCGAGGTCGATCATCAGCCGTAGCGGCTCGCCATGGCCGCGGCCGCCCGGCAGCTTGTCGCAGCCGAGGGTGAAGAAGCGGCCGTCGGAGGCGAAGATCAACAGCTTGTCGGTGGTCTCCGCCGGCACCAGGAAGGCCAGCTTGTCGCCCTCCTTGAACTTCAGCTCCGAGGGGTCTTCGACCCGGCCCTTGGCGGCGCGGATCCAGCCCTTATCGGAGAGTATGACGGTGATCGGCTCGCGCACGATCATCGCCTCGATAGCGGCCTCGGCGTCGACCTGCGGGGCGTCGGCGAACACCGAGCGGCGCACGTTCAGCTCGCTCAACGCCTTCTTCACATCGCGCAGGCCCTGCCCGACCAGCTTCCACTGGGCGGCGTCGGAGCCGAGCATCTTCAAGATGCCGTCGCGCTCTGCGGAGAGTTCGGCGTGCTCGCGGCGGATCTCCATCTCCTCGAGCTTCGCCAATTGGCGCAGCCGGGTGTTGAGGATCGCGTCGGCCTGGATCTCCGACAGGCCGAAGGCCGCCATCAGCTTGGCCTTGGGCTCGTCCTCGTAACGGACGATGCGGATCACCTCATCGAGATTGAGGTAGGCGATCATCAACCCGTCGAGGATGTGCAGACGGGCTTCGATCTTCTCCAGCCGATGCCGCGCGCGGCGCACCAGCACCTCGCGCCGGTGCTCGAGGAAGGCCTTCAGCACGGCCTTCAGCCCCATCACGCCGGGCGTGCCGCGCGCGTCCAGGACGTTGATGTTGACCGAGAAGCGGATCTCCAGGTCGGAGAGCTTGAACAGGCTCTCCATCAGCACTTCCGGCTCGACGTTGCGGTTCTTCGGCTCCAGCACCAGCCGCACGTCCTCGGCGGACTCGTCGCGCACGTCGCCCAGCAGCGGCGCCTTCTTGGTCTCGATCAGCTCGGCGAGCTTCTCGACCAGGTCGGCCTTCTTCACCTGGTAAGGCATCTGGGTGACGACGATCTGATAGACCCCGCGCCCCATATCCTCCTTTTCCCAGGTCGCGCGCAGGCGGACCCCGCCGCGGCCGGTCTCGTAGGTCTCCAGCAGCGAGGCGCGCGGCTCGACGATGACCCCGCCGGTCGGGAAGTCCGGCCCCTGGACGTGGGCCATCAGCGCCTCGGTCGAAGCCTCGGGCTGATCCAGCAGCAGCAGACAGGCGTCGATCAGTTCGCCGGCGTTGTGCGGCGGGATCGAGGTCGCCATGCCGACGGCGATCCCGGTGGTGCCGTTGGCCAGCAGGTTGGGGAAGCCGGTCGGCAGGACCACCGGCTCGTCGTCCTGGCCGTCGTAGGTCGGCTTGAAGTCGACGGCGTCCTCGTCGATGCCGTCCAGCAACAGCATCGCCGCACGGGTCAGCCGCGCCTCAGTGTAGCGCATGGCCGCGGCGTTATCGCCGTCGATGTTGCCGAAGTTCCCCTGCCCGTCGGCCAGCGGATAGCGCTGGGCGAACAGTTGCGCCATCCGCACCAGGGTGTCGTAAATCGACTGGTCGCCGTGCGGGTGGTAGCCGCCCATCACCTCGCCGACCACCTTGGCGCATTTGCGCGGCGCGGAGTCCGGGTTCAGCCGCATCTCGCGCATCGCGTACAGCACGCGCCGCTGCACCGGCTTCAGCCCGTCGCGCACGTCGGGCAGCGCCCGGTCGGTGATGACGCTCAGCGCATAGGCCAAGTAGCGCCGCGACAGCGCTTCGGACAGCGGCTCGTCGATGATGCGGTCGCCGTCGCCGTCGGACGGCGGAGGAGTTTGCAGGGTCATGTGAGAATCATACCGGTTAGGCCGGCCAGCTTACCCGCTTTGGCGGCTGTGCGTCGCTGCGGCGCGAAGCGCGTTTCTGTCGGGTGGATCAGCCGCCGTCAACGTAGGAGCCGCCCATGGACGATCCTTGGAACCGCGCCGTCTTCACCCCGTCCGCCAACTACCGCGATCCCAACGCGGCCCTCGACTGGCTGGAGCGCGTCTTCGGCTTCCAGCGGATCATGGTGCTCACCGACGACCAGGGCCGGGTCTCCCACGCCGAGATGAGCTTCCAGGGCCGCGGCCAGGTGATGATCGGCGGCGACGACTGGGCCGACTACGTCGCCTCCCCGGCCTCGACCGGCGGCCGCAACACCCAGCGGGTCCACGTGACGCTGGCCGACGGCCTCGACGCTCACTGCGAGCGCGCCCGCGCCGCCGGCGCCGAGATCCTCCGCGAGCCCGAGGATCAGTTCTACGGCGACCGCACCTATGTCGCCCGCGACCTCGAAGGCCACGTCTGGGCCTTCGGCCAGCCGGTCCGCAAGGTCGGCCGCGCAGAGGCCGAAGCTGCCTCGGGCCTGAAGATCGAGGGCTGGCTGAAGGACTGATCCTCCGGTCTAATCAGAGCGATTGGGGAGCCGCCGAATGGACATCAGCATCCGTCCCCTCCGCGAGGAGGACCTGCCCGCCGCCGACCATGTGTTTCGCCTCGCGTTCGGCACGCACCTCGGCTTGCCCGATCCACTGAGTTTCGTGGGCGATGCGGACCTGGTGGCGACACGCTGGCGCGCCCGCCCGGAGGCGGCGGTCGGCGTCTTTGCGGACGGCCGCCTGATCGGGTCGAGCTTCGCCACCGATTGGGGCGACTTCGGCTTCTTCGGCCCGGTGACGGTGCACCCGGACTTCTGGGGCCACGGCGTCGCGCAACGCCTGCTCGTCCCGACGATGGCGCAGTTCGACGCCTGGGGGACGCGCCAGGCGGCGCTCTTCACCTTCGCCGACAGCCCCAAGCACCACGCGCTCTACGGCAAGTTCGGCTTCACGAAGCAGGCGCTCACGCCGGTGATGGCCAAGGCGGTGGAGCCGCAAGCGGCGTCTGGTCAGTGGGCGAGCTTGTCCTCCCTGCAGCAAGACGCCCGCGCGGCCAGCCTCGCCGCCTGCCGGACGCTGACCGACGCGGTGAGCCCCGGGCTCGACCTGCGACGCGAGATCCAGGCCGTCGCGGACCAGGGCCTGGGCGACACGGTTCTCGTCTACGACGGTTCGGATCTCGCCGGATTCGCGGTCTGCCACGTTGGCGGCGGCAGCGAGGCGGGCTCCGGCGCCGCCTACCTCAAGTTCGGCGCGGCGCGGCCTGGCCAGCACGCCGCCCGCGACTTCGAGCGCCTGCTGTCGGCCTGCGAGGCCTTCGCCCATGCCCAGGGCGCCGAACAGCTGATCGCCGGGGTCAACGCCGCGCGGCGCGACGCCCACCGGCTGATGTCGGAGCGCGGATTCGCCGTGACCTTCGAGGGCGTGGCCATGCAACGGCCCGACGAACCCGGGCACAACCGCCCGGATTGCTTCGTGGTCGACGACTGGCGCTAAGAGTTCACCAGCGGCGGACACCGCTCGATAACTACGTTCATTGGCCGAAGCTTAGGTTGTCGACCTCTACGCTGGGTGCAGGCTGGCGGACCTCCGCCGATCGTCCGGACCCGTGATGCTGACCCAGAATTTCCGCGCCAGCGCCCAGAGCGCATTGATCTCCGCGATCATGGCCGTCTCCACCTTCGCCCTGGTGATCGGGCCCGATCCGGTGCGCTACGGCGCGCTGGCGGCCCTGCTGGTGCTCGCCCCCAGCGCCTTGCTGGCGATCCGCCTGGGCACGGTCCAAGCCCCCGACGTCGATCCGGCGAGCCTCAAGACGCTGGAGGTCGCCCCGGCGCCGAAGGTCGACCAGGTGCTGATCGCCGCCGCCTGGCTGGGCGTCGCCGGCGCCTTCGTCACCGGCCTGGCGGCGATCGACCGCTTCGCCCTGGCCGGCGGCCTGCCGCTGCAACTGGCGGCGATGGCCGGCGCGGCGCTGATGGCGCTGGGCGCGACCCCGGTGGTGGCGGGCCTGGTCCGGCCCTGGCCGCAGGTGGAGGTCAGCCCAAATGGCCTGCGCCTGACGCCGACCCGGCAGATCCGCTGGCGCGACATCGACCAGGCGCGGATCGTCAGCCTGGGCGTCAACCGGCTGGCGATCACCCTGAAGCCGTCGCCGCGCGATCCGGGCGGTCCGGCGCAGCGCGTCACCGTCCGCCTGCCCGCGGTCATGGAGCCGTGGATGCGCGTCGCCGCGACGACGCTGATCGCCCGCAACCTTGCGGCGTCAGAGGCGCCCCGCCGCACTCAGCTGGTCCACCAGCCAAAGCCGCGCCGGCGGCAGCGGGCGATTAAGCGGATTGAAGATAAACGCTTCGAGAAAGTGGCCGGTCAGGGCGAGCCCCGCGCCCACGTCGCCGGGGCCTAGCCCCGCCTGCGCCCCGAGCATGAAGGGCGGAAGCTTCAGCATCCGGTCCTTGTAGGGTTCGCCGGCCTTGCGGCTCACCGCACGGCCGGTCTTCGGGCTGACGTAGATCAGGTCGTCGCGTTCGCCGGTCGCGGCGCACTTCGACAGATCGAGGCCGAACCCCAGGTCCTGCAGCAGGCCGGCCTCGAAGCGGACGAACACCGCCGGCCAGATGTCCGGGTGGAGCAGCGCCCGGGTCAGGGCCTCGAACGCCAGATAGGCTCCCGGATGCGGCTCGCGCTCGGGCAGCGCGCCGGCCGCCACCGCCGCGGCGGCCGAAAGTCCGGTCAGCGCCATCCGGTCGTCGAACAGCGCCGCCGGCCCCTCGCCGACCGGCTCGACGCTGGCCGAGCCCAGCTGGTCGGCGACCCGGGCGCGAAAGCGGGCGATCACCTGGGCGCCCGGCTGCAGCGCCGGCTTCATGCGCCGGGACGCGCCGCCGGCCACATGGGCGGCGTACTTGCCGTGCTGCGCGGTCAGGAACTCGACGATGGCGCCCGCCTCGCCATGGGCGCGCGCGCTCAGCACGAAGGCGTCGTCTTCGAATTCCATGCTACTTCAACTGTCATCCCGGCCAAGGAGCGTCAGCGACGCCGAGCCGGGACCCATGAACACCGATTTCAGAGGTAGAGTCTCGGCGAACATGCCGCCCAACCCGGCGGCGCCCTGTGCATGGGTCCCGGATCGGCCTCCGGCCGTCCGGGATGACACGTGGCCTCAGACGTCGAAGTCCAGCCCGACGTCGCCATAGAACTCGCGCTTGTCGGCCCAGCGCTCGTCGACCTGCACGTGAAGGAACAGGTGCACCGGCCGATCGAGGATGACGTTCAGCTCCTCGCGCGCCTTCTGGCCGATCCACTTCAGGGTCTGGCCACCCTTGCCGAGGACGATCGGCCGCTGGCTTTCACGCTCGACGTAGATGGTCTGCTCGATGCGCACCGAGCCGTCCTGGCGGTCCTCGAACTTGGTCGTCTCGACCGCCGCCGCATAGGGCAGCTCCTCGTGGACACGCAGGTAAATCTTCTCGCGGGTGATCTCGGCGGCCAGCAGCCGCGCCGGCAGGTCGGCGGTCTGGTCCTCCGGATAGAACCAGGGGTTCTCCGGCATCAGCTCGGCGAGCCGCGCCTTCAGGTCGTCGACGCCCGAGCCGGTCGTGGCCGAGATCATGAACACTTCGGAATAGACGCCGGTCGCGAACAGCCGCTGGGAGAGCTCCAGCAGCTTGTCGCGCTTGACCGCATCGACCTTGTTCAGCGCCAGGATCGCCTGGCGGCCCGAGGTCTTCAGCCCCTCGACGATGGATTCGACGTCGATGGCGGCGCGCTTGTCGGCGGCCTTGGCGCCCGGCTCGGCGACGGCGAGCTCAGCGGCGGCGTCGACGAGGTGGACCACCGCGTCGGCGTCCTGGGCGCCGCCCCAGGCGGCGCGGACCATGGCCCGGTCGAGCCGACGGCGCGGCTGGAAGATCCCGGGCGTGTCGACCAGCACGATCTGGGCGTCGCCCGCCATCGCCACGCCACGCACCGGAAAGCGCGTTGTCTGCACCTTCTGGGTGACGATCGAGACCTTAGCCCCGACCAGACGATTGGTCAGCGTCGACTTGCCCGCGTTGGGCGCGCCGATAATGGCGGCGAAACCGGCGCGGCTCATGGGCTTGTCTCCTGAACGGGGTCGGGTTCCGGCCCCTCACGCTTCAACAACATCACTTGGGCGGCGGCCTTCTCGGCGTCCTGCCGAGAGCGGCCCTGCGCCTGTTCGGGCGGGAAGCCCTCGACCACGACCTGCACCGTGAAGCTGGGCGCATGGTCCGGCCCCTCGCGGCCAACCACCTGATAGGCCGGCAGCGGCAGGCCCAGGCCTTGCGCCCACTCCTGCAGCTGGGTCTTGGAATCCTTGCTCCGCGGCTCGCTCAGGCGATCGAACTCCTCCTGCCAGAATTCCAGGAAGAAAGCCCGTGCACATTCCAGGCCGCCGTCGATGTACAGCGCCGCGATCAGCGCCTCGCAGGCGTCGCCCAGCACCGCCTCGGAGCGGCGCGCGCCGACCTTGGTGGCGCTGGCCGAGAACCGCATCGCCTCGGGCAGGCCCACCCGCTTCGCCGCCCGGGCGCAGGCGTGGTAGTTCACCAGGCTGGCGAGCAGGCGCGACATCTCGCCTTCGCGCGAATCCGGGTCCAGCGCCATCAGCCGTTCGGCGGCGCAAAGGTTCAGCACCCGGTCGCCCAGGAACTCCAGCCGCTCGTTGTGGCGCACCGACTTGGCGCCGTCGCCGACGCTGGCGTGGGTCAGCGCCCGCTCCAGCAAGTCGCGGTCGTTAAAGACGTGGCCGATCCGGCGCTCCAATTCGGCGACGGCGGCCGCGCGAACGTTCATCGGGCCGCAATCACTGCAGCACGCGGAAGAAGCGGCTCGGCTGGGCGTCGAACACCCAGGTCCAGGGCTTCAGGATCGAGGCGCTGGGCTTCCACGACAGCAGGATGATCTGCGCCTTGCCGACCAGGTTCTCGGCCGGGACGAAGCCGACGCCGCCGGCTTCCGGGGGCACGCGGCTGTCCGAGGAGTTGTCGCGGTTGTCGCCCATCATGAAGTAGTGGCCTTCCGGCACCACGAAGACCTCGGTGTTGTCGAGCTCGCCGTCAGCGCCGAAATCGCTGGTCAGGAAGGTCCGCCCGCCGGGCAGGGTTTCGCGGTAGTTGGCCACGTCGCGGACGAAGCCAAAGCCGGTGTCCTCGCTGCGCGTGCCGGCGAACTGGCGCTGCACCTGCTGGCCGTTGAGGAAGAGCAGGCCGTCCTTCATCTGGATGCGGTCGCCCGGCAGGCCGATCACCCGCTTCACATAGTCGGTGTGCCCGTCGCGCGGCAGCTTGAAGACCACGACGTCGCCACGCTCGGCCGGCTTGCCCAGCACGCGGCCGGGAAAGATCGGCGGGCTGAACGGGATCGAGTGGCGCGAATAGCCGTAGCTGAACTTCGAGACGATGATGTAGTCGCCCTGGTACAGGTTCGGCTCCATCGACGCCGACGGGATCGTGAACGGCTGGAACAACAGCACCCTCAGGACCAGGGCGATCAACAGCGCGTAGAAGACGGTCTTGACGATCTCGACGATCTCGCCGACGGCGCCGGTCTTCTCGGGGGGCTGTGCAGCCTGCACGTTGTCGCTCATGGATGGTCCCTGACGGCGTCCGGCGCACCGGACCGGCTGTTGCTACGCGTTGCATAGCCGACGAGCAAGGCCGCGCGCCCGTGAACTCGTGCTCATTCGGCTATTGGCCGTAGCAGTCGAATAGACCATATGGGCGCCCGATGAACCGTGACGCGCTGCCGCCCCTCCACCTGCTACTCGCCATCGCCATCGTCGCCGTCTGGGGGGTGAACTTCGTGGTCATCAAGGCGGCGCTCGAGGCGCTGCCGCCGCTGACCCTGGCGGCCCTGCGGTTCACCGTCGCGCTGATCCCCGCCGTCTTCTTCCTGAAGCGCCCCGACGTGCCGTGGCGCAACCTGGCCGCCTACGGCCTGCTGATCGGCGTCGGCCAGTTCGGCCTGATCTTCATCGCGCTGCGCGGGCACATCTCGCCGGGCCTGGCCTCGCTGGTCGCGCAGATGCAGGTGTTCTTCACCATCGGCATGGCCGTGATGATCTCCGGCGAACGGCTGCGCGCCCACCATCTGGCCGCCCTGCTGCTCGCCGCCGCCGGGCTCGGCTGGCTGATGCTGCACGCCAACGGCGACGTGACGCCGCTTGGCCTGATCCTGACCCTGCTGTCGGCCGCCGCCTGGGCCGGCGGCAACGTCGTCACCCGCGCGACGCCGAAAGCCAACATGCTGGCCTATGTGGTCTGGGCGAGCCTGTTCTCCGTCCCGCCGCTGTTCCTGCTGGCCTTCGCCTTCGAAGGCTGGACCGCGGTGACGCAGAGCATCGTCCACGCCTCGCCGGCGACCTGGGCGGCGGTGGCCTGGCAGGCCTACGGCAACACCCTGTTTGGCTACGGCATGTGGGCCTGGCTGCTCGCCCGCCATCCGGCGGCGACGATCTCGCCGCTGTCGCTGCTGGTGCCGGTGTTCGGCATGGGCGCCTCGGCAGTGCTGCTGGCCGAGCCGCTGCAGCCCTGGAAGCTGACCGCCGCGGCGCTGGTGCTAGGCGGCCTGGTGGTCAACATGGTCGGCCCGCGCCTGGCGCAACGCCGACGCGCGGCGCTCACCGTCTAGGACCGGGCCCGATCTAGCGCGAACCGTCGGCGGTCCGCTTCGGCTGCGGCGCGGTGAAGCTGTAGCAGGCCTGCCCGCGGCCGTGCCGCCAGCGGATCGGCGTCTGGGCGTCGCTTGCCGCCGAGAACCGCGCGCAGAGCTGGTAGTCGGCCGGGCCCCTGCGCTGATAGCCGTAAGCCACGCCGGTCGCGGGATCCTGCAGCGCCGCAGGCGCGAGGTCGCCGGCTTCCGCCGCCAGCGCGGAAAGGTTGGCCGGCAACTCCTGGCGCGCCGCGTAGTGGCCGTCGATTTCCGAAGCGAGCCGCTGCAGGCTCTGCAGCCGCTCGTCGTCGAACTTGCGCAGCCGGGCCGAACCCGGGCCGCCGACAATCCAGATGCCGCTCGCCACCGCCGCGCCGACCAGCAGACTGGCGCAGCTCAGAAAGATCGTCGAAGCGCGCGGCCTCATGCCCGCTCGCCCCGACGAATGTCCGACAGGAAGTAGGCGAACACGCCGCCGGCGATCACCCCGACCGTGGCCACCTTCAGCAGGAAGCGGATCGTCAGGTCGCCGCCGAGCAGCCGGTAGACCAGGCCGGACAGATCGCCGATCAGCACCGCCGCGGCGATGAACAGCGTCAGGTAGGTCAGCCACTTGCGCGGCTTGGACTCCCGCTTCGTCGGGTCGGCGACGAGCCCGCGCTCATTGGCCCGAAACAGCAGGAGGAACAGCGGGAAGGCGACGATCAGCGCCGCGATATTGCCTCGCATCGCCTCGTACGCCCGCAAGCCCTGCGGGACGTCGGTGAAGCGCGGCTCGGCGACGGCGAGATCGATGAAGTGGAAGACCAGCGCCACCAGGTTGAAGGCGCTGACGTAGAGGGCGGTGAACAGCAGCGCGTAGGTGAACACCTCCTGCGCCGAGAGATAGGGCCTGGGCCGCGGCACCGGGATCGGGAAATCGACCTCGGCGAAGGCGCCCAGCGCCGCGCGGATGTCAGGTTCGCTCCAGCCGGCGCGCGTCAGCGCCTCGGCCACCTGATCGCGCGACAGCCCCTTTTCGAGCGCGCGGCGGACGAAGTCCAACAGTTCGGCGTTCATGGAGCCCCCCGCCCCGCCTCAGCCTGCAGGCAGAGCCTCGATGATCACGAAGGCCTGGGCGTAGGGGTGGTCGTCGGTCAGGCTGAGGTGGATCGCCGCCACATGCCCCTCCGGCGTGATCGCCTGCAGGCGCTCCAGCGCGCCGCCGGTCAGCACCATGGTCGGCTTGCCGGACGGCAGATTGGCCACCCCCATGTCGCGCCAGAAGACCCCGTGGCGGATGCCGGTGCCCAGCGCCTTGGCGCAGGCCTCCTTGGCGGCGAACCGCTTGGCGTAGCTGGCCGCGCGGTCGGTCTTGCGCTCCGAGCGGGTCCGCTCGATCTCGGTGAAGACACGGTTGGTGAAGCGCTCGCCGAACCGCTCCAGGCTCTTCTCCACCCGACGGATGTCCGAGAGATCCGAGCCCAGGCCGATGATCATGCCGCCCTCGCCGCGGCGCGCGCATCGTCCATCAGCGCGCGCATGCGCTGGATCGCCGGGCCAAGGCCAATGAAGATCGCCTCGCCGATCAGGAAATGGCCGATGTTCAGCTCGACCACCTCGGGGATCGCGGCGATCGGCTTCACCGTCTCGTAGTCGATGCCGTGGCCGGCGTGGACCTCCAGGCCGAGGCGCTGCGCCTCGCGGGCCGCGGCCTTCACCTGCTCGAGCAGGCGGGCCGCTTCGGGCGAGCGGTGGCGCACCGCCTCGCAGTAGGCGCCGGTGTGGAATTCGACCACCGCCGCCCCCGCCGCCTTCGCCGCGGCGACCTGCGCCAGGTCGGCGTCGATGAAGCAGGAGACGCGGATGCCGGCGGCGGCGAGCCGGCCGACGAGCGGTGCGATCCGCTCCAGGCCGCCGACGACGTCGAGGCCGCCCTCGGTGGTGACCTCCTCGCGCCGCTCCGGCACCAGGCAGGCGGCGTGTGGCCGGTGAGCCAGCGCGATCGCCTCCATTTCGGCGGTGACCGCCATCTCCAGGTTCAGCGGCCGGCCGCGCTTGCGGGTGATGTCGGCGAGCGCGTCGATGTCGGCGTCGGAGATGTGCCGGCGATCCTCGCGCAGGTGGGCGGTGATCCCGTCCGCCCCGGCCGCCAGCGCCGCCTCGGCGGCGCGCACCGGGTCGGGATAGCTCTCGCCCCGGGCGTTCCGAACGGTCGCCACGTGGTCGATGTTCACGCCGAGGCGAAGATGGCTCATTTGCTCAGCCGCCGGCTGCCAGGATCCTCGGTCGGGATCGCCGCCAGCTCCGGCGGCAGCTGGTCCGCCGGATAGGCCGGCACGTCGAGCCGGGCCAGCGCCACGAACGGCGCGCCGGGATCGGCCTTGCCGCCGGAACGGTCGACCAGGCAGGCGGCGACCACGACGTTGCCGCCGGCCTTGCGGATCGCCTCGACGCATTCGCGCGACGACAGGCCGGTGGAGACGATGTCCTCGACCATGGCGACGCGGGCGCCCTCGGGGATCTCGAACGCCCGGCGCAGCTTGAACTCACCGCCCTCGCGCTCGACGTAGACCGACGGCACGCCGAGGTGCCGCGCGGTCTCGTAGCCCGGGATGATGCCGCCGACCGCCGGCGAGACGCAGATGTCGACCTCGCCCACCGCCTCGCGGATCTTCGCCGCCAGCGCCTTGCACAGCCGCTCGGTGCGCTCGGGATACTGGAAGACCAGGTTCTTCTGCAGGAAGACGCCCGAGTGCAGGCCGGACGACAGGACAAAATGGCCTTCGCGCAGCGCGCCCGCGGCCCGGAACTCGTTGAGGACGTCTTCGGTGTTCATGACCCGGAGATAATCCGGAAAAGCGCCGCGCGAAAGTCTTCGCCCTCTCCCCGCACGCGGGGAGAGGTCAGGCTGCGCGCCCCTAAGCCTTCGTCCGGTCCACCGTCTCGACGCTGGGATTGGCCCTCAGCGCGGCGGCGATGTGCGTCACGTGGCGGGCGTCCTGGACTTCGAGGTCGAAGTCGACGTCGAAGAAGTCCTTCTGCCGGTGATGCATGTGCAGGCCGACGATGTTGCCGCCGGACTCGCCGATGATGCTGCAGGCCTGGCCGAGCACGCCGGGCGCGTTGCGGATGGTGGCCGTCAGTCGGGCGCGGGCGATGGCGTTGCGCTCGGCTTCCGGCGTCCACTGCAGGTCGCGCCACAACTCTTCGCGGTCCTCGTACTCCTCGAGCCGCTCGCAATCGATGGTGTGGACGGTCAGGCCCCGGCCGTCGCCTTCCAGGATGCCGACGATCCGGTCGCCCGGCACCGGCGAGCAGCAGGGGCCGAAGTGGATGCTGACGCCGGGCGTCAGACCGCCGCCGCGGACGTAGAGGCGCGCGCCCTTGCCTTCCTCGATGCGCCGGCGCGCCGAGGCCGCCTCGCGTTCGGTGGCCTTCAGTCCCGGGAAGATCGCGTCGAGCACCTGCGGCGGGGTGACCCGCCCGCGGCCGACGCTCTCGTACAGCTCTTCCTCGCCGGGCGCCGCGAAGCGGTCGAGCGCAGGCCGCAGCGAGACCTCCTTCAACACCTTGCCGGCCGCCTCGAAGGCCTGGTCGACGGTCACGCGGCCCAGCCGGGTGAACTCTTCCTTCTCGGTCTGGCGGATATGCCGGCGGATCGCCGAGCGCGCCCGGCCGGTCACCGCCAGCGAGCGCCAGTCCGGCGGCACGACCGGCTTGCCGCCGCGGATCACCTCGACCACGTCGCCGTTCTGCAGCGTCGTGCGCAGCGGCTTCAGCTCGCCGTTGATCTTCACCCCGATGGTGGTGTCGCCGATGTCGGTGTGCACCGCATAGGCGAAGTCGAGCGGCATCGCGCCGCTCGGCAGGCTGACCAGTTGGCCCTTCGGCGTGAAGACGAAGACCTGGTCGAGGAACATTTCGAGCTTGGCGTGCTCGACCAGTTCCTCGGCGTCGCCGCCGTGCTCCAGCACCTGGACCAGGTGGCGCAAGTTGACCAGCGGGTCGCGGCCGCCAGCGGCCTTCTGATGCTCGACGTCGAAGCCGTAGGACTGGTCCTTGTAGCGCCAGTGGGCCGCGACGCCCTCCTCGGCCACCAGATCCATCGCCTCGGTGCGGATCTGCATCTCGATGCGCATGCCCTTGGGCCCCACCACCGTTGTGTGCAGCGAGCGGTAGTTGTTCCGCTTGGGCGTCGAGATGAAGTCCTTGAACCGCTCGGGCACGCTCGGCCAGGCGCGGTGGATCACGCCCAGCGCCCGATAGCAGTCGTCCTCGGTGTCGGTGATCACCCGGAAGGCGTAGATGTCCGACAGCTGCGAGAAGCCGATCGATTTCCGCTGCAGCTTGCGCCAGATCGAATAGGGATGCTTTTCGCGGCCGAACACGCGGGCCGGAATGCCGGCCGCCTCCAGACGCGCGGCGATTTCCCCGGAGACCAGCGACACCGCCCCGCCCTGCTCCTGGCGCAGTGTCTCGAGCCGCCGGTGGATGGCGTCGCGCGCGACCGGATTGAGGTGCGCGAAGGCCAGTTCCTCAAGCTCGGTACAGATCCGGTGCACGCCGATCGAGCGCGCCAGCGGGGCGTAGATGTCGAGCGTCTCGCGCGCGATCCGCTCCCGCTTAGCTGGGCTCTTGATGTAGTGCAGCGTGCGCATGTTGTGCAGCCGGTCGGCCAGCTTCACCAGCAGCACGCGCACGTCCCGGCTGATCGCCAGAATGAATTTCCGAAGGTTTTCCGCCTGGCGGAGATGCTCGGAGGAAAGCTCCAGCTTGGAGAGCTTGGTCACCCCCTCGACCAGCTCGCCGATCTCCGGCCCGAAGAGCTCGTCGATCTCCTTGCGGGTGACCGGGGTGTCCTCGATCACGTCGTGCAGCAGCGCCGTCACGATCGTCGCCGTATCCAGGCGGTAGTCGGTGAGGATGCCCGCCACCTCGATCGGGTGGGCGAAATAGGGGTCGCCGGAGGCGCGCGTCTGCGCCCCGTGCATCCGCATGGCGTAGACGTAGGCGCGGTTCAGCAGCGCTTCGTCGGCGGTCGGGTCGTAGGACCGGACCTTCTCGATCAGCTCGAACTGGCGAAGGAACCGGGGCCGCTTGGCCGAGGCCGTCTGGCCCGGTGCGGTCTGGCCCGGAGCGGCTGGGACCGAGGCGGCCTGCGCCGCCCCGTCCTTAGGGCCGTCCTTCAGCGCGGCGGCCGCAGGGGTCGCCTCAACGGTAAGAGGGTCTGCGCCTTCCGGGCTCAGTACCGCTCCTCCTGACCGCCGTCGCGGTCGCTTTGCAGCGCGCGGACGAGCTCGAGTTCGCTCATCTGCATGTGCGTCGGATCCGCCAGCAGGGCCAGAGTCTCCGCCTCTTCCTCGGCCTCGGAGCGCTCATCGACGCGCTGCAGGGTGCCGATCAGATTCTCGCGCAGGTCGTCGGCGTCGACGACGTCGTCGGCGATCTCGCGCAGCGAGACCACCGGGTTCTTGTCGTTGTCGCGATCGACCAGGAGCGGCGCGCCGGCCGAAATGGCGCGGGCGCGGTGGGCCGCCAGCAGCACGAGGCTGAAGCGGTTGGGGACCTTCTCGATGCAATCTTCGACGGTGACGCGAGCCATGGAGTCCTCAGACGGGAGATAGAACGAGCGAAAATAGAGGGTCGGACCTCATTGTGCAACGCCGCATGGCTCTGCATCCAGCCCTACCGTCGCCGCAGCCGCGAGATTCGCCGCCGTTTGGCCGAGCAGCGGGTGGCGCCAGGCCGGCGCGATCTGCGCCAGCGGCCCCATGACGAACAGCCGTTCGTGGGCGCGCGGATGCGGCAAGGTCAGGCCCGGAGTGGCGATCACGCTGCGGCCGTGAGCGATCAGGTCGAGATCCAGGGTGCGCGGCGCGTTGCGGGCGTCGCGGCGACGGTTGAAGCCGGCTTCCACCTGCAGCAGCGCCGCCAGGGTCGCTTCCGGGCCGCCCGCGCTCGCCGCCAGAGCCACGCCGTTGCGGTACTCCGGCCCGGCCGGATCGGGCCAGGCGGCCGAGCGCCACCAGGCCGAGCGGGCGAGCACGCGCAGGCCGGCCGCCGGGAAAGCCGCCAGCGCCGCCTCCAGCAGCGCCTCGGACGAGGCGTAGTCGCCTGCCAGATTGCTGCCCAGCGCCACCACCACGGCGGCGTCGAGGTCGGGGCTGGCGAGGTCCGTGGCTATGGCGCGTCCTTAAGGCTCGGCCGCCAGCCTGTTCATCGGCGGCGGCGCTGGCTATTCGTGCGCCGCGTTTACGCCTGACCGATGAGGAAGAACAGCCGGTGACGAAGCTTGATCTGGCGGCCGCGGCCTGCGGCCCGGAGCCAGCCCGCGACTGCCCGCTCTGCCCGCGGCTGGTGGCCTACCGCGAGACCAACCGCACCGCCCATCCGGACTGGTTCAACGGCCCGGCCCCGTCGTTCGGCGATCCCGGCGCGCGGCTGCTGGTGGTCGGCCTCGCGCCCGGCCGCCAGGGGGCCAATCGCACAGGCCGGCCGTTCACCGGCGACTACGCCGGCGTGCTGCTCTACGATACCCTGATCAAGCTGGGCTTCGCCCGCGGCCGCTACGAGGCGCGCCCCGACGACGGGCTGGAGCTGGTCGACAGCATGATCACCAACGCGGTCCGCTGCGCCCCGCCCGGCAACAAGCCGGAGACCGCCGAGGAGGCCAACTGCCGGCCGTTCCTGACCGCCCGGATCGCCGCCCTACCGCGACTGAAGGTGATCGTCACCCTGGGCGACGTCTCGCGCCGCAACCTGCTGCGCGCGCTCGGGCTGAAGGCCTCGGCCGGCGTCGCCGGCCACGGCTCGGAGTTCCAGGCCGGCCCCTACACGGTGCTGAACAGCTATCACTGCTCCAGACTGAACACGAACACCGGCCGGCTGACCGCGGAGATGTTCGAGGCGGTCTTCGTGCGGGCGAAGGAGCTGATCGAGGGATAGGCAGAGCGTCGCCAATCTCCCCGGTCGTCCCCGCGAAAGCGGGGATCCAGGCGTTTTGCGTTCACCACACCCGGGCCAACAAAAAAGCCTGGGCCCCCGCTTGCGCGGGGTGAGCGGAAAAAGGGGCGCGGGGACCTACCCGTGGTCCTTCATCAGGCGGGCCTTGTCGCGCTGCCAGTCGCGCTCGGCGGCGACGTCGCGCTTGTCGTGCAGCTTCTTGCCCTTGGCCAGGGCGATCTCGAGCTTCGCCAGCCCCTTGTCGTTCCAGTAGAGCTTGGTCGGCACGAGGGTGCGGCCTTCGCGCTGCACCGCGCCGATCAACCGCTCGATCTCCTTGCGGTGCAGCAGCAGCTTCCGCGGCCGGCGCGGCTCGTGGTTGAAGCGGTTGGCCTGGGTGTAGGGCGGGATGTCGGCGTTGATCAGGACGATCTGGTTGCCCTCCACCGCCGCATAGCTTTCGGCGATGTTGGCGCGGCCGTTGCGCAGCGATTTGACCTCCGAGCCGGTCAGCGACAGCCCCGCCTCGAACGTCTGCTCCAGGAAATAGTCGAACCGCGCGCGGCGGTTCTCCGCAATCAGATTACCGGCCATGTCATCCCCGCCCGCTCAGGCGGACATATGGTGTCTGGAGCCACGAAAACACGAACGCCGCGAAAAGGATCTTCCGCTCCTCCTCCGTCATGGCCCGGCTTGTCCGGGCCTTCCAGCCCAAAGCCCCGCCGCAGCTGCTGCGGAACGACTTCGGGATGGGTCGCCCGGACGCGCCGGGCGATGACGGACTGTAGGGCGATCAGATCACGCCCGCGTCGTGCATCGCCGCCAGCACTTCGGTCCGCGACGCTTCGGACGCCGCCACCAGCGGCAGCCGCACCTCGTCGGTGCACAGGCCGAGGTGGGCCAGGGCGAACTTGCACGGCGCCGGCGAGGCGTCGGTGAACATCGCCCGGTGCAGCCGGATCAGCCGGTCCTGGTGCTGCAGCGCGCCGGCCCAGTCGCCGCTCATCGCCGCGTTGTAGAAGGCCGAGGTCTGCTCCGGCGCGACGTTGGAGGTCACCGAGATGCAGCCGTGGCCGCCGTGCGCCAGGTAGCCAAGGCCGCTGGGGTCGTCGCCCGACAGCATCACCCAGTCGTCGCCGCACATCAGCCGCTGCATGCTGGCCCGCGGCAGGTCGCCGGTGGCGTCCTTGATTCCGACGATGTTCGGCAGCGTGGCGAGCCGAGCCAGCACCTCGTTGGAGATGTCGACGCCGGTGCGGCCGGGCACGTTGTAGACCATCACCGGCAACTGCACGGCGTCGTTGATCGCGCGGTAGTGGGCGTAGAGCCCTTCCTGGTTCGGCCGCACGTAATAGGGCGTGACCACCAGGGCCGCGTCGGCGCCGATCGCCTTGGCGTGGCGCACCAGCTCGATCGCCTCCTCAGTGGAGTTGGAGCCGGCGCCGGCGATCACCGGCACGCGGCCGTGCGCCGTCTTGACGCAGAGCTCGACCACCCGGCGGTGCTCGTCATGGGAAAGCGTGGCCGTCTCGCCGGTGGTGCCGACGGGCACCAGCCCGTGCACCCCGCCGGCGATCTGGCGTTCGACGAGGCGAATGAACGCCTCCTCATCGACGCCGCCGTCGCGGAAGGGGGTCACGAGCGCCGGGAACAGGCCCTTGAACAAAGGCTGGGACATATCTGCAAAATGCCGTGAATAAGGCGCTTGTTGAAGCGACGTTCAGAGTCGCCGCGACAATATGGACGGTGAGTTGCCGCTGCAACGCCCGTATGCGTACCAGCGTCACCAAGGGGGCGAGAGTTGCACGCCAAGACCCGTAATGCGTTGCTGCTGACCAGCATGATCCTGGTGTCCGGGAGCGTGGCTCAGGCGCAATCGATGGACGCCATCGGCGCACTGCTGCAGCGCAGCGAGGCCCAGTCGGCCGAGTCCGGGATCGCCGCCGCGCCGGTGGCGGCCAGCCAGCAGACCGTGCGCCAGCCGCTGTCCGCCTCGGACTTCACCTACTTCCGGATGGCGGTGGAATCCGCCCGCCGCGGCGACGTCTACGGCGCGCGCGGCGCGCTGGCGGCGATCAGCGACCGAGCGGCGCGCAAGACCGCCACCTGGGTGCTGGTCGACTACGCCGGCGATTCGCTGACCTTCCAGGAAGCCGAGCAGGCCCGCCGCGATCTGATGGCCTGGCCGCGCGCTTCCCGGCGCCAGGCGGCCGTCGAGAAGCTGGTCGAGACCTCGGGCAAATCGCCGCGGCAGATCATCGACTGGTTCGATGGGCTGGAGCCGACCACCGCCCAAGGCGCGATGGCGCTGGCCCAGGCCTACCGCAACACCGGCCAGTCGGCGCAGGGCGCCGAGCTGATCCGCCGCTGGTGGCGCACCAAGAGCTTCGAGCTGAACGTTCAGCGGATGATGCAGGCGCGCTTCAGCGACGTGCTGACGCCTGACGATCACGCCGCCCGCGCCGACATCCTGCTGTACGGCCCGCAGGGCCCGGCGGCGCGAGAGATGATCCCGCTGCTGGCCGCCGACCAGCAACTGGCGGCCTATGCGCGGATCGCCTACCGCGGCGACGCCTTCAACGCCAACGAGCTCGGCAATTCGCTGCCGCAGAGCGTCGCCATGAGCCCAGGCGTCGCCTTCGAGCGCGCCGCCTACCTGCGCCGCCGTGGGCTGACCGAGCTCGCCGCCGCCCAGCTGCCCTTCTTCCCGAAGGTGGTGCACACCGACGATCAGGCCGACCGGCTCTGGGCGGAGCGGCGCCAGCTGGTGCTGGCCAAGCTCAAGCTCGGCGACTCCAAGGGCGCCTATGCGGCAGTCGCGGAATGCGGCTTCACCACCGGCACCGAGGCGGCGGAGGCCGAGTTCTACGCCGGCTGGCTGGCGCTCACCCGACTGAAGGATCCGGAGCGCGCGGCGCGCCACTTCGCGGTGATCGACCGCGTCGGCACCTCGCCGATCACCCGCGCACGGGCCCTTTACTGGCAGGGTCGGGCGGCCGAGGCCCAGGGCAACCGCTCGGCGGCGCAGAGCTTCTATGCGGCCGGCGCGCAGCACGCGACGACCTTCTACGGCCAGCTCGCCGCCGAAAAGGCCGGCCTGCAGCTGGCGCTGGGCGATGACCCGCTGATCACGCCCGGCGACCGCGCCCGCTTCGAAGGTAGCGACGTGGTCCAGGGTGCGCGCCTGCTGCACGACGAAGGCCAGCGCGACGTCTTCCGCTCGTTCGTGCTGGCGCTCGACGACATCCTGCCGACCGCAAAGGACCAGGCGCTGCTGATCGACCTGGTGCGCGGCTACGGCGACCAGGACACCTCGATGAAGATCGCCCGGGGCGCGGCCCAGCGTGGCTTCATCCTGCCGCAACGGGCCTATCCCTACCGCACGCCGCCACAGGTGATGGGCGCGCCGGAGCCGGCCCTGGTGCTCGCCATCACCCGTCAGGAAAGCGGCTTCGACCCGCTGGTCCGCTCCGGCGTCGGCGCGCGCGGCATGATGCAGCTGATGCCGGCCACCGCGCAGATCACCGCGCGCAAGATGGGCGTCGACTATTCGCCGTCGATGCTTGACGAGCCGGATTACAACATGCGCCTCGGCTCCAGCTTCCTCGGCCAGCTGGTCGGTCAGTTCTCCGGCTCCTACGTCATGGCCGTCGCCGGCTACAACGCCGGCCCGGGCCGCCCACCGCAGTGGGCCGCCTACTGCGGCGACCCGCGCGGCGGCTCGACCGACCCGATCGACTTCATCGAGTGCATCCCCTTCTCCGAGACCCGCAACTACGTGATGCGGGTGATGGAAGGCGTGCAGGTCTACCGCGCCAAGCTGAACGGCGGCTCGACGCCGATCAGCCTCAGCGCCGACCTGAAGCGCGGCGGCTACGGCTATTCGCCGACGATCGCGACCGTGACGGAGCAGGCGGGGAGCTGAACCGCCCTTCTCCGCTCGTCCCCGCGAAAGCGGGGATCCAGGCGTTTTTCGTTTGAAGCACAATCCGCGCTTCACCGGCCCGACAAAAAACCTGGGTCCCCGCTTTCGCGGGGATGACCGGATTTAGGGGCCGGCTCCGCGCTGCGCCGCGACCACCAGGCCGGCGCTGGTCTCCTCCAGCCGCCCGTCGAGCCCGAACGCCTGCGCCAGCACCTCCGGCGACAGCGCCGCGCGCGGCGGCCCGTCGGCGATCACCCGGCCGGCGCTGAGCACGATCAGCCGATCACAGGCCCGCGCGGCCAGGCTGAGGTCGTGCAGCGTCAGCACCACCGCCGCGCCGCGCTCGGCCTCGGCGCGCAGCAGCTCGAGCGCCAGCAGCTGGGCGTCGGGATCGAGCCCCGCGCCCGGTTCGTCGGCGACCAGCAGCGGCGCGTGCGAAGCCAGCAGCCGCGCCAGCAGCACCCGGCCGCGCTCGCCGCCGGACATCTCCAGCACGCCGCGGCCGGCCAGCGTCGCCAGCCCCACCCTGGCCAGCGCTTCGTGCGCCCGCTCGCGGGCCGCGCTTGGCGACAGGTGCGCCGCGCCGAGGCTCGCCACCCGCCAGGCCGGCAGGTTCCAGCCGACCCGCCGCTCCTGCGGCAGATAGGCTGCGCGCGCCGCCCGCTCGCGATCGTCGAGGGTGCGCACCTCATGGCCGCCCAGCTCCGCGCGCCCGTGCTCCAGCCGCGCCAGGCCGAGCGCCGCGCGCAGCAGCGTGGTCTTGCCGGCCCCGTTGGCGCCGATCACCCCCAGCACCTCGCCGAAGTGCGCCTCGGCGCTGACGTCTTGCAGCACCAGGGCGCGGCCGCGACGGACCGCAGCGCCTTGCAGGGCGAAGGCGGCGCTCATCCGCGCCAGCTCCGCGCCGCGCGCCAGGCGATCATCGCGAACAGCGGCGCGCCCAGCAGCGCGGTGACGACGCCCAGTTTCAGTTCGATGTCGGTCGGGATCAGCCGCGCCGCGAGGTCCGCGCCCATCAGCAGCACCGCGCCGGTCAGCGCCGAGGGCAGCAGCACCCTGGCCGGATCGGCGCCGGCGCGAGTGCGCACCAGGTGCGGCGCAGCCAGGCCGACAAAGCCGACGATCCCGGCCATCGCGACCGCCCCGCCGGTGAGCAGCGAGGCCCCGGCCACCGCCGCCCCGCGTAGCCTGGCCATCGGCAGGCCCGACATCACCGCGCTCTCTTCGCCGAGGCTGAGCATGACCAGCCCGCGCGCCGAATAGGCGCAGAGTCCTGCCCCGATCGCCATCGGCGCCAGCCCGCGGCCGATGTCGCCCCAGTCGCGGTTGGCGACCGAGCCGAGCAGCCAGGAGAACACTTCGGCCAGGGTCACCGGCGACGGCGCGAAGTTGAACACCAGCGAGGTCAGCGCCCCGGAGAAGGAGGAGATGGCGACGCCGAACAGGATCAGGGTCTCCGGCTCGCGGAAGCGCGCGGCCAGCGCGGTCAGCGCCAGCCCCATCAGCACCGCCGCGATCAGCGCCGCCCCCTCGATCACGCCGCTCTGCGCGCCGAGCCCGGCGGCGATGGCGATCGCCGCGCCCAGCCCGGCCCCGCCGGAGACGCCGAGCACGCCGGGATCGGCCAGCGGGTTGCGCAGCAGCCCCTGCATCACCGCCCCGGCCAGCCCGAGCGCCGCGCCTACCACCGCGGCGGCGACGCTGCGCGGGCAGCGGATCTGCCAGAGCACTTCGCCCGGCGCCGAGCCGGGATCGGCGAAGGCCTGGGCGAACTGCGCGGCCGTCAGCGGGACCTCGCCCAGCAGCAGGCCGGCGGCGATCATCGCCGCGACCGCGATCAGCAGACCGCCGTTGAGCCGCAGGTCGTTCATTTCGGGGCCTGCGCGGCGAGCCGTTCGGCCGCCTCGGCCGCGCCCCAGTTGGCGCAGGCGATCGTCGCCCCCGGCAGGCTGGCGACGGCGCGCTCGCGCAGCCGCTTCTGCATCAGCGCATGGCGGCCCGGGGCCCAGCTCGAGCTGGCGTAGGTCGGGGTGTCGAAGAAGGCCAGCACCACCGCCTCGGGCGGCTCCAGCACGAAGCGCTCCAGCGGGACCTCGTTGTAGCCTTGCCGGCGCTCGACGTTGACCAGCCCGGCGGCGCGCAGGATGCCGTCGGCCAGCGTCCCCGGCCCGGCGGTGAAGCCGCTCGGCGTCAGATAAAGCGCGCTGCGGCCCTTCCAGGCGCCGGCCGCGCGGCCCAGCCGGCGATCCATGTCGGCGACCATCGCCTCGCCGGTCTCAGGCGCGCCGACCGCGGCGGCGACGTGCCGGAGGTTGCGCCGCACGCCGTCAAAGTCGGCGGCCTCCTCGAGCGTCAGCACCCGCACGCCGCGCCGTTCCAGCGCGCGGATCAGGCCAGCGTCGCCGCCATAGGTGCGAATCACCAGGTCCGGGCGGGCGGCGAGCGCGGTCTCCAGGTTCACGCGCCGCAGCGGCAGCCCTCGCGCCCTCTCCCGCATCAGCGAATCCGCGTCGTCGGCCCGGGTGGAGAGCCCGGCGATCCCCGGTCGCGGCGCGAGCGCCAGCACGTACTCGTCGGCGCATTGGTCGAAGGAGAGCACCCGCGGCGAGGCCGCGGCGGCCGGGGCCAGCGCCAAGCCGAGCAGCACGGCGAGCCCGCTCAGTCGGCGATGAGCCCGCCCATCAGCGCCTCGAGCGTCGTGGCGATCAGCTCGTCGGTGTCCGCCCATTGAAATTTCGGCCGCGCGCAGATCAGCGCGACCACGCCATGGCTGCCCATCCAGAAGGCCTGGGCCGCGGAGTCGGCGGTCCCGACGCGCAGGCGACCCTGGGCGGCGATCTCGCGCACCACGTCGGCGAAGATCTCGTAGCATTGGACGCTCAGATCGACCGTGTCTTCGGACCAGACGCCTGCGGAGTACGGACGCGGCGCCGAATAGACAAGCTGATAGGCGTTGGGATGGGCCAGGCCCCAGCGCATATAGGCCTCCAGCATCGCCCGGATCCGCGCCGCGGCGTCCTGCCGCTGGGCGGCGAGTTCGCGGTTGCGCGCCAGCAGCAGCTCGAGCGTGCGCTTGCCGATCTCGCCGAGGATCGCCGCCTTGTCGGGAAAGTGGATGTAGAGGGCGGTGGGCGAGACGCCGACCTCGTCGGCGATCTTGCGGATGGTTGCACCGTCGTAGCCCTCGGCGATGAAGATCCGCTCGGCCGCATCGAGGATCTCGCCGCGCCGCAGGTGGCCGGCGCCCCGCGCCTTGCGGGCCGATCTCGGCTTGGCGGAAGCAGTCTCGTCTCGCACTAAAGATACCTTCGTTACCTATACTGTTACAAATCCGCAGAATCCGCGTCGTGGCAAGCGGCGGCTGGGCGGCGACGCGCTCAAGGCTGGACGGCGACCGCGCTGACCGCGTAAGCCGCGCTCATGAGCGCACGCGCCCCCAAGGTGGCTGAAGCGCCCGGCGTGATGCGCACGCGGGGCTGGGCCGACTACGCCCTGTTGGACAGCGGTAACGGCCGCAAGCTGGAACGCTACGGCCGCTACACTGTGGTGCGGCCGGAGCCGCAATGCCTGTGGGCCCCGCGCCTGCCGGCCGAGGCCTGGGCGCAGGCCGACGCAGTGTTCGACCCGAGCGACGAGGAGGACGCCGGCCGCTGGCGTTTCCGCGACAAACCGGTGGAGTCCTGGCCGCTCGGCTGGGGCGACGAGGTGAAGTTCCACGGCCGGTTCACCGCCTTCCGCCACCTCGCCTTCTTCCCCGAGCAGGCGGCCAACTGGGCGTGGCTGGACGAGCGGGTCCGGGCGCACGGCGGCCAGCCGAAGGTGCTCAATCTGTTCGGCTACACCGGCGTCGCCAGCCTGGTGATGGCCGCCGCCGGCGCGGCGGTGACCCATGTCGACGCCTCGAAGAAGGCGGTGGCCTGGGCGCGCGAGAACGCCGAGCTCTCCGGCCTCGCCGGCCGGCCGATCCGCTGGATCACCGAGGACGCGCGCAAGTACGTGCAGCGCGAAGTGCGCCGCGGCTCGCGCTATGACGGCATCATCCTCGACCCGCCGAAGTACGGCCGCGGCCCGACCGGCGAGGTCTGGAGGCTGTTCGAGGACCTGCCGGAGCTGGCCGGGCTGTGCGCCGAGCTGCTGTCCGACGACGCCAGCTTCCTGGTGCTGAACGCCTACGCCGAGCGGATCTCCGGCGCGGCCCTCTCCGGCCTGCTGGCCGAGAAGCTCGAGGGCCGCGGCGGCGGCATCGAATGGGGCGAACTGGCGCTGGTCGAAGATGCCGAGGACCGGCAGATCGGCATGAGCTTCTACGCCCGGTGGGCGGCATGAGTTCGCGCGCCGTCACCTCGCTATCCAACCCCACGGTCAAGGCCGTGCGCGCCTTGCATCTGCGCAAGGAGCGCGATGAAACCGGCCTGTTCGTCGCCGAGGGGCTGAAGAACGTCACCGAGGGCGTCGAGCTCGGCCACGCGCCGCAGATCCTGATGTACGGCCGCGACGCCGGCGACCATCCGCTGCTGCAGAAGGCCGTGCAGGCGACGCTGGCCGCCCGCGGCGAGGTGATCGAGGTCACCCAGGACATCCTGGCCAAGGTGTCGCGACGCGACAATCCGCAGGCCGTGGTCGGCGTCTTCCGCCAGGGCTTCCGGCCGCTCAGCGAGATCGATCCGGCCGAGGCGCCCTGCTGGGTCGCGCTGCACCGGGTGCGCGATCCGGGCAACCTCGGGACCATCATCCGCACCGCCGACGCCGCCGGCTGCGGCGGGGTGATCCTGGTCGGCGAGTGCTGCGACCCGTTCGCGGTCGAGGCGGTGCGCGCGACCATGGGCTCGATCTTCGCCGTGCCGCTGAGCCGGGCGAGCGAGGCCGAGTTCACCGCCTGGCGGCAGCGCTGGCCGGGCTCGGTGGTCGGCACCCTGCTCTCGGCCGCCGTCGACCACCGCGGCGCCGACTACCGCAAGCCGTCGCTGATCCTGATGGGCAACGAACAGCAGGGCCTGCCGCCGGACATGGCCGGGCTCTGCGATGTGGCGGTGAAGATCCCGATGCGCGGCCGCGCCGACAGCCTGAACCTGTCGGTCGCCACCGGGATCATGATCTACGCCGCCACCGGCTGAGGCGCGTTTCTCCCGCAGACCATGTCACGGACTGGCCGGCTGATCCGTCCTTGCGGCGTATCGAGAACGGGAGATCGACGATGACCAAGCGGCTGAACTACTACCAGGTGGCGCCCGACGCGGTGAATCCGCTGCTGGCGCTGGAGGAGCGGTTCAAGAACGGCCCCCTGCCCCACACCTTGATCGAGCTGGTGAAGACCCGCGCCTCGCAGATCAACGGCTGCGCCTACTGCCTGCACATGCACACCAGCGACGCGCTGAAGGAAGGCGAGCGGCCGGAACGGCTGTTCCTGCTCGACGCCTGGCGGGAGTCGGTGATGTACACGCCACAGGAGCGCGCGGCCCTCGCCTGGACCGAGGCGCTGACCAAGGTGGCCGACACCGGCGCGCCGGACGAGGACTACGACGGCCTGCAGGACCACTTCTCGCCGGAGGAGATCGTCGAGCTGAGCCTGCTGATCGCCACCATCAACGCCTGGAACCGCATCGCCATCGGCTTCCGCAGCCACCATCCGCACGACCGGGCGGCGGCGTAGCGCGCCGCACCTCAAGCCGCCCCGCCTGTGAAGCCACGAGCGGGGCGGCTAGCAATTCGACGGCAACATCACCATATGGGTGGCAGGCGCCGTCGGGCGTGTGCCGTTAGCCAAGCGGTTTATCCCTTCCGGCGCGGCGCTGCAGTCCCTGGGACAGCATGTCTCCGCTCATTGTAGCTTCTGCGACGTGCGTGCTCGGCGCGCTCGCCGCGCCATGGGCCTACGCCCTCGTCCGGCGCATCCGCCGATGACGGTTCCCGCCTCACCCGACGCTCTGGCGCGGGAGAACACTTACCTGCGCCAACGCAACGCCCAACTGCAGACCGACGTCGCTGAACTCGGCGCTGAGGTGGAACGCCTGCGCCAGATTGTCGAACGGCTGCACGGCCGCACCGCGATGCGGCCGCCGAACCCGCTGGGCGGGGGCCAATGAATCCGGCCGTCCGTCGGGAACTGAACGCGGCCCGCTACCGCGCGCTGGCGGCGGCCGCCGAGTCGGCCCGCGACGGCGCCAGCCTCGAGCAGGTCCGCGCTCGCCACGCCGACGCCGCGCAACGGTGGACGGCCTTGGCGGACGGCGAAGATCTGCAGAACGAATCTGTGCGGATCTTCCTGGGAAAACCGAAGCCGGACCCGTCGGAAGGACGGTAAGGCCCTGGCCAAAGGCCAGAAGCGATCGCGCCGCGAGACGCGCAGACTCAAGCCGCCGAAGCCTTAGGCTCGGCCAGGAGCATCGGCATGACTGACCTGACAGACGCCCAGTTGCACGCGCTAGAGAACCTCAGGCGCAAGAAGCACGGCGAAGAGGTGCCATTCGTCAATATCGCCGACGCCCGCGCCCTGACGGAGTTGGGGCTGGCCGAACGCAGCCGTGAGGGCTGGGACATCACGGCCGCCGGCGCTGCGTTCCTGGTCAGGCGCCCGAACGAAGCGTAGGTCGTCGCCGCTCACGTCGCGGCGCCTCGATCCTACGTACCCCGCGGCTTGGCCCGGGTGGTCGGCGCGGCGGTCGCGGGGTCTTCCGGCCAGAGGTGCTTGGGATAGCGGCCGCGCATGTCCGAGCGGACGTCCTTCCACGAGCCTTTCCAGAAGCCCGGCAGGTCCTTGGTGGTCTGGATCGGCCGATGCGCCGGCGACAACAGCGCCAGGGTCAGCGGCGCCCGGCCGCCGGCGACCGCCGGATGCTCGGCCAGGCCATAGACCTCCTGCACCCGCACCTCGACCCGCGGCCCGCCCTCGGCGGCGTAGTCGATGGCGAAGCTGTTGCCGGTCGGCGCGGTCCAGCGGCCGGGCGCGGCGGTGTCCAGGTCGCGCTGCCGCTCCCACGGGATCAGGGTGCGCAGCGCCCCGTCGAGCACGGCAGGCTTCAGCGCCGCCAACGACCGCACACCGCTCAGCAGCGGCGTCAGCCAGTCGTCCAGCCGATAGACCAGCGCCGGGTCCGAAAGGTCTGGCCAGCTGTCGTCGAACCCGCGCAGGAAGGCGATCCGCTCGCGCAAGGCGCTGGCCGCCTCGCCCCAGGGCAACTGCCCGACGCCGTCGCGCCGCACGCGCTCGGCCAGGGCCGCAGCGATCAGCGCCGGGTCGGGATTGTCGTCGACCTGTTCGCGCACCGCCAGGCGACCTAGCCGGGTGATGCGCTTCACCCGCAGCCGGCCGCCACCGCTCTCGTCGAGCCGCTCCTCGGTCTCCAGCTGACCGGCGAAGGCGTCGACCAGTTCGGCCTCGTCCAGCGGCGCGGCCAGCAGGATGCGGTCGCGGCGCTCGCCGCCCCCGAGCTCGGCGACCGCCAGCCAGGTCTCGCGGGCCAGCGCGTCGGTCGGCTCGAGGAAGGCGCCGCGGCCGTTGACCAGCTGGAACTCGCCGAGCGGCCCGCGAGCCCGGGCGATCCGCTCCGGATAGGCGAAGGCGAGCAGCAGGCCGTCGGCGAGCGGTTCCTCGCGCCCGGCCCGGCCGGCCAGTCCGGCCCAGCGGTCGGCCAGCGCGCGGGCGTCGCGGGCGCGCGGGCCGCGGTCCCGCTCCAGCCCCTCGAGCCGGTGGCGCAGGTCGACGTCGCGGCCGCCCAGGCCGCGCTCGGAGATCAGGGCGGCGATGCGCGCGGCGCGGCCCGCCTGGCCGGAGGCGGCCGCCTTCAACACCATGTGCGCCAGCCGCGGCGCCAGCGGCACGTCGGACAGCGCCCGGCCGTGAGCGGTCAGCACCCCCTTGTCGTCCAGCGCCTCCAGCCGCTGCAGCAGCGCCCGCGCCTCCTTGAAGGCGGTCGCCGGCGGCGGATCGAGGAAGGCCAGCTCGGCCGGGTCGGCCGCGCCCCAGCGGGCGAGATCGAGCGCCAGGCCAGACAGGTCCGCCTCCTTGATCTCGGGATCGGCGAAGGCCGGCAGGGCACGGGTCTCGGCCTCGTCCCACAGCCGGTAGCAGACGCCGGGCTCGGTGCGGCCGGCGCGGCCGCGGCGCTGATCGGCGGCGGCGCGGCTGACGCGCACGGTGGCCAGCCGGGTCAGGCCGCTCGCCGGATCGAAGCGCGGGACCCGCGCCTGGCCCGAGTCGATCACCACCCGGACGCCCTCGATGGTCAGGCTGGTCTCGGCGATGGAGGTGGCCAGCACCACCTTGCGCCGCCCGAGCGGCGCCGGGCTGATCGCCCGATCCTGCTCGGCCGGGCCCAGCGCGCCGTACAGCGGGTCGATGTCGACATCAGGGCGGCGCACCCGCTCGACCAGACGCTCGGCGGTGCGCAGGATCTCCCCCTGCCCCGGCAGGAAGACCAATAGGCTGCCGGTCTCCTCGGCCAGCGCGCGTTCGACCGCGCGCACCGTTTGGTCCTCCAGCCGCAGCCGGTCGTCGCGGCCGAGGTAATGGGTCGCGACCGGAAAGGCGCGGCCCTGGCTCTCGATCACCGGCGCGTCGCCCAGCAGCCGCGCCACCGCCGCGCCGTCGAGGGTCGCCGACATCACCAGCAGCCGCAGGTCGTCCCGCAGCACCCCTTGCGCGTCGCGCGCCAGCGCCAGGCCGAGGTCGGCGTCCAGGCTGCGCTCGTGGAACTCGTCGAAGATCACGCAGCCGACGCCGGCCAGCTCCGGATCGCCGAGCACCATGCGGGTGAAGACGCCCTCGGTGACGACCTCGATGCGGGTCCTGGCCGAAACCTTCGACTGCATCCGCACGCGGAAGCCGACGGTCTCGCCGGGCTTCTCGCCGAGCGTCTTGGCCATCCGCTCGGCGGCGGCCCGGGCGGCCAGCCGGCGCGGCTCCAGGACGATGATCTTGCCGTCGCCCAGCCAGGGCTGCTCCAGCAGTTCCAGCGGCACGACCGTGGTCTTGCCGGCGCCCGGCGGCGCGACCAGCACCGCGGCGGTCCGGGCGGCTAGCGCCGCCTTCAGTTCAGGCAAGACCTCGTGCACGGGAAGCATGGGTCCGCGTCTAACTGCGCTACGGCGACGCGCCAAGGCTTGCCGCTTGACCGCGGTGGGCGGCGCACGCAACGGTCCGCTCGGATATCGGGGGGATATCGGGGGGCGGCCGCAAGGCCGCGGCTTGGAGGAAACATGTGGCGCGTTAAGCCGCTCGACGCGATTATTGCGTCTGCCGAGAAGAAAGCACTGCACCGTTCGCTAGGCCCGTTCCAGCTGACCATGCTGGGCATCGGGGCGATCATCGGCACCGGGATCTTCGTCCTGACCGCCGAGGCGGCGCAGAAGGCGGGCCCGGGCATGATGCTCGCCTTCATCATCGCCGGCTTCGTCTGCGCCGTGGCGGCGCTCTGCTACGCCGAGATGGCGGCGATGGTGCCGGTCTCCGGCTCGGCCTACACCTACAGCTACGCCGTGATGGGCGAACTGATCGCCTGGATGGTCGGCTGGGCGCTGATCCTCGAATACGCGATCGCCGCCGGCGCGGTCTCGGTCGGCTGGTCCGGCTATGTGGTCGGCCTGATCGAGAACGCCTTCCACCTCGACATCCCCAACACCCTGGTGCGCGGCCCGCTGGACGGCGGGCTGGTCAACCTGCCCGCCGCGCTGATCGCGCTGGCGGTCACCGGCCTGCTGGTCATCGGCACCAAGGAATCGGCGACGGTGAACGCCGTCCTGGTGGCGGTGAAGGTGGCGGCGCTGACCTTGTTCTGCGTGCTGGCCTGGCCGGCGATCCAGATGGACAACTTCACCCCGTTCACGCCGCTCGGCTTCGGCGGGGTGTCGGCGGCCGCGGCCTCGATCTTCTTCGCCTATGTCGGCTTCGACGCGGTCTCGACCGCGGCGGAGGAGACGCGAAATCCACAGCGCAACATGCCGATCGGGCTGATCGGCTCGCTGGCGATCTGCACCACCTTCTACCTGCTGGTCGCCGCCGGCGTGATCGGCACGGTCGGCGCGCAACCGGTGCTCGGCGCCGACGGCGCCGGCCTGCGCCCGGGCAGCCCCGAACTCGCCTCGGCCTGCGCCGCGCTCGGCGACGCCAAGGTGGTCTGCTCGAAGGAGGCGCTGGCCTGGACCCTGCGCTCCATCGGCTGGGAGAAGATCGGCAACCTGATCGGCCTGGCGGCCGGCCTCGCCCTGCCCTCCGTCATCCTGATGATGATGTACGGCCAGACGCGGATCTTCTTCGTCATGAGCCGCGACGGCCTGCTGCCGGAACGCCTCTCGGCGGTGCACCCGAAGTTCCACACGCCGCACATCATCACCGTGATCACCGGGGTGTTCGTCGCGATCTTCTCTGCCTTCTTCCCGGTCGGCGTGCTGGCGGACGTCTCGAACTCCGGCACCCTGTTCGCCTTCGCGGTCGTGGCGATCACCGTGCTGGTTCTGCGGCGGACCGATCCCAACCGGCACCGGCCGTTCCGCACGCCGGCGGTGGTCGTGGTCGCCCCGGTCGCCGCGCTCGGCTGCCTCTATCTGTTCTTCAGCCTGTCGAAGGAGACCCAGATCCTGTTCGCCGCCTGGGCGGTGATCGGCCTGGTGGTCTACTTCCTCTACGGCTACCGCAAGAGCCACGTGGCCCGCGGCCTGATCGAGACGCCCGAGCTGTCGCCCGACGCGCCGCACACTGCGGTGCCGCCGATGCCCGGCGCGCCCGCCCCCGGCGAGCGCCGCTGACCATGCGCCGTCATCGCCCGGCCGCGCCGGGCGATGACGGACGGGTCTTTCCTTCCGCCTCGAGAACCCCGATTTACCCGGCATGAACGCTACCGCCCCCGCGCCCGCCATCCGCGCCATGATCGCGCCGGTGACCCCGCTGCAGCAGAACTGCACCATCGTCTGGTGCGCCAAGACCCTGAAGGCCGCGATCATCGATCCCGGCGGCGAGGTGCCGAGCCTGCTGGCGGCGCTGAAGCAGCACGGGCTGACGCTGGAGAAGATCTGGATCACCCACGGCCATCTCGACCACGCCGGCGGAACCGCCGAGCTGCAGGCAGCGACCGGGGCGATCATCGAAGGCCCGCACCGCGAAGACGCCTTCTGGATCGAGCAGATCGAGGAGTCCGGCCGCGCCTACGGCATGCCCGACGCCAAGCGCTTCGCCACCGACCGCTGGCTGGAGGACGGCGACCGGGTGACCCTGGGCGAAACCGAGTTCGAGGTGTTCCACTGCCCGGGCCACACGCCCGGCCACGTGATCTTCTTCCATCGCGGCGCGCGGCTGGCTCAGGTCGGCGACGTGCTGTTCCAGGGTTCGATCGGCCGCACCGACTTTCCGCGCGGCGACTACGACACCCTGATCAGATCGATCACCGGTCGGCTTTGGCCGCTGGGCGACGACGTCGCCTTCGTGCCGGGCCACGGGCCGATGTCGACGTTCGGCCAGGAGCGGCAGACCAACCCGTTCGTTGCGGACAACGTCCTGGCGCGCTGATTTCAACGGTGAAATCCGGATGTTACGCTGCCTTCCTTAGATGGCGGCATGGAGCTTGAAGCCGAAATGAGCGCCGCGACCGCGCGCATCCTGATGGTGGACGACGACCCGGGCATCCGGGACGTGGTGTCAGACTTCCTCGGGAAGCACGGCTATGACGTCGAGACCGCCGCCGACGGTCGCGAAATGGACGCCGCGCTCGAGCGCGGCCCCGTCGACCTGATCGTGCTCGACCTGATGCTGCCCGGCGAGGACGGCCTGGCCATCTGCCGCCGCTTGGCCAGCGCCGAGGACGCGCCGCCGATCATCATGCTGTCGGCGATGGGCGAGGACACCGACCGCATTGTCGGCCTCGAGGTCGGCGCCGACGACTATGTCTCCAAGCCGTGCAATCCCCGCGAGCTGCTGGCGCGGGTGCGCGCGGTGCTGCGGCGCACCGAGCAGCGCCTGCCGGATGCGCCGTCGACGGCCGGCTGCGAGTTCGCCGGCTGGCGGCTGGACCTGGTGAAGCGCGAGCTGCGCTCCCCGCAGGGCGTGGTGGTGCACCTCTCGTCGGGCGAATTCGGCCTCCTGCGCGCCTTCGTCGAGCATCCGCAGCGGGTGCTGACCCGCGACCAGTTGCTGGAGCTCGCCCGCGGGCCGGCGTCGGAGGCCTTCGACCGCGCGATCGACGTGCAGATCAGCCGACTGCGGCGCAAGCTCGACGACGGCGGCGGCCAGGACCTGATCCGCACGATCCGCAACGAAGGCTACATGTTCACCGCCAAGGTGAAGCGCCAATGAGCTTCGTCGGGCGCGGCCTGCCGACGGTCTCGCTATTCGTCCGACTGCTGATTTTCGCGTTCACCACGCTGCTGGCCGCCAACGCGATCAGCGTGGTGATGCTGTTCAAGCTGCCGCCGCCGATGCCGGACTTCTACCGCGTGTCGGAGGTCGAGCAGGCCTTGCGCGGCGCACCGGTGCCGATCACCGAGCGCCGGCCGCTGCAGGTCCGCACCCAGAAGGTAGCACCGGGCCCGTCGATGGATTCGCGCACCGCGCCGTTGATCCGCGACCGGCTGGCCGACAACCTCAAGATTTCGCAGGACCGCATCGTCATCGCCGGCGACTACGGCCCGCTCGCCGACCGGCGCGTCTTCCGCACCCTGCGCAACCGCCTCGAGCGGGAGGGCGCGACCGAGGAGCAGTTCCTGATCGCGCCGTTCAAGGTCGGCGTCCGCCAGTCGGACGGCCTCTGGCGCGTGGTCGAGCCGCAGCCCAGCTTCGGGCTCAGCCCCTGGGAGCGGGCGGTGATCCTCTGGCTCGGCCTGTCGACCCTGGCGATCACGCCGATCGCCTACATCTACGCCCGCCGGCTGGCGGCCCCGACCAAGCTCCTGGCCTGCGCCGCCGAGCGGCTTGGCCGCGATCCGCAGGCGCCGCCGCTGGAGGTCCGCGGCTCGCCCGAGATCACCATGGCCGCGGCGGCGTTCAACGACATGCAGGAGAAGCTGCGGCGCTACGTACAGGACCGCACCGGGATGGTCGGCGCCGTCGCCCACGACCTGCGCACGCCGCTGACCCGCCTGCGCTTCCGCATCGAGAGCGTCCCCGACGAGCAGCAGCGGGCGAAGATGGAGGCCGACATCGAACAGATGGAGGCGATGATCTCCGCCACCCTGGCCTTCGTCCGCGACGCCGCGCGCCCGTCCGAGCGCACGCGCCTGGAGCTCTGTTCGCTGCTGGAGAGCCTCTGCGACGAAATGGCCGAGACCGGCGCCGACACCGACCTCGTCGAGCGCGGCGACAAAGTCGTGATCGTCGGCGACCCGATGGCGTTGCGCCGGCTGTTTTCAAATCTTCTGGAGAACGCTGTCAAATTTGGGGGTCGCGCTCGCGCAAAGGTGTCCCGCGACGGGGCCTATGCGGTGGTCGACATCGCCGACGACGGCCCCGGCATCCCGCAGTCCGATATCGAGCGGGTTTTCGAGCCTTTTTACCGCCGCGAGCCCTCGCGCAGTCGGCAAACAGGGGGCATCGGCCTCGGTCTGGCGGTCGTCCGATCCATCGCCCGCGGCCACGGCGGGGACGTGATTCTGCTCAATCGCAGCGCCGGCGGGCTCATCGCGCGGGTCCAACTGCCGCTTTAGTCCCAATCCGGCCAAGCTTTTAGCCGACAAAAGCGTGCGATGCGCACGCAACCTCTGCTGCGTTTCGATGGTTAGCCTGACCGCAACCTCCCGCGAGACGCCATGTCCAACCCGACGAACACCCCCGATCCCCCCTCGTTCGGCGGCGCCTCGCTCCAATCAGCCGATCTCGTCGCCCGATTAGGAGAGTGACCATGCCAAACGTAGAATCCGGAAAGCCACGGGCCCGTCGCGGCTTCGCCGCCATGAACCCTGAGCGTCGCCGCGAGATCGCCCGCAAGGGCGGAGCCTCGGTGCCGGGCGAAAAGCGCAGCTTCGCCAAGGACCGCGATCTCGCCGCCTCCGCCGGCCGCAAGGGCGGTGAGGCCAGCCGCGGCGGCGGTCGGTCGCGCGGTCGCGAAGGCTGAATGCGCGTGCGCTGGATCTGAAGTTCGCCCGGTCATCGCCGGATGCGGACTTCAGATCCAAGCCCGCTCGCCGTTTCTCTCAGGCGCTCGGCTCATCACGCCTGCAGCAGCACCACGGCGAAAGCCGGATGGGCGCTCGCCCACCGCCGCTCGAGCCGCCAGCCGGCGGCGTCCGCAAGGCGCGCGAAGCCCTCGAGCGTGAATTTGTAGGAATTCTCGGTGTGCAGGCTCTCGCCTGCAGCGAAGGCGAACCGTCGGCCGCCCACCACCACCTCCTGATCCCGCAGGCTCTCGAGATGCATCTCGATGCGGCTCTCAGCCGGGTTCCAGCGCGCCCGATGGACGAAGCCCTCGAGATCGAAGTCGCCGCCCAGTTCGCGGTTGATCCGCGCCAGCAGATTCTTGTCGAACGCCGCCGTGACGCCGAGCGCGTCGTCGTAGGCCGCGACCAGCTCCCGTTCCGGCTTCACCAGGTCGATGCCGACGAGGAAGCGCGCGCCCTCCCCCAGCAGCCGCCGCGCCCGGGTCAGGAAGCTTCGCGCCTCCTCCGGTGAGAAGTTGCCGATCGTCGAGCCCGGGAAGAAGCCCAGGATCGGCCGCCCGGCGACCTCTTCGGGCAGCCGGATCGCGGTGGTGAAGTCCTCCGCCAACGGCGCCACGGTGAGCTTCGGATAGTCGCGGGCGATCGCGCGCGCCGCAGCGTCCAGCGCCTCGCGGCTGATGTCGATCGGCGCATAGGCCCCGAACTGCGGAGCGGCGTCGAGCAGGATGCGGGTCTTGACGCTGGCGCCGCTGCCGAATTCGACCAGCGCCGTCTCCGGCTCGATCAGCGCGGCGATGTCGCCCGCCACGCCGCGCAGCAGGCCGATCTCGGTGCGGGTCGGATAGTACTCGGCCAGCTCGCAGATCGCCTCGAACAGCCGCGAGCCCTCGGCGTCATAGAAGTATTTCGGCGACAGCGCCTTCTGCGGCAGCGCCAGCCCGGCCAGCACGTCGTCGAGGAAACGGCTCGCCGAGGCGCCGCCGCCGTCCATCGCCAGGCGCACGCCGGAGAACATCCAGCGCTGGTGGGGGTAGAAGAAGTTGCGGTAGCTCGGCCGCACATGGCCGCGCGGGGTGACGCAGGCGCCGCCGCGCAGCACGAACTGGCCGACCATGAACTTGCCGTTGTACTCGCCGACCGCGCCGGCCGCCGGCCGGAAGCCGGGATAGGGCGAATAGGCGCTGCGGGTCCATTCCCAGGCGTCGCCGAACATCTGCCGCAGGCCCTCGCGGGCCGGCGCGGCGGCGGTGTCGAGCCGGCCTGCGCCCAGGAAACGCCCCTCGCGCGGCGCGCCGGCGGCGGCGTTCTCCCATTCCGCCTCGGTCGGCAACCGCGCGCCGACCCAGGCGGCGTAGGCCTCGGCCTCGTAATAGCTGACGTGGCTGACCGGCGCGGCCGGCTCCAGGGCGCGCAGGCCGTGCAGCGTCATGGTCATCCAGCCGGACGGCGCCTCCTCCCAATAGAGCGGCGCGCGCCAGCCTTCGGCCTGCACCCGCGCCCAGCCGTCGGACAGCCACAGCTCAGGACGCTCGTAGCCTCCGTCGGCCATGAAGGCCCGCCACTCGGCGTTCGTCACGAGCCGGTCGGCCAGCCGGTACGGCTCGAGCCAGAGCTTGTGCCGCGGCCCCTCGTTGTCGAACGCGAAGCCTTGGCCGGCGTGGCCTATCTCGACCAGGCCGCCGTCGAAGTCGACGAAGACCAGCTCCGCCGGCGGGCCCCGGTCCGGCGCGCCGCGCGGGGGCGCGTAGGCCGGCTGCAGCGGCGAGCTGGCGAACAGATGCAGGATGTCCATCAGGATCAGCTCTTGGTGCTGCTCCTCGTGCGCCAGGCCCAGCGCCAGCAGCGGCTCCAGATCCGGGTCGGGATGCTCCAGCAGCCGCGCCATGCCGGCGTCGACGTGAGCGCGGTAGGCCAGCACGTCATCCAGCGACGGGCGGGTCAGCAGACCGCGCGCCGGCCGCGGCTGCCGCGCGCCGAGCGTTTCGTAATAAGAATTGAACAGATAGCCGAACCGCGGATCGAACAGCCGGTAGCCGGCCAGCCGCGGGGCCAGCAGGAAGGTCTCGAAGAACCAGCTGGTGTGCGCCAGGTGCCATTTGGTCGGGCTGGCGTCGGGCATCGACTGGGCGAGTTGGTCCTCCGGCGTGAGACTGCGGGTCAGCGCCTCGCTGGCCCGGCGCACCTCGCGATAGCGGGCGAGCCAGTCGGAGGACGACGACGCGCCAAGCGCGGTTCCGCCCGCGGCGGTTTCATGCGGGTGCACCATGTATTGCTCCTGCCGCGCCACCGGCGCGACAAAGCGCTCCGGCCGCCCCACTCAAGGTTCAGCTGATCGACGCCAACGTCCAGGGGTGGCGGGAAGTTCCGGCTCTCGGCCGTCGTTCTGCCCGCTGTGGCCGGAACGGATGCCAGGGGATCGCGTTGATCGGGCGCCGAGAGGTTGAGTGTCACGGGGCCTCACCAGGGCAGACTCGAGGGCGCCATGACCGCGACGTCTAGTTGGCGGGACGAAGTCGTCGCACTGATTCCAGCGCTGCGCGCGTTCGCCTGGTCACTGAGTCACAACGGCTCCGACGCCGATGACCTGGTGCAGGACACGCTGATCAAGGCCTGGACCAATCGCGACAAGTTCGAGATGGGCACCAACCTGCGCGCCTGGCTCTTCACCATCCTGCGGAACACCTACTACACGAACGTGCTGCGCCGCCGTCGCGAGGTGCGCGACGAACAGGGCGAGTACGCCGGAGCGCTGAAGGCCGCTCCGACCCAGGACTGGAGCGTGGCGATGCGTTCGCTGCAGACCGCCCTGCAGCAACTGCCCGACGAGCACCGCGAAGCGCTGATCCTGGTCGGGGCCGCCGGCCTGTCCTACGAAGAGGCGGCGGAGATCTGCGGCTGTGCGCTCGGCACCATCAAGAGCCGCGTGAACCGCGCCCGCGCCCGGTTGCTGAAGATCATGGACGCCGAAGACGCCACCGACGTGATGGCGCTGGAGACCCTGACCGTCGCCGGACGCGCCTAGAGCCCTTCCCACTCGCGATGGATCACGCGAGTGGATGAGACGGGCTCTCACTCCAAGACGACGATCCTGTTACCCCGCTGACTTGCCTCAAGTCAGGCGGAACAGAGTCTAGGCCGCCTTCTTCGCCGCCGCCCGCTCGGCCTCGTCCAGTTGATCGATCACGAAGCGCAGGCTGTCGGGTAAGACACGCGTCTGCACCGCGCTGAACAGGCTGCGCAGGGCGTCGTCGAGCGCCTGCTCCTCGGGACGGGTCGTGCTGCTGCGGGCCATCATTGCTCCCGTGGTCCTTTCGCCTTTGCGCGATCCCAAGGCCGATCGCAAGCGCCGCCGCGACAGGTGCGACCCTGCGGAACGGGTCCGCAGGCCGGCCGTTGGAAAGCTTGAGAAGGAGGCGAGCATGCCCAGGTGGGACGACCCGCGCGGCCGCCACGACGCCGAACGCGGGCGCTGGCGGCGGGACCTGATGCGCGAGCGCGGCGGGCCGCCGGGCCGCGAGCGCCGATCGTTTGGCGACGACAATCCCGATCGCTTCGAGGTCCGCGGCGAGGATCTCTGGCGTCATGACCGGCACGCCGGCCCCTACGACCAGGACCGAATCGCCTATCGCCGCCGTTACGAGGACGCCGGCAGCGCCGGCTACGATCGGCCGGGGCGCTCACGCGAGGACGAAACCAGCGCGGTCCATGGCGGCGAGCCTTACGCCTACGCCGGCCAGGAGTACGGCCAGGAGGGCTTCCACGCCGATGGCGCCCCGAACTGGGGCGCAGGGTTGGACGGGGAACGCCGCGCCAACTTCGACTTCGACGATCCCGGCGTCGGCCAGAGCCAGGCCGGCTACGGCTCGAGCGCCCAGACCCAGGTCGATCCGGAGTTCGACCCCGACTACCTGCACTGGCGCGACGCGCAGCTGCGCGCCCACGACCGCGACTACCAGAACTGGCGTGACGAGCAGCAGCGGCAGTACGACGAGCAGTACCGCCAGTTCCGCAGCGAACGTCAGCGCAACTTCGGCCGCGCCTTTCACGAATGGCGCTCCCAGCGCGGCGAGCCGCCGGCCGGCGGCCAGGAGGGCGAAGACCGCTGAACTGCGCGGGCGTCAGGCCGCGTCCAGATCCTGCATGCGACCGCAGCTGTCCTGCACCCAGATGCGCACCGCGCGCCCTTGCGCGCGCGCCTTGCGGGCAAGGCGAAGCGCCGCATCCTCCGCGTCGACGCGGTAGGCGAAGCGGCCCCATCGTCCGTGTTGCGCCAGGATCCGCCAGCCGTCCGAGAAGTGAACGACGGCGAGGCAAAGCGGGCCGGAGGCAGACATTTCTCGCAGACCTTGCAGGTGCGCCCCTGCGGCGCGGCGGCAGCGAAACACCGAACATTTCATCGGGTTCCGAGACTTAGCGAATGTAAATCCGACCCGGGCTCCGGGGTCGGCCGGCAGTCACCCTAGGGTCGTTACGGAGGTGCTCGGACGGGCAAAGCGGGTAGCTTCGCCGGGCGTCGCCCACTGGAGAACGCCATGGCGGATCTGAGCCCCCTCCTGCTCGCCAGGATCCAGTTCGGCTTCACGATCGCGTTCCACATCATCTTCCCGGCCTTCACCATCGGTCTGGCCAGCTACCTGGCGGTGCTCGAAGGCGCGTGGCTGGCGACCCGGCGCGAGGCGTTCCGCAACCTCTACCTGTTCTGGATGAAGGTCTTCGCCCTGGCCTTCGGCATGGGCGTCGTCTCCGGCGTGGTGATGAGCTACCAGCTGGGCACCAACTGGAGCGTCTTCTCCGACCGCACCGGCAGCGTGCTGGGTCCGCTGCTCGGCTACGAGGTGCTCACCGCCTTCTTCCTGGAGGCCTCCTTCCTCGGCATCATGCTGTTCGGCTGGCGCAAGGTCGGCCCGACGCTGCACTTCGTGGCCACCCTGTTCGTGGCGGTCGGCACCCTGTTCTCGGCCTTCTGGATCCTGTCGGCGAACTCCTGGATGCAGACGCCGCAGGGCTACGCGATCGAGGACGGCCGCTTCATCGCGGTCGACTGGTTCGAGGTCATCTTCAATCCCTCCTTCCCCTCGCGCCTCGCGCACATGGTGACCGCGGCCTACCTGACCACCGCCATGGTCGTGCTGGGCGCGTCGGCGCTGCAGGCGTTGCGCGGCAATGACGGCGCGGAGTCGCGGATCATGCGGCGGATGGCGATTGGCCTGATCGCGGTGCTCGCGCCGCTGCAACTGCTGATCGGCCACGAGAGCGGCGCCGTCGCGCACGAGCACCAGCCGACCAAGGTCGCGGCGATGGAGGGCTGGTGGGAGACCGGCCGCCAATCGACGATCCTGCTGGGCTGGCCGAACGACGCCGCCGAGAAAACCTACGTGTGGCTCGAAACGCCCAAGGGCTGGGGCAGCTGGATCGTCGCCGGGGACGCGAAGGCCGAGCTCAAGGGCATGAAGGCCTGGCCGCGCGAAGAACGGCCGCCGACGCTGATCCCGTTCTGGGGGTTCCGGGTGATGGTCGGCATGGGCCTGCTGATGATCGCCGTCGGCCTGTGGGGCGCGGGCCTCTGGGCGCTGCGCCGGCTCGACCAGAACCGGCTGTTTCACCGCATCGCCCTGCTCTCCGGGCCCGCCGGCTTCGTCGCGGTGCTGGCCGGCTGGATGACCACCGAGGTCGGCCGCCAGCCCTATGTGGTGTTCGGCCTGCTGCGCACGGCCGACGCGGTGTCGCCGGTGCCCGCCGCGCCGGTCGCCGGCTCGCTGCTGGTCTTCATGGTCACCTACGCCATCGTGTTCAGCGCCGGCGCTGTCTACATCGGCCGGCTGCTGCTGCAAGGGCCCGGCCCGCACGAGGTCCCGCCCGAAGCGCCGGAACCGCCCGGCAATCCGCTCGCCATGGCCAACGAACCCGCCCCTGGCGCGCATACCGGAGCCAGGGAGCCGCGCCGATGAACCTCGACCTGCCGCTGATCTGGGGCGTGGTGATCGCCGTCGCCGTCCTGATGTACGTCCTGCTCGACGGCTTCGACCTGGGCGTCGGCGCGCTGTTCCCGTTCGCCAGCGACGAAGAGCGCGACGTGATGACCGCCTCCATCGCCCCGGTGTGGGACGGCAACGAGACCTGGCTGGTGCTCGGCGGCGGCGGGCTCTTCGCCGCCTTCCCGCTGGCCTATTCGATCCTGATGCCGGCCTTCTACATGCCGATCATCCTGATGCTGGCGGCGTTGATCTTCCGCGGCGTGGCGTTCGAGTTCCGCGCCCACGGCCGCCGCCGCGGCCGCAGCTTCTGGACCTGGGCCTTCTCGATCGGCTCGATCGTCGCGACCATCGCCCAGGGCTTCGTGCTGGGCGCCTTCGTGCAGGGGGTGACGGTCAGCGGGCGCAGCTTCGCCGGCGGGCCGCTCGACTGGCTGACGCCGTTTTCCGTCCTGACCTCGGCCTCGCTGACCCTCGGCTACATGCTGCTCGGCGCGACCTGGCTGATCGGCAAGACCGAAGGCGATCTCCACGACAAGACCCGGCGTTGGGCGCGCTGGCTGGCGGTCGCGGTGGCCATCGCCATGGCGCTGGTCAGCCTCGCCACCCTGTCGGCCAGCCCGGAGGTGACCGCGCGCTGGGGGGTGTCGATAGCCGCGGTGGATTGGGGCCGGCTGCTGCCGCTCACCCCCGCCCCGCTGCTGGGCGCCGCGGGCCTGGCCCTGGTGGTCTTCGCCGCCGGCCGCGCCCGGTCGCGGTTCGCCGCCTATCTCGGCGCGGCGGCGGCCTTCCTGTCGGGCTACGCCGGCCTCGCCATCTCGATTGCGCCCTACGCCGTGCCCTATGAGGTGACGCTATGGCAGGCCGCGGCGCATGATAACGCTCTGGCGCTGCTGCTGGTCGGCGTGGTGATCCTGCTGCCGATGATCCTGAGCTACACTGCCTACGTCTATTGGGTGTTCCGTGGCAAAGCTTCCGCCGATCACAGCTACTGAGGTCCCGCTCCCGCTCTGGCGGCGGCTGGCCTGGTTCGCCGGCCTGTGGCTCGCCGGCCTTTGCGTGACCGCCGCCGTCGCCTACGGCCTGCGCGCCCTGCTCTTCGGTTGACGTCCCGATGAGCGCCGGCAGGAATCCTCCCATGACGCCCACGCCGCCCCGACCCTGGCGCCCGCTGCTCGCCGTCGTCCTGGCCCCTCTGCTGCTGGCCGCGGCGTCGAATCCGCCGACGCCGACGGCGGCGCCCTGCTTCGAACCGCAGCTGGAGCGGCTCGCGGACGGCTACGCCCGGACCACCCTCGACGTGATGACCTACAACATCGAAGGGCTCGCCTTTCCGGCGCGGATGAACCGCGGCCCGCGGCTGGCCGCCATCGGCAAGCAGCTTGCCGCCCTGCGCCAGACCGGTGACGCGCCCGACATCGTCCTGTTCCAGGAGGTGTTCAGCGACGCGGCGCGGAATGCGGTGACGATCGCCGGCTACCCGCACACCATTCACGGCCCGGGCCGCGGCCACAAGCGCGCCCTGCCGGCCGCCAAGGCTGTGCGCGTGGGCGCCGGCCGGCGCTCGTTCAAGCGGGGCGAGATCGGCCTCAAGTTCACCAGCGGCGGCCTGGCCATCGCCAGCCGCTACCCGATCGAGATGCACAAGTCCGAGCCGTTCGCCTCGAAGAGCTGCGCCGGCTTCGACTGCCTGGCCAACAAGGGTGCGCTGTTCGCCCGGGTGATGCTGCCCGGCGTGCCGGATCCGATCGACATCTTCGACACCCACATGAACTCGCGCACAGCGTCGGGCGCGCCGCCGCGACGGACGCTGCCGATCCACCACGCTCAGGCGGGCGAGCTGGCCAGCTTCATCGACGCGGTGAACAACGTCGGAAACCCGACACTGCTGGGCGGCGATTTCAACATGCGCCGCTCCGAGGCGCGGTTCGACTTCCTCGAGCCGTTGCTGCCGCTGACCCTGGTCCGGCGGTTCTGCCAGACGCTGGGCTCCGGCTGCGACGTGCGCATGTCCTCCGACGGCGACGCCCCGTGGATGGACACCCAGGACCTGCAATTCTTCCGCTCGGGCACTCGGGTGCAGGTGCGGCCGATCCGCATCGAGGCGCTGTTCGACGGATCGACAGACAGCCCGCAGCTGTCGGACCACGATGCCGTGCGCGTCGTCTACGAGCTGACCTGGCCGTCGCCCGACACCACCCAAGCCAAGCTGTGCGGCAAGCGCGAGGAACCTCAGCAGTCGGCCCAGCGGGCCTCCGCCACCCACTCGAGCCTCTGAATCCAACGAACCTTTGATCGCGCGAGCCCGTGAAAGCGCCGCGCCTCGCCGACCAAGCACTTGCTTGCTTTCGATCCGCGATTTAGCGTTCGTCACCGCGGCGCAAGCGAGAACGCCGCGAATTCAGAACACGGGAGGAAGTGCGCCATGGCTCTGGGCGAGAATGTCGACGTCAATCGCGAGTTCACCGCCGCGCCGCGCGTGGCCGACGATGTGGTCGACGCCGACGTGCACGTGACGCCGCCGCCGACCTTCTGGGCGGAATACCTCTCGCCGCAGTTCCGTGACCGCGCGCCGAGCGTCGAGAGCGACGGCGAGTTCGACTACATCGTCTTCGAGGGCGAGCGCCGCCAGGTGAACCTGATGCAGTCGCAGGCGGGCCGCGACTTCGATCAGTTCAAGAACGCCGGCAAGCTTTCCGACATGCGGGTCGGCGGCTGGATGCCCCAGCAGCGCCTGGCCGATATGGACCGCGACGGCATCGACAAGGGAGTGATCTTCGGCGGCGGGCCGCTGCAGACCGGCGACCTCGACCTCTACATGGACAGTTTCGACGCCTTCAACCGCTGGCAGTCGGACTTCTGCGCCGACTCCGACGGACGGCTGTTCGGCGCCGCCTTCCTGCCGATGGTCGACGTCCAGCACACCATCTCGATGATGCGGGCGGCGAAGCAGCGCGGCGACGTGGCGGTCAACCTGCCGGCCTTCCCGCAGTCGATCCACAAGTTCACCAAGAAGGATTCGATCTGGCAGGCGATGACCGGCGACGTCACCGGCGAGCGCCAGTATCGCGATCCTGAATTCGATCCGCTGTGGGCCGCGGCGGTCGAACTCGACATGCCGATCACCTTCCACCTCGGCGCGCGGGTCTCGCGCTTCAAGGACAAGACCAACTTCCTGCCCGACGTGGTGATGGGCAAGCCGGCCATGCTCGAGATCCCGGCGATCATGATCTACGGCGGGGTGTTCGACCGCTTCCCCGAGTTGCGCATCGGCCTGATCGAGGCCGGCGTCGGCTGGATCCCCTGGGCCGCCAACTACATGGACCGCACCTGGTTCATGCAGCGCCACTGGACCGAGTGCGCGATCCAGCACGCCCCCAGCCACTACTTCGACCAGAACGTCTACGCCTCCTTCATCTCCGACCCGATCGGAGTGGAGCTGCGCCATCACCCCGGCGGCAAGAACATCATGTGGTCGTCGGACTACCCGCACTCGGAGACCACCTTCCCGCACTCGCACGAGGTGATCGCCGACAACTTCAAGGGCGTGCCGGAGGCCGAGCGGGACTGGATCATCTCCGGCTGCGCCAAGAAGTTCTACGGGCTCAGCTAGGCCATGAGCGAAGCGACGAAGACCCCGGCGACGGCGGCTCCGCCGCGCCGGGTGGTGACCGGCCTCGACGCGGACGGTCGCTCCTGCGTCCAGATCGACGGCCCCGCCAAGACGGTGATCTGGTCGACCAAGGAACTGCCCGCCGACAACAGCGGCGACGCCGACACCGGCGGCGGACGCTTCCGCTTCCCGACCAGCGGGGCGGACTTCGTCTTCTCGGACTTCCCGCCCCGCGGCGGCGGCGGCTCCTTCATGCACGCCACCGACACCCTCGACTTCCTGGTCGTCGTCTTCGGCGAGGTGACCCTGATCACCGAGACCGGCGAGACCCTGCTGAAGGCCGGCGACGTTTTGGTCGACCGCGGGGTGATGCACGGCTGGCGCAATGACAGCGACCTGCCCTGCCGGATCGTCAACGTCCTGCTGCCGGCCCATCCGGTCGGCCCGGGCGCGACGGTCGCCGGCGAACTCGATCACTGAGGGAGCTTCGGCCATGACCCGCGTGATGGACGGCGTGCGTGTGCTGGAGGTGGCCCAGTACACCTTCGTGCCGGCGGCCGGCGCCGTGCTCGCCGACTGGGGCGCCGACGTCATCAAGATCGAGCCGCCCGGCCGCGGCGACACCCAGCGCGGCTTCCTGCGGGTCGGCTCGATCCCGGTGAACCCGCAGCGCAACACGGTGATGGAGCACCCCAACCGCGGCAAGCGCAGCGTCTGCGTCGACCTGACCACGCCGGAAGGCCGTGAGCTGATCTACGAGATCGCCAAGACCTGCGACGTCTTCCTCACCAACTACCTTCCCGCCCAGCGGCAGAAGCTGAAGGTCGATCTCGAGCACATCCGCGCGGCCAATCCGAACATCGTCTATGCCCGCGGCAGCGCGCATGGCGACAAGGGCCCGCAGCGCGAGGCCGGCGGCTTCGACAGCACCGCCTTCTGGACCCGCGGCGGGGTCGGGGTGGCGATGACGCCGGAAGAGCTCGACGGCCCGCTGATGCAGGGACTGCCCGGCTTCGGCGACACCATCGGCGGGATGAACATCGCCGGCGGCATCGCCGCGGCCCTGTTCCACCGCGAGCGCACCGGCAAGGCGCTGGAGCTCGACGTCTCGCTGCTGTCGACCGCCTGGTGGGCGGCGGCCTCCGGCCTGGCGCTCGGCCTGGAGACCGGCCAGATCACCCACGCGCCGATGCCGCGTTCGGGCGCCAGCCCGGGCAACCCGTTCATGGGCGTGTTCCGCACCGCCGACGGCCGCTCGATCAACCTCTGCATCCTGACGCCCGGCCCCTACATCCGCGACACCTTCGAGCACCTCGGCCTGGCCGAGCTGGCCGACGATCCGCGGTTCGCCACCGTCGAGGCGCTGCTGGCCAACGCCCAGGCCGCCGGCGAGCAGGTCGCCAAGGCCTTCGCCGGCGAGTCGATGGACTACTGGCGCGGCCGGCTCGGCACCATGCGCGGCCAGTGGGCGGCCTTCCAAAGCGTGCTCGACCTGGCCACCGACGAGCAGGCGCTGGCCAACGACATGCTGATCGAGGTCGAGGCCGTCGACGGCGGCCCGCCGATCCGCCTGGCCCGCAACCCGGTGCAGTTCGAGCATGCGCCGGTGACCACCAGCCGCGCGCCGCAGCCCTCCGAGCACACCGAACAGTTCCTGCTGGAACTGGGCCTCGACTGGGCGCGCATGGACCAGCTGAAGACCCTGGGCGCCATCGGCTGACCCGCCGCCTACGGAGACCGCCATGAAGCTTTCCGACTACGCCGACCGGTACAGCAACATCCGGTTCGACCGGTCGGACGGGGTGCTGGAGGTCACGCTGCACACCCGCGGCGGCGAGGCGCTGTGGGGCGCCAGCGCGCGCAGCCTGCACAACGAGCTCGGCCACGCCTTCGTCGACATCGCCCGCGACCGCGAGACGAAGGTCGTGCTGCTGACCGGCACCGGATCGTCCTTCATCGCGGCGATGGACCCGGAGGATCGCGCGCCGGAAGCCGGCCTCGCGGAGATGTGGGACCGGATCTACCCCGAGGGCGTGGCCCTGCTGGAAAGCCTGCTGGCCATCCCGGTGCCGGTGATCGCCGCGGTCAACGGGCCGGCGCTGATCCACGCCGAGATCGCCGTGCTGAGCGACATCGTGCTGGCGGCCGAGCACGCCGAGTTCGCCGACCTGGCGCACGGCCTGACCGGCGTCGTGCCGGGCGACGGCGTGCAGACCGTCTGGCCGATGCTGCTGGGGCCGAACCGCGGCCGCTACTTCCTGCTGACCGCCCAGCGGCTCAGCGCCCAGGAGGCGCTGCGGCTGGGCGTGGTCGGCGAGGTGCTGCCGGCCGACCAGCTGCTGCCGCGGGCGCGGGAGCATGCCCGTCGGCTCGCCGCCCTGCCCCACCGGATGCTGCGCCACACCCGCACCGTGCTGGTCCGCGACCTGCGCCGGCGGCTGCGCGACGAGATCGACCTCGGCCTGGCGGTCGAGGCGCTGGCGACGCTCTGAGAGACCTGGCTGAGAGGGACCGCGATGTTCAAGACGATCTGGATGATGAAGCGCAAACCCGGCCTCAGCCGCGAGGCCTTCGTCACCGACTACGAGACGGTCCACAAGGTGCTCGGCGAGACGGTGCTGAAGCCGATCGCCCGCCGCTACGTGCGACGCTACTTCACCCGCATCGACGACGCCGCGGCCGAGCCGGTGTTCGACGTGATGACCGAAGTCACCTTCGACGACCGCGCCGCCTACGAGCAGGCGATGGTCGGCCTGCGCAGCGAGGAGATGCTCGCCGACTTCATGCGGATCTTCGATCCGAACTCGGTGGTGCAGTACGCGGTCGAGGAGCGCGAGTCGGCGCTCTAGACGCTCATTGCGGAAAATCCCCGGGCGGCGGACGGCTCGTCCACCGCCCGAGGGCCACGCGCTATTTCATCGCGACCTGCAACTCGTGGACCTTGTCGAGGTGGGCCTGGACCCTGGGGACCGCCTTCGCAGCCGCGGGCTTGATATCCGCGCTTTCGCCGCCCTCGGCGTAGCCCTTCAGCAGGTCGAGCTCCGCCTGCTGGGCGGCCTGCTGCTGTTGGAGGTAGAGCTTGTCGAAGTCCGCGGGGCTGGCCGCATTCAGGGCGGCGATCATGCCCTTGCCGCGTGCGCCGAGCTCGGTCGGCGGCTTCACCTTGGTGGCCACGAACAGGTGCTTCATCTGATTGGTCATCGCCGGGTGGTCGGTGACCATCGACTTGCCGAACTCCTTCACCGCCGGTGACTGGCCCTTTTCCTCGGCGATCTTGCCGGCCTGGACCTGATACAGGTCCGTGAGCGTGACCCCGGTGATCAGCGCCTCAGTGCTGTTGGGGGTGGTGGCCGCGGCGGGGGTCGGCTCGATGGGGCCGGCGGCCGCGGCTGGGGCGGCGTTCACCGGCGCGGCGGCGTTGCCGGGCGCGACGACTTCCGGGGCGGCCGCGGTTTCCGGCGCGGCAGCCTCTGGGGTCGCCGCCTTCTTCTCGCAGGCGGCGAGCGACAGCGCGGCCGCAGCCGCGAGCAACATGACGTGTTTCATCGTCCCAGCTCCCAAGATTTCCCCGAGAACAACAACGCCGCCGTCCTCGCGGCTATCGGGCAAGACCCGCAGGAACAGCGAAGTTTGATCCTAGGCGTTTGGGGTGGGGCGCTTGGTAGAGGGAGCAGAACTGGCGGACCGGCGGAGCAGTGACGCCGGCCTAGTTGACTCCCGCCGGGGCGTGATGCGCCGTCGCACGCTGTCGCCGACCGTGGGCGAGGCTAGCCCTTCGACGCCTTTCCGGCCTTTCGGCGACCGCAGCGGGTTCGGGACCGCCTTCTGGCCATCAGCCGGCTGGCTTACGGAGCCTTTGTTCCCGTACCTGTGCTCATCATGGCTGAGCACTTCTTGTGCATCTCGGCCATTTCTTCCTTGGTCAGGGGCTTGCCGTTCGGCCACATGGCCACGCCGCTTTTGTCGCGGCTGTGTTCGTGGACGGACTTGTTACTCATGTCCTTGCCCATGACCGACTTGCACATCTCGTGCATCGACTTCTCGTCCATCCCTTCCATCGAATGCGCATGCGCCGATTGACCTCCTGCGCCCACGGGGGGCGAGGCAGGTTGAGCAGCCCACGCGGAGGCGGTCGCGAGCGCGGCAACGAGCGTTGCAGTTGCGAATATGGCGTTCATGCGCGAAGGCTCCGTTGGTTGCTGGTCCCGCGATGTTCCGCGAAGCTGAAGACGTTGTAGGTGGCGGCGATAAGCGCGCCCGTGACTGCGCCGAACGCGACCGACCAGCAAAGGCCGATGCCAAGCGCCGCCAGGGAGGCGACTGGAGCCAGGGTGAAGATTGAGATGTACATGTGGGAGCCACCGGTAAATCCGGCAGCGGCGGCGGCCCAGCAGACCGCGTAAAGGACCGCGAGGACTGCGGCGCCTGTTAGTGCACACCGCAGAGCGCTCAAGTGAGATGCAGAAGCGTCCGGCATTGGAGCCTCCCGTGTATGCAACCTCGCCATTCTCGCCTGTCCGGGCCGCATGCCCCATGACATAGGTCAACCAGCGCTCAGGGTCTGGAGTTGCCGCGTAGCGTGGGGCTCGGTTCAGAGCTTGACGGCGCGAAAGCGCAGGGCGTCGGCAATCACACTGAAAGACGAGAGCGCCATCGCCGCCGCCGCGATCTGGGGCGACAATACGAGCTTCAAGGCGGGATAGAGGCCCCCCGCCGCAACCGGCACGCCCGCCACGTTGTAGAGAAGGCGAACACTAGGTTCTGGCGGATATTGCGCCTCACCGCCCGCGCCAGCCGCTCGCCCGCACCAGACCCGTCAGGTCGCCTTTCGGCAGGGGGCAAGGCCCACGGGAAGCGCAGCGTACCTCGGTTGGCGGTCTAGTTGGTGGGCAAGAGCACCCACCTTTAAAAAAGCCAACAAAATCGAAGAAAAATGGCGGTGACGGAGGGATTCGAACCCTCGATACCCTTTCGAGTATGACGATTTAGCAAACCGTTGCCTTCAGCCACTCGGCCACGTCACCAGCACTTCCGACCGAGGTGGCTTGCCCCGGCCAGCTCGTCGCCCGGGTCGGGCGTCGAGGGACGCCCCTCATAGCCGAACCGCGCGCCCGCGGGCAACGGGTCGTTTGCGGGAAAATCCGCGAAGCTGGGGACGACCGTTCGGCTGGGCCCAGCTTCGAGGCTCAAGCCGTCAGCCGTGCGACAGCCACTCGCGGGCCTGACGCTGCGCTTCGGCGACTTCGTCGGAGCACATCTCGCCGGCCAGCTCCTTGCGGTAGACCTTGGCTTCGAGCGAGCCGCGCATGGCGGCCAGGTTGAACAGCATGTGCGCCGAGACATAGTCCAGCGGCGCGCCGCCCTGCCCCGTCGAATAGAGCAGGCCGAGGCGGAACAGCTCGTCACCCGAAGCGTGGGAGGTGGGAAGCGGCAGGCCTTCGTTGGCGACTTCCAGGCGGGGCAACATGATCCTTGATCCCTGTGGCGACGGGTGAGGCTCCGTTCTGGAGCTGTCGACACCCGTCTTCAGGCCTGCAGGAAAGCCGATCCCACCTGAACACATGGTTAAAGCGCAGATGTCTGCGCTTCATCATGAATCACCGCGCAAGCAAACGGCCCGCCTGCTGGCGCGAGATCTTGTCCGCCGGCTCAGCGCTGGTTGAAGAGCACCCGGCGCTGGGCGTCGGCTTCCTTTCCGGGTGTGGCTAGGTTCAGGGTGCGCACCGTTTCGGCGTGGGCCATCGCCCGCTGCACCGCCGGGCGCGCCTCGATGCGCTCCCACCAGGCCTTCACGTGCGCGAACTCCTCGAGGACGATTCCCTGGCCGGGCCAGGAGGAGATCCACGGCCAGATCGCCATGTCGGCGATCGACAGGGCCCCGGCGACGAAGTCGCGGCCCGTCAGCCGGCGGTCCAGCACGCCGTACAGGCGGTGCACCTCGTTGGTGTAGCGATGGGCGCCGTAGGCCACCTGCCGCTGGTCGGCGGTCATCGTCGGGGCATAGCCGCGGAAGTGGTGCGCCTGGCCGGCCATCGGCCCGAGGCCCGCCACCTGCCAGAACAGCCATTCCTCGACCGCCACCCGCTCGCGCGCGTCCGCGCCGTAGAACTGGCCGCTCTTGCGGCCGAGGTACTGCAGGATGGCCCCGGATTCGAACACTGAGATCGGCTGGCCGTCCGGGCCGTCGGGATCGACGATCGCCGGCATGCGGTTGTTCGGGCTGATCGCCAGGAATTCGGGGCGGAACTGCTCGCCCGCGCCGATGTTCACCGGCCGGATCTCGTAGGGCAGCCCCATCTCCTCGAGGGCGATGGTGACCTTGTGCCCGTTCGGCGTGGGCCAGTAGTGCAACTCGATCGGCTGGGCCATGCCCGTCATTCCTCGTGCTGTCGACGACAGGTGTTAGATGGCGCGCAAGGGGCGCACGGCAACCGTTCCGGCTGAGCTTTATTCGGGCAGCTCTTGCGTGCGCGCAGCGTTCAGCCTCAGTTCACGCGACCGGGACCATCTTGGGCGCCATCGAAGGCCCGCAATCTGGGGTAAGTCGGGGTAAATGAAGCGCCTGTTCCGCATCGCCGTCGCCGCCGTCCTGGCCAGCTCGCTGTTTGCGAGCGGCGAGGCGCTGGCCGGCGACAAGGGCCGTGGCGGCCACGGGCAGGACCGCGGACGCGGCGAACGCAGCGAGCGCCCGCCCCGCGGCGAGCGCGAGTGGCGCGGAGATCGCGGGGATCGCGGCGATCGCGGGGACCGTCACGAGCGCAGCGACCGGGGCGACCAGCGCCGCGACCGCGGGGATCGCGATGATCGCGGCGACTATCGCCGAGACCGCGACGGTCGCGACGAGCGCCGCTGGGACGGCGGCGGGCGCGACGCCTACACCCCGCCCGGCTATGCGCGCCGCCAGCCGCCGCAGGGTTACGGCGTGCGCCGCGGCGGCCAGGTCCCGCCGGAGTACCGCGACCGCGAGGTGTCCGACTACGGCCGCCACCGGCTGCGCCCGCCGCCGCCGGGCTACGGCTGGGTGCGCATGGGCAACCGCTACGCCCTGGTGTCGCGCTCGACCGGGCAAATCTTCGACGTGATCGGGGACTAGCCGGCAAAACACCCGGTCATCCCCGCGAAAGCGGGGACCCAGTTTTTTTAGGCCGAGGCCACGGCCCCAGCACTGAACAACAAAAACGCCTGGATCCCCGCTTTCGCGGGGACGAGCGGGTGGGGCGGATGCCTGACGAGCGTCCCCGAGCACCCCGCAGGCGACTTGGGCTGGGTGGCCCGGACGAGCCGGGCCATGACGTGGGTTTTGCCTACTCCAGGCCCAGCTTGCTCTTCAGCAGCTGGTTGATGACCCCCGGGTTGGCCTTGCCCTGGGTGGCCTTCATCACCTGGCCGACGAACCAGCCGAGCGCCTGGGGCTTTTCCTTCACAGCCGAGGCCTGACCCGGGTTCGCCGCGATCAGGTCGTCGATGATCTTCTCCAGCGCGCCGGTGTCGGAGACCTGCTTCAGGCCCTGCTTCTCGACGATCTCGCTCGGACCGCCCTCGCCCGCCCACATGCGCTCGAAGACGTCCTTGGCGATCTTCGAGGAGATCACGCCCTCTTCGATCAACTGCACCAGCTCGGCGATCACGCTCGGCCCGAACGGGCTCTCTGTGATGTCCAGGTTGGCGGCGGTCAGCTTGGCGGCCAGGTCGTTGGTGACCCAGTTCGCCGTCAGCTTGGCGTCACGGCCCTTGGCGGCGGCCTCGTAGAAGTCCGCCCGCGCTTGCTCGGTGATCAGCACGCCGGCGTCATAGGCCGACAGGCCGTACTGCGACTGCAGCCGCGCCTTCTTGGCATCCGGCAGCTCCGGCAGACCGGCTTCGATCGCCTTGACCCAGGCCGGATCGAGCTCCAGCGGCAGCAGGTCCGGATCGGGGAAGTAGCGGTAGTCGTGCGCCTCTTCCTTCGACCGCATCGAGCGGGTCTCGCCCCTGTTCGGGTCGAACAGGCGGGTCTCCTGGTCGATCTTGCCGCCGTCCTCGAGGATCTCGATCTGCCGGCGCGCCTCGTACTCGATCGCCTGCTGGATGTAGCGGTACGAGTTGACGTTCTTGATCTCGCAGCGCGTGCCAAGGTGGCTGAAGCTGCCGGTCTCGCGGAACTTCTCATAGTCGCCAGGGCGGCAGACCGAGACGTTGACGTCGGCGCGCAGGTTGCCCTTCTCCATGTCGCCGTCGCAGGTGCCGAGGTAAACGAGGATCGTCCGCAACTTCTTCACATAGGCCGCGGCCTCTTCCGACGAGCGCATGTCGGGCTTCGAGACGATCTCCATCAGCGCCGTGCCGGACCGGTTCAGGTCGATGTAGGTGGCGTTCGGATCCTGGTCGTGCAGGCTCTTGCCGGCGTCCTGCTCCAGGTGCAGCCGCTCGATGCGCACGACGAAGGTCGTGCCGTCGTCGCGTTCGACCAGCACCTCGCCCTCGCCGACGATCGGGTCCTTGAACTGGCTGATCTGATAGCCCTGCGGCAGGTCCGGATAGAAGTAGTTCTTCCGGTCGAAGCGGGACCACAGGTTGATCTGCGCCTTCAGGCCCAGCCCGGTCTTCACCGCCTGCTCGACGCAGCGCTTGTTGATCACCGGCAGCATGCCCGGCATCGCCGCGTCGACCAGGGCGACCTGCTCGTTCGGGCCCGCGCCGAAGCCCACCGCCGCGCCGGAGAACAGCTTGGCGTTCGAGGCCACCTGGGCGTGGATCTCCAGCCCGAGGACGATTTCCCAATCGCCCGTGCGGCCCTTGATCACCTTGGATTTCTCAGCCGTTTCGCTCATCGGCTTACCACCACTTCTGCGGCCGGCCGCGGAAATCCGCCGCCTTTTCGATCGCGCCGCCTAGAGAAAATAGGGTGCCCTCGTCGAGAGGGCGACCGATCAGTTGCAGGCCGAGCGGCAGGCCGGCGGCGTCCAGCCCCGCCGGCAGGCTCATCCCCGGCAGGCCGGCCAGGTTGGTCGTCACGGTGAAGATGTCGTTCAAGTACATCGCCACCGGATCGTCGGCGTTCTCGCCGAGCTGGAAGGCGGCCGACGGCGCGGTCGGCGTCAGCAGCGCGTCGACCTTCTCGAACGCCTGGTCGAAGTCGTCGGCGATGCGCCGGCGGACCTTCAGCGCCTTCAGGTAGTAGGCGTCGTAATAGCCGGCCGAGAGCACGTAGGTGCCGACCAGGATCCGCCGCTTCACCTCGGTCCCGAAGCCTTCGGCGCGGGTGTTCTCGTAGGTCTCGGTCAGGTTCGCGCCGTCGACGCGCAGGCCGTAGCGCATGCCGTCATAGCGGGCGAGGTTCGACGAGGCCTCGGCCGGGGCGATGATGTAGTAGGCCGGCAGGGCGTACTTGGTGTGCGGCAACGAAACCTCGACGATCTCGCAGCCCGCCTCCTTCAGCCAGTCGATGCCCTTTTGCCAGAGCGCCTCGATCTCGCCCGGCATGCCGTCGACCCGGTATTCCTTCGGCACGCCGATCCGCAGGCCCTTCACCGACTTGCCGACGAAGGTCGGGAAGTCCGGAACCTCGATCGGCAGGCTGGTGGAGTCCTTCGGGTCGTGGCCGGCCATCGACTTCAGCAGGATCGCCGTGTCCTCGACCGTGCGGGCCATCGGCCCGGCCTGGTCCAGCGAGGAGGCGAAGGCGACCACGCCCCAGCGCGAGCAGCGGCCGTAGGTCGGCTTGATGCCGACGGTGCCGGTGAAGGCCGCCGGCTGGCGGATCGAGCCGCCGGTGTCGGTGGCGGTGGCGCCCAGGCAGAGGCCGGCGGCGACCGCCGCGGCCGAGCCGCCCGACGAGCCGCCCGGAGTCAGGTCGGCGTTGGAGCCCGCGCGGCGCCACGGGTTGATCACCGGACCGTAGGCCGAGGTCTCGTTCGACGAGCCCATGGCGAACTCGTCCATGTTGAGCTTGCCCAGCATCACCCCGCCGTCGCGCCACAGGTTGGCGGTGACGGTCGACTCATAGGTCGGCCGGAAGTTGCCGAGGATCTTGGACGCCGCGGTCGAGGACACGCCCTCGGTGCAGAACAGGTCCTTGATGCCCAGCGGCGCGCCGTCCAGCGGCCCGGCCTCGCCGCGGGCGCGGCGTGCGTCGGAGGCCTTGGCCATCTCGAGCGCCTTCTCCGGCGTCTCGACGACATAGGCGTTGAGCGCGCGGGCGGCTTCCACCGCGGTCACGTGGGCCTGGGTCAGCTCGGTCGAGGAGAAGGACTTGGCGGCGAGCCCGTCGAGGGCCGCCTTCAGCGTCAGCGAGGTGAGCTCGGACATCTATTCCACCACCTTCGGGACGACGAAGAAGTTGTTCACGGTCTTCGGCGCATTGCCGAGCACCTTGGCGGGATCGCCGCCGTCGGTGACCACGTCCTCGCGCATCGGCAGCGGCGTGTGCACGGCCGAGGTCATCGGCTCGACGCCGTCGGTGTCAACCTCGTTCAGCTGCTCGATCCAGTCGAGGATCCCGGACAGTTCCCTGGCCAGCGGCTCGAGCCGGTCTTCCGGTTCGGCGATCCGCGCGAGCCTGGCGACCTTGCGAACAGTCGCCGCATCGATGGACATGCCATCCCCTCCATAGTTTCGCGGGTGGGTTAGCCGCGGGCGGGGCGACTAGCAAGCGCCGCGGCGAGGGCATTGAAGATGCTCCCCCTCAGGGGGAGCTCCCGCGAAGCGGGTGAGGGGGTTGAAGTCCGCGGACTCCGCGGCTGAAACCCCCTCCGGCCCTCCGGGCCACCTCCCCCTGAGGGGAGGATCTTGAGGTGCTACGCCGGCTCCGCCTGGGCCGCCTGCCCTTCCGCCAGCCAGGCCGCGCAGGCGGGCCCGAGTTCCGCCGCAGCGCGGCGCTCGTAGGCGGCGATGTCGTCGGCGCTCAGCACGTCGCGCCAGCGGCCGTTGACGCCCTTGTGGATGAAGCACTGGGCGCCGCCCTCGAAGATCGCCCCCGACAGCGGGCTGACGTTCTCCGCGTGCGCCTTCATCCAGTCGAAGCCGCAGTGCTCGACCAGCGTCGGCCAGCGGTCCTCGGGGACGTCGCACTCCAGGAAGGCGGCGAGCTTGCGCATCTCGCCCTCCAGATCGCGCTTCAGGTCGTTGAAATGGATCAGCCGGACATTGGGCACGTCGCGGGCCGCCCACCAGGTGGCGATGTTCTCCCAGAACCGCCAAATCGGAAACCCGTCCTGCTCCAGCCAGGTCTGGAAGTAGCGGCGGATGTCGGGATCGGGCTTGTCGATCGGCGGCCCGACGCGGCCTGGCGTGTCGTTCAGCAGGTCGTACCAGAGCTGGTTGGCGCTGGCGTGGTGGTTGTAGAAGCTCCACACCACGTCGCGCCCGTCGCGGCCGATGTAGACGTACTTGGCCTTCGGCGAGAAGGTCAGCGCGTCAAGCGGCAGGTGGGTCTTGATCACCCGCCGGTGCTGCTGGGCCTCCAGCCGCTCCATGGTGTCCGGCGGCATGATCCGCAGGTCGAGCCAGGGCGAGATCTTGGCGATCTCCACGTCCGGGTCGCCCTGGAAAATCAGCTGGCCGACGATGTGCTGGGTCCATGTGGTCCCGGACTTGGCGTAGGTGGCCACGATCACGTCGTCGTCGCGGAAGGCGAAGCGATCCCAGATCGTGGAGTCCATGTGGTGGTTGTGAAGGTCGCGGGTCTTCTTCGGCCACGCGATGCTGGCGTCCGACATCTGAGGCCTCCCAAGCAAGCTTGGCCGCTCTCTAACGGCGGTCCTGGCGCAAACCAATAACGAAGTTCTTCCAGCTGTTCTGCAAAGAACGACAGGGCCGCGCGCCGCGCCCGCTCCGTCCGCTCGCGACCGTGCTAAGAGGCGCCCATGGCCGTCCTCGATCTCAGTGAATTTTCCGCCGCCCTCCCCGCCTACGCCCCCGTCGTCGGGCTGGACCTCGGCGAGCGCACCATCGGCGTCGCCGTCTCCGACACCACCCGCACGGTGGCCAGCCCGATGGAGACGATCCGCAAGACCAAGTTCACCGACGACGCCAAGCGGCTGTTCAAGCTGATGGAGAGCCGTGGCGCGGTGGCGATCGTCATCGGCCTGCCGGTCAACATGGACGGTACCGAAGGGACCCGCTGCCAGTCGAATCGCGCCTTCGCCCGCAACCTGCTGCGGCTGCGCGACCTGCCGATCGTCTTCTGGGACGAGCGGATGTCGACCATGGCGGTCAACCGCATGCTGATCGAGGAGATGGATGTCACCCGCGCCCGCCGCGCCGAGGTGGTCGACAAGGCCGCCGCCGCCTGGATCCTGCAGGGCGTGCTGGAGCGGCTGCGGGGGCTTTAGTGCGCGCCGGAGGCTGAGGCCGCTTCGGATTTCAGGCCCGCCTCCTCGAACAGCTTCGACATCTTCTTTTCGTCGAACTTCGCGCCGAAGCCCTCCATTTCTTTCATCACGCTAGCGTCGCCCATCAGGCCGCGCACCGCCACCTGCCCCAGAACTCCGAAGCTCGTCTCGATGGCGGAGGCGCCCTCATATTTGAGCGCCTCGATCGTCTGCCCTTTGCAGTCGACGAGCAGCAGCCGCTGCATCAGCTCTGCAGTCTGCTGGTTCGCGGCATCCCGCTGCTGGGCCGACACATTCGAATAGCTTCCGACCACCGGGCTGGCGGAGAAGACCGAAAAGATCCAACGCATGAAGGCTTCTTGATCCTGGCGGGTCGTCGCTCGGACCAGGCATCGCGACATGTCGTCGGTGTAGATTCCCGCAGAAGCCGGTGCTGGTAGCGCCGCAGACATAAGAACCGCCGCCACCGCGCCAGAAATAGCTCGCCGCATACAGCCCCCCAGTTGATTCGAGGCCATCGTACCTCGCGGCCCGATCGAGGCCACCTGAGAGGGGCGCGGTCCGGGCTTGGCGAGTGGGGCGGGCTAGCCTAATAGGCGGCTTTAATGAGCACATCGGCGCCCGGCCTGAACGAGGTCCTTGGCAGGACCTTCCCCTTCCCCAAGCGTCACTTCATTTCCGTATTGGATTTGAACGAGGTGGAGGTGGCCAACCTCCTCGACCTCGCCGACGGCTTTGTCGCCCTCAACCGCCAGAAATCGAAGAAGCTCGACCTGCTCAAGGGTCGCACGCTGATGAACCTGTTCTTCGAGAACTCGACGCGGACCCAGAGCTCGTTCGAGCTGGCCGGCAAGCGGCTGGGCGCGGACGTGGTCAACATGAGCCCGCGCTCGTCGTCGATCTCCAAGGGCGAGACGCTGATCGACACGGCGGTGACGCTGAACGCCATGCAGCCGGACCTCCTGGTGGTGCGCCACGCCTCTTCCGGCGCGGCCGCGCTGCTGTCGCAGAAGGTCACCTGCTCGGTGATCAACGCCGGTGACGGCCAGCACGAACACCCGACCCAGGCGTTGCTCGACGCGCTGTCGATGCGCCGGGCCTTCGGCTACATCGCCGGCCTGAAGGTGGCGATCTGCGGCGACGTGCTGCACAGCCGGGTGGCGCGCTCCAACGTCGGCCTGCTGCAGATGCTCGGCGCGCACGTGCGCCTGGTCGGCCCGCCGACCCTGATGCCGGCCCAGGCCGAGCGCTGGGGCGTCGAGGTGTTCCACGACATGCGCAAGGGCGTCGCCGGCTGCGACGTGGTGATGATGCTGCGGCTGCAGCTCGAGCGCATGGACGGGGTGATGGCACCCTCGCAGCGCGAGTATTTCCGCTTCTACGGGCTGGACCGCGAAAAGCTGGCCCACGCCGCGCCGCACGTCCGCGTCATGCACCCGGGCCCGATGAACCGCGGCGTCGAGATCGACTCCGACGTCGCCGACGACCTCGCGGTCAGCCTGATCCAGGATCAGGTCGAAATGGGCGTCGCCGCGCGCATGGCGGTGCTGGCCTCCCTCGCCGCCCGGCTGGACAACAACTGATGGCGACCCGCCCCACCGCATTCCTAGGCGCCCGCCTGCTCGACCCCGCCAGCGGCTATGACGGCCCCGGCGCGGTCATCGTCACCGACGGCGTGATCGCCGACGTGGTGAAGGGCGCCGACCCCGGCGCGCTGTCGGCCGACTTCGAGCTGATCGACGCCGGCGGCAAGGCGCTGCTGCCCGGCCTGGTCGACATCCGGGTGAAGACCGGCGAGCCGGGCGCCGAGCCCAAGGAGACGCTGAAATCCGCCGGCCTCGCGGCCGCGGCGGGCGGCGTCACCTCGATCGTCGTCCAGCCCGACACCAACCCGGTCGCCGACGACCCGGCGGTGGTCGACTTCATCCTGCGGCGGGCACGCGACATCGAGCTGGTCCACGTCTATCCGGCCGGCGCGGCGACCAAGGGCGCCTTGGGCGAGCGGATGGCCGAGATCGGCCTGATGCATGACGCCGGCTGCGTCTACATCACAGACGCCGACCGGCCGATCACCAACTCCAAGGTGCTGCAGCGGGTGCTGGCCTACGCCAAGGCGTTCGGCGTGCTGGTCGCCCACCGGCCGGCCGACCCGTGGCTGTCCGCCGGCGCGGCGGCGACCTCCGGCGAGTTCGCCGGGCGCATGGGCCTGCCCAGCGTGCCGGCGATCGCCGAGAAGATCATGCTGGAGCGCGACCTGGCGCTGGTCGAGGTGACCGGCGCACGGCTGATCGTCGACCAGATCACCACCGCCGCGGCGCTGGAGAGCCTGAAGCGGGCCCAGGACAAGGGCCTTCCGGTGGTCGCCACCACCTCGATCAATCACCTGTCGTTCAACGAGGTGGACATCGGCGACTACCGCACCTTCTGCAAGCTCGACCCGCCGCTGCGCGCCGAGGACGACCGGCAGGCGTTGATCGACGCGGTGGCCTCCGGCCAGATCGGCGTCGTCGTCTCGGCCCACGCGCCGGCCCCGGCCGAGGACAAGCGCCTGCCCTACAACGAGGCGGCGCCGGGCGCGATCGGCCTGCAGACCCTGCTGCCGGCCCTGCTCGCCTTCCACCACGAGGGCCGCATCCCGCTGCTCGACCTGATCCGCACGGTGACCTACGCCCCGGCCGAACTGCTCGGCTTGCCGGCCGGCCGCCTGGCCAAGGCCGCCCCCGCCGACCTGGTGCTCTGCGACCTGAACGCGCCGCTGGTGATCGACGCCGACAAGCTGCTGTCCAAGTCGAAGAACTCGCCGTTCGACGGCCGCCGTCTGCAGGGCAAGGTGCTGCACACCCTGGTCGACGGCCGGACGGTGTACCGGGCCTAGACGTTCCGCTTTCGTTCTTGCGGCCAGCGCACCTGCGGCTTAGGCTCGGAACGCGATTGGCGCTGGCGCCAAACGCCCCCTCCGTCTCGCGCCTGCGGCGCGATCCACCTCCCCCGCTGCGCGGTGGAGGATCTGGGCGCCGAGATGCTCCACCGCTTTAGCGGGGGAGCTGTCGGCGAAGCCGACTGAGGGGGCGTTCGGCGTCTGCCATAGCCCTGAGCGTGCAGGAGGCCTGAATGACCTGGCGAGGCGGTTGCAAGTGCGGCGCGGTGGCCTTCGAGGCTGCGGGCGACCCGCAGAAGCTGATGGAGTGCAACTGCTCCATCTGCCGGCCGAAGGGCTACCTCCACTGGTTCGTGCCGGAGCAGGACTTCAAGCTCGAACGCGGCGAGGCCGCGCTGGGCTCGTTCAAGTTCAACAAGCACCTGCTCGACCACCGGTTCTGCCAGACCTGCGGCGTCGCGCCGTTCGTGCAGGGGCCCGGCACGGTGGCGGTCAACGCCCGCTGCCTGGAGGGCTTCGACCTCGCCTCGGTACCGATCGAGCCGTTCGACGGCGCGGCGCTCTAGGTGACGCTCGGGGCGGCGCAGGCTAACCAAGGGCGCTGAACGGGGGAAAGCGCCATGGCTGTCGACATCAATCCGGTCCTGATCGGCGCCGCCGTCGGCGGCGGCTACCTGCTGGGGTCGATCCCCTTCGGGGTGATCATCATGCGCGCGGCCGGCGCGGGCGATCCGCGCGCCATCGGCTCGGGCAACATCGGCGCGACCAACGTGCTGCGCAGCGGCCGCAAGGGCCTGGCGTTCGCCACCCTGCTCTGCGACGGCGGCAAGGGCGCGCTGGCGGTGCTGATCGCCTGGCTCGCCACCCGCCACGCCAGCCTCGAGACCCAGGCGGTGCTCACCGCCCTGGCCGGCGGCGCGGCCTTCCTCGGCCACCTGTTCCCGGTCTGGCTGGGCTTCAAGGGCGGCAAGGGGGTGGCGACCTTCTTCGGCACCCTGCTGGCCGCGGCCTGGCCGGTCGGGCTGGCGGCCGCGGCGACCTGGCTCGTCGCCGCCTTCCTGTTCCGCATCTCCTCGCTGGCCGCGCTGGTCGCCGCCCTGCTCGCCCCGCTCTACGCCCTGCTGCTGGGCCGCCCGGTGATCGCCGCCCTGGCCGCCTTCATGGCGGTGCTGATCTACATCCGCCACGCCGCCAACATCGGCCGCCTGTTGAAGGGCGAGGAACCGCGGATCGGCGGCAAGAAGGGATCCTCAGGCGCGTGACCCACAAGCTCGACGCGCGCCAGCGGCGCGACTGGCTGACGCTGGCGCGGACCGAGAACGTCGGGCCGGTCGCCTTCGAGCAACTGGTCGACCGCTTCGGCTCGGCGGCCGAGGCGCTGGAGGCGATCCCTGAGCTCGCGCGCCGCGGCGGGCGCGCCCTGCGGCTGCCCAGCGCCGCCGAGATCGACCAGGAGCTGGCCGGCGGCGAGGCGCTCGGCGCGCGGCTGATCGCCGCCTGCGAACCCGACTTCCCCCAGGCGCTGGCCGCGCTGGATCCGCCGCCGCCGCTGATCTGGGCGCGCGGCCGGCCGGAGCTGCTCGACCGCCCGTCGGTCGCCGTGGTCGGCCCGGGTGGCCTCGGCCGCCGGCCAGCGCTTCGCCCGCGGGCTCGCCGCCGAGCTCGGCCGCGCCGGCCTGGTGGTGGTCTCCGGCATGGCCCGCGGCGTCGACGGCGCGGCGCACGACGGCGCCCTGGCCACCGGCACGGTGGCGGTGCTGGGCGGCGGCGTCGACGACGTCTATCCGCCGGACCACGCCGGCCTCTACGCCCGCATGGTCGAGGGCGGCTGCATCGTCTCCGAGAGCCCGCCCGGCAAGACCGCGACCGCCCGCGACTTCCCGCGGCGCAACCGGATCATCTCCGGCCTGTCGCGCGCCGTGGTGGTGGTCGAGGCCGAGCTGCGCTCAGGCTCGCTGATCACCGCGCGGCTGGCCGCCGAACAGGGCCGCGAGGTGCTGGCGGTGCCGGGCTCGCCGCTCGACCCGCGGTCGCGGGGCACCAACGACCTGATCCGCCAGGGCGCGGCGATCTGCGAGGGCGTCGACGACGTGCTGCGGGCGTTGGAAGGCCTCGGCGGCCTGCGCGAGCGCGAGCGCCGGACCGCGCTCGGCCCGCCGGCGGAACCCGACGCCGACCTGATCGAAAAGGTCGCCGCCCTGCTCTCGCCGACCCCGGTTTCGCGCGACGAAATCGTCCGCGCCGCGGCCGCGCCGGGACCGGCCGTCTATGCCGCTCTGGTGGAATTATCCCTCGCCGGACGTGCCGAGCTCTTGCCGGGAGGGCTGGTGTCCAACCAATGAGCCCCTTAAGGGGCTCTCACAATTGCGCTGCGCAGGCCCGTTGACATGGGCGAGGCGCCACCCCCACCTTCCCGCCACTCAGAGCCGGGCGACCCGCCCGCGGAACGACAGAGAATAGATGAACGTCGTCGTCGTCGAGAGCCCCGCCAAGGCCAAGACCATCAACAAGTACCTGGGCTCGGGCTACAAGGTGCTGGCCTCTTACGGCCACGTGCGCGATCTGCCGGCCAAGGACGGCTCGGTGCGGCCGGACGAGGACTTCGCCATGTCCTGGGACGTCGACGCCAAGGCCGCCAAGCGGCTGGCGGAGATCGCCGACGCGGCCAAGGGCGCGGACACCATCATCCTCGCCACCGACCCGGATCGCGAGGGCGAGGCCATCTCCTGGCACGTGCTGGAGGTGCTGCAGAAGAAGCGCGCGCTGAAGGACGCCAAGGTCCAGCGGGTGGTCTTCAACGCCATCACCAAGTCCGCCGTGACCGAGGCGATGCGGCACCCGCGCGATCTCGACATGGAGTTGGTCGACGCCTACCTGGCGCGCCGCGCGCTGGACTATCTGGTCGGCTTCACCCTCTCGCCGGTGCTGTGGCGCAAGCTGCCGGGCGCCCGCTCGGCCGGCCGCGTGCAGTCGGTGGCCTTGCGGCTGGTCGTCGATCGCGAGATCGAGATCGAGCGCTTCAAGACCCAGGAATACTGGACCGTCGAGGCGAACGTCTCCGCCGGCGGCGATCCGTTCCTGACCCGCCTCGTCAAGCACGAGGGCAAGAAGCTCACCAAGTTCGATCTGCCGAACGAAACCTCGGCCTTCGCCGCGCGCGACGCGGTCAAGGCCGCGAGCTTCAAGATCCATGCGGTCGAGAAGAAGCCGGGCAAGCGCTCGCCGCCCCCGCCCTTCACCACCTCGACCCTGCAGCAGGAAGCCTCCCGAAAGCTCGGCTTCGACGCCAAGCGCACCATGCAGGCGGCGCAGAAGCTGTACGAGGGCATCGACATCGGCGGCGAGACCGTCGGCCTGATCACCTATATGCGGACCGACGGCGTGCAGACCGCGCCTGAGGCGCTGGACGAGGCCCGCCAGGTGATCGGCGGGATCTACGGCCGCGAATACGTGCCGGAGAAGGCGCGGATCTACTCCACCAAGGCGAAGAACGCCCAGGAGGCCCACGAGGCGATCCGCCCGACCAGCCTGGCGCGCAATCCCGGAAAGCTGCGCCTCGACGGCGACCTCGGCCGGCTCTACGAGCTGATCTGGAAGCGGATGATCGCCTCGCAGATGGAGTCCGCCCGGATCGAACGGACCACCATCGATCTCGACAGCGCCGACGGAAAGACCGGCCTGCGCGCCACCGGCCAGGTGGTGCTGTTCGACGGCTATCTGGCGGTCTACGAGGAGGGCCGCGACGACGACGCCGACGAGGAAGGCGGCCGCCTGCCGCAGGTGAAGGAAGGCGCCGACGCCAAGGTCGCCGACGCCCGCGCCGACCAGCACTTCACCGAGCCGCCGCCGCGCTACTCGGAAGCCAGCCTGGTGAAAAAGATGGAGGAGCTCGGCATCGGCCGGCCCTCGACCTACGCCTCGGTGCTCTCGGTGCTGCGCGACCGCGCCTATGTGCGGATGGAGAAGAACCGCTTCATCCCCGAGGACAAGGGCCGCCTGGTCACGGTCTTCCTCGAGGAGTTCTTCCGCAAGTACGTCGAGTACGACTTCACCGCCGACCTCGAGGAGAAGCTCGACCTGGTCTCGGCCGGCGAGCTCGACTGGAAGGTGCTGCTGCGCGAGTTCTGGACCGACTTCCACGCCAAGACCCAGGAAATCGGCAACCTGCGCACCCGCGAGGTGCTGGACAACCTCGACAGCGCGCTGGCGCCCTTCCTCTATCCGCCGAAGGCCGACGGCGCCGATCCGCGCGTCTGCCCGACCTGCGGCGCCGGCCAGCTCAGCCTGAAGACCAGCCGTTTCGGCCCGTTCGTCGGCTGCTCCAACTATCCGGAGTGCCGCTACACCCGCCCGATCGGCCAGGCCGAGGGCGAGAACGGCGGCGAGAACGGCGACCGCGAGCTCGGGACCGATCCCGAGAGCGGCGACACCGTCTACCTCAAGGCCGGCCGCTTCGGCCCCTACGTGCAGCTCGGCGAGGGCGAGAAGCCCAAGCGCTCCAGCCTGCCCAAGGGCTGGTCGGCCGCGGCGATGGACCTGGAAAAGGGCCTGCGGCTGCTGCGTCTCCCCCGGGAGGTCGGGCTGCATCCCGAGGACAGCCAGCCGATCCTGGCCGGCATCGGCCGCTACGGCCCGTTCGTCCAGCACAGCGGCACCTACGCCAACCTGCCGTCGGTCGACGAGGTGTTCGAGGTCGGCCTCAACCGGGCCGTCGCCCTGCTCGCCGAGAAGCGGGCCGGCGGCGCGGGCCGGCGCGGCGAGGCGGCGGCGCTGAAGGAGCTGGGGAACCACCCGGTCGACGGCCAGCCCATCCGCGTGCTGTCGGGCCGCTACGGCCCCTACATCAAGCACGGCGCGACCAACGCCAACGTCCCGCGCGGCTCCGACCCGCAGGCGCTGACGCTCGAAGAGGCGGTGACGCTGATCGCCGAGCGCGAAGCCAAGGGTGGCGGGGCGAAGAAGAAGCCGGCCCGCGCGACCAAGGCCAAGGCCGAGGGCGGCGCCGCCAAGAAGACGACCGCCAAAAAAGCTCCGGCCAAGAAGCCGGCGGCGAAGAAGACCGCCAAGAAGGCGGAAGCCGAAGAGGCGTAAGGCCCGGCCGAACAACGGGGCGCGAATGCGCCCCGTTGTTCCACTTTCGTTCACACGCCAAAGCGCGACCATGGTTCTGCCAGTTCGCGAATTCTCCGCCGCGGGCTACCGCTCGCTGCAGCGGATCCATTACCCGATGTCGCGCCTCGACGTGTTCGTGGACGCCAACGGCGTCGGCAAGTCCACTCTCTACCGCGGGCTCGAGCTGCTCCAGGCGGCGGCGGCCAACACCTTGGGCGACGAGCTGGCGCGCGAGGGACTGGACCTGGCGATTTGGGCGGGGCCGCGCAAGAAGGGGCCCGCGGCTGATCAAGCTGGCCGCCAGCTTCGCCGAACCGAAGCGGCTGGACGCCGCTTACCGATATGAGGTCGAGGTCGGCTTCCCGCCGAACCCGCCTCCGCTGGGCGCACCCTTCCCGCTCGCGCCCGAGATCAAATCCGAGACTCTGACCTTCATCGACGGTCGCCGCTCGGTGCGGCTGATGGAGCGCGAAGGGGTCCGCGTGATGGCGCGCGACGAGGACGGCCGCCGCGTCGAGATCGACATTGATCTTCTCGACTCGGAGACCGCGCTCGGTCGACTGGAGGATCCTTCGCGCTATCCAACGCTGGATCTTGTCCGGCGCACCCTGCTGGAGTGGCGCCTCTACCATGGCCTCAGGACCGACACGGACTCACCGCTCCGCAGACCCTGCGTCGGCGCCCCCCCCGACGCTGGCGTCTGATGGCTCAAACCTGGCGGCGGTCTTCGCCACCCTGGCGCACATCCGCCAGGACACCGCCGACCTCGTCGAAATGGTCGACCGCGCCTTCCCAGGCGCGGCGTTGAACATAGACAAGCCTGGGCGGTCGGCGGAGTTCTCGATGAGCTCCCCGGAGTTCCCGCAGCGGACGTTCAGTCCGCCGAGTTCTCCGACGGCACCTTGCGCTTCCTGGGGCTGGCCGGCGCGCTGATGGCCTACCGCCTGCCGCCTGCCGCCGTTCATCGCGCTCAACGAGCCGGAGTCCAGCCTGCCCCCCGACCTGATGGAGCCGCTGGCGGAAATGGTCCGCAACGCGGCGGACCGCACCCAGGTCTGGCTGGTCACCCACTCCGAGCGGTTGGCCGAGGCGATCCGAAAGTCCGGCGACGGCGAAGTGCGCACTGTGTTGAAGCAGAACGGCGCGACGACCATCGCGGGGCTGACCCTGCTGAGGACGTTCCGCGAGGAGGACGAGGACTGAAGCTATACGGCGCAGCGACGCCGGCCGGAGGTCAGGTCCCGAAGCGGACCCGCAGACGGGCGCCATACATGCGCGGCTCGCCTAAAATGAGCGACTCGAAGCCCGCCGAAGCCCAGGTCCCGCCGATCGCGACGGGGTACTTCTCCTTGGTCACATTGGTCACGAACAGGCCCAGATCGATCGGCCGGCCGAACATATCGTTCCAGTTGAGGTTCAGGTTCAGCAGGTCGGTGGCTGGCAAGATCCCCAGGGGCGAGTTGGCGTTGGCGATCTGCTTGTCGACGTGGGTGTAGGTTGCGCTCAACGACAGGTCGCCGAAGCGCTCGTCCAGCGGCGCCTGATAGGTCGTCGTCAGCGTAAGCTTGTTCTTCGGCGCGTAGGTCAGCTCGCCGCCGACCACGGCGTTCGGAAGGATCGCCGAATAGATGTTGGTCGGGAAGCTAGGACTTCAGCTTGGTGTCCAGGTATGCGTAGCCGAAGCTTACGGTCAGGTCGTCGAGCAGCGTCACCGCGCCGTCGACCTCCAGGCCCGCGATGCGCGACTTGCCCGAATTGACGATCACGGCGGCGCCCGCGAACGGCGGGATCGCGACCGCGCCGGCCATCAGCTGCTGGTCCTTCAGCTCGTTGTAGAAGGCGGCGATGTTGAAGTTCCCGCGCACGGTCCCGTTGAAGCTGGTCTTGGCGCCGATCTCGTAGGAATCGACCGTCTCCGGCCCCCAGGTTTCGAACCCGACGTTGGACGTGTTCACCGAGCCCTGCCGATAGCCGCGCGCGTACTTCGCATAGACCAGGAAGTCCGGGTTCGGCTTGTAGTCGAGGTCGATCACCCAGGTGGGCTTGGTCGACTTCTCCGTGCGCTCGAGCCTGCAGGCCGACGGCTCCGCCACCTTGGGATCGACCACGGGCGTATTCGGGAAATAGGCGATGTTCGAGCAGGCGAAGGTCGGGTTGTTCGGCGTCGGGAAGCTGGCCCGGACGACCTCGCCGACGCCGGTGGTCTTGTCCGAGGTGATCCGGAAGCCGCCGATCAAGCTGAGCGTATCGGTGAACTTGTAGGTCGACTGCAGGTACACCGCGGCGTTCGTGAACCTGTAGGTCGTCCCGGAAATGTTGAGGCTGCCAAAGGGCCGGCCGCCCGCGAGCGCCGAAAGGACGTCGGCGCACCGGTAATAGGCCGCATCCTCGCAGCTGATCATGATGGTGTTCAGCGTGAAGAGGAGGTCGGCTTTCTGAAGAACGAGATCGCCGGCAAGCTGACGGTCGGATTCACCCCGCTTGCGGGCGGGCCGTCGTTGGCCGGCGCGATCGCCACCTTCCGACAACGCTACCCGGCGATTGAGCTGAAACTTCTCGAACTCCGCCCTCACGAAATCCTCGAAGGCGTCCGCAACGGCTCGCAGGATTTCGGCCTGATCACCCTGTACGGAAAAACCAGCCTTCCGGGCTTCCATACGGAAATCGTCCATGGCCTCGACACGGTCTTGATCAGCGGCGGCCCGCGCCCGGCCGGGCCGCTGGCGATCGCCGACCTCCTTCATCGCGAGTGGCTCGACGCGGATGTCGGCGATCCGGCGACAGGTTACATCTCGACCCTGATGAGCGGCCTTGGCCTTCCGCTCCCCAAGCGGATCCTGCGCTGCTCCTCGATCCACCTCTGCGCCCGCCTCGCCGTCGAGCTTGGCGTGATCTGCGGGGTGACGCGGATCGCGCTTCCGTCCCTCCGGTCGGAGATCGAGGCGGGCGCGCTGACGCCGCTCGACGTGACCGCCGACCTCCCGAGGATGAATGTCGCCCTGGCCTTCCCGGACGAGGAGCTGATGTCGCCCGCCGCCCGCGAACTGGCGCGGCTGCTCCGGGCGAGATTCGGCGGCTCCCGGGCGCCCATCGCTTGAGCTCCGGCGCGGCCTTGCGCGAACCTCCAAGGCGACTCGGCGTTCAAAGCTGCTAAGCAAAGCCATGGCCAAACCACCCCGCTCGCCCAAGCTGACCCGTCCGCCGCAGGGCCTGCCCGATCGGGACACCCTGCTGAAGTACCTGCGCGAGACGGGCGAGGCCGATAAGGCGGCGATCGCCCGCGCCTTCGGCTTGAAGGGCGCGGACCGGCGGGCGCTGCGCGACCTGCTGAAGGAGCTGGAAGGCCAGGGCGCGCTCGGCCGGCGCGGCCGCCGCGGCTTCGCCGAAGCCGGCGCCCTGCCCGAGGTCGGCGTCGTCGACGTCGTCGAGCGCGATCCGGACGGCGACCTGCTGGTCAAGCTGACCAAGGGCCAGGACGCGCCGCTCGTGCTGCTGGCGCCGGACCGCCAGGCCGAGGCCGGCCAGGCCCCCGGGCTGGGCGACCGGCTGCTGGTGCGCTTTGTCCGCGGCGAGGACGGTCAGCTCGAGGCGCGGCTGATCAAGCGGCTGGGCCAGAGCGCCCACCGGGTGCTCGGCGTGGTCCGCAAGGCGCGCCGCGAAGTCCGCGTCGAGCCGGTGGACCGCCGCTCCAAGGACAGCCTGGTGATCCCCGACTACGCCGCTGGCGACCTGCGCGACGGCGACCTGGTGGTCGCCCAGGTCGGCCCGGCCGAGCGCCGCTACGGGCCGCACCGCGGCAAGGTGCTGGAGGTGATCGGCCGCGAGGACGAGCCGCGCGCCGCCTCGCTGATCGCCATCCACGCCCACGGCATCCCGACCGGCTTCAGCCCGGCCGCCGAGGCCGAAGCCGAGGCCGCCGAGCCGCCGACCCTGGCCGGCCGCGAGGACCTGCGCGACGTGCCGCTGATCACCATCGACCCGGCCGACGCGCGCGACCACGACGACGCCGTCTACGCCGAGCCGGACACCGACGCCGGCAACCCCGGCGGCTGGATCGTCTGGGTGGCGATCGCCGACGTCGCCGCCTACGTCCGCTCGGGCACCGCGCTCGACCAGGAGGCGCGCGACAAGGGCAACAGCGTCTACTTCCCCGACCGGGTCGAGCCGATGCTGCCGGAGCGGCTGTCGAACGGCCTCTGCAGCCTGCACGAAGGCGAAAACCGCGCCTGCATGGCGGTGCGGATGGTGTTCGGCGCCGATGGGCGCAAGCGCTCGCACCGCTTCGTTCGCGGGCTAATGCGCTCGGCGGCCAAGCTCTCCTACGAGCAGGCGCAAGCCGCGATCGACGGTGCGCCCGACGACAAGACCGGGCCGATCCTGGAGCCGATCCTGAAGCCGCTGTGGGCCGCCTACCACGCGATGAAGAAGGGCCGCGACGCCCGCTCGCCGGTCGGCATCGAAAGCACCGAGCGCAAGGTGGTGATCGACGCCGAAGGCCAGATCGCCAGCATCACGCCGCGCAGCTCGCTCGAGGCCCACAAGCTGATCGAGGAGATGATGATCCAGGCCAACGTCAGCGCCGCCGAGACGTTGGAAGGCAAGCGCTCGCCGCTGATCTACCGGATCCACGACGCCCCCAGCCCCGAGAAGCTTCAGGCGCTGGGCGACTTCCTGGGCACCTTGGGCATCAGCTGGACCCGCGGCGAGACCGTGCGCACCGAGCGCTTCAACCGGTTGCTGGAGCAGGTCCGCGACACCCCGCACTACGACATCGTCAACGAGGTCGTGCTGCGGACCCAGATGCAGGCCATCTATTCGGACGAGAACATCGGCCACTTCGGCCTCAACCTGCAGCGCTACGCGCACTTCACCTCGCCGATCCGCCGCTACGCCGACCTGATCGTCCACCGGGCGCTGATCCGCGCGCTGGGGCTGGGCGACGACGGCCTGACCGATCGCGACCTCGCCCAGATCAAGAGCACGGCGGAGATGATCACCTTCGCCGAGCGTCGCGCCATGGCCGCCGAGCGTGACGCCATGGACCGCTACATCGCCGCCTTCCTCGCCGACCACGTCGGCGCCGAGTTCGACGGCAAGATCACCGGCGTCACCCGCTTCGGCCTGTTCGTGCGGCTGGCCGAGACCGGGGCCGACGGTCTGGTGCCGGTCTCCACCCTCGGCGGCGAGTATTTCGTCCACGACGACCGCGCGCACGCGCTGGTTGGCGAACGCTCCGGCGCGCGCTGGCCGCTCGGCATGACCGTGCGGGTGCGGCTGGCGGAGGCCACCCCGGTCACTGGCGGCCTGGTGTTCGCCATGCTCAGCGATCCGGCCCCGGCCGACCCCAGCGCGCCGCGCCCGCGGCTCGGGATGCGCGAACGCGGCGATCGCCGGCCGCCGAGCCGGCCCGGCCGGCCGCCCGGCGTCCGTACCGGCCGCCAGCAGAAGATGGGCGGCAAGCGCAAGGGACGGTGAGCCTCACATCGTGATCGCGCGCGCCGATTCGAGCCTTTCCCCGGCGCGCCCGGCCCCCTAGAGAGGCTGCGATGTCCGAAGCTGTTATCGCCGCCACCAAGCCGCAGGGGCCGCCCCTCGCCCACGGGCAGCGGGCCGTGCGCCCGAAGAACGCCGCGACCATGATCCTGATCCGCCGCGACGGCCCGCAGCCGCGCGTGCTGATGGGCCGGCGCAACAACCGCCACACCTTCATGCCGGGCATGTGGGTGTTTCCCGGCGGCCGCGTCGACCGCGCCGACCATCGCGCGCCGACCGCCTCGGATCTGCGTCCGGACGTCGCCCGGGTGTTCGAGGCCCACGGCAGGCCCGGCCGGGCGCTCGCCCTGGCGGCGATCCGCGAGACCTGGGAGGAGGCTGGCCTCTTGATGGCCAAACCCGCCCCTGGGCGTCCCGGAGCCGGTCCCTGGCGGGACTTCCTGGCCCAGGGCGCCCTGCCCGACCTCGCCGCCCTCGACCTGGTCGCCCGCGCCATCACGCCGTCGTCGATCGCCAAGCGGTTCGACACCTGGTTCCTGATGGCCGAGGCCGACCGCCTGCTCAGCCTGGATCGCCAGCCTGACTGCGGCGAGCTCGACGAGATCGCCTGGGTCGACTTCGACGAGGCGCTGACGCTCGAGGTGCCGAACATCACCCGCTTCGTCCTGGGCGAGGCTTCCGCCCGTCTCGCCGACCCCGATCGCCCGCGGCCCTACCTGCGCAAAGGGGCCAGCAACCCGCTGCGCGCGATGCTGTAGACCCGCACCATTGACTTATGGGCGCGGATTCGTATTTTCCGTGCCTCTTTCGAACTCCCCGCCGGCGGCGCGTCCGCTCGGCCCGCCCAAGGACCGTGCCATGGCGAAGCCCGCCTCCATTAAAATCCGCCTGAATTCGACGGCGGACACCGGCTTCTTCTACGTGACCAAGAAGAACGCCCGCACCAAGACCGACAAGATGGTGCTGAAGAAGTACGACCCGATCGTGCGCAAGCACGTCGAGTTCAAGGAAGGCAAGATCAAGTAGGATCGCGCTTTTCAGCGACTTCCACGAAAACGCCCGGCGCATCGCCGGGCGTTTTTGATTCTGCCTCCCTCCCCTTCATGGGGAGGGACAGGCCGCGCCGGGCTGAGCCTTTGCCGGTCAGTATGGCTTGCCGGCGGAAGTGGTAACCCTGCTCACGGAGCGTTCGCAGGCGAGACCACAAGCGGCGCTCCTGAGGCGTCTTGGATTTTCGCAGGTCTCGAGCGCGCGTGGTCGTCATCCACCGCCCCACCCTGGCCGCTTTTGCGGCCTGTCCTCCCCATAAAGGGGAGGGACATGGCACTCACGCCGCGCGGGTGATCACCCGGTTCCGGCCGCCGGCCTTGGCGTCGTACATCGCCGCGTCGCCGCGCTTGAGCAGGCCCTCAGGGGTCAGCTCGCCGGGCAGGCTGGCGGCGACGCCGATCGAGATGGTGACGTCGAGCGCCTGGACGCCGCCGCTCACGCGGAACGGCGAGCCGGCGATGTGCAGGCGCAGGCGTTCGGCGATGCGGTGGGCGTCCTCGATGCGGGTGTCGGGCATGACGACGAGGAACTCCTCGCCGCCGTGGCGCACCGGCAGGTCGACGGCGCGGACGTTGGACGCCAGCCGCACGGCGAACTCGCGCAGCACCTCGTCGCCGACGTCGTGGCCGAAGCCGTCGTTGATCTTCTTGAAGTGGTCGATGTCGACCGCCAGCAGGCACACCGGCTCGCCGCCCTTCGCCGCCCGCTCGACCAGCGCGGTGAGCTGCCCGTCCATGTAACGGCGGTTGTGGAGCCCGGTGAGCTGGTCGGTGACCGCCAGCTCCAGCGACTGGTCGAGGTTGTTGCGCAGGTAGTCGGTGTAGCGCTTGCGGCGGATCTGGGTCTTGGCCCGCGCGCAGAGCTCGCCCGGGTCGACCGGACGGGCCAGAAGGTCGTTGACGCCGATCTCCAGCGCCTTGATCAGCCGCGCCCGCTGGTCGAAGTCGACGATGGCCAGCAGCGGCAGATTGCGGGTCGTCTCGTCGGTGCGGATCTGGGCGGCCAGCCGCAGGCCGTCGAAGCCCTTGGCGGCGGCGTTGACGATCAGCAGGTCGACCGGGCCGCGCGCGGCGATCAGCGCCTGCTCCGGATCGGTCTCGACCACCGGGCGGTGTTCGATCGCCAGCTCGGCGGCGATTCGCTCGGCCTGGCGGGGATTGTCGTCGACCACGAGGATGCGGCCGCCGGAGCCGCCGAGGCGCGAGGCGGCGCCGGCGATCACGCCGATGCGGCGGCCCGAGGCCTCCCGCTCGCGCAGCTCGTCCATCACCGCCTTCAGGCGCGTCAGGCTGCGCACCCGGGCGAACAGCATGACGTCGTCGATCGGCTTGGTCAGGAAGTCGTCGGCGCCCGCCTCGAGGCCGGCGACGCGATCGGAGCGGCCGTCCAGCGCGGTCACCAGCACCACCGGGATGTGCCGGGTCGCCGGGTCTTCCTTCAGCTTGCGGCAGACGGTGAAGCCGTCCATTCCCGGCATCATCACGTCCAGCAGGATGATGTCCGGGGTCTCGGCGGCGGCCACGGCGATGCCCGAGGGGCCGTCGGTGGCGGTCAGAACCTCGTAGTATTCGGCCGACAGGCGCGCCTGCAGCAGCCGGATGTTGGCCTCGAGGTCGTCAATGACCAGGATGCGGGCAGTCATCGGATCAATCCAGCAGCTTGCGGATCGTGTCCAGGAAGTGGGCCACCGAGATCGGCTTGGAGATGTAGGCCTCGCACCCGCCCTCGCGGATGCGCTCCTCGTCGCCCTTCATGGCGAAGGCGGTGACGGCGACGACGGGAATCGGAGCCAGCTCCTCGTCCTCCTTCAGCCACTTGGTCACCTCGAGGCCGGAGATCTCCGGCAACTGGATGTCCATGAGGATGAGGTCGGGCCGATGCTCGCGGGCGAGCGACAGCGCCTGCAGCCCCTCACGGGTCTCCAGGATGTCGTACCCCTGAGCTTCGAGCAGATCATGAAACAGCTTCATGTTCAGCTCGTTATCCTCGACGATGAGGACCTTCTTGGCCATTGCGGACCCAGCGCTGTGATTGGGGGCGCTCGCACGCAACGCACGCCGTCCCCATTTGTGAGGCCTTGATCACACGGCATATCCTTAAACTTCGTTAGTCGCACCTCGGAGCCAATTTGCTCGCCCGACCGGACATCCCCGCCGCCGCACCGAGGCTTCAGTCGCTGGGCCTCTCGCCCGACCGGCCGCTGGTGGTCGTCGACGTGGACGAGGTGCTTGGCCTGTTCATCAAGGGGTTCGCCGAGTTCCTGGCGCGCGAGGGCCTCGACTTCCGCCTCGACCGCTACGCGCTGTTCCAGAACATCTACGCGCCCGGCGCCGCCGAGCCGATCGCCGAGGCGCAGGCCAAGGCCCTGTATCAGAGCTATTTCCGCAGCCACTGCGGTGCGCTGGAGCCGGCGCCCGGGGCGATCGCCGCGTTGGAGAAGCTGCACCGCGCGGCGGAGATCGTGATTCTGTCGAACGCCCCGGCCGAGGCCGAGACGCTGCGCCGCGGCTGGCTGACCCGCCACGGCCTGGCGCATCCGCTGATCCTCAACCGCGGGCCGAAGGGGCCGATGACCGCCGGCCTGGTGCGCCAGAGCCGCGGCCGCTCGGCCTTCATCGACGACATTCTCGAGAATCTCGATTCGGTCGCCGAGCACGCGCCGCAGACCGCCACCTTCCAGCACGTCGCCGACGAGCGCCTGCGCCCACTCGCCCCGCGCTCCGCGCGCCACCGCCGGATCGACGACTGGGCGGAGCTGGGTCTGGCGGTCGAGGAGGCGGTGCGGGGGTAGCGAGAACGCCCCTTCCGTCTCGCGCCTTGCGGCGGCGCGATCCACCTCTCCCGCTGCGCGGTGGAGGATCTGAGCCAAGATGCTCCACCGCTTGCGGGGGGAGCTGTCAGCGAAGCTGACTGAGGGGACGTTCTATCGCCCCGCCACTTCCAGCGCATCCTTGCGGGCGTGCACCACCGCCCAGCGGTCGCGGTAGACCAGCTTCCAGCCGGGCTTGGCGTCCATCTGCTTGGCCAACGGCTCGCGCGGCTGGAGGATGGTCCAGGCAAGGCCGTACTTGGCCGCGGCGCGGTCGAACTCGGCGGCGTCGCCGCGCATCAGCCGGATGTGGCCGCTGAAGAAGTCGTCGCCGTACATGTCGGCGCGACCGTCGATGAACGGCTTCACCCCGCTGAACGCCAGATAGCCGCCGAAGCTGTAGGTGTTCAGCACCGGCTGGGCGCGCAGCGCGACCGGTACGTGCTGCAGCGCGATCTTCGGGGTGGTGACCGCGTCGTTGCGCACCACCGGATCGGCGGCGCGCACGCCGATCATCACCAGCGCGCCGAGCGCGAACACCACCGCCGGGAGCCACGGCATGGCCAGCGGCCGCGGCGCCTGGCGGCCGAAGCTGCGGCCGATCGGCTCGGCGAGCAGCAGCGGACCGATCAGCGCCAGCACCAGCATGTGCCGCTGATGGGTCAGCGCCATGTGGAAGATGAACAGCAGCAGCAGGGTGCGGAAAACCGGCACTTTCACCCCGCGGCTGAGGCAGACCAGCAGGGTGACCAGAATCGCCGCCTGGAACTCGGACATTTTGCGGAAGTCCGGCGGCAGCCATTCGACGATGCCGTTCAGCGTCTTCATCGTCATGATGTGGAACGGATAGGTGATCGCGTGCAGGCCGTTCGGCGTCAGCAGGATCGCCACCAGGCAGGCGGCGGCGAACAGCCCCCAGTCGCGGATCACCGGCCAGGGTTGGCGCCGCTGCTCCCACAGCGCCTCCAGCGCCAGCGGGGCGGCGACCAGCGCGCCGAACACGAAGCTGCCGTGCAGATTGGCCCACAGCACCATCAGGCCGGCCAGCCACAGCGGCGGCGCGCGGCCCTCGGCGCGGGCGTCCAGCAGCCGGCCGGTCCAGTAGATCATGATCGGCAGCGCCAGCAGGTGCGGCCGGGTGAACAGGCCGACCCACATGCAGCCGACGCTGAGCCAGGCGACGACCGCCAGCGCGATCGGCCCCAGCCAGCGCGACAGCCAGCCGAGGAACAGCCCCATGGAGAGCGCCGTCGCCAGGCCGAAGAGCACGACGATCCCGGTCCAGCCCGCCGCCTTGTAGGCCGCGATCATGGCGATCTCGGACAGCCACTCGTGCGGCACCCACGGCTGGCCGCCATGGGTGAAGGAGAAGGGGTCGAAGTTCGGCACCCGGCCGTGGTCGAGCATCCACTGCCCGGCCGCGAGGTGCCAGTAGGTGTCGCCGTCGTTCAGGACCCGCGGGTTGAACAGCAGGATGGCGAACACCGCCAGGCAGGCGCCGGCGATGACGACCTCGCGCAGCCCCCACGACAAGCGCAGGATTCGGGCGGAGTTGGCGGCGGCGGGAATGGAGGCCATGACGGCTGGGCCAATAGCGCCGAATGGGCAGGCCGGAAAGCGGCGCGACGGCGCAGGCGCACCTCCAACCCTGTCATCCCGGCCGGAGCGATAGCGGAGAGCCGGGACCCAGGGGCGATGCGCGCGGCCCCTGGGTCCCGGATCGGCCTTCCAGGCCGTCCGGGATGACGGTGCAGTTTACCCCCTGAGCGCATTTCTGCCCCTCAGCAGAGCGGAACAAATCGGGTATCACCGGACACATGATCCGCATCGGCGTCGATTTCGGCGGCACCAAGATCGAGGCGGCGGCGCTGGACGCCGAGGGCCGCTTCCGAGCCCGCGTGCGCGCGCCCTCCCCGCCGAGCTACGAGGCGGCGCTGCAGACGGTGCGCGACCTGGTCGCCGAGGCCGAGCGGCAGGCCGGGGCGCGCGCGGCGGCGGTCGGCGTCGGCGGGCCGGGCTCGGTGTCGCCAGCCAGCGGCCTGATGCGCAACGCCAACTCCACCCACCTGAACGGCCGGCCGTTCCCGGACGACCTGGCGCGGGTGCTGGCGCGGCCGGTCCGCTACGGCAACGACGCGGACTGTCTGGCGCTGTCCGAGGCGACTGACGGCGCCGGCTGCGGCGCCGGCGTGGTGTTCGGGGTGATCCTCGGCACCGGCTGCGGCGGCGGGGTGGTGGCGCACGGCCGGCTGGTGGCCGGCGCCAACCGTTTCGCCGGCGAATGGGGCCACACGCCCCTGCCCTGGCCGAGCGGCGACGAGCACCCAGGTCCGCGCTGTTGGTGCGGGCGGCTGGGCTGCATGGAGCTGTGGGCGTCAGGCCCCGGCTTCGCCCGCGCCGCCGGCCGCCCGGCCGAGGCGGTGGTCGCCGCCGCCCGCGCCGGCGAGGCCCACGCCGAACGCGAGCTCGAGCGCTACGTCGACCGGCTGGGGCGCGGGCTGGCGGTAGTCTGCGACGTGCTTGACCCCGACGTCATCGTGCTCGGCGGCGGCCTGTCCAACGTCGCCGAGCTTTACGACCGGCTGCCGGCGGCGATCGGCGGCCACGTCTTCTCCGACAGCTTCGCCACCCCGGTGCGGCCGGCGGCGCACGGCGATTCCTCCGGCGTGCGCGGCGCGGCCTGGCTCTGGCCGCTGGAGCCCGGGCGGTGAAGGCCTTCTGCCGCGACTGCTTCTGGCAGGGCGGCCAGGCCACGCCCCGCTGTCCCGCCTGCGGCTCGCCGCGAATCGTCGCCCACGCCGAGCTCGAGCGGCTGGCCATCGCCCACATGGACTGCGACGCCTTCTACGCCTCGGTGGAGAAGCGCGACCGGCCAGAGCTGCGCGACGTCCCGGTGATCGTCGGCGGCGGCAAGCGCGGCGTGGTCACCACCTGCTGCTACATCGCCCGCATCTATGGCGTCCGCTCGGCCATGCCGATGTTCAAGGCGCTGAAGGCCTGTCCGGACGCCGTGGTGGTCAAGCCGGACTTCAGCAAGTACCGCACCGAGAGCCGGCGGATCCTCGGCATGGCGGCCGAGCTGACCCCGCTCATCCAGAACCTGTCGCTCGACGAGGCCTGGCTCGACCTGTCGGGCACCGAGCGGCTGCACGGCGCGCTGCCGGCCCTCACCCTGGCCCGGCTGCAGGCCCGCATCGAGGACGAGACCGGCTTGACCGTCTCGATCGGCCTGTCGGCCAACAAGTTCCTGGCGAAGATCGCCTCCGACCTCGACAAGCCACGCGGCTTTTCGGTGATCGGCGGCGTCGAGGCGCAGAGCTTCCTGGCGCCGAAGCCGGTGGCGATCCTGCCCGGCGTCGGCCCAGCGATGGCCGCGGCGCTGGAGAAGGCCGGCTTCCGCACGGTTGGCGCGCTGGCCCGCGCCGAGGTCCGCGACCTCGCCGACCGCTGGGGGGCGCACGGCCTGCGGCTGTCGGAGCTGGCCCGCGGCAAGGACGCCCGCCCGGTCGATCCCGATCAGGAGCGCAAGGGCATCAGCGCCGAGACCACCTTCGAGCACGACCTGACCGCGCTGGCGGCGCTGGAGGACAAGCTCGCGCCGCTCTGCGACAAGGTGGCGCGTCAGGCGCGCGCCGCGGGCGTGGCGGGCCGCACGGTCACCCTGAAATTGCGCACCACCGACTTCCGCATCGTCACCCGGCGGCGGACGCTGGCGGTGCCGACCCAGACCGCCAAGGCGCTGTTCGCCACCGGCCGCGAACTGCTCGCCCGGGAGGCCGGAAGCCGGCCGTGGCGGCTGATCGGCATCGGCCTCGCCGAGTTGGTGGACGCCGAATCAGCGACCGACGACTTCTTCGCCGGCGACGAGCGGCGAGCCCGCGCGAGCGAGCGGACGCTCGACGCCCTGCGACAACGCTACGGGGCCGACGCCGTCACCTCAGGTCGGATTTTGCGTGCAAAAGCGGCGCCCAAGGGGGAATGATGGGCGTTCCGCGGCAAGCGCCGTCGCGGACGGGGCGCCAGCCGTTGTGAGCGCATTCGTGATGGGTCCACCCTTCCAAATGGAAATGTTTGCCATATCTAATTGCGTGAGGATGGCGGGCGAGCCCCGTCAGGAGGTTCTGGCCATGGCCGAACGCAAGCAGGGTGATAACGACACCGGCGCCCGTTCGTCCGTGATCACCCAGACGAAGCCCAAGACGCAGAAGCCCTCAATGTATCGAGTGCTTCTACTGAACGACGATTACACGCCAATGGAATTCGTCGTCTACGTTCTTGAGCAGTTCTTCAATAAGTCGCGCGAAGATGCGACTCGGATCATGCTCCATGTTCACCAGCACGGTGTGGGCGTGTGCGGCGTGTTCACCTACGAAGTGGCGGAAACAAAAGTGGCCCAGGTCGTTGATACTGCACGGCGGCATCAACACCCGCTCCAGTGCACCATGGAAAAGGATTAGAGGCACTTGCCTTCATTCTCGCGCCAGCTCGAAGAGTCGCTTCATCGCGCCGTCGCCTACGCGAACCAGCGGAAGCACGAATACGCCACCCTTGAGCACTTGCTGCTCTCGTTGGTTGACGACGAGGACGCCGCCGGTGTGATGCGCGCGTGCGACGTGGACCTCGGTTCACTGCGCACCACTCTAACCAATTATGTGGACAACGAGCTGCGCTCGCTCGTGGTGGACGACGGGGAGGACGCCAAGCCTACCGCCGGCTTCCAACGGGTCATCCAGCGCGCGGTGATCCACGTGCAATCCTCCGGCCGCGAAGAGGTCACCGGCGCCAATGTGCTGGTCGCGATCTTCTCGGAGCGCGAGAGCCACGCCGCCTACTTCCTGCAAGAGCAGGACATGACGCGGTACGATGCGGTGAACTACATCGCCCACGGCATCGCCAAAAAGGCCGGCGCGTCGGAAAGCAAGCCGGTGAAGGGGTCGTCGGACGACGAGGAGAAGCCCTCCGTGAAGACCGGCGGCGAGGCGCTCGAGGCCTACTGCATCAACCTCAACGACAAGGCCCGCCAGGGTAAGGTCGATCCGCTGATCGGCCGTGCGGCCGAGGTCGAGCGCGCCATCCAGGTGCTCTGCCGGCGGACCAAGAACAACCCGCTGCTGGTCGGCGACCCCGGCGTCGGCAAGACCGCCATCGCCGAGGGTCTGGCGCGCAAGATCGTCAACAAGCAGGTCCCGGAGGTGCTCTCCGGCTCGACCATCTTCTCGCTCGACATGGGCGCGCTGCTGGCCGGCACCCGCTATCGCGGCGACTTCGAAGAGCGCGTGAAGCAGGTGGTGAAGGAGCTGGAGAACCACCCCGACGCCATCCTGTTCATCGACGAGATCCACACGGTGATCGGCGCCGGGGCGACCAGCGGCGGGGCGATGGACGCCTCCAACCTGCTGAAGCCGGCGCTGGCCTCGGGCACTCTGCGGTGCATGGGCTCGACGACCTACAAGGAGTTCCGCCAGCACTTCGAGAAGGACCGCGCGCTGGTGCGGCGCTTCCAGAAGATCGACGTGAACGAGCCGACCATTGAGGACACCATCAAGATCCTCAAGGGCCTGAAGACCTACTACGAGGAGTTCCACAAGCTCCGCTACACCAACGACGCCCTGAAGGCGGCGGTGGAGCTGTCGGCCAAGTACATCACCGACCGCAAGCTGCCGGACAAGGCCATCGACATCATCGACGAAGCCGGCGCCAGCCAGATGCTGCTGCCCGAGGCCAAGCGGAAGAAGACCATCGGGCTGAAGGAGGTCGAGGCCGTCGTCGCCAAGATCGCCCGCATCCCGCCGAAGTCGGTCTCCAAGTCGGACACCGAGGCGCTGAAGCAGCTGGAAAACGACCTGAAGCGCGCGGTCTACGGCCAGGACGAAGCGATCGAGAGCCTGTCCTCGGCCATGAAGATGGCCCGGGCCGGCCTGCGCGACGCCAACAAGCCGATCGGTTGCTACCTCTTCTCGGGGCCCACCGGCACCGGCAAGACGGAGACCGCCCGGCAGCTGGCCTCGACGCTCGGCATCGAACTGCTGCGCTTCGACATGAGCGAGTACATGGAGCGCCACACCGTGAGCCGCCTGATCGGCGCGCCTCCCGGTTATGTCGGCTTCGACCAAGGCGGTCTGCTGACCGATGCGGTCGACCAGCACCCGCACGCCGTCGTTCTGCTCGACGAAATCGAGAAGGCGCACCCGGACGTCTACAACATCCTCCTGCAGGTGATGGACCACGGGCAGCTGACCGACTCGAACGGCAAGAAGATCGACTTCCGCAACGTGGTCCTGATCATGACCACCAACGCGGGGGCCTCCGACGCCCAGCGCAACTCGATCGGCTTCGGCCGCGGCAAGGCCGAGGACGAGGTGGACGAGGCGCTGAAGCGGACCTTCACGCCGGAGTTCCGCAACCGTCTCGACGCGGTGGTGCAGTTCCACGCCCTGACCCAGGAGATCATCCGCCAGGTCGTGCAGAAGTTCGTCATGCAGCTGGAAGCCCAGCTGGCGGACCGGCACGTCACCATCGAGACCGATGAGGAGGCCACCGACTGGCTGGCCAAGAACGGCTTCGACGAACTCTATGGCGCGCGCCCCCTGGCCCGGGTCATCCAGGAGAGCATCAAGAAGCCGCTGGCCGACGAGATCCTCTTCGGCCGACTGGTCAAGGGCGGCCACGTCCGCGTGGTGCTCAAGGACGGCAAGCTGGCGTTCGAAATCGAGGGCGGCGAACGCGAACGCGGCGCCCCGGTCATCGAAAAGCCCTCCGAGGATGCGACTCCGGAGCTGGCCGACTAAGGCGTCGGCTTCAGGACAGGGAAAGGCCCCGGACCTCAGGTCCGGGGCCTTTTTCGTGGCGGAGTGAAGATGCTCCCCCTCAGGGGGAGCTGTCGCGAAGCGACTGAGGGGGTTTCCGCTCAGAAGTCGGCGGCTTCACCCCCTCCGGCCCTCCGGACCACCTCCCCCTGAGGGGGAGGATCAACCCTTCGCCAGGGCCGCCAGATCCTCGGCCAGCGCCGCGCCGGAGCGCACCGGGTCGCGGCCGTCCCAGCGGCGGGCCAGCGCCTCCATCCCCTGGAAGGCCGCCAGCGTCGACGGCGGCGGCTGGATCAGCTCCAGGTGCAGACCGCCGGGGATGAACTCCTCCAGGTAGACGAACTTCAGGCCGGTCGGCATCTGGCCGGACTGCAGCACGCGGTCCTGCAGGCCGCGCCCGACCAGCAGCCCGTCGAGGTCATCGACCAGGCAGGCGTAGTGGTTGAGCTTCCCGGCGTCGGTCGCCAGCGCGCGAGAGTAGAGGCTGTCAGCGTCGCTGAGCGGCTGGATCAGCTCGATCTGCATGTCGGCCCAGTAGCCGAAGGCGATGCGCAGGCTGAGCGGGGTCGGGACCCCGCGATAGACGTAGCCGTCGAGCGCATGGTCCATCACATAGAACGGCCCCGCCCCGGTGCGCTCGGCCCAGACCCGGGCGGCGGCCTCGGCGTCCGGGACCACATAGCCCTGCTGCACGATGCGGCCGAAATCGGCGGTCATCTGGCGCCTCCCTGTCGGCGACGTCTGGCGCGTCGCCTTGAGGGATCATCCGCCTGCCGAAGCCGCTTGGCCAGCGGCGTGAAGATGCTCCCCCTCAGGGGGAGATCTCCCCTAGCTAATCTTCGCGGCGATCTGCGCGGCCAGCGCCTTCAGCTCGTCCATGTCGCCCATCTGGCCGCCGGCGTGCCGACCGAGCGGGCCGTCGCCGGCCCAGCGCGGGATGATGTGGAAGTGCAGGTGGAAGACGGTCTGGCCGGTCGGCGCGCCGTTCAGCTGGAACACCATCACCCCGTCCGGATTGAACGCCGCGCGCACCGCGCGCGCGACCCGCTGCACGCCGAGGATCAGGTTGGAGAGCTTCTCCGGCTCTTCCTCCAGCAGGTTGCGGGCCTCGCTGTGCTTGGGGATCACCAGGGTGTGGCCCTTGCCTTGCGGGAAGGCGTCCATGAAGGCGTAGACGTGGTCGTCCTCGAACACCCGGGCCGACGGAATCTCGCCGCGCAGGATCTTGGCGAAGATGTTGTCGTGGTCGTAGGTCCCGTCCAGGCTCATGGCGCGCCTCCTGATGCTCAGGGCTCGGTGGTAGCAAATGGGGGCTAAGGGGCAAAGCCGGCCGTCGCCTACAGCCTAGGTTTTAGGCGCCGGCTGCGCCGCAACGCTCAATTGCAGATCATCTTGGGCGTGTGCACAGCGACCTGCGGGGGCCGGTTTGCGCCGCCGCGGCAAAAGCCTTTCTCGTGCGGCGAAGGCGATGCATCCGCCCGGCGAGGGCCGGATGCGCGGGACCGCGAGGAAGCGGCTCCGTCCGAGGCCGACGCGATTGCAGCAACGGCGCTGCCCCTGCCCGATCCCTGCCGCCGAAGTCCGCGCAGGATGACGGCCGCACGACGCCCGCGACGCCGCCCCCACCTCCGCCGAGGTCAGAAGAGGCTCGAGTTTTCAATGGCATATCTCGCACCGACAGAATTCGTCACCAAGATGATCGACGCTGGCGAAGCCAAGATCTTCATGTCGACCCGCGACACGGTGATCCGCGCCTACATGGCCGGCGCGATCCTGGCGATCGCCGCGGTCTTCGCCGTCACCGTCACCGTCCAGACCGGCAGCGGCATCCTGGGCGCGGTGCTGTTCCCGGTCGGCTTCTGCATGCTCTACCTGCTGGGCTTCGACCTGCTGACCGGCGTCTTCACGCTCGCCCCGCTGGCGCTGATCGACAAGCGGCCGGGCGTCACCCTCGGCGGCGTGCTGCGCAACTGGGGCCTGGTCTTCCTCGGCAACTTCGCCGGTGCGCTGACCGTCGCCCTGATGATGGCGATCTGTTTCACCTACGGCTTCAGCCAGGCGCCCGACGCGGTCGGCCAGAAGATCGGCCACATCGGCGAAGGCCGCACGCTCGGCTACGCCGCACACGGCGCGGCCGGCATGCTCACCCTGTTCATCCGCGGGGTGCTCTGCAACTGGATGGTCTCGACCGGCGTGGTCGGCGCGATGATGTCGACCTCGGTCTCCGGCAAGGTGATCGCGATGTGGATGCCGGTGATGCTGTTCTTCGCCATGGCCTTCGAGCACTCGGTAGTGAACATGTTCCTGTTCCCCTCGGGCCTGATGCTCGGCGGCAACTTCTCGATCATGGACTACCTGATCTGGAACGAGATCCCGACCGTGCTCGGGAACCTGGTCGGCGGCCTCGCCTTCGTCGGCCTGACGCTCTACTCCACCCATGTTCGCACCGGCGCCTCGCGCGCCAAGGTTGGCGCGGCGCAGATCGCGGGCGAATAAGAGCCTCGGCGCGGCGCACGAAGGGCCTCCTTCGCGCGCCGCAGCCGGAGCGGGGGTGAATGGCGCGCGCACTGACGATCTCGCTCGGCCAGTATTCGGCGCGCGGGCGCAAGGCCACCAACCAGGACTTCCACGGGGCCATCGTCCCCGTGGGCTCGGCCCTCAGCCTCAAGGGCGTCGCGGTGGCGCTGGCCGACGGCATCAGCACCAGCGCGTTCAGCCACATCGCCGCCGAGATGGCGGTGAAGAGCTTCCTGACCGACTACTATGACGCCTCCGACGCCTGGACGGTCAGGACCTGCGCCGAACGGGTGCTGGTCGCGACCAACGCCTGGCTGCACGGCCAGGGCCGCGCGACGCGGCACGAAGGCGATCTCGACCGCGGCTATGTCTGCACCTTCAGCGCCCTGGTCCTGAAGGCCCGCAGCGCGCACCTCTTCCACGTCGGCGACGCGCGCATCTACCGACGGGCTGGGGACAGCCTCGAGCCGCTGACCGAGGACCACCGCGTCGTCATCGCCGGCGAGCGCTATCTCGGCCGCGCCCTCGGCATGGCCCCGGTCGTGGCGATCGACTACCGGACGACCACGCTGGCGGAGGGCGACCTGTTCGTTCTCTGCACCGACGGCCTGCACGAGCAGCTCAGCCCCCGCGAGATCCTCGGCTGCATCCAGGCGGCGGGGAGCGACCTCGACGCGGCGGCTCGCGATCTGGCCGAGGCGGCGCGGGCGCGCGGCGGCGCCGACGACGTCACGGTGCAGGTCGTCCGCATCGACGCCCTGCCCGATCCGGACGCCGACGACGTGCTGGAGAGCGCCGAGTTGCTGGCGCCGCCGCCGCCGCTCGAGCCGGCCATGGAGTTCGACGGCTACCGGCTGCTGCGCCGGCTCCACGAAACGCCGCGCAGCCACATCTTCCTGGCGGCCGACATCGCCTCCGGCGAACAGGTGGCGTTGAAGGTCCCGGCCTCGGACCTGCGCGGCGACCCGGTGCTGTTGCGGCAGTTCGCCATGGAGGAGTGGATCGCGCGCCGGGTCAGCAGCCCGCACCTGCTGAAGGCCGCCGCGGCCCAGCGCCCGCGTAGCGCCCTCTACGTGGTCACCGAGCATGTCGCCGGGATCACCCTGCGCCAATGGATGCACGACCATCCGAAGCCGGAGCTCGAGGCGGTGCGCGCCATCGTCGAGCAGTTGGCGCAGGGCCTGCGGGCGCTGCACCGCAAGCAGATGGTGCATCGCGACCTGCGGCCCGAGAACGTGATGATCACGCCCGACGGGACGGTGAAGATCATCGACTTCGGCTCGGCGCGCGTGTCCGGCGTCGTGGAGGCGCAGGTCGGCGCCGCCGCCGACGAGGCGCTGCTCGGCGCCCTGCAGTACACCGCCCCGGAGTGTCTGGTCGGCGAGGCGGCGAGCTGGCGCGCCGACCTCTTTTCGCTCGGCGTGATCGCCTACGAGATGCTCACCGGGCGGCTGCCCTACGGCGCGCGCGCGGCGCGGGTGCGCACCCGCGCGCAGCAGCGCGCGCTCGACTACGCCGCGGCCAGCGACAGCCGGCGGCCGCTGCCCGCGTGGGTGGACGGCGCCCTGCGCGCCGCCGTGCACCCCGATCCGTCGCGACGCTACGAAGCGCTGTCGGAGTTCGTCGCCGACCTCCGGACCCCGAACCAGCGGCACGCGCCGAGCGGCTTCCGGCCGCTCGCCGAACGCGACCCGCTGCGGTTCTGGCAGATCGTGTCCCTGGCCCTCGCCGCCTTGGTGCTGGTGCTGGCCGCACGCCTCGCAAGCTGAGCGGCGCTGACATGACAACGCCCGCCGGCTTTCGCTGGCGGGCGTTTTCGCTGTCCGACGAGCTTAGTGCGTCGTCGGCGTGTTCGAGGTGGTCGCGCCGCCGTCGGCGTTGCCGGCCCGCTGCTCGATCTGGTCGGCCTTCTTGTTCAGCGCGCTCTCCTGCGCCTCGTTCGGCGTGGCGGCGGCCTGCTGTTCGAGCGCGTCGGCCTGGACCTCGGCCTGCTTGTCGGCCTTGCTCTCGCAAGCGGCCAGCGTAAGCGCCGAGCAGGCGGCGGCGGCGATAATCAGAAGACGCATTACTAACCTCCTAGGTCTGTCCCGGGGGAGTAAGCGCGCGAGGGCGGGAAAAGGCGCCACGACGGAGCAAATTTTGGTGATGCTCCGTCGCGAGCCCTAATGGCTGCGAACAGCGGGCTCAGCGCACCACGCCGCAGACCAGACGCGCGCCGCCGCCGCCGAGCGTCGGCGTGTCGGAGTAGGTGTCGCCGCCGGCGTGGATCATCAGCGCGTGACCCTGGAAGTCGGCGACCGTTCCCAGCCGATGCGCCATCAGGGTCGCGCGCGCCGTGCCGTCGGCGGCGACGTCGATCCGCGGCAGGTCGCCGAGGTGCCCGGCGCCTTCCGGACCGAGGTGCTTCTCGGTCTTCGCCGGATCGAGGTGCGGCCCCGCAGCCCCCGCCGGGGTGATCTTGCCGTCCGCCGCCTTCGCCGGATCGCAGGACGGATTGGCGTGCAGGTGGAAGCCGTGCTGGCCCGGCGGCAGCCCTTGCAGGTCCAGCGCGATCGAGACGCCATGGCCGGCGTCGCTGAGCGTGATCTTGCCGACCGAGGCGCCCTGCCCCTGCTCCGTCGCCAGCGCCATCGGCACGGTGACGCTCGCCGCCAGCGCCGGTGCGGCGGTCAGGGCCGCGCCGGCCAGGCCAAGCGCCACGGCGAATGCCGCACGGCGCGAAGAGCTCGGTAGAGTCATCTCAGTCTCCTCAAGGGGTCGGTCACATTGCGCTGGATGGGGCGCAGCTTGGCAATGGCGAAACGCGCCGCCGGTTCCCGGGCAGCCTTACGTCGCCTCGCGGCGGAACGGCGAGTATTCCTCGGCCAGCCATTCGATGTCGGCCTCGACGCTGGCGCGCTCGCGCGCGACGAACGCCTCGACCGGCGCGCGCAGCGCCGGATCGGCGATGTAGTGGGTCGAATAGACGGCGCTCGGCAGATAGCCGCGGGCGATCTTGTGCTCGCCCTGCGCGCCCGCCTCGACGCGCTCCAGCCCGCGCTCGATCGCCCACTCGATGGCCTGGTAGTAGCAGAGCTCGAAATGCAGAAAGGGCACGTCCTCGACGCAGCCCCAGTTGCGCCCGTACAGGCAGTCGTCGCCGATCAGGTTGAGCGCGCCGGCGATCCAGCGGCCGTGCCGCCGCGCCATCACCAGCAGCACCCGGTCGGCCATCCGCTCGCCGAGCAGCGAGAAGAACCGCCGCGTCAGATACGGCCGCCCCCACTTGCGCGAGCCGGTGTCCATGTAGAAGCCGAAAAAGGCGTTCCAGTGCTCCTCGGTCAGCTCCGCGCCGGTCAGCCGCAGGATCTCCAGATCCGCCTGGGCGTCGCGCCGCTCGCGACGGATGGTCTTGCGCCGGCCGGACGACAGCGCGCCGAGGAAGTCGTCGAAGCTCGCGTAGCCGCGGTTGTGCCAGTGGTACTGCTGGCCCTCGCGCTGGGCGAGGCCCTCCTCGCCCATCCACCGCCACTCGTCCGCGGTCGGGAAGTTCACGTGCAGCGAGGAGGCGCCGAACTCGCGGCACACCGCCAGCGCCCCGCCGAGCAGCATCCCCCGCGCCTGCGCCACGTCAACATCCGGCCGCACCAGCAGCCGCGCACCGGTCGCCGGCGTGAACGGCGCGGCGCTCAGCAGCTTCGGATAGTAGCGCCCGCCGGCCCGCTCGTAGGCGTCGGCCCAGGCATGGTCGAAGATGTACTCCCCCTGGCTATGGGACTTCAGATAGAGCGGCATGACCGCCGCGACCCGGCCGGCCTCGTCCTCGACCGCGAGGTGCTGCGGCCCCCAGCCGGTGCGCTCGACCGCGCAGTCGGCCGCCTCCAGGCTGTCCAGGAAATCGAAGCGGATGAAGGGATTGCCGGCGTAGGCCGGATTGCCCGCGCAGGCGTCCCACGCCTCGCGGCCGATCTCGGCGATGCGCCGGTGGACCGTGACCGCCGGCTTCAGGCTCACGGACGAAAGCCTTCGAAGATGAGGTTGTCGCAGGCGTCGCTCACCGCGGCCCACTGGCCGGGTTCGCGCACCGTCCAGGCGACCACCGGCAGGCCCTCGGCGCGCCGCTGCGCCGCCGCCGCGCTCGGCAGCATATCGAGGCCGAGCGCCAGGAAGTGCGGCTGGGCGATCGCGACATGCTCCAGGCGCGCGAAGGCGGCGCGGACCTCCGCGCTCATGCCCTCGGCGTCGCGATAGGAATAGCTGTCGAGGCCGCGCAGCACGCCGGGCGCGCGCTCGGCGAACCAGGCGTGGGAATAGGGATTGAAGCCGATCACCGCGACCGGCCCGGCATGATCGGCGATGATCTCGTGCACGCGCTGCTCCAGCGGGCCGACCGCGCCGGCCGGCGTCTTCAGCTCGATCAGCACCAGGGCGCGGCGGCCGACGAGCGCCAGGGTCTCCAGGAGCGTCGGAATCGCCTCGTCGGTTCCGGCCAGCCGCAGCTCGGCGAGCTCGCCGGCCGTGCGCTCGGCCAGCCGGCCCTGCGCCCCCGTCAGCCGGGCGAGCGTGTCGTCGTGGAAGACCATCGCCTCGCCGTCCGCCGAGAGTTGGACGTCGAGCTCGATGCCATAGCCGGCCGCGCAGGCGGCCTGGAAGCCGGCCAGCGAATTCTCCGGCGCGCCGTGCGGGCTCCACAGCCCGCGGTGCGCCACCGGCGGGGCGAACAGGAGATCCCAGGCCTCGCCGAAGCGATGGCTCACGGCTTCAGCGCCACCACCGCGTCGACCTCGACCGCGAAGTTCAGCGGCAGCCGGTAGACGCCCACCGCCGAGCGGGCGTGGCGGCCCAGGTCGCCGAACGCCTCGACCATCAGGTCGGAGGCGCCGTTCACCACCTGCGGGATCTCGAAGAAGTTCGGGCCGGCCTGGACGAAGCCGCCCAGCTTGACCACCCGGGCGACGCGGCCGAGGTCGCCGTCACAGGCGGCCTTCATCTGGGCGATCAGGTTGATGCCGCACAGGCGCGCCGCGGCCTTGGCGGTCTCCGCGTCGACGTCCTCGCCGACCACGCCCTTGATCCCGCCCGAGGCGTCGGTCGAGACCTGCCCCGAGATGTGCAGCAGGTCGCCCTGGCGGACGAACGGCACATAGTTGGCGACGGGGGCGTTCGGCTGCGGCAGCGTGATCCCCAGGGCGGCGAGACGGTCTTCGATCTGCGACATGGCAGACCTCTATCCCCGCCCCGGCCATGAGAAAAGGCCCGGACCATCGGTCCGGGCCTTCCCTTGAGGACGGTGCAGCCCTTTTGGCCGCGGCATTGAGAGCTTGCGTGGCGTCAGCGCGTCGCCTGAACGCGTTCGACCAGGTCGGTCACGCGCTCGTTCAACGGCTTCATGCTGTCCTTCACCGCGCTGGAGACCGTTTCGGTCAGCTTGCCGGCTTCGGACATGTAATTTTCGAGGAAGGTCCGCGCGAACGTGGTCTGCAGCTCGACGACTTCTTGGACGCTCTTGGCGCTGGCCAGCGAGCGGGCGGCGTGAACTTGGTCGTCGAACGACTTCTTCGAGAAGGCCATGGCCTGGGCGCCCACGATCTCGGCGCCCTTGGCGGCGGCGGTCATCGAGGCGACGACGGCCTCGAGGTTCTTCTTCGACAGGCTGCCGGCTTCTGTGAACGCCGCCATCGTCTTCTCGACACCGTCCTTGAAGGCGGTGTTGGAGGCGACGGTGAATTGCTCGACGGTCGATTTCGCGGTTTCAGCGACGGACATGGGGCTCTCCTGGGTTCGGCCGGCGGCGGTCCACCGCAAGCGCACAAGACGCAGAAAACATTGACTCTGACGGGAGTTATCTCGTCGAGACGCGACCATGTCAACGGATTTTTGTGCACTGCACAATAGCTTTTGCGCTGCACTGCATCACAGCAAAGTGAAGCTCGATCACAAGCGCGACAATCGGCGCTTTTTCAAGTCCTGTTTACACGTGGGAAACCGTAAGCATGGCATGCTACGAGAGATTCTCTAGCGGCGCCCATCGCCACTTAAACCCTTGATTCGACGGACGAAAAGCATGTTGCGTAACGCCCGCCGCCTGTTTGTATCGATCGGTATGGCCGCCGCGACGCTGCTCGCGACCGCCGCACCCCCGGCTCAGGCGCAATCGCCCTATTTCCGCAGCCTGCTGGCGGCGTCCGACAGCAAGTACGCCGCGATGGTCGTCGATGCGAAGAGCGGCGAGGTGCTCTATTCGAAGAACGGCGACAGCCCGCGCTATCCCGCGTCGCTGACCAAGATGATGACGCTGTACCTCACCTTCGAGGCGCTCGCGTCGGGCAAGCTGCGGCTGGACGATCGCGTGGTGTTCTCGCCGCGCGCGGCGGCCCAGGCGCCGACCAAGCTGGGCGTCGCGGCCGGGGATACGATGAGCGTGGCCGAGGGCATCCAGGCGATGGCCATCAAGTCGGCCAACGACGCCTCGGTGGCGATGGCCGAGAAGCTGGCCGGCAGCGAGAGCCGCTTCACCGCGCTGATGACCCTGCGCGCCCAGGAGCTGGGCATGCACAACACCCGCTTCGTCAATCCGAATGGCCTACCGGACACCCGTCAGATCTCGTCGGCCCGCGACATGGCGATCCTGTCGCGCGCGCTGATGCGGGACTATCCGCAGTACTACCACTACTTCAGCAAGAGCGGCTTCTACTTCCGGGGCAACTACATCAAGGGCCACAACCGACTGCTGGGCAACGGCGTCGACGGCCTGAAGACCGGCTACACCCGCAGCTCGGGCTTCAACATCGCCATTTCCGGCGTGCGCGACGGCCGCCGCCTGGTGGTCGTGGTCATGGGCGGGCCGAGCGCGGCCTCCCGCGACCAGAACGCCGAGGACCTGCTGCTGACCGGCTTCGACGTCATGGGCCGGCGCGCCCGCGGCGAACAGGTGACGGTGGCGCAGAATCTCTCCGAGCCGCTGCCGAGCGGCCCGGTGCAACGTCCGCCGGCCGAACAGGGCGACGGCGAGCAGGACAACCTGCAGATCGTGCTGGCCGCGGCCGAGCCGCCGGCCCGCTCCACCAAGCTGCGGGTGGTCGAGCCGCGCCGCGCCGAGCGCGTCGAACGCGCCGAGCCCAAGCGGCGCGCCGCCAAGGGCGACTATGCGGTGCAGGTCGGCGCCTTCCGCTCGAAGGCCGACGCCCGCAAGCAGATCTCCTATGTCGAGGAGCGCTTCGGCAAGCATCTGGGCGACGCCGTCGGCACCACCGACCGTCAGGCCGGCCGTTACACGACGGTGTTCAACGGCCTCACCGAGCGCAACGCGCAGGCCACCTGCAAAGCGATGCGCGCCAAGCGGCTGGGCTGCCTGGTGCTCAGCAACTGAGCCGGATCGCAGGCGCGAAACAACAAGCCCCGGGCCTCGGCCCGGGGCTTTTTTCATGGCCATCAGTGCGATCGCCGCCCGGCGTCGCCAGCCCCCGGCCCGCGCGACGAGGCCCGCCAGCAGCGAAGTCGGTGAACGTAGGCCCTGCTCGAGTTGGACGCGTCGCTCACCGCCGCCGAGGTGCTGGGCGGCGGCCTCAGCCCCAAGCCGCTACTTCTTCAGCAACCGATCGCGGGCGGCGTTGAGCTGGGTGGCGAGCCCCGTGGTCCCGCCCTTGTCCGGATGCACGCTGCGCATCAGCCGGGTGTAGGCGGCCTTGATCTCCGCCGGCGTGGCCGCGGCCGAGACGCCGAGGATCGAACGCGCCTCCTCCGGGCTCATGCGGCCGGACTTGGGCGTGGCTGGCGGCGGCCCAGCGCCTGGCGGGCGCCGCGTCGACAGCGCCAACCAGCAGCCCATCATCAGCAGCACCAGGCCGGGCGCCCAGGCCTCGCGCAGCAACGCGAAGGCCGCCCCGGCGAAGGCGGCGATCGCGCCGCCCCCCGTCAGGAAGCGCCACTCCCGACGCTTCAACAGATGCCTGCCGCTCGACCGCAAGATCAGCCAGAGCGCCAGCGCGCCCAGCGCGAGGTAGAGCAGCATGGCCGCGGCGACCTATTCGGCCGCCAGCATCTCGCCATCGAGGCCGCTGATACCGAGCGCGGTCATCACCGCGCGCAACTCCTGGCGCGCGGCGACGTGCTGCAGCGACATGGCCACGGGGCGGATGCTCGGCGACAGGTCGGCGACCGTCAGGCCGAAGGGGAAGAGCTCGCGGTAAATCACCCGGTCGCGCAGGCCTGGGCCGATGCGGAAGCCGACCTTCTTGGCCAGCGCGTTGACCCGCTCGTCCAGGCGCTTACGGTTGCGCGCTTCGGTCGGCGCCAGGCGGTTCCGCAGCACCACCCAGTCGATCATCTTGCGGTCCTTGGCGGCGCGCGCCTTGCGGCTGTTCCACACCGTCTCGGAATAGAGGCTGTGGCTGGTCAGCTCGAGCGTCACCGGATCGACCGCGCCCAGCATGTCGAAGTCGACGAAGCTGTCGTTCATCGGCGTGACGATCAGGTCGGCCAGGCCGTGGGCGGCGCGGCTGATCGCGGTGTCCGCGCCGGGCGTATCGATCAGCACGAAATCGGCGCCCTGGCTGGATTCGGCGTAGGCCTCCTCGAACCGCGCCAGCGCCTCCTCGTCCGAGGCGCGCGCCAGCGCCGCGCCGTTGTTGCTGAGCGGATGCACCAGCGGCATCGGCGCCTCGGCGTTGTTGGCCTCCAGCCACTTGGCGCGGCTCCGGAAGAAGTGGCCCAGGGTCTGCTGGCGCAGGTCGAGGTCGAGCACGGCGACCTTGGCGCCCGCATGCAGGAGCGCGACCGCCGTATGGAGGGCGATCGTGGACTTGCCCGCCCCGCCCTTTTCGTTGCCGATCACGATGACGCTGGCTTGCGACATGTGTTTCTCCTCGCCCCACGGCGCGAACGCGCCGACTCACAGCCCGGCTCAGGTGAGCCTGCCCAATGCGCGCGCGTCAACGCGCCGAACGCCGCTCCCCGCGGATTTACGCCGCAGGCCCGCTCCGCCATAAGCGGGCTGCTTTTTCGGAGCCTGCGTCATGTCCCAGTCCCCGCTGCCGATCGTCCGCACCGTCGCGGAGCTGCGCGCGCAAGTCCGGGCCTGGCGGGCCGCCGGCCAGAGGGTCGGCTTCACCCCGACCATGGGCGCGCTGCACGAAGGCCACTTGTCGCTGGTCAAGCTGGCCCGCGCCCAGGCCGACCGGGTGGTGGTCAGCGTCTTCGTCAATCCGACCCAATTCGGCCCGAACGAGGACTTCGACGCCTATCCACGCAGCGAGGCGCGCGACGCCGAGCTGCTGGCCGGAGCCGGTTGCGACCTGCTGTACGCCCCGACGGTGGCTGAGATGTACCCGCCGGGCTTCGCCACCACCGTCACCGTGACCGGCGTCACCGAACCGCTCGACGGCCAGGCGCGGCCGGGCCACTTCGCCGGCGTGGCGACGGTGGTCTGCAAGCTGCTGAACCAGTGCGGCCCGGACGTCGCCGTCTTCGGCGAGAAGGACTACCAGCAGCTGCAGGTGATCCGCCGGATGGTCCGCGACCTCGACCTGCCGGTGGAGATCGTCGGCGCGCCGACCGCGCGGGCGGACGACGGCCTCGCGCTGTCCTCGCGCAACGCCTACCTGACGGCGGCCGAGCGCGAGAGCGCCCCGGCGCTGGCCCGCGCGCTGCAGGCCGCCGGGGCCCGGCTGCGCGCCGGTGATCCGGTCGCCGAGGTCGAGGCCGAGGCGGTCGCGGCGCTGGCCGCCGCCGGCTTCGGCAAGGTCGACTATGTCGAGGTGCGCGCGGCCGCGGACCTCTCGCGGCTGGGTCCGGGCCCGATCGACGCGCCGGCCCGCATCCTGGCGGCGGCCTTCCACGGCAAGACCCGGCTGATCGACAACATGGCGGTGTAGGCGGGGACCGAACGCCCCCTCCGTCTCCCGCCTGCGGCGGGATCCACCTCCCCCGCTGCGCGGTGGAGGATCTGGGAGCGAAGATGCTCCACCGCTTGCGGGGGAGCTGTCGGCGAAGCCGACTGAGGGGGCGTTCGGCGCGGCGACCGTCCCCCTGGCCCCATTTCACCAGGCGCCCAGCTCGCGCAGCTGGCGCGCCAGCTCCGGCGGGATCTCGCCGGCGAGGTCCTCGGCGAGGTCGGCCGGCGCGTCCTTCGGCTCGAGGTAGCGCCAGCCCTGGAAGGCGCGGCGCGGGGTCGGCGCCACGCGGACGATCTCCGGATCGACCGTCACCTCGCAGCGGGCGTCGATCCCCTGCCCGACCGTGGCGATGTCGAGGATCCGCTGGCGGCAGAGGATCACGCCCTTGAACACCCGATAGAGCGACCCGCCGGCGATCATCTCCGGCGCGCGCTTCGGCGTCTGGCGGGTGTGCATCACCCAGGGACGTTGGGTCCCCTCATGCCAGGCCACGAGCTCCTCGACCGTCTCGCAGCCGACGCAGAGCTTGATCATGTGAAGAGGCATGTGAAATCAACAACTTGAGCGCGGAGACGCCCCGCGCGATCAAGCCGTGTGTAGCAGCCCCGAGGTGGTTGGCAAGCGTCCGCGACGCCGCGCTGGGTCTCTAGAGCGCGGCCTGCTGCACCGCCGGCGGCGGCGCGCTCTTCCAGGCCAGCCAGCGGGTGACGGAGGCGGCGCGGCGGGTGACGAACTCCTGCCCGGCGTCGGCCAGGCGGCGGACCCTCGCCACGGCCGCCTTTGGCGTCCCCACGAGCATGGCGACGTGGCGCTCCGGGCTCGGCTTCGGCTCGACCGCTGCAGCTTCCTGGCTCGCCGCCGGGACGCTGGCCTTTTCGACGCTTGCCGCCGCTTCCGGCGGGCCGGTCGACGGCGGATGCGATGCGAGCGTCATGACGACCTTCAGCTTCCGCGCCGGCGCGACGGCGCGCGGCGACGGCTCCACAGCCGACGTGAGCTTGGGCGTCGCCGCGAGCTCAGGCACGACCAGCTCAGCCTTCACCAGCGCCGGCGTCTCCGCGGCCGGCGCCGGGGGTTGCGCGGCCGCGGCCGTCGCACGCAACGGCCAGGCGAAGTCACGGTCGCAGGCCGCCGCCAGCAGCGTCGCGGCGGGCTCGCTCGGCTTGGGCGCGAACCAGCTCCCGCCGACATCGTCGGCCTTGGCCTCGCCGCGCAGATTGCGCTCCGAATAGCTGGCGCTGCGGACGATCCGCACGCGCTTGCCGTCGCAGTCGAAGAGTGCGTGCGCTTCCCAGGACTGGAACTTGTGCGCGGCCCGCCAGTCGGCGTCCACGGCCTCGGTCCGCACCCGAGCGATCACCTCGCCGGTCGCCGCCGGCGGCCCGAGCGGCTCGATGCTGTAGACATTATCCGGACCGGCGATGGCGACCTGCGTCGCCGGCAGGTCGGTGTGCGCGGTCACCCACTGGGCGAGCTCCAGTCCGGCCGGGGCCGCCATCGCTGGCCCGCCGAACAGCGCGGCCGCCAGCATCGCCAGCGCCAACCGCATTCCTGTGCGTTTCCCAACCATCCCGCAGTGGTAGCCCAGCCATGCCTAAGGCATCGCTAAGCCGCGGGAAGTTTGTCGCGGCTCGCGCGCTTCAGGGTTGAGCCGCAGCCTGCGCCAGCAGCGCACGGGCCGCCGCGACCGCGCGGCCGAGGCGTTCGTGCGGGCCGACGCCGGCCTCGGCCAGGCTGCGTTGCGGGACTTCCAGGCCGATCACCACCCCCGGCGGCAGGGCCTTGAGGTAGTCGACCAACGGCAGCTCGCCCTCGCCCGGGACCATCCGTTCGTACTTGGCCTCGTCGGCATAGCTCATGTCGCTGCGGACCAGCGGGCAGTCGCAGAGCTGCGCGTAGCCGACCACGCCCGGCTCCAGCGCCGCGAGCTCAGCGCCGGTCGCCCCGGAACGGCCGAGGTGCATGGTGTCGGCCAGCACGCTGACCTCCGGCCGGCCAACCTGGCGCACAGTCTCGGCGGCGGCGGTGAGGTCGCCGACCCGCATGCCGGGGATGAACTCCAGCGTCGTCCGCAGGCCGCGCGCGGCTCCCATCTCGACCAGGGTGGCGAGTTGGTCGTGCAGCCGCGCCGCGTCCGGCTCCAGCGCCAGGGTGTTGATCCGCTGGGCGCCGAGCTCGGCCATCAGGTCCATCTCCGCGGCGTAGGCGCTGACGTCGCGCCCTGGCAGGACGAAGAAGCCCTCGGCCAGGGCGAAGCCGACGCCGCGATCCTTCAGCGCCGCCTTGAAGTCGCGCTGCAGCGCCGCGTCGCTCAGTGCGTAGCTCGGATAGTTGTGCGGATTGGCGTCGAGGGGGCTGAGGCCCAGGCTGATGTTGCGCACCTCGAGGTCGGCGGCGAGATGGACGAACTCCACCGGCGGCAGGCCGAATACGCTGATGAATTCGATGCCGAGCTGATCCACCGGCGGCCTCCCAGGCGCTTGTCGTTGTTGCCCGAGACTGCGGGCTAGCCCTGCGAGCCACAAGCGCCCGCCGCGTCGGCGGCGGGCCGCACTTTCGACAGCGGGACAGAACCCGCCCGCCGACGCTCAGCTCGGCGCGCCGTCCTGCGCCCAGCGCGGCGGGCGGCGTTCAAGGAAGGCCCGCACCCCCTCCTGCCCCTCGTCGCTGGCGCGGGCCGCGGCGATCCGACGGGCGGTCAGCTCCATCAGGTCGTGGTCGATCGGCCGGGCGAAGACGTCGGCGACCATCCGCTTGGCGTCGGCCACGGCGCCCGGCGCGCAGGCCAGGATGTCGCTGGCGATGCCGTCGCGGGCGACGTCCAGCGCGGCCGAGTCGACGCAGACCTCGGTGACCAGGCCGATCCGCTGCGCATAGTCGGCGTCGAACACCCCGCCAGTGGCGAACAGCGCCCGCGCCTGCCTGGGTCCGATCGCCTGCACGACGTACGGCGCGATGGCGCTGGGGATCAGCCCCAGCCGCACCTCGGAGAAGGCGAACCGCGCGTCGGCGGTCGCCAGCGCCAGGTCGCAGGCCGCCGCCAGCCCCGCCCCGCCGCCGTAGGCCGCGCCCTCGATCAGGGCGACGGTCAGCTGCGGCAGGTCCCAGAGCTGTTTCAGCATCTTGGCCAGTTCGAAGGCGTCCTCGCGGTTCTCGTCCTCGGCCCGCGCGGCCGCCTGGCGCATCCATTCGAGGTCGCCGCCGGCGCAGAAAGTCCCGCCGGCCCCGCGCAGGAAGACCACCCGCACGCCCTCGGCTCCGGCCAGGGTGCGGAACGCCTCCTCCAGCGCCGAGATCAGGTCCGCATCGAAGGCGTTGCGGCGCGCCGGCCGGTTCAGGGTCACCGTGACGGCCCCTTCGACGGTGGCGTCGAGGTCGACGAGGTCGGAGGTCGGGCTGGTGTCGACCACCTCCACCAGCGGGTCGACGATGGGATTGGTCATGTTGATCCTTTCGCGTGCTGCCACCGAAACGCTCGGGGCCTGCGAACAGTCGCGCCATTTCCGGCGCCGCGCCTTGAGTGACGCCGTGGCGGCGGCGCCGGCAGGGGGTTACCCTGGCCGTCGTGGCTCCGCTCCCTGAGATCCCGGCCGATTCGGCCCTGGCGCGCCTGTTCCGCAAACCGGCGGTGCAGAAGGACGTCACCTGGTTCTCGCTGCCGGGCGGCCGGCGCCTCTACGCGCCGGGCGATCCGGCCGATCAACTCTACCTGCTGCGCACCGGACGGCTCGGGGTGTTCCGCCGCGAGCCGGGCCGCGAGCCCGAGTTCCTCGGGGTGATCCGGCCGGGCGAGCCGGTGGGCGAGATGGCGCTGCTGGCCGGCGCGCCGCACTCGGCCGAGGTGATCGCGCTGCGCGACTCCGAGGTCTTCGCCCTGCCCGCCGACGTCTTCTTCAACGCCTGCGAGCGCGACGCCGCGGTGATGACCGAGCTGGCCCGGCTGACCATCCTGAGGACCCGCGAGGAAAGCGCGAACGGCGGCGCGCTCGGCGAACCCTCGGTCTTCGGCTTCACCCCGGTCGACCAGCCGGGGCTGCTGCGGCCGCTGATCGAGCAGGTCGCCCGCGAGATCGGCCGCCTCGGCTACCGGGTGACCGTCGTCGGCGCCGAGGCCTCCAGCGCGCCGATCGAGTGGTACTCGGAGGTCGAGCGGACCCACGACTTCGTCCTCTATGTCGCCGAGGCCGGCGACGCCGGCTGGCGGCAATGGGTCTCACGGCAGGCCGATCGGCTGTTCCGCGTCGGCCGTGGCGACCGGCCGCCGCCGCCGGCCCTGCCCGGCGTCGACCTCGAAGCGCCGCTCGAGGCCCAGCAGCTGGTCGACCTGATCCTGCTGCAGCCGCCGAACATCCGCCGGCCGAGCGGCTCGGAGGCCTGGCTCGACGCCGTCACCCCGGCGCGGCTGTTCCACCTGCGGCGCGACGACCGCGCCGACGTCGAGCGGCTGGCCCGGGTGCTGACCGGCCAGTCGGTGGGCGTGGTGCTGTCCGGCGGCGGGGCGCGGGCCTACGCCCATGTCGGCGCGATCCGCGCGCTGCGCGAACGCAAGGTGCCGCTCGACTACTTCTGCGGGGTGTCGATGGGCGGCATCGTCGGCGCCGGCGTCGCCATGGGCTGGGACGACGTCGAACTCGACCGGCGGATCCGCGCCGCCTTCGTCGACTCCAGCCCGCTGGACGACATCGCCTTTCCGATCCTGGCGATGACCCGGGGGACCAAAGTCAGCGAGCGCCTGGCCGAGCATTTTGACGGCGCCGAGATCGCCGACCTCTGGCTGCCGTTCGTCTGCGTCTCGGCCAACCTGACCACCGGGGCCTACCACCTGCACAAGCGCGGCCTAGTGTGGAAGGCGCTACGCGCCAGCGTGTCCCTGCCCGGCGTCATGCCGCCGGCGACCGACGGCGACGACGTGCTGGTCGATGGCGCGGTGCTGAAGAACTTCCCGGCCGACGTGATGCGCGCCACCGAACTCGGGCCGATCGTCGGCGTCGACGTGACCGGCGACCGCAACATCACCGCCGACGACGTCGCCCGGCCGAAGTCGGCCTGGCGCTGGATCTTCTCCGGCCAGTGGCGCAAGGGCCCGCCGATCGTGTCGCTGCTGATGCGGGCGGCCACCGTCTCGAGCGGCCGCGACCTGGCCGCCGCCCGCGCGGCGACCGACGTCCTAGTGCAGCCGCAGACCGGCCACATCGAAATCCGCGACTGGAGCGCCTACGAGCCGGCGGTGGCCGCCGGCTACCGGGCGACGCTGGCGGCGCTCGACCGGCTGGATCGGTCGGTGCAGGAGCTGCGGCGCCGGCCCAGCCTGCAGGACCGCGCCCGATTGACCGCAAACGCGGCGCCGCGCGCGGTCGTGCGGCAAAATCGTTAGACGAGGTTTGTATCGCCGGAAGCGCGCCCCATATTCGAGATCCTGTCAAACAGCTGAAAGGAGGTGACCCAGTGTCTCATAGTTTCATCCGTAGCTCGGTGACCGTGACCTGGACCTCCGCTGAGGTCCGCGCCTAAGTCATTGACTTGACGAGGGTCCGGAACCGCTCTGCGGTCCGACTATGGAAAGGCCGCCCCGGCGACGGGGCGGCCTTTCGCGTTTCAGGCGCCGCCTACGCGTTCACGCGACGCCGTGCAGCGCGAGCAGGAAGATCCCGGCCATGGCGGCGACGACGATGCGGCTGCGGCCGTCCTTGATCGCGAACACGACCGGGTCGCCGTCCACCTCGCCGCGCCGGGCCATCATCCAGATGCGGTTGATCCAGTAGAGCAGCGGCAGGCAGAGCATCCAGAGCAACTCAGGCACGGCGTAGTGCGACGCCGTCTCGGGTTCGTGGGCGAACAGCGCCAGCACTAGGATGGACATCATCCCGGCCGAGACGCCCAGGTTCATCACCACCTCGACGTCGCGGCCCATGTAGCCGCGCCCCTTCAGCAACTCGTAGGGATCGATGGCCTCGCGCATTTCGATGTAGCGCTTGAGATAGGCCAGGCTGAGGAACAGGAAGATCGAGAACAGCAGCAGCCACGACGTCAGCGGCACGCCGATCGCGACCGCGCCGATCCAGATCCGGATCGTGTAAAGCGACGCGAGCACGATGGTGTCGCCGACCATCACGGACTTCAGACGCAGGGAATAGGCGGTGGTGATCGCCACATAGCCGAGCAGCCAGCAGGTCAGCGGCCACTGCCCGATCAGCCATCCGCCGCCGAGTCCGGCCGCGGCCAGCAGCGCGGACAGACCCATGGCGGTCGGGATCGACAGGTGGCCGCTCGCCAGCGGCCGATGGCGCTTCGTACGGTGCGTGCGATCGGCGTCGATGTCGAGCATGTCGTTGAGCAGGTAGATGGCCGAGGCGATGAGCGACATCGCCGCCGCCGCACCGAACGCGCTCAGCAGCACGGGGACCTCGAGGTACCGCCCCGAGGTCAGCACCGGGATCAGCACCAGCGCATTCTTGGCCCACTGGTGTGGCCGCATCGCCTTGATCACAATCCTCAGCGCCGCCGGCCGCGCGCCCAGGCGCCGGACCATCGTCCCGCGTGGCACATGGTTCACCGACCAGCCCTGCCGCGCCGCCCGCCACAGGCAGGCGTCGGCGCGGCTGTCGCCCACATAGTCGAATTGCCCGTGCGGACCGACATGGTCGCGGATCGCCGCGAGCTTCGCCGGCCCCTTCAGATTGCGCCCGCGGCGGGTCCCGATGACCGCGTCGGTCAGGCCGAGATGCCGGGCGATCCGATGGACGTTCCGACGATGGCCGGCGCTGGCCAGGATGACCGGGCGGCCTTCGGCCCGCGCCTCGGCGATGAGCTGCAACACCTCTTCGCGATAGGGCAGCCGCGACGGGTCGACCGGCGCGCGCCGCGCCGCCATCGCCTTGGCGAACGCCGGCCCGCGAAGAACCCACCGCAGGGCGACCAGCCAGGCCCAGAGGCCCGAGCGGACAAACCGCACCAGGGCTTCGAGCGCGATGTCGGCCGAGGTGAGCGTGCCGTCGACGTCGACGAACAGCGGCGTCAGCGTCGGGGTCGGCGGTGGCTTCGGCTCGACGACGGCTACGAGACTAACCGGCATGGGCAAGCTCCGACTGCGCCCCGCGCCGCGCCCAGGCGACGACCTGGCAGGTCGCCAGGACGATCAGCAGCGGCATGACCGGGTCGCGATAGCGCGGAATGACGTAGGCCGCGGCGTGGATCACCCAGTAGCCCAGGAGCATTGCGCCGAGGATCCAAGCCGGCCCTCGGCCGACGCCTTGGCCGAAAAGCGCGATGGCGGCGAGCGCGACGATCGCCGCGTACTGCACCGTCTCGAACAGGCGGATCGTCGCCACCGGGCGGGAGACGGCGAAGTCGCTCGCATCCGGCACGGAGGGTTGCCAGAAGTAGGCGAGCTTGCGCACCGCGAGCCGTGCGGCGTCGGCGGGATGCGCGGCCGCCCAGCCGATCGCCGCCCGCTGCAGCCGATCGGCGTTGGCGACCTCGCCGAGCCGCAACCGGGTCTGCTCCCAGTCCGCGCCGAGCGGCGTGTCGGCGATGCTGATGAACCGCCCGGTCGCCGCAGGATTGTGCCCGAGATAGAGGTTGAAGGCGGCGTTGGTCGACAGCACCGGACGGCCGACCATTTGGTTGGTGGCGTAGAGCCAGGGCGACAGCGCCAGCACCGCGCCGACGGCGAAGCAGGCGCCGGCGCGCAGCGGCGCGGACACGCCGCCCGAGGCCCGCCAAAGCAAGATCATGGCCACGGCGACGCCGGCGCACAGCAGCAACGCCGAGCCGCCGGTGATCAGCGACGCGCTCCAGAGCAGGCCCGCCAGCAGCGCCGGAGCCGCGGGGCGCGGGCTGCGGGCAAGCTGCACGGCGCACAGGGCCAAGCCAAGCAGCAGCGGCGTGGAGAGGTTCTCCTTCGCCAGCAGGGTCGCATTCCAGATTCCCGGCAGCCACAAGGCGAGGGCCAGCGCCGCCCACACGGGCGTGTCGTTGCGCTGCGAGAGCGCCCGGCCGAGCGCCGCGACCAGCCACACGCCGGCGACGCTGAGCAACAGGTTCACGGCGAGCGCGACCGGCACGCTGCTGCCGAACAGCTTGAAAAAGGGCGCCAGAACCAGCGGGTAACCGGCGCTGTAGAAGGCGTGCTGGCCGAAATTGTCGGCGAGGACGCCTTGCTCGGCCAGGCCCCTGGCCATGGTGAAATAGGCGAGCGGGTCGCTGGCCAGCGTCTGATCGAGGACTAGCGCCGCGGCTATTCGCACGACGACCGTCAGCAGCGATACAGCCACTAGAGACGCGACAAGCAGACGGTCTCGCACGGCGCCCTCCACTTATGGATTATTTATCTGGAGCACTCTTGGGTTGAACAAAGTCGGCAAATACGATCAGGCCGATCGCGCGACCAGCGCGCAGCCGAGCGCGATCATGAGGGTGCCTGCAACCCGTAACTGACCGACGCTTTCCTGCAGATAGAAGGCTCCGGCGAGCATCGTCAGGATGAAGCCGATGCCGACAAACGGATAGACCAGGGAAAGCGGGGCTCGGCTCAGGACGAAAAGCCAGACGATTGCGCCAAATCCATAGAGGCCGAGCCCGATCAGGACCCATGGCGACTGGATAAGACCGCCGATCTGGCGCGCTATTCCAGCGGCCTGCTCACCGGCGGCGGCGCCGGTTCCGACCTTCAACGCGAGCTGCGCCACAGCCGACAGGCTGACGCTGACCAGAATAAGTAGGAACAGACGAAGATTCATGGCGACAATTGAAGGTCGCCGCCGAAGGAACCACAACAACAAAGGCTAACTTCGCCTGCTTGCAGCGAAGCTTGTCGCGCTGTTCAGAACCAGGCGCGGATCCCGGCGACGAAACGGGTGTCGCGCGCGTCCTCGCCGGCTGCACGGGCGAAGTCGGCAGTGTCGCCCAGGCTCTGCTCGTGGAAGACGCCGATATAGGGCGCGAACTCCGGGCGGATCTCGTAGCGCAGCCGCAACCCCGCCTCGAGCGTGCTCAGGCCGGCGCCGAGGCCCAGCTCCGGCACGTCCTGGGCGTTGACGTCCAGCTCCAGCTTGGGCGCGAGGATCAGCTTCTGGGTCAGACGCAGGTCGTAGGAGCCCTCCAGCCGGGCGCTGACGTCGCCCTTGTCCGAGACGAAGGCGGTCGCCGCGACCTCGAACCAGTACGGGGCCAGCCCGCTGACGCCGAGCGCCGCATAGGTGCGCCGCGGCCGGGGCTGGAAGTCCTGCCGCACGCCGACCTCCAGATTGAAATAGGGGTCGATAGCCCGCGCATAGAGCGCCTGGAGCTCGGCGGTGTGGACCTCGCCGGAGCCCGCCTCGCCGCGGGAGCTGAGCACGAAGCGGTTGACGTCGCCGCCGTACGACAGCTCGCCCTCCCAGGCGAAGGCGTCGCCCTTCGAAGCCGGTCGGTACTCGGCCTCGTCGAGCATCACCTTGGCATAGCGCATGCCGCCATGCTCGACGCGCAGCTGCTTGCGGGCTTCCGCCATCGCCGCCGGCCCGAACACCCGGTCAGCGGCGTGGTCCGTCGGAGCCGGCGGCGGCGGGGCGCTCCCTGGCTCGGAGGGCGGCATGTCATGACCGGCGTGCGGATCCGCCGGCGCGGGCTCGGCGTGGCCGGCATGTGGGTCGGCGGCGGCCGCCGCGGGCGGCGGCGGATGGCCGGCGTGATGATCGTGTTGCGCCAGCGCCGGTCCGGCGAAAGCCAAGGGCGCCAGGCCCAGCCAGGCGAGCCGGCGCATCAGGCTTCCCCTTCGAGCGGGCGGACGGTGACCACGTTGAACATGCCGGCGTGCATGTGCAGCAGCATGTGGCAGTGGAAGGCCCAGTCGCCGGGCGCGTCGGCGGTCAGGTCGAAGCTGACCTTGCCGCCGGGCATGACGTTGATGGTGTGCTTGCGCGGCTGCAGCGCGCCGTGGCCGTTGACCAACTCCATGAAATGGCCGTGCAGGTGGATCGGGTGGTTCATCATGGTGTCGTTCACCAGGGTGACCCGCACCCGCTCGTTCAGCCGGAACGGATAGGCCTCGCGCCCGGCGCTGAACGGCTTGCCGTCGAACGACCACATGAACCGCTCCATGTTGCCGGTCAGGTGGATCTCCATCGTGCGGCTCGGCGGCCGGCCGTCGGGGCTCGGCGCCCGAGCCATGAGGTCGCTGTAGACCAGCACCCGGTGGGCGGCGTCCTCCAGCCCGGTTCCGCGCTCGCCGACCCGGTCGACCGGCATCGGCGAGATCATCTGGACGCCGGGATTGAGCGCCACCTGCGGCGCGTTGTTCGGATCGCGCATCGCCATCGAGTGGTCCATGGGCGGTGCAGCGCCCATGTCGTGGCCGGCGTGTCCGCCGTGCGCCCCATGGCCGCCGCCGGACATGTCGCCCATGCCCATGTCCTTCATGGTCAGCAGCGGCCGCGCGCGCAGCGGCGGGACCGCGGCCGTCATGCCCGGGCGCGGCGCCAGCGTCGCCCGCGCCATGCCGGAGCGGTCCGCGGCCTCGGCCACCAATGTGTAGGCGCGATCCTCGCGCGGCGTGACGATCACGTCGTAGGTCTCGGCGTTGGCGATCTGCAGCTCGTCGACCTCCACCGGCCGCACTTCGATCCCGTCGGCGGCGACCACGGTCATCGCCAGCCCCGGGATCCGCAGGTTGAACAGCGTCATGGCTGCAGCGTTGACGAAGCGCAGCCGCACCCGCTCGCCCGGCGTGAACAGCCCCGTCCAGTTGTCCTGCGGCCCATGGCCGTTGATCAGGTAGCGGTAGGTCGAGCCGGTCACGTCGAGGACGTCGGTCGGGTCCATCCGCATCCCCGCCCATTGGGTTCGATCGCGCAACGGCTGGTCCTTGCCGGCCAGCAGCCCGCCGACGGTCTGCTTCTGGTTATTGAAATAGCCGGCCTGCTGCTTCAGCCGCTGGATCAGCAGGTGCGGGTGCATGAAGCTGTAGTCCGACAGCACCACCACGTGCTCGCGTTCGAAGGCGACCGGGTCGGGCTCGGCCGGCTCGATCACCATCGGCCCGTACTGGCCGATCAGCTCCTGCAGGCCGGAATGGGAGTGGTACCAGTAGGTGCCCGCCTGCTTGACCGGGAACTCATAGACAAAGGTCTCGCCGGGCTTGATGCCCGGGAAGCTGACGCCGGGCACGCCGTCCATCTGGAACGGCAACAGCAGGCCGTGCCAGTGGATCGAGGTGTCCTCGTCCAGCGCATTGGTGACGTGCAGCCGGACGGTCTGCCCCTCCTTCAGCCGGATCAGCGGCCCGGGCACGGTGCCGTTGATCGCCACCGCATGGCCGGTGCGCCCGTCGATGGTCAGCGGCGCATGACCGACGGTCAGGCGGATGTCGTCGCCGGAGAGCTCTCCGTCGCGCGCGGCGGCTGGTGCGGAATGCATTTGCGCATGGTCGTGAGCCGGTGCGCTACGCGCCCAGCCGGGCAGCAGGGCGCCGAACGTCGCCGCGCCGCCCAACGCTGCGGCGCCGCGCAGCATGCTTCGCCGATCAAGGCTGAAATGGCGTGAACGCATCGGACGTCCGTACTCAGTGGTTGGTGAGATAGGGTATGGACCTTCCCATTATGGGAAGGTCAATGGTCAGTTCGCCCGCCCCGCGCCTGAGCCGCTCCATCGAACTCGGGCGACCGGTCAGGGCATTGATTTATCTCCGTTATGGAGCCGACACATGGCCAACCGACCGACCTGCAACCATGCCCACGGGGGGGCGCCGGACGCACGTCACGACCATCACCATCACGATCACCCGGGTCACGTCCACGCTTCCGCCCCGGGCGACGTCAAGGATCCGGTCTGCGGCATGACCGTCGATCCTGCCACGGCCAAGCATCACGAAGCCCATGGCGGGCAGACATTCCACTTTTGCTCTGCGGGCTGCGCCGAGAAGTTTCGCAAGGATCCCGACCGCTACACGGGCGTCGCCCCGCCCCCGCCCCCGCCCGTCGAAGCTCCGACCGGGACAATCTACACCTGTCCGATGCACCCCCAGGTGCGGCAGGTCGGACCGGGCTCCTGCCCCATCTGCGGCATGGCGCTCGAACCGGAGCTGGTCACGGCCGAAGCCCAGCCCAATCCCGAGTTGAAGGATATGACCCTCCGGTTCTGGGTGGGCCTCGCCCTGGCCGCGCCAGTCTTCGTGCTGGAGATGGGCGCTCACCTAGCAGGGCACATGGTCCGGCTGGACGGACAGACGTCGGCCTGGATCCAGTTCGTCCTGGCCACGCCCGTGGTGCTGTGGTGCGGCTGGCCGTTCTTCGAACGCGGGGCGCGCTCGCTCGTCAACCGCAGCCTCAACATGTTCACCCTGATCGCCATGGGCGTGGGCGTGGCCTGGCTCTACAGCGTCGTCGCGACCGTCGCCCCGCAGGTGTTCCCGGAAGCCTTCCGCCGGCCGGACGGCTCGGTCCCGATCTACTTCGAGGCGGCGGCGGTCATCACCGTGCTGGTCCTGCTCGGGCAGGTGCTGGAGTTGAGGGCCCGCGAGCGCACGTCCGGCGCGATCCGGGCGCTGCTCGACCTCGCGCCCAAGACCGCCCGTCGGGTCCGCGAGGACGGCTCCGACGAAGAGGTCACGCTCGACCGGATCGCGGTCGGCGACCGGCTGCGCGTGCGTCCGGGCGAGAAGGTCCCGGTCGACGGCGGACTGCTGGAGGGCCGGGTCTCGATCGACGAGTCGATGGTCACGGGCGAATCCATGCCGGTGACCAAGGAACCCGGGGCCAAGGTGGTCGGCGGCTCGATCAACAAGACCGGCTCCTTCGTCATGCGCGCCGAGAAGATCGGCGCCGACACCCTGCTCGCGCAGATCGTGCAGATGGTCGCCCAGGCCCAGCGGAGCCGCGCGCCGATTCAGCGGATGGCCGACCAGGTGTCCGGCTGGTTCGTGCCGGCGGTGATCCTGGCGGCCGCCTTGGCCTTCGCCGTCTGGGCGGTCTTCGGGCCCGAGCCACGCTTCGCCTTCGCCCTGGTGACGGCGGTCTCGGTGTTGATCATCGCCTGCCCCTGCGCGCTCGGTCTGGCGACGCCGATCTCGATCATGGTCGGCGTCGGCCGCGGGGCCCAGGCCGGCGTGCTGATCAAGAACGCCGAGGCCCTGGAGCGCCTCGAGAAGGTCGACACCCTGGTGATCGACAAGACCGGAACCCTGACCGAGGGCCGGCCGGCGGTCACCGCCATTCGGCCCGCCGAGGGCTTCGACTCGGGCCAGGTGCTGCAGCTGGCCGCCAGCCTCGAGCGCGGCAGCGAGCACCCGCTGGCCGACGCCATTGTCCGCGCCGCCGCCGACCAGGGTCTCCCCCTGTCCGAGCCCAGCGATTTCGACTCGCCTGTCGGCAAGGGCGTGCTGGGCGTCGTGGACGGCCGGCGGCTGGTGCTTGGCTCCGGCAAGTTCCTCGCCGAGCAGGGCGTCGACACGCGGGCGCTCGATCAGGAGGCGGAGACCCTGCGCAGCGACGGCGCGAGCGCCATCTTCGCCGCCGTCGACGGACGGATCGCGGCCGTCTTCGCCATTGCCGACCCCATCAAGCCGACGACGCCTGACGCGGTGAGAGCGCTGAAGGCCGACGGCGTGCATCTGGTGATGATGACCGGCGACAACCGCACCACCGCGCTGGCGGTGGCGCGCCGGCTCGGCATCGACGAGGTCGAGGCCGAGGTGCTGCCCCAGGACAAGGCCGCCGTCGTCGAGCGCTTCCGCTCCGAAGGCCGCAACGTCGCCATGGCCGGCGACGGGGTGAACGACGCCCCGGCGCTGGCCGCCGCCGAGGTGGGCGTGGCGATGGGCGCGGGCGCCGACGTCGCCATCGAGAGCGCCGGGGTCACCCTGCTGAAAGGCGACCTTCAGGGGCTGGTGAAGGCCCGCCGCCTCTCGCGCGCGGTGATGGGCAACATCCGCCAGAACCTGTTCTTCGCCTTCGCCTACAACGTGGCGGGGGTGCCGATCGCGGCGGGCGTGCTCTACCCGGTGTTCGGCTGGCTGCTGTCGCCGGCCATCGCCGCGGCGGCCATGGCGCTGTCGTCGGTCAGCGTGGTCGGCAACGCCCTGCGGCTGCGCAACGTCAGACTCTGAGCCCACAGGAGCAAGGCATGAACATCGGCCAGGCGTCGAAGGCCTCCGGGGTCTCGACCAAGATGATCCGCTACTACGACGAGATCGGCCTGGTGCGGCCCGCCAGCCGCACCGGCTCGAACTACCGCGAGTACGACGACAAGCAGATCAACGAGCTGCGCTTCATCAAGCGCGCCCGCAGCCTCGGCTTCGCCGTGGCCGAGATCCAGCAACTGCTGTCGCTGTGGCGCGACCGCGCCCGGCCGAGCCGCGAGGTCAAAGCCATCGCCGAGCGCCACCTCGCCGACCTCGACGCCCGCATCGCCGAGATGCAGGCCATGGCCGACACCCTGCGCCACCTGTCCCACGGCTGCGCCGGCGACGACCGCCCCGACTGCCCGATTCTGGAGGACCTGACTGAAGGGCACGAGACTGCCTGATCTCACCCCGTTCGTCCCGCCGAAGGCCGGGATCCAGGTGAAGGCCTCGGCGCTCGCGAAGAGCGCACCCGAGACCTTCCTGTCAGGCTCAGCCCCGGATCTGGTTCCCGGCCTTCGCCGGGATGAGCGGATCTGGGTTCTGTCTCAGAACGAGACGCAGGCCGGCTGGGTGATCAGCAGGACCGAGTCCTGCTGGAAGCGGACCTTGTAGGCCCCGCGGGCGGCCTCGATGCGCTGGGAAGAGTCGCCGCGAGTCGGCAGGACGATCAGCACGACCTTGGCGGATTCGCGGATCAGCTTGTTTTCCGGCCCGCGCCACTGGCCGCCGCCGTCGATGACCGTCAGGCCGTCGGGGAATCGCGGCGTCAGCTCCTCGTCGACGAACTTGCCGAACGCGGCTTCGCTGACGCCCGGCTTGCCGGCGACGTTGCGACCGAAAAACAGCTGAGCCGTGCGCAGCCGCTGCTGCCCGTCCGGGCAGGCGGCCGGCGGCGGCGGCCGGGTGGCGCAGGCCGCAAGGCTCAGGGCCAGGCCCGCGCCGACAGCGAGTCTCAGGGTTAAACGCATCAATGCGGCTCTACCATGTGTCGGCCGGACGACGCGAGGCCGAGCGCGCCGATCAGGGCCTGCGACGCTCGCGGCGTTCCGCCGCGTGGGTCACCCGCTGCAGCAGCAGGAAAACGGCGGCGGCGATGAAGCCGACGCCGGCGACGCCCGCCAGCCAGCCGACCAGCAGCGGCGTGAAGATCCCCTGCTGCGGCCCGGGCGGGGCGTTGAACGCCCAGAAGATCCCGCCGGCGAAGAAGGCCAGGCCCAGCGCGCTCAGGCTCACCACCACCAGCAGTCCGTCGTCCGGCGTGCTGTCGAGCGACTGCACCGGCGGCGGCACGAACTCGAACGGCGCGGTGTCGTCGATCAGCACCCGCGGCGCGTCCGCCGCGTCGGGCCGCGTCTCGCGAAACAGGCTGGGCGGCGGATCCGGCTCGGGCGCGGGCTCCGCCACCGCGGGAGCTTCGGCCGTCGCCGGTTCGGGCGACGTCTCGACAGGCGCGGGCTCCTCGGCGCGCGGCTCTTCCGCCGGCGCGGGATCCGGAAGCGGCTCCGCCAGGGCGGCCGGAGCGGCGTCGGCGAACAGGGTCTGCAGACGCGCCGTCACCACCGCGGCGGCGGCCCGCACCGGGCTGTCCGGCTCGGGATCGTCCGACTTTGGCGCGGCAAAATCTTCCCGGCTGACGGCGATCGCCGCGCCGTCCAGCGAGGTCACCACCTGCGCCGGCGTCCCGCGCGGCGCAGTGTCCGGCGCGGTGTCGTCGAGTTCGGGTTTCAGCACCGCCGAGGGCGCGACCCGCCAGGCGTCGTTCGGCGGCGTCAGGAACAGCAGCTTCTCGGCCGCCCGGCGGCGCACCAGGGCGTCGACGACGATCCGCTCGCCCTGGAAGTCGGCCCTGCGCCAGAGCTCCAGCGCGAAGGCGGCCTGGGTGAAGGCCCCTTCGTTGATCCGCTTCAGCACCTCGGAGCCGCGAAACGCCGCCAGGCCGATCGAGAAGGCGAAGGCGCAGAGCGCGTCGAACTGGTTCTGGGTGAGGTCGGCGTAGACCAGCTCGCTCACCGTGTGGGCGACGCCGATCATGTCGTAGAGCAGCAGCGCCTCGGCGTCGGCCTCCGACACCTCCGCGCCCTGCCGTGCGGTCAGGGTGTGGCTATAGCCGATCGTCCAGCGGCCGTCGGGCAGCTGGGCGGCCTTTCGGCGATAGCCCTCGAACCGCTTGATCAGGGTGATCGCGGCCCGGGAGACCTGGTGGCGCGGCGGCATGCCTCAGTCCCGGTTTGACACAGACGCGCGGGGCGTCACGCCCAACAGGGCAAGATGCGGGCCGCGCAAGGCTAGTGTGCTGGATCTGAAGTTCGCCTGCTTCGGGTCACACGCTGGAGCGAACTTCAGATCCAAGATGCACACTAGAATACAAAGACTTGGCTAGTGTCCTTATTGATGCCGAAGTTCGTTCGAGCGCGCCACCGGCCCCTTCGAACTTCGGCATCGGGACACTAGCTCGCTTTACAGCAGGATGACCGCGGCGATGCCCAGCAGCGCAAGGAATCCGAAGAAATCGGTCATGAAGGTCACCACGACCGAGGAGGAGACCGCCGGATCACGGCCGAGCCGCTCCAGCACGATCGGCGCGAGCACCCCGGCCAGCGAGGCGACGAAGAAGTTCGCCAGCACCGCCGTCCCGACCACGCCCGCCAGCTTGGGGTCGTGCCACCAGAAATAGGCCGCGAGGCCGAGCAGCACCCCCATGGTCAGGCCGTTCAGCACGCCCACCGCCATCTCCCGCAGGATCGTCCGGGTGGCGTTGGCGGTGCTCAGCTCGCGCGACGCCAGCGCGCGGACCGACACCGTCAGCGCCTGGGTGCCGGCGTTGCCGCCCAGCGAGGAGACGATCGGCATCAGCACCGCCAGCGCGGTCAGCTTGGCGATCTCGTTCTGGAAGGCCCCGACGACGCTGGCCGCCAGGGTGCCGGTGACCAGGTTGACCATCAGCCACGGCAGCCGCGAGCGGACGATGCCGGCTACACCGGCGTCGCGCCCGGCGTCGGAGACGCCGGCGAGGTGGAAGATGTCCTCTTCGCTCTCTTCCTGGATCACGCCGACGATGTCGTCGACGGTGATCTGGCCGACCAGCCGCCCGCCCGGCTCCACCACCGGGGCGGAGATCAGGTGGTACTTGTTGAAGATGTAGGCGACCTCTTCCTGGTCCATGTCGACCGGGATTTCGGTGACCGGCTCCATGACCTGCGCCAGCGGCACGTCGCGGCGCGCGCGCAGCAGCAGGCTGACCGGCGCGGCCCCCACCGGCTTGTAGGCCGGGTCGACGACATAGACGTCGAAGAACAGCTCCGGCAGTTCCTCGCTCTCGCGGCGGATGTGGTCGATGGTCTGGCCGACGGTCCAGAACTGCGGCGCGGCCACCACCTCGCGCTGCATGAGCCGGCCGGCGGTCTCGTCGGCGTAGCCCAGCGAGCTTTCAATCGCCGCCCGCTCGATCTCCGGCATCGCGGCCAGCACCTGGGCGCGCTTGTCGGCCTCCAGGTCGTCGACGACGTCGGCGGCGTCGTCGGACTCCATTTCGCCCAACGCCTTGGCGAGCGTCGCCGAAGGCACGTGCTCCAGCACCTCCTCGCGAATCTCGGTGTCGAGTTCGGAAAGAATCTCCGCCAGCGCCTCGGGGTCGAGATGCGGCAGAAGCTCCTGACGGTCCTCCTTGGAGAGGAAGCCCATCAGGTCGGCGATGTCGGCCGGGTGCAGCGCGCCCAGCAACTCGCGCAGCCGTTCGGCGTCGCCGCGATCGAGCGCGTCGGCCACCATCGGCACGAATTCGGGATTTAGGGCGTAGTCCTCGCCAAGGGCGAGGTCTTCAAGGTCTTCTTCCGTCCCCGGGGACGCCATCGCCTGATCCGCCTTCGTCTGGTCCATGAGGTCGTCCGTTTCACGGCTCATGCGGACCTCCTCAGGCTGACTAATGCGATGCGTTTCCCTACCCGGCTTGATGACCTTGATTCACTGGTGCGGTCGAGAAGACTCGAACTTCCACGGGTTGCCCCACAGCGACCTCAACGCTGCGCGTCTACCAATTCCGCCACGACCGCTCGTGGTGAGGCGCGGGGTTAGCAAACGTCCGCGCCTTTGTGAAGCGTCATCGTCGCGGATTAAGCGACGCCGGCCATATAGTCGTAGACATCGGCCTCGCCGGTGACGGCGATGGCGATGCGATCCTCGTTGATCTGGATCTCTCCGCGAGCGATCGGATGGTTGTTGGCGAGGATCCAGACCTCGTCGTTGACGCCGGCGTCGAGCGGAATCACCGCGCCCCGGCCCATCTTCAGCAGCTGGGCCATGGGGAGCGTCGCGCGGCCGAGCACGATCTGGATCTCGACGTTGACCGCCTTTACCTGACTCACCCGCGCAAACCCCCGAAACCCAAGAACGAACCGATAAGAATCAGTCCCCGGCTTTGCGCCACGCGCACCGGAGCGCCATGTTGGAAGTGAGATGCTTGACCACGCGTTAAATCCCGCCGCCGCAGCGCCGTTCGGCCGCGGCGACGGCCTCGCCGCCGGCTGGGCGGTGTCGCCCGGCTATGTCGACTATCCCGCCGCGGTCGAGGCCATGGAGGCGCGCGCCGCCGCCATCGCCGAAGGCCGGGCGGGCGAGCTCGTCTGGCTGCTGGAGCACCCGCCGCTCTACACCGCCGGCGTCTCGGCCAAGCCGGACGACTTGCTCGACCCGCAGCGATTCCCGGTGTTCCGCAGCGGCCGCGGCGGCCAGTTCACCTATCACGGCCCCGGCCAGCGGGTGGCCTACGTCATGCTGGACCTGAACCGCCGGCGGCGCGACGTGCACGACTTCGTCGCCTCGCTGGAGGCCTGGATCATCGGCGCGCTCGGCCAGTTCAACGTCGACGGCGAACTGCGCAAGGGCCGCGTCGGGGTCTGGGTCGAGCGCAAGACGCCCGGATTTCCGCCGCGCGAGGACAAGATCGCCGCGATCGGCGTGAAGCTGCGCCGCTGGGTCTCGTTCCACGGCATCGCGCTGAACGTCGAGCCGGATCTCGCCCACTTCTCCGGCATCGTCCCCTGCGGCCAGACCGAGCACGGCGTCACCAGCCTGGTCGACCTCGGCCACCCCGTCAGCCTGGCGGAAGCCGACGAAGCGCTGCGCGCCAGCTTCGTCCAGGTGTTCGGCCCGGTCGAGCCGGCGGACGCGCCGGTCTAGTTCGTCAAATCCCGCTCCTTCCCGCGAAAGCGGGAACCCAGGCTTTTTTGTCGGCGCGGAGATAACAAAAAAACGCCTGGATCCCCGCTTTCGCGGGCACGAGCGGATTGGGGCGGCGGCAGCACTTTTCGACCTTCCGCCGCAGCCCTACATTCCCTCCATGACCCAATTTTCCCCCTCCGGTTTCGACCTCACCCCGCCGTCGGCCGACGAGCGTCGCAAGTTGGAAGCGACGCTGACGCCGGAAGAGGCGGAAGTTCTGCTGAACCACGGCACGGAGGCGCCGTTCTGCGGCGGCCTGCTCGATCAGAAGGACGACGGTCTCTACTGCTGTCGGCTCTGCAGCCTGCCGCTGTTCCGGCACCAGACCAAGTTCGAGAGCGGCACCGGCTGGCCGTCGTTCTGGGCCCCGTTCGACGAGGCGCACGTGAAGGCGGTGCGCGACACCTCCTATGGGATGGTGCGCATCGAGACCCGCTGCGCCCGCTGCGACAGCCACCAGGGCCACCTCTTCCCGGACGGTCCGCCGCCGACCCAGCTGCGCTACTGCATCAACTCGGTCTCGCTCGAGTTCGTGCCGATGAGCGTTCCGCTGCCCGACCGCCTGGACCGCGGCGACGTCCTGCCGGCGCCCGCCACCAGTTGACGCCGCGCTCACGGCCGACGCATCAGCCCGACGGCGGCTGAGCGCCGCGCCCGCCCGGGCGGCGCGAGATCGCGCCCCGCGGCAGCGGGTGCTCCGGCCCGGCCTGCAAATGCTCGATGACTCGGAACAGGAAGGCCGTCGACCAGCCGAGGAGCAGCATGCCGTTGACCGCCTCCAGGACGCCGACGATCCGCCACGGCGGCGGCAGCGCCGCGCCCGCCTCACCCACCGTAGAATAGGCGCTGGTCGAGACGTAAAGCGCGTGCTCGAGGGTCGGCAAAATGTCCATCAGGCGAAAGGCGAAGGCGTACATCCAGATCTCCAGCCCGTGCAGGCCGAACAGCCCGAGCGCGATGCCGAGGGGCACCGCCAGCCGGTCCAGAGTCGGCCAGCCGGTCTTCAAGAATCGGAGGTGCAGCCTTGTCGTTGAAAGAAGCAGGTCGAGGCCCACCAGGTGCACGACCACCGTCAGGCAGACCATGACGGCGGAGACGCCGAGTTCGGCCGGAAGATTGCTCATTGCCCCTCAGTCAGCATCGCGGGAACGGCGACACTAGATGCGGAGTCGTCTCCCGTTCGAAGAGGGCGCGATGAAATCCCGCCCCGCCGAAGCCGACACTTGCGCCGGCGGGGCGCGCTAACCGCCTAGTTCCGCTTCGTCTTCGGGTCGACCGGCGCATTGGTCGTCGTCGAGCGCTCGGCCGCGGCGCCGGTGCTGGTGCGGCCGGACAGGCCGCTGACGCCGTTGTTGCCCGGGTCGAGCGCCTGCTCGTGGCGACGCATCTCGGCCTCCAGCGCGCTGGAGCCGAAACCGCGTCCCGCGCCGGTGAAGCCGGCGTTGGGCGCGACGCGCAGGTTGTTCTGCACGTGGCGCACGCCGAACAGGTCCTCGATCAGCCGCTCGGCGCGATGCTTGGCCTCGCGGTTCTCGACGTGGCCGGACAGCGTCACCTCGCCGTCCTTCACCGCGACTTCGATGTTGGAGGCGTCGAGCCAGGGATCTTCCGTCAGACGGTCGTGCACCTCGTCGCTGATCCGCTCGTCGGTGCGCTGGTAGCCCTTCGGGCCAATGCCGCGGTGACCGCGATCCGGCCGGCCGGCCTCGCGGCCGAGGTTCTGGCGATAGCTTGGGGGCGCCTCGCGCTCGTCGTCGCGCCCGCGCGGATCGCCGCGGAACCAGGAACTGATCCGCTCGCCGGCGCGCTGCAGGAACTCGGTCGGCCCCTCGCCGCGGTTCGGCTCGCGGTGGTCCTCCCAGGGCGCACGGCCGCGCGCCGCCGCACGCCGCCCCTCGTCATACCCGCGCTCCTCGTCATAGCCGCCGGACGGCCACCGCCGGCTCTCGCCAAAGCGGCGCTCGGCCTCGGCCTCCCAGCCGCCGCGCCCGCGGCCTCGCTCCGGGCTGGAGCCGCCGCGCCATTCGGGCCCGCCGCCGCCCGGGCGTTGATGCCGATACCCGTAGTCGTCGTCGTCGCGCTCGCCGACGCGGCCGCGCCCCGTGTAGTCCTGGTTCTGGATCCGGGGCGGCCCGCCATGGCGGCCGCCCTGATAGGCCTGCGGACGGCCGCCGCGGCCGTAGCCGCCCGGACCCGAGGCCACGCCGGAGCGTCCGCCGTAGTCCTCTTCGTCCTCGTCATAGCTCATGCGCCGCCGGCGCGGCTCGTCGTAGGCCGGCCCGCCGCGCTCGTCCTGCGAAGCGCCCGACCAGGACCGGTCCTCACCGTGTCGCGGCTCGCCGGGGCGTCCACGATCCTCGCCCGTTCGCCCGTAGGTCTCCGAACGGCGCCAATCGCGATCGCGCCATTCCCGGTCGCGTTCATCCATCCACCTGTCGGCCATCGCCGTCCTCCGGATCACCTCAGCGCGTTGGGCGCACTGCACCCGCACGCGGCGAAACACGGGGATGTGGAGGTTGTTCCGGCGAAATCCGGCCGCCGCCGACGGGAACTTGCCGCAGTTCAATGCGGCCGGCGGCGCGGCGTGCGAAGGTCGACCATGGTCGAACCCCGCGCCATCCAAGCCGGCCTCGCCTATTGCGCCGTGGTGTTCGCCGCGGGCCTGGTGTTCGGGCTGATGCGCTCGCACTGGGTGACGCCGCTGGCCGGCGAGTTGGTGGCGGTGATGCTCGAAGCGCCGGTGTTGCTGGCGATCGCCTGGAGCGCCTGCGGCTGGATCGCCGAGCGGTTCGACGTCGCTCAGCAGTTCCTGGACCGGCTGGTGATGGGCGGCGTGGCCCTGGCGGTGCTGATCTGTGCGGAGGCGGTCACCGCGCTGCTGCTGCAGCACGCCTCGCTGCTGACCTATTTCGCCGCCCACGGACGCAGCGCCGTGCTGCTGGGGCTGCTGGTGCAACTCGCCTTTGCGGTATTCCCGATGATCCGCCAGCGGCGGCTGGATCAGGCCGGTTCCGGGAACCCGCCCTAGGACGCCAGCCCGCGGAACCAGCGCTCCAGCATCTCGGCCTCGATGCGCAGCAGCGCGACGCGTTCGGCGGCCTCCTCATCGACGCCCCACTGCTCCTCCTGCCAGGCCTCGTCGAGCCGCGACAGTTCAAGCGCCTGGACGCCGCCCAGCCAGCCGCGTTGCAGGCCGATCACCAGGATGGCGGAGCCGAACAGGGCCGCGCCGAAGGCGAGTCCGGCCAGGCCGAAGTCGTCGAGCCCCAGCGCGATGCGGCGGACCTCGTCGAGGGTCTCCTGCGGCTGCTCTTGGTGGATGATCCCGGAGGCGCGCACGAACGACAGCCGCGCCTCGGCCTCGACGCGGTCGAGCAGCGGCCCCCACAGCTCGTTCTGCCGGCTGACCAGCGCGAGCGGCTCCTCGGCGAAATAGAGCATCAGGTCGGCGCCGGCGTAGCGGGCGATCTGGTCGGCGGTCGCCTCGCGCGCCTTGCCGATCGAGTCGATGGCGGTGTTGGCCAGACGCGAGGCGTGCATCTGCGACAGCTCGATGGTCTCGCCCTGGGCGGCCCACTCCGCCGCCACTAGGTCGGCCAGGCCGCGGGTCGGCAGCAACAGCCGGGTCCCGCCCGGAGTGCGCAGCGCGCGCCCGTCGAGCAGCACGGCGAACCCGCCCTCGGCCTCGGCGACCTCGACGGCCTTGTAGAAGCGGCGCGGCTTTTCAGCCGGCTCGTGGAATCCCTTGCGCATGCCGGGGTGAATGGGGACGAAGCCGCAGCGACGCAAGCCCTAACGCCCCCTCCGTCTCGCGCCTGCGGCGCGATCCACCTCCCCCGCTGCGCAGGGGAGGAGCTGGGATCGCTGCTCCCCCGCATGCGGGGGAGCTGTCAGCGTAGCTGACTGAGGGGGCGGTCGCGGCCGCGCTACCGCCGCCGCTTGCGCTTCTCGAACGGCTCGGGGTCGGCCTCGTGTTCGTCGAAGCCGAAGCGCTCGAATCCGGCGCGCATCTCGGGGCTGAGCGGCGCCTCGAGGATCAGGGTGCCGCGCGACGGGTGCGGGATGGTCAGGCGACGGGCGTGGAGCTGCAGCTTCAGGCCTTCCGACAGCGCCGCCGAGGCGTCGGTCTTGTACTTCGGGTCGCCGAGGATCGGGTTGCCCATGGCCAGCATGTGGGCGCGCAGCTGGTGGGTGCGGCCGGTGTGCGGCCACAGCGCCATCCAGGCGACCTCGCGGCCGGCGTTCGACAGCTTTACGAACTCGGTCTCGGCGGTCTCGGCCATCGGATCCTTGGGATCGGCCGGCACCACCATCTCGCGGTCGCCAACGCCCTTCTTGGCCAGCGGCAGCTCCAGCACGCCCTCCTCCGGCTTCGGCAGGCCGGCGACCAGCGCCCAGTAGATCTTCTGGGTGCGCCGCTTGGCGAAGGCGCCGGCGAGCTTCGCCGCCGCGCCCGGGGTCTTGCCGAGCACCAGGACGCCGGAGGTGTCGCGGTCGAGCCGGTGGACCAGCCGCGGCCGCTCCAGCCCCTCGCCCCACGACGACAGCAGCCGGTCGACGTGCTTGGAGGTCTTGGTGCCGCCCTGCACCGCCAGGCCGGAGGGCTTGTTCAGCGCCAGCACCTCCTCGTCCTCGTAGATCACCAGCGAGCGGGCGAAGGCGGCCTCGCGCGGGTCGAGCCGCTTGACCTCGCCGGGTGGCGGCGGCTCGGGCAGCGGCGGCACCCGCACCTGCGAACCGGCCGCCAGCCGGGTGTCCGGCTTGGCGCGCGCGCCGTCGACCCGGATCTGGCCGGAGCGGGCCAGCTTCTGGATCTGGATATGATTGAGGTGCGGCCAGCGGCGCTTGAACCAGCGATCCAGGCGCACGCCGTCCTCGCCGCTGTCGACGTAAAGGGTGCGGACCTCCCTCATGCGAAAACCCTCCGGGCGATCAACAGGCCGGCGAACAGCGCGCCGATCGACAGTGCGACCGAGGCCGCGCCATAGGCGGCGGCGCTGAACACCTGGCGCCGCTCGATCATCAACGCCGTCTCCAGCGAGAAGGCGGAAAAGGTGGTGAAGCCGCCCAGCACGCCGACCCCCAGCAGGAGCCGCCAGCGTTCCTGATCGGCTCCGCCGCGGTGGGCCAGCGTCGCGATCAGCAGGCCCATGCACAAGCCGCCCAGCACATTGGCCAGGAAGGTGCCGTAGGGCCAGCCGGTCCCAAATGCGCGCGTCGTCTGGACGCCGAGGACATAGCGGGCGATCGCGCCCACTCCGCCGCCGACGCCGACCAGAAGGTAGTTCAGCATCGGCCCCTTATGCGACGGCGCCGCCTGGGCGCAAAGCCCGGCGCGCGCAATCAGCTCGGCGCGGGGCCGCCCAGCGAGCTGCGCACCGCGCGCGCGTCATAGACGTCGAGGCCCGGCGGCTTCGGACCGCGGCCCATGAACACCTCGAGGCTCGCCGTGGGCGAGCCGGAACCGGAGCCGTAGCCGTCGTCGCCGAAGGTGGTGCCGACGCCCATGCCGACGCCGCTGCTGCCGCCCCAACTGCCGCCGCCGACGCCGATGCTGAAGCGTGGGCCGCTGCTGCCGCTGGAGCTGTAGCTCATCGACCGATCGGACACCCGGAACCAGTCGAAGCCCTCGGCGATCGTCAGATCGGCGGCGCGCACCAGCGCGAAATCCATGACCTGGCGTTCCGAGGCGCTGGAGCCGCCGCGGAACATCACCCGGTAGCGGCCGGGCTCGATGCGATATTCGGAATAGCCGACGGAGCCGGGCGCGGTGGCGGCCTGGAAGACGGTCGGCGTCGACGCGCAGGCGGCGACCGTCAGAGCGGCCAGCGCGGAAAGGACAAGACGTTTCATCTTCGACTTCACGTTCGGGCGAAAAGCGTTGCGCCTTCCGCGACTTCGCCGGCGGAACGAACCAACCTGCGCCGCCGTTCCGGATCAGTCCAGCTTGAGCGCCGCTAGCAGCGCGGCCATGTCCGGCGGGGTCGGCGCCTCCAACCGCTTCAAGCCGCCGCCCGGGTGCGGAAAGATCAGCGCCAGCGCGTGCAGCATCAGCCGCGGGGCGGGCTGGCCCTCGACCATCAGCGCGCCGCCGTAGCGCACGTCGCCGACGATCGGCCGGCCGAGCGAGGACAAGTGCACCCGGATCTGGTGCATCCGGCCGGTCTCCGGATCGACTTCGAGCAGCGCGGCTGTGTCAGTCGCCTTCAACGTCTTGTAGCGGGTGCGCGCGCTCTCGGCGTCGGGATGGTCGGCGGCGCAGATCCGCATATAGGCTTCGCGGCCGATCTCCTCGCGGCGCAGCGCCGCCTCGACGACGCCGGCGTCCGGCTGCGGCGCGCCGGGCGCGACGATCGCCCGGTAGGTTTTGGCGAACTTGCGCGACATCATCGCCTTGCCGAGGAAGCCCGCCGCCGGCTTGGTCTTGGCGGTCAGGATCACGCCGGAGGTGTCGCGGTCCAGCCGGTGGATCAGCCGCGGCCGCGGCTTGCCGGGCTTGGCGAAAGCCCACAGCAGCTCGTCCAGGGTGTTGACCTGCCCGCGACCGCCCTGGCTCGACAGGCCCGAAGGCTTGTTCAGCGCCAGCAGCGACTCGTCCTCATAGATCACCAGGCTGCGGACGAAGGCGATCTCCTCCGGCGTCAGCTTGATCGGCGGCTTCTCAGGGGCGCGGCTCTTCCGCGGCGGACGGGGGGTCATGGCGGGGCCGTGCGCGCGAGCGCCCCCTCAGTCAGCTGCGCTGACAGCTCCCCCGCAGGCGGGGGAGCAGCGACCCGCTCCTCCCCTGCAAAGCGGGGGAGGTGGATCGCGCCGCAGGCGCGAGACGGAGGGGGCGTCACTCTCCGCCCTTCCGCTGTCCGCGCAGCGCCGCCCAGCGTTCCAGCCGTTCCTTGATGCGCGCTTCGGTCCCCTCGCCTTTCGGCTGGTAGAAGCTGCGCCGGCCCATCTCCTCGGGGAAATAGTCCTGGCCGGAGAAGCCGCCCTCGACGTCGTGGTCGTAGGCGTAGCCCTTGCCGTAGCCGAGATCCTTCATCATCCGGGTCGGCGCATTGAGGATGTGCGGCGGCGGCATCAGCGAGCCGGTCTCCCGCGCCGCCGCCATGGCCTTCTTGTAGGCGACGTAGACGGCGTTGGACTTCGGCGCGGCGGCGAGGTGCACGACCAGCTGGGCCAGCGCGATCTCGCCCTCGGGCGAACCCAGGAAGTCGTAGGTGTCCTTGGCGGCGTTGGCGAGCACCAGCGACATCGGGTCGGCCTCGCCGATGTCCTCCATCGCGGCGCGGATCAGCCGCCGGGCGATGAACAGCGGGTTCTCGCCGCCCTGCAGCATGCGCGCTAGCCAGTAGAGCGCCGCGTCCGGATCCGAGCCGCGGATCGACTTATGCAGCGCCGAGATGAGGTTGTAGTGCTCCTCGCGGTCCTTGTCGTAGGCCGGGCTGCGCTTCTGCAGCACCTGGCCGAGCTGCTTGGTGTCCAGCGGCTCGGCCGAGGCGATATTGAACAGGGTCTCGGCCAGGGTCAGCAGGTAGCGGCCGTCGCCGTCGGCCATCGCCACCAGCGCCTGGCGCGCCTCCGGCATCAGCGGCAGCGGCCGGCCTTCGAACGCCTCGGCCTTGGCGAGCAGCGCCTCCAGCGCCTCGGCGTCCAGGCGCTTCAGCACGAACACCTGGCAGCGCGAGAGCAGCGCCCCGTTCAGCTCGAAGGACGGGTTCTCGGTGGTCGCGCCCACCAGGGTCACCACGCCCTCCTCGACGAACGGCAGGAAGCCGTCTTGCTGGGCGCGGTTGAAGCGGTGGATCTCGTCGACGAACAGCAGCGTCGATTGCCCGGCCGCGCGCCTTGCCCGCGCGGTCTCGAACGCTTTCTTCAGGTCGGCGACGCCGGAGAACACCGCCGACAGCTGCTGGAAGGTGTAGCCGGCTTCCTTGGCCAGCAGCCGGGCGATGGTGGTCTTGCCGGTGCCCGGCGGGCCCCAGAGGATCATCGACGCCAGCCGCCCAGCCTCGGCCATGCGGCGGATCGGGCCGCCGACGCCCAGCAGGTGCTCCTGGCCCACAACCTCATCCAGGCGCTGCGGGCGCAGGCGGTCGGCGAGCGGCGACGGCGCCTGCGGCGTCAGGCCCGCGGCTTCGAAGAGATCGGCCATGCGGCGCGGTCTAGCACGATCCCCAGCGGCAGGTCGCCCCTCAGCGGAAGGTCGCCGTGATCTGCCGCCCGCCGCGCTCGATGGTCACCTGCCAGCTCGGCGCCGGACGACTGGCGACGGCCGCCAGGTCGCGCGCCGATTGGACCGGCCGGCCGTTCACCGCGTGGATGATGTCGCCCGGCTGCAGGCCGACCGCGGCCGCCGGCCCGCCGGCCACCTTGGTGACGACGACCCCCTGGCCGAAGGCGTCGGCGCCGAGTTCCTCGGCCAGCGCCGGCGAGAGGTTCGCCACCGTCGCTCCGGTGAAGGGGCTGCGGCCGCCAATGGTCTGCTCATCGCGCGCCGGGGTCGCCGGCGCGGCCTGGGCCTTCAGGGTGACGGTCTGCTGCTGGCCGTTGCGGCGTAGGCCGAGGCTGATGGAATCGCCCACCCGATGGGTGCCGATGACGTAGTTGACGGCGCCGGCGTCGACCGCCGGCCGCCCGTCAACGGAGACGATCACGTCGCCCTGGCGAACCCCGGCGCGGTCCGCCGGTCCGCCCGCCCAGACGTCGGCGACCAAGGCCCCGGACGGCGTCGCCAGCCCGACGCTGCGGGCCATCTCCGGCGTCACGCTCTGCAGCCGCGCGCCGAGCCAGGGCCGGACCAGGGTGCGGCCGCCGCCGACCGCCGTCTCGACCGCCTGGCGCACCACGGGGCCCGGCACCGCAAAGCCCACGCCCGACGAGGTGCCGGAGCGCGAGAGGATGAAGCTGTTGATGCCGATCAGATCGCCGTTCATGTCGACCAGCGCCCCGCCGGAATTGCCCGGATTGATCGCCGCGTCGGTCTGGATATAGGCCGAGCCGGCCTCGTCGGCGGTGCGGTTCAGCGCCGAGACGATGCCGTTGGTCACCGTCTGGCCGACGCCGAAGGGATCGCCGATCGCCAGCACCAGGTCGCCGACCTGGATGTCGGCCCCGTCGTTGATCGCCAGCGTCGGCAGCCGGTCATTACCGACGTCGACCTTCAGCACCGCCAGGTCGGTGCGCGGATCGGCCAGCAGCACGCGGGCGGGAAACTCCCGGCGATCGGCCAGCGCGACGGTGATCTCCTGGCCGCCCTCCACCACGTGGTTGTTGGTGACGATGATCCCGTCGGCGCGGACGATCACGCCCGAGCCCAGCGAGCCCTCCACGCGGTCGCGCGGCGCGCCCATGCCGAATAGCTGCCAGAACGGATCGGCCTGCTGCCGCACCATCCGCTTGGAGGAGATGTTCACGACCGCCGGGGCGGCCTTCTTCACGACGCCGGCGAACGACATGCGCATGGCGACGGCGCTGGCCGGCGCGGCGCGGGTGGCCGGCGGGGTCTGGGCCAGCGCCAGGGGCGGCGCGCAGGCCGCGAACACGACGATGGCGGGAATCAGGACGCGATGCGCGCGCATAGGCTCTCCGGTTTGCCCAACAAACGGCGGAAACACAGCCAAGGTTTCCGGCGCAAATTGGGCTGCGGTGGACGCTTCGTCCAGCCGGCGCGAACCGCGCGGTCGGCCGCTAGGCCTTCGCCCGCAGCGCGGTCCTCAGCGACGAGACCAGATCCGCCTTGAAATCCTGGGCCAGGGCGCTCGGCAGGGCGTCGAAGCCGTGGAAGGCCCCCGGGACGACGTTCAGGCGCACCGGCACGCCCGCATCGATCAGCCGCCGCGCGTATTCGACGTCCTCGTCGACGAAGAGATCGACCGAGCCCACGCCGATGAAGGCCGGCGGCAGGCCCTTCAGGTTCTCGACCCGTGCCGGGACCGACCCGGCGGGGACCTTCCGCGACCCCGCTGGCGCGCCGAGCAGCGAAGTCCAGCCGAACCGGTTGCGTTGCTCGTCCCAGATGACGAAGCCCATGTAGGGCGGCTTCTTGCGCGTGCTGCCGGTCCGGTCATCCAGCATCGGGTAGACCAGCGCCTGGTAGGCGAGCGGCACCTCCCCGCGATCCCGCGCCGCAATCGCCAGCATGGCGGCGTGCCCGCCGCCGGCGCTCTCGCCCAACAGGGCGATCCGCGCACGATCGACGCCCAGCTCCTCGGCGTGCTGGTAGAGCCACTTCAGCGCCGCATAGTTGTCTTCCAGCGCGCCGGGGAACGGCGTCTCCGGCGCCAGGCGGTAGTCGACCGAGACGACAACGCAATCCAGCGCCGCGGCGAGCTCCTGGTTCGAACTGAGCGCCTGCTTCGCGGTCCCCATCACGAAGCCGCCGCCGTGGATCTGCAGGATCGCCGGCCGCGACGGACCGCCGGGCTTGCCGGCGTTGATCACATAGATGCGCACGTCGGGCGCGCCGCGCGGCCCCGGGATCGTCCGCTCGCTCCAGCCGGGCGCGGCCCTCGGCGGCGGCGAGAGGGACAGCGACGCCTTGCGCTCAGCGGCCAGCGTCTCGTCCGTCAGCGGCCGCAGGGCGAACATCTTCTGCAGCCGCACAAACACCGGGCGCAGCTCGGGATTCACAAAGAGCGTCGGGTCGAACGCCGCCGCCGCCGCGAAGGCGCGGCCCCCGCCAAGGGCCGCGACCGCGCCGCCGGCGACCAGGGCAAAGCTGCGTCGTGAAAGTTGGCCCATCGGTTCCCCGCCCCGCTGATATCTTCGCAACAGCAGAGCTCGCCGCCCACCGGCGTTCAGTCAAGCAGTTGCTTCTATTTTCGAACGATGCCGCCCGATCTCGCCGAGATGTCGGCTCAGGCGGACTCGCGGGCGCCGTGCGGCGCGACCGCCACGGCGGCGACCAGCGCGGCCAGCATCAGCAGGCCCGCAGCGACCAGGAAGGCGACGCCCGCCGCCGCGCCGCCATGCACCTGCGCGGAGGCGGCGTAGAGGTAACCGAAGGCCGCCGGGGCGATCATGCTGGTGAGCCCCATGATCCCGCTGTTCGCCCCCTGCAGCCGTCCCTGCTCGTTGGGCCCGACGCGACGGGTGGTGATCGCCTGGAAGCCCGGCGCGAACAGTCCCAGCAGCGCGCCGATCGGGGTGCCGAGCAGGAAGATCCAGCCAGCGGGCGCCAGGCCGTAGATCGCCAGGGCCAGCGCGCCGGCGACCAGTCCCAGGATCATCGCCCGCATCTCGCCGATGCGCGGGACCAGCCGCGGCACCAGCCACGCCTGGACGATCATGCCGAAGACCCCGGTCGCCGCCAGCACCGGCCCGGTGACCTGCAGCGACCAGCCGTAGCGGTTTCCGGCGTAGAGGACGAACAAGGTCGGCAGCACAGCGTGGGCGAACTGCATCAGGAAGTTGACGACCGAGAGCCAGAGCAGCTCCGGGTGCGAGCCGAGGAAGCTCAGCGACGCCGCCGGATTGGCCTTCCGCCAGGAGAACGGCGCGCGGTGCTCGGGCTTGAGCGACTCCGGCAGCACGAAATAGCCGTAGACCGCCGCCGCCAGCGACACCCCGGCGGAGACGAAAAATGGGAGCCGCAGATCGACCGCGCCCAGCAGGCCGCCGAGCGCCGGCCCGACGATGAAGCTGAAGCTCCAGATCGCGCCGACCAGGCCGAAGCGGGCCGCCCGCTGCTCCGGCGGCGTCACATCGGCGATGTAGGCGGTGGCGACCGAGAAGCTCGAGGCGGTGAAGCCCGACAGCACCCGGCCGATGAACAGCCAGGTCAGGTTCGGCGCGAACGCCATCAAGAGGTTGTCGAGCCCGAGGCCGAAGATCGAGGCGAGCAGCACCGGCCGCCGGCCGAACCGATCGGACAGCGCGCCCATGATCGGCGAGCCGAAGAACTGCGCCACCGCCCAGACCGCAGTCAGCAGGCCGATCCAGCGGCCGGCCGAGGCCGCGTCGCCACCCTGGAACTGCTGCACCAGCGGCGGAAAGACCGGGATCAGCAGGCACAGCGACAGGGTGTCGAGGCCCAGGCTGACGAGAACGAACGGCACCGCGGCGCGCCGGCCAGCGGGGCGAACAGCGGTGGCGTTCATCTCATCTCGTCGCGTCGAAGCCGGTCAGACCTTTTCCGGATAGGTCGGCGAGATGTCGACCGGAATGTCGCCCAGCGTCGCGTTCACCGCGCGGGCATGATCGTCCAGGTGGGCGTAGCGATCGAACAGCGCCTTCATGCCGGCGTAGTCGCCGTCGCCCTGCAGCCGCACGAGGTCTGCCAGCAGATCGCGCAGGCCGCTCGCCATCGCCGCGTCGTCGACCCGGAAGCGCTTCTGGGTCGCGTCCCACTGGAACGCGCCCTTCTCCTTCAGGTAGCCGTACTGCAGCGCCGCGCCGCGGCCGTGGGCCTCGCCCTCGCCCCAGCGCGCGGCCCGCAGGATCCCGGCCATGTAGGTGGCCATCAGCTGCGGCCGCTCCGCCGCCGGCAGCTGGCCCTTATCCATCATGAAGAGGATGTTGTAGGCGCCCATCACGTCGGCCTTGGCCTCCTCCGACGTGCTGTAGATGTCCTTCAGCTCCGCCTGGACGGTGGTCGGCCGGCCGCCGACGGTGATCGTGCCAGGCCCCAGGCTGTGCGCCAGCTCGTGGAACAAGGTCTCGTAGACCATGTAGTCGCGGGTCACGAGCGGGACCTGTTCGGCCACCAGCGCGCGGGCGGCGATCGGCTTGAGGATCTGGTCGTACTTGGCGCCCAGCACGTTGGCGAGGATCACCTTCTTCGCCCCCTTGGCCTCGCGCACCCGTTCGTCGTTGGGCAGGTTGAAGGCGATGGTCTGCGGCCCATGCAGGTTGTCGCCGCCGCCGTGCACCTGGTCGGCGACGGCGATCGGCGAGGCGCCGCCGCGCTTGAAGTTCTTGTAGCGGTCGTCGACCGGGAGGTTGGCCTCCATCTCCCCGAGGTGGGCCTTGAACCGCTCGAGCTTGGCGCTGGCTTGCGGATCCTTGACCGTGACGAAGGCTTCGAAGGCGGTCTTCTGGCCGTAGAGTTCGTCGGTGTAGGTCTCGTAGGGGCCGATGGCGACCTCGATGGGCGTGCCGCTGACGTCCATCCAGGCCATCTCGGAGTCGAAGTAGTCGTTGCTGCGGAAGGCCTCGGCGCGCAGCGTCAGGAAGCGCTTGAGGCTGGCGTTGCTGGTGGTCTGAGCCGCCTGCTCCAGCAGCGCCGCCGCGCGGGTCAGCTCCGGCTTGTAAGCGACCGAATAGGGCGTGGTGACCAGCCGGGTCCCCTGCCGCTGGACGACGGTGTAGCCGTTCAGCAGCTTCTCCCGCTCCGCCGGATGGGCGGCGACATAGGCGTCGAGCTCGGCCTTGGTCAGGCCCGCCGGATAGAAGCCGTGGCCCGGCCCCGGGCCCGCCGACTGCTTGGCGTAGATCGCCGTCATCTCGTTCGCCGCCTGGATCAGCAGGTTCACCACCTGGCGCTCCTCCGCCGAGAGGAAGGCGGTGTTCGGCTTCATCACCACCTGGGCGTAGTTGCTCTCGTCGTGCGCGTCGGCCGGCGCGGCGGCGGCGAGCTGCGGGGCCGTGGCGAGCACCAGGGCGGCGGCGAGGGAAAGTAGCGAACGCATGCGTCAGGCTCCGGGAAAACGCCCGCTATCGCTTAGCCTGTTACATCAGATGTGACGAGTGGGACTCTCGCCGTGACCCGCCCTGCCCCGCAGGCGGCAAATGACGTTGGCGGCCCGGAGGCGGCGCGGGATTAATCGACCCGGGCGCCATGCCGGTGCATGCTCCCCTGGACCTGCCGCTAGGATCGGGAGCCGCCATGGCCAAGGCGCCTTCAATCGTCGAGACCCGCAGGGATCAGGCCTTCCCGACCTTGAGCACGGCGGAGATCGAACGGCTGTGCGGCTTCGGCGTCATCCGCCGCTACGCCGCCGGCGAGCACCTGGTGCGCGCCGGCGAGGCGGATCACGGCATGTCCGTCATTCTCGCCGGCGAAGTCCAGATCGTCGCGTCCGACGCCGCCGGCGCGCATCCGATCGTCGTGCACCGCGCTGGATCGTTCATGGGCGAACTGGCCCAGTTGACCGGCCGCCCCGCCCTGGTCGACGCCGTCGCGCTGAGCCCGGTCGAGGCGATCGTCCTGTCGCCCGAGCAACTGCGGGCGGTGCTGATCTCCGAGGCCGAGCTCGGCGAGCGGATCATGCGCGCCTTGATCCTGCGCCGCGTCGGGTTGCTGGAGACCGGTTCGGGCGGACCGATCCTCCTGGGCCACGAGGACGATCCCGACCTGCGCCGGCTCGAAGGCTTCCTCCGGCGCAACGGCCATCCGCTGCACCGCCTGGACGTCGCCGTCGACCCGGAAGCTCAGGCGCTCGTCGCCCGCTTCGAGCTCGCCGAGAGCGAGCTGCCGATCGTCCTTTGCCCGAACGGCTCGTTGCTGCGCAATCCGACGGAAGGCGACCTGGCGCGGTGCCTGGGCCTGGTGAGCCCGCTCGATCCGGACCGCCTCTATGACCTGGCGGTGATCGGCGCCGGGCCCGCCGGCCTCGCCGCGGCGGTCTATGCGGCGTCCGAGGGGCTCGCGGTCCTGGTGCTCGACTGTCGCGCCTTCGGCGGTCAGGCCGGGGCCTCCGCCCGCATCGAGAACTACCTCGGCTTCCCGACCGGAATCAGCGGGATGGCGCTGATGGGGCGGGCCTACAACCAGGCGCGCAAGTTCGGCGCGGAGCTCGCCATTCCGGACGAAGCCGCCAGCCTGGCGCGTCATCCGGACGGCGGCTACGCCATCGCGCTGGCCAATGCCGAGCAGGCCCGCGCCCGGGCCGTGGTGATCGCCGCCGGCGCGCGCTACCGCCGACTCGGCGTCGAGGACCTGCCGCGCTACGAGGCGGCCTCGGTGCACTACTGGGCCTCGCCGCTGGAGGCGCGGCTCTGCGCCGGCCAGCACGTCGCCCTGGTCGGCGGCGGCAACTCGGCCGGCCAGGCGGCGGTGTATCTCGCCAGCCAGGTGGCGAAGGTGACCATGCTGATCCGCGCCTCCAGCCTGGAGGCGACCATGTCGCGCTACCTGATCGACCGCATCGCCTCCCTGCCGAACGTCGAGCTTGTGCCCAACGCCGAAATCACCGGCCTGGAAGGCGAGCGCGGCGTGCTGCAGACGCTCCGCTGGCGCGACCGCCAGACGAAGAGCGAGACCGCCGCCGCCATCCGCCACCTGTTCCTGTTCATCGGCGCCCAGCCCAACACCGATTGGCTGGCAGGGTCGGGCGTCGATCTGGACGCCCATGGCTTCATCGGCGTCGGCAACGACGTCGGCGCGGCGCATATGCTGGAGACCAGCCTTCCCGGCGTCTACGCGATCGGCGACGTGCGGTCAGGCTCGGTGAAGCGCGTCGCCGCCGCCGTCGGCGAAGGCGCCCAGGCGGTCGCCGCCGTGCACGCCTTCCTCAGCCGGGACAACGCCGCGCCGCCGCGCCCCGTCGCCGGGCCCTGATCGGCCCCCTTCTCTAGCGAATGTGACCGCGTCGGCGGCGGGCGCGTGCGATCCTGGCGTCGGAGGCCAGCGCCATGTCCGAAGCCGATCGCGCCTTTGTCGGCGCCATTCCCGAGATCTACGACCGCCTGCTGGGGCCGATGCTGTTCGAGCCCTACGCCCGCGACCTCGCCGCCCGCTTCAAGGGCTTCGACGGCGAGCTGCTGGAGACCGCCGCCGGCACCGGCCGCGTGACCCGCGCGCTCGCCGAAGCGGCTCCGCTGGCGGCGATCACCGCCACCGACCTGAACGCGCCGATGCTCGCCAAGGCCGCCGACTGCGTCCGGGCGGCGAACGTGCGCTTCGAGCCGGCCGACGCCCAGGCCCTGCCCTTCCCGGACCAGCGGTTCGAGGCGGTGGTCTGCCAGTTCGGCGTGATGTTCTTTCCCGACAAGGCCAAGGCCTTCACCGAGACCCAGCGGGTCCTGCGTCCGAACGGGCGCTTCGTCTTCAATGTCTGGGACGACCTCGCGCACAACGACGTCGCGCGCGCCGTGCACGAGGCGGTGGCCGCCTACTTCCCCGACGATCCGCCGGGTTTCCTCGGGCGCACGCCGTACGGCTGGCACGACCGGCAGGTCATCACCGCGGCGCTGACCAGCGCCGGGTTCCGCGACGTGCAGATCGAGGCCGTCGCCCTGCCGACGCCCTCGCCGTCCGCGGCCGACGCCGCCCGCGGGTTGTGCCTGGGCAGTCCGCTGCGCGGCGAGATCGAGGCCCGCAGCCCCGACGGCCTCGAAGCGGCGGCGCAGGCCGCGACCGAGGCGCTGCAGGCGCGGTTCGGCGACGGCCCGATCTCCGGCGCGGGCCAGGCGCTGGTCGTCGTCGCCATCGCCTGAGCGCACAAAGCAAAAGCCCCGGACGTCGCCGTCCGGGGCTTTCGTGATCAGTTTGGAGAGTAGATCTTACTCTTCGCCAGCGAACTGGACGACCGGACCGGAGTCCTTGCCCTTTTCGGCCGGATCGCGATCGACGAACTCGATCACCGCCATCGGGGCGTTGTCGCCGTGACGGTAACCGGCCTTCAGCACGCGGATGTAGCCGCCGGCGCGGTCCTTGTAGCGCGGGCCGAGCACCGCGAAGAGCTTGCCGACCTGGGCCACGTCGCGGACTTGGCTGATCGCCTGACGGCGAGCGTGCAGGTCGCCGCGCTTCGCCAGGGTCACCAGCTTCTCGACGATCGGCCGCAGTTCCTTCGCCTTCGGCAGGGTCGTGACGATTTGCTCGTGCTTGATCAGGCTCGCCGACATGTTGGCGAACATGGCCGTGCGGTGGCTGGTCGTGCGGCCCAGTTTGCGGTGGGCTTTTCCGTGACGCATCTCAATCTCCTGGGCCACCTGGCCCATGGGACGCTCCCGATCTGCGGGACCGCGTCCTACCTAACCAAATCCCAGCCCGCTCCCGCCTGGGTCACTACGAAGCGCCGGGGCCCTCCACCGATGTTGCGGCTTCAGCGGGCCCGGACCGAAACGGTCCGGAGTTGGCGCGAGGCGCACGTTAGACGACGGGGTTACGCCGCCCGAACGTGCTCCAGTTTCTAGATCCAAAATCCGCCAGGCAGATTTTGGAGACGTCTTACATCTGGTCTTCGAACTTCTTCGCGAGCTCTTCGATGTTCTCCGGCGGCCAGTTCGGCACGTCCATGCCGAGGTGCAGACCCATGCCGGCGAGCACTTCCTTGATCTCGTTGAGCGACTTGCGCCCGAAGTTCGGGGTGCGCAGCATCTCGGCTTCAGTCTTCTGGATCAGGTCGCCGATGTAGACGATGTTGTCGTTCTTCAGGCAGTTGGCCGAGCGGACCGACAGTTCCAGCTCGTCGACCTTCTTCAGCAGCGCCGGGTTGAACGGCAGTTCCGGCTTCGCCTCGCCTTCGACCTTCTTCTTCGGTTCTTCGAAGGTGATGAAGATCTGCAGCTGGTCCTGGAGAATGCGCGCGGCGTAGGCCACCGCGTCCACCGGCGAAACCGCGCCGTTGGTTTCGACTTCCATGATCAGCTTGTCGTAGTCGAGGCTCTGGCCCTGGCGGGTCGGCTCGACGCGGTAGGCGACGCGCTTCACCGGCGAATAGAGGGCGTCGACGGCGATCAGGCCGATCGGCGCGTCTTCCGGCCGGTTCATCTCGGCCGGGACGTAGCCCTTGCCGGTCTGGACGGTGAACTCCATGCGCACGGTCGCGCCCTCGTCGAGGGTGCAGAGCACATGGTCGGTGTTGAGGATCTCGATGTCGGCCGGAGCCTCGATCTGGCCGGCGGTCACCGGGCCCGGGCCGGTCGCCCGCAGGGTCATGCGCTTCGGACCTTCCGAGTGCATGCGCACGGCGAGTTGCTTGATGTTCAGGACGATGTCGACGACGTCTTCACGCACGCCTTCCATCGACGAGAACTCGTGCACCACGCCGTCGATCTGGACGGCGGTCACCGCAGCGCCCTGCAGCGAGGAGAGCAGCACGCGGCGCAGGCTGTTGCCCAGCGTCACGCCAAAGCCGCGCTCGAGCGGCTCGGCCACCAGACGCGCCTTGCGGGTCGCGTCGGCGCCGGTCTCGATGAGCGGCTTCTCGGGACGGATGAGCTCGTTCCAGTTTCTTTCGATCACTGATGGTGTCCCTCGAAACGCAGGATCGCCGGCCGCAGTCGCGGTCCGGCGCCTTCAGAATTGCAGTACCTAACGACTTAGACGCGCCGACGCTTCGGCGGACGGCAGCCGTTGTGCGGGATGGGGGTCACGTCACGAATCGTGGTGATCGTCATGCCGACGGCCTGCAGAGCCCGGAGCGCCGATTCACGGCCCGAACCGGGGCCCGAGACGTTCACTTCCAGAGTCTTCACGCCATGCTCGGCGGCCTTGCGGCCAGCCTCCTCGGCGGCCATCTGGGCGGCGTACGGAGTCGACTTCCGCGAACCCTTGAAGCCCATCATTCCAGCGGACGACCAGGAGATGGTGTTCCCCTGCGCATCCGTGATGGTGATCATGGTGTTGTTGAACGAGGCGTTCACGTGCGCCACGCCCGAGGTGATGTTCTTACGCTCGCGGCGTTTGACGCGCGCCGGTTCCTTGGCCATCGGAGGTCCGCTCTCTTACTTCTTCTTGCCGGCGATCGGCTTGGCCGGGCCCTTGCGGGTCCGGGCGTTGGTGTGGGTGCGCTGACCGCGGACGGGCAGACCCTTGCGGTGACGCAGGCCGCGATAGCAGGCCAGGTCCATCAACCGCTTGATGTTGACGGCGGTCTCGCGGCGCAGGTCGCCCTCAACCGTGTAGTCGCGGTCGATAGCTTCGCGGATCTGCAGGACCTCCTGGTCGGTCAGCTGATTGACGCGACGAGCGTCTTCGATGCCAACCTTGCCAACGATCTCCCGCGCCTTCGCCGGGCCGATGCCATGGATGTACTGCAGCGCGATCACGACGCGCTTGTTCGTAGGAATGTTTACGCCAGCGATACGGGCCACGTGGAAATCTCTCCTGATCACGCAAGAAAAGCGCAAACGACGCCCCGGCCCCATGACCCAAAGGTCTAGCCGGCGCGTACCTCGCGCCCTTTCGCGGAAGGGCCTCGTTATATGGATCGGCATGCCGCCGTCAATGCGTAAACGCGGAAATATGGCCTCTGCCTGCGCGCGGCCGTGCCGCGGCCTGCGCATCGCCATCGTCGAACTCACGCACCGAGCTTTGTCGCCCGCGGGAGTTAAGGAAAGCATGACGCGCGCATCGGGCGCAATCATGGCGCGGGCCGCTGCGGCGATTCTCCCCGCCCCGCCGATTCTCTGCACAACGGCGCCGGAAAACCGTCGGCATCGCCGGCCGCGCGCGCTTGACGCTTCGGCCCGGGCGGCGACACTCCGCCCATGGTCTCCCTCAGCAATTTCGTCCGCGGCCTCCCCAAGGCCGAACTGCACCTGCACATCGAGGGCAGCCTCGAGCCCGAGCAGATGTTCGCCTTCGCCCGGCGCAACGGCGTCGCCCTGCCCTTCGCCTCCGTCGAGGCGCTGAAGGCGGCCTACGACTTCGGCAACCTGCAGGACTTCCTCGACCTCTACTACCAGGGGGCTGACGTGCTGCGGACCGAGGCCGACTTCCGCGACCTGGCGCTGGCCTACTTCCGCCGGGTCGCCGCCGACGGCGCTCGTCACGTCGAGCTGTTCTTCGATCCCCAGACCCACACCGATCGCGGGATTCCCTTCGCCGTCGTCGCCGACGGGCTGTTGGCCGGGATGGCCGAGGCCGAGCGAGAGTTGGGGGTCAGTTCGGCCCTCATTCTCTGCTTCCTGCGCCACCTCGACGAGGACGCCGCCTTCGCCACCCTGCGGCAAGCCGAGCCCTATCTCGACCGCATCATCGGCGTCGGCTTGGATTCCTCTGAGCTCGGCCATCCGCCGGCGAAGTTCGCGCGCGTGTTCGCCGCCGCCCGCGAGCGCGGCCTGAAGCTGGTCGCCCACGCCGGCGAGGAAGGCCCGCCGGAATATGTCCACGAGGCGCTGGACCTGCTGCAGGTCGACCGCATCGACCACGGCAACCGCTCGCTCGAGGACCCCGCCCTGGTCGCGCGGCTGGCCCGCAAGGGAATGACGCTGACCGTCTGCCCGCTGTCGAACCTGAAGCTCTGCGTCGTCGGCGATCTCGCCGATCATCCGCTGAAGCGCATGCTGCAGCTCGGCCTGAAAGCCACGATCAACTCCGACGACCCGGCCTATTTCGGCGGCTATCTGGCGGAGAACTGGATCCGGACGGCGAGCGCGGTCGGGCTGACGCGGGAGGATCTGGTCACCCTGGCGAAGAACAGCTTCACCGGCTCCTTCCTGCCGCCGGCGGAGATCGCCCAGCACCTGGCGGCGATCGACGCCTATGTCGCCGCCCAGCCGGCGATCGGCTGAGCCGGGCCCCGGCGGATACGAAAACGGCGGGAGGGGCCTGAGCCCATCCCGCCGCTTCGGCGTCTCTTGAAACGTGCGGCGGTCGCCGCGCGCCGGTCAGGCCTTCACGCCGTCCAGCGCGCCGTCGATCGAGGCCGCGACCTGATCGATCGTGCCCATCCCGTCGAGCTCCACCAGCTTGCCCTGGCCCTGGTAATAGGGGAGCAGCGGCGCGGTCTGGCCGTTGTAGGCGCCCAGGCGGACCTTGAAGCTGTCCGGGTTGTCGTCCGGGCGGCCGCTCTCGGCGAACCGGCCGGCGATGCGCTGCAGCAGCGCGTCGTCGTCGACCTTCAGCCGGACCACCATGTCGATCTTCTTGCCGCGGCGCTTCAGCATCTCGTCGAGCGCCTGCGCCTGCGCGAGCGTGCGCGGGAAGCCGTCGAAGATCGCTCCGCCGGCAGCCTCGGTTTCCGGCAGCCGCTCTTCGATCAGGGCGATGACGATGTCGTCAGAGACCAGCTCGCCACGCTCCATGATCCCCGACACGCGCTTGCCGAGCTCGGAGCCCGAAGCGATGGCGGCGCGCAGCATGTCGCCGGTCGAAAGCTGCACCATGCGGCGCTGCTCAACCAGGCGCTTGGCTTGCGTGCCTTTGCCCGCAGCCGGCGGTCCGAACAGGATCAGGTTCATTCTTTACTCGCCCTCCCGCCGCGCCCAAGCCGGGGCGGCGCTGCGGCCCGCTGAATCAGCGGCCGCGCGTTCCTCTCAGCTTGGATTTTTTGATCAGCCCTTCGTACTGGTGTTGCAGCAGATGGGACTGGATCTGGGTGACGGTGTCCATGGTGACGCTGACCACGATCAGCACCGAGGTGCCGCCCATGTAGAACGGCGCGTTGTAGAAGCCGATCAGCGCCTCGGGCAGCAAGCACACGAGGGTGATGTAGGCCGCGCCGATCACCGTCAGTCGCGTCAGGACGAAGTCGAGGTACTCCGCGGTCCGCTTGCCCGGACGGATGCCAGGCATGAAGCCGCCGTACTTCCGCAGGTTCTCCGCCGTGTCCTCCGGATTGAACACGATGGAGGTGTAGAAGAAGCAGAAGAAGACGATCAGCGCGCCGTACATCAGCATGAACAGCGGTTGGCCGTGCTGCAGCTGGCCGGTCAGGCCGGGCAGCCATTGCAGCCACGCCGGCAGGTTGGAGCCGGCGCCGCCCACGGCGAAGCCCATCACCGTGGTCGGCAGCAGCAGCAGGCTCGAGGCGAAGATCGGCGGGATGACGCCCGCGGTGTTGATCTTCAGCGGCAGGAACGAGGTGTCGCCGCCGAACATGCGGTTGCCCACCTGGCGCTTCGGATACTGCACCAGGATCCGCCGCTGTGAGCGCTCCATGAAGACGATGGCCACGGTCACCGCGACGATCAGCAGCGCGATCACCAGCAAGGCGCCGCCGCTCATCGCGCCGGTGCGCGCTAGCGAGAAGGCCTGGCCGATGTAGCGCGGGAAGACCGCGACGATACCGGCGAAGATGATCAGGCTGATGCCGTTGCCGACCCCGCGGCTGGTGATCTGCTCCCCGAGCCACATCAGGAACATGGTGCCGCCGGTCAGCGTCACGACGGTCGAGACGACGAAGAACAGGCCGGGGTTGTCGACCAGGCCCTCGCTAGCCTGCAGGCCCATGGCGATGCCGAACGACTGGAACAGCGCCAGGATCACGGTCAGGTAGCGGGTGTACTGGTTGAGCGTCTTGCGCCCGGCCTCGCCGCCCTCCTTCCGGAGCTTCTCCCAGGGCGGATAAACCGTGCCCAGGAGCTGAACGATGATCGACGCCGAGATGTACGGCATCACGTTCAGCGAGAAGATCGCCATCCGCTCGACCGCGCCGCCCGAGAACATGTTGAACATGCCCAGGATGCCCTTGGCCTGGCCTTGGAAGGCTTCGGCGAAGGCGGCCGGCGAGATGCCCGGGATCGGGATGTAGGTCCCCAGGCGATAGACGACCATCGCGATGAGGGTGAACCAGATACGCTTGTGAAGCTCCGTCGCCTTCTGGAAGGCGCCGAAGTTCATATTGGCGGCGAGCTGTTCAGCGGCCGAAGCCATTCAGCATGTCCCCTGAATCGAGATCTCGATCAGATAAGGCGAGCCGGCCTCGCGAGCAAACAACCACGGCGCGGTGTTTGCTCGCACCTCCCCCAGCTCGGCCATTTCCGCAGAAATGGCCGGGGCCGAGGCCGGCGTCATGGCAAGCCCGATCAGGCTTCCTGGGCCGCTTCCGGCTTGGTGGCGGTGACCGAACCGCCGGCCTTTTCGACCGCGGCGCGCGCCGCGCCGGTGGCCGCGTAGACGGTGATGTTGATCTTCGACTTCAGCTCGCCCTTGCCGAGCAGCTTCACGCCGTCCTTGGCGCGACGCAGCACGCCGGCCTTCAGCAGGGCGTCAGCGTCGATCGGCTGCTTGGCGTCAAGCTTGCCGGCGGCGATCGCCTGCTCGATCCGCCACAGGTTCACTTCCGCGAACTCCTTGGCGAACGGGTTGTTGAAGCCGCGCTTCGGCATCCGCATGTGCAGCGGCATCTGGCCGCCCTCGAAGCCGGCGATAGACACGCCGGTACGGGACTTCTGGCCCTTCACGCCGCGACCGGCGGTCTTGCCCTTGCCCGAGCCCGGGCCACGGCCGACGCGCATGCGGCCCTTCACGGAGCCAGGACGCGGGGCGAGTTCGTTCAGCTTAGTCATAGACGCCTCTCCTTGGAGATCTGTCGCCGGAGCGCAGGCTCCGACTCGGCTTGGAAATTCTCTGTAGGCCTGAAGGCCGAAGGGGGCCTTACCGCACCGGAACCGGCGGGTGAAGCCCCCTCCTCCGGCTTTCGCCGGAAACCGCCCGAGAACGGGCGGGAATGTCGCGGTGCTAGCCTTCGACGACTTCCACCATGTGGGCGACCTTGGCGATCATCCCACGGATGGAGGGGGTGTCCTCGAGGGTCGACGTGCGGCCCTGCTTGTTCAGGCCCAGGCCGACGAGCGTCGCGCGCTGGTCCTTCTTCCGGCGGATCGGGCTGCCGGTCTGACGAACGGTGATCGTGGCCATCTGAACTTATCCTTCAGCGTCGGAGGCGGTCGCCGTGGCGGACGCGCCGTCGGCGCGGCGGCCGATCACGTCGGAGACCTTCTTGCCGCGCTTGGCGGCGACCTGGCGGGGCGAAGACTGAGCCTTCAGCGCCTCGAAGGTCGCGCGCACCATGTTGTACGGGTTGGACGAGCCGACCGACTTGCCGACGACGTCCTGGATGCCGAGGGTTTCCAGCACCGCACGCATCGGACCGCCGGCGATGACGCCGGTGCCCGGAGGCGCCGCGCGGACCATCACCTTGCCTGCGCCCCAACGGCCAGCGCCGTCATGGTGCAGGGTGCGGCTTTCGCGCAGCGGCACGCGGATCATCGACTTCTTGGCTTCTTCGGTCGCCTTGCGGATGGCTTCCGGCACTTCGCGCGCCTTGCCGTGACCGAAGCCCACGCGGCCCTTTTGGTCGCCAACGACCATCAGAGCAGCGAAGGAGAACCGGCGGCCGCCCTTCACGGTGGCGGCGACGCGGTTGATGTGCACCAGCTTTTCGACGATTTCGCTGTCGCGTTCTTCTTCGCGATTGCGACCGCCGCGCTCTTCGTTCCTGCGAGCCATCGTGCTTTCCTTAGAAATTCAGGCCGGCTTCGCGCGCGGCGTCGGCCAGGGCCTTGACCCGGCCATGAAAGAGGTAGCCGCCGCGGTCGAAGACCACGTCCTTGACGCCCTTTTCCATGGCGCGTTGGGCGACCAGGGCGCCGACGCGAGCGGCGGCGTCCTTGTCGGAGCCCTTTTGCTTGGTCTCGCCGCCTTCCAGCGACGAGGCGGCCGCGAGCGTGACGCCGCGTTCGTCGTCGATGATCTGGGCGTAGATGTTCTTCGACGAGCGGAAGACCGACAGGCGCGGGCGGCCGTTCGCCAGCTTGCGCAGGCGGGTACGGGTGCGCTGGGCGCGGCGGAGACTGGAGTCGCGAGAGGAGAGCGCCATCTTACTTCTTCTTGCCTTCCTTACGACGGACCTTTTCACCGGCGTAGCGGACGCCCTTGCCCTTGTAGGGCTCAGGCGGACGGATGCGACGGATCCGAGCGGCGGTCTCGCCGACCAGCTGCTTGTCGATGCCGGAGATCTTGATCTCGGTCTGCTTCGGCGTGGCGAAGGTCACGCCGGCGGGCGCCGGGATGTCCACGTCATGGCTGAAGCCGAGCTGCATGGAGAGCGCCTGGCCCTTCATCGCCGCACGATAACCGACGCCGACCAGCTCGAGGGACTCCTCGTAGCCTTGGGTCACGCCGACGACCATGTTGTTCACCAGAGTGCGCGACAGGCCCCACATGGCTTGCGCCCGGGTGGTGTCGGCCTTCTTCGAAAGGACCAGTTCCTGGCCTTCCTGGCGAACTTCGATCTCTTCGGCCACGGTCCAGGCGAGTTGGCCCTTGGGCCCCTTCACCGTGACGCTCTGGCCGTCGATGGTCACCGTCACCCCACTGGGGACGGCGACCGCCTTCTTTCCAATCCGCGACATCTTAGTAGACCCGGCAGAGGACTTCGCCGCCCACGTTCGCGTCACGCGCGGCCGTGTCCGACATGACGCCCTTCGGCGTCGACAGGATCGAGATCCCGAGGCCGTTCTTCACGGGCTTCAGGTCCTTGATCGACGAATAAACGCGACGGCCCGGCTTGGAGACCCGGTTGATCTCGACGATCACGGGCTGGCCGTCAAAGTACTTGAGCTCGATCTCGAACTCCGGGAAGGCGCCGGGCTTTTCCACCAGGTGGTAGCCGCGGATGTAGCCTTCCTCCAGCAGCACATCGAGGACGCGCGCGCGCATCTTCGAGGCCGGAGTGTTGACCTTGCTGCGGCTGCGTTGAGCCGCGTTCTTGATACGGGCGATCAGATCGCCGACGGGGTCGTTGACCATGGGAGACCCTCCTACCAGCTCGACTTGACGAGGCCCGGGATCAGGCCCTGCGAACCCAGTTCGCGGAGCGAGACACGGCTCATCTTGAGTTTGCGGTAATACGCGCGCGGACGCCCGGTGACCTCGCAACGGTTGCGGATGCGGGTCTTGGACGAGTTGCGCGGCAGCTCCGCGAGCTTCAGCCGGGCTTCGAAACGTTCTTCGAGCGGCAGGCTCTCGTCGTTAGCGATCGCCTTCAGCTCTTCGCGCTTCGAGGCGTATTGCTTGACGAGCTTCTTGACTTGCTCGTTACGGTTGACGGCGCTTTTCTTGGCCATGTTCTCTTCCCTCCCCGTTACGCTTGCACGAACGGGAACTGGAATTCCTTGAGAAGCGCGCGCGCTTCGTCGTCGGTCTTCGCAGTCGTGGCGACGATGATGTCCATGCCCCACATCTGATCGATCTGGTCATAGTTGATCTCGGGGAACACGATGTGTTCCTTCAGACCCATGGCGTAGTTGCCACGACCGTCGAACGAAGTGGGCTTCAGGCCCCGGAAATCCTTCACGCGCGGCAGCGCGATCGTGATCAGCCGGTCCAGGAACTCGTACATCCGATCGTGGCGCAGGGTGACCTTCGCGCCGATCGTCATGCCTTCGCGCAGCTTGAAGCCGGCGATCGAGGTCCGGGCCTTGGTGGCCACCGGCTTTTGACCCGCAATCTTGGTCAGGTCGGCGATCGCCGACTGGACCTTCTTGGAGTCGCCAACCGCTTCGCCGATGCCCATGTTCAGGACAATTTTGTCCAGCTTCGGGATCTGCATCTCGTTGGTGTAGGCGAACTGATCCTTCAGCGCCTTGCGGATGCGGCTGCGGTACTCGGTCTTGAGCCGCGGCTCGTAAGCTTGATCAGCCATTGATCACCTCGCCGGTCGTCTTGGCGAAACGAACCTTCTTGTCGCCTTCCACGCGGAAGCCGACGCGGGTCGCCTTGCCTTGGGAATCGACGACAGCAACGTTCGAGACGTGCAGCGGCGCTTCCTTGTTCTTGATGCCGCCTTGCGGATCAAATTGGGTCGGACGGGTGTGGCGCTGAACCATGTTCAGGCCTTCCACCAGCACGCGCTGTTCCTTGGGGAACACCTTGAGCACGGCGCCTTGGCGCCCCTTGTCCTTGCCGGTGAGGACCACGACGCGGTCCCCCTTCTTGATCTTCGCTGACATCACAGCACCTCAGGCGCGAGCGAAATGACCTTCATGTGGTTCTTCGCGCGCAGTTCACGGGGAACCGGGCCAAAGATCCGCGTGCCGATCGGCTCACCTTGCTTGTTCACGATCACCGCGGCGTTCTTGTCGAAGCGGATGACCGAGCCATCCTTGCGCTTGATGCCTTGGCTCGTGCGCACGACGATCGCCTGGAGGACGTCGCCCTTCTTCACGCGGCCGCGGGGGATGGCTTCCTTAACGGAGACCACGATGCGATCGCCGACGCTGGCATAACGGCGCTTCGCGCCGCCCAGCACCTTGATGCACATGACCCGGCGAGCGCCGGAATTGTCGGCGACATCCAGGTTAGTCTGCATCTGGATCATTGGGTCAGATCCTTACGCTTGGTCCGTGGCGCCCTTAGGCAGCACTTCCCAGGTTTTGAGTTTCGACTTCGGAGCGCATTCGATGATGCGAGCCGTGTCACCGGTCTTGTAGGCGTTCGCCTCGTCGTGCGCGTGGTACTTCTTCGACCGGCGCACGGTCTTCTTCAGCAGCGGGTGAAGCAGCGTGCGCTCCACCTTCACCACCACGGTCTTGTCGCCCTTGTCGGAGACGACAACGCCTTCGAGAATTCGTTTCGGCATTCCTGTTGTCTCCTCAGGCCTGGGCCTGCTTCGCGCGCAGGACGGTCTTGATGCGCGCGATATCCTTGCGCACCTCGTCCACGCGGTGGGTCTTCTCGACCTGGCCGGTCGCCTTCTGGAAGCGCAGGTTGAACTGCTCTTTCTTCAGGCTGACGAGCTGCTCGGCCAGTTGGTCGGGCGTCATGCCCCGGACGTCTTCGATCTTCATCACGCGTGCTCCGCGACAGCGGTTTCGATGCGGGTGACGATGCGGGTCTTCACCGGAAGCTTGGCCGCGCCGAGGCGCAGGGCTTCACGGGCCACATCGTCCGGCACGCCGTCGATCTCGAACATGATCCGGCCCGGGTGAACGCGCGCGGCCCAGTATTCCACCGAGCCCTTGCCCTTACCCATCCGGACTTCGGCCGGCTTATCGGTGACCGGCACGTCCGGGAAGATGCGGATCCACACCCGGCCCTGACGCTTCATCTGGCGAGTAATCGCCCGACGCGCGGCTTCGATCTGGCGCGCGGTGACGCGTTCCGGTTCGACCGACTTCAGGCCGTAGGAGCCGAAGTTCAGCGTGAAGCCGCCCTTGGCCACACCGTGGATGCGGCCCTTGAACTGCTTGCGGTACTTAGTCTTCTTAGGAGACAGCATGACTTCCGTTCCTTAGGCGTTCGTCTGCTCGCGCCGATCCCGGCGCGGACCGCGCTCACGATCGCCACGCTCGCGGCCGCCGCCCTCACCCGCCGGGCCGCTTTCGCCGGCCAGACGCTTGTCGAGCGCCATCGGGTCGTGCTCGAGCACTTCGCCCTTGAAGACCCACACCTTCACGCCGATGACGCCGTAGGTGGTCTTGGCTTCAGTGAAGCCGTAGTCCACGTCGGCGCGCAGGGTGTGAAGCGGCACGCGGCCTTCGCGATACCATTCCATCCGCGCGATTTCCGCGCCGCCGAGGCGGCCGGAGACGTTGATGCGGACGCCCTTGGCGCCGAGGCGCATGGCCGACTGCATCGAACGCTTCATCGCGCGGCGGAAAGCCACCCGGCGCTCGAGCTGCTGAGCGATGTTCTCGGCGACCAGCTGGGCGTCGGTCTCGGGCTTGCGGATTTCGACGATGTTCAGGTGAACCTCGCCGTCCGTCATCGCCGCGATGTCCTTGCGCAGCTTGTCGATGTCCGCGCCCTTCTTGCCGATGATCACGCCAGGGCGCGCGGCATAGATGGTGATGCGGCACTTCTTGTGCGGGCGCTCGATGACGATCCGCGACACGCCGGCCTGGTACAGGCGCTTCTTCAGCGCACGACGAACCTTGAGGTCTTCGTGCAGAAGGCGGCCGTAGTCAGCGCCGTCGGCGAACCAACGGCTGTCCCAGGTGCGGTTGATGCCGAGGCGGAGCCCGACCGGATTGACTTTCTGACCCATCAGGCGGCCTCACCCAGCTCGCGGACCACGATGGTGATCTCGCTGAACGGCTTTTCGATGCGCGAAGCGCGGCCCCGCGCACGGGCGGCGAAGCGCTTCATCACCAGGTTCTTGCCCACGAAGGCCTCGGCGACGACGAGGTTGTCGATGTCGAGGTTGTGGTTGTTCTCGGCGTTGGAGATCGCCGAGTAGAGCGCCTTGCGCACATCGATGGCGATGCGCTTGTGGCTGAACTCCAGTTCGTTGAGGGCACGCTGCACCTTCAGGCCCCGGATGGACTGGGCCACCAGGTTGAGCTTGCGAGGGCTGGTGCGCAGAGTGCGCACCTTGCACATCGCCTCGATGCCTTTCAGCCGGCGAGCCTTGGCTTGCTTCGACATGGCTTACTTCCTCTTGGCCTTCTTGTCGGCCGCGTGGCCCGGGAAGTAACGCGTCGGCGCGAACTCGCCGAGCTTCATCCCGACCATGTCTTCCGAGACCAGCACGGGAACGTGCTTCTGGCCGTTGTGCACGCCGAACGTGAGGCCCACGAACTGCGGCATGATGGTGGAGCGGCGCGACCAGGTCTTGATCACGTCCTTGCGGCCGGAGCTCTGGAGAGCCTCGGCCTTCTTGAGCAGGTAACCGTCGACGAACGGACCTTTCCAAACGGAGCGGGTCATGCCTTAGCGAGCCTTCCTGGCGTGACGCGAACGGATGATGAACTTGTCCGTCGCCTTGTTGGTGCGGGTCTTGCGGCCCTTGGTCGGCTTGCCCCACGGAGTGACCGGGTGACGGCCGCCCGAAGTCTTGCCTTCACCGCCGCCGTGCGGGTGGTCGACCGGGTTCATGGCGACGCCACGAACGTGCGGGCGGCGACCCTTGTGACGGTTGCGCCCGGCCTTGCCCATGACCTCGTTCATGTGGTCCGGGTTCGACACGGCGCCAACGGTGCCCATGCAGCTGTCCGGCACCATCCGCAGCTCGCCCGAGTTCAGGCGGATCTGCGCGTAGCCGGCGTCACGGCCGACCAGCTGAGCGTAAGCGCCGGCGGCGCGGGCGATTTGCCCGCCCTTCAGCGGCTTCAGCTCGACGTTGTGGATGATCGTGCCGATCGGCATGCCGCGCAGCGGCATGGCGTTGCCCGGCTTCACGTCGGCCTTCTCGGAGGCGACCACTTGGTCGCCGGCCTTCAGGCGTTGCGGAGCCAGGATGTAGGCCAGCTCGCCGTCGGCGTACTTCACCAGAGCGATGAAGGCCGAACGGTTCGGGTCGTACTCCAGGCGCTCAACGGTGCCGACGACGTCGAACTTGCGACGCTTGAAGTCGATCATCCGGTACAGACGCTTGGCGCCGCCGCCGCGGAAACGGACCGCGATGCGGCCGCCGCCGCCACGACCGCCGGACTTGGTCAGCCCCTGGACGAGGGACTTCTCCGGACGGCCCTTGTGGAGCTCGGACTTGTCGACCAGGACCAGCTGGCGCCGGCCCGGCGAGGTCGGGTTGTAGTGCTTCAAGGCCATCGGATCAGAGCCCCGTGGTGATGTCGATCGACTGGCCTTCGGCCAGGGTCACGATCGCTTTCTTGACGTCGGAACGGCGGCCGACGATGCCGCGGAAGCGCTTGGTCTTACCCTTCACGTTGAGGGTGTTGACCTTGGTCACGTTGACCTTGAACAGCGCTTCGACCGCCGCAGCGATCTCGTCCTTCGAGGCGTCGGCGGCGACCTGGAAGACCACCTTGTTCTGCTCCGAGAGCAGGGTCGCCTTTTCAGTGATCACCGGCGACAGGATGGTGTCGTAGTGACGAACAGTGGGCTCAGCAGCCATTACGCGGCCTCCTCAGTCTGGAAGCGCTGCTGGATCGCCTCGACCGCGTCCTTGGTCAGGACCAGCGTGTGGCGGCGCAGCACGTCGTAGACGTTCAGGCCGGCGTTCGGCAGCACGTCGACGTTCGGGATGTTGCGCGCGGCGAGCTTCAGGTTGGTGTCGACTTCGACCCCAGCGATCAGCAGGGCGTTGGTGATGCCGATCTTCTCGAGGCTGGCGCGAAGCGCGGCCGTCTTGGCCTCGCTCGGCTTGGCCTCGTCGAGCACGATCAGCGAACCGGCCTTGGCCTTCGACGACAGCGCGTGCCGTAGAGCCAGCGCCCGGACCTTCTTGGGAAGGTCGAAGGCGTGGCTACGCACCACCGGCCCGTGGGCCTTGGCGCCGCCGACGAACTGAGCCGCCCGGCGCGAGCCGTGACGAGCGCCGCCGGTGCCCTTTTGCTTGTACATCTTCTTGCCCGTACGAGAGACCTCGTTGCGGACCTGGATCTTGTGGGTGCCGGCGCGGCGCTTGGCGAGCTGCCAAGTGACCACGCGCTGCAGGATGTCCCCACGGATCTCTTCGATGCCGAAGATAGCGTCGGGAAGCTCGATCGAGCCGCCCTTCCCGCCGTCGAGCTTGATGACGTCGAGTTTCATTAGGCTTGATCCCCAGCTTCCGGAGCCTGAGCTTCGGCTTCGACCGGCGCTGCCTCGGGGGCGGCGGCGGGCTGGCCAGCGGTGCGGAAGGCGCCCGGCTTCGGGGCGTCGGCCGGCAGAGCCACCTTCACCGCGTCGCGGATCTTCACGAACGTGCCCTCGGTACCGGGGACAGCGCCCTTGACCAGGATCAGGCCGCGCTCAGCGTCGACGCGCCAGACGGTCAGGTTCAGGGTGGTGACGGTTTCCTGGCCGTAGTGACCAGCCATCTTCTTGCCCGGGAAGGTGCGGCCCGGATCCTGACGGTTACCCGTCGAACCGTGCGAACGGTGCGACACGGACACACCGTGGGTGGCGCGCAGACCGCCGAAGTTCCAGCGCTTCATGGCGCCGGCAAAACCCTTACCGACGGTCACGCCGGTGATGTCGACCTTCTGGCCGACCAGGAAGTGGTCGGCGGTCAGTTCCGCGCCCACGTCGATCAGGTTGTCTTCGGAGACCTTGAACTCGACCAGGGTCCGCTTCGGTTCCACTTCGCCCTTGGCGAAGTGGCCACGCAGGGCCTTCGAGGTGTTCTTCGCCTTCTTGGCGCCGGCACCCAGCTGGAGGGCGACGTAGCCATCCTTGTCTTTGGTGCGCTGAGCGACGACCTGGCAGCCCTCGAGGCTGAGCACGGTCACCGGCACATGGCTGCCCACTTCATCGAAGAAGCGCGCCATACCCAGCTTCTTGGCGATCACGCCGGTACGCATCGGACCGATCCCCTTAGAGCTTGATCTCGACGTCCACGCCGGCGGACAGGTCGAGCTTCATCAGCGCGTCCACGGTCTGCGGGGTGGGGTCGACGATGTCGAGCACGCGCTTGTGCGTGCGGATTTCGAACTGCTCGCGCGACTTCTTGTCGACGTGCGGCGAGCGGTTGACGGTGAATTTTTCAATGCGCGTCGGCAGCGGGATAGGCCCGCGCACGGTGGCGCCCGTCCTCTTGGCCGTATTCACGATCTCGCGAGTGGAATGGTCCAACACGCGGTGATCGAAGGCCTTGAGCCGGATGCGGATGTTCTGACGATCCATATCGCTCTTCAGTTTCCCTACAGGCGGTCCGCCCGCGTGATCTCGACCATTTCAAAGACCAGCCCGAACACCTCTTACGAGGGGCTCGTACGCGAAAGTCCGCACAAACGACTTGGGCCCGCGCGTGAACCGCGAGGGCCGTCCCGAAACGCTAGCTTGTAAGCACTGTCCCAGGTCGTTCTGCGAACCGCGTCTGCGCCCCAAATCACTTCGAAGCGCACAGCCGGTCCAACAGGAGGCGCGGTAATACCTACCCGACTCGCCGACGTCAAGGCCGCGGACGCGCCGGAACGCCGCCGATCTTCACCGAGCCGGAGCCCATGACGCTGCGGCGCACCGCGCCGCGGACCTGGCGCACGCGCACGTCGCCGGAGCCGGCGACTCGCGCGCTCAGGCTGTCGGCGACGCCGCCGAACACGGCGTTGCCGGAGCCGGCCATGGAGACGGTCATCGCGGTGGCGCGGCCCTCGGCCACCACCACGTCCCCGGAGCCCGCCATGCGGACGTCGAGCGGCCCGGCGACCGACCGGACCCGAACGTTACCGGTGCCCGCCACGTCGGCCTCCAGGCGGCCGCGGACGTCGCCGGCCGCGATGTCGCCGGAGCCGGCCACCCGCAGCTTCGCCTCCCCGGCTGAACCGGCGCGCGCGTCGCCGGAGCCGGCGAGGTTCACCGCCAGCCGATGCTGAACATTGGCCACCGTCCAGTCGCCGCAGCCGGCGGCGCCCAGGGTGACATTGCGCGCCCGGCCGATCACGCCGAACACCGCCCCGCCGGCGGCCACGTCGACGTCACGTGGCGTGCGCACGACCACCCGCGGCATGTCCTTCAAGGCCACGTCGCCGACGCCGGCGATGCGCACCAGCGCGGTTGCCCCGTCGCCGCTGCAGCTGCGGATCCGGCCGCCGTCGAGGCCGCCGTCGATGACGATGCGGCCGCGGCCGTCCTTGAGCTTGAGCGGCAGGCGCGGATGGCCGGCAATCACCTCGACACGCACGTCGGCCCGGTCCTCCGGGATGATCGTCAGCTGGGCGACGGCGTCCTTGATCTCCAGCGCGGTCGCGGCCGCCGCGGCCTGGGCGGCGGCGAGGCTCGCGACGGCGCCTGCCAGAAGCGCGATCGGCGCACGCATCAGGTCTCTCCCCTCGCCCCAGGCGCGGCCGAGGCTATCCCCGGCGCACCGAGGGCGCAGCTGAAATCGCGGTCACGGGAAGCCGCGCCGCAGACAAAGGAAAAGGCCGCCGGGAGCGATCCCGGCGGCCTTCTCTAACGCTCGAGCGTCGCGCAGGCTTGCGCCTGCGTGCGCCTTACTTGGTGATCTTCGAGACGACGCCCGAGCCGACCGTCCGGCCGCCTTCGCGAATGGCGAAGCGCAGGCCCTGGTCCATGGCGATCGGGGTGATCAGCTCGATGTTCAGCTCGACGTTGTCGCCGGGCATGACCATCTCCACGCCTTCCTTCAGCTTCACGATGCCGGTCACGTCGGTCGTGCGGAAGTAGAACTGCGGGCGGTAGTTGGTGAAGAACGGCGTGTGGCGGCCGCCTTCTTCCTTGGTCAGGATGTAGACCTCGGCGGTGAACTCGGTGTGCGGGGTGATCGAGCCCGGCTTGCAGAGCACCTGGCCGCGTTCGACGTCTTCACGCTTGGTGCCGCGCAGCAGCACGCCGACGTTGTCGCCCGCCTGGCCCTGGTCCAGCAGCTTGCGGAACATCTCGACGCCGGTGCAGGTGGTCTTCTGCACGTCGCGGATGCCGACGATCTCGACTTCCTCGCCGACCTTGACGATGCCCTTTTCGATCCGGCCGGTCACCACGGTGCCGCGGCCCGAGATCGAGAACACGTCTTCCACCGGCATCAGGAACGGCAGGTCGACCGGACGCTCCGGCTGCGGGATGTAGGCGTCGACCTGGGTCATCAGCTCGAGGATCCGGTCTTCGCCGATCGCCGGGTCACGGCCTTCGACGGCGGCCAGCGCCGAGCCCTTGACGATCGGAATGTCGTCGCCCGGGAACTCGTAGCTCGACAGCAGCTCGCGAACTTCCATCTCGACCAGGTCGAGCAGTTCGGAGTCGTCGACCATGTCGACCTTGTTCATGAACACCACCAGCGCCGGAACGCCGACCTGGCGCGCCAGCAGGATGTGCTCGCGGGTCTGCGGCATCGGGCCGTCGGCGGCCGACACCACCAGGATCGCGCCGTCCATCTGCGCCGCGCCGGTGATCATGTTCTTCACGTAGTCGGCGTGCCCAGGGCAGTCGACGTGCGCGTAGTGACGGTTCTGCGTCTCGTATTCGACGTGAGCCGTGTTGATCGTGATGCCGCGGGCCTTTTCTTCCGGCGCCGCGTCGATGTCCGCGTAGTTCTTCGCGGTCGCACCGCCGGACTTCGCCAGAACGATGGTGATCGCCGCCGTCAACGTCGTCTTGCCATGGTCGACGTGACCGATGGTGCCGATGTTGCAGTGCGGCTTATTGCGTTGAAACTTTTCCTTGGCCATTTCAAGCTCCAGCCCTGTCCGGGCCTGTCCTCTAAACTAGGGTTGGATTGGTTAGGCGTACTTCTTGATCACTTCGTCGGCGACCGCTTGCGGGACCGCCTCGTAGTGGTCGAACTGCATGGTGAACTGCGCCCGGCCTTGGGACATGCCCCGCAGGTTGTTCACGTAGCCGAACATGTTGGCCAGCGGCACAAAGGCGTTGATGACGATCGCGTTGCCGCGCACGTCCTGCCCCTGGATCTGACCGCGACGGCCGTTCAGGTCGCCGATGACCGAGCCCAGGTACTCTTCCGGGGTCACGACCTCGACGCCCATGATCGGCTCGAGCAGCTTGGCGCCGCCCTTCTCACGCAGTTCCTTGAAGGCCGCGCGCGAAGCGATTTCGAAGGCCAGGACCGAGGAGTCGACGTCGTGGAAGGCGCCGTCCACCAGCGAGGCCTTGAAGTCGATCACCGGGAAGCCGGCCAGCAGGCCGTTTTCCTTGGCCGAGGTCAGGCCCTTTTCGACGCCGGGGATGTATTCCTTCGGCACCGAGCCGCCGACGACGGAGCTTTCGAAGACGAAGCCCGAACCGACTTCGCCCGGCTCGAACACCAGCTTCACGCGGGCGAACTGGCCCGTACCGCCGGTCTGCTTCTTGTGGGTGTAGTCGATCTCGGCCTTGCGGCTGATGGTCTCGCGATAGGCCACCTGCGGCGCGCCGATGTTGGCCTCGACCTTGTAGGTGCGCTTCAGGATGTCGATCTTGATGTCCAGGTGCAGCTCGCCCATGCCCTTCAGGATCGTCTGGCCCGACTCGTGGTCGGTCGAGACGGTGAAGGACGGGTCTTCCGCCGCGAGCTTGGCCAGGGCGACGCCCAGCTTCTCTTGGTCGGCCTTGGACTTCGGCTCCACGGCGATCTCGATCACCGGGTTCGGGAACTCCATGCGCTCCAGGATCACCGGCGACTTGCCGGGGTCGCACAGGGTGTCGCCGGTGCGGGTGTCCTTCAGGCCGGCCAGGGCGACGATGTCGCCGGCGTAGGCTTCCTTGATGTCCTCGCGGTTGTTCGAGTGCATCAGCAGCATGCGGCCGACGCGCTCCTTACGGTCGCGGGTCGAGTTCAGCAGGCCCATGCCGGTCTCGATCTTGCCCGAGTAGATCCGGCAGAAGGTCAGCGAACCGACGAAGGGGTCGTCCATGATCTTGAACGCCAGCATCGAGAGCGGCTCTTCGTCCGAGGCCTTGCGCTCGATTTCTTCTTCGGTGCGGTAGTCGATGCCCTTGGTCGGCGGGATGTCCACCGGCGACGGCAGATAGTCGACGACCGCGTCGAGCAGCGGCTGGACGCCCTTGTTCTTGAACGCCGAGCCGCAGAGGATCGGGTAGAAGGCGCCGGTCAGCACGGCCTTACGGATGCACTTCTTGATGGTCGCTTCCGACGGCTCTTCGCCGGACAGGTAGGCTTCCATCGCCTCGTCATCGAGCTCGACGGCGTTCTCGATCATGTAGGAGCGGGCTTCTTCGGCCTTCTCCTTGAGGTCGGCCGGGATCTCTTCGTCGCGGAAGTTCGCGCCCAGGCCGTCGTTGTCCCAGACAACCGCCTTCATGCGAACCAGGTCGACGAGGCCGCGCAGCGAGGACTCCGAACCGATCGGCAGCTGGATCGGAACCGCCTTCGCGCCCAGACGGTCGCGGATCGATTCCACCGACTTGTCGAAGTCGGCGCCCAGCTTGTCCATCTTGTTGACGAAGACGATCCGCGGAACCTTGTACTTGTCCGCCTGACGCCACACCGTCTCGGTCTGCGGCTCCACACCGGCGTTGCCGTCCAGCACGGTGACCGCGCCGTCGAGCACGCGCAGCGAGCGTTCGACTTCGATGGTGAAGTCGACGTGCCCGGGGGTGTCGATGATGTTCAGGCGCTTGCCGTTCCAGTAGGCGGTCGTCGCAGCCGAGGTGATCGTGATCCCCCGCTCCTGCTCCTGCTCCATCCAGTCCATGGTGGCCGCGCCATCGTGGACTTCACCGATCTTATGGCTCTTGCCGGTGTAGTACAGGATCCGCTCGGTCGTCGTGGTCTTGCCCGCGTCGATGTGGGCCATGATCCCGAAGTTGCGGTAATCTTCGATTTTGTTCGTGCGGGGCATAGCGGGGAGCTCTGCGAAAAGGGCTGTACGAGCGTGACAGTCTGAAATGGCTAGCGGTTCAGACGACCGTCGCGCTCAATCACTTGCGTTGGATCTCCCGGGCGAACCCGAAAATCCTGCGGTGGGCTGAACGGACAGCGCGGGCGGTTTAGCTCAAACCGCCCGCGCCGGGAACAGGTATATGAAACGTTACCAGCGGTAGTGCGAGAAGGCCCGGTTGGCTTCCGCCATCTTGTGGGTGTCTTCGCGCTTCTTGACCGCCGACCCGCGATTGGACGAGGCGTCGAGAAGCTCGCCGGCGAGCTTCTCGGTCATCGTGGTTTCACCGCGGTTGCGGGCGGCGTTGACCAGCCAGCGGATGGCCAGGGCGCGACGACGGTCGGGACGGACTTCGACCGGCACCTGATAGGTGGCGCCGCCGACCCGGCGGGAGCGCACTTCGATGGCGGGCGCGACGTTGTCCAGGGCGGCGTGGAAGGTTTCCAGCGGGCCCAGGTCCTTGCGCTTGGCTTCCAGGATGTCGAAGGCGCCGTAGAGGATGTTCTCGGCGACAGCTTTCTTACCTTCGTACATCACGTAGTTCATGAACTTCGTGACGACCAGGTCCCCGAACTTCGGATCCGGCAGGACTTGGCGTTTCTCGGCGCGACGGCGGCGGGACATGACTTCTTTTCCTTACTTCGGACGCTTGGCGCCGTAGAGCGAACGGCGCTGCTTGCGGTCCTTGACCCCTTGGGTGTCGAGCACGCCGCGCAGGATGTGGTAGCGCACGCCGGGAAGGTCCTTCACCCGGCCGCCGCGGATCAGGACCACCGAGTGTTCCTGCAGGTTGTGGCCTTCGCCGGGGATGTAGCACACCGCTTCGATGCCGGTGGTCAGACGCACCTTGGCGACCTTACGAAGCGCCGAGTTCGGCTTCTTCGGGGTGGTGGTGTAGACCCGCGTGCAGACGCCACGGCGCTGGGGGCAGCCCTTCAGGGCGGGAACCTTGTTCCGCGAGGGCTTGTCCTGGCGCGGCTTGCGGATGAGCTGGTTGACTGTCGGCATCTAAACTCGCTTGCGTGGAGGCGTGTGCCGTTGGGCCGGAGCGCCTCAGTTGGGGTCTTTGTCGTCTGCTCTTTCGCGACCGCCCGACTGAACGCAAAAACTCGCCGCGACGCCTTGCTCTGCGTCCGGCGAACCGGTTCAAACGGGACAGGGAAGGAATCCCAGCCTCGGAAGAGGCGCGCTACATAGTCGGGAAGCGGCTTGGCGTCAACGCTCCGGGCGGATCCGCGGCCGGAGGGTGTCAGATGTTAGGGCCGCCACGAAAACGCCGCGCGACGCGTTTCTTACACTGAAGCTCGAGGACCACGGAAGGCGGATGGCCAAGGCGACACGGCGCCTCAACGCGATTGCGATCGGCCTGTCCGTCGCCGCCCACGCCGTGGTGCTGAGCGTGCTCGCCCTGCACGCCCCAAAACTGATGCGCCCGCACGAGGAGGCCGGGCCGCCCGAACCGGTGATTCCCGTGCTGATCATGCCGCACACGCCGCCGGCCCCGCCGGGGGCCGAGAAGCCGGCGCCGATCCGGCTGCACCGCCGCCAGCTGCGCCGCGGGGCGCCGCCGCCGCCGGTCGAGCCGCTCGTCACCCCGCCGGTCCTGCCGGTGCCGAAGCCCCAGGCCGGCCGCCCCGCCGGCCCGCCGCGCTACACCGTCCAGCCCTCGCCCGGCGCGCAGCTGTCCACCACCCTGCGCGGCAGCCTGGTCGGCTGCGCCAATCCGAATCTGCTCAGCCGCAGCGAACGTGAGCGCTGCCAGGAGCGCCTCGGCCGCGGCGCCGCCGAGGCCCCTGTCCTGCCGCCGGCCGGCGACGCCGCGTTCGACGCCGCCGCAGCCTCGCGTGAGGCGGCGCGGCGCGAGCGCGACGCCGGCGTGCCGCCGGGGGTCACTGGCGGGTTTGGCGATTCCGGCAGCTCCTACCGCACGATGCCGGCGGAACCGCCTCCTCCGCCGCGGCTGCGCCCCTGAGAGGCTTTCGCGGCCGGGGATCAGTCGAAGATGTCGAAGATGTCGAACTTCTTCTTTTTCTTCCGGTAGTGGTAGTCGTCGTCGTAGCGGTGGCGGCCCTGCTCGCGGTCGAACGGATGGTTCTGCCGCCAGACCTCCGGGTCACGATGGAAGTCCGAGACCTCCCGCTCGAAGCGCTCACGGTCCTGCTGCTGACCCGCCTGGTCCTGGCGCGCCCCGCCCAGCAGCTTCTCCAATTCGCCGCGATCCAGCCACACGCCCCGGCAGCTGGGGCACATGTCCAGCTCCACCTCGGCGCGTTTCACGTTCTGCATCGAGACGTTGCAGTTCGGACAAAGCAGCAGTGGCAATGGTGATCCTCCAGGTCGTTCCCCGCGCCCGCTGATGTAGGAAGCGGGGCTGCGCGGCGTAACCCGCGCCCGCGCCCAGCCCGGGCGCTTTCTCCGCCTTCCCGGCCCGCAAAGCGAAACGGCCCGGGGTTTCCCCCGGGCCGCTCGTTACGCGTGACTGGCTGAAGAGACCTAGTCGACCTGCTCGGCCGCGGCCGCATCGGCGATGCTCTCCGGCAGCGGCTCCATGGCCGCCTCGCGGCTCTGCGCCAGGGCTTCGTCGCGCTTGGCGGCGATGCGCTGCAGGTTGCGCAGGTAGGAGCCCGTGCCCGCCGGGATGAGCCGGCCGACGATGACGTTCTCCTTGAGCCCTTCCAGGGTGTCGATCTTGCCCTGGACCGAGGCTTCGGTGAGCACCCGCGTCGTCTCCTGGAACGAGGCCGCGGAGATGAAGCTGCGGGTCTGCAGCGAGGCCTTGGTGATGCCGAGCAGCACCGGCTGGGTGAGCGCCGGACGGCCGCCACGGGCCTCCGCCTTGGCGCTCTCCTCGTCCACTTCGAGCTTGTCGAGGTGATCGCCCTTGAGCAGGCCGGTGTCGCCCGGCTCGAGGATCTCGACCTTCTGCAGCATCTGCCGGACGATCGTCTCGATGTGCTTGTCGTTGATCGGCACGCCCTGCAGTCGGTAGACCTCCTGGATCTCGTTCACCAGGAAGTCGGCCAGCGCCTCGATGCCCTGGATCCGCAGGATGTCGTGCGGATCCGGGTTGCCGTCGATCAGGTATTCGCCCTTGCGGATGATGTCCCCGTCGTGGACGGCGATGTGCTTGCCCTTCGGGATCAGGAACTCGACCGCCTCACCGCCGTCCTCCGGCGTGATCTTGATGCGGCGCTTGTTCTTGTAGTCCCGACCGAACTCGACCCGGCCGTCCATCTCGGCGATGACCGCGCAGTCCTTCGGACGACGCGCTTCGAACAGCTCGGCCACCCGCGGCAGACCGCCGGTGATGTCGCGGGTCTTGGCGCTTTCCGTGGGGATCCGCGCCATGACCTCGCCGGGCTTCACCTCGTCGCCGTCGCCGATCGAGAGAACCGCGCCGACCGGCAGCAGGTAGCGAGCTTCGCCGCCGTTCGAGATGCGCTTGTAGGCGCCGCTCTCGTCCAGCACCGCGATCGCCGGCCGCAGGTCCGAGCCCTTGGTCGAGGCCCGCCAGTCGACGACCACGCGGTTGGAGATGCCGGTGGCTTCGTCGGCCTCTTCGCGGAAGGAGAAGTTCTCCACCAGGTCTTCGAACCGCACACGGCCGCCGACTTCGGTGATGATCGGGGTGGTGTACGGGTCCCATTCGGCCAGGCGCTGGCCGCGCTTGACGGTCTCGCCGTCCTTGACGCGCAGGCGCGCGCCGTAGGGCGGCTTGTAGGCTTCGCGGTCCTTGCCGTCGACCTGCACCATCAGCTGCAGGTTGCGGCTCATGCCGATCAGCTGGCCCTCGGCGTTGACCACCGTGTTGCCGCCGGAGATCCGCACCACGCCGTCGTTGGCGCTTTCGAAGAACGACTGCTCGGCCACCTGGGCGGTGCCGCCGATGTGGAAGGTCCGCATCGTCAGCTGGGTGCCCGGCTCGCCGATCGACTGGGCGGCGATGACGCCCACGGCCTCGCCGATGTTCACCGGCGTGCCGCGCGCCAGGTCGCGGCCGTAGCAGGCGCCGCAGACGCCGTTCTTGGTTTCGCAGGTCAGGACCGAGCGGACCTTCACCGACTGCACGCCGGCGTTCTCGATGAGATCGCACATGTTCTCATCGAGGTAGCTGTCGGCCGGCACGATGACCTGGCCGCCCGGCTCCTTGATGTCCTCGGCCGCGAAGCGACCCAGGACCCGCAGGCCGAGCGAGACCAACACGTCGCCGCCTTCGACCACGGCGCGCAGGGTGATGCCCCGCGTGGTGCCGCAATCTTCCTCGGTGATGATGCAGTCCTGCGCCACGTCCACCAGACGGCGGGTCAGGTAACCCGAGTTGGCGGTCTTCAGCGCGGTGTCGGCCAGGCCCTTACGGGCGCCGTGGGTGGAGTTGAAGTACTCCTGGACGGTCAGGCCTTCCTTGAAGTTCGAGATGATCGGCGTCTCGATGATCTCGCCGGACGGCTTGGCCATCAGGCCGCGCATCCCACCGAGTTGCTTCATCTGCGCCTGCGAACCCCGGGCCCCGGAGTTCGACATCATGTAGATCGAGTTGATCTCGCCTTCGCGGCCGGTGGCGTCCTTCTCCGCGGTGGCGACCTCGATCATCATCTCGTCGGCGACGCGGTCGGTGGCCTTGGCCCAGGCGTCGACCACCTTGTTGTACTTCTCGCCCTTGGTGATCAGGCCGTCGGCGTACTGCTGCTCGTACTCTTCCACGAGCTTGCGGGTCTCTTCGACGATCGGCTTCTTGCGGGCCGGGATGACGATGTCGTCCTTGCCGAAGGAGATGCCGGCCTTGGCCGCCTCGCGGAAGCCGAGGCCCATGATCTGGTCGGCGAAGATGACCGTCGCCTTCTGACCGCAGTGCCGGTAGACGACGTCGATCAGGTTGCCGATTTCCTTCTTGGTCAGGTTCTTCTCAAGAAGGCGGTGACCCAGGGCCGGGTTGTGCGGCAGCAGAGCCGCGATCTTCATCCGGCCCGGCGTCGTATCGATCACTTTGCGGACCACGTTGCCGTCGGCGTCCATCTCGGTATGCCGCGACTTGATCTTGGTGTGCAGGGTGACCACGCCGGCGTCCAGCGCCCGGTCGATCTCGGCGAGATCGGCGAACGCCTTGCCCTGACCGGGCTCGCCGTCCTTGGCCAGCGACAGGTAGTAGAGCCCGAGCACGATGTCCTGCGACGGCACGATGATCGGCCGCCCGTTGGCGGGCGACAGGATGTTGTTCGTGCTCATCATCAGCACGCGCGCTTCCAGCTGGGCTTCCAGCGAGAGCGGGACGTGCACGGCCATCTGGTCGCCGTCGAAGTCGGCGTTGAACGCGGCGCAGACCAGCGGGTGCAGCTGGATGGCCTTGCCTTCGATCAGCTTCGGCTCGAACGCCTGGATGCCCAGGCGGTGGAGGGTCGGCGCGCGGTTGAGCAGCACCGGGTGCTCGCGGATCACCTCGTCGAGGATGTCCCAGACCGCCGGCTGCTCACGCTCGACCATGCGCTTGGACTGCTTGACGGTGCCCGACAGCCCCTTGGCGTCCAGCCGCGCGTAGATGAACGGCTTGAACAGCTCGAGCGCCATCTTCTTCGGCAGGCCGCACTCGTGCAGCTTCAGCTCGGGACCGACGACGATGACCGAACGGCCCGAGTAGTCAACGCGCTTGCCGAGCAGGTTCTGACGGAACCGGCCCTGCTTGCCCTTCAGCATGTCGGCCAGCGACTTCAGCGGACGCTTGTTGGCGCCGGTGATCACCCGGCCGCGGCGGCCGTTGTCGAACAGGGCGTCGACGGCTTCCTGCAGCATCCGCTTTTCGTTGCGGATGATGATGTCCGGCGCGCGCAGCTCGATCAGCCGCTTCAGGCGGTTGTTCCGGTTGATGACCCGGCGGTAGAGGTCGTTCAGGTCGGAGGTCGCGAAGCGGCCGCCGTCCAGCGGCACCAGCGGACGCAGTTCCGGCGGGATCACCGGGATGACCGACAGGATCATCCACTCCGGACGGTTGCCGCTCTCGGTGAAGCTCTCGATCAGCTTGAGCCGCTTCGAGTACTTCTTGAGCTTCATTTCCGAGGTGGTGGTCTTCAGGTCCTCGCGAAGCCGCTCGGCCTCCTTCTCGAGGTCGATGGCCTTCAGCAGCCCCTGGACCGCCTCGGCGCCGATTTCGGCGGTGAAGCTGTCGTCGCCGAACTCGTCCTGGAAGCGCATGTAGTCGTCTTCCGACAGCAGCTGGTGCTGCTTCAGCGGGGTCAGGCCCGGCTCGGTGACGATGTAGTGCTCGAAGTAGAGGACGCGTTCGATGTCCTTCAGCGCCATGTCGAGCATCAGCGCGATGCGCGACGGCAGGCTCTTCAGGAACCAGATGTGCGCGACCGGGCTGGCGAGCTCGATGTGGCCCATGCGCTCGCGGCGCACGCGGGCCAGCGTCACTTCAACGCCGCACTTCTCGCAGATGATGCCCTTGTACTTCATGCGCTTGTACTTGCCGCACAGGCATTCGTAGTCCTTGGTCGGGCCAAAGATACGGGCGCAGAAGAGGCCGTCACGCTCAGGCTTGAACGTACGGTAGTTGATGGTCTCAGGCTTCTTGATCTCGCCGAAGGACCACGAGCGGATCTTCTCGGGCGAAGCCAGCGCGATACGGATCTGGTCGAAGGTCGGGGCGGCCTGGACCGGATTAAAGATATTCAGGACTTCCTGGTTCATTGGATATCCAGTTCGTCAGGATTTCAAAGCGTGATGGAGAGGAGCTGACGGGCCCCTCTCCTCACGAAGGCTGCGGCGGTCAGGACGAACCTCACCCGTTCTCCAGCTCGACGTTCAGGCCAAGCGAACGCATCTCCTTGACCAGCACGTTGAAGCTTTCCGGGATGCCGGCTTCGAAGGTGTCGTCGCCGCGGACGATCGACTCGTAGACCTTGGTCCGGCCCGCGACGTCGTCCGACTTCACCGTCAGCATCTCCTGCAGGGTGTAGGCGGCGCCGTAGGCTTCCAGCGCCCAGACCTCCATTTCCCCGAAACGCTGACCGCCGAACTGCGCCTTACCACCCAGCGGCTGCTGCGTGACGAGGCTGTACGGGCCGATCGAGCGGGCGTGGATCTTGTCGTCCACCAGGTGGTGCAGCTTCAGCATGTAGATGTAGCCGACCGTGACCGGACGCTTGAACCGCTCCCCGGTTTGACCGTCGTACAGGAACGACTGACCCGAGCGGTCGAGGCCCGCCTTCTCCAGCAGGTTCTCGATGTCGTCGATGTGGGCGCCGTCGAACACCGGGGTGGCGTAGGGGATGCCCTTCGACAGGTTGCGGGCCAGCTCGAGCAGTTCCTCGTCGCTCTCCGGCAGTTCCTCTTCCGGGCCGTAGACGCCGGCCAGATAGTCGATCAGCGCCTTGCGCTGGCCGCCGTTCTGCCAGGCTTCCAGCAGGTCGGCGACCTGCTTGCCCAGGCCGGCCGAGGCCCAGCCGAGGTGGGTCTCGAAGATCTGACCGACGTTCATCCGCGACGGCACGCCCAGCGGGTTCAGCACGATGTCGACGTGCTGGCCGCTCTCCAGGTACGGCATGTCCTCGATCGGCAGGATCTTGGAGATGACGCCCTTGTTGCCGTGACGGCCGGCCATCTTGTCGCCCGGCTGCAGCTTGCGCTTCACCGCCACGAACACCTTAACCATCTTCATCACGCCAGGCGGCAGCTCGTCGCCGCGCTGCAGCTTGTCGACCTTGTCCTCGAAGCGACGGTCGAGCCGCTTGCGGGCTTCGTCGAACTGACGGCGCAGGGCCTCCAGCTCGGCCATCGCCTTCTCGTCGTCGAGCGCGATCTGCCACCACAGGCCCGGCGAGATCTCGCCCAGCTTGTCAGCGGTGATCTCGCCGCGGCCCAGGCCCTTCGGACCGGAGACCGCGTTCTTGCCGACCAGCAGCTGGCGTAGGCGGGTCGTCATGTTGCGGTTCAGGATGCCGAACTCGTCGTCGCGGTCCTTGCCCAGACGGTCGATTTCCGCCCGTTCAATCGCCAGCGCGCGCTCGTCCTTGTCGACGCCGTGCCGGTTGAACACCCGCACCTCGACAATCGTCCCGGCGACGCCCGGCGGCAGCCGCAGCGAGGTGTCGCGGACGTCGGACGCCTTCTCGCCGAAGATGGCGCGGAGCAGCTTCTCTTCCGGGGTCATCGGGCTTTCGCCCTTCGGCGTCACCTTGCCGACCAGGATGTCGCCCGGCAGCACCTCGGCGCCGATCGCCACGATGCCGGCTTCGTCGAGGTTGCGCAGGGCTTCCTCGCCGACGTTCGGGATGTCGCGGGTGATCTCTTCCGGGCCCAGCTTGGTGTCGCGGGCCATGACCTCGAATTCCTCGAGGTGGATCGAGGTGAAGATGTCGTCGCGCACGATGCGCTCGGAGATCAGGATCGAGTCTTCGAAGTTGTAGCCGTTCCAGGGCATGAAGGCGACGAGGGTGTTACGCCCCAGCGCCAGTTCGCCCAGCTCGGTCGACGGGCCGTCGGCGATCACGTCGCCGGCCTTGATCCGATCGCCGACCCGCACCAGCGGACGCTGGTTGATGCAGGTCGAGGTGTTGGAGCGCTGGAACTTCTGCAGACGGTAGATGTCGACGCCCGGCTTGGTCGGGTCGGTCTCTTCCGTCGCGCGGACGACGATCCGGGTGCCGTCGATCTGCTCGACCACGCCCGAGCGGCGAGCCACCACGACCGCGCCGGAGTCGACGGCGACGATCGCCTCCATGCCGGTGCCGACCAGCGGCGCATCCGACTGGATGAGCGGCACGGCCTGCTTCTGCATGTTCGAGCCCATCAGGGCGCGGTTGGCGTCATCGTTTTCCAGGAACGGGATCAGCGAGGCCGCGACCGAGACCACCTGCTTGGGCGACACGTCCATCAGGTCGACCTGATCCTTCGGGATCAGGGTCGGTTCGCCGTTGATCCGGCCGGGCACCAGGTCGTCGGCGATCGCGCCGCCGTCAAACCGGATGTTGGCCTGACCGATGGCGTGCTTCGCCTCTTCCATCGCCGACATATAGACCACCTCGTCGGTGATCCGGCCGTCGCGGATCCGGCGGTACGGGCTCTCGATGAAGCCGTACTTGTTCACCACGGCGTGGGTCGCCAGCGAGTTGATCAGACCGATGTTCGGGCCTTCCGGCGTCTCGATCGGGCAGATCCGGCCGTAGTGGGTCGGGTGCACGTCGCGGACTTCGAAGCCCGCCCGCTCGCGGGTCAGACCGCCCGGGCCAAGCGCCGAGAGGCGGCGCTTGTGGGTGATTTCCGACAGCGGGTTGGTCTGGTCCATGAACTGCGAGAGCTGCGAGGAGCCGAAGAACTCCCGCACGGCCGCGGCCGCCGGCTTCGCATTGATCAGGTCGTGCGGCATGACCGTGTCGATATCGACCGAGCTCATGCGCTCCTTGATCGCCCGCTCCATGCGCAGCAGGCCGACGCGGTACTGGTTCTCCAGCAGTTCGCCGACCGAACGGACCCGGCGGTTGCCGAGGTTGTCGATGTCGTCGATTTCGCCGCGGCCGTCGCGCAGGCCGACCAGGGTCTGCAGCACCGCCAGCACGTCTTCCTTGCGCAGGATCCGCACGTCGTCGGGGCAGTCCAGCTCCAGGCGCATGTTCATCTTCACGCGGCCGACCGAGGACAGGTCGTAGCGCTCGGAGTCGAAGAACAGGCTCTTGAACATCGCCTCGGCGGCTTCCACCGTCGGCGGCTCGCCCGGACGCATGACGCGGTAGATGTCGAACAGCGCGTCTTCACGCGCGGTGTTCTTGTCGACCCGCAGGGTGTTGCGGACGTAGGCGCCGATGTTGACGTCGTCGATGTCGAGCACGTCGAGCGTCGTGAAGCCCTGCTCCTCCAGCGAGGTCAGCAGCGCTTCGTCAAGCTCGTCGCCGGCTTCGGCGTAGATCTCGCCGGTCTCGTGGTTGACGAGGTCGCGGGCCAGGTAGCGGCCGTACAGCGCCTCGGGCGACAGCAGCAGGGTGGTGAGGCCGGCGTCGGCAAGCTTCTTGGCGTTCCGCGCGGAGATCTTGGTGCCGGCGGGGGCGACTTCCTCGCCCGTCTCGGCGTTGATCAGCGGGAAGTTCGGCTTCACGCCGCGCCACAGTTCGGCCTTGTAGGCGGTGGCCCAGCCGCCCTGGCGCTTCTCGTAGGAAATGGTGTCGTAGAAGGTGGAGAGGATCTCCTCCCCGTCCATGCCCAACGCCATCAGGAAGGTGGTGGCCGGCAGCTTACGGCGGCGGTCGATACGGACGTAGATGATGTCCTTGGCGTCGAACTCGAAGTCGAGCCACGAGCCGCGGTAGGGGATCACGCGGGCGGCGAACAGCAGCTTGCCCGAGGCGTGCGTCTTGCCCTTGTCGTGGTCGAAGAAGACGCCGGGCGAGCGGTGCATCTGGGAGACGATGACGCGCTGGGTCCCGTTGACGATGAAGGTGCCCTTCTCCGTCATGAGCGGGATGTCGCCCATGTAGACGTCCTGCTCCTTGATGTCCTTCACGGAGCGGGCGCCGGTCTCTTCGTCGGTTTCGAAGACGATGAGGCGCAGCTTGACCTTCAGCGGCGCGGCGTAGGTCATGTCGCGCTGGACGCATTCCTCGACGTCGTACTTCGGCTCCTCGAACTCGTAGGAGACGTACTCGAGGACCGCGCGTTCGTTGAAGTCCTTGATCGGGAAGACGGACTTGAAGACCGCTTCGACGCCCTCTTCCTTGCGATCCGCGACGCGCGTCTCGCGCTGCAGGAACTGTTCGTAGGACGAGCGCTGAACCTCGATGAGGTTCGGCATCTGCACGGCTTCGGGAATGCGGCCGAAGGACTTCCGGATCCGCTTCTTACCGGTGAAGGACTGCGCCATTTTTATCCCTTGAGGACACACGGGCGCACGGGTCCCGCGGTCTGACTTCTATCCTGCGTCCACCCTCGGCACTTCCCGGGCACGGGAAGCCGGACGCTGGAATGCCCCTGTATCGTCAGGGGCGCTCCCTCGCATGGTCGGAGGGCGACGGACCATGCCTCGGAGCGTGCACGCGCGAAGAACCGCGTCTTCGGAATCGGAAATTTCGCGAAGCAGCCGAAATAGGACCTTTCGGGCGGAAAGGGAAGCCCCCGGCGCACAGAAAGTGAGGCGGCGCGGATTGCACTCCGCGTCGCCTCCTTTGTCCGGGCCTGCCGGGCTTGCTGTGCTTTCGGTCGTTTACGCTGGTCGCGCAAACACCAACCGGGGGAGCGGGCGAAAAGTTCCGCCGCCGGCCGCCGCGCGGCGGACGCAAAAAGGGCCGGGATTGCTCCCGGCCCTTCCGCACGAAACCGATAAGTCGGCGTCGCCAGACTACTTGATCTGGACGGTCGCGCCGGCTTCTTCGAGCTTCTTCTTGATTTCTTCCGCTTCCTGCTTGGAAACGTTTTCCTTCACCGGCTGCGGAGCGCCTTCGACCAGGTCCTTGGCTTCCTTCAGGCCGAGGTCCGGACGGACGCCGCGGACTTCCTTGATCACGTTGATCTTCTTGTCGCCGCCGGCGGTCAGAACAACGGTGAACTCGGTTTGCTCTTCGACGGCTTCAGCCGGGGCGGCGGCGCCGCCAGCGGCGGCGACGGCCACCGGCGCGGCGGCCGAGACGCCCCACTTTTCTTCGAGCAGCTTGGAGAGCTCAGCGGCTTCCAGCACGGTCAGGGCGGACAGGTCGTCGACGAGTTGTTGCAGATTGGCCATTTGAATTTCCTTTTAGATGTCAGTGTTTGCCGGGAAGATGACGATCAGGCGGCGTCTTTGGTCGCGTAGGCGTTCATGACGCGGGCCAGCTGAGCCGCCGGCGCCTGCAGCACGCCAGCGATCTTGGTCGCCGGAGCCTGGATGAGGCCGATGAGCTTGGCGCGGAGCTGATCCAGCGACGGCAGGCTCGCGAGAGCCGTAACCGAGGCCTTATCCAGCACCTGTTCACCCATGAAGCCGCCAACGACGCTGAACTTGTCATTGCCCTTGGCGTATTCGGTCGCAACCTTGGCGGCGGACACCGGGTCCGGCGCGAAGGCGATGGCGACGGGACCCTTGAAGAGGGCGTCGCCCGCTTCGCCGATCGCACCGCCCAGAGCCTTCTGGGCCAGGGTGTTCTTCACCACCTTCAGCTCGGCGCCTTCTTTACGAAGACGGCCGCGAAGATCAGTCATTTCCGCAACAGTCAGACCCATGTAGTGGGTCACGACCACGGCGCCGGCGCCGGCGAAATCGCTTTTCAGCGACTCGATGGCTTCCTGCTTTTGAGCGCGGTCCATTGCGGTCTCCATACTCAGGTTCGACGCGCGCGGGAGTGCGCACGCCAGTCACACCTGTCCATGTTCGGAGAAGCCGCCGCCTCGCGCCCAACCGGTCGCCCGGGTGGCCTGCGAAACACACATCTTCCCATCTCCCTGCGTCCGGGGAAGGGCTCTCCCCCGCGTTCCGTCCGCGGGTGGCCCCCGCGGCTACACAGTTCTCGGACAGGATGGGTCGCTCCGAGGAGCGTCCCTTCCCTCGCCGACCGCGAGGCCAGCGACGAAGACGCGGCCATTACAGGAAAGCGCTGGAGAGTTCAACGCCCTGTTCGCTCGCCGCGGCGCCAGCGCGCAGAAAACGAAAAAGGGAGCGGCGTCGCCGCCGCTCCCTCTCATTCGTCAGCTATGTCGGTCCGCTTAGGCGGCGCCGAACGAGCCCGTCTCCACCCGGAAGCCCGGGCCCATCGTCGACGACAGGCTGATCTTCTTGATGTAGGTGCCCTTGGCGCCCGAGGGCTTCGAGCGGTTCAGCGCGTCGACCAGGGCGCGGACGTTGGCCAGCAGCGCCTCTTCCGTGAAGCTCGCCTTGCCGATGCCGGCGTGGATGATGCCGGTCTTCTCGGTGCGGAACTCGATGGCCCCGCCCTTGGCGTCCTTCACCGCTTGGGCGACGTTCGGCGTCACGGTGCCGACGCGCGGGTTCGGCATCAGGCCGCGCGGGCCGAGCACCTTACCGAGACGGCCGACCAGGGCCATCATGTCCGGCGTGGCGATCACGCGGTCGAACTCCATGAAGCCGCCTTGGATGCGCTCCACCAGCTCTTCCGCACCGACGATGTCGGCGCCGGCCGCCGTGGCTTCGGCCGCCTTGGCGTCCTTGGCGATGACGGCGACGCGGACGTCGCGGCCGGTGCCGGACGGCAGGTTGACCACGCCGCGGACCTGTTGGTCGGCGTGACGCGGGTCGACGCCGAGGTTGACGGCGATTTCGATCGACTCGTCGAACTTGGCTTTGGCGTTCGCCTTCACCAGCTTCACGGCGTCTTCGACCGAGTGGGCGGCCAGGCGGTCGCCCGTCCAGGCCTGGATGCGCTTGGGTTGCTTCGCCATCTCTTAGGCCTCCACGATCTCAAGGCCCATCGAGCGGGCGGAGCCCTCGATGATGCGGGCAGCGGCCTCGACGTCGTTCGCGTTGAGGTCCTTCATCTTCTTTTCGGCGATCTCGCGCAGCTGGGCGCGCGTGATGCTGCCGACCGTCTCGCGACCGGTCAGCTTGGCGCCCGACTTAATGCCCACGGCCTGCTTGATGTAGAAGGTCGCCGGCGGGGTCTTCGTGACGAAGGTGAAGGACTTGTCCTGGTAGACCGTGATCACGGTCGGCAGGGGCGTGCCCTTCTGTTCCTTCTCGGTGCGCGCGTTGAACTCCTTGCAGAAGCCCATGATGTTGACGCCGCGCTGACCGAGCGCCGGGCCGATCGGCGGCGACGGCGTGGCGGAGCCCGCGGGCACCTGCAGCTTGATATAGCCCAGAATCTTCTTGGCCATGTTTGCTCCTATAGGCCGGGATCCGGCCGGTTTGAGCCGTGGTCACGGGGTTGGCTGGCCCGCCCCTCCCACGGATTTGAATTCACGCCGGAGACCGGCGCGAAGCGGGCGCAAATATCAGGTGTGCGCGGCCGAGACAACTGCGGCGTCTCCCCTCCCCGCGTCATGGCCCGGCTTGTCCGGGCCACCCAGCCCACCAGCCCGGCCGCAGCGGCTGCGGAACGACTTCGGGATGGGTCGCCCGGACAAGCCGGGCGATGACGGATTTGAGCGGTCCGCTCGTGTTGGGTCGGGCTTGCCGGCAATGCAAAAAGGCCCGGCGAGCGCCGGGCCTTTTCGTAACTTTCGCCGCTCGGGCCGCCGATCAGCCGGTCTTTTCGACCTGGTTGTATTCGAGCTCGACCGGGGTCGCGCGGCCGAAGATCGAGACGGTGACGCGCAGGCGGGCGCGCTCTTCGTCGACTTGCTCGACCGAGCCGTTGAAGCTGGCGAACGGACCGTCGGTGACCCGCACCTGCTCGCCGATCTCGAAGGTGATGGTCGGCTTCGGCCGCTCCACGCCCTCTTCGATCGCGCCGATGATCCGGGCGACTTCCTTCTCCGACACCGGGATCGGCTTGGAGCCCGAGCCCAGGAAGCCGGTGACCTTCGGCGTGTTCTTGATCAGGTGATAGGCCTCGTCGGTGAGGTCCATCTTCACCAGCACATAGCCCGGGAAGAACTTGCGCTCGGTGTTGACCTTACGGCCGCGGCGGATTTCCACCACGTCCTCGGTCGGCACCAGGATCTCGGAGAAATGCTCGTCGAGGCCTTGGGCGTGAGCCTGTTCGCGGATCGAGTCGGCCACCTTCTTCTCGAAGTTCGAGTAGGCGTGGACGATGTACCACTTGTGGCGCGGATTGGAGGTTTGGGCGGCTTCGGACATGTCTCTTACCCCGCGGTCGCCAGCTTCAGAATCTGGGTCACGCCGAACTGCAGGCCGAAATCGACCACGGTGAAGAAGATCGCGGCAAGCGCCACCATGATGGCCACCATCACCGAGGTGATCCAGGTCTCCTTGCGGCTCGTCCAGGTGATCTTGCGCATCTCTGCGCGGACCTCCTTCGCGAACTGGGCGGGGCTGGTCTTCTTCTTCGGCTGGCTCTGCGCCACCGCAGCCGGCGAGGCCATGGCCGCGGCCGTTTTCGCCGCGCGGTTCCTCATCGCTTGCGGGGTCGAGCCCGGTTTCTTGGCCATGGCGGCTTTCTTCAAACTCGTCTTCGTGGGGCGGCGACTGTCGCGCCCCGGTGTTCCGACACGTACTTATATAGGATGGCAGGAGTGGAGGGACTCGAACCCCCGGCCCTCGGTTTTGGAGACCGATGCTCTACCAGCTGAGCTACACTCCTAAGCTCGTCTACCGGACAATGATCAGCGCGCCGGGAAGCCGTTCAGCCTTCCGGCGCGCGCGGCTCATTGGCCGGAGCCGGCTCATCTAGCAGGGGTGTCGGCTGGCGGCAAGGCGGATCGAAGCCCCGCCCCGCCCGTTCCTTTGGGCCCGTAGGCCGCAGCGAGATATTCCCATGGCCGAGCCCGACATCCAGAAGCGCTACAACCGCGACGAAGACCAGAAATCCGGCCGCCCGCCGCGCATGGCCCAGGAGCCGAAGGGCTCAGAAGGCTCCGCACGGACGTCGAAGACCCAGACCGACCCCGCCTCGGGCGAGCCCCTGCCCGGCGCCCCCGCCCCCAACCAGGCCGACTGATTCGGGACGGTAAACGGGGGAGCCCACGCCCCTCCCCCGCCGTCATCCCGGCCGAAGCGGAGCGACGAGCCGGGACCCAGGGGCCGCGCGCACCGCCCTGGTCCCGGATCGGCCATTCGGCCATCCGGGATGACGGGCGGGATGACGGGCGGGATGAGATCTAGGAATGCGAAAAGGCCGCCGGCGTGAGCCGACGGCCTTTCCTTCAGTCCGAAGCGTCGCGCAGGCTTGCGCCTGCGTGCGCCTTACTTGGTGATCTTCGAGACGACGCCCGAGCCGACCGTCCGGCCGCCTTCGCGAATGGCGAAGCGCAGGCCCTGGTCCATGGCGATCGGGGTGATCAGCTCGATGTTCAGCTCGACGTTGTCGCCGGGCATGACCATCTCCACGCCTTCCTTCAGCTTCACGATGCCGGTCACGTCGGTCGTGCGGAAGTAGAACTGCGGGCGGTAGTTGGTGAAGAACGGCGTGTGGCGGCCGCCTTCTTCCTTGGTCAGGATGTAGACCTCGGCGGTGAACTCGGTGTGCGGGGTGATCGAGCCCGGCTTGCAGAGCACCTGGCCGCGTTCGACGTCTTCACGCTTGGTGCCGCGCAGCAGCACGCCGACGTTGTCGCCCGCCTGGCCCTGGTCCAGCAGCTTGCGGAACATCTCGACGCCGGTGCAGGTGGTCTTCTGCACGTCGCGGATGCCGACGATCTCGACTTCCTCGCCGACCTTGACGATGCCCTTTTCGATCCGGCCGGTCACCACGGTGCCGCGGCCCGAGATCGAGAACACGTCTTCCACCGGCATCAGGAACGGCAGGTCGACCGGACGCTCCGGCTGCGGGATGTAGGCGTCGACCTGGGTCATCAGCTCGAGGATCCGGTCTTCGCCGATCGCCGGGTCACGGCCTTCGACGGCGGCCAGCGCCGAGCCCTTGACGATCGGAATGTCGTCGCCCGGGAACTCGTAGCTCGACAGCAGCTCGCGAACTTCCATCTCGACTAGGTCGAGCAGTTCGGAGTCGTCGACCATGTCGACCTTGTTCATGAACACCACCAGCGCCGGAACGCCGACCTGACGCGCCAGCAGGATGTGCTCGCGGGTCTGCGGCATCGGGCCGTCGGCGGCCGACACCACCAGGATCGCGCCGTCCATCTGCGCCGCGCCGGTGATCATGTTCTTCACGTAGTCGGCGTGCCCAGGGCAGTCGACGTGCGCGTAGTGACGGTTCTGCGTCTCGTATTCGACGTGAGCCGTGTTGATCGTGATGCCGCGGGCCTTTTCTTCCGGCGCCGCGTCGATGTCCGCGTAGTTCTTCGCGGTCGCACCGCCGGACTTCGCCAGAACGATGGTGATCGCCGCCGTCAGCGTCGTCTTGCCATGGTCGACGTGACCGATGGTGCCGATGTTGCAGTGCGGCTTATTGCGTTGAAACTTTTCCTTGGCCATCGGGGTCCTGCCGGCGTTGCTTAAACCAATGTAAGAGAGATTGGAGCGGGTAGCGGGAATCGAACCCGCATCCTCAGCTTGGAAGGCTGCTGCACTACCATTGTGCTATACCCGCCTAGCCAAGGCGGCGTCGCCGCACCTCTCGATTTGCTCCAGCGCGTGGTGGGGGAAGTAGGACTCGAACCTACGAAGCCATTACAGCAGCGGATTTACAGTCCGCCCCCTTTGCCACTCGGGACATTCCCCCAGCGCGCGGAGCCGCCTCGAGGCTTGGAACGAAAGCTCCGACGCGGCCGACGCGGAGTGCTATAGGCGCCCCGCAACAGTTCCGCAACCGGAGGTCCCGCTCGGGGGCCCCAATTTGGAGCGCGTCTTATAGTGGCCTCGCATTCCGAACGCAACGACGCCCGTCGGGGTCGAAAGCATCAATCTCACGGGCGCTCCCCAAGGCGTGCGGAGGCCGCCTCCGACGAGTGGATCTGGGGGTGGCACGCGGTCGAGGCCGCCCTCGAGAACACTGCGCGCGGCGAGCCGATTCGCCTCCTGGCGACGCCGGAACGGGCCCGCCAGCTCGAGCAGCGATTCGGTCGCCTGAAGGTGCTGGAGACCGCCGACAACGGCGCGATCGCCCAGGCGCTGCCGCAAGGTGCGGTGCACCAGGGCGTGGCGTTGAAGCCCGCGGAGCTCGAATCAGCCGTCCTCGAGGACTTCGTTGCGGAGCCCGGCGCGGTGCTCCTGATGCTCGACCAGGTCACCGACCCGCAGAACGTGGGGGCGATTCTCCGCTCGGCCGCGGCGTTCGGCGCCCGCGGACTGATTCTCCAGGACCGCCACGCGCCGAAGCTGACCGGCGCGCTCGCCAAGGCCGCGGCCGGCGCGGTCGAGCGCACGCCGATCGCCCGGGTGGTGAATCTCTCGCGCGCGCTGGAGACCCTGGTCGAACTGGGCTGGCGGACGGTCGGCCTGACCGGCGCGGCCGAGCGCACCCTGGCCGAGGCGCTCGACGGCGGTCCGGTGGTGCTGGTCCTCGGCTCCGAGGGCGAAGGCCTGCGCCGGCTGGTCGCCGAACATTGCGACGACCTCGCCAAGATCCCGATGCCCGGCGGCTTCGAGAGCCTGAACGTCTCGGCGGCCGCGGCGGTGTCGCTCTATGAGGCGGCGCGCCCGCGCTGATTGCTGATTGAACGCCGCCCCGCCTGCTCGCGCCGATCCAGCGCGGGCGGGCGGGTCTCCGGCGCCTCGGCCATTGCAGCCTGGCCGCGGCTGACGCATTGAGAGCGCCATGCTCGAAAGCCTGCTCTCCCCCGGCGCGATCAGCGCGCTCCTCCAGGTGCTGATGATCGACCTCGTGCTCGCCGGCGACAACGCCGTCGCGGTGGGCGTGGTGGCTGCGGGGCTGCCGCCCGACCAGCGCAAGCGGGCGATCTTCTGGGGCCTGGTCGCCGCGGTCGTCACGCGAATCGGCTTCGCCCTGATCACCACCCAGCTGATGGGCGTCATCGGCCTGCTGTTGGCCGGCGGCATCCTGCTGCTGTGGGTCTGCTGGAAGATGTGGAAGGAGATGCGCGCGCAGGCGGCGGTCGACGAAGCGACCGCCGAGGCGGTGCTCGACGCCGACCCGGCGACCGAGCCGAACGTCGTCCAGGCCAAGAGCTTCCGCAGCGCGCTGATCCAGATCCTGATCGCCGACGTCTCGATGTCGCTGGACAACGTGCTGGCCGTGGCCGGCGCGGCCCGCGAGCATCCCAGCGTGCTGGTGTTCGGCCTGCTGGTCTCGATCGCCCTGATGGGCGTGGCCGCGACCTGGATCGCCCGGCTGCTGCACCACTATCGCTGGATCGGCTACGTCGGCCTGGCGATCGTGCTCTACGTCGCCCTGCATATGATGTGGGAAGGCCACCGCGACCTGATCACCGATCTCGGCCGCGTCGAGCAGTACAACCGGCTGATGCCGGACGCCTTGGCGATCGATCCGGGCAAGTATCGGTAAAGACGGGGGCCTTCGCCCTCAGGACAGGGCTGCCGGCCTAAACGCCCCCTCAGTCGGCTTCGCCGACAGCTCCCCCGCTGCGCGGTGGAGCATCTCCGGCCCAGATCCTCCACCGCGCAGCGGGGGAGGTGGATCGCGCCAAAGGCGCGAGACGGAGGGGGGCGTTCGGGGAGAAGGGTTCCCTAAGCTGGCTTCTCGCCCCCGCCGAAGCGTTCGCGCCATTCTTCGACCTGGGTGTCCTCGACCTTGCGGAACAGCACTTCCGGCGCCTGCACCGGACGGCCGGGCTCGAGGACAGCGAGCGTCCCCTGCCCGTCCAGCGCCGGCCAGCGGCCGGGGAAGGACTCGCCGACGCCCATCGCGATCTTCTCGGCGGCGAACGGGATAAACGGCTCGCTGACCTTGGCGAACAGGGCGACCAGGTTCAGGCCGTAGCGCACCGCCACGGCGGCGCGGTCGCGGTCGGTCTTGATCGCCGTCCACGGCGCGGCTTCGGTCAGGTACTGGTTGCCGAGCACCCAGAGCTGGCGCAGCGCCGTCGCCGACTTGCGGAACTCGCGGTCCTCCATGTGGCCGGTCAGCTCGCGCAGCTTGGCCAGCACGTCCTCCTCGAGCTTGGCCTCCAGCGGCCCGGGCGCGCCGCCCTCGGGGACCACGCCGTCAAAGCGGCTCTCGGTGAACTTGCAGATCCGGTTGACGAAGTTGCCGAGCACGTCGGCCAGGTCGGCGTTCACCTGGGCCTGGAACGGCTCCCAGGCGAAGGTCGAGTCCGAGGTCTCCGGGGTGTTGGCGATCACCCACCAGCGCCAGTAGTCGGCCGGCAGCAGCTCCAGCGCGTGGTCCATGAAGACGCCGCGCTTCTGCGAGGTGGAGAACTTGCCGCCGTAATAGTCCAGCCAGTTGAAGCCCTTCAGCTGGTCGACCAGCTTCCACGGCGACGGATTGGTCGTGTGCCACTTGCCGTCGGCGTCGCGGCGCTCGTTGACCCCGATCAGGGTGCAGGGGAAGCCGACGGTGTGGAAGGGCACGTTGTCCTTGCCCATGAACTGCACGTAGCTGACGTCGCCGGCCTCGGCCCCGCGCCACCAACGCTCCCAGTCGGCGTCCTGCGGCTCGCGGCCGGCGTCGGCGGCCTGGCGGTCGGCCCATTCCCAGGTCGCGGCGATGTATTCGATCGGCGCGTCGAACCAGACATAGAAGACCTTGCCGGCCAGCCCTTCGATGTCGGGCAGCTGACCGTCGGGGTTCGGCCCCCACTCGAAGGCGTTGACCGGCACGCCCCACTCCAGGTCACGGGTGATGCCGCGGTCCTGCAGCCCCTCGTCCAGCCACTTCAGGGCGATCGAGGTGACCAGGTGCGGCCAGTGCGGCCGCTTGGCCTCGATCCAGGCGCGCAGCTTCTCGGAGAACAGGCTCTGGCGCAGGAACAGGTGCTTGGAGCCGCGGATCTCGATGTCCGGCGAACCGGAGACCGCCGAGCGCGGGTGCAGCAGGTCGGCCGGATCCAGCACCCGGGTGCAGTTCTCGCACTGGTCGCCGCGCGCCGCCTCGTAGCCGCAGTGCGGACAGGTGCCGATGACGTAGCGGTCGGGCAGGAAGCGCTTGTCGGCGTTGGAGTAGACCTGCTGGGTCACCCGCTCCTCGACGAAGCCCGCCTCCCAGAGGGTCTGGGCGAAGCGCTGGGTCAGCCGGTGATTGTGCGGCGACGACGAGCGGCCGAAGTGGTCCCACGACAGGCCGAACCGGCGGCCGAGGTCGTGCTGGACGGTGTGCTGCTCGCTGCAGAAGGTCGCCGGATCCTGGCCGGCCTCGGCGGCGGCCAGCTCGGTCGGCGTGCCGTGCTCGTCGGTGGCGCAGATATAAAGCGTCTCGCGACCGCGCGACCGCTGGAAGCGGGCGTAGACGTCGGCCGGCAGCATCGAGCCCGCCAAGGTCCCGAGGTGCTTGATCCCGTTGATGTAGGGCAGTGCCGAGGTGATCAGGATGCGGGACATGGTGCGGACTTATACGCCTCGGCATGGACGGAAGACCGGCGCTTATAGCCACGACGGCCTCTGACGCGAAACCCGGCGACCACGATTCTCGATCCCATCGGCGCCCGACACCGGCGCAGGAACCCCGCTGCCGGCTGCGGCGAGGTCCACCTACGGTGGAGCTTGCTGCAACCGTGTCGCGAGCTGAGCAGCAAATGTTATTGCCGCCCCGCTTCGCCGACCTAGTAATAATGGCTCAGGGTCCGAGATAATTGCCAAGCCATAAGCAACGTACGGCTCGAATTAGTTCGAGCCGAAAGTGATGTGCGGACAATAGGGGGATGTCACCCTGCTTCCGCGTGCAAAACTCCTCCGGGAAGGAGATGTGAAAGTGCAGCGCCTGATCGGTGTCTTCTTGCTGACTTGCTGCGCTTTCCTGCTGATTTCCGCAGGCATTTCTAATCCGACGACCAGGACGCGCGCGACGGCGGTCCCCGGCTTTCAGATCGCCTACTCCGACATGGTCGGTCCCGGCTACGAGCCCAACGATCCCAAGGCGCCCATTCTGATCGTCGGCGGCGCCGACAATCCGTTCTCCGCCTACTATCCCGAGCTGCTGAAGGCCGAAGGCCTGAACCTGTTCACGGCGATGCGGGCCCAGGACCTCACCGCTGAAGCCCTGGCCGACCGCCAAGTGGTGCTCGTCGTCAGTTCGCTGCTGTCGCCGGCCGCGATCGCAGCGCTGGAGGACTGGGTGCGCGCCGGCGGGCTGCTCGTCGCCATGCGGCCGCAGGGGCCGGTTCTGGAGTTGATGGGCTTCACGCGCACGCGGGCGGACGCCCTGCGCCACGCCTACCTCCTGGCCAGTCCATCGCTGCAGATGAGCCGCGGGATCGTCAACGAGACCCTCCGCGTCCACGCCTCGGCCGATCTGTGGGAGCCGCTGCCCGCGGCGCAGCTCGTCGCCGGACAAGACGACGCGCCGGTCACCGTGGCGCAGCTCTACGCCGATTCCACCACCGCCCTGCCCCACCCGGCGGTCACCGTGCGCCGCATCGGCCGCGGCTATGGCGCGGCCTTCGCCTTCGACCTGGCGCGCTCGGTCGCCCTGACCCGGCAAGGCAACCCGGTGTGGGCCGGCAAGGAACGCGACGGCTCCCTGCCCCGGCGGCCCAACGACCTGTTCTTTCCCGACTACTTGAACCTGGACAAGATCGGCGTGCCGCAGGCCGACGAACAGCAACGGCTGCTGGCGAACCTGATCCTGTCGGCCGCGGGCGCGCCCCTGCCCCGCTTCTGGTACCTGCCCAACGGCAAGCGCGCGGCGATCATCATGACCGGCGACGACCACGCCACCACCGACGGGACGGCGGAGCTCTTCGCCCGGCTCGCCGCCCTGAGCCCGGCAGGGTGCCGCCTGGAGGCCTGGGAATGCCTGCGGGCGACGGCCTACGTCACGCCCGCCACCGACCTGTCGGCCGAGAACGCCGAACGGTTCCGGAAGATGGGCTTCGAGGTCGGCGTCCACGTCGACACCCGCTGCCGGAACCAGGACAACGCGACCCTGTCGAACAGCGTGGAGACCCAGCTGCGGGGGTTCCACCGCAAGTACGCAGACCTGCCGCGGCAGACCACGCACCGCATCCACTGCATCGTCTGGAACGGCTGGGCCGACCTGGCGCGCATCCAGCGACAGAACGGCATCCGGCTGGATCTGAACTATTACCACTGGCCGCCGCCGTGGCTCGATCAGCGGCCGGGCTTCATGACCGGCTCGGGCTTTCCGATGCCGTTCATCGACAGCGACGGCTCTGTGCTGGACATCTACCAGGCCGCCTCGCACCTGGTCGACGAAAGCGGCGTGCCGCAGCTCGAAGGCGTGCGGTTCATGGTCGAGCGCGCGCTCGGCCCTGAGCAGTTCTTCGGCGCGTTCGGCACGCACTACGACCATTCCGACCGCTACGAGGACGTGCTGATCCAGGTCGCGCAGCAGCACGGCGTGCCGCTGGTCTCCGCCGAGCAGATGCTGAGCTGGCTCGACGGCCGCAACGGGTCGCGGTTCGCACAGCTGCGCTGGAAGGACTCGAAGCTGCGCTTTGACGTCCGCCTCGGGGCCGGGGCCGAGGCCGCTTCGGTCATGCTGCCCGCCGCCTTCGCCGGCGTCAGCCTCCGCAGGGTGACCTGCGCCGGCAAGCCGGTCGAGTTCGCCGTCCAGACCATCAAGGGGCTCGACGTGGCCTTCCTGGCCGCGCGTCCCGGCCAGTGCGAGGCGACCTACGGCCCCGACGCCCGGCCGCTCCGTTACGCCGCTAGAACGGGCCTTTGAACACCACCACCGCGCCGAGCCCGATCAGCACGAAGCCGACGAGATGGTTGGCGGTCAGCTTCTCGCCCAGCCAGGTCGCGGAGAAGATGGCGAACACCACCAGGGTGATCACCTCCTGCATCGCCTTCAGCTCGGCCGGCGCATAGACTGCGCGCCCCAGCCGGTTGGCGGGAACCGCCAGGCAGTATTCGAAGAAGGCGATCCCCCAGCCGATCAGGACGATCAGCCAGAGCGGCCGGTGCTCCACCTTCAGCTGGCCGTACCAGGCGAAGGTCATGAAGACGTTGGAGGCGAGCAGCAGCGCGACGGGCCCGATCGCGGTCCAGGTCTGAGGCATCGAACGCGCAGCTCCGTCCACGGCGGTTAAGCTCGCCGCGCCTTAGCCGGACTGCGCGCCTGACGCCAGCAAACCTAGGCCGAGACCTCGGGTTCCGCGCCCATCGCCGCCGCGAACGCCTCGAAGCTGATCTCCCCGCGGGCGATCAGCAGGCTGCAGTTCAGGTAATCGGTGAGATAGGCCCCGTTCGGTCCCGACCACCAGCGCTGCAGCAGGTTCTGCCGCCGATGGCCGACCACGACCAGCTCGGCCTTGATCTCGCGCGCGTAGGCCGAGATCTCCTGCGCCGGTTCGCCGCGCACCAGCTTGCCCTTCACGTGGAGGCCGAACTTGCCCAGCCCGCGCACCGCCTCTTCGAGCAACTGCCGATAGGTGTCGTCCTGATAGGCCATGGCGCCGGCGTAGGCGCCTTCGGCCACCCGCATGCCCGGGGTCTCGGGCACCACCGCCAGGACATAGAGGTCAGCGCCGAACTGACGGACGAGCAACGCGCCTTCCCGCAATGCGGTCCGGCCCTCGCGCGAGCCGTCGTAGGCGACCAAGACTCTCTTATACAATCTTCGTTTCCTCCGCCGGAGACCGGCTTTTTTTATATTAGGGCCAGCGCAGCAGGAATACACGGCGCCGCCTAGGTGCGTTCCTTCACAAAATCGCTCCCGGCGCTGTCGCGCCCTCCCAGAGCGCGCGCGCCATGCGACGACCGGCGTTCTTTGAAGTAAACTGCAATGCGCTCTTCGCATTCGCCGCGTAATCAATACGGATCGAATCGCACCGCATGAACGGAGCTCAATGGGCGACTTTATATTTCCGCCCTGAAGCACGTTTTTTCACCTGCAACCCCTGGAACGCCCCTGGCGATCTTTGGAAACAACACGCGACTTGTCGTGGCTGTCTGATGATGCTTTCTGCACGCGACACCCCATCGACTTTCCTCCCCGAGACCTTGGGCTACATGTCGTTGAAATCGCTCGCTCTGCCAGGCTTGGCGCTGCTGCTGCTGCTGACCGGCTGCGCGAAAAAGAATCCCCCGCCGCCTCCGCCGCCGGAGGCCGGCTACGTCGTGCTCGCGCCGCAGACCGCCTCGATCGACATCGAGCTGTCGGGCCGCACGACCGCCTATGAGACTTCCGAGGTCCGCCCGCAGGTCTCCGGCCTGATCCTGGCCCGGCGCTTCACCGAAGGCTCAATCGTCCATCAGGGCGAGACGCTCTACGAGATCGATCCCAGCCTCTACGGCGCGGCCGCGGCCGAGGCCAAAGCCAATGTCGGCCAGGCCGAAGCCAACCGCGCCGCGGCCGAGGCCCGGGCGTCGCGCTACAAGCCGCTGGTCGAGATCGAGGCGGTCAGCAAGCAGGACTACACCGACGCCGTCGCCCAGGCCCGCCAGGCCGCGGCCCAGGTCGCGCAGACCCGCGCGGCGCTGAAGACCGCCGAGATCAACCTGGCCTTCACCCGCGTGCCGGCGCCGATCACCGGCCGGGTCGGCCGCTCGCTGGTCACCACCGGGGCGCTGGTCACCAGCGGCCAGGACAGTCCGCTGACGACGATCTCCCGGCTCGATCCGATCAACGTCGACATCCAGCAGTCGAGCGCCGACCTGGTGGCCCTGCGCAACCGGCTGGCCTCCGGCGGGGTGCTGCCCTCCGGGGCCAGCGTCCAGCTGATGCTGGAGGACGGCAGCGTCTATGCGCAGCGCGGCCGGGTCGAGTTCGCCGAACCGCTGGTCGATCCGAGCACCGGAACGGTGACGCTGCGCGCCCGCTTCCCCAACCCGCAGAACCTGTTGCTGCCGGGCATGTTCGTCCGCGCCCGGTTCTCGCAGGCGACCTTGCAGAACGTCATCCTGGCGCCCCAGCAGGCGGTCTCGCGCACCCCGCGCGGGGACGCCTCGGTGATGCTCGTCGGCCCCGACAACAAGGCGGTGCTGCGCCAGATCAAGGTCGACCGGACGATCGGCGACAAGTGGCTGGTAGTCAGCGGCCTGGCGGCCGGCGACAAGGTGATCACCGAAGGCCTGTCGCGGGTGAGACCCGGCCAGCCGGTCCACCCGGTCCTCGCGGGCTCGGCGGCTGCAGCCCCGGCCGCCCAGGCGGGGCGCTGACCCGGCATGATCTCGCGCATTTTCATCGACCGCCCGGTTTTCGCCTGGGTGATCGCCATCGCCATCATGCTGGCGGGCGTCGCCGGCATCCGCTCGCTGTCGGTGGCGCAGTATCCGGACGTCGCGCCGGCCACGGTGAACGTCCGCGCGGTCTATCCGGGCGCCTCGGCCGAGGTGCTGGAGGCCAGCGTCACCCAGGTGATCGAGCAGCAGCTCACCGGCCTCGATGGGATGATCTACTTCTCGTCGAGCTCCAGCTCCGCCGGCCGGACTGACATCACCGTCACCTTCGACAAGGGCGTCAATCCCGACATCGCCCAGGTTCAGGTGCAGAACAAGGTGCAGCAGGCGCTGCCCCGGCTGCCGCAGGAAGTGCAGCAGCAGGGCCTGACCATCACCAAGGCGAACAACGACTTCCTGGCGATCCTGGCGCTCTATGACGAGACCGACCGCAGCACCAGCGGCGACATCGGCGACTATCTGGTCTCCCATTTGCAGGAGCCGATCGCCCGCATCGAGGGCGTGGGCGAGGTCAATGTCTTCGGCTCGCAGTACGCGATGCGCATCTGGCTCGACCCGTTCAAGCTGTCGAGCTTCAACCTGACGCCGGAAGACGTGACCACGGCGCTGCGCGCGCAGAACGCCCAGGTGGCGGCGGGCGAGGTCGGCGGCCTACCGTCGGCCCCTGGCCAGATGCTCAACGCCACGGTCACCGCCCAGTCGCGGCTCACCTCGCCCGAGCAGTTCCGCGCCATCGTTCTGAAGACCCAGCCGGACGGCTCGATCGTCACCCTCGACCAGGTCGCCCGGGTCGAGCTTGGCCAGGAGAGCTACAACGTCATCAGCCGGCTGAACCGACACCCGGGCGCGGGCCTGCAGGTGACGCTGGCGCCCGGCGCCGACGCCCTGAAGACTTCCGACCTGCTGCACGCCGAGGTGGCCAAGCGGGCGAAGGACTTCCCCCCTGGCTACAAGTACGCCTTCCCCAACGAGGCGGCCTCCTTCATCAAGCTCTCGGTCAAGGAGGTGGTGAAGACGCTGTTCGAGGCGATCGTCCTCGTCGTCATCGTCATGTTCGTCTTCCTGCAAAGCTGGCGCGCCACCCTGATCCCGGCGATCGCGGTGCCGGTCGTGCTGCTGGGCACCTTCGGCGTGCTGGCGGTGTTCGGCTACAGCATCAACACGCTCACCCTGTTCGGCATGGTGCTGTCGATCGGCCTGCTGGTCGACGACGCGATCGTCGTGGTCGAGAACGTCGAGCGCGTGATGCACGAGAACCCGGGCATGTCGGCCCGCGAGGCGACCATCATCTCGATGGACCAGGTGCAGACGGCGCTGATCGCCATCGCCCTGGTGCTCTCTGCCGTCTTCCTGCCGATGGCCTTCTTTGGCGGATCGGTCGGCGTGATCTACCGCCAGTTCTCGATCACCATCGTCTCCTCGATGGTGCTTTCGGTGGTGGTCGCCCTGGTGCTTTCGCCGGCGCTCGCCGCCGCCCTGCTGAAGCCGCCGGGCGAGGAGCGCCACGACAGCAACGTGCTGGACCGGATGCTCGGCCGCTTCGGGGTGCGCTTCAACGCCTGGTTCGACCGCACCGCCGAGCGCTACCAGCGCGCCGTCCACGGCATCATCGAGCGCAAGCGCCTGGCAATCGTCGTCTACGCGCTCGTCTGCGCGGTGCTGGCCGCCCTATTCACCAGCCTGCCGACCAGCTTCCTGCCGCAGGAAGATCAGGGCGGCGGCATGGTGCAGTACACCCTGCCCCCGGGGGCGACCCAGGCGCGAACGCTGGCGGTGGCCAAGGCCATCGAGGATTATTTCCTCGGCGACGAGCGGGCGAACATGGAGACGCTCTACACCGTGACCGGCTCGGGCCCGGCCGGCACCGCGCAGAACAACGGCCGCGGCTTCCTGAACTACACCGACTGGGACGACCGCAAGGGCAAGGCCAATTCGGCCGGGGCGATCTCGCAGCGCGCGACCCAGAAGCTCTCGAGCCTGCGCGACGCCCAGATCGTCGCGCTGAACCCGCCGCCGATCCGCGGCCTGGGCTCTTCGAGCGGGTTCACCATGCAACTGCTCAACACGGGCGGGCTCAGTCGGGCTGAATTCAAGACCCGGCTCGACGCCCTCATGACGGAAGCGCGCAACGATTCCAGCGTCACCGGCGTGCGGCTGAACTCGCTGGAGGACGCCCCGGCGCTGAAGATCACGGTGGACACCGCCAAGGCCGGGGCGCTGGGCGTCAGCCAGGCGCAGATCAACAGCACCATCAACGCCGCGTGGGGCGGCTCCTACGTCAACGACTTCATCGACCGCGGCCGGGTGAAGCGGGTCTACATTCAGGGCGACGCCCAGTACCGCAGCCGGCCCGAGGACCTCGGCGACTGGTTCGTCCGCACCAACAGCGGGACCATGGCCCCCTTCTCCAGCTTCGCGCGGGCGACCTGGGAGACCACCCCGCGGGTGGTGTCGCGCTTCAACGGCGTCTCCGCCTTCGAAATCCAAGGCGACGCGGCCGAAGGCAAGAGCACCGGCCAGGCCATGAATCGCATGACGGAGATCGCCGCCAAGCTGCCCGGCGTGGCAGTCGACTGGAGCGGCCTGTCCTATGAGGAACGCCGCTCCGGCGGCCAGGCGCCGCTGCTCTACGCCGTGTCGATCCTGGTGGTCTTCCTGTGCCTGGCGGCGCTCTACGAGAGCTGGTCGATCCCCTTCGCCGTGCTGCTGGTGCTGCCGCTGGGACTGGTCGGCGCGACCATCGCCGTCGCGCTGCGCGGCATGGCCAACGACGTCTACTTCCAGGTGGGCCTGCTGACGACCATGGGGCTGTCGGCGAAGAACGCCATCCTGATCGTCGAGTTCGCCGAACTAGCCGAGAAGCGGGGCGCCAGCGCCGTCGCCGCGGCGCTGGAGGCCGCCCGGCTGCGCCTGCGGCCGATCCTGATGACCAGCCTGGCCTTCATGTTCGGCGTGCTGCCGCTGGCCATCGCCACCGGCGCGGGCGCCCAGAGCCGGGTCGCCATCGGCACCGCGGTGATCGGCGGCGTGGTCACCGGCACCCTGCTGGCGATCTTCTTCGTGCCCTTGTTCTTCGTGCTGGTGCGCCGGCTGTTCCGTCCCCGCGCCGGCCACGGCCGCCCGGAAGCGACCGAAGGAGCCCCGGCGTGAGGCGCGCGCTGAGCCTGCTGTTCGCCGGCGCCACCCTCGCCGGCTGCACCCTGGAGCCGCGCTATGTGCGCCCCACCCCGGCCGTGCCGACGGCCTGGCCGAGCGGCGACGCCTACCTGACGTCGCAGCGCGACGCCCTGCCGGCGCTGAGCTACCGCGAGGTGTTCCGCGATCCGAAGCTGACCGCGCTGATCGACCAGGCGCTGGTCAACAACCAGAGCCTCCGCGCGGCGATGGCCAATGTGGAGATCGCCCGCGCCGGCTACCGCCTGCAGCGCTCCACCCTGTTCCCCAGCGTCGACGCCGCCGCCGACGCCGGCCAGGTGCGCACCCGCCAGGCGACCGCGGCCGAAGCTGACGTGCAGCGCAGCTACCAGGCTAGCCTCGCGGCGGCCTTCGAGCTCGACCTGTTCGGCCGGCTGCGCAGCCTGAGCCGCACGGCCCAGGAGCAGTACTTCGCCACCGAAGCCGGCGCCCGCGCGGCGCGGCTGACGCTGGTAAGCGAGGTCGCCCGCGCCTACCTGACGCTCGCCGCCGACCGCACCCTGCAGGCGATCGCCGCCGACACCGTCGACAGCGCCGCGCGCACCGTCACCCTGACCAAGGCGCGGCTCGACGGCGGGATCGCCGCGCGCACCGACCTCGCCCAGGCCGAGACCGCGCTGCAAGCCGCCCGCTCGGATCAGGTGGCGCTGATCACCCAGGTGGCGCAGGACCGCAACGCCCTGGAGCTGCTGGTCGGCGGCCCGGTCGCCGACGGCGCCCTGCCGGCCAATCTCGCGGCGGTCGACGACCTGCTGGGCGAGGCCCCCGCCGGTCTCGACTCGCACATCCTGCTGCGCCGGCCCGACGTGCTGGCGGCCGAGCACCGGCTGCGGGCGGCCAACGCCCAGATCGGCGCGGCGCGGGCCGCCTTCTTCCCGACGATCAGCCTGACCGGCCTCGCCGGCTACGCCAGCCCGCAACTCAGCGGCCTGGTCGCCGAACGCAATCTCACCTGGCAGGCGGCCGGCGGCGCGGACCTGCCGATCTTCGCCGGCGGCGCCAATCTGGCCAACCTGGCCGGCGCGAAGGCCGAGCGGCGGCTGGCGGTGGCCGAGTACCAGGGCGCCATCCAGGCGGCGTTCCGCGACGTCGCCGACGCCCTGGCCCGGCGCGGCACGATCCGCCAGCAGATCGAGGCCAAGGAAGCGCTGCAGGCGGCGGCGGCCGACAGCTTCGAGCTGTCCGACGCCCGTTACCGCGCCGGCGTCGACCCCTATCTGGCGACCCTGGTGGCGCAGCGGACGCTCTACGTCGCCCGCCAGGGCCTCACCCAGACCCAGCTGGACGAGGCGCTGAACTTGGTCGCCCTGTATGCGGCGCTCGGCGGCGATCCCGCCATCGAGACCCTGCCGGTCATCGCCGCGCCGAGAACCTGAACGCCGGGCGCCGATCTAGGCGCGTCACGAAGCTTGAGATCGACCGAGGCGGGCGTCGTTGACGCACGTCATGAGTGCGTACGCCACCAGTAGTCGTACCGAGAACAAGTGTCTCCTCGCCTCGGACCACCGCCATTGCGGCCACAGTCAACAGGTTCCGCGGCGTCAATGTTGACGGTTTGATGTCGACATGGAAGCAATTATTCAAAGGCGATTCTTTCGGCGGGGCCCGCACCGAGAAGAACACAGGCCAAGCCTCCGGATACGTCCAAATAAATGCTTGGGCGGCGCCAACGCGCGCCAGCCCGACAAAAAACATAGGGAGGCTGACACCATGAGATCTTCAGGTCGCTTGTTCTGGCTGCTCGCCAGCACCGCGCTCGCGTGTGGCGCCGGCGCGCCCGCCTGGGCCCAATCCACCACATCCAAGCCCGCGGCCGCCACCGAGCTCGACACCGTCGTCGTCACCGCGCGGCGGATGGAGGAGCGCCTGCAGGACGTTCCGATCTCCATTACGGTCTACAACCAGGACCAGCTGTCCAACCGCAACATCGTCAACAGCACCGACCTGGCCGCCTATACGCCCTCCCTGGCGGTCAACGGCCGCTACGGCTCCGACAAGTCGAGCTTCGTGATCCGCGGGTTCTCGCAGGACCTCAACACCCTGCCGACCGTCGGCGTCTACTTCGCCGACGCCGTCGCCCCCCGGCTGACCTCGAACATCACCAGCGGCAACGGCGCCGGCGTCGGCAGCATGTTCGACCTGCAGAACGTCCAGGTCCTCAAGGGGCCGCAGGGCACGCTGTTCGGCCGCAACACCACGGGCGGGGCCATCCTGCTCGTGCCGCAGCGCCCGACCGACCGGTTCGAAGGCTATGTCGAGGGCACGCTCGGCAACCTGGACGCCCGGCGGATCGAAGCCGTCGTCAACGTTCCGATCACCGACAGCCTGCGGGTGCGCGCCGGCGTCGACCGCAACGTGCGTGACGGCTTCATCAACAACCGGTCGGGCATCGGTCCGAGCGACTTCAGCGACATGGATTACTTCGCCGGGCGTTTGAGCGTCCTGTGGGACCTGACGCCGCAGCTCGAGAACTACACGGTCCTCACCTACGCCAAGTCCGACACCCACGGCACGCTGCCCCGGATCGCCTACTGCAACCGCGGGACGGTGCCGGGCTCCACCGGCTCCACCGCCATCACCCGGGCCGCGGCCTGCGCCCAGTACGACCGGGAGACCGCCGCCGGCTACGGCTTCTACGACGCGTCCAACATCAACCCGGACCCGTTCGTGAAGTCGCGGACCTGGCAGGGCATCAACACCACCACCTGGCACGCGACCGACAACCTGACCGTCAAGAACATCCTCAGCTACGGCGTGGCCAAGGAGCGGTATTCGTTCAGCCTGAGCGGCGACTTTATCCCCTTCCCCTTCGTCCTCACCTATCCGGGCCCGGACACGCCGCAGGGCCACCAGTGGACGTTTACGGAAGAATTCCAGCTGCAGGGGCGCAACTTCGACGATCGCCTGAACTGGCAGGCCGGCCTCTATCTGGAGCGCAGCGAGCCCAAGAACGGCCAGGAGCAGTACACGCAGATCTTCTCGCAGTGCACGAACATCTACGCGTTCCAGTGCACGCCCTTGACGCTGACGGTCGCCGGCCGCCCGGTTCCGGCCGGCAGTGTGTCGATTGCGCGGAACAACTATTACTACCGCAACACGGCGCTCTACGCGCAGGGCACCTATAACCTGACCGACCAGTTCAGCCTGACCGCCGGCATCCGCAACACCTGGGATTGGCAGAAGGAGACCGCCGACAACATCCGCGTCATCACCTCGGCGGCCGGCCCGCTGGTGTTCAGCTGCTCGCGCGCCGCGACGCCGGCCGGTGCGAACTCCAGCCTGCTGACCAGCGGGGTCTGCGGCGTCGGCCGGACCTTCAAGACCAAGTCCTCCGAACCGACCTGGCTGCTCAACCTCGACTACAAGCCGAACGACGACACCCTGCTCTACGCGAAGTACGCCCGCGGCTATCGCGGCGGCGGCATCAACGAGGCCAACTTCGGCGCCGAGACCTGGGAGCCGGAAACTGTCGACAACTACGAGCTCGGCCTCAAGACCAGCTTCCGTGGCCAGGTTCAGGGGACCTTCAACATCGCCGGCTTCTGGAACGAGTTTAAGGACCAGCAGGCTTCGGTGTTCATCCCGCAGTGCACCGCCAACATCCCCGGCTGCACCAACCCCGCGCCGACCGGCATCAACGGCATCCAGAACATCGGCCGCTCACGCCTGCGGGGCGTCGAGGTCGACGGATCGCTGCTGCTGAGCGACCAGCTGCGGCTCGACTACGGCTACGCCTATCTCGACGCCAAGGTTACCGGCGGCAGCGTGCCGTTCTGCGACAACACCCGCTTCATCTGTTCGCAGGCGTCGTTCCTCGGCGCCGGCACGGTGCTGCCCTTCGCGCCGAAGAACCGCTTCACGATGACCGCCACCTATACGCTGCCGCTTGATGAGAGCATCGGCGACATCTCCCTCGGCGCCACCTTCACCCACACGTCCGAATACTTCACCGGGCACGGCAGCGACGCCGCGTTCGCCGCCGGGGCCATCCCGTTCAACGCCAGCCTCAGCCCGGCGACCGACCTGCTCAACCTCAACCTGAACTGGCGCAACATCGCCGGCCGTCCGGTTGACCTCGCCGTCTACGCGACGAACATCGGCCAGGAGAAATACTACGTGGCGGCGGCCAACGCCCTCTCCACGGTCGGCGCCGAGTACCTCATCCTCGGCGAGCCGCGGATGTACGGCGTCCGCCTGAGGTACCGCTTCGGCGGCCAATAGAACGCCGAAGCTTGAGCGACCGGCGGCCCCTCGTCCACGAGGGGCCGCTGTTGTGTTGGATCGGCCCGCAGACGGGCGCGCTTTGCGCCTCGCCATTGCCGGGTTGAAGCGCATCGCCTGGCATGCGATCCCTGCCCGCCCGATCGGGGTCCGGCCGCCGCGCCGCGACCGCGTCAAAGCGCCGGATTAGCTCAGCTGGTAGAGCAGCGGTTTTGTAAACCGAAGGTCGCGGGTTCGAGTCCTGCATCCGGCACCATCCCCTCAGCCGCACCGCTCTGCCCCCGCCGCGCGGGCAAAGAAAAACCCGGCCGCCTTGCGGGCGGGCCGGGTCTAGTCATGGCAACAGGGTAGGACATTGTGTCACGGCGCGCAGAACGCAAGCGGCGCCGCGCGCGGATGAATTCACGTTTCTTGTGTCAGGCCGGCTGGCAACGGGCTGGCGGGGGCGTCGCCGGTCTCCTCGAACTGGCGCAGGCAGAGCTCGACCAGCGCCTCGGTCTCGGCATGGCCGAGGGAGATGCCGAGCGTCGTCTCGCTGGCCAGCACGCTGGAGAGGCTGACCATCAGCACGCTGGCGACGACCGGCTGGATCCTCGGCTCGATGCCGCGCGCCGCCAGGTGGCGCTCCAGCGCCTCCATCTGCATGCGGCGGAACTGCTCGGCGTAGCGGGCGATCTCGGCGCGGACCGCCTCCGAGCGCTGGGCCAGCGCGGTGAACTCCGCCGTGAAGCTGGTGCCGCGCGGATCGCGGATGATGTCCCACAGGGCCCGCAGCGGCCGCGGCGCCTGTAGCGCCGCCGACAGCCGCTCCAGGTTCTCCTCGGCCCCGCGGCGGAAGACCGCCAGGTAGAGCTCGTCCATGCCGCGGAAATAGTAGTGCACCAGCTGCGGCTTCAGCCCGGCCTTGGCGGCGACGCGGCGCGAGGTCACCGCGCTATAGCCCTCGTCGCGCATCAGCGCCTCAGCGGCGTCGATCAGCGCCGCCCGCGTCGCCGAGCTCGCCGCCCCGAGCTTGCGGGAGGTCCACGCGTTTTCCCCTTCGGCCATGCCGGCAAAACCTTTCTGCTGCGATCCAGACAGGATGCGCCTGCGCTTATACCCTGAGAGTCGCCCCGCCGAGCGATCCTTGGGGCGGGCTGCCTCCAAGGACCGCGCGCGATGTCGAGCCTCCAACTTGCAACCGTCGCGCTGGACCACGCCGCGGTGTTCGTGTTCGCCGCGACCGGCGCGCTGGCCGCCGCCGAGCGCCGCCACGACCTGGTCACCTTCGGCTTCTTCGCGGCGATCACCGGGGTCGGCGGCGGCACGCTGCGCGACCTGCTGATCGGCGCGCCGGTGTTCTGGATCCACCGCCCGGCCTACCTGATCACCTGCCTCGCGGCGGCGCTGACGATCTGGATCTTCGGCGGCGGACGGCGGCGCGAGCAGCTGCTGATCTGGCTCGATGCGCTGGGGCTGTCGGCCTATGCGGTGTTCGGCGCGGCCAAGGCGCTGTCGTTCGACGTCGGCCCGCTGCCGGCCATCGTCATGGGGGTGATGACGGCGACCGTCGGCGGGATCCTGCGCGACGTCATCGCCCAGCACCCCTCGGTGCTGCTGCGCCGCGAGGTCTACGTCACCGCGGCGCTGGCCGGCGCGACGACCTTCGTGCTGCTGACCGGGCTGGGCCTGGCCGTGCTGCCGGCCGGCCTGGCCGGATTCTGCGCCGCGTTCGGCGTCCGTTCCGGCGCCATCGTGTTCGGCTGGACGCTGCCCGGCTTCCGCCCGAAGGCGTAGCCGGCCGCGCCCCGCCGCGCCTCAGGCCGCGGCGCGCTCAACACGCAGCACCTTCAGCGTCCGCTTGTGGCCGTCGCGGTCGGGCCAGAGGATCGACTGGCCGGCGGTCAGCCCGATCAGGCCGGCGCCGATCGGCGTCAGCACCGAGACCCGGCCGGCGCTGATGTCCGCCTCGGCCGGATAGACCAGCTGCACGAGCCGCGAGCGGCCGTGCGTCTCGTCGACGAACTCCACCGTCGCGTTCATGCCGACCACGTCGGCCGGCACCAGGTGGTCGGGGCGCACCTGCGCGCGCTCGATCTCGTCGAGCAGCAGGCCGGCGGCCTCCGGCGCGCTGGCCTCCTTCTGCATGGCCAGGGCGCTCAGCCGCTGGGCGTCGGTTTCGCTGAGAATGATGCGGGGACGCGCAGACGCGCGGGCCGTGCTGGTCACGGGAATACCTCCGGTAAATGTCGTGGAGCGGCGCGCCTTAGGGCGCCGCGATCAGGTTCAGGGTTCGGTTCTTAGGAACGCGCTGCTGAGGAACGCGTCGGCCCCGGCCCCGTGCGGCGCGATGCAGGCCGCGCACAGGAGTCCGGGGCTAGGAGCCTGCTTGCAGGCTGCCGCCATGGTGGTGGAATCGCCGAAATGCCGGGCGAACGAACATCACGCCATTCCGGCGCCTTGCGCCGCCCTTGTCAAATCGCCCCGTCACGCCCTTGATTTAGGCGCCCGGTGAGCTATTTCCAAGCATCGAGGCCACGCCCTCCCCCGCGTCTGCGGGTCTGAAGTCCGGGACGGCCCGGCGCTCAGAGGAGGACGCGCAGTGGCGTGGATATCCCTTGTCATCGCCGGGATCCTGGAAGTGGTCTGGGCCTATTTGATGAAACAATCCTATGGGTTCACCCGGATTGTTCCGACGATCGCCTGCATCGTGACGATGATCGCCAGCTTCGGCCTGCTGGCCTTCGCCATGCGCACCCTGCCGCTCGGCGCGTCCTACATGATCTGGACCGGGATCGGCGCGGTGGGCGCCTTTTTAGCGGGCATCGCCTGGATGGGCGAGCCGGCCAATTTGCCGCGCATCGCCGCAGCCCTGCTGATCGTCAGCGGGCTGGCGCTGATGAAGCTGAGCCATTCGGCGTAAGCCCGCGAAGTCCCGGTCCGGCCGCGCCGGACTGGGAGCTTGGCCTCAGCCCTGCTGGTCGGGGCGGCGGTCGACCCGCACGGTCACCGGGACCCGCCGGCCCTCGCGCATCACGTCCAGCGCCAGGTCGACGTTCGGCTGGGTGTTGGCGACCCGGCGCATCAGGTCGCCGGCGCTGGCGATCGGTTGGCCGCCGACCCCGGTGACGATGTCGCCGGGCCGCAGCCGGCCGGCCGCCGGACCGCCGCTGGCCACCTCGACGACCACCGCGCCGCGCTGGCCGCGCGCGCCCATCCGGATCGCCAGCGCCGGCGTCAGGTCCTGCACGCCGACCCCGACATAGCCGCGCATCACCCGCCCGGACTTGATCAGCTGGTCGGTGACCGACTGCGCCACCTCGGCGGGAATGGCGAAGCCGATGCCGACCGAGCCGCCGCTCGGCGACAGGATCGCCGTGTTGACGCCGACCACCCGGCCCTGGAGATCGAACGACGGCCCGCCGGAATTGCCGCTGTTGATCGGGGCGTCGATCTGCAGAAAGCTGACGTAGCCCTCGCCGATCTCGCGGCCGTGGGCCGAGACGATGCCGGCGGTGGCGGTGCCGCCGAGGCCATAGGGATTGCCCACCGCCACGACCCAGTCGCCGACCTGCGGCGTCGCCGCCTGGGCGAAGCTGACGTGGGGCAGATCCCGCCCCTCGACCTTCAGGACCGCCAGGTCGGTGGGCGGATCGCGCCCGACCAGCCGCGCCGGCAGCTGGCGGCCGTCGGCCAGGCTGACGACGATCTCGCGCGCGCCTTCGACCACATGGTTGTTGGTCACCACGAAGCCGTCCGGCGAGATAATGAAGCCGGAGCCCGCACCGCGGCGCACCGGCACGGCCCCCATGCCCGGCAGCAGGCCCTCCGGCGGGCCCTCGGTGAACTGGCTGGGCGCGCCGCCGACCGTCAGGGTGTCGATCGAGACCACCGCCGGCGACACCTGTTTGACGATCGGGGCGAAGGAGCTGGGCGCTGCGCCGCCCGCCGCGACGACGGCGGCCGCGGGCTTTCCCGTCGCGGGTTTCTGGGCGCCCTCGCGCCGTTCGCAGCCGGCGAGCCCGCCGGCCACGGCGAGGCTGAGGGTGAGGATCGCTAGACGGCGCGGCATGGGGCCTCCGGGAGACGCTCTCGACACACCACAACGCACAGCGAGGCCGTACGCACCGTCCTGTGCTGGGTCTGACGTCGCCCTCCGCGCGGCGGTCGCGGAATCAGGCCGCGGCGCTGGTTGCGCGAACGTCGGAGATCATCAGCCGGGCGATTTCCTGCTCGCCCATGATCACCCGGTCCGCGCCGCTCTTCAGGATGTGCTCGAGCTCGCTGTCGAGATGGGCGCGGGCGACGATCCGCAGGGCCGGGTTCATCTCGCGCGCCCGGGCGACGATCTCGCCGGCCTCGAGGCCGTTCGGCACGGCGACCAGCAGGCTGGTCGCCTGGGCGACCCCGGCGGCCTCCAGCACCTCGGCGCGCGCGGCGTTGCCGAGGATCGCCGTGTGGCCGGTCCGACGCAGGTCCTCGACCCGCTCTAGGTCGGTCTCGACGATGACCGTCGGCACGCGTTCCTCGGCCAGGGAGTCGACCACCCGCTTGCCGACCCGGCCATAGCCGACCACCAGCACATGGCCGGCGCCGGCCACCCGGTGCGGCGCAGCCACGTCCTCGGCGACCACGCCCGCCTCCAGCTCGGCCGCGGCGAGCCGGCGCAGGCGTTGCGTCCGCAGCCAGTCGGCGAGCGCGAACACCAGCGGGTTGACGAGGATCGAGAGGATCGAGCCCGCCAGCACCAAGTCGCGGCCGGCCTCCGGCAGCACGCCGAGGCTCAGGCCCAGGGTGACCAGGATGAAGGAGAACTCGCCGATCTGCGCCAGGCTGGCGGAGATCAGCACCGCCGTGTCGCTGGGATAGCGGAACGCCTTGACGATGACGAAGGCGGCCACCGACTTGCCGACGACGATGATCGCCAGCGTCGCCAGCACCGCCAGCGGCTCGCGCAGCAGCACCGAGGGGTCGAACAGCATCCCCACCGAGACGAAGAACAGGACGGCGAAGGCGTCGCGCAGCGGCAGGGTGTCTTCGGCCGCCTTATGGCTGAGCTCGGACTCCTTGAGGATCATTCCGGCCAGGAAGGCCCCCAGCGCGAACGAGACGTCGAACAGGACCGCCGCGCCGTAGGCGATGCCGATGCCGATCGCCAGCACCGCCAGGGTGAACAGCTCGCGCGAGCCGATGCCGGCGACCCGCGCCAGCAGCCACGGGATCAGCCGGCGGCCGACGATGAACATCAGCGCGACGAAGGCGATCAGCTTGCCGAAGGTCAGGCCCAGCGACACCAGCAGGCTGTCGCCGCCCGCCGGATCGGCGACCGCGGCCCCGCCCGGCAGCACCCGGGCCAGGACCGGCAGCAGCACCAGCGCCACGACCATCGCCAGGTCCTCGACGATCAGCCAGCCGACGGCGATGTGGCCGCTGCGGGTGTCGAGCAGCTGGCGCTCCTCCATGGCGCGCAGCAGCACCACCGTGCTGGCCACCGACAGCGCCAGGCCGAAGATCAGGCCGCCGGCGATCGACCAGCCCATCATCCAGGCCAGCCCCATGCCCAGCAGGGTCGCCACCGCGATCTGCGCCACCGCGCCCGGCAGGGCGATGCTCTGCACCTTCATCAGGTCGCGATAGGAGAAGTGCAGGCCGACGCCGAACATCAGCAGGATCACGCCGATCTCCGCGAGTTCGGCGGCGAGGTCGCCGTCGGCGACGAAGCCCGGCGTGAACGGCCCGACGACCACCCCGGCCATCAGATAACCGACGATCGGCGGCAGCCGCAGCCGGCTGGCCGCGAGGCCGAAAAGGAAGGCGACAAGGAAGCCCAGCGCGATGGTCGCAATCAGCGGCGTGTGGTGCATGCCGTTTCGTAGCAAGCGCCGGCCCCAGCGTCTGCGCTGGTGTCGTGGAAAACGCCCTCGCCGCGCCGCTGACTCCGCCGCGCAAAGCCGCTAATGCGCAGGTCATGTCCGCTCTTCCCGCTCCCGCCGCGCCGCCCCCCTGGGTTGAGATCCTGCTCCGGGACGCCGACGACGCGTACGCCGCCGGCCGTCACGCCCTGGCGCTGGCGATCCACCGCCGCGTCGCGGCCGCCGCGCCCGACCACGCCGCCGCGGCGCAGCGGCTGGGGGCCATGCTGAACGCCCAGGGGCTGTACGCCGAGGCGGAGACGGCGCTGCGCCGCGCCGTCACGCTCGCTCCGCAAGATCCTGGCGCGCGCTACGCCCTGGCGGTGGCGCTGCTTGGCCAGGGCCGCTTCGCGGCGGCCGCCGACTTCTATCGGGCCCGCTTCGAGCTGCCGCAGCTACGGCGTCAGAAACCGGTCGGCCTGCGCTACCCGGAGTGGGCCGGCGGGGACCTCTCGGGCAAGCGGCTGGTGGTCTTTCCGGAGGCCGGCCTCGGCGACCAGATCCAGTTCGCCCGCTTCGCCGCCCAGCTTCGCGACCAGGGCGCGGAGGTGTGGCTGCTTTGCGCGCCGCCGCTCGCGCGGCTGTTCGCCACCAGCCTGCCCGGCGTGCAGGTCCGCGCCGCCCAGGGCGACCTCCAGCTCCCCGATCCCGACTACTGGACGACCAGCGGCGCGCTGATGTTCGGCGCCGGGACCGAGCTCGCCACCCTGCCCGCGGCGCCCTATCTGCGCCCGCCGGCGGTGACCCTGCCGGTGCCGCCTGGGCTCAAGATCGGGCTGATGACCGCCAGCGATCCGGGCGCCGGCGACGGCGGCTCGTTGCCGCCGGCGGAGGCCGAGCGCCTGCGCGCGGGGCTGCCCGGCGAGGTGTATGACCTGTCGCCGACCGCAACCGGCGCGCGCGACTTCGCCGACACCGCCGCCTTGATCGCCGCGCTCGACCTGGTGGTGACGGTCGACGGCGCGGTGGCGCAGCTGGCCGGCGCGCTCGGCAAGCGCGCCTTCGTGCTGCTGCCCCGCGCCGACGTCGATTGGTGCTGGGCGCCCGGGCACGAGGACAGCCCCTGGCACCCCAGCCTGCGGCTCTACCGCGCCGACCCGCAGGACGGCTGGGGCCCGACGCTGGACCGGCTGCTGCGCGACGCCCAGACAGCGGCGAACTAGCTCGGCCGCAGGCTTGCCTCGCCCGCCAATCCGGGCCAAGTCCGCGCCACGACTTTCCTGAAGGAGCTTCCGCATGCGCCGCCTGGTCGTCACCGCCATCGTCCTCAGCCTCGGGGCGGTCGTCGCCGGCTGCGGCAAGTCCTCGAGCTCGGGCGATGGTCAGGCCGCAGCGCCGACGCCCGCCGTCCCCGCGCCGACGCCGGAACAGATGAAGGCGACCCTGGCCACGCTGCCGGCGCCCTACAACACCGCCGACCTGGCGAACGGCCAGGCCAAGTTCGCGCTCTGCGCCTCGTGCCACACCATCACGCCCGGCGGCCCGAACATGACCGGCCCCAACCTGTTCGGCATCATGGGCCACAAGGCCGGCGTGCACGCCAACTACAACTATTCCGCGGCGCTGAAGGACTCCGGCTGGGTCTGGGAGCCGGCCAAGCTCGACCACTGGCTGGAGAACCCGCGCACCACCCTGCCCGGCACCAAGATGAGCTTCATCGGCCTGCGCGACCCCAAGGACCGGACCGACGTGATCGCCTACCTGATGGTGAACAGCCCGGCCCCGGCGCCGTAACCACTACCGATAGAAGCGGCCCTCAAAACAACAACCTTGACGCGCATTGCGGGCAGGCGCATCCTCGCCTGGTCGAGACGCTTCCATCTGTCCCGACCCCTTCTCCCGCCGGCGTCCCCCAAGGCCGGCGTGGCGGCGCCGGCGGATACTGGACCCATCTGCCGGCCCTGCCCCTCCCACTAGGCCTTCCCGCCGTTGGGAAGGCCTTTTCTTAGGTGGTTCTCACCCGCGCCACGGCGTCCAACCACCGGGCATAGAGCGCCTCACGGCGATGCAGGTCGAACTCCGGGGCGAAGTGCTCAGTCTCCGGCCGCGAGCGGGCGGCGGCCTCGAGGTCCAGGTGCAGGCCGGCGCCGAGGCCGGCGAACAGCGCCGCGCCGAGCGCCGTGGTTTCCTGGTAGAGCGCCCGGCGGACGTGCACCCCGGTCAGATCGGCGAGCCGCTGGCCGAAGCCGGCGCTGCGCGACATGCCGCCGGCGACGCGCAACTCCACCTGTCCCTGGAAGGCCTGCGGCGCGTCGGCGCGCATCGCCTCGATCAGGTCGCGCGTCTGCAGCGCGGAGGCGTCGAAGCAGGCCTGGGCGATCTCCGGCAGGCCGGCGTCACGGGTCAGGCCGAACAGCGCGCCGCGCGCGTCGGGGTCCCACCAGGGCGCGCCCAGGCCGGTGAAGGCCGGCACCAGCAGCACCCCGTGATCGCGCCGCGCCTGCGCCGCCAGCCGCTCCACGCCCTGGGGTCCGTCCGGCACGCCCAAGGCCTCGTTCATCCACTGGATCGCCGCGCCGGCGATGAAGATCGCCCCCTCGAGCGCGTAGGTGACCCGGCCGCCGACGCGCGCCGCCACGGTGGTCAGCAGCCGGGCGTTGGACACCGGCGCGCTCTCGCCGGTGTTCAGCAGCAGGAAGCAGCCGGTGCCGTAGGTGGCCTTCATCTCGCCTGGGCGGATGCACCCCTGGCCCATCAGCGCCGCCTGCTGGTCGCCGGCCACGCCGCGGATCGGGATCGCCCGGCCGAACAGCTCCGGCGCGGTCTCGCCGTAGTCGTCGGCGCAGTCCAGGACCCGTGGCAGCATCGCCAGCGGCACGCCGAGCAGCGCGGCCATTTGCTCCGACCAGGCCTGGGCGCGGATGTCGAACAGCAGGGTGCGCGAGGCGTTGGTGGCGTCGGTGGCGTGCACCCGGCCGGCGGTCAGCTTCCAGATCAGCCAGCTGTCGATCGTGCCGGCGAGCAGCTCGCCGGCCGCCGCGCGGGCCCGGGCGCCGGGAACGTGGTCGAGCAGCCAGCCGATCTTGGTGCCTGAGAAATAGGGATCGAGCAGCAAGCCGGTGACCGCGGTCACCTCCGGTTCGTGCCCCTCCAGGCGCAGCCGCTCGCAGGCCTCGGCGGTCCGCCGGTCCTGCCAGACAATGGCCGGATGGATCGGCCGTCCGGTGGCGCGGTCCCAGATGACCACCGTCTCGCGCTGGTTGCTGATGCCGATGGCGACGACGTCGCTCATCGCGCGGCCGGCCTTGGCCACGACCTCGCGCATCACCGCGACCGAGAACTCGAAGATCTCCTCCGGATCGTGCTCGACCCAGCCGTCCTGCGGGTAGGCCTGCCGGAGCGGCCGGCCGACTTCCGCCAGCGGGCGGCCCTTGTGGTCGAACAGGATGGCGCGAGTGCTGGTCGTGCCCTCGTCCAGCGCCAGGATCAGCGGCTCCGCCATACGCTCACCATCCCCTTGCCCAGGTTCGGCCACAAGCCCGAACGCGGCTTAAGTATGTTTTCATCTGGCTCGCCGAAAAAGAGTGTCCAGGCTCCACCACTCAGAAAGAGGGGGATCGGGCTTTTGGCCTCGATCGAAAGCCAAGAACGGCTTGTCCATCTCGCTCGCAGCCGCGCACCAGCGGACCGCGACCGATTGCTGCTCGCGCTCCCCGACCTCTGCCAGGTCGGCGGCGCCGCCGCGCATCCGGCGGCCGAAGAGCTGCTGTCGTCCATCTTCCTCAACCTCGTGGTCGAGGCCGAGCGCGACATGCGCCGACGGCTCTCCGAGAAACTCGCGAAGGCCGAGTGGGCGCCGCCCGCGCTGATCAACGTCCTGGCCCTCGACGACATCGAGGTCGCCCGCCCGATCATCGCCGCGAGCCCGGTGCTGCAGGACGAGGACCTGGTGCGCCTGCTGCTGGAAGCCACCATCGAGCACCAGATCGAAGTCGCCCGCCGCCCGTGCCTCGGCCGGCCGGTGGTCGCCGCCATCCTGCGCCAGGGCGAGCCGGCCGTGCTGACCGCGCTCGCCGGCAACCCGACGGCGGACCTCAGCGAAGACCACATGCGCGAACTGGTGGCCGAGGCCCGCCGGGTCGCCGCCCTGCGCGCGCCGCTGGCCAACCATCCGAAGCTCACCAGCGAACTGGCGCTGCAGCTCTACGTCTGGCTCGGCCAGGCCATGCGCCAGGCGCTGACCGATCGCTTCCGGCTCGACCCCGTCGCGCTGGAGGCGGCGATCGCCGAGACGGTGCGCGAAGCGCACGGCGGCGTGCGCCCGATGGACGACGGCGTGGTCGTGGTGGCCCGCGAGGGCGAACGCGAGGAAATGGAGCGGCGGCTGGTCGACAAGCTGCACGGCGCCGGCCAGCTGCGCCCTGGCTATCTGGTCCGCGCGCTGCGCGAAGGCCGCCTCAGCCTGTTCGCCGCAGCCCTGGCGAAGCTGGGCGACGTCAGCCTGGATCAAGTCCACGCGGCGCTGGACGCCGACACGCCCGAGGCGCTGCAGCGCGCCTGCGCCGACGTCGGCATCGATCGCAGCGCCTTTCCGACCATCCTGCAGTTGGTGCGCGGCCTGAACGCCGGGCGTCCGCAGAACGCCGCCGAGGCGCCGCGCGCGGCGCCCAGGCCGGTGACCTTCGTGATGCGCGCCGGCGCGCGGCGCTGACTGATCACGAATATTTCGTTGGCCACGCGACAGACTCAAGCGCGGCTCTGGCGTAGGGTGAATTAACCCCGGCTTCGGGCAGTCAGCCGAGACCTCGCGCCATGCCCATCTACACCTTCTATCCCTGCCGGTCGGACGGATCGTCCCCCACGTTTGAGGCTTTCGACCTGCTCGGCGACGACGAGGTCCTGCCCCGCGCGCGTCATCTCCTCGACGAACACCCCACCTGCGCCTTCGTGACGGTGTGGCAGGGCGACCGCGAAGTCCTGACCCTGCCGCGGGCCGTCCACGCGAACAGCCGCTGAGGCGCAAGCGCCGCCGAATTCCGCCGGCGCGATAGGCGCCGAGACGCCGACGCCGGCGTTTGACAAGTTCCGCGGCTTGCCCGCTTCGTGAACCGCCGATGTTCAAAGCCGAACCCTTCGTAACTCGTATCGCCTTCGTCGCCAGCGACCGGCCCGAAGCCCAGGAGGCGCGCGCCAATCTGGCCTCGCGCTATGGCGACGCCGCGCGCGATGAAGCCCAGGTGATCGTCGCCCTCGGTGGCGACGGCTTCATGCTGGAAACGCTCCACGCCCAGATCGAGAGCCGCACGCCGATCTACGGCATGAACTGGGGCACGCTCGGCTTCCTGATGAACGAATACAGCGAAGAGGGCCTGCTGGAGCGGATCAACGCCGCCGAGCGGACGGTGGTGCATCCGCTGCGGATGGTCGCCGCCGACGTGCACGGCGGAGTGCATCGCGGGCTGGCGTTCAACGAGGTCTCGCTGCTCCGCCAGACGCGCCAGACCGCCAAGCTGCGGATCTCGATCGACGGCAAGGTGCGGCTGTCCGAACTGTCCTGCGACGGGGCGCTGGTCTCCACCCCCGCCGGCTCGACGGCCTACAACCTCTCGGCCCACGGGCCGATCATCCCGCTCGACGCCCAGGTGCTGGCGCTGACCCCGATCAGCGCCTTCCGGCCGCGGCGCTGGCGCGGCGCGCTGCTGCGCCACATGGCCAAGGTGAAGTTCGAGATCCTCGAGGCGGAGAAGCGGCCGGTCAGCGCCGTGGCCGACAACTTCGAAGTCCGCGACGTGCTGGAAGTCCACGTCTCGGAAGACCGCGACCTGGCCCTGACGATGTTGTTCGACGCCGGCCGGAGCCTGGAAGAACGCGTGCTCGCAGAACAGTTTTCTTCGTAAGTACTTCCGGTTGCACGCTGCACCGGTTGTTAACTGCCAAGCCGGTACCTTCGCCGTGAGCGGCAGGAGGCGGCTTCGTGAGCGAGCAGAATAGCGGTCAGATCATCCACGTGCCGAACACCCTTCGGCTCAAGGTCGGCGGCGCCAGCCGGCTGGGCGCGCTTGACCCCTCCGCGATCGCCAAGGCCGAAGCTGCGCTGAAGAGCCTGTCCGGCAACTTCGCCCAGTGGCTGCAGGACGAAATCACCAAGCTGGAAGCCGCCCGCCAGGCGATCCGCACCGACGGCATGACGCCGGCGACGGTGGAGTCGCTCTATCTGCGCGCCCACGATTTGAAGGGCCTCGGCACCACCTACGGCTTTCCGCTGATCACCCGCATCGCCGCCTCGCTGTGCGTGCTGATCGACGACGCCGAAAAGCGCACCCGCGCGCCGATGGCCTTGGTCGACGCCCACATCGACGCGATCCGCGCCGCAGTCCGCGACGACATCAAGACCGACGAGCATCCGGTCGGCCGCGTGCTGGCCGAAGAGCTGGAAGCCCGCGTCGCCGAAGCCCTGGTCGACTGAGCTAGGCGTTCACCGCGGCGGCCTCGAACCGCAGCGCGTCGGAGACCTGGTCCATCTTCTCCAGCAGATAGTCGACGTCCTCGCGGGCGGCCGGCTGCGGCTGGGTGAGGAACCGCTGCAGCATCTTTTCCTGGAAGCGCTCCTTGTCGTGGGCGCCGCCGTCGAACTCGACGGAGTGGAAGGTGTCGACCGCCAGCCGGAACGCCGGATAGAGCCGCGCCGGCAGCCCGGCGCGCTCGTAGATCGCCCGCAGGCCGAGCGGCCCGGCGTCATGGATCATCAGCCAGGTGCGGTGGTGCGGCACGCCGGCCAGTTCGGCGATCCCCCACTCGAAGAAGGTCATGTTGCCGTTCACGAGGCCGCGCAGCAGCAGCGACGCCGACAGCCGCTGGCTCTCGACGAGGTGGGCGACGAAGGCCTTCATGTCGGCGGCGCGGCCGGCCTGATCGACCAGGTCGACGCTCGCCCGCTCGGCGGAATCCAGCGCCAGCTGCAGCGCCGTCTCCGGCGCGACCGCGTAGCGGTTGATCAGGTGCTCGCGGACCTCGTCGCTGACCAGCTGGATCAGCCGCTCGGTGATCGCCAGCGGCAGGGTCTGGCGATAGGCGACGGCGGCCAGCACCCGCTCCGAGGTCTCGAACCGCTCGACGACCGTCTGCAGCCCGCGCTCGGAGAACTGCACCGCGTCGTTGGCGCAGGCCGTGACCACCGCGCGCTCAGCGCCCAGCTCGGCCAGCGCATCAGCCACCTGCGGCGACAGTTTCGGCCGCTTGGCGATGGCGACCTGCCGCACCGGCCCGCCCAGTCGGACGATCTCCGCGAGATCCTCGTCGGTGAACACTGGCGAGAAGCTCAGCAGCGGCAGCGCCACGCCCTCGACGTCGCGAGCCAGCTTCAGCGCCACGTCGCGCGGCAACAGCGGGGATTTCTTCAGGGTGACGGCCAGCGCCCGGCGCACCAGTTCGGCGGCGTCGGCCGCCATGATCCGCAGGATCTCGCCGGCCAGCGTCCGGTCCGCGTCGGACAGCGACTCGGTCTCGATCGTGCGACAGAGCTTATGGGCGGCGGCTGCGCGCTCGTCCGGCGTCGCGCCCTTCACCAGGACGCGGATATCGTCCTGGGTCAACGCAGACCGCGTAGTCGCCATGCCTCCAACGCCCCTTCACTTGCAGGATTCAGAATCCCACGAGTCGAGCTTGCGACGGTATGCTTAACGAGGCGTTTTCATGGCGAAGCTGTGGACGGCCAAATGCAGGCCGAATGATCTGGCCACGGCGACAAGCGTTCCCACCCAAGGTCGTGCTAGGAGCGGTTCCATGAACCGGGATGCTGACGACAACGAGATGGACGGCGGCGGCTACGACGCCGACGACTGGACGCGGCTGCGGGCCTTCACTGGCGCGGTGGCGACGCTGGACGACGTCCAGGCCGGCCAGGCGGTGTTCGCGCTCGGCGACACCACCGCCCCGCGGCCGATCGACATGCCGCTGCCGCAACCGGTGATCTGGTGGGACGACGACGGCGAACAGGCCGCCGTCGCGGTCCAGGCCGAGGTTCACGAGACCGCCGAGGGCGAGACCATGGAGGTGCTCGGCCTCGTGCTCCCCGACGGCGGCGGGGCCGTGGCCCTGCTGGAGGACGTCGACCTCGTCGACGACACCGATCCCACCTGGCGCGAACTGGTCGCCAATGCGATCGAAGACGCCGACGAGGACGACGACTAGCCGCCCGCCCGCGCCGGGTGATCGGCCAATCGCTGAACGACGGCCGTGTACGGGACCTCGACGACCAGGCTCATCGAGGCGGCGTTGGACAGGCCGGTCGTGACGATCTGCGTCCGGTTCTCGCCGACATCCAGCACGCAAACGACGTGCTCGGGATTGACGTTGACCTCGCGGCCGCCGCCGCCGGCCATGCGAAATCCAATTAAATGTACACCCACGATCCGCGCTCCGCGTCCGGTTAAGCCACCCTCCTGAAGGGTGCCACGGCAGCCTTCCGCAACGGTTCGCTGGGAGTCTTAACGCGGCGCTCACCCTGCTGGCCGTCCGCCTGGCGGCTCAGCTTTCGCTGCGGGAATCCGACAGCAGCTTCAGCATCTCGCTGGTGAACATCGAGCCGGCGAGGCGCGAGCCGACGCCGGCCTGGTCCGACGGCTGGGAGCCCCGCAGGATCAGCGAGACCAGGGCGTCCTGCTGGCGCTCGCGGTCGCTGCGCCGCGCCGAGGCGTACTGCAGGAAGCCGTCGTCGCCGGCCGTCGCAGCGCCCGGGGACACCGCCTCGCCGGGCCCGGCGGTGCGCGAGAGGTTGGCGTAGACCTGGGCCACCGACACCGGACGGCCGTCGCGATAGAAGATCGACTTGTTCGCCCGCGCCGCGTCCGGGAACAGGTTGGCGGCGACCGCGCCCGGCGAGTTCTCGACCGCCTCGATCAGGCGCGCCGAGCCCTGCGGCCCGAGGAAATGCGCCGCGTAGAGCTCGCCAGAGGTCGGCGTGCGGCCGGTCCGGCCCTTCAGATAGGCGGCATGGTCCGACGCGAGCTCGCCGGCCATCAGCGAGGCGGCGTGCGGATCGAGCCGAAGGTCCATCACCGCCTTGCGCGCCTCGGCCCCCTCGACCCGGTAGCGGCCGTCCGCGCCGCGATTGATCAACTCGGCGTAGCGGGCGTAGCCATATTTCGAGCCGTGCTGCTTCAGGGTCGAGAGCCAGGTCTGCTCGACGAACTGGAAGAGCCCGGCGGCGGACGAGGTGGTCGCCCGGGCGTGCGGGTTCATCCCGCTTTCGCGCCCGGCGGTCTTCAGCAGGAAGGTGAAGTCCACGCCCGTGGCCTTGGCGGCGCGCTGAATCGCCGCCTCCACCACGCCACGGATTCCCTCGATCGCCATGAGGGATTCCTCGCCTCACATGGTTAACGAGCCGCTAACCATAGCGGCGAGATTGCGCCTCTTGACGCAACGCGAGGTGGAGCGTTGCATCTCCGTTACGCAATGATGTTGCAGTACGAAATATGGGAGCGCGCCTTGGTTATCCGCCAGACTTTTCCGCTCGCCTTCCACCTGCCCACCCGCAAGGTTCCGCTGCGCCTGCAACTGGCGCTCGGCGTCTCGCTGGCCCTGCATGTCGCCGGCGGCGGCTACCTGGCCTTCATGAAGTTCACCGCGCCGATCGTCGAGGCGCCGCCCGCCGCGCCGCAGGTGATCGAAGTGCCGATCGTCGACTGGCCGCTCCTCCAGCCCGAACGCGCCAAGCCGGTCGAGTCGCCGCGCATTCGCCCGCCGGTGGTCCGCGAGACGGCCGAGGCGCCCGCCCCGCTCGCGCCGACGCCGCCGATCTTCGACAGCCTGCCGATGATCACCCCGCCGACGCTCGCGCCACCTACGGTCGCGCCGCCGGCCGCGCCGGCCGAACCGCGCGTGGTGCGCCAGCCGACCTGGCTGCGCACGCCCTCGGCCGACGAACTGGCCCGCGCCTATCCGGAGCGCGCCGTTCGCCGCGGCGTCGGCGGCCAGGCGGTGCTGACCTGCCTAGTCACCGCGGCCGGCGCGGTGCGCGATTGCCGGGTCGCCAGCGAAACGCCCGGCGGCGAAGGCTTCGGCGACGCTGCGCTCAAGCTTTCGCGCTACTTCCGCATGAGCCCGCAGACCGTCGACGGCCGCCCGGTGGAGGGCGGCGCGGTCAACATCCCGATCCGCTTCAGCCTGAACTAGCTGAAGCGCGCCGGGTCGAAGCGCGCGGCGTAGCGGCCGGGGTCGCGCCCGGCCGCGAGCGCGGCCGCCACCTGGGCGACCAGCGGGGCGATCAGCCAGCCGTTGCGCCGCGCCCCGCTGGCCAGCAGCACGCCCGGTTCCTGGCTGAAGCCGACCAGCGGCAGGCCGTCGGGCGTCGCCGCCCGCACCCCGGCCTGCAGCTCGTAAGCGGCGCCGGCGAGCGCCGGAAACAGCCTGGCGCCGGCGCTCAGCAGCGGGCCGGCCTTGGCCGGATCGGGCCGCGGGTCGGCGACCCCGGCCTCCATGGTCGCGCCCACCGCCAGGCCGGCGTCGGCCGGGGTCACATAGACGCCCTCGCCGCGGACCGTCACGCTGCAGAGATCCGGGGTCGGGGTGCGCAGGATATGTCCCTTGATCGGCGCCAGCGCCGCCATCTCGGGCGCCAGGGCGGCCAGATCGGCGGCGCCGGTGGCGAGCACCAGCAGGTCCGCGTCGCCGCGCCCGCGCACCGCCTCGCTTCGGAAGGCGACGCCGGCCGCCACGGCCGCGGCGGTCAGCGCCTGCAGGGCCGCCCGCGGATCGAGCCGCCAGTCCTCCCGGTTCAGCAGCACCGGGCCCAGCCCGTCCGCCAGCCCTGGGGCCAGCTCCTCCGCCGCGCGGCGGGGGATCTCCGTCGCGTGAAGCCCGAGCCCGGCCAGCCGGGTCGCCACCTGCTGCAGCCACTCCGGCCGGCCGGCCGCCAGCGCCCCGGTGCGGTCGAGGCTGACGCCGCTGCGCGCCTCCAGCGCCGGCCACAGGTCGCGCGCCGCCAGCAGCAGGTCGAAGTGCGCCGTCGCCTCAGCGTCGAGCACCGCCTCGAACGTCGGGGCGATCATCCCGCCGGCCACGGCCGAGGCGTTGCCGAGCGCCGGACCGGGGTCGCAGACCGTCACCGCAAACCCGGCGTCCGCCAGCGCCAGGGCGCAGCTGAGGCCGAGCGCGCCCGCGCCCGCCACCGTGACCTTCGCATTCGTCGTCATGCCACTACCCAGCGGGTCCGGATCGGAAAATCAAGCGGAACCGGCCTCGAAAGCGGGGGTTGTCAGCCACAACTCCGCTTCCTTCCCAGCTTGACGAGCGCGACATGGCCGAAGCCCTCGACCCCGCCATTCCCGCCGAAGTGGACGCTTTGGCCAAGCGAGTTCTGGACGAAGCCTGCTCACGGGGCCTGATGCTGGCGACCGCGGAAAGCTGCACCGGGGGGCTGCTGGCGTCGCTGCTGACCGACATCCCCGGCGCCTCACACGCCTTCGAACGCGGCTTCGTGACCTACACCGACGACGCCAAGCTCGAGATGCTGGGGGTGCCGCTGGCGATGCTCGAAACAAACGGCGCGGTCTCCGCGCCGGTCGCCCGGGCCATGGCGGAGGGCGCGCTGGCCTTCTCCCGGGCGGACGTGGCGGTGGCGATCACCGGCTTCGCCGACGGCGGCTCCGGCGAGGCGGGCCTGGTGCATTTCGCCTGCGCGCGGGCCGGCGAAGCGGCGCGCCATCGGGTCGAGCGGTTCGGCGAGATCGGGCGGGCCGCGGTGCGCCTGGCGGCGCTGAAGACCGCGCTCGCCATGCTGCACGAGGCGCTGGGCGACCCGGTCGATCCGACCTAGGCGCTTGCGTCAGCTCCAGCCCTGATGCCACTCGGGCTCGCCGGCGTAGCGGCGCGCCAGGAAGTCGACGAAGGCGCGCACCTTCGGCGCCAGGTGGCGGGCGTGCGGATAGACCGCGTGCACGTGGATCTGCTCCGGCTCGAAGTCGCACAGCAGCGCCTTGATCCGCCCGGCCCGCAGGGCCTCGGCCGCGGCGAAGGCGGGAACCCGGGTGACGCCGAAGCCCGCGACCGCGGCCGCCACGCAGGCCGGCGCGCCGGAGAACCGCAACCGCCCGCGCACCCGCACGTCGGCTGGCGCACCCTCGACGCCGAAGCGCCAGAGCGTCGGATCGGCCAGGTTGGTGTCGATCACCGCCTCGTGGGCGGTCAGGTCGCCGATCGTCGTCGGCGACCCGGTGCGGGCGAGATAGTCCGGGGCCGCGCAGGTCACCATGCGGACCGCCGCCAGCTTACGCGCAACCAGCGAGGAATCGCTCAGCAGGCCGATGCGCACGGCGACGTCGAAGCCTTCCTCCACCAGGTTGACCATCCGGTCGGTGGAGGTGACGTCGAGCGAGATGTCCGGATAGGCCGCGGCAAACTCCAAGAGCGCCGGGACCAGCTCGGCCGCGCCGAACGAGACCGGCGCAGACAGCCGCAGCAGGCCGCGCGGCCCGCTCTGCTCGCTCACCGAGCTCTCCAGGGTGGCGAAGTCCTCCAGCACCTGCCGCGCCCGGTCGAGGTAGGCCCGCCCGATGTCGGTCAGCGAGACGTCGCGGGTCGTGCGGTTGAGCAGGCGCGCGCCCAGCCGGTTCTCCAGCCGGGCGACCAGCTTGGACACCTGGGCCGAGGACACCTCCAGCCGCCGCGCGGCGTGGGTGAAGCTGCGGGCGTCCGCAACCGCGATGAATGCGTTGATCTCGTCGAGCCGATCCACGGGCATTACTTCCTGTTTGGAAAAGCAATGCTGCGATCGGACGGGATTATCAACTGCGCAGCAGGCCCGCATCTTGGTGACAGCAAGCCGGAAAGAGGACCTCCCATGTCGCAGCCCCGCACCGTCGCCGTCATCGTCGGCAGCCTTCGCAAGGACTCGGTGACCCGCAAGGTCGCCCGGGCGATCGAAGCCCTGGCGCCGCCGCACCTGAAGTTCGACGAGATCCCGATCGGCGACCTGCCGCTGTACAACCAGGACTCCGAGAGCGATCCGCCGCCGGCCGACGTGGCCTTCCGCGATCGCGTCCGCGCCGCTGACGCCGTGCTGTTCGCCACCCCGGAGTACAACCGCTCGGTCCCCGGCGGCCTGAAGAACGCGCTCGACGTCGGCTCGCGCCCCTACGGCCACAGCGTCTGGAACGGCAAGCCGGCCGCGGTCGTCAGCGTCTCGCCCGGCGCGATCGGCGGGTTCGGCGCGAACCACCACCTGCGCCAGTCGCTGGTGTTCCTCAACATGCCTGTGCTGCAGCAGCCGGAGGCCTATGTCGGCAACGCCTTCAGCCTGTTCGACGAGAATGGCGAGCTGGTGAACGAGGCCACGGCTGAGTTCCTCCGCGCCTTCGCCCAGACCTTCGCCGACTGGATCGAGCAGACCGCGCCGGCGGCCGCCCGCTAGGGCCGCCGGCGAAGCCTTCAGGAGCCCGCCATGCGACTGCCCACCTATTTCATCCCCCACGGCGCGGGGCCTTGTTTCTTCATGGAATGGACCCGCGGCCCGGCCGACACCTGGGACAAGACCGCCGCCTGGCTGAAGGGGCTGCTCGCCGGCCTGCCCGAACGGCCGAAGGCCATCCTGGTGGTCTCGGGCCACTGGGAGACGCCGGTGTTCACCGTCGGCGCGGCCGCGCAGCCGGAGCTGATCTACGACTACTACGGCTTTCCGGAGGAGACCTACCGGCTGCGCTTCGACGCCCCGGGCTCGCCGCCGCTCGCCGCGCGGGTGCGCGAGCTGCTGGGCCAGGCGGGCTTTCCGACCGCCGAGGACGCCGAACGCGGCTACGACCACGGGGTCTTCGTGCCGCTGAAGCTGGTGGCGCCCGAGGCCGACATTCCGGTGGTGCAGCTGTCGCTGCGCGGCGACCTCGACCCCACGGCGCATCTGGCCGCCGGCCGCGCGCTGGCGCCGCTGCGCGACGAAGGCGTGCTGATCCTGGGCTCGGGCATGAGCTGGCACAACATGCGCGGCTTCACTCCCGCCTTCACCGGCAAGTCCGAGGCGTTCGACACCTGGCTGTCGCAGGCGATGACCGATCCGAGCCGGCGCGACGAGGCGCTGCGGGTTTGGGACCAGGCCCCCTACGCGCGCGAAGCCCACCCACGCGAAGAGCACCTCGCGCCGCTGTTCGTCGCCGCCGGCGCAGCTGAGGGCGAGCCCGGCCGGCACGCCTTCCGCGACGTGGCGATGGACGTGGTGATCTCGGGCTACGCCTTCGGCGAGCGGGCCGACTGAGGTCCTAGGCGGCGGCCTCGGCGCCCGGTTCGGCCGGCGGCTCGAGCGCCGTCTGCACCGCGGCGAACAGGCGGCTGGCGGCGATCGGCTTGGCGACGAAGCCGTCCATGCCGGCGGCCAGATAGTCGGCGACCTGATCGTCCAGGGCGTTGGCGGTGAGCGCCAGGATCGGCGTCCGCGGCCGGCCCTCGATCCGCTCGCGGGCGCGGATCTCGGCGGTCGCCGCCGGCCCGTCCATCAGCGGCATCTGCACGTCCATCAGGATCAGGTCCCAGGGCTCGCGGGCCCAGGCCTCGATCACCGCCCTGCCGTCGCCGACCATCACTGGCTCGATGCCCACCTGGCTGAGCAGGGTCTTCAGCACCAGCTGGTTGACGCTGTTGTCCTCGGCCGCCAGCACCCGCAGCGGCCGGTCCGGCCCCTCGGCGTCCGCCTCCGGCGCGGATGACGCGGCCGCCGCGCCTGCGAGCCGCGGCAGCGGCAGGCTCACGGTGAAGCTCGCGCCGTTGCCCGGCTTGCTCCGCACCCGGATCCGGCCGTGCATCAACTCGCAGAGCTCGCGGCAGATCGCCAGCCCGAGCCCGGTGCCGCCGTAGCGCCGGCTGGTCGAAGCCTCGGCCTGCTCGAAGGCCTGGAACAGATTCGCCTGCTGCTCGGCGGTCATGCCGATGCCGCTGTCGCTGATCTTCAGGTGCAGCAGCCCGGCGCGACGGCCGACGACGATCCTCACCGCCCCGCGGTCGGTGAACTTCAGGGCGTTGGAGACCAGGTTCGACAGGATCTGGCGCACCCGCAGCGGATCGCCCCGGTAGACCCCGCGCGCGCCCGGAAGCACCTTCAACACGAAGCCCAGCCCCTTGTTCTCGGCGATCGCCTGGAAGGTGGCGTAGGTCCCCTGCGCCAGCTCGGCGACGTCGAACTCGCCGTCCTCGAGGGTCAACTTGCCGGCCTCGATCTTCGACAGGTCGAGCACCTCGTTGAGGATCGACAGCAGCCCCTCGCCGGACTGGCGGATGATCTGCAGCCGGTCGCGCTGGGCCGGCTCCAGCGGCCCCCTGGCCATGGCGTGGGCCATGCCGAGCAGGCCGTTCAGCGGCGTACGGATTTCATGGCTGATGGTCGCCAGGAAGGTGCTCTTGGCGCGGTTCGCCGCCTCGGCCTCCTCCTTGGCGCGGATCAGCGCCCGCTCCTGCAGCTTGCGCTTGGTGACGTCGTGCAGCGCGCCGACGAAGCGCAGCGGCTGGCCGTCGGCGTCGGTGACCTGGCTGATCGCGCTGGTAACCCAGATCTCCTGCCCGTCCTGGCGGTGCATGCGGTACTCGGGCAGGGTCGCGCCGCGCTCGGCGATGGACTGCTCCCATCCGGCGATCACCGCCGGGCGGTCGCGCGGGTCGATGCTCGCCCAGGGATCGGCCATCACCCCATCGTAGGACTGCGGCGTCTCGAAGAATGCGTCTTCGCGGCCGACCTTGGTGATCTCCTGGCGGCGGTAATCAATCTCCCAGACGTAGAGCTGGGCGCTTTCGGCCGCGAGCTTCAGCCGCTCCTCGGAGCGGGCGACCCGCTCCATCGCCTCGACCATCCGGGTCAGGTCGTGGGCGACCATGATCAGTCCGCCGACCTGGCCGGAGGCGTCGCGCCAGGGCGCCACGCGGGCCTGCAGCCAGCTGGTCCCGCCGTCGGGGCGCGGCACCGGCGCCTTCTCGGCGAACAGGGTCTGGCCGGTCAGGCAGCGCTCGAACTCGGCGCGAAAGGGGCCGAACACCTCGGGGGCCAGCTCGTAGACGCTGCGGCCGAGCGCCGCCTCGGCCGTCAGCGCGCGGTCGGCCAGCCAGATCGGGCTCGCATGGATGATCCGCATATCGCGATCGGTCAGCGCCAGCGACAGCGGCGCGGACTGGACGATCGAGGCCAATGTGCCGTGGGCGGCGTCGCGCGAACGGGTGGCGCGCACCCGGGTCCACTCGTCGGCGACGAAGTCGGCGAGGTCCTGCAGCCGTTCGGCCAGCGCCGCATCGTAGGCCTTCGCCTCCCGACGGCCGACCACCAGCACGCCGGGAACCGAGCCGTCGTCCAGCCGGATCGGCGCGGCGACATAGAGCCTGAGCGACGCCTGACCGTAGGCGGCGGCCAACTGGCCGAACCGGGCGTCGTGGCTGAGGTCCTCGATCCACAGCAGTTCGCCGTGCTCGACCACCCACTGCGAGCCTTGCGCGGTCGCCGGCATGCGGCGGCCGTTAGGATCGCTGCTGCGCCAGACCTGGCCGTTCTCGACGAGCACGATGTCGGCGTCTTTCGCGTCGCCGCCGAACAGCGCGCCGGCCAGACGGCGCGCGCGGTCGAACACCGGGCCGGATCGCTCCAGCTCCAGCGGCGCGTGCGCCGCCTTGTCCGTGTGTTCTTCGCTTCGCCCCACGGGCCGATCGTCTCCGGAACCCAATCTGGGCGATTGTGCGCCGGGGTAGGTTAAGCCGGCCTTTCGGCAGAACGACGTTTGCTTAATTGGTAAAGAACCAAACCGCTGGTGGTCGCGACGTTCAACGAGTCGAAGCCGCCGGCCATTTCGATCCGCACGGTGCGGGTGCGCGCCATCAGGCCGGGCGCCAGGCCCGGTCCCTCCGCGCCGAACAGCGCCGCGACCCGACCGCCGCAATGGAGGTCCGCCAGCTCCTCCGCGCCGGCCGGCGACAGCGCGACCACCTCGCAGCCGGCCGCGGCCAGGGTCTGAACGAGGTCCTCGTCACGCTCCAGCCGGGCGAACGGAGTGGTCAGCGCCGCCCCCACCGAGACCCGGATCGCCTTGCGGTAGAACGGATCGCAGCAGGCGGCGTCGAGCAGCACGGCGTCGGCGCCGAAGGCGGCCGCGTTGCGGAAGATCCCGCCCATGTTGTCGTGGTTGGCGATGGCGCTCAGCCCCACCACCAACGCGGTCTGCTTGAGGCCGGCCAGCAGATCGCGCGGCGCGATCGCCCGCCGCTCGCCGACCCCCAGCACGCCGCGGTGCATCGGAAAGCCGGCGATCCGGTCCATCACCGCCTGCGGCGCGACGTAGGCCGGGATTTCCGCGGGAAACTGGCCCAGCAGATCGCGCATCCCCGGCAGCTTGGATTCAGAGATCAGCAGCGAGCGCAGCGGATGGCTCCCCGCCCGCGCCAGCTTCTCGAGGACCACCCGGCCTTCCGCCACGAACAGGCCGGCGCGGCCGACCAGATCGCGCTCGCGCACGTCACGATAGGGTTCGAGGCGCGGGTCGTCGGGATCGGAGACGGGCGTGAGGACGGCCATCCGCGTCTTCTGCGGCGCCGGTCGGACTTTGGCGAGCCCGCGTAGCCGCGCGCCTAGGCTCAGCGCCGTCGCTGCGCTATGGCGGCGGCATGCGGATGGCGGTCTTCCATGAGGCGCCCTGGAGCGACCCGGCCCAGGTGCTGAGCGCGCTCGGCGAACGGCCGTGGACGATCGGCTTCCTGACCGGCGGCGCCGAGCCGGGCTGGTCCTATGTCGCCGCCGACCCCGCCGCAGTCTGCACCCTGGCCCCGGAGGACTCCGAAGACCCGATCGCAGCGCTCGCCGCCCTGCTCGGCCCGACGGTCGATCCCGACCCGGCCGGGCCGCCGTTCCAGGGCGGCGTCGCCGGCCTGCTCGGCTACGAGCTCGGCGACCGCTTCGAGCCGATCGGCCTGCCCCGCCACGACGGCTGGCCGGATCTGGCCTGCGCTCGCTACGATGCCCTGCTCGCCTTCGATCACGCCCAGGCGCGGGTGCTGGCGATCGGCCGCGGCGCGACCGAGGCCGAGGCGGCGGTCCGCGCGGCGACCGCGCGGAGCTGGCTCGACCTGCCGCCGCGCCCGGCGCAGCCGCCGGGGTGCGAGCTGCAGGCGGATTCCCCCGAGGCCTACGAAGCCGCGGTCGCCGAAACCGTCGAGCGGATTGCCGCCGGCGAGATCTTCCAGGCCAACCTGGCGCGGCGCTGGCGGGGCCGGCTCGCGCCCGACGCGCGGCCGATCGACTTGATGATCCGGCTGGCGGCGACCAGCCCGGCCCCGTTCGCCGCCTATCTGCGGCTGCCCGACCGAGCGATCGTCTCGAACTCGCCCGAGCGCTTCCTCAAGGTCGAGCGCCAGGACGGCGGACTGGTCGCCGAAACCCAGCCGATCAAGGGCACCGCCCCGCGCGGCGCGACGCCGGCCGAGGACGAGGCGCTGGCGGCGGGCCTAAGCGCCTCGGTCAAGGACCGGGCCGAGAACCTGATGATCGTCGACCTGATGCGCAACGACCTCGCCCGGGTCTGCACGCCGGGCGCAGTGCGGACCCCGGAACTGTTCCGCCTCGCCAGCTTCGCCAACGTCCACCACCTGGTCTCCACGGTCACCGGGCGGCTGGCGGCGGGGCGCACCGCCGGCGACCTGCTGCGCGCCGCGTTCCCGCCCGGCTCGATCACCGGCGCGCCCAAGGTGCAGGCGATGAAGGTGATCGCCGGGCTCGAAGGGGGCCGCGGCCCGTTCTTCGGGTCGCTCGTCTGGCTGGGATGCGACGGCGGCCTCGACAGCAGCGTGCTGATCCGCACCGCGGCCTTCGTCCATGACGCCGACGGCTGGCGCGTCGAGGCCCGGGCCGGCGCCGGCATCGTCGCCGACAGCCGACCGGCGAGCGAGCGCGCCGAGACCGAGACCAAGATCGCAGCCGTCGCTGCGGCCCTACAGAACTAGTCGACAAAAAATCGATACTAAGTCGGGTATCCGACAATAACGTCAGATCTCTTAGCTTCCCCGCGTTGAGCCGAATTGATCTTTTGACGACGAAGACACGGTATACTTGCAGCGATTCTATTTAGAGATACCGTGGAGACTCACCCACTAAGCGAACAGCGAGAACGACACCTTGAGGTCGCCACGGGACGGAAGCGCGCGGCTTCGAACGAGCCGCCAGCAAGCACGGGGGACGCCGGATGACGAGCCGGGTGACGCCTCACTCGGCCTTGCGGCCGCTGGAGGCGGTGGTGCGCCGCTTGACGGCGCTTAGCGCCCTGTCGGACGCCGAGCGTGAACTGCTGCGCGGGTTCCCAATCCGGCGTGAACGCCACCTTCCCGGGGATCTGCTCCTCGCCGAGGGGGCGCTGGGCGGCCGGCGGCGCTTCATCCTCGCGGGCTGGGCCTGCCGCCAGCGCACGTTGGCCGACGGCCGCCGGCAGATCTTCAGCTTCCTGCTGCCGGGCGACAGCATCGCCTGCGTCGCGCGGACGCTGCCGGAAGCCTCCGCCGTCGTCGCCCTGACCGCCATGGAGACCGCCGACGCCCAGCCGGCGCTCGACGCCGCCCAGGCTGGCGACGCGCCGGGCCTCGCCTACGCCTTCCGCGCCCTCGAGGCGCTCGAGCAGAGGCTGTTGCTCGACCACATGGTCCGGCTCGGCCGGCAGACCGCCTATGAGCGCGTCGCGCACTTCCTGCTCGAACTGCAGCGCCGCCTGGAGATTGCCGGGCTCGGCGACGACCAGCGGTTCCCGCTGCCGCTCACCCAGGAGATCATGGGCGACGCGCTGGGGCTCAGCATCGTCCACGTCAACCGCATCCTGCAGCAGCTACGGCGCGACCGGCTGATCGAGCTGCGCTCGGGCGTCGCTATCCTGCTGGAGCCCGAACGGCTGGCCGAGATCGCCGTTTTCCCGCCGCCGCAGCTCCGTCGCGCCAGCGCCGCCCAGTCGCCGGGCGGCCTGGGCGACCCCGCGCCGGCCTGAACCGGCTCAGCCGATGAACAGCTCGGCGTAGCGCTGGCGCAGCAGGTTCTTCTGCACCTTGCCCATGGCGTTGCGCGGCAGGTCGTCGACGAACAGGATCCGCTTGGGCGCCTTGTAGGCGGCGAGCTGGGCGCGGGCCGCGGCGATCAGCGCCGCCTCGTCGCCCTGGCCGATCACCACCGCCGCGACGCCCTCGCCGAAGTCCGGATGCGGCAGGCCGATGACGGCGCTCTCGACGACGCCCGGCACCTCGTCAAGCACCAGCTCGACCTCCTTCGGATAGACGTTGTAGCCGCCGGAGATGATCAGGTCCTTGGCCCGGCCGGAGATCCAGACGCGGCCGTCCGGATCCTGCCGGCCGACGTCGCCGGTCAGGAAGAAGCGGTCGGCGGTGAACTCCTCGGCGGTCTTCTCCGGCATCCGCCAGTAGCCGGAAAACACGCTGGGCCCGCGGATCTCGATCACGCCGGTCTCCTCGCCGCCGCCGATGCGCAGCTCCACCCCGGGCAGCGGGAAGCCGACGCTGCCGGGCACGCGCCCGCCGTCCAGCGGGTTCGAGGCGATGATCGCCGCCTCGCTCATCCCGTAGCGCTCGAGGATCCGCTGGCCGGTGCGGGCCTCGAATTCGGCGAAGGTCGACTCCAGCAGCGGCGCCGAGCCGGAGATGAACACCCGCACCGGCGCGGCGCGCTCCCGGGTGAACTCCGGATTGGCCAGCAGCCGGGTGTAGAAGGTCGGCACGCCCATCATCACGGTGGCCCGGGCCAGCCCCGCCAGCACCTCGGCGTCGGCGAACTTCGGCAGCCAGACCATCGGACAGCCGCCCAGCAGCGCGCAGTGCAGCGCCACGAACAGCCCATGGACGTGGAAGATCGGCAGGGCGTGCAGCAGCACGTCGTCGGGGCTGAACCCCCAGGCGTCGTAGAGCGCCAGCGCGTTGGCCGCGAGATTGCCGTGGCTCAGCATCGCGCCCTTCGAGCGGCCGGTGGTGCCGCTGGTGTAGATGATCGCTGCGAGATCCGAGGCGGCGCGCGGCGTGCTCTTCGCCAACGGTTCGGCCGGCGCGCCGGCCAGGAACGCCGCCGGATCGGTGATCAGCAGCCGCGGCTCAGCGTCGGCGCGGAAATACTCCACCTCGGCGGGCGTGTAGGCGGCGTTCAGCGGCAGGAAGACCGCGCCGGCCTTCAGCGCCGCGAGGTAGAGCATCACGCCCTCGACGCTCTTCTCCGCCTGCAGCGCCACCCGGTCGCCGGGCTCGACGCCCTCGGCCAGCAGCCGTGCGGCGATCCGGCCGACGCCGTTTTCGAGCGCGCCGTAGCTGACCTCAGCGCCGTCACTCAGCAGGAAGCAGGGCCGCGAGCGGTCGGCGGGAAAGCGCGCGGCGAGAAGGTCGTAGAGGTTCGCGGACATGGAGACTGGTTAGCGAAGACGGCGCGCAGCCGCAAAGCCACAAACGCCCCCTCCGTCTCGCGCCTGCGGCGCGATCCACCTCCCCCGCTGCGCGGTGGAGGATCTGGGCGCCAGGATGCTCCCCTGCGAAAGCGGGGGAGCTGTCGGCGAAGCCGACTCAGGGGGCGTTCTGCCGCCCCTACCCCGTATTCCGCAGCCCCGCGGCCACGCCGTTGATGGTCAGGTGGATGCCGTTGCGGACCGCCTCGCTGTCGTCGCCGGCGCGCAGGCGGCGGAGCAGCTCGATCTGCAGGTGATTGAGCGGGTCGATATAGGGCAGCCGCGCGCGGATGATCGCCGCGAGGTCGGGGTTCTTCTCCAGCAGCGCGGTCTGGCCAGTCACCTTCAGCACCGCCTCCACCGTGCGTTCCCACTCGGCGCGGATCTGGTCGAACACCGCGTCGGCCAGCGCGCGGTCGGGGACCAGGCCGGCGTAGCGGGCGGCGATGGCCATGTCGCTCTTGAACAGGACCATCTCCATGTTGGACAGCATCGAGGCGAACGAGGGCCAGGTCTCGGCGAGCTCGGCCAGGGTCTCCAGCGGTACGCCGGACTGCTGCACCGCCGAGCCGAAGCCGTACCAGCCCGGCAGCATCGCCCGCGACTGCGACCAGGAAAACACCCAGGGGATGGCCCGCAGTCCGGCGAGCGTGCGCGCGCCCTGCCGCGAGCTGGGGCGGCTGCCGATGTTGAGCTCGGCGATCTCGTTGATCGGGGTGGCGGCGTAGAAATAGTACACGAAGCCCGGGGTCTCGACGATCTTGCGGTAGGCGCCGAACGAGGCGTTCGCCAGCGCGTCCATCGCCTCGCCTCGCCCGCCGCCCAGCTCGTCGGCCGGCGGCCGGCGCAGCGAGGCCAGCACCACGCCGGCGGTGAGCGTCTCCAGGCTCTGCCGCGCGAGTTCGGGGTCGGCGTACTTGTTGGCCACCACCTCGCCCTGCTCGGTGATGCGGATGCGGCCGCCGACGGTGCCGGCCGGCTGCGCCAGCAGCGCCTCGAAGCTGGAGCCGCCGCCGCGGCCCACCGCACCGCCGCGGCCGTGGAACAGCTGCAGCTTCAGCCCCTGGCCGTGCACCACTTCGACCAGCGCACGCGAGGCCTTGAACAGCTCCCAGGTCGAGGTGAGGTAGCTGCCGTCCTTGTTGGAGTCGGAATAGCCGATCATCACCTCCTGCATGCCGGGCGCGGCGAGCAGGGCGCGGACCAGCGGCATGCCGAGGTAGCGCTGCATCGTCTCGGCGGCGGAGCGCAGGTCGCCGATGGTCTCGAACAGCGGCTCGGCGAAGATCTCGGTGCGCGGCGGATCGCCCGGCGCGTAGAGCCCGACCTCCTTCAGCAGCACATAGACCTCGAGCAGGTCAGAGACCGAGGTGGTGTTGGAGACGATGTAGGCGCGGATCGCCTCGCCGCCGTAGAGCCGCTTGACCTCCGCCGCAGCGGCCAGGGTGTCGAGCTCGCGCCGGGTCTCGTCGGAATAGGCGATGTGCGGCGAGGCCAGCAGCCGGCCGTGGCCCAGCTCGCGCAGCAGCAGCTCGCAGCGCGCGGTCTCGTCTAGCGCGGCGTAGTCGGGGCAGACGCTGGCGGTCTTCAGCAGCTCCGCCACCACCCGCTCGTGCACCGCCGAGTTCTGCCGCATGTCCAGCGTCGCCAGGTGGAAGCCGAAAATGTCGACGGCGCGGATCAGCTCCGGCAACGGGCCGACGGCGAAGACCTCGCCGTGCTGGCGCAGCAGCGAGTCCAGGATGGTCCGCAGGTCGGCCTTGAAGGCTTCGGGCGTCGGATAGGGTTCGGCGGCGAGGCCCGAGGGCCTGGGCGGCGTCTCGCCGGTGAGCCGCTGGTAGCTGGCCGCCAGCCGCGCATAAACCCCGGCGAGCGCCAGCCGGTAAGGCTCGTCGGCGCGCTGCTGCGAGGGGTCCTGGGCACGGTCGGCCAGCGCCGCGAGCGCCGGCGTGACGCCGGCCAGCTCGACCGAGAGCGACAGCTCGGCCCCCAGGGCGTGCAGCTGGTCAAGGTAGAGCTGCAGCGCCGCCTTGGCCTGCCACGCCAGCGCCTGGCGCATCACCGCGCCGGTGACGTAGGGATTGCCGTCACGGTCGCCGCCGACCCAGGAGCCGACCTTCAGGAAACTGGGCAGGCTCTCGGCCCCCAGCACCTCCTGCCAGTGGGCGTAGAGCTTCGGCAGCACGGTCAGGAAGCTGCGCTCGAAGAACGACACCGCGTTCCAAATCTCGTCCGAGACGGCGATCCGCACCCGCCTCAAGAGCCGCGTGCGCCAGAAGATCGAGACCTGCCGCGCAAGCTCCTTCTCGACCTCGGCGCGTTCGACCTCGCCGGCGGCGACGTCCAGCCGGTCGAGCTGGTGGGTGATGGCGCTCTCGCGGTCCAGCACGCTCTTGCGTCGCACCTCGCTCGGGTGGGCGGTGATCACCGGCGCGATCAGGGCGCAGCCCAGCAGCTCGCGCACCGCCGAGTGCTCGATCCCCTGGGCCCCGAGAGCGCGCAGCGCTCCGGCGAGGGTGTCGGGCCGCATGTCGCCGGCCCGGCCGCGGCGGCGCTGGATGTGGTCCTCGGCGATGTTGGCGATCTGCAGGAAGCAGGCGAAGGAGTGGGCGAAACGCACCGTCTCGGCGAGCGACAGCGCCGCCAGCCGATCGCCCATCAGCTGGGCCGCTTCGGGCGTGCCTTCGCGGTGGAAGCCGACCGAGGCGCGGCGGATGTCCTCGATCTGGTCGAACACCGCCTGCCCGTCCTGCGCCCGGATCACGTCGCCCAGAACGCGGCCGAGGTAGCGGACGGCGGAGCGGAGCTGGTTGGGCAGCGGCTGGGTCATGCCAGATCAAAACGCCAACCACCGACCGGCGTCATCTGGTTTCCGCCCTCAGCCTCGGCGATAGTTCGCAGGAGTTGAAAAGGACGGCGCATGAGCCCCGAGGAGTCGCTCGCCCGCATCCGTCGCTACGATGGCCGGCTGAAGGCCTTCGTGCGGGTTTTCGATCCGCCGCTGGTCGGCGAGACCGCCGAGGGGCCGACGTTCGCCGTCAAGGACCTGATCGACGTGGCCGGCCAGCCCACCGGCGGCGGCGCGCAGGTCCCGGTCGATCCCCATCCCCACCTCCACGCCGTCGTCGTCGAGCGGCTGCTGCAGGCCGGCTGGACCGCGGTCGGCAAGAGCCACACGGTCGAGCTGGCGTTCGGGGCCTGGGGCACCAACCAAGCCGTCGGCGCGCCGTGGAACCCGTGGGACGCGAAGGTGCAGCGCGCGCCGGGCGGCTCTTCGTCCGGCTCGGCCGTCGCGGTGGCCGCCGGGCTGTGCGACGCCGCCCTGGGCACCGACACCGGCGGCTCGGTGCGGATTCCCGCGGCGATCTGCGGCGTCGTCGGCCTGAAGCCCGGCCGCGGGCTGGTCAGCCTGAAAGGCGTGCATCCTTTGAGCCCGGCGCTCGACACGGTCGGGGCGATCGCCGCCGACGTAGCGACCGCCGCGCGCATGCTGGGGGTGATTTCCGGCCCCGACGGGGCGAGCGCCGACCGCGAGCCGTTCGACGCCGACGAAGCGCTGCGCGCCGACGTCCGCGGCCGCCGGCTGGCGGCCAGCCCGCCGGAATTCCTCGGCGAGCTGCATCCGGAGGTCGAACGGCTCTATCTCGAAGCGATCGGGCGGCTGCGCGACCTGGGCGCGACGGTGGAGATGGTCCCGCCGCTGCGAACGCTCGACGAGTCCTTCCTGCCCAACGGCCTGATCATGGCCGCCGAAGGCTGGCGGCACTGGCGCGAGCGGATCACCGCCCAACGGCCGGTGATGGATCCGTGGATCGTCCGCCGGTTCGAAGCCGGCCGCGGATTCACCGACCGCCACCTGGCCGAGGCCCACGCCCGGCGCGCCGAGGACCAGGACGCCTTCTACGCCTGGATGGCCCCCTACGACGGCCTGGTCAGCCCGACCTGCCCGCTGCCCGCGCCGCCGATCGCCCGGGTCGACGAGATGACCTCGCCGCTGTCGCGGCTAACCCGCGCTGCCAACTACCTCGACCTGCCGGGGATCACCGTCCCCTGCGGCCTGACCGCGGACGGCCTGCCGGTCGGCCTGCAGTTCATCGCCAAACCGCGCGACGAAGCCGGCGTGGTCAGCCTGGGCGCGGCCTACGAACGCGTCTCCGGCTGGAACGGCCGTCGGCCGGACCTCACCGGGTTCGAGGGTTAGGAACCACGAAAAACACGAAAGACACGAACGGGTTGGGGCACAAACCTCATGCCCCACTTACCAGCGCAGCTTGAATTGGAGCCCGGCCGGTATTTGCACCCAGCGCCCCTCGCCGTCTCGCTGCTCTCGGCGCGGCCCTTTCGTGTCTTTCGTGCCTTTCGTGGTTCTCTTCGCTCACTCGCTCCTGAGCGCCGGCCCGGGGCGTTTGGACAGCGCCTGCAGGGCCGCGAGCACGCCGCCCAGGCCGGCCAGCAGGGCTGCGCCGGCCAACAGCGCGGCGACGCCCGCCCAGTCGACGCTCCAGCGCGCCTCGAACACCTTCACCACCACCGGCCAGGCCGCGGCATAGCCGAGGGCGACGCCGGCCGTCCCGGCGATGGCCCCGACCAGGCCGTACTCCAGCGCATAGGCGGCGAGGATCTGCCCGCGCGAGGCGCCCAGCACCTTGAGGATCGCGGCCTCGCGCACCCGCGCCTGGGCGCGTGCGGCGATCGCCCCGGCGAGCACCAGGAGGCCGGCCAGGGCCGCGACGGCGGCCGCGCCGCGCACCGCCAGCGCCAGGCGGGCGAAGAGTTCACTCGCCGCCTCCAACTGTTCGCGCACGGAGATGACGTTCACCTCCGGAAAGCCGTCGCCGAGCGCGCGCACCACCGCGGCCTCCTGCGTCCGGCTGGCCTTGGCGATCGCCACGTCGCGCAGCTGCGCGCCCTCCAGGGCGTTGGGCGTGAGCACCAGCGGGAAACTCGCGCCGAACGCGCCGAACTCCACCCGCCGCAGCACGGCGACCCGCGCCTCGATCTCGCGGCCGAGCACCGACAGGGTGAGCCGGTCGCCGAGCTTCAGCTGCGCGGCCTTGGCGACCTCGGAGTCGACCGCCAGCAGCGGCGGCCCGGCGTAGTCGGACGCCCACCAGCGGCCCTGCAGCACGCCGGCGTTCGGCGGCTCGGCCCCGATCGCCGACAGGCTGACGTCGTTGTCGTAGGCCCAGCGCTCCGAGGCCGGGATCTGCGCCAGGTTCACCGGCGCGCCGCGCACCGTCGCGATCCGGCCGGTGAGATAAGGCGCGCGCAGGTAGGTCTCGCGCGACAGTGGGTGCGCGAAGGCCCGCCGCACCGCCTGGTCGAAGCTGGTCCCCCGGTCCCCCGGGATCTCGGTGAACACCAGCGCCGGCGCGGTGCGCGGGGCGACCTCGGAGACCTCGGCCAGCAGGCTCGACTGGATCAGCACCACCGCCGCCAGCAGGGCGACGCCCAGGCCGATGGCCGGCGCGGCGGTGCGCGCCGCCGAGCGGGGGCCGGCGAGGTTGGCGAGCGCGATGCGCCAGGCCCCGCCGGCGCCGCTGCGCCAGCGGCCGGCCAGCGCGGCCGCGCCCCAGCCGAGCAGCCAGAGCAGCGCGAACGCCGCCGCCACCCCGCCGATCATGATCAGCGCCGCCAGCCGGGTCGGCGCGCCGAGCACCGCCAGCGCCGCCAGCCCGAGACCGGCGAGGCCGGCGCCGACCGTCTCCGGGCCCAGGCGCAGCCGCGGCGACAGGTCATGGCGGAACAGGCTGGCCGGCGGGGTGGCCCGCGCCCGGCCGAGCGGCGCGAGCGCGAAGGCCGCCGCCGCCAGCAGGCCGAAGGCCGCGGCCTTGGCCAGGGCGGACGGATAGATGGCGAACAGCGCCGGCACCGGCAGGTCGTCCTGCACCAGCGCGCCCAGCAGCAGCGGCGCGGCGGCGCCGACGACCAGGCCCAGCACGACGCCGAGGCCGGCCAGCGCCCCGATCTGCACCAGGTAGAGGTTGCGCACCAGCGCGCCGTCGGCGCCCAGCGCCTTCAGCGTGGCGATCGCCGGCTTGCGGCTTTCGAGATAGGCGCTGACCGCGCCGAACACGCCCAGGCCGCCCGCCACCAGCGAGGCCAGGCCGATGAACCCCAGGAAGTATTCCATCTGGTCGACCAGCCGGCGGATGCCGGGCGCGGCGTCGTTGCGGTCGCGCACCCGGCCCTCGGATTTCTTCACCGCGCGGGTCACCGCCGCCTTGCCGGCCGGCAGCGACAGGCCGGGCTTCAGCGCCACCCGGGCGGTCTCGACGAACGGCAGGCCGGGCGCGGCGAAGCCGCCTTGCTCGACCACTTCGAGGCGGGTCAGCACGCGCGGCCCCAGCGCAAAGCCGCGCGACAGCCGGTCCGGCTCCTGCAGCAGCACGGCGCGGGCGACCACCGCGGTGTTGCCGACCAGGAACCGGTCGCCGAGCTTCAGCCCCAACCGGTCCAGCAGCGCCTGCTCGACCGCCACGCCGGCGGCGTCGCCCTGCGGCGCGAACGCCTCCGCCAGGGTGCGCGCCCCCTTCAGCTCGACGCGGCCGGCCAGCGGATACTCCCCGCCGACGCCGCGCAGCTCCACCAGCCGGCGCTCGCCCGACGGGGCCTCGGCCATCGCCCGATTGGCCAGCGCGTAGGAGACCTGCCCCAGTCGTTCGAGGGCGGCGCGCTCGGCGTCGCTGAAGGGGCGCTGGCGGACGGTGACCGCGAGGTCGCCGCCGAGGATCTCGCGCGCCTGACCCGACAGCCCCTGGCGGAAGGCCTCGGCGGTCGAGCTGGCCGCGGCGATCGCCGCCACCCCCAGCGCCAGGCAGGCCAGGAAGATGCGGAAGCCGCGCACGCCAGCGCGCAGCTCGCGCACGGCGAAGCGCACCGAGAGCGGGATCATGCCGCCGCGGCCACCCGGCCGTCGCTCAGCCGCACCGCGCGATCGGCCCGCTCGGCCAGACCCTCGTCGTGCGTGACCAGCACCAGGGCCGCGCCGGTCTGCGCCGTGAGGTCGAACAGCATGCTGGCGACGCGCCGGGCGTTAGCGGCGTCCAGGTTGCCGGTCGGCTCGTCGGCGAAGATCAGTTGCGGCGCCGGCGCGAGCGCCCGGGCCAAGGCGACCCGCTGCTGTTCGCCACCCGAGAGCTGATGCGGATAGTGCCTGAGCCGGCTCGACAGGCCGACGCGGTCCAGCCAGGCGCGCGCCGCGGCCATCGCATTCGGCGTGCGGGCGATCTCCAGCGGTGCGGCGACATTCTCCTCGGCGGTCATGCTGGGCAGCAGATGGAAGGCCTGGAAGACCAGCGAGACGCGCCCGCGCCGCAGCCGCGCGCGTCCGTCCTCGTCGAGCTGGGCGAGGTCCTGGCCGAACAGCCGCACCCGGCCGCTGCTCGGCTGCTCCAGCCCGGCCGCCACCGAGATCAGCGACGATTTGCCGGAACCGGAGGGGCCCACCAGGGCGACGCGTTCGCCGGCCGCGACCCGCACGTCGAGCCCGCGCAGGATCTCCACGGGACCGGCCGCCGACGGCAGCGTCAGCGAGACGTCCTCCAGGACCAGCGGATCGGCGGGGTTGGACAAGGCGCTCTCGTGCGTTGGAGGCTACGTCAGAGCATCCTAGATAGGACGCCTGAATGGTCGAGACACCCGCCACCTGCTCCCGTCGCGCCCTGCTGGGCCTGCCATTGCTGGCCCTGCCGCTGTTCGGGGCCGGGCCCGCGCTGGCGGCGCGCGGCAAGGTCGTGACCATCCTGGGCGATTCGATCACCGCCGGCCTCGGGCTGCCCGCCGCTCAGGCCCTGCCCGCCCAACTGCATCAGGCGCTGAACCGCCGGGGCGTGGCCAACATCGTTCGCGGCGCCGGCGTCTCCGGCGACACCACCGCCGGCGGAGCCGCGCGGATGGACTTCAGCATCCGCCCGGACACCGCGGTGACGGTCGTGGCCCTGGGCGCCAACGACCTGCTGATGGGGCTCCAGCCGCGCGTCGTCCGCGCCAATCTCGAGCGCATCCTCACCCGGCTGCAGGCGCGGCGGATGGGCGTGGTGCTGGCCGGGATCCAGGCGCCGCCGGAGATCGGCCGCGGCTATGCACGGGAGTTCAACGCGGTGTTCCCAGCGATCGCCAAGGCCCATCGGGTGGCCTTCTATCCCGATCTGCTCGCCGGCGTGGCCCGCAACCCCAAGTTCAACCAGTCGGACGGAATGCATCCGAACGCCGCCGGGGTGCGGGTGATCGCCGATCGGCTGGCTCCTGTCGTCGCGAAGGTTCTGGCCGCCCGTCCCTAGGGTGCGAGCCGCTGCTGCGGCTCCTCGTATCGGGCGCCGCAGCGCAGCATAAGCTCGACCGCCGCCTGAGCCCCGTCGCGGCTCTCATCGGCCCCGCGTGCGACCGTCACGCCGTCTTCATCATAGACGCTCCAACGCCAGCCTTCTTCGACTTGGCAGAGCGAGTAGGCGAAGGACGGTGAGGTCTGCATCGCAATCTCCTGGAGACACGCCATGATCGAACCCCGCCAGCGACGACGGGTTTCCGTGCGCCTGTCACATTTTCGCAACTGCAAAACGGCGCACCACAAGCGAACAGCCATTTGTGGCGCTGCAACGGCGACGGTTTAGCTCAATTGTGTAGCTTTTCGTCGCCGCCCTGCCGCTTTGCGCGGCGTCGGGGCGGCCAAACGCCTAGAAGCGGAAGCCCTTGGACGCCCACCAGGCGACGCCAACCGCCACTACCGCAACGAGTAATGCCCGCCAGAGCGGCGCGAACGTCAGGCCCGGGTCGGACTGGAATTTGCCGCGCCCAGTGACCATCGGCCGCACCAGGTCCGCGCGCTTGTGGACGGCGTAGAAGATCACCGCCGCGACGTGCAGCACGACCAACACCTGCAGGGCGGTGAAGCTCAGTTCGTGCACGGCGGCGAACGCCCGGCCGGTGTCGAAGTCGACGCGATCTGACAGCGGCCCGGACTCCAGCCCGTCGACGTCGACCGAGAACAGCCCGGTGACGACCTGGAGGATCAGCACGCCGAGCAGCGCGACCACGCTCCAGGCGCCGAGCGGATTGTGCCCGGGCGTCGCGGCATAGGCTCGCGACGGCAGGGTGCGCAGATAGGACCAGGTCGCCGCCGGCCCCTTCACGAAGCTCGAGAACCGCGCCGAGCCGGAGCCGAAGAAGCCCCAGAGCAGGCGGAAGACCAGTAGGCCGATGACCGAATAGCCGGCCAGCCGGTGCCACTCCATGTTGCGGGTCTCGGCCGACCACCAGGAAAAGCCGAGCAGCGCCACCAGCGCCCAGTGGAAGATGCGGGTGGGGCCGTCCCAGAGCTTCGCCCAGACGGTGGAGTTGGCGGTGTCGCGCATCAAGCGTCCCGATTCCGAAGTTCGCGTGCGGCTATAGCCCCTAGCGGAGTTTGTTCGGATTTTGAAGTTCGCCCGGAGGCCCGCAGGCTAGTGTGCTGGATCTGAAGTTCGCCTGCGCATCGGTCACGCGCCGGAGCGAACTTCAGATCCAGCACACTAGAAACATATACTTGCTAGTGTCCTGATCGATTCCGAAGTTCGCCAGAGGCCGCCACAAAGCGCATGCGAACTTCGGAATCGGGACACTAGGTCTTGTCCGGCACGCGGAACTTGTCGTGGCAGCCCTTGCAGGCCCCGCCGGTCGCCTGGACCTGCGCCTTCAGGCCGGCCGCGTCGCCGCTGGCGGTGACCTGCTGCAACTGGCCAGTCGCGCCCTGCAGCTTCTGGACCGCCGCGGCGAAGCCCTGCGGATCGCTCCAGACGTCGGGCTTGGCGTGGGTCTTGACGCCGCTCTCCGCGCCGCTGCCCTTCGGGAACCAGCCGCCCATCTGCCGGGCCAGCCCGTTCAGCTTCTGCGCATTGGCGGCGAGCGCCGCCTGGTCCGGCGAGCCCTTCCGCGCCTCGTCGTTGATCGCCTTGAAGGCCGCGCCGACCTGCTTGAAGTTGTCGTGCCGCGCGGCCGCGGCCTTGCCGGCCGGCGTCTTGGGCGCCGGGCCGACGTCGTGCGCCACCGCCGCGCCGGCGATCACCACCGCGCCGAGCGCCGCCGCAGCGGCCGCGGCCTTGCCGAACCTGACGCTCATGGACGTCCCCTAGCCTGATCGAAGTCGCGGCGAGATTGCGGGCTCCGCGGCGGCGGCGTCAACCGGACCGTGTCCTGTTCAGCGCGCCGCGGTGCGCACCGGCGCGCCCTGGTTCGCCGCCGCGCCGACCAGGGCGGCGCAGTTGGCGTCCTTGGCCAGGCCGACGTCGATGAACGGCAGGATCGCCGCTAGCGGCGACAGGAAGGTCGCCAGGGCCGCCGCCGCCCCGCCCTGGGCGATCGCCGCGCCGGGCTGGACGCCCAGTTGCGGCCGACTGACCGGCCCCTCGGCGGTGACCGGCGCCATCAGCCGCACGAGCTGGAACTTCTTCGGATGGCCCTGGGCCTTCAGGTCGAGACGCTCGGTCTCCATGTTCACCGCGCCCGACCCGGTGACCAGCACCGGCCCGGTGTCGATGACGATCCGCTCGGCGCGGAACACGCCGCCCTTCGCCTCGAAATTGGCTACGCCGCAGCGGATCGGCGTGCTCTCCTGGTTCTTGGAGAGCAGCAGCCCCAAGCCCTTCACCACATTGACGCCCATCAGCTCGGCGAAGGCCTTGCGGATCTCGCCGCCCGGCACCACCAGCATCACCTGGCCGTCAGCGTTGGCGAACGCCCGGCGCACGCTGTCGCCCTCGCCGCGCAGCTTGGCGCGGCCGACGAAGGCGCCGGTGAACGGCGCCTCGCCGCCGAGCTTCACCGGCAGCAACTGCTCGAGGCGAGCGTTGGAGAGCCGCAGGTCCAGGTCGGTGACCGGGACATCCTTGCGCGCGTCGAGCTGAATGGTCCCGGCGATGCGGCCCTGCGGCAGGGCGAAGTCGATCGGGTCGGCCTTCAGCACCCCGGCGTCCAGCTTCACGTGGGCCGAGCCCGAGCGCAGGTTGACCGGCGCGTTGCGGATGTCGTCGGCCTTGTAGGTGACGTCGGCGTCGATCGCCCGGATGCGCTCGACCTTGAGCGGCGCGTCCGGCAGCAGCCGCTGCTCGGCCTGCAGCGCGCGCGAGACCGCAACCTGCTGCGGCGAGGCCACCTTGCCGGCGCCGCCGCCGAACAGCGGGCCGAGGTCCTTGAAGTCGAGGCTCTTGGTGTGCAGCTGCGCCGTCAGCAACGGCCGGTCGTCGCCGGTCTTCACCGACAGCTGGCCGGCCAGATCCGAGGTCCCGACCCGGCCGTTCAGGCCCGCCACCCGCCAGGTTTCGTCGTCGCGCGAAAGCCGGCCGCGCAGGTTGTATGGCGGGGTGTTCGGCAGGGCCACGCCGGTGATCCCGTAGAGGTCCGCCGCGTCCTGGCCACGCGCCGTGACGTTCATGTGGAACTGGCCGAAAGCGAACGGCCGGGGCACGGCGCCGCGCGCGGTGACCAAGGTCTGGCCGGCGCGCACCTCCGCGTCGAACGGATAGGGCTTGGCGCGGTCGATGTTCAGCAACGGCCCGCCGGTGACCAGCAGATGGAACGGCTCGCGGTTCAGCGAGCCCTGCCCGCTCAGCGCGAAGCCGCGATCGCCGCCGCCAAGCTTTTCGCTGGCGTTGAGCGTGCCGACGAAGCTGAGGCCGCGGCCGACGTCGCGATAGGTCAGCCGGCCGTCGTTGACGACAAAGTCGCGGATCGGCGGCAGCCGCATCGGCTGCTGAGGCTTGCGGCCGTCCGAGAAGTCCCAGTTGGCCCGGCCGTTGGCGCTGCGCACCAGCGAAACCCGCGCCTGGTCGAACTGCAGCAGGCGCATGTCCACGTTGCCGATCAGCAGCGGGAGCAGCCGGATGCGGACGGCTAGGCGGCCGATGTCGGCCATGTTCTCGCGACCGGCCCAGGCCGGGTTGGCGATCCGCACCCCGGTGACCGTGGCGCTCGGCTGCCAGGAGAACAGGTCCACCTTGAGGTCGCCGGCGATGGTCACCTCGCGGTGCAGCCGCGCCGAGGCCATGCGCTCCACCGGCCCGCGGAACCAGTTCCAGTCCCAGACGGCGATCAGGATGGCGAGGGCGATGGCCAGCACCGCGAGCACGGCGCCGGTCCAGCCGAGCGTCTTGCGGCTCGGCCGCCCGATCCGCGTCTGGCCCAGCCTGGCCCGCGCCGCCCGCCAGTGCTCCTGGGTCCAGGCCCCGGCGCGTTGCAGCGGCCGCCGCTCGCCGGTGCGCGCCGGCGCAGGCTTGGCAGGCTCCCGACGGCGGCCAGTCTGCGGGTCTTGATTGGCGTCGCTGGACACGACGTGAACTCCGACAGTGTCCCCGGCGGCTTGAAACCCGCGCCCCGGCGTCCAGTTCCCCTCAATTGCTAGTGGCTGACCCCGCGCCCGGTGAGCGCGGCCCGGGCGGTGACGGCCAGTATCCGCAGGTCGAAGCCCAGCGACCGACGCTGCAGATACTCGATGTCCAGTTTGACCTTCTGCGAGATCGGCAGCTCGTCGCGGCCGTTGACTTGGGCCCAGCCGGTCAGCCCCGGGCGCAATCGGTGCACGCCCCCGGCGGTGCGTAGCGCCACCAGGTCATCCTGGTTGAACAGCGCCGGCCGCGGGCCGACCAGGCTCATCTCGCCGACCAGCACGCTCCACAGCTGCGGCAGCTCGTCCAGGCTAGTGCGCCGCAGGAACCGGCCCAACGGCGTCACCCACTGATCCGGGTCCTGCAGCAGGTGGGTGGCCACATCGGGCGTCCCCACCCGCATGGTGCGGAACTTCGGCATGCGGAAGATGTGGTTGTCGCGGCCGATCCGCCGCGACCAGTGCAGCGCCGGCCCCGGGCTCTCCAGCGGGATCGCCGCCAGCAGGAACAACAGCACGGGCGAGAGCAGCACCAGCCCCGCCAGCGCGCCCGCAATATCCAACGCCCGCTTCACCCTCGCCTGCGCTCCTTGCCGTTCGCAGGCATTTAGGCCGCGACTCAGGCGACGTCCAAGTCAACGAGGGGCAAGTCAGCGAGCGCCAAGTCAGCAGGGCAAGTCAGTTGGGCTTGGGCTCGGCGCCTTTCGCGCGCCGGCGCGGGGCGGGTTTCGGCTGCGCGATCGGCGCGGCCGCCAGTTCGGCGTCCAGCTCCGGCCCGTCGAGCAGTTCTCCCTCCAGCACCGCAGGCGGGATCGGCGCACTCTCGCCGCCGACCGGGACCAGGGCGGTGTTCTCGCTCACCAGCACCAGCCGCGGCCCGGCAGCCTTGGCCGGCACCGTGGGGACAAGCTCGGTCCGCATCCAGCGGGTCATCCACCACCAGGCGGTCCCGCTCACGGCGGCGGCTGCGAAATAGCCCCACAGCGGCGTCGCGGCGCCGAGCACGAACTCCGGCCGGGGAATGGGGGGAATCTGCGCCTTCACGAACCAGGGCTGATCCGACATAGCGACGGCCTCCTGCGCGATTTGCTGCACCGCACACTAAGCCGAATCATCTCGCAATTGCAAAAAGTTAGACGTCAGAGCGGATAGATTCGCGCCGCGCCGCCCTCGCCCAGGGTTTCGGCGGTCCATCGGCAGATGGGCTCGAGCACCGCCTGGAACGCCGGGTCGCCGCCGACCAGCACCAGCGCGCAGCCGTTCATCTTCAGCGGGTCGGTCAGCGGACGCATCCGCGTCTCGGCCACCAGGATCGGCGCGTCGGTCGCATCCTCCAGAGTGCGCAGGAAGGCGTCGAAGGTCTCCAGATCCTTCAGCGGCAGCCACACCAGCGCCTGGGCCGCGGGGTTCTTCCGCCGCAGCGCCGCCACGGCGGCGACGACCTGGGCGTAGTCGTCGGCGCGCTCGAACGGCGGGTCGATCAAGGCCAGCACCGACCCGGTCCGCGGACAGCGGTCGAGCGCCATAGCGAAGCCGTCGGCGCACAGCGTCTCGACGCCCGGCCGGCCGCCGAGCGCCTTGTGCAGGGCGGCGTGCTCCGGCGGCCGCAGCTCGCAGCCGAGGTAGCGGTCCTGCGGCCGCAGCGCCTCGGCGACCAGCCAGGGCGAGCCGGGATAGCGGACCAGCTTGCCGCTGCCGTTCAGCCGCTTCACCGCGGCTAGCAGCGAGGCGAACTCCGGCGGCGCGTCCCGCGCCGCCATCAGCCGGGCGACGCCGGCCTCGGCCTCGCCGGAGCGCTGGGCCTCCGGCCCGGTCAGGTCGTAAAGCCCCGCGCCCGCGTGGGTGTCGAGGACGCTGAGCGGCGCCGGCTTGGCGGCCAGTCGGGCGATCAGCTGCAGCAGGGCCGCGTGCTTCACCAGGTCGGCGAAGTTCCCGGCGTGAAAGGCGTGACGGTAGTTCAACTGTGCTCCCAAGGACCCGCGAGGAGGAACCGGCCCTGCGCATACCACGTTGGCGGCGAACCGAAGGAGCCGCCTTGCAGACGCCGCGCGATACGCCCGACCTGGTCCCCGACCTGTTGCACGTCAGCGACCAGGATCCCGGCATCCGCCGGCGCAAGGCCCGCAGCGGCTTCGATTACCTGAAGCCGGACGGCGCGCTGGTGCGTGACGAGCCGACCCTGGACCGGATTCGCAAACTGGCCATTCCGCCGGCCTGGACCGAGGTCTGGATCAGTCCCGAGCCGCGCGGCCACATCCAGGCGGTGGGCCGTGACCAGCGGCGGCGCAAGCAGTACCGCTACCATGACGACTGGCGGCGCGTGCGCGACAGCTGCAAGTACGATCGGGTGATCGGCTTCGGCCACGCCCTGCCGAAGCTTCGGCGACGCGTCGCCGTCGACCTGGCGCGCCGCGGCCTGCCGCGCGAGAAGGTGCTGGCGGCGGTCGTCCAGGTGATGGAGATTACCCTGATCCGCGTCGGCAACAGCGAATACGCCAAGCAGAACAAGAGCTTCGGCCTCACCACCCTGCGCGACCGGCACGTGCGGATCGGCGGCGGGCGGGCGATCTTCGAGTTCCGCGGCAAGAGCGGTAAGCCGCACCGCACCGGCTTCCGAGACCGCCGGCTGGCGCGCATCGTCAAGGCCTGCCAGGACCTGCCCGGCCAGCGATTGTTCCAGTACCTCGACGAGGACGGGCAGCGGCGCGCCGTCGAGAGCGCCGACGTCAACGGCTACATCCGCGAGGCGATGGGCGACGACTTCTCGGCCAAGGACTTCCGCACCTGGGCCGGCACGCTGGCGGCGGCGCGCGCGCTGACCGCCTCGGAGCCCTGCGCCAGCGCCGCCCAGGCCAAGCGCACCGTGAACACCTGCGTGAAGGCGGTGGCCGGGGTGCTCGGCAACACCGCCGCGGTCTGCCGCAGCGCCTATATCCATCCGGCGGTGCTGGAGGCCTACGCCGACGACGCGCTCACGCTGAAGCCGGGGCGGACCGGCCGGCCGTTCGAGCTCGCCGTGCTGCACTTTCTGGAGGCCGCCCGCGACAAGGATCTCGCCGGCGAGGCCCGCGCGACCCGGGCCATGACGCGCGAGAGGGCGGCGGAGGCGCAAGCCTCCGCCGCCTAGTCATCTAGCGCCGGTAGGAGATCCCCACCCGCACGGTGCGGGGCGCGGCGTAGCTGTTGACCCCGTCGGCGGTCTGGCCGACCGCGATGTCCACGTCGGCGATGTTGTCGGCGGCGAGATAGACCTCGGTCGCCTCGGCCACCCGCCAGCCGGCGCGGGCGTCGACCTGAAACGCGGCCTTCAGCTTGCGCGAGTTGAGGTCGTCCTCGTAGCGCGTGCTTTCGTAGCGCAGCTCGGCGGCCAGGCTGAGCGGCGCCAGCGGCCGCCATTCGAGACCGCCGGTGGCGGCGAACGCCGGGGCCTGGGCCGGGCGCTTGTCGGTCAGCTGCGGCGCGGCCGAGCCGCCGTCCACCCGGGCGTGGGTGTAGGCGAAGGCCGCCCGCCAGCCGAGCATCGCCGCGAAATCGCCTGACGCATCGCCCTCGAGGCCCCAGGCGTCGATGCGCCCGGCGTTCTGCCGCTGGCGCAGCACCCCGCCGGCAGGAATGAACCCGGCGGTCGGGAAGGTCGCCGGGCCGAAGCCCACGGTGACGTTGGTGATCGGGTCCTTCAGCTGGTTGTAGAAGGCCGTGGCGCTCCACTGCACCCAGCTCGCCTCGCCGCCCAGCCCGGCCTCGGCGCCGTACAGCTTCTCCGGCTTCAGCGACGGGTTGGCCTCGGTCACGTCGTTGCCGACGCGGAACGGACGGTGCAGCTCGTTGAGCGTCGGCGGCCGGAAACCGGCGTAGGCCGCCGTACGCAGCCACAGGTTCGGCGTCACCGTGTAGCGCACCCCGGCCCGCGCCGTCGGCGTCACCCCGTCGGAACCTTGCGGATGCGCGTCCAGCGTCAGCGCCCCGGTGGCGGTGTCCTGCTCGCGGCGAACCGCGCCGCTGGCGCGCCAGGCGTCGAGCCGCACCCCGCCGGTGACCAGCCAGGGGTCATCGGTCCAGTCGGCGTCGACGTAGATCCCGGCGACGCTGGTCTGGCCGCCGGCCTTGCGGTCGCGGGTGAAGGCCCCGTTCATGTAGCGGAAGCGCTCGAACTCGACGCCGCGGGTCAGCCGGGCGTCGGCCCCGGCCTCCCAGCCGAACGGGCCGCCGCCGCCCTGCACCGCGGCGTTGACGCCATAGCCCTGGGCCGGGGTGGAGTATTGGTCGTTGGCCGGGGTGGTCGAGTTGCGGTCGGCGGCCACCGCCACCGAGCTGTTGGAGAAATCCGAAGCGCGCATCCAGGTCTGCAGGCGCCAGCCCAGGGCCTCCGGCTGGCGCGGCTTGGCCAGGGTGAAGGTCGCCGACAGGCCCGAGGCCTCGGAATAGGCCCCGGCGAGGCCCGAGCCGCGGCGCTCGTTGTAGAGGCCGAAGCGGGCCGAGCCCTCGGCCTCGCCGATCGCGTGCTGCACGCGGAACGCATAGTTGGCGGTGCGCAGGTCCAGCGGCCGGTCGGCGGCGCCGGCGCGGTCGCCGCGCACCGGGGTATAGCCGGCGGTGCTCTCGCCACTGGCGATCATGAACAGCCCCGGCGCGCCGTAGGCGACCGCGGCCCGGTAGCTGTTCCGCTCGCCGGTCGAGGCGTCGAACGCCTGCAGCCCGCCGCCGGCCCCGCGTTCCTGCAACGCCACCACCCCGGTCAGCGCGCCGGCCCCGTAAGGCCCCGCGCCGGCGCCGCGGACGATGGTCGCCGCGGCCAGGCCTTCGGGCGGCAGCGCGCTCCAGATCACCCAGCCGCCGAACGGATCGTTCTGCGGCGCGCCGTCCAGCGTCACCAACGCCCGGCCGGCGCCCGACGGCGCAATCGCCCGCAACGACAGGCCCTGGGTGGTCGGATTGGCCGCCAGGCTGGTGGTGCGCCGGAACAGCGAGACGCCGGGCGTCGTCGTCAGCGCCTCGTCGAGCCGCGGATTGAGCCGCAGCACCTCAGGCGACACCTGGACGGCGTCGAACGCCGCCTCCCCGGCCAACGGCGCCAGGCGCGGCGCGTAGACAACGACGGATTCCGCCTGCAGCGGCGGCGGCAAGATGGGCGGCATGAACCGGTCTCCTCCCCGAGAACGGGGCTATCTAGACCGGTTTGTCGTCGCGCACACCCCTGAACATTCGTTCAGGCTGAGCGGGCCGTGGTTTCCGGCGGCGCCTGGGTCGCAGTCTCGGAGGCGGACGAGAGCTGCGCCATGCTTTCGGTGAAGCATTCCTGATAGTCGTCGACCAGCTGGGTCCAGAAATTCAGCTGGACGGCCATCAGCTCCGCCGGCTGGCGGATCTCCGCACAGCTGCGCCAGAAGTCGGCGATCGCGTTGGCGCGGCGGCCCATCAGCTCCATGCCGACGTTGACCGACGCGACTGGCATGTCAGCGAGAAAGCTCCGCGGTTCTGCGGGTGCAGGCATGGCTTCTCTCCCTGTCCCCCCAGCGCGCGGAGGGGTACGCGTGTCCAAAGACGGTGTTCCGCTGACTCTCCTGCGATCACAGAAACTTGCGGTACGGCCAAGCTCGATTAGAACGGCCGCTGGCGCAGGGCCCGTCAGTTCGCCTAACGCCGAAGGAAACGCCGTGAGGGGTTGGAAACAACCTCACTACGGACCCTAACCATGCGTCACATCGCTATCCTGGCCGCGGTCGCCGCCGCCCTCGTCGCCGCGCCCGCCAGCGCCGCCTCCGTCCAGATCTCGACCGCCGGCAAGTCGGCGCAACAGATCCGGGCCGACGTCGAAAAGGCCGCCGCCGAGGTCTGCTGGCAGGAGACCCGGCACGACACCCTCTCGTACTACACCAAGGCGCCCTGCATCCGCCGCACCGCGCGCGAAGCCCTGCAAGGCCTGGAGCAGCCGCTGACGACCGCCCAGCGGTAAGCAGCCCCAAGTCCTGTCGCAGCGCTCATCGCAACTGCGCCTTCGACGACGGCGACGGTCAGGACCGGCGAAACGCCGGGCCTGGCCGTCTCCACGCCCCCGTTGTCCTGCGATCAGATGCCGCCTTGAACGGCCGCGCGGCTCGGCTAGAAGCCGCGCCGACGCAAGGGCTCGTCAGTTCGCCCAGCGTCGACAAGGGAACGCCGTGATGGGGTTGGTCACAACCTCATACGGATCAAGTACATGCGTCGCATCGCACTCCTGGCCGCCGCCTGCGTCCTCATCGCCGCGCCGGCGAGCGCCGCCTCCATCCGGATCTCCACCGCCGGCAAGTCGACTTCAGAAATCCAGGCCGACGTCGCCAAGGCCGCGGCGCGCGTGTGCTGGGCCGAGACCAAGCTCGACTCCCTCGCCTTCCACACCCGGACCGCATGCCTGCGCGCCGCCACGCGCGACGCCCTGCAGAGCGCCGAGCGGCCGCTGACGACCGCCCAGCGGTAAGCCGCTCAGGGCTGTTGCAGCCCCATGTCCTGGTCGCAGCGCTCATCGCGGCTGCGGCCCTCGACGACGGTGGCGGTCAGGACCGGCGAGGCGCCGGGCTTGGCCGTCTCCACGACCACATTCAGCGCCCGTCGCCCGGGCGCATTGCAGAGCGCCTCGCGCGAGGCGAAACCGCCCGGGGCCCAGGCGGTGCGGGCCGGCGCGAAGCGCTCGGCGCGCGCCGAGACCGCCGCCAGCACGCCTTGCCGCACCTCGTTTGGATCGCCGCTCGACACCGTCACGCTGCAGAGGTTCGGCGCGGCCTCGCGATGGATGGCGACGTCCTCGATCTTCATGTCGGTGACCGGCGCCTTGTCGATCACCGCCGCCAGACAGGCGCCCATCGCTGAACGCGCCTCATAGACCGGATCGGCGCGGACCGCGGTGGCGGCGGCGAGGCTGGCGAAGAACGCAAGGACGGCGAGACGCATGGGAAGCTTCCAGTGACGGCTGCGCCCGCCATCGCCCGGGAAAGCGGCGCGGGTGTGGCGGCGACCCCGGCCTGACACACGCCCCTTGCCGCCGGCTCCGCCCCCTCCATAATGACACCCAAAGGGCGCCATTGAAAAACGGGCGGCCGCCAGCAGGGAAGGAAGACGCCATGGGTTCGGCGGTCGAAAAGCTCACGCGCCTGGTTGAGGCGCCCGAACGCTTCGACATTCCCTGGGACGATCTGCGGCCGGTCCAGATCGCGGCGATGAACGAGCGCTTCCAGCAGCGCAAGGACGCGATCAAGCTGCTGGCCCACCGGGCGACGGAAGGCGGCGTCTCCGAGGTGCGCGACCTCGCCGAGGTCGTGCCGCTGCTGTTCGCCCACACCGCCTACAAGAGCTATCCGGAAAACTGGCTCGGCGAGCAAAAGTGGGACCGGATGGGCCGGTGGCTGTCGACCGTCTCCACCTACCCGGTCAAGGACATCGACCTGGCCGGGGTCACCGACATCGATGACTGGATCGACCGGCTCGGCCGGGCCGGCCACCACGTCTCCTGCTCCAGCGGCACGACCGGCAAGTCGGCGATGCTGAACGCCTCCGACGCCGACATGGCCTGGTCCCGGCGCGACACCGTGGCGGCCTTCACCTGGGGCGCGGGCGTCGAGCCGCGCCAGGACCGCAAGATGTTCGGCCTGGCGCCGGTCGCCAGCGTGCCGAAGAACCTGGAGATCCGCGACGCGCTGAGAGCGGCCTTCGCCGATCCGACGGCGACGCCGTTCCTCTATCCGGTGCCGCCGATCACCATCGGCAAGCTCACCGGCATGGTCGCGCTGCGCAAGGCGATCGCCGACGGGACCGCCAAGCCGGGCGACCTCGCCGCCTACGAGGCGACCGCCGCCGAACGCCAGCAGGCGGTCGACGCCGCCGTGGGGATCTCCGCCGAGGCCCTGGTCGCGGCGCGGAAGGACAAGCTGTTCCTCTCCGGCATGTGGGCCTCGCTCTACAGGATCGCCGAGGCGGTCCGCGCGCTCGGCTACGGCGCCAAGGACTTCCAGCCGGACAACACCATCTACATCGGCGGCGGGCTCAAGGGCGCGGTGCTGCCGCCGAACTACCGCGAGTACGTGTTCGAGACCTTCAACCTGTCGCCCGAGCGCATCTTCCAGATGTACGGAATGCAGGAGATCAACACCGCCATGCCGCGCTGCACGGCCGGCCGCTATCACGTGGCGCCGTGGCTGATCTGCCTGCCGCTCGACGAGGCGGGCGAGACCCTGCTGCCGATCGGCAAGGGCGAGGTCGAAGGCCGCGCGGCCTTCTTCGACGCCTCGCTGGACGGCCGCTGGGGCGGGGTGATCTCCGGCGACAAGATCGCCGTCGACTTCGGCCAGTGCGCCTGCGGCCACCAGGGTCCGTCGATCCGCGACAACATCGCCCGCTACGCCGAGCTGCCGGGCGGCGACAAGATCAGCTGCGCCGGGACGATCGACGCCTACGTGCGCGGCGTCGCCTGACGCCGCTCAGTCGAAGCGGACGCGCGTCAAGGACATGGCGCGCGTCCGTCACCAGGCCTGTCCGCTAATGGGGCCGGGCCTCAGCGCCGCTCGCCGCCCCGGCGGCGTCGGGCGCGGCGTGCGGCTCCAGCACGACGATGCACTCGCCGGCCGCGACGGGCCCGTCGCTCTCAAGTAGCGGACTGATGTTCGCCTTGAACCAGGCGACGACTTCGTCCTTCACGGGCGCCCAATCGTCGGCGCTGTCGAACACCAGGACGCCCTCACCCGTGCGGTCGCCGGTATGGATCACGTAGTAGCCGCAGAAGCCCGGCTGGCCCATGACGATCGGCCCGATGCCGGCCTCCATCTGCTTCGCCACCTCCTCAAAGGAAGCCCGGGTCTTAATCCGACCATTGACGACGAACATGGGTGACCTCCAGGTCTCCCCCCGACGGACGCCGCGATACTCCTTTGCGGCGCTCAAGGCATTATCAGCATTCGGCCGCCACACAGCCATTTGATCACCTGACGCAGAGCAGTCGTCAGACACGCCGCTGGCGCAGGACCTGCGCCGCCCCGAGGTCGCGCCCCTGAGCGTCGATGAAGGTCACCGTCATCACGTCGCCGGCGATCTCGAACGCCGTGAAGCCGGCGCTCGGCCAGCCCTGCACGTGCCCTGCGACGCACCGGCGGGCCAGCGCGTCGCCCTCCGACCCGCCGCCGCTGATGATGTGCGCCACGCCGCCCGAATGGATGTACTCTAGATGGTGGTCGTGGCCAGCCAGGTAGGCGTGCACGCCATAGCGCTGCAGGCGCGGCTCGAGCCACCGGTTCAAGAGGGAGAAATCGCGCTTCTTGTAGCCGCTCGACAGGATCGGATGATGTCCGACGACGATCTTCCAGTCGGCGCGCGAGGCGAGCATCTCGCGGTCGAACCAGCCCCATTGCGCGTGGAGGTTGGACCTGCTCGCCGCGTAACTCGAAGGGTCGGCGATCGGCGCGGTGTCCAACACGAACAGGTCGAGCGTCCGCCCGCCGGATAGCGCCACCGTCTGGCGATAGTAGCGCCCGTCCATCCGCCATCCGGCGAAGTGCTGGGAATAGGCCACCTGGATGTCCGGGTCGCCGTTGTGGTCGTGGTTGCCGAGCGCCGGATACCAGGTGTGCAGCGTCTGCAGGTCGTAGACGTCGGTGAACGACTGCCGCCAATGGCCGTCGAGGGTGCTGCGGACGCCAGCCGCATAGAAGTTGTCGCCGACGGTCACGACGAACCGGCTGCCGATGTCCCGCGCGCGCGACGCCATCGCCTGCGCCACGGCGCGCTGTTGCCGAGCGCCTTTGCGCCCCCAGTCGCCGAGCGCCAGGAAGCTGTCACGCGACCGCGGCGACGCCGCGACGGCGAATCCGGGCGCCGCGGCCAGGGCGCCGAGGCCGGCGACGACCGTGCGGCGACTAAGTCCAGGGCTGCTCATCGTCCTCCTCTTCGCGCCGCATTCCCCAAAGACCGGCGTCCAATGGCGCAAGATTGCCCGGAAGTTCGCAATCCGGCATCGCGCTTTCACCGGAGCCGGCTCCCGGAGGAACCCTTGCGAGGGTACAAGGGAGCAGCCGCCACCCCGGGCGATGCTGATGGAACAGAGCCCGCCGCCGTGTCCAGGTTCGAAGTCGACGCCGAGCTCGAGCTCCCGACCGCGCGGGTGCAGCTGGTGCGCCTCAATCACCCGGGGCCGCATCAGAGCCTGTTCCGCCCCTCAGGCGTCTATTGGATGGACCTCTGCCTGACGCCCCGGCGGCCGAACGCCCGGGCGCGGTACGCCGACCACTGGGGGCCGCACCGGTTCGGCGCGATGGGCTCGATCATCGCCCTGCCGGCCCACGAGGCGCTGGACGTGAACATCTCCGGCGGGCGACACGCCTCGCTGATCTGCCAGTTGCGCGCCGAGGCGGTGGACCGCTGGCTGCCGGACGACTTCGAGTGGAGCGACCGACGGCTGGAAGCCTGCCTCGATATCGCCAGCGCGCCCATTCGCGGCATTCTCCTGCGCCTGGCGCTGGAGCTGCGCCGCCCAGGGGTGGCCAGCGAAGAGCTGGCCGAGGCGCTGGTGTTTCAGCTGGCGATCGAGTTCGCCCGCTATCTCGTCGCGATCAGCGAGCCGACCGAGACCGGCGGGCTCGCCGCCTGGCGGCTGCGGACCATCGACAAGCGGCTGGCGGAGGCCGGCGAGCAGCCGACGCTCGCCGAGCTGGCCGACCTCTGCAACATGTCCGTGCGGCAGCTGACCCGCGGCTTTCGCACCAGTCGCGGCTGTTCGATCGGCGACTACATGGCGCAGAGCCGGATCGAGGCCGCCAAGCGGCGGCTGTCCGCCGGCGAGAGCATCAAGGCGATCGCCACCTCGATGGGCTACGCCTCGCAGTCGAACTTCGCCTTCGCCTTCCGCCGCGCCACCGGCGTGACCCCGAGTCAGTTCCGCACCCGCGTGCTGCGCGGCGGCGAACGCCAGCCGGCGCGCGCCTGAGCCGCCCCTCGCCGCGGCCCGGCGATTTGGTTGCATACGTATACGCCATTTGCCAGGGTGGGCGCCGACGAGCCTGAGGAGGTGCGCATGAGAGCCGAGGAGCCGCCGCTCGATCCCGCGCGGCCGATCATCGATCCGCACCTCCACCTGTGGGAGATCCGGCCGGCGCCCGGCGCGCTGCAGGCGCCGCAGCGGTTCCTGCTGCCCGAGACCCTGGAGGCGATCGCGGCCAGCGGCCACAACATCACCCACACGGTCTTCGTCGAATGCCACGCCATGTACCGGCAGGACGGTCCGCCGCAGCTTCGACCGCTCGGCGAGACCGAGTTCGCCAACGGCGTCGCGGCGATGAGCGCCAGCGGCGGCTACGGCCCCTGCCGGGTCGCGCACCGCATCGTCGGCCACGCCGACCTGCTGCTCGGAGCGGCCGTCGCGCCGGTGCTCGAGGCGCACCTCGCCCGCGCCGGCGAACGGTTCCGCGGGGTGCGCTGCAACACCGCCTTCAGCCAGGCTGGCCTGTTCGGGTCCGCCTGCGACCCGCGCGCCCGCGACGCTCTGCGCCGCCCGGAGTTCCGCGCGGGCGCCGGCGTCCTGGCGACCCTGGACCTCAGCCTCGACGTCTGGTGCCTTCACACCCAGCTCGGCGACCTGATGGCGCTCGCCGACGCGACGCCCGACCTCGCGATTATCCTCGACCATGTCGGCACGCCGGAAGACCGCGGGGCCGAGGCGCGGCGCCAATGGGCCGCGCAGATCGCCGAGCTGGCGCGCCGGCCCAACCTCCGCATCAAGCTGGGCGGGCTGGGCATGGACCTGTCGGGACCGATCGCCGCCGACGTCGGCCCGGCCGCCTCCGAGGCGCTGGCCGAGCAGTGGCGGCCCTATGTCGAGACCTGCATCGCCGCCTTCGGGCCGCAGCGCTGCATGTTCGAGAGCAACTTCCCGCCGGACAAGGCGGCGGGCAGCTACGGCGCGACCTGGAACGCCTTCAAGCGCATCGCGCGCGGCGGCTCCGACGCGGAGCAGGACTGGCTGTTCCGGCGGACGGCGGCCGAGACCTACCGGATCGCGCTGACCTAGACTCAAAAGGGAGACACGGATGGACCTGCAACTGGCCGGAAGGCGCGCGCTGGTGACCGGCAGCAGCTCGGGCATCGGCAGGGGAATCGCCATGACCCTGGCGCGCGAGGGCGCGACCGTCATCGTTCACGGGCGCAACCGGGAGCGGACCGAAGAGGTCGCCGAGGCGATCCGCATCGCCGGCGGCCAGGCCCACCTGGCGATCGGCGACCTGGCGACGGACGACGGCGCCGCGGCGGTCGCCAAGGCCGTGCAGGCCGCCACCGACGGCGTCGACATCCTGGTCAACAACATCGGCGGCACCGAATCCAGCGGCGGCGGCCTGCGGTCCTGGTTCGAGATCCTGCCCGAGCACTGGGCCGGGGCGATGCAGCAGAACCTGATCGCCGCCGTGCGCATGATCCACGCCTTCGCGCCGGCGATGCGCGACCGCGGCTGGGGCCGGGTGATCAACGTGGCCAGCGCCGGCGGCTCGGAGCCGCCGCCGACGGTGCCCGACTACTGCGCCGCCAAGGCCGGGCTGATCAACATGAGCGTCAGCCTGTCGAAGGCGCTCACCCGCACCGGCGTGACCGTCAACACCGTCAGCCCCGGCTGCACCCGGACCGAGGCGTTCAAGCGGACCCTGGAGCGGATGGCCGCCGACCAGGGCTGGCCGGACGACTATGAGACCCGCGAGGCCGGCTTCATGGCGCTCGGCATGTTCCCGTGCGCCTCCGAGCGCTACGGCCGGCCCGAGGACGTCGGCACGCTCGTCGCCTTCCTGGCCAGCCCGCTCGCGGCCTTCGTCAACGGGGCCAACTACCGGATCGACGGCGGCCAGTGCCAATCGGTGAATTAGTTGAATTAGGCTGAGGCCTCGCCCGGCGCCGATTGCTCGGGCCGGGCGAGGCGTCGGTCAGCGGGCGGCGGCACGCGCCCAGCAGGTGCGGACGAAGCGGGCGACCTCGCGGTTGAGCGCCGCCTCCTCCGGGGCGCCGTGGAAGCCGCCGTGTGAGGCGGCCTCGATCACGTAGAGCTCCGAGGGCACGTCGGCGGCGAGCAGCGCGGCGTGCATGCGCACGGCGTTGGACAGGAACAGGTCGCGGGTGCCGGCGCTGAGGAAGGTCGGCGCAAAGCCCTTGGTGAAGTCGCCGAACAGCGGCGACAGGTAGGGGTGCGCCAGGTCATGCCCGGCCGCGTAGAGCCGGTTGATCGACCACATGTCGCCGGGCAGCACCGAATCCAGACCCTTGTTGGTCTCGTAGCTATCGCCGGAATTGGTCATGTCGAGCCCGGGCGTCAGCAATACGCAGCCGGCGGGAAGCGGTAGGCCCTCGTCGCGCGCGCGCAAGATCAGCGCCGCCGACAGGTTGGCCCCGGCCGAGGCCCCGCCGATGACGATCTCCTCCGGCCGGCGCACCTGCAGCAGCGCCCGGTAGGCGGCCAGGCAGTCGTCGAGCGAGGCCGGATAGGGATGTTCCGGCGGCGCGCGATAGTCGACCGACCAGACGTGCACGCCGAGGTCGCCCGCCAGGCTGACCGCCTCGGCCCGACAGCAGTCGCCGTAGCCGACGATGAAGGCGCCGCCGTGGATGTCGAGGAACACCCCGCGGTCGTCGGCCGACGCCGTCTGCGGATCGACGACGAACACCCGCGCGCCGCCGGCGTCGATCTCCTCGACCTTGGCCGGGACCTTCGCGCGCGCCTGGAAGGCCGGCAGCATCGCCTGGTTCATGCCCTGGGCGTAGGCGCGCCAGCCGGCCAGGTCGTCGAGCGCCGGATAGGGCGGCGGGGCCGGCCGGCGGATCGCCATCTGGGCCTGCGCCGCCGGGCTGACCGACGTGGGAACCGGAATGTCGCGCGCCGGCACATGACGCACGGGACGCGGCTCTGCCTCGGACATGGTCTTCTTCCTCCCACCTCTGTTGTTGTTGTTTGCCGCCCCCTGCCCTGGCCGTCAGCCGCGGCGGAAGCGGTCGATTCGTTCGCGCCAGTCCGGCGCGCGGCCGGGATGGCGGTCCTGCTCGTGCGCCAGGCCCTCGGCCAGCGGCAGGCCCTCGGTCTCGATCAGCAGCCGCTTGTTGGCGGCGTTGGTGAAGGCGCTGTTGGCCAGCAGTTCGGCGGCGAAGCCCGCGACCAGCGCGTCCAGCCCGCCGGCCCCGGCCAGCAGGTCGACCAGACCGAGCTCCTCGGCCTCGGCCGCCTCGACCACGCGGGCGGTCATCATCATCCGCTTGGCGGCGGGCAGGCCGATCCGGCGCGGCAGCCGCTGGGACATGCCCCAGGAGGCCACCAGCCCCCACTTGCCGTGGGTGTCGGCGAACTTCGCGGTGGCGTCGGCGAGGATGAAGTCGCAGGCCAGCGCCAGCTCCAGCCCGCCGGTGAAGCAGACCCCGTGGACCGCGGCGATCACCGGCTTCTCCAGCCGCGCCAGCCGGGCGATCACATCGGACTTGAACCGCGACGGCCGCCCGCTCGCGTCGCCGATGTCGTTCAGGTCCGCGCCGGCGCAGAACCCGCGGCCGGCGCCGCGCAGCACCACGCAGCCGATGCTGTCGTCCGCCTCCAGCGCGGCGAGCTGCGCGTCGAGCGCCTCGAACGCCGCCGTGTCGAGGGCGTTGAGCTTTTCCGGCCTGTTCAGCGTCAGGGTGCAGACCCCGCCGGCGTCGCTGCGGATCAGGCGCTCGGACATGCCGCCTCCTCGCTCTGCAGCGCGGCCCGCGCCGCCTCGGCCATGTCGGGGGTCCGGCAGGCGGCGAGATACTCCGCCTGCAACTGGCGCACCAGGTCGGCGACGCTGGGCAGGTCGGGGATCAGCCCGATCCCCTGCCCGGCGCTCCAGATGTCGCGCCACGGCTTCACGTCTTCCGGCAGGTGGTCGGTGCCGCGCCGCTCGAGCCTCGGCAGATTGTCCGGATCCAGCCCGATCGCGCGGATCGAGGCCTTCAGCCACATCGCCGGCAAGCCGTTGATCCCGTTGGTGTAGATCACGTCGGCGGCGGTCCCCTCGACGATCATCGCCTTATAGGCCTCGGGCGCGGCGGCCTCGCGAGTGGCGATGAAGCGGGTGCCCATGTAGGCGAGGTCCGCGCCGAGGATCTCCGCCGCGCGGATCGTCGCCCCGGTGGTCACCGCGCCGGCCATGACGATGGTCCCGTCGAACATGGCGCGGATCTGCGGGATGAAGGCCAGATGGCTGATCACCCCCGAGTGGCCGCCGCCGCCCGCCCCGATGGCGACGATGCCGTCGACGCCCGCCACCGCGGCCTTCTCGGCGAAGCGCAGGGTGGTGGCGTCGTGCCAGTGCTGAAGTCCGAAATCATGGATCAGTGGCGCGTTGGCCGTCGGATCGCCGACCGAGGTGATGATAATGCTGGCGCCGTGCCGCCGGCAGGCGTCGAGATGCGCGCGGAACTCGTCCGCGCCGAAGGTCGGCGAGATGTTCACCGCCAGCGGGCCGACCTTGCGGTCCGGGTGCTGATCGCGGAACCGGGCGAGCGCGTCTTCGACGGTCTTCAGCTGGGCTTCGAGCTCTTCGAGATCGCGGCAGTGGTTGCGGGTCAGCGAGCCGACCAGGCCCGCCTTGCAGACCTCGATCGCCAGCTCGACGCCGCTGCACAGGAACATTGGGGCGGCGACCGCCGGCAGGGTCAGCCGGTCACGAATGGCGGACGGCAGAGCCATGTCAGCGCGCTCCGTCGCGGGGCTGGGTCAGCGTCATATCCATCCTCCTGGCTTTCGATGTATTCGTATGCAAACACGGGCGCAACACCCTTTGGCCCGACCTTGAAGGCTGCGCCGGATGCCTATACCCGAAGCTTTCGAGCCCACGCCGAGGCTGTTCGAGGCCTGATGTCCAAGCGCCTGTCGCCCCCTTCCGCGCACGATGTCGCCCGCCTGGCCGGCGTGTCGCAGGCCGCCGTCTCGCGCGCCTTCACCCCCGGGGCCAGCATCGCCACCGCCACCCGCGACAAGGTGTTCGAGGCCGCCAAGGAACTCGGCTACCGGCCCAACCTGCTGGCCCGCTCGCTGATCAAGGGCCAGTCGGGGATCGTCGGGGTGGTGGTCGGCAACCCGCGCTACCCGTTCTTCCAGGCGGCGCTCAACGCGCTCTCGAGCCGGCTGTCGCAGGCCGGCAAGCACATCCTGATCTACACCGCCGAGGAGAACGCCACCGTCGACGCCCACGTTGAGGACCTGCTGAAGTACCGGGTCGACGCGGTCCTGCTGATGGCCGCCAGCCTGTCTCCACGGCAGGCCGAGCAGTGCCAGGCCGAGGGCGTGCCGGTGATCTCGCTTGGCCGCTCGCCGCTGGCGCCGGGCAGCCTCGCCAGCGTCGTCGGCGACAGCGCCGGCGGGGCGGCGAAGATCGCCGAGCACCTGCTGCAGCAGGGCTACCGGCGGCTCGCCCTGATCGCCGGCTCGCCGGACACTTCCTCCAGCCGCGAGCGCGAGGCCGGCTTCGTCGAACATCTCGCCGCTCGCGGCCTGCCGGCGCCGGCGCGCGCAGTCGGCTACTTCCGGCGGGAGGCCGCATTCGAGGCGGCGCGCAGCCTGCTCGCCCAGACGCCGCGCCCCGACGCCCTGTTCTGCATCAACGACGACATGGCGCTGGCCGCCATCGAGGTCGCGCGCTTCGAGTTCGGGCTGGAGATCGGCCGCGAACTCGGGGTCGCCGGGTTCGACGACATCGAACTGGCCGCCTGGCCGTCGTTCGACCTGACCACCTACTCCCTGCCCGTCGACCAGCTGATCGAAAAGACCGTCGCGATCCTGCTCGACGAAGCCGCGGCCGCCGCGCCCGCGTCGACCATCGTCCACGGCGCGCTGAAGATCCGCGGCAGCACCCGGCGCGACTGAACCCCGCCCCCGCTTGCGCGCCGCGCCCTGGCTATGCATACGTATGCACATAAAGCACAGGGAGGAACTCATGGGAGCGCTCGACGGCAAGGTCGCACTGGTCACCGGGGCGGGCAGCGGGCTGGGCCGCGCCTGCGCCCAGATCTTCGCCCGCGAAGGCGCCGCAGTGGCGGTCGCCGACATCCGCCCCGAGGGCGGCGAAGAGACGGTGCAGCTGATCCGCGACGCCGGCCGGCGAGGCCAGCTTCGTCGCCGCTGACGTGGCCCAGTCGGCGCAGGTCCAGGCGATGGTCCGCGCGGCGGTCGACACCTACGGCGGGCTCGACTGCGCGATCAACAACGCCGTCTACTTCTACGGCCGCACGCCGCTCGCCGAGATCCCCGACGAGGACTAGGCGGCCGCCGCCGCGGTCAACTACACCGGCGTCTTCCTGTGCATGAAGTACGAGATCCAGGCGATGCTGGACCGCGGCGCCGGTGCGATCGTCAACATCGGCTCCGGCAACGAGCACAGCTCCAAGCCCGGTCTCTCCTGGTATCTCAGCGCCAAGCAGGCGATCTACGGCATGACCAAGGTCGCTGCGCTCGACTACGGCGGGCGCGGGATCCGGGTGAACGCCGTCGGTCCCGGCTCGATGTGGACGCCGGGCCTGCGCCGCGTCGCAGCGGCCGATCCGCGCCACGTCGAGCAGCTCGAGGCGCTGAGCCCGCTGATGCGCCTGGCCGAGCCCGAGGAGGTGGCGGAAGTCGCCGTCTGGCTGTGCACCGACAAGGCGTCCTACGTGCTGGGCCATACGATGCTGGTCGAAGGCGGCGCGGTGCTCGGCTAGCGTCGTCGCGCCAGGAATCGAAAACGGCCCCGGCTCGGAGGCACGGGGCCGTTAAACTTCGGGTGCGGGGACGGGATGATCGGCCGTCCCACAGTTCTTCCTATGGTGTTCTCGGCCTGAACCTGTGGCCGAAGAAGTCGTCTGCTCAAGGCGCACTCTGCTGCGGTGACCAAGCCGCAAGCCCGACGGTTCCCCATACGTTCTCACTTCCGCCGAATCACAGGTCGAATGCGTGCGTGGCGAGCAGCACCGGGACTGCTCGACCAAGCAAGGAGGCGGCCGCCCGCGGCGGCCCGATAATAACGCATGGCAGAAACAACGGCACAGGCGGTCGCGCGGAGACGGCGAGAGCGTGAAGCGCTCGAGGCCGAGGACCGAGCTCGCCGCTATTCCAGTACCCCTGGGTATGCTCAACGCGCCGGCGGCGGGCTCGCTGGCACTCTACGCGAGGGTGTTCTGCAGGCCGACACTGCTCTGAGGAGCGTCGCCAACACGTTCACTCTCGACGGGGCGAACAGCTTGGCGGCCGGCTTGGCCGCAGTTGTTCCGGTGGAGCGCCAGGGATTACGTCAACGGTACGAGACCCGTCTGGCAGCCGAGCGCGCGCGGGACCAGTACGATTCCGTGCACCGGCCGGCCGCCCAACAGGTCGGTGCAGGCGCAGCGACTGCGCTCGCCGTGCTAGGCGGCCGAGCCTTATCGGCGCCCAAGCTCATCGCCGGTGCCGCCCCCCGATCGGCGCTTGAAACAGCGGCCGTCCTGGGCGCCGGCGGGGTGTCGGGGCTCGCCTTCCAAAGCCTTTCGGACACGATCGCAGGCCGACCGAGCAATTGGCGCGACGGACTCGGAGCCGTGGCCGGAGGCGTGGTTGGCAGCGCCGCCCTGCCATTCGGACCGGGGAGAGCCGCCGCCGTTGGGGCCGCGACTGCGACCGCGGCTCAGAACGTACTTCACGGCCGCCCGGTCTCGCTGCGCGAGACGGGGCGAAGCGCTGCGGCCGGGCGCGCGATCGGCGCGGGCGTGGGGTCGGCCGGTCGCGACTTGTCCCAGAGCCTGTCGTCGCAGGGAAAGGGTCGCCTCGGAGAGGCGATGGGAGCGGTTCGCAGCGACATCAATCGGATGAGGCGGGATCCTGGGCCCAAGCAGTTGCTCAAGCCAAAGGGCAGCAAGATCGGAACCATCCCGGACGGCCGGAGCGGCGAGAACATCTTCGAGGATAAATTCGGCCTGCGCGCCGCCCTCAGCGCCGGGCAGCGGATCGCGAGGGACACTTTGAAACGGAACTATACTGTCTATCATTTCGTGCCTGAACAGGTGGGCAAGATCGCCAGTTTGCCCTCGATGGGTCTCGCTCCGCAGTTGGCGAACCCGAGGCCGAGCCACCGACCCGCATCCAAACCTAAACCGCGCTGACGATTCACAATCGTTCCGCCTTTGTTCTTGACGGCAAGCTAGCCTGCTTCAAACTGGCTTGGTCCTCGTCAGGCTGGGGAATTCGATGGGCGCGCGTTTGAACTGGCTCGCCGCAGAAGGCGCGGACGCGGCGTCGCTTCTGGCGCGCCTCGGGTTGGTGGAATCCGGAACGGCGAGCGACGAGTACAGCTCGGCGCTCGCCTGCGCCCGGTTTCCCGGCGGCTGGCTGGTCCTGGTTTGCGCGGGCACGGGGCTCGACCTGGACGAAGCGCTGCGGCTGGCTTCAATGGACGGTCTCTCACTCGGCTGCGAGATCGAAGAGCACGTCATGTTCAGCCGCCTGCGCGCCTTCCAAGGCGGCGCGCTCACCTGGGCTGTCACCCACGATCCTGACGCCGCCATCCATGGCTTAGCCCAAGAGGGCGAACCGCCGCCGCCCTTTGCGGACATCCGTGCGGCGCTCGCCGCGCGACAGGCGGACGAGGCCGAACGCGTCGACCATATGTTCGAGGCGCCGATCCGCCTGGGCGAGGCGCTCTGCGGCTACCGGCACGACGCGTCGCACCAGGTGGTGTGGACCATCCTGGAGCGCCGAGCCAGGACCCGCGCGGGGACCGGCGCGGCACGTTCGCCACGGCGGATCGAGTCGGAGCTGACGACCCGGCTGCTGGAGGTCTTCACGTCGGACCTGGAGCCGACGCTGCGAGCCTGTGGCTGGGCCCTGGAGGAAGAGGACTCCGGGTTCCGCCAAGGCGCCTGGTGGTTCTACCGCTTGCGCGAGGGCCGTCGCCAAATCCTGCGGCTTTGGTGGACAGATCACGGCCCCGCCCTCGACCTGGAGGCCGTCTTCGTGGTGCTGGAGGGTGCGGACATCGAGGGCGAGACGGTGCTCCGGGGAACGACCCGCGCGGTGCGCGAGGCCGGCGAGGCCACCGGCCTTCACCTGCGCCGGCGCATCGCCGCTCTCTTCCGTGCGCGACCCGAGGCGGAACCCGCGGGGCCGCCGCCCGCTCCTGTCGACCCGTTCGCTAAGCTGATCGCCCGCGTGAAGGCGGATCTGGCGGCGATCGAGGCCTTCCTCGCCACCGGCGCGCCGAGCCCACGACTTGAGGTCAGTGGCGCGGCGAATGTCCCCCGCCCTTCGGCATCCGCCTGATCCGGCTCCGGGCGACGCCGAAACGCGAAAACGGCCCCGGAGCTTGCGCTCGCGGGGCCGTTCGAAGTTTGGGTGCGGGGACAGGATTTGAACCTGTGACCTTCAGGTTATGAGCCTGACGAGCTACCGGACTGCTCCACCCCGCGGCAATACCGGGTCGGATTGTGATGAGAAGGTTGGATGATCATGCGTATCGTCTTGGTAGACCTGGCGGCGACCTACTCTCCCGCGCCTTAAGACGAAGTACCATCGGCCCAGAGGGGCTTAACGACCGAGTTCGGAATGGGATCGGGTGGGGACCCCCCGGCAAAACCACCAGGTCAACGAAGACGATACGCTGTGAAGACATCGGTTCCTGCGGTTGGGCAGGATGTCCGGCAGGACAAAGCTCAAGTTCATGAGTTTTGATAAGAACGATCAAGCCGATCGAGCGATTAGTACCAGTAAGCTCCATGCCTCGCGGCACTTCCACACCTGGCCTATCAACGTGGTGGTCTACCACGGCTCTCGGCGAAGCCTTGTTTTGAGGTTAGTTTCCCGCTTAGATGCTTTCAGCGGTTATCTATTCCACACTTAGCTACCCTGCTGCGCGGCTGGCGCCACGACAGGTCCACCAGAGGTGTGTCCATCCCGGTCCTCTCGTACTAGGGACAGATCCTCTCAAGCTTCGTACACCCACGGCAGATAGGGACCAAACTGTCTCACGACGTTCTGAACCCAGCTCACGTACCACTTTAATCGGCGAACAGCCGAACCCTTGGGACCTGCTCCAGCCCCAGGATGTGATGAGCCGACATCGAGGTGCCAAACTTTGCCGTCGCTGTGGACGCTTGGGCAAAATCAGCCTGTTATCCCTAGAGTACCTTTTATTCGTTGAGCGATGGCCCTTCCACGCAGAACCACCGGATCACTATGGCCGACTTTCGTCTCTGATCGACTTGTCAGTCTCTCAGTCAGGCGGGCTTATGCCATTGCACTCGACGAGCGATTTCCGACCGCTCTGAGCCCACCATCGCGCGCCTCCGTTACACTTTGGGAGGCGACCGCCCCAGTCAAACTACCCGCCACGCCATGTCCCGGATCCGGATAACGGACCGCGGTTAGACGTCAGTAACAACAAGGGTGGTATTTCAAGGTTGGCTCCCCCGAAGCTGGCGCCCCGGATTCATAGCCTCCCACCTATCCTACACATGTTGTCACTAACGCCAAGGCGAAGCTGTAGTAAAGGTTCATAGGGTCTTTCCGTCTGACCGCGGGAACCCCGCATCTTCACGGGGAATTCAATTTCGCTGAGCCTATGCTGGAGACAGCGGGGAAGTCGTTACGCCATTCGTGCAGGTCGGAACTTACCCGACAAGGAATTTCGCTACCTTAGGACCGTTATAGTTACGGCCGCCGTTTACCGGGGCTTCAATTCGGAGCTTGCACCCCTCCTTTTAACCTTCCGGCACCGGGCAGGCGTCAGACCCTATACGTCGCCTTGCGGCTTCGCAGAGCCCTGTGTTTTTGATAAACAGTCGCTACCCCCTGGCCTGTGCCACTCAGTCTTGCTTGCGCAAGGTGAGTCACGCTTATCCCGAAGTTACGCGTGCAATTTGCCGAGTTCCTTCAGCATAGTTCTCTCAAGCGCCTTGGTATACTCTACCTGTCCACCTGTGTCGGTTTCGGGTACGGTCTCCGTTGGAGTTATTTCCAGGAACCCCTTCACTGCCAGGAGCAATCCAATAAGCCCTAACAATTTACGGGATTCGTCACTTCCAACTGGCCCAGGAATATTCACCTGGTTCCCATCGACTACGCCTTTCGGCCTCGCCTTAGGGGCCGGCTAACCCTGCGCAGATTAGCTTTACGCAGGAACCCTTGGACTTTCGGCGAGAGTGTCTCTCACACTCTTTGTCGCTACTCATGTCAGCATTCTCACTTCCGATACCTCCAGCCAGCCTCACAGCTGACCTTCACAGGCTTACGGAACGCTCCGCTACCGCTTGCAGTAAACTGCAAACCCATACCTTCGGCGCACGGCTTGAGCCCCGTTACATTTTCCGCGCAGGATCGCTTGACCAGTGAGCTGTTACGCTTTCTTTAAATGATGGCTGCTTCTAAGCCAACATCCTGGTTGTCAAAGCAATCCCACATCGTTTCCCACTTAGCCGTGACTTGGGGGCCTTAGATGATGGTTAGGGTTGTTTCCCTTTTCACGACGGACGTTAGCACCCGCCGTGTGTCTGCCGGATAGTTCTCTTGGGTATTCGGAGTTTGGTTAGAATTGGTAGATCTCGCGACCCCCGCATCCATCCAGTGCTCTACCCCCCAAGGAATTCGTCCGACGCACTACCTAAATAGTTTTCGCGGAGAACCAGCTATGTCCAGGTTTGATTGGCCTTTCACCCCTATCCACAAGTCATCCCAGAATTTTTCAACATTCACGGGTTCGGTCCTCCAGTGAGTGTTACCTCACCTTCAACCTGCTCATGGATAGATCACCTGGTTTCGGGTCGTCATGCGACGTACTTATTCGCCCTATTCAGACTCGCTTTCGCTGCGCCTACACCTAACGGCTTAAGCTTGCACGGCACATGAAGTCGCTGACCCATTATACAAAAGGTACGCCGTCACCACGCGAGGTGGCTCCGACTGCTTGTAGGCTTCCGATTTCAGGATCTATTTCACTCCCCTCGTCGGGGTGCTTTTCACCTTTCCCTCACGGTACTTGTTCACTATCGGTCGTCGAGGAGTACTTAGGCTTGGAGGGTGGTCCCCCCATGTTCAGACAGGATTTCACGTGTCCCGCCCTACTCGAGGCTGTCGCTAATTGACGCTTACGGGGCTATCACCCGCTATGGCCGACTTTTCCAAGTCATTCAGCTTTATGTCACGACAGCACTGGCCTGGTCCCGGTTCGCTCGCCACTACTACGGGAGTCTCGGTTGATGTCCTTTCCTCCGGGTACTGAGATGTTTCAGTTCCCCGGGTTCGCTCAATGAACCCTATGTATTCAGGTCATTGTACCTTTAAACGTCCTACGAACCGGAACCCCGGACTAGCCGGAGCTCATGTTCGCAGACCGTAAAGGTGGGTTCCCCCATTCGGAAATCTTCGGATCAAAGGGTGCTCGCGCCTCCCCGAAGCTTATCGCAGCGTGCCACGTCCTTCATCGCCTCTCGACGCCAAGGCATCCATCAGAAGCCCTTATGCGCTTGATCGTTCTCAGCAAAACTCATGCACGGGACGGTTACGCGCCCGCTCACGGATACTCTTCCGGAGCCGACAGACGCCCATACATGCGCTTTGTATTTGCCAGACAATGATGTCTTCACAAGATCATCCCTCAAAGCGCCGAAGCGCCGGGAAAACCTTCTCTTCACAATGTCATAGATCCGCCCCGCCGGCCGAACGGCCGATGCGGCGGAAATCTGTGTCATCCGCGATCGCACGGAACTGCTAAAACCTTGGTGGAGCCAGACGGGATCGAACCGACGACCTCATGCTTGCAAAGCACGCGCTCTACCAACTGAGCTATGGCCCCCTTAGGAAGGAAGCCGGCCCCATTTACGGGAATGCTCGGTGAGAGCCATCGTCGATCCGCCTGTTCCGCCCAAGGTGTCACACGATGGAGTGTGGTGGGCCCAGGCAGACTCGAACTGCCGACCTCACGCTTATCAGGCGTGTGCTCTAACCAGCTGAGCTACAGGCCCTTGAAGCGGTCCGCCCGGCGCATCCGCCCTCCCGATGGAGAACGATGCGCCAGATGCGCGATCGCACCGCAGCCTCTCATCGACGGCTGCAGTGTTGCGGAAAGAGAAACGAAGACGGCGGCGATCCGCACCTGGATGGTGTCTTTGGAGAACCAATAGGCTGCGTGAGCGGCCTGGAGGTCCATCCTTAGAAAGGAGGTGATCCAGCCGCAGGTTCCCCTACGGCTACCTTGTTACGACTTCACCCCAGTCGCTGACCCTACCGTGGTCGACTGCCTCCCTTGCGGGTTAGCGCATCGCCTTCGGGTAAAACCAACTCCCATGGTGTGACGGGCGGTGTGTACAAGGCCCGGGAACGTATTCACCGCGGCATGCTGATCCGCGATTACTAGCGATTCCGACTTCATGCACTCGAGTTGCAGAGTGCAATCCGAACTGAGACGACTTTTAGGGATTAGCTCACCTTCGCAGGGTTGCAACCCTCTGTAGTCGCCATTGTAGCACGTGTGTAGCCCACCCCGTAAGGGCCATGAGGACTTGACGTCATCCCCACCTTCCTCCGGCTTACCACCGGCGGTCCCATTAGAGTGCCCAACTTAATGATGGCAACTAATGGCGAGGGTTGCGCTCGTTGCGGGACTTAACCCAACATCTCACGACACGAGCTGACGACAGCCATGCAGCACCTGTGTCCCTGTCCCCGAAGGGAAAACTGGATCTCTCCAGCGATCAGGGCATGTCAAAAGGTGGTAAGGTTCTGCGCGTTGCTTCGAATTAAACCACATGCTCCACCGCTTGTGCGGGCCCCCGTCAATTCCTTTGAGTTTTAATCTTGCGACCGTACTCCCCAGGCGGAGTGCTTAATGCGTTAGCTGCGTCACCGACATGCATGCATGCCGACAACTAGCACTCATCGTTTACGGCGTGGACTACCAGGGTATCTAATCCTGTTTGCTCCCCACGCTTTCGCGCCTCAGCGTCAGTATCGGGCCAGTGAGTCGCCTTCGCCACTGGTGTTCCGCCGAATATCTACGAATTTCACCTCTACACTCGGCATTCCACTCACCTCTCCCGAACTCAAGACAGCCAGTATCAAAGGCAATTCCAAGGTTGAGCCCTGGGCTTTCACCTCTGACTAAACTGTCCGCCTACGCGCCCTTTACGCCCAGTAATTCCGAGCAACGCTAGCCCCCTTCGTATTACCGCGGCTGCTGGCACGAAGTTAGCCGGGGCTTCTTCTCCGGGTACCGTCATTATCTTCCCCGGTGAAAGTATTTTACAATCCTAAGACCTTCATCATACACGCGGCATGGCTGCGTCAGGCTTTCGCCCATTGCGCAAGATTCCCCACTGCTGCCTCCCGTAGGAGTCTGGGCCGTGTCTCAGTCCCAGTGTGGCTGATCATCCTCTCAGACCAGCTATGGATCGTAGGCTTGGTAGGCCATTACCCCACCAACTACCTAATCCAACGCGGGCTGCTCCAATGGCGATAAATCTTTCCCCCGAAGGGCACATACGGTATTAGCTGAAGTTTCCCTCAGTTGTTCCGTACCAAAGGGCACATTCCCACGCGTTACTCACCCGTCCGCCACTCCCCCGAAGGGGCGTTCGACTTGCATGTGTTAGGCCTGCCGCCAGCGTTCGCTCTGAGCCAGGATCAAACTCTCAGGTTGAGTTAGACCAACTGACCAAACGTCACCCACCCCTCAACAGGGCAGGCTGGCTTTAGTCTGCGTAGTATCTTGACGAGTTCCCACAAATTCTAGCCAGACCCAAAGGCCCGACCATATTCATGGTGTCTTCAAGAGACCGCAGTCACAGTCAGTAGTCGTTGTGATAGGTCATAAACCTATCGCCAGACCACCGCCGCCTGCGTTTCTCTTTCCAATCTACAATGTCAAAGACCCGATCGACTTTCCGCCGATCCCGCTGTTTTTCGCCGGCGGTCGGCGGAGGCGGCTATCTAGTGAACCGTCTCTTTCATGTCAACCGGTCGTTTCCGACTTTCTTGCGTCGCCATCCTAGGTGGATTTTGGCGCAAAAATCACCGCGGGCCGCCGAGGGGCTTCCCCGATGAGTCCGTAGCGATTCGATTGAGGCTCGGGAAGATACCCAGCTGGAGGAGGAAATCAAGCGCTTTTCAGCGCCAACTTCCCGCCAGCGGGTCCTGCCCGGAGCGGAGGCGGCTTCTAGGCCCGCCCCCGGACGGAGTCAACCGACCCCGGAAGGTTTTGCCGGGGGCTTTTTCGCCGGCAGATCGACCGTCGGTCGGCGAGCCCCCTCGCGCCGCGGCGCGCACACCCCTATTAAGGGGCTGAAAGGATTGATCCGGATGCTGTCTCAGAAGGCCCGATACGCCCTGCGCGCGCTGGTGGAGCTCGCCCGCGCCGACGGCGCGCAGCTCACCTCGGGGGAGCTGTCGACCCGCGCCGACGCGCCGCGCAAGTTCCTCGAGGCGATTCTGCTGGAGCTGTCCCGCAATCACCTGGTGATCAGCCGCCGCGGCAAGTTCGGCGGCTACACCCTGGCGCAGCCGCCCGCGCAGATCAGTTTCGCCCAGGTGATCCGGGTGATCGACGGACCGCTGGCCCTGGCGCCGTGCGTCAGCAAGCGGATGGGCTATCGCAAGTGCGACGACTGTCCGGACGATCCGGCCGCCTGTTCGCTGCGCGAGGCGCTGCGCCGGGCGCGCGACGCGACCGCCGAGGTGCTGGAGGCCTACAGCCTGGCCGACGCCACGGCGAACAGCGGAACCCTCGAGGCGATCGAGGCCGCCGCCTCGTAAAGTCGGCGCGGACGCACGGAAACGCGCGGCGATTCCCCCTCCCCGCCCCGTCGGCGGCGGGTCAGCCGGTGGCGATGTAGGTCTTCAGCCCCTCGGCCTCGGCCTCGACCTCCGAGATCTTCCATTTGACCAGGTCGCCGATCGACACCAGGCCGACCAGCCGATCATTGTGGCAGACCGGCAGGTGGCGGACCCGACGGTCGGTCATCCGGCCGAGCAGGGAATCGATCGTTTCGCTCGGCTCAGCGAACAGCACGTCGTGGGTCATGCAGTTGGCGACCGGCTCGGTGAGCGCGCCGACGCCGCGTTCGGCGACGGCGCGGACGATGTCGCGCTCGGAGACGATGCCGGCCACCTGGCCGCCGGCGTCCAGCGCCACCAGGGCGCCGACTCCGCGGGCGTGCAGCTCGGCGGCGACCGCGGCGATCGTCGCCGCCGGTGTCGTGGTGAAGACCAAGTCGCCTTTGCGCTTGAGGATCTGCGACACGAACATCAGCCGTGGTCCCCATTTCTGGATTGAAATAACAGCGTCACCCATTTCCACAGGTGAATCAACGCACGCGGACGTGAGTCAGGTTCCGGATTCAGCGCCGCCCGGCCAGCAGCGCGAACGGTCCGACCAGCAGCAGGCCGGCGAGGAACCCGGCGAGATGCGCCTCCCAGGCGATTCCCGCGCCGTTGGCGCCCGGCACCCAGCCGCCGCCGAGGACCGCGATCAGCAGATTCACCGCCAGCAGCGCCGCGCCCATGCCGAGCACCGGCGGCGAGGTCAGGCCGCCCAGCCGGCCGTGGCCGCCGATCAGCCGCGCGACCGCCCCCATCAGCCCGGAGACCGCCCCCGAGGCGCCGACGAGTCCCTCCGGACTGCCCGCGTTGACCGCGGCGTAGCCCAGGTTCCCGAGCGCGCCGCACAGCAGATAGAAGGCGAAGAAGGCGAAGGCCCCGCGCGGCCCCTCGCCGAAATAGCGCGCCAGCGGCGTCGCAAAGGCCAGCGCCATGGCCGCGTTGGTCAGCGCATGCGCCCAGCCGCCATGCAGGAAGATGGCGGTGAACAGGCCGCGCCACTCGCCGGCCGCCAGCTGCGCCGGCGTGAAGACGAAGGCCTCCATCAGCCCTGGCGACAGCCGGGTCTGCAAGGCGTAGCCGCCGATGATCAGCACGACCAGCGCCAGCGCCGGCCACGGCGCGTTGAACACCGGCTCGTGGACCGGCCGGCGGTCGGGCGTCGGCCCGTCGGGATAGCCGCGACGGGGGTCGTTCGACGTGTCCTGGAAGAGGCTCGCGGGCATTGCTCCACCATTTAGGCGCTCTTCTTAGGCGCTCTTCGCCGCGGGCGCGAGCGGCAGGCGCGCCTTGCAGGCGCCGCACGCGACGACGATGCTGCTCAACCTGATGCACTTGGGTCCGGGGCTCCCTAACCGATGATTGGCGTACTCAAGGCTGGCGCGGCGTTCGCCGCCGCCGTCGCGTTCCTCGCGGCGGCCCCGATCGCCGCCGCGGCCCCGGCCCAGGCCGCCGCGCCGGCCGCCGCGCCGGCATTTGTCGCCTGGCCGCAGGCCGCCTCCGACCTCAAGGCCGATCCGGATATCCGCTTCGGCGTGCTGCCGAACGGCCTGCGCTATGCGATCCGCCGCCAGACCGTGCCGCCCGGCCAGGCGGCGCTGCGGCTGTGGATCGGCGCCGGGGCGCTGCAGGAGACCGACGACCAGCAGGGGCTGGCGCACTTCCTGGAGCACATGGCGTTCAACGGCTCCACCGCGGTGCAGGAGGGCGAGATGATCCGCATCCTCGAGCGGCTCGGCCTCGCCTTCGGCCCCGACACCAACGCCTCCACCGGGTTCGACGAGACCATCTACAAGCTCGACCTCCCGCGCACCGACGCCGAGACGGTCGACACCTCGCTGATGCTGCTGCGCGAGACCGCCGGCGCCCTGACCATCGATCCACGGGCGGTCGACCGCGAACGCGGCGTGGTGCTGTCGGAAGAGCGGGCCCGCGACACGCCCGGCTACCGGGTGCTGCGCGAGCGGCTGGCCTTCCTGCTCAAGGGCCAACGGCTGCCCGAGCGCATGCCGATCGGCAAAGTCGAGGTCCTGCGCACCGCCCCGGCGTCGCGGGTGCGCGACTACTACCAGGCGCACTACCGGCCGGAGCGCGCCGTGCTGGTGGCGGTCGGCGACTTCGATCCCGACGCGATGGAGGCGAAGATCCGCGCCCGCTTCGGCGACTGGCGCCCCGCCGCGCCCGAGCCGCCGCAGCCGGACCTCGGCGCCGTGCCGCCCCGCGGAACCGAGGCCAAGCTGGTGGTCGAGCCCGGCGCGCCGTTCAGCCTGCAGCTCGCCTGGACCGCCCCGCCCGACCTCGCCGCCGACAGCCAGGCCAAACAGCGCCGCAGGGTGATCGAGCAGCTTGGCCTGGCGGTGCTGAACCGCCGCTTCTCGGCGCTCGCCCGGGCCCCGGACCCGCCGTTCATCAGCGCCGGCGTGGCGAAGTTCGACCAGAGCCGCACCGCCCGGATCACCCTGATCAACGTCACCGCCGAGCCCGACGCCTGGCGCCCCGCGCTGAGCGCGATCGACGCCGAGCAGCGTCGGCTGGTGAAGTACGGCGTGCGGCAGGATGAACTCGACCGCGAGATCGTCGAGATGCGCGCGCGGCTGAAGGCCGCCGCCCAGGGCGCCGCGACCCGCCGCCCGCAGGACATCGCCGAAGAGGTGGTGCGGGCGCTGGGCGAGGACGAGGTGGTCACCAGTCCGGCCCAGGACCTGGCGCTGTTCGACCAGATCGTCGCCGGCCTGAAGGCGGACGAGGTGTCGACGGCGACCAAGGCCGCCTTCAGCGGCTCCGGACCGCTGCTGTTCGCCGGCTCGCCGCAGCCGATCGCCGGCGGCGAGGCGACCCTGCTGGCCGCGCTGGCCGACTCCCGCAAGGTCGCGGTGACGCCGCCCGCGGCGCCGCCGAAGATCAGCTGGCCCTATGCGAGCTTCGGCGCCCCGGGCAAGGTCGCCGAGCAGCGCACGGTCGAGGACCTCGGCGTCACCTTCGTGCGCTTCGAGAACGGCGTGCGGCTGACGCTGAAGCCGACCCGGTTCCGCGACGACGAGGTCCTGGTGCGGGTCAACGTCGGGCGCGGCCTGATCGACCTGCCGCGGGATCGGCAGGCGGCGACCTGGGCCGGCGCCGCCTTCGTCGAGGGCGGGCTCAAGCAGATCGCCAGCGAGGACATGGAGCGGGTGCTGGCCGACAAGGTCTATGGCGCGCGCTTCGGCGCCGGCGACGACGCCTTCGTGCTGTCCGGCGGCACTCGCACCGGCGACCTGCCGACTCAGCTCGAGGTGCTGGCGGCCTATGTCGCCGAACCCGGCTGGCGGCCCGAGGCCTTCCTGCGGCTGAAGGCCAGCGGCAAGACGATCCACGACCAGTACGAGGCGACCAGCTCGGGCGTCCTGGCCCGCGATCTCGGCGGCCTCCTGCACGCCGGCGACCGGCGCTGGACCTTCCCCTCGCGTGCGGAGATCGCCGCCGCCCAGCTCGGCGACCTGCAGGGCGAGCTGGCCCCGGACCTGTCGAAAGGCCCGATCGAGGTGGTGATCGTCGGCGACTTCGCGCCGGAGGCGGCGATCGCCGAGGTCGCGCGCACCTTCGGCGCCCTGCCGCCCCGCCCCGCGCCCGAGCGCGCAGCGGCCGAGCAGCGGCGCACCGGCTTCCCGGCGCCGACCGCCACGCCGATCGTCCTGACCCACAAGGGCCGCCCCGACCAGGCGGTCGGCTACATCGCCTGGCCGACCAGCGACCTGTGGGCCGATCCGCAGCGGGCGCTCGCCACCACCGTGCTCGGCGAGGTGCTGCGCAACCGGCTGACCGAGGAGCTGCGGGAAGCCCAGGGGGCCACCTACAGCCCGTCGGTCGGCTACACCCACAGCCAGGTCTGGGAGGGCTGGGGCTATCTCGCCGCCAGCGTCGAGGTGCCGCCGGAGAAACTCGACGCCTTCTTTGACGACGTGAAGAAGATCGCCGCCGACCTGCGCGACCAGCCGGTCGCGGCCGACGAGCTGGCGCGCGCCAAGCAGCCGCGGGTGGAGACCCTGCAGCGGGCGCGGGTCACCAACCAGTACTGGCTGGCCGAGCTTTCCGGCGCGCCGGCGGATCCGCGGAAGCTACAGTTCGTGCGCGACATCGTGCCGGGCACGGTCAAGGTCACGCCGGCCGACGTGCAGGCCGCCGCCCGGCAGTTCCTGCGCGACGACACCGCCTTCCGGCTGATCGTCCGGCCGCAGGCGCGCTGAGGCGGCACGTCGTGCCATTTCGGCACAGATGGTTGATGGCGCCGAACTTCCTGCAAGCCGCATGCGGCCACTGGCGGTCGCGTGAGGCGAGCCGATGTTCCACGCCAATACACAGCGACTGATCGACTACTGGACCCAGCGCGCCCAGCCGGGCCGCGCGCCGAGCCGGGCCTCGATCAATCCCGGCGACTTCCGCCAGCTGATGCCGCAGACCTTCATGCTCGGGCGGGAGGCGCGCGGCGCCTACACGGTGCGACTGGCCGGCGGCTTCGTCGGCGACCTGCACCGGCAGGACCTGCGCGGGACCAACGGCCTCATGCTGTGGTCGGAGCGCGATCGGCTGCGGCTGCAGGGCGCGCTGGAGGACATCCGCCGCCGGCCGGAACCGCTGGTCGCCATGGCCGAGGTGCTGACCGACGGCCCGAGCCTGTCGATCGAGGTGCTGTTCGCCCCGCTCGCCGCCCACGACGGCGGTCCGGAGCGCTATCTCGGGCTCTACCAGCCGCTCGCCATGGTCAGCCGACTGCAGGACCGGCCGGCGCTGGAGTTGTCAGTGCGCGCCCTGCGCCGCCCGGCCGCGGCCAACGAAGAGACCGCGCCGGTGCGGCTGGCGACGCTGTACGGCCGGCGGATCGCCTGAGCCTCAGACCGGCTTCAGCTCGGCCTTGAAGCGCTTCCAGTTGGCGACATAGCCGGCGGCGCTGTGGGCCAGGGTCTCGAGCTGCGCCGCGGAGACCTCGCGCACCACCTTGCCCGGCGCGCCGATCACCAGGGAGTTGTCCGGGATCACCTTGCCCTCCGGAATCAGCGCCTTGGCGCCGATCAAGCAGTTCCTGCCGATCTTCGCGCCGTTCAGCACGACTGCCCCAATTCCGATCAACGAGCCGTCGCCGACAGCGCAGCCGTGCAGCATCGCCATGTGGCCGACCGTCACATTGGCCCCGATGACTAGCGGCGCGCCCATATCGGTGTGAAGCACAGAGCCGTCCTGGATGTTGCTGTTCTCGCCGATGATGATTGGATCGTTGTCGCCGCGCACCGTGCAACCCCACCAGATCGAGGCGTTCTTCTTGAGAATCACCCGCCCCATCACGGCGGCGTTCGGTGCGATCCAATATTCGTCATCGTTTGGTAGCTCAGGCGTCACATTTCCCAAACTATAGATAGGCATCAATTATCCCCTGAACTATCGCAACAAGCGTATTTAACGGACCCGAAAGCACGATAGGATCATTCTAGTCGGGCGATTCGAGCAGGCGAAGGCCTTCTCGCTCGCCCCCGCGGGTCGGGGATCCGGTCCGCGTCAAGCGCTGGGCGGAGTTTGATGGCGCTGAGCAGGTCCAACCTTGGGGCGGAGACGTCCCATCGCAATCAGCCCGGCGGGCCACTTGGCCCGGCACGACGCCGCTCCCGTTTCTACACTGACCCGTCGAAGGGCGCTCCCGCAGGGAGACGCCCTTTTTTCATGCCCCCACGGAGGCCTTGATGAGCAAGCGAGCCATGAAGCGACAGCTGCGCGAAGGTACGTTCGATGCCGGTCAGTTCGAGGGTGATGACAAGATCCGCCGCTTGCCGCTGGAGCGCAGCTGGTCGCCGCTGGCCCATCACAACGACGATCGCGACCAGGGCTACCTGAAGACCATCAAGGCCAAGTCGCCCGGCCAGGAAGAGCTGATGAAGGCGATCGACGAAAAGAATCTGGTGCTCGCCCTGGGTCCGGCCGGCACCGGCAAGACCTACCTGGCGATCGCCAAGGCGGTCGAGGCGCTGGAGAGCGGCCGGGTCGGCCGCATCGTGCTGTCGCGCCCGGCCGTCGAGGCCGGCGAATCCATCGGCTTCCTGCCCGGCGAGATGGAGGACAAGCTCGCCCCCTACCTGCGGCCGCTCTACGACGCCCTGTCCGACCGGCTGTCGATGAAGCGGGTCCGGGCGCTGATGGCCGAAGGCGCGATCGAGATCGCGCCGGTCGGCTTCATGCGCGGCCGCACCCTGAACAACGCCTTCGTGGTGATCGACGAAGCACAGAACTGCACCTACGGGCAGCTGAAGATGCTGCTGACCCGGCTCGGCTGGCACTCGACCATGGTCGTCACCGGCGACCCCAACCAGTCGGACCTGCTGCCCGAGCTCTCCGGCCTCGGTCCGGTCGCCGAGAAGTTCGAGGCGGTGAGCAACATCGCCGTCGTCCGCCTGGCCGACCGCGACATCGTCCGCCACCCGCTGGTCGCCGAGATGCTCGGCGTCCTCTGACGCAAAAGGCTCCCCCGCGCGGCGGGGGAGCCTTCTTCCCCGCCGCCTAGGTTTGCGGCGTCTCGGTGCGGCGGCTGAAGTCGGGGAACCACGGGTGCCAGGGGCGTATCAGCCCTACGGCCAAGGTGGTGACATGCGGTGGGCGACGCAATCGGCGGCCGACCGGCGCGGTGAACTCTGAGCGGCTACGCCGCGCCGGGGCCGCGCCCGCCTAATGCTTGCGTCCGCCGAGCTTGGCCATCAGCTCGGCCTTGCGCGCCTGCAGGCGCTCGCCCATCGCGTCGAGGTCGTCGTCGCCCTTCTTGGCCTGGGCGAACATGCCGCCGGGCTGCTCCTCCTCCTTGACGTGGTGCTTGATGTACTCGCTGAGCACCTTGACCTTGGCGTCGTATAGGTCTTCGTCCGGCTTCATCGCCTCGATCTCGGCGATCAGCCGCTTGGCGCCGGCGTGCTCGACGTAGGCCTCGTCGAGGATGTCGTCGTCCACCTCGCCGCGCTCCTCGGGATAGAAGATCTCTTCCTCGATCTGCGTGTGGACCTTCAGCGCGAGCGCGATCTTGCGGAACAGCTCGAGCTTCTCGGCGTCAGCGTCCAGTTGCTCGAACTCGTCGAACCATTCTTCGACCTGGCGGTGGTCCTTCTTCAGCAGCGAGATCGCCAGTGGATCACGCCGCGCGGTGCCGCGGGTCTTGCGCGCGGTGGGGCGGCCGGAGGTCGTCCGGGTTTGGGCGGTAGCCATGAGGTTGCATCCTGAAGTTTCGAGCCCCTTCAAACACTTCCGGCCGGCTCGCGTTCCCCGCAACCGCTCCCTGCGAGTCGCTCTCAACGCCGGCGGTAGCGGCGCGATCTTCGGCCCCGGAACGATGCGCCGCGGCGCACCCGAGATGCGACAGTTGACGCCTTGCCGCCGGCGACCGACGGGCGCAGATGTCGCACGTTGAGCTGCGCTGTACCCGCAACCCAGGACGCCCGATGCACCGACGCCACCTCCTTCAGAGCGGCTGCGCCGCGATCGCCTTCGGCGCGCTGGCCCGCGGCGCGGCGGCCGGCCCGGCCCCGGCGCCGAGCGCGTTCGCCCAGCTGCGCGACCGCTATTTCCTGGAGGCGATGCGCCGCAATCCGGTGACCGCGACCTACCTGGGCGGCGACGGCTACAACCCGGCGCTGGCGCGCATCAACGGCGCCCTGCGCGACTATCGCCCCGAGGCCCTGGCCCAGGAGGCGGCGTTCTACCGGCGGATCCTGGCGGCGGACCAGGCGATCGCCCCGCAGACGCTCTCCGGCCCCGAGCGCGTCGACCAGCACCTGATGCGGGCGCAGATCGCCTTCATGCTGCACCAGCTGGAGCGCCGGTATCAGGAACGGGCGATCGACAGCTACGTCGCCGAGCCGTTCCGCGGCGTGGACTGGCAGATCCAGCAGATGACCGAGCTTCCCGGCGGCCAGCTCGGGACCGACGCCGAATGGGCCCTGGTGGCGGAGCGCGTGCGCGCCGTACCGGCCTTCCTGGAGGTCGCGCTGGCCAACCTCAAGGCCGGGGCCGCCTCGGGCAATCGCCCGGATTGGCGGATGGTCGAGCGCGAGGGCGTCGCCGGAGCCCGCGACGCGGCCAACTACTTCGAGAAGCCGCTGCTAGAGCAGGTCCAGAGCTATCTTGGCGACCGGCCCTCGAAGGCGATGCTGACGGCCGAACTATCCGCCGCCGGCGCCGAGGCGGCGCGCGCCTTCCGGGCGTTCGCCGAGGGCGTGCGCGCGACCTATCCGGCGGCCGACCGCCAGGACCGCTACGCCGCCGGCGAGGCCGAGTACGCCTGGCGACTGCGCAACAACCTGCGGGAGGCCCGCAGCACCGCCGAGCTGTTCGCCTACGGCCAGCAGCAGACGGCCTTCTACCAGGGGCAAATCTACAAGGTCGCCCAGGAGGTCGCGGCCGAGGCCGGCCTCGGCCTGCCGTTCGGGACCACGGCCGAGAAGAACGCCTCGGTGCGCAAGGTGATGGAGCACCTCAGCGGCGACTCGCCGAAATCCGACGCCGAACTGCTCGCCTGGTACGTGGAGACCGGCCGCCGGGCGGTGCAGTACGGCCGCGAGCAGAAGCTGTTCGACGTGCCGGCCAGCTATCGGCTCGACGTCGTGCCCACCCCGCCGGTGCTGCGCGCGGCGCTCGACGCCGCCTACTATCCGGCCCCGCCGTTCAAGAACGCGGGCGTCGGCCGCTTCTACCTGACGCCGACCGGCGACGATCCCGCGGCGCTGCGCGAAAACAACCGCGCCTCGGTCGCCGACACCGCCGTGCACGAGGGCTTTCCCGGCCACGACTGGCACTACAAGTATATGACCGAGCATGCGGCCGGGATCAGCAACGTCCGCTGGTTCACCCCCGGCGCGGTCGAGGATTCGGCGTCGATGTGGGGCGACTCGCTGGCGACCGAGGGCTGGGGCCTCTACGCCGAGGAGCTGATGGCCGAGCCCGTCCCCGGCCGGCCGCACGGCTTCTACAGCGCCGCCGAGCACCTCTACGAACTGCAGGGCCAACTGCTGCGGGCGGTGCGGGTGGTGGTCGACGTCGGCATGCACACCGGCCGCATGAGCTACGACGAGGCGGTCGACTACTTCACCGCCAACGTCGACTTCATGCCGAACGCCCGGGCGCGCGCCGCCAGCGATCCCGCCGCCCGCGCCGTGGCCGAGCGGGCCGAGAAGGCCATCTACCGCTATTCGAAGTGGCCGACCCAGGCGATCACCTACAACCTCGGCAAGACGGCGATCATCGCGCTGCGCGAAGAGTTCAAGGCTGCGCGCGGGGCGGCCTACCAGCCGAAGGACTTCCATGAACGCTACATGCGCCAGGGGCCGGTCGCCCCGGCGCTGATGCGCGACGAGCTGCTGCAGGGGGCGCGGACCCCGTAGAGTCTGCGGAACCGCCCTCGCCGCCGCCCGCTTCTCCGGGCGGAGGCCAGCATGAACGCGAAAACCCCCACGACCGCGCCGACGCAAGTCGAGGTCGCGACCGGCGACCGCCATGACGAGGTGCACTTCGAGCCCGATCCCAATCAGCTGGTCGTGGCCTGGCACCTAGTTCGCCCCGCCGGGCCGCCGGTCGAAGATCCGGCCGGCCACCTCGCGCTCGCCGACTCGCCGCCGGTCGAGGACGTGCTGGTCGCCCCGGACGGGCCGGATGGACCGTCGGTCTGGGATGCACGGCCGGCGGACGACACGGGCAAGCGCTGAGAACCCCGCACCTTATCCGCTCGTCCCCTCGTCTTTCGCCAACCTCCTACCTCCCCCGCGAAGCGGTGGGAGGGGGACCACGCGCCGCAGAGCGCGTGGTGGAGGGGGCAAGCCCCCAGCTCAGACTCGTCGCTTCGCCGACAACCGATCTTCTACGGATCCCGCGGAAAGGCCGCAGGCGCCGCGTGCCCCCTCCACCGCCCGCTCTGCGGCGGGCGGTCCCCCTCCCGCCATCGCTGCGCGATGGGGGAGGTAGAGCGACACCCCTTGCGGCGCTGCGCGCGCTATACTAGATAGTTCGGCAACCTAACTATCTAGATCCGAGTTATCTCAACCGATGACCGTCGCCGCCCCGTCCGCTCCCGCCGCCCGCGAGGTGATCGCCCTCGCCGACGCCTTGCGCCCTGCCTTGCTGCGGCTGTCGCGGCGGCTGCGCAACGAGGCGCAACGGGCCGGGATGTCGGCCCAGGACGCGATCGTGCTGGGCCTGGTGAAGGCCTATCCGGGGATCGGCGTCAGCGGATTGGCCGAGGCCGAGCAGACCGCGAAGCCGACCATGAGCGGCCACGTCAAACGGCTCGAAGCCGAAGGGCTGATCACCCGCGCCGACGACATCGAGGACGGCCGCCGCAGCGGCCTGAACCTGACCCCGGCCGGCGTGCGCCAGCTCGAACAGATCCGCGCGCAGCGGAACGACTGGCTGGCCAAGCGGCTCGCCCGGCTGGACCCGGTCGAACGCGAGCAGATCGCCGCCGCCGCCGCCGCGCTCCTCAAGATGGCGAGCGTCGACGGATGAGCGACGAGGCTATCGATCCCCGCTTGGCGCTGGCCGATCCGCCGGCCTCCCAAAGCGGCCGGCCAGGCTGGCTGGTGCCGGCGATCATCGGCTCGGCGCTGATGATGCAGTCGCTGGAATCCACGGTGATGTCCAACGCCCTGCCGAGCATCGCCCGGGCGCTGCACGAGGATCCGCTGCGGCTGAACATGGCCATCACCATGTTCCTGCTGGCCACCGCCGTCTTCCTGCCGGTCAGCGGCTGGATCGCCGACCGGTTCGGCGCCAAGCGGGTTTTCATGGCCTCGATGGTGCTGTTCGCGGTCTCCTCGGCCGCCTGCGGCCTGGCCGCCGACCTGCCCCAGTTGATTCTGGGGCGCATCGCGCAAGGCGCATCCGCGGCGATGATGACGCCGGTCGCCCGGCTCGTGCTGCTGCGCATGACGCCGAAGAGCGAGCTGGTCAGCGCCATGTCGGTGTTCACCATGCCGGCCCTGGTCGGCCCGGTGCTCGGGCCGCTGCTCGGCGGCTTCATCGTCACCTACGCCGACTGGCGCTGGATCTTCTTCATCAACCTGCCGATCGCCGCGATCGCAGTGCTGCTGGTGCGGGCCTTCGTGCCGGACCTCAAGGGGCAGACCGTTTCGCCGATCGACTGGATCGGCATCCTGCTGACCGGTGTCGGCCTCGCGGCGTTGATGTTCGGCTTCGAGAACCTCGGCCGCGCCTTCCTGCCGGCCTGGCAGGTCGCCGCGCTGTTTGTCGGCGCTGCGCTCTGCTTCCTGCTCTACTGGCGGCACGCCGCTGGCAACCGGGACGCCATCATCGACCTGGCGGTGTTCCGCATCCGCACCTTCAGCGCGGCCACGGTCGGCGGCGGCTTCATGCGCATCAGCATCGGCGCCATGCCGTTCCTGCTGGCGCTGCTGCTGCAGATCGGCTTTGGCATGAGCGCCTTCACCGCCGGCCTGATGACCTTTCTGTCCTCCGCGGGCGCGCTGGTGATGAAGAGCATCGCCCCGCCGGTGCTGCGCCGCTTCGGCTTCCGCACGGTGCTGATCGTCAACGGCCTGCTGGCCTGCGCGAGCTTCGGAATCTACGCGATCCTGCGCCCCGACATGCCGCACTGGGTGATCATGGCGCTGCTGGCCGGCGGCGGCTTCTTCCGCTCCCTGCAGTTCACCGCGCTGGGCAGCCTGGCCTTCGCCGACATCGACCAGGACCAGATGATGCGCGCCTCGACCACCTCGTCGATGTGTCAGCAGGCGGTGCAGACCATGGGCGTCGGCCTGGCTGCTCTGCTCGTCCACTTCATCCAGGTCGCCCGCGGCGACGAGCACCTGACCTGGCAGGCGGTCAGCCCCGCCTATCTGGCCGTCGGCCTGATCGCCGCCATCTCCCTGATCTGGTTCGTGCGCCTGCCGCGCAACGCCGGCGCCGAATTGAGCGGCCGCGCCGCCGACTGATCCATCAGGCGCTTGCGGACGGCTTAAGCGTCACCCTAGCCTCCCGGGGTGAACAAGCTGCTTTCCCTGCTCCTCGCCGCGAGCCTGGCGTTCGCCACCCCGGCGTGGAGCGCGCTCGCGCCGCAGGCCGCCGCGTCCGTCGACCGGGTGATCCTGCCGGCCGAGGTCGCGCCGGAACGCTACGAGATCCGCATCACGCCCGATCCGGACCGCCTGGCCTTCCGCGGCCACGCGCGGATCACCGTCACCGTCGCGCGGCCGACGGATCGGATCGTGCTGAACGCCGCGGACCTCGGCTTCGGCCAGGTCAGCCTGTCCGGCGTCTCCGCCACGCCGAAGGTCGTGCTCGACGCGGCCGAGCAGACCGCGGCCTTCGTCTTCCCGCAGCCGCTCTCGCCGGGGCGCTACACCCTCGACATCGACTACACCGGGCGGATCTATCAGCAAGCGTTCGGCCTGTTCGCGCTCGACGGCGACGTCGGCGGCCGCAAGAGCCGCGCGCTGTTCACCCAGTTCGAACACTCCGACGCACGCCGCTTCGCGCCGATGTGGGACGAGCCGGCGCTGAAGGCGGTGTTCGCGCTGACGATCGAGGCCCCCGCCGGCCAGATGGCGGTGTCCAACATGCCGACAGCGCGGGTCGAGCCGCTGCCGGACGGCCGCGTCGCGACCACCTTCGCCGACACGCCGAGCATGAGCTCCTACCTGCTGTTCCTGGCGCTCGGCGACTTCGAGCGGATCCAGCGCAAGGTCGGCGACGTCGAACTCGGCGTGGTGGCGCTGCGCGGTCAGGCGGAGAAGGGCCGCTTCGCGCTCGACACCGCCGCCGAGCTGCTGCCCTGGTTCAACGACTATTTCGGCAAGCCCTATCCGCTGCCCAAGCTCGATCTCATCGCTGGGCCCGGCCAGAGCCAGTTCTTCGCCGCGATGGAGAACTGGGGGGCGATCTTCGCCTTCGACCGCAACCTGCTGCTCGAGCCGGCCGCCAGCCCGGCCGAGCGGCAACGGGTCTTTACCATCGTCGCCCACGAGATGGCGCACCAGTGGTTCGGTAACCTCGTCACCATGGCCTGGTGGGACGACCTGTGGCTCAACGAGGGCTTCACCTCGTGGATGGAGAGCAAGGCCGCCGACCACTTCCACCCAGAATGGAAGATGTCGCTGCAGGAGATGGCCAACCGCGAGCGGGCCATGCGGCTCGACGCCGGGGCCGGAAGCCATCCGGTGATCACCCCGGTCCGCGACGTCTTCGCCGCCTCGAGCGCCTTCGACGCGATCACCTACCAGAAGGGTCAGGCCGTCGTGCGGATGCTGGAGCAGTTCGTCGGCGAGGACGCCTTCCGCGCCGGCATCCGCGCCTACATCGCCCGCCACGCCTACGGCAACACCACCACCGACCAGCTGTGGGCGGAAATGGAGCGCGTCGCGCCGCGGCCGGTGACGCGGGTGGCCCATGACTTCACCTTACAGAGCGGCGTGCCGTTGATCCGCGCCGAGGCCGCGCCCGGCGGCGTCCGCCTCACCCAGTCGCGGTTCGGCGGCGCCCTTCTGCGCGGCGGGACCTGGCTGACGCCGGTGCGGGTCGCCGCGCCGGCGACCGACAAGACCTGGGTCGGCCTGGTCAGCAGTCCGCGGCCGGAGCGCGTCGCGCTTGCCCCGGGGGCCGCGGCGGTCGTCAACGCCGGCCAGACCGGCTACTTCCGCACCCGCTACGCGCCCGAGCTGTGGACCCGGCTGGCGCCGGGCTACCTGAACCTCGAATCCGCCGACCAGCTCGGCCTGCTCTACGACTCCCGGGCGCTGGGCGAGAGCGGGCTCTCGCCGCTCGGCGACTTCCTGGGGCTGGCGAAGACCGCCGCACAGGCCGAGGAACCGGTGGTGCTGACAGGGCTGGCCAACGAGCTCACCGCGCTCGGCCGCGCCTATCCGGCAACCGACGGCGCGGCCTATCGCGCCTATGCGAGCGCCCGCCTGGCGCCGGTGCTGGCGCGCATCGGCTGGGACCCGCGCCCCGGCGAAGGCGACAACACGCCCGCCCTGCGCGACGCCCTGGTGCGGGCGCTGAGCGATTTCAACGACCCCGGCGTGCGCGCCGAGGCGCTGCGGCGCTTCCAGGCCTCGGCGGGCCAACCCGACAAGCAGGCCGGCGCACTGGCGCAGACCGTCCAGGCCGCCGCCGCGCGGCACGCCGATCCGGCCACCTGGGAGCAGTTGCACACCCTGGCCCGCACGGCCGGCCCTAGCAGCGAGCGCGCCCGCTTCTACCGCCTGCTCGGCTCGGCCAAGGATCCGGCGCTGGCCGACCGGGCGCTGGCCCTGGCGCTCAGCGGCGAGCCGCCGCCGACCACCGCCCCGGCGATCATCGCCGCCGTCGCCGTGCTGCACCCGGACAAGGCCTTCGACTTCGCCGTGGCCCATCGCGCCGAGGTGGAGGCGTTGCTGGAGCCGACCAGCCGCACGACCTTCATCGCCAACCTCGCCCGCGGGTCGCGCGACAAGGCGATGCTGAAGAAGCTCGACGCCTTCGCCGACACGGTCCCGGCCTCGAGCCGCAGCGAGGTCCGCAAGGCGGCCACCGAGATCCGCAACCGCCGCGACTTCGCCGACCGCGGCCTGGCCGAGATCGACCGCTGGCTGGCGGCCAATCCCGGCTGACCAAAAACCCGCGGAGGGAAGGACTGGCGCCCTGTTCCCCCTACCCCGCCGCGTAGACCCGCGGCCGCAGCGGCTTGACCCGCACCGGCAGGCCGGCGGTCACGCCGGCGGGCGCGTCGCGACTGTGGACCTCAAGCTCCATGTGGCGGCCCTCGATGGTGCAGTCGATGCGCATCTTCGGGCCGCGCGCAGTGGCGGCGCGCACCTCCGCGACCAGGCCGGCGCCGTCGTGCGGCGCGAAAGCCACCTCGTCCGGACGGAAGAAAACATCGACCGCGCCCTGCGGCGCCCCTTCCGGCGCGGCGGTCTCCCAGTCGGCGACCTGCAGCCGGCCGTCGGCGACCACCCCGGGCAACCGGCAGGCCGGGCCGAGGAAGTCGTAGACGAACGGATTGGCCGGCGCCTCGTAGAGCTCGCTCGGCGCGCCCAGCTGGACGAGCTCGCCGTCCTTCAGGATCGCCACCCGGTCGGCGAGGTCCAGCGCCTCTTCCTGGTCGTGGGTGACGAACACCGTGGTCACGCCCGCCCGGTCGTGCAGCTCGCGCAGCCAGCGGCGCAGGTCGCGACGGACCTGGGCGTCGAGCGCGCCGAACGGCTCGTCGAGCAGCAGCATGCGCGGCTCGATGGCCAGCGCGCGGGCCAGCGCCACGCGCTGGCGCTGGCCGCCGGAGAGCTGCGCCGGGAAGCGCTTGTCCAACCCGTCGAGCTGCACCAGCGACAGCAGGTGCTGGACGCGGTCGGCGACCTCCGACTTCGCCGGCCGCTCGCTCCGCGGCCGCACGCTCAGGCCGAAGGCGATGTTCTGCGCCACGGTCATATGGCGGAACAGGGCGTAGTGCTGGAACACCATGCCCACCCGGCGGCGGCGCACCGGCAGCGCCAGGAAGTCCTCGTCGTCAAAGCGCACTTCGCCTTGGTCAGGGGTCTCCAGGCCGGCCAGCACCCGCAGCAGCGTGGTCTTGCCCGAGCCGGAGGGCCCCAGCAGCGCCAGGAACTCCTTGTCGCGGGCGTGCAGCGACACGTTCTTCAGCGCCGGGAAGCGGCCGTAGGCCTTTGAGATCCCACGGATTTCCAGCGAGCGGGAGACGGCGTCAGTGTCGGCGGCTAGCTGCAAGTTCACCTGCGTGTCGCCATTCGAGGACGGTCTTGAGGACCAGGGTGACGAGGCCGAGCGAGGCGAGGATTGAGGCTGCCGCGAAAGCACCGACGAAGTCGTAGTCATTGTAGAGCACCTCCACGTGCAGGGGGAGCGTCGTCGTTTCACCGCGGATATGGCCGGAGACGACTGAGACCGCGCCGAACTCCCCCATGGCGCGCGCGTTGCAGAGTAGGACGCCGTACAGCAGCGCCCAGCGGATGTTGGGTAGGGTGATCTTCCAGAAGGTGGTGAAGCCGCCAGCGCCGAGCGTCAGCGCCGCCGCCTCCTCGTCCGAGCCCTGGTCCTGCATCAGCGGGATCAGCTCGCGGGCGACGAAGGGGAAGGTGACCAGCACCGTGGCCAGGACCAGCCCCGGCAGGGCGAAGATGATCTTAACGTCGTTCTCGAGCAGCCAGTCGCCGAAGAAGCCCTGGGCGCCGAACAGCAGCACCCAGACCAGGCCGGACACCACCGGCGAGATCGAGAACGGCAGGTCGATCAGGGTCAGCAACAGCGCCTTGCCCTTGAACTCGAACTTGGCGATCGCCCAGGCCGCGGCGACGCCGAAGACCGCATTCAACGGCACGGCGATCGCCGCCACCAGCAGCGTCAGGCGGATCGCCGCCAGCGCGTCCGGCTCCTTGAGCGCGGCGAAGAAGGCGCCGACACCCTTGGCGAAGGCGTCGTGGAAGACGACGCCAAGCGGCAGCACCACCAGCCCGCCCAGCACCGCGACCGCGCCCAGCAGCAGCAGCGGGGCGTAGCCCGGCAGACGAATGACAGGGGCGCGGATCATCGGCGGCCTCGTCCGGCGAGCAGCAACTGAACTGCGTTGATCAGGATCAGCGTACCGAAGGAGATAGCGACCATCGCCAGGCCCACCGCGGCGGCGCCGGCGTAGTCGTACTGCTCGAGCTTGATGACGATCAGCAGCGGCGCGATCTCGGTCTTCATCGGCATGTTGCCGGCGATGAACACCACCGAGCCGTACTCGCCGACGGCGCGGGCGAAGGCCAGCGTCACGCCGCTGATCAGCGCCGGCGCCAGGGCCGGGAAGACCACGTGGCGCACGCGCTGCCAGTCGCTCGCGCCGAGCGTCTGGGCCGCCTCCTCGACCTCGCGGTCGAGGTCTTGCATCACCGGCTGCAGCGCCCGGACCACGAACGGCAGGCCGATGAAGACCAGGGCGATGAAGATGCCGAGCGGCGAATAGGCGGTCTTGATCCCGACCTTCGCCGCCAGCGCGCCCAGCGGGCCGGTCGGCGCATAGAGCGCGGTCAGGGCGATGCCGGCGACCGCCGTCGGCAAGGCGAACGGCAGATCGACCAGCGCGTCCAGCAGCCTACGACCAGGGAACTCGTAGCGCACGAGCACCCAGGCCACGAGCAAGCCGAGGACGGCGTTCAGCAGCGCGGCGTAGAGCGACAGGCTGAAGCTGAGCCCGAGCGCCGCGGCGACGCGGTCCTCGGTCAGCGTCGCCCAGACGCCAGACAGGCCGAGCTCCCAGGGCTTGATGGCCAGGGCGGCGAGCGGGATGATGACGATGGCGCCGAGGTAGGCGAGCGTCACCCCGATCGACAGGCCGAACCCGGGCAGGATCGACGGCTCGCGCCAACGCGCGAGGCGGGGCCGCTTGGCCCCGCCTGCTGTTGGAAACGGCGTGCTGGAGGTGTGGTCCGTCACGGCTTGTAGATCTGGTCGAACACGCCGCCGTCGGCGAAGTGCTTGGCTTGCGCCTTCTTCCAGCCGCCGAAGGTGTCGTCGATGGTCACCAGCGGGATCTGCTTGAACTCCTTGGCGTACTTGGCCGCCACGTCCTTGTTGCGCGGACGGTAGTGGTTCTTGGCGATGATCTCTTGCGCCAGCGGGCTGTAGAGGAAGTTCAGGTAGCCCTCGGCCAGGGTGCGGGTCTTGTGCCGGTCGACGTTCTTGTCGACCAGCGCCACCGGCGGCTCAGCCAGGATCGAGATCGACGGATAGACGATGTCGAAGTTCGGGCCGAACTCGTCGATGATCAGGTAGGCCTCGTTCTCCCAGGACAGCAGCACGTCGCCGATGCGCCGCTGCGCGAACGTCGTGGTCGAGCCCCGCGCGCCGGTGTCGAGCACCGGAACGTTCTTGAACAGCTTGGTGACGTAGTCGCGGGCCCCGGCTTCGCCGCCCTGCTTCAGGCCATAGGCCCAGGCCGCCAGGTAGCCCCAGCGCGCGCCGCCCGAGGTCTTCGGGTTCGGCGTGATCACGCCGACGCCCGGCTTGATCAGGTCCGGCCAGTCCTTGATCTTCCAGGGGTTGCCCTTGCGGACGATGAACACCTGGGTCGAGGTGTAGGGCGTCGAGTTCTGCGGCAGGCGCGACTGCCAGTTGGCCGGCAGCAGCTTCGCCCGTTGCGCGATCTCGTCGATGTCTGCGCCCAGGGCCAGGGTGACGACGTCGGCCTGCAGGCCGTCGATCACCGAGCGGGCCTGTTTGCCCGAGCCGCCGTGGCTCTGGTTGATGGTGATCGCCTGGCCGGTCTTGCTCTTCCAGTAGGCCGCGAAGGCCGTGTTGATCGCCTTGTAGAGCTCGCGGGTCGGGTCGTAGCTGACGTTCAGCAGGGTGGTCGGGCTGGAGGCGGCCAGCGCCTCGCCGCCGAGCAGCGGCAGGGCGGCGGCGCCTGCGGCGGCCAGGCCGCCGCTCGCCATCAGGCCGCGGCGCGTGAGGAGTTTGTCGGTCATCTCAGGATGTCTCCGAAAGGATTAGAATGCGACCTGGGTACGGAACGAGACGATGTCGACGTTCTCGCCGAGGTCTCCGCCGGTGGCGCTCAGGCGATTGACGTCCACAAACTGGTAATCGAGCAGGAACCGCACGACGCTGTTCGGGTACCAGTTGAGGCCGACGGTGGTGATCTTCTGCTCGCCGCCGCGGATGCCGCCGCTCGGCGCTGCGCGACCCGGCGCCCCGTCCTCGTCGTTGAGGTCGAGCACGCTGTAGCGCGCCGCCAGCTCCCAGGCGCCCCAGGTGTTCTTCTTGGGATTGAACGCCTTGTCTGGGCGGATGCCGCGGAAGCCGCCGTTGGCCGCAGCCCAGATGTGCCGCTCGCCGGTCAGGGCGTAGGCGCCCTGCACGTACCAGCCGGTGAACGACGGATCGAACGGCGAGGCCGCGGCCGTCAGGCTGCTGCGGTTGACGTCGAACTTGAACCACTCGCCGGCGACGTAGAAGGCCTTGTAGCTGGCGCCGGCTTCCACGCCGTAAGTCGTCAGGCTCTTGGCGTTGATATTGCCGGTGTCGACCAGCCGCGTGCCGTCGACCCGCACTTCCGGCCGCTCGCGCAGGCGCAGGACCTGGCTCTCCGCCGGGCCGGCGGCGGTGTCGGCCGCCGAGAGGACGCCGGTGATCGTGCCGCCCAGGTGGACGTCGTAGTCCTGCCCGCGGAACGGATTGATCGCGGCGCGCAGGATGTAGCCGGACTGCTGATCGTACTCCGGCGTGGCCGGCACGCCGACCGTCTTGCCGGTCCACACCGCCGAGCCGTACCAGCGTTGACCGTTGGCGAAGATCCCGACGCCGGTCCGGCCGTCGCCCGCGGCCTGGCCGCGGACCAGTTCGGCGGCGGCGGCGCGCTCGAGGAACAGGCTCTCGGTGTTGCTGGTGGCGTCTTCCAGGCCAACCGGCGTGGCCCAAGCGCCGGCGCGGATGCGGAACTCGGTGTCGGCGCCGAACGGCTTGAAGCCGGCGTATTCGAGGTAGGCCTGATTGAGGACCGCCGACTCGCCGCCAGTGCCGCCGAATTCAGCCCACAAGGCGAAGTTCCAGTCCTTGAAAGCGGTGCCGTCGAAGCCCAACCGCGCACGCCGGAAATTCGTTCCGGAGGCCAAGTCGTTGTCGGTCCGCAGCGGCTTTACGTCGTAGTCGGCGGCGTCGAACTGCACGACCGAGCGCAGCGCGAACTTGAAGGCGCCGTCCGGCGTGGAGATCTGCGGGCGCGCGTTCGAAAGCGTGACCTTCGGCTGGGCGGCGATGTCCTGGCGGATCGCCTGCTCGCCAGCGCCGACCTGCGCCTTCAGGTCAGAGACCTGGTCGCGCAACTCGTTGTTCTGCTGCTCCAGCGCGTCGAGGCGCGCGCTCAGCGCCAGCGCCTGCTCCTGGCTGATGCCGCTGGCGGCGCCTTCGCGCGCGGTCGAGACCGCTTGCGCCAGGGCCGCCGGTGCGACGCTGCTCAACAGGGCCGCCAGAGCCGCTGCTCGGAATATCGTTTTCGCCATCATCTATCCCCCAGATGTGTTGCGAAGCTACTAAGCTCCCCATCCCCCATGGGGCCAGTGGGATTTTGATACGCAGCTCCGAGAAATTCTAATGCGCAGGAAACCGGAGCTATTCGCGGGACTCAATCACCGCGGTTAAACAAAGCGCACTTCGACTCGAGTTCGCGCTTCGCTTGCGCATACTGTTCCGCGAGTTGCGTCACCCGCTCGCCCGCTCCGATCACCTCGTGGATCGCGCCGACGCCCTGCCCGCTGCCCCAGATGTCGCGCCAGGCCTTGGCCGCGGTGTTGCCGCCCGACGCGAAGTTCATCTTCGAGGGATCGGCCTCGGGCAGACGCTCGGGATCGAGACCGGCGGCGGCCACCGAGCCCTTCAGGTAGTTGCCGTGCACGCCGGTGAAGAGGTTGGAATAGACGATGTCGCCGCCGGAGCTGTCGACGATCATCTGCTTGTAGGCGTCCGGCGCGCGGGCCTCGCGGGTCGCGATGAAGGCCGAGCCGATGTAGGCGAGGTCCGCGCCCATCGCCTGGGCCGCCAGGATCGAGCGGCCGTTGGCGATCGCCCCCGACAACACCAGCGGCCCGTCGAAGAACTCGCGCAACTCCTGCACCAGGGCGAACGGCGACAGCGAACCGGCGTGCCCGCCGGCTCCGGCGGCGACGGCGATCAGCCCGTCGGCGCCCTTCTCGACCGCGCCGCGCCCGTGGGCGGCGTTGATCACGTCGTGCAGCACCACCCCGCCTGAGGCGTGGACCGCGTCATAGACTTCCTTCCGGGCTCCCAGCGAGGTGATCACCACTGGAACCTTGCGGCGGCAGGTGACCTCCAGGTCGTGCTCCAGCCGGTCGTTGGTCCGGTGGGAGATGTGATTCACCGCGAACGGCGCGGCCGGCGTCTCCGGATGCGCCCGATCCCAGGCCGCCAGTTCCTCGATGATCTGGCAGATCCACTCGTCCAGCTGCGCGGCCGGGCGCGCGTTCAGCGCCGGAAACGACCCGACGACGCCCGCCTTGCACTGGGCGATGACCAGCTCCGGGCCCGAGACGATGAACATCGGGCTGCCGATCGCCGGCAGGCGCAGGCGTTCATGCAGGACGGGCGGCAGGGCCATGGCCATTCTCTCCAGCGAATCTCGCCGCGACCACGTCACACGACAGCTGCGCGCGCAAGCCACCGCGCGCCGCTGCCGGAGGTGCAATCGAGACCGCCCAGGCGCTGATCGCACCGGGAGCGCGGCGCCAACTTGACGGACCCCCATGCTCCGGCCCATTTGCGCGCATGGCAGATGCAAGCCGCCTCAGCGCTGATTTCCCCCCCGCCACGGCCGAGTCGTGGCGCACCCTGGTCGCCAAGACGCTTGGCGAAAAACCCTTCTCGGTCCTGGAGAAGACGACGGTCGAGGGGCTGCCGATCGCGCCCCTGTATCCGCCCGGCGATCTTCCCGGCGAGCAGGCCTTCCCGACCCGGCCGTTCAACGCCGAGCGTCCGTGGGACTTGCGGGTCCTGGTGAGCCATCCGGACGCCGCCCGGGCCAACGTCGAGATCCTCGGCGACCTGGAAGGCGGCGCCGCGTCGGCCCTGCTGCGCATCGACCCCACCGGCCAGGCCGGCGTGGCGATCGGCTCGGCTGACGACCTCGGCCGCGCGCTGAAGGGCATGATCCTCGAGCTCGCCCCGGTCAGCCTAGACGCCGGCTTCCTCGGCGCGAAAGCCGCCGACTGGCTGGGCGCCGTCGCCAAGGCCTCGCCCGGCGCCAAGCTCAACTTCCACATGGATCCGCTGAGCGCCTTCGCCGAAATCGGCGCCAGCCCGGGCCCGATCGACAGCCACCTGGTCAGCGCCGCCACCGTCGGCGTCCGCCTGGCCGAGACCTATCCGCACGCCGAACTGTTCCTGGCCGCCGGCCGGGTGGTCCACGAGGCCGGCGGCGGCGAGGCCGAGGAGCTGGCCTTCGCCGCGGCCTCCGCCATCGCCTACGCCAAGGCGCTGGTCCGCGCCGGCCTGCCGATGGCCGACGCCTTCGCCCGCATCACCCTGGGGCTGGCGGTCGACGCCGACTACTTCCTGACCATCGCCAAGCTGCGCGCCGCGCGCGAGCTATGGGCGCGGATCGCCGTGGCCTGCGAGGCCGGCCCGACCGCCCGCATCGAGGTGCGCACGTCGCGCCGGATGCTGGCCCGCCAGGACGCCTGGACCAACATGATCCGGCTCACCGCCGCGGGCTTTGGCGCCGCGGTCGGCGGCGCCGACGCGATCGTGCTGGGCAACTTCACCGACGCCATCGGCCTGCCCACCGCCTTCGGCCGCCGGCAGAGCCGCAACACCCAGCTGGTGCTGATGGAAGAGGCCCACGTCGGCCGCGTCGCCGATCCGGCCGCGGGCTCCGGCTATGTCGAAGCCATGACCGATCAGCTGGCCCGCACCGCCTGGGCCAAGCTTCAGGAGATCGAGGCCGCCGGCGGCCTCGCCGCCGCCCTGACCTCGGGCCTGATCGCCCGCGACGTGGAGGCCGCCAAGGCCGCCCGTCCGGAGCCCAAGCTGGTCGGCGTCAACGCCTTCCCGCCGACCAAGGAAGAACCCGTCGAGGTCGAGACCCCGACGGTCACGGCCGTCGACGCGCCGTCGGCGACCCTGCCCGGTCCCGACAGCGCCTGCCCCGCCCTGAAGCCCATCCGGCTCGCCGAAGCTTATGAGGCCGCCCAATGAGCGTCTTCCCCGATTTCGCCAACCTGCCGTTCGACAGCAAGCTGCCGGCGCCGACCGCGCCGTCCGCCGATCCCTGGCTGACGCCGGAAGCCCTGTCGGTGAAGCCGTCCTACGGCCCGCAGGACGTGCTCGACCTGCCGCACCTGCAGGGCGCCTATCCGGGGCTCGCGCCGTTCCTGCGCGGTCCCTATCCGACCATGTACCTCACCAACCCGTGGACCATCCGCCAGTACGCGGGCTTCTCCACGGCCGAGGATTCCAACGCCTTCTACCGCCGCAACCTGGCGGCCGGTCAGATGGGCCTGTCGGTGGCCTTCGACCTGGCCACCCACCGCGGCTACGACTCCGACCACCCGCGGGTGAAGGGCGACGTCGGCATGGCCGGGGTGGCCATCGACTCGATCCTCGACATGCGCACGCTGTTCGACGGCATACCGCTCGACAAGATGAGCGTGTCGATGACCATGAACGGCGCGGTCCTGCCGATCCTGGCGCTGTACATCGTCGCCGGTGAAGAACAGGGCGTGCCGCACGAGAAGCTCTCGGGCACGATCCAGAACGACATCCTGAAGGAGTTCCTGGTCCGGAACACCTACATCTATCCGCCGTCGCCCTCGATGCGGATCATTTCGGACATCTTCGCCTACACGTCGAAGGAGATGCCGAAGTTCAACTCGATCTCGATCTCCGGCTACCACCTGCAGGAAGCCGGCGCGACGCTCGACCTTGAGCTGGCCTACACCATCGCCGACGGCATCGACTACGTCCGCGCCGGCATCGCCGCCGGCATGACCGTCGACCAGTTCGCGCCGCGCCTGTCGTTCTTCTGGTGCGCCGGCATGAACGTCTTCATGGAGATCGCCAAGCAGCGCGCCGGCCGCCTGCTGTGGGCCAAGCTGATGAAGGAGAACTTCGACCCGAAGGACTCCCGTTCGCTCTCGCTGCGCGCCCACACCCAGACTTCCGGCTGGAGCCTGGCCGCGCTCGACGTCTTCAACAACGTCCCGCGCACCCTGATCGAGGCGATCGCCGCCACCAGCGGCCAGACCCAGAGCCTGCACACCAACGCGCTCGACGAAGCCCTGGCGCTGCCGACCGACTTCTCGGCGCGGATCGCCCGCAACACCCAGCTGTTCATCCAGCTGGAGAGCGGCCAGACCAAGGTCATCGACCCCTGGGGCGGCTCCTACTACATCGAGCGGCTGACCGCCGACCTCGCCGCCCGCGCGCTTGACCACATCGCCGAAGTCGAGGCCCTCGGCGGCATGACCAAGGCGATCGAGGAAGGCCTGCCGAAGCGGCGGATCGAGGAAGCCTCGGCCCGCACCCAGGCGGCGATCGATTCCGGCGCCCAGACCCTGGTCGGGGTGAACCGCTACAAGCCCGACGTCGCCGACGTGATCCCGATGCTGAAGGTCGACAACAGCGCGGTGCGCGAGCGTCAGTTGGAAAAGCTGAAGAAGCTGCGCGCCGAGCGCGACCCGGAAGCCGTCCGTCAGGCGCTGGAAGCCCTGACCAACGGCGCCGCCGGGGGCGGCAACCTGCTGGAGCTGTCGGTCAACGCCGCCCGCGCCAAGGCCTCGGTCGGCGAGATCTCCGACGCGCTGGAGAAGGTGTTCAACCGGCACAAGGCGAGCGCCGACGCGGTGAAGGGCGTCTACCTGCGCGCCTCCGGCGACACGCCGACCGCCCTGCGGGTCAAGGCGATGATCAAGGACTTCGTCGCCGCCGACGGCCGCAAGCCGAAGATCCTGGTCGCCAAGATGGGCCAGGACGGTCACGACCGCGGCCAGAAGGTGATCGCCTCGGGCTTCACCGACCTCGGCTTCGACGTCGACATCGGCGACCTGTTCCAGACCCCGGCCGAGGCCGCGGCCCAGGCCGTCGAGGAGAACGTCCACGCGGTGGGCGCCAGCTCGCTGGCCGCCGGCCACCTGACCCTGGTTCCCGAGCTGAAGGCGGAGCTCGCCAAGCTCGGCCGTCCGGACATCATGGTGGTCGTCGGCGGGGTGATCCCGCCGGAGGACTTCAAGGCCCTGGAAGACATGGGCGTGGCGGCGATCTTCACGCCCGGCACCGCGGTGCCGGACGCCGCCATCACCGTGCTCGACCGGCTCAACGGCCTGCTCGGCTACGCGCAGGAACAAGCGGCGCAATAATCGCCGCACCCGCTGAATTCGGCCCGGACGCTCCCCACGCGGGGGCGTCCGGCGACCGTCAGCGTACGATCATAGCCACGCTTGGACTCAAGCCTGCCCCTGTGCGTTAATCGCCAGGGTCATCAAGGCGGATAGCGAGGCGATCGTGGAGCAGCCCGAATATTCGATCCGGCGCGCCGCGATGGACGACGCCGAGGCGCTCGCCCAGGTCCACGACACCACCTGGCGCGAAGTCTACGCCGGACTGATGTCCGAGCAGATGCTGAACGCGCTGACCACCGACGCCCGCGCGACCGTCTGGCGGCGGATGCTCTCGGGCGACGCAGGCTTCCTCGGCACCACCTTCATCGCCGAACGTGACGGCGAGGTCGTCGCCTACGCCTCCTGCGGCGAGCAGCGCGACGAGGACTTCCGCGCCGCCGGCTACGCCGGCGAGTTCACCGCGGTCTACGTGCTCAAGACCGATCAGCGACGCGGCGTCGGCACCAGCCTGATGACCACCATGATGAAGGACCTGGCCGACCGCGGCCTCGTCGGCTTCACCCTGTGGGTGCCGCGCGAGAACATCCCCGCCCGCTCGCTCTACGAACAACTCGGCGGCAAGCTGCTCGGACAGCGCGACGTTCATCGCGAACAGGGCACGTTGACGGAAGTGGCCTACGGCTGGAACGCCGCCTGACCGGAGCGCGGCGCACGCGCCGGACGCCTCGCCGGGGCTGACGCCGCCGCGCGAGCCGTCTACAAGCTGCGAAGGCGCGCCCCCTTGGCGGAATTGGTAGACGCACGCGACTTAAAATCGCGAGCCGTATGGCGTCCCGGTTCGATTCCGGGAGGGGGCACCACGCCGCGCAGTCCATCAGCAGCGCCGGCGGCGCCCACGCTGGATCGGGGACACTCCGGACCTATATTGGTCGCCACGCCCGTCTCGGAGAGCCTGAAGCATGTCGACCGCCACGCTTGCCCCCCGCACCCGCCGCTTCGAAGGCGCGGGCGTCGAGATCGTGGCGGACGAGGCCGGCCCGCAGGACGGGCGGCCGGTGCTGCTGCTGCACGGCGGCGGCCAGACCCGCGGGGCCTGGGGCGGCGCGCTGAAGGAAGGCGCCCGGCGCGGCTACCGGATGATCAGCTACGATCTGCGCGGTCACGGCGAAAGCGGCTGGGCCGAGGACGGCGACTATGGGGTCGACGCCCACGCCCAGGACCTGGCGCGAATCGTCCACCAGCTCGACCAGGCGCCGGCGGTGGTCGGCGCCTCGCTGGGCGGCATGACCGGGCTCAGCTACGCCGGCGAAGGCGGCAAGCTCCGCGCGCTCGCCCTGGTCGACATCGCGCCGAAGATGGAGCTGGCCGGAGTGCTGCGGATCCAGGACTTCATGCAGAGCGCGCCGGACGGCTTCGCCAGCCTTGAGGAAGCCGCCGACGCCGTCGCCGGCTTCCTGCCGCACCGGCCGCGGCCGAAGGATTCCAGCGGCCTGATGAAGAACCTGCGGCTGCGCGACGACGGCCGGCTCTACTGGCACTGGGACCCGCGGATGCTGACCCGCGTCGATGACGACGACGGCCTGCCGAACATGGACCGGCTGCGCGACGCCGCGCGCCGACTCGCCGTCCCGGCCCTGCTGCTGCGCGGCAAGATGAGCGACGTCGTCTCACTGGACGGGGCGAAAGACTTCCTGGAACTGGTCCCGCACGCCGAATTCGTCGACATCGCCGGGGCCGACCACATGGTGGCCGGCGACCGCAACGACGCCTTCAACACGGCGGTCTTCGCGTTCCTCGACCGCCACAGCTGAGGCCGGGCTCAGGCCGACGGCGGCCGGGCCATGAAGAACTCGCGATTCGGATAGCCGCTCTCCGGCGGGATCGACAGCACGGTCCCGTCCGGCCGCCGCTCGACGGTGGGGCTGACCGGCACGATTCGCCGGCTGCGCGCCGCGGCCACGGCCTGCTCCACCGTGCGCGACTGCGCCAGCAGGTCGAGCTGGCACTTGGTCGGGAACAGCAGGTTGCGCTCGCCCGACGCGCCCAGCGCGATGGCCGCGGCCGGCGGCAGCCATTCCACCGCCACCGTCTCGCGGCCGTCGGAAATCGCCTCCATCTCCGCGGTCATCCAGCAGAGGCGGAAGTAGGTGTCGAACCGCTTGGGCGCGCCTTCCGGCGTGACCCAGTGGGCGAAGGGGAGCATGGCCGACAGGTCGAGCCGACCGCCCGAGCGCCGCACCAGGTCCAGGAAGGATTCGCCCGCCTTCGGCTGCGGCCGCCGCTGCGGCGCCTCGAGCAGCAGGATCCCGGTCTCCTCGTGCAGTTCGCGGAAGCCGGCGATTCGCCGCGCGCGCTCGTCCGCGTCCAGCGCCGCGGCCCCGTCGACGAGGTCGAGCCAGGCCGGGTCGGCGTCCTCGGCGTCGACGCCGCCGCCCGGGAAGACCATCGCCGAGGCGTATTGTCCGCGCTCGTTGCGGACGACCATCAACACCTCCAGCCCGTCCGCGCCGTCGCGGACCAGCAGCACCGTGGTCGAGGGACGCGGCGTCGGCGCGGTCATCGGACGACGGCCCGCTCGGGATGATGTCGCAGCAGGCTCATGGCCCCTCCCCGTCTCGTTCTTCTCGTCGCGTTCCGCACTGTGACGGGCCGTCCGCATTTGCGTCAACGCGACGCGGCGCGAATTCGCCAGCGCGTTCGATCGCCTGCCGTGGCCGCCGAGCTTGCCGCGCGAATCTGGCGCAATATGTTTAGCTTGCGTAGGGACAACCGGGCGGGGGTTCGGGCGATGACCGCGGGATGGCTGCTAACCGGCGTCGGCCTGTTGATGCTGGCCTTCGCGTTCGCGTTCGGCGGCCGCGAGGAGCGCCTGTTCGTCGCCGTCCAGGCGGCCTCGGGGCTCGCCGAGCACAGCGCGGTGCGATTCGGCAGGGACGTACCGTCGGCGGTGCTGATCGATCTGGTGGTGCTGTCGATCATCGTGCCCATGGCGCTGCGCACCAACAAGGCGTGGCCGCTGTTCGCCGCCTCGCTGTCCGTCGCCGCCCTGATGACCGAAGGCGCGCAGATGTTGGTGCACGCCACCGACGCGGCCTACGCCATCATCCAGGGAACCTGGGACCTGCTCGCCAACCTGATCGTCGTCGTCGGCGCGTGGAACGTCTGGCGCACGCGACGCGAGCCGGGCGACCCGGAACTCTCCCGCGCCTGAACGCAAAACGCCGGGCCCAGGCTCTCGCCCGGACCCGGCGCTGATTGCAGCGCAGACGCTCGCGGTTAAGCGAACTCGACCAGCACCTCGTCGGCGGCGACGCTGTCGCCGGCCTTGGCGTTGACCGCCTTCACCACCCCGTCGCGCTCGGCGCGGATGATGTTCTGCATCTTCATCGCCTCGATGATCGCGACCTGCTCGCCCGAGCGGACTTCGCGGCCGACGGAGACATCGAGGGCGACGACCAGCCCCGGCATCGGCGAGAGCACCATCTTCGAGGTGTCCGCCGCTTGCTTCGGCGGCAGCTTCTCATGCAGTTCGGCCGAGCGCTCGGTGAGCACCAGGACGTGGGCGGTCGCCGCACGATGGCGGATCTTGAAGCCTTCCGCCGCCGGCTGCACTTGGACGCTGAACGCCGTCCCGTCGAGCACGCCGGCGAACACCGGCTTGCCCGGACGCCAGTCGACCTTGGTGAGCCGCAGCTTGCGGCCCTCGCCGAGGAACTCGACGACGAACTCATCGCCGCCGTTGCTCACCCGGGTCGCCCGGCGCTCGCCGTTCTCCACCACCACCCAGTCGTTGCGCAGCAGCTGCGGCGCAGCGCGGCGGGTCACGGTGCGGTGCATCGACAGCGCCACCGCGGCCATCACGTCACGCTGGAAGCTGGTCGGCTCGGCGCCGTGGAAGCCCTCGGGGAACTCGTCCTTGATGTAGTTGGTCGACAGCTTGCCCGAGCGGAAACGCTCCTGGTCCATCACCGCGGCCAGGAACGGCACGTTCTGGCCCAGGCCCTCAATGTGGAAGTCCTCGAGCGCGCGGCCCATGGTGTCGATCGCCGCCTCGCGGGTCGGGGCCCAGGTCGACAGCTTCGAGATCATCGGGTCGTAGAACATCGAGATCTCGTCGCCCTCGCGGACGCCGGCGTCGTTGCGGATGATGCCGCCGCCGAGCAGCGGGCCTTCGGCCGGCGGGCTGTAGCGCACCAGACGGCCGATCGACGGCAGGAAGCCGCGGTAGGGGTCTTCGGCGTAGATCCGGCTTTCGACCGCCCAGCCGTCGATCTTCAGATCATCCTGGCCGAACGTCATCTTCTCGCCGGCGGCCGAACGGATCATCTGCTCGACCAGGTCGACGCCGGTGATCATCTCGGTGACCGGATGCTCGACCTGCAGACGGGTGTTCATCTCCAGGAAGAAGAAGCTGCGGTCCTGGCCGGCGACGAACTCGACGGTGCCGGCGCTGTCGTAGTTGACCGCTTTGGCCAGCGCGACGGCCTGCGCGCCCATCTCGGCGCGGGTCTTCGCATCGAGCAGCGGGCTCGGCGCTTCTTCGATGACCTTCTGGTTGCGGCGTTGGATCGAGCATTCGCGCTCGAACAGGTGCACGACGTTGCCGTGCTTGTCGCCGAGCACCTGGATCTCGATGTGGCGCGGGCTCTCGATGAACTTCTCGATGAAGATCCGGTCGTCGCCGAAGCTGGCCTTGGCCTCGGCGCGCACCGCCGGGAAGCCTTCCTCGACGTCCTGGCGGTTCCAGGCGACGCGGATGCCCTTGCCGCCGCCGCCGGCGGAGGCCTTGATCATCACCGGATAGCCGATTTCCTCGGCGATCTTGATCGCGTGGGCGGTGTCTTCGATCTCGCCGACGTGGCCGGGGACGGTCGAGACGCCGGCCTTGGCGGCGAACTTCTTCGACTCGATCTTGTCGCCCATCGCCTTGATGGCGCCGGGGTTGGGACCGATGAAGACGATGCCTTCCTTGGCCAGCCGCTCGGCGAAGCCGGCGTTTTCCGACAGGAAGCCGAAGCCCGGGTGGACCGCTTCCGCGCCGGTTTCGCGGCAGGCGGCGACGATCTTGTCGGCGACCAGGTAGCTTTCGGCGGCGGGCGCCGGGCCGATGAAGACCGACTCGTCGGCCATCTCGACAGCCATCGAGTCCGCGTCGGCCTCGGAATAGACGACGACGGTCTTAATGCCGAGCTTGCGGCACGTCTTGATAATGCGGACCGCGATTTCCCCGCGGTTGGCGATCAGGATCTTGGAGAACATGGCGTAAGCCCGACGTCCTTCCCGTAACTAGAGTTGTTCTCGAGCCCTCTCTGACGAGGCGCGACACGCGCGCCCCGACCGTTAGAGCGGGATGTTGTCGTGCTTCTTCCAGGGATTGCTGAGTTGCTTGCCCTTGAGGCTCTTCAGCGCCCGCACCAGCCGGCGACGCGTGCCGTGCGGCATGATCACGTCGTCGATGTAGCCGCGCGAGGCGGCCACGAACGGGTTGGCGAACTTCTGTTTGTACTCGGCCTCGCGCTTGGCGATGGCCTCGGAGTCGCCGATCTCCGAGCGGAAGATGATCTCCACCGCGCCCTTCGAGCCCATCACCGCGATCTCGGCGGTCGGCCAGGCGTAGTTGACGTCGCCGCGCAGGTGCTTGGAGCTCATGACGTCGTAGGCGCCGCCGTAGGCCTTGCGGGTGATCACCGTCAGCTTCGGCACGGTGGCCTCGGCGTAGGCGAACAGCAGCTTGGCGCCGTGGCGGATCAGGCCGCCCTGCTCCTGACGGGTGCCCGGCATGAAGCCCGGCACGTCGACGAAGGTGACCAGCGGGATGTCGAAGGCGTCGCAGAAGCGCACGAAACGCGCGGCCTTGCGGCTGGAGTCGATGTCGAGCACGCCCGCCAGCACCTGCGGCTGGTTGGCGACGACGCCGACCGGCTGGCCGTCGAGACGGGCGAAGCCGACGACGATGTTCTTGGCGTATTCCGGGCTGACCTCGAAGAAGTCGGCCTCGTCCACGACCTTCAGGATCAGTTCCTTGATGTCGTAGGGCTTGTTCGGATTGGCCGGCACCAGGGTGTCGAGCGAGGCTTCGTCCCGGTTCGGGTCGTCGAAGCTTTCGCGGACCGGCGGCTTCTCGCGGTTGGAGAGCGGCAGGAAGTCGATCAGCCGGCGGACCTGGGTCAGCGCTTCGAGGTCGTTCTCGAACGCGCCGTCGACCACGCCGGACTTCTGGGCGTGGACGCGGTAGCCGCCGAGCTCGTCGTGGGTGACGTCCTCGTGGGTGACCGTCTTCACCACGTCGGGGCCGGTCACGTACATGTAGCTCGTGTCCTTCACCATGAAGATGAAGTCGGTGATCGCCGGCGAATAGACGTCGCCGCCGGCGCACGGGCCCATGATTACGCTGATCTGCGGGATGACGCCCGAGGCCAGGGTGTTTTCGAGGAAGATGTCGGCGTAGCCGGCGAGGCTGTCCACGCCTTCCTGGATGCGGGCGCCGCCCGCGTCGAACAGGCCGATGATCGGCGCGCCGACCTTCATGGCCTGGCGCTGCACCTTGACGATCTTCTGGGCGTGGGTCGCCGAGAGCGAGCCGCCGAACACCGTGAAGTCCTTGGAGAAGACGAAGACGACCCGACCGTTGATCGTGCCCCAACCGGTGATCACGCCGTCGCCGGGGATCACGTTCTCGCCGGTGTCGAATTCGTTGCGGCGCGGTTCGACGAACATGTCGAACTCTTCGAACGAACCTTCGTCGAGCAGCAGGTCGATCCGCTCACGCGCGGTCAGCTTGCCCTTCTTGTGCTGGTTGGCGATCCGGCGCTCGCCGCCGCCCAACCGCGCCTCGGCGCGACGCTTCTCAAGCTCTTCCAGGATGTGCTTCAAGCCCGAACTCCATCTGTCACGCAGCGCCATATTGACGTCGGCGGCCAGCGGCAAGCTTTCGTTGCGACAAATGGCCAAGATGCCTCAACGGTGAAGCCTGCGGTCCGGCAGGTGATTGTCTTCGCAGGGCTGTTTGGGGCAGAAGCCAATCCATGATCCTGACCCTCTCCTGCCCCGACCAGCCAGGCATCGTGGCGCGCGTCGCCACCACCCTGTTCGAGCGCGGGGCCAACATCCTCGACGCCATGCAGTACGGCGATGAGGAGACGGGCCGCTTCTTCATGCGCGTGGTGTTCGATCCCGGCCCGGGCGAGCCCGAGGCGCTGCGCGAGGCGCTGGGCCGGGTCGCCGCGGAATACGGCATGGACTGGCGACTGCGCGATCCGAAGGAACGCCGGCGGGTGATGATCCTGGCCTCGCAGCAGGATCACTGCCTGACCGACCTGATCTGGCGCTGGCGCCAGGGCGAGCTGCCGATGGACATCACCGCGGTGGTCTCCAACCACCCGGAATCGATCTTCCCGCACACCGACCTGAAGGGAATCGCCTTCCGCCACCTGCCGATCACCGCGGAGACCAAGCCGCAGCAGGAGGCGCAGCTGCTGGGCCTGATCCAGGAGACCCGCACCGACCTGGTCGTGCTCGCCCGCTACATGCAGGTGCTGTCGAACGACCTCGCGACGCAGCTGGCCGGCCGCTGCATCAACATCCACCACTCGTTCCTGCCCGGCTTCAAGGGCGCGCGGCCCTACCACCAGGCCCACGTGCGCGGCGTGAAGCTGATCGGGGCCACCGCCCACTTCGTCACCGCCGACCTCGACGAAGGGCCGATCATCGAACAGGACGTCGAGCGCATCAGCCACCGCGACACGCCCAAGGACCTGGTCCGCAAGGGCCGCGACATCGAGCGCCGGGTGCTGGCCCGCGCCGTGCGCTGGGTGCTCGAGGACCGGGTGCTGCTGAACGGCCAGAAGACTGTGGTCTTCACCGGCTGAGGTCCAATTCCACTACAATCTCCGTCATCCTGGACGGCCGACAGGCCGATCCGGGACCCAGGGGGTTCTTCAGTGCGCGCGGCCCTGGGTCCCGGCTCTCCGCTGCGCTACGGCCGGGATGACGAGTTTTGGGGACGGCAGTGAGCGAGCAGGCGCAGGACTTCGGGACCTACGACTACGTCATCGCTGGCGCCGGCTCGGCCGGCTGCCTGCTGGCCAACCGGCTGTCGGCCGATCCGAACACCCGCGTGCTGGTGCTGGAAGCCGGCGGCCAGGACGACTGGATCTGGTTCCACATCCCGGTCGGTTACCTCTACGCGATCGGCAATCCGCGCGCCGACTGGATGTTCGAGACCGAGGCCGAGCCGGGGCTCGCCGGCCGCAGGCTGGCCTATCCGCGCGGCAAGGTGATCGGCGGCAGCTCGGCGATCAACGCGATGATCTACATGCGCGGCCAGGCGGCGGACTACGACGGCTGGCGCCAGCTTGGCCTGACCGGCTGGGGCTGGGACGACGTCCTTCCCTACTTCCTGCGCCACGAAGACCACATGGCTCCGCCGGGCGAGCACCACCGCGCCGGCGGCGAATGGCGGGTGGAGCATCCGCGGGTGCGCTGGGAGATCCTCGACGCCATCCGCGAGGCCGGGGCCACGGCGGGCATCGCGCCGATCGACGACTTCAACTGCGGCGACAACGCCGGCTCCTCCTACTTCCAGGTCAACCAGCGGGCCGGCCGGCGCTGGAGCGCGGCGCGCGGTTTCCTGAAGCCGGCCCTCAAGCGGCCGAACCTGCGGCTGGAGACCGGCGTCGAGGTCGAGCGCGTCACCTTCGACGGCCGCCGGGCGACCGGGCTGGTGTTCCGGCGCGGCGCCGAGCGCTTCACGGTGCGGGCCGCCGGCGAAGTGATCCTGGCGACCGGCGCGGTCGGCTCGCCGAAGCTCCTGCAGCTGTCCGGCGTCGGCGACGCCGCGGCGCTGCGCGCCCTGGACGTGCCGGTGGTCCACGAGCTGCCGGGCGTCGGCGGCAACCTGCAGGACCATTTGCAGATCCGTCCGGTGTTCAAGGTCAGCGGGGTGCGCACCCTCAACACCGACTACGCCAATCTCGTCCGCCGCGCCGGCATGGCGCTGCAGTACGCGCTGTTCCACACCGGCCCGCTGACCATGGCCCCGTCGCAGCTCGGCATGTTCGCCCGCTCCTCGCCGGACTATGCGACGCCGAACCTGCAGTTCCACTTCCAGCCGCTGTCGCTCGACAAATGGGGCGACGGCCTGCACCCGTTCGCCGCCTTCACCGCCAGCGTCTGCAACCTTCGGCCGACCAGCCGCGGCCGCGTCGGCCTGGCCAGCGCCGATCCCTCGGCCAAGCCGGTCATCGCCCCGGGCTATCTCTCCACCGACGAGGACCAGCGGGTGGCGGTCGACTCGCTCCGGCTGGTGCGCCGCATCGCCGCCCAGGCGCCGCTGGCCAAGTTCCGCCCGCAGGAGTTCCGCCCCGGCCCCGCCGCCGAGACCGACGCCGAGCTGCTGCAGGCCGCCGCCGAGCTCGCCACCACCATCTTCCACCCGGTCGGCACCTGCGCGATGGGCGCCGAGGGGGATCCGCACGCCGTACTCGACGCGCGGCTGCGGGTGCGCGGCCTGGAGGGCCTGCGGGTCATCGACGCCTCGGCCATGCCGAGGATCACCTCCGGCAACACCAACTCGCCGACCCTGATGATCGCCGAGAAGGGCGCCGCCATGGTGCTGGAGGACGCCCGGCGCTGAGCGTGAGCGTCTAGCCGCACCCTGAGCGGCGGCAGAATCGTCCTAGCTTCGCCGCCGAGATGAAGCGGCTGGTGTTCGACCTCGACGGGACGCTGATCCACGACGATCCGTCGGTGGACTACGCCGCGCGGCGGCCGACGGAGCTGCGGACGTGACCGTCCGGCTGATCATGTCCGGGGCGCTGGTCGGCCAGGAGCTTGCGGCCGAGTTCGGGCCGTTGCCGCCGGCCTTCCTGCCGGTCGGTGTCCAGCGGCTCTACGAGCTGCAGCTCAAGGCGTTGGCCGGCGCCGGACCGGTGCACCTGGTGCTGCCCGAGACCTTCGCCGCCCCGCCGGCCGATCTCACGCGGCTGGCCGAGCTCGGCGTCGAGATCATCCCCGCGCCGGAGGGGCTGAGCCTCGGCGAGGCGGTGGTCTATGCGCTCAACACCATCGGCGCCGGCGACGTCGCCGTCCACCTGCTGCACGGCGACACCCTGATCGCCGAGCCGCCGTTGCACGACCACGACGTAATCGTCGCCGGCCCGCGCTCGACCGAATACGCCTGGGCGGAGATGGCGATCGACGCCGACGGCCGCGTCCGGTCGCTGGTCAACACCCCCGCCGGCGAGGAAGGCCACGAGGGCTGGCCGATCGCGGCGGGCTATTTCGCCTTCGCCTCGGCGCTCGACCTGCTGCGGGCGCTGACCCGCGAGCGCGGCGACTTCATCGCCGGCCTGAACCACTACCTGGCCGGCCGGGCGGTCCAGGCTGTGGACGCCGCCGACTGGCTCGACTTCGGCCACCTGACGACCTTCTTCCAGTCGCGGCTGGCGGTGACCACCGCGCGCGCCTTCAACACGGTGCGGATCGACGGGCTGTCCGCGCGCAAATCGAGCGAGGACGCCGCCAAGATCCGCGCCGAGGCGCACTGGCTGCAGGCCGCCCCGCCCAGGGTGCAGCTCTATTGCGCCCGCCTGGTGGGCTTCGGCCTGGAGCAGGGCCAAGCCTACTACGAGACCGAATACGAGTTCCTGCCGGTGCTCTCGGAGCTGTTCGTCTACGGCGCGGTGGGCCGCAAGCCGTGGCTGCGGATCCTGGCCTCGTGCGAGGAGCTGCTGCGGGCGCTGGCCGCGACCCGCGGCGGCGGTTGCGGCGACGCGGCGTTGCGCGCGCTGGCCGTCGACAAGACGCTGGCCCGGCTCGAGGCCTACGCCCGCGCCGGCGGCGTGCGGATCGACGCGCCGCTCAGCTACGCCGGCCGGCCCTGCCCCTCGCTGCTGGAGATCGCCGAGCGGCTGGTCCCGGCGATGGACCTGGCCAGCGGCCGGACCGCCTGCGCCATGCACGGCGACCTCGGCTTCTCGAACCTGCTCTACGACAGCCGCAACCGGCGCATCAAAGCCCTCGATCCGCGCGGCGCGATCGAGCAGCAGCCCAGCGTCTACGGCGATCTGCGCTACGACCTCGCCAAGCTCGGCCACTCGATCGTCGGGCGCTACGACCAGATCGTCGCCGGCCGCTGCCGGCTGACGCGCGACGGCGGCGACTATGACCTGGCGTTCGAGCCGGTCGCCTGCCAGCCGTGGCTCGCCGCGGCGCTCGGCGACCTCGCGGTCGACGGCGTCAGCGGACTGTCGGAGCCGGTGCGCGCGGTGACCGTCAGCCTGTTCCTGTCGATGCTGCCGCTGCACGCCGACCGGCCGGACCGTCAGCAGGCGTTCGTCGCCAACGCCCTGCGGCTGTGGACCGAACTCGACCGCTGATCGCCGCCCCGGTCGAGGCGCGGGGCCTCAGGCCTCGATCTCGGCCACGTCGGCGATGCCCGCCGCCTTGAGCGCGGCGATCAGCTCGCCGACGGCTGCGGCGATCTCCGCCGGATCCCGGCCCCTCAGCACCAGATTGGAGCCGAACCGGCCCGGCTCGAAGAACGGATAGCTGCCGAGCGACATCTCCGGATGCGCCCGGGCGACCGCCTCCAGCGGCGCGGCGATCACGCCTTCGCCTGAGCCCTCGACGCGCACCGTCCGCGACTGGGTCACCGCCCCACCCTTCAGCCGGTGGCCGACGTCCTGCAGCATGCCGCGCATGATCTGCGGCACCCCGGCGAGGACGAAGACATTGCCGATGGTGAAACCCGGCGGGCCGTTCACCGGATTGATCACCAGCTCGCCGCCTTCGGGCACGCGCGCCATCCGGCGGCGGGCCGGCGTCAGTTCGTACTTCGCCTGCATCATCTGCAGGATGTCCGGATGCTCATACAGCTCGACGCCGAACGCCGCGGCCACCGCGTCGGCGGTGATGTCGTCGTGGGTCGGCCCGATCCCGCCAGTGGTGATGACGTAGTCGTAGCGGCTGCGCAGCGCGTTCAGCGCCTCGACGATCACCTCGATCACATCCGGCACGGTGCGGGCCTCGGCGACGTCGACACCGTGAACGCCAAGGTAGGCGGCGATGTCGCCCAGGTTGGTGTCCCGGGTGCGGCCTGAAAGGATCTCGTCGCCGATGATCAGCACCGCGGCGGTGACCCGCGCTTCCTGCCCGCTCGCCATCGGCCGATCCCTCGCCTAAATCCAGTGTGCCCCAGCGCCCAAGCTTTCGGGGGTGTCGCCCCTACGGACTAAAACCATCGATGGACTTCCCGCAACCGCTGACGCGCGGCCGGCTCGTGCGCCGCTACAAACGCTTCTTCGCCGACGTGGTGCTGGAGGACGGGACCGAGCTCACCGCCCACTGCCCGAACCCGGGCGCCATGCTCGGCCTGAACGCCGAGGGCCTGGCCTGCTGGCTGTCGAAGTCGGCCGACCCCAAGCGCAAGCTCGCCCACACCCTGGAGATGGTCGAGGCCGACGGGGCGCTGACGGTGGTCAACACCCTGCACCCCAACCGGCTGGTCGCCGAGGCGCTGGCGGCCGACGCCATCCCCGAACTCGCCGGCTACGCCACTCACCGGCGTGAGGTGCGCTACGGCGCGGCCAGCCGGGTCGACTTCCTGCTGGAGGGCCCGGACCGGCCGGCCGCCTGGGTCGAGGTGAAGGGCGTCACCCTGCACCGCGGCGCCGGCCTCGCCGAATGGCCCGACTGCGTCTCCGCGCGCGGCGCGCGGCACATGCACGAACTCGCCGAGATGGCGCGGCTTGGCGACCGGGCGGTGGTGCTGTTCGTCGTGCAGCGCGCCGACTGCGACCGCTTCGCCGTGGCCCACGACCTGGATCCGGCCTTCGCTGCGGCGCTCGCCCGAGTCCGCGCCGAGGGGGTCGAAGTGCTGGTCTACGGCTGCGACGTCAGCCCCGAACGGGTGACGCTGCAGCGCGCGATCGGCATGGCCTGACGCCGATTAGGCGCGCCTTGCGGTCTGGCCTATAGACGCCGGATCGCCCCGGGGGCGGACGAGGGAAAGATGACGCGCAGGCAGAAGGTCGGTCTAGAGAGTTCCGCGACGCGGATCGCGTTGCTCGACGCCGCCGAACTGTTGATGCGGGAAGAAGGCTACGCCGCCGTGACCTCGCGCCGGATCGGCGCCACGGCCGGGGTCAAGCCGCAACTGGTCCATTACTACTTCCGCACGATGGACGACCTGTTCATCGCCCTATTCCAGCGGCGCGCCGAACGCGGCGTGGAGGCTGCGGCGCAGGCGATGGAATCCGACACCCCGCTGCGCGCGCTGTGGGACCAGAGCCGCGATCCGACCGACGTCGCCATGAACCTCGAGTTCATGGCCCTGGCCAACCACCGCAAGGCGCTGCGCGTCGAGATGGGCCTGTTCGGCGAGCGTCTGCGGAAGATCCAGCAGGACGCCCTCGCCCGCCACTTCCAGCGGCGCGGGATCGACCCGCAGATTTCGCCCGGAGTGGTCACCCTGATCATGGCCGGCGTCGGCTCGGTGCTGGTGCTCGAGGCGACGATCAACATGTCGAACGCCCACGAGGCCACCGAGGCCCTGGTCGAGGACTACCTGCGCCGGTTCGAGGCCGCCGAGGCCGTCCTGCCGCAGATCAAGCCGCGCGCGCCGACCGCCGGCTGAGCCCGAACGCCGAAGATGCTCCCCTGTTAAGGAGGATCTAAGCCGTTCCGACTTCACATTTTGGCGATCGCCAAATTGCCTTGACGCCCGCGACGCCCGCCGCCTAAGCAGGTGCTCAGCCCCTAGCGGATCGCACTCCTGAGGTCGCCCGATGAACGCGCTGAGTGAAGCTCCGGTCCACTGGGACCCGTACAATCCCAAGTATTTCGCCAACCCCTATCCGGTCTTCCGCCGCCTTCGCGAAGAAGCGCCGGTCTATTACAACGAAGAGTACGAATTCTACGCCGTCAGCCGCTACGACGACGTTCAGAACGGACTGGCTGACCGCGACACCTTCATCTCCGGCCGGGGCGGCGTTCTCGAGTTCATCAAGTCCAACATCCCGGTGCCGAAGGGCGTCTTCATCTTCGAGGACCCGCCGCTGCACGGCATCCACCGCGGCGCGCTCACCCGGGTCTTCACACCGAAGCGGATGACGGCGCTGGAGCCTCAGATCCGCGACTTCTGCGCCAAGGCGCTCGACCCGTTGGTCGAGGGCGGCGAGTTCAACTTCATCGAGGACCTCGGCAAGGAGATGCCGATGCGGGTCATCGGCATGCTGCTGGGCATCCCCGAGGAGGACCTCAAGGTCGTCCAGGAGAATGCGGACGCCAACCTGCGCACCGAGCCCGGAAAGCCGATGGAGGTGTCGCAGCACAACTTCATGGGCGAGGGCTTCGCCGAATACATAGCCTGGCGGGCCAAGCATCCGTCCGACGACCTGATGACGGAGTTGCTGAGCGCCGAGATCGTCGACGAGACGGGCCAGACGCGGCGCCTCTCCCACGAAGAGATCATCATCTTCTGCAGCATCCTGGCCGGCGCCGGCAACGAGACCACCAACCGGCTGATCGGCTGGACCGGCAAGGTCCTGGCCGAGCACCCCGACCAGCGCCGCCAGATCTACGAAAACCGCGGCCTGATCCCGCAGGCGATCGAGGAACTGCTGCGTTTCGAAGCTCCCGGCCCGTCGGTGGCGCGCTATGTGGCGAAGGACACCGAGATCCGCGGGACCAAGATCGCCGCCGGCAGCGCGGTCTGCTTCCTGGTGGCGTCGGCCAACCGCGACGCCGACAAGTTCGCCAACGGCGAGCAGTTCGACATCAACCGCGAGCGCGTGCCGCACCTGACCTTCGGCCACGGCTTCCACGTCTGCATCGGCAATGCACTGGCCCGCGTCGAAGGCCGGGTGGCGCTGGACGAGATCCTCAAGCGCTTCCCCGAATGGGACGTGGATCTGGAGAACGCCCGCCTCTCGTCGACCTCGACCGTGCGCGGCTGGGAGACCTTGCCGGCCTTCACGCCGAAAGCGCGCGCCCGCCGCGCCGCCGCGCCGACGCCGGCCAAGCCCGCCGCGGCGGAGGCGGGGCCGGAACGGCTGCCCGGCGCCGAGGCCTGGCAGATCACCCTGCAGACGCCGATGGGCCCGCAGGAGATGACCGCCCAGTTCGTGCGCGACGGCGACGCCTTCACCGGCCGGATCGACAGCCCGATGGGCTCGGAGGTGATCACCGACGGCAGGATCGCCGGCGACGCCCTGACCTGGACGATGGAGGCGAAGAAGCCGGCGCCTATCAAGCTCAGCTTCGAGGTCGTCGTGACCGGCGACGAGCTCGCCGGCTCCGCCAAGCTGGGCATGTTCGGCAAGGCGCAGCTCAGCGGGCGACGGGCCTAGCCCGGCGGCGGCGGCTCAGACCAGCACCGCCCCGCCGTCCACCGAATAGACCCCGCCGGTCTGGAAGGCGGCCTCGTCGCTGAGCAGATAGGCGATCAGGCCCGCGACCTCCGCGGCCTGCGCGAACCGCGGCATCGGGAAGCCGGCGCAGACCTCGGCTTCGTGCTCGCGGTAGGCAGGCGACAGGATCGGCGTGTCCACCAGCCCCGGGCAGATTGCGTTGACGCGGATGTTGTCGCGGCCATGCTCAATCGCCGCGACCTTGGTCAGCGTCAGAATCCCCGCCTTGGACGTGCCATAGGCGGCGGTGTTCGCCGGCGGCTTCAGCGCGCCCTTCGACGAGGTGTTGACGATCGCCCCGCCCTCGCCCTGCTCGACCATCCGGCGCAACACCGCCTTCAGCCCCAGGAACACGCCGCGCAGGTTGACGCCCAGCACCCGGTCGAACTCGCCGGCCTCCATGTCGACGATCGGCGTCAGCTTCCCGAGGATGCCGGCGTTGTTGACGAACAGCTGCACGCCCCCGAACCGCTCGACCGCCGCGCGGACATAGGCCTCGCAATCCGCCTCGACGGCGACGTCGGCGGCGACCGCGTGGAAGCGTCCGGTATCGGCCGGCGCACAGACGCGACGGGCGGCCTCCGCATCCAGGTCCACCCCGACCACCTGGCAGCCCTCGTCGAGCAGCCGGCTCACCGCCGCCGCGCCGATCCCGCTGGCGGCGCCGGTGACGATCGCCGTCTTGCCGCCCAGGCCCCGCAGTCCCGCCATCGCCGTCGCCTCCGTCGCCTGATCCGACCACGAGGCTATGAGCCGGGCGAACGCCGGCAATGACCAGCGGCGCAGGCGCTCTTGCTCCGGCTCGTCGCCGACGATTGCAGCGCGGGTCAAGCCACCGACGCTGTGCGACCGCCAAAACCACGCTAACCTCTCCGCTGCCGAACCGCGCGACCCGAGGCGCGGACGGCCCGGGCGGAGGAACGGACATGCAGTCAGCGGCGGAGCTCGATCTCCCTCATCTCGCGATGGAAGACCCCGCCTTTGCGGTGGACCCCTTCGCCCAGTTCGACGCCGCACGGGCGCGCCATCCCTGGCTGGCGAAAGCCACCTTCGGCTACGTGGTGACCGAATACGAGGCGATCAAAGACCTGCTGTCGATGGACGAGCGCTTCCGCACCGCGCACGAGGGCGTGGTGCAACTGATGGACGCCGAGGGCACCGCCTGGGGCCGCTTCCAGCGCGAACAGATCCTCGCCCTGTCGGGGGATTCGCATAAGCGCATCCGCGACGTGCTGGCGCCGATGTTCACCCCGCGCGCGGCCAACGAGCACCGCCAGCTGATGCGCCAGGTGGTCTCCGACCTGCTCGACGAGTGGGCCCCGAAGGGCGCCTTCGACTTCGAGGAGTTCGCCTCCTTCTTCCCGGTCACGGTCATGTGCAGCCTGATCGGCGCCTCGCCGAGCGAGCTGCCGCGGCTGCGCTCGTCGCTAGAGGCCCTGGGCCTCAGCTTCAACCTGATCCCCGACTTCCTGCCGAAGCTGGAGCAGGGCATGGAGATCCTCGACGCCTTTGTCCGCCAGCTGGTCGCCGACCGCCGCGCCGGGCGGCGGCCGGGCCCGCAGCGCGACCTGTTGGACGCCCTGGTCGAGGCCAGCGACGCCGGCGACCTGAGCGACGACGAGCTCTACAACCTGTTGGTCTTCCTGTTCGTCGCCGGCTACGACACCTCGAAGAACGTGCTGACCCTGATCATGCACGTGCTGATGGACCGGCCTGAAGACTATGTCCGCTGCGCCGAAGACCGCGCCTTCTGCGGCAAGGTGCTGGAAGAGACGCTGCGCTACCACAACCCGGCGACCATCTCGCGCCTGACCGACGAAGACCTGGTCTATCGCGACGTCGTCTTCCCGAAGGACACCATGCTGTTCTTCCCGGTCAGCGTCGCTAGCCGCGATCCAAAGTCGATCCCCGAGCCCGAATCCTTCCAGCCCGAGCGCACGCACGACAACCGGCACATGGCCTTCGGTCGCGGCATGCACATCTGCCTGGGCCAGTTCATCGCCCGCGCCCAGATCGAAGAGGGCCTGCACCTGATCGCCCAGCGGATCACCGCGCCGAAGCTGGCCGGCCCGGTCGGGCGGCGGCCCTTCCCCGGCGTCTGGGGCCTCCGCGGCCTGCCGATCGTGTTCACCCCGGCGCCGCGCCCGGAACCACAGCCCGCGACGGCGAGCGAAGCCTGATCACGTTGATGCGTCGCGCCAGTTGAATTCCGCGACGGGATTGCGACATAAGCGCATTCTCAACTGGCGATCCGGCGTGCGGATTGTGGAGCCTGGCCGATGCATACCGACGCCCTCGACACCGAATACCGCACCGGCCAGATCAAGCTGCACACGCCGGAAGACTTCGAGGGCATGCGCCGCGCCGGCCGCTTGGTCGCCGAGTGCCTCGACATGCTGGTGCCCTACGTCGTGCCGGGCGTGGTCACCGACAAGCTCGATGCGCTGGCCCGCGAGTTCACCCTCGACAATGGCGGCCTGCCCGCCTGCCTGGGCTATCGCGGCTACACCAAGACGCTCTGCATCAGCCCCAACCACGTGGTCTGCCACGGCATCCCCGGCGACCGGACGCTGCGCGAAGGCGACATCGTCAACATCGACCACACCGTGGTGGTCGACGGCTGGTACGGCGATAGCTCGCGGATGTTCGGCGTCGGCGAGGTCGCGCCGCGCGCCAAGCGGCTGATCGAAATCACCTACGAGGCGCTGCAGCGCGGCCTGGACGCGGTGAAGCCCGGCGCCCGCACCGGCGACATCGGCCACGCCATCCAGACCTATGTGGAGAGCATGCGCTGCTCGGTGGTGCGCGACTTCTGCGGCCACGGCTTGGGCCGGGTGTTCCACGACGCCCCGAACATCCTGCACTTCGGCCAGCCGGGCGCCGGCGAGGAGCTGAAGCCCGGCATGTTCTTCACCATCGAGCCGATGGTGAACCTCGGCAAGCACCCGGTGAAGCTGCTCGCCGACGGCTGGACGGCGGTGACCCGCGACAAGTCGCTGTCGGCCCAGTGCGAGCACTCGGTCGCCGTGACCGAGACCGGCATCGAGATCTTCACCCAGTCGCCGGCCGGCCTGTTCCAGCCGCCGGTGCAGGGCGGCTAAGGCCCCGCCCCGCTCCCGCCGGCTGAGGCCTCAGGCCTCGACCAGCACGTTCGGCCAGACATGGGTCTCCATCGCGGTGACCATCTGCGCCATGCCGTCCATCGCGCCCTGCTCGGTGCGCCAGGCGATGTACTTGCGGTAGGCCTCCTCGCTCTCCCAGCGCTCGACGAACAGCACCTTGGTCGGGTCGTCCTTGTGCTGGACGATGCGGATGCTGCGGAAGCCGGGGAAGGTCGTGGTGCCCTCCAGCAGCATCGGCGCGGCCTGCACGAACATGTCGACCGCCTCCGGCTTGAGGGTCATGTGGAACGTGATCGTCACGCCGTCGCTGCTGGCCATGCGTCCTCCCGAACGTCTCTGATGGACTTTGTCCGCACAGCTGACACCGCCGTTCGGCGACGATCAACCCTGGCCTTGCGCAACTCGAACAAATACGGAACATTGGGCGACATGGACCGCCGGCCCGCCCTCGAGGACGCCTCGCCGCAACCCGACCTGTGGGCCGCGCCGGCGCGCGCGTCCGCGCCCAAGCCGCACTATCTGGGGCATCGCGAACGCCTGCGGGAACGCGCGGACACCGCCGGCTTCACCGGGCTGCCCGATTACGAGCTGCTCGAACTGCTGCTGTTCCGCTCGGTCCCGCGCGGCGACGTCAAGCCGCTGGCCAAGCAGCTGATCGCCCGCTTCGGCTCGCTGGGCGCGGTGCTCGCCGCCGGCCCGGAAGCGCTGAAGCAGGTGCGTGGCGTCGGCGAGGCGGTCGCCCGCGACCTGACCCTGGTGCACGAGGCGGCGCTGCGCGCGGCGCGTGAGCAGGTCGCCCGCCGCCCGGTGATCTCCTCCTGGTCGGCGCTGCTCGCCTATGTGAAGGCCGCGCTGGCGCACGAGCCGCGCGAGCAGGTCCGCGTGCTGTTCCTCGACAAGAAGAACCAGCTGATCGTCGACGAGGTGGTCGGCCGCGGCACGGTGGATCACGCGCCGCTCTACCCGCGCGAACTGATGCGCCGGGCGCTGGAGCTGTCGGCCAGTTCGCTGATCATCGTCCACAACCACCCGTCCGGTGATCCGACCCCCTCCTCGGCCGACGTCGAGATCACCCGCCAGATCGTCGAGGCCGGCCGCACGCTGCGGATCGCGGTGCACGACCACCTGGTGGTCGGCCGCGACGGCATCGCCAGCTTCAAGGCGCTGGGCTTGCTTTAGGCCCGCTCACATCCCCAGCCGGCGGAGCAGCAGCAGGGCGGCGCCGACGACCAGCGCGCAGAGCGCCGCCGCCGCGGCGAAGCCGCCCGGCGAATGGGCGAAGGGGATCCCCTCCAGGTTCATGCCGAACGCCCCGGTGACAAGGGTCGGCGGGATCAGCAGGGTCGAGAGGATGGTCAGCGCCCGCATGCTGCGGTTGGTGGCGCTGTTGATCAGGGTGTCGATCTCCTCGTGCAGCAGGCGGCCGCGCTCCTGCAGCACGCCGGTGTCGCGATCGACGTCGTCGACCGCCGCGATCAGCTCCGCCAAATCCTCGGACAGCGCCGCGACGCGGCGGCCCTTGCGGCGGCCGGCGTGGGCGCGGGCCAGCGCGTTGCGCAGCCCCTGCAGTTCGCGGCGATAGCGGGCGATGCTGCGCCGCAGCTTGCTGAGGCCGGTGTCGCGCGGATTGCCCGGCTCGGTGAGCACATAGTCCTCGATCCCGGCGAGCTGCTGGGCGAGGTCCTCGACCAGGCTCTCCACCCGGTCGATGTAGCTCTCCACGTGGGCGACGATGGTCGCGCCCGGCGAACCGAAAGCCTCGCCGGCCTGGGCCTGGCGGCGCAGGTCGTCGACCGCAAGCAGCGGATGCAGCCGCCCGGTCAGCAGCCGGCGGCCGTCGAGCGCGAACACCAGCCGGCCGGCGCCCTGCGGCCGGCCGGAGAAGTCGCGCTCGAGGTCCGGCAGCACGCCGAACACCCAGCCCTCGTCCTCGGCGATCTGCACCCGGGTCTCGCCGGTGACGAACAGCTCCAGGGCTTCGGCCGGCAGCCCGGCGACCCGCCGCAGCAGCGCCACCGCCCGCACGTCGCCAAGCCCAAGGTGCGTCCAGGCCCAGTCGCCCGGACGCTCGGCCAGCGCCGAGCACGGGTCCGCCAGCGTCCGCGCCCCGTCCGCACCGAACGCAAAGGCGCAGATGACGCCGGACGCCGGGCCGTCCCGCTCCTCGATTACCCGCGCCGCCTGAGCCGCCATGGGTGAGCTTTGCGACGCACCGATGACAGTCGTGCGACAGCCGTCACCCGCCCCAGCAGCGGAATCCGCCGGCCGAACTGTCATAGGATGGAGGTCGAGAACCCGACCTATGAGACGAAGATTGTGTCGACGTTCCGCGCCCGCATCCCCCGGGACGTCGAACGGACCGGCCCGGTCACAAACGAGCCCCACTCCAGTCGGGCCGGTCCTCCCGGGGGGCTCAAAAACCCCCCGGCACGTCCGTCGGCGCCTCCAGGGCGCTCGCCGGCAACACCAGCTCACAGATCAGGCCCTGCGGCCGCCAGTCCAACCGGGTCTCGCCGCCGATCGGCCCCGATAGCGCGCGACCCAGCAAGGTCGTGCCCAATCCGCGGCGCGCCGGCGCCCGGACCAGCGGACCGCCGGTCTCGCGCCAGGTGAGGCGCAGCTCGCCGGCGGCGTCACGGCTCCAGCGGACCTCGACGCGCCCCTCCGGCGCGGACAGCGCCCCGTACTTGGCGGCGTTGGTGGCCAGTTCGTGCAGCGCCATGGCGACCGACTGCGCCGCGGCGGGCGCCAGGGCGACGGACGGACCCTGCAGCGCCACGCGCCCCTCGTCGCCGAGGCTGAAGGGCAGCAACTCCTCCTCGACCAGCCGCCGCAGGTCGGCGCCCTCCCAGCGGGCGTTGGCCAGCAACTGGTGGGCGCGGGCCAGCGCATTGACCCGGCCGGTGATCACCCGCTTCAGGGTTGAGGCGTCGTCGGCCTGGCTGAGCGCCACCGTGCCCTGCACCACCGCCAGCAGGTTGTTCGCCCGGTGGTCGACCTCGCGCGCCAGCAGCCGCATCCGCTCCTCGGCGGCCTTGCGCGCGCTGACGTCCTGCACCGCGCCGACGAAGCGGGTCGGCGCCACGCCGTCCTTGCCCGGCTCGAACACCGCCCGGCCCATCGCGTGGATCCAGCGCACCTCGCCGCCGGCGCGGACGATCCGGTATTCGTGAGGCCGGTGGTCGCGCGGCTCCGGCGCGGCCGCGCGGGCGGCCGCCAGATAGCCGACGTGCGCATCCTCCGGATGGGTCGCGGCGCGGACCATGTCGTAGGTCACCAGCTCGTTGGCCCCGAAGCCGTAGATGCGCTTGGCCTCGTCCGAGCAGAACATCTCGCCGGTCTGCGGCCGCCACTCCCAGACGCCGACCTGGGCCGCCGCCGTCGCCAGGTCCAGCCGCTCCTGGCTTTCGCGCAGCGCCAGCGCCGTCGTCCGATAGGCCGCGGCGGCGGCGATCACCAAGGCGCCCGAGAGCACGTATAGCGACATGCTCGCCGCGGCCGTGGGCCCGAGCAGCCAGCTGTCCGTCGGCGTCAGCAGCGGCCAGCTGAACAGCCCGCCGACCAGCAGAGTGATGAAGCCGGCCTGCCAGCCGGCCAGCCCGGTGGCGAGTAGGATCGCCGGGAACAGCAGCATGAATCGCGCGACGTCGGGGATCACCAGGGCGATCATCCAACGCATGCCGAAGGCGAGGGCCGCGAGCGCGCCCCCCACCACAATCTGCACCACCGGAGCCGGCGCCAGGCACTTCAGACGCCCCGGCAGGTCGAATGAGCTCAGTCGACCGATCACCACCTAGGTCCCCTCGGAGCGAATTTGTTTGCCCGGGCGCGGCGCGAGGTCAACTGCGGCAGGCCCGCAGCGGCCCACCGAAGGCCTGTACGGGCCCCCTGCACGCAAATGTGATCAAAACCGGAACCGCGTCGGCGAAGGCGGGTTCTCCTGCCCAGGGACAAACCCAGGGAGACGCCCATGAGACGCGCACTGCTTCTGGCCGCCGCGGCGGCCACCGCCCTTTCGCTCGCCGCCTGCAACAAGCGCCCCGCCGAAGGCAACACCGCCGAGGCGAACACGGCGGCGATGAACGCCACCGCCCCGGGCCAATCGGGGCCGGTGAACGCCGCTCAGGACGCCATGGGCGCCGCGGTCGGCGCGACCTCGGCGGCGACCGTCGGCGCGCGCGACACCGACGCCTTCGTGCAGAACGCCGTCGAGGGCAACATGTACGAGATTAAGGCGGCGGCGATCGCCGCGGAGCGCTCGACCTCGGCCGACGTCAAGGCGTTCGCCAAGATGATGACCGTCGACCACACCGCGCTGCAAAACCAGCTCAAGCCGTTGATCACCAAGGCCGGTAAGACCGCGCCGACGGAGCTCGACCAGCGCCGCCAGGGCTTCCTCGACAACCTGAAGGCCGCCAGCGCGGCCGACTTCAACAAGGTCTACCTCGACCAGCAGGTCGCCGGGCACGAGGAGACGCTGACCCTGATGAAGGGCTACGCCGAGCACGGCGACAATGCGGAGCTCAAGGCGGCGGCGGCCAAGACCGCGCCGAAGGTCCAGGCCCACCTCGACAAGGCCAAGGCGCTGCAGGCCAAGGCCGGGGCCTGAAGCCTTAAATGAACCTGCCGGCGGCCGCGCTCGCGCCGGCCGCCGGCCTCAGGCCCGGGCCGCCGCCGGCGCGGCCGCGCGCAGGCGCAGGATCTCCTTGGCCTTCAGGTGCGAGATCACCGGGTAGAGGGCGGCCATCAGCGAGATCATAAAGCCGAGGTCGCCGTCGCGGCGGCCCTTGCGGCCGACGTAGCACTTCCAAAACCGGCGGAAGCCGCGGAACACATTGTCCCACAGCCCACCAGCGTCGCCGCTGTCGGCCAGGTCGGTCGCGCGCAGGGTCGTGTAGCGGTTGAGGCGCATGACCATGTCGCTGAGGTCGTCGTCGACGTAGTGCAGCAGCGGCGAACGGAGCGCGCCCGCATAGGCCCCGTCAAAGACCACGCCGGGATGCACGCGGTCGGCCTTCCAGCGCTTCGCGCCGCGCCGATAGAGCCGGGCCCCTAGGGTCGTGCCGAAGCTGCCGCCCCAGCCGAAGCGGACCAGCACGTCGCCGACGTAGTTGTCGAGCGGCACCTTGAACCAGTCGCCCTTGGTCGCGGCGACCGCGGCGCGGATCTCGGCGGCGAGTTCAGGGGTGACGTGCTCGTCGCAATCCACCTCGAGGATCCAGTCGCCGCGGCAGACCGCCAGCCCGGCCTCCTTGCGCGCGCTCTCCAGCGGGAAGGCGCCCTCGACCACCCGGGCGCCGGCCTGGCGTGCGACGGCGGCGGTGGCGTCGCCGCAGCGATCGGCCACGACCACGACTTCGTCGAAGCCGTTCAGCTTGGCGAGGCAGGCGCCGATCCGGGCTTCCTCGTCGTGCGCGCACACCAGGGCCGAGATTTTCACCGGCCGCCTCCCCTGCCGTCGAATCGTGCAGGCCTTATAGGGCACGGCAAGGTTGCAAGCGAAGCCTACTCGGGACGGGCGGGACGCAAGGCCGCAGGCGGTGTCGGGCTACTGCGGCCGCGGCGTCGGCTCGGGCGCGGCGGCCGCCTCGTTCCAGCCGGCCGCCGGTGCGACCTCCAACCGCTCGTGCGGCAAGGCCTCGTCCTTGAGGCCACGGATCATCGCCTCGCGCACGATGCAGCGCAGATCGAACAGCCGGCCCGGGCTGGTCGCGCTCATCAGCAGGCGCAACTCCACGCAGGTCTCCCGGGCCTCGGTGACCTGTAGGGCGTTGACCCGGCGGTCCCACAGCGGCGAGGCGCTGAGGATCTCGGTCAGCCGCGCGCGCAACGGCTCGATCGGGGTGTCGTAGGCGACGTACAGCATCACCGATCCGGTCTGGGCGGCGGTGTCGCGCGTCCAGTTCTGGAACGGCTTCTGCAGGAAATAGGTCAGCGGCAGCACCATCCGGCGCTCGTCCCAGAGCTTCACCACGACATAGGTCGCGGTGATCTCCTCGACATTGCCGACCTCGTTCTCGACCACCACCTGGTCGTCCAGCCGGATCGGCTGGGTGGCGGCGATCTGGATGCCGGCCAGCAGGTTGGACAGCAGCGGCTGGAGCGCCAGGCCGACGAAGATGCCCGCCGCCCCGCCCGCGGCGAGCAGGCTCACGCCCCACTGGCGGACCTGGTTGATGGTCATCAGCGCCAGCCCGGCGGTGAGGATCACCACCAGCACGCTCGCCGCCCGCTGCAGGATGCGCACCTGGGTCAGGTGTTTCCGCGCCAGCAGGTTGTCGGCGACGTTGACCTGGGTGCGGCGCAGGAACAGGGCCGCCGCCACGTCGACCGCGATCATCGCCATCCAGCCCAGCACGATGATGAAGCCGATCGCGAAGACGTGCTGCACGAACGCCGTCTGCGGACCGGAGAGCGGCGAGGCCGCCAGCGCGGCGCTCAGCGCGACGATCGCCATCGCCATCCGGGTCGGCCCGCGGGTGCGCACGATCAGCGGCCGCCAGAACTCGCCGCGGCCGCGGATCCCCCGGCGCACCAGGCGCATGATCAGGAAGTGGATGATCAGCGCCGCCAGCAGGGCGATGGCCATCGCCACCAGGGTGAAGACCCAGGGCGGGGCCCAGGCGAAGTAGGGCTGCAGCCGTTTCAGCGAGGAGACAAGATCCATCGACGGTCCATGGCGGCGCCCCCGCCGTCGCCTTGAAACTCACGGGCCCGGCAGAGGTTCACTTGTCTGACGCCCCTTGACCGCCTGGAGACCGCCATGGCCGCGCCCGCTCGGATCCTGCTGCAAACCACCATTCCGTCGGTCGACGACGACTGGTCGATCGCGCGCTTCAGCCGCCTGGCGACGCTGCTCGCCGACGTGCGCGACAGCGAAGGCGCGCCGCTGTTCGAGGTGGTCGCCCGCGATCGCGCGACGGCCGACGGCGCCGACCCGGTGCTGGCCAGGCTCGACGAGAGCGACTTCGCCGCCCTGTGGCTGTTCGCCGTCGATACCGGCGACGGGCTGACCGCCGACGAATGCGCCGCCATCAGCCGCTTTCGCCGCCGCGGCGGCGGGCTGATGGTCACCCGCGACCACATGGACCTCGGCTCTTCCGTCTGCACCCTAGGCGGCGTCGGCGCGGCGCACTTCTTCCACAGCCGCAACCTGGACCCGGACGAGACCCGGCACGCCAACGACGACACCGAGACGCCGGACATCCAGTGGCCGAACTACCATTCCGGGGCGAACGGCGACGCCCAGGAGGTCGCCAGCGTCGGGCCGGTGCATCCGGTGCTGCGCGACCCGGCGGCGGCCGGCGCCCCGCTGCGCTATCTGCCGGCCCATCCGCACGAGGGCGCGGTCGGCGCGCCGGCCGACGATCCGAGCGCGCGGGTGATCGTCACCGGCCGCAGCCAGACGACCGGCAGCACCTTCAACATCGCCGTCGCCTTCGAGCCCTCGGCGGACGGCGGGCCGGCGATCGCCGAGTCGACCTTCCATCATTTCGCCGACTACAACTGGGAGCCGGCCGACGGCGCGCCGAGCTTCGTCAGCGAGCCGCCGGGACATGGCCTGGCCGCCTCGCCCGAGGCGCGGCGACAGGTGCGCCAGTACGCAGTCAACGTCGCCTGCTGGACCGCCGGCCTGCCGCCGACGACAGCCCCGATCTGAGAGCCGCGCCCTGGTTCAGCCAAGCCTCTTCGACGTCCCGCCCCCCGGCCTGCCGGAAGGCCTGGTCTATCGGCCCGACCTCCTCTCCGCCGAGGAGGAGGCCGCCTATGTCGAGCACCTGCGGGCGCTGCCGTTCGCCGCCTTCCGCTTTCACGGGTTCGAGGGCAATCGCCGGGTCGTCTCGTTCGGCTGGCGCTACGACTTCGAGCAGGGCGGACTGAAACGGGCCGAGCCGTTCCCCGGCTGGCTGCAGGCGCTGGCGGCGCGCGCCGCGGCCTTCGCCGGCCTGCCGCCGGAGGCGTTCGTGCACGCCCTGCTGACCGAGTACACGCCGGGCGCCGGCATCGGCTGGCACCGCGACCGGCCGCAGTTCCAGGACGTGGTCGGGGTCTCGTTCCTCGCGCCCTGCCGGTTCCGGTTCCGCCTGCGCGAGAGCGCGGGCTGGCGGCGGGCGGCGTTCACCGCCGAGCCGCGCTCGGCCTATCTGCTGCGCGGCCCCGCCCGCCAGGCCTGGGAGCACTCGATCCCGCCGATGGAGACGCTGCGCTACTCGATCACCTTCCGCAGCTTCCGGCCCGACGTGCGGCTCCCGGCGATCTAATCCAGCACGCTAGCGGCTGGCGAGCTCCGCCGACTTGTCGAGCTGCGAGATCAGCGCCGGATCGCGGCCGTAGATGTCCTTGCGCAGGCTCAGGCCCTGCGAGGTCGGCGCGGCGGTGAAGTAGACGAGGTAGACCGGCACCGGCTCGGGCAGGTCGACGCGGGTCTCCGGCGGCCCGGGCTCTTCGCCCTCGGCGACCACCGCCTCGTCCAGCAGCCACTTGGCCAGACGGGTGGCGTCCTCCAGGCGCACGCAGCCGGCGCTGGCCAGCCGCTCGTCGCCGTCGAACAGGTTCCGGATCGGGCTGTCGTGCAGATAGACGCCCAGCTCGTTGGGGAACATGAACTTCACCTGCCCCATCATGTTGCCGGGACCCGGCAGCTGACGGACGCGCACGTCGCGCTTGCCGGCGGCGACCGCGCGCCAGTTGACCTGGGACGGATCGAGCCGTTCCGGATTGTCGCCCCAGTCCGATAGCGCCTCGAACTTCTGCGCCTCGAAGTAGCCGAGGCCGCGTTTGACGACCTTCGGCGCGACCGACTTGGCGATCAGGTCCGGCGGCACGTTCCAGTAGGGGCGGAAGACCGCGAAGCGGACCACCGCGGCCATGGTCGGCGTCGGCGCGTTCGGCCGTCCGACCACCACCTTCATGCCGTCGGTCGGCTCGCCGTCCTCATAGGTCCAGAGCCGTTGGGCGGCGATGTCGACCAGGATGTAGCGGCGGCCCAGCTCGACCGGCAGCGCCCGCGCGCGCTCCAGGTTGGCGCGGATCACCGGCACGTTGGCGCCGTCGTGGGCGATCTCGTCGGCGAGCGCCGCGCGCAGCCGCATGTAGATGGAATTCATCTTCGCCACGGAGGCGATCCCGGCCTTCAGCGATGGCGCGCTGGCGACGCTGTCCAGCACTTCGCGGCGGGTCATCACCGGCGAGCGGAACTTGGCATCGCTGTAGAGCACCTCGGCGGCGGGCTTCGGGCGATGCAGGTCCGCGCCCCAGGAGGCCAGCGCCGCCGTCAGCGCCAGCTCGGCGCTCGCCTGCTCGTCGCGGTCGTGGCGAGCGCGCTGCACCGCCTCGGTCAGTTCGTCCGGCTGATAGTGCGCAGGGTCGAGCCCGTCCGCGGCGGCGCCGCGCAGCCGGGCGATGAACTGCTTCGCTTCCGGCGAGATCTTGCCGCGCTGGAACCACAGCGGACGGCCTTCTCGGGCTTCGTAAAAGGCCGCGAGATCAGGATCGGCGTCGGGCGCCGACAGCCTGGCCGACATGCCCTCGCTGAACGGTCCCGCCTCGGCGGCGTAGAGGCTGGCGGCGGCGGCGCCTGAGACCGGCAGCGTCATCGGCGCGGTCATGCCGCCCGCGACTACGATCAGCGCCAGCAACCAGCTGGATCGCGCCTTGGACTGGCCCGAACGATACCCCACCGCCATACCCCTCAGCGCCTGTCGCCGAAGGTCGCGCGGTCGTTGGTCATCGACGCGGGCCTCCGGTTCATTGCGCACAGCTCCCACTATCCCCACGCCCCGCCGGTAACGGCGCAAAGCGCAGCCTGTTCCGCGACTTACCTTACAGCAACCCCGACCGGCAATCCGCTCACAGGCGCGGCGCCCATGCCGAAGCCGTTCGACTGCTGAAGGTCGAAGCGCGACCGTCACCTTGTGTGCGCGAAATGTGGCCGAGCTTAGGCCCGGGCGGTTCCGTTCAAGCCGGTTCCAGCAGGGCCGCGAGCCTGGTCGTGGTGTTCCAGTTGCGGCCGGTCCCACGCAGGCGCAGCGTCCGCTCGATGAGGCCGCCGGTGAGCTTCGAGCGGCCGATCCCATCGGGGTAGCTGACGTACAGACAGCCCGGACCGGGCGCGAACTCCTCGGGGCCTGCGACCTTCGCCCGCAGCGCCGCCACCGCCTCGGCCTGCGGCGCGCCGCGCAGGAACATCACCAGCAGTTGCGACGGCGCCGCCTCGGCCAGCTTCGCGAACGGGTTGCCGGCCACCACCGCGGCCAGCGCCGCATGGTCGCGGACGAAGACCTCGGGACTCGCGCCATAGGCGGCTTTGAACGCGGCCTCGACGCGCGATTCAATCACGCCGTCGGCCCCGACGGCCGCGGCCACGGCGTTGCCGCTGGCGCCGAGCGTCCGCGCCTCCGACAGCCCGGCGTCCGCGAGCACGGCCTTGAAGTCCGCCATCGCCAGCCGCCGCCCCGCCAGGTTCACGGCCCGCAGCAGGACCGCGACGGGGCGCTCGCTCATTTGGCCTCGGCTTCCCAGGCCAGGAACTCCGGCGCCTGGAGCAGACGTTCGCAGTATTCCCCGCCGCGGCCGGTGTCGCCGAAGTCGGACAGCCGCACGCCGTAGGTCCGCAGCCGGGTCGCCACCGGAGTGTAGAAGGCGTCGGCGATCCCCCACTCCGCGCCGCCCAGCCAGGGGCCGCCCAGGCGCTGCAGCAGGTCGCTCCACAGTTTGGCGATGCGGCGCAGGTCCTTGTGGGTCGCCTCCGACAGCTCCGCCACCTTCGGCTCGGCCCGCAGGTCCATCGGGCATTCGCCGCGCAGCGAGGAGAAGCCCGAATGCATCTCGGAGGCCGCCGCACGCGCCAGGGCGCGGGCCGCCGGATCCTTCGGCCAGAGGCCGGCCTCGGGGAATTTCTCGGCGAGGTATTCGCAGATCGCCAGCGAATCCCAGATGACGATCCCGTCGACCTTCAGCGCCGGGACATGGCCGCTCGGGCTGTGCGGGGCGATCGCCGCCTCGGTGCGCGCGCCCTGGCGCAGCTCGATCGGAATCTCGGTGAACTCCGCCCCGGCCCGCTTCAGCACGAGCCACGGCCGCATCGACCAGGTCGACCACGCCTTGTTGCCGATGACGAGTTCCATGCCTTGAGGCCTCCTGCGCCGGTCCAGATTACATGCCGCCAGGGTTGCGCGGCTAGCTCGCGGTCTCGGCGCTGTAACGCGCGATGAGCCCGGTGCGGATCGCATAGCGGTAGACGCGTGTGAAGATCACCCCGGCCAGCCCGAGATAGAGCACCGCCAGGCCGGCGGCGATCGCCAGCATCTCCCAGGGGACGGGCTGGCCGGCGACCACCGCCCGCATGCCCTCGAAGACGTAGGACGGCGCGAGCGTGTGGCCGATCGCCTGCATCCACGGCGGCAGGATCGCCAGCGGATAGAACACCCCGACGAAGGGCGAGAGCAGCGAAGGGATCGGCCAGATCAGCCACTCCGAGGCCGGCCCGAACCGCAGCACGATCGCCGCGCCGAGGATGCCCAGCGCGATGCCGGTGATGAACAGCACCAGCACGAAGGGGACGATGGCCACGCCATAGATCAGGAAGTCGAGGCCGAACACGCCGACCGCCAGCGCCAGCATGGCGACCAGGCCCAGCAGGCTGGTGCAGATCCCGGTGGCGACCAAGCCGGTGAGATACTCCGAGATGCGCAGCGGCGTGGCGAACAGGTTGAGAAAGTTGCGCGACCAGACGTCCTCGAAGAAGGCCGTGGTGGTCCCCTGCATCACCCGGGTCATGAACTCCCAGAACAGCACCGCGCCAAGCAGCGAGGCGGTGAGGTTCACGCCGGGCCCGGTCAGCTCGCCGATGTAGCGGGTGATGAAGCCCCACAGCACGATGTCGATGGCCACCCAGGCCACCAGCGGCAGCAGGCGCACGGGACTGCCGCGCAGCAGGTAGACCTGCCGCAGCACGATGGCGGCGACGCGGGAGAAGGTCATCAGCCGAGCCCCTCCCCGGTGGCCGGATGCTCGTGCGCCACGCGGATGAACAGCTCCTCGAGGTTGGGGGCGGCATGCTCGGCGACCAGCCGCTCCGGCTCGCCGGCCAGCAGCACTCGGCCGCGCGAGAGGAACAGCACCCGGTCGCAGACCTCGGCCACCTCGTACATGTTGTGGCTGGTCCACAGCACGCCGGCCTGCCGCTCGTGCGCGAACTCCAGAATGCGGGCACGGATGTCGCGGGCGGTCGACGGATCGATCGAGGCGGTCGGCTCGTCCAGCAGCAGCAGGCGCGGCCGGTTCAGCATGGCCTTGGCGAGCGCCACCCGGGTCTGCTCGCCGGAGGAGAGCACGCCCGCCTTGACCTTGCGGTGGCGGGTCAGGTCGAACTCGGCGATCAGGTCGTCGATCCGCGCGGAAAGCTGCTTCACGCCATACATCAGGCCGAACACCCGCAGGTTCTGCTCGACGCTGAGGTTGCCCGGCAGCGGCGCATAGACCGCGGCGAAATTGGCCAGGGCCAGCGCCCGGCTGCGCGCCTTGGCCAGGTCGACGCCGCCGATGTGAATGCTCCCCGCGGTCGGCTGCAGCACGCCGAGGATCATGCTGATTACGGTGGTCTTGCCGGCCCCGTTCGGCCCGACCAGGCCGACGATCTCGCCCGGCCGCACCTCCAGCGAGACGCCGTCCACCGCGGCGAGGTCGCCATAGGTCTTGCGCAGGCCCTCGGCGACGAGCACCGGCTCAGACGGAAAGGACGCGGCGTCGGGCATCGCAGGCTCAACTCTCGGGAGGCGAGTCCGGCTGCAACGCTGTTCCACGGCTCCGCGCGACGAAGCGTTAACCGCGCCGTCCCTAGCCTCGCTCGACAACGATTCGGTTGGGGAGACTGGCGATTAGGACCGTGTCACTGGCGTTGGCCGCGGCGCTGCTGGCGGCGACTGGCGCGTCTGCGGAAGGGTCCGCGCCCGCCGCGAGCAAACCTGTCCGCCCCGCGCCGGCGGCGCGCAAGCCGGCTCCGCCGTCGCCCGCCGTCCGCGCGACCGCGCCGCTGACGTCGCCCATGACCTGGCCCCTGGCCGCGCCGACGCCGGCTCCGGTCGTGGTCGCCCCGCTGGTCGTGCGCCCGCCGGCGTCGATCGTCGTCAGCGTTCCGGCCTCGCCGCAGGAATGGCGCGCGCTCGACGCCCAGAACACCCTGGTGATCGAGACCGACAAGGGCCCGATCGTCGTCGAGCTGCGGCCCGAGTTCGCCCCCCTGGCGGTGGCGCGGATCAAGCGGCTGGCGCGCAGCGGGGTCTATGACGAGCTGAAGTTCCACCGGGTGGTCGACGGCTTCGTCGCCCAGACCGGCAACCCCAACAACATGGACGGCGGCAAGAGCCTGGAGCCGGACCTGCCGCCGGAGTTCACCTTCCGCCTGGGGGCCGAGACGCCGCGCGCCCAGCTGGCCCGGCCGCAGGGCGAAAGCCAGGGTTTCATCGGCGCCCAGCCCTATGTCGCCGTCGACGAGATCCGCATGGCCTTGTCGCCGGACCGCCGGGTCAGCGCCTGGGGCGCGTTCTGCTCGGGCGTGGTCGCCATGGGCCGCGACGTCGAGCCGAACGGCGGCAACGCCGGCTTCTTCATCATGCGCGGGACCACCCGCAGCCTGGATCGGCAGTATTCGGTCGTCGGCCGAGTGATCGCCGGCATGGAGGTGGTGCGCGCGCTGACCGCTGGCGACCCGCCGATGCAGCCCAGCCGCATGCTGCGGGCCCGGGTGATGGCCGATTTACCGGAGACGCTGCGGCCGCAGATCGCGGTGCTGAACACCCTGAGTCCCGAGTTCCACGCGCTCGCCGAGCAGGTGCGCGACCTGAAGGGCGCGGACTTCTCGATCTGCGACGTCGAGGCGCCGGTGCGAATCACCGCGCCGCCGCCGGTGGTCGCCGAAAAGCCCGCGCGTAAGCGCCAGCGCCGCGCCGCGGGCGCGCCGGCAGCGCCGGCGGCGTAGCTCACAACAACCCCCGTCATCCCGGACGGCCTGCAAGGCCGATCCGGGCTCTCCGCTACGCTTCGGCCGGGATGACGGTGGAATTGGGTCTTGGACGCCTGAAGCGACCTATTCCTCCCGCGCCCGGCGCAGTTCGGCGATGTCGAGCTTGGTCATCTTCATCATCGCCGCGGTCGCCCGGCGGGCCTTCTCCGGATCCGGGCCGCCGAGCAGCTCCGGCATCGCCTTCGGGACGATCTGCCAGGACAGGCCGAAACGGTCCTTCAGCCAGCCGCACTGGCTTGGTTGCCCGCCGTCGGCGATCAGCTTCTCCCAGTAGGCGTCGATCTCCGCCTGGTCCTCGCACGGCACCGAGAAGGACACCGCCTCGGTGAACTTGAAGTGCGGGCCGCCGTTCAGCGCGATCAACGACAGGCCGTTGAGCTCGAACTCGACGGTCATCGCCCGGCCATCCGGCCCCGGTGTGACGCGCCCCAGCCGGGCGTTGGGGAAGATTGAGACGTAAAGGGCGGCCGCCTCCTCGGCCTGAGTGTCGAACCACAGGAAGGGGGTGATCTTCTGCACAGCGGTCTCCTTCGGCTTGCGCCCTAAAGGACGCACGACGACGTGCGGATCCGACACCGGGCGGCCGGTGTTTCTCGCGCGACCTGTTTTCCGCCGGGAGCGCACCGTGGCTTACGAGCTCTACTACTGGCCGAACATCCAGGGCCGCGGCGAGTTCGTCCGCCTGGCGTTGGAGCAGGCCGGCGCCGACTACGTCGACGTCGCCCGCGAGACCGGCCCCGGCCGCGGCATGGACGCGCTGCTCGCCCTGCTCGATGATCCCAAGCAGACGCATCCCCCGTTCGCGCCGCCGGTCCTGCGCGACGGCGACCAGTTGGTCGCCCAGACCGCCGCCATCCTGCTGCACCTCGGGCCGCGCCTCGGTCTCGCGGCGAAGGACGAGGCCGCGCGGCTCTGGACGCACCAGATCCAGCTGACGATCGCCGACCTGGTCGCCGAGGCCCACGACACCCACCACCCGATCGGCGTCGATCTCTACTACGAGGATCAGAAGCCGGAGGCGGCGCGCCGGGCGGCCGAGTTCCGGCGCGAGCGGATCCCGAAGTTCGCCGGCTGGCTGGAGACCATTCTCGTCCGCAATCCCGCCGGCTCCGGCTGGCTGGTCGGCCCTGCCCTCAGCTACGCCGATCTCTCCGCCTTCCAGATCGTCGAGGGGCTGAACTACGCCTTCCCCGCCGCCGCCGCGCGCACGCTGAAGAAAACGCCGAAGCTGGCGGCCCTGGCGGAGCAGGTGCGCGCGCTACCGAACATCGCCGCCTATCTGGCGAGCCCGCGGCGCATCCCCTTCAACGAAGAGGGAATCTTCCGCCGCTACCCGGAGCTGGACGAGACCCGCTGAGCCAGCGCGCCCTGCGCGGCCATCTGCTCCCAGACGTCGACCACCCCGCGCTCGGCCAGGCCGGCGAACAGCCGCTGCACGGCGATGGCGTTCTCCCGCAAAAGGCCGCGCCACGCGGGCTGCATCAGCGTGCCGTCTGCCAGCGCCACCCCGCCCGGTCCGCTGACGCAGGTCCCCGCCTCGACCAGCGCCAGGACGTGCCGGCGCACGGTTTCGGCCGGCAGCCGGGTGCGCCGGGCCAGCGCCCCGGCCGTCACCGCAACCGGCGGCCCGCTCTCCGTCCCCGCAGCCACCGCCAGCAGCGGCAGCAGCACCAGGGTGGCGGTCAGGTCGCCGGTGCGCGCGCCCACCGCCTCGGCCGAGCGCAACAGATAGTCGGCCATCAGCCGGGCGACTCCCCGGATCGGCGGCTCGCGCTCGTGGTAGTTGGCGGCCGGCAGCGGCTCCAGCAGGCCGCGCGCCGCGAGCATCCGGTAGAGCGAACTCAGCCCCTCGTGCCCCACCCGCGCGGCTTCGGCATAGGCCGGCGAGGACATGAAGGCGGTGGGCGCCACCACGCCCGCATCGCTCGTGACGCAGGCGCCCTGCGCCTCGAGCCGGCGGATGTTGCGCCGCGCCGTCTCGTACGGCAGCTGCATCGACGCGGCCACGGCGCGGATGCTCACCGGCCGGCGCTCCTCGTCAGGCGCGGCGTTCTCCAGCGCGCCGTAGCGGCTGCGGGCGGCTGGGTCGCGGGTCAGCGGGGCGATGTTGGCCTGATTGATCGCCATCAGCAGCACCGCTTCCAGCGGCTTCAGCCCCCGGATGCCGTGCCCGGCCATGTCGGAGACGAAGTTGAAGGCGAAGTAGGCGATTTCCCGGTCGCGCGAGGCGCGACCCGTTCCAGCGCCAGACTGTGTGCGCAGTTCGTCCAAGAGACCTGTCCGCAATCTCCCCTGAACTGGACCTTTACCACGTTCGCCGAACGCTTATGTCGGCGATCAGACGCAACCGCGAAATTGCCGGCGCCGTGCTCGGGCGGCGTGCGCCCTGGGCCTTGACTCCCCAGGCCCCCGCGCACACACCGCGCGCCATGATCCCCCGTTATACCCGCAAGGAAGCCGCCGAGATCTGGGCGCCGCAAACGCGCTTCAAGATCATGTTCGAGATCGAGGCCCACGCGGCCGACGCCATGGCTGAGCTAGGCGTCATTCCCAAGGAGGCCGCCCGGACCATCTGGGAAAACGGCCGCGACGCCGTCTGGGACGCCGACCGCATCGACGAGATCGAGCGCGAAGTGAAGCATGACGTCATCGCCTTCCTGACCCACGTCACCGAGGTGGTGGGGCCTGAGGCGCGCTTCCTGCACCAGGGGATGACCTCCTCCGACGTCAACGACACGACCCTGGCGGTGCAGCTGGTGCGCGCCACCGACCTGCTGCTGGAAGACGTCGACCTGCTGCTGGCGGCGCTGAAGAAGCGCGCCTTCGAGCACAAGCTGACGCCGACCGTCGGCCGCAGCCACGGCATCCACGCCGAGCCGACCACCTTCGGCGTCAAGCTCGCCGGCCACTACGCCGAGTTCCAGCGCGCCAAGGAGCGGCTGGCGATGGCCAAGTTCGAGGTCGCCACCTGCGCCATCTCCGGCGCCGTCGGCACCTTCGCCAACGTCGCGCCGCAGGTTGAAGAGTACGTCGCCGAGAAGATGGGCCTGGCTGTCGAGCCGGTCTCGACCCAGGTGATTCCGCGCGACCGCCACGCCGCCTACTTCGCGGCCCTGGCCGTGGTCGCCTCGTCGATCGAGCGGCTGGCGGTGGAGATCCGCCACCTGCAGCGCACCGAGGTGCTCGAGGCCGAAGAGTTCTTCGACAAGGGTCAGAAGGGCTCGTCGGCGATGCCGCACAAGCGCAACCCGATCCTCACCGAGAACCTGACCGGCCTCGCCCGGCTGGTGCGCTCGGCGGTGACGCCGGCGCTGGAAAACGTGGCGCTGTGGCACGAGCGCGACATCAGCCACTCCTCGGTCGAACGCGGCATCGCCCCGGACACCACCGTCCACCTCGACTTCGCCCTGCGCCGGCTGGCCAACGTCGTCGACCGGCTGCTGGTCTATCCGGAGAACATGGCCCGCAACCTCGACCACCTGGGCGGGCTGGTGCACAGCCAGCGCGTGCTGCTGGCGCTGACCCAGAAGGGCCTCTCGCGCGAAGCCAGCTACGCGGCGGTGCAGCGCAACGCCATGAAGGTCTGGCGCGGCGAGGGCAACTTCCTCGACTTCCTCAAGGCCGACCCGGAAGTGACCCTGTCGGACGCCGAGCTCTCCGAGCTGTTCGACCTCGGCTACCACTTCAAGAACGTCGACGTGATCTTCGGCCGGGTGTTCGGCCAGGACGCGGTGAAGGCCGCGGCGCAGTAAGCCGCAGCCTCATGGCTCATCCCGGACCGCGCTCAGGGGCGGTCCGGGGCTCATGCCTACGCAAAGAAAAAGCCGCAGCGGCGTCGCTGCGGCTTTTTCTTTGGCTTGGTGGCGGGCGGAGCGGCCCGCGGCGCAATGCCGCGGCGTCCAGGCGCAACGCCCTGACAGCTATCGGCGCCCAGCCGGCCTCGCCGTGGTCATGGGGCCCGGACAAGCCGCACGCGCGGCTTTCCGGGATGACAGGCGTTGAAGGACCGGCGCGCAGAGCGCCGCGGAGGCCTAGGCGCCGCCGCGGACCTCTTCACGGGCCTGGGCGAGCAGTTCGTCCATGCGACGGCGCACTTCGCCCTCGGAGACCTGCACGCCGGCGCCCTTCAGGTCCTCGAAGACCTTGCGCAGCACGTCGTCGTCGCCCGGCGCTTCGAAGTCGGACTTCACCACCGCGCGGGTGTATTCCTCGACATGCGGGCCTTCCAGCCCCATCAACCCGGCGGCCCACTGGGCGAGCGCGCGGTTGCGGCGGACGGCGGCCTTGAACTCTTGTTCCTGATCGAGCGCGAACTTCTTCTCGAAACCGCGTTCTCGATCGTCGAAGGTGGTCATGTCGTCCCCAAAAGCGGCCGCGAAAACGGCGCTGACATATCGCGGCCGGCGCCCGCCCGCAATCGAAAGCCAAAGCGCGCGGGGAAGTTTGCGCCGCAGCCCACCATCCGCTAATTTCCCGCCGCCTGAGATATGAGCGAGAGGCCGAGTCGGATCCGCGCGCGAGGGAATCATTCGCGCGCGTTTTTTCGTTTCGCCGACCGGCAAACCCCGCTCCCGGAGAAGGCGCGACGATGACCCGCCGTAAGAAGATCTACGAGGGCAAGGCCAAGATTCTCTATGAGGGTCCGGAGCCCGGCACTCTCATTCAGTACTTCAAGGACGACACCACTGCGTTCGACGCGACCAAAAAGGCCGTGCTCGAAGGCAAGGGCGTGATCAACAACCGCATCAGCGAATACATCATGACGCGGTTGAACTCGATCGGGGTGCAGAACCACTTCATCAAGCGGCTGAACCTGCGCGAGCAGCTGATCCGCGAAGTGGAGATCATTCCGCTGGAAGTGGTCTGCCGCAACGTGGCCGCCGGGTCGCTGTCGACCCGCTTCGGCCTGCCCGAAGGCCAGCCCCTGCCCCGCTCGATCATCGAGTTCTACCTGAAGGACGACAAGCTCCACGACCCGATGGTCGCCGAGGAGCACATCACCGCCTTCAACTGGGCCACCACCCAGGAGATCGACGACATGATGGCGCTCACCCTGCGGGTGAACGACTTCCTGACCGGCATGTTCGGCGCGGTCGGCATCACCCTCGTCGACTTCAAGATCGAATTCGGCCGGATCTGGGAGAACGAATTCTCCCGCATCATCCTGGCCGACGAGATCAGCCCCGACAGCTGCCGGCTGTGGGACTCCCAGACCAACGAGAAGCTGGACAAGGACCGCTTCCGCCGCGACCTGGGCAACGTCATCGAGAGCTACACCGAGGTGGCTCGCCGGCTCGGCATCATGAAAGAGATGCCGACGGTCATTCAAGGAGGCCTCCACTAGTGCGCGCCACGGTCCATGTTTTCCTGAAGCCCGGCGTCCTCGACGTGCAGGGCAAGGCCGTCGAACGCGAACTGCATGGCCTGGGCTGGAGCGGCGTCGAACACGTCCGCGTCGGCAAGACCATCGAGTTCGACCTCGCCGCGCAGGACAAGGCCGCGGCCGAGTCCGAGGTGAAGGCGATGTGCGAGAAGCTCCTGGCCAACACGGTCATCGAGAGCTACCGCGTGGAGCTGGCGTGAGGGCGCTTTCGCCCCTAGCACTCTTCCTAACCCTCTCCGCCGCCGCCCCCGCCGTCGCGCAATCCGCGGCGGAAGGGCGGTGGCACGCCTGGACCGGCGGCAAGACCGCCGACGCCTTCCAGATCGGCGACATAAGCCTACGCTTTCGCCAGGAGGTCGGTCCTGGCGACCTCCTGACCCCGGTCGCGGTGATCGAGAAGAACGGCGTCTCCGAAACCCTGCGGGGCGAAACGGCCGGGTCGTTTGGCGCCGGCGCCAATTTCGGCGTGTTCCGCCTCGACGCGGCGCGCACGCCGATCCTGCTCTTCCGCAGTTGGAGCGGCGGCGCGCACTGCTGCTTTGCTTACCTCGCGGCGACGCCAACCGCCGACGGCTGGCGAGTCGCCAAGCTCGGAGTTTGGGACGGCAGCGCCGCGCCTGACCCGAAGGACGTCGACGGCGATGGGCGGCTCGAGCTCGTCGGTCGCGATCCGCGGTTCCTCTACCGCTTCGGCTCCTACGCCGACAGCCTGCCGCCGCCGATCATCTACGAGCTGCGGGACGGACACCTGGACGACGCCTCCGCGAACCCGAAATACCGCAGCTTCTTCAAGGCCAAGATCCCCGAGTACCGGGTGCGCTGCCAGACCGGTTCGGCAGGCGCCTGCGCCGGCTACGTCGCGGTCGCCGCCCGCGCCGGCGAAGCGCGCGCCGCCTTCGCCCGGCTCGACCGCGTCACGCTCCAGGCGAAAGGCCCGTTCGAGGTTCCCGTCCATTGCGCGGACAGCTGCGCCAGCGAGCCGGCCAAGACCTTCAACCGGCTCGGCGACGCGATCGACTGGTTCCTGCGCGATCTGGGCTATCTTCCCAAGGCCCGGTCCAGTCGCGGAGCCCGCCCATGATGAAGATTCGACAGCTGGCGCCGCTGCTGGCGATCACCCTCCTCGCCGCCTGCGCGCCGAAAGCCAAGCCGTCGGCCGCGGCGGCGCTCGATTGCGGCCAGCCGTTCGAGGCGCAGGTCGCGAAGATCACCGCCCAACCCGGCCTGAAGCCCGCGCCCGAGGAGACCGGCGAGCCCTACCGGGCCTATTCGACCGCCGACGGCGCCGCCTCCTACTTCGTAACCAAGCCCGGCGCGCCGGCGCACCCGGCGATCCTGATGCAGGAGGCCGCCGGCGGGCAGATGCGCAACACCGGCTGCGCCTGGGGCGACAAGGCCGCCTACCAGGAGCTGATGACCTACCTGACCGGCCTCAGCGCCGGCCGGAAGTGACCGGTCGCAAGTGACCGGCCGCCGCAGCCGGCTTGACGCCCGCGCTGCATTCGACCACCTGAAGCCCTCCCCGCCCACCGGAACCCGCCCATGAAAGCCGCCGTCATCGTCTTCCCCGGCTCCAACTGCGACCGCGACTGCAAGGTGGCGGTGGAGCGCTCGACCGGCGCGAAGGTCGACATGGTCTGGCACGGCGACACCGAACTGCCGTCGGGCCTCGACCTGATCGTGCTGCCGGGCGGCTTCTCCTACGGCGACTATCTGCGCTGCGGGGCGATGGCGGCGCTGTCGCCGATCATGCGCGAGGTCCGGGCGGCCGCCGAGCGGGGCGTGGCGACCGTCGGCATCTGCAACGGCTTCCAGGTACTGTGCGAAATGCACCTGCTGCCGGGGACCCTGCTGCGCAACGACAAGCTGAAGTACGTCTGCAAGCCGGTGGCGCTGGAAGTCACCAACGCCCAGACCCGCTTCACCGCCGGCTACGCCGGCCGCCGCGAAGTGACGATGACCGTCGGCAACGGCGAGGGGAACTTCTTCGCCGACGAGGCGACGCTGGACCGGCTGGAGGGCGACGGCCAGGTGGTGTTCCGCTACCTCGACAACCCGAACGGCTCGGCCCGCGACATCGCCGGGATCGTCAACACCAGAGGCAACGTGCTGGGGCTGATGCCGCACCCGGACCGCGCCTTCGAGGCCGAGCTCGGCTCCGCCGACGGCGCCATCCTGTTCCAGAGCGCGCTCGCCAGCGCCTGATCGCACTTGCCGGCGGACTTGGGACGGCTTAACGGCCGTCACAATGTTACGCTCGGGGAGCTAGATGACCCTTCGTTCCTTCGCCCTGCGCACGGCCTGCGCCGTCGCGGCGCTTTCCTTCGCCCTGCCGCCGCTGGCCCAGGCGGCCGGCAAGACCGATCCGATGACGCCGGACATTCCGGCGAAGTTCGCCGCGCCGACGGCGGACAACGACTACGTCAAGCGCGTCGAGATGATCCCTATGCGCGACGGGGTGAAGCTCTACACCGTCATCGTCATGCCGAAGGGCGCGCACGATGCGCCGATCCTGCTGACGCGCACGCCCTATAACGCCAAGAAGCGCGCCGCGCGGAACGTCTCGCCGCACATCGAGGCGACCCTGGCGCAGATGGACGAGGACTTCGTTCGTGACGGCTACATCCGCGTCTACCAGGACGTCCGTGGGCTGAACGGCTCGCAGGGCGACTATGTCGCCACCCGCCCGCTGTCGGGTCCGCTGAACAAGACCGGGATCGACCACTCGACCGACGCCTACGACACCATCGAATGGCTGGTGAAGCACGTGAAGGAGTCGAACGGCCGGGTCGGCATGATCGGCTCGTCCTACGACGGCTTCACCGTGGTCAATGCGCTGATCAATCCGCACCCGGCGCTGAAGGCCGCGGTGCCGCAGAGCCCGATGATCGACGGCTGGATGGGCGACGACTGGTTCCACAACGGCGCCTTCCGGCAAGTGAACCTCGACTATTTCCCGGAGCAGATGAGCGCCAAGGGCGGCGGCGATCCGGTCCCGCGCCAGGGCTTCGACGACTACGAGAACTTCCGCCGCGCGGGCTCGGCCGGCGATTTCGCGCGCGCCGCCGGCCTCGACCAGATCGCCTTCTGGCGGAAGATCGAAGAACACCCGGCCTACGACGACTTCTGGAGCCAGCAGGCGCTCGACAAGATCCTCGCCGCCCAGCCGCTGAAGGTGCCCACCCTGTGGGTCGGCAGCCTGTTCGACCAGGAAGACATCTACGGCGCGCCGCACGCCTACGCGGCGGTGGAACCGAAGGACGTCGGCAACAACATGAACTTCCTGGTGCTGGGCGCCTGGCGGCATTCCGGGGTGAACTACGAGCAGCGCGCGCTGGGCGCCTACAAGCTGCCGGGCGACACCGCCACCGAGTTCCGCCGCGACTACCTGAAGCCGTTCCTCGACCAGCGGCTGAAGACCAACGGCCAGACGGCCGACATCCCGCCGGTGCTGATCTACCAGACCGGGACCGATCGCTGGCTGAAGCTCGACAAATGGCCGACCGGTTGCGCGGAGGCCTGTCAGGTCGGCCTGAAGCCGCTCTACCTGCAGGCCGACAAGGGGCTCAGCTTCCGGCCGCCGGCGGGCGGCGGCTATGACGAGTACGTCGCCGACCCGGCCAATCCGGTACCCTACGTGGCGCGGCCGGTGCGCACCGACGCGCCCGACCAGTGGCGCTACTGGCTGACCAGCGACCAGCGCCACGTCGACGGCCGGACGGACGTGCTGACCTACGTCTCCGAGCCGCTCACCGCGCCGATGACCATCGCCGGCGCGCCGATCGTCAACCTGATCGCCTCGACCAGCGGCTCCGACGCCGACTGGGTGGTGAAGCTGATCGATGTCTATCCCGACACCGTGCCCTCGCAGGTGGAGATGGGCGGCTATCAGTTCCCGGTGGCCATGGACATCTTCCGCGGGCGCTACCGCGAGAGCTTCTCCGACCCGAAGGCGATCGCGCCGGACCAGCCGCTGGCCTACCGCTTCGCCCTGCCGCAGGCCAACCACGTGTTCCAGCCGGGCCACCGGATCATGGTGCAGATCCAGTCGAGCTGGTTCCCGCTCTACGACCGCAACCCGCAAACCTTCGTGCCGAACATCTTCAACGCGAAGCCGGCGGACTACCGGAAGGCCGTCCAGCGGATCTACCACGCCCCGGCCCAGGCCTCGGCGATCGAGCTGCCGGTGGTCAGCGGGGGTTAGGCAAACGAAAGGGCCGGAGCGCGCCGAGCGCTCCGACCCTTCCCTTCGGCCGCCAACCGCCGATTACGACGGCCGGGCCGGACCGGCGTGGCTAGTGCTTGCTGTCACGCCGCTGTGGGGTTTCGCCGCCTTGCTTCTTGTCGGCCTGCCTCGGCGAACCCTGAGTCTTCTGGTTCAGGTCACGCGGGCCGGCTTGCTGTGGCTGGGGCGGCTGCCGGTTGTCGTTCGTCTGCTGATTGGCCATACGCGCCTCTCTTGCATCGATGTCTCCAGACATCCGGGATCGCCGAAAAACCCGCGGACGAGCGAGTAGTTCCGCTCAATCGCGGCCCACGCGGAGGCCCAAAGCCCATCGTTTTTAGCTTCGGGCGCATCTCGGGCGCCAAACCGGTTTCCACTTTGGCTGGATGCGATCTAGAACGCGCGCATGAGCGCCCAGCCTTCCAAGACCATGGCCGAATCGGCCGCCGAATTCGGCCTGAAGCCTGACGAGTACCAGCTGATCCTGCGCCGGCTGAACCGCGAGCCCAACCTCGTGGAGCTGGGGATCTTCTCGGTGATGTGGAGCGAGCACTGCTCCTACAAGTCGAGCAAGAAGCAGCTCGGCAAGTTCCCGACCACGGGCCCCCGCGTGATCTGCGGCCCGGGCGAGAACGCCGGGGTCATCGACATCGGCGACGGCCAGGCCTGCATCTTCAAGATGGAGAGCCACAACCACCCATCCTACATCGAGCCCTACCAGGGCGCCGCGACCGGCGTCGGCGGGATCATGCGCGACGTCTTCACCATGGGCGCCCGCCCGGTGGCCCTGCTCAACGCGCTGCGCTTCGGCGCGCCGGAGCACCCGAAGACCAAGCGGCTGGTCAGCGGCGTGGTGGCGGGCATCGCCGGCTACGGCAACTGCGTCGGCGTGCCGACGGTCGCCGGCGAGACCAACTTCCACACCGGCTACGACGGCAACATCCTGGTCAACGCCATGTGCGTGGGCCTGGCCGACGCTGACAAGATCTTCTACTCGGCCGCCCCGGCCCCCGGCCTGCCGGTGGTCTACTTCGGCTCCAAGACCGGCCGCGACGGCATCCACGGCGCGACCATGGCCTCGGCTGAGTTCGACGACGCCTCCGACGAGAAGCGCCCGACCGTCCAGGTCGGCGACCCCTTCGCCGAAAAGCTGCTGATCGAAGCCACCCTCGAGCTGATGGCCTCGGGCGCGGTCGCCGCGATCCAGGACATGGGCGCGGCGGGCCTGACCTCCTCGTCGGTCGAAATGGCCGGCAAGGGCGGGGTCGGCATCGATCTCGACCTCGACCAGGTGCCGCAGCGCGAAGACGGCATGAGCGCCTACGAGATGATGCTGTCGGAGAGCCAGGAGCGGATGCTGGCGATCCTCAAGCCGGGCCGCGAGGCCGACGGCTACCGGATCTTCGAGAAGTGGGGCCTTGACGCCGCGGTGATCGGCAAGACCACCGACACCGGTCGCATGGTGCTGAGGCACCTGGGCGAGGTCGTCGCCGACGTACCGCTGGCGCCGCTGTTCGACGACGCGCCGCTCTACGACCGCCCCTGGACCCAGCCCGAGCTCCAGGCGCGGCTGAGCCCCGCCGACGTCGCCGCCCCGGCCGACTACGCCGAGGCCGTGGCCAAGCTGATGAGCGCCCCGGACATGGCCTCGAAGCGCTGGATCTGGGAGCAGTACGACCGCCACGTCATGGCCGACACCCTCGAGGATTCGGCCACCGGCGCCGACGCCGGCGTGGTGCGGGTGCACGGCAGCCGCAAGGCGCTGGCCGTCACCTCGGACGTCACCCCGCGCTATGTGCTGAACGACCCCTACGAGGGCGGCAAGCAGGCGGTCGCCGAGGCCTGGCGCAACCTGGTGTCGGTCGGCGCCGAGCCGATCGCCATCACCGACAACCTGAACTTCGGCAACCCCGAGCGGCCGGAGATCATGGGCCAGATCGTCCGCGCCACCGACGGCATGGCCGAGGCCTGCGCGGCGCTCGACTTCCCGGTCGTGAGCGGCAACGTCAGCCTCTACAACGAGACCAACGGCCGCGGCATCCCGCCGACCCCGACGGTCGGCGGCGTCGGCCTGATCGCCGACTACGCCCACACCGCCGACTTCTCGAGCCTGAAGGCCGGCGACACCCTGGTGCTGCTCGGCGAGACCAAGGGCGAGCTCGGCGCGTCGATGTACCTGCGCGAGTTGCTGGGCCGCGAGGACGGCGCCCCGCCGCCGGTCGACCTGAAGGTGGAACGGCGCAACGGCGAGCTGGTGCGCAAGCTGATCCTGGACGGCGTGGCGACCACCGTGCACGACCTCTCCGACGGCGGCCTGGTCGCCGCGGCGGCTGAGATGGCGCTGGCCTCCAACGTCGGCGTCGAGCTGGCGCCGAGCGGCGAGGCCCCGCACGCCCAGCTGTTCGGCGAGGACCAGGCCCGCTATCTGGTCGCTGTCGCCGATCCCGCCCCGGTGCTGGCCGCCGCCCAGGCCGCCGGCGTCCCCGCCGCGGTCGTCGGCAAGGCCGGCGGCGAGGCGCTGAGCGTCCAGAGCCTGTTCACCCTGCCCCTCGCCCGCCTGCGCCAGTCCCACGAGGGCTGGATGCCGGGGTACATGGGCTGAGCCAGGTTCTGAAAGATCGGCCGTCATCCCGGACGGCCTGATAAGGCCGACCCGGGACCCAGGAGCCGCGCACGTCGCCCTGGGTCCCGGCTCTCCAGCCCGCCAGCGGGCTTCCGGCCGGGATGACGAACTGATTTCGGCGTTCCGCCCCGCCCCCTTCCCTTCTCCCGCGCTCTTCCCTCATCATGCGCCCAGCGCGTTGGGAGGAAGTCGCCATGGACGCACGCTCGCAATGGAGCGGCTTCGACGCCGGCCGGCTGGCGCGGATCGGCGAGCACATCGAACGGGCGTGGCTGGCGCCGGGCGTGCTCGCCGGCTGCCAGGTCGTGGTCGCCCGCCATGGGCATATCGCCTACGCCAAGTCGTTCGGCCTGATGGACCGCGAGCGCGGCAGGCCGGTGCAGGACGACGCGATCTGGCGCATCTATTCAATGACCAAGCCGATCACCTCGGTGGCGTTGATGATGCTCTACGAGCGCGGCCGGTTTCAGCTCGACGAGCCGGTCGCCAACCACGTGCCGGCCTGGCGCGACCAGAAGGTCTGGGTGTCCGGCCTCGACGCCGACGACCTGGTGACCGAGCGGGCGCATCGGCCGGTCAGCTTCCGCGACCTGCTGCGCCACACCTCGGGCCTGACCTACGGCGGCCTGCTCGGCCCGCACGCCGAGCTGCCGCTCGACCTGCTCTACCAGGCCGAGGACATCCGCGGCCGCGGCTCGACCGACAGCCCGCAGAGCTTCCTGGAGAAGCTCGGCCGCTTGCCCCTGGCCTACCAGCCCGGGACCGCCTGGCTCTACTCGCTGGCCACCGACGCCTGCGGGGCCCTGGTCGAGGTGATCTCCGGCCGGCCGTTCGAGCGCTTCCTGCAGGAGGAGATCTTCGGCCCGCTCGGCATGGCCGACACCGGCTTCCACGTGCCGGCCGAGAAGCTCGACCGCCTAGCCGCCTACTATCGCCAGGAGCCGGGCGGGACTTTGAGCCTGGTCGAGGATCCGGCCGCCAGCGCCTACGCCCGCGAGCCGGTGTTCAAGTCCGGCGGCGCGGGCCTGGCCAGCACCACCGCCGACTATCTGCGCTTCTGCGAGATGCTGCGCCGCGGCGGCGAACTGGACGGCGAACGCATCCTGGGGCCGCGCACCGTCGAACTGATGCACCAGAACCACCTGCCGGGCGGCGCCGACATCGCCGAACTGGCGCTCTCCGCCGACGTCTGCGAGGTGCAGCCCGGCGTCGGCTTCGGGCTCGGCTTCGCCAACAGCCTGGGCCAGGCGCCGACCCGCGACCTGGGCGCCTGCGACTACTACTGGGGCGGCGCGGCCTCGACCCTGTTCTGGGTCGATCCGAAGGAGGACATGTCGGTGGTCTTCATGACCCAGCTGATGCCCACCGAGCTGATCGACTTCCGCGGGCCGCTAAAGAGCCTGGTCTATTCAGCGATCGTCGACTGAGCGGCGGCCGGCGATGGATCTGCTGGTCAACATCGACGTGCCGGACCTGGCCCAGGCCGAGCGGTTCTACGTCGCGGCGTTCGGCCTGACGCCGACCCGGCGCTTCGGCGCCGGCGGGGTGGAGCTCAGCGGCTGGCCGGCCAAGCTCTATCTGCTGGAGACGGCCGAGGGCATGGTCGGCGCCGGCGCGGAGCTGCGCCGCTACGCCCGGCACTGGACGCCGGTGCATCTGGACGTGGCGGTCGACGACATCGAGGCGGCGCTGGCCCGGGCCGTGGCGGCCGGCGCAACGCCGGAGGGCGAGATCCGCACCGCCGCCTGGGGCAAGATCGTCACCCTCGCCGATCCGTTCGGCCACGGGCTGTGCCTGATCCAATTCCTCGGCCGCGGCTACGACGAGATCGCCCAGCCCGCCTGAGCCGCGAAGCGGCCACGGGCCTTGCGCCCGCCCCCCGGGAACGCCTATCGAACGGCCGCAAGACGGAGCCCGCCCATGCCGATGCCGATTGAAGACCTCGAAGCCGCCCTGCGCGAGGGCTTCCCCGACGCGCAGATCCAGGTCGACGATCTGGCCGGCGACGGCGACCACTACAAAGCGCGCATCGTCTCGAGCGCCTTCGCCGGCCTGCCGCGGATCAAGCAGCACCAGCTGGTCTACGCCGCCCTGAAGGGCAAGATGGGCGGCGAACTGCACGCCCTGGCGCTGGAAACCTCGGCGCCGGCCTGACGCGGCGCCGCGCCAACTTGACCCCTGGGGGTCCGATCCCTAGCTCTTCCCCGTAAGTTTGCGCCGAAAGGGCGATCCATGACCGACGCTGCGACCACCGATCCCGTGCACGACTTCATCGCCAAGGCGGTGGCCGACCACCCGGTGATCCTCTTCATGAAGGGCGTGCCGGACCAACCGCGCTGCGGCTTCTCCTCGACCGTGGTGCAGATCCTGGACCAGCTGGGCGTCGATTTCGTCGGCGTCGACGTGCTGCAGAGCGAAGCCCTGCGCCAGGGCATCAAGAGCTTCTCCGACTGGCCGACCATTCCGCAGCTCTACGTGAAGGGCGAGTTCGTCGGCGGCTCGGACATCATCCGCGAAATGTACGAGAGCGGCGAACTGCAGAGCTTCCTCCAGCAGCAAGGCGTGGCCGCCCAATAGCGGAGGCCCGCCGTGAGCCGCATGCTCGAGCCGCCCGACGGTCGTCAGGTGTTCGAGCTCGGCTTTGCGCCTGAGCCGGTGCACATCGACGGCAACGGCCACGTCAACAACGTGGTCTATCTGGCCTGGGCGCAGCAGCTGGCCATCGCCCACTGGTCGGCGCGCGCCTCGGAAGACGACCAGGCGCGCTGGGGCTGGATCATCCTGCGCCACGAGGTCGATTACCGCCGGCCGCTGAAGCTCGGCGAAATGGCCCGCGGCTTGACCTGGGTGGCCGACGCGCCGGACGGCCCGCGCTTCGACCGGCTGGTCCGCATCGACGCCCCGGACGGCGGGATGTGCGCCCAGGTGCGCACCGTCTGGTGCCTGGTCGACCCCGCCACCGGCCGCCCGCAGCGCGTGCCGCCGCACATGGCGACGATGTTTTCCTGAAGCCGTCCGCTCCCCGCGCAGGGGCGGAAGGGGGACCATCCGCCGACGGTGGATGGTGAAGGGACCAGCCGGTCGCGCCGCGCCGCCTTTGCGCCCGCATCCTCGAGCATCGGCTTCGCGTCGCCCTGCCTGTCGCTCGCTCCTTCAGCACGCGCTCTCCAACGCGCGGTCCCCCTCCCCCGCTGCGCGGGGAAGACGGCGAGAAACGGGCCCCGCCCCAGCGCCGGGGCCCGCCCAGATCGTCACTTGGTTTTCGTCGTCGTCCCCTCCGGCGTGGTGACCGAATAGGTCATCTCCCGCTCCGGCTTTTCGCCGTGTTGCTTGTACATCGACATGGTCCGGGAGCGGACCTCGCCCTCGCGGACGACCGTGCGGGTGCGCGAGCGCGCGCGTTCGTCCTCGTCGCGCGCCGCAGCCGTCGAACGCTGCATGGCCCGGCGCTCGTTCAGCTTGGCGTCGGACTGGGTCTTGGCGCTGCCGTCGACGGCCGTGGCCTCGCCGCCGCCCTGGACGCCGATGGAGGATCCGTCGGGCGTCGTCGTCTGCTGGCCCGAGCCGTAGGTCGAGGCCGAGACGCCTGGCCCGCCCACCCCGCCCGACGTGCCGCCGGATACGGACTGGGCCAGGGCGGCGCCCGGCAGGGTCGCGCCGATGAGGGCGCTCAGGACGGCGGCGCCCGCCGCCGCTCTCGCTTTGCTGATCATGATCATTCTCCTCGGACCGGCCGCGCGTCGATCACGACCGTGCAGCCGTCCGTCTCGTAGGTCTTGGTGATGCTCCGCCCGTCGCTCTCGCTGCGGACGACGGACGCGCCGCCGCCTGAGCTGGACGAACTAGCCGAAACGCTGGTCGAGGACCGTGCGTGACCGCCTGACGCGCTGGAGCTCACATGGACGCCCGACGGCCGGCTGTAGGGCCGGCTGGGCGGGGTCTCCTGGCGTGATCCGTCGGCGGCGTAGCGCACCACCCGGCATTGGGCGTCCTGAGGATCAGGCGCCCCCGTGAACTCGGCCGCGGCGAGGATCGAGGCGGCCAGGGTGAGACCGGCCATCATGGTTCTGCTCCCAGGGCGGGCGCGGCCTGGAGGATCCAGGCCGCGCCGCCCAGCGTGAGGGCTTACTGGACCGGCTTCTCGCCCGACTGGGCGGCCGAGTCGCCGTAGAGGTCGGCGTTCGAACCCTGGCGGTTGGTCTCGCCATAGGCGTCGATGGTCGAACCGGCGCGATTGGCGCCCGCGCCCGACGCCGCGGCGCCGGTGGTCACGCCGACATTGGCGCTGTTGCGCGTGGTGGTCACCGCCCCGGAGCCGTAGGTCGACGCGGAGTTCGCTTCAGCCGGCGACTTCGTCCGCTCGGCGCGGCGCTCGGCCCGGTTCTGCTTGTCGGACTTGTCGGCGCGATGGTCCCAACTGCGGTTGGCGGCGCTGCCGGCGCTCAGACCGCCGGCGCTGGCACCCTGAGGGGTGGTCGCCGCGGCGCCGGCGCCGACCGTGCCGGCGGTGTTCTGTTGCGCCGACTGGGCGAAGGCGGCGCCGGCGCCGCCAAGGGCGAAGCAGGCGACAAGAGCGGGGATCGTCGACTTGAAGGTCATGACTGTCTCCAGTTCTCTGAGGATACGGCTCTCCCGGTCAGCCAGAAACCCAGTGATCCAAATACTGTTCCCAGAAATACAATATAAAATTCACCTAACTTGCGCGTTCATGCGCCATTCATCTAAGATGTTAAGGCCATATCGCGGCCCACATTGGGACCTATTCTCACCCTAAGAACAGCTAACCTGAAGCTGAGCCCATGAACTCTCCGCGGAGTGAGGCGTTCGGCGCTGATCCAGGGAGAAGGCCCATGCGCATCGCCATATCCGTGCTCGCGTTCGGCGCAGCCGCGCTGGCCGTCCAGCCGACGACGGCGGCGGCGCAGGAGGGAATCGTCCGGCAAGGGGCCTCGGCCGCCGGCGCGACCGCCGGCGCTTTGGCCGGAACCGTCGTCGGCGGTCCGATCGGCGGCGCGCTCGGCGGGGTCGTCGGCGGCGCCGTCGGGGAGAACACCGTGAAGGCGGTCGGCGCGGTCATGCCCGGCAGCCGCAAGAAGAAGCGGGAGAAGGCTGAGGCCGAGGCGCGCGCCGCGCAGCAGGCTCAGGCCGAGGCCGAAGCGCGCGCCCAGGCGGAGGCCGAAGCCCGCGCCACGCAGCAGGCGCAGACCGAGGCGCTGACCCAGGCGACCCGACAGCTGCAGGCTGCGACCCAGGCCGCCGAGCAGGCCCAGGCCAAGGCCGCCGCCCAGGCTGCGGCCCTAGCCGCGGCTCAGACCCCGGCGACGCCGCACCTCGGGGCGCTGCCGCCGCCCGAGCCGGCGACAGCGGCGCCGAACGCACAGACCGCGGAACAGCTCGCAGCGCCGGCGCCGGAGGCTGGCGCCCCCTGACCCGACCTCAGACCGTGGTCGAGGCCTGCTGGCGGCTGTCGCAGTTCGTGACCGCCCAGCTGAGCGCCAGGTCGGCGACCTCCTCCCAGCCGTCGTCGAGGCAGGTCCAGTGCGAGCGGCCGGGCAGGATCCGCAGCTCCGTCGTCGAGGGCGCGCGCGACTGCTTGGCGTAGATCGCCCGGGTCATGCTGGCGTCGGCGATCAGGTCGAGCTCCCCGCCGATCAGCAGCAGCGGCGAGCGCGCCGCGTTCGCCCAGTGCAGCTTCATCGCGTTGATCACCCCGTCCCAGTAGACCTTGCCCGGGGTCGGCACGACGTATTGGTCGTAGAGGGCGTCGCTTTGCTCCGCCGGCGCGGTCTGGGCGAAGCGGGTGCGGAAAAACTTGCGCGACATCTGCAGCGCCTTGCGGCCGCTGAACGGATCGGAGAACACCGGCAGCGCCGAGACGATCGCGTGCGGGCCCAGCGGCACGCCCGGGGTCGGCGCCGGATGGATCGCCACCCCGGCCACGCCACGCCCGCGGTCGAGCAGGTGCTGGACGATCACCCCGCCGAGCGAATGGCCAATCAGGATCGGCGGCTCCGGCAAGGCGCCGATCAGCGCCTCGTAATGGGCGAGGATGTCGCGCTGCCCGAGGTGCGCCAGCTCCTGCGCCGGCGCGCGCCGCAACTCGGCCGGCGGGCGGTCGTCGAACGGCCAGTCCGGCGCGGTCACCGCATAGCCCTGCGCCTCGTAGCGGGCCTTGAAACCGTCCCAGCAGCGGCCGTTCAGCCAGGCGCCGTGGATCAGCATGATGGTCTTCGAAGTCATCAGCCCGCTCCGCTCAGAGGTTCGCAAGATGACCACAGGTTGGCGCGGCCGCCTGCACCTATGTCAGGTCGCGCGCGATTTCGCAGGCTCTGCCCAGCGTCCGCGCACGTCCTCCCCCGCTACCGGCCCCAAAAGCAAAAGGCCCCGGATCGCTCCGGGGCCTTCGCAGAACGTGCGTGAAGTCCGGCGTCTTACGACGCGTAGAATTCGACGACGAGGTTCGGTTCCATCTTCACCGGGTACGGCACTTCGGCCAGTTCCGGGGCGCGGACGAAGGTCGCGCTCATGCCCTTCACGTCGACGGTGATGTAGTCCGGCGTGTCGCGCTCGCCCGAGGACAGGGCTTCCAGCACCAGCGCCATGTTGCGCGAACGCTCGCGCACCGTCACCACGTCGCCCGCCTTCACGCGGTAGGACGGGATGTTCACGCGCTTGCCGTTCACCAGCACGTGGCCGTGGTTGACGAACTGGCGGGCCGCGAACGGGGTCGGCACGAACTTGGCGCGGTAGACGACGGCGTCCAGGCGCGACTCGAGCAGGGCGATCAGGTTCTCCGAGGTGTTGCCCTTGCGGCGGGCGGCTTCCTCGTAGGTGCGGCTGAACTGCTTCTCGGTCAGGTTGCCGTAGTAGCCCTTCAGCTTTTGCTTGGCGCGCAGCTGCAGGCCGAAGTCCGAGACCTTGGACTTGCGGCGCTGGCCGTGCTGGCCGGGGCCGTAGGAGCGGGTGTTGATCGGGGACTTCGGGCGACCCCAGATGTTTTCGCCCATCCGGCGGTCGAGTTTATACTTGGCGCTATGGCGCTTGGACATGCCAATCTCTTCACTTCGATACGGCCCGGCGCTCCTCAGGAGGAGAAGCACGATCGCAACGGCGGCGCCCGCATCAATCCGTCATAGATTTCCGCCCGCACAGGCGAACCCGGCGGCAGAAGGGCGCGTATATGCTTGCCGCGCCTTCTTGAGTCAAGCCGAGGCGGCGGGCTCGCATCCCTGGAACATCCGCCACTTCCAGTCGCCGCCGTGCGGTTCGAGCACGCCGGCCAGGCGATAGGGCCGGCGCACCTCGCCGGAGTCGGTCTTGCGGACCACGTCGCCCTCGGCGTGGATCCAGGCGACGTCGCCGCGCACCGAGACGTCGACCTCGCGCCAGGCGAAGGACAGCGCCTCCGGCTTGGCGAACAGCTGCTCGTAGTAGGCCTCGATCTCCGCCCGGCCGCGCGCCCGCTCGCCCGGCTCGGCGCCGATCAGCAGGGTGTCCGCAGCGGCTACGAATTCGTGGACGATGGACAGGTCGCGCCGGCTCAGCAGGCCGTTCAGCCGGATCAGCGCCAGCCGCACGCCGCGTTCGGCGATCGACCGCGGCGGCGCGAGCACCTGCGGTCCGAGGCCGAAGATCATCAGAAGGGCCGCGCCCGCCGCCAAGCTCCGTGTGGATAACGCCATCAATCTCTCCTGACCGGATCTGATTGATCGCCGACTGCGCCGCGCGGGGCAAGACCGGCGGTCAAATCCCTGTCCGCGCGGCAAGCCCGCGGGCCGCGGCCTGGGCCTCCGCCCACCAGCGGCGAACCAGATCCTCGGCCGGGCCGCGCTCGGCCAGCCGCACCCCCTGCCCGGCCCACAGCGAGAGCGTCTCGGGGTCCCCGGCGCGCGTTGCGGCGGCCCGCAGCGGCTGGGTCAGCCGGTTCTGCACCGGATAGGGCGGGACTTCGCGCTCGACGCTGCGCATCTCGCGCATGAAGCGGTTCTCGATGCCGCGCGCGTAGCGGCCGGTGAAGGCGCGGGTGAGCCGGGTCGGATCGTCCGGCGCGGCTTCGGCCGCCGCCCGCCAGGGCCCGGAGGTGGTCGCCTCGTCGGCCAGCAGGAAGGCGGTGCCCATCTGCGCCGCACCGGCCCCCAGGGCCAGCGCCGCGGCGACGCCGCGGCCGTCCATGATCCCGCCGGCGGCGACCACCGGCAGCTCGACCGCGGCGCGGATCGTCGCCACCAGGGCGAAGGTCCCGACCAGGCTGTCCTCGACGTCGGCCAGGAAGTTACCGCGATGGCCGCCGGCCTCGGCGCCCTGCGCGCAGATCCCGTCGGCCCCGGCCGCGGCCCAGGCGCGGGCCTCGGCGACGGTGTTGGCGGCGCCCAGCACATAGGTTCCGGCGGCCTGCAGGGCGGCGACCTGCTCGCGGTTCAGCACGTCGAAGGCGAAGGAGGCGACCGGCGGGGCGGCGGCAATCAGCGCCGCCAACTGCGCGTCGAAATCAGGCGCGAACTGATTGGGCGCGGCCGGCGGCGGCTCGCCGAGCGCGGCGTACCAGGGCCGCAGGCGCTCGAGCGCGGCCTCGACGGTCGCCGCGTCCGGCGCGACCTTGGGGGCCATCAGCAGGTTGACGCCGAACGGCCGGTCGGTCTGCGCCCGGATCTGCGCCACCGCAGGGCCGATGTCGGCCGGGGCCAGCGCGCCGGCCGCCAGCGTCCCCATCCCGCCGGCGCGGCTGACCGCGATCGCCAGCGCCCCGTCCGAGGCCCCGACCATAGGCGCCTGCAGGATCGGGATCTCCAGCCCGTCGAGCAGCGCCTGGAAGCTCATCACGCAGATTCCTCGCCAGGCCCCTTGCGGGCCAGCTTCTCCAGCACCTTGCCGCGGCCGCGCGACAGCGCCGTCACCACGCCGCGGAAGGTGCGCACCTCCTGGTCGGTGAACCGCGCGCGGCCGAGCGCGGAGCGCAGGTTCTGCACCATCGACGGGGTCTTTTCCGGCGGATGGAAGAAGCCCGCCGCGTCCAGCTCGCGCTCGAGGTGCTCGTAGAAGCCGAGCAGCGCCGCCCCGTCGGCCGGCGGCGCGCCCTCGCGGAAGGCCGGCGGCGGCGCGTCGAGCGCGGTGGTGCGCCATTCATAGGCGTTGAGTGCGACGGCCTGGGCGAGGTTCAGCGAGCGGAACTTCGGATCGATCGGGATGGTCACCACGGCCTGGCACAGGGCGATGTCGGCGGTCTCCAGCCCGGCGCGTTCGCCGCCGAACAGCAGGCCGGTGCGCAGGCCCTCGCCCGCCGCCTGCCACAGCTCGCCGGCCGCCGCGCGGGGCGTCAGCACCGGCAGCTGCAGCTCGCGCGGCCGCGCCGTCGTGGCGAACACCAGCTTCAGGTCGGCAATCGCGTCGGCGACGCTGGTGAACAGCTTGGCGTCGTTCAGCGGCCAGTCCGCGCCCGAGGCGCAGGCCCAGGCACGCTCCTGCGGCCAACCGTCGCGCGGATTGACCATGCGCAGCTCCGTCAGGCCGAAGTTCGCCATCACCCGGGCGACCGCGCCGATGTTCTCCGCCAGCTGCGGGGCGTTGAGGATGACGACGGGGGTCTGGAGCGCGGCTTCGGCCATGCCGCGTATAGAGGAGCCCGCGCTCGCGATGGCAAGCCTTCCCCGTCCGGGAATGCGAAGGGCGCATCGCCGAGGTCGGCCGCGCCCCGCCCGGCGCCTTCGTCGACTGTCGACAGTTCGGCAAAAAATCGCAGGCGTTTCGCCTTGCGTCCAACGGATTGGCCGCTATACGGCCTCAACGAAAATCCGTCTGGGAGCGCTTCGTGGCCAAGATTAAAGTCGCCAATCCCGTCGTCGATATCGACGGCGACGAGATGACCCGCATCATCTGGAAGCTGATCAAGGATCAGCTGATCTTCCCGTTCCTGGACGTCCAGCTCGACTATTACGACCTCGGCGTCGAGTATCGCGACCAGACCGAGGACAAGGTGACGGTCGAGGCCGCCGAGGCGATCAAGAGGCACGGCGTCGGCGTGAAGTGCGCCACCATCACCCCGGACGAAGCGCGGGTGAAGGAATTCAACCTCAAGAAGATGTGGAAGTCGCCGAACGGCACGATCCGCAACATCCTGGGCGGCGTCGTCTTCCGCGAGCCGATCATCTGCAAGAACGTGCCGCGCCTGATCCCGGGCTGGACCCAGCCGATCGTCGTCGGCCGTCACGCGTTCGGCGACCAGTACCGCGCCACCGACTTCGTCGTGCCCGGCAAGGGCAAGCTGACGATGAAGTGGGAAGGCGAAAGCGGCGAAAAGATCGAGCACGAAGTGTTCGACTTCCCGGGCGGCGGCGTCGCCATGGGCATGTACAACCTGGACGAGTCGATCCGCGAGTTCGCCCGCGCCTCGCTGGCCTACGGCATCAACCGCAACTACCCGGTCTACCTCTCGACCAAGAACACCATCCTCAAGGCCTACGACGGCCGCTTCAAGGACATCTTCCAGGAAGTCTACGAGGCCGAGTTCGCCGAGAAGTACAAGGCCGCCGGCCTGGTCTACGAACACCGCCTGATCGACGACATGGTCGCCTCGGCGCTGAAGTGGTCGGGCGCCTTCATCTGGGCCTGTAAGAACTACGACGGCGACGTGCAGTCCGACCAGGTCGCGCAGGGCTTCGGCTCGCTGGGCCTGATGACCTCGGTGCTGGTCACGCCGGACGGCAAGACCATGGAGGCCGAGGCCGCCCACGGCACCGTCACCCGCCACTTCCGCCAGCATCAGCGCGGCGAGAGCACCTCGACCAACTCGATCGCCTCGATCTTCGCCTGGACCCGCGGCCTCGAACACCGCGCCAAGCTGGACGGCAACGAGGAACTGGCGAAGTTCGCCAAGACCCTCGAGAAGGTCTGCATCGACACCGTCGAGAGCGGCATGATGACCAAGGACCTGGCCCTGCTGGTCGGCGACCAGCAAGGCTGGCTGACCACCGAAGGCTTCATCGAGAAGGTCGCCGAGAACCTCGAAAAGGCCGTCGCCGCCTAAGCCTGGCGACAGCCCGAAGACCAGACGCCCGCCGCGGGAGACCGCGGCGGGCGTTTTGTTTTCCCACCTATGTCATCCTGGTTTCGCGCAGCGAAGACCGGGCCCCATGCACACGGCCGGCGGAGAGTTCCAGCCGCGTCGCCGCCCGGGCCTCGCCTTACAGCCGCCGTGTCCATGCGTCCCGGATCGGCCTAGCGGCCGTCCGGGATGACAGCTGGAGTTCCCGCCCCGCCTCCGCGTATCGTCGGCTCCCCACAGGAGGCCCGCGCCCATGACCCAACCGCTCGTCGTCTACGGCATGCAGAGCCCGAACGTCCGCAAGGTCGTGATCATGCTCGAGGAACTCGGCCTCCCTTACGAGCTGCGCCACGTGGCGGTGTTCAAGGGCGAGCAGTTCACGCCCGAGTTCCTGGAGATGAACCCGCTCGGCAAGGTGCCGGTGCTGCTCGATCCGCAGCTCGGACAGCCCTTGGCGGAATCCGGGGCCATCCTGTTCTGGCTGGCCGAGCGCAGCGGCGCTCTGCTGCCGGCGGCCGGCCCGGACCGCTACGAGGTCATGCAGTGGCTGATGGTGCAGATGGCCAACGTCGGCCCGCTGTTCGGCCAGCTCAACCACTTCCAGCTGCTGCCGGCCGACTCCGAGCCCTATGGGCTGGGCCGCTACGCCGCCCAGGCCGAGAAGCTCTACCGGCTGCTCGACGAACGCCTGGCGACGCGGGAATGGATCGCCGGCGAGGCCTACTCGATCGCCGACATCGCCACCCAGCCCTGGGCCCACTACCTGGAGCGGCACGGCTTCGATCCGGCGGCCCACCCCAACCTGCTGCGCTGGCGCAACGCCATCGACGCGCGCCCGGCGATCGCGGCTGCGAACCAGCGGATCAGCGAGGCCTTCGACGACGTGGCGACGCGGACCCGGCGGGCCGCGACCAAGACCGACCTCGACCGCTTCTTCGGCCGGACCGAGACCGTGCCGGACGCCGACTACTCGTCGGTGGTCCGCGCCTGACGGCTAGCCATCCGCGACCCGAGCGACGATCTCCTCGGCCTGGCGGAACAGCGCCGGGTCGAGGTCGAGGTCGGCCGCAGCGGCGTTGTCGTCCACCTGCTCCGGCCGGCTGGCGCCGACGATGGCCGAGGCGACGTTCGGCTCGCGGAGCACCCAGGCCAGGGCGAACTGCGACAGGCTGCAGCCGGCGGCCTGGGCGAGCGGCCTCAGGTCCTGCACCGCCGCGAGCACGGCCGGCCGTAGCAAGTCGCCCATGCTGTGGCCCATGCGCTCGCTGGCCGCGCGGCTGTCGCCCGGCGGGCGGGCCCCGGGCAGATACTTTCCGGTCAGCACGCCCTGGGCCAGCGGCGACCAGACGATCTGCGAGACGCCGTTGGCGGCGCACAGCGGGAAGACCGCCCGCTCCGGCGCGCGGTGCAGCAGGGAGTACTGCGGCTGGCTGGAGACGAAGCGCTCGACGCCGGGAATGGCCAGCGCCGCGGCGATCTGCTCGGGCGACCACTCGCTGAAGCCGATGTAGCGCGCCTTGCCGGCGCGCACGACCTCGCTGAGCGCCGCCATCGTCTCCTCCAGCGGCGTATCGGGGTCGTAGCGATGGCACTGGTAGAGATCGACGTAGTCGGTCTTCAGTCGCGCCAGCGAGGCGTCGATCTGCTTCAGCACCTGGGCGCGCGACAGGCCCCGGTCGGTCGCGCTCATCGGGAAGAACAGCTTGGTCGCCAGCACGTAGGAGCCGCGCGGCCGGCCGCTGAGCGCCTCGCCGAGGAAGGTCTCGGCCGCGCCGCGGCCATAGACGTTGGCGGTGTCGATGAAGTTGACGCCCCGCTCGAACGCGCGTTCGACGCAGGCGCGGCTGCGCTCGGCCTCGACGCCGGAGCCATAGGTCAGCCACGACCCCAGCGAGATGACCGACACCTCGAGATTGCTCGCGCCGAGCCTGCGGTATTTCATCGGGAGCCTCGCCTCGCTGCGTCCGGGGTGAACTCCCGGGGCCGGCGTGGCGATCCCGGACACCCGCGCGCGGCGTGTCCGGGATGATCGCGAGGGCGGAAGCTAGCCGGCGATCGCCGCCTTCACCGCCGCCAGGCCCTCGGCCGCCTTGGCGCCGTCCGGCGCGCCGCCCTGGGCGAAGTCCGGACGCCCGCCGGCGCCCTGCCCGCCCATCGCCAGCACGGCGGCCTTGGCCAGCTCGGCGGCGTTGAACCGGCCCTGGGCCGCGCCCGTGACCGCCACGGTCACCGCCGCCTTGCCGTCGGCCACGCCGACCAGGGCGATGATCCCGTCGGCGATCTGCTTCTTGAACTCCTCGGTGATCGGCCGCAGGTCCTTGCCGCCGACGCCGTCCATGACGCGGGCCAGCACCTGGACGCCGGCGATCTCTTCCGGCCCGGCGGCCGCGCCGCCGCCGCCGCCCATCGCCAGCTGGCGCTTGGCCTCGGAGAGCTCCTTCTCCAGCTTGCGGCGCTGGGCCTCCAGCGCCTCGACCCGGGCGGTGACCTCGACGACCGGCACCTTGAACTGGTCGGCCAGGCCCTTGGCGACCGCGGCCTGCTCTAGCAGCCAGCGGCGCGCCGCCTCGCCGGTCAGGGCCTCGATCCGCCGCACGCCGGCGGCCACACCCTGCTCGGAGACGATCTTGAACAGGGCGATGTCGCCGGTGCGGGCGACGTGGGTGCCGCCGCACAGCTCGACCGAATAAACGCCCTCGCCGGCCAGCGCGTGGCCCAGCGTCAGCACCCGCACGGACTCGCCGTACTTCTCGCCGAACAGCGCCATCGCACCGGCCTCGATGGCCTCCTGCGGGGCCATCAGCTTGGTCTCGGCCGGCAGGTTCTGGCGGACGACCGCGTTCACCTCGGCTTCGAGGCGGTCGATCTCGGACAGGGTCAGCGGCTGGCCGTGGCTGAAGTCGAAGCGGATCCGCTCGCCGTCGACCATCTGGCCCTTTTGAGTCACGTGCGGCCCCAGCACGTTGCGCAGCGCCGCATGCAGCAGGTGGGTGGCCGAGTGGTTCGCCCGGGTGGTCTGCCGGCGCTCGGCGTCGACCGCCAGCCGCACCCGCGCGCCCGGCGCGAGCTCGCCCTGGAGGATCTCCAGGTCGTGGACGTTCAGATCGCCGGCCTGCTTCTGGACGTCGTGGATGCGGCCGCGGCCGCCGTCCCATTCGACGTCGCCCTGGTCGCCGGCCTGGCCGCCGCTCTCGGCGTAGAACGGGGTGCGGTCGAACAGCGCCTGGACCCGCTGGCCGGCGCCGGCGCGCTCGAGCTCGCCGCCCTCGGCCGCCAGCACCAGCAGTTCGGCGGTGGTTTCGGTGGCGTCGTAGCCGACGAAGTCGGTCGGGCCGAGCCGGTCGCGGATGGCGAACCATTCGGCCGCCGCGGCGACCTGGCCGGAGCCGGTCCAGTTCTCGCGCGCCTGTTCGCGCTGGCGGTTCATCGCCGCGTCGAAGCCTTCCAGGTCGACGGTCAGCCCCTTGGCGCGCACCGCGTCCTGGGTCAGATCGAGCGGGAAGCCGTAGGTGTCGTAGAGCTTGAAGGCGGTCTCGCCGGAGAGCACCGCGCCCTCCTGCAGGTCGGCGGTCGCCTCGTCGAGCAGGCTCATGCCGCGGCCGAGGGTGCGACGGAACCGCTCCTCTTCCTGGCGCAGGGTGTCGACGATCGCCGGCTCGGCGCGCTTCAGTTCCGGATAGGCGTCGCCCATCAGCTGCACCAGGGTCGGCGCGAGACGGTGCATCAGCGGCTGCTCGGCGCCCAGCAGGTGGGCGTGGCGCATCGCCCGGCGCATGATCCGGCGCAGCACATAGCCGCGGCCCTCGTTCGACGGCGTCACGCCGTCGGCGATCAGGAAGCTGGTCGAGCGCAGGTGGTCGGCGATCACCCGGTGCGACGGGGTGGTGGCGTCGCCCTCGGCGTGCAGCTCGCGCTTGGAGGCGGCGATCAGGTTGCGGAAAAGGTCGACGTCGTAGTTGTCGTGCACGCCCTGCATGACCGCGGCGATCCGCTCCAGGCCCATGCCGGTGTCGATCGACGGCTTCGGCAGCAGCGTGCGGTCGCCGTTGGCGTGCTGCTCGAACTGCATGAAGACCAGGTTCCAGATCTCGACGAACCGGTCGCCGTCCTCATCCGGGCTGCCGGGCGGGCCGCCGGGGATGTGGGCGCCATGGTCGAAGAAGATCTCCGAGCACGGACCGCAGGGGCCGGTGTCGCCCATCGACCAGAAATTGTCCGAGGTGCCGATGCGGATGATCTTGTCGTCCGACAGGCCGGCGACCTTCTTCCACAGGGCGTGGGCCTCGTCGTCCTCGGCGTAGACGGTGACCAGCAGCTTGTCGGCCGGAAGCCCGAACTCCCTGGTCAGCAGGGTCCAGGCGGCGTCGATCGCGCCTTCCTTGAAATAGTCGCCGAAGGAGAAATTCCCCAGCATCTCGAAGAAGGTGTGGTGGCGGGCGGTGTAGCCGACGTTGTCGAGGTCGTTGTGCTTGCCGCCGGCGCGAACGCACTTCTGCGACGAGGCGGCGCGCGGCCACGGCGCGGCTTCGGCCCCGGTGAAGTAGTTCTTGAACGGCACCATGCCGGCGTTGACGAACAGCAGGGTCGGATCGTTCTGCGGCACCAGCGGAGCCGAGGCCGCGACCGCATGGTCCTTGCGCCGGAAGTAGTCCAGGAAGTGGCTGCGGATCTCGTTCAGGCTCGCCATAGCTCGTTCACGCGTAGGGATTCAGGAAGCGGCGACAGCGCGCCGGCCCCCCGGATGTGGGGACGCTCCGCCGTTTAAGGCGCCCCTCCCGAAAGTGAAAGCCGCCAAGGCCTTGTGGAAAGCGAACATGCCGCGCGCGCCGACGATGCGGACCCAGGCGGAGGCCCGTAAAGAAGAAGGACGCCTGGGGCGGGCCCAGACGTCCTCAAACCTCGTCAGCGGTCTTGCGCGCGAGCGGGGCGCGACGCGCCGGGTCCGGGGTGGCAGGGGAGGACCCGAGGCATCGAGGCGCTTAAGACCCCCGACGGGGAAGCTTTAGCTGTGAAGCTTTGCTGTTAGCGAAGCTCGGCTGCAAAAAAGGCGATTTAAAGGAGAGACTTGGGCGAATGCGCTCAGTCTCGCTGACAGCAGCCGCATTTCCGCCCCCAGCCCGCCCTAGTTGCAGGCGCGGCACTAACCACCCGCTATACGGGTAAATTCTGTCCGACTGGAGAATTCGTCGGACTGAGCGAAATGCGACGCGCGAAGCGCCGGCCCAGCCGGACCGGCGCCGCCGGCTCAATCCTCTTCGGGTTCCGGACCGCCGACGAGGAGCTCTTCCTCGATGGTTTCCTTGCGGCCGCGGACCTGCTTCTCGATCTCGTTGGCGATGTCCGGGTTGGCCTTGAGGAACTCGCGGACGTTGTCACGGCCTTGGCCGATCCGCTGGCTGTTCCAGGAGAACCAGGAGCCGGACTTGTCGATCACCCCGGCCTTGACGCCAAGGTCGATCACCTCGCCGAGCTTGGAGATCCCCTGCCCGTACATGATGTCGAACTCGACCTCGCGGAACGGCGGGGCGACCTTGTTCTTGACCACCTTCACCCGGACGTTGTTGCCGATGATCTCGTCGCGCACCTTGACCGAGCCGGTGCGGCGGATGTCGAGGCGCACCGAGGCGTAGAACTTCAGCGCGTTGCCGCCGGTGGTGGTCTCCGGGCTGCCGTACATCACCCCGATCTTCATGCGGATCTGGTTGATGAAGATCACCAGGGTCTTGGCCTTGGAGATCGAGCCGGTGAGCTTGCGCAGCGCCTGGCTCATCAGCCGCGCCTGCAGGCCGGGCAGCTGGTCGCCCATCTCGCCTTCGATTTCCGCCCGCGGCGTCAGCGCCGCGACGGAGTCGATGACGATCACGTCGATCGCGCCCGAGCGCACCAGGGTGTCGGTGATCTCCAGCGCCTGCTCGCCGGTGTCCGGCTGCGAGACCAGCAGGTCGTCGAGGTTGACGCCCAGCTTGTGGGCGTAGGACGGATCGAGCGCGTGCTCGGCGTCGATGAAGGCGGCGGTGCCGCCGGCCTTCTGCACCTCGGCCACGACATGCAGCGCCAGCGTCGTCTTACCCGACGATTCCGGGCCGTAGATCTCGACGATGCGGCCCTTCGGCAGACCGCCGATGCCGAGCGCCAGGTCGAGGCCGAGCGAGCCGGTGGAGACGGATTCGATCTCCACCACCTTGCCCTTGTCGCCGAGCTTCATCACCGAGCCTTTGCCGAAGGCCCGATCGATCTGTGACAGCGCCGCTTCGAGCGCGCGCTGCTTATCTCCGTCTTCTTTCGCCACGAGCCTCAACGCTGACTGAGTCATTGATCCGAGCCCCTTATATCCACGATTCCGCCGGCCCGCCGCGGAGTTGATGACTCCGCCAGGGCGTCGCGCCGCGGCCATGACTTAGCTGTACGTGGTTTGTTCTCTGTTCGCAAGATGTTCTCGTTCAGACGTAGCGCAGCGGCGCACGGCGGATTGCGGCCGGCTGTCGCGATTTTGGCCGTTTTCGGCGGCGGCTTTCGCTTTCCGGCCGCCGGCATCGGGACCAAGCTGCGGCCAACGAACGCCGCCGGTCCACCGGCGGCCCTTGGGAGGAGACCGCGATGCCGGCGCTTGGGATTGAACAGATCAGCGTGTTCGGCATGCCGCCGGTCGAGTTCGTCAACCTGGCGGCGGATCTCGGCTGCCAGCACATCTCCGTCGGGCTGATCTCGTTCGGCTACAATCCGCACAACTACGCCCCCTGGTCGCTGCGCGCGGACGCCGGCCTGCGGCGCGAGATGATCGCGGCGATGGCCGACCGTGGGGTGTCGATCTCGCTGGGCGAAGGGCTCGGCGCGCGGCCGGGCGCCGACGTGCGCGACCTCGCTTCTGACCTCGACATCATGTGCGAACTGGGCGTGCGGCGGATCAACATGGTCAGCATGGACCCGGACCTTGCCCGCACCTTCGACCAGTACGGCCTGCTGGCCGAGATGGCCGCGGCGCGCGGGGTCGAGAGCACGACCGAGTTCGCGCCGGGCCTGACCGTCGCCGACCTGCCGACCGCGCTGGCCGCGGTGCGCCACGTCGGCCGCCCGGACTTCCGGCTGCTGATCGACACCATGCACCTGGTGCGGTCGGGCTCCGGCCCGGCCGACATCGCCGCGCTCGATCCCCAGCTGATCGGCTATGTGCAGCTCTGCGACGCGCCGCTGACGCCCCGCTTCGAGACCTATTTTGAGGAGGCGATGTTCGAGCGGATGGCGCCGGGGACCGGCGAGCTCGGCCTGCTCGAAGTGGTCAAGGCGCTGCCACGCGACCGGGTGTTCGCCCTGGAGATCCCGCTGCGCAGCGAGGCGGCGGCCGGGGCCGGCCCGCACGCGCGGCTCGGCAAATGCGTCGAGGCCGCCCGCAACCTGTTCGCCCAGCTGGACTGATCGCCCCGCCGATCGGAGGACCGAAGATGACCCAAGCGACCTACAAGGCGGCGATCTTCCGCGACGCCGGCCGCGTCGATGTGGTGGACCTGCCCTACCCGGCCTGCGGCGACGACGACGTCATCGTCCGCAACCTGATGACCGGCGTCTGCGGCTCCGACATCGCCGCCTACAAGTACGGCGGCGACGCCAACATGATCTGGCGCGACCACGAGTTCGGCCACGAGTCGATTAGCGAGGTGGTCGAGCTCGGCAAGAACGTCAAAGACCTGCAGCTCGGCGACCACGTCTTCCCCAACCAGGGCAAGGCGCTGCGCGACATGCGCCGGATGGCCACCGTCGGCGGCTTCTCCGAGTTCATCCGCATCCCGCAGTGCGAGGTCGGCTACAGCGTCCTGAAGATCGACACCGACATCCCGCTGAAGGCCGCGGTGCTGTTCGAGCCGTTCGTCATCGGCACGCGCGGCGCCCGCAGCCTGAACCCCGGGCCGGACAAGACCGCCATCGTCTTCGGCGCGGGCATCATCGGCATCTCCGCCGCGATCATGCTGCAGTGGTACGGCTGCCCGAAGGTGATGGTCGTCGACATCTCCGAGTTCCGGCTGGAGAACGCCCGCAAGTTCGGCCTGCTGACCTGCAACTCGGCGACCGAGGACCTCAAGAGCCGGGCCATCGCCGAGTTCGGCGCCCAGACCACCTTCCTCGGCGAGCGCTGCGGCGCGAACCTCTACCTGGACGCCGTCGGCCTGGCGCCGGCGATCGACGCCTTCGCCGAGATCGCCGGGCGCGAAGCCGCACTGGCCATCGTCGGCGTGCACCACGCGCCGGTGCCGCTCGACCTGGTGAAGGTCTGCTACAGCAACTGGCATATCAGCGGCTGCGGCTCGATCGCGATCGAGGACGCGATGGCCGACATCCTGGCGATGATGCGCTCCGGCCGCTACGACCTCGCCTCGCTGGTGACCCACGCCTATCCGGTCGACCAGATCGCCGACGCCCTGGTGATGGGGGCCAACGCCAAGGAAGCGCAGAAGGTCTGCATCACCTTCTGAGGCGGCGTTTCCATTCTTCGGTCACGGCCCGCGTCATGCGGGCCGTCCATCCCAACGTCGTCCTGCACCGGCTGCAGCCGGCGCCTTGGGCTGGGTCGCCCGGACAAGCCGGGCGATGACGATTGGGGGCCCGGCCGTCAGCGCGGCTTCATGCCGGCGGCCATCGCCCGCAGCGCGTCGCGGCGCGGCATCGACAGCAGCGCCTCGAAGCTGGCCCGGTAGTGGTCGCTGGAGATGAAGGTCGGCCCGTTCTGGATGTTGTCCAGCGTCAGCCGCGCCACTTCGGCCGCCGGCATCACATTCTGCAGCTTGGTGATGTCGATGCCCTGCTTGGCCGCGGCCTCGGATTCCGTGGCCCCGGGGCACAGGGTCAGCAGGTCGATGCCTTCCGGCTGCAACTCGGCCCACAAGCCCTCGCCGAGCGCCACGACCAGCGCCTTGGTCGCCGAATAGGCGGTCGAATAGGGGCAGCCGATCAGGCCCTCCACCGAGCTGGTGAGGATGATCCCTCCCCGGCCGCGGGCCCGCAGCCGCGGAATGAAGCCGTGGGCCAGCTGCATCGGCACGTTGCAGTTGACCATCAGCATCTCGGCCATCGCCTGCGGGTCGTTGGCCGCATGCTCGCCCTTCAGGCCGAAGCCGGCGTTGCTGACCACCAGGCCGACGTCGAGCTCGCCGACCGCGTCGAGCATCTGCTGCGCCGCATCGGGCTGCCCCAGGTCGACCTGCAGCGCGCGCGCCTGGACGCCGTAGGTCGTCGTCAGGCGGGCGGCCAGCGCCTCGAGCCGATCGCGCCGCCTGGCGACCATCACCACGTCCAGCCCCCGGGCGGCGAGGGCTTCGGCGAAGGCATCGCCGATCCCCGAGGAGGCGCCGGTCACCAGCGCCACCGGCCCATAGCGGCGCTTGAAGTCTTCGTCGTTCATGGCCTGGCGGCTCCGTCCCGTGATTTTTTGCGCGCGCGGCGCTGGCGGAATGATGGTCGCCGCACCGGGCCGCGGCAAACCCGCAGACCCCTCTCCGCCACGCCAAACCGTCGATGACCGGCCGTTTCTCGCGGCGATTTCGCCGCCGCGCCCCTGAAGGAGGCCTAGGGCCTTCACCCGATTGGCTTTCCACCACCGCCGCTAAAGGGTGCCCGCCGTCTCATGCCAAGGAAGGAGATCGCAATGATCTCGTTACGGATATTGCTCGCGACGACCGCCACCTTATCGCTCGCCGGCCTTGCGGTCGCGGGCCCGGCGGCGGCGCAGGACATGGAAGACTACTGGTCCGGCTTCTATGTGGGGGGCAACATCGGCGCCAGCTGGGCCGACACCTCGACCCAACTGCAGGCCACCACGCCGAGCGGCTCGACCATCATTCCGCCGGCCGATATCGCCCGGATCAACACCTTGTCCGACGACGACAAGAACAAGACCGATTTCACCGGCGGCATCGAGGGCGGCTACAACTATGTGACGGGCAACTTCCTGCTCGGCCTCGAAACCGACTTCGGCTTCCTCAACATCAACGAAAGCCGCAACCGGACCTTCACCTCCGCCGTGGCGGGGGCGAATCCGCCGACCTTCAACATCCAGCAGCGGGTGAAGACCGACTGGATGTGGACCCTGCGGCCGCGGCTCGGCTACGCCAGCTCGAACTGGATGGTCTACGGCACCGGCGGGCTGGCGATGACCAAGATCAAGTACACCGCCAACTACGCCGACACTCGGATCCCGCCGAACAACGTCACCGCCGACGCCAGCGACACCAAGACCGGCTGGGTGCTCGGGGTCGGCGGGGCCTATGCGATCAACCCGCAATGGTCGGTCAAGGGCGAGTACCTGTACGCCAGCTTCGGCCACGTGAACGGCAGCTCGCCGACCGGGGTGATCTCGCTCGACAGCCGCGAGCGAGTGAAGGCCAACATTCTGCGGATGGGCGTCGACTACCGGTTCTGACCGCGATCGGAAGGGCTCAAGCCTCTGCTGAGCCATTCTTCTGCGATCGGGCCCGGGTCGACCTGATCGCGAATGGCTCTAGCGGGCGGCCGGGCCGCGGACGCAGGCCTCGATGTTGTTGCCGTCGGGGTCGAGCACGAAGGCGCCGTAGTAGTCGCCGGCGCCTTCCCGCGGCCCGGGCGGACCGTTGTCGCGGCCGCCCGCCGCCAGCGCTGCACGGTAGAAGGCGTCGACCTGCGCCTTGCTGGCGGCGCTGAAGGCGACGTGCATCTGGTTCAGGCCGGCGCGCGATCCCGCCGCCCAGTAGGACGGGCGCAGGGTCCCGATCCAGAGGTAGGGGATCGGCTCCGCCGCGCTGCGGCCGAACAGGAAGGCCTGGTCGCCGTTGTCGACGGTCTGAAGCCCCAGTGCCTGGGCGATTGCGTCGTAGAAGCGGCGCGCCTGAGCCAGGTCGGAGACGACGATGCCGGTGTGATCGAACATGGGCCTCGGAAGGCGTCTTCGGCGGATTGGTTCCGCACGCTAGCCGAAGCGCACCATCAGCGCGGCCAGCACCGGGATCAGCGCGAACACCGCCAGCTCCAGCCACAGCCAGCGCCGCAGCTGCGCCACCTGGGCCGGCGACGGCGGATCCTTGCGCCATCGCAGGATCGCGATGGTCGGGGCGATCGACAGCAGGCCGACCGCGGCGAAGGCCGCCATCTTCGCCCAGAAGAACGGGTTCTCGAGGAAATAGTCGGCGCCCTTCGCGCCCCAGAACAACCGGCCGATGCCGACCGCGATCAGCAGGCCCGCCGTAGCCCCGTAGCCGGCATCGAGCCGGGCCAGCCGCGCCCGGCCAGCCGGGTCCAGCGTCGCCGCCGTCACCGCCAGCTCCGCGGCGAGGATCCCCAGCAGTCCGAAGGCCAGCAGGTGATGGGCGACGGCCAGGAGGGTGTCGATGAGCATGGCTAAACCTAACATGGTTTTCCGCGCCCGGTCCCGGCGGCGCTCCTTCAACGTCGGGCTGAAGACGCGCAGCCGTTCGACCGGCGTCTACCTTGCCGACACCTTCTCGGTGACCCCGGTGCTGCACCTGTCGCTGTCGGCGCGCTGGAACCGGACCGAGCTGCGCCTGCGCGACCAGATCGGCACGGCGCTCACCGGCGACCACGCCTACGCGCGGCTGAACCTGGGCGCCGGCATGGCCTGGAACGTCACCGATGACGCCACCGCCTACGCCGCCTACGCCGAGAACAACCGCGCGCCGACGCCGGCCGAACTGTCCTGCGCCGATCCGCAGACGCTCTGCCGGTTCCCCAACGCCTTCCTGTCCGACCCGCCGCTCGACGATGTGGTCGCCCGCACCTGGGAGACCGGGGTGCGCGGGCGCACCGGGACCGTCGCCTGGTCGGGCGCGCTGTTCCGCACCGACCTGGCGGACGACATCATCTTCATCTCGGCCGGGCCGATCATGGGCAGCGGCTATTTCGCCAATGTCGGCGACACCCGGCGCGAAGGCGTCGAGCTGGACCTCTCGCGCGAGACCGGGCCGGTGCGCTGGTTCGCTTCCTACGGCTACGTGCGGGCGACCTATCAGACGGCCTTCCAGATCCAGGCGCCGGACAATCCCGCGGCGGACGCGAACGGCGAGATCAGCGTGCGGCCCGGCGACCGCATTCCCGGCCAGCCGCTGCACAGTCTGAAACTCGGCGCCGACTGGGACGTCGCCGCGCCGTTGACGGTCGGCCTCGACCTTCAGCTCAGCTCGTCGCGCTATCTGCGCGGCGACGAGGCCAACCTGACCAAGCCGCTCTCGGGCTTCGCCGTGGCCGGCGTGCACGCCAGCTGGCGGCGTGGCCCGGTGGAGCTCTGGCTACGGGTCAGCAACCTGTTCGACGCCGAATACGAGACCTTCGGCATCTATGGCGACGCCGACGAGCTCGGCTTCGACGATCCACGCTTCCTCTCGCCCGGCGCACCGCGCAGCCTGCTCATCGGATTGCGGGCCAAGCTCTAGGGCTGCGAGCCCCATCTCCGCGCGTACCGGCGAAGGCCGGTATCCAGATTCAGCCGGAGCGCTTCGTGGGCTTCACCTGGGCCGGCCTTCGCCGGGGCGAGCGGTTCTAAAGCGACCGCTAGCTCTACCGCCGGAGGATCAGCTCCTCGGCCGATCGCCGCCGCTCCCAGCCCTCCCGCACCAGCTCCGGCGCGTCGGACGGGTCGGCCGGATAGCCGAGGCAGAAGTAGCCGATCAGCGACCAGTCGGCGGGCACCTCGAGGTCGCGCCGCACCCGGTCCGGGTCGAGGATCGAGACCCAGCCCATGCCGACGCCCTCCGCGCGGGCGGCGAGCCACAGCTGGCAGATCGCGGCCACCGCCGAGTAGCGCAGCATCTCCGGCATGGTGCGCCGGCCGAGCCCATGGCCGACGGCGGTGGTCTCATCGACGAAGACCGCGAACTGGCTGGGGGCTTCCTGCAGGCCGGCGAGCTTCAGGCGCGCGTAGCTGGCGCGCCGCTCGCCGGAATAGCTGTCCAGCGCCTCGCGATTGGCGGCCTGGAAGTTGTCGATGATCGCCGCGCGCCGCGCGGGATCGTCGACGATGACGAACCGCCAGGGCTGGCTCAAGCCCACCGACGGCCCGATGCAGGCCTCGGCGATCAGCCGCTCGAGCGCGCCGTCCGGCACGGGGTCGGTGCGAAACCGCCGCACGTCGCGACGCCAGACGAACAGATCGTGCAGCCGGGCCTGGAAGGCCGCGTCGAAGACGGGCGGCGCGGACGACTCGGGCACGGATGGCGTCTCCTCTGCTGGCGGCGGGCGGCGGGCGGCGCTCTTTAGCGCACCTTGGGCTTGATCTCCTCGATCACCCACTGGGCGTAGTCGAGATAGGCTTCGATGTCCTGCACCGCCGGCATCGGCACCGAGCTCATGGTGACGCCGAGCTCGCGGAAGTAGTTCAGCCGGTCGACGATCTCCTGCGCCGGCATGCCGGGCCGCGAATTCGGGTCGTCGAGCACGACGTGGCCCTCGCCGACCCGGGCGGTCGACATGCCGTACATCACCTCGAAGTCGCCGCCCTTGAAGGTCGGCTGCGACTTAATGAAGTCGATCCGCGCCGCAATGTTCTCCGGCTTGGTGAGGAACGGCCACCAGCCGCTGGCGAACCGCGCCGCGCGCTTCAGCGCCGCGTCGGCGTCGCCGCCCATCCAGATCGGCACGTGCGGCTTCTGCAGCGGCTTCGGCTCGAAGGCCACGTCCTTGAACGAGACGTATTTGCCCTCGTACTCTGGGTTCTCCTTGGTCCACAGCTCGACCATCGCCTCGAGGTATTCGTCGGCGATCTTGCCGCGCTCGTGGAACGGCACGCCGAGGATCTCGAACTCGCGCTCCAGCCAGCCGACGCCGAAGGTGACCGTGACCCGCCCGCTGCTCAGCCAGTCGATGGTGGCCAGCTGCTTGGCCTGCACGATCGGGTTCTGCAGCGGCAGGATGGTGATGCAGGAGTTCAGCCGGATCGTCTCGGTCGCGCCGGCGATGTAGGCCTGGGCGGTCGCGGCGTGGAAATAGTGCGGTCCGGACAGCTCGACGTGCTCGCGCGGGATGATGTGGTGCTCGGGCACCGCGATCATGTCGTAGCCCAGCGCCTCGGCCCGCTTGGCCATGCGGGTCTGGTCCGCGCCGGTGACGCTCGCCTCCCACGGCTGGACCGTCGCCTTGAGCCGCAGCATGTGGGGCAATGGAAAGGCGAGCTTCATCCCGGCGTCCTCCGTTCTTGTCTGGTTGGGAACACCCTACAGCCCTGTCGAAAGTGGCGCCAACCGCGGTTCGCCCGGTATCGCTCAGGCGCTGCGCGGCCCGAGCAGGATGAGCGCCGCGCCGGCCAGGCACACCCCGGTCCCGATCAGGTCCCAGCGGTCCGGCGTCTTCTGCTCCACCAGCCACATCCACAGCACCGCCGCGGCGATATAGACCCCGCCGTAGGCGGCGTAGGCGCGGCCGGCCGCGGCGGCGTCGACGCGGGTCAGCACGAAGGCGAACAGCGCCAGGCTGGCCATCCCCGGCAGCAGCCACAGCGGCGAGCGGTCGAGCTTCAGCCAGGCCCAGAAGGCGAAGCACCCGGCGATCTCCGCCAGCGCGGCGACCGCGTAATAGAGCCAGCTCATCAATCCCCGGCCAAAGCCGACGCATACGACGCCCAACCCATTGCGTCATCCCGGCCGCAGCGCAGCGTAGAGCCGGGACCCAGGGGCGGTGCGCACGGCCCCTGGGTCCCGGATCGGCCTTTCAGGCCGTCCGGGATGACGGATGTAGTTCGCTCAGCGGTGATCGCCGCCGTCGCCGTAGAAGTGCGGGCGACGGGTGAAGTGGTAGGCGGTGGTCTCCAGGGCGTCGAGGGTCACGGCGATGGCGTGGTAGTCGCGGCCGAACGGCTTGCAGCAGCGCTGCATCGCCCGCAGCTGGACCACGAACGGCCGCAGCTTCTCGAACTCCCGCAATGGATCGGGAAGGCCGACGTAGGTCTGACGCACCATCGCAACGCTCTCGCTAAACTGAATGATCCAGAACATAACGAGAACATTGAGGCGACGCGACTCCACGCCGGTTGCGTACGGCCGCGGCTCAACGCCTGGAGGCGCCGGCCCGCCTCACTCCTTTCCGTCACGGCCCGCTTCATGCGGGCCGCCCATCCCAACGCCGTTCGGCATCAGCAGTGGCTGGCGCCTTGGGTTGGATCGCCCGGACAAGCCGGGCGATGAAGGACTTGGTGGCGGAATTTCGAGAGCGAACCGCCTAGTGGCCGCCCTGCGCCGGCGCCTCGGCCGACTGGGCGAGCGCCGCGGCGCGGCCGAGGGCGGCGGCGATCTGGCCGGCCTGCTGCGGCGTCAGATGGAAGGCGAGCGCCCCGCCCGGTTCCGGCGCGAGCCCCAGCACGGCGGCGTCGGCGGTCACCCCGACGCGCCAGTCGGCGACAGGAATGGTCGGATGGTCGGCTTCCCCGCCTTGCGGCAGGGCCTGGCCGGCGAGGCCGACGCAGACGCTGAGCAGCGCCATCAGCTCGGCGGCGGGCAGCGCGACCTCCAGCGGGCCGGCCGGGCCGTCGAAGACCAATACGACCTGGTCGTCCGTCTCGCCCCGCTGGCCGCCCGCCACGCCGATCGCCGAATACGTCTCGCCAGCTCGGGACACTTGCAACCTCACACAGTTGGTCAGGATGGCACACAACCCATGCGTCGTCTGCCTACCGGCCCGCGCTCCGACGCCTGGCGCCACCCTGGATAGAATTCATCGGCTGTGGCACTGGCCGACGATCCCGCCTAGCCTTGTCGCGCCCGCGGTTGTAGGTCGCAGACCATGCTCGTCGCCCCGCCCTTTCGCCTCGTCGCCGCCTGGCTTGCGGCCGCCGTCGTCCTCGCCGGCTGCACGACGTCCGAGATCCAGCCGCAGCCCAGCCAGGCCGTGGCCGAAGTCCACGCCCGCCGTGCAACTGCGGCCGGACCGGTCTGTCCGCAGACTCCGCTGAACGCGGTCTCGCCGGTCATGGTCGGTTTCGCCTTCAACGACACCGACCTCACCGAGGCGATGAGCCAGCCGCTGATCGATTCCGCCCAGTGGATCGCCTGCCACCCCGCCATCCGCGTGGTCATCAAGCCGGACTCCGACACCCACGGCACGCCCGCCGATCAGGACTCGCTGGCCCGCCGCCGGGCCGAGCGGGTGCGCGACTACCTGACCACCCACGGGGTCGCCGCCGACCGCATCCAGATCCTGCCCCGCGGCCAGGCCGCGCCGGTCGGCGAGATCGTCCTGGTGAACGCCGAAGGCCGGCGCTGGTGATCTTTTGGTCCAGCGTTCGCGCGCCGTCCGGGGCACAAGTCCCCGGACCGAGGCTCGAAAGGCACGGACATGAACGAGCACAGGCCGCCAGCGAGTTCGACAGACCCTAGGCCGCATCTCGCCGTCGTCGATCCGGCGACCGGCCAGCCGGGACGCACCTATGAAGGTCACGCCCGGCCCGAAGCCCACGCCATCATCGCCCGCACCCGCAGCGCCTTCGAAAAGTGGCGGCTGACGCCGATCGAGGCGCGGGCCGCGCAGATGCGCAAGGCCGCCGAGGTGCTGCGCCGGCGCGCGCCGGAGTTCGCCCGGCTGATGACCGACGAGATGGGCAAGCCGCACGCCGACGGCCTCGCCGAGGTCGAGAAGTGCGCCTTCAACTGCGAATTCTTCGCCGACAAGGCCGCCGACTTCCTGGCGCGCCGCCCGGTCGACGTCGGCGGCCCAAAGGCCTTCGTCACCTACAATCCGCTCGGCGTGGTGCTGGCGGTGATGCCCTGGAACTTCCCGTTCTGGCAGGTCTTCCGCTTCGCCGCCCCGACGCTGATGGCCGGCAACGCCGCGGTGCTGAAGCACGCCAGCAACGTGCCGGGCTGCGCCCTGGCGATCGAGGAGGTGTTCCGCGAGGCGGGATTCCCGGCCGACCTGTTCCGCAGCCTGCTGATTCCCGGCCGCGACGTGGCGGCGATGATCGACGACCCGAACGTCGCCGCCGTCACCCTGACCGGCAGCGTCGGCGCCGGCCGCGAGGTCGCCAAGGCCGCCGGCGGGGCGCTGAAGAAGCTGGTCCTCGAGCTCGGCGGCTCCGACGCCTACCTGGTGCTGGACGACGCCGACATCGACAAGGCCGCGACGATCGCGGCCACCGCGCGGATGGTCAACGGCGGCCAGAGCTGTATCGCCGGCAAGCGCTTCATCGTCCTGAAGGCGGTGAAGGCGGCGTTCGAGACGGCCCTGGCCGAAAAGCTCGCCGCCTACCCGATGGGCGACCCGCACGACCCGGCGACCAAGCTCGGCCCGCTGTCCAGCGTTCACGCCCGGGACGAGATCCACGACCAGGTGGTCAGGAGCCTCGCCGGCGGCGCGCGGCTGCTGTGCGGCGGCCAGATCCCGGACAAGCCCGGCGCCTGGTATCCGGCGACCCTGCTGACCGACGTGCGCCCCGGCCAGCCGGCGCATGACGACGAGCTCTTCGGGCCGGTGGCGGCGATCATCGAGGCGCCAGACGAGGCCACGGCGATCAAGATCGCCAACGACTCCGACTTCGGCCTGGGCTCAGGGGTGCTGACCGGCGACCCGGAGCGCGGCGAGCGCATCGCCGCCGAGGCGCTGGAGGCCGGGATGAGCTTCGTCAACGCCAACGTCCGCTCCGACCCGCGCCTGCCGTTCGGCGGGGTCAAGCACTCCGGCTACGGCCGCGAGTGCGCCGACTTCGGCATCTACGAGTTCGTCAACGTCAAGACGGTGCTGGTGCAGGGGTAAGCCCCCTGCTGGAGGTGGCCGGCTTTAAGCCCAAGGCCAGCCAACGTCCGCTCATCCCGGCGAGGGCCGGGACCCATCCAACCGCAGCCTATGGGGATACAAGCGCGCTCTCCGGCCCCTCTGCACCCGCGATCTGGTTCCCGGCCTCCCCCAGGACGAGCGGAAGATGGGACAGGCGCTCCGTCAAGAGCTCCTTCGGACACCTCAATACCGCTGCTCGACCGGGCTCACGTTCCACTTGGGCGTTGGCGGGACATAGGCCTCGAACCGCGCCAGGGCCTCTTCGATGTCCTCGGCCCAGATCAGCATCTCGCCGTACTCCGGCTTGAGGAAGCCGTTGGCGACCATGTTGTCGATCGCCGCGCGCAGCGGCGCATAGTAGCCGGCGACGTTGACGAAGCCACAGGGCTTGGCGTGGAAGCCCAGCAGCGCCCAGGTCCACTGCTCGAAGATCTCCTCGAAGGTGCCGGCCCCGCCCGGCAGGCAGAGGAAGCCGTCGGCCAACTCGGCCATCGCCCACTTGCGCTCGTGCATTGAATTCACCACCCGCAGCTCGGTGAGCTCGGTGTGGCCGATCTCCTGGCTGACCAGGTCGGCGGGCATCACGCCGACCACCTTGCCGCCGGCCGCCAACGCCGCGTCGGCGGCCGCCCCCATCAGCCCGACCCGGCCGCCGCCGTAGACCAACGTCAGCCCCGCCCGGGCGATCAAAGTCCCAGTCTGGGTCGCCGCTTCGAGAAACGCCGGGTTATTTCCGGCGGCGGAACCGCAGTAAATGCAGATACTTTTCACGCGTTGCTTCCAGGCCTCATCAAACGGCGGGCGGAGACGCGGCAACGCGATTGCAGACTTGTGTCACAGTGCGGCTGGCCTCCTGCTCATTCGCAAGCTACAAAACGCGCACGGCTCGTCACAAGGGATGGCCGGGCGTCGATGGACGGCGCAGATTCTATATCGGTTAGGTCACGCGAATGGCGACGGGCACGGTCAAGTGGTTCAACACCGCTAAGGGCTTTGGCTTCATACAACCTGACGATGGCGGCTCGGACGTCTTCGTTCATATTTCGGCGGTGGAACAGGCAGGGCTGCGCGCCCTGAATGAAGGCGATCAGGTCCAGTTCGAGATGGAACAGGACCGGCGGTCGGGCAAGCTGTCTGCGGGCGGGCTGGTCGTGACCGGCCAAGGCGCCGCTCCGGCGCGCCCCCGCTCGGGCGGCTTCGGCGATCGTCCGCCGCGCAGCGGCGGCTTCGGCGACCGCGGTGACCGCGGCGGCTTCGGCGGCGGCGGCGGCTTCGGCGGCGGCGGCTTCGGTGGTGGCGGCGGCAGCCGTCAGCCGGGCGCGTCCATGGGCGCCGGTTCGGGCACTGTGAAGTGGTTCAACCCGACCAAGGGCTTCGGCTTCATCCAGCCGGAAGGCGGCGGACAGGACGTGTTCGTGCACATCTCGGCGGTCGAACAGGCCGGCCTGCGCGGCCTGAACGAAGGCCAGCTGGTCTCCTACGACCTCGAGCAGGACCGGCGCAGCGGCAAGACCTCTGCGACCAACCTGCGCGTGATGGGCTAAACCCCACTAGCGTAAATCCTGGCGGGGCGTTCGCGGCATCGCGGACGCCCCTTCAGCGAACCGGCCTCGCGCCGGCGCGAACGGTGAGGCCGGCCGCAGGGCCGGCCCTCGCCTCTGCAATGTATTGCGATCTAAGCCACCAGGCCGGCCAGCAGGTTAATCGTCAGCGCGACGATGACCGTGTTGAAGGCGAAGGCGAACAGGGCGTGCACCGTGTTCAGCCGCCGAAGGCTCCGGCTGGTGATGGAAACGTCGGCCGTCTGAGCCGCCACCCCGACAATCACCGCAAAATACAGGAAGTCCCAGTCGTCTGGCTCTTTCTCGCCCGGGAAACGGAGCCCGCCGGTGTCGCCCTCGCCGCTCGCGCGCTGGTCGTAATAGTCGTGCGCGTAGTGCTGGCCGAACATCAGGTGCACCATGAACCAGGAGGCCGCCACGGTGAGGAAGGCCAGGGCGACGTGCAGGCTGCGCGCCAGGCCCTCAGACTGCCGCGCCTGGGACAGCTCCAACATGATGGCGACGATGGCGGCGACCGCGGCGACCAGCACCACCGCCAGGATGGTCACCCGCCCCTGATCCTCCTGCGCGGCCCGGGCGCGGATGCCGTCCGGCGAACTCCGGGCCATGGTCGCGAGCACGCTCCAGGCATAGGCCAGGCAGACGAAGTCCCAGCCGAGCAACGTCGCCGCGACGGGCTGCAGACCGGCGACGAAGCGCAGGCCGAGCGCCGCTAGGACCCCGCCGGCGATCGCCAGCACCAGCCGCGGACGGGCGGCGAAGGGGCCGAACCAGGATGGAAGCGTCGACTGCGCCATGTCCGCCCGCCTCGTCCGCCAGGGGAAGTTCCTGACCTTTGCGCGAGTCCGGGCGCTTCGCCAGCCTCGCCGCTGAACCACGGGCCGCCGCTCCACGTTCAGGAGCTGGTATGCGCAAGATCCTGCTGATCACCCTCGCGGCGATGCTGGCCGCGCCCGTCGCCAGCTGGGCGCAGACCGAGTCCGGCTGGAGCGACCCCGGCTGGCGCGAACCCAGCGGGAGCGAGCCTAGCGGGACCGCCGGCCTGCCTGAACCCGGCTGGAGCGAGCCTCGCGGAACGGCCGGTGCGGAGCCGGGCTGGAGCGAGCCTAGCGGAACCGCCGGCTTGAACGAGCCAGCTTGGAGCGAGCCGGCTGAGACGGAGCGCTCGGAAGCCGAGTTCGGCTGGACCGAGGGCGAGGCGGCCCCGATCCTCGCTTCGCCGCTGGCGACCGACGACATCCCGGCCGCCGAGGAGGCCGAACCCGAACCGGAGGACACCGCCGCCTATCCGTCCGACGAGACGTCGGGCGACTGGGTCCCGCAGCCCGCCGCCGAGCGCCCGACCGCGGCCGCCGCGGAGGCCGCCGCGCGTCCCTCGTCCGAGACCGCGCCGTGGGACGAGCCGACCGCGCCCGTGGCCACCGCGCCCGCCGAGTGGCCCGAGGATCCGCCCCGAGAAGAGGATTCGCACCGTGAAGCTGCGCCGCCGGCGCCGGAGTACGCCCCGGAATACGTCCCCGAGCCGCCGGTCGCCGACGGGTACTGATCGAAACCCTCTGTTCATATCGTCCCGCAACCCCGGGTTAAGCCCGAACCGCTAGCTTCGCCCGCTGAGGTCGAAGGGAGCCCCTGCTTGTCGATCGGGTCGCACCGACTGCTCGGCTTTGCGTTCGCAAGCGCGGACCTGCTCCTGGAGATCACCTCCGAGGGCCGGATCGCTTTTGCGCTAGGCGCGAGCGAGGCAATTTCCGGCAGGCTGGAAGAAGCCCTGCTCGGCAAGCCGTGGCGCGTGTTCGTCGACCCCGCCGACCAGCCGATGGTGGAGGCCCTGTTCGACGGGCTCGAGGTCGGCCAGCGCGCCGGACCGCTGATCGTCCGGCTGGCCACCGAGGACGGCGCCTCGCGCGCCGCCAGTTTCTGCGCCTTCCGCGCGCCCGGAAACGCCGAGGCGCTGTCCTGCGCCCTGTCGCTCGCCGATCCCGACGCCGTGCCGCTGGCCGCCGACCTGCCGGACCGCAAGCAGTTCGAGGAACTCACCGCCACCCTGCTGCAGACCGCCCAGGCGACCGGGGCCAAGCTCGAGCTGGCCTTCATCGAGCTGGCCGGGCTGGGCGCGGTGCGCGAACAGTCCGCGCCCGACGTGCGCAAGGCGCTGGAGACGCGGCTGGCCGGAGTGCTGCGCGCCCAGGCCCACGGCGGCCAGGCGGCCACCGAGCTCGGCGAAGACCGGTTCGCCCTGGTCCGTTCGCGCGGCGAGGACGCCGCGGCGCTCAGTCGCCGGGTCGCGCGGTTGATGAACCTCGGCGGCGACGACATCCGGCCGAGCGCCGACGTGATCCCGCTGAAGGCCGAGGGCGGCTCGCGCCACGCGGTGCGCGCCCTGCGCTATTCGCTCGACGCCTACCTGCGCGAAGGCCACTCCGCCGCCCCGGCCGACCTGTCGGACGCCCTCAGCCAGGCCATGCAGCGGACGCTCGACGAGGTCGGCGCGCTGGGCGAGGCGATCCGCGAAAAGCGCTTCCGCCTCGTCTTCCAGCCGGTCGTCAGCCTGAGCGACGGGGCGCTGCACCACTACGAGACGCTGGTCCGCTTCGGCGACGAGGGCAGCCCCTTCCCGCTGATCCGGATGGCCGAAGAGATGGAGCTGATCGAGCAGCTCGACCTGGCCATCCTCGAACGCGCCATCGGCGTGCTGGACGAGGAGCCCGGCCTGCGGCTGGCGGTGAACGTCTCCGGCCGCACGATCGGCAGCGCGAACTTCGTCGAGCAGGCCTGCGCGCTGCTGGCCGCCCAGCCACGCGCCCGCGGCCGGCTGATGTTTGAGCTGACGGAAAGCGCGGCGCTGGACGACCTGGCCCAGGCCGACCGCCACCTGCACGCGCTGCGCGTCCAAGGCTGCGAGATCTGCCTCGACGACTTCGGCGCCGGCGCGGCGTCGCTCGCCTATCTACAGCAGCTCCGGCTGGACGTGGTGAAGATTGACGGCCGCTACATCCGCGACCTGCAGCACGGCGGCCGCGAGGCCACCTTCGTGCGCCATCTGGTCAAGATGTGCAGTGAGCTCGGGGTGCGCACCCTGGCCGAGATGGTCGAAACCCAGGACGCCGAGGACGCGGTGCGCCGCGCCGGCGTCGACATGGCGCAAGGCTGGCTCTACGGCGCCGCCAAGGACATGGCCGCCATCCGCGCGGCGAACAACCCGACGCCGGGCCGCATCCGCCCGGCGCTGCGGCGCTAGCACCGGCTCCACCGCAACTACCTCCCCCGCAACGCGGAGGAGGGGGACCGCCCGGGGAACACCGGGCGGTGGTGGGGGCGAGCCGGGGACCCGGCGCTTATGACATTCAATTGGTGACGCGGAGGGGATCCGCCTGTGGCTTGCCCCCTCCACCGCGCGCTCTTCGGCGCGTGGTCCCCCTCCCCCTCTGCGAGGGGGAGGAGCTATTTTAGGGGCCTCAGGCCGCGCGCTGCTGCAGCAGGGGGTCGAGCTTGCCCTCGCGCTCCAGCGCCATCATGTCGTCGCAGCCGCCGATGTGCTGATCGCCGATGAAGATCTGCGGGAAGGTCATCCGGCCCGAGCGCCGCATCATTTCCTGCTTCTTCTCCGGATCGAAGCCCGCTTCGATTTCCGTGAACTCGACGCCCTTCTCTTCCAAGAGAGCGAGCGCGCGGACGCAATAGGGGCAATAGGGCTTGGTGTAGATGGTGACTTGGGGCATGGCCGCCTAACGAAGTTCTCCAGTTGGCGACTTATATGGTGAGTCCCGCGGCCTCTTTAACCCGGGCGAGCACCGCGACATCTACGCGCACGGCCCCTGCCCGTTTCAGCGCCCGGGCGCAGCCTTCCGCCGTCGCGCCAGTGGTCATCACGTCGTCGATCAGCAGGATCCGCCGGCCCGCGACCTGGGCGCGGCGGCGCTCCGGCACCTCGAAGGCCCCGGCGACGTTGCGCCGTCGGCCGGCCCCGGACTTGCCGCCCTGGCTGTCGGTGGCGCGGCGGCGGATGAGCGCGTCGGGCAGGTAGTCGGCCCCGGCCAGCGCCGCCAGCGGCCGGGCGACCTCGGCCGCCTGGTTGTAGCGCCGCCGCAGCAGCCGGGCCGGGTGCAGCGGCACCGGCGCGATCGCCTCGGCCTCCTCGAGCAGCTCGGCCGCGGCGCGCGACAGCCAGCGGGCGAACATCGGCGCCAGGTCGGTGCGGTCGGCGTGCTTCAGCTTCAAGATCGGATCGCGCGACACCTCGTCGTAGAGGCAGGCCGCCCGCGCCGCGTCGAACGCCCGCGGCCGGGCCATGCACGGCGCGCAGCGCACCCCGGGCCCGGGATCGTAGTCGAACGGCGCGCCGCAGCCGTCGCAGACCGGACCGTCGAGGAAATGGATCCTCTGCCAGGTCTCGACCGGCAGGCCGTGCGCGCCGACCCGCGCCTCGCCGTCGAGCGTGTCGCGCGGCAGAATCAGGTCGAGCGCGCCGCTGACCGCCCCGCCCAGGGCGCGCGCCCAACTTCCGCGGAAGGCGCGCTTCCATTCTCCGCCGAATTGGCCATGTTCCGCGCCCATGTCCGCCCCGCCCCGCCTGTTCGACCGCAGCCTGCACCGCAAGCGCCTGAGCCGCGCGGCGCCCGGCTTCACCGCGGCCGACTTCCTGAAGCGCCGCGCCGCCCAGGACGTCGCCGAACGGCTGGAGCCGATCATGCGCAACTTCGCCGTGGCCGTCGACCTCGGCGCCCGCCGCGGCAGCTTCCGCGAGGCGCTGGCCGGCAGCGAGGCGCAGGCCCGCGTCGACCTGCTGATCGAGACCGACCTGTCGCACGCCATGCTGACCGGCCGCCCGGGCCTGCGTCTGACCGCCGACGAGGAACGGCTGCCGTTCGCCGACCAGAGCCTAGACCTGGTGGTCTCGACCCTGGCCCTGCACTGGACCAACGACGTGGTCGGGACGCTGATCCAGGTCCGCCGCGCGCTGAAACCGGACGGCCTGTTCATCGGCGCCTTCCTCGGCGGGGTGACGCTCACCGAGCTGCGCCAGTCGCTGGTCGCCGCCGAGGCCGAGATCCTCGGCGGCGCCGGCAGCCGCGTCTCGCCCTTCGCCGATGCGGCCGACGCCGCGGGCCTGCTGCAGCGCGCCGGCTTCGTCCAGCCGGTGGCCGACGTCGACCGGGTGACGGTGACCTACGCCCACCCGCTGAAGCTGCTCGCCGACCTGCGGCAGATGGGCGAGACTAGCGTGCTCGCCGAGCGCCACCCGCGCGCGCTGACCCGCACGCTGCTGGCGCGGGCCTGCGAGATCTATGTCGAGCGCTTCGGTGGCCCCGACGGCCGCGTCCCGGCGACCTTCGAGATCCTCACCCTCACCGGCTGGACGCCGATGGGGTCGCCGGCAGCCGGCGCAGGTCCCGCCCCCATCCGCTCGTCCCGGCGAACGCCGGGACCCAGATGACGGGCGCTGACGGCTCCAGAAAGCGCCGTCACTTCAGTCCCGCGCGCTGCGGCCTGCACCTGGATCCCGGCCTTCGCCGGGAGGAGCGGTTAAAGGAACCCGCAAGTTAGGCGTCCCCCTTAACCCCGCAGCAACCCCGGCCGCCGAACACTGATCCCGGGCGGCGCTGACGGACCTAGGTCCGATCCAGCGCCAGAGGGGGGCTCCTGTCCGCGGGGGTCTATTGTGAATTCCAGGAATCTGAAGGGCCTCGGCGCACTCGCCGCGGCGACGGCGCTGGCCTTGGCGGGCTGCGCCACCGACACGCCACGCGAACGCCACGCCGGCCTCAGCCCGGCCGGCCCGCCGGCCGGCCGTCTGGAAACCCAGGCGATGGCCTTCGAGAGCTTCATGCGCCGGGCGCGCGGCATCGACCCGAGCTTCTCCGACGCCGGCGAGGTCAGCGCAGCGCTGCAGGTCGGCGCCAGCCACGACCCCCGCCAGTTGGAGGCCGGGATGATCGCCTACGCCGCCGTGGCCGCGCTGCAGGAGCCGAGTTTCGTCGCCGGCGTGCAGCGCGCCGGCCGCGGCGGGGATCTCGCGCGGCGGCTGACCGCCGATCCGTCGGCCGCGCTCAGCCTGCCGGGCGGCGAGGCCGCCGCCGGTCGCGCCCGGGCGGCGCTGGCCCGCCAGGGCGACGGCCTGGGCGACTCCGGCAAGCGGGTGAAGACCGCCGCCTACAGCGTGCAACGCCAATCCTGGTCGAAGGCCAAGGTCGCCGATCCGCGCGGCCGGCTGAACCGGGTGAAGTCCATATCGAGCGCCGGCTACCGGCCGGCGTCGGGCGACGAGGCGAGCCTGCGCCAGGCGGTAGCCGAAGGCGGCCGCCGCGGCGGCGGCGCCAGCCCGGTGGTCGCTCGCGGGGTAGCCCTGGCCGCGCTCAGCGTGCTGGGCGAGATCGGCCGCGGCCAGGCGCTGCTGTCGGAGCCGCGCAGCGGCATGTGCCTGCGCGTCGCCAAGCTGAACCTCTACCAATGCCTGGCCGCGGCCGGGCCGCAGTACGAGGACATCTACTGCCTGGGCCAGCACGCCATGATGGAGCCCGCCAGCTGCGTCGCCGACGCCGCCCGCGCGCCCGCCTCGCGGCGGGTGGCGAGCCGGTAGGCCCGACGCCCCTTCGGTCAGCTTCGCTGACAGCTCCTCCGCACGCGGGGGAGCTACTTGCTCCCCTGCGAAGCGGGGGAGGTGGATCGGCGCGCAGCGCCGAGACGGAGGGGGCGTTCGTCCGCCCCTACTCGCCCAACAGGTGCAGCACGACCTCGCGGCTGTGCGGGCGGGTGCGGTGTTCGAACAGCCAGATCCCCTGCCAGGTCCCCAGCGCCAGCCGGCCGCCGACCAATGGGATCGACAGCTGCACCTGGGTCAGCGCCGCGCGCAGGTGGGCGGGCATGTCGTCGGGACCTTCGTCCTGATGCCGGTAGGCCGGGCTCTCCGGCGCCAGCTGGGCGAAATAGTCCTCGAGGTCGCGCGCGACGTCCGGGTCGGCGTTCTCCTGGATCAGCAGCGAGGCCGAGGTGTGCCGGCAGAAGGCCGTCAGCAGGCCGGTGGTCATCCCCTGCGCCTGCGCCCAGCCGGCCACCTCCCGGGTGATCTCGACCAGGCCCGCGCCGCGCGTCCTGACGCCCAGGGTGTGCGCGGCCTGGCGCATCAGATGCAGTCCCGCAGCCAGGCGACCAGCGGCGCGTCGGCCGGCGGCATCGGATAGTCGCCGAGGTTGTTCGGCTTCACCCAGGCCATCGCCTTGTGCTCGCGGTTGGTCACCTGCCCCTCCCACTTGCGGCAGAGATAGAGCGGCATCAGCAGGTGGAAGCTCTCGTACTCGTGGCTGGCGAATACGAACGGCGCCAAGCAGGCCTTGGCCACCTGGATGCCGAGTTCCTCCTCCAGCTCCCGGATCAGGCAGGCCTCCGGCGTCTCGCCGGGCTCGACCTTGCCGCCGGGGAACTCCCACAGCCCCGCTAGCTGCTTGCCTTCGGGGCGTTGGCAGATCAGCACGCGGCCGTCGACATCGATCAGGGCGGCGGCGGAGACGAGGACGATGGGCTTGCCGGACATGTCCGCTCCATCTCCGGCCTGGGCCGAAAAGGCAACAGCGGTCGCCGCAACGCCAGCAGCGCCAGAGGCGCCCGGGCGTGCAGCAAAAGCCTCGTCACCCGTCATGGTTTGGCCCGGCAAGGCGCTAAAAAGCTCGTCGAGCGGCGCGTCCGTCATAATAAAGGCGGCGCCTGCATAGATGAGAGGGCGACAGGCTCGCCGCACAATTCCGCGGCGGACTTTCCCGCTTCGAGATGAGTGGAATGCTCATCGGCTATGCGCCGAAAATAATCCAAACTCGACTAGGGCAAGACGCGACAATTGCGCAACATCGCGCCGGAACGCCGCGGTGCGGGTTGACTTCCAGCCGAGAATAACTCATCCGGGCGGTGCGCTGGGTTAGCTGGCGCTATCGGCGCTCCAGCCGCGTGGAGCCTCATCTGAGGCTCAGCCTGTCGAGCGCAGAGAGTATTCTCATAGATCGCCCATCACGCGGGGCGCTTCCCAACGACCCCGCGTTCCACGCCCCCGGAGGACTCCGGCCGGGCGGATTGCGCGCATATCTGAAAGTTCGATCTTGACCCAATTTACCGACCTCGGCCTCGCCCAGCCGCTGCTCAAGGCGCTGGCCGGCGAAGGCTACACCCAGCCGACCCCGATTCAGGCGCAGGCCATTCCGGGCGTCATGGCCGGCCGCGACCTGCTGGGCATCGCCCAGACCGGCACCGGCAAGACCGCCGCCTTCGCCCTGCCGATCCTTCACCGCCTGGCCGAGAACCGTAAGCCCGCGCCGCGCAACAGCTGCCGGGTGCTGGTGCTGTCGCCGACCCGCGAACTCGCCACCCAGATCGGCGAGAGCTTCAAGTCCTACGGCAAGCACATGGGCGTCTCCGTCGCCGTGGTGTTCGGCGGCGTGAAGTACGGCGCCCAGATGAAGGCCATGGCCCCCGGCGTCGACGTGCTGGTGGCCACCCCCGGCCGCCTGCTCGACCACCTGTCGGAGAAGACCATCAACCTGCAGGGCGTCGAGATCTTCGTGCTCGACGAGGCCGACCAGATGCTCGACCTGGGCTTCGTCGTGCCGATCCGACGCATCGCGGCCCAGCTGCCGAAGAAGCGCCAGAACCTGTTCTTCTCGGCGACCATGCCGACCGAGATCGGCAAGCTGGCCGGCGAGCTCTTGAACCCCGACCCGCTGAAGGTCGAGGTGACCCCGGCGGCCACCACCGTCGAGCGGATCAACCAGCGCGTCCTGTTCGTCGAGCAGACCCGCAAGCGCGCCCTGCTGGCCGAGCTGTTCGACGACACCGGCTTCAAGCGCGTCATCGTCTTCACCCGCACCAAGCGCGGCGCCGACCGCGTCGCCAAGGGCCTGGAACAGGTCGGCGTCGACGCCGTCTCGATCCACGGCGACAAGAGCCAGGGCCAGCGCGAGCGTGCGCTGGCGCAGTTCAAGAAGGGCGAGGTCCGCGCCCTGGTCGCCACCGACATCGCCGCCCGCGGCATCGACATCGACGCGGTCAGCCACGTCGTCCAGTACGAGCTGCCGAACGTGCCGGAAGCCTACGTCCACCGGATCGGTCGGACGGCCCGCGCCGGCGCCGACGGCTCGGCGGTGGCGTTCTGCGCCGACGACGAGCGCGGCCTGCTGAAGGACATCGAGAAGGTGACGCGCCAGCGCATCGCCTCGTTCGACCGCCGCAACGACAAGCAGCTGGGCGCGGCGACCGCGGCCTTGCCGGAGGTCGCCGGCAAGCCGGATCGTCCGCCGCAGCAGAAGGCCCAACCGCACCGCGGCGAACACAAGCCGCAGCGCAACCGCAACCACGCCCCGGCCAAGGCGCAGCCCGGCCACCATCGCCACGAAGGCGGCGGCCAGCAGCGTCCGGCGGCGGAAAGCCAGGCCAACAAGCCCGGCTTCAAGGGTCCGCGCCGCAACCGTAGCGGCGGCGGCGGTGGCGGTGGCGGTGGCGGCGGCCAGCGCTCCGGCGGCGGCGGCGGCCGTGGCGGCGTCTGGTCGAACCACTAAAAACGGCTGTCATCCCGGTTTTCGCGCAGCGAAAGACCGGGACCCAAGAACACGGCGCCGCAGACGAAATCGCTTGCGGCGCCGCTTCGCCTATCAGCCGCGCGCCAGTGTTCTTAGATCCCGGACAAGCGCGCCGCGCTTTCCGGGATGACACGGAAGTTGGCGGTTACTCCGCGCTCCGCGTCACGCTCCGCAGCCAGCTCAGATAGTCCCCGTCCCCCGCCGTGATCGGCAGGGCGACGATCTCCGGGGTGTCGTAGCTGTGCATCGTGCGGATCTTCGCCCGCACCACCTCGAACAGCGCCGCACGGGTCTTGATCAGCAGCAATTGCTCGGCCTCGCGCTGCACCGCGCCGTTCCAGACGTAGCGGCTGCGGACCTCGGTGATCTGCACGCAGGCCGCCAACTCCTCCGCCAGCAGCGCGTCAGCGATCGCCTCGGCCTCGGCCGCGGTCGCAGTGGTGGTCAGCACGGTGACATAGCCAGACATAGCGCCAGACTATAAGCCCGACGCTGCAACTCGCGAGGGCCGCCGATGACGCTCGAACCGCCGCTGATCCGCGTGGGCCTCTTGGGCCACGGCCAGGCCGGGGCGATCCTGCACGCGCCGCTGATCGAGGCCGCCGGCGACTTTCGGATCACCGCGGTGGCGACCTCGCGCACCGAATCCCTGGCCGAGCGCCGCGACGCGCCGCGCCAGGAGACCGACCCCCGCGCGGTGATCGAGGCCGACGACGTCGACCTGGTGGTGATCGCCACGCCCAACGCCCTGCACGTCGAACAGGCCGCCGCAGCGCTGGCGGCCGGCAAGCATGTGGTGGTCGACAAGCCGTTCGCCCTGTCCGTCGCCGACGCCGACCGGCTGATCACCCTGGCCAACGCCAAGGGCCGGACGCTGACCGTGTTCCACAACCGTCGGCTCGACGGCGACTTTCTCGGCGTGAAGCAGGCGATCGCGTCCGGCGACTTGGGCGACGTCCTGCTGTTCGAGTCCCGCTGGGACCGCTTCCGGCCGGTCCCGCCGCACAGCTGGAAGAACACCAGCGAAGGCAGCGGCGGGGTGTTGTGGGACCTGGGCGCCCATCTGGTCGATCAGGCGCTGCAGCTGTTCGGTCCGCCCGATCACGTCACCGCCGACCTCGCCTGGCAGCGCGAGGACGCGGTGAGCGACGACTATTTCGAGCTGACCCTGCGCTACGGGGCGATGCGCTGCATCCTGTCGGCCTCCTGCCTGGTCGCCGCCGCCCGGCCGCGGTTCGCCGCGCACGGCACGCACGGCAGTTTCCTGACCTTCGGCGTCGACCCGATCGAAGCGGCGCTGCACGCCCGGCGTCACCCGCAGGATCCGGACTTCGTCGCCCACCTGCCGACCATCCCCGCCGCACTGGTGCGCAGCGCCGGTCGCGAGGAGCGCCAGCTGCCGGCCGGCGACTGGGCCCGCTTCTATCGCCAGGTGGCCGCGGCGATCCGCGAGGGCTTCCCGCCGCCGGTCGACCCGCGCGAGGTGCGGGAGGTCATCGCCCTGATCGAGCAGGCGTACGCAAAGGCGGGCAGGTAGTCCCCTTCCCCGCTCTTCCCCGCGAAAGCGGGGACCCAGGGGTTTTTGTTTGCGAACTCGCCACCCGCTCAGGGCTCCAGAAAAAGCCTGGGTCCCCGCTTTCGCGGGGAAGAGCGGAGCGCGGGGGCGACCGGAGCCTTAGCTCCGATAGTCGCCGTTGATCTCGACGTAGCGCTTGGTCAGGTCGCAGGTCCAGACTGCGGCGGTCGCCTTGCCCTTGCCGACGTCGACCGTGACCTCGAGGTCCTGGCGCTTCATGTAGGCGCTCATCTTGGCCTCGTCGTAGCTGGCCGCGATCAGCCCGTCCTGGGCGGCCCAGAGGTCGCCGAACTTCACGCTGAGGCTGTCGCGGTCGACCGGCTCGTCGGACTTGCCGACCGCCATGACGATCCGGCCCCAGTTGGCGTCCTCGCCGGCGAAGGCGGTCTTCACCAGCGGGCTGTCGGCGATCGAGCGGGCGATGTTGCGCGCCGAGGCGGCGGTCTCCGCGCCGGTGACGGTGATCTTGATGAACTTGGTCGCACCCTCGCCGTCGCGCACCAGCTGGTGGGCGAGGCTCATCAGGACCTGCTCGAGCTTCTCGCGGAAGTCGGCCAGCCGGCGATCGCCGGCGCGGCTGATCTTCGGCGCGCCGGACTGGCCGGTGGCGAACAGCAGCAGGGTGTCGTTGGTCGAGGTGTCGCCGTCGACCGTGACCGCATTGAAGGTGTTGCGGGTGTAGAGGCTGCAGAGGTTCTGCAGCGCCGCCGGCGAGATCGCCGCGTCGGTGACCACGAAGGCCAGCATCGTCGCCATGTCCGGCGCGATCATGCCCGAGCCCTTGCAGATCCCGCCGATCCGCACCGTCGTCCCGTCGATGTTCGCCTCGGCGTAGGCGCCCTTCGGGAAGGTGTCGGTGGTCATGATCGCGCGCGCCGCCTGGGGCCAATAGTCGGCCGCCAGCTTCTGCTCCACCTCCGGCAGGCGGTGGACGATCTTGGTCTCGTCGAGCAGCACGCCGATCACCCCGGTCGAGGCCACCATCACGTCGCGCTGGCGACAGTCGAACCGCTTGCCGACCGCCGAGGCCAGCCGGCGCACGGCGTCGGCCCCCGGCCGGCCGGTGAAGGCGTTGGCGCAGCCGGCGTTGACGACCAGCGCGCGCACGCCCTCGCCCTTCGTGTGCTCCAGCTGCTTGCGGCACCAGTCGACCGGCGCGGAGCCGACTGAGCTGCGAGTGAACACCCCGGCGCAGCTCGCCCCGTCGGTGAAGCTCATCACCAGCAGGTCTTCACGGTCGTGCTTGTAGTAGCCGGCCCGGGCGGTCGCGAGTTGCACGCCGGCGATCGGCGGCATCTTCGGGAACGGCACCGCCAGCGGCGAGACCGGCATCGCCGCCTTGCCGCCGCTCGGCGCCGGCTGAGGCGGGGCGCTGTGCGGCTCGGCGAACTGGCGCGACTGCTTGTCGGCGCGCTTCAACGCCGCACGCTTCAGGGCGCTGGTCAGCGGGTCGAGGGCGCGTTCGAGGGTATGGCCCACCACTTCAACGGGCTTGGCGGCCGCGGATTTCTTCGTCGGCTTGCGGGTCATGGGGCGGCCCTCTGAGGCTGGCGTGGGCGGGCGCTCGAAGCGCCGATGCGTCCCTAGCGATATAAGCCTTCAAGTGCAAAGGTTGTGGAAACCCTGCCGGCCAAGATCGGAACGCCCCCTCCCCTGCGCAGCCGGGAAGCAGCCGGGAAGCTGACGGAGGGGCGTTTCTTGATGCGTCACGACGCCCCCGCCGCGTTGACACTGGATGGGGCGCTGCTTAAGTCTCGGCCGCCCTGATAAGAGCGATTTTTTCCCGGCAGGCGACGGGCCGAAAGGCGCAGGGCCGCGCCGGCGCCCCGCAATCGACCGGACCTTCCTCTTGAGCATCTTCCAACGGTTCTTCGGCTCCTCCAACGACCGCAAGGTCAAGGCCATGCAGGCCCGGGTGAGCAGGATCAACGCCTTCGAGCCCAAGCTGCAGGCGCTTTCCGACGCCGAGCTGCGCGGCAAGACCGACGAGTTCAAGGCCAGGCTCGCCTCCGGCGCGTCGCTCGACGACATCCTGGAGGAAGCCTTCGCCGTGGTGCGCGAGGCCTCCAAGCGGACGATCGGCCTGCGCCACTTCGACGTGCAGATGGTCGGCGGCATGGTGCTGCATCAGGGCGGCATCGCCGAGATGCGGACCGGCGAAGGCAAGACCTTGGTCGGCACCTCGCCGGTGTACCTGAACGCGCTCGCCGGCAAGGGCGTGCACGTCATCACCGTCAACGACTACCTGGCCCAGCGCGACGCCGAGTGGATGGGGCAGATCTACCGCTTCCTCGGCATGAGCGTGGGCGTGATCGTCCACGGCCTGTCCCAGGGCCAGCGCCAGGCCGCCTACCAGTCGGACATCACCTACGGCACGAACAACGAGTTCGGCTTCGACTACCTGCGCGACAACCTGGTCTACGACCCGGGCGAGATGGTCCAGCGCGGCCATAATTTCGTGATCGTCGACGAGGTCGACTCGATCCTGATCGACGAAGCGCGCACGCCGCTGATCATCTCCGGGCCGACCGACGACCGCTCGGAGTTCTACAAGACCATCGACCTGGTCATCAAAGAGCTGATCAAGGATCCGACCAACTACGACCACGACGAGAAGCAGCGGCAGGTCATCCTGACCGAGGAAGGCTCCGAGCGGGTCGAGGAGATCCTGGCCGCCGGCGGCCACCTCGCCGAGGATTCCGCCGGGCTCTACGACGCCGCCAACGTCTCGGTGGTGCACCACGTCAACCAGGCGCTGCGCGCCAACGTGCTCTACACCCGCGACAAGGACTACATCGTCCGCGCCGGCGAGGTGATCCTGATCGACGAGTTCACCGGCCGCATGATGCAAGGCCGCCGCCTGTCGGAAGGCCTGCACCAGGCGATCGAGGCCAAGGAAGCCGCGGTCATCCAGCCCGAGAACCAGACGCTGGCCTCGGTCACCATCCAGAACTACTTCCGCCTCTACTCCAAGCTCTCCGGCATGACCGGCACCGCCGCGACCGAGGCCCAGGAGTTCCACGACATCTACACAATGGACGTGGCCGAAATCCCGACCAACCGCGCCGTCGCGCGGGTCGACGAGGACGACGAGGTCTACCGGACCTCGGAGGAAAAGAACCGGGCGATCATCACCCAGATCGAGGACTGCTTCCGGCGCGGCCAGCCGATCCTGGTCGGCACGGTCTCGATCGAGAAGTCCGAGCATCTCTCCGAGCTCTTGAAGGCGCACAGCTTCGAGGTCGACGGCAAGACCCAGAAGGGCATTCCGCACAACGTGCTGAACGCCCGCTACCACGAGCAGGAAGCGCTGATCGTCGCCGACGCCGGCGTGCCCGGCGCGGTGACCATCGCCACCAACATGGCTGGTCGCGGCACCGACATTCAGCTCGGCGGCAACGTCGACATGAAGGTCGCCCACTGGCGCGACGAACAGCGCGGCCTAGGGATCGAGGTCACGCCGGAGATGGCGGTCCAGCGCAAGCATGAGATCGAATCCGAGATCGCCGACCTGAAGGTCCGGGCGCTGGCCGCCGGCGGCCTCTACGTGCTCGGCACCGAGCGGCACGAAAGCCGCCGGATCGACAACCAGCTGCGCGGCCGGACCGGCCGCCAAGGCGACCCGGGCCGTTCGAAGTTCTTCCTCTCCTGCGAGGACGACCTGCTGCGCATCTTCGCCGGCGACCGGCTGGACTCGATCATGCGCACCTTCGGCGTCCAGGACGGCGAGGCGATCACCCACAAGTGGCTGAACTCGGCGATCGCCACGGCCCAGAAGCGCGTCGAGCAGCGCAACTACGAAATCCGCAAGAACCTGCTCAAGTACGACGACGTGGTGAACGACCAGCGCAAGGCGGTGTTCGAGCAGCGCGCCGAGTTCATGAACTCGGCCGACATCTCCGACGTGATCGCCGAGATGCGCCAGGACACCATCTCCGACATCGTCGCCCGCCACCTGCCGCCCAAGGCCTACGCCGAGCAGTGGGACATCGACGGCCTCGACGCGCACATCCGCGAGTACCTCGGCCTCGAGCTGCCGGTGCACGACTGGGCGGCTGAGGAAGGCATCGCCAACGAGGAGATCGAGGAGCGGATCAACGCCGCCGCCGTCGCCCGCGTCGCCGAGCGCGACGCCCAGGTCGGCGACCACATGCGTTCGGTCGAAAAGAGCTTCCTGCTGCAGATGATCGACATGCAGTGGCGCGAGCACCTGATGCACCTCGACCACCTGCGCAACGTCATCGGCCTGCGCGGCTACGGCCAGCGCGACCCGCTGCAGGAGTACAAGACCGAGGCCTTCTCGCTGTTCGAGAAGCTGCTGGTCGACGTGCGCCAGAACGTCACCCGCTGGCTGATGACGGTGGAGTTCCAGTTCGAAGAGCCGCCGGCCCCGCCGCCGGGGATGTTCGAAGTCCACCTCGACCCGCTGACCGGCGAGAACGCCGCCCAGATGGGCGCCCTGCCCGACGGCCTGCCGGTCGACCAGCGCGCCGCCCTGCCCGTCAGCGCCCTGCCGGACGGCTGGGAGCAGACCGGCCGCAACGCCGGCTGCCCCTGCGGCTCGGGCAAGAAGTTCAAGCACTGCCACGGGGCGCTGGTCTAAGGGCCCACCAAAACACCCGTCATCCCGGACGGCCTGAAAGGCCGATCCGGGACCAGGAGCCGCGCGCACCGCCCCTGGGTCCCGGCTCTTCGCTTCGCTGCGGCCGGGATGACGGAGATGACGGCATGAGCGCCCGCTACGACTTCGCCTCGGACAACACCGCCCCGGCCGCGCCGGAAGCCATGCAGGCCCTGCTCGACGCCAACCAGGGCTACGCCTCGGGCTACGGGACCGACGCGGTCACCGCCCGCGCCGCCGACCTGGTCCGCGGCCTGCTCGACGTCGACGCCGAGGTCCGTTTCGTCGCCTCCGGCACCGCCGCCAACGCCATCTCGGTCGCCGCCCTGGCCCGCCCGTTCGAGGCGGTGCTGGCGCACGAGCACGCCCACATCTGCACCGACGAGACCGGCGCGCCGGGCTTCTTCGGCCAGGGTGTCGGGCTGATCCGCCTGCCGGGCGCCTCCGGCCGCATCGATCCCACGGCGCTGGAGGCCGCGCTGGCCCAGCCGGACGTCTCCTACCGGCAGCCCGCCGCGGCGCTCTCGCTGACCACCGCCACCGAGTACGGCACGGTCTACAGCGCCGAGCAGCTCGCGCGACTGATCGCGCCGGTGAAGGCCCGCGGCCATGGCGTGCACCTCGACGGCGCGCGCGTCGCCAACGCGGCGGCGGCCGGCTTCGACCTGACGCAACTCGCCGGCCTCGGCGTCGACCTGTTCGTGCTCGGCGGGGCCAAGGCCGGCATGCCGCCCACCGAGGCTCTGGTGATCCTCGACAAGGCCCTGGCCCGGCGGATCGACCCGCGCCTGAAGCAGGCCGGCCAGCTGCCGTCCAAGGGCCGGTTCTACGCCGCGCCGTTCGTCGGCATGCTGCAGGACGGCGCGCTGCTCCGCCACGCCGCCCACGCCAACGCCATGGCGGCCAAGCTGGCCGCCGCCATGCCGTTCAAGGTGCTGCACCCGGTCGAGGCCAACGCGGTGTTCGTCGAGATGGACGACGCCACGCTCGCGCGGCTGCACGCCGCCGGCTGGTTCGTCTACCGCTTCCTCGACGGCAGCGTCCGCTTCGTCTGCTCCTGGGCGACGACCGAGGCGGCGGTGGAAGAGGTGGCGGAAGCTTTGAAGGGGCTGGCGTAAAGCGCCGCAGAAGCTGCGCCCCCTCCACCCCTTCGGGGTCCCCCTCCCCCAGAGGGGGAGGAGAATCGAGGTTGCAGCTTCCTTCTCCTCCCCCCTTGGGGGAGGGGGACCGCGAAGCGGTGGAGGGGGCCGCCGCTACTGCAGCGTCCGGCCGATGGCGTAGAAGCGGTCCGAGCGGCGCTTGCGCAGCTCTTGGGCCGACAGGCCGTCCAGCCCGGCCAGTTCCTGCTCGATGGCCTCGGCGACGTTGGCCATGGTCTGCTCGCGGTCGGAGTGCGCGCCGCCGACCGGTTCGGGGATGATGCGGTCGACAATCTTGTTCGCCAGCAGTTCCTGGGCGGAGATCTTCATCGCCCGGGCCGCGTCGGCGCCGGTGCGCGAGCCGCGCCAGAGGATCGAGTTGGCCCCTTCCGGCGCGATCACCGAATAGATGGCGTGCTCGAGAATCAGCACCCGGTTGGCGCCGGCGATGGCGATGGCCCCGCCGGAGCCGCCCTCGCCGGTGATGATGGCGACGTTCGGCACGCCGAGCATCAGGCACTTCTCGGTCGAGCGCGCGATCGCCTCGGCGACGCCGCGCTCCTCGGAAGCGATCCCGGGATAGGCGCCGGCGGTGTCGATCAGGCTGATGACCGGCAGGCCGAACTGCTCGGCCAGCTCCATCAGGCGCACCGCCTTACGATAGCCCTCGGGCCGGGCGTAGCCGAAGTTGTGCTTCACGCGGCTGGCGGTGTCGCGGCCCTTCTCGTGGCCGATCACCACCACCGGGCGGCCGCGGAACCGGCCGATACCGCCGATCAGCGCCTGGTCGTCGCCGAACACTCGGTCGCCGTGCAGCTCGATGAAGTCGTCGATCAGGTCGGCGACGTAGTCGACGAAGTGCGGGCGGTCGGGGTGACGCGCCACCTGGGTCTTCTGCCAGGCGTCGAGCTTGGAGTAGGCGTCGCGGCGCATTTTCTGCGCGCGCGAGCGCAATCCTTCGATCTCGGCGTCAAAGACGCCGGGGCCGGCGGTTTCGGAGAGCTTCGACAGCTCCTCGATCTTGGCTTCGAGCTCGGCGATCGGCCGCTCGAACTCGAGATAATGCAGGGCCATACGAGGGCGGCGCTCCCAAGCGTTCGCGGAAGCGGCGGAAATTAGGCGGGATGGCTCAAGCTAACAAGAGCAGCGTCGCCGCTAACATTTCATGCCTGCAACCCCCGGACGCTTATCGTCGTTAACTCCGCCCGAGGTGGCGCCCAGCCGATCGGCCGCATCGCCGGACGAACAGCGGCTCCTGGCGCGCCGCCCATCTACACGCGGACCTGCCCTGACACGCGGCCGCGGCCGAGGAGAAACACGGAGCTAGACGATGCATTTCGCTTTCAAGACCGTCGCCGCGTCGGCGCTGGCGCTGGCCGCGGCCGCGCCGGTTGCGGCCCAGCCGTACGGCGCGCCCGCCAGTTCGCAGTACGGGTCGCCATATGGTTCGCCCTACCGGCCGACCGATCAGTACCAGCAACAGCAGCGGCAGTACGACCGCGACCGGGCGCGCTGGGAATCACAGCAGGACTCCTATCGCGCGGCCCGGGCCGACTATGACCGCCGCCGCGCCGACTACGACGCCCGCCGCGCCAGGTACGACGCCCGCTACGGTTCCGGCGCCTACGCCCGCGCCTACGGGCCGGCGCCGGCGTGGGACGACCGGCAGTGGGCGTCCAACGCGCCTGCGGCCGACTACTACGGCAGCAACGCCGGCTACGCCGCGCCGATCAAGTGCAACAACAACTCCGCCGTGACCGCCGGCCTGCTCGGCGCCATCGCCGGCGGGGTGCTCGGCTCGAACGTCGCCGGCCGCGGCGATCGCACCGAAGGCGCGGTGCTGGGCGGTTTGGTCGGCGGCGGCCTCGGCGCGGCGGTGGGCCACGCCAACGATAAGTCCAAATGCGACCAGCAAGGGGCCTACTGGAGCTACGGCGACACGGTCCCCTACCAGGTCGACAACAGCGTCTATCGCGACACCCGCTCCAGCTATTACAGCCAGCGCGGCTGCCGCCTGGCCCCGGCGCCGGTCAACAGCAGCGACTACCGCTACGTCCGGGTCTGTCCCGACGGCAGCGGGCGCTACCGCGTCGCCGGCTAAGCGCGCGATCCGCGCCGCCAACGAAGCCGCTCCACGAGGGGCGGCTTCTTTCTTTGTGGCTCCGCGGACACGTGGCGCCTCCGGCGCGCAACTTCGACCGGCGCCGGCCGTTGACGCGCGCGAGGCGCGCCCGAGCCCGCGACGCGCACGACTGCGGAGGCGTACATGCATTGCGCAATGATGATCACGATCGGCGCTGCGGCGGCGCTGGTGATCGCCGCGCCGGTCGCGGCGCAACCCTACGGATCGGCGAGTTACGGTCCCGCCCCGCCGTACGCTCAGCCGCGCGGTCCGTCGCCGGCGCCGGCGCCCGGCTTCGGGCCGCCCACGGCCGGTTACTCCTATTCCTACGCCCCCAACCCGAGTGAGGGCGCGGCCTCTGTGGGCGCCTACGGCGCCAACACGGCCGGCATCGCGCCGATGAGCGATCAGACCGGCGGCTACTGGAACTATAGCGACACGGTCCCCTACGACACCGACGCCACCGCCCGCGCCGATCCGAACGCCGCCGGCTACGTCAGCCGCGGTTGCCGCCTGGCGCCGACGGGGAGCGGCGCGGACGCTCGCTATGTCCGCGTCTGCCCGGACGGCAGCGGCAAGTACCGGTGAGCTAGCTCTTCTTCGCCAGCGGGTGCTTGGTCTCGACCACCTCGCGCAGCCGGTCACCGGCGACGTGGGTGTAGATTTGGGTGGTGGCGATGTCGGCGTGGCCGAGCAGGGTCTGGACGACCCGCAGGTCGGCGCCGCCCTCCAGCAGGTGCGTGGCGAAGGCGTGGCGCAGCACATGCGGGCTGACCCGCGCCGGGTCGATCCCGGCGTCGGCGGCGGCCTCGTCGAGCAGCTGGGCGAAGCGCCGCGGGGTCAACCGCCCGCCCACGCCGCGCGACGGGAACAGCCAGGGATTGGCCTTGTCGCCCTTCGGCAGGAACCGCGGCCGGACCTCCAGATAGGCCTTCACCGCCGCGCGCGCGGTCTCGTTCAGCGGCGCCAGCCGCTCCTTGCCGCCCTTGCCCTTGACGATCAGGTAGGCCGGATCGCGCGCCAGCGCGGCCAGCGTCAGACCGGTGAGCTCGGAGATCCGCAGGCCTGAGGCGTAGGCCAGCTCGACCATGCAGCCCAGCCGGATCCCCTGCGCCCCGTCGCGGGCGCCGGCGGCGGCGATCAGCCGGTCGATCTCCTCGCGGCTCAGCACCTTCGGCAGCGACCGGCCCTTCTTCGGGGCCTCGACCCGGCGGGAGGGATCGTCGGCGCGCCAGCCCTCGGCCAGCACGAAGCGATAGAACTGCCGGACCGCCGCGCGCCGGCGCGACGCCGTCGCCGGCGACAGCCCGCGCGCGCCAAGGTCGGCGAAATAGGCCTCCACCTCCTCCGCCGAGGCGTCGGAAAGGTCGCGTCCGCGTCCGGCCAGGAACCCGGTCGCGTCGGACAGGTCGCGGCCATAAGCCGACAGCGTGTTCTTCGCCGCCGCCCGCTCGACGGCCATCATCTCCAGAAAGGCCTCGGCCCAGGACGCGCCCTTGCTCATGGCTGAGGACGGGCGGCGAGCCCCCTCCACCGCTTCGCGGTCCCCCTCCCCCAGAGGGGGAGGAGATTCGAAGCCGCAGCCACCCCTCTCCTCCCCCCAAGGGGGAGGGGGACCCCGAAGGGGTGGCGGGGGCCGCGGCCGGCCTCTGAGCCACCAAGCTTGCTCATGGCGCCACCAACAGGCCTTCCACCGCGAAATTGCGCGCGTCGGCGTCGAGGCCGGCCTCGCGCAGCGCCTGGACGCTGCGGGCGCGGTCGCCCGGCGCCGGCCCGGCGGCGCCGGCGTCGGCGCAGGTCCACAGCACCAGCATGGCGGTCTCGCCGACCAGCCGCTCCTGGGCCGCCGCCGCGAGCGCCAGATTGCGCCCCGCCGGCGCCCGCCCCTCGGGAACCGCCAGCGCCGCCAGCCGGCCGCGCAGGTCCGGGCCGCTCGCGCCGGCGTAGGCCGCGACGATCAGGGCCGCGGCCTGGGGGCCTGCGCGCTGCGCCGCCGGCGCCTTGGCCGCCGCGTCGAGCAGGCCGCGCGACCAGCTCCGGCGCGACCGGCTGGCCCGCAGCGAGCGCCCGAGCGGCCGCCAGCCGGTCGGTGTCGCCCGCCGGGATGGTCCAGGCCGGCTCGGCCGGGTCCGTCCCGGGCAGCGCCGCGGCGAGCGCCGGTGCGGGCTTGGCCGCCGCCAGGTCGAGGCCGAGATCGCGGGACAGCGCATAGTCGAGGCCGTTGCGCAGCGACGCCGCCCCCGGATTGCCGCCGCCCGCCAGCTTGGCCGACATCAGCCGCCCGAAGGTCTCGTCGCGCGCCTGGGCCTGGGCCAGGTCGAAGGTCAGCTGCGCCTGGGCGGCCTGGCCGGCGCTCGCCTGGCAGTAGGCGCGCAGCCGCAGCCAGTAGACGTCGTCGCGCCCAACGGTCAGCGCCTGGGCGATCCCGCAGGCCCGGGCGGCGTCGCTGGCGACCAGGGCGCTCTCGGCGGCCGCGCGCGACAGCTCGGCGTTGCGGTCGAGGCCGGGCGCGCGGGCCAGGATCGCGGCGGCGGCGCGCGGATCGCCCAGCGCCACAAGCGCATTGGCCCCGCGCCGCGAGCAGCGCCGGATCGTCCCCAGCCCCTGCGGTCCCGGCGCGCCGGTCGCCAGCACGCGCCGCGCCAGCGCCGCGGCGGCGGGCGACAATGGCCGCTGGCCGAGCTTGGGCAGCACCGCGCCCAGGGTGTCGACCGAGGCCCCGCGCCAGAGGTCTGCGGACAGCCCGGTCGGCCGGCCGGCGGTCGAGAAGGCGTCGGGGGCGGCGAGCGGCGCCACCTCCACGGCCTGGGCGAGGGCCGGCGCCCCCGGGCTCGCCAGGGCGAGGCTGGCAAGGGTCAGGACGGCTGCAAAGGCCAGGGTACGCTGCATAAGCTTGAGCATACGTCGGGCGCGATATTGGCGCGAGTGCGTCGGCTCGTGTAAGCCTCCGCCATTCATGGACCGCTTTGAACCGCTGCGCCGTCGCACCATCGCCCTGGTCGGCCTCATGGGAGTCGGAAAGTCGAGCGTCGGCCACCGACTGGCCAACGCCCTGGGGCTGCCGTTTCGCGACGCCGACACCGAGGTCGAAGCCGCGGCCGGCCGCGCGATTCCCGACATCTTCGCCGAATTCGGCGAGCCCGCCTTCCGCGAGGGCGAACGGCGGGTGATCTCCCGGCTGCTGGACGAGGCCCCGCACGTGCTGGCCACCGGCGGCGGCGCCTTCATGGACACCAAGACCCGCGAGCTGATCAAGGCCAAGGCGATCTCCGTCTGGCTGAAGACCGACCTGGAGGTGCTGGCCCGCCGGGTCGGCCGCAAGGACAGCCGCCCGCTGCTGATCGGCAAGGATCCGATGGAGGTGCTGAAGGCCCAGGCCGAAGCCCGCTATCCGACCTACGCCCACGCCGACATCACCGTGGAAACCGGCGACGCGCCGCACCACGTCACGGTCGACCAACTGCTTCGCGCGCTGAGCGCCTACGTCGAGGAACAATCCCAATGAGCCGCAGCGTCCCCGTGGGCCTCGGTGCGCGCGCCTACGACGTGGTCATCGGCAAGGGCCTTCTGGCCCAGGCCGGCGAGCGGATCGCCCCCTTCACCCGCCGCGGCCGGCTGGCGGTGGTCAGCGACGAGACCGTCTGGGCCCTGCACGGGCCGGCGTTCACCGCCGCTCTGGAGGCCGCGGGCCTGGCGGTCTGTCCGGTGATCGTGTCGCCTGGCGAGCAGACCAAGAGCTTCGAGGGGCTGGCCGACGTCAGCGACCGGCTGCTGGCGCTGGAGCTCGACCGCGGCGACCTGGTCTGCGCCTTCGGCGGCGGCGTGGTCGGCGACCTCACCGGCTTCGCCGCGGCGATCTACAAGCGCGGCATCGACTTCGTGCAGGTCCCGACCACCCTGCTGGCCCAGGTCGACTCCTCGGTCGGCGGCAAGACGGCGATCGACACGCCGCGCGGCAAGAACCTGGTCGGCGCCTTCCATCAGCCGAAGCTGGTGCTGGCCGATCTCGACGCGCTGTCGACCCTCTCCGACCGCGAAATGCGTGCCGGCTACGCCGAGGTGATCAAGTACGGCCTGCTGGGCGACTTCGGCTTCTTCGAGTGGCTGGAGGCCAACGGCCAGGCGGTGCTGGCGCGCGCGCCCGCCGCCCTGGCCCACGCGGTCGCCCGCTCGGTGGAGATGAAGGCCGAGATCGTCGCTGAGGACGAGAAGGAACAGGGCCGCCGCGCGCTGCTTAACCTGGGCCACACCTTCGGCCACGCGCTGGAGGCCGAGACCGGTTACGGCGAAGCCCTGCTGCACGGCGAGGCGGTGGCCGCCGGCCAGGCGCTGGCGTTCCGCTTCTCGGCCGCCCAGGGACTGTGCTCGGCGCAGGACGCTGAGCGCGCCACCGCCGCCATCGCCGCGGCCGGCCTGCCGACGCGGATGGACGAGATCCCCGGCGCGCCGTTCGACGCCGACCGGCTGGTCCGCCACATGGCGCAGGACAAGAAGGCCGAGGCCGGCCAGCTGACCTTCATCCTCGCCCGCAAGCTGGGCGAGGCCTTCGTCGCCAAGGACGTCGACGCCCACGCGGTGAGACGCTTCCTGGTCGACGAGGGGGCGCTGGGATGACAGCCCTCCTCGCGCTTGCGCCGATCGTCTTCGGCCTGCTGGCGCTGTCGGCGTTGTTCTCCGCCGCCGAGACCTCGATGACGGGCGCCAGCCGCGCCCGGATGCACCAGCTGGAGCGCGAGGGCGACCGCGGCGCGCGCCGGGTCAACCGGCTGATCTCCGACCAGGAGTCGATGATCGGCGCGGTGCTGCTGGGCAACAACCTGATCAACATCCTGGCTTCGGCGCTGACCACCACGGTGATCACCCGGGCCGTGCCGGGCGCGCTCGGCGTGGCCGTGGCGACGGCGGTGATGACCGTGCTGGTGCTGGTCTTCGCCGAAGTGCTGCCGAAGACCATCGCCATCGTCCGCTCCGACGACGTCGCCCGGGCGCTGTCGGCCCCCACGCTCTGGGCCGTCCGCCTGTTCGGGCCGGTGGTCTATGCGGTCCAGTGGATCGTCCGGAAGACGCTGCGGCTGTTCGGCGTGAAGCTCGACATGGCGACCGACGTGCTCGCCGCGCACGAGGAGATCCGCGGGGCGGTGGAATATCACCACTCCGAAGGCCTGGTGGAGACCCGCGACCGCTGGATGCTGGGCGGAGTGCTCGACCTGGCGGAGATGGACGTCACCGAGGTGATGGTCCACCGCAAGGCGATCGCCATGGTCGACGGCGACCTGCCGCCGCGGGCGCTGCTCGCCGAGGCGCTCGACTCCGGCCACACCCGCGTGCCGATCTACCGCGACGAGCCGGAGAACATCGTCGGCGTGCTGCACGCCAAGGACCTGCTGCAGGCGCTGGCCAAGGCCGACGGCGACATCGCGGCGCTGGACCTCGCCAGCATCGTGCGCGAGCCCTGGTTCATTCCCGAGACCACCTCGCTCAAGGACCAGCTCACGGCCTTCCTCAAGCGCCAGAGCCACTTCGCCCTGGTGGTCGACGAATACGGCGCGCTGCAGGGGCTGATCACCCTCGAGGACATCCTCGAGGAGATCGTCGGCGAGATCGACGACGAGCATGACATCGCCGTCGACGGCGTGCGGCCGGGCCCGGACGACGCGATGATGGTCGACGGCTCCGTCACCATCCGCGACCTCAACCGCGCAATGAACTGGGACCTGCCGGACGACGAGGCGGTGACCGTGGCCGGCCTGCTGATCCACGAAGCCCAGCGGATTCCCGAGGTCGGCGAGACCTTCCACTTCCACGCCCAGCGCTTCCGGGTGGCCGAACGCAAGGGCAATCAGATCACGATCCTGCAGGTCTGGCCGCCCATTCCCGAGGCCGATTGAGCCCGGCGGCGGGGCCTCAGAAGTTTGACGCTTTGTGCAAATTGAGCGCCGCGGCGCTTGACGGTCCGGTCGCAATTGGGAATCGGTGGGGAACCGGCGTTGGGACGGCGTCGTTTAGCAAAGCTTGATCCAATGGGGGGATCGTCCGTCCTATGCCGAAAATCAGCACCGTCGCCTCCCGCGCGGGGCGGCCGAAACGCTTGAGCCGCCTCGGCCGCCCGGTAACGGCGCGCGCCGATTTCGACCGAAAGGCCGAACACGGACGAATCTGGGACTTCGACACTGCGACCTGCCGCGGAGCCAAAGAATGACCAATAAGCTGGATGGCCTGAGGGTGCTCGTCGTCGAGGACGAGATGATGGTCTCGATGTTGATCGAGGACATGCTGACCGATCTGGGGTGCACCATCGTCGGTCCGGCCTCACGGCTCGACGAGGCGCTGCAGCTAGCGCGCGAAGCGGAGCTCGATTGCGCGGTGCTCGACGTCAATCTCGGCGGACAGCCGATCTTCCCGCTCGCCGACCTGCTGCGGGAGAAAGGCGCGCCGTTCGCCTTCGCCACCGGTTACGGCGACGCCGGGCTGCGCGACGTCGATCGCGGCTCGCCGGTGCTGCAGAAGCCGTTCCGCGAAGCGGACCTGGCGCGGGTGCTGGGCGAACTCCGGACCAAGGCCGGGGTCTAGATTTTCCCGCCATGGCCCGGACAAGCCGGGCGATGACGAAAGCGCGGAATCAGTCGGCTTCGCCCGGGGCCAGGGCCTTCACCGACAGGGCGTGCACCGGGCCGGCCAACTCCACGGCCAGCGCCCGATAGACCATCCGCTGACGGGCGACCTTGGGCGCGCCGACGAAGGCCGGTGATTCGATCACCACGTTGAAATGGCTCTCGCCGCCCTCGCGGGCGCCGGCATGGCCGTGATGGCGCGCCGAGTCGTCATCGACTTCCAGGCGGGTCGGTTGGAAGGCCTCGGTCAACTTGTCGCGGATAGCTGCGGCTACGGCGCCCATGATCGCTTTCGTCAATTCTTGAACAGAACAATCTCGGGCCCATACTCGCCGGATGGCCGGCGCGTTTCAATACAAGCCCAAATTCCGCGACATCCGCGTTCGCCCGCCCTCCAAGGACGAGGCGGCGAAGAAGGCTGCCGAGGAGGACGTGAATGCGCTGAAGCCGGGTGAGCGGCCCTGCGACCACCCTGGCTGCCGGTCGGCGGCGACGGCGCGCGCGCCGAAGTCGCGCGAGATGCTCGAGGAGCACTACTGGTTCTGTCAGCCGCACGCGGCCGAGTACAACCGCAACTGGGATTTCTTCGCCGGCATGAGCGAGGGCGAGATCCGCCAGCGCCAGCAGGACGAGATGTTCACCGGCGGGCGCCCGACCTGGGAGATGAAGGCCGGCCGCTTCTCGCGCGAGGCGGCGAGCTTCTCGGCCAAGGTCGGCAAGGGCGAAGGCTATCGCGATCCCTTCAACCTGTTCGGCCAGGGCGGCGCCCAGGCCCGCCGCCCGGTCGAACCGGAGAACCCCAAGCTCGGCAAGATCGAGCGCAACGCCCTGGCTGAACTCGACCTCGAGGCCAATGCCGAGGGGCCGGCGATCCGCACCCGCTACACCGAGCTGGTCCGCCGCCTGCACCCCGACGCCAACGGCGGCGACCGCGCCGGCGAGCAACGCCTGCAGAAAGTGATTCGCGCCTACCAGGCGCTGCGCAAGGCCGGGATGGTCTGACACACCACCCCGCTCGTCCCGGCGAAGGCCGGGATCCAGATGCCGGGTGCGGCGGTCACGGCCAAACGCACTCACCCGCACCTGCTACGCTCAGGCGGGACCTGGGTCCCGGCCTTCGCCGGGATGAGCGGATCTTTAGCTCTGCGCCGCGAACCAGGGAATCATCCGGGCGATCGCCTCCTCGACCTCGGGCGTCGAGACCGCGAAGCTGAAGCGCATGAAGCGGTGGCCGTCGACCGGGTCGAAATCGAGCCCCGGCGCGGTGGCCACGCCGGTGTCGCGCAGCAGCCGCTCGCAGAAGGCCAGGCTGTCGTTGGTCAGGTGGCCGATGTCGGCCCAGATGTAGAAGGCTCCGTCCGGCGGCGCGATCGAGGCCAGCCCCAGCTTCGGCAGCGCTTCCAGCAGCAGTTCCCGGTTCCGGCGGTAGACCGCGACGTGGCCCTCCAGCTCGTCGCGCGCGTCCATCGCCGCCAGGCCGGCGTGCTGGCTGAGCGAGGGGGCGGTCAGGAACAGGTTGCCGACGTAGGCCCGGGCGCGCTCCGCCGCCGGGCCCGGCGCGACCAGCCAGCCCAGCCGCCAGCCGGCCATGCTGAAATATTTCGAGAAGCTGTTGATCACCAGCGCGTCGGGATCGAACTCCAGCATCGAGTGGGTCGGCCCGGCGTAGCTGAGCCCGTGGTAGATCTCGTCGGAGATCACCCGGATCCCCCGCGCCCGGCAGACCTGGGCGATGGCGGCGAGTTCGTCGGTCGGGATGATCGAGCCGGTCGGATTGGCCGGGCTGGCGACGATCACGCCGGCCGGCGGCGGATCGAGCGCAGCCAGCGCCTCGGCGGTCAGCTGGTAGCGCTCGGCGGGACCGCAGGCGATCTCCACCGGGACCATGTGCAGCGACTTCAGGACGTTGCGGTAGGCGACGTAGCCGGGCCGGGCCAGCGCGATCCGGTCGCCCGGCTCGAACGCCGACGACAGCGCCAGCACCAGCGCCGGCGAGGCGCCACAAGTCAGCACCACCGCCTCCGGATCGACGGTGACGCCATAGGTCTCGTCGTAATGGCGGGCGATCCGCGCGGTCAGCTCGGCGCTCTCCCAGTAGCCCATGGCCTCGGCGTCGAGCACCCGGTGCGCCACCTCCAGCGCGGCCTTCGGCGCCCCGGTCGACGGCTGGCCGAACTCCATGTGCAGGATCGAGCGGCCCTCGGCCTTCAGCCGGTGGGCGATGCGGCTGAGTTGGATGGCGTAGAAGGGCGCGATCTCGGCGGGCATGCGCTGGGGGTAGCTCCCTGAAGCCCAAGTGTCACCGGTCATCCCCGCGAAAGCGGGGACCCAGGTGTTTTTGGTGTTCAGTCGGCACGCCCCGTGGCGCATCGACCAAAACACAAAAGCCTGGATCCCCGCTTTCGTGGGGACGAGCGGATTGAGGAAGCGCAGCGCTACGTCCCGAGAACGCGCCCTTGACCTCCCGCGCCAACACGCGGAACCGTCGGCAAAACAATGAAATTCGGGAGGGGCCGCGATGTCGGCGACGGAAGCCTTGTCCGGGGCGTCAGCGGGGACGCCGTCCGACGCGCCGTCGGTGCGCCGCGTGCTGACCGCCAGCCTGGTCGGCACGGCGATCGAGTACTTCGACTTCTTCATCTACGCGACCGCCGCCTCGCTGGTGCTCGGCAAGCTCTATTTCCCCTCAGCCTCGCCCTCGGCCCAGCAGCTCAGCGCCTTCGCCACCTTCGCGGTGGCCTTCTTCGCCCGGCCGATGGGGGCGGCCTTCTTCGGCCATTTCGGCGACCGGGTCGGGCGCAAGTCGATGCTGGTGGCCTCGCTGCTGACCATGGGCGTCTCGACCGTGCTGATCGGCCTGCTGCCGACCTACGCCCAGATCGGCTGGCTCGCGCCGCTGCTGCTGTGCGTGCTGCGTTTCGGCCAGGGCCTCGGGCTCGGCGGCGAGTGGGGCGGCGCGGCGCTGCTGGCGGTCGAGAACGCCCCGCCCGGCTGGCGCGCCCGCTTCGGCATGTTCCCACAGCTGGGGCCCCCGGTCGGCCTGTTCGCCGCCAACGGCCTGTTCCTGATCCTCGGCCTCACCCTCACGCCCGCGCAGTTCGAGAGCTGGGGCTGGCGGCTGCCGTTCCTCGCCAGCGCCGTGCTGGTGGCGCTCGGCCTGTGGGTGCGCCTGAAGCTCTCCGAGACCCCGGCGTTCAAGGCCGCGCTGGCCGAGGCGCCGCCGGCCCAGGCTCCGCTCGGCGAGGTGCTGACGCAGCATCCGCTGGCGACCCTGTGCGGGATCTGCGGCGTCGTCGCCTGCTTCGCCAGCTTCTACCTGACCACAGCCTTCGCCCTGAGCTACGGCGTCGGCACGCTGAACCACGACCGCGAGGCGTTCCTGGCGGTGCAGATGGTGTCCATCGTCTTCCTCGCCGCCGGCGTCGTGGCGGCGGCCTACTGGTCGGACGCGACCAGCATCCGCCGGGTGATGATGACCGGCTGCGTGGGGGTGGTCGTCGCCGGGCTGCTGCTGCCGCTGGGCCTGGGCCCGGGCTCCCTGCTGGCGGTCGGCGTCTACCTATCGCTGGCCCTGTTCGTGATCGGCTTCGTCACCGGACCGCTCGGCGCCTTCCTGCCGAGCCTGTTCCCGACCCGGGTGCGCTACACCGGCGCGGCGCTGGCCTTCAACCTGGGCGGCATCGTCGGCGGCGGCCTGGCGCCGTTCATCGCCACCGCCCTGGCGCAGCGCGGCGGCCTCATGCCGGTCGGCCTCTACATGGCCGGCGCGGCGCTGATCACCCTGGCCGGCCTGATCCCGCTCGCCCGCCGCCAAAGCCACGGCCTTGGGTGACCATCGGCGCGCTTGACCTGCGCAGCCAGGAACGCGAAGCCGGGCCGCGTAACTGAGGGGGCGTCCATGGCCGCATCTGAAATCGCGCCCGGCGCGCCGTCGAACCGGCGCGTGCTGATCGCCAGCCTGGTCGGCACGGCGGTCGAGTTCTACGACTTCTACATCTACGCCACCGCCGCCTCGCTGGTGTTCGGGGCGATGTTCTTCCCCGCGGCCTCGCCCTCGGCCCAGCTGCTCAGCTCGTACGCGACCTTCGCCGTGGCCTTCTTCGCCCGGCCGCTGGGCGCGGCCTTCTTCGGCCACTTCGGCGACCGGATCGGGCGCAAGTCGACGCTGGTCGCCTCGCTGCTGACCATGGGCCTGTCGACCGTGCTGATCGGCCTGCTGCCCGGCTACGATCAGATCGGCTGGCTCGCGCCGTTCCTGCTCTGCGTGCTGCGGTTCGGCCAGGGCTTCGGCCTCGGCGGCGAATGGGGCGGCGCGGCCCTGCTGGCGGTGGAGAACGCCCCGCCCGGCTGGCGCGCCCGCTTCGGCATGTTCCCGCAACTCGGCGCCCCGGTCGGCTTCATCGCCGCCAACGGCCTGTTCCTGATCCTCGGCCTGTTCCTCACCCCGGAGCAGTTCAAGAGCTGGGGATGGCGGCTGCCGTTCATCGCCAGCGCCGTGCTGGTCGGCGTCGGCCTGTGGGTCCGGCTGAAGCTCACCGAGACGCCGGCCTTCAAGGCCGCGCTGGCCGAAGCCCCGCCGTCGCATGCGCCGCTCGGCGAGGTGCTGACCAAGCATTGGCTGGCGACGCTGGGCGGCACCTTCGCGGTGGTGGCCTGCTTCGCCATCTTCTACCTGACCACCGCGTTCGCGTTGGGCTACGGCGTCGGCACCCTGCACTACAGCCGCGAGGTGTTCCTCGGCGTGCAGCTGGGGGCGATCCTGTTCCTCGCCGCCGGCATCGTCGCCGCCGGCTACTGGGCCGACGCCACCTCGCCGCGGCGGGTGCTGATGGCCGGCTGCGTGCTGACCGTCGGCGCGGGCTTCCTGCTGCCGCTGATGATGGGCTCGGGCTCGCTGCTGCTGATCTGGGCCTTCCTGTCGCTGGCGCTGTTCCTGATGGGCCTGGTCTACGGGCCGCTGGGCGCCTTCCTGCCGAGCCTGTTCCCGACACGGGTGCGGTATTCCGGGGCCTCGATCGCCTTCAACGTCGGCGGCATCGTCGGCGGCGGGCTGGCGCCGATGATCGCCGCTGCGCTGGCCGCCAAGGGCGGGCTGCCGCCGGTCGGCCTCTACCTGTCGGCGGCGGCGCTGATCAGCCTGGCGGCGCTGGTTCCGCTGGCCCGGCGCACGCCACACGATCTCGGCTGAAGGCTTGGTTGAAAGCGCCGCGGCGGGCGCCCAGATGAAGCGGGTTCGGGCCCATCAGCTGTTTGCGTCCTGGACGCCTAGCCTGTAATCGACCGCCATGGCCGCCTTTGACTCCTCCGAAGACAAGCTGATCTCGCTGACCCCGGACACGGAGGTCGACATCCGCGAGACCTTCGGCGTCGACATCGACATGAAGGTTCCGGCCTTCTCCGAGCGCGATCCGCATGTCCCGGACGTCGACCCGGCCTACAAGTTCGACCCGGAGACCACCCGGGCGATCGTCGCCGGCTTCGCCTTTGACCGCCGGGTGATGGTCCAGGGCTATCACGGCACCGGCAAGTCGACGCACATCGAGCAGGTCGCCGCCCGGCTCAACTGGCCGCTGATCCGCGTCAACCTCGACAGCCACATCAGCCGCATCGACCTGGTCGGCAAGGACGCCATCGTCCTGAAGGACGGCAAGCAGATCACCGAATTCCGCGAAGGCATCCTGCCCTGGTCGATCCAGCGGCCGATCGCCCTGGTGTTCGACGAGTACGACGCCGGCCGGCCGGACGTGATGTTCGTCATCCAGCGGGTGCTGGAAGCCTCCGGCAAGCTGACCCTGCTCGACCAGAACCGGGTGATCCGCGCCAACCCCTACTTCCGGCTGTTCGCCACGACCAACACCATCGGCCTGGGCGACACCACGGGGCTGTATCACGGCACCCAGCAGATCAATCAGGCGCAGATGGACCGCTGGTCGATCGTCACCACGCTCAACTACCTGAGCCATGACGTCGAGGCCGGCATCGTGCTGGCCAAGGCCCCCGTCTACGCGACCGCCGAAGGCAAGCGGACCATCAACGCCATGGTCCGGGTCGCCGACATGACCCGTAACGCCTTCATGAACGGCGACATCTCGACGGTGATGAGCCCGCGCACCGTGATCACCTGGGCGCAGAACGCCGAGATCTTCGGCGGCGACATCGCGCTCGCCTTCCGCATGACCTTCCTGAACAAGTGCGACGAACTGGAGCGCGGCACCGTCGCCGAGTTCTACCAGCGCGCCTTCGGCACCGACCTGCCGGAGAGCACCGCCCGCGTCCGCGTGGCCTAAGGCTCCAGATGTGGCGACGCCCGCCCCGGGGTTTCCGGAGCGGGCGCGCTTTTCCCCGAACTCTTCCGGTCCGCTAGCCGCCGGTGATCTTCCGCCCGGCGACGATGCCGAGCACCAGGAAGACCACGAAGATGGCCAGGAACAGGAAGAACAGGATCTTCGCGATTCCCGCGGCCGCGCCTGCGACGCCGCCGAAGCCGAGGGCTCCCGCGACAAGCGCGATCACCGCGAAGATCAGAGCCCATTTGAGCATACCGCGCTCTCCTACTCACGAGGTCCCGAAGGTCCTCACGTCGGCTAACGCGGGGCTTGGCCGTGGCGTTCCCGCTCCATGTCATCCCGGAAGCTGCGCAGCGGCTGTCCGGGATCCAAGAACACGGCGCGCCTAGGTTGGTGCTAGTCGTCGGCCGCCGTGTTCTTGGGTCCCGGTCTTCGCTGCGCGAAACCGGGATGACAGCGGGGGAGAAGCGCTCGACAGCGAAATTTCACGCGGGCGTCGCCTACTCTTGCTTCATCCTACCCGCGCCCTGATCTAAGACCGCAGCGATGGCCAAGTCCCCGGAAAGCCCTGTCGAGCCCTTCAAGCGGGCGCTGGCGCATGCGGCGCGCTCGCTCGCCGAGACGCCGGACCTGGAGATCGTCTATTCCGGCGAGGGCCCGCAGCTGACCGGCAAGCGCGCCGTGCTGCCGCATCCGCCGCGCGACCTGACCGCCGCCGACGCGGCGCGGATCCGCGGCTTGGCCGACCAGATGGCGCTGCGGCTGGCGCACCACGATCCGCAGGCGCACGCCAAGAACCGTCCGGTCTCGCCGCTCGGCCAGCCGGCCTACGACGCCATCGAGCAGGCGCGGGTCGAGGCGATCGGGGCCAACGCCCTGGGCGGCGTGCGCGACAACCTGAAGGCGGTCGTCGAACAGTTCTGGACCAAGCGCGGCTTCAACGAGGCCGAAGCCATGGCCAATCCGCCGATGGCCGAGGTGCTGTCGCTGATGGTGCGCGAGCGGCTGACCGGCGAGCCGCCGCCCGCCGCGGCCAAGCCGCTGGTCGACCTGTTCCGCGCCGACGTCGAGGCCAAGGCCGGGACCGATCTCGACAAGCTGCTCGACGCCATCGAGGACCAGAAGGCCTACGCCAGGGTCACCCGCGCCATCCTGCGCGACCTGGAGATGGCCGACGACGCCTCCGACCTGCCCGAGGACGCCGACGAGAACGAGGAGTCCGGCGAAGACGCCGAGGCCGAGGGCAGCGAAGACCAGGACGACAACGAGAACCAGGAGCAGACGCCCCAGGCCTCCGCCGCCGACGAAAGCCAGACCAGCCAGCAGGACACCGACGACTCCGACAGCCAGACCACGGAGGCGCAGGAGAGCGCCGACGGCGAGGAGACCGACCAGCCGCCGGAGATGGGCGAAGGCGAACAGCCGGCCCGGCCCGAAATGAGGGGCGAAGGCAAGCCGGTCACCTACAAGGTCTTCACCACCGCCCACGACGAGATCGTCTCCGCCGAAGAGCTGTGCGACGCCGAGGAGCTGGGACGGCTGCGCGCCTATCTCGACCAGCAGCTGGCCAGCCTGTCCAACGTCGTCTCGCGGCTGGCCAACCGGCTGCAGCGCAAGCTGCTGGCCCAGCAGAACCGCGCCTGGAGCTTCGACCTCGAGGAAGGCATCCTCGACGTCGCCCGCCTGACCCGGGTGATCACCGACCCGACCGCGCCGCTGTCGTTCAAGGAAGAGGACGACACCGAGTTCCGCGACACGGTGGTCACCATCCTGATCGACAACTCCGGCTCGATGCGCGGCCGGCCGATTATGGTCGCGGCGGTCTGCGCCGACATCCTGGCGCGCACCCTGGAGCGCTGCGGCGTCAAGACCGAGATCCTCGGCTTCACCACCCGGGCGTGGAAAGGCGGCCAGAGCCGCGAGGACTGGCTGAAGTCCGGCAAGCCGCCGCAGCCCGGCCGGCTGAACGACCTGCGCCACATCATCTACAAGGCCGCCGACGCGCCCTGGCGGCGCGCGCGCAAGAACCTCGGGCTGATGATGCGCGAGGGGCTGCTGAAGGAGAACATCGACGGCGAGGCGCTGTTGTGGGCGCACCACCGGCTGATCGGCCGGCCCGAGGCGCGGCGCATCCTGATGGTGATCTCCGACGGCGCGCCGGTTGACGATTCGACCCTGTCGGTGAACTCCGGCCACTACCTCGAGCGGCACCTGCGCGAGGTGATCGCCGAGATCGAGGGCAAGAGCCCGGTGCAGCTGATCGCCATCGGCATCGGCCATGACGTGACCCGCTACTACCGGCGCGCCGTCACCATCGTCGACGTCGAGCAACTGGCCGGGGCCATCGTCGAGCAGCTCGCCGAGCTGTTCGAGGAAGAGCCGCGCAAGGTCGGCCGCGGCTCCGGCAGCCTGCTGCAGCCGCCGCCCAACACCCATGGCCCCAGCGGCGGCATGCGCCGCTCCACCTTCAAGGAAGTCCGGAGGGCCGTGGCTTGAGGCCTTGGGCGGGGGCGGCGTCTGGTGAGGCCTTGACGCCCCCTCAGTCGGCTTCGCTGACAGCTCCCCCGCGCGCGGGGGAGCTGCGCTCCCGCTCCTCCCCTGCGAAGCGGGGGAGGTGGATCGGCGCGAAGCGCCGAGACGGAAGGGGCGTCCCATTCGCCCTCCTCGCCACCCTCGCCCTCGGCGCCTGCTCGGGCCAGCCGCCGTTGCCGGTCCGGCCGGTCGCCGCCGGGCCGCAGATCGCCGTCCAGACCACCGCCCTGCCGCTCAATCCGCAGCAGCCGACCCAGGCGAAGATCGGCGCCTTCACCTACGCCGGCGGCCTGCTGCTCGGTTCGCAGGACACCGCGCGGCTGCACGGCCTCTCTGACCTGAGCGTCCGCCCGGACGGCGGCCTGGTCGCGGTCAGCGATGACGGCGACCTGTTCGTCGCCCGCCTGGCGCTCGACGCCAAGAGCCGGCTGACCGGGGTGACCGATGCCCGCCTGCTGTCGCTGATCGGCGAGGACGGCCAACCGCTGTCGGCGCGGGGCAAGGCGGAAGCCGACGCCGAAGGCCTGGCCGAGCTGCCCGGGGGCGGGCGGCTGGTCAGCCTGGAGCGCGACCACCGCATCCTGGTCTATTCCGCTGATGGCGGCCCGCCGCGCCGCGCGCCGACGCCGGCGGCCGACTTCCCCGAGAACGAGGGCATGGAGGCCCTGGCCGCCGACCCGGCCGCGGGCCCGGACGCCTACATCGTCGGCGGCGAGGCCGGCGGCCAGACCTGGACCTGCCGGCTGGCGGCCGGCTGCGCGGCGAGCGCCGTCGCGCCCCTGCCCGACGAGGCCAGCCTGGTGGCGGTCGCCCCGCTGCCCGGCGGACGGCGCGCCTATCTGTTCCGCGCCTTCAGCGTTCTGAAGGGCGTGCGCATCACCCTGCGGGTCGTCGACGCCGATGGCGCGACGCTGGACGAGCTGCGGCTCGCCGCCCCGCTGACCGTCGACAACTTCGAGGGCCTGGCCGCCCTGCCCCAACGCGACGGCTCGGTCCGCTTCTACCTGCTGTCCGACGACAACTTTTCCAAGCTCCAGCGGACGCTGCTTCTGGCGTTCGACTGGCGCCCACAAACAGGGAGGAACCCATGAGCCGCCAGGATGTGACCATCCCCACCCCCGACGGGAACGCTCAGGCCTACGTCTTCACCCCGGTCCAGGGCGCCGGCCCGTGGCCGACGGTGCTGTTCTACATGGACGCGCTGGCGATCCGCCCGACCTTGTTCGAGATGGCCGAGCGGCTGGCCTCGAACGGCTACTACGTCCTGCTGCCGGATATGTTCTGGCGCCTCGGCGGCTACGAGCCGCTGGTGCCGAAGGAAATCTTCGCCGACCAGGCCAAGATGGGCGAGCTGTTCAGCAAGTACATCGGCTCGACCAGCGCCGAGAAGGCGATGAGCGACACCGCCGCCTTCCTCGCCTGGCTGGACCAGCAGCCCCAGGCCAAGGCCGACAAGATCGGCGTCACCGGCTACTGCATGGGCGGGGCGATGGCGATCCGCGCGGCTGGCACCTTCCCCGACCGCATCGCTGCGGCCGGCGCCTTCCACGCCGGCCAGGTGGTCACCGACCAGCCGGACAGCCCGCACCTGCTGGCCCCGCAGATCAAGGCCAAGGTGCTGGTCGCCGGGGCCGACCAGGACCCCTACTTCACCGAAGCGCAGTTCGAGACGCTGAAGGCGGCGATGAAGGGCCTCGACGCCGAGGTCACCATCTACCGCGGCGCGATCCACGGCTACGCGCCGAACGACCTGCCGGTCTACGACGTCGAGCACTCCGAACGGCACTGGCGCGAGATGCTGGCGCTGTTCGACGGGACGCTGAAGGTCCCGGCAGCGGCGTAGCGGCCGCCGCGCCCAACGCCCCTCAGTCAGCTTCGCTGACAGCTCCCCCGCACGCGGGGGAGCAGCTTGGCCCCGCTCCTCCCCTGCGAAGCGGGGGAGGTGGATCGGCGCGAAGCGCCGAGACGGAGGGGGCGTTTGACGCGCAAACAAAAAGGCCGCCCTCGCGGGCGGCCTTTCCGGAACGACAGCTTTTAAAGCGCGCTTAGGCGGCCGGCTGAGCCAGCTTGGCCTTCAGTTGGCGCTTGATCTTCAGGGCGCGGGGCGAGAGCGCCTCGTCGCGGGCCTTCAGCAGGAAGATGTCCAGGCCGCCGCGGGCGTCGAGCGTGCGCAGCGCCGCGTTGCGGATCCGCAGCGTGAACGACTGGCCGAGCGCGTCGGACTGCAGCGTGACCGGGGCCAGCGCCGGCAGGAAGCGGCGCTTGGTCTTGATGTTCGAGTGGCTCACATTGTGGCCGACCATCGGGCCTACGCCCGTGAGTTCGCAACGGCGCGACATGGCGAAAGAACCTTCGCGTAGGGAAAAAGGAAGCGACAGGCCGAAGCCGGACCGCGCGGGAGCCGGCGATATAGAGGAAGGAGTCCCGATGCGTCAAGGCGAGGAGTCCCCGGCCGAACGATCCGCCGCAGGGGCCCATGGCTAAGCTCGTTGTACCCCTGCACGACTCGAATCACCATATATCGTGTGGAACAAACCCCGAATCGGCGCGAGTCGCCGATTCGGTCACGATTCGTTTCGTCGCTGTTCTGCGGATTCCCCAAAATGAGGGACCCCGGTCCCGGCCAGGCGGCGTCAGCCCCGTGCGGGGGCGCGCACCGGCTCGTAGCGGGCGGTGATCAGGCGGGTCGCGTCGATCCGCGCGCCGCGCGTGTCGATGATTTCCAGATGCACATGATCGGTCATGCCGCCCGGGTACTTGCGCTCCAGAGTGTGGTGCGCGCCGATCCGCTGGCCGACCTGCACGGCCTGGCCGACCTCGACCTCGGGATCGACGTAAAAGATCCGGGCGGTGTAGCGCAGCGCCGGATTGGTGATCTCGACGAACTTCAGATTGGCGTCGTCGGCGTAGGCGAAGCCGAGCTTGCTGACATAGCCGGAGATCGGCGCGGCCACCGACTGCCCGGCGTCGGCGATGAAATCGACGCCCTCGTGCCGCCGCGAGCCGCCGTCGCGTGAGGCGCCGAACTCGCCGTGGCCGTAGGCGTCTTCCTTGCGCGTGTCCTTGCCGGTCGGATTGGCGAAGTCCGCCTGGCCGTCGCCGTCGACGTCGACCCCGCGCCAGACCAGTTCCTCGGCCAGCACCGGCTGCAGCGCCTGCGGCGCGATCTGCGCCGTATCCAGCGACTTGGGCCCGCCGACCTTCTGCACGACCGGGGCCGCGATGGCCGAAGCGCCGGCGACCGCCAGCATGAAACCCGTCGCCAACAACAGTCGACGCTGCGCCGTGCGCGCGGCCTTCGAGGTCGTCGCCTCCATTCACCACCACCCTTTACTCGATGCGCCGGGGGCGCCGGACTTGGTCGCCGGACTTCCCCGCAGTCGAGCATGGTTAAGCCCGGCGGAAGCGGCGGATTTGCGGCCGAGCGCAGCCGTAGGGTGTGCGACACGGCGACACACTCAGACCCTGCGCGCACGCGCTGGACGAGCGCTGGCCGCCGGCGCCGCGGATCTGTAGCTTCCGCCGCCGGAGGTCGCCCCACGTGTACGGAATCCTTTGCGCCACGCCCGAGGAGTTGGACGCGCTGCGGGCGCGGCTGACGCTGGCCCCGGAGCCCGAGAGCCACGGCCCGACCCAGGTCTGGCGCGGCGAGCACGACGGCGCCGAAATCGTCCTGGCGCGCAGCGGCATCGGCAAGGTGCACGCCGCGGCCGCCGCCACCCTGCTGATCACCCTGTTCTCGCCGAGGGCGCTGATCTTCTCCGGCGTCGCCGGCGGGCTCGACCCGGCGCTGCCGGTCGGCGCGGTGCTGCTGGCCGACCGGCTGGCGATCCACGACTACGGGCTGGTCGAAGGCGGCCGCTTCACCCCGACCGCCTATGGGGTGATCCCGGTCGGCGCGCCGCGGCTCACTAAACTGACGCCGGTGGACGCCGAGGTCGCCGCCGCCCTGGCCGCGCTGGCCGCGGCGGTCGGGCCCGACCTGCCCGCGCCGGTGCGGCTGGGCGGGGTCGTCACCGCCGACTACTTCCTCAGCTGCGGCGCGACCCGCGAGACGCTGCGCGCCGAGTTCGCCGCCGACGCGATCGACATGGAGTCGGGCGCGGTGAACCAAGTCGCCCAGGCCTGGGGGCTTCCGCTTTATGTGATCCGCACCCTCTCCGACCTGGCTGGCGAAGAAAGCCACGTCACCTATCTGGAGATGGCCGCCCTGGCGGCGCGCAATTCCGCCCTCTGCGTAGAGACGCTGCTTCGACTGCTGGAGGCCCAGCGCCCGAGGCGGTAAACTGCCGCCGCCTCGCTGCTTCGCCGTTCGAGTTGGGGGTTATGGCCAGGTTTGACACGCACAAGCGCAGCGCGACGATCCCAGCGGCCGGATGGCTCGCCGGGTTCGCCGCGGCCGCCGGCCTGGGAGCGCCGGCCTGCGCCCAGCAGGTGCTGGTGCAGAAGGAAGGCGCGCGCCTGGCGCTGGAGCCCTACGGCGCCGCCTCCAAGCTCGGCAGCCGGGCGGAGATCGCTGCCCAGCAAGGCCCGCTCGACGCCTCGCTCGCCGCCGCCCTCGAGCGCGGCGGCGGCCGGCTGAACCTCGGCGACAGCCCGGCCGGCGTGGTGCAGGTCCCCTCGGCGTGGCGCAGCGAAACCGTCCGCTTCCAGGCCCGCTGGGCGGTGGCGCCGGACGCCGAGCTCAGCGTTGCGGCGGAGAACGGCGAGCGCCGGGCCTACAACGCCATGACCCCGCTGGGCGCCGCTGGCGACGGCCAACTGACGCGGGACGACACCCGCTCCGCCCAGATCCGCGCCGTCGCGCGGCTCGACCAGTTGGAGGCGCAGGTCGGCGCCGAGGAGGCGACCGCGGCCTTCCGCGCCCAGGCCGACGACGCCGCGCTGGATCCCAGCCGGCACTGGCTCGCTTCGCGGCGGCTGTTCGCCAAGCTGGCCTGGCGCCCGTCCGATCGGTTTTCGGTGGAGGCGGGCCAGGCGGCGCAGAGCTTCACCGTCGGTTGGCGCGGCCCGGAGACGATCACCTCCAGCGGCGCTTACCTGACTCCGAACGTCGCCGTCGCGCTGAAGCCCTGGGCGCGAACCACCTGGCGGCTCGACGCCGAACAGACGCTGACGCCGATCCAGCCCGGACAGTTCGCGGCCTACGCCCAGCTGGCCACCGCCGGAGCCGGCGCCGCGCCGCAGCCGGACCGCGGCCGGCGCTACGGCGCGCGGATCGACCAGGACCTCGGCGGCGGCGCCCGTCTGGGCGCGGGCGTCAGCGACTGGCGGATGGCGAGCGTCACCGAGCTCGGCCCGGTCGGCGCCGGCGAAGCGCCGATCAGCATCGGCCCCGGCGACCGCCAACAGCTGGACGTCAATCTCACCGCGCCGCTCACGCCGCTGGGCCTGGCGGGCGCGACGCTGGCCGGCGACCTGACCCTGCGCCGCTCGCAGGTGATCGACCCGTTCACCGGCGAACGGCGGGCCTTCTCCGGCGAGTCGCCCTACCGCGCGCAACTGCGCCTCAGCGGCGCCCTGGCCGCCACGGACCTCAGCTGGAGCGTCGTCGCCCAGGCCGACGGGCCGCAGGCGCTGCATCAGATGAGCCAGGTCACCAACCTGGGCGCCACCGCCGGCCTCGGCGGCGCGCTCAGCTACGGCGCCGGGCCGGTGACGCTCAGTCTGGAGGTCGAGAACCTGGTCGGCGGCTCGCGCGAGGTCACGACCTACAGCTTTGCGGGCTCCCGCGCCGACGCTGCCCTGGCCGACGTGATCCGCCGCAACGACGAAACCCGCGCCGTTCGCATCTCGCTGAAACGGCCGCTTTAGGTCAGCGCCGGAACCCGCGAGCCGCCGGTGGTCTTTCTCTCTTATGGTGCAGGCGTTTTGCGTAACTGTTCGAAGGCGTTGGCGCTTTGGGAGGCGCCCCCTGCCAGCCTCCCCCGCGACGGCAAGCCTCGCTTGTTCGACTCTGCGCGCGACCCCATTTTCCTCTCATGAGCGACCGCCCGTCCGGCGCGGCCCCGCCCAGGCTTGTGGCGGTGCTGGGTCCCACGAACACCGGCAAGACCCATCTGGCTGTCGAACGCATGCTGGGGCACGCCTCCGGCATGATCGGCCTGCCGCTGCGGCTGCTCGCCCGTGAGATCTACGACCGCATCGTCAAGCTGAGAGGCGCCCGCTCGGTCGCCCTGATCACCGGCGAGGAGAAGATCATCCCGCCGCGGGCGGTCTATTTCGTCTGCACCGTCGAGGCGATGCCGCTGTCGCGGCAGGTCGAGTTCCTGGCGGTCGACGAGATCCAGCTGTGCGCCGACCCCGAGCGCGGCCACGTCTTCACCCACCGGCTGCTGCATGCGCGCGGGACAGCCGAGACCATGCTGCTGGGCGCCGGGACCGTGGCGCCGCTGGTGCGGCGGCTGCTGCCGCACGCCGAGATCGTCAGCCGCGAGCGGTTCTCCAAGCTCAGCTATTCGGGGCCGAAGAAGCTCACCCGCCTGCCCCGGCGCAGCGCCGTGGTCGCCTTCTCCGCCGACCAGGTCTACGCCATCGCCGAACTGATCCGCCGCCAGCGCGGCGGGGCGGCGGTGGTGATGGGCTCGCTCAGCCCGCGCACCCGCAACGCCCAGGTCGCCCTCTACCAATCCGGCGAGGTCGACTTCCTGGTGGCCACCGACGCCATCGGCATGGGCCTGAACATGGACGTCGACCACGTGGCCTTCGCAGGCCTGCGCAAGTTCGACGGCAAGCGCAGCCGCTTCCTGCACCCGCAGGAGGTCGGCCAAATCGCCGGCCGCGCCGGCCGCTTCCAGAAGGACGGGACCTTCGGCGTCACCGGAGAAGCCGAGGACATGGACCCGGACCTCGTCGAAGCCGTCGAGCAGCACCACTTCCAGCCGGTGGCGGCCGCCGAGTGGCGCAACTCCAAGCTCGACTTCTCGTCGCTGACGACGCTGATGCGCTCGCTGGCGAAGCCGCCAGAGCGCGAAGGGCTGAAGCTGGCCGCCGAGGCTCTGGACGAGTCCACCCTGCGCCAGCTCGCCGCCGACCCCGACGTGGCCGACCGCGCCCGCGACCGCGCCACCGTGATGCGGCTGTGGGACGTTTGCCAGACACCCGATTTCCGCAAACTGGCCGCCGACGACCACATGCGGCTGGTGAAGGACTTCTTCTTCCACCTGACCGGCGGGCGCCGCCGGGTGCCGGAAGACTGGATCGCCCGGCAGTACGCCGGCCTCGACCGCACCGACGGCGAGATCGACTCGCTGGCCACCCGGCTCGCGAGCGTGCGGACGTTGGCCTATGTCGCCAACCGCCCGGACTGGCTGGCCGACGCCGGGTCCTGGCAGGCGCAGACGCGCGGGCTGGAAGACCGGCTCTCCGACACCCTGCACGAGAAGCTGATGGCCCGGTTCGTCGACCGGCGGACCAGCGCGCTGATGCGCGGCCTGCGGGTGCGCGAGGACATGCTGGCCGGCGTCGCCGCCGACGGCGCGGTGACGGTCGAGGGCCACTACGTCGGCAAGCTGACCGGCGTGCAGTTCGAGGCGGCGCAGGGATCCTCGGTGCTGGAGCAGAAGGCGCTGCGCGCGGCGGCGACCCATGCGGTCGGCCCGGAGATCGGCCGCCGGCTCGGCAAGCTCGCCGCCGAGCCCGACGAGGCCTTCGCGCTCTCTCCCGACGGCCTCGTGCTGTGGCGCGGCGAGGCGGCCGGCGCGCTGACCGGCGGCCAGCTGTTCGCGCCGCGGGTGCGGCTGTTCGGCGAACTCGGCCACGACGCCGCCCGCCAGCGCGCCGCGCGCCGGCTGGAAGCCTATGTCGCCGGCGAAGCGGCCCGCCGCCTGGCCGGGCTGCGGCGGCTGGAGGCGGCGGTGGCCGAGGGCAAGCTGAAGGGCCTGGCCCGCGGCGTCGCCTACCGGCTGATCGAGGCCGGCGGGCTGCTCGACCGCGCCGAGGTGCGCGAGGAGATCCGCACGCTGAGCCAGGTCGAACGGCGGGCGCTGCGCGGCCTGGGCGTGCGCATCGGCGCCTTCTCCATCTACCTGCCCAGCCTGCTGAAGCCGCAGGCGCGGGCGCTGACCCGGGCGATGGCGCTGCGCGAAGCGCCCGACTGGCGTCCGTCGCCCGACGCGCTCGGCCGCCTGCCCGAGCCCCGGCCCGGCGCGCGGACGCTGGCGGCCTACGGCCTGCGGGCGGTGCGCGGCCTGGCGGTCCCGGTCGAGCAGCTGGAGCGGCTGGACGAGCTGCTGCGCGGCGCCGCCAAGCAGGCCGGCGGGGTGCTGCTCGCCGACCAGGCCCGCGAAGAGCTCGGCTGGAGCGAGGCCGAGGCCCACGAGATCCTGCGCGGCCTGGGCTTCGCCCCGGCCAACCGGCCCAAGGCCGGCGAGCCGATCGCCTGGCGCCGCCGCGGCGAGCGCAGCCGCGCCCAGCCCGAGACGCCGGTCGCCGTGCGCCCGCATTCGCCGTTCGCCGCGCTCGCCGCGCTGCAGACGCCGGTTACGCCGGCCGCCCCTGCGCCGGCCGCGCGCCGCCCCCGCCGTCGACGCAAGCCCAAGGCGGTGCGCGCGTGAGGCCCGCCCCCTCCACCGCGCCGCTCAGCGTGGCTGCGCCATGACCGACGACGCCTGCCGCGCCGATGTCTGGCTCTGGCGCGCACGCTTCTTCAAGACCCGTTCGATGGCCGCCCGCTACGTCGAGGAGGGGCGCGTGCGGCTGACCCGCAGCGGCCAGGAGCACCGGCTCGACAAGCCGGCGCGGACCGTGAAGGTCGGCGACCAACTGGTGTTCGCGCTCGGCGGCCGGTTGATCGCGGTGACGGTGGAGGCGATGGGCGAGCGCCGCGGGCCGGCGCCCGAGGCGCGGGCGCTCTATTCCTCGCTCGACGCCGATTAAGCCGGGCAGTCGTCGGGTGCGGCGAAAAACCTGCCGCCGTTCCGCAACGGAACCGCGCGCGGCGGCATTGACAAGCCGCCCCCTGACCGTGAAAACCGCGCCGCCCCCGGTGGGGAGAGCTGGAGTTACGAGCGCGCCATGACCTACATCGTGATGGATCCTTGCATCAAATGTAAGTTCATGGACTGCGTCGAGGTCTGCCCGGTCGACTGCTTCTACGAGGGCGAGAACTTCCTGGCGATCAATCCGGAAGAGTGCATCGACTGCGGCGTCTGCGAGCCGGAGTGCCCGGTCGACGCGATCAAGCCGGACACCGAGGACGAGCCGGACGGCAAGTGGTTGCGTATCAACACCGAGTACGCAAAGGTCTGGCCGAACATCACCGTCAAGGGCGAGCCGCCGGCCGACCGCGAGGAGTTCGAGCGCGAGGAAGGCAAGTTCGAGAAGTACTTCTCTGAGAAGCCTGGCCGCGGATCCTGATCCCCCTTCGTCGCGGGCCCCTCGCCCGCGACTGCTGACGCGCACCAACTGTTTCATCTTCCAGGATTTTATGTTATCGTCACGGATGACGTGGCGAGAAGGCTTTGCCTTGCACGTCTTCCTGCAGAAGAAACGGCCGACCCGGGCCCGTCGCCCCGGAACCGGCGAGGGTGTCTTTAAGAGGTCGATATTCCCGCCATTCGAGTTGGGCGCCGCGGATCTTCCGCGGACACCTTGTCTCGTCACGGCGGTCGCTCGCGTCAGCGGTCCGGTTCCACCCCGGACAGGGATTTTGAGAGGATTTCTCGATGAGCAAGAACGGTCACGATTTCTCGGTTGGCGATCACGTCGTTTACCCGGCCCACGGCGTGGGTCAGGTGCAGGGGATCGAAACCCAGGAAGTCGCCGGTCTGAAGCTTGAGGTCTACGTCATCACCTTCGACCACGAGAAGATGACGCTCCGCGTGCCGACGGCGAAAGCCAAGACCGCCGGCCTGCGCCCGCTGGCCGAGACCGACGTGGTCTCCAAGGCGCTCACCACCCTGAAGGGCCGCGCCCGGGTGAAGCGCACCATGTGGTCGCGTCGCGCCCAGGAATATGAAGCCAAGATCAACTCCGGCGACCTGATCTCGATCGCCGAAGTGGTGCGCGACCTGCACCGCGCCGAGAACCAGCCGGAGCAGTCCTACTCCGAGCGCCAGCTCTACGAATCGGCGCTGGACCGCATGGCCCGCGAAGTCGCCGCGATCGAGCGCATCGACCGCGACGCGGCGATCACCATGCTCAACAAGTCGCTGGTCAAGGCCGCCGTCGCGGCCTGAGCCACCGACCACCGACGAACCGACGAACGCCCGGCCTCACCGCCGGGCGTTTTCGTTTTCAGATGCCCCCAGGGGGAGCTGTCGCCACCACTTTCCCGCTCGGGGACCCAGATCACGCCCGCTGAGCGGGCGGAAAAGCACTTCCGAATCTTGCGGTGTTTCGGCCCGCATCTGGGTCCCGGCCTTCGTCGGGACGAGCGGGGAAATGTCTGAGTGGAAGCCCCCTCCGGCCCTCCGGGCCACCTCCCCCTGAGGGGAGGATCCTCAATCCTCCTCCACCGTCGCCAGCACCGGCGCGCCGGCCGGGCCCGGCCCGCGGTCCAGTTCGCGCTGCAGCTGCGCGCGGTCGAGGTCGCCCTCCCAGCGCGCCAGCACCAGGGTCGCCACCCCGTTGCCCATCAGATTGGTCAGCGCCCGGCACTCGCTCATGAAGCGGTCGACCCCGACCAGCAGGGCGAGCGCGGCGATCGGCAGGTCGGGGATCACCGCCAAGGTGGCGGCCAGGGTGATGAAGCCGGCGCCCGTGACGCCGCTGGCCCCTTTCGAGGTCAGCATGGCGACGCCCAGCAGGGTCAGCTCCTGGCCCAGCGTCAGCGGGGTGTTGGTCGCCTGGGCCAGAAACAGGGTGGCCAGGGTCATGTAGATGTTGGTGCCGTCGAGGTTGAAGCTGTAGCCGGTCGGCACGACCAGGCCGACGGTCGCCTTGCCCGCGCCCAGCCGCTGCAGCTTCAGCATCAGCTGCGGCAGCACCGACTCCGACGACGAGGTGCCGAGCACGATCAGCAGCTCCTCGCGGATGTAGCGGATGAACTTGAAGATCGAGAAGCCCGCGACGGCGGCGATCGCCCCCAGCACCAGGATCACGAACAGCAGCGAGGTCGCGTAGAAGGTGGCGACCAGCGCGCCCAGCTTGACCAGCGCCGCCGGCCCGTACTTGCCGATGGTGAAGGCCATCGCCCCGAAGGCGCCGATCGGGGCCAGTTTCACCACCACGCCGATGATGCCGAAGAACACCCGGCCCATGCCGTCCAGCGCCTCGGCGGCCTTGTCGCCGAATTCGCCGAGCCGGGCGCAGGCGAAGCCGGTGAGGATGGCGATCACCAGCACCTGCAAGAGGTCGCCGCGGGCGAAGGCGCCGAAGAAGGCGTCGGGGATCAGGCCAAGCAGGTGGTCGACCAGCCCCGCGCCGTGCGCCGCCTTCTCGGCGTAGCCGGCGCCGATCGACGGATCGAGGGTGCGCGGGTCGACGTTGAAGCCAGCGCCCGGCTGCACCAGGCGGCCGACCAGCAGGCCGAGCACCAGCGCGAACGTCGAGACCACCTCGAAATAGAGCAGGGTGCGCAGCCCCAGCCGGCCGAACGCCTTCATGTCGCGCATCCGGGCGATGCCGCCGGCGACGGTGCAGAAGATCACCGGCGCGACCGCCATCTTGATCAGCTTGACGAAGGCGTCGCCGAGCGGCTTCAGGCTGGCGCCGAAACTCGGCCACAGGGTCCCGACCAGCAGCCCCAGCGCGACCGCCGTCAGCACCTGGACGTAGAGATGACGGAAAGGCCTGAAAAGCCGCGTCATTCGGGGCTTCGGGCTGGACGTGCGGCGCGAGCAGTCGGCATCCTTCCTCCCTACCCTGCCAAGCTCGACTGTTGAAGCCGACGGCGCGGCGGCCTACTGCCGCCCTTGGAGCGGTTCCAGAGCGGGAGGAGCCATGCGGGCGAGCTACATCAACCTCGACGAGGCGACCGCGCGCCGGGCCGGGCTGGAGGCGTCGTTCGCCGCCGCGCCGCACGACGGCTGGACGCTGACCCGATTTCCCGCAGTCACCGCCGCGGAGATGGCGCAAGCCCCGGGCGCGCTGAGCGCGCGTGAGAAGGCCTGTTTCGAAAGCCATCGCCGGTTGATCGGCCAGCACCTCGACGACGCGGCCCCGCTGATGGTGCTCGAGGACGACGCAGCCTTCTCCTCGGTGGTGTTTCGCTATCTCGACCACCTGCTCGCCGCGCCCGCGGACTGGGACCTGCTGTTCACCGACGTGGCGCTGCCGCAGGCGGACGTCATGGTCTCGATGGCCCGGGCCTGGGGGCCGCTGAAGCAGGCCCAGGAGCTGCGGCTGATGCCACTCGCCGGAACCGCGTTCAGCGCGGCGACGGCCTATCTGGTGCGCGGGACGTCCAAGGCCAGGCTCCACGCCCTGCTAAGCGACGCCGCGCCGCTCGACACGCCCTATGACCTGCGCCTGCGCCAGCTGGTCGCCGCCGGCGAGCTCAAGGCGCTGGCCTGCTTCCCGTTCCTCACCACCCTGGCTGCGGCCGCCGACGCCTCGCAGATCCGCCACGACGACGAGGTCCACCAGCGCGTCGCCGACACCTTCCGCCGGCTGATGTTCATCGAGCGCGACCTGGCCGCCAGCCGCCCCGCGGTCGCGGCGATCCGCGTCGAGGCCGACGAGGTCGAGCAGCTGCTGGGCGGGCTGCTCGGGGCGATGACCCGCCCCCTGCCCGGCCGCTGAGCGCCGGCAAGCTAGCCGATCCCTGTTGCCGCGCGCCCGGCGGCGTGGCATCCGGAGGGTCGAAATCGGCGCCCGGCGGCGCCCGACGCGCTCCTTGTGAACGCCGCGGCCCCGCCACTCCACTGATTTTGCAGCGTGGCCCGGTAGCTCAGCCGGATAGAGCAGGGCTTTCCTAAAGCCAAGGTCGGGGGTTCGAGTCCCTCCCGGGCCGCCACGCTGCGCCGTCACTGGCTCACGGGATGAGCAACAGCTTGCCCATGGACTTACGGCTCTCGAGAGCCTGATGGGCGAGGGCCGCATCCGCCAAGGCGAACTCGGTCGCGGGCGCGACCCGTAACCTGCCCTTGAGAACCCAGTCGAAAAGGCGGCCTGTCCGAGCGCGCAGCAGTTCCGGCGTGTGGACGTGGTCGGAGTAGACCGCGTAGCCCAGCTTGATGCTCTTGGGCAGCGACATGATCGCGATCGTGCTCTGGGCGCCGAGCACCGGGCCGTACCAGCAGAAGACGCCCGACCGGCGAAGGGCGGCGAGCGAGCCATCGAAGGTCGCGGGGCCGGAGCCGTCATAGACGACGTGGACGCCTTCGCCGCCCGACAGCCGAACCGCCTCCTCGGCGAACGCGCCATTGGCGTCGACGATCACGTGGTCGGCGCCCGCGGCTTTCGCCGCCTCGACCTTGGCGGCGCTGGACACCCGGCCGATCACGCTGCCGCCGCGCAGCTTGATGATCTGCGTCAGCAGTTGGCCAACCCCGCCGGCCGCGGCGTGCACGAGCGCGATGTCGCCTTCCTGCACGGAGTAGAAGTCGGTCGCGAAGTGGCTGGCGGTCAGACCCTGCATCATGAGCGACGCGGCGGTCCGGTCGTCGACGCCATCGGGGATCACGACGACCGAGGTCGCCGGCATCACGACCCGGTCGGCATAGCTGCCATGGGCGTAGGCCCAGGCGACACGCTGACCGAGCTTCAGGCCCTCGACGCCGGCTCCGATCGCAGCGATGCGCCCGGCGCCTTCGACACCGAGGACGTGGGGCAAGGGCACTTCAACCATCCCCTGGCGGATGCCCACGTCCATGAAGTTGACGCCGCTGACGGAGATCTCGACCAGGATCTCGCCGGGACCCGGCTCGGGGTCAGCAAGCTCCAGCACCTGCAGGACCTCGGTTCCGCCGACGGCGGTCATCGCCACTGCTCTCATCGTTGATCTCCTTGTGTTGAACGATCGTTCCAGAAAAGGCCAAAAAATCAGCGCATGGCCCGCATGGCGAGCTCGGCAAGCGATGCGAGTTGCGCAGCGCCCGCCCCGCCCCGAGCCGCGACGCGGATGCCGGAGAAGGTTGCGATCATGAACGTCGCGAGCGCGTCAGGATCGAGTTCCGGGGCGATATCGCCCTCAGCCTGGCCCCGGATCACCACCTCGCGAATGACCTTGCTCAGCTGGGCGCCCGCCTTTTCCCGGATCTCCGCCAGGTCAGGCTGTTCATTGGCGAACTCGACGATCGAGCTCACGCCCAGGCAGCCGCGACGGGCGTCCTCTATCGTGCGCTCAAGATCCTTACGGAGTCCGTCGACCGCCTTGGGACCACTCAGCAGCGCCTCGCGATGGGCGTGGCCCTCGTTTTGCGCGTAGCGCCTGACCGCTTCGCGATAGAGGCCCCACTTGTCGCCGAAGGTGTCGTAGAGGCTTTGCCGGCCGATCCCCATCGCACCAACGAGCATCTGCGCCGACGTGCCTTCGAACCCGTGTTCCCTGAACACCTCGACCGCAGCGTCCACGGCGGCGTCGATATCGAATTCCTTGGAGCGTGCCATGCACAGGCAGATAGCATTCCGGAACGATCATTCAAGATCCGGGCGGTATAAATCTCAAGCTACGACCTTCAAGTGACAGCGCAGGTCCAGGAGGAAGCCATGCTGCGGCACGGAAAGATCGGGCTCATCACCGGCGCGGGGTCGGGCATCGGACGGGCGGCCGCCGAGACGCTGGCGCGGTCGGGCGCGGCCGGCCTGGTGCTGGTCGACCTGGACGCTTCGGCGCTCGCCGCCGTGTCCGAGGCGCTGTCCGCTGAGGGCCTTCCGGTGTTGGTCCGCGCACATGACGTGAGGGACGCCGACGCCTGGATGGAAACGGCGGATGCGGTCCGCGACAGGTTCGGCGGCCTGGACTTCGCCGTCGCCAACGCCGGCGTCGCGCATGGCGCCACGATCGTGGATCAGACCTTCGCGGATTGGCGGCGGGTGCTCTCGGTCAACCTGGACGGCGCCTTCCTGACGATCCAGACGGCGCTGCGGTTGATGCGCGACCATGGCGCGATCGTCGCGGTCGCCTCCGCCTCGGCGGTGAAGGCGGAGCCCGGCACCAGCGCCTACGCCGCGTCGAAGGCCGGGGTGGTGCAACTCGTCAAGGTGGCGGCTCGCGAAGTCGCGGCGCGCGGCATCCGCGTCAATGCGATCCTGCCCGGGGGCGTGAAGACGCCGATCTGGCGCGAGGTCCCGTTCTTCCAAGACCTGGCGCGGGAGGCCGGCGACGAGACCGTGGCGTTCGACCAAATGGCGGCGCTCGCCACCCCGCTGGGGCGCTACGCCGAGGCCGGCGAGGTGGCGGGGCTGATCGCTTTCCTGCTTTCCGACGCCGCCTCGACCATGACCGGGACCGCGCTGGTCTGTGACGGCGGCTATTCCGCCTAGCGACGGTCAGCTCAGGCCCGCGAAACCCAGGGCGAGGACGATGGTCGCCCCCAACAGGTTGAAGGCCGACAGCAGAACCCGGTCCATGATGGTGATGAATTTCGCAGTCATATCGGTCTCCTCGCCCAGGCGCTGGACAAGAAACTTCGTAGGTCCGATTATTTCGCTATTCAAATTACATCGCGGTTAGGCGGGTGCGGCGATTTCCTTATGTCCGCGTCACCTTCTGACCAAAGACAGGCGATAGTCTCGGGGGTTACGACCCGGGCTGAGCGTCGTCCGTTTCCGGAGCCCCCACATGTCGCGATCGATTGAGGCGGACGTCGCGGCGATCGGCGTGATCGACGCCGTCCCGAAGCTGCTCGAAGTCATCTGCCGGGCGACCGGCATGGGGTTCGCGGCGGTGGCCCGCGTGACCGAAGACCGCTGGGTCGCCTGCGCCGTGCGCGACGAGATCGGCTTCGGCCTGCTGCCCGGCGGCGAGCTCGAGGTCGTCACCACCATCTGCGACGAAATCCGCGCCAGCGGCGCGGCGGTGATCATCGACCATGTCGCTGAGGACCCGCGGTTTCGCCACCACCCGACGCCCACCCAGTACGGCTTCCAGAGCTACATCTCCGTGCCGATCCTGCACGACGGGGAGTTCTTCGGCACGCTCTGCGCCATCGATCCCGCGCCGCGATCGTTGAAGGACTCCACCGCGCCCAAGACCTTCGAGCTGTTCGCCGAGTTGATCGGCGCGCACCTGGCGGCGCGTAGGCGGCTCGAGCGGAGCCAGGAGGCGCTGCTGACCGCCCGCGAGACCGAGGAGTTGCGCGAGCAGTTCATCGCCGTGCTGGGCCACGATCTGCGTAATCCCCTGGCCTCGATCGACGCCGGCATCCGCCTGCTCGGCAGGGGCCCGCCCGAGGCTCGCGCCACCTCGCTGACGGCGGCGATGAGCGCCAGCGTGCAGCGGATGGCGGGCCTGATCGACAATCTGCTCGACCTGGCGCGCGGCCGGCTCGGCGGCGGCTTCCCGGTCGAGCGAAAACTGGAGCCGGACCTGCGGCCGGCGCTGCACCAGGTGCTGGACGAACTGCGGATGGCCCATCCGGGACGCCGGATCGAGGCGGCGCTCGAGCTGCCCTGCGCGGTGAACGCCGACAGCCGCCGCCTCGCCCAGCTGCTGTCGAACCTGGTGGCCAATGCGCTGGCGCATGGCGCGCTCGACGCGCCGGTGCGCGTGCACGGCGCGATCGTCGGCAAAGAGCTGGAGCTCTCGGTCGCCAACGCCGGCGAGCCGATTCCGGAAGCCGCCCGCGCCCGGCTCTTCCAGCCGTTCAGCCGGACCGCGGGCCAGCCGCGCCAGGCGGGGCTGGGCCTTGGGCTGTGGATCTGCGCCGAGGTCGCCCGCGCCCACGAGGGCACGCTGAGCCTGACCTCGGACGCGACGGAGACCCGCTTCACCCTGCGCATGCCGCTGCGCGTCGGCGCCGCGGTCGCCGAGCCGGCGGAATAAGCTCGCCAGCCGATCGGCCGGCCGCCCCTCCCTAAGCCTTCGCCTCGGAAGCTTGCGCCTCCGTCTTGGCGCCTTCGCCGTTGTCCAGCGTGCCGAACATCCAGTCGTAGAGCAGGGAGATGGTCGCGAAGTTGCCGCCGGTGAACCTTGCATGATGGTTGTGGTGCATCTTCGACATGTAGCTCAGGTACTTGAACGGGAAGCGATCCGCCTTCCACAGATCGTGGTTGTGCAGGTTGATCTGGGAGAAGGCGACCCAGGTGATGACGATGGTCGCGACGTGGAATTCGCCCATGAACCGCGACAGGACGAAGATGCTGCCGGCGTAGAGGCCGAGCCCCATCGCGACCTCCAGCGGATGGATGTAGCTGGAGTCCATCCGGCAGGGGTTGTGCTGCTGGTGATGGACGGCGTGCACCCAGACCAGCGGTCCGCCGAGGAAGCCGCTGTGGTGAAACAGGAAGCGGTGCACGAGGTAATAGAAGAAGTCGTAGAACATCAGGATCACGACGATATCCAGCAGCATGTTCCACCAGGGCTGGGTCTCCAGCGTCAGGCAGAACGGCAGGATCAGGCCGAAGATCACCGCCAGGAAGACCGGGCCCCACCTGCGGTTCCATTTCTGGTTCGCCGCATAGATTGGCTTCTGCATCTTCTTCTGGCGGGCGTCTTCGTTGAGCTGACGCGCCTCCCTGAACGTCGGTACGAGCAACAGCAGCTGCTTGCCGAGGAAGGTGACGATGGCGATCCCGACCGCAGCGTACAGCGACAGCAGCCACTGATAGTGCTCCAGGATCGGCGCCAAAAACGAACTGCTCATGGTGTGCCCCGACGCCCTTCTGACGATTGGTCCTGGCGGCGCGCCGCACGATGCCGGCCGCCGCGATCCCATCCGAACAGGTAGCGGCATTTTCCAGAGCGGCTTTGACCAAGCGCAAACCGCGCGGCGGCGCCCGATGCGGCGTCGGTGTCAGTGAGCGGCGGGGCCTAGGCGGCTTGGCGGTCGCTTCGCCCCTGCGGTGTTTTGGACCACCCGCTTGCACGAGGCGCGCGCGAAGGCCATATACGCCCCATCAAATTTGGGATTGGTTCGTCTGGATCAGGGCTCGAAGACTCCGGTCTTCGCCCAGGATAATTCTCGGCCCTCTCCGATAATTTGATCTCAAAGCTTGTCATGAGCTCCAAGATCGCCGACGGAACGTCCTTTCGGACTCGTCCATCGGCGGCCAGAAAATTCAGGATAGCGCCTTGTCGACCCTTGAACGCGCCTACGCCCTTGCCCGGTCCGGAGAAGTTCGCAGCTTCTCGCAGCTGAAGGAACGGCTCAAATCCGAAGGTTGCCGCGCCGTGGACGCCCTCCTGGCGCCGCGCAGCCTCCGCGGCCACCTTGAGGCGATGTGCGACGCCGCCAATCGGGCCGCCGACGCCAAGCAGATCGCGGTCGAGGAAGCCTGAGCGACCGTGTAAAATAATCGCCGGCGCGAGGGCGCCGGCAAAGGAGCACCTACTACCGTGGCGAAGGAAGACCTCGTCGAATTCGACGGCCAGATCATCGAACTCCTGCCGGAGGGCCGTTTTCGCGTCCGCCTCGAGAACGACCACGAAATCCTGGCCTACACCGCCGGCAAGATGAAGAAGAACCGCATCCGTTCGATGGTCGGCGATCGCGTGACGGTCGAGATGACGCCTTACGACATGGACCGCGGCCGCATCACCTATCGCCACAAGCCGGAAGGCGCGCGCTCGGGTCCGCCGTCGTCCAGGCCGCAGTTCCGGCGCCGCTAACCCGGCGCATGGGTCCGCGGGCGCGCCTCGCGGACCGTCCGCACCATTGAACAACGGCCAAACCGGCGGCGGGACCTGAACGCGGGCTCCGCGCCGGCGCGTCGCTCTATGCCGCCCCGGCGGCGCTTGACCTTCGCCCGGTCGCCACCAGGATGCGGACCATGGCCAGGAAGCCCCGACCTCGGTTCGCCCTGTGGCTGGCGGCGGCCATGCTCGCCGCCGCGCCCGCGTGGGCGGCCGGTCTGAGCGAGGCCCAGGTCCGCGCCTTCGTCGCCCAGCAGGAGCGCAGCTGGAACGCCGGGGCGCTCGACGCCTACTTCCAGGCCTTCCGGCCCGACGCGGTGTTCACCGACCAGTACCGCACGCCCGCCGGGGAGATCGTCCCTTACGGCAGCAGCAGCCTGGCCGAGGCCCGGGCCCAGAGCCGCAAGTTCCGCGCGCAATCGAAAGTCTCCGAGACCGGCGAAATCGTCCGGATCGCGCTTAGGCCCGACGGCCGCTCGGCGCAGGTCGACTCCCGGGTGGTGTCGCGCACCCAGGGACCTAAGGGCCAGCGGACGACCTGCGCCATGCGGCGGCAGGAGCTAATCCTCGCCGCCGGCCGCGTGCGCTCCAAGGGCCAGACCGACACCTTCGCCCGCTGTCCGCGCTAGGCTTTGATTCCACCACGGCCGCCGCTCATCGCCCCAACCGCCACGGCGGCGAGGAGGAATCCCGCGGCGATCAGGAAGGACGCCCCAAGGATCGGGCCGTGCGCCGACTGCCCGACCGACAGCGCATAGACCCAGCCGAAGAACAGCGGCGACATCACCCCGGCGATCGCGCCGACCGAGTTGTTGGCGCCCTGCAGCTGCCCCTGCTCGGTCTCGGACACGCGCTTGGTCATCAGCGACTGCAGGGTCGGCATGGCCAGGCCCCACAGCGCGTTGGGCAGCATCGCCAGGGTGAACAGCCAGCCGTTGGGCGCCAGGCCCATGCAGGCGACGCCGACCGCTCCGCCGGACAGTCCGAACAGCATGGTGCGCCAGTCGCCGAGCCGCTTGGCCACCGGCCCGACCAGCAGCCCCTGGACGACCATGTCGAGCACGCCCACGAACGCCAGCAGCAGGCCGACCTGCAGCGCGCCCCAGCCGTAGCGATGGCCGGCGTAGAGCACGAACACCGCGGAGAACACGTGGTGGGCGAAGTAGAGCAGGAAGTTAACCACCGCCAGCTGCGACAGCTCCGGGTGCGAGCGCAGCAGGGCGAGCGCGCCGAACGGATTGGCGCGGCGCCAGGCGAAGTCCGTGCGCTTCTCGCGCGGCAGCGACTCCGGAAGGATGAACCAGCCGTAGACGAAGGCCAGCGCGCTCATCCCGGCGGCCACCCAGAACGGCAGCCGCGGCGACACCGCGCCCAGCAACCCGCCGAGCGCCGGGCCCAGCACGAAGCCGGCGGAGAAGGCCGCGCCGACCCAGCCATAGGCCTTGGCGCGCTCCTCCGGCGCGGTGATGTCGGCCATGTAGGCGTAGACGGTGGTGAAGCTCGACGAGGTGACGCCGCCGATCATCCGGCCGATCGCCAGCCACCAGAGGTTCGGGGCCAGCGCCATCAACACCCAGTCGGCGGCCATGCCGGCGACCGACAGCAGGATCACCGGCCGGCGGCCATAGCGGTCGGACAGCGAGCCGATGATCGGCGAGGCGACGAACTGCATCAGCGCCCAGAGCGCCACCAGCACGCCGTTCCAGATCCCGGCCCTGGCCGCCGAGCCCGAGAACTCCTCGATCAGCGGCGGCAGGACCGGGATCACCAGCCCCATCGCCAGGATGTCGAGCAGGGCGGTGACGAGGATGAAGCCGATCGCGGCTCGGCGTCGCATCAGGGCTTCTCCGTCGGGGGCCCGAGCGGGGGCGGCGCGCGCTCGCGCCGCCCGGCTCAGGTCAGCGGGTTCCGGGCGGAACCACCGAGGCGTTCAGGAAGGGGTCGTTGCCGATGAAGATCGGGGTGCTGTCGAACAGCGAGATCAGCCATTCGCCGTCGGCGCCCTGGCGGCACTCCATGCGGCAATCGGCGATGATCGTCGGGCCGACCAGGTTCATCGCCGGGGCCTTGCCTTCCTGGGAGTAGTTCACCAGCAGGAAGGTCACCTCGGCCTGATCCGCGGCCGAGAACGAGATCCGGTAGTTCGAGATCGTGTGGCGCTGGGTGCGGACGCCGTCCTTCTGCTGCGTACGGACCCGCTCGCCGCGGTCGGCGTAGAACTTCTGCACCGCCGCGTGGCCGCGATAGGAGGTCCCGCCCACGAGATAATTGCAGTCCTCGGTGATCAGCCGGGGCATGGTCAGCCCGCCGTTGAAGTCGAGCTCATAGCCCCATTCGGCGATCAGCTGCTGCAGCGCCACGGCCTTGACCGCGGTGTCCTGGTCGAACCTCGGCATGTGTCCTCCACGATATGATGTGCGACGCTCTTACCCGCGCCTTGCCGCCTTCGCCCAGCCCCTTCTGCCGATCGGGCGTCCCCTCACATAGGATCGCGGGTGCAGTTTTGAGACCGCCCAAGCTTGACGGCATTGCGGCGGCGGCAAGCCGTCGCCAAGTTGGACGCGCGCGGGCCAGGACGCCTGCACGCCAAGAACAGACTGGGAGGAAGACGCCATGGGTTCAGAGGTGAAATCGCTGCGGATGCCGGATCCGAACCGGGTCTATCGGGTCGCGCAGTGGGCCACCGGCCGGATCGGCCAGGTCAGCCTCAAGGCGCTCCTGCAGAGCCCGCAGTTCGAGGTAGTCGGCGTCTACGTCCATTCCGAGGCCAAGCACGGCAAGGACGCCGGCGAGCTCGCCGGCTTGCCGCCGATCGGCGTGAAGGCCTCGCGCAATATCGCGGACATCATCGCCGCCAAGCCCGACTGCGTCGTCGCCAACATGGACGGCGCCAACGTCGACGACGTCTGCCGCTTCCTCGAAGCCGGCATCAACATCGCCACCTCGCGGGTCGACTACCTCGAGCCGGAAAAGATGGACCAGGACGTCCGCCGCCGCGTCGAGGCGGCCTGCGCCAAGGGCGGCTCTTCGATCCACGCGTCCGGCTCCAGCCCGGGCTTCAGCTCCGAGGCCCTGCCGATGGTCGCGGTCTCGATGTCGCGCGGCATGGACTGCATGACCATCGACGAATACGCCGACATCCCGCTCTCCTGCCCCGACGTCCAGGTCGTCGACATGATGGGCTTCGGCCGGCCGGCGACCGGCGAGTTCGACCCTGCCCTGCTGCACCACCACGCCCACGGCTTCATGCAGTCGGTCAACGTCGTCGCCCAGGCGCTCGGCATCACGCTCGACGACATGCAGGTGTTCGGCGAGATGGCCGGGGCGAAAGAGCGCTTCCTGCTGCCCGGCGGCACGCCGATCGAACAGGGCACGCTGGCGGCCCAGCGGGTCACCGTCGCCGGCCTGCGCGGCGGCAAGCCGATCATCCAGTTCCGGGTGAACTGGTACACCACCAAGGCCATCGACAAGGACTGGGACCTGCGCCCCAACGGCTGGCGGCTGCTGGTCGAGGGCGACACCCCGGTCGACATCAACGTCACCTTCCCGCTGGCGGTCTCCGACCCGCAATTCTCCCCGGCGATGGCCGGCATCACCGCCTATCGAGTGGTCAACGCCGCGCCCTACATCGTCGAGGCCGAGCCCGGCATCCGCACCACAGCGGAACTGCCGACCATCGTGCCGCGGATCTACTGATCCGCGCAGCGGGACAGGCCGGCCGCCCCTTCCCGGGCGGCCGGGCTGTCCTGCGCCAGCCACGGAGACGCCGATGACCAGCTTCGTCCTGCCGTTTCTGATGTTCCAGGGCGGCGTAGGCTCGCAGGCCCTGGAGTTCTACCTGTCGGTCTTCCCGGACAGCCGGGTCGACGAGATGCAGCGCTACGGCCCCGGCGAGGCCGGCCCGGAAGGGACCATCCACCGCGCCCGCTTCACGCTCGGCGGCCAGTCGGTGCTCTGCTCCGACAGCTTCGTCAAACACGCCTTCGCCTTCACCCCGTCCTTCTCGTTCTGGGTCGAATGCGAGTCCGCCGACGAACTGCGGCGCCTGAGCGGACGGCTGGCGGAAGGCGGCGCCGAGCTGATGCCGGCCGGCGACTACGGCTTCAGCAGCCTGTTCACCTGGGTCAACGACCGCTTCGGCGTGTCGTGGCAGCTCAACGTCAGCTAGCCGCGGCTGCGGGTTCGGCCGGATGGGCGCGACCTAAGGTCAGCGCTAGCTGTACTCCGGCGACATCCATCTTCGCGAGGAGCCCAGGTGATGAAGCCCAGCCTCTTGGGGTGGGTCGGCGCCGCGGCCCTGCTGATCGCCGCGGACGGCGCGGCGGCGCAAGGCCGACGGCCGCCGCCGCGCGACGACCTGCAGGCCTTCCCGGCGCCGACGCGCGGCCAGGTCCGGCGCGTCATCCGGCTGCAGCCGGAGCGCGACGAGAACGCGCTGCGCGTCGGCGTCGTCGTCGGCCGCACCATGATGGTCGACTGCAACCGGCAGATGCTCTCCTCGACGCTGCAGGAGCGCACCGCCGAGGGCTGGGGCTACAGCTACTTCGTCGTCACCCAGGTCGGGCCGGCGGCCAGCACGATGATGGCCTGCCCGTCGAACACGCAGCGCCGCGACTTCGTCCGCAGCGCCGACGAACCGCTGCTGCGCTACAACAGCCGGCTGCCGCTGGTGATCTACGCGCCTGCGGACGTCGAGGTGCGCTACCGGATCTGGCGCGCGGGCGCCGAGGTCACGCCCCGCTGAGCAGGCGCCGCGGGGTCGGGCATAACCCTGGCCTCGCTGGGGTCCGCGACGGATGGCGGCCAAGCCGGGCGCATGCGGGAATCGTGAGGGCCCCCGTTGCGCCTGCCCAGGCGCGCGGGTCGCCCTGGAGCGACCTCCATGACGCTTGCCGAAATCATCCCCCTGGTCCTGAAGGCCAGCATCCTGGCGATCGTCTTCGCGCTCGGCCTCACCGCCAAACCGGCCGACCTGTTCTATCTGCTCAAGCGGCCTGGCCAGCTGGCGCGCTCGCTGCTGGCCATGTCGGTCATCATGCCGTTGATCGCCTTCGCCCTGGTGCTGGCGCTGGACCTGCCGCGGCCGGTGGCGATCATGCTGGTCGCGCTGTCGCTGGCCCCGGTGCCGCCGATCCTGCCGCGCAAGCAGTCCAAGGCCGGCGGCACGGCGGCCTATTCCATCAGCCTGCTGGTCTCCGTCGGCCTGATCTCGCTGGTCTGGATTCCCCTCGCGCTGGAGATCGACCAGCGGCTGCTCGGCATGCCGCTCGGGATCCCGGTGACGACCGTGGCGGGCCTGATCGCGATGACCATCCTGGCGCCGCTCGTGGTCGGGCTGCTGGTCGGCAAGTTGGCGCCAGCGCTGGCGGCCCGCGTCGCGCCGATCCTCTCCATCGTCGGCATGCTGCTGCTGGTGGCGGCGGCCGGGGCCATCATCTTCAGCCAGTGGGACGCGATCGAGAGCCTCGTCGGCGACGGCACGCTGCTGGCCACCGCCCTCTTCATCGTCATCGGCCTGGTCGTCGGGCACCTGCTCGGCGGCCCCGACCCGGACGACCGCACGGTGCTGGCGATGGCCACCGCCTCACGTCACCCCGGCGTCGCGCTCGCGATCGCCAGCATCAACTTCCCGGCGGAGACCGCGGTGACCGCCGCGGTGCTGATGTTCCTGCTCGCCAACATCGTCCTGACCATCCCCTACATCGCCTGGCGCAAGCGCAGCGGCGCCGCCGGCGACCTGGCGATCACGTCGAGGCCGGCGATCCGCTGAGCGCCTAGCGCGCGTCCGCAGGCACGGCGGCGGCGGCGGCCGCCGCCGGGACGTTGGCCCGCTCCCAGGCGCGGACACGTTGGCGGCCCTCGTCGAACAGCCGCACGTAGTTGGCCTTCAGCACCTTCTCGCGCGCCTCCGGCGTCAGCCGGGCCCAGAGCGGCGCGTACATCTCGTAGACGCCGAAGTACTGCTCGGGCTGGCGCGGCGCGACGACGTCGGTGCCAAACAGGAAGCGGTCGGGGTACCTGTTGATCAGGTCGGCGGTCACCGTCAGGCTCTCGTCGCTGGCGACGATGTATTTGGCCAGTTCGTCCCACGACAGGTCGAAGTAGATGTTGCGCATCGCCGGGTTGGCGAGGATCTCCTCGAGATGCGCGGCGTGGCCTTTGACCGGCTGCACCACGCGGCCGAGGCCCACGTGCGCCCAGATGATCGTCGTCTTCGGGTGCCGGGCGTAGAGCGCGGTCAGCTGGTCGAAGTAGGGCCTGACCTTGGCGTCCTTGGTGAACGGCCGGACGATGTCGTTGTGCAGGATCACCACCAGCCCGACCTCGCCGGCGAAATCGAACAGCCGGTCCAGCGCCGGATCGGTCAGGCTGGCGCCGCCGCCGGCGATCTTCGGCGAAACGAACTCCTTGTGCACCGAGAACTCGCCGATGCCGGTGAACACGCCGGGGTAAAGCGTCAGCACCCGGCGCACATGGTCGGCGGCGTACATGTCGGCTGGATTGAAGCCGGTGATCATCGGATCCAGCCGCGCGCGCTCGGCCGGCGGCAGCGCGCGGTACTGCTGGGCGATCATCGCGTCGACGAAGCTGTAGTAGTAGAGCGGCGCGTCGGCCTCGAGGTAGTAGGTCGGGGCGAAGTCGCCGGTCTCGTGGTAGTTCCACGTCTGCTGCAGCGGGATGCCAAACAGCGTCGAGCGGCAGACCCGGGGGCCGATCAGCTTCAGATGCTCCGCCGCCGAGGGCCCTTCCTGGATGTAGTTGGTCAGGTGGAAGTGCGAGTCGTTGAACTCGCAGCCCTGCGGCGGCTTGGCGGCCGCGGGGCCGGAGGCCGCAAGCCAGGCCATCGCGGCGGCCACGACCGCCGTCCGGAGATTGGCGCCGCCTAGGCTCATGTGCTGGACCCTTATCGTTCGTTCTGATGGGCGCGTCAGAAGGCCAGGGAGAAATCGCTCACGAAGATGAAGCCGTCCCCGCCGACGGGTACGGGATAGGCCGTGTAGCCGACCGGCGAGCGGTCGACGTAGAGACCCATCACATTGACCCGGAGATCCCGGCTCTTCAGCGGGAAATAGTTGAAGCCGACGGCGACGTCGTACGGATTGCCGACCTTCCCGAAGATTTTCGATCCGGAAATGTAGAATTGCAGCGTCTTCGGAATGAGCATGGCCGACGCCTGCAGCTGGAAGCCGGTGTCATACATATGATCGAAGGGGACAGGCCCCTCGATCTTGAAATTATCCAGCCAGCGAACGTAGTATTCGCCCTCTAGAGCAAATCCCTTGTATTTTATTCCCGCATCCAGAGCCATCATCTGGTAGCGAGCTTCGAGTATCCGTCCGGGCGGGAAGGCCGTGTCACTGAACAGCAGGGTCCCATCGGACAATCGCAGCTGGGTGTTCTCGATCGAGTCCGTGGCGGGCTGGGACTGCGGGTCTTCCGTGCTGCGCGTGTAATGCGCGCTGAACAGCGTCGCGACGTCCTGGTGGTGCTCGAAGTCGCCGAAGCCGTTTGCCGGCCCGAACTCTCCCGTGGTCGGCATCCAGGTCAGCGCGCCCGAGTAGGTGTTGATCTTCGCATCGAGCTGGCGCGCCTGGACGCCGAGGGCGCTCAGGTTGTTGGCCACCATCACCCGGTACTCGAGGCCGCGCGCGATCTTGCCCTCCGCCCAGATGCCCTGGGTGTAGGACCCGCGGAAGTACTCGTCGGCGATCGGCCGGTTATCGTTGCGCAGCCAGTAGGGGAAGGTCCGGTTCGTCGAGCGCGTCGATGGAAGCGAGTGGATGCCGAAGTAGACCCGCAACGCCTCGTTGAAGGTCCAGTTGATGTTCCCGGCGACCACGACCTGGGCGCCTAGCCCCTGGCTGGCCTGCGACGTCCACACGTAGGCATTGTATCCGAACCGGGGATCGAACAGCCAACCGCGAAAGGTGATCTGCACCTTCGCGAGCTGGAAGTCCTCCCGAGGCGTGACATCAAAGGGTTGGCCAAAGGCGCTGGTGTAGGTCTTGTCCATGCCATGCTGGTTGAGGTACCGCAGGTAGCTCACCAGCCCCATGTCGACCTCTCCGACGTCGGAGCGCATGAGGACGATCCCCTTCCCGGGCTCGAACCCTCCCCATTTGGCCGGCGGCGGCCCGCTGGCTTGCGCCGGGATCGTCTGGATCGCTGGAGCCGCGCCGGGCGGGGCGGCGCCGGTGGCCGTCACCGCGGACGGGGCTGCACTGCCGTGGAGATCGATCTCGAGCGCCCGGATGCGCTGGTCGAACTCCGAACGCATGGAGATAAGCTCCTGCAGCTGCTGCTCCATGCGCTGCCGCTTGGCTTCGTTTGCCGGTGCGGTCCGGACGGCCGCATCAGCGACCGTCTGGGCGGCGGCCGATTGGCCGCCGAGCACCAGCAGGCCAAGGCAGGCGGCCGCGGCTCCGGCGCGCGGCCGCGACATCTGACGCTTGGCGTTCGCTACTTTGACGCGCATTTTCTGGGCTTGCGCGACTAGACCGGGGTCACGGCGTACGGATTGCCGCCCAGCGCGTCGGAGACCGCCTTGATCGCCTTCTGGCCGCGCACGCTGTTGCCGGCGGCGTCCAGCGGCGGCGAGAAGGTGCCGATGCCGAACTTGCCCGGCGAGACGGCGATCAGCCCGCCGCCGACGCCGCTCTTGGCCGGCAGTCCGGTCATGAACAGCCATTTGCCGCTGTCGTCATAGAGGCCGGCGGTGGCCATCACGGCGAGGATCCCGGGGATGTGCTTGGCGTCGATCACCTGCTTCTTGGTCACCGGGTTCTTGCCGCCGTTGGCCAGCGTCGCGGCCATCATCCCCAGGTCCTTGGCGTTGACCGCGATCGAGCACTGCCGGGTGTAGAGGTCGACCGCCTGGGCCGGGTCGCCGGGGAAGCGCTCGTAGGCCTTCATCAGCATGGCGATCGCGCGGTTGCGCTGGTTGGTGTCGGATTCCGACTTGTAGACCTCCTGGTCGACGCTCAGCTGGCGGCCGGCGCAGGCGCTGTGGATGCCGATGATCTTGGACCAGACCTCCTCGGCGCTGCCGCCCTTGACCATGCCGGTGGTGGCGATCGCCCCGGGATTGACCAGCGGGTTCATCTCCTTGCCCTTGAACTGCTCGACGGCGACGATCGAGTTGAACACCTGGCCGGTGGCGTCGACCCCGACGCTGTTCTCGACCATCGCCTCGCCGGACTCCTGGAACACCAGGGCCATGGTGAAGACCTTGGAGATCGACTGGATCGAGAAGGTCGGCTCGATGTCGCCGGCGGTCGCGGTCTGGCCATCGGGCGTGGCCAGGGCGATGCCGAAGTAGTTCGAGTTCACCTTGGCCAGCGCCGGGATGTAGTCGGCGTTCTTGCCTTCGGCCAACCCGCGGTACTGCGAGTGGGCGGCGCTGACCGCCGCGGCTGCGCCCGCTGGCGCGGCGCGGGCGACGCCCGCGACGCCGGCTGGAAGGGCCGCCGCGGCGCCCAGCAGGGCCAGGCCGCGGGCGAGGTCGCGACGGGAAGTGTTCAGCTCAGGCATGACCGTGCTCCACGGGGGGTGATCAGCGGAAATCATCGCTGCTGAAGGCGTACTTGAAGGAGAACTGCAGGCGGGCGTCCTCGCCCTTGGAGCCGTCGTTGTCCTCGCGCTGGCCCCACAGGAACTCGCCGCCCATCATGATCCGCTTGTGCGGAGCCCAGAGCAGGTTGACCGAGGCGTACTGGCCGGTCTGGAAGGCGTCGCCGGCCTGGAACGAGAGGTTGTCGACCTTGGTCTGGCTCCAGCCGATCGAGGAGCTCCACTCGTCGCTCCAGTAGTGGTCGTAGTAGGCGGTCAGGCCGAGCAGCGGGACCACGTCGGCCCGCACACCGGTCAGCGTGCCGTCGGGCAGCACCACCAGCTGCCCCTTCGGGCCCAGGTCCATGCCGCCGTCGTTCATGTAGCTGGCGATGCCTTCGCCGTAGACGACGCCGAGGTGGATGACGTCCTTCTCGAAGAGCTTGATGTTCGAGGTCAGGTTGAGACCCCAGCCCATCTTGTGGCCCTTCGGCTCGTGGCCGACGGTGTCGGTCGTGTCGAAGCCGACCCGCCGCAGGATGCCGGCCAGCTGCACGTGGCCCCAGTCATCTGCGTAGCGCCAGTGCGCCGTCAGGTCCGGAAGTTTCTCGTCGTTCTGGATTGAGCCGGCGAGATCCTCGTCGAAGGTCCGGATGTTGCCCGGGTCGATGTCGTTGCCGGGCTTTTCGAGCGCCACGGCGAACTGGCTGCCGCCGGACTTGAAGGTGTAGCGGACCTGCGGATTGCGCAGGAACACCATCCCCGCCGGGCCCCAGTAGTCGATGGTGTTGGGGAAGATGTCACCGTCCATGAACACGCTGTTCGTCTGGCCCGCGAGCAACGGCCCCCAGCTGCCGTAGGCGTGGCGCAGGCGGAAGGTCGTCTGGCCTTCGTCGACGCCGACGCCGAACAGGTCGAACTCGAACTTGACGTAGAGGTCCTCGCCGAGGACCGGCTGCTGCGCCTGCACCCCGAACCGGCTCTGCCGGACGCTGATGATGCTCTGGCCGTTGCTGCCGAAGTCGCCGGTGGTCGGAATGCGCGAAGGCCGCAGGGTGTCGTCCCAGGCCGGGTTCACCCGCTTGAAGTCCTGCACGTAGTCGGCCTGGGCGAAGCCGTAGATCTCGAACTTGCGGCCCTCATCGCTGCGCGGGAACGACGCCTGCGCCGGGATCTGCTCGATCGGCGGCGTCTGGACCACCGACTCGCCGCTGGCGCGGGCGAGTTGCGCGGCGAGCGCGTCCATGCGCCGGGCGCGGGCCTGCTCGGCGGCCTTGGCCGCGGCCTGGTCGGCGCGCAGCGCGTCGAGCTCCTGGCGCATCTGGCGAAGGGTGTCGGCGTCGGTGGTCTGGGCGTAGGCCGCCGGCGCCGCGAGCGCGGCCAAGGCGAGGGACGCCGCGCCGAGCGCCAGCGCGGGCCGTAGAACCGGGCGCCGTGTGCGGGAAACCATGGAGACCCTCCCAGTCGCGTTGTGCGATTAAGCGGGAGCGTATGCCGGCCTAGCTCGGGGGCTTCTCAGGTGAACACCTGAGACCGGCCTCAGGGAAACCCCTAGGTGGGGCCTAAAAGTCCCTGGCGCTTAACCCCGGTTCGCAGCCGGTCTGGGGTCGCCTACCGGCCGACCGGTTGCGGCTGGGCCGGCGGCTTCGCCGGCGCGGCGGCCGACGTGGCGGCGGCCTCGCCGCGCCACTGTTCCTCGTACCCCGGCGGGGTATGGACCCAGGGGTAACCCGCACGCGCCAGGTCGTAGCCGGTCTGGTAGAGGCCGCGCATATAGGCGGTGTCGAACTGCTCCCGGCGACGCATGGTGAAGCTCGAGGGGATGTAGGCCAGGTTGAAGCCGACCCCGTCGCGCTGGCTGATCAGGAAGATGCGGTAAAGGTCGCCGACGCCCTGCGTCTGCATCAGCGACGAAATCGCCCGACTGGCGATCGACAGGGTGCGGCGCTGGACGCTGGCCCAGTCGGCGTCGAGCCGCGCATTGCGGATGACGTAGATCTCGCGCCGCCGTTCGATGCCCCTGGCCGCCGACTCCTCCCGGATGTGCAGCGCCGGCGGATAGACGAACACCTGGGCCATGGCCCCGCCGTCGACGTGCATCTCCTGGTAATGCTTGCCGTCGACCTGGACGTCGATCATCACCGGCGGAAAGGCGCCGGGGATCGAGGCCGAAGCCAGCAGCACCTTGCGGAACAGCTCGATCGCCTGCGGGTCCTTGCTCGCGGCGATCGCGGTCATGTTCCAGACCACCGGCTCCAGCGTGTCGAGGTTGGTGGTGCCGACCAGCAGCAACCGACCCTTCGCATACTCGGCGGCGATCGCGTCAAGCAGCGGGCGATCGATGTAGCGGCTAGTCAGCTCGAACAGCGGCGTGGTGTCCGCCATCGCGTCGCCGAAGAAGCCGCTGATCACATTGCGCCTGCGAAAAATGTCCTTCGCCGACACCTCCGTGTAGACCGTCCTGAGCACACCGTCATAGCGCGGCCCGAGGAAGGCGAACGGCGCGCCCAGCGCACCGGTGCTGATGCCGGTGACGGCCCGGAACTCCGGCCGGTCGCCACGCGCCGTCCAGCCATTGAGCAGCCCCGCGGTGTAGGCCCCGTCCTCGCCGCCGCCGGAGATCGCCAATAGGCTGGTCGGCGGCAGCGGCCCGGTCAGCCCCTGGCTGGCGCGCCAGGCCAGTTCCTTGCGAATGGAGTCGCGCGCCTCCTGCACGAACGGGGCGGGATCGCGGGCGGGGAGAAAGCGCAATTGGCCGATCGAAGGCGCCGCCCGGCCGGCCAGCGCCGCCGGGGCGGCCGGCACCCGCGCCGGGGTGGCGCAGCCGGCGGCCGCCAGCACCAGGCTCAGAGCGCCCAACAGACCGCCGAGCCGCGCGAGCCCGGATGCCGCCAGACGCATGAGAGAGCCGCCGTCAGACATCGCGCCGCATCCTTCGCCTCGTCGGACACCCGCAGATTGGGCTGCGCAGTGGGGCGGCGACATCAGGTGAGGACCTGACTTCAAGCTCGATACGGTACGGACGTGCGAACCGGACCTCGGGAATTCGCGCGCCTGCGCGAACCTTTGCATCGACGCCGCAAGTTTAAGCCTGGGCCCATCCGCGCCGGGCGTGGCCGCAATCCAAGGAGCCGAACCGATGGCGTCGATTCAGGACTACTCAGATCTGCTGCAGGAGAAGCGGACGTTCGCCCACCTGGCGACGACGATGCCGGATGGCGCGCCGCAGGTGACGCCAGTCTGGATCGACTACCGCGACGGCCGGGTGCTGGTGAACACCGCCAAGGGGCGGGTGAAAACCCGCAACATGCACCTGGGCTCGCCGGTCGCGCTGTCGATCACCGACCCCGACAATCCCTATCGCTATGTGCAGGTGCGCGGCGTGGTCTCCAAGATCCACGACGAGGGCGCTGACGCGCACATCGACTTCCTGGCCAAGAAGTATCTCGACAAGGACAAGTACCCGTTCCGCCAACCCGGCGAAGAGCGGGTGATCTACGAGATCGAGCCGCAGCGGGTGCAGGGCGTCGCCTAGAAGCTGTAGACCAGCGTCAACCGCGTGGTCGTGTCGGTGCTGTCGCGGTCAAGCGGCGGCTGGCTCTCGTGGCGAACTTCGAACGAGGCCCGGGCGGCCAGGGCCTCGTACAGCGTGGTGGTCAGCGCGGTCGTGCCGATCAGGGTCGAATTGCCGGCCTCCCAGTAGGCGACGGCGCGCTGGGTGAACGTGCCGCGCGACGCGAATTTCCAGGACAGGTACTCGGCGGCGCGCAGCGAGGCCGAGTGCTCGTGACCGGTGTCGATGTAGTCGGCCTGCCGCAGCGCCGGCCCGGCCTCGACCCTGAACTTCACCCCGGGCCGGTCGACCAGCCGATAGCCCAGGCCCACGCTCTCGGAGAAGCGGCTGTAGTAGCCGGCGAAGCGGTCGCCCTCCCCCCACAGCACGCCCACGGCGTAGAGCCGACGGGTGATCTTGTACTGGCTGCTGAGCGACAGGAAGAACCGCTCCTTGGTCGTCTCGCCGTCTTCCCGCTGCAGGTCGGCGGTGAGGTCGACGGAATGGCGCCAGTGCAACGCGTCCTTCTCGAGTTCGAGCCCGAGCGCGAGGCGTTCCTCGTCGGTGTTGCCGGTCGAGACGCCGCCGCCGACCTCGCCCTCGCCCTCCCAGCCCGCGAAGAAGCCTCGGCTGGCCATCTCGACCTTCCGCTCCGCCTCCCTGGCCTTCAGCTGCGCGACCTGGGCGTCGATCTCGACGATCGAGTCCGGATTGGTCTTCTTCGCGACCCGCGCCACCGTCTTCAGGGCCTCCGGATCGCTCGCCGCCGCCTCGATCATCGCCGCCACCGCCTCGGGCGGCGGCTTGGCCTGCGCCGCCGCGCCGGGCAGCAGCACCGCGGCCGCCGCAAAGGCCGAACGCACGCGCGCCGCGGTCTGGATCGGACTGGCCATGGCGGCTCCAAGCTTCACCACCGACGATAGAACCGCGTTATCGGGCCTCTGACCAGCCCGCCGCGCAGGGCCGCCGCCGGCAAGATCTCGCCGCGATCGGACGGACCTAGGGCCGACGCCCGCGGGTTTCCCCCTCCATCCAGGGAGAGATGCGATGGCCGAACTGTGTGACGTATGCGGCGTGCGGCCGGCGACGGTGCGCGCCACGGTGGCGAGCGACGGCGAGCGGCGCTCGCTGAACCTCTGCGAAATCGACTACCGCCGCCTGGCGGCGCGGCAGCGCGCCAGCTCGCCGCTGGAGTCGCTGTTCAGCGGCGGCCGCAGCAGCCTGTTCGACGACTTCTTCGGCGATTCCTGGGGCGGGCGGTTCGGCGGCGATCCGTTCGAGCCCGCCGCGGCGGAGGAAGGCGGCGCCCGGAGCGGCGCGCCGCGACCGCGCCGCAGCTCGACCGAGAACCTCAGCGAGCACGCCAAGGAGATCCTGCAGAAGGCCGCGCAGGAGGCGGTCGAGATGGGTCGCCGCGAAGTCGACACCCAGCATCTGCTGCTGGCTTTGACCGAGAGCGACGTGGTCCGCACCATCCTGGACCAGTTCAAGGTCTCGCCCGACGAGCTCCGCCGGCAGGTGCGTGCCGAGGCTCCGGCCGCAACGCCGACGCCGGCGGAGGCCGGCGACGAGGTCGGCGTAGCCCCGAGGGTCAAGGACGCGCTGTCGCGCGCCTTCGCCGCCGCGCGCGACTTCGGCCACTCCTACATCGGGCCGGAGCATCTTCTAATCGGCCTGGCCGAAGAGGGCGAAGGGATCGCCGCCGACGTGCTGCGACGGCTGGGCCTGACGCCGCAGGCGATCCGCCAGCAGGTCACCAAGGTGGTCGGCCGCGGCGCGGAGGAAGGCCGCGTCGATGCGCCGACCAACACCCCGAACCTCGACAAGTACTCGCGCGACCTGACCAAGCTCGCCAACGCGGGCAAGCTCGACCCGGTGATCGGCCGGGCGTTGGAGATCGAGACGACGATCGAGGTGCTGGCCCGGCGCAAGAAGAACAACCCGGTGCTGATCGGCGAACCAGGGGTCGGCAAGACCGCCATCGTCGAAGGCCTCGCCCAGCGGATCATCGCCGGCGAGGTGCCCGAGGCGCTGCGCGGCAAGCGGCTGGTGGAGCTGTCGGTGAACTCGCTGGTCGCCGGCTCCAAGTACCGCGGCGAGTTCGAGGAGCGGGTGCAGCAGATCCTGCAGGAGGTCACCGACCGCCAGGACGAGCTGATCCTGTTCATCGACGAGATCCACACCATCGTCGGCGCCGGCTCCGGCGGCGGCGAAGGTGGACTGGACGTGGCCAACACCTTCAAGCCGGCGCTGGCCCGCGGCGAGCTGAACCTGATCGGGGCGACGACGCTCAACGAGTACCAGAAGCACATCGAGAAGGACGCCGCGCTGGAGCGCCGCTTCCAGCCGGTGTTCGTCCCCGAACCGACCGTCGCCCAGACGATCATGATCCTGCGCGGCCTGCGCGACACGCTGGAGGCGCACCACAAGGTGACGATCACCGACGAGGCGGTCATCGCCGCGGCCGAGCTGTCGGACCGCTACATCACCGGCCGCTTCCTGCCGGACAAGGCGATCGACCTGATCGACCAGGCCGCCGCGCGGGTGAAGATGTCCTCGTCCTCCCGGCCGGTGGAGGTGCAGGACCTGGAGGCCGAGAGCCGCCAACTGAAGCGCGAGCAGGACTACGCCAGCTCGCGCAAGCAATTCGACCGCGCCCACGACCTGCAGGCCCAGCACGAGGCCAAGGCCAAGCAGCTCGAGGAGGCCACCGAACGCTGGCGGCGCGAGCGCGGCTCGGGCTCGGCCGACGTCCGCGTCGAGCACATCGCACAGGTGGTCTCCAAACTGACCGGCGTGCCGGTCAACGAGCTGACCAGCGAGGAGCGCGAACGGCTGGTGAAGATGGAGGACCGGCTGCGGCAGCGGGTCGTCGGCCAGGAGGAAGCGGTGAAGGCGGTCAGCGACGCCGTACGGCTGGCTCGCGCCGGCCTGCGCGAGGGCCGCAGCCCGATCGCCACCTTCCTGTTCCTGGGCCCCACCGGGGTCGGCAAGACGGAGCTCGCCAAGACGCTCGCCGAGACGGTGTTCGGCGACGAGGACGCGATGATCCGCATCGACATGAGCGAGTACATGGAGCGTCATGCGGTCGCCCGGCTGATCGGCGCGCCGCCGGGCTACGTCGGCTACGAGGAAGGCGGCCAGCTGACCGAGCGGGTCCGCCGGCGGCCCTACAGCGTCGTGCTGCTGGACGAGATCGAGAAGGCCCACCCGGACGTCTACAACGTGCTCCTGCAGGTGTTCGACGACGGCCGGCTGACCGACGGCAAGGGCCGGGTGGTGGACTTCACCAACACCGTGCTGATCGCCACCAGCAACCTTGGCTCCGACATCATCCAGCGCAACCTGCGCCACCGCGGCACCCAGGAGGAGGACCCCGCCCGGCTGAAGCGCGAACTGATGGACGTGCTGCGCGGCCACTTCCGGCCGGAGTTCATCAACCGGATCGACGAGATCATCGTCTTCCACGCGCTGGGCCGCGAGCAGATCCGCTCGATCGTCGAGCTGCAGCTGGAGCGCGTGCGGCGCACCGCCCACGGCCAGGGCATCGAGCTCGCGGTCGCCGACTCGCTGGTCGACCACCTGGCCGAGGAGGGCTTCCGGCCCGAGTTCGGCGCCCGCGAGCTGCGCCGGCTGATCCGCTCCGAGCTGGAGACCGAACTCGCCCGGGCGATCCTGTCCAACGAGGTGCAGGAGGGCGACAAGGTGCTGGCCCGCTGGGACGGGGCGACGAACACGATCGTCCTGGAGGCGGAACGCCGGCCAAAGCCGGCCAGGCGCAGCGCGACCGGCGAGCCGGCGAGCTTCACCGCCCAGCCGGGCGACGGCGCCGGGACCGAGCCGCCGCCGGAACCGCCGAGCCGGCCAGAACCGGACGCCGGAACCGGGCCGTCGGTGCACTGAGGCCGAGATAAAACCCCGTCATCCCGGACGGCCGAGTGGCCGATCCGGGACCCAGGGGCCGTGCCCGCCGCCCTGAGTCCCGGCTCTACGCTACGCTCCGGCCGGGATGACGGAGGATGTGAAGCCGATCACATCCCCTGGACGATGATCGCCCGGAAGTCGGCGGCCTTCTTCCGGTGCGGCAGCGCCGCCTGATAGGCCGGGCTCTCGTACCAGGCCCTGGCGTCCTCGACGGTCGGGAACTCCAGCATGATGACCCCGTCCGGGGCCTGGCCTTCGAGCGGCGTCACCGCGCCGTAGATCACCCGCGGCGTCAGCTTCCAGTCGCCGCCGGACATCTGCCGGGTCTGGGCCTGGTACCGCTCCATCTCGGCCGGGTCGCGGACCGGGCTCTCGCGGTAGACGATCAGATAGGCCGCCATGGTGTCTCCCTGGGTTCTTGTCTTGGACCCTGTTCGTTAGCCGCCGGCGGGCCCAGCGACCTGACAGAAGCCGACAAAATACCCGGTGGCGCTACGGATGACGGGCGCGACGCGCGGCCGCCACCACCCGCCAGGCGATCAGGCCGGCGACCAGCAGCACCACCGGCACCAGCAGCGGGGCCGCCAGCGCCAGGATCGAGCCGCCGAACGCCGCCACGTCCTCGGCCAGCGACAGCGCCGGATTCGCCAGCCCGCCGGTGGTCGCGGTGCTGGCCACCCGGGTGGTGGCCTGGGCCGAGTGCACGGCCAGCGCCGCGGGCGCGCCGATGATCAGCCCGGCGATCGCCGCGGCGGTCGGGTCGAGGTTGCTGAAGGCGGCGGCGGCGACCAGCGCGCCGGCCGCGGGGCGCGCCAGCGTGCCGACCAGGCTGAGCGCGTGGTCGACGAACGGGATCTTGTCGGCCGCCAGCTCGACCGTCGTGGCGACCGCCAGGGCGGCGACCGCGGCGGTCGAGCCCAGCCAGGCGAACGGGCCGGAAAGCTCCAGGCCGAACAGATGGAACCGGGCCGCCACCGCCATCATTAACAACGGAACGAGGTCTTCAGCCCCGTCGACGCGGCGAGGCCGAGCCCGAGCAGCGCTGGTAAAATCCAGGTGTCCATCACCGCCTAACGCCGGCCGCCGCCAGGCGCCCTCGAAAAGTTGACCGCCGTCGGGACACAAAAGCGTCGCCTGCGGAGTTTAGTTTCAGTCAGGTTTCCTAAGGCGCGATTCGGATGGACTGCATGAAATGGCGTCGGGTCCTGATCTGGGCCCTCCCCGCGGCGATCTTCGCCTTCTGCTGGGCCTGGGCGGCTGCCTCCTGGGGCCCGACGGGCGTCTATGTCGGCTGGATTCCCGCAGTGATCGCGGGCCGTCTGGCGGCGATGGTCACGTCGCTGGCGTGGGGGGTGGTGATGCTGGCGGTGCTGCTCTCCTGGCACCTGCGCGCCGCCGAGCCCGGCGAAACCGACCAGTCGGGCCTGTCGGCCTGACCCCCGGGGCCTGACCCCGCCCCGATCCTCAAGCCAAGCTTGTCCCACACGGCGCCGCGCGCTGTTGGCGCGGGCCGCCGCCGTTGCGCGGCTGGCCGATCCGGTGATACGCGTCCGGCCACCATCAGTGTCCGGGATTTCCCGGATGGGTGGGACGGCGTGGCGACGTGCTCGCACACGGCGGTAGGTCGTGAATGCGGGCGTCGCCTTGGCATGCGCACCGCCAAGGGCCACATCCGCTGGAGCGCACGCGCCGTCTCAAATCGAAGGACCGAAGCGATCCCCATGACCTTCCGCACGCTGCTCCGAGAACAGGCCTACATCGACGGTCGCTGGTGCGACGCGGACAACGCCTCGACCTTCGCCGTCACCGATCCGGCGACCGGCGAGACGCTGGGCCAGGCGCCGAACATGGGCGCGGCCGAGACCAAGCGCGCGATCGCCGCGGCCGAAGCCGCCCTGCCGGCCTGGCGTGCGCTGACCGCCGGCGCGCGGTCGAAGATCCTGCGCAAGTTCTACGACCTGATGATGGCCAACCAGGACATCCTGGGCGAACTGCTGACCCGCGAGCAGGGCAAGCCGCTGGCCGAGGCCAAGGGCGAGATCGCCTACGCCGCCGGCTTCCTGGAATGGTTCGCCGAGGAAGGTAAGCGCGCCTACGGCGAGGTCATCCCGAGCCACGCCGCGGACAAGCGGATCGTCGTGCTGAAGCAGCCGATCGGCGTCATCGCGGCGATCACGCCGTGGAACTTCCCCTCGGCGATGATCACCCGCAAGATCGGCCCGGCGCTGGCCGCCGGCTGCACCGTGGTGCTGAAGCCGGCCTCGGCCACCCCCTACTCCGCCCTGGCGCTGGCGGTGCTGGCCGAAGAGGCCGGCGTGCCGAAGGGCGTGTTCAACGTGATCACCGGCAGCGCGCGGGCCATCGCCGGCGAGCTGACCGCCAACCCGGTGGTGGCGAAGATCAGCTTCACCGGCTCGACCGAGATCGGCGCCGAGCTGATGCGTCAGTCCGCCGACACCATCAAGAAGCTGTCGCTGGAGCTCGGCGGCAACGCGCCGTTCCTGGTGTTCGACGACGCCGACGTCGACGCCGCGGTCGAGGGCGCGGTGGTGTCGAAGTTCCGCAACGGCGGCCAGACCTGCGTCTGCACCAACCGCTTCTACGTGCAGGACGGCGTCTATGACGAGTTCGTCGCGAAGCTCGCCGCCCGCGTCGCCAAGCTGAAGGTCGGCTCCGGCCTGGAGGCCGGCGTCGACGTCGGTCCGCTGATCGACTCCAAGGCCGTCGCCAAGGTCGAAGAGCACCTGACCGACGCGGTCTCCGGCGGGGCGAGGGTGCTGGTCGGCGGCGAGCGCGGGACGAGCGAGAACTTCTTCCTGCCGACGGTGCTGGCCAACGTCACCGCCGACATGCTGCTGGCCCGCGAAGAGACCTTCGGCCCGCTGGCCGGGGTGATCCGCTTCAAGGACGAGGCCGACGCCATCCGCCAGGCGAACGACAGCGAATACGGCCTGGCCAGCTACTTCTACGCCCGCGACCTGTCGCGCGTCTGGCGCGTCGCCGAGGCGCTGGAGGCCGGCATGGTCGGCATCAACACCGGCCTGATCTCCACCGAGGTCGCGCCGTTCGGCGGCGTCAAGCAGTCCGGCCTCGGCCGCGAAGGCTCGCGCCACGGCCTCGATGACTACATGGAGATCAAGTACCTCTGCATGGGCATCTGAGGCCCGCCCGAGGACCTGAAACGCCAAAGCCGGGGAGCCTCGCTCCCCGGCTTTTTTGCGTCCGCCCTCACGGCATGGTCGGCGTCTCGACCGGCCGCCGGGCGCCCAGCAGGCTGCCGAGGGCGGCTGGGGCCACCAGCGGCGCGACCGCCAGGATCAGCAGCGGCAGCCTCGGGTCCTGGGATGCGTAATGCCCGTATTGCAGGGCCGGGCCGATCCCCGCCGCCAGCGGCAGGATCAGCGGCAGGAGCGAGGTTCCGGCGGCCGCCGACAGCCTCATCCCCAGCGACCGTGTTGCGGCGGCGTGGTTGATGAGCCAACCGATCGCGGCGAACACGCCGCCGCCGATCAGATAGAAAAGCGCGTTCACCAGGATGGAGGTGCTCACGTTCAGGCCCTCGAGTTAGCTTGGAGGCTTACTCAACTCTGAATTGCCACAATCGCCCATAACACAACTTTTACGATTGGTAGAGTCCGCCTCACTAGGCGCGCGAGGGCTGCGCGCAAGTGACCGCGTTTAAGCCCAATCGAAGGCCAGCGGCGCCTCGCGGAAGGCAAAGCGGTCCAGGTGGGTGGCGACCACCTGCTTCATGCGCTCGACCGTGGCCGGGTCGGCCGCCTCGATGGCGACGGTCAGCGCCTCGGGCCCGGCCTTCAGGGTGGCGACGGCGTCGGGGAAGCGCACCGTCCCCTCGCCGTCCGTGAACTCGACCTCCAGCTTGTGCGCCCAGTGCTTGCAGAGCTGCTGCAGGTATTTCGCGCCGGAGGTCGTCGGCACGTGGGCGGTCGCGACGGCCATGATCAAAGCCTCTCGACGTTGCTCGCCGCCTGGTCGATCAGCGCGGCGACTTCCAGGATGATCGCCTTGTCCACGCCCTCTTGGCTGAGCCGGTTGTGGACGGCGGTCTTGAGGTTCTGCATCGCCCGCGCCACCGGGGCGGCGTCGGTGCGGCCGCGCACCTCGGCGAGCATCTGCAGCTTGGCGAACGCGGCCTGGGCCTCGGCCTCGTGTGCGGCGAGGTCCGCGCGGCCCGCCTCGGTGATGGCGAACAGCTTGCGGGCGGTCTCCCCGCCGGTCTCCTCGATCAGCCCCATGTCCAGCAGCAGGGTGGTCATCGGATAGACCACGCCCGGGCTGGGGGCGTAGGCGCCGCCGGTGCGGGCCTCGACCTCGCGGATCAGGTCGTAGCCGTGACGCGGCTGCTCGGCGATCAGGCTGAGCAAGACCAGCCGCAGCTCGGTGGAATCGAACATCCGGCGGCGACGGCCGCCGTGGCCCTCGCGTCCGAAACCTTCCTCCGCGCCGCCGCGGCCGCGCCGGCCTTCATGCCCGTGATGTCTGTGATTGCGCATGTGAGATCCTCTCTTAAGACGCATCTTGATGCACTCAAGATATATCTTGATAGTTAGTTTGCAAGGGGTCGAGCGCAAACGGCGTCAGAAAATGACGGCTGAGGGTGAGCGGAGACGGCCTGCGCACACGGACAGGCCAAAAAAAAGCCGCGCCCGAAGGCGCGGCAAGTAAGGGAGGAAACGCCCAGGAAGGGCAGCCCCAATCTGAACGATGCTTAGACTCGCTGCAAGCGAGAATCCGGCCCGGATCCCGCCGGAACCTGCGACAAAATGGCCGACGCCCGCAGGTCACGCGCCTCAAGCTCGGCCGGGCCGCGCACGCCGCCCGCCAAAAGATTGCGGAGATCAAATCTTCCCAAGAGCCGTTCCCCAGCCGGCGGCGCCTAACGTCGCGCCGACTTCGAGGAGGCTCGAGTGGCGGCGTCACGTCCTGTACTTCTGTTCTGCGGCGACCTCGGCGGCACCGGCGTCGCGCGCAACACGGTGCTGGCCGCCAACGCGCTTCACGCGCGCGGCGTCGTGGTCGAGGTGATCGCCGCGCGCAGCGGATTTCTCGCCGACGAGCTCGCCGGACCGCGGCTGACGGTGCTCGACCCGCCCTTCCCCCGGCCGCGGCCGCTGGCGCTGGCCAGCGCGACGCTGCAACTGCGTCAGGAGATTGTGGCACGGGTCCCGCGCCTGGTGGTCTCGATGGGCAACCACGCCCACCTGTGCCTGTGGGCAGCGCTGCGCGGCCTGCCGGAGTTCAAGCGCGCCTACCGGATCAGCAACGACCTCGAACACGGCAAGCCCGGCAGCCTGTCGGCCTGGCAGCGGCGCGCCACCGCCGCCCTGCTGGCCGCCGACGCCGACCGGCTGCTCTGCGTGTCCGAGGCGCTGGCGCACACCCGCGCCTTCACCGCCGCCCGACGCCAGGGCCGCGTGGCCGTGCTGCCGAACGGCGTCAACGCCGAGCGCGTGCGCGCCCGCGCGGCCGCGCCGGTCGCCGAGGCGGCCGCGCCGCCGGGGCCGCCGCTGATCGCCGCGGTCGGGCGGCTGCATCCGCAGAAGAACTACCCCGCCCTGCTGCAGGCCCTGGCTGTGTGCCGCGCCGAGGGCCGCGAGCTGCAGGCGGTGATCATCGGCCAGGGGACCGCCCGCCAGCGGACCGAGCTGCAAAGGCTGGCCCGTCGCCTCGGCGTCGCCGACCTGGTCCGCTTCACCGGCGAGCTCGACAACCCCTTCCCGCTGGTGCGGCGCGCCTCGGTCTTCGCCCTGCTCTCGCTCTGGGAAGGCAATCCGAACAGCCTGCTGGAGGCGCTGGCCTGCGGCACGCCGGTCGTCGCCGCCCGCAGCGCCGGCGCGGCGACGGAGATCCTCGGCGGCGGCGCGTTCGGCCGGCTGGTCGATCCCGCCGATCCCGCCGGGATCGCCGCGGCCCTGATCGCCCAGGCCGACGGCGGCGGCGCCTGCGTGCGCCCCGGAGACCGGGCGCTGGCCTTTGACCAGCGCGCCGCCTCGACCCGCTTCGTCGGCGAGATCCTGAACCTGGTCGCCGCCGACGCCGGACTGGCGGCCAAGCCGCGCGCCGGCTGGCGGCTGTCTGACGAAGTTCAAATCCTGGCGCGAACAGAAGGCCATCGCTCCTGACGAAGATGATCCTGGTTGGGAGGCGAAGGAGATCGACCCCATGAAGATGCTGCTTGCAACCACGGCCGCCGCGGCGGCCCTCGCGACGACGGCGCTGGCCCAGCCCCCCGCTGCGCCGGCTGTTGTCCCGCTGAAGCAGGCCGTCGCCGCCGCCGAGCGCGCCGTCGGCGGCAAGGCGTTCGACGCCGAGCTCGACACCGAACACGGCCGGCTGGTCTACGAGATCAGCCTGGTGAAGGACGGCCGCGCCGTCGAAGCAGAGATCGACCCCGCCACCGGCAAGCTGTTGCGGCAGAACCGCTCGGCCCCGCCGCTGCCGTGGGATTCTTCGAGCCTGAAGGCCGCACAGAGCGCGCCCAAGTCGCTGACCCAGACCATCTCCATGGTCGAAACCTCCACCAAGGGCCGGGTGACCGACATCAGCCTGGAGCGGCGCAACGAGCGGCATTACTACGAGGTGGAGCTCGCCGGAGCGCAGGACCGCGAGGTCCGGGTCGATCTCCAGACGGGCGCGATCACGCCGGTGATCGACGACTGAAGGGTCAGGTGCAGGTCGGATGCATGTGCTTGTGGTCGAGGATGACGCGCGGGTCGCCACCCATGTGGTGAAGGGCCTGAAGGGCGCGGGCTATCTCGTCGACCACGTCGCCGACGGCCGTGAGGCGCTCTTCCGGGTCGCCAGCGAGAGCTACGACGTGATCGTGCTCGACCGCATGCTGCCCAACGTCGACGGGCTGAAGATCCTGCAGACCATGCGCGCCTCCGGCGACTCCACGCCGGTGCTGATCCTCAGCGCCCTGGGCGACGTCGACAACAAGGTGAAGGGCCTGCGCAGCGGCGGCGACGACTATCTGGCCAAGCCGTTCGCCTTCTCCGAGCTGCTCGCGCGGGTCGAGGCCCTGTCCCGCCGCAAGGGCGCGGTCGAGGAGGTCACCGAGCTGCGCCTGGCGGACCTGGAGATGAACCTGCTGACCCGCGAGGTGAAGCGCGCCGGCCGGCCGATCGACCTGACCCAGCGCGAGTTCCTGCTGCTCGAGCACCTGATGCGCAACGCTGGGCGGGTGGTCAGCCGCAGCATGCTGCTGGAGGCGGTCTGGGACTACAACTTCGACCCGCAGACCAACATCATCGACCAGCACGTCAGCCGGCTGCGCCAGAAGGTCGACCGCGATTTCGGTCCGCCGCTGATCCAGACGGTGCGCGGCCTGGGCTATGCGATCCGGGCATGATCTGGCCGCGTCCGTTCCGGAACCTCACCTTTCGCCTGACCCTCGCCTACATGGCGCTGTTCTGCGGCTCGTTCGCGCTGATGCTGGGGGCGAGCTATGCGGCCGGGGTCTGGCGGCCGCTGCAGCAGGTCGAAGCCGAGGTCCGCGTCGAAAGCGACGCGCTGGTCCGCACCTATGAGGCCGGCGGCCGCAACGCGCTGATCCGGGCGCTGGAGGCGCGCGCGCAGAACGCCGCCCCGCGCGCCCGCTACCATGTGCTGCTCGCCCCCAACGGCGCGGTCGTGGCGACCAACCTGATCGACTGGCCGCGGCAGCAACAGCGCGAGTGGCTGCGCTATGAGTTCGGCTCCTACGCCAGCGGCTCGGAGGAGGAGCACGAGGCGGTGGTCCGCGACCTGCTGCTGCCCGGCGGCTACCGCCTGCTGGTCGGCATCGACACCGAGGATCTCGACGAACGCGAGGACATGATGCTCGACGCCCTGTTCTGGGGCGCGGGCATGACCCTGTTGCTCGGCCTGATCGGCGGGCTGGCGATCAGCGTCGCCGTCTCGCAGCGGCTGGAATCGATCAACCGCGCCGCCCGCGCGGTGATCGGCGGGGATCTGTCCGGCCGCGTGAAGCTGCGCGGCTCCGGCGACGACTTCGACCAGCTGTCGGCGACCCTCAACGAGATGCTGGCGCGGATCGAACGGCTGGTCGCCTCGATCAGCCGGGTCTCCGACAGCATCGCCCACGAGCTGCGGACCCCGCTCAGCCGCCTGATGGCGGAGCTGGAGGACCTCGCCGCCGCTGAGGACGCCGCCGAGATCGAGGCGCGCACGGCCGCGGCGCTGGAGGAGGCCGCCCGCCTGCAGCGGCTGTTCGAGGCGCTGCTGCGGCTCGCCCGCGTGCAGAGCGGCGGGCGCGTGGCGAGCGAGCCGGTCGACCTCAGCCGCCTCCTGGCCGACGCCGCCGAGCTGCACGGCCCCGCCGCCGAAGAGCGCGGCCAAGCGATCGCGCTCGACGTCGAGCCCGGCCTGGTGCTGCAGGGCTCGCGCGACCTGCTGTTCCAGATGGTCAGCAACCTGCTCGACAACGCCGTGAAGTTCTCGCCGGCCGGCGGGGTCATCCGGCTGGGCGCGGCGCGCCGCCCGCGCACGCTCGACGTCTGGGTCGAGGACCAGGGGCCGGGGATCGCGCCCGCCGAGCACGGCCGCGTCTTCGAACGGTTCTACCGGAGCCCCGGCGCCGAGGCCGCGCCAGGCTTCGGCCTCGGCCTCAGCCTGGTGTTGGCGATCGCCGAACAGCACGCCGCGACGGTCGCCCTGGAGGACGCCGTCCCGGGCCTGCGGGCGAAGATCAGCTTCCCGCTCGGCTAGTCGCGCAGGGTCGCGTCGAGGAAGGCCGTCGCCTGGGCCCAGGACAGCTTGTCGATGAGCGGGTCGTAGCGGACGCCCGGCACGCTCGCCTTCTCCGGGTTCGGGTCGGTGAAGGCGTGCCAGCCTTCGCCGTAGACGGTGAGCTGCCAGTCCACGCCGGCCTCGGTCAGTTCGCGCTGCAGGCCCGCCACCGCATCGGCTGGCGCATAGGGGTCGCGCCCGCCGGTCAGCACCAACACCTTGGCCTTCACCTCGCCGGCGCGCGCCGGCAGGCTGGTGTGCAGCAGGCCGTGGAAGCTGACCACCCCACGGGCCGCAGCCCCGCTGCGCGCCAGCTCCAGCACGCACTGCCCGCCGAAGCAGAAGCCGATCGCCCCCATGCGGGCTTGGTCCACCTCCGGACGGGCGCGCAGGGCTTCGAAGGCGGCGAGAACCCGGCCGCGCAGACGCTGCGGATTCTCCTGCAGATCGAGGAAGAATGGACCGACCTCCGTCTGGCCGGTGAACAGCTTGCCCCCCCCGTACATGTCGGTCGCCAGCGCCGCATAGCCCAGGTCGGCCAGCGCCAGCGCGCGCCGTCGCACGTGGTCGCCCAGGCCGTGCGCGTCGTGCATCACCAGCACCGCCGGATGCGGCCCAGGCCCGGCCGGCAGCGCCAGCTCGCCCTTCAGCAGAACGCCCTCGTGCTCGTAGTCCAAGGCGCGCAGCTCGCCCATGGCAGGCCTCCCTCCAAGTTTCTTGTCGGCGCGAGAGTGCTACGGTTTCGCCCGTTCGGCCAGCCGAACGGATGTTCGCATTCGGCGGATATCGCCCGGCTGATGACGGGCCCTCTTTCGCCGGGCCTGCGACATGCTAAGCGTATGCACAGCAACCGGGGCTGTGCGGCCTTGACGCTTCGGCGCGCGCCGCCTTATGAGCCACAGTGGATCGCAAAGAGCGGCCGGAGCGTGAACCGGCCCGAGGAATTCGGGGGAGAGCCATGAAGAAACGGATCTTGTTGGCGGCGGCCGCCTGCCTGCTTCTGGCCGGCTCCGGCGTCGGATCGCTCGCCCTCAGCAGCGACGATTCCACCGCCGCGGTGAACTGGACGAACACCGGCGGCCCGCTCGACGAGAGCGGCTTCAGCCGGCTCGAGCAGATCAACGCCAAGAACGCCGGCAAGCTCGGCCTGGAATGGGCGCTCGATCTCGAGGGCGAGGTGACGCTGGAGGCGACGCCGATCGCGGTCGACGGCGTGCTGTATTTCTCCGGCAGCTACGGCAAGGTCTATGCGGTCGACGCCGTCGCCGGAAAGGTGCTGTGGACCTACGACCCGCAGATCTGGAAGCGCACCCCTTCGAAATTCCGCTCCAACTTCGGGGTCAACCGCGGCGTCGTCTACGCCGACGGCCGGATCTTCCTCGGCGCGCTCGACGGCTACCTGACGGCGCTGGACGCCAAGACCGGCCAGGAGCTCTGGAAGACCCAGACGGTGCCGGAAAAATCGATCCACACCGTCACCGGCGCGCCGCGGGTGTTCAACGGCAAGGTGATCATCGGCAACGCCGGCGCCGACGCCAACATGCGCGGCTTCGTCACCGCCTACGACCAGAAGACCGGCCAGCAGGTCTGGCGCTTCTACACCACCCCGGCCAAGCCCGGTGAGAACGGCGGCGATCCGGTCATGGAGATGGCCGCCAAGACCTGGACCGGCGAGTACTGGAAGGTCGGCGGCGGCGGCGGCACCGTCTGGAACGGCATCACCTTCGATCCCGAGCTGAACCGCATCTATCTCGGCGTCGGCAACGCCGGCCCCTACAACCCGAGGGCCCGCAACCCGGGCGGCGGCGACAACCTGTTCGTCGCCTCGATCGTCGCGCTCGACGCCGACACCGGCAAGTACGTCTGGCACTACCAGCAGAACCCGAACGAGGCCTGGGACTACAAGGCCACGGCCAACATGATCTCGGCGACGCTGATGATCGACGGCAAGCCGCGCAAGGTGCTGATGCAGCAGCCGACCAACGGCTTCTTCTACGTGCTCGACCGCGAAACCGGGAAGCTGATCTCGGCGGAGAAGAGCGGCAAGGTCACCTGGGCCGAGCGGATCGACCTGGCGACCGGCCGTCCGGTCGAGGCGAAGAACATCCGCTACGAGACCGGCGAGACGATCATGTGGCCGAGCATGATCGGCACGCACAACTGGCAGGCCATGTCGTTCAACCCGAAGACCGGCCTGGTCTACATCCCGCACATGCAGCTCGGGGCTCGCTACACGACCAATGTGAAGCCCGGCGACTTCGCCTTCGGCGGCATGTCGGTGTCCGGCTACAAGGACCCCAAGGACCCGAACGACGGCAAGGGCGCGCTGCTGGCCTGGGATCCGGTGCGCCAGAAGGCGGCCTGGAAGGCGCCGCTGGAGACCATCTGGAACGGCGGCACGCTGACCACCGGCGGCAACCTGGTGTTCCAGGGCGCCGGTGACGGCTGGTTCCGCGCCTACAACGCCAGCAGCGGCAAGCCGCTGTGGAAGTTCAACGCCGGCCTCGGCATCGTCGGCGCGCCGATCAGCTACGCGGTGAACGGCAAGCAGTACGTCTCGGTGCTGGTCGGCTACGGCGGCACCACCGCCGCGCTCAGCGACTTCCTCAACGTCGGCTGGAAGTACGGCGCCCAGCCGCGCCGGCTGCTGACCTTCGCCCTCGACGGCAAGGCGACGCTTGCGCCCTCGCCGGGCCCGGACATGCAGGTGCACGCCGTCGACGACCCGTCGATCCAGATCGACGAGAAGGACGTGGCGGTCGGCCGGCAGCTGTCGATCGCCTGCATCGCCTGCCACGGCGTCGGCCTGAAGGCCGCCGGCTCGCCGGCGCCGGACCTGCGGGAATCGCAGATCGCGCTCAGCCAGGACGGCCTGAAGGAAGTGCTGAAGGGCGGCGCGCTGGCCGAGCGCGGCATGCCGCAGTTCGACTTCACCGACGGCCAGATCCGCCAGCTCCACGCCTATATCCGCGCCACCGCGCGCGAAGCGCTGGGCACCCGCAAAGCCTCCGACGAAGCGCCGCTGCCGTCGCGCTTCTGATCCTCCCTTCACCCCCAAGGAGCCTTCCAATGCGTGCAATCCTCGTCGCGGCCGCCCTCGCCGCCACCGCCCTGACCGCCGTCCCGGCGATCGCCGCCGACGCCGCCCAGCCGGCTTATTCGACCGCCGAGACCTCGATCGGCGACCTGGTGGCCAATCCCGAGACCAAGGCGATCTTCGACAAGTACCTGCCGGGCGTCTCCGACAACGAGCAGTTCGAAATGGCCAAGGCGATGACCCTGCGTCAGGTGCAGTCCTACGCACCGGACCAGTTCACCGACGAGGCGCTGGCGAAGATCGACGCCGACCTCGCCAAGCTGCCGGCGAAAAAGTGAGCCGACGGCGATCCGCAGGCGCTACCCTGCGGATCGCCGCATCGTCTGAGAGAGCGTTCCGCATGCGTAATTCCCGCCTGATCGCCTTGTCGCTGCTGCTCGCCGCAGCCGCGCCGCCGGCCATGGCGCAGGACGCAGCCGCCGGCGCCGTCGTCTTCCGGCAGCGCTGCCAGACCTGCCACACGACCACGCCGGGCCAGCGCCACGGGGTCGGCCCGAACCTCGCCGGTCTCCCCGGACGCGCCGCGGCCAGCACCGACTTCAACTACTCGAGCGCAATGAAGGGCTCGGGGCTGGTCTGGAACGCCGCCACCCTCGACCGCTTCATCGCCGCGCCAAGCAAGGTCGTCCCTGGCACCCGGATGCTGATCCCGGTCACCGACGCCAAGCAGCGCGCCGACCTCGTCGCCTATCTCGCCAGCCTGAAGTAGCCGCTCGGAACCTCGGACAGACCGCTCCGTTCCGCCCGAGCGCCGCCGTGCGGCGCCCGGAGCTTGCGATGTCCCGACCTGCGCCCGCCCCCCGCAAGGGCATGCCCAGCCCACAGCTGGACGAGGCGACCTTCAAGGCCAGGTTCCTGCAGCAGTTCATCGATCCGGCCTTTCAGCCGCTGACCGCCGAGCTCCATCGCATCGCCGCGGCGGCCTGGGACGCCTACCACCACCACCGCAAGGCGCCGCAGACCCGCGCCGCCGGCCCGGGCTACGCCGATCCCGCTTACGAGCTCGCGCTCGACTGGCTGGCTGCCAAGGCCGCGATCGAGGCGGCGCAGGCGCGCCACGACGACGCCGACGGACCGTGCCGGGTGCTGCTGATCAACGGCTCCTCGCGCAGCGAGCACACCTGCCCCGGCGAGATGTCGAAGTCCTGGCGGCTGCTGGAGATCGCCCGCTCGGCGCTGGCCGGCGAGAACGTCGCGGTTCAGGTGCTGGACCTCTCGCGGCTCGCCTCCGAGTACGGCCGCAACATCCACCCCTGCAAGGCCTGCTTCTCGACCGCGCCGGCGCTCTGCCACTGGCCGTGCTCCTGCTATCCGAACTACGCGCTCGGCCAGACCCAGGACTGGATGAACGAGATCTATCCGCTGTGGGTCGAGGCCCACGGGGTGATGATCATCACCCCGGTCAACTGGTACATGGCGACCTCGCCGCTGAAGCTGATGATGGACCGGCTGGTCTGCGCCGATGGCGGCAACCCCGACCCCACCCTGACCCACGGCAAGGACGCGCAGAAGGCCAAGGATCTGGAGATGGCGGGCTGGCCCTATCCCAAGCATCTCGACGGCCGGGTGTTCTCGGTGGTCGTGCACGGCGACGTCGAAGGGGCCGAGAACGTCCGCCGCAGCCTGTCCGACTGGCTGCGGTTCATGGACCTGTCGCCGGCCGGCGTGAACGCCGAGATCGATCGCTACATCGGCTACTGGCAGGAGTACGCGACCAACCATGAATCGCTCGACGCCGACCAGGCGATCCAGAACGAGGTGAAGAACGCCGCCCTGACCCTGGCCGAGGCGGCGCACGCCAATCACGCCGGACGGCTGCTGCAGGCCGGCCGCCACCTGCCGCCGGCGCGCCAGAAGTAACCTGTTCTCTCAGCCGATCACCCCGGCGAAGGCCGGGGCCCAGGTGAAACCCACCAAGCGCTCAGACTGGATCCGGATACCGGCCTTCGCCGGTAAGAGCGGGGCTTGGTCGCCTAGACCTTCGTCCGCTGCGGGGCCGGGCGGCACTTCAGCAGTTCGTCGCGCGTGGTGTTGAGGATTTCCGCGGCGAGGTCCTTGTCCTGGCCGACCTGGGCGGCCAGCGAGGTCGCGCCGACCAGGGCGGCGAAGCTCAGGATGGCGTGCGCGCGGTCGGAGCCGGCCTCTTCGCCGACCTTGTCGATCACCGCCCGCAGGTGGGCGACATAGGTGTCCTGAATCTTACCGGGCCGGCGCGCGACGTCGGCGCCGAGAATGGCCGCCGGACAGGCCGGATTGTTCTCCGAGGTCACCAGGTCGCCGGCCAGATAGGTGTCGAGGAAGCTCGCCCACTGCTCATCGTCGCCGAGCTTGCGGGCCAGGCCTTCCCACTGGTGCGCCGTCTCTTCCAGCGCCGCCACGCAGGCGTCGGAGATCAGCGCCTCCTTACTCGGGAAGTAGCTGTAGAAGCCGCCGTGCGTCAGCCCGCACTCGCGCATGATTTCGTCGACGCCTACTCGATCGACGCCCTTCTCCATGAACAGGCGGGCGGCGGTTTCGACGATCCGGCGACGGGTCTCGTCCTTCCGGCTGACGGCTAGATTCAAGGCGCTTCCTCTGATTTTCCCAACTCTTAGCAGCTTCCAACGCGCCACCAAGCGCGGGGGCCGCGCTGCAGCGCACAAAAATACTCACGTTACGCGTGCATCTTCCTCTTGATCCTACCCGGCCAAGCTCCACATGACGGTCATCATACCATGACGTACGTCATACAATATGACGCTCGTCATCTGGAGAGCCCGGGGGATCTGGCCATGCCGCAGCAACTTCAACGCCATTTGCCGTCGCTCGCCGCGGCCGCCGTGCTGCTGGCGACGACCGGCCTGCAGGGCTGCACCCGCGCCGAGGCGCAAGGCCCCGCGCCGGAACCGCCCGCCGTGACCGTGGCCGCGCCGCTGGTGAAGATGGAGGCCGAGTGGTCGGAGCACTCCGGCCGCTTCGTCGCCGTCGAGACCGTCGACGTCCGTCCGCGCGTCGCCGGCTACCTGCAGACCGTGCACTTCAAGGACGGCCAGTACGTCCAGAAGGGACAGCTGCTGTTCACCATCGATCCGCTGCCGTTCAAGGCCAGGGCCGACCGCGCCCAGGCCGAGCTCGCCCAGGCGGACGCCCGGCTGGACCGGGCGAAGAGCGAGCTGCGCCGCGCCGAGACGCTGCGCGCCGCCGACGCCATCTCGGCCGAGGAGTTCGACAGCCGCAAGGAAGCCCAGGCCCAGGCGATCGCCGCCCGCGCCGCCGCCCAGGCCGCGCTGCAGGGCGAGTCGCTCGACCTCAGCTACACCCGCGTCTACGCGCCGATCTCCGGCCGCATCTCCGACCGCCGCGTCGACCCGGGCAACCTGGTGCGCAACGGCGAGACGGTGCTGACCCAGATCGTCTCGGTCGACCCGATCCACTTCGAATTCTCCGCGCCTGAGGGCGCCCTGCCCGCCGAGGCCTTCAACCAGCCCCAGAAGGCGCTGCTGAAGCTCGAGGGTGAAGGCGGCTTCGACCATCCCGGGACGCTCGACTTCGTCGACAACCGCATCGACGCCGGCACCGGCTCGATCCGCGGCCGGGTGGTGATGGCCAATCCCGGCGGCGGCTTCACGCCGGGCCAGTTCGGCCGGGTGCGGGTGTTCTACGGCGCGCCCAAGCCGACGGTGCTGGCTCCGGACACGGCGATCGGCTCGGACCAGTCGCGCAAGTTCGTGCTGGTGGTGAACGCCCAGGGCCAGGTGGAGCACCGCCAGGTCGAGCTCGGTCCGCAGGTCGGGTCCCTGCGCGTCGTGCGCACCGGCCTGCAGCCCACCGACCGGCTGATCATCCGCGGCATCCAGCTCGCCCGCCCGGGCCAGAAGGTGAAGCCCGTCCCCGGCCGCATCGCCGATCTCGCCACCGCCTCCATCGCCCAAGCCGCCGCCCCGCGCGGCTGAGCTTGCGATCTCTAGAAAGGGTTAGGCGATGAGCCTGCCGCGCTTCTTCATCGACCGGCCGGTGTTCGCCGCCGTGCTATCGATCGTCATCACCCTGGCCGGCCTGATGGCCGTCGGGCGGCTGCCGATCTCCGAGTATCCGAACGTCGTGCCGCCGACGATCTCGATCACGGCCAGCTACCCGGGCGCCAGCCCCGAGACCCTGGCCGAGACCGTCGCCGCGCCGATCGAGCAGGCGGTGAACGGGGTCGAGGGGCTGATGTACGTCACCTCTCAGGCGACCACCGACGGCCAGCTGACGATCAACGTCAACTTCAAGCTCGGCACCGACCTGGATAAGGCCCAGGTGCTGGTGCAGAACCGCGTCGCCACCGCCGAGCCGCGCCTGCCCGAGGAGGTCCGCCGCCTCGGCGTGGTCGTCGACAAGAGCTCGCCGACCTTCCTGATGGTCGTGCACCTGCTGTCGCCGGACGGCCGCTACGACCCGCTCTACATCTCCAACTACGCCAGCCTGAAGGTTCGCGACCAGCTGGCGCGCAACTCCGGCGTCGCCGACGCCCGGCTGTTCGGCGCGCGCGATTATTCAATGCGGATCTGGCTGGATCCGGAGAAGATCGCCGCCCTCAATCTGTCGCCGAGCGACATCCTGGCCGGCCTGCGCCGCCAGAGCATCCAGGTGGCGGCGGGCTCGCTCGGCGCCGAGCCGCAGCCCAACGGCGCGGCCTTCCAGATGACCGTCGAGGCCCCCGGCCGCCTGATCGATCCCGAGCAGTTCGCCGAGGTGGTCGTGGCCCGCGGGCCCGACGGCGCCCTGGTCCGGGTGCGCGACATCGGCCGTGTCGAGCTGGGCGCCCAGACCTACCAGATCGACGCCTCGCTCGACGGCAAACAGGCGGTCGCCATCGGCATCTTCCAGCGCCCCGGCTCGAACGCGCTGCAGACCGCCGACGAGATCAAGGCGGAGATGGCCCGGCTGTCCAAGGACTTCCCGGACGGGCTGAAGTACGAGATCGTCTACGACACCACCCGGTTCGTGAACTCGTCGATCGAGAAGGTCGAGCACACCCTGTTCGAGGCGGTGATCCTCGTCGTCCTGGTGGTGTTCCTGTTCCTGCAGAGCTGGCGCGCGGCGATCATCCCGGTGCTCGCCATCCCGGTGTCGATCCTCGGCAGCTTCGCCTTCCTGTCGGTGACCGGCGGCTCGATCAACACGCTGTCGCTGTTCGGCCTGATCCTGGCGATCGGCATCGTCGTCGACGACGCCATCGTCGTGGTCGAGAACGTCGAGCGGAACATCGCCAGGGGCCTGTCGCCCAAGGAGGCGGCGCGGGTCTCGATGGACGAGGTCGGCGGCGCTTTGATCGCCATCGCCCTGGTGCTGACCGCGGTCTTCCTGCCGACCGCCTTCATGGGCGGGGTGGCCGGCGAGTTCTTCCGCCAGTTCGCCCTGACCATCGCCAGCGCCACGCTGATCTCCTGCTTCGTCTCGCTGACGCTGTCGCCGGCGCTCTGCGCCATCCTGTTGAAGCCGCATACCGGGCACGGTCACGGGCCGCTGGCGCGCTTCTTCGGGGCGTTCAACAAGGGCTTCGACTGGCTCAGCGAGCGCTACGGCCAGCTGACCGCCCGCTCGGTCCGCATGCTCGCCATCGTCGGCATCCTCTACGGCGGCCTGCTGCTGCTGACCGGCGGCGCCTTCATGGCCACGCCGAAGGGCTTCATCCCGCAGATGGACCGCGGCTACGGCATCGTGCTGGCGCAACTGCCGGAAGGCGCCTCGCTGCAGCGCACCCGCGCGGTGGTGCAGGACGCGGTGAAGCGGATCCACACGGTCGACGGCGTCACCCACGACGTCAGCTTCATCGGCTTCTCGGCCGCCACCGGCGCGCAGGCGACCAACATCGCCACCATCTTCGTGCCCTACGCCGACGCCGAGGAGCGCGCCCGCAACGGCCGCACCGAGGCGGCGATCCAGGCCGACATCCGCAAGGCGCTGGCGCCGATCCAGGACTCCATCACCGTCGTCGTCAGTCCGCCGATGATCATGGGCCTGGGCTCCAGCGCCGGGGCCAAGATGTTCATCGAGGACCAGGACGGCAAAGGCTACGCCGCGCTGGAGGCCGCCACCCAGGCGGTGGCCGGCGAGATGATGAAGGATCCGCACATCGCCTTCGCCTTCTCGCCCTACGAAGCGCGCACCCCGCGCCTGAAGGTCGACGTCGATCGTGACAAGGCCGAGGCCGCCGGCACGCCGGTGTCGGAGATCAACGACGCTCTGCAGGTCTATCTGGGCTCGGCCTATGTGAACGACTTCAACTACCTGGGCCGCACCTATCGGGTGACCGCCCAGGCCGACGGCGAGTTCCGCCGCACGCCGGAGGACCTCAACCGGCTGTGGGCGCGCAATCTCGACGGCCAGATGACGCCGCTCGCCAGCGTCATCACCGCCCACGACGCCACCGGCCCCGGCCGGGTGCCGCGGCACAACCTCTATCCCGCCGCCGACCTCAGCGCGGCGGCCGCGCCGGGCTCCTCGTCGGGCCAGCTGATGGAGGCGATGGAGAAGGCGGCGATCAAGGCCCTGCCGCCGGGCTTCGGCTTCGAGTGGACCGAGCTCGCCTACCTGCAGAAGACCGAGGCGAGCGGCGCCATCGCCGTCTTCGCGCTGGCCACCCTGTTCGTCTTCCTGGTGCTGGCGGCGCAGTACGAGAGCGTGACCCTGCCGATCTCGGTGCTGCTGGTAGTGCCGATGTCGGTGCTGGGGGCGCTGGCCGGCCTGCTGATCCGCGGTCTGGAGATCAACATCCTGACCCAGGTGGCGCTGGTCGTGCTGGTCGGCCTGGCGGCGAAGAACGCCATCCTGATCGTCGAGTTCGCCAAGCAGCTCGAGGACCAGGAGGGGCTGGATCCCCGCACCGCGGCGATCCAGTCGGCGAAGCTGCGCCTGCGGCCGATCCTGATGACCTCGCTGGCCTTCATCCTGGGGGTCATGCCCCTGGCGTTCTCGACCGGCGCGGGCTTCGAACAGCGGGTGGCCATCGGCACCGCGGTGTTCGCCGGGATGATCGGGGTGACCATCCTCGGGCTGATCCTGACGCCGGCCTTCTACGTGATGACCCGCGAACTGACGCGCCGGCTGCCGCCGGTCCGCCTCCCCTGGCGCCGCCGCGCCGCCCCGGCCGAATAGGAGCCCGCCGATGCGAAAGGTGATCATCGGGGCGCTGCTGGCGACGGCGCTCGCCGCGCCGGCCCTGCAGGCGGCCGAAGCCCCACGCCCGCCCCTGCTCGCCGGCCTGACGCTGGATCCGGCCGCCCCGCGCACCGACTGGTGGGCCGGGATGCAGGATCCGCTGCTCGACCAGGTCGTGAGCTACGCCCTGCGCCGCAACCGCGACCTCAAGGCCGCGGAGGCCGACGTGCGGCGCGCCCGAGCGCTGGCCAAGGTCGAGGGCTGGAACCTGATGCCGAGCGGCAATGTCGGGTTCGGCGGCGGCCGCCAACGGGTCGCCAACCTCGACAGCGAAGGCGGCTTCCTCGCCGCCGACGGCGAGGTCGCCTGGGAGGCGGACGTCTTCGGCCGGCTGCGCAACAGCGCCCGGGCCGCCAAGCTCGACGCGATCAGCCAGGACGAGGCCCGCCGCGGGGTGATGACCACCATCGCCGCGCAGATCGCCTCCACCTATGTCGAGCTGCGCGGAGCCCAGGTGCGGCTCGCCGCCACCGAGACCAACGCCGCCGCCCAGGCCGCCACCCTGCGGCTGACCGAAGTGATGCGCGACGCCGGCCGATCGACGCCGCTCGACGTCATGCGCGCCAAGGCCCAGCTGGAGTCGACGCAGTCGGCCGCCCCGCTGCTGCGCGCCCAGATCGACGGGGCGATCGCCGCCCTCGACGTGCTGGCCGCCGGGCTGACGCCGGAGATGACCGCGGCGCTGCGCGCCGACGGCGCCGTGCCCGAACCGCCGCAGCGACTGGCCATCGGCACGCCGCAGGACCTGTTGCGCCGCCGGCCCGACATCCGCCAGGCCGAGGCCCGGCTGCAGGCCTCCCAGTCCCGGGTGCGCGCCGCCCGCGTCGACTGGTGGCCGCGGCTGAGCTTCGTCGGCCAGGCGTCGAGCCTCGGCGCCAACCTCGCCGATCTCGGCCAGGAGACCGGCTTCTCCTTCCTGGTCGGGCCGCGCATCGACTGGCCGGCGCTCGACTTCCGGCGCAACGCCCTGCGCCTGGAGGCCGCGCGCGCCGGGGCCGACGCCGAGTACCAGCGCTACGAAAACCTGGTGCTGGGCGGGGCCCGCGACCTCGACGCGTCGCTGGCCAGCCTCGGCGGCGCGCTGCAGTCCGAGGCCCGGCTGACCGCGGCGGTCGACTCCGCCCGGCGCGCGGCCGAGGTTTCGCGGCTGCGCTATCGGGAGGGAGCCGAATCCTTCTTCGCCGTGCTCGACGCCGAGCGCAGCCTGGCCGGGTTCGAGGACAATCTCGCGGTGGCCCGAACCCGCTCGGCCCTGGCCTACGTCCGCGTCGGCCAGGCGCTGGGCGCCGGCTGGAGCGACGGCGAAGTGCGGCCCGAGCGGCGGGCGGACGTGCGCTCGGCGCGACTCGGCGGCTGAAGCCCCTCGCAAATCTCAGTCGTCATCCCGGACGGCCTGCAAGGCCGATCCGGGACCCACGGGCCGTGCGCACCGCCCCTGGGTCCCGGCTCTGCGCTGCGCTCCGGCCGGGATGACGGCGAAATTTTACCTAAGCCAACTGCCGCGCCGGGGCCGCAGGCTCGTCGAACAGACGGTAGAGCGTCGAGCGCCGGCGCAACGTGCGGCCGGCGGACTCCGCGGCCTCTTGCAGCTCGGCGACGCTGACTTCCTGGCCGTGCTCGGCGCCCGCGGCGCGGCTGATGCTCTCGTTCATCAGCACCCCGCCGAGGTCGTTGCAGCCGGCCGCCAGGCAGGCGGCCGCGCCTTCGAGGCCGAGCTTCACCCAGGAGCACTGGATGGAGTCGATCGCCCCGTGCAGCGCGATCCGGCCGACCGCGTGCATCAGCACCGACTCGCGCCAGGTCGGCCCGCGCCGGGCCTTGCCCTTCAGGTAGAGCGGCGACTGCATGTGCACGAACGGCAGCGGCACGAACTCGGTGAAGCCGCCGGTGTCCAGCTGCAGGCGACGGATCGCCAGGATGTGCCGCGCCCAGTGCTCCGGCCGGTCGAGGTGGCCGAACATGATGGTCGAGGTGGTCGGCAGGCCGACTTCGTGGGCGGTGCGCACCACCTCCAGCCACTCGGCGGTGTTCAGCTTGTCCGGGCAGATGTGGCCGCGGACCTCGTCGTCGAGGATCTCGGCGGCGGTGCCGGGCAGCGAGCCGAGGCCGGCGTCCTTCAGCCGCATGAGGTAGTCGCGCAGGCTCATGCCCAGGGTCTGCGCCCCGGAGCTGACCTCCAGCGGCGAGAAGGCGTGGACGTGCAGGTCCGGGACCGCCGCCTTCACCGCCTTGAGGATGCCGAGGTAGGTCTCGCCGGTGTAGCTCGGGTGGATGCCGCCCTGCAGGCAGACCTCGGTCGCGCCGTTGGCGACCGCCTCGACCGCGCGCAGGGCCACCTCCTCGTCCGCCAGGACGTAGGGCTTGTCGCGGGTGCCGGCCTTGGTCGAGGTCTTCGAGAAGGCGCAGAAGCCGCAGCTGTAGGTGCAGATGTTGGTGTAGTTGATGTTGCGGTTGACGACGTAGGTGACGACGTCGCCCTTCGTCGCGAAGCGCAGCGCGTCGGCCGCCCGCACCACCGCCGCGGCGTGGGCGCCGCGGGCGGAGAACAGGCTGACGATCTCGGCTTCGCTGAGCTCGCGACCCGCCGCGGCCTTGTCCAGCACCTTGTCGAGCGCGCTGCCCGGCCCAATCGCCGGCGCGCCGAGCGGCAGCTTCGCCGTGCCCGGCGCATGGGCCGGCGACCCCGGACACCAGGCGCCGTCGCGCGCCAGGCCTTCGGTGTCGCTGAGCTTCAGCGCCGGCGTGCGCAGCTTCGCGTCGAGCCAGTGCTCGCGCGCATGCAGGTAGCGCGGATAGACGGTCAGCCGCTCGACCAGCGGCCGGCCGGCCTCGGCGCAGACTTCGGCCAGCGCCTCGATCTGCGGCCAGGGCGCTTCCGGGTTCACATGATCGATGGTCAGCGGCGAGATCCCGCCCCAGTCATCGATGCCGGCGTCGAGCAGCGCCTCCAACCGGCTGTCGTTGAGGTTCGGCGGCGCCTGCACCGAGACCTCGTCGTCGAGGATGATCCGCGCCCAGGCGATCGCCCGATAGAGCGCCGCGTCGGACGGCTCCTCGGCCAACGCCATCTTGGTGTCGCTCTTGGCCCGGAAGTTCTGGACGATCACTTCCTGCAGGTGGCCGTGCTGGCGATGCAGATCGCGCAGCACGAGCAGGGCGTCGATCCGCTCCTCCTCGGTCTCGCCGATGCCGATCAGGATGCCGCTGGTGGTCGCCACCTTGGCTTCGCCGGCCGCCGCCAACGAGGCGATGCGCACCGCCGGCTGCTTGTCCGGCGAGCCGAAGTGCGGGCCGCCGCGCTCGCAGAGCCGCTCCGAGGCGCTCTCCAGCATCAGCCCGGTCGAGGCCGAGACCGCGCGCAGGCGCTGGTGATCCTCCAGCGTCAGCACGCCGGCGTTGATGTGCGGCAGGAGGCCGGTTTCGGCCAGCACCCGGGCGGCGACGTGCTCGAGGTAGTCGACGGTGCGTTCGAAGCCGAGCTCGGCCAGCGCCGCGCGGGCGGCCGGATAGCGGCGCTCGGGCGCGTCGCCGAGGGTGAACAGCGCCTCCTTGCAGCCCAGGGCCGCGCCCTTGCGGGCGATCTCCAGGACCTCGTCCGGCGAAAGGTAGGGCTTGGCCAGCTCGCGCGGCGCCTTGGCGAAGGTGCAGTAGTGGCAGACGTCGGCGCACAGCTGGGTGAGCGGGATGAAGACCTTGCGCGAATAGGTCGTGCGCGCCGGGCCGCGGGCGTCGCGGCGCGCGCGCGCCTCGGCCAGCAGGCTCTTGGTCGGGGCGGCCAGCAGACGGCGCTTGAGTTGGTCGTCCAGGCTCATGGTCACGCTCGCCTCCTCGGTACTTTTCTTATGGTTCGACGGCGACGCCAGCGGCCGCGAGGGTCGCTTTCGCCAAAGCGATGCGATCAGCTTGCGACCGCATGATGGCGGGCGCGGCGTCGACCGCAATTCCCAGGGCCTCGACCCGCGGGGCTTCCGCGCGGTCCGCCTCGTCGACGATCAGCTTGTCGATCAGGCCCTGATAGTGGCGCGCGACGCCGACCACGTCGACGCTGGCGCCCAGTTCGGTCATCAGCTTGGCCGTCGGACCCTTGATCGCCTGGCCGCCGACGATCGGCGAGACCGCCACGCGCGGGACGTGGAGTTCGGCGAGCTGCTGGCGCACGCCCGGCAGCGACAGCAGCGGGTCGATGCTGAGGTAGGGGTTGGACGGGCAGACGATCACCGCGCCCAGGTCCTTGCGCGCCAGCGCGGCGGCGAACCCCGGCGAGGGCCGCGCCTCGCGCGCGCCGGCGAAGCCGATCGCCCGGGCCACCGGGTGGCACTGCTCAGCGACGAAATAGCGTTGGAAATCCAGCAGGCCGTCCTCGGTCTCGACCTTGGTGCGCACCGGATCGTCGCTCATCGGGACCAGCGCGGGGCCGATGCCGAGGCGTTTGGCCAGGTCGGCGGTGATCTCGGACAGCGTCTCGCCTGCGCGCAGCCGGCGGGTGCGGGCGATATGCATGGCCAGGTCGCGGTCGCCGAGCCGGAACCAGTCGGGCTCGCCCAGCCGGCCGAGCTGCTCGATCGCCTGCCAGCTTTCGTCGGCGACGCCCCAGCCGCGCACCTCGTCGGCCAGGCCGGACAGGGTGTAGACGACGGTGTCGATGTCCGGCGACACCGACAGGCCGACGTGCTCGAAGTCATCGCCGGTGTTGATGACGATGGTCAGCCGCTCGGGCGGCAGCACGGCGGCCAGGCCGGCCGCCAGCTTGGCGCCGCCCACCCCGCCGCAAAGCGCAAGAACGTGCTGGCTCACCGGAACAGATCCTCTTTCGTCGGGCGCAGCACCGCAGCCGCCCCCGGCCCGTCGGCCGCGCTGACGAAGCGCTCCGCGCCGCGGACGATCACCGCCGGCACGCCTTCGGCCCCCTCGCCCATCACCAGCACCGCGGCGGCCGCCAGGCTGTCGGCGATCGCCACCAGCGTGGCCTGCAGGGTTCGGCCGAACAGGTCGGCCTCGCCGCGCCGGTCGTCGACGACCGCCAGGCCGGCGACGCCGATCGCCGTGCCGATCGTGCCCAGCCGCCAGGCGCGGCCCAGGCTGTCGGCGATCACCACCGCCGGCGCGACCCCGCTCAGTTGCTTGAGCTCGGCACGTATCGCCCGGGCGCTATCGTCCGGGTCGACCGGCCAGAGCAGCACCGCGTCGTCGGCGCCGCCTTCGACGTTCGAGGCGTCGATGCCGGCGTTGGCGGCGACGTGGCCGGTGCGGTGGCGAGCGATCACCACCGCCGGCGTGGTGCGCACCACCGCCTCGCTCTCGTCCAGCATCAGCTGCATCAACGGCGCCGGCCGGCCGGTCTCGGCGGCCATGGCCTCCGCCTGCGGACCGGCGGCCACGTCGCTCAGCCGCACCGCACGGCCTCCGCTCTTGGAGACGATCTTCTGCGCCACGACCAGCACGTCGCCGGCCGACAGCGCGATCCCCTGCCGCGCCGCCGCGGCCAGCGCCTCGCGCGCCACGCTCATACCGGCTGAGAACAGCGGCAGGCCCTCGAGCGGCAGGACGCTCAATGGCGCCGCAGCCCTGCGCACGCCCGCAATCCCTGATGCTTCACTCATGCGGCGTCAGGATGCGAATACGAAGATTGAGCGGAAGGGCGTTGCGCGGCCACGATGTGCGTCCGGTCGGGCCGCCCATCCCGGCGCGGCCGCATGCTGGTCGTTGAAAGCGTCGCCGGCCGCCCATCCCGGTGCGGCCGCGTGAAGTTGCGAGAGGCTGACGGAAGCGCCGGGGCTTTGCAACCTTGCCCGCGGTCCGATAGGGGCATAGCCCGACAAACATCGCTACTACGAACGAAACGTCACCGAGGGGAACACAGGAATGGCCAAGATCGCAGTCGTGGGCGGCACCGGGGATCTGGGCAACGCCATCGCCAAACGCTTGGTGAAGGCCGGCCATCAGGTCCTGATCGGCTCGCGCCGGGCGGAAGCCGCTGCGGACGCCGCCGCCGCGCTGGGCGCTGACGTCGGCCACGGCGTGAATCCCGAGGTCGCGAAGAACTGCGACTTCGTGATCGTCACCGTCCCCTACTCGGCCCAGGCCAACACCCTGAAGGACATCAAGGACTCGGTCGGCCAGGCGATCGTCGTCGACACCACGGTGCCGCTGGTCCCGCCTAAGGTGATGCGCGTGCAACTGCCCGCCGCCGGCTCGGCCGCGCTCGAAGCCCGCGAGCACCTCGGCCCCGAGGCGCGGCTGGTTTCGGCCTTCCACAACGTCGCCGCCCACAAGCTGGCGACCGACGAGGCCGTCGACTGCGACGTGCTGGTGTTCAGCGACGACGTCGAGGCGCGTGGCCAGGTGGTCTCGCTGGTCGGCGACATCGGCATGCGCGGCCTGGCGGCCGGCAGCCTCGCCAACTCCGCCGCGGCCGAGGCGCTGACCTCGATCCTGATTTTCTTCAACAAGACCTATCAGGCCGACGGTGCCGGCGTGCGCTTCACCGGCCTGAAGACCGCCCCGCCGATCGGCTGAGGCAAGCCCGAACCTGACATGTCATCCCGGAAAGCCGCGCCAGCGGCTTGTCCGGGACCCAAGAACACGAAGGCTCCCGGACCGCACGCAGCGGCGCCGCTTCTTCCAATCCCAGCTGCCGTGTTCTTGGGTCCCGGTCTTCGCTCCGCGAAACCGGGATGACAGCCTGGGAATCCCCTTGTTCCCCCTGCGAAAAGATGGTCTCGCCGCCGCCATGACGTGCTGGGTCGTGATCCCCATCAAGGCGCCTGAGGCCTGCAAGACGCGGCTGCGCCCGGCGCTGGGCGAGGCGGCGCGGCGCGAGCTGGTGGCCGGGATGCTGCGCCATGTGGTCGAGGTCGCCGGCGCCGAGCCGGCCGTCGACGCGGTGCGGCTGATCGGTCCATCGCGCCACGGCCTGCCGGCGGAAGTGCAGTTGCTGGCCGATCCCGGCCAGGGGCTGAACCCGGCGCTGGCCGCGGCCCTGACGGCCGCCGCAGCCGCCGGCGTCACCCGGCTGGTGGTGCTGGCCGGCGACCTGCCGCGGCTGGCCGCCGAGGATCTCGCCGCGCTGGCCAGCCTCGACGCCGGCGAGCTCGGCGTCGCCCCGGACCGCAAGGGGCTGGGCACCAATGCGCTCTCGCTGCCGCTGCCGCAGGCGCGGGACTTCCACTTCCAGTACGGGCCCGACAGCTTCGCGCGCCACGCCGCCGAGGCCGTGCGGCTGGGCCTGAAGCTTCAGACGGTGCGCTCCGAGACGCTCGGCCTCGACGTCGACGACCCGGCCGACCTCGCCGCCCTTCCGACAGCCCTGTCATCGCCGCTGCGATGACGGGCAGGCGGCGTTGACCCCCTCGGGGGCGGGCCGACATAGTCGCCCCCGCGGCGCCGCCAGAAGCTCCGCACCGGCCTTGCTCGCGCGGCAAGCCCACTGCGCGAGGAACCCCAGGACGTGAACCCGAACGACCTTCTGCTCAAGGACCAGGTGGCCGTGGTCACCGGCGGCGGCGGCGGCCTGGGCCGCGCCATCGCGCTCGCCCTGGCGGGCGCCGGCGCCGACGTGGTGATCGGCGACATCGTGCCGGCCCGCTGCGAGGAGACCGTCGCCCGCATCCAGGAACTGGGCCGCCGCGCCGTCGGCGTGCCGACCGACGTCATGGACACCGCCCAGGTGGAGGCGCTGGTCGCCCGCGCCGAGAGCGAGTTCGGCCGGCTCGACATCCTGGTCAACAACGCCGGCGGCACCGCGCTGCGCCCCTTCCTTGACCAGAACGAAAAGTCCTGGCGCAAGCACATCGACCTGAACTTCGTCAGCATGCTGGCGGCGACCTCGGCGGCCGCGCCGATCATGATCAAGGGCGGCCGCGGCGGGGCGATCCTCAACGTCTCCAGCATCGAGGGCTCGCGAGCGGCTCCGTATGCGGCGGTCTATTCGGCCTGCAAGGCGGCGATGAACAACTTCACCCGCACCATGGCGGTGGAGCTGTCCGACCACGGCATCCGGGTGAACTGCATCGCTCCGGACTTCACCGAGACGCCCGGCCTGCGCGGCAACGACCGCAACGGCCCGGTCGATCCGTCGACCTGGTTCCCGGTCAGCGAGACGCAGCAGGCCGGCATGGCCCGACGCATCCCGCTGCAGCGGGGCGGCGTCGACAGCGAATGCGGCCAGGCCGCGCTGTTCCTCTGCTCGCCGATGGGCAGCTACGTGACCGGGACCATCCTGCCGGTCGACGGCGGCACCTGGGCCTCGGGCGGCTGGGTGCGCAGCAAGACCGGCCGCTGGGTGCTGAGCGAGATCGACTAGCCCCGCCGCCACACCATCATCGCCACAAGACAGACAGAGAAAACCGAGGGAAGCGCCGTGAAGATCAACGTCACCATGCCGTTCGACAGGCTCGATGCGTATGAGGAGTTTGTGCGGCCCGAGGCGGTCGCCGAGATCGGCAAGGTCCTCGACCAGACGGGCTTCCACGCCGCCCTGGTAACCGATCACCCCTGCCCGACCGGCCGCTGGCTGGACGCCGGCGGCCACTACGCCCAGGACCCGTTCGTGATGCTGTCGCTGATCGCGGCGCACACCAGCCGCATCCGGCTGCAGACCGGCATCCTGGTGCTGCCCTACCGCAACCCGTTCATCACCGCCCGTTCGATCTCGACCCTGGACGTCTTCTCCGGCGGCCGGGTGACGCTGAGCGTCGGCGCTGGCTACCTGAAGGGCGAGTACAAGGCGCTCGGCGCCGACTTCGACAACCGCAACGACGTCATGGACGAGTACATCCTCGCCATGAAGGAGGCCTGGACCAAGGACGAGTTCACCTTCAAGGGCTCGACCTACGAGGCGCTCGGCAACCGAATCCTGCCGCGGCCGGTGCAGAACCCGCATCCGCCGATCTACATCGGCGGCAACTCCAAGCGGGCGATCCGCCGCGCGGTCGAGATGGCCGACGGCTGGAACCCCTTCTTCACCCCGGCCCAGCTGTCGGCGACCAGCCGCACCAAGGCGATGACCGACGAAATGGACCTGGCGGACAGCCTCGCCTACCTGCACGAGCACTGCGAGAAGGTCGGCCGGGCCACGCCGCCGGAGATCGTGCTGGCCAGCGTCACCCAGCCTGGCGAGAAGCTCAGCGCCCAGGAGTTCCTCGACCGGGTCGGCAAGTACACCGAGCTCGGCGTCACCACCGGCGCCACCAACTTCCACGTCGACACCCGCGCCGAGTGGATCGAACAGGCCCAGCGCTTCAACGAAGAAGTCATCGCCAAGCTGAGTTGAGCGCTCGCCTGCTTTTCCTTCGTCATCCCGGCCGGAGCGCAGCGGAGAGCCGGGACCCAGGGGCGGCGTGCACGGCCCTGGGTCCCGGATCGGCCTTTCAGGCCGTCCGGGATGACGGGGTTGTTTACCCCTCCAGCTCGCGGAGCTCCGCGGCGATCGACATCCGCTCCCAGAGGTTCGTGCCGCCGGTCTGCTGATTGAGCAGCTCCAGCGCCGCGCGCTTCACCTCGCGGGCGGGCTTGGAGCCCGGCTCGGCGACCAGCGCGATGTCCAGCAGGTGCAGCGCCTCCAGCGGCTTGCCCGCGGCGACGAAGCCGCGGGCCCGTTCGGCCAGCTTGTCCGCCCCGCCGGCCAGCTCGGCGATCGCCGGCGCCACGCTCGAGGCCGGAACCCCGTAGAGGTCGGTGATCCCCCGCGCCGGGTCCTGCCAGCCGGTGTACTCGTGCCAGATCGCCCGCACGTTCCAGGCCACCTTGCCGTACTCCTCGGTGAGCGTGAGCTCCGGCGGCGGCACGACCTCGGCCATCAGGGCGCGCAGGTCCTTGCCGGCGTTCATCCCCTCGACGGTGCGGTCGTGCACCCACTGCACCGAGTCGATGATCCGGGTGGTCTCGCGCTGGATGTGCTCGGCCCCGCGGATGTCCTCGTGGCCGGTCAGCACCTGCTCAGGCTTCAGGGCGCGCAGCGTCTTGATCGAGTCGATGAACTGCAGCGCCCAGCGGGGCTTGTCGCCGCGCAGGGTGTTGAGGTTCGGCTGGTTGCCGAACAGCGGGCCGAACAGATTGCCGACGACGGCGATCTTCTCGTCCGGCAGCCAGACGATCACCGCCGAACGGGTCTCGCCGCCGGGCGTGTGGATGATCTCGAACCGCCGGCCCCCGAGTTCGAAGGCGTAGCCCTCGTCGCCGATCAGCAAGTCGGGGGCGACCTCCTGCGTCGGCACGATGTCCTCGGTCCGGCCGGTGATGCCGCCGAAGATCCGTCGCGAGCCGCGCCGGTAATGTGCGCTGAGCGCCTCCGAATAGACCCGGTCCTCGGGATAGGTCTTGTGGGCGATGATCACATTGTCCGGCGTCTTGTAGACCTCCAGCCCGCCGTACTGGTTGGCGTGGCTCTGGGTCAGCACGATGTAGCGGACCGGCATCTGCGAAACCTGGGCGAACCGCTCGCGCCCGCGCCGCGCGTCGCCGAGCGTGCCGGCGTTGACCAGCACGTCGCCGGCCGGGGTGGTCAGCAGGTAGCTGTTGCCGACGCCGCGGCTCTCCCAGACGCCGGGCGCCCGCTCGATCGGCGCGGTCTGGCCTTCGCCGGATTGCACCATCTCCGCCACCTTCAGCCCCTTGGGCGACAGGCTCGTATCCGTAGTCATCGCAGGTCTCCTCCGTCTCCGGCAGCTTCCGGAAGCGCCGCGGCGGGCGCAACCGACCACGGCCGGCCTGCAGCCTCCGGCAGGGTCTAAGCGGCCCGGATTCGGCCATATGGCCCGCCAACGGCTTTGCGGCGGCGGACATCGACGCTCATCATTCGCGCCAGTTCCAACGACGGGCCACGGCCGCAGCGCCGGGACCCAGGGAGATGACGATGAAGGTGGCGGTGCTCCACGGTCCCGGCGACCTGCGGCTCGACGATGCGCAACGGCCGACGGCCGGCCCGGGCGACCTGGTGATCAAGGTGGCGGCGGCCGGGATCTGCGGCACCGACCTGCACTTCCGCAACATGGGCCCGCGGTTCGAGGCGCCGATGGCGCTGGGCCACGAGTACGCCGGCGAGGTGATCGAGGTCGGCCCCGAGGTGAAGAGCTTCAAGCTCGGCGACCGCGTCGCCTACAACTCCAACAACAGCCCCGCCGACATGGGCCGCGGCGGCGAGTGCGGCGGCTTCGCCGACTACGTCGTGCTGCGCGACATCGACAACCAGACCCAGGCGCTTTGCCGGGTGCCGGACAACGTCAGCCTCGAGCACGCCGCCCTGGTCGAGCCGCTGTCGGTCGCGGCGCACGCGGTCAACCGCGCCGACCCGAAGCCCGGCGAGAGCGTGGCGATCTTCGGCGTCGGGCCGATCGGCCTCGGCATCGTCGTCGCCCTGCGCATGAAGGGGATCGAGGACATCGTCGCCTTCGACCTGTCGCCGCTGCGCCGCGAGCGCGCCCTGGCGCTGGGCGCCAAGGCCGCCTTCGACCCGCGCGAAAATCCGCCGGCCGAGATCCTCCGGGAGCTGCGCGGCGCGGGGACGATCTGGGGCGTCGAGTACCCGAAGACCGACATCTACTTCGAAGTCAGCGGCGCGCCCGGCCTGCTGTCGCAGATCGCCGACTTCTGCATGAAGCGCAGCCGGATCATCACCGTGGCCATGCAGCGCCACCCGGTGACCTTCGACGGCACCAAGCTGATGAGCAAGGAGATCAGCGTCATCGGCGCCTCCGGCTATCCGACCGAGTTCCCGGAGGTGATGGAGGAGCTGGCGGCCAAGGTCGTCGATCCCGAGGCGATGATCACCCACCGCTTCCCCTTCAGCGACTTCCTCAACGCCTTCGAGGTCGCCAACGACGCGGACCATGCGGCCAAGGTCGTGCTGACCTTCGACTGAGCCGACCTCGCCTTCCGCACTTCCCTGTCACTCGGGCGAGACGCCCCCAGTTTTGGATTCACGATGGCTTTGACCTTTGACGACGTCGTCGACGCCGCCCGCGCGAAGACCGGCGGCCTGCCCCTGCCCGACATCGATTCCTGGCAGGAGGGCCTGCAGATCCTGCTGAAGGACCACGCCAAGGCCGACCGGCTGACCGAGCGTGGCTGGGGGATCGTCAAGAACCGCTACGTCGAGGCGCTGGCGACGCGGATGGCGGTCGACGACTACATCCGGCGGAATCCCGCCGTGACGGAGGTCGAGGTGAAGCGGCCGGTGTTCATCCTCGGCATGCCGCGCACCGGCACCACCGTCGCCAGCTACCTGCTCGACACCGACCCGGCGAACCGCTCGATGCTGCGCTGGGAGGCCTACAACGTCGCCCCGCCGGCCGCGCCGGGCGCGCTGAAGTCCGATCCGCGCTGCCTGGCCGAGGTTGCCAAGGACGAAATGATGCTGAAGGCGAACCCGAAGACGGCCGCGGCGCACTGGGAGCCGGGCGACGGGCCGACCGAATGCGTCCACCTGGTGGCGCAGGACTTCCGCTCGCTGATGCTGGCGGTGATCACCACCGCGCCGACCTATCACGACTGGATCCTGTTCACCGACATGGAGACCGCCTTCGCCCATCGGAAGCGCGTGCTGCAGATCCTGCAGAGCACCAACCCGGGGCGCTGGATGCTGAAGATGCCGTCGGACTCGCTGTTCATCCGCCAGCTGTTCAAGACCTTCCCCGACGCGAAGGTGATCTGGGCCCACCGCGACCCGTACGCGACCTTCGCCTCGTCCATCAACATGCGCGGCGGCTCGCGGCCGATCTTCGAGAAGGACGAAGGCCGCGAGTACATGCGCCAGCGCTTCCCGCTGCAGATGGCGCTGCATGTCGCCCGCCCGCTGGAAGTCGCCAAGGAGCGGCCGGACGACATCTACAACCTCTACTACGACGACATGCTGGCCGACCCGCTGGCGCAGATGCGCAAGGTCTACCGCTGGCTCGGCGACGAATGGACCGACGCGACCGAGACCGGCATGCGCCAGTGGCTGCAGGACAATCCGCAGAACAAGCTCGGCAAGCACAGCTACTCGCTGGCCGACTGGGGTTTCAGCAAGAAGGACCTCGAGCCCTACTTCTCCGACTATCTCCGGGCCCACCCGGTCGCCACCGGCCAGGAGGCCTGATCCATGTCGCGTAACCTCTTCGATCTCACCGGCCGCGTAGTGCTGGCCGCCGGCGCCAACAGCGGCATCGGCCTGGGCTTCCTGATGGGCTGCGCCAAGCAGGGCGCCGACGTGGTGATCTGGGGCCGCCGCGCCGACCGCAACGTCGAGGCGCTTGAGCAGCTGAAGGCCGCCGGCGCCGGGCGCACCCACCACGAGGCGGTCGACGTCGCCGACGAGGCGGCGGTCGAGGCGGCGTTCGCCTCGACGCTGAAGGCGCTGGGCCGGGTCGACTGCGTGTTCGCCAACGCCGGCTTCACCTCGCGGGCGCCGTCCTTCCCGGACATGACCAGCGAGATGTACCACGCGCTGCTCAACGTGAACCTGCACGGGGCCTTCTACACCCTGCGCGAGGCCACCCGGCACATGCGCGCCCGGGCCCAGGCCGGCGATCCCGGCGGCTCGCTGGTGGTCTGCGGCAGCCTGTCGATCTTCCACGGCATCCAGGGCATGGAGCACTACGCCGGGGCCAAGGGCGCGCTGGCGGCGATGGTCAAGGGCCTGGCGGTCGAGATGGGCCAGTACAAGGTCCGCGCCAACATGCTCGCGCCGGGCTTCATCATGAGCGAGATGACTGAGGGCTCGACCCAGGTCGCCGGCATGATCGAGCACTTCTCGAAGATCACCCCGCTCGGCCGGCCGGGCTATCCGGACGACATCGAGGGGCCCGCCGCCTACCTCGCCTCTGACGCCTCGAAGTTCCACACCGGCGACATCCTGGTGATCGACGGCGGCCGGACGGTGAAGTCGCTCTAACGCAAACACCGAACGCCCCCTCCGTCTCGGCGCTGTCGCGCCGCTCCACCTCCCCCGCTTCGCGGTGGAGGATCTGGGCGCAAGATGCTCCACCGCTTTAGCGGGGGAGCTGTCCGCGCAGCGGACTGAGGGGCGTTTTTCCTCGACACCACAAGGACAAAGACCGTGGCCAACCCCACCCTGAAATGCGGCTTCATCGGCATGGGCAGCCAGGGCGCGCCCATGGCCCAGCGGATGATCGACGCCGGCTTCCCCGTGACCCTGTGGGCGCGGCGCGCCCAGACGCTCGACCGCTACCGCGGCACCGCCGCCAGCTTCGCCGAGACGATCGCCGAGCTCGGCGCGGCGGTCGACCACGTCGGCGTCTGCGTGGTCGACGACAACGACGTGCGCGAGGTCTGCGCCCAGCTGATCCCGGCCATGCGCCCGGGCGCGCTGATCGCCATCCACTCGACCATCCACCCGGAGACCTGCCGGGCGCTGGAACGGCAGGCGGCGGCGCGCGGCATCCGGCTGATCGACGCGCCGGTCAGCGGCGGCACGCCGGTCGCCGAGCTCGGCGAGCTCACCGTCATGGTCGGCGGCGATCCCGCGGCGTTCGAGGCCGCCCGGCCGGTGTTCGAGAGCTTCGGCAAGCTGATCGTGCTGCTGGGCGAGGTCGGAGCCGGCCAGAAGGCCAAGCTGGTCAACAACGCCCTGCTGACCGCCAACCTCGGCCTGGTGCACAACGCCGTCGCCGGCGGCGTGGCGATGGGCGTCGACCGCACCGCGCTGATCGAGCTGCTGAAGGAAAGCAGCGGCCGGAGCTACGGGCTCCAGATCTATGCGCGGATGACCCAGCTGGCGAACTTCGCCCACCCGGCGATGCTGCTGGCCAAGGACGTGCGGCTGCTGGGCGAGACGCTCGGGCCTGACCACCCGGCGTTCGAGGTGATCCGCGATGCGGCGACGCCATTCCTGGCGGCGGTGGAGGGGGCGGCGAAGGGCTAAACGCCCCCTCCGTCTCGCGCCTGCGGCGCGATCCACCCCCGCTTCGCAGGGGAGGAGCGAGCGCACGCTGCTCCCCCGCGCGCGGGGAAGCTGTCAGCGAAGCTGACTGAGGGGGCATTCGGCCCGCGCGCTACATCCCCAGCCCGTAGCGCTGGCGCACGCCGTTGAACCGCGCGTGCAACTGGGCCACCCGCTCCTCGGGCGTGACCTTGGCGCTGTCGGCCGGCAGGGCGCTGGCCAGGTCGGCGCGCTTCACCAGCAGCGACGCGAACGGGGTGACGTTCTGGCTCAGCAGGTTGCGGTAGGTCAGGTTGCCGCGCTCGAAGCCCTGGGTGTCGAGCCAGTTGTGATAGCCGGGGTCGTCGTGGGCGATGATCAGCCGGACCTTGCCGTCACTGTCGACCTTGGTGCGGGCCGGCGTGTAGCTCACCGGCCGGTAGAGATAATCGAGGCTGTTGAAGAACACCCCCATCATCGCCGCCATCCAGAAGCCGTCATGGCTGTTGAACTCGACAATCAGCGCCTCGTCGGGCTTCAGCGCCCAGCACATGTTGACCGCCATCCGGCCGCGCTTCTTGTCGGAGGCGGCGTCGCCGGGCGGCTCCGGCGGGAAGGCGTTGAGGTTCACCGGGTCGGCCCCGCCGGAGATGTACGGGTGGTCCGGCCAGTCGCCCATCACGCCGGTGAGGAAGCTCCCGGCCCAGTCCATCGCCTGCACCAGGTCCGCCGGCGTCGCGGCCGGCCGCGGCTCGGCCATGTCGACCCGCTCGATGCGCATGGTCGCTGGCCGTTCGTCCCAGCGGTCGAAGCCCTGGCGCAGGAACAGCTTGCGCGAGCCCGGCGTGGTCGGCAGCCAGTTCGGCCCGCGCTTGGGCCCGCCGATGTAGAGCTCGAACGAGCCGTCCCAGCCGCACTCCAGCTGGTGGCCGAACAGGTTGGCCTCGGGGATGTCGCCGAACGGCTCGTGCAAGCTGCGGATCTCGGTCCCCGGCATCTTCTCCGGCCGCGGGCCCTGGACGGTGATGTTCAGGAACCGGCAGGTGCCGCGGTTGCCGGTGATCTTGTAGACCGACTGGCCGTCGATCCAGGCCTGCTGATAGGCGAAGTCGGCGGCGTCGCCGCCCAGCTTGCGGTGCGGGCCGGCGAAATGGTGCAGCTCCGGAAACCGCGTGTTCTTGCTCTCGAGCGACAGGTCGAAAGCCTGGCCGAGGTTCTGGGTCAGGAAGCGGAAAGCGTCGGCGCGGTGCAGCGGCGTCGCCGGATTGTAGTCCTTGAACACCTGCTCGCCGGCGGCCTGCAGCCGCTCGCAGAAGGTCTTCCAGGCGTCGCTCAGGGCCTGGTCGTCGGGGCTGTCGCGAAAGGCCATCGAAGAGCTCTCCTTGTATCCGTCCGGCCTGCAGGCAGGCCGCGCGCGCCTTACGTCACGCCCCGCGGGCGCTAAGAAAATCGCCGAGCCAGTCGGCCGTCCGCCGGCACGCCGCCGCCCGGCCCTCCTGGTCGATCCGGGGCCCCAGGAGCTCCAGGTCGAAGGCCCCGGCGTAGCCGGCGTCGAGCGCCCAGCCGAGGATCCGCTCCAGCGGAATGGCGCCGTCGCCCGGCACGGCGCGGCACGGCGAAGCCCGGTCGCCGAGCACATAGTCGGCGACCTGGATCAGATGGCAGCGCGGCATGGCGCGCGCGATCGACTGCTGCAGCCCGGCCTCGGTCCAGCAGGTGAAGACGTCGAGGCAGACACCGATGCCGGCCATCTCCGCCAGCTGCACCGTGTCGCGCAGCGAGTGGGCGATATGGATGTCGGCGAAGACCGTGGAGGCCGGCTCGATCATCAGCCGCACCCCGGCGTCGCCGGCGCGGGCGACGCACGGCGCGATCGCCTCGCTGAAGGCCGCGGCCGCGTCTTCCCAGGTGAGGCCGCCCCGGCCGCCGGTGACCATGTAGATCGACCCTGCGCCCAGCGCCGCGGCCGCCTGGATCACCTGGTCGAGCTGCGCGCGCGCCTCGCCCCAGGCGTCCTTCTGCGACAGCTGTCGCGGCGCCAGGAAGGGATGCATCAGGTATTCGAGCGTCCAGTCGCCGGCCTGCACCAGCTCGCGCAGCGCCGGCAGGCCTTCGCTGAACAGCATCGGGCTGACCAGGCTGGTCCGATGCGGCGCAAGCTCACGCAGGTGCGCCGTCACCTCGCGCGCGCTCTCGCCCGGGAAGCAGATGCCGCCGATAGAGATTCTCTCGTGCATGGTCTTCCCTGGTCCTCCCGCGCCCGGTCGGCTGCGCTCTGTGGCGAGGCTCGACGGTCACGGCCGCCACCGTGGGCGCCGGGGTCCAGGGCGTCAAGGCGACGGCGGTTCAATTTCCCTGTCAGCCCGGAAGCCGCGCGGCGTACAGCCGGGGCGTCGGAAAATGCCGATTGACAGCGGCGGTCGCCGGCGCGACCGGGATCCCAAAACAACGATACGCGAACGACAGGGGGACGAACCCGGCGGGCGCGACCCTGCGCTGGCCAAGGCAGGTGGAGGAAGTGATGTCTCTGAACGGCAAAGTCGCGGTGGTGACCGGCGGCGGACGGGGGATCGGCCGCGCGATCGCCCTGCAACTGGCGAAGGACGGCGCCGCCGTGGCGGTTTGGGACCTGCGGCACGAGGAGGCGGAGGAGACCGTAGCAATGATCGAGAAGGCGGGCGGCAAGGCGCTCGCCTGCCCCGGCGACGCCTCGGCCCCCCTCGACGTCAGCGCCAACGCCGAGCGCACCCGCAAGGCGCTGGGGCCGGTCACCATCCTGGTCAACAACGCCGGCATCACCGGCTTCGACGACTTCCAGACCATCAGCCTGGATCATTGGGAGCGGATGCTGCGCATCAACCTGACCGGGCCGTTCCTGTGCACCCAGGCGCTCATCCCCGACATGCTGGCCGCAAACTGGGGCCGGATCGTCAACATCTCCTCGTCGTCGACCCAGACCGGCGCGACCCACATGGCGCACTACGTCGCCTCCAAGGGCGGGTTGATCGGCATGTCCAAGGCGCTGGCGATGGAATACGCCGCCCACGGCATCACCGTGAACAATGTGCCGCCCGGCTTCATCGACACCCCGATGCTGCGGGAGTCGCCGGTCGACATCGAAGACTACGCCGCCACCATGCCGATGAAGCGGCCAGGCCAGCCGGAGGACATCGCCGCGGCGGTCGCCTACCTCGCCTCGGACGCGGCCCGGTACGTCACCGGCCACACCCTGAGCGTCAACGGCGGCCGCTATCTGAACTGAGGCCGAGTGGGGCGAGCGCAGGGGGCGTTAGGAAGATGCAGAAAGGCCTCCCCCGCGGGGCGGGAGAGGCCTTGTCGTCGCCGAAAGGGCTATCGGATCAGGCGCCGGGGAACACCGGCTTGCCGTCGGTCCCCTTGATCTGCTCGGACCACTGCTTGCGCATCATGTCCTTCACCGCGGCCGGCAGCGGCACGTAGTGCAGCTTCGCCGCGGCCTCGTCGCCGTTCTTGTAGGCCCAGTCGAAGAAGGACAGCACGGCGCGGCCCTTGGCGGCGTCGGCCTGCTGCTTGTGCAGCAGGATGAAGGTCGCCCCGGTGATCGGCCAGGCGCCCGCGCCCGGCTGGTCGATCAGCACCAGATAGTTGCCCGGCGCCTTGGCCCAGTCGGCGCCTGCGGCCGCCGCGGCGAAGGACTCGGCGGTCGGGTTGACGAAGGCCCCGTCGCGGTTCTTCAGGCCGGCGTAGCCCAGGCCGTTCTGGCTGGCGTAGGCGTACTCGACATAGCCGATCGCGCCGGCCGTCTGCCTGACGAAGGCGGCGACGCCGTCGTTGCCCTTGCCGCCGATGCCGGTCGGCCATTCGACCGCGTCGCTGGCGCCGACCTTCTGCGCCCAGGCCGGGCTCTGGCCCGCGAGGTAGGTGGTGTAGAGGAAGCTGGTGCCGGAGCCGTCGGAACGGTGCACGACAGTGATCGGCAGGTTAGGCAGCTGCAGGCCGGCATTGGCCTGGACGATCTGCGGGTCGTTCCACTTCTTGACCGTGCCGAGGTAGATGTCGGCCAGCAGGGCGCCGGTCAACTTCAGCTGGCCCGGCTGCACGCCCGGCAGGTTCACCACCGGCACCACGCCGCCGATCACCGTCGGGAACTGGTGCAGGCCGGCCTTGTCGAGATCCTCGGGCTTCAGCGGCTTGTCGGTGGCGCCGAAGTCGACGGTGCGCGCGTTGATCTGCTTGACGCCGCCGCCCGAGCCGATCGCCTGATAGTTCAGGACCTGGCCGCTCTCGGCCTTATAGGCCTCGGCCCAGCGCGCGTAGATCGGCGCCGGGAAGGTCGCGCCGGCGCCGGAGATCACGGTCCCGCCGGCGGGCGGCGCGCCGGCCTTCTGCGCCTGATCCTGGGATTTGCCGCAGCCGAACAGCAGCAGGGCGCTGGCGGCGAGGGCGAGCGTCGTCGTAACGGCGGATTTCATGATGGATCTCACCTTCCGGTTTCAGCGAGGCTTATGCCGAGGCCGTATGACAGATCCGTGACAGTTGATCTGTGTGCTGAATCTCGCCCGGAATGCAGCCGCTCACACCGAAAGCCGCCCTCGATCAGCTGAAAGGCGGCCGCGCCGCTCCTGGCGAACACGCTTACTCGCGGTCGCCTGGGAACCCACGCCCGCGCTCCGCTCGTTACGCCCAACGTGCGAGGAGCCGAACCGATGCGCCGTGACGATCCGGTGGCCTGGATGTGGGCCGATGCCGTGCAGATGATCTCCCAGACCGAGCAGTTGCACCGCCAGATGTTCCGGCCGAACGGCCAGGAGCCCACGCGAACCTGCTGGGAGCCGCCGGTCGACGTGCTGGAGACCGACCATGAACTGCTGATCGTGGCCGCCCTGCCCGGGGTCGATCCGGACGCGGTCGAGGCGGTGATCGACGACGGCGTGCTGATCCTGTCCGGCCGGCGCGTGCTGCCGCCGGAGCTGGAGATCGCCGTCATCCACCGGCTGGAGCTGCCGCAGGGCTGCTTCGAGCGCCACATCCCCCTCCCTGCCGGCCGCTACGACGACGTGCGCCGGCTCGCCGCAAACGGTTGCCTGCTGGTCAGGCTGCGCAAGGCCCGCTGAGCGGAGGCGAATCATGTCGGAACAGCCGAAGGCCCCCGAGGCCGCCCCCGAGCCTATCGCGTTCGATCCGCTCGCCGCCGCGCCCGGCCCTGGCCCTGCAGGCGACGCCCTGGCCATGCCGCCGCTGCCGGCCGACGCGGTGATCATCATCCCCGTGCGCGACGCGGTGCTGTTCCCGGAGATCGTGCTGCCGGTCGCGCTCACCGGCCGCGCCGCGGTCGCCGCAGCCCAGCAGGCGGTGCGCGCGCAGCGGCAGTTCGCCGTGGTGCTGCAGCGGGATGTTGGGACCGAGGACCCCGGCCCGGCCGAGATGCACCGCATGGGGGTGGTGGCCAACCTGCTGCGCTACGTGACCGCGCCCGACGGCGGCCACCACATGATCTGCCAGGGGGTCCAGCGTTTCCACATCACCGAGTTCCTGCCCGGTTGGCCGTTCCTGGTCGCCCGCGGCCTGCACCTGGCCGAGCCGGTCGCCCAGGGCTCAGAGATCGAAGCCCGCTTCCTGAGCCTGAAGCAGCGCGCGCTGGAGGCGTTGTCGCTGCTGCCCAACGCGCCGCCGCCGCTGCGTGACGCCGTCGAGGCGGTGACCTCGCCGACCGCCCTGGCCGACCTCGCCGCCGCGCACATGGACCTGAAGCTGGAGGAGAAGCAGGACATCCTCGAGACGCTCGACCTGATCCAGCGGCTGGACAAGGTCGCGCGCCTGATGGCCCACCGCCTCGAGGTGCTCCGGCTCACCCAGCAGATCAACCAGCGCACCCGCGCCGCCTTCGACGAGCGCCAGCGCCAGGCGGTGCTGCGCGAGCAGATGGCCGCGATCCAGCGCGAACTCGGCGAGGACCAGCCGAACTCCGAGCTGGCCGAGCTGAAGGCGGCGATCGACGCGGCCGGTATGCCGGAGGCGGTCGACGCCCAGGCCCGCAAGGAGCTGCGCCGGCTGGAGCGCACCCCCGACGCCAGCGCCGAATACGGCATGATCCGCACCTATCTGGAGTGGCTGACCGAGCTGCCCTGGAAGTTGCCGGAGCCGCCGCCGATCGACGTCGAGGAGGCGCGGCGGATCCTCGACGCCGACCACTACGGCCTCGACAAGATCAAGCAGCGGATCGTCGAGTATCTGGCGGTGCGCAAGCTGGCCCCCGACGGCAAGGCGCCGATCCTGTGCTTCATCGGCCCGCCGGGCGTCGGCAAGACGTCGCTCGGCCAGTCGATCGCCCGCGCCATGCAGCGCAAGTTCGTCCGTGTCAGTCTGGGCGGGGTGCATGACGAGGCCGAGATCCGCGGCCATCGGCGCACCTACGTCGGCGCCCTGCCCGGCGACATCATCCAGGCGATCCGCCGCGCCGGCTCGCGCGACTGCGTGATGATGCTCGACGAGATCGACAAGATGGGCGCGGGCATCCACGGCGACCCGTCCGCGGCGATGCTGGAGGTGCTCGACCCCGAGCAGAACTCGACCTTCGAGGACAACTACCTCGCGGTGCCGTTCGACCTCAGCCGGGTGGTGTTCATCGCCACCGCCAATATGTTCGACGGCATCCCCGGCCCGCTGCGCGACCGGATGGAGATCATCCCGCTCGCCGGCTACACGGCGCGCGAAAAGCTGGAAATCGCCAAGCGCTATCTGGTCCGTCGGCAGATCGAGGCCAACGGGCTGACCACCGCCCAGGTGGAGATCGAGGACGCCGCGATCGTCCGGGTGATCGCCGACTACACCCGGGAAGCCGGCGTGCGGACGCTGGAGCGCGAGATCGGTCGACTGCTGCGCAGCGCCGCGGTGCGGGTCGCCGCCGGCGAGACCGGCCTGATCCGCATCGGCCCGCCGGAGGTGACCGAGATCCTCGGCCCGGCCCGGTTCGAGAACGAGCTGGCCATGCGCACCAGCGTGCCGGGGGTCGCCACCGGCCTCGCCTGGACCCCGGTCGGCGGCGACATCCTGTTCATCGAGGCCACCCGCACCGCCGGCCGCGGCCAACTGATCCTCACCGGCCAGCTGGGCGACGTGATGCGCGAGAGCGCCCAGGCGGCGCTCAGCCTGCTGAAGAGCCGCGCCGAGGCGCTCGGGCTGCCGGCCGACATCTTCGAGAAGAACGACATCCACGTCCACGTGCCGGCCGGCGCGACGCCGAAGGACGGCCCCTCCGCTGGGGTGGCGATGTTCACCGCCCTGGTCTCTCTGCTCACCGGCCGCAACGTGCGCAGCGACACGGCGATGACCGGCGAGATCAGCCTGCGCGGCCTGGTGCTGCCGATCGGCGGGGTGAAGGAGAAGGTGCTGGCCGCCGAGGCCGCCGGGATCGCCCGGGTGATGCTGCCGGCCCGCAATCGCCGCGACTTCGAGGACATCCCCGAGGAGACCCGCCGGAATCTGGAGTTCATCTGGTTGGAGACGGTCGACGACGCCATGGCCGCGGCCCTCGAGCCCGCCGGCGCCGGCGGCGCGGCGAAGACCCCGCCCGGCCCGGGCGTCCAGCCGCTCGCCGCCAAGAGCTGGGGCCCGCCGACGGCGCATTGAGGGCGCGGTAGGGAAACCGCTCATCCCGGCGAAGGCCGGGACCCAGATCCAGCCGCGGAGCCGATGGCTCGACTCCGCGCATCTCGCGCCCAATCAGCGCCCGCCATCTGGGCCCCGGCCTGCGCCGGGGTGAGCGGTGTTTTGGCGGTTAGCCCGCCGGCAGCATCGCCACCACTTCGTTGGTCTTGGTGATGAAGCGGACGCCCTTCAGCCGAGCCTTCGGGGCGTTGCCCCATTCGCCCTTCACCTCGACCGGGGTGACCGCCGGGGCGACCGCGCCTTGCGGTTTGTAGCCGATGACGTCGACATCATAGATGCCGTCCGGCGGCGCCGCGGCGTTGACCCGCGGCAGGAACGACAGCTGGTAATAGCCCGCGGCCTCGGTCTTGCCGGACGCCTTCAGGGTCAGGCTGGTCTCAGTGTTGCCGGGTTCGACGGTGGCGCTGTCCACCTGCAGGATCTGCTCCTGGCCAGCATAGAGCGTCGCCTGTCGCGACAGCGACTTCCGCGGCGCCGGCGCAGCGACCTCAGTGGCCTCGCTCTTGGACTGTTCGCAGGCCGAAAGGCCCAGACAGGCCGCCAAGCCTGCCGCCATAACGATGATACGCAAAGAATCACCCTCCCCGTTGCCTTGTACGCGGAGGTTGCGCCTGCGGGGAACGCCCGGCAAGCGCTAGGTGAACGATGTTCTCCGGACGCCTAGGCGTCGCCGCGGGTCAGCAGCTCGTCGAAGTAGGCGATGGTCCGGCGCAGGCCCTCTTCCAGTTGCACCGTCGGCTCCCAGCCGAGGATCGCCCGGGCCTTGGTGATGTCCGGCTGGCGCTGCTGCGGATCGTCCTGCGGCAGCGGCCGGTACTCGATCTTCGAGCCCGTGCCGGTCAGCTCGACCACCTTCTCCGCCAGCGCGCGGATGGTGAACTCGCCGGGGTTGCCGAGGTTGATCGGGCCGGTGACCTCGTCCGGCGCATCCATCAGGCGCAGGAAGCCCTCCACCAGGTCGTCGACGTAGCAGAACGAACGGGTCTGCTGGCCCTCGCCATAGAGGGTGATCGCCTCGCCCTTCAGCGCCTGGACGATGAAGTTCGACACCACGCGGCCGTCGTTCGGGTGCATCCGCGGGCCGTAGGTGTTGAAGATCCGCGCGACCTTGATCCGCAGCTTGTGCTGCCGGTGATAGTCGAAGAACAGGGTCTCGGCGCAGCGCTTGCCCTCGTCGTAGCAGGAGCGGAAGCCGATCGGATTGACGTTGCCCCAGTATTCCTCCGGCTGCGGATGAACCGTCGGGTCGCCGTAGACCTCGCTGGTCGAGGCCTGGAAGATCTTCGCCTTCCGCCGCTTCGCCAGGCCCAGCATGTTGATCGCCCCGTGCACCGAGGTCTTGGTCGTCTGCACCGGATCGTACTGGTAGTGGATCGGCGAGGCCGGGCAGGCCAGGTTGTAGATCTCGTCGACCTCCACGAAGAGCGGGAAGGTCACGTCGTGGCGCAGCAGCTCGAAGTTGGTGTTGTCGAGCAACCGCGTCACGTTGCGCCGGGCGCCGGTGTAGAAGTTGTCGACGCAGAGCACTTCATGGCCCTGGTCCAGCAGGCGCTCGCATAGGTGCGAGCCGATGAAGCCGGCGCCGCCGGTGACAAGAATACGTTTCATGGCGAAGGGCCTCAGCCTGCGGCGGTCCGGCGGCGACGCGCCGGCGCGGATTCAGTTTCGGGAACGGATCTCCACAGCCGGTCGTCCGGCTGCAGCGGCCGCATGCGGTCGCGCTCAGCGAGCTTGGCGCGATAGAAGTCGTCGTAGTCCGGGGCCAGCGCCAGCATCTCCTGGGCGTCGTGATCGTACTCGATCGCGGCGCGCAGATAGACGGCCAGGTTGGCGAGATCCGGGGTCGGCAATTCACCCTGCAGATAGTCGGCGCACATGCCGGCGTAGATCGCCTCCAGGCTGGCGGCGAGCTTGTCCATGTCGAACAGGTCGCAGGTGGCGCGGTTCATCTCCAGCTTGGCCTTCAGCGCCGCGACCTCGGCCGGCGCGTTGGCCAGCTCGATCGCCCGGGCCACGAAGGCCTGGGGGGCGTCGCAGATCAGTTCCGGCAAGCCCGCGGCGCGCACCAGGCTGCCGCACACCCGCGAGGCGAAGCTGCGGCCGGACATGGTCAGGATCGGCACGCCCATCCACAGCGCGTCCGAGGCGGTGGTGTGCGCGCCATAGGGGAAGCTGTCGAGGAACAGGTCGGCCAGCGGATAGCGCGCCAGATGCATCGGATTGGCGATCTTCGGCGCGACCACCAGGCGGTGGCGCTCGACCCCGCGCTGCTCGGCGTAGTCGGCCAGGCGCTGGACGGTCTCCGCGCCCGGATCGAGCAGCCACAGCACGCTGTTCGGCACGGCGCGCAGGATCTCCAGCCAGCGGTCGTAAACGTGGCGCGTCAGCTTCTGCACGCCGTTGAAGCTGCAGAAGACGAAGCCCTCCTCGGGCAGGCCGACCTCGGCGCGGGTCGGCCGGTGCGGCGCGACCAGCCGCTTGCGGTCGTTCGGCTGGTAGCAGGGCAGCCGGCGCACCGCCTCGCTGTAGTAGTGCTCGAAGCCCTCGGGGATGATCCAGTCGTCGGCGATGACGTAGTGGTGGTAGGGCGTCCCCATCGTCCCGGGATAACCCAGCCAGTTGACCAGGATCGGCGCCGGCCGGCGCGCGAACAGGTTGCTGCGGCCGTCGCGGGTGTGGCCGTTGACGTCTACCAGGATGTCGATGCCGTCGGCGGCGATCCGCTCGGCGGCGGCGTCATCGCTGATCTCGCGGATGTCGACCCAGTGCTCGACGGCGGCCTTGATGCGGGCGTTCAGCGCGCCCTCGTCGGCCTTGCCGCAATAGTAGGCGAACACCTCGACCTGGGCGCGGTCGTGCACCTCGAACAGCTCGGCCATGAGATAGCCGATGGCGTGGTCGCGCAGGTCCGAGGAGACATAGCCGATCCGCATCCGCCGGCCGGTCAGGTCGATGGCCGCGTCGCGGCGGTCGAACGCGTTCACCTCGGGATCGGGCACAGCCTGTTCGACGAAGCGCACCGAGGTGCCGAGGTGGAGGATCGGATCGTCGGCGTAGGCCGAGACCGACAGCGGGCTGATCCCCATCATCAGGGTGCGGCGCGCGACCCGGTCCGACGGGGCCATGATCGGCCATTCGCATTGGCCCATCCGCAGAGCCACATACTGCTCGATGACGTCGCGCTGCTCCGGGATCAGCTCGAGCGCCTCGCGCAGCGCCAGCTCGGCCATCCCCGGCTGGTGGTGATCGGAGAACACCCGGCCGATCTGCTTCAGCGCCGTGGTCTTCATCTCCACGGCGTTGCCGGTGACCGACTCCACCCGGCCGAGCATCGTCTTCCAGGTTTCGATGCCCTGGTGCGCGGCCCCGCCCCGCTCCAGCACGCCGCCTAGGTTGATGTAGGCCGGGAAAAAATCCGGATTGGCGGCGATCGCGGCCTTCAGCAGGTCCGCGGCCGCGGCCAGATCGCCGGCGTCGCTTTCCAGCACGGCGCAATTGAACTGCGCCACATGCACCTGCGGTTCGGTCGGGTTCAGCCGGATCCACAGCTTGTAGAGCTGGCGTGACAGCTGCGTCTGGCCCGAAGCATTCAACGCCATCGCCGCCTCGATCAGCTCGCGCAGCGAAAACGGTCCGGCGGTGATCTTCTGGATCGCGTCGAGAAAGACGGTGTCTGGCATCTTGCGGCTACCCTGCGCCCAGCCGGCCAGGCGCCGGTTTGAACGATGATTCGGATCAGGAAATCATCGCACGGCGCACCAGCGCGGGCCATCAAGCTCGGCCGGCCGCAAGCGGTGAAGTCACTGGGTCGCAGGCGGTGGAGACGCCGGCCGGATCAGCTCCGGCCGGCGTCGCCGCATCAGGACGCCAGGAGGTAGGCCGCCGCCTGCTCGGTGCTCATCCAGGGCACCTGGGTCTGGGTGAAGCCCGCGAGCTGCGTGGTCGTCATCGAGGTGATGGCGGTCGTTGTCAGCTCGCCGATCTGGCCGGAGGTCAGGCCGCCGATCTGGGTCGCGGTCAGCGTGTCGATCTGGGTGGTCGTCATGCCGCCGATCACCGTCGTCGTCAGCTGGCCGACCTGCGTCGAGGTCAGGGCCTGCACCTGGTCGGTGTTGAGCTGGCCGAACCGCGTCTGGTCGATCGTGCCGAGCTGGCTGCTGTTCAGCCCCTTGATCTGCGTGGCCTGCAGACCGCCCAACTGGGTGGTCGTCAGCCCCGAGAAGTTGCTCGTGCCGACCGCGGCGATCTGCGTGCCGGTCAGGGCGCCCAGCATCGTCGAGGTGAACTCGCCCATGTCGGTGGCCGTCATGGCGCCGAGCTGGCTGGCGGAGATCCCCGTCAGCTGGGTGGCGTTCAGCGCGCCCACCTGGGTGCTGTTGAGGACGGAGAAGTTCTCCGTGCCCAGCCCCGCGATCTGCGTGCCGCTGAGGGCCGAGATCTGGGTGGTGGACAGCGAGGCCGCCGTCTCGGTGCTCAGGCCGCCGAGCTGGGCGGGCGCGAGACCCCTCAGCTGGGTTTCCGAGAGCTGGCCGAACTGGGTGGTGGTCAGCGACGCCAGGGCGGTGGAGCTCACCGCGCCGATCTGGCCGGCGCTCAGCTTACCGATCTGGGTCGAGCTGAATTCGCCGAAGTCGGCGGCGCTCAGGCCCTTCATCTGGGTCGAGGTCAGGCCGCCGATCTGCGTCTCGCTCAGGCCGCGGATCACCGCGGTGTCGAGCGAAGCCAGGTTGGCGTCGGAGAGCGCGCCGAGCTGGGCCGACGAGAAGCCGCTGATCTGGGTCGTCGACAGCTCGCCGAAGTCCGTCGTCGACAGGCCCTTCAGCTGGGTGACGCTCAGGCCCGAGACTTGGTCGCTGCTCAGCGAGCGGATCTGAGCCGTGCTCAGCGCGCCGAGGTTGGCGCCGGAGAGCTGGCCGACCTGGGTCGAGCTCAGGCCCGACAGCTGGGTCGCGGTCAGCGCCGCGGCGCTGGTCGAGCTGAGCCCGTTGAGCTGGGTCGCCGACAGGCCGCCGAGCTGGGTCGAGGTCAGGCCCGAGACGTCAGTGGCGTCAAGGCCCGCCAGCTGGCTCGCCGTCACGCCCTTGAGCTGGTCGGCGCTCAGCGCGCCGATGGCGGTCGAGCTGAGGCCGCCCAGCGCCGTCGGGGTCAGCGCGCCGAGTTGCCCCGAGCTCAGCTGACCGACCTGGGTCGCGTTAAACTCGGCCACGTCGGTGTCCGACAGGCCCTTCAGCTGCGTGACCGTCAGGCCGGAGACCTTGGTCTGATCCAGCACCGCGACCTGGGTCGCGCTCAGGGCCGACACGCCCGCGGCGCTGAGGCCGCCAAGCTGCGTGCTGCTCATCTGGCCGATCTGGGTCGAGGTGAACTCGCCCACGTCGGTCGCCGACAGCCCGGCGAGTTGCCCGGTGGTCAGGCCGCCGATCTGCGCCGTGTTGAGGCCGCGGATCGCCGTCTGGTCGAGCGACGACAAGTTGCTGGCCGACACCGCCCCCAGCTGAGCCGCCGAGAGGCCGCTCACCTGGGTCGCCGAGAACTCGCCGAAGTCAGCGGTCGACAGACCCTTCATCTGGGCGGTCGAGAGGCCGGCGGTCTGGGTCGTGGTCAGCGACTGAACCTGGGTCGAGTTCAGCGCGCCCAAGTTGGCCGCCGAAAGCTGGCCGACCTGCGTCGAGGAGAGCCCCGACAGCTGGCCCGTGGTCAGCTCGGAGACCGCCGTGGTGGTCAGGCCGTTCAGCTGCGCCGAGCTCAGCCCGCCGACCTGGGTCGAGGTCAGGCCCGACAGCTCGTCGTTGGTCAGGCCCTTCAGCTGGGTCGCCGAGAGGCCCGACAGCTGGGTCCCGCTCAGGGCCGCGACATTGGTCGAGGTCAGGGCGGTCAGGGCCGTGGCCGACAGCGCGCCGAGCTGGGTGCTGCTCAGCTGGGTGATCTGGGTCGCGTTGAGTTCGCCCAGGTCAGCCGAGGACAGCCCCTTCATCTGGGCCGTGGTCAGGCCGCCCAGCTGGGTGGAGCTGAGGCCCTGCATCGCCGTCGAGCTCAGCGACGACAGGTTGGCGTCGGAGAGGCCGCCCAGCTGCGCCGCCGAGAAGGCGCCGATCTGGGTCGCCGAGAAGTCGCCGAAGTCCGTCGTCGACAGCCCCTTCAGCTGCGTCGCCGACAGGCCCGAAGCCTGGTCGGCGCTCAGCGAGCGGACCTGCGTCGAGTTCAACGCGCCGAGGTTGGCCGCCGAAAGCTGGCCGACCTGGGTCGAGCTCAGGCCCGACAGCTGGGTGGCGGTCAGGGCCGCGGCGCTGGTGGTGGTCAGGCCGTTCAGCTGCGCCGCGCTCAGGGCGCCGAGCTGGGTCGAGGTCACCGCCGACAGGCCGGTCGCGTCGAGAGCGCCGAGCTGGCCCGCGGTGAGGCCCTTGATCTGGGTGGTGCTCAGGCCGCCGATGCTGGTCGACGTCATGCCGCCCAGCGCCGTCGCGGTCAGGCCGCCAAGTTGCGCGCTGCTCAGCTGGCCGATCTGGGTGGCCGTGAACTCGCCCACGTCGGTGGACGACAGCCCCTTCAGTTGGGCCGCGGTCAGGCCCTCCAGCTGGGTCTCATTGAGGCCGGAAACCTGGGTCGAGGTCAGCGCCGACAGGCCGGCTCCGGTCAGGCCCTTCAGCTGGGCGCCGGTGAGCTGGCCGATCTGGGTCGAGGTGAACTCGCCAAGGTCGGTGGCCAACATGCCGCCCAGCTGGCCCGCCGTCAGGCCGCCGATCTGGGTCGAGCTCAGCCCCTGCACGACCGTCTGGCTGAGCGAGGCCAGGTTGCTGGACGACAGCCCGCCCAACTGGCCGGCCGACAGTCCGCTCACCTGCGTGGTGTTGAACTCGGCGAAGTCGCCGCTCGTCAGGCCCTTCAGCTGGGTCGCGCTCAGGCCGCCGACCTGGGTCGCGCTCAGCGACTGCACCTGGGTCGAGCTCAGCGCCGAGAGGTTGGCCGCCGAGAGTTGGCCGACCTGGGTCGAGCTCAGGCCCGACAGCTGGGTGTTGGTCAGCGCCGCGGTGCTGGTCGTGGTCAGCCCGTTCAGCTGCGCCGAGGACATCGCCCCGAGCTGCGTCGCGGTCAGGCCGGACAGCTCGTCGGCCGCCAGGGACTTCAGCTGGGCGGTCGTCAGCCCCTTCACCTGGGTCGTCGTCAGCGCGCCGATGTCGGTCGAGGTGAAGGCGGTCAGCGCCTCGGTGGACAGGCCGCCGAGCTGGGTCGCGTTCAGCGACTGACGCTGGGTCGAAGTCAGCTCAGCCACGTCGCTCGCCGCCAGCCCCTTCAACTGGGTGGCGGTCAGGCCGGCCAGCTGATCGGAGCTCAGGCCCTGCATGGCCGTCGAGCCAAGCGAGGCCAGGTTGGCGCCGGACAGGGCGCCGAGCTGCTTCGCCGAGAAGGCGCCGACCTGGGTCGTCGAGAGTTCGGCGAAGTCGGTCGTCGACAGGGCCTTCAGCTGAGCCGTGCTTAGGCCGGCGGTCTGGGTGGTCGACAGGGACTGGACCTGGCCGGTGCTCAGCGCCTGCAGGTTGGTGGCCGACAGACCGCCGAGCTGGGTCGAGCTCAGACCCGACAGCTGGGTGGTGGTCAGCGCCGCAGCGCTGGTGGTCGACAGGCTGTTCAGCTGGGACGCCGACAGGGCGCCAATCTGGGTGGAGGTCACGGCGGCGAGCTTCGTCGCGTCGAGCGAGCCGACTTGCGCCGCGGTCAGGCCCTTCACCTGCGTGGTCGACAGACCGCCGATCGCGGTCGAGCTCAGGCCGCCGAGCGCGCTCGTCGTCAGGCCGCCGAGCTGGGAGCCGGTCAGTTGGCCGACCTGGGTCGCGGTGAACTCGGTGACGTCGGTGGCCGACAGCCCCTTCAGTTGGGCGGCGGTCAGGGTGGACAGCTGGGTCGAGCCGAGGCCGGCGACCTGGGTCGAGCTGAGCGCCGACACCGCCGAGGCGCTCAGGCCCTTCAGCTGGGCCGCCGAGAGCTGGCCGATCTGGGTCGAGCTGAACTCGCCGATGTCGGTCGCCGACAGGCCGTTCAGCTGGGCGGCGGTCAGACCGCCGATCTGGGTGGAGTTCAGACCCTGGATCACGGTCTGGTCGAGCGACGACAGGTTGGCCGACGACAGCCCGGCGAGTTGCTTCGCCGAGAAGGCGCCGAGCTGCGTCGCCGAGAAGTCGCCGAACTCGGTCGTGGTCAGGCTCTTCAGCTGTGTAGCGCTCAGACCCGCGGTCTGGTCGGTCGACAGGGCGCGGATCTGGGTCGAGCTCAGCGCCTGCAGGTTGGCGGCCGACAGACCGCCGACCTGGGCCGAGCTCAGGCCCGAAAGCTGGGTGGTGGTCAGCGCCGCCGCGCTGGTGGTGGACAGGGCGTTCAGCTGCGCCGAGCCGAGCGCGCCGATCTGGGTCGAGGTCAGGACCCCGAGCGTGGTGCTCGACAGGCCCTTGATCTGCGTCGCCGTCACCCCCTTCACCTGGGCGGTGCTCAGCGCGCCCACTTCGGTGGACGTCAGCTGGGCGAAGTTGGTCGAGGTCAGGCCGCCGATCTGGGTCGCGGTGAGGCTCCCCAGCTGGGTCGAGGTCAAGCTGTTGACAGCGGTCGTCGTCAGCCCGGCCATCTGGGTGGCCGTGACCTTCGAAAGCTGCGTCGTCGTCAGCTCAAGGCTGAAGTAGGCGTCGTTGGTAAGCTTGGACGACAGGGCTTCGGCAGAGAGGTTGCCGATCTGGGTCGCCGACAAAGCTCCGGTGTTGCCCGGATTGAGGTAGCTGATGTCGTTGGCGGTCAGCCCCTTGAGCTGGGTCGCCGTCAAGCCGGACAGTTGCGTGCTCGACAGGTGCGGCCCGAGCCCGCCTTGGTACATGATCAAGGCAGAGAGGTTCGTCTTCGACAAGGAGCCGAGCTGGCTCGCGGAGAGACCATCCACCAGACTGTAGTTAGCGTAGCCAATGTTCGTGGTGCTCAGTGCATTGAGCTGGGCGGTGCTGAGCGCGCCGACCTGCGTCGAGCTGAGTTGGCCAGCATCGGTGTACGTCAACGCGGCGAGCTGCTGCGTCGACAGCCCCTTGACCTGGCTCGTGGTCAGCGCGCCGATCGCCGTATAGCTCAGGGCGTCGAAGGCGCTGGTCGAGAGCGCGCCGAGCTGCGTGCCGTTCAGCTGACTGATCTGGGTCGCGTTGAATTCGCTAACGTCGGTGGCCGACAGCCCCTTCATCTGCGCCGCCGTCAAGCCGCCGAGCTGGCTGGAGCCGAGGGCGGAGACCTGGGTCGAGCTCAGCGCCGAGAGGCCGGTCGCGGTCAGGCCCTTCAGCTGGGTTCCGCTCAGTTCGCCGATCTGGGTCGAGGTGAACTCGCCGATGTCGGTGGCCGACAACCCGCCGAGCTGAGCCGAGGTCAGGCCCTTCAGCTGGGAAGAGCTCAGCCCCTGGATCACCGTCTGGTCGAGTGCCGACAGGGCGCCGGTCGACAGGGCGGCGAGCTGGGTCCCGCTGAACGCCGCGATCTGCGCCGTCGAGAGGTCGGCGAAGTTGGTGCTCGAGAGACCCTTCAGCTGGGCCGCCGTCAGGCCGGCGGTCTGGGTGGTCGTCAGCGAGCGGATCTGGTCGGAGCTCAGCGCCCCGAGGTTGGCCGCCGACAGCTGGCCGACCTGGGTCGAGCTCAGGCCCGACAGCTGGGTCGAGGTCAGCGCCGCGGCGCTGCTGGTGGTCAGGCCGCCCAGCTGCGCGGCGCTCAGCGAGCCGAGCTGGGTCGAAGTGAAGCCGGAGAGCTCGTCGCCGCCGAGCCCCTTCAGCTGGGCCGCGGTGAGGCCCTTCAGCTGCGAGGTGGTCAGCGCCGCGATATCGGTCGAGCTGAAATTGGCCAGGGCCGAGGTCGAGAGCGAGCCGAGCTGGCCGGCGCTCATCGACTGCAGCTGGGTCGAGGAGAACTCGCCCACATCAGCCGAGGCCAGCCCCTTGAGCTGGGTGACCGAGATGCCCGACATCTGGGTCGAGCTGAAGCCCCGCACCACCGTCTGGTCGAGCGAGGCCAGGTTGGCGGCCGACAGCGAGCTGAGCTGGGTGCTGCTGAAGGCGGAAATCTGGGTCGACGACAGATCGCCGAAGTTGGTCGTCGAGAGGCCCTTCAGCTGGGCCGCCGACAGCCCCGCGGTCTGGGTGGTGGTCAGGCCACGGACCTGGGTGGAGCTCAGCGCCCCGAGGTTGGCCGCCGACAGCTGGCCGACCTGGGTCGAGGACAGGCCGGACAGCTGGGTCGAGGTCAGCGCCGCGGCGCTGGTGGTCGACAGGCCGTTCAGCTGCGCCGAGGTCAGGCCGCTCAGTTGGGTCGAGGTCAGGCCGCCGACGTCACCGGAGTCGAGGCCGCCCAGCTGCGCCGCGGTCAGGCCCTTCAGCTGGCTGGCGCTCAGGCTGCCGATGTCGGTCGAGGTCAGGCCCGCCAACGCCGAGGCGGTGAGGCCGCCGAGCTGCGTGCCGTTCAGCTGGCTGAGCTGGGTCGCGGAGAATTCGGCCATGTCGCTGGCCGACAGCCCCTTCATCTGCGCCGCCGTCAGGCCGCCGATCTGGGTCGAGTTGAGCACCGAGACCTGGGTCGAGCTCAGCGCCGACAGGCCGGCCCCGGTCAGGCCCTTCAGCTGGACGGCGCTCAGCTGGCCGATCTGCGTCGAGCTGAACTCACCGATGTCGGTGGTCGACAGGCCGCCGAGCTGAGCCGACGTCAGCCCCTTCAGCTGGGTCTCGCTGAGGCCCTGGACCAGGGTCTGGTCGAGCGACGACAGGTTGGCGGTCGACAGCGCGCCGAGCTGGGTGCTGTTGAAGGCCGAAATCTGGGTCGCCGAGAAATCGCCGAAATTGGTGGTCGAGAGACCCTTCAGCTGGGTCGCCGACAGGCCAGCAGTCTGGGTGGTGGTCAGCCCGCGAACCTGGGTCGAGCTCAGCGCCCCGAGGTTGTTCGCCGACAGCTGGCCCACCTGGGTCGAGGACAGGCCGGAAAGCTGGGTCGAGGTCAGCGCCGCGGCGCTGGTCGTGGTCAGGCCGTTCAGCTGGGCGGAGGTCAGCCCGCTGAGCTGGCCCGAGGTCAGCGCGCCGAGATTCGTCGCCGACATCCCGCCGAGCTGGGCCGCGGTGAGCCCCTTCAGCTGGCTGGTCGAGAGCGCGGCGACCGCGGTCGAGCTCAGCGCATTGAGCGCGCTGGCCGCGAGCCCGCCGAGCTGGGCGGAGTTGAGCTGGCCGACCTGGGTCGCCGTGAACTCGCCGACGTCGGCCGCCGACATGCCTTTGAACTGGGTCGCGGTCAGGCCGGCGAGCTGGGCCGTGTCGAAGCCCTGAACCACCGCCGAATCGATCGCCGAGAAGTTGGCCGCCGACAGCCCGCCGAGCTGAGCGGCGGAGAAGCCGCCGATCTGGGTGGAGGAGAAGTCGCCGAAATCGGTGGTCGACAGCCCCTTCATCTGGGCCGCGCTCAGGCCGCTCACCTGGGTCTCGCTCAGCGAGCGCACCTGGGTCGCGGTCAGCGCCGAGAACTTGGCCGCAGCCAGGCCGCCGAGCTGCGCGGACGACAGGCCGCTCAGCTGGGTCGTGGTGAAGACCGCCATGTCTTCGGCGGCGATGGAATTCAGCTGGGCCGTGGTGAGCAGGCCGACCTGCGCCGAGGTGAACTCGCCGACGTCGTTGTCGCTGAGCGCGCCGAGCTGCTTGGCCGTCAGGCCCTTCACCTGGGTGCTGGAGAGCCCCTGGACCTGGGTGGCGCTCAGCGACGAGAAGCCGGAGGAGCTCAGGCCGCCGATCGCCGTGGCGGACAAGGCGCCGACCTGGGCGGTGTCGAAGCTGGACAACTGGCCGGTGCTCAGCGCGCCGGCCTGGGCGCCGCTGAAAACCGCCAACTGGGTGGCGCTGAAGACCACCGAGCTCTGGAAGGATTGGATCTGCGCGGCCGTCAGCGACTTGGCTTGAGTCGCGCTGAGCGCCGACACCTGGGTCGAGTTGAGCGCCGCTGCGCCGGTGGTGCTGATCGCCGCGACCTGCGCAGCGCTCAACGAGGAGATGTCGGTCGTCGACAGGCTCTGGAAGAACGAGGCCGACTGACTGCTGATCTGTGCGGCAGAGAGATTCGAGATCGCCGACATGACACCATCCTGGTCGTAACTGGCCGACATTCTGTCGGTCAGGCCGTGAGAGACGAGACGTAGAGCCCCTGAATGCGACTGGCGCACTGCACCTAGAGCAGAGTCACCTTTCCAAATGGTTACGCTTATTAACCTGTGTGGCCGCCGCACGGCGAAGTTGAGGCCGAGGGCGGAGACCTAATGACGCGAGCGCGAGGGGGCGGGCGCGCGAATCAACCGCAGCGCGCGAATCAGCCGGCAAGCCTCAGGAGGCAGACTTCAGGCGTCGCAGGCGCGCGGGGTGTGGGCGACGTGGAACGAGCCGGAGTGCGAGAGCACGATCCAGTCTCCGCAGTGGGCGACCACCGGCCCTTCCGGCGTACGGACCTGCACTGCGCCGGCCTCGGCCAGGATGTGCGCGTCCTCACCGAGCCACATCCACAGCGTCCGCCAGTTCTTGGCGTCGTGCGGCGGCGGCACCCGGAGCGCGGCTCCGTGGTCGAAGTGCATTTGGGAACGACTGGCTCGCATGGCTTCCGATCGTTGGCGACGGAATCCCGATTGGGCTGCGCTTCGGTGACCAGAAGCTTAACCGGCGAAAATCTTCCGGCCGGCCGCGCCGCTCGCGCGCACCCCATAGAGAAAAGGAACTGAGAGCGCGCGTGGTCAGGGCTGTTGATTCGCAGAATCGCCCGGCGTTGACGGCCGCCGGAGCCCTCCGGACGCGCGTTTGGCGGCGCGGAACGCGTCGCCGCCGCCTTAAAACCAACATTTTATGGTCAAGGTTACTAGTTAGACTGGCGGTTCCCTCTTTTCAGCATTGAAATAGAAGCCCTAAGTTGTCGGCGGACACGTGAACCGTTTTTGAGTTCGCGGTCTGTGGAGGAGCAGGGCCGTGAGTGAGGTTTCGACGAAGGCGCCGGATCCCATGGACATCGCCTTGGGCGCTGCGGTGCGAATTCGGCGACGCAGCCTCGGCATCTCGCAAGAGGCGTTAGCCGAGCAGTGCGGCGTCAGCTTTCAGCAGATCCAGAAGTACGAGAACGGGGCCAACCGGATTTCCTTCTCCCGTCTGGTGCAGATCGCCCGCGCGCTTCAGTGCCGGGTGGTCGACCTGATGGACGTGCTGGACACCCCGGACGGCTCGCGCGGCGACCTGGACATCCTGACCCGCATGCGCACGCCGGGCGCGCTGGAGCTGCTGTCGGCGTTCGAGCGGCTGAGCCCGGAGACGCGCTCCAGCCTGCTGGGGCTGATGCGCACCCTGGTCGCCGAGGCGGGCGTCAAGGAAGTCGCCTGAACGGGGGCCTCAGCCCCCGTTGAGCACGTGATCGACCACGGCGCGCGCGTCGGCGCTCGACCAGTCGGCGGCGGCTGACAGGCGCGCGCGCTCGACGCCGTCGGGCCCGTAGATGATGGTGGTCGGCATGCCGGCCGCCGGCGGCTTCACCGCGAACGGCATCTTCATCAGCGGATCGCTGTAGAAGCCGAGCGGCGGATGCTTGGCGATGAAGGCCCGCGCCTTGTCGACGTCCTTCGCCTGGTCGACACTGACCGCCACCACCGCCACCGGCTTGCCTTCATAGGCCGCCGCCAGTTTCGCCAAGGTCGGCATCTCGGCGACGCACGGCGGGCACCAGGTGGCCCAGAGGTTGAGCACCAGCACCTTGCCCTTGAAATCGCTGGCGCTGACCGGCTTGCCGGCCGCATCGTAGAAGGCGTGCGTAGGCGCGACCGTCGCCTCCAGGGGCAAGGTCAGTTTCTTCATCTCGCCGCGGGCGACCGACGCCAGCGCGCCATGCTGCTCAGGTTTGGTGGAAGCCTGGACGATGATGTAGAGAACCGCCGCGACGCCGACCAGTGCGGCGCCCCAGAGGGCCCAGTTCAGGAACCCGCCCCTGGGTTTCGCCCCGGATTGATCGTTCATATGACTGACTCTTCCTCTGACGCCCCGAAGCCCCCCGCCGCCGGTCAGGCGATGTGGGGCGGCCGCTTTTCCGACAAACCCGCCGAGTTGATGCAGGCGATCAACGTCTCGATCGGCTTCGATCGACGGCTGGCGCTGCAGGATCTGGCCGGCTCCCGCGCGCACGCCGCGATGTTGCTCAAGGCGGGCGTCATTTCAAGCGAGGACGCGGCCGCCATCCAGCAGGGGCTCGCCACGATCGGCGAGGAGATCGCCGCCGGGAGCTTCCCGTTCCGCGAGGAATACGAAGACATCCACATGAACGTGGAGGCCCGGCTGCGCGAGCTGATCGGCGCCGCGGCCGGCCGGCTGCACACCGCCCGCTCTCGCAACGACCAGGTGGCGCTCGACTTCCGCATGTGGGTGCGCGAGGCCTGCGAACGGACTGCAGCCCTCATCCAGGCGCTCCAGAAGGCGCTGCTGGCCAAGGCCGAGGCCAACGCCGAAACCCTGATGCCGGGCTTCACCCACCTGCAGCCCGCCCAGCCGGTGACCTTCGGCCACCACCTGATGGCCTATGTCGAGATGTTCGGCCGCGACGCCAGCCGGTTCGCCGACGCCCGCGCGCGGATGAACGAGAGCCCGCTGGGCGCCGCGGCGCTGGCCGGCTCGCCCTTCCCGATCGACCGGCACATGACCGCCGAGGCGCTGGGCTTCGCCCGGCCGACCGCCAACTCGCTGGACAGCGTCTCCGACCGCGACTTCGCCCTCGAGGCGCTGGCCGCCGGCGCCATCAGCGCCCTGCACCTGTCGCGGCTGGCGGAAGAGATCGTCATCTGGATGACGCCGCAGTTCGGCTTCATCCGGCTGTCGGACGCCTTCACCACCGGCTCGTCGATCATGCCGCAGAAGAAGAACCCCGACGCGGCCGAGCTGATCCGCGCCAAGGTCGGCAAGGCGCTGGGCTCGTTCAACCAGCTGTCGGTGGTGATGAAGGGCCTGCCGCTGGCCTATTCGAAGGACATGCAGGAGGACAAGGTCCCGACCTTCGAGGCGTTCGACGCGCTCGAACTGTCGCTGCGGGCGATGACCGGCATGGTCCTGGACCTGGAACCCAACGCCGAGCGCATGGCCGCGGCCGCCGGGGCCGGCTTCTCCACCGCGACCGACTTGGCCGACTGGCTGGTGCGCGAGCTGAACCTGCCGTTCCGCGACGCCCACCACGTGACCGGGGCGGCGGTGAAGCGCGCCGAAGAATTGAACTGCGACCTGCCGGGATTGCCGCTGGCCGAGCTTCAAAAGCTGGAGCCGCGAATCACCCAGGGGATTTACGACGTACTGACCCCGGCGGCCTCGGTCGCCAGCCGAAAGAGCTATGGCGGAACCGCGCCCGACCAGGTGCGGGCGCAGATCAAGCGTTGGAAGGAAGTCCTGCAATGAGCCGTCCCATCCCTGCGCGCGCCCTGACGCTGGCCGGCCTCGCCGCCCTCGCCGTCGGCCTGACCGCCTGCGGCAAGACCGGCGAACTGGAGCGCCCGGGCCCGCTGTTCGGCCAGGGCCGCAGCACCACCAAGCAGGCTGACGAACAGGTGCGCCAGGCGCAGGACCCGTCGCGTCCGGTGAACACCGTCGACCCGCGCGACCAGGCGATCGACCCGGCCCCGTCGCGGACCATCCCGATCCCCGGCCAGAGCCCGGACCCGACCGCCTCCGGCCCGCAAGGCGCCCTTCCCGACCCCTACGCCAACCCCCGCCGATGAACCATTTCGAGCTGCACGACGGCGAGCTTTACTGTGAAGGCGTGCCGCTGGCGGAGATCGCCGCGGCCGTCGGCACGCCGGTCTACGTCTATTCCTCGGCGACGCTGGAGCGGCACTACACGGTGCTGCGCGACGCGCTGCTGGCCCAGGGCCTGCGCGATCCGCTGATCGCCTTCGCCGTCAAGGCCAACTCCAACGTCGCGGTGCTGCGCACCCTGGCGCAACTCGGAGCCGGCGCCGACGTCGTCTCTGAGGGCGAGATCCGCCGCGCGCTGGCCGCCGGCGTGCCGGCCGAACGGATCGTCTTCTCCGGCGTCGGCAAGACCGAGGCCGAGATCGCCTTCGCCCTGGAGATCGGCGTCGCCGAGATCAACGTCGAGTCCGAACCCGAGCTGAAGCTGATCGACCAGGTCGGCCAGCGGCTCGGCAAGCGCGCGACGGTGGCGATCCGCGTCAATCCGGACGTCGAAGCCGGCGGCCACGCCAAGATCTCCACCGGCAAGGCCGAGAACAAGTTCGGCGTCTCCTTCGCCGAGGCCGAGCGGCTCTACGCCAACGCCTCGAACATGGCGGGCCTGAAGCCCGTCGGCGTCGCCTGCCACATCGGCAGCCAGATCACCGACCTCGGGCCGATGGAGGCCGCCTTCCGCAAGATGCGCGGCCTGGTCGAACGGCTGCGCGGCGAGGGCATGTCGATCGAGCGGCTCGACCTCGGCGGCGGCCTGGGCGTGCCCTATTTCAACCAGCCGGAGCCGCCGGGGCCGGAGGAATACGCCGCCATGATCGGCCGCGTGACCGAGGGCCTCGACGTCCAGCTCGCCTTCGAGCCCGGCCGGGTGATCGCCGCCAACGCCGGCGTGCTGCTGGCCCGGGTGCAGCACATTCACCAGCGGCCCGAGGGCCGGCGCTTCCTGGTGCTGGACGCGGCGATGAACGACCTGATGCGGCCGGCGATGTACGACGCCTACCACGACATCCGCCCGCTCAAGCCGCGCGGCGGCTCAGCCGTGGCCTACGACGTGGTCGGCCCGGTCTGCGAGACCGGCGACACCTTCACCCGCGACCGCGCCTTGTCCCCGCTGGAGCCGGGCGACGAGATCGCCTTCATGAGCGCCGGCGCCTACGGCGCGGCCATGGCCAGCGAGTACAACAGCCGGCCGCTGGTCCCCGAAGTGCTGGTCAAGGGCGACCAGTGGGCCGTGGTCCGCCCGCGCCCGACCTATGAGGAAATGCTGGAGCGCGAGCGCCCCGCGCCGTGGCTGTGAATTGATCCTCCCCTTCAGGGGGAGGTGGCCGAAAGGCCGGAGGGGGTTTCAGCCGCCGCGTCTGCGGCCTTCAACCCCCTCACCCGCTCCGCGGGAGCCCCCCTGAGGGGGAGCATCTAGGCTCAATCCAGCGCGCCGACGTACGGCAGGCCGCGGAAGGCCCCGCCGTGGTCCATGCCGTAGCCGACCAGGAAGCGCGCGGGGGCCTCCCAGGCGACGAAGTCCGGCGTCATGGCGCGCGGCTGCGGCCAGGGTTTGCGGGCGAAGACCGCGGTCAGCACCTCGGCGGCGCCGGCGTCCTTGACCAGCCGATGCGCCTCGCTGAGCGACAGCCCGGTGTCGAACACGTCGTCGACGACCAGCGCCTTGCGGCCGACCAGCGGCCGCTGCAGGTCGGCGCGCACTTCGCAGCGGCCGGTGGAGACCCGCTCGTCCTTGTAGGACGCCAGCCACATGGCGTCGAAGCGCACGTGGCGGCCGGCCCGGGCCAGGGCGCGCATCAGGTCGGAGCAGAACCACAGGCCGCCGGTCAGCAGGCAGACGGCGACGGTCTCGTCGTCGATCCGCGGCGCGACCGCCTGGGCCAGCGCCTCGACGCGCGCGGCCACCTCGGCCTCGGTCAGCAGAACGGTCCCAATCGTCTCAGCCATGTTCGGTCGCCGCAGCCGGGGACAACTCCGCCGGCGCAGGCGGCGTCGTGTCGATGGGGTGCTCGCCGCCGACGACGCGCGGGGCGGCCGGCGGCAGGACAGGCGCCGGCGCGACCACCGCCGTGGCGCGCGCCTTGGCCTTTCTCGACGAACTCTCGAAGCGCACCTCGAGTTCGCGCGCCGTCGCCGGCGGATCCAGCAGGGTGACGGAAAAGTGCCGCGTGGCGCCGGCGGGAATGCGGGCGTCCTCCGGCCGGGCGATCTTCGCCGCTACCGGCTGACCGGCGCGGTTCAGCAGCGTCAGCCGCACCGGCGGCGCCTCGACCGGCACGTCGCGGACGTTGCGGATCGCCCCGGTCACCGCCAGCACCGGCCGGCCGGCGAGGAAGGCGGGCTTTACCTGCACCTCCTCCAGCACCAGGCCCGCGCCGCGGACGTCGAAGCCGAGGCCGGCGTAGGCGGCCGAGGCGCCCGGCCACAGCCGGACCACCTGCTCGCGGAAAATCAGCACCCCGGCGATCAGCGCGACGACGACGCCGGCGACGCCGGCCCAGACCAGCGCGCCGCCGCGCCCCTCGGCGCGCACCGGCTGGCGGCTCGAGGCGGCGGGACGACGGATCGGCAGCGGCGGCGGCGCGGGCGGCTCGTCCATCGGGACGACCTCGATGTCCTCCAGCGCGGGGACCGTGTCCTCCGGCTCAGGGGGCGGGGGCGGCGCGATTTCGGCGGCGGGAAGATCCGGGATCGGACCATCGGGACCGGCGGTCCAGCGATGGCTGCAACTGGAACAGCGCACCCGTCGGCCCTGCGCCGGGACGCGCGCATCGTCCACGAAATAGCTGGTGGCGCACTCTGGACAGGTCAGTATCATGACAGCCGAATCGGACGCTCCAGCAACCTCCTTCGAGGTCGCCGATTTCGGCCCTCATGTCCAGAAACCCTATCGCCGGTATGGCGGACGAACCTGACGAGGTTGTTCGTTTCGACGACGTCTCGATGCGCTACGGGCGGGCCCCTGAGGTGCTGCGCGACCTGTCGTTCGGCCTGGCGCCGGGCTCGTTCCACTTCCTCACGGGGCCTTCCGGCGCGGGCAAGAGCTCGCTGCTGAAGCTGATCTACCTCGCCGCCCGGCCGTCGAAAGGGCTGATCCACCTGTTCGGCCACGACGTGGCGCACGCCCAGCCGGCCGACCGGCCGCAGCTGCGCCGCCGCATCGGGGTGGTGTTCCAGGACCTGCTGCTGCTCGATCACATGAGCGCCTTCGACAACGCCGCCCTGCCGTTGCGGATCGCCGGCGGCCGGCCGACGGAGTACCGCGCCGACGTCGCCGAACTGCTCGCCTGGGTCGGCCTCGCGCAACGGATGCACGCCCTGCCGCCGACGCTGGCCGGCGGCGAGAAGCAGCGCCTGGCGATCGCCCGGGCGGTGGTCAACCGGCCGCAGATCCTGCTGGCCGACGAGCCGACCAGCAACGTCGACCACGACATGGCGCTGCGCATCTACCGGCTGTTCGTCGAGCTGAACCGGCTCGGCACCACCATCTTCATCGCCACCCACGACCAGGACCTGGTCGCCCGTTCCGGACGGCCGTCGTACCACCTGGAGAACGGGCGGCTCAGCCTGCGTCCGCCGCAGGGCCCGACGCTCACATGAGCGAGCTGTTCGATCCGGCCCGCTGGCGGCCGGCCCCCTTCCTGCCGGAGCGCGAGACCCGCGACGGGACCCTGGTGTTCGTCGTCGCTGTGCTCTGCTTCCTGGCCTGCGTGACCGCGCTCGGGGTGATCGCCGCCGACCGCGCCGCGCGCGGCTGGGCGAACCAGCTCACCGAGGAGGCGACGGTGATCGTCCGGCCGCGGCCGGGCGAGACGCCGGACAGCGCCGCCGCGCGCGCCGCCGAGACGCTCGCCGGCGTCGCCGGAGTCGCCGAGGTCCGCGCGCTCGAGCCGCAGAAGGCCTACGACCTGGTGCGCCCGTGGCTGGGCGACGTCGCCGACATCGAGGACCTGCCGGTGCCGCGGCTGGTCGCGGTCGGCCTCGACGCCCGCGAACCGGCGACCGCGGCGGCGATGCAGGCCGCGCTGAAGGGCGATGGCGTGGACGCCATCGTCGATGATCACAGCCTGTGGCTGAAAGACGTGCGCCGGGCCGCCGGGATCGCCCGCGGCATGGGCGCGGTGGTGTTCCTGCTGATCGCCGGAGCCGCCGCCGCGGTGGTGGCGTTCGCGACCCGCGCCGGGCTGGCGGCGCAGCGCGACGTGGTCGAGGTGCTGCACCTGTCGGGCGCCGAGGACCGCTTTATCGCCCGGCTGTTCCAGCTGCGCTTCGCCCGGGTGGCGGCGGTGGCCGGCCTGATCGGCGCCGGCGGCGCGGTGCTGGCCGGGGCGATCCTGCGCCTGCTCGGCGGCAGCCAGGGCCTGACGCCGGCGCTGCCGATCGCCTGGAGCGACCTCCTGGCGGTGGCGCCCTGCCCGCTGCTGGCCGCCGCGGTGGCCGCGCTGGCGGCGCGCGTCACCGCCGGCGGGCTGATCCGAGAGATGCAATGAAGTCGATCGCGGCCTTCCTGGTCGTCGTCCTGATCTGGGTCGCAGGCCTGCTGGCGTTCGCCGGCCGGGTGCAGCAGTCGACGCCGTCGCCGGTCCCGGAGCCGGCCGACGGCGTGGTCGCGCTGACCGGCGCCAACTCCAACCTCCGGATCGCCGCGGCCATGGCGCTGCTGCAGGACGGGATGGGCGAGCGGCTGCTGATCAGCGGGGTCAACCGCGACGCGACGCGCGAGGACATCCGCAATGTCTCCAAGCCGGCCCGGCGGCTCTACGACTGCTGCGTCGACCTGGGCTTCACCGCCGCCGACACGGTCGGCAACGCCCGCGAGACCGCCGACTGGGCGCGCGGCATGCGCTACGAAAGCCTGATCATCGTCACCGCCGACTATCACATGCCCCGCGCGATGCTGGAGCTGCGCGCCGTCATGCGCGAACCGGAGTTCCATCTGCAGACCTACGCGGTGCCGACGCCGTCGCTGCGCGGGCGCCGCTGGTGGCGCTCGCCGCGGAGCGCGCGGTTGATGGTGGTGGAGTATTGCAAGTATCTGGCGATCCTCGGCCGCGAAGCCGTCCTGGGACTTGGTCCGCGCGAACCCGCGCCGGGCTCGGTCCAGGACAGCGCGGCGAAACAGTAGGTCCAATCGTGATTGCGTTCCGCTCCGCCCTGTTCGTGGCGCTCTTCTACCTCTGGTCGGTGCTCGTCGCGGTTGGCTTCACGCCACTGCTGCTCGGCCCGCCGAAGGGCATCCTGTGGATGTTCCGCTTCTGGAGCGCCGGGGTCATGGCGCTGCTGCGGGTCGGCGGCATCCGCGTGGAGATCCGCGGCCGCGAACACATCCCGACCGGCCCGGCGCTGGTCGCGCCGAAGCACCAGTGCATGCTCGACGTCTTCGCCCAGTTCGGCGTCCTGCCGGCGACCGCCTTCGTGATGAAGAAGGAACTGGCCTGGATCCCGTGGTTCGGCTGGTACTCGCGCCGGGTCGGCAACATCGTCGTCGACCGCGAGGCCCATTCGGCGGCGCTGCGCAAGCTGGTGCGGGAGGCCAAGCAGCGGTTCGCCGAGGGCCGCCAAGTAGTGATCTTCCCCGAGGGCACCCGCACCGCCCCGGGCGCCGGCGGCGACTACAAGCCCGGCGTCGCCGCGCTCTACCGGCAGATCGACGTGCCGGTGCACCCGGTGGCCACCAACTCCGGCGTCCACTGGCCGGCGCACGGCTTCCTGCGCAAGCCCGGGACGATCGTCTTCGAATACCTGGAGCCGATCCCGCCGGGCCTGAAGCGCGACGCCTTCATGGTGCTGCTGCGCGAGCGGATCGAAACCGCCTCGGACCGGCTGCTGGAGCTGTAGCTCAGAACAGCGCGATCGGGAGGAGGATCGCCAGCAGATAGGCCACGGCGCGGACGAACGCCCAGCCTGCGGTCGCCGCGGCGCGCAGCAGACCGATCGACAGCCGCCGCGAAAACCAGCGCGTCTGGATGACCAGGAACCAGACCGTGGCCGCAGCGACCACCGCTGCGCCGGCGGCGCTCGTCGCCTCGCCCCGCTGGACCAGCACGCCGCCCAGCGAGACCGCCAGGGCGCACGGCGCGGCGAGATAGCACTGCGCGTAGAACGGCCCGCGCAGGGTTTCGCGCGAGACGGGTCGCCCCTGTCTACGCAGCAGGGTCAGGGCGGCGACCAGCGGGATCAGGCTGAAGATCAGCGAGCGGAACAACAGCAGGTTCTGCTGCGACGCCATCAGGATGCGGCTGAGCTCCGTGGTGGCGGTCGGCTTCGGCACATGGGCCGCCCAGGCGATCCCATTGGCCAGCACCAGCGTCACCAGCAGCAGCAGCGGCGGACTGAGCGCGTCGTCGTAGCGCCCCTCGTCAGTCTCCGCCTGCTCGCGATCGGAATAATCCATGGTCGCCAGCGGCCGCAAAAAGATCCGCGCCAGGGTCCGCGGATAGAAAAACAGCCAGCTCGTCACCTCAAAGATGAATTCCTCGAAGCTCCGGAGGATTTTCAACAGATCCACGGCCACTCCTGGAAAAGTTTGAACGGCGCTCTATCCGCGCGGCGCGGGTAGACTTCGGGCACGACCTCGTCGGACATTGCAGAAACATGCCCGCGGTCCCAAGCCCTGCGCGAGATTTCCCGTTCTACAACGGGATTCCCGTCCGCCTGTCCGCCGGGGCCTGGCTGGTCGTCATGGCCGCGGTCGCCGCGGCGTTCGGCGCGCTGATCTACCTGCCGCGGGTCTTGCCTTACCGCCACGACGCCTACCTCGGCGTCGCCGCTTTCGTGGCCCTACCGCTGATCGCCCTGCAGGTGACGGCGAAGCGCGGCTGGACGGCGCTCTTCCATCGGCCGACGGCGCGCGACCTCTGGATCGCCCTGGCGTTTGCGCCGGCGACCCTGCTCGCCTCGGCCGCCGCCGCCCTGCTGCTCATGCGGTTCGGCAAGGTGGTCGCGAACCCGGCGGCGGCGTTCCTGCACAGCTTGGAGGGATCCGAACGCTGGGCGTTCATCGCCGGCACGGCGCCGCAGCTTCTCGGCGAGGAGCTGATCACCCTCCTGCCGTTCCTCGGCCTGCTCAGCCTGCTGCACGCACGGGGAAGATTGCCGCGACGGACGGCTGTCGTGCTCGCCTGGATCGGCTCGTCGTTGATTTTCGGCGCGCTGCACCTGCCGACCTACCAGTGGCAGATGGGCCAGGCGCTGCTGGTGATCGGCGTCGCCCGGCTGGTGCTCACGGTTCCCTACCTGCTGACCAAGAACATCTGGGTCTCGACCCTCACCCACGTGGCCCACGACTGGAGCCTGTTCGCCGTCATCCTGCTGCTCGGCCAGCCGGCTTAAGTCAGGCCGGCCTTGAGTTCCGGCGGCGCTCCGCCGACTGTGTCCGCAAGCGAACAAGGTTCTGGGAGGCCGCGATGCTGGAGTTCTGGCGGGCCGGAGGCAGCGGCGGCAGCACGGCGGTGGCGGCGGCGCGCGCCGTCGAGGCCGAGGGCTGGGACGGCCAGGTGTTCATGGATTCCCAGTCGCTCAGCCATGACCCCTACGCCCTGATGGGCGCCTGGGCGATGGTCACCGAGCGGATCAAGCTGGCGACCGGGGTCACCAATTCGCTGACCCGGCATCCGGCGGTCACCGCCGCGGCGATCGCCACGGTCCACGACCTCTCCGGCGGCCGGGCCGTGCTCGGCATCGGTCGCGGCGACTCCGCCCTCGCCTACCTCGGCTTCGCTCCGGCCCGGCTGCCCGGGTTCGAGCGGGCGCTGACGGACCTGCAGGCCCTGCTCGGCGGCGACGAGGTCTCGTTCGGGGCCTCGACGCCTGGCGGCGACGCGCCGGCGCTGGAGACGCTGTCGCTCGGCGACCGGCCGGCGGCCGCCCGGCTGAAGTGGCTGTCCGAGACCCTGCCCAAGGTCCCGCTCGACGTGGCGGCCACCGGGCCGAAGGTGATCGAGATGGCCGCCCGCATCGCCGAGCAGGTGACCTTCAGCGTCGGCGCCATCCCCGAGCGCATAACCTGGGCGATCGACACCGCCCACGCCGCCCGCGGGGCCGCAGGCCTGCCCGCGGCGGGCGTCTCCTTCGGCGCGCAGATCATCGTCATCTGCCATACCGACCGCGCGGCGGCGCTGGAGATGGCGGCCAGCGCCGTGCCGCCGCTCGCCCGCTTCCAGGTGATCCAGGGCGCGGTGGCCGGCCCGGCCAGCGCCGACGACGCGGCCAACTTCGAGGGCGTGCGCCGCGGCTACGACATGACCCAGCACGACAAGAGCATGGCGACCAACAAGCTGATCGGCGCGGCGCTGACGCCGGCGTTCATCGACCGCTTCGCCATCGCCGGTCCGCCGGAGCACTGCGTCGAGCGGCTGCTCGAACTGGTCCGCTGCGGCCTCGAGCGCGTCGTCGTGGTCGGCCCCGGCTTCTATCCCGAGGCCCGGGGTCCCGGTCCCAGCCTGTTCTCCGCCGAGGTGATGCCGGCGGTCCGCACCGCCCTGCGCCGCTAGACGCCGGCGGTTTTCCCAACTGGTCCAAGGCCTTACGGCGCAGCTCCCAGCGTCGCGTTTCACGCCGGCAAAATAAGCTTGGCTGGAAAATCATAATCGCCTAAATGACACGCGCCGGGTGCCAATAGCGCACCGCCAAACTGGCCGACCCGCCTACGGAGCGGGGTCACTCGGGAGGGAAATTTGACGATCTGGATGCCCGCCATGCTTGCGGGAGCGAGCCTGTTTGCGCTCGCCTCTAGCGTACAAGCTCAGACCACGGATCAATCGGCCGTTCCCGCGGCCGCCGACGAAGTCGCGCTCGGCGAGATCGTCGTCACCGCCCGGCGCAAGTCGGAGAGCCTGCAGGACATCCCGCAGAGCCTCACGGCGATCACCTCCGACACCTTGCAGAAGCTGAACATCCAGCGCTTCGAGGACGTCTCCGCGGTCACGCCAGGCCTTTCGCTGACGACCGCCGCCTCCGGCTTCAGCACGACGGCCTCGGTCCGCGGGGTCACCTTCCAGTCGGAGTCGTCCGCCTCCCCGACGCTCGCCTTCTATCTGAACGATGCGCCGGTCGAGGCGACGACGCTGTTCCAGTCGCTGTTCGATGTCGGCCAGATCGAGGTGCTGCGCGGGCCGCAAGGCACGGTGCGCGGCATCTCCGCGCCGTCGGGGGCGATCACGGTGACGACCCGCCGGCCGAACCTGTCGGAGTACGGCGGCTACATCAACGCCACGATCACCGACCTGCAGGGCCGCAACGTCAACGGCGCGGTCAACGTGCCGGTGATCAAGGACGTGCTCGGCCTGCGCGTGGCGGCGTTGATCGACAACTCCGACTTCGACGGCGTGCGCAGCCTGAACAACCCGTTGCGGCCGAAACAGACCACCAGCGCGATCCGCACGAGCCTCAGCTTCGAGCCGAACGACTCCTTCAACCTGTACGTCAGCTACCTGAACATGGACCGGGCGCTGGAGTCCTTCGCCCAGGTCTCCGGTCCGGGCGCCGGCTACAACGGCCCGGCGATCGCGCCGGATCAGCGGCTCTCGGTCAACGACGAGCTGAGCCACGTTCACCAGCATTTCGACGTGGTGACCGCCCAGATCGATTCCCGTCTCTGGGGCCAGCGGCTGAGCTACGTCGGCGCCTACGCCAAGCAGAAGACGCTGTCGCGCGAGAACGTCGATCGCGGCAACGTCATTTCGGACTTCGAGCTGTTCAACTACAGCTACGTGCCGCAGGAGCGCACCTCGCACGAGATCCGCCTGTCCTCGGAGGCCGCCCCCGGCCGCTTCCTCGACTACACCGTGGGCGGCTTCTACCAGTGGATCGCCACCGACACCGACATCGTCCAGCCGCGGCTGTTCAGCGGCTTCTTCGGCGATCCGCGCACGCCCAGCCCGTTCACGGCCAACCCGCGCTTCGTCTCGCCGCTCAACATCTTCTCCCCGGTCCGGTCGCAGGAGATCTCGCTCTTCGGCAGCCTGACCGCGCACTTCGGCGAGAACACCGAGTTCACCGCCGGCGGCCGGCAGATCTTCGCCCGGGTGGTGCGCACCTCGACCAACACCTTCCTGCCGGGCGGCTTCACGGCCGTGCCGGCCACCGCCCTCGGCGGAAGCTGCGGCGCGCTGGCCAGCAGCTATCCCGGCTATTGCGACCAGCCGGTGTCGGGCCTGGCCGGGGTTCCGGGACGGCTGCACGTGAACGAGCAGCCGTTCATCTACAACCTCTCGCTGTCGCACCGCTTCAGCCGCGACTTCATGGTCTACGCCAACCACGGCACCTCGTGGCGCTACGGGCCGGCGGTGATCGGGATCACCAACGGCTTCAATCCGAACGCCGCCGATCCGAGCCTGCGCCAGCCCGACCCGGTGCTGACCGGCCTCTCCAGCCTGCGGGCCGAAACCTCGCGGTCGTATGAAGTCGGCTTCAAGTCGACCCTGCTGGACGGCCGGGCGCGCCTCAACGTCGCCCTCTTCCGGCAGACCTTCAACAACCTGATCATCCGAACCGAGCCGGTGCGCTACCTGTCCTATGACGGCCGCAGCCTCAGCCCGACGACCTTCAACTTCACCACCCAGGTCCCGGCGGTGATCGAGGGCTTCGACATCGACACCGCCTTGCAGATCACCCCCGACTGGAACGTCACGGCGGCGGTCAGCTACGCCGACGGGCAGATCGAGAATGGCCTTGTCCCCTGCAACGGCGTCATCCCCGCCGGCCAGCGCATCCTGATGTGCCAGACGAACGGATCGGCCTCGCGCGACCCCTACTGGAGCGCCACCGTGACGTCGGAGTACGTCCGGCCGCTGCACGACAACGTCGACGGCTTCGTCCGCGGCCTGTTCACCTACTATCCGGAGAACACCCGCCGGAGCGTTGCGCAGGTCATCGACAGCTACAACCTGCTCAACCTCTACGCGGGGCTGCGCAGCGACGACGGGGCCTGGGAGGTCGCGCTGTTCGCCAAGAACGCCTTCAAGACCGAGGAGACGCTGTCGCGCGACGCCGTCGCCTACACCGTGTCGGGCAACACCCTGCCGGGCACGAGCGGCTACTTCGGCACGACCTTCACGCCGCGCCGCGAGGTCGGGGTGAACGTCCGCTACGCCTTCGGCTCGCGCTAGACCCTGTCCCGCCTGACTTGAGGCAAGTCCGCGTTGATTCAACGCGAGTGGGAAGGGCTCGAGGCCGAGCCGCCTGAACCACGCGGCGACCACCCCTCCGCCGCTTTGTGGTCCCTCCCCCGGCGTCCGGGGGAGGGATTTTTTTAGCGCTTGGCCCCGGCGGGCTCGCGATGCTCGACCATGGTCAGCAGGTGCTCCATGGCGCTGTCGCGCACCCCTTCCTCGCGCAGGTGCGCCACCAGGTCCCGCAGGTAATCGATGTTCGGGCCGGACAGGCCGCGGGCGCCGGCGATCAGCTCGGCCTGGCGCTCCAGGCTCAGATTGCCGGCCCACTGGGCGTGCCGCTCGTCGGACAGGAAGACCAGCGCCTCGACCCGGCGGCCGTCGGCCAGCCGCACCGCCCGGCGCGATTCGATATAGGTCTCGGTCGGCTGCTCGCGCTCGAGCAGATAGGCGTAGACCCGCGGCCAGTCGGTCTCGGCCACCCGGAAGGCCGCGCCGCGCACCGCGCCGCCCGGCGCCAGCCCCAGCACCAGGCCCGGCCGCTCATAGGTCCCGCGGTGGTGCACCGAATAGATGCAGAAGGCGCGCCGGCGGCCATGCAGGGTCGCGACGGCCCGCTCGACGAACTCGAAGCCTGGCCGCCACATCAGCGAGCCATAACCAAAGACCCAGCGCTCGTCCGACATCCCGCCCCGCGCTAATGTAGCGCCATGTCTCTGCCTGATCCGCTCGCCGCCCGCAAACCCCGAAGGCTCGGCCTTTATCTTCCGTTCGTCCTGCTGCTCATCGCAGCAGTGGGCTGGACGGTCTTCTGGCTCTGGGCGCGAGGCGAGGTGCAGAAGCGCCTGGACGCCTCGGTCGCCGACCTCGGGCGCGCCGGCTACCAGCTCAGCTGGAAGGAGCGGACCATCGGCGGCTATCCGTTCCGCATGGACGTGACGCTGCGCGAGGCCCGCGTGCGCGAGCCGTCCGGCTGGGGCCTGGACGCGCCGGAGATCGCCGGCGAGGCCTTCCTCTATGCGCCGACCCACTGGGTGATCGCCGCGCCGCAGGGCCTGACCTTCGTGCGGCCGCGCGGCGGTTCGGTCGCGGTGGGCGGCAAGCTGCTGCGCGCCAGCCTGAACGGCCTCGAAAAGCGGCCGCCGAACTTCTCCTTCCAGGGCCAGGGCCTGACCTTCACTCCGGTCGCCGGCGCCGAGCCGTTCGCCCTGCAGTCGGCCGAGCTGGTCGAATTCCACCTGCGCCCCGGCCCCAACGACGAGGGCGGGGTGTTCGCCCGGCTGGACAACGGCAAGGCGCGGCTCAGCGGCCTGTTCGGCCAGATCGCCGGCGACAAGCCGGTCTCCCTCGTCTGGAACTCGACCCTGTCGAAGATCAGCACCTTCCATGGCGCCGACTGGGCCGATGCGGTGCGCCGCTGGTCCGACGCTGGCGGGCGGATGACCGTGCGCGACGCCAAGCTGACCGCCGGCGAGGCGCTGATCGAGACCAGCGCCAGCACGCTCGCCGTCGGCCGCGACGGACGGCTGCGCGGGGTGATGCCGGTCAGCCTGCGCCAGGCGCCGCGCGCCCTGGGCGCCATGGCCCAGACCGGCGTGCTGCCGGAGACCACCGCCAGCGCGGCCAGCGCGGTGGCGGCGGCGCGACAGACCGGCGAGACGACCCGCGCGACGCTGAACTTCGAGGCCGGCCAGATGACGCTCGGGCCGGTGGCGCTGGGCCCGGCCCCGCGGATCTACACGCCGCGTTGAGCCGTCAGGCCGCGCGCGGCGAGCAGCCGGCCGACCGCGGCGGCCGCCTCGGCGGTCGCATCGACCACCGGCCGCGGCGCGGGCTCGGTCCAGGCCCCGTCGCACAGGCGGATCAGGCCGCGGGCCTGCAGGCCGGCGACGAAACGCTGGTGCGTCGCGCGCAGCTGCGGGGTGAACACCTCGACCGGATGTGGCGTCGCCAGCGCCTCGGAGACCATCGAGGTGCTGTCGCCGGTGACCACCAGCCGGTCGGCCAGCGCCAGCACGCCGAGGTAGGGATTGTCGCCGTCGCGGCCCCAGACCCAGAGATCCGGATCGGCCTCGGCGGCCTCGGCGAACAGCGCCAGCACCGCGTCCGGCGTGCGCCGCGACGGCACGACGGCGACGCCGCCGCCGCTGGCCGCCTGCATCGCCCGCACCCGCTCGAGCAGCGCACGGCCTTCCTCGACACCGAACGCCGTGCGCCCGGCCGGGCCGCCGAGGATCACCCCGATCAGCGGCCGGCGCAGGCGCGAGAGCCGCGCGCGCCATTGCTCGGCGGCGGCCGCCAGCTTGGCCGGCGTGACGTCGTGCAGGGCGGTGGCGACGCGGACCACATTGGCCCCCTGCACCCGGTCGTGGTCCATGGCGACGATCAGGTCGAAGGCGCCGGCCCCGGCGCGCGGATCCTGCACGTGCACCAGCAGCGGCCGCCCGCCGGCCAGCCGGCGCGCCTCGCGGGCGATCAGCGCCGAACGCCGGCCGGAGGAGACGATCAGGTCGGGCCAGGGCGCCGCGATCCGATCACTGTCGGCGGTCAGCCCGCGCAGGATCAGCCGGCCGGACGGCAGCTTGCGCCACGGCGGCCGCGAGGTGATCACCTTCTCGACGACCGCCCCGGCGACCGCGCGGGCCAGGCCGCGAGCCTGGGTGCGCATGCCGGCCTCGCCGGTGGTCAGCGCCCAGGCCGTCAGTCCGCTGTGCTGCAGCTCGCCCAAGTCGTCCGCCTTCGGGAATGGCTCCTGCGGGCTGAGTAGCTTGCACCGGCCGGGGGCAGCAAGGCGCGCGGCGCGCCGAGGCCTGACCGTAGGGCGTCGAGAAGCGGCTGCCGGCCGCGGCCGAGCTAGGCCATGGCCGGCGTGCGGGCCCGGGCCGGGACTTCGCGGGTCGGGGCCAGCCGGTACTCGATCACCCCCAGCCAGCCGAGCCCCTCGTAGGTCTCGTAGCCGGGGGTCAGGGCGTAGGCGACCAGCCGGTCGTCCTCGACATAGAATCCGCGCGCGCGGCCTTCGGCCTTGAGCGCATAGGTCTCGTTCAGCGCGCCGCGGCCGTCGGAGGCGGCGATCACCCGGTGCTCGCCGTCGAGCAGCAGCACCCGGGCGTGCTGCTTCTCCTCCTCGGACAGGCCGACCCCGCCGACCACCGCGGCGGCCTGCGGCGCCCAGTCGAAGAAGATGCCGAGCGCACCGATCGGCTGGCCGTCCGGATCGGCGCCAGCGCGGATCGCGGTGGCGTAGGTCGCCGCCGGCGCGCCGCCGAGGGCCGGCGCGCTCGCCACGTCGGCGACTACGTACTGGTCGCCGTCGCGCGTCGCCATGGCGTCGCGGAACCAGGCCTGGCGCGAGACGTCGAGGCCAACCACGCCCGGATAGGCGACCGGCCGGCCGTTGGCCACCACCCGACCGGAGGCGTCGACCACCCAGAGGTCCAGGTAGACGGTGTAGGAGCGCAGGATGGTCGCCAGCCGCTCGGTCGCGTGGGCGGTCGAGGCCGCGCTCGGGGCCTCCAGCGCCTGGACCATCGCGCTGTCGGTCGCCCACCAGCGCACGTCGCAGGAGCGCTCATAGAGGTTGCGGTCGATGATCTCGACGGCGTTGAGCGCGATGTCCTGCAGCCGCGCACCGCGGAACGAGGTCATCATCTCGCCGCCGACCGTCTCGATCTGCGCGACGTTCGCCTGCACCGCCACCCGCAGCTGCTGGGCCACTTCGGTGATGTGATCCGACACGTCGCCCATCTCGTGGGCCACCACCCCGAACGCCGCGCCTGCGGCGCCGGCCCGCCCGGCCTCGATGCGGGCGTTCAGCGCCAGCAATCGGGTCTGCCGCATGATGCTTTCGATCTGCGAGATCTTCTCGCTGGTGACCCGGGAAACTTCCAGGGCGAGAGCCAAGATGTCGTCCTGCACGCGTCTCTCCAACCTAGTACACATGCAAAACAAAAGCCGGAAGTTAAACAGGTACTAACGCCAAAAAACGATCACTTACCTGACTCAAGAGTCGAAAACGTCCCAATTTGATCAATACTCAACCACAGATGTCACAGCGGGACAGATGACCCGCCGTCGAAAGGTGATGATTTAATCATCGCGCCGAGTCATCTGAGCAGTTTTCGCGCAAATCCCGCCGGCGGAGGTTCTGGCCGCCGCAGTCGGACCGGGCCCAGATTTTTTGGTTCGCCTCAGTCCGTCGCCAAGGTGGCGAGGAAGCGCTCGGCGCTCTGCCAGATCACTAGGTCGGCGCCGCAAGCCTCAACCTCCGTCCAGGCCACGCTCTTGGACCACAGGAACCGAACCTCGCGGAACACCGCCGACAGCGCCTCGGCGAAGCCGGCGTCGGCGGCGAAGCTGTCGCCGAAGATCATCACCCGCCGCGGATCCTGAGCCTGCGGATTGCTGAGGCCGAAGCGGGTGCCGCTGTTGCGGCCGGTAAGCGACAAGGTGCGCTCTTCGTAGAGGAAGCCGCCGAGGGGCTTGAGCGCGCCGTACTCCTCCTCAGCCGGTTGCTCGAAGAGGTGGGGCGTGAGGTCGTGGACGCCGCGCGCGCGCGCCGGTACGCGAAGGGCTGCGTCTCCGGATCGGCGCCGACGCCGATGACGCCCAAGAAGTCGAACAGCGCCGCGCAGCAGGCTGAGGGCGTCCAGTGCGAGTTGCGCCGGAAATAGGCCGGACCGTAAGGCTTCGAGGCGATCAGCGCCGGGGCGGCGTAGTGCAGTCGCGTCTGCGGGCCAAGTTCGGGCAACAGCCTGTTCAGCGGCCGCTGGGCGCCGTCGGGAACCGGCGCGGCCCAGCGCTGCTCGGGCAGCACCACCTGCTTCTCCGGGACCACCAGGTTCCAGAGCGCCACGCCGCGCCGCGCGGCCTCGGCCTGCCGCCGCGCGAGGACGTCGCGCCAGCCGGCGAACCACTCGGGCTGGATGTTCGCCCGCCCGAGGTGCTGGATTTCCCAATGGTTCGCGCCGTCGCCGATGAACAGGTGGCCATTAAACCCCGCCACCGCCGCGCCGTTCGGCGAGCGCACGCCGGCCTTCACCTGTCCCGGCACGCGCGCCGCGGCCAAGTCCATCCTGATGTCGAGCCGGCGGATCTCCGACAGCGTCAGGTGCAGAATGTCGGAGGTGGAATCGGCGGCGGTCATGGCTCAGGAGGTGCACTCGAAGTCGGCGAGCAGTCCAGCCTGTGAGCAGCCCGTCCGAGCCCGCGCACAGCCGGCGCGCGGGGAACCGTGGTAGCTGGGGGCGGGATCGAACCGCCGACCTGTGGGTTATGAATCCACCGCTCTAACCATCTGAGCTACCCAGCCACGGGTCTCGCAAGCGGGCTCGCGAGCGAGGCGCGGGTTATAGGGGCAGATTTTCCGCTCTTCAAGCGGCTTGGGCGCAGACGATTGAACCGTTAGGTTCATCCTCCTCATGAGCGTGCTCCACCTCCTAGGCACCTCCGGCGACGGCGGCGCTGAAACGTATTTTCTCGACCTGGTGCGGGCGCTCGCCCGGGCGGGCGTGAACGAGGCGGTGGCGCTGCGCCGCCACCCCGGGCGCGAGGCCGCGCTATGGGCCGCCGACGTCCCGGTGAAGGTGCTGCGGTTCGGCGGACCGATCGACATCCTGACCAAGACCGCCGCGGCCGGCTATGCCCGGCTGAACGGCGCGAAGCTGGCGCTGGCCTGGATGAACCGCGCCGCCCGGCACACGCCGAAAGGTCCCTGGGCGCGGATCGGCCGGCTCGGCGGCTACTACAATCTGAAATACTACGCCGGCTTCGACGAGCTGGTGGCCAACACCGAGGACATCGCCGAGTGGGTGGTGAACCAGGGCTGGCCTGCGGGCCGCGTGCGCTACATCCCGAACTTCGCCGCCGCGCCGGCCAACACCGCCCCGGTCGCGCGCGCCAGCCTGGCCACGCCGGAGGGCGCGCCGCTGCTGCTGGCGATGGGCCGGCTGCACGAATCCAAGGCCCACGACATCGCCCTGCAGGCGCTCGCCCAGCTGCCGGACGCCTGGCTGTGGATCGCCGGCGCGGGCCCGGAAGAAGCGCGACTGAAGGCGATGGCCATCGCGCTCGGCGTCGACCGCCGGGTGCGGTTCCTCGGCTGGCGCACCGACGCCTCGGCGCTCTACCGCAGCGCCGACGTCTGCGTCTTTCCGTCGCGCTACGAGCCGCTCGGCAATGTGGTGATCCAGGCCTGGGCGCACGGCCTGCCGGTGGTCGCCGCCGCCAGCCAGGGGCCGCGCGCGCTGATCGAGCATGAGCGGGACGGCATGCTGGTGCCGATCGACGACGCCGACGCCCTGGCCGACGGCGTCCGCGTGGTGCTCGCCGACCCGGAACTGCGCGAGCGCCTCGCCCGGCGCGGCAAGGAGCGGGTCGCGCTGGAGTTCTCCGAGGCCGCGGTCGTCGCCCAGTGGAAGGCGCTGTTCGCCGACTACGGAGCGGCCTGATGTGCGGCATCGTAGGCTGGCTGAGCCGCGCCCCAGGCGCGGCCGGCGAGGTTCGCGCCCGCGCCATGATCGGCGCGATCACCCACCGCGGCCCCGACGGCGTGCGGCTGGAGACCACCGGGCAGGCGGCGCTGGCCCACGCCCGGCTGTCGATCATCGACCTGGAGGGCGGCTGGCAGCCGCTGCACGCCGACGGCGCGACGGTCGTCGGCAACGGCGAGATCTACAACTACGTCGAGCTGACGCGCGACTTCCAGCTGGCCGGGCGGCTGGCCACCGGTTCGGACTTCGAGCCCTTGCTGCACCTCTACGCCGAGGAAGGCCCGGCCGCCTTCGACCGCCTGCGCGGCATGTACGCCTTCTGCCTGCTCGGCGCCGACGGCCGCGCCTGGCTGGCGCGCGACCCGTTCGGCATCAAGCCGCTCTACCTGCTGGAGCACGACGACGGCCTGGCCTTCGCCTCGGAGCCCAGAGCCTTCTTCGCCGCCGGGCTGGCCCGGCCCGAGCTGGTCGCCGAGGCCGGGCAGGAGCTCCTGGGCTTCAACTACACGGTCGGCGAGCGGACGCCGTTCAAAGGCGTCCGCCGGCTGGCGCCCGGCGAGGTGCTGGAGGTCCGTGACGGCCAGGTGGTCGGCGGCTGGCGGCGGCGGGCGCTGGCGCTGCCCCCTCCACCCCTTCGGGGTCCCCCTCCCCCAAAGGGGGAGGAGATTCGAAGCGTCCGGCCCACCTCTCCTCCCCCACAGGGGGAGGGGGACCGCGAAGCGGTGAAGGGGGCCGCCGCACCGCGGCGGCAAGAGCATCTGAGCGAAGCCGCCCTCCTCGCCCGACTCGACGCGGTGCTCGAGGATAGCGTCGCGGTGCACCAGCGCTCCGACGTGCCCTATGGCCTGTTCCTCTCCGGCGGCATCGACTCGGCGGCGATCGCCACCCTGATGGCGCGGCTGAACGAACGCCCGGTGACCGCCTTCACCTGCGGCTTCGACGCCCCCGGCGCGAAGGACGAGCGGGCCCAGGCCGAGCGGGTGGCCCGCGCGCTGAACCTCGACTGGCGCGAGACTCGGTTCGACGAGGCCGACTTCTGGCGGATCCTGCCGCAGGTCGCCTGGGCGCTGGACGATCCCACCGCCGACTATGCGACGTTGCCGACCTACAAGCTGGCCGAGGCGGCGAAGGACACCCTAACCGTGGTGCTGACCGGCGAGGGCGGCGACGAGCTGTTCGGCGGCTACGGCCGCTATCGCCGCGCGCTGCGCCCGGCCTGGCTGGGCGGCCGACCGGCCGAGCCCCGGCCCGGCGACGCCGGCGCGCTCGCCCGCTGGCGCGAGGAGGCGACCGCGCCCAAGCAGCTGACCGGCCTGCAGCGGGCGCAATGGGCCGACGTCGCAACCTGGCTGCCGAACGACCTTTTGCTGAAGCTCGACCGCTGCCTGATGGCGCACGGGCTGGAGGGGCGCACGCCGTTCCTCGACCCGGCGGCCGCAGCCTTCGCCTTTCCCCTGCCCGACCGCTTCAAGGTGCGCGGCCGCTACGGCAAGTGGCTGCTGCGCAAGTGGCTGGAGCGCGCCTGTCCGGCGGCCGAGCCGTGGGCCCGCAAGCAGGGCTTCACCGTCCCGGTCGAGGCCTGGATCGCGCCGCGCGCCGGCGACATCGGCCCGCGGATCGCCCGGCTTGCGGCGGTGCGCGCGCTGCGCGACCCCGAGGCTGTGCGCCAGGCCTTCGCCAGCGAAGCGCCCGGCCAGCGCTGGCCGCTGCTGTTCTTCGCCGTCTGGTCGCTGATCCACCTGGAAGGCGCGACGCCGCAGGCGGCGCTGGCGGAGGTGGTGGGCTCCATCTAATTCCGTCATCGCCCGGCTTGTCCGGGCGACCCATCCCGAGAAGTCGCTCCGCATCAGCTGCGGCCGGCGCCTTGGGCTGGGCGGCCCGGACAAGCCGGGCCGTGATCGTTATAAACCCAACCGTCCCGCCACCTCGTCGCCAAGCGCCAGCGACGAGGTCAGGCCGGGGCTCTCGATGCCGAACAGGGCGACCAGGCCCCTGATCCCGTGCGCCTCGGGCCCGTCGATGCGGAAGTCCGGCTGCGGCTCGCCGGGACCGTGGATCTTCGGCCGGATCCCGGCGTAGTCGGGGACCAGCGCGCCGTCCGGCAGGCCGGGCCAGAACTTGCGGATGTAGCCGTAGAACTCGCCGGCGGCGTCGGGATCCACGGTGTAGTCGGGGTGATCGACGTAGGACAGGTTCGGCCCGAAGATCCCCTGCCCGCCGAGGTCGCGGCGATAGTGGGTGCCGAGCGCGCCAGGGATCGGCGGCGGATAGACCAGCCGGGCGAACGGCGCCTTGCCGACCAGCCGGAAGTACATGCCCTTGCCGTAGTGGCCGGCCGGGATGGTCTCGGCCGGAAAGCCTGCGACGTGCGCCGCCACCCCTTGCGCCGACAGGCCGGGCGCGGTCACGAGATAGCGGCAGGTCAGCTCCGCCGGGTCGGCCCCGCCGGTGCGCACGGCGAAGCCGCCCTCGGCCAGCGGTTCGGCAGCCTCGAACGGCGTGCTCAGCGCCACCGCGCCGCCGGCGGCCTCGATCTCGCCGCGCAGCGCCAGCATGTAGCCGTGGCTGTCGAACACCCCGCTTTCCGCCGACAGCAGCGCGGCCTCGCAGGCCAGCTCCGGCTCCAGCGCCAGCGCCTCTGCCCGGGTCAGCCGCTGCATGCCCTCGACGCCGTTGACCATCGCCTGGTCGTAGATCCGCTCGAGCTGGGCGGCGCCCGCCGCGTCGGCCGCCACCACCAGCTTGCCGCAGCGATCGAAGTCGACGTGGTGGGTCTCCAGGAAGGCGTAGAGCTGGCGCCGGCCCACGACGCACAGCCGCGCCCGAAGCGAGCCGGTCGGATAGTAGAGGCCGCCGTGGACCACCTCGGAATTGCGCGAGGAGACGCCCTGGCCGATGGCGGCCTCCTGTTCGAGCACCACCACCGAGAGCCCGCGCTGCGCCAGCGCATAACCGCAGGCCAGCCCCACGGCGCCCGCGCCCACCACCACCGCGTCGAAGTCGTACTCGGCCATAAGGCGAGGCTAGCGCGCAGCGGGCTGGGGTGGAACATCAGACGACAATCGCCCTCTCCCCGCAGGACAGTCGCCCTCTCCCCGGTGGGGAGAGGGTTGGGTGAGGGGCGACGCTGAGGTTGAGGCGTGCAGGCGGTGGAACGAGGATGCTCGACCGACCATCCGGTGATGCGGCGACACCGAGCCGCCCTTCACCCTGCCCTCTCCCCGCAAGCGGGGAGAGGAATTCTCAGTGCGGCTGAAAGTGCAGCCGGATGGTCTCGCGGAACAGCAGCGCCTGTTTGCTGATCGCCGCCGGGTCCTCCAGCGCCTTGGCCAGCGTCATGCCGCCGTAGGTGAAGGCGAGGATGGCGTCGGCGAAGTCGGCGGCCTGCAGGTGGCCGCGCGGCGGGTGGACCTCGGCGATCTCCTCCAGCCACGTGACGAACAGCGCCCGCCAGGCCAGCACGTTGTCGGCGTTCATCTTCCGCATCTCGCGGTCGAAGCTGAGGTCCTGGAAGCTGACCGTGGCGACGAAGCAGCCGGGATGCAGGTCGACCAGCTCCTCCATCGCCTCGGCGTAGAACTTCAGGAAGATCAGGAAGCTGTGCAGCGGATCGTCGCTCAGCTCGCGGGCGCGCTGGACCATGCCGTCGAGGAACACCGTGTTCTCGTCGGAGTGCCGCTCGATCAGCTGCCGCGCCAGGTCGCGCTTGTCCTTGAAGTGGTAGAAGAAGCCGCTCTTGGTGATGCCGGCGGCCTCGACCAGCTCCTCGATCGAGGTGGCGGCGAAGCCCTTCCGGATCAGGGAGTCGTAGGCCAGATCGAGCAGCTTCTGGCGCGTACGTTCGCCCTTAGACAGGGCGTCGGACTGCACCTGGGGTGCAGTTTTCTCCGCAAGCTGGCGTGCCATCGGTCGGGACCCTCAGCTGACCTGTTCGCAAACCATTGTTTTTTCGACGTTCTTGTTTTCGCCGAGAACCGACCGCGCGCTCGCTAGAGCCGACGCCCGGAGGAGATCAACCTCGCGCCCAACTTTCGGGAGCAACGCGATGACCATCCGAGATCACCAGGGCTTTGTCCTGACGGGCGCCAGCGCCGAGGCGGCGGAAAGCTATCGGCGGGCGCTGCATTCATACCATTGTTACGCCGGCGACGCCATCGGAGCGGCCGACGCGGCGATCGACGCCAGCCCGACTTTCGTCATGGCGCAGATCCTGAAGGCCTACATGCATATCCTGGGCACCAACCAGGAAGCCGCCGCCGTCGGCGCCGCGGCCTACGCCCAAGCCCGCCCCCTGCCGGCCAACCACCGCGAGCAGGGCCATCTGGCGGCCGTCGGCGCGCTGCTCTCCGGCGAGATGCGCAAGGCGGCGCGGATCCTGGAGGACGTCGCGATCGACTATCCGCGCGACGTGCTCGCCCTGCAGATCGGCCAGATGCTGGACTTCTTCCTGGGCGAGCAGCGGATGCTGCGCGACCGCATCGCCCGGGCCCTGCCGGCCTGGTCGCGGGACATCCCCGACTACCACGTGGTGCTCGGCTGCCTGGCCTTCGGGCTGGAGGAGACCGGCCAGTACGAACGCGCCGAGGCGGTCGGCCGCGAGGCCGTCGCGCTGGAGCCGCGGGACAACTGGGCGCAGCACGCCGTCGCCCACGTGCTGGAGATGCAGGATCGCCGCGAGGAAGGCGTCACCTGGATGACCCGCGAGGCGACCGGCTGGCAGGACGAGAGCTTCTTCGCCGTGCACAACTGGTGGCACACCGCCCTCTTCCACCTCGGCCTCGGCGAGCCCGACCAGGCGCTGGCGCTCTACGACGGGCCGATCTACGGCCAGGCCTCGACCTTCGCCCTGGACATGGTCGACGCCGCGGCCCTGCTGTGGCGGCTGCATCTGCAGGGCGTCGAGTTGGGCGACCGCTGGACGCCGCTGGCCGACGCCTTCGCCAGCGAGCCGCGCGGCCAGTACGCCTTCGACGACGCCCACGCCATGCTGGCCTACGTCGGCGCCGGCCGCGACGCCGCCCAGCGCCAGGTGCTGGACCGCCAGGCCGCCGCCCTGACCGGCCCCGGCGACAACGCCTACTTCGTCAGCGAGGTCGGGCTGGCGGTGATGCGCGCCATCCAGGCGTTCGGCCGCGACGACTACGGCCGCGCGGTCGAGCTGCTGCGCGGCGTGCGCAACAAGGCGATGCGCTACGGCGGCAGCAACGCCCAGCGCGACCTCCTGGACCTGACGCTGATCGAAGCCGCCCGCCGTGACGGCCAGGACGCCCTGCACCGGGCGCTGCTCGCCGAGCGCGAAGCGGCTCGGGCTACGCCGACGCGGTCGGCCGCGCGGCTGGCCGCCGAGTGACGCCCTGAATGGCGGCGGCGTTGGGGCCGCCGCTCATCTCTCCGAAGGCCGAAAGCCCCCGTCCATGCTGCTCCTCAGCCCCCATTCCGACCTGTTCTGGGCTGCCCTGTGGCCCTCCGCCAGCTTCGGCCTGACCGCGCTGGTGTTCGCCGCCCTGCTGGTGTGGCTGTGGCGCGCGCCGGCGGTCCCCGCCCCTCGCGGCTGACGCCTCCCTCACGTGTCATCCCGGTTTCGCGCAGCGAAGACCGGGACCCAAGAACACGGCGCGACGTGCCTAGCCGCTACGGAGCCGTCGCACTCTGGCAGCGCCGTGTTCCTGGGTCCTGGACAAGGCGCTGGGGTGCCTTCCCGGGAAGACAGCAGGGGTTAGGTTGGGGCAACCCGCTCCCACGCCGCCCACAGCTTCACTTCCTCGGCCTTCGCCGGGCCGATCGCGGCCTGCTTCACGTGGCCGAAGCCGCGGATCTGTTGCGGGACGGCGGCGATCTGCGTGGCCAGCGCCAGCCGTTGCGGCGTCAGCTCGGCGGCCAGCCGGTCGAGGCCGGCCTCGTAGTCGGCGAGCAGATCGCGCTCCAGCTTGCGCTCGGCGGTGCGGCCGAACGGGTCGAGCGGCGTGCCGCGCAAGCTCTTCAGCCTGGCCAGCGTCGGGAAGCCCAGCTTCAGCATCCAGTCGCCGAACGCCCGCTTCTTCGGCCGCCCCTCGGCGTCCTTCGGCGCCAGCATCGGCGGGCTCAGCAGCACCTTGGCCTTGCCGCCGGTGAAGGTCGCCGCGCGCAGGCTCGCGAACCGGCCGTCGCTGTAGAGGCGGGCGACCTCGTACTCGTCCTTGGTGGCCATCAGCTTGTAGAGGCTGATCGCCGCCGCCCGGGTCAGCGCCTCGGAGCCATGTTTCGCCTCGGCGGCGCGGACCTGCTCCACCCGCTGCAGGTAGCGACGGGCGTAGGCGGCGTTCTGGTAGGCCGTCAGCTCCTGGGCGCGATGGGCGATCAGCTCGTCCAGCGGCATCGCTTCAGGCGTGACCGGCGGCTGCGCCTCGGCCCGATCGTGCGGCGCGAACGCCGCCTGCCGCCCCAGCTCGAAGGCCGCGAGGTTGGCGTCGGCGTCGACGTCGTTCAGCCGGATCGCCCGGTAGAGGGCGCGGCTGGAGATCGGGATCACGCCCTTCTGCCAGGCGAAGCCCAGCATGATCATGTTGGCGTAGATCGCGTCGCCGAGCTCGTGCTCGGCCAGGCTGTGGGCCGGGGCGGAGTCGTAGGACTTCACCGCCGCGGCGATCCGCCGACCTTGCGCGCCCGCGTCGAAGGTCGCGTCGCGGTCGGTGACGAAGTCGGCGGTTGGGGCGAAGTCGCCGTTGCCGACGGCGACGGTGCGGTCCTTGGCGTAGAGCGCCAGCGCATCGGCGCCGGCCGCCACCAGCAGGTCGCAGGCGATCAGCACATGGGCGCTGGCCTGGGGCACGCGGCCGCCGACCATCGCCTGCTCGGTCTCCCCAAGCCGCACGTGGCTGAACACCGCCCCACCCTTCTGCGCCAGGCCGGTCATGTCGACCACCGAGGCGGCGCGGCCGTCGACGTGGGCGGCCATCGCCAGGATCGCGGCGACGGTCGTCACCCCGGTGCCGCCGACGCCGGTGAAGACGATGTTCTTCACCCCGTCGAGCGTCTCGAACTCGGGCAGCGGGATGCTGTTCGCGGTCAGCGCCGGGCCGGCCGGGCGGCGGGCTTTCTCCGCGCCCTCCACAGTGACGAAGGACGGGCAGAAGCCCTCCAGGCAGCTGTAGTCGGTGTTGCAGCTCGACTGGTTGATCGTCCGCTTGCGGCCGAACTCGGTCTCCAGCGGCTCGACCGAGACGCAGTGGGACTTGGCCGAGCAGTCGCCGCAGCCCTCGCAGACCAGCGGGTTGATCATCACCCGCTTCGTCGCCACGGGCATGCTGCCGCGCTTGCGCCGCCGCCGCTTCTCGGTCGCGCAGACCTGGTCGTAGATCAGCACGGTGACGCCGGGGACCTCGCGCAGCTCGCGCTGGGTCTTCATCAGCTCGGCGCGCGGCCGCACCTCGACGCCGGGCGCCAGGTCGCTGACGCCGGCGTAGCGCTCGGGCTCGGCGGCGACGACGACGGTCCGGGCCACCCCCTCGGCGGCGAGCTGCCGGGTGATCTGCGGGACGGTGAAGCCGCTCTCGGCCCGTTGGCCGCCGGTCATCGCCACCGCGTCGTTGAACAGCAGCTTGTAGGTGATGTTCGCCCCGGCCGCGATCGCGCCGCGGATGGCGAGCGAGCCGGAGTGGTTATAGGTGCCGTCGCCGAGGTTGGCGAAGACGTGCTTCTGCTCAGTGAAGGGCGCCGCGCCGACCCAGGTCAGCCCCTCGCCCCCCATGTGGCTCGCCAGGTCGGTCGCCGGATCGCTGAAAGTCGCCATGTAGTGGCAGCCGATGCCGGCCAGGGCGCGCGAGCCCTCCGGCAGCCGGGTCGAGCTGTTGTGCGGGCAGCCGGAGCAGAAGAACGGCTTGCGCTGCTGGTCCGCGCCCAGCGTCACCGCCGCCATCGAGGCGGCCGACACCCGGCTCAGATAGTCGTGGACCCGCTCCATGTGAGGTCCGGGCGGCAGCCGGTCGGCCAGCGCCAGGGCGATCTCCGCGGTCGACAGCGCGCCGGTGTCCGACAGCAGCGGATAGCCGCGCTCGTCAGTCTTGCCGATGATCCTCGGCCGCGCCTGGGCCGGCAGGTCGTAGAGCGCCGCGCGCGCCTGGGTCTCGACCAGTGGCCGCTTGTGCTCGATCACCATCAGGGTCTCGAGCCCGGCGGCGAACGCCTTCAAGCCCATCGGCTCCAGCGGCCAGGGCATGCCGACCTTGTAGATCGAGATCCCGAGGTCGGCGGCCTGGGCCGGCGACAGCCCCATCGCCGACAGCGCCTCCAGCACCTCCTTGTAGGCCTGGCCCTGGCAGACGATGCCCAGGCGGGGCCGCCTGGCCTCCAGCACCACGCGGTCGATGCGGTTGGCGCGGGCGAAGGCCAGGGCGGCCGGCAGCTTGTAGCCGCGCAGCCGCCGCTCCTTGTCGACCGGCGCGTCCTTGGTGCGGATCCCCAGGCCGCCGGCCGGCAGGCGGAAACCGTCGGGCGTGACGAAGCGGTGGCGGGCCGCGCCGACCTCGATGGTCATGCCGCAGTCCATGGTGTCTGCCAGCGCGATCAGCGACACCCACAGGCCGGAATGGCGCGACAGCGCATAGCCCAGCAGGCCGTAGTCCAGCACCTCCTGCACGTCGGCCGGCGACAGCACCGGCATCTCCAGGTCCTGGAAGGCGAACTCCGACTGCGAAGGCAGGGTCGAGGACTTGCAGGCGTGGTCGTCGCCGGCCACCGCCAGCACCCCGCCCTTCGGCCAGGTCCCGGCGAAGTTGGCGTGGCGGAACGCGTCGCCGGTGCGGTCGACGCCCGGCGCCTTGCCGTACCACATGCCGAAGACGCCGTCGTAGCGGGCGCCGGGGAACAGGTTGGCCTGCTGGCTGCCCCACACCGCGGTGGCGGCGAGGTCCTCGTTGAGGCCCTCCTTGAAGACGATCTCGGAGCCGCGGAGCAGCTTTTCGGCCCGCTGCGCCTGCTGGTCGAGGCCGCCCAACGGCGAGCCGCGATAGCCGGAGAGGAAGCCGGCGGTGTTCAGCCCGGCGGCGACGTCGAGCCGGCGCTGGTCCAGAAGGATGCGCAGCAGGGCCTGGACGCCGGTGATGAACACCCGCCCCTCCGTGAGGAGGAATTTGTCGTCCAGCGTCACATCGAAGTGCCGCATTGCAATTTGTTTCCTTCCGACCCTCCCCAGGTCCGTTAGAAGATCATATAAGGACGCAGCAAATGCTTGCCAAAAGCATGCCCCCGAATTCCGCCTCCAGGGCAGAATGCTGCGGCTTCACCGTGGAGGATGGAGGAAAAATTGCCCGAGCAGCTCGACGCAGTGGACGCGAAGATTCTCGACCTGATTCAGCACGACGCCGGTCTGTCGGTCGCCGAGATCGCCGAACGGGTGGGTCTTTCCTCCAGCCCCTGCTGGCGGCGCATCAAGCGGCTGGAGGACGCCGGCGTCATCCAGCGACGGGTGACCATCCTCGACCGCGAGCGGCTCGGCCTGACCTTCGAGGTGTTCTGCACCGTCAAGCTCAGCCTGCCGACCAAGGACAACCTCGACGCCTTCGAACTGGCGATCGCCAAGATGCCGGAGGTGGTGCAGTGCGCCACGGTCACCGGCGCGGCGGACTACGAGCTGCGGGTCATCACCCGCGACATGCACGCCTTCGACGCCTTCCTGCGCAACGACCTGCTGTCGCTCGGCCTGATCTCCAACATCGAGAGCCGGATCGTCATCCGCTCGGTCAAGCACACCACCGCCGCCCCGCTCGGCCTGGTCAGCGCCTATGTGAGCGCGCAGCGGTAGGGACCGGGATGCTCCCCCTCAGGGGGAGTTGTCGCGCAGCGACTGAGGGGGTTGAAGCCCCGAACGCTGCGGCTGAAACCCCCTCCGGGCCTCCGGGCCACCTCCCCCTGAGGGGGAGGATCTTTTCGGCGCCAGCTGACACAAGAGCGCGTTAAGTCGGCATATCTCCGCAGCTAGGACGTTCCCATGATCGAGCTCGTCATCGACCAACGGCGCAAGGATCTCGGCGGGTTCGAGGTCGGGCGGGTGCTGCCGTTCGCCCAGCGGCGTATGGTCGGGCCGTTCATCTTCCTCGACCACATGGGCCCGGCGGAGTTCGCCTCCGGCTTCCCGCGCTCGGTCGACGTGCGGCCGCATCCGCACATCGGCCTGTCGACCCTGTCCTACCTGTTCGAAGGCGAGATGACCCACCGCGACTCCACCGGCGTCACCCAGCCGATCCGGCCGGGCGAGGTCAACTGGATGACCGCCGGGCGCGGCATCACCCACTCCGAGCGGTTCGAGACGCTGCGCGACCACGGCGGGCGGATGGACGGCATCCAGACCTGGATCGCCCTGCCGCTGGAGGACGAAGAGACCGATCCGGCCTTCTCGCACCACGCCGCCGGCGAGCTGCCGGAGTTCACCGAGGCCGGGCTGACCGCCCGGCTGATCGCCGGCGAGGCGTTCGGCGCCCGCTCGCCGGTGAAGGCGCATTCGCCGATGTTCTACCTGCACTGGGCGCTCGCCGCCGACGCCCGCGCCGAGCTGCCGGCCGACTATTCGGAACGCGCGGCCTACGTCGCCCGCGGCGTCGTCGAGATCGACGGCCAGACCCTGCACGAAGGCCAGATGGCGGTGTTCGCGCCGGGCGGCGCCGTCGCGGTGCGGGCCGTCACCCAGGCGATCGTCATGATGCTGGGCGGCGAGCCGGTCGGGCCGCGGTTCATCGAATGGAACTTCGTCGCCTCCTCGAAGGAGCGCCTCGAGCAGGCCAAGGCCGACTGGCGCGCCGGCCGGATGAAGCTGCCGGACGCCGACGACAAGGAGTTCATCCCGCTGCCCGGCGATCCGCCGCCGCCGGCCAACCCGATGAGCTGACGCGCGGTCGGATCGCGGCGGCCTTGCGCGTCCTTGAGACTTCAGGCGACCTGCGGGCGCCATGGCCAGGAGCAGAGACCCCATGACGTTGAGCGAAACCGGCGTGGCGCGCCTGCAGGCGCTGCTTGAGGACCACGTCGCCCAGTGCTCCGCCCCTGGACTGGTGGGCCTGCTGTCGCGCGGCGAGGAGACCCGCATCGTCACCGCGGGACGGATGTCGCTGGACGACGGCGCCGCGCCGATGCCGTGGGACGCGATCTTCCGGCTCGCCTCGATGACCAAGCCGGTCACGGCCGCCGCAGCGCTGATGCTGATCGAGGACGGCAAGCTCAGCCTGGACGAGCCGGTCGAGCGGCTGCTGCCCGAACTCGCCGGCCGGCGAGTGCTGCGCACCCTCGCCTCGCCGCTGGACGACACGGTCCCGGCGGAGCGGCCGATCACCGTCGCCGACGTCTTCACCTTCCGGCTGGGCTGGGGCGTGCTGTTCGATCCCGACCTGCCGATCCAGGCGGCGGTCGCCGACCTGCCCGGCTTCGGCATGCCCGACCCGACCTCGCCGCTGACGCCGGACGCCTACATGGCCAGGCTCGCCGACTTGCCGCTGATGGCCCAGCCCGGCGCGCGCTGGCTCTACACGGTCGGCTCCAATGTGCTGGGCGTACTGGTCGCCCGCGCCGCCGGCCAGCCGCTCGACGTCTTTATCCAGGAGCGCATCCTCGGGCCGCTCGGCATGATCGACACCGGATTCTGGATTCCGCCGGAGAAGATCGACCGCACGGTCACCGGCTACTTCCCGCAGGACGGCAAGCTCGAGCTGTTCGATGCGCCGGACGGCCGCTACACGCAGCCGCCGGTCTTTCCGGCCGGGGACAGCGGCCTGGTCGCGACCGCCGACGACTTCGGCCGGTTCGCGCGCTTCCTGCTCACCGGCCGCGCCCCGGACGGCCGCCAGCTGTTGTCGCCGGCCTCGCTGCGCCTGATGCAGACCAATGCGTTAACCGAGGCGCAGATGGACGACGGCCGCGAGATCCTCGGCCCCGGCTGGGGCTGGGGCCTGGGCGTCGGCGTGCAGGTCGGCGAAAACCCCTATGGGATCGCCCGCGGGGCCTACGGCTGGAACGGCGGCTTCGGCACCTCCTGGTTCAACGACCCGGCCAACGGGCTGGTGGCGATCCTGCTGACCCAGCGGGTGTTCGACGGCCCCGACCCGCCGCAGTTGCACAAGGACTTCTGGCGCGCCGCCTACGCGGCGATGGCGTAGCCATCAAAAATCCCGCTCATCCCGGCGAAGGCCGGGAGCCAGATGGCGAGCACGGCACGGGTCCAAGCGGTCCTGCGCTCATCCCATCAGAAACCCGCGCCTGAATCTGGGTCCCGGCCTTCGCCGGGATGAGCGGATTTGGGGAGGCCGCTTAATCCCGCAGCGCCTTGCGGGTCTGTTCCCAGTACTGAGCGCCGGTGACGATGGTGACGATGGCTGCCAGCCAGAACAGGCCGTGCGCCAGGGCGGTCACCGGGCCCTGCACCGCCGGATCGTCCGGCAGGCCGAACGCGCCCCAGGACGAGACCAGCAGCTCCAGCGCCAGCGCGGTGAGCTGCAGGGTGGTCTTCCACTTGGCCAGCACGGTGACCGGCAGCTTGATCCCCTTGCCGGCGCCGACCTCGCGCAGCGCGCTGACGGTGAACTCGCGGAACAGGATCAGCCCCGCCGGCAGCACGACCATCGGCTGCGGCCCGAGCGCCAACAGGCCCAGCACCGCGCCGCAGACCAGCACCTTGTCGCCGATCGGGTCGAGGATCGCGCCCCAGACGCTGGTGGCGTCGAGCTTGCGCGCCAGCCAGCCGTCGACGAAGTCGGTCACCGCCGCGACCACAAAGGCGATCACCGCCCAGCGTTCCAGCGCGAACTGCTGATCGGGCGTCAGCTCGTCGCCAAGAAACGGCACGGCCCCCGCCGCGGCGGCCAGCGCCACGAACATGAACAGCGCCAGCACCAGGCGCAGGGAAGTCAGGATGTTCGGCAAAGCTTTCATGCGGCGCACCTTGGCAAGCTGAACAGCGGGGTCAACGCGTGAGAGCGGATTTCATCTATCCGTTCATCCCGGCGAAGGCCGGGATCCAGATGGCGGGCTCGGAGATGGGCGCGGGCGCACCTGCGCTCATCCATCGAACTCCCGCGGCTGAACCTGGGTCCCGGCCTTCGCCGGGATGAGCGGATCGAGAAGGCCCTACGCCCCGAACAGCCCTTCCCAGGCGCGGCGCAGGAAGCCGGGCAGCCCGCGCTCCTCCAGTTCCGGCGGCGGCGCAGGCGGCGGGGGCGGCGGACGCACCCGCTCGACCAGGCCGGCGTCCAGGCCGCTGGCGACGAAGGTGCGCCAGATCTGCGCCGGCAGGCCGCCGCCGGTGACGCCCTGCATCGGCGAGTGGTCGTCGTTGCCGACCCAGACGCCGACGATGATGTCGCCGGTGAAGCCGACGAACACCGCGTCGCGATGGTCCTGGGTGGTGCCGGTCTTGCCGAACACCGGCTGGCCGACATAGGCGGCATGCGCGGTGCCGTTGCGCACCGCCGCCGACAGCAGCTCGAGCAGCGCCATCCGCTGCTCCGACGGCAGCGCCCGCGGCGCCTGCAGCGGCTGGTGGCCGTCGAGCAGGGCGTAGGGCTGCACCGGCGCGTGGCCGGCGGCCACGCCGGCGTAGGCCGAGGTCAGCTCGATCAGCGTCATTTCCGAGGTGCCGAGCGGCAGGGTGGCGTCGCGCACCAGAGGGCTGGCGACGCCGAGCTCCTGGGCCGCCTCGATGACCTTGTCGCGGCCGACGGTCTCGGCCACCCGCACCGCGGCGATGTTGCTCGACTGGGCGAAGGCGTCCTCCAGCGTCATCAGCCCGCCGGAGGTCCGCTCGAAGTTGCGCGGTGTCCAACCGCCGACGGTGATCGGCGCCTCGGAGACCAGCGAGTCCGGCCGGGCGCCGTCGCGCAGCGCCGCCAGGTAGACGAACAGCTTGAAGGCCGAGCCCGGCTGACGCTTGGCCTGGACCGCGCGGTTGAACTGGCTCTGGTCGTAGTCGCGCCCGCCGACCATCGCCACCACCGCCCCGTCGGGCCGCATGGCGACCAGCCCCGCCTGGGTCGCGCCCTGGCGGCGGCCCTGACCGTCCAGCCAGTAGCGCACCGCCCGCTCGGCGCGGCGCTGCAGCCGGGAGTCCAGCGTCGTGCGCACCTGCATCCGGCCGTACTGCGGATCGAGCGCCTGCTTCAGCTGCGGGGCGGCCCAGTCGGCGAAATAGCCGCCCACCGGCAGCGGCTCGGCGGTGCGGATGCGCACCCGGCGCGCGCGCTGGGCCTGAGCGTCGGTGATCGCCTTGGTCTCGACCATGGCGGCCAGCACCACCCGCTGGCGCTTCAGCGCCGCCTGCGGATGGTCGGCCGGATTGAGCTTCGAGGGCGCCTTGACCAGCCCGGCCAGCATCGCCGCTTCGCCGACGCTGAGCTTCTCCGGCGGCTTGGCGAAATAGTGCAGCGAGGCGGCGCGCAGGCCGAACACCCCGTCGCCGAAATAGACGCTGGAGAGATAGCGGGAGAGGATCTCCTGCTTGGTCAGCCGCGCCTCCAGCCAGATCGCGATGAACACCTCCTGCAGCTTGCGCCGCACGGTGCGTTCCGGGCTGAGGAAGGCGGTCTTGGCCAGCTGCTGGGTCAGGGTGCTGCCGCCCTGGCGGATGCCGCGCTCGCGCAGGTTGGTCGCCATCGCCCGGCCGATGCCGACCAGGTCGATGCCGAAGTGCCGGTAGAAGCGCCGGTCCTCGATCGCCACGAAGGCGGCCGGCACGTGCGCCGGGAGTTCCTCGACCACCACCGGCCGGTCCTTCAGCGCGCCGCGACGAGCGAACGGATGGCCGTCGGCGCTGACCAGCACCAGCGCCGGACTCGGCAGGGGATCGAGCGCACGCGACACCGGCAAGCGCCAGCTCAGCCACCCGACCAGCAGGGCGAACAGCCCGACGGCGACCGCCAGACCGATCAACACTCGGCGCAGGGTGAAGAGCCGCCGACGTGGCGGTTTGAGGACGGCGTCCGGCTGGGCGCCCGCTTCCGCAGGGCTGAACTCCACGCCGTCATAGCCGTAGTCGTAGTGCGGCTTGCGCTGCGGCCCGCCGGCGTCGTCCATCTGCGACTCAGATCTTTCCTAGATCGTCCCGTCCCAGACATACGGCGCTTCGCCGTCGGCGGGAATGCGCCGCGGCGTCGCTACCTCGGCCATGGCCGGCGCGCCGTCCAGCCAGTGGCCGAGATCGCGCCCGATCAGCTCGGAGAGGTGCGCCACCTCGTCCGCCAATGTCTCACGGATACAGGCGCGCATCTCCGGCGACAGCGCCGCAACTTCCGCCGGCGCGTGGTTCCAGCGCAGCAGCGCCTTGCGGCCGGCCAGGATGGCCCGGATCGCCGCCGGATCGGTCCGCCGCCCCTCGAGACTGCGGACACGCTCGCGGAATTTGTCGCCGGCCAGCACCTGGCGGGTCACCTTCGGCGGCCGCTTCAACAGCCGCTGCAGCCAGGCGATCTTGTAGCCGCGCCCGGCGCGCCGCGGCGCAAAGTCCTCGCGCGGATGCGGCGGCAGCTCGAGGAAGCTGAGCAGCCGTTCGTAGACCCCCTCCGGGTCGGCGGCGAGGTCGTCGAAGACGACGACAAAGCAGCGTTCGCGGCCGACAGCGTCGAAGAAGGCCGCGACATGCGCGCCCAGCCTTCCGGCCTCCTCGTACTGGAGCAGCCGGGGATCGATGCAGCTCGGCGGGACCGCGCGGCCCTGCCGCCGCTCGGCCATCAGCGCCCAGGCGCGTTCGAAGTCGGTGACCGTCTCGTCGCCGGTGTAGAGCAGGCGCAGGTGCAGCGACGGCAGCATCTCCAGCGGGTCGCGCACGGCGATGACGAACTTCGCGTTCGGCCAGGCGCGCAGGATCGGCGCCATCTGCTGCGGCGCATAGAGGTACGAAACCGAGCCCTCGGCGAGCAGCCGCCCGTCCACGTGATGCGGGAAGTAGCGCGCGAGGTACTGGCGGGACAAGACGCCGCCGAGCTCGTCGGGCGCCAGGCCACTGAGGTCCAGTTGCGAGAAGAAGTGCGGCTCCTTCACCCGCGAGAAGCAGACGTCCGGATGATCCTGGAGAAAGCCCGCCAAGGAGGTCGTGCCGCTTCTCGGCGCGCCGACAATGCAGACGAAATCTTCGCCTCGACACCCGACCGTTGACGCTGCGACCTGGATCCTGGTCATCGCCGCCCTCTCAGCGGCCGAACTCTGCCATCAGCGGCCGGCGATCGGCGCCCGGACAAACCCTGACAAGCGGAGCGGGATTTCCCAGGCCTGCAGCGGCGCGCGAGGATTGGGCGCCGGCGATCGCCCGGCCCGCGAGCGCCGGATTTTCGCTTCGCGGCCGGCGGCTTCCGCCCTTATCCTTCCCCCCGGGCGGGCTCCGAACGGTGGAGAACGCGCGTGCGCACGCCAGTCCTGAGCGCAGCCCTTTTCATCGGTCTGCTGGCCGCCGCGCCGGCGCGCGCCGGACTGTTCGAGTCCTGGCTCGCCTGCGTCGGCGACAACGGCGTCGGTCCGGCGCAGCAGATCGATGGCTGCACCGGCGTGATCCAATCCCGGCGCGAAATCCCCGACCACCTGGCGGTGGCGCATTTCAACCGCGGCGTCGTCCACCAAGCCCAGGGGGCGCTGGAGTCCGCACTGGTCGACTATGACGAGGCCGCCCGGCTCGACCCGACGCTGGCCGAGGCCTACGCCGGCCGCGGCGGGGTGCACTACGCCAAGGCGGACTACGCCCAGGCCGAGGACGACTACGACGCCGCCGTGCAGCTGAAGCCGGACTTCGTCGACGGCTGGCTGGGCCGGGCCACGGCGCGGGCCGCGCGCGGGAACACCGCCGGCGCGCTCGCCGACTACGACCAGGCGGTCGAACTGGCGCCGCCGTCGGCGGAACTGCTGGACCAACGCGGCCTGGCCTTGCTGCGCGCCGGCGACGCCGACCGCGCCATGGCCGACTTCACCGCGGCGCTCAAGCTGCAGCCGAACCACGCCCCGGCGCTGGCGCACCGCGCCGGGGTCTACGCCGGCCGTAGGGACTTCGCGCTGGCGCTGGCGGACTACGACGCGGCGCTGAAGGCCCGCCCCGACTTCGCGAAAGCCCGGCTCGGCCGCGCCGCGGTCTGGACCGCCCAGGGCGATCTGGCGCGCGCCGGCGCCGACGCCGAGGCCGCGCGCCAGGCGGCGCCGAAGGATCCGCAGGCGCTGTTCCAGCTGGCCTATCTGCAGGCCGCCCGCGGCCGGTTCGACGCCGCGGTGCTGACCTACGGCGAAGCGATCGCCCGGGCCCCGCAGGACGCGGCCGCCTACAACAACCGCGGCGACGCACGGGCGAGCCAGGGCGACCTTACCGGCGCCCGCGCCGACTTCGACCAGGCGCTGGCCTTGCGGCCCGGCTACACCCTGGCGCTGGCCAACCGCGCCCAGCTCCGCATGCGGCTAGGCGACGACGCCGGCGCGGCCGCGGACCTCACCGCGGTGCTCGACCAGCAGCCCGACGACCTCGCCGCCCGCCTGCGCCGGGCGGTGGCCTATGAGTCGACCGGCGCGCACGACCAAGCGTTCGCCGACGCCGAGGAGGCGGTGCGCCGGTCGCCCAACTCTGCGGAAGCGCTGGCGACCCGCGCCTGGGCGCGCGCGCTGGCCGGCCGCGATCTCGACGCCGCCCTGGCCGACGCCGACGCGGCGATCGCGCGCGATGCGCAACTGGCCGAGGCCTACGAGACCCGCGCCCTGGTGCGCCTGCAGCGCGGCGAGAGCGCGCCGGCGCTCGCCGACTATCAGGCCGCGCTGAAGCTCAAGCCAGTCTTGGCCAGCGCCCTCTACGGCCGCGGCCTGGCCCAGCAGCGGCTGGGCGACGGCGCCGGCGCCAAAGCCGACTTCGCCCAGGCCGCCAGCCTCGACCCCGACGTCGCCGCCCGGTTCGCGAAGTATGGGCTGAAGTGAAGCCTCCTCTCCCCTTGCGGGTCCTTGCGGGAGCCCTTCTCCCCCTTGCGGGAGAAGGTGGCCCAAAGGGCCGGATGAGGAGTCTCTCAGACCTCGCCGATGCCGCAGCAGCTTCCACAGGCTGCGCTCGGTCGCGGGCGCGGACTGCCGCAACCGTCTCGCCTGTTCGATGCTCGCCTCGCGGCCCATGGCAGCATGGCGCAAGCGGTCGCGATCTTCGACCCCTCATCCGACCCGCTTCGCGGGCCACCTTCTCCCGCAAGGGGAGGAGGCCCCCTTAGGCCTTCCGGAAGTAGTCGAAGATCCGCTGAGCGAGCGCTTCGCTGACGCCCTCGACCTTGGCCAGATCGTCGGCCGAGGCGCGGCTGACGCCGCGGGCGGAGCCGAAGGCGTGCAGCAGGGCGCGCTTGCGGGACGGACCGACGCCGTCGATCTCGTCGAGCGGGTTCTTCTTCATCTCCGCCGAGCGCTTGGCGCGATGCGTGCCGATGGCGAAGCGGTGGGCTTCGTCGCGCAGGCGCTGCAGGTAGTAGAGCACCGGCGACTTCGGCTCGAGCATGAAGGGCGTCTTGCCCGGCATGAAGAACCGCTCCAGCCCCGCGTCGCGGTCCGGGCCCTTGGCCACGCCCACCACCGGGATGTCGTCGACGCCGAGGTCGGCCATGATCTCCGTTGCGGCCACGAGCTGGCCCGCCCCGCCGTCGATCAGCACCAGGTCGGGACGGATGGCGCCCTCGCCCTCCTCCTCTTCCTTGACCAGCCGCGAGAAGCGCCGGCGCAGCACCTCGCGCATCATGCCGTAGTCGTCGCCCGGGGTGAGCTCGGACGAGCGGATGTTGAATTTGCGGTACTGGCTCTTCTGGAAGCCCTCGGGGCCGGCGACGATCATCCCGCCGACCGCATTGGTGCCCATGATGTGGCTGTTGTCGTAGACCTCGATCCGCTCCGGATTGCCCTCCAGGCCGAAGGCCTCGCAGACCCCGGCCAGCAGCTTCGACTGGGCCGAGCCCTCGGCCATCTTGCGGCCCAGCGCCTCGCGGGCGTTGGTCAGGGCGTGGTCGACCAGCTGGCGCTTTTCGCCGCGCTGCGGCCGGCTGATCTCCACCTTGCGGCCGGCCTTGAGGCAGAAGGCGTCGGCCAGCAGCTCCTTCTCCGACGGCTCGACGTTCACCAGGATCACCTTGGGGATCGGCTTGTCGTCGTAGAACTGGCCGAGGAAGGCGTTCATCACGTCCGGATCCTCGTCGCTCTTGTCGACGCGCGGGAAGTAGGCCCGGTTGCCCCAGTTCTGGCCGGCGCGGAAGAAGAACACCTGGACGCAGGCCTGGCCGCCGTCGGCGTGCAGGGCGAAGACGTCGGCCTCCTCCAGCGTCTCGGGATTGATCTGCTGCTCCTGGGCGATCGCCGCCAGCGCACGGATCCGGTCGCGCAGCCGCGCGGCGCGCTCGAACTCCATCTCGTCGGAGGCTTCCTGCATCTCCCTGGCCATCCGGGCGACCACCGCCCGGCTCTTGCCGCGCAGGAAGTCCTCGGCCTGCTCGACCAGCGCGCCATAGTCCTCGACGCCGATCAGCCCGGTGCAGGGCGCCGCGCAGCGGCGGATCTGGTGCAGCATGCAGGGCCGGGTGCGGCTCTCGTAGACGCTGTCGGTGCAGGAGCGGAGCAGGAAGGCCTTCTGCAGCGTGTTGAGCGTGCGGTTCACCGCCCAGGCCGAGGCGAACGGCCCGAAATAGTCGCCCTTGATGGTGTGCGCCCCGCGGTGCTTGCGCAGTTGCGGCGCGGCGTGGTCGCGGCGGATGACGATCTCGGGGAAGCTCTTGTCGTCGCGCAGCAGCACGTTGAAGCGCGGCTTCAGCTGCTTGATCAGATTGATCTCGAGCAGCAGGGCGTCGGTCTCGGTCCGGGTGGAGACGAACTCCATCGCCCGGGTGAGGTCGACCATGTGGGCGATGCGTTGGGTGTGGAAGCGCCCTTGCGCGTACTGCAGCACGCGCTTCTTCAGGCTCCGCGCCTTGCCGACGTAGAGCACCTCCCCGGCCTCGCCCAGCATCCGGTAGACGCCTGGCGCGTCGGGCAGGCGTTGGACCTCGTCCTTGATCAGGGCGGCGCCTTTCAGCGGCGCTTCGGCGCTTTCGAGCATGGGCCGATCATATAGGCTTCTTCGCGCGAAGCGGCACTGGCCTGCGGCGAAACCAGCTAGGCTGTTGTGCGTTCAAGCATTTTCCCGGGGGTTCCACTTGAACAACGGCCATGGATGATGCGGGCGCGGCGCTCATGACGGCCAGCCGGACCCCGGACTTCACCGCCCTCTTCCAGGCGCTGCCGAGCCCGCACATGGTGCTCGACCGGAACCTTCGGTACGTCGAGGCGAACCCGGCCTATTGCGCGGCCACCGAGCGGCGGCGCGAGGAGCTGATCGGCAACTACATCTTCGACCTCTTCCCCAACGACGGACCGAGCGGCCAGCGGCTGCGCCATTCCTTCGAACAGGTGCTGGCGACCGGCCGACCACACAGCCTGCCCTTGATCCCCTATCCGATCCCGATGCCCGCCAGCCGCGGCGGCGGCTTCGCCATGCGCTACTGGTCGGCGGTGCACACCCCGTTGCCCGCCCCGGACGGAAGCGCCGAGTTCATCGTCCAGAACACCGTCGACGTCACCGAGCTGCAGCAGCTGAAGCAGATCGCCTACGGCGCCGGCCGACGCCGGCCCGCGCCTGGCGAGGCCGACCTGTTGCAGCGCGCCCGCGAGGTCGAGGCGGCCAACGCGGCGCTGCTGCAGGAGACCGAGGGACTGCGCGACCTCTTCCTGCAGGCGCCGGGGTTCATGGCGGTGCTGACCGGGCCGGATCTGCGCTTCGCCCTGGCGAACGCCGCCTACCAGCACCTGATCGGCCATCGTCCGGTGATCGGCCGGCCGATCCGCGAAGCCCTGCCGGAAGTGGCGGACCAGGGCGTTCCCGAGCGGCTCGAAAAGGTGATGCGCGAGGGCGCGCCCTACGTCGGCCGGGCCAACAGCGTCTTCCTGCAGCGCGCCGCGGACGTGCCGCCGGAAGAGCGCTTCCTCGACTTCATCTACCAGCCGATCCACAACGCCGCCGGCCAGGTCTGGGGCGTCTTCGTCGAGGGCGCCGACGTCACCGACCGGGTGAAGGCCGAGGAACAGCAGAAGCTGCTGGTCGACGAGCTGAACCATCGGGTGAAGAACACCCTGGCCACGGTGCAGGCGATCGCCGCCCAGACCTTGCGCACGACGGCGGAGCCGGCGGCGTTCAAGCAGGCCTTCCAGGCGCGGCTGATGGCGCTGTCGGCGACGCATGACCTGCTGACGGCGACCAACTGGCGCAGCGCGGCGCTGACCGACGCGCTGAAGATCGAGCTGCGTCCATTCGGCGCCGGCCGCTACCGCTGCGACGGCCCCGAGCTCGACCTGCCCCCGAGCGAAGCCCTGGCGCTGGGGCTGATCTTCCACGAGCTCGCCACCAACGCCGCCAAGTACGGCGCCCTCTCGACGCCGGCCGGCTGCGTCATGGTCGCCTGGTCGGTGGTCGACACGGACCTTCCGCGGCTCGAACTCGTCTGGCGCGAGACCGGCGGGCCCACGGTGCAGCCGCCGACCCGCCGCGGATTCGGTTCACGCCTTATCGAGCGCAGCCTCGGCGCCGACGGGGCGAGCGTGCTCGACTTCGATCCCGCCGGCCTGGTCTGCCGGATCAGCCTGAAGCTACCCGGCGACCGCTGAAGATCCTCCCCTCAGGGGGAGCATCGGACCTCGTGTCTCAGACCCGGCCGGTCACCGGGACCAGCGCGCCGGTCACCGCGCTCGCCTGTTCGGAGGCGAGGAACAGGATCACCGTCGCCAGCTCCTCGGCCTTCACCCAGGTGGAGAAGTCGGCGTCGGGCATGTCGGCGCGGTTGATCGCGGTGTCGAGGATCGACGGCAGCACGGCGTTGACCGTCACGCCGGTGGCCTTCAGCTCTTCGGCCAGGGCCTCGGTCAGCTTGTGCACGCCGGCCTTGGAGGCGGCGTAGGCGCCCATGCCGGTCCCGGCCTTCACCGCGCCGTTGGCGCCGATGTTGACGATCCGGCCCGACTTGCTCGCCTTCAGCGCGGCCAGCGCGGCGCGGCTGATGTTGGAGTTGGTCTGCACGTTCATCTGGAACATCTTGCTCCAGGTCTCCGGATCGCCGCCCTCGTGCATCTCCCAGCGGAAGCCGCCGGCGACGTTGATCAGCACGTCGAGGCCGCCGAAGCGGGCGACGATCGCGTCCACCGCCGCCTTGGCCGCGGCCGGATCGGTCAGGTCGACGCCGCCCAGCGCCAGCACGTCGTCGCCGGCGGGCAGGCCTTGCGGGGCCGTGGTGGCGAAGTCGATCAGCGCCAGCCGCGCGCCTTGCGCCGCGGCCGCCTTGGCCACCGCCGAACCCAGCACGCCGAACGCGCCGGTGATCGCGTAAACCCGTCCAGTCATCGCACCCTCTTCTCTTCGATCTATAGCGCCGCTCTTGATCCCGCCGGCGCGGAAGCGCAAGGGGCCGCGCGCGGTTAGCTCGGCCGGCCGAACGTATCGCCCAGAATCGCGGCCAGCCCCTCGGCGTCGACAGCGTCGAACGCCGCCGGGGTCTCGGAATCGACGTCGAACACCGCGATCAGCCGCCCCGCGGCGTCGAACACCGGCGCGACGATCTCGCTCGCCGACCGGCTGTCGCAGGCGATGTGGCCCGGGAAGGCGTGCACGTCGGGCACCAGTTGCAGCTCGCGGGTCGCCGCCGCGGTCCCGCAGACGCCGCGGCCGAACGCGATGCGCAGGCAGCCCAGCGTGCCCTGGTAAGGGCCGACCACCAGCTCGTCCGGCCGGTCCGGATCGACCACATAGAAGCCGGTCCAGAAGTAGTGGTCGAAGGTGGCCGCCAGCATCGCCGCGACCGTCGCCATCCGCGCGGTCAGGCTCGGTTCGCCGGCCAGCACCGCGGCGATCTCCTCGCGCGCCTGGACATAGAGCTCCGCCTTGGAGCCGGTCAGGCGCTTGTCGTTGAAAGCTTCGGCCATGGCGGGGGTGTAGCGCGGGAAGGCGGGCGAGGCGATGGCCGCCAGGACTTCCGGCTCACCCGGCAATGAGCTCGGCGACGCAGGCGGTGACGGCGCTGGCCGCGGGCGAGCTGGTCCGCCCCTTCAGCCGCACCACGCCGATCTCGCTGCGCCGCGCCGGGATGTCGGCGACGTCCAACAGCGCCAGCCGCCCGGCGGCGAGGTCGTCGGCGACCATCTGCGGCGAGGACATCCACACCGCGTCGCCGTCCAGCACCACCTGGCGCAGGATCTCGTAGTTGTCGCAGAACAACGCGCCGCCGCGGGCGAACCGGCTCTCGGCATGCAGCTCCTCTGCTGCGGCATGGGCCGAATGCGCGATTGGATAGGCGACGACGTCGGCCAGCGTCAGCCCGGTCTTGCCGGCCAACGGGTGTCCCGCCCGCACGATCATCGCCAGGGTCACCGCCTGCAGCGGCTGGATGGCGATCTCCGGCGTGCGGGTGATCTGCTCGGTCGCGCAGAACAGCATCTCGATCTCGCCGTCCGCCAGCTCGCGCAGCAGGACATCGGCCGACTTCACGGAGCAGCGGATCTGCAGCTGCGGCCGGGCGGCCATCATCTGCGCCGCCAGCTTGCGCAGCGTCAGGCTGGCGATCAGCGGCCCCATGCCGAAGGCGACCTTGCCGGCCTCGCCGCGGGCATAGAGGTGGAGGTTCTGCTCCAGCGAGCGCGCGTCGCGCAGCAGCGCCTCGGCGTCGGCCAGCACCAGCGCCCCGACGGCGGTCGGCGCGGCCCCGCCGCGGCCGCGTTCGAAAATCCGGAACCCGAACCGCTGCTCGAGCGCCGCGACGCTGCGGCTCAGCGCCGGCTGGGTGATCCGCAGCTCCTCCGCCGCCCGCGAAAAGCTGCCGGTGCGGGCGATCACCAGCAGATGGTTCAGTTTGGCGAGGTCGACATCCATGTCTTGATGTTATCCAACATTGATTTCGTATGCATTAGACATCATGCATCGACCACCTATCCTCCGGGCCCAGGAGGAGAAGCCATGCAGCAGTACTTCTTGTGGGTCACGATCGGGACGGTGGTCCTGCTGGCGGCCGAGCTCGTGGCTGGGCGGCACAAGGGCGCCTACCGCAAGAGCGACGTCCCGATCCTCATCGGCGCCTTCGCCGGCCGCAAGTTGATGACGCCGGTCGCCACGCTGCTGGTCGCCAGCGCCTACGGCGTCCTGCTGCCCTCGCAGTACAAGGACGTGCTGAAGGGAACGCCGCTGTGGATCGCCTATCCGGCGGTGCTGCTGGCGGTGGAATTCTGCTTCTACTGGGTGCACCGCTGGGCGCACACCACCGCCGCCTCCCGCGTGCCGGTGCTGTGGAAGATCCACCGCACGCACCACTCCGGCCAGCACATGAACACCAGCCTGCTCCTGCGGCTGAACGTGTTCTGGTATTTCGTCCTGCCGACCGGCTGGGTCACCGCGCTGGCGGTCTACCTCGGGCTTGGCGAGGCCGCCGCGGCGACAATCCTCACGCTGCAGGCCTGGAACGCGATCACCCACGCCAACTTCCGCTGGGACGACCCGATCCGTCGGCATCGCGTCTTCGGCCCGGCGTTCCGCGCGCTGGAGCACGTGATCGTCTCGCCGGGCATGCACCACACCCATCACGGCTACGGCCGCGACGGCGCCGCCTACCGCAACTTCGGCATCGTGCTGTCGGTGTGGGACTGGGCGTTCGGCACCCTGCACATCCCGCAGGGCCGGCCGTCGCGCTACGGCCTGCCGGGGCACGAGGCCCACTGGCTGGAAGAACTGTTCTATCCGCTGGTGCGCATCAAGCCGAAAGCTGAGACCTAGGCCGCACGGCGGCGGGCGATCTTCTGGCGGACCACCGCCTCCAGCTCGTCGACCATCGCCGCCACCGCCTCGACCTGCTCCGGCCCCACCTGCAGCAGCTTGGCGATGGCGCGGAAGTGCACCTCCATCACCTCGGGCTCGCAATGCTGGTGGCCGCCCATGGCGTCGACGTACTCCATCAGCAGCGTCGCGGCGCGGCTGACCGCCAGCGCCCGGACCTGGTGGGCGCGGAAGCTGGTGTGCTGCATCACCCGGTAGATCATCTTCAGCGCGTCGCGGTCGAGGCCGCGGCGGGCGGCGACCAGGGCGCGCAGCGCTTCCAGCTCGACGCCGATGGTCTCGCGGATCGCCGCACGCTCGGCCTCGTCGACGATCTCGTCCGGATCGCCCTGGCGCCGCAGTGGCCCGGTGTAGCTCAGCTCGATGCGGCGGCGCCGATCGGGGCCGATGTAGTCGGCGCTGACGATGAACGGCCGCGGCCGCAGCAGCACCAGCTGCACCCGCGACAGCAGGCCGGCCGGCGTGAAGGGCTTGATGACGAACTCGTTGACCCCGCACTTGCGGGCGTTCTGCACGTCGGCCTCGCTGCGGTGACCGGTGACGACGACCACCGGCACCTGCGGGTTGGGGATGCGCGGGTCCGGGTGGAGCGCAGCGCGGCGGATCGAGCGGGTCAGCTCCAGCCCGCCCATCACGGGCATGCTCCAGTCGGTGAAGACGATGTGCGGGTCCCAGCGGCCGATCATCTCGCGCGCCTTCATCCCGTCGCTGGCGGTCTCCACCCAGCCGACGCCGCCCGCGCGCAGCACGTCGCAGATCAGCCGCTGGACGTTCATGTTGTCGTCCACCACCAGCACCTTCAGGCTGGCGAGGTCCTCGGGCTTCATGCTCGCCCTTGGCAGGCTCCGGCTCATCTCTCTGGCGCGCGCTTTCTGGCGGTAGGAGCCCGCGAGGCTAGCGGCCGGCGATTGAAAAGCGGTTTATGCGCGAACGCGCTCGCCCTCCGCCGGAGAGCGAGCCCTGAGTCCGCAACGCGCTGACACCCGCGCCTCGGTCAGGTGAGGATCCAGCCCTGCTGCAGCGACGTGCTCGCGATGCCGGCCAGCGCCAGCACATCGCCGGTGCTCAGGGTGATGAGGGTGTCCACCCCGGCCTGGGTCACGGTGTAGGTCGCGCCGGGGTCGAGTTGGATCCGGTCGCCGGCCAAGCCGTCGAAATCCGTGATCCAGTCTGTCCCGCCCGCCGCCTGGAAGTGGAAGACATCGGCGCCGGTCCCGCCGGTGACGGTGTCGTTGCCGCGGTCGGCGTAGAGGTGATCATCGCCCGCGCCGCCGCGAACGATGTCTTCGGACTGGCCGCCACGAACCGTATCGGCCCCGGGGCCGCCGGTGACCGTGTCGTTGCCCATGTTGCCGTTGATGATCACGTTGCCCGCGAAGGCGGTCACCTGATCGTTGCCTTGGCCGCCCAGGAGCCAGTCGTTGCCGCCATCGCCGCCCGTGATGGTGTCTTCGCCCTGGTTGCCGTTGATGTCGTCGTAACCATCGCCGCCAAAGATCGCGTCGCTGCCCAGCCCGCCGCGGACATAGTTGAAGCCGGTGGAATCCGGCGCGCCGAGGGTGTCGTTCCCGTCCCCGCCCATGATGGTGTTGTTGCCGACGCCGCCGTCCAGCACGTCGCCCGCGACGCCGCCGACCAGCATGTCGTCGCCGCCGAAACCGCCCAGCACGTTGCCGGGATTGTTCGAGGCGGTCAGGACGTCCGGGCCAGCGAACATCGCCTCGATGCCCTGCAGCGTCTGACCGTTGACCGCCCAGGACTGGAAGGCGCCGACCGGGACGCTGATGCCGGTCAGATCCACGACGACCTGCCCGTTCAAGCGCTCCTGGATGCCCGTGATCGCGCCGCCGGTCGGGAAGTTCTGCGCGCCGTAGGTGAAGTTGTCGCCGACGAACGTGACCCCGCGCCCGCCGCCAAGGTCCAAGGTGTAGTTTGCGGCATTCCTGGTCACCACAGCGCCGTTGATCAGCGCGCTGAGGTCAAACTCGGTCATGTCGAAGCCAGCCGGCCCCGCGACAACCTGCGCCATATTGCTCTCTCCTCCGCTACCGGTTGTAGCGCCCCCAAAGCACAGATTGCGTCGAAGACGGCCGAGCTGCCGTATCATTTGAAATTCAAGGCATACGGCGGGACCTTAAGAAGTGACGGCGCGGGCCGGATCGCGGGCGAAGGCCCGCCATCTCGCGGTCGGTCAGCCTGAGAACTGGACGAGCAGCGGCTTGAGGTGCGGCCAGGCGAACTGCGCCTGGAGGCGCGCGTACTGCATGCGCACCCATGGACGCTGCGCAGTTCGGGGCACGACGGCCCCGCAGATCGACGCCGCCGCCAACAGCTGTGCGTCGGTGGTGTTCCTGACCAGCCGGGTGTTCGCCAGCCCGGCCACCACGTCCCAGTCCACGCCGCGCGGCTGACGGGTCAGGTCGGCGATGTCCATCAGGTGCCGCAGGACGAACTTGCCGCGCCAGTAGCCGCCGTCCTCGAACTGGTCGTGCAGCACCAGCAGGAAGACCTGCAGCGCCGGGCTCGGCGCCTTGGCGCGCACGCCGTCCCAGCTCACCGTCGCCAGCTCGCCGTCGAGCGCCATCGCGGCGCGCGCCTCGGCTTCCCGGCCTGGCGGGCGGCGGTGGAGATCAATGACCCCCACGCAATCCGGGCGGCCGAGATCCGCCGCCACGTATTTGCCGGGGTCCTTCCAGAGCTTGTGCGCGACGTAGCCGGTGGCTTCGAGCGCGCTCAACGCGGCGGCGGCGTGCTCGTCGCCGACCAGCAGATCGATGTCGGTCAGCATCCGGTCGTGTTCGGCCGGCCGCCCCAGCGCCACCCAGTGCGCCGCGCCCTTGAGCAGCACCGGCTCGATGCCGGCCGCATTGAGCGTCGCGATCGCCTCCCGCAGCTGCTCGAACAGCCGGCGGTTACGCTCGCGGTTACGCAGCCAGACCTCGTGCAGGAAGATGCGGACCTCGGACGGAAACTGCGACACGGTCCCGGTCTGCAGCGCCGCCGAATAGATCTGCGGCGTGACCAGCGCCTCGTTGGCCAGCGCCAACACCGACATCCAGTCGACCTTGACCGGCAGGTCGCCAGCGAGCAGGGCGGAGAGGGTCTTAAGCGGCTTCAGCCTGGACACCGGCGAGCTCCCCGATCGCCTGCACGGCGGGCCCCAGGTCCGAATACTCCAGCCGCACGCAGACCGCGCGCTCGAGGGTCGCCGCAAGATTGCACAGCGCGTCGCCGGTCATGCACCAGCGGCGCGCGTAGGCGCTGTGCACGATGGCCCCCAGCGCGTCGACCGCCGAGATCGGCTTGACCTCGGCCGCCGCGCCGGGACGGCGCGCCAGCGTGACGACGACGCTCAGCGGCTGCGGCGTCTGGGCCCGCTGCGGCGGCAGCAGGTAGCGCGCCCGCTGACCATCGGTCCTTTCCCATTCCGGCAGGCGCTCGAGCTCCGGCCAGAACCCGTGCAGCAGCGATACGCCGCCGCTCTTCACGGCGGCGGCGAAGGGGACGCCGCGCGCCGCGCCCTCCGGACTGAGGCGGACGATGTCGTCGCTGCCGTATCGCCACCCGACGGCCGCCAGCGCCAGGGCCAGCGTCGTCTTGCCCGCGCCGGGCTCGGCGCTGAGCAGCAGCGAGCAGTCGCCGTTTTGCAGCAGGGCGCCATGGGTGAGGAAGCCGTTCTCCACGGCGTCGACATAGAGGTCGGTGAGGATCGCCTTGACGTGCGCGACCAGGCCTTCCGGCCCGCTGGCGAGCACTAGGCGGCGCTCGACGTAGAACAGCAGCTGGCCGGCGTGCTCGACGATCGACAGCCGGCTGCGCGCGCCGTCGCGGTTCGCGTAGAGATGGCCGAACACCAGGTCCAGCTCGCGGCACGCGACGCCATGCAGTCGAAGGTCGACGACGAGCTCGTCCAGGACCAGGGTCCGGTCGGCGGCGCCGCGCGCCAGCAGTTCCTCCAACGCCAGCGGCGCCAGGAAGCCGGCGGCGGTCCATTGCAAGGCTGTGTCCCGGATGAGCTCCGCCGCTTGCGCGGCGGACAGGCCGAGGTCGGCGAATTCGCCGGCCGCGGCGGTCACGGATCCGGCAGCCGCCAAGGCTCGCCAGATCCGATCCGCTGTCTCATTCAGCTCCAGGACCTGCTGGTGATCCTGGGAATAGAGCAGGCAACGTCCGTCGAGACGCAAAAGCCGGACCCCGGGGGTCGGTGCGTACGACTCCCGGACCGCGGCGCAATCAAGCGACGTCACCGTGTGTACCGACTAGACGCCGTTCTTCCAGCTACCCCACCACTTGCCAGACCAGTTACCCCACCAGCCGCCCCACTTGCCGCCGCCGCCGCCGCCGCCGCCGCCGCCGCCGCCGGGTCCGCCGGCGCTGGCCGAGCCGTTCGAGCTGCTCGATCCGCCGGAGCTGGTCGAGCCGCCGCCGCCGCCGCCGCCGCTATAGCTGCCGACGCCGGACGCCGCGATCGCGGGCGACGAGAGGCTCGTCGACAAGAGCATCGTCATGGCGGGCGGCGTCACTAGCGCGAACTTGCCCGCCGTAGTCAGAAAGGCGCGGCGATCCACGGCGGCCCGCGGGCCATCTTCCTTTTTTTCCATGCCTAGCTCCTCTTTCCGCCTTGGGCGCGCGGGGCCGACGCTTCCGCCGGATGCGCGTCGGCTCCTGTTCTGCCGGTGCGAAGTCATCCTTCTGCAGCACCAATACGCGCACCGGAGGTAGTCCATCCTGTCGGAAGTTAATCTGCACCTCAAAAGTTTGCCGATCCCCACAGAATAGTGTTCAAGAGACGGCAACTATAGATCCTCGACGCAGTATCGAAGCTTTGCTGTAGATCGCCGGAAGCTCTGCCGTAGAGCTAAAGACTGCAACACGAGGCGGACTGGTAACGGATCCTTGAACTCCCAAGCTTGACCGTATCCGCCGGCGCACGCGGGTCGAGTTCTGGACCCGACGAACGAACACTGGCCTCGACGCAGTCACGAGGCGCTGCCAAAAGAGATCGCCAACGCGTTTACTTGATCCCGCGCGCCCGCCGCCGAACCGCCCCCCGCGGGCAAGCACCACCTTAAGCTTCAGGAGACGGCCATGAGTTCGAGCGCGCCAGATCGCAGCCTGCAGATGACCTCCACGCTGACCGCCGCCGGCGACCTGGTGCTCGACCTGGCGACGGTCCAGACGCCCGCCCCCGGACCGGACGAGGTGCTGATCCAGATCGAGGCGACGCCGGTCAATCCGTCGGATCTCGGCGTGCTGCTCGGGCCGGCCGACCCCGCCCGGGCACGGCGCGAGGGCGCCAGGACCGTCATTCCGCTGTCGCCGGCGGCGCTGAAGGCGGCCAGCCGGCGGCTCGGCCACACCCTGACCATCGGCAACGAGGGCGCGGGGCTGGTGATCGCCGCGGGCGACCAGGCGCGCGACCTGCTCGGCCGGCGCGTGGCCCTGCTCGGTGGCGGCATGTACGCCCAGCACCGGCTCGCCAAGGCCGCCGACTGCCTGGTGCTGCCGGAGGGAACGACCGCGGCGGAGGGCGCGGCGGCCTTCGTCAATCCGCTGACGGTGCTGGCGATGATCGAGACCATGCGGCTCGAGGGCCATACCGCCCTGGTCCACACCGCCGCCGCCTCCAACCTCGGCCAGATGCTGGTGAAGGTCTGCGCGGAGGACCAGATCCCGTTGGTCAACGTCGTGCGGCGGCCAGAGCAGGCGGAGCTGCTGCGCGGCCTGGGCGCTGAGCACGTCTGCGACTCCAGCGCGCCCGGGTTCGACGACGATCTGCGCGCCGCGGTCGCAGCGACCGCCGCGACGCTGGCGTTCGACGCGATCGGCGGCGGCCGGATCGCCAGCCAGATCCTCGCCGCCATGGAGGCTGCGGCGACCGCGCGGATGACCGACTTCAGCGTCTACGGCTCGATCGAGCGCAAGCAGGTCTACATCTACGGCGTACTCGACACCGGCCCGACCGAGCTGCTGCGCAACTTCGGCATGACCTGGAACGTCGGCGGCTGGCTGATGCCGCCGATCCTGATGCGGCTCGGGCCAGAACGGGCGGCGCAGCTGCGCCAGCGGGTGCTGGCGGGACTGAAGACCGTCTTCGCCAGCCACTACAGCCGGGAGATCTCGCTGGCCGAGCTGCTGGAGCCGGAGGTGCTGCTCGCCAGCACCCGCAAGGCGACCGGCGAGAAGCTGCTGATCAATCCGACGAGGTAACCGTCAGGGCTTAGGCAGGCCGATGTCGCCGAGTTGGCCGCGCAACAGGTGCAGGATGGCGGAGAAATCCTTGCCGCCGGCCCCCAGCCGCTCGAACAGGGCGTAGAGCCCCTCGGCCTGCGCCCCCATCGGCGTCGCCGCGCCGGCCTTGGCGGCGGCGTCCTGGGCGAGCTTCAGGTCCTTCAGCATCATGGCGGTGGCGAAGCCGCCCTCGTAGCCGCGGTTCGACGGCGCCGCCGGCACCGGCCCGGGCCACGGATAGTAGCTGGTGACGCTCCAGCACTGGCCCGACGACTTCGAGGTGATCTCGAAGAAGCGTTCCGGGTCCAGGCCGAGCTTCTCGGCCAGCGCCACGGCCTCGCACACCGCGATCATCGAGATGCCCAGCACCATGTTGTTGCAGATCTTCGCCGCCTGGCCGGTGCCATGATCGCCGGCGCGGATCGTGGCGCGCGACATCGGCGCGAGGATCTCCTCGACCAGCGCGAAGTCCGCCTCGTCGCAGCCGACCATGAAGGCCAGGCTGCCGGCGTCGGCCGCCGCCGTGCCGCCGGACACCGGGGCGTCGGCGAAACGGAAGCCCGCCGCCTTGACCTGGGCGGCGACCGCCCGCGCGCTCTCCACGTCGATGGTCGAGCAGTCGACCATCACCGTTCCCGGCCGGGCGTTGGGCAGCACCTGCTCGTCGTAGACCTTGCGCACGTGCGGGCCGGCCGGGAGCATGGTGATCACCACGTCCGCCTCGCGCACCGCCTCGGCGGCCGAAGCCGCGGCCTTGCAGCCCGCCTCGACGGCGCGCTTCAGGGCGGCCTCCGACAGGTCGAAGGCCAGGACGTCGCGGCCAGCCTTGGCCTGGTTGGCGGCCATGCCGCCGCCCATGTTGCCAAGGCCGATGAAAGCGATGCGAGAAACGGACATGATGCGCAGCCCTACTTCATCGTCGGAATGACGAAGGCGGAGTCTTCGACCGAGCCTTCCGGCCAGCGGGCGGTGACGGTCTTCACCTTGGTGTAGAACCGCACGCCTTCCATGCCGTACTGGTTGGTGTCGCCGAAGCCCGAACGCTTCCAGCCGCCGAACGAGTGGTAGGACACCGGCACCGGGATCGGCACGTTGACGCCGACCATGCCGACCTGCACCCGGCTGACGAACTCGCGCGCGGCGCGGCCGTTGCCGGTGAAGATCGCCACGCCGTTGCCGTACTGGTGCTGGCTCGGCAGGGCGACCGCCTCGTCGAAGCTGTCGGCGCGGACGATCTGCAGCACGGGTCCGAAGATCTCCTCGTTGTAGGTGCGCATCGAGGTCTTCACGTGGTCGAACAGCGTCGGGCCCATGAAGAAGCCCTTCTCGTAGCCCTGCAGCGCAAAGCCGCGGCCGTCGACCACCAGCTCGGCGCCTTCGTCGACGCCCAGCTGGATGTAGTCGCTGACCTTCTGCTTGTGGGCCGCCGAGACCACCGGACCGTACTGGGCGGCGGCGTCGGTGGAGACCCCGACCTTCAGGGTCTCGATCTCCGCCAGCAGCCGCTCGCGCAGCTCCTCGGCGGTCTTCTGGCCGACCGGGACCACCACCGGCAGCGCCATGCAGCGCTCCCCGGCCGAGCCGTAGGCCGCGCCCATGATGTCCTTCACGGCCTGGTCCATGTTGGCGTCCGGCATGACGATGCCGTGGTTCTTCGCCCCGCCCATCGCCTGCACCCGCTTACCGGTGGCGGTGCCGCGGGCGTAGACGTACTGGGCGATGTCCGACGAACCGACGAAGCTGACCGCCTTGACGTCCGGATGGTCGAGCAGCGCGTCGACCGACAGCTTGTCGCCATGGACGACGTTCAGCACGCCCTTCGGCGCGCCGGCCTCCATGAACAGCTCGGCCAGGCGCACCGGCACCGACGGATCCTTCTCCGACGGCTTCAGCACGAAGGTGTTGCCGACCGCGATCGCCACGCCGAACATCCACATCGGGATCATCGCCGGGAAGTTGAACGGGGTGATGCCGGCGCAGACGCCGAGCGGCTGGCGCATCGAATAGACGTCGATGCCCGGGCCGGCGCCCTCGGTGTACTCGCCCTTCAGCGCCTGCGGGATGCCGCAGGCGAACTCGATCACCTCCAGGCCGCGCTGGATGTCGCCCTTGGAGTCGGCGACCACCTTGCCGTGCTCGGCCGACAGCATCTCGGCCAGCTCGTTCATGTTGGCTTCGAGCAGCCGCTTGTACTCGAACATCACCCGCGCGCGCCGCTGCGGGTTGACCAGCGCCCAGGTCTGCTGCGCGCGCAGCGCGGACTGCACCGCGGCGTCGACTTCGCCGACCGTCGCCAGCTGCACCCGCGCCTGAACTTCGCCGGTGTTCGGGTTGAAGACCTCGCCGTAGCGGCCGGAGGTCCCCGCGACGGACTGGCCGTCGATGAAGTGTGTGATGTCTCGCATGCTTGTCCGCTATCAGCCGGGGCGGCGCCGCGCTATTGCAATAATGCGGTACTGATCTTGCAAATTTGCAATTCCCGCGATTGCGCAACCTTGGCGCGAGTAAGCCCAATTTGGGCCTCAACTCGCTTGCGGGTTGCGCCAACGACTTGCCATCGAAGGTCATTGAACCCCGCGGCGCCAGATCAACCTGTGATTGGGAGCCCGATCTCGAACGCTCATGTCGAGTATAGGCCCCGAATTGTCGAGCAGCCGCGCCCTCACCCTGCAAGAAAACTACCCGCGGGTGGCCAGCGAGTTGTTGCGGCCGCTGCTCAACCTCTTCACCTCGGCGCGCGAGGTCTGCGACGGCGACGTCGACAAATTCCTCATCCTGCTGGCTATCGCCATGCGCACCACCGAGCACCCGCAGTTCAAGACCCTGGCGCATGCGGCGATCATGGCCGGCGAGCCCGAGGTGCTGCCGAGCCTTGGCACCAACATCCGCTCGATCGCCGCCTCGGTCGCCATTCCTAAGGAAACCGCGCGGCGCAAGCTCGCCGATCTGGTCGAGGCGGGCTGGCTGGTCCGCCAGGGCTGGGACTTCCGCATGACCGCCAAATGCTACGCCGCGCTCGAGCCGGTGCGGCTGCGGCTGCAGACGCTGGCGCTGAGCTACCACGACCTGTTGAGCGAACTGCTTGGGCGCTGAACCTCCGGGCCGATGGCGGGTTCTCCTATGGGCGACCGTCGATGGGAGCGTTCGGTGAAGAAGCGACGTGAGCGCGAAGAGCCCCGACCCGCTGAAGAGCGCGTGATCCCGACCTCCGAGCAGCAAGACATCGAGGCGCGCGAGGCGATGCTCGACGAAGCGCTCGAGGACACCTTCCCGGCGAGCGACCCGCCCGCCATCCACAGGATCACCTAGGCCGCCCGCGGCGCTGGCGGCCGTTGCGCGGCCGGCCGATCCAGGCCATTGCCGGAGGGCAGCCGCCGGACCCCGCCGCCATGACCGATCGAAGCGCCGCCGCAATGTCGCCAAGCTCGGCCCCTTCCTGCCGGTGATGCGTCTGCGCCGGCCGATTCCGTTCCTCGCCCTGCTGCTCGCCGGCGCGCTCGCCGCGAGCGCGGCCCAGGCCCAGGGCTATTCACGCGCCGCCGAGGCGGTGCTGTCACAGGCCTTCACGGCGACCGGCGGCAAGGGCTGGTACCTGCTGCGCGGCTGGCGCGAGACCGGCCGGCAGGACGGCCGCGCCTACGAGGCCTGGATCGACCCCTTGCGCTACGGCCTGCGCAGCGAGGTCCGCGAGCCCGACGGCCTGCGCATCGACGGCTTCAACGGCCAGGCGGTCTGGCAGGTCGCGCCGGGCGGCGAGATCACCGCGGTGAAGGACCACCCGACGCTGGCGAAGGCGCGCACCGAGGCCTTCTTCGCGGCCAACGGCTTCTTCTTCCGCGGCCGCTTCGACGGCCGCGGCGACTATGTCGGCATACGCCAGCTGGGCGGTCGCGCCTACGACGTGCTGCGCGTCCAGCCCGGCGGCGGCGAGCCGCGCGAGCTGTGGTTCGACCGCAAGAGCCACCTGCTGCGGCGGATCGTCGACCGCGCCGGCCCCCAGACCAGCGCACTGCAGGTGTCGGACTACCGAAAGGTGGGGCCGGTGCTGATCGCCTTCCGCATCGCCCCGGAAGGCGGCGCCAAGGGCGGCGGCAAGGCCGATCCCCTGGTCCGCGAACGCGAGCAGATCGTCTTCACCGCGACCGAGCGCGAGCACTTCAGCCTGAACCGGCCGCACGAGCTCGCGCGGGTCGCCGCCGCGGCGAAGGCCGCGAGCGGCGCGGGCGCTACCGCCCCCTGACCTCGAAGGTCCCGGCCAGCTCGGCCTTCGAGTCGCCGCCGACCCAGACGTCGAACGCCGCCTCGTCCTGCACCCAGCCGCCGGTCACAGCGCTCCAGTAGCGCAGGTCGTCGGGCTTCAGGGTGAAGCGCAGGATGCGGGTTTCGCCGGGCTTCAAGCTGACGCGCTGGAAGCCCTTCAGTTCGCGCACCGGCCGCGCGGAGGTCCCCGACCGCTGGTGGATGTAGAGCTGGGCGACCTCGTCGCCGGCGCGCGCCCCGGCGTTGCTCAGCTCGACCGAGACGCCGACCGCCTCGCCGACTCGGTAGCTGGGCCGTTCGATGCGCAGGTTGGCGTACTTGAAGCTGGTGTAGCTGAGGCCATGGCCGAACGGCCAGGTCGGCGCGCTGGAGCCGGCCCAGTAGCGCTTGTCGGCGTCCTTCGGCGCATGGGAGATCAGCTGCGCGTAGGGGTTCGGGGCGTGCGCCGCGTCGCGGATCCAGGTGAACGGCAGCTTGCCGCCCGGATTGGCCTCGCCGAACAGCAAGTTGGCCGCCGCCTCGCCGCCGGCCGAGCCCGGATACCAGATGTCCAGGATCGCCGCGGCCTGGGTCTCCTTCAGGTTCAGCGGGCGGGCGCTCATCAGCAGCACCACCACCGGCTTGCCGGTGGCCACCACCGCGTCGAGCAGCTCCTGCTGGCGGCCCGGCAGGTCGAGCGAGGCGCGCGAGGCGGCCTCGCCAATCATGTCCTGGCCTTCGCCCAGCACCAGCACGGCGACGTCGGCGGCCTTCGCCAGCCCCACCGCACGCTGGATCTCCGCCGTCTCGTCGAGCGGCGCGCGCTTTTGCGGCGGGTCGAGCAGAGCCATGGGCGACGGGAAGGTCCGCGGCGGCATCCGCACGCCTTCCGAATAGTCCACCCGCACGGCCGGACCGAGCTTGGCCTTGAGGCCCGACAGCACCGAGGCCCCCTGCGGCTTGTTCTGCGGGAACACCCAGGGGCCGAGCGTGTCGCGGGCGGAGTCGGCCAGCGGCCCGATCACGGCGATCGACTTGATCCCCTTGCGGTCGAGCGGCAGCAGGCCGCCCTCGTTCTTCAACAGCACCGCCGAGCGCTCGGCGGCGACCCGCGCCAGCTGCAGGTGCGCCGGATCGTCGAGAACCGCCTCGGCCTTGGCCGGGTCGACGTAGGGGTTCTCGAATAGGCCCATGCGGATCTTGGCCTCGAGCACGCGGCGCACGGCGTCGTCGAGCTGGGCCTGGGTGATCTTCCCCTCGTTCAGCGATTGCACCAGCGTCGGCATCGCCGCCGGGGTCATCGGCGGCGACATCTCCAGGTCGATCCCGGCCTGCAGCGCGCGGACCGCGGCGTCGGCCTTGTCGACCGCCAGGCCCTGGGCGGCCAGCGACTGCACGCCGTTGGCGTCGCTGACGACGAAGCCCTTGAAGCCCCAGGTCTCGCGCAGCACCTTGGTCAGCAGCCAGTGGTTGCCGGCCGCCGGCACCCCGTTCAGCCCCATGTAGGCGGCCATGACGTTGCCGGCGCCGGCGTCCACCGCCGCCTTGAACGGCGGCAGGTAGACGTTCCACAGCTCGTTGTCGGAGAGGTTGACCTCGTCGTAGTCGCGGCCGCCGAGCGAGGCGCCATAGCCGGCGAAGTGCTTCGGCCCGGCGATGATCCGGTTCGGCGCGCCGATGTAGTCGCCCTGGAAGCCCTTCACCTGGGCCACGGCCATCGCCGAGCCGAGATAGGGATCCTCGCCCGGCCCTTCGACGATACGGCCCCAGCGCGGATCGCGGGCGATGTCGAGCATCGGGGCGAAGGCCCAGTGGACACCGACGGCGCGGGCCTCGGCCGCGGCGACCGCCTGACTCTGCTCGACCAGCTGCGGGTCCCAGGAGGCGGCCATGCCGAGCGGCACCGGGAAGATGGTGCGCAGGCCGTGGATCACGTCGAAGCCGAACAGCAGCGGGATCTTCAGCCGGGTCTGCTCGACGGCGATCTTCTGCAGCCGGTTGGCCTCCGCCGGATCGGTGACGAACAGCATTGCGCCCGCCTGTCCCTTGCCGAGCGCCTCGAGCGCCGGCTTGTTCGCCGGCGGCATCGGCTGCAGGTAGAAGAACTGGCTGAGCTGGCCGGCCTTCTCCTCCGGGGTCATCTGCGCGATCAGGGCGTCGGCCCGCGCGCGCACCGCCTCGTCGCTCATCGCCGCCCTCGCTTTCGCCGGCTCGCGCCCGGCCGCCGGCGCGCCCGCCAGGATCGACAGGCAGGAACCGGCCAGCAGCGCCTGAGCCAGCAAACGTTTGAAGCCGCGCATCGTCCCCTCGAATTTCTTCAGATACCGAAACATCCGCTCTCACTTTCCGACGAAGCTGTCCATGGCAGCGGCGGCGGGGACGAGCGAGCGCAGCGCTCGGCCACCTTAAGTTTGCGGCTTGACGAAAGCCGCCGGCGCGTACACCCGGCGGGGGAAGCTCGGAGGGCGGCGCGATGCACGACTATGGCGACGACATCTTCACGGAAACCGAGGACGTCGATCCCGACACCCTCGCCAATCTCGGCCCGCTGCGGCGGCTCGCCGGGATCTGGGAAGGCCGCCGGGGCGTCGATCTGAACCCCAAGGCCGAGGGGCCCGAGCGGCGCGAGTTCATCGAGCGCATCGAGATGCAGCCGATCGACCCGCAGTCGAACGGCCCGCAACTGCTCTACGGCCTGCGGTACCACGTGCACATCGTCGCCTCCGACGAGGAGACTACTTTCCACGACCAGGTCGGCTACTGGCTGTGGGAGCCGACGACCGGGCTGATCATGCAGTCGCTGACGATCCCGCGCGGCCAGACGGCGCTGGCCCGCGGCCAGGGCCGGGCCGACGACACGCAGATCGTCGTGCGCGCCGACCGCGGCGGGCCGGGCTACGGCATCTGCTCGACCGACTTCCTAGAGCTGGCGTTCCGCACGGACGCCTACGAGTTCACGGTGACCTTCAACGACGACGGCAGTTGGAGCTACGTCTCCGACACCATGCTGATGGTCCGCGGCCGCAGCGAGCCGTTCCGCCACCAGGACCGCAACACCCTGAGCAAGGTGGCGGAGCCGACGCCGAACCCGCTGGCGCGGATCGAGCTGCAGAAGGCCACGCTAAAGGAAGCCCACGGCATCGGCCGCGAGGCCTGAGCGAACTGAGCAAGAAAGGCGTCCCCCTCTCCCGCGTCGCGGGAGAGGAAGACGCTCCCGGCCTTCGCCGGGACGAGCGGGTTTTGGGGATTTGATTCCGCTCAGCCCGCGGCGGGGCGGAACTTGTAGAGCGTCCAGTCGGCGGAGGCGTCCTCGAAGACCACCTCCACCGGCATGCCGATGCGCACCGCCGCAGGATCGCAGTCGATCAGGTTGCTGATCACCCGCGGCCCCTCGTCCAGCTCGACGTGGGCGATCACATAGGGCGCGTCGGCCTGGTAGGCCGGCGTCGGGCCGCGGTGGATCACCGTGTAGGTGTAGACCGTCCCCTTGCCGCTGACCTGGGTCCAGCCGCAGCGGTCCGAACTGCAGGCCGGGCAGATCTCCTTCGGCACATGGCGCAGCGCGCCGCAGTCCTCGCAGGCCTGCACCCGGAATTCGTGGCGCTTCAGCGCCTCCCAGAACGGCTTGTGGAACGCCGGCATGTCGTCCGGCGGCAGGAACTTCTCGTTCAGGCTCATGCTCAATCCCTCGCGAGAACGGCGGCGAAGTGGTTCTGGAAGACCCCGCCCATGCCGTGGACGTAGCCCAGCTTGGCGTCGGCCACCTGGCGGGCGCCGGCGGTCCCGCGCAGCTGTTCGACCACCTCGATCAGGGTGAACAGGCCGCAGAGCCCGGCGTGGCTGCAGGACAGGAAGCCGCCGGCGGTGTTGGTCGGCAACCGGCCGTCGAACGCCAGCGCCCCGCCCTCGACGAAGGCGCCGCCCTCGCCCTTCGCGCAGAAGCCCGCGTCCTCCAGGCCGATCAGCACATTGATGGTGAAGTGGTCGGACATGCCCACCACGTCGATCTCGTCGCGGCCGACGCCGGCCCGCGCGAACGCCTGGTCGGCGGCGATCCCGCCGGCGAAGGTCGTCAGGCTCGGGGCCGAGCAGGGGTCGAGATAGCCGTGCGCCTGACCGTAGCCGACCAGCCGCACCCGCGGCCGGCTGCGGTCGAGCCGCTCCTCGGCCGCCACCACCACGCAGCCCGCGCCCTGGTTGACGATGCAGCTGTCCAGCAGCCGCAGCGGCTCGGCGATCAGCTTGGAGTTCAGCACGTCGTCGACGGTGATCTCGCCGCGCTTGCCCATGGCCGACAGCGGCTGCAGCACCGCGCCGCGGCGCTGGGCGACGGCGATCTCGGCCAGCTGGGCCGAGGTGGTGCCGTACTCGTGCATGTGCCGCTGGGCGATGACGGCGTAGTCGGCGACCCGCGTGGTGCCCCACAGCCATTCGTAGGGCGTGCCCAGCTTGGCCATCATGGCGATCGCCGCGTCACGGTCGCCGCCGACGTAGCCCTTGGCCTGGCCGGCGGCGACGGTGGGCACGATGACCACGTCGGCCAGCCCCTGCTCCACCGCCATCACCGCCAGGCCGACGCCCGCCGCGGAGGAGGCCGCGCCGACCGAGGTCACGCTGTGGAACCGCAACGGGCGGCCGACCAGGTCCGCCGTCACGCTGGCCGGCAGGGCGCTGCGCAGGCCGAGCCCCTCAGCCGCGTCGCCGATCAGCCCGTCGATGTCGGAGACCCTGAGCCCGGCGTCGGCGATCGCCGCCTTGACCACGTCCCAGTAGACGCGCTCCGCCGTCCGGTCGCTGAGATCGCCCTGCGGCGTCATCGCCACGCCGGCGATCACCGCGGTGCGGGCGCCAAACTTGCCGCTCATTCGCTCGTCCCGAAGCCTGGGGTCCCGGTCGTCCAGTTGCACCTGGCCGCCGTCGCCTCCTCCCGATTTGTCGGCTTCAGCAAACGAGGCCGCGGGCCGGGGATCAACCGAAATCGGCCGCCCCGGCGCCGGGATCGCCTGGGCGTACTACTGGACCTGCAGCGTCACCGGCCCGAGCAGGCCGGACGGCGTGAGCGGCGCGTCGGCCTTGTAGGTCGGCAGGGTGGTGTAGGTGAGCTTGGTCGCGCCTGGCTGGGCGTCGCCGACCAGCCGGTTGATCCAGCGGTTGGCCACCTTGACCTCCAGCGTGTTCTTGCCCGGCCGCACCGCCTTGGAGACGTCCACCCGATAGGGCGCCTTCCAGGCGTAGCCGACGTCCTGGCCGTTGACCGACACCTGGGCGATGTCGGCCGCCTGGCCGAGGTCGAGCATCAACGGCTGGCCCGGCTTCCAGCCCTTCGGCGCCTGGAAGCTCTGGCGATAGGTCGCCACGCCGGAGAAGTACTTCACCCCCGGGTCGGCGCTGTCGGTCCACGATTGCAGCCGGTCGAACTTCACCGAGGCGGGCGCGCCGCGCCCCGGCTGGAAGTCGACCGTCCACGGGCCGTCGAGCGTCGCCGCCGCGCGCCAGGCCGGCGGGGCGACGCTCGCCGATGGCGCCGCGGCCGGCTGGCGGAACACCACGAAGAAGGCGTCCTGCGGCAGCATCGCCAGCGGCACGACGGTCTCTGCGCCCTCGATGCGGTAGGACACCGGCTCGGCCCGGCCCGTGTCGGCGCGCCAGATCTCCGGCGTCTTGCCGCTGACCCGGAAGCGGGCTTCCAGCGCCTCGGGCCGGTCCTTGCGGTTGTTGAGGAAGTAGAGGTCGCCGTCCGCCAACTCCCGGTGGACGAAGAGCACGTTGGCGTCGGCCGCGCCGCTGAAGGCGAAATCGGGCGCCGCGCCGATCTGCGCCAGCGCCGCCTCGACGTCCTGACCGGCGATCACCTTGCCCTGGCCGACCTGGGTGACCGGCTGGCCGCTCCACAGCTTGCCGACCAGCGCCTGGAACTCGACCTTGTCGTCCTTGAGGCTGGGCGAGGCGGTGGGCGCGGCGCCGACAACGGTCGCCCCGCCCTCGACCAGCGCCGCCAGCCGCTTCAGCGTCGGCAAGGTCATCTTGCTGCTGGAGCCGCCCAGGTAGAGGACGCGGTAGCGCGCGCCGCCGTTCGACACCAGGTCGCCGCCCTCGGTCTTCAGCTGGGTGAGCAGCGCGTCGGATCCGACGAAGTCATAGGCGTAGCGCACCGGCGCGTCGGCCACCGGCTGGTCGCCGTAAAGCCCGGTGATCGGCGCTTCCTCGCCGTAGAAATAGCCGACGTCGGCGACGTTGCGGCCCTGCTGCAACAGGTAGCTGGAGCGGGCCATGTAATCGACCCAGGGCTTGGCCAGCTCGGCCCAGGAGTCGTGACGGTTGAAGTACTGGCCGAAGATGAACAGCGACAGGCCCGGGACCTTGTCGTCCAGCGGCTGGTGCACCGAGGTGTGGATCACCGGGCGGTTGATGCCGCTGGCGAACTCCAGGTCGATCGCCGGCTTCAGGTGCGACGGGGCGAAGGCCCACGGGGCCATGGCCGAGGTCAGCGACTCCGCCGCCGCGAGGTTCTGGCCGTAGATATGGGCGACCGACGAGGCGCCCTTCATGTCGGCGAGATAGGTGGCCCGGGGCCCCGACTTCTCGCTGTACATCCAGAACGCCGCCATCGGCACATCGGCGAACTTCCGCAAGGCCATGTCGTCGCCGAGCACCGGGCGATGATCCTCCAGCGCCTCGCCGTAGACCTTCAGGCCCTTCTCATGGGCGACGGCGGCGACCGTGCCGTAGTGTTCGCTCGCGTGCAGGTCGGCCAGGGTGCGGCGGAAGTCGTAGAGAAAGGCGTCGCTTTCCTTGCGCGACCCGACGACCACCCCGCTCAGCGCCGGCAGCCACGGCCGCGGGTCGTAGCCGCGCAGTTTCTGAAACTGCTCGATCAGCTTCGGAGTCCAGTTGGAGGGGCCGACCTCGGTGCTGTCGGTGAGGATGGCGCGCAGCCCCTTCTGGCCGAACAGCTCCGGCCCGGTCGTGTCGGCGTAGGTGCCGAGATAGGTCTCCATGTACCGGCGCACGGCCGCGCCGTCGTACTTGTCGACCTCCAGGCCGGTGGCCTCGGCGGTCGCCGGATGGTTGATGGTGCCGGTCAGCGAATAGCCGAGCCGCAGCACCATCCAGCGACCGGCGGGTGGGGCCCAGTCGAGCGTCCCGTCGGGGCGCAGCTTACCAGTGAGGTCGACGACCGCGTCCGGCGTCACGCCTTTCACGTCCGGACCGGCGTCCGCATCCAGCGCATAGTAGTCGGGAGCCACGGCGAAGCCGGCTTTCAGCTCCGCGGCGTTGACCCGCGGCTCGCCGCTCAGCCGCACCTCAGCGACCTGCACGGTCGTCGGCGACGGCATCTGCGGGAAGTTCATGGCCACGCCGGGCGGGGCGGCGGACAGTGCGTTCAAAATGGAGGCCTTGGCCGGCGGCTTCATGACCAGCCGGAACTTCGCGGCGGTCGCCGGCGCAAAGCTCACCGTCGTCGGCACGTTGCTCAGGGGCACGTCGGCGACCTTGCGCCAGCCCGCGCCGTCCTGCGCCTCCAGCGTCGCGTCGAGAGCCGGCCCGCCGAAGATCGCCTGCGCCGAGGGGATGTAGACGGTCGCCGACCGTACGGTCTGTTTCGCGCCGTAGTCGAGCACCAGCGCGGCAGGCTGATCGGCCAACTGCCGCTTCACCTGCACCACGGACTTGAGGTCGCCGTCGGAAAGCAATTTGGCGTCCAGCGTCTCGCCCTGCTCCACGCTGATCTGCGGCGCGGGCAGCGCGCGCATGTCCGGCAGGCGGTAGGCCACCACCGCGGCGTCGGCGGAGAACGCCGGCGCAGGCGGCGCCTTGTCCCCCATCATCGCGCCGACGCCCGCCAGCTTCGGCATGTCCTGGAACGGTCCGGTCGTCTGCGGCAACGGCGCGAGCTGGCCGGCGAAGCGGCGGCCGCCCTCGACGACCGTCTCGCTCCACACCAGCTTCTTCATGGCGTCCTGCGGCTTCACCCACGGCCCGCCGGTCTCGCTCCAGCCCGGCGAAGCGGCGATCGCCAGTTCGAGCCCCTTCTGATCGGCCAAGGTCGCGGCGTAGCGGAAAGCATCCTTCCACTCCGGCGTCATGTAGACCAGCCGCTTCTCGACCACCTGCGGCGTCCTCAGCTGGGCGTCGAAGTTCTGCAGGCCGCCGATGCCGACCCGCGACATCCACTCGATGTCCTTGGCGATGCCGTCCTTGGTGACGTTGCCGTTCATCCAGTGCCACCAGACCCGCGGCCGGGCGCTGTTCGGCGGGGTCTGGAAGCCGGCCTCCAGCGAGGACGCCGTCGCCGGCGCGGCCTGGCCGTGCGCGGCGGTCGCCAGCGCGGTGCTCGCCAGAAGCGCTGCAGCGAGCGCGGTCAGTCTGCGGCCGGTCATTCGTCCCTCCCGTTCTTATCGGGACAAGCTAGGCGGCGCTCACCTCCCGCGCAACTTCAATCATTCGCAATCCGAAACAATCGCGCTCACGCAGGGTGGACCAGGCGGCCCGCCACACCTCGGTCACGCCTCAGGTCAGGCGCAGCGTCGCCGCCCCGCTTTTGAGCCCCTCGGCCCGCGCCTCGATCCTGACGCGCCCAGGGCGACCTGCGCCGCGCACGATCAGCAGCGCCCGACCGTCCCAGGTCTTCGCCGCGGCCGACTGGAAGCTGCCGACCGCCAGCGGATTGGCGCTGCCGAACCCGGCGAGTTCGGCCGGTCCGGAGATCGAGAGCTGCACGGCTTGCTCCACGTCGGGGACCCGCCGCCCCTGCGCATCGACCACCTCGACGGCGACATAGGCGACGTCGCCACGGCCCGCGCCGCCGACGCCCTTGCCCTCCGGGACCAGGCGGATCGCCGCTGGCGCGCCTGCCGTGATCAGCCGCCGCCGGGCAAGCTCCCGGCCGCCCTGGAACGCCACCGCCTCCAGAGTTCCGGCCGCATAGGGGACCTTGAACTCGACATGCTTGAGGTCTGCGGCGGTGACCGGCTTGGCCTCCACGAGCTGGCCGTTGAGCCGCAGCTCGACCCGGTCGCCCGCGGTGTAGACCCGAACCGCCAGCGGCTTGCCGTCCTGGCCCGGCCAGCTCCAGCTCTGCCGCTCGTCGGACCAGCCCCACGGCCGCAGAACTTCGACCTTGCCCTCCGGCGGCGGCTTCTGCACGGCGATCTCCAGCGGGCTCAGCCCCCAGACCACGTCGCGCGCCAGCGAAGGCCCCTTGGCGTTGCCGATCAGGTCGAGGTCGCCGCAGCCGGCGACCACCCAGGGCCAGGCCCCGAGCGCCAGCCCCTTGGCGTCGGCGGCGTAGACCCCGCCGCCGAGCCCCGCCTCGCCGAGGTAGTCCATCGCCGTCCAGACGAAATCGCCGAGCAGCCAGGGCGAACGGTCGGTCAGCTCCCAGATGGCGAAGACGTCCTTCGGGAAGCTCTCCGAGCCGTAGATGATCCGGTTCGGGAAGCGCTGGTGGTCGCGCTCGTACTTCGCGAGCTTGTAGTTGTAGCCGACGACGTCGAGGAAGACGGCGCTGGCCTCGTCGGCCACCCCCGCCCGTCCCGGTCGCGCGGAAGTTTCGGACGGGATCACCTGGCGCCCCGGGAAGTCGTTGATCGCCGCGGTGACCGGCCGGGTCGGATCCAGCTTGTGGACCTCGTTGGCCAGCAGCCACTGCGCCTCGACCCCGGCCGGCAGGTTGCGCGCCGGAATCTCGTTGCCGATGCTCCACATGATGACGGAGGGGTGGTTGCGGGCGCTGAGCACCATCGCCGCCAGATCGCCGCGCCAGTGGTCCTCGAACGCCGTCGAATAGTCCTGCGGCAGCTTCGGCGCGCGCCAGGCGTCGAACGCCTCGGAGATCACCATCACCCCCTGCCGGTCGCAGGCCCGCAGGAAGGCCGGCGAGAACGGATTGTGCGAGGCGCGCAGGGCGTTGTAGCCGCGCGCCTTCAGCAGCCGGACCTTGCGTTCCTCCGCCGCGTCGAAGGCGCTCGCGCCCAAGAGGCCGTTGTCGTGGTGGATGCAGCCGCCGCGCAGCTTGGTCAGCGCGCCGTTGACGGTCATCCCGCGGACCGCGTCGAAGGCGATGACCCGCACGCCGAATTCGGTCTCGCTCCGGTCGACCACCGCCGACCCGCGGCGAAGCTCGGTCTCCAGGCGGTAGAGCGCCGGCGTGTCCGGCGACCAGAGCCGCGGGGTGGCCAGGGTGGTGGTCTGGCGGACCTGCGCCGCGGCCGGCGCGGAGCCTTCCCAGACCGTCCGCCCGGACGGGTCCTTGATGCGCGAGGCGAGCGTCAGACCGTCGCCGACGTCCTCCAGCGCGGTGTCGATCTCGATCGCGGCGCCGGCGTCGGTGACGCGACGGGTGACGACGCCGACGCCCCAGCGGGCGATCCGCGCCGGCTCCGCCAGCACGTCCAGCCAGACGCGGCGGTAGATGCCCGAGCCGGAGTACCAGCGGCTGTTCTTGCCGCGGTTCTGCACCCGCACGGCGAGGACATTGTCGCCGTCGGCCGCGAGGTGGGGCGTCAGGTCATAGGCGAAGGGCGTGTAGCCGTTCGGGTGGAAGCCAAGGTGCTGGCCGTTCAGCCAGACGTCGCTGGCCATGTAGACCCCGTCGAACCGCAGTTCGACGCGGCCGCCGGCCGGCGCGGCCAGCCGGAAGCGCTTGCGGTACCAGCCGTCGCCGCCGACCGCGAAGCCGGTCGCCGTCCCGCCCTCGGCCGCCTTGTCGAACGGTCCGACGATGGTCGCGTTGGGCTGCGGCGGCAGGTCCTCGATGCTCCAGTCGTGCGGCAGGTCGACCGTGCGCCAGCCGGCGTCGTCGACGCCGGGCGCCTCGAGACCGGCGCCCGCGCCACGGCGGAACTTCCAGCCGAGGTCGAACGCCTGGTTGCGGCCCAGCGTCAGCTCGGCGGTGTCGGCGGCGCGGGCGGCGAGCGGCGCGGCGATCAGGATCGCGGCGCCGGCGGCGGACGCCAGGATCTGCCGGCGATCGGGACGGAGGTCGAGCACCGGGCTCACAGCACTGGCCAGGCGCTGCGCGGCAGCCGCCGCAGATCCTCGTCGATGGCCTTCAGGGCCGGCGGCTGGACGACGCCATAGGCGACGAAACTCTCCACCGTGAAGTTGGTCAGGTAGGGCTTCGTGTGGGGCGCCTGGACCACCATCTTCATCATCGGCGCGTGCTTCAGCACCACCGCCCAAGCCTCGGGCGCGGTCATCAGCTCGGCCAGGGAAACCGCGTCCACCCTGAGTTCGAACGGCGCCGCGGCCGGCGGCTCGAACGCCGTCGCCGGCGGATAGGTGGGCGTTTCCATCGGTCACCTCGCAACCCGCACGCCCGACGGCGCGCCACTTCGAGATCCGTACTAACTCGCCTTCGCGAGCCAGAATAGTACCCTTCCGTACTTTTCCAGCTACCAGCTCGATCGGCCGTCGAGCAGGCTCCGCACCATGTGCTGCAGCCAGGCTCTGCGCGCGTCCGCGCCGACACTGCGGCCGCCCAGCACCACCGCGCTCGCCCAGCCGTTGAGGGTCATCAGGAACAGCTCCGCCGCCGCCTCGGGGTCGCGACATGGCGCGCCGTTGCGTGCGGCGAAGGCGCGGATCTGGCCGGCGATGTAGTCGGTCCCGCGCCGGACCCGGGCCTCGGCGATCTCGGCCAGCTCGGGAAAGCGCCCGGCTTCGCTGTAGAGCAGGCGATTGAGTTGGATGAACTCCGGCGTCATGGCGGCGCGCATCAGGATGTCGCCGTAGACCAGCAGCACTTCTTCCAGGGTGTCGCAGCCCTCGATCGGCGTGTGATGGACGCCGGTGTCCCAGCTCTCGATCTGCGCGGCGACGATCGCGCGGAACAGCGCGGCCTTGGACGGAAAGCGCGAATAGAGGGTGGTCTTCGAGGCGCGCGCCGCACGGGCGACCTCCGACATGCTGGTCGCGCCGTAGCCGTCGCGGAAGAACAGCTCGCGGCCGACCTGGATCAACCGCGCCTCGAGGCCGGCGAGATCCTCGGCCTTGGGGCGGCCGCGTGGGCGGCGCGGCTGGACGAGATCGCTGGGCGGGGACTTCACGGGCATGGTTCTGAGGCGGCAGCCTATAGTCGAGGCGCTCAGCCGGCGAGCGCGAAGGTCGCCGGCGTCCCGGTCGTCGCGGACGGGGCGATCCAGACCTCGAAGCTGCCGGGCTCGGCGGCGGTCGCCAGGTCGGCGCGGACGAAGGCCAGATCGCGCTCGCTGAGCACGAACTCGACGACCGCGCGCTGGCCGGGCGCCAGGTCGAGATGCTGCACGCCCTTCAGCGCCCGCACCGGCTGGACCAGGCTCGCCGCCTTGTCGTGGATGTAGAGCTGAACGACCTCGTGTTGCGCCCGCGACCCGGTGTTGGCGACGGTCGCGGTGACCTTGAGCGCCCCGCCCCGCGCCAGCTCCGGCGCGCCGACCTCGGTCGGCCCGTAAACCACGGTCGAGTAGCCCAGCCCGTGTCCGAACGGATAGAGCGCGGCGTTCGAGACCTCGCGGTAGCGCGCCTTGAACCTGCCGTCGTCCGGCGGCTCCGGCCGGCCGGTCGAACGGTGATTGTAGTAGAACGGCTGCTGTCCGGAGGCCTGCGGGAAGCTGACCGGCAGCCGGCCCTGGGGCGCATGGTCGCCGAACACCACGTCGGCGATGGCGTGGCCGGACTCCGAGCCGAGGAACCAGGTGCAGAGGATCGCCGGCGCATCCTTCACCGCGCCGGACAGCGCCAGCGCCCGGCCGTGCTTCAGCAACACCACGACCGGTTTGCCGACCGCAGCGACCGCTTCGGCCAGCGCCAGCTGCGGCGCGGGAATGCCGATGTCGACCCGCGAGGCGGCCTCGCCGGACATGTCCGCCGACTCGCCGAGATAGAGCACCACCACGTCGGCCGCCTGGGCCGCGGCGACGGCGGCCTCGATCCCGCCGGGCGTCGCGGCCTCGACCCCACAGCCCGGTACCACCGTCAGCCGCGCCTCCGGCCCCATCGCCGCGCGGAAGCCCTCCTCCAGGGTCACGGCGGCGGCGAAGTCGGGGACCACCATCCACGGCCCCAGCGCATCGAGGCGATCGGCGACGAACGGCCCGATCAGGGCGATCGCCTTGCCGGCTTTCGGCAGCGGCAGCAGGTCGGCGTCATTCTTCAGCAGCACCAGCGACTTGCGGCCGGCCTCGCGGGCCAGGGCGACGAACTCCGGCCGGCGCACGTCGGTGGCCGCGCGCGCCGGGTCCAGCGAGCGGTAGGGGTTGTCGAACAGGCCCAGCGCCTTCTTCACCCGGAACACCCGGCGTACCGCCTCGTCGACGACGCCCTGCGGCAGCCGGCCGGAGCGGGCGAGATCTGGGATGTGCTTGAGGTAGAGGCCGCTCTGCATGGCCATGTCGCAGCCGGCGCTCAGCGCCTTGAGCACCGCGTCCGGCTCGTCGGCGGCGAAGCCGTGGGCGATCAGCTCCTTCTCGGAGGTGAAGTCGGAGACGACCAGCCCCGGGAAGCCCCATTCGTCGCGCAGGATCTCGGTCAGCAGGTGGCGGTTGCCGGTCGCCGGCACGCCGGCCACCTCGTTGAAGGCCGACATGGTGGCGATCGCGCCGGCGTCGAACGCCGCCTTGAACGGCGGCAGGTGCACCTCGCGCAGCGTCGTCTCGGGGATGTCGACGGCGTTGTATTCCATCCCGCCCTGCACCGCGCCGTAGCCGGCGAAGTGCTTCGGGCAGGCGAGCAGGGAATCCTCCGCCCGCAGGTCCGACCCCTGGAAGCCGCGGACCCGCGCCGCGCCGAGCAGGCCGCCGAGCCAGGTGTCCTCGCCAGCGCCCTCCGCCACCCGGCCCCAGCGCTGGTCGCGGGCGACGTCGACCATCGGCGCGAAGGTCCATTGGACGCCCAGGGCGGTGGCCTCGACGGCCGTCGCCCGCGCCGTCCGGCGGCAGAGCTCTGGATCGAAGCTGGCGGCCTCGCCGAGCGGCACGGGATATGCGGTTCGCAGGCCGTGGATCACGTCGCCGGCGAAGATCAGCGGGATGCGGTGCGGCGACCGCTCCACCGCCACCTTCTGCATGGCCCGGCAGGCGTCGAGGTCGAAGACGTTGAAGTAGCCGCTGACCCGGCCGGCGGCGATGTTGCGCCGGACCTGCTCCGGCGTCGCGCCGGGCTCCGCGCCGGGATTGAGCCGCCGGCCGATGCCGAGGCCGGCGGTGAGCGTCAGTTGGCCGGCCTTGTCCGCCAGGCTCATCGCGCCGATCAGCGTCTCGATGAACGGGTCCGCCTGCATCGCCCGGTGCGCGGCCCGCGCCGGCGACGCCGCCGCCAAGGTCGCGACGGCGACAGAGGCTTGCAGGAAGCGCCGCCGGCTGGCGCCGGCGGCCATCGCGAAGGAGCCCGCGCGAAGGTTCATCGTGCGCGCCGTACCACGCCGGCGCGGACCTCTGCTATTCCGAAAGACGAACCAATCTCGCGCGAACCCCGGCGATCGTCAGGAGACCACGCGGCCGCCGTTGACGCCGATCGTCTGGCCGGTGACGTAGCTGCTGGCTTCGGACACCAGGAAGGCGCAGGCGTTGGCGATGTCCTCCGGCTCGCCGGTGTGGCGCACCGGGATCGACTTCACCAGGGCGTCCATCGACATCGGGAACTTCGCCCGGTTGGCCTCGGACATCACCGTGTTCATCACCGTGCCCGGCGGGATGTTGTTGACCGTGATCCCCAGCGGGCCGAGCTCCTGCGCCAGCGTGCGGGTCAGCGTGATCATCGCCCCCTTCGACGCCGAATAGGGGGCCATGCCGATCGCCCCGGTCTGGGCGCTGGAGGAGGAGATGTTGACGATGCGGCCCCACTTGGCCGCCTCCATGTCCGGCAGCACCACCTGGGTGACGATGAAGGTCCCCTTGAGGTTGATCTCGAGGATCCGATCCCACTGCGCGTCGGTGATCTCCTTGAACGGCGTGGTGTCGGTGATCCCGGCGTTGTTCACCAGCACCGTCACCGGACCGAACGCCTCGCGCAGCTTGGCGACCGCGGCGGTCACCTGCGCCCGGTCGGCGATCGAGGCCTGCAGGGCGAGCGCCTTGCCGCCGGCGGAGGCGATCTCGTCGACCACCTTCTGGCAGCCCTCGAGATTGATATCGAGCACGCCGACCGCGATCCCCTCGCTGGCCAGCCGGCGCGCGCACGCCCGCCCGATGCCCGCCGCCGCGCCCGTCACCAACGCAACCTTCGCCATGTTCGCTTCCTCCTGGTGGTGTTCGCCGGATCAGCGCCCGGCTTCTTGGATGATGTCGCCGCTCAGCTGGCCGCTTCCGCCTCCAGCCGCTTCGCCGCCAGCGCCCGCAGGTCGCTGGTCTTCACCTTGGCGCTGCCGGTCAGCTGCAGGTCGCCCTCGGCGAAGAACAGCACTCGGCGCGGGACCTTGTAGGAGGCGAGCTTCTCCTTGGCGAAGTCGCGCACCGCCGCCTCGTCGAGCGCAGCACCGTCCTGCGGCACGATGCAGGTGACCACCAGTTCGCCGAGGGTCTCGTGCGGCACGCCGACGGTCTGGGAGACCTTCACCCCAGCATGCTCCTGGATGACGCTGTCGATCTCCACCGGCGAGACGTTGGCCCCGCCGGTCTTGATGATGTCGTTCAGTCGGCCTTCCCAGAACAGCCGGCCCTGCTCGTCGACGTAGCCGCCGTCGCCGGTGCGGAAGTAGCCCTCGTCGTCCAGCGTCTCGTCGAGCGGCGTGCCGAGGTAGCCGAGCATCAGGGTCGGCCCCTTGATCGCTACCTCGCCGCGCGCGCCGCGCGGCGTGACGACCCCGGTCAGCGGATCGACGATCTTCAGGGTGTTGCCGGGCAAGGGCGGGCCGTGGCTGTCGCCGGCCTCCGCCCGCGAGGTGTTGGCTGGATAGCCGGTGCTGAGGGTGAAGGTCTCGGTGTTGCCGTAGGCGTGGCGCGGCTCGATCCAGGTCGTGCTCACCTCGGGCCGCCGGGCGATCGGGCCGTCGGCGTCGACGTACTTCAGCGCCGAGAGATCGACCTCGGCCCAGTTGCGGGCGTCTTCCAGCTGCGCCCACTGGTGCGGCCAGGCGAACAGGAAGCTGACCCGCTCGGCCGCCATCAGCGCCAGCGCCTCCTCCGGCTGGAAGGTCCGCTGCAACACCAGCGAACCGCCGGCGGCGAGCGTGCCGCCGACCACCATCGAGAAGTTGCCCGACCAGAAGAAGCCGTTCGCCGTCCAGGTGCGGACGCCCTCGCCCAGGCCCTGCTGGCGGCGCATGCGCCACAGCTGGATCGACACCCCGCGGTGGGCGCTGAGGATGCCCTTCGGCTTGTTGGTCGAGCCCGACGAGAAGAACAGCACCCCGGGGTCGGCCGGCGCGACCGTCGCCGCGCGCGCCTCGAGCTGCGTGCTCGACACCTCGGCGCCGCGGCGCAGGAAGTCCGCCCAGGTCTCGATCGCTCCCAGCGGCGCCTCGGCGTCGATCATCGCCAGGTGCTGCAGGAACGGGAACCGGGCCGAGGCGAGCCCGCCCGGCGCCGTCCCGGCGATCGCCGGGTCCAGGTCGCAGAGGATCTGGGCGAAGTCCTTCTTCAGCACCTGCCGCTCCAGCAGCAGCACCGAACAGGCCGAGCTGGCGACCAGATGCTCCAGCTCGTGCGGCGTCGAGAAGGTGCTGAGCGGGGATGCGACGCCGCCGGCCAGGGCCGTGCCGAACACCGAGGCCAGGAACTCCGCCCGGTTGGTCATCAGCACGCCGACCCGCTCGCCCTTGCCGAGGCCGCCGGCGACCAGCGCCTTGGCCACCTCGACCGAGCGGTCCCACAGCTGGGAGTAGGACCAGCGCTCCACCGTCCCGTCCGGACGGCGGTGCACCAGCGCCTCGCGCTCGGCGAAGCGCCCGGTGACCTCGCGCAGGAAGCCGGACAGGGTCAGCGACCCGAGCCCCGGCTCCTCCGACAACGGCGCCCCGCGGACGATCGACACCGCCGGGTCCGGAACGAACTGATGACCGCTCATCGAGGTAATCCTAGTAGGGCAGCTGGACTTCGTTCAGCGAGCTGACGACCGTCTTGCCGTCCTGGGTGGTCATCAGAACCTTGATCTGGACGACCGGGAAGCCCCAGTCGGACTTCTCGATCTTCTGCACGACCTCGCCCTCGATGAAGGTGACGTCGCCCTCGAAGGCCGGGCCGCGGAACTCCGACTTGGCGTGGCGCACCAGGCCGTCATGGCCGGCCCAGAAGGCCAGGTAGTCGGTGTTCCACGCCGCCATGGTCGCGCCGTACCCGTAGGCCCGATGCATGCCGATCTCGCTGGCCCGGCCGTCGTCGATGTGGCCGCGCGAGGGGCCGACGTAGAGGCCGTCGCGCAGGCGCGGGTCGATCATCGCGCCCTCTTCGTCGAAGCTGAAGCCTTCGATCCAGCCCATGTCCTGGTTGACCCAAGGGTTCTCCACGCCCTCCGGCGCGGTCCAGTAGAAGCTGCCCCAGATGTTGAAGATGAAGGCGCGGTATTCGGTGGTGAAGCTGGCGATCGAGTGCGGCCCGATCACCCGGCGCGGCAGCTTGTCGCCGACCTTGACCTCTTCCCAGTGCGGCGACTTGCCCTCGCGGTTGGACATGAACCAGTCGCGGCGGATCTGGTCGATCTCGGCCAGCTCGGCCGGCGTCCACTTTTTCGCCTCGCCGGCGGTCGAGGCGTAGATGCCGCGCTTCTCGGCCTCCTTGGCGAGGTAGCGGATCACCGTCGGGCAGGACTTGGCGATCAGGTCGCCGCGCTGGTTGCGGTGGATGGTGTCGCCGCGCTGGAACAGGGTCGGGCCGGCGAACTTGGTGTCGGAGACCTTGTAGCCGGTGAAGATCCGCTCCTGGAACAGCTGGTCGCCGGGCCGGATGTGGGTGCCGTACCACCACCATTCCTCGCCGCCGAAGATCATGTGCTGACCGTCGATGCGGCCGACGCAGGCCTGGTTGTTGCCGTGCCCGTAGTCGAGCGCCACCGCCATCGACTGCGGGGCGATGATGTCACCGAACTTGGTCTGGCTGGCGAAGCGCTGGTCCCAGTGCAGCGGATTGACGTAGTCGAGCGCCATCACCCAGCGGCGGATGTCGGTCTTGTTGCACGGCTCCCAGAGCTGGCCGCCGCCGACCTTCTGGCCGAGGCGCCATTCGACGTCGCTGAGGTCGAGCTGAGCCGTCGTGTCCGAATTCGCCATGCCGCGTCCTCCCGTCTTTTTTCAGCGACATGACTGGCGCGCCCGGCCCGGCGCCGGCTTGACGGATTTGGACAAACTGCGGCGGGTCACCTCCCCCGCGAAGCGGCGGGAGGGGACCACGGGCCGAGCGCAGCGAAGAGCGCGTGGTGGAGGGGGCAAGCCGGACCCCCGGCGTTTCAACCGCTGCAATTCGAGACGCTGGGAGGCCCTGCCGGCGGCCTGCCCCCTCCACCCCCCGCTCTTCGGCGGGCGGTCCCCCTCACCCCGCTTCGCGGGGGAGGTAGACGCGTCATCAGCCGGCGGGCGCGCGCCGCCGGCGGCCTTGCGACCGCAGCTGGGTCGGCGATGCGGCGAGCCAACGATTGCAGGTCCGGGTCATCACCGACTGCTCGGAAAAGCCGAGCCGCTCGGAGATGTGCGCGAAGTCCAGCTCGGTGTCCTGCAGGTAGTAGAGCATCAGGTCGCGGCGGACCTCGTCCTTGATCCGCTGGAACGAGGCCCCCTCCTCCTTCAGCCGGCGGTGCATGGTCCGGGCGTGCAGGTTGAGCTCGGCGGCGATGCGCTCGTTGCCGCAGTCCTCGGCGCCCAGGAACTGCATGATCACCCCCCGCACCAGGGCGCTCAACGGCGGCCGGCGGCCCTGGAACTCCGCGTCGATGAAGGCCGTGGCCATGGCGTAGACGCGGGAGTCCGGATTGACGATCGGCGCCGCCAGGTCGCGCTCGGAATAGACCACCCCGTCCTCGTTCTGCCCGAAGCAGACCTCGCAGCCGAAATAGCGCCGGTAGGTCTTCAGCGGCGACACCGGCTGGTGGCGGAAGTGCACCCGGCGCACCCGCGCCTGCCCGCCGGTGATCTCCATCGCCGCCAGGTGGCCGAGCAGCAGGATCTGCTCCATCGCCTGGCTCTTGTTCGGCAGGCCGTCGAGCAGGATGTCGTGGCCGGAGAAGACGGCCTTCTCGTGCGGCAGCCGCTTCTGCCAGATCCGCGCCGCCAGGCTGTGGGCCTGGGTGTGCTTGCTGACGTAGTCGAGCGCCTCGCCGAAGGTCTGCGAGTTCTTCATCACCAGCCCCAGCGGGCCGAACATCCGGCCGCTCTGCAGGGTCGCCAGCCGCAGGCCGAAGTCGGGACAATCGAGCTTCGCCGCGGCGAGCTCGATCAGCTGGACCAGCTGCCGGTAGGTGGCCGACGCGCGCCCGCGCGAAAGGTTTTCGGTGTCGATCCCGGCTTGCCGGATCAGCAGCATCGGCTCGCCGCCGAGCTGCTCCACCAGGTCGGGGAAGAACCGCAGGATCCGCGCGTGCACCACGTCGAACACTTCGGCGGTGACAGGCTGCTGATCCATTGGCGCCTTCGGCCTCACCCGGTCCTCCCGCGGCGTCATTTCATCGCGGCGCGGCTCACTGCAGCCGTCGTGTGAAGGAGCCCTTTTGTCCGAATTGGTCAAGCGGCGCGCCGGACCCGGCGCTTAATCTTTGGCCAATCGATCAAGCTGCCCGCCTCAGGCGCTCTGTTCGCATGCCCGCTGCTTCGCGCGCGTCGGACATCGGCTTGATCGGGTGAAAAACCAGACAAGAGGGCGGAAATGGACGCGATCTCGGAGGAACTGAAGAGCCTTCTCGACCGCGAGAAGATCCGCGATTGCATCGCCCGCCTGGCGCGCGGCGAGGACCGCCGCGACGCCGCGGCGATCACCGCCGCCTACTGGCCGGACTCCACCACCGACTACGGCGTGTTCGCCGGCTCGTTCGACGAGTACCTGGCCTGGGTGGTGCCCGGCGCGGACGCCATCAAGGACACCCAGCACGTCCTCGGCCAGAGCGTGATCGAGCTGCAGGGCGACGCCGCGCTGGTCGAGACCCACGTCAACTCCTACCACCGCATCGACATGGGCGCCGGCGACCGCGACACCCTGATCGGCGGCCGCTACCTCGACCGGTTCGAGAAGCGGAACGGCGAGTGGCGGATCGCCCAGCGCACCATGCTCTACGACTGGTACCAGGACTTCGGCGCCGCGATCGACTGGTCGCAGGGCGTAATGGGCCTGCCGTTCAGCGCCGAGCACTTCTCCGGCCGGGCGAACGGCGACTACAGCGAGACCTTCTTCGGCAAGCGCGCGTAAGGAGCCGTCGGCCCTCCCTCGCCTGAGGCAGGTCGACATATTTCCCGACGCCGCGGGGCGCTATAACGCCCCATAATCATGCCGATCGCGCCAAAGGCGGCGCAGCGACGACGAGTTCTTGGAGCGACTATGACGTGCCATCCGACCGACACCCCGCCGCGGGAAGAGATCAACATCGCCGAACTGCGGGCCAAGTACCTCCAGGAGCGTGACAAGCGCCTGACCAAGAAGGGTCAGAACCAGTACGAGCACCTGACCAGCGACCTGGCGGCCGACTACGAGCACGACCCCTACACGCCGATCACCCCGCGCGATCCGATCGCCGAAGACCTCGAGGTCGCCATCCTCGGCGGCGGCTGGACCGGCGTGCTGGCCGGCTACCACCTGACCAAGATGGGGATCACCGACTTCCGGAACATCGACCACGCCGGCGACTTCGGCGGCGTCTGGTACTGGAACCGCTACCCGGGCCTGCAGTGCGACAACGACGCCTACTGCTACCTGCCGCTGCTCGAAGAGACCGGCTTCATGCCGTCGAAGAAGTTCTCCGACGGCTACGAGATCCACGACTACTTCAAGATCATCGCCAACAAGTTCGACCTCTACCGCGGCGCGCTGTTCCACACCCTGGTCACCGGCCTGCGCTGGGACGCCGAGATCCAGCGCTGGCGCGTGTCGACCAACCGCGGCGACGAGCTGCGCGCGCGGCACGTGATCATGGCCGGCGGCGTGATGAACATGCCGAAGCTGCCGGGCATCCCCGGCATCCACAGCTTCAAGGGCGAGATGTTCCACACCGCCCGCTGGGACCACGAGTACACCGGCGGCAGCTGGCGCAATCCGGTGCTCGACAAGCTGGGCGACAAGACGGTGGCCATCGTCGGCACCGGCGCGACCTCGGTGCAGGCGGTCCCCTTCCTCGCCAAGTACGCCAAGCAGGTCTACGTGCTGCAGCGCACGCCGTCGAACATCGACGAGCGCTCCAACCCGCCGACCGATCCGGAATGGGTCGCGTCGCTGAAGCCCGGCTGGCAGGCCGAGCGGATGGCGAACTTCCATCGCGGCGCGCAGGAAGCCTTCCATCCCGGCGATCCCGACCTGGTGTGCGACATCTGGACCGAGATCAGCCGCAACCTCGCCGCCGAACTGGACGAAGAGGGCTGGCCGCAGCTCAGCCCCGAGGAGTTCGTCGCCCGCCGCGAGATGGTCGACTACCAGGTGATGGAGCGGATGCGCCGCCGCGTCGACGCGACGGTGAAGGACAAGGCGACCGCCGAGGCGCTGAAGCCGTGGTTCCGCTTCATGTGCAAGCGACCGCTGTCGAACAACGACTACTACCCGGCCTTCAACCAGCCCAACGTGAAGCTGATCGACGTGTCGGCGACCCAGGGCGTCGAGGCCCTGACCGAGAAGGGCTTCATCGCCGACGGCGTCGAGTACCCGGTCGACTGCATGATCTTCGCCTCGGGCTTCGAGGTGACCAGCGACCTGGAGCGCCGCTGGGGCATTCCGGTGGTCGAAGGCCGTGAGGGCGTCTCGATCTACGATCACTGGCGCAACGGCCCGCTGACCTTCCACGGGGTGACCACCCACGGCTTCCCGAACATGTTCTACACGGGCTACGTCCAGGGCGGGGCCAACTCGACGACCACCGAACAGTTCGGCCGGCAGTGCGAGCACATCGCCTACATCGTCAGCGAAGCCCGCAAGCGCGGCGCGGTCGCGGTCGAGCCCACCCAGGCGGCGATGGACGCCTATGTCGCCCACATGCGCGAGAACGAGTTCGACACCGCCCAATTCCTCGGCGAGTGCACGCCCGGCTACTTCAACAACGACGGCGAAGCGAAGCCGAAGTGGGCGCTGTTCCGCGGCTACCTGCCGGGCTGGAACGGCTTCATGAAAATGCTCAGTGACTGGCGCGCCAAGGGCGACCTCGCCGGCCTGACGCTGACCGAGGCCAAGGCCTCCCACAAAGCGGAGCTGGTGTAGGCGGGATGGCGGGGAAGCTCGAAGGCAAGGTCGCCGTCGTCACCGGCGCGAGCCGCGGCATCGGCAAGGGCATCGCCCTGGCGCTCGGCGCGCAAGGCGCCACGGTCTACGTCACCGGCCGTACGGTCACCCCGGGCAGCTATCCGCTGCCCGGCACCGTCGGCGAGACGGCGGCCGAGATCGATAAGCGCGGCGGCAAGGGCGTCGCCGTGGCCGTCGATCACGCCGACGACGCGCAGGTGGCGGCGCTGTTCGACCAGGTGAAGCGCGAGCGCGGTCGGCTCGACATCCTGGTCAACAACGCCTTCGCGCTTCCCGAAGACCTGACCGAGCCGGGCTCCTTCTGGGAGAAGCCGCTGTCGAACTGGCAGATGGTCGACGTCGGCGTCCGCTCGAACTTCACCGCCGCCTGGCACGCGGCGCAGATCATGGTGCCGCAGAAGTCCGGCCTGATCGTCGCCATCTCCGGCTATGTCGGGGTGACCTACACCTACGGGGTGGTGTTCGGGACCTGCAAGTCGGCGGTCGACCGGATGGCGCGCGACATGGCCATCGAGCTGGAGCCGCACAACATCGCCTCGCTGTCGCTGTGGCAGGGGCTAACCTTCACCGAACGGGCCCACCGCAACCTGGCGCGGAACCCGGAGATGAAGGCCAAGACCGTCACCAACCCGCTGGTCGGCTGCTCGCCCGAGCATCCCGGCCTGGTGATCGCCGCCCTAGCGACCGACCCGGAGGTGATGAAGCGCTCCGGCGGCACCTTCATCACCGCCGAGGTGGCGCAGGACTACGGCATCGTCGACATCGACGGGAAGGTCATCCCGTCGCTGCGCGAACAGCGCGGCGCGCCGATCTGGAAGCCGATCTCGCAGGAGCCGGGCCGTGGACGCTGAGCGCGCCGCCCGCCTCGACGCGCTGCTCGACCGGCAGGACATCGTCGACTGCCTGACGCGGTTTTCCCGCGGCATGGACCGGTTCGACCGCGAGGTCTTCCTGTCGGCCTTCCACGACGACGCGACCATGGCCGCCGGGCCGTTCGTCGGCAGCCCGGCCGACTGCTACGCCTGGGCCTCGGCGATGCACGAGCTGGGCCAGGTCGCGACCCACCACAACCTGCTGAACGTCACCGTCGAGATCGACGGGGACACCGCCCACACCGAGACCTACTACCTGTTCGTCGGCCGCAACCGCGACGAGTCGAACTGGATCGCCGGCGGCCGCTACATCGACCGGCTGGAGAAGCGCGACGGGGCCTGGAAGATCGCGCTCAGGACCAACGCCATCGAGTGGTCGGGCATGGTCCCGACCATGCCGATCCCGTTCGCCGACGTGCCCGACATCTTCGGCAACGGCGCGCCGGCGCGCAGCACGGACGACCCGTCCTACCAGCGGCCGCTGGTCAACCGCCGCGCGCCGCACGACCCGAGCAAGGCCTAAGACCAACCCTTAAGAACAGACGGAGGAGCGCATGGGCGCGCTGACGGGCAAGGTGGCCGTGGTGACGGGCGCCAGCCGCGGCATCGGCCGCGGCATCGCGCTGGCGCTGGCTGACGAAGGCGCTGTCGTCTACGTCACCGGCCGCACGGTGACGCCGGGCGCCTCTCCCCTGCCCGGCACCGTCGGCGAGACCGCCGCCGAGGTCGACAAGCGCGGCGGCAAGGGCGTCGCCGTGCAGGTCGACCACGCCGACGACGCCCAGGTCGCCGCCCTGTTCGAACAGGTGAAGCGCGAGCAGGGCCGGCTCGACCTGCTGGTCAACAACGCCATCGCCATTCCCGCCTCGATGACCGACCGCGTCCCGTTCTGGGAGAAGCCGATCGCCAACTGGGAGATGGTCGACGTCGGCCTGCGCTCGAACTTCACCGCCGCCTGGCACGCCGCGCAGATCATGGTCCCGCAGGGCTCGGGGCTGATGGTCGCCCTCTCCGGCTATGTCGGGGTGACCTACACCTACGACGTGATCTTCGGGACGGTGAAGAGCGCCACCGACCGGATGGCGCGCGACATGGCCATCGAGCTGAAAGCCCACAACATCGCCTCGCTGTCGCTGTGGCAGGGCTTCACCTACACCGAGCGGGCGCAGGAGAACCTGAAGACGGTTCCCGGCATGGCCTCGCAGCTGAACAGCGCGGTGGGCTCGTCGGTCGAGTTCCCCGGCCGGGTGATCGCCGCCCTGGCGCAGGACCCGCAGATCATGCGCCGCAGCGGCGGCACCTTCATCAACGCCGAGCTGGCCCAGGAGTACGGCGTCACCGACGTCGACGGCCGGACCATCCCCTCGCTGCGCGCCGAACGCGGCGCGCCGATCTGGGACCCGGTCTGAGGGTGCTCCGACCTTCCCCACCGCTCACCCCGGCGAAGGCCGGGGCCCAGGTGAAACCCACGACGCGCTCAGGCTGGATCTGGATACCGGCCTTCGCCGGTACGAGCGGAAATGGGGTCCGCCCCCGAAACAACCACAACTGATGAGGAACGCGCCGTGACGGAACGCAGATTCGACGGCCGGGTGGCGGTGATCACCGGGGCCGGCCGCGGCCTGGGGCGTGAGTACGCCCTGTTGCTGGCCGCCAAGGGCGCCAAGGTGGTGGTCAACGATCCCGGTGGCGCGATGAGCGGCGACGGCGGCGACGCGGGCCCCGCCGAGACCGTGGTGGCGGAGATCAAGGCCGCCGGCGGCGAGGCCGTCGCCTGCCTGGAGTCGGTGGCGACGCCCGAGGGCGGCCGGGCGATCGTCCAGGCGGCGATGGACCACTACGGCCGGCTCGACGTGCTGATCCACAATGCCGGCAACGTCCGCTACGGCGCGCTCGACGCGATCCCCGACGAGGACTTCAAGGCGGTCGTCGACGTCCACCTGATGGGCGCCTTCCACGTGGTGCGGCCGGCCTTCCCGATCATGACCCAGGCCGGCTACGGCCGGGTGGTGCTGACCGGCTCGATCGGCGGCCTTTACGGCACCAGCAACGTCGTCAACTACGGTGTGTCGAAGGCCGGGATGATCGGCCTGAACAACGTCATCGCCATCGAGGGCGCGCCGAAGGGGGTGAAGAGCAACATCATCCTACCGGGCGCGGTGACCCGCATGGCCGAGGGCCTGGACATCACCCAGTACCCGCCGATGGGCCCGGACCTGGTCGCCCCGGTGGTCGGCTGGCTGGCCCACGAAAGCTGCTCGATCAGCGGCGAGATGCTGGTCTCGATGGCCGGCCGCGTCGCCCGCGCGCTGATCGCCGAGACCCCCGGCGTGTTCCGCCCGTCCTGGTCGATCGACGACGTCGCCAACGAGATCGACGCCATCCGCGACCCCAAGGACCTGTGGCTGCTACCGCCGATCGACGCCTATTTCGAGCACATGACGCGCAGCTTCGAGATGGCGCGGAAGGGCGGCGCCGGGCGATAAGCCTGGCCGGCGCCGGACGCCGGCGGCAGCGCTGGTTGCGGACCGTCTCGGCCGGCGGGCGCGCGACTACCGCTGCATCTGTATCAGCTGCTCCATCGGCATCATGTTGTGGTTCAGGTGGTTCATGATCCAGATGGATCCGGCGACGATCAGGAACACCACGAGGATTCCGAAGGCGAGCGCCAGCACATTGTTGGTGTTGTCTGGGCCCGTGGTGACGTGAAGGAAGAAGACCAGGTGCACGCCCATCTGGGCGATGGCCAGCACGATCAAGGCCACGGGTATGGCCGGCTCATAGATCAGGTGCGAGCCCGCCAAGAGGAAGGCGGCCACCGTGAGCACGACGGAGAAACCCAGGCCCAGGTTTGAATTGCGAACCCAGTGGCCTGCGCTCTCCTCCGGCTCGTCGCCGGGCGCGTGGTCCTCCCGATGATTGAGCTCGCCGCTGTAGAGGTGCGGGTCATACTCGAGGCCGCTCATGTCAGGCTCCCCATCAGATAGACGATGGTGAAGACGCCGATCCAGACGATGTCCAGCGCATGCCAGAACAGGTTGAAGCAGATCAGCCTGTGTACGATCTCCCGGCGGAAGCCCTTCACCTGGACCTGGGCCATCATCGTCGCGAGCCAGAGCCCGGCCACGGTGACGTGCAGGCCGTGCAGACCGACCAGCCCGAAGAAGGCGCTGAGGAAAGCGCTGCGCTGCGGCGTGGCCCCTCGTTCGGCGAGAGAGATGAACTCCTGGAGCTCCATGGCCACGAAGGCCAGACCGAGCAGGCCCGTGAGGAGCAGGAAGACCTGCGTCCACAGCCGGCTCTTCGCGTTGGTGGCCGCAAAGGAAAGGCCGCAGGTGTAGCTCGACAGCAGAAGCGCGCCGGTCTGCAGCGCCACCCGCGGCATCTCGACGATCTGCGCCGCCGTCGGCCCGCCGGCGGTCGCCTCTTGCAGCACCGCGTAGGCCGCAAAGAAGCAGGCGAACATCACGATGTCGCTGAGCAGGAAGATCCAGAAGCCGTAGCCCACAATGATCCGCTTGCTCGCGGGACCGGTCACGCCATGACCCGCGCCCAGGACCGGACCTTCGGGGCCATGGCCGCGATGGCCCAGCCGATGCGGGTCTTCGCGAACGCGACGGAGCGTTTCGAGGGAGGCGGGGAACTCGCTCACGGCGCCGACGCCTCCTGCTGAGCAAGCCGTACCAGGAAGGCTTCGCGCGCCTCCCGCCGGGCCCGGTCGACGCGCGCCACTTCCTCCACGGGAACATGGAATTCGTGGACGTCACGCCAGGCGAACACGACAAACCCGGCAAAGGCGGCCGCCAGGCCGAGGCCCGCCAGCCACCAGATCTGCCAGATGAGCGCAAAGCCGGTCACACTGGCGAAGAAGGCGGTGTAGAAGCCGACGGGGCTGTTCACCGGCATCTCGATCGGCTCGTATTTCGGCTCCGGCGACAGCTGCTGGGTCTCCATGGCGCGCAGCTTGATCCCCCAGTAGGCCTCCTCGCCCTCGACGTTCGGCATGACGGCGTAGTTGAAGGAGGGCGCCGGCGACGGCGTCGCCCACTCCAGCGAACGCCCGTCCCAGGGGTCACCGGTCACATCGCGCAGTTCGTCGCGCTTGATGATGCTCACGACGAGCATCATGACCTGGCAGATGACGCTCACCACCAGCACCCCGGTGCCGACCAGCGAGAGCTCCAGCATCGGCCGCCACTCCTCGATGTTCACATGCTGGAGCCTGCGGGTCATGCCCTGCATCCCGAGTAGGTAGAGCGGCGTGAAGGTGATCCAGAAGCCGAAGAAGGCGAACCAGAACGCCGCCTTGCCCCAGCCTTCGTGCAGGCGGAAGCCGAAGGCCTTCGGGAACCAGTAATCGAGGCCGGCGAACAGCGCGAACACCACGCCGCCTACGATCACGTTATGGAAGTGCGCGACGAGGAACATGGAGTTGTGGACGATGAAGTCGGCTGGCGGCACGGCGAGCAGCACGCCGGTCATGCCGCCGATGACGAAGGTGAAGATGAAACCCAGCGACCACAGCATGGGCACCGTGAAGCGCACCCGGCCGCCGTACATCGTGAAGATCCAGTTGTAGATCTTCACCCCGGTGCCCACGGCGATGATGCTGGTGGAGATGCCGAAGGCGGTGTTCACGGCCGGCCCCGAGCCCATCGTGAAGAAGTGGTGCAGCCACGTCATCATCGACACGATGCAGATGAAGAGCGTGGCCGCGACCATCGAGCGGTAGCCGAACAGCGGCTTGCCCGAAAAGGTCGAGAAGACCTCGGAGAAAATGCCGAAGGCGGGCAGGACGAGGATATAGACCTCGGGGTGGCCCCAGGCCCAGATCAGGTTCATGAACATCATCGGGTTTCCGCCCGCGGTGTTCGTGAAGAAGTGAAACCCGAAATATCGATCCAGGCTGAGCATGGCCAGCGTCGCCGTCAATATCGGGAAGACCGCGACAATGATGAGACTGGACGACATAACCGTCCAACAGAACATCGGCATGCGCAGATAGCTCATGCCGGGACATCTCATCTTCAACACCGTCGTGACGAAATTTATCCCGGTCATCAGCGTGCCAATTCCGGATATCTGCACGGCCCATAAGTAGTAATCGACGCCGACGCCCGGCGAGTAGGCGGCCTCGCTGAGTGGCGGGTACGGCAGCCAGCCGGTGCGGGCGAACTCTCCGACAAACAATGAGATGTTGACCAGCAGCGCCCCGGAGGCGGTCAGCCAGAAGCTGACCGAGTTGAGCGTCGGAAAGGCCACGTCGCGCACGCCCAACTGGAGCGGCGTCACGAAGTTCATGAAGCCGATCACCAGCGGCATGGCCGCAAAGAAGATCATGATCGTCCCGTGGGCCGAGAAGATCTGATTGAAGTGCTCGACCGGCAGGTAGCCTTCGGCGTTGATGGCGACCGCCTGCTGGCTGCGCATCATGATGGCGTCGGCGAAGCCACGGACCAACATCACGGAGCCCAAGAGGCAGTACATGATGCCGATGCGCTTGTGGTCGACCGAGGTGATCCATTCGCGCCAGAGGTAGGGCCACCAGCCCTTGACCGTCACCAGTCCGAGCACGCCCAGGATGACGAGGATCAGCACCAGAGAGGTGAGCAGCGGAATGGGCTCGTCGAAGGGAATGGCCGACCAGCTGAGCTTGCCGAACATGGGTCAGCGCCTCCCGCCTGAAACCTCGCGCGCCGCATGCGGCGAAGGTTCCGGCTCAGGTCCGGGGCCCGGCGCGATCTTCTGAGCCGCGATCGCGTGGAACAGTTGCGGATCGACGGCGCGATAGGTGAAGGGCGTCACCTTATGGCTCTGCCGAGACAGGCCGGCATAGGCCGCCGAGTCCAGCAGGGGACCAGCGCTTTGCACCGTCTGCGCCCAGGCCGCGAACTCGGCGGGCGCGACGCTTCTGACCTGGAACTGCATGTCCGAGAAGCCGTCGCCGCTGAAATGGGCCGACTGGCCAAACAGCACCGCGGGCCGGTCCGCCTGCAGGTTGAGCTGCGACACCATGCCGGGCATGGCGTAGATCATCGAGCCCAGCCGCGGGACAAAGAAGACGTTGAAGACGCTCGACGAGGTGATCGAGAAGTGCACCGGCACGCCCGCCGGCACGACGAGCTGATTAACGGTGGCGATGCCGTGCTGCGGGTAGATGAACAGCCACTTCCAGTCGAGCGCAACGACCTGCACCTCTAGTGGAGGCGTCTTCGACGGCAGGGGTTTGAATGGATCGAGCCTGTAGGACCCGATCCAGATCACCCCGCCAATGAACATGATGGTCAGGATCGGGATCGACCAGACGATCGCCTCGATCCGCCCGGAATAGGACCAGTACGGCAGGTATTCCGCCTTGGTGTTGGACGCGCGATAGCGCCAGGCCACCCAGAAGGCGAGCAGGATCGTCGGGATGACGATCACCAGCATGATCAGCAGGGCGTCGATGAAGATCTGGCTGTCGTCGGCCCCCACCGGCCCCACGGGATCCAGGATGCTGCCCGCGCAGCCCGAGAGCGCAAGGACAGACAGGCCAGTCCCGATCCCGCGCGCCCCCATCAGGGCCGCCCCTTGCGTCAGCATCTGAGGCATGCGCGCGAGCCCCCGAGGATTGGGCGCTCAACACCTCGGCCGCAAAGAAAGTTCCTCGCGCAGTCTTGCCGACCCGGCTGACGAGCGCGGCGAGACCCGCGCCCATATCCGCTGAACACTCAGCTTGATATGCGCGCGGGCCGCCCTCGCGGTCGCCAGGAGCGACCGCCTCCGCCGGAGGCGGAGCTGCTCAGTGGAATACGCTTAGAGAAATGCTGCAGCGCAACCGGAACGCCGGTCAACTGAGCCGTACTGTCTGAAGTCGCCCTGTCTCGGCGTCGTCACTTCAAGAGTACGTAGCCTGAACTTGCGAGCAGGCCGATCAGGGCGCTCAAGCCGAACAACCATCCGGCTTGGTCAATCAGATTGTAGGCTATGCGGTTCATCATGGACTCCTTTGACATTTGCTCGTCACGGGCGCCGCGTGTTCACGGTCGCCAAGCAAAGCTTCAGCCATTGGGCTGAAGTCAGGAATCCTCCCGCCGCCAATCTATGCTGCAGCGCAGCGGGCGCAATGACGCGCATGCGAAAACCAGCAGCTGTGGCAATCCTGCATCTCGGCGTGGCGCTCCGGCGGCGGTCTTCGCTCGGCGGCCGAGGGAGCTTCGCTGGTGGGCCCGGCAGGACTCGAACCTGCAACCAGACCGTTATGAGCGGCCGGCTCTAACCATTGAGCTACAGGCCCCAGCAGCGAAGAAGCTCGCCGGGTTACCATCTCCTGCAGGCGCCTTAAAGCTCCCGTTCAGCTTGGGTTTGCGAGCTTCCGCGAAACGAGCACGGCTCGAGGGAGACAACTATGAAGATGTGGATGCGCGCGGCCGCGATGGGCCTGGTTCTGGGCGCGGCCGCCGCGCCGATGGCCCTGGCCCAGACGGCGCCGGCCGGCGCGGGCGACGCGGTGTTCCGGGCGACGACGCTCAACGTCGCGGCCTATGGCGAGACCAAGATCGCGCCGGACATGGCGACCATCAATCTCGGCGTGATGACCGAGGCGGCGACCGCGCAGGAGGCGATGGCGGCCAACGCCGCGCGGATGAACCAGGTGATGGCGGCGCTGAAGAAGGGCGGGATCGCCGCGAAGGACATCCAGACCTCGCAGCTGAGCCTCGAGCCGCAATACCACTACGAGCAGAACCAGCCGCCGCGGCTGACCGGCTACCGCGCCACCAACCAGGTCACGGTGACGGTGCGCGATCTGACCAAGCTGGGCCAGGCGGTGGACGCCGTGGTCTCGGCCGGGGCCAACCAGGTGGGCGGCATCAACTTCGGCCTGGTCGACCCGACCGCGGCCGAGAACGCCGCGCGCGAGCAGGCGGTGAAGGCGCTGGCGGCCAAGGCCGACCTCTACGCCCGGGCCACCGGCCACCGGGTCCTGCGGCTGGTCACCCTGAGCGAAGGCGGCTCGTTCAGCCCGCCGCCGCCCGTGCCGATGATGGCGATGTCGGCGCGCTACAAGGAGGCCGACACCGCGGTGTCGCCGGGCGAGGTGAAGGTGCGGGTAGACGTCAGCGGGGTTTACGAGCTGACGCGCTGAAACGTGCGAGGCGGGCGCGGGCGCTAGACCCTGTCCCGCCTGACTTGAGACAAGTCAGGCGGGATAAACAGGGTCGTCGCCTTTGAGTGAGAGCCCTTCTCATCCACTCGCGTTGATTCAACGCGAGTGGGAAGGGCTCTAGAAGCCCGCGTCCTGCAGCGCGCCCTCGACCTTTTCGGCCATGATCCGGCCCGGCAGGGCGCGCTGGCCCTCCATCACCGCGGCGTAGACCAGCTTGTGGCCGGCGATCGGGCCAGCGGCCCAGCCGACGCCGCGCGAGCCGTCGGGGGCGCTGTCGCAACTCAGGGTGCGCGGCTGGCCGTCCTTGGCGGTGGCCTTCAGCAGGTCGCCGACGGTGCGGACGGTCGGCGCGTCGCAAGCCGGCAAGGTCCGCGCGCAGGTGGTGTGGGTGTTGTAGCGCCAGACCACCTCGCCTGAGCCCTGGCGGCCGATCAGCATGCAGGTCTGGGGATCGCCGATCGCGCCGGAGACGTAGCTGTCGAGCTTTTCGGCGTCGACGCCCTTGGGCAGATGCGAGCCGCAGCCGGCCAGCGCTAGCACCACCAGCGCCAGCGCGGCGGGCGCACGGCGCATCAGGCGGCCTTCTTGATCTCGTTGTCGTCGTCTAGCAGGACGACGGTCGGGGCGTAGTTGCGGGCCTCTTCGGCCGGCAGCATGCCGTAGGTGACGACGATCACCTTGTCGCCCTTTTGCACCAGCCGCGCCGCGGCGCCGTTGACGCCGATGACGCGCGAACCGCGCGGGGCTTCGATGGCGTAGGTCGTGAACCGCGCGCCCGTGGTGATGTTCAGAACGTCGACCTGCTCGTGCGGCAGGATGCCGGAGGCGTCGAGCAGCGCGCGGTCAATAGCGATGGAACCTTCGTACTCAAGATCCGCTTGAGTGACCGTCGCACGATGCAACTTGGCCTTCATCAGCGTCACGAACATACGTCAAACGTCCTTTCCTCGCGCGCGGGCGCAGGGCGAGCCGCTAGGCCCCCATACTGGAGCCGGACGGGCATATAGGCATGAAAAGGCGAAGGATCAATGCCGCGGTGCGGCATGATTTGACGCAGGAAACGTGTGCGGGTGCGAACAAATTGTCGCGCAACCAACGCGCCCCCGCCCGGTTTGATCCGTCGTTCCGACGCCCGTACGGCTACGAGGGAGACGCCTGATGAGCCCGCAACATCCCGAACACTCCGGCGAAGCTATCACCATCATGAAGGTGCACCCGGTTCTCGACACCGGGATCGTGGTGACCTGTCGCGCCCAGGAGGTCAGCGGCAAGCTGCCGGACCAGTACTCGGCCTATTACGACAACCTCTCCCCGCCGCTGGCGTGGACCAATGTGCCGGACGTCAAGACCTGGGCGGTGATCGTCGAGGACCCCGACGCGCCGCGCGAGAAGCCGTTCGTCCACTGGATGCTCTGGGACGTGCACGGCGAGGTGACCGCCCTGCCCGAAGGCCTGCCCAACGCCGAGTTCCTGGCCACCCCGCAGGGCGGCATCCAGGGGCGCAACGACATGGGCGGCTACGGCTGGTTCGGCCCGCGGCCGCCGGCCGGGCACGGCCTGCACCGCTACTACTTCCAGGTGTTCGCGCTCGACGACTTCCTGGCGATGGGGCCGGACACGCCGCTGCATGACCTGCTGAACGCGCTGAAGGGACACACCATCGCTCAGGGCGAGATGATGGCCACCTACGAGGCGCCCAGCGCCCACTAGCCCACTAGCCCACTAGCCGGCTAGGCCGTCAGCGCTGGGTCGGCGGCACGCAGAGCGGACGGCCTTCGAAGGTCGCGCCGACCAGGGTGTCCTGGCTGCGCAGCAACTGGTTGCGCGCCTTGGCCACCGCGAGGCTCTCGCCCGGCGGGGCGACGCCTGGCGGGCAGATCGAGGCCGCGACCTGCCGCCCGCCGCCCGAACACAGGCAGATGTCCTCGCGGGTCTCCAGCCGACTGGCCTGGCCGTGGCAGTCGGCTGGACGCAAGGCGCCGTTCACGTCGACGCAGACCTTGGTCTGCGCAGCGCTCTCCGGCTGGGCGTAGGCGGCGCCGGCGCAGAGCGCCAGGACCGCGCCGGCGAGAAGAGATCGCAGCATGTTCCTCACTCCTGGCCCCTCGTCGGGTAGGTTAACCCCGCCCGGCGTTCGGTTCACCACGCTTGCTCGCCTGGGCTTAACCGCGTCCGCCGCATGCTGGATCCGACTTCTGGACGCGAGGGCCGCATGGATCCGCTCAGCACCGCCCACTACGGCATGATGTCGGCCCAAGGCCGCGTGGCGAAATCGGCCGAGCGGGTCGCCGGCTGGCCGGCCGACGCCGACGTCGACCTCGCCGCCGAGACCGTGGCGCTGATCCAGGCCAGGACCGAGTTCGCCGCCAACGCCCGGGTCGCCGCCTTCGCCGACGAGACCTGGCGAGCGCTGCTGGACGTGCAGGCGAAGTAGGAACGCCCCCTCCGTCTCGGCGCGTTCCGCGCCGATCCACCTCCCCCGCTTCGCAGGGGAGGAGCGGGTCTTGAAGGAGGAGCGGACCGCTGCTCCCCCGTCTGCGGGGGAGCTGTCAGCGAAGCTGACTGAGGGGGCGTTTTGACGCGGCGCTTTGACTTCGCCCTCCGCCCCCGTTAGCGGCTTGCGGCCATGGCCCTGCACACCCTGTTCCCCACTCCGATCTACGAGGCGAGCCTGGCGGGCGACCGCGGCTTTGCGGCCTTCCTCGCCGAGCTGGAGGACGGCTGCCGGATGCTGGCGGCCGAGGACCGCGCCGGACGCGCCTGGTGCAAGGCCAACAACTACGGCGGCTACACCTCCTACGCCTCGCTGAACGACCTACCGCAGCGGGTCAGCGTCTTCGAGCAGTTGCGCAAGAAGCTCGACCGCCACGCCGCGGCCTTCGCCGAGGAGCTGCAGTACGAACTGGGCGGCGGCCGGCTGCGGCTCGACAGCCTGTGGGTCAACATCCTCAAGCCCGGCGCGACCCACACCAGCCACATCCACCCGCACAGCGTGCTGTCGGGCACGGTCTATGTGACCATCCCGCCGGGCGCGAGCGCGCTGAAGTTCGAAGATCCGCGGCTGCCGATGATGATGGCCGCCCCGCCGCGGCGCGCCGACGCCGACGAGAGCCGCAAGGCCTTCGTCTACCTCAAGCCCGAGCCCGGCACGGTGCTGCTGTGGGAGAGTTGGCTGCGCCACGAGGTGCCGGTCAACACCGCCAAGGCCGAGCGCATCTCGGTCAGCTTCAACTACGGCTGGCGGTAGGGGACTGCCGCAGCGCCGGCCCTCGGCGTATGCTCCACCGTAATGGCTGAAGACGCCGACCCCGGTTTCGCGCCGCTGACCGCCCGCGCCGTGCTGCTGGGCGAGCGGATCGACACGGCCGGGCTGGAGCGGCGCGACGTCCTGTCGACGACGCCGCTGGCCTTCAAGGTCGGTGGCGCCGGCGGCCTGGCGATCGTGTTCCGATACGGCGTCGTGGTGCTGATCGGGCTCGACACCCTGGCCGAGGACGAGGTGATCCGCGGCGTCGGCCCGCGGGTGATCGATCCGTTTGCGCTGCATGAAGAAGAAGCGGTGCAGCTGGCGCCGCTCGACGGCCGCGACGAGCGCGCCGAGCTCGATGGCACGGTGCACATCGCCGACCTGTCGCTGGAGCGGCTGCTCTGCGTCGCCGACGCCCTGGCCAAGAGCGCGGCCCTGGCGCACGACGAGCGGCAGGTCGCCGAGGTGCTCGACCGCATCGAGCCCTGGGCCCGCACGCTGGCCGAGCGCGGCCGGCAACCGGCCAGCCGGCGCACCACCCTGCAGATGCTCGGCGAAGGGCTGCTGGTCCAGCACCGGGTGGCCGGCCGGGTGGCGGTCAGCGAGAAGCCGGACCTCTTGTGGGACCGGCCCGACCTTGAGCGGCTCTACGCGCGGCTGGAGGACGAGTATGAGTTGCACGAGCGCGCCGAGATCCTCGACCGCAAGCTCAACCTGATCGGCCAGACCGCCCGGCTGATCACCGACCTGATGGACACCGAGCGCGCTCTGCGGCTGGAGGTGATCATCGTGGCGCTGATCGCGTTCGAGATCCTGTTCAGCCTAGGCCAGCTGGCCTGGCGGATCGCTCACTGAGGCACGTCGCCCGGCGTCGGCGCGGTGCGGACGCCGCGAATGAGGTCCTGGTCGCGCTGGCGGCGGTCGTCCAGGTCGCCGCGGCTGGCGCAGACCCGCTTGCTGAAGCGGGTGCCGAGCGGAGTCTGGTCCCAGCAGACCACGTCGTCGCGCGAGGTCTTCTTGCCGGCCGCGCTCGGAGGCTCCTCGGCGGCCTCCGCCTTGGCGGGCGTCGCCGGCGGTCCGGCCTCGGTCGATGGGGTTTCCGGCGAAGCGGTGGCGAGCATCACCGCGGCGATAAGGCTGAGCATCGAAGCGTCCTGCGTCCGAGACCACGCCGCAGCCTGCGTCAGAGAACCAAGTTCGTCCAGACCTAGGAGCCGGCGACGACGATCTTCACCTTGTCGCCCGGCCGCAGCGGATCGCCCGGCTGCAGGCCGTTGATCGCCTGGAACCGCTCGGCGGCATGGTCCTCGACCGCCATGCGCGCGACCAGCGCGGCCTGGGTGTCGCCGGGCCGCACCGTCACCACGCGGATCCGCTTCGGCCGCGCCTCGGCGCGCTCGGCCGCCGACAACCGGCGGAAGGAGTCGATCAGCGGGTCGAAGGCCGGCGCCTGGCCGGCCGGGGCCAGGGTCACGAAGTGGAAGTTCTCGCGGCCGACCGCAAAGACCGCCACGCCGACGTCGACGTGGCCGCTGTTGCTGCGCGCCTGGGCCGGCAGCAGCACCGCGTCGATGCCGTTGATGCGCGTGCGCTGCGCCTGGCCGGCCTGCGCCGGGGCCTGGCCGACCACCTTGCGCAGCACCGCGTAGGCCTCGTCGGTCGGGTCGGCGCTGTCGCTGACCGGGCCGGCGAACTGGGCCGCCAGCCGGTTCGGCCCGCGGATGCTCACCGCGCTCGGGCTGTTGGCCAGCACGAAGCCCTCCGGCGCGGTGAAGGCGATGTTCAGCCCCGGGTGCAGGAACTTGCGGCCGCGCACGAAGCCCTGGGCCGGGTCGTCGCCGTAGATCAGCCCGTCGACCTGGGCGAGGTAGGGGTCGGGCGCGCCCAGCGCCGGCGGCGGTCCGCTGCGCCGCGCCGCGGCCAGCGCCCGGGCGATCCGGTCGCCGGTCAGCGGGTGGGTGCGCGACCATACCGGCGTGGCCTCGGCGCTGGCGTTGCTCGCCTGGGCCTCGACCTGGTCGCTGGCCTGCAACGCGGCCAGCATGTCGACCAGGCCGTAGGGACTGTAGCCGGCGCTGGCGAGATAGCCGGCCGACAGGGTGTCGGACTCGTACTCCTGGTCGCGCGAATAGCTGAGCACGGTCAACTGGCCGACCTGGTTGGCGATCTGGCCGATCGCGCCTGAGCCGGTCACCGCGCCGAGGATCGCCGCACCGATGCCGGTGATCGCCGTGCGGGTCTGGCGGCGGCCGGCGTGGTTGGCCGCGACGTGGCCGACCTCGTGGCCGAGCACCGCGGCGAGTTCGCCCTCGCTGCGGATCAGCGCCAGCAGGCCGCGGGTGATGTAGATGTCGCAGCCGGGCGGCGCGGCGAAGGCGTTCACCACGTCGGTGTCGATCACGCTGAAGGTGCAGCGCCCGCCCTGCCCCGCAGCCCCGGCCATCCGTTCGCCGACCTTGCTGACATAGGCCGCCATCGGGCCGTCGTAGCGGCCGCCGTAGGCCTGCAGGATCTCGGCCCGGCGCTGGGCGGCGCCCTGGTCGGGCTTGCCCTGGGCCGCGGCCCCGCCGGCGGTCGCCAGGGTGACGGCCGCCAGGGCGGCGGCGAGGAGACGGGAGGGTCGGCGGGTCATCACTTCACAAGCTTACGCGTAAGGGCTGAGGAGGTTTCGCCACCCCACGCCGTCATGGCCCGGCTCGTCCGGGCCATCCAGCCCGAGGCGCCTGCCACGGCTGTTGCGAAACGGCCTTGGGATGGGTCGCCCGGACGAGCCGGGCGATGACGAAGGAAAAGGGCGCGCCTCATCCGCCCTCGCGCCAGCGCAGCACCAGGTTGGGACCTTCGAAGTGGAAGGAGTCGAGCCGGCTCAGGAAGCTCATGCCGAGCAGCGAGATGCTCAGCGGGGCCTGGTTCACCGCCAGCTTGAAGTCGATCAGGGCGATCGGCCCGACCTCGAAGCGCTCGGCGACGGCCGGGGCGGCATAGCCCACGCCGTTGGCGGTCTCCGTCGCCCGGACATAGGCGAGTTCGTCCAGCGGCAGGCCGATCCGCCGGGCGTCGTCGGGGCTGAGCACGGTGTCCGAGGCGCCGGTGTCGACCAGGAACCGGACCCGCTGGCCGTTCACCTTGGCCACGACGATGTAGTGCCCGGACTCGTCGCGCGGGATGATCAGTTCGCCGGGCTCGGTCGTCACCGGATCACCGGCGCTGAAGGCCAGCTTCAGCCGGCGCGGCGCCTCGCTCAGCTCCGCGCGATAGGCGAAGCCCAGCGCCAGCAGGCCGACGATCGCCGCCCAGATCGCCGCATAGCGCAGGTGTTCGGGGCGCAGGATCCGGCCGGAGCGGAACAGGCCGGCGGTGACCAGCAGCACCAGCCCTATGGAATAGCCGACCCGGGCCCAGTCGTCCGGCGTGCGCACCGCCTCCGGAAACGCCCGCGCCAGCCCCAGCACCAGGCCGACCAGGCCGAGGATGAGAATCAGCCACAAGCCGAGCCGCGGCGGCGGACCGCGCCGCGGGCGCTGAGCATTCCAAGGACCACCGCCATGCGTCATCCGGCGGGAGGATAGGCGGCGGCGGTGTGCGGGCCAAGGCACCGCGCAACGCCCCCTCCGTCTCGCGCCTGACGGCGCGATCCACCTCCCCCGCTGCGCGGTGGAGGATCTGGGCCGAAGATGCTCCACCTTTTACTTGTCATCCCGGAATGCGCGGAGCGCATGTCCGGGATCCATGAACGCTGCGGCGGACGGCGGAGCGCCGCGATCGCCACGATTTCCTTCCGCCGTGTTCTTGGGTCCCCGTCTTTCGCTTCACGAAAACCGGGATGACAGGGTGGAACCCCAACGAAAAAGCCCCGCCGGTGGGCGGGGCTTCTCCTTAGTCTCAGCTGTCGAGGAAGCTGCGGAGCTTCCGGCTGCGGCTCGGGTGCTTGAGCTTGCGCAGCGCCTTGGCTTCGATCTGGCGGATCCGTTCGCGGGTGACCGAGAACTGCTGGCCGACCTCTTCCAGGGTGTGGTCGGTGTTCATGCCGATGCCGAAGCGCATCCGCAGAACCCGCTCTTCCCGCGGGGTCAGCGAGGCCAGCACGCGGGTGGTGGTCTCGCGCAGGTTCGACTGGATCGCCGCGTCGATCGGCAGCACCGCATTCTTGTCCTCGATGAAGTCGCCGAGGTGGCTGTCCTCTTCGTCGCCGATCGGCGTCTCGAGGCTGATCGGCTCCTTGGCGATCTTCAGCACCTTGCGCACCTTCTCGAGCGGCATGGCGAGCTTTTCGGCCAGTTCTTCCGGCGTCGGCTCGCGGCCGATCTCGTGCAGCATCTGGCGCGAGGTGCGGACGATCTTGTTGATCGTCTCGATCATGTGCACCGGGATGCGGATGGTGCGGGCCTGGTCGGCGATCGAGCGGGTGATCGCCTGCCGGATCCACCAGGTCGCGTAGGTCGAGAACTTGTAGCCACGGCGGTACTCGAACTTATCGACCGCCTTCATCAGGCCGATGTTGCCCTCCTGGATCAGGTCCAGGAACTGCAGGCCGCGGTTGGTGTACTTCTTGGCGATCGAGATCACGAGGCGCAGGTTGGCCTCGACCATTTCCTTCTTCGCCTGCCGGGCCTCGCGCTCGCCCTTCTGGACGGTCTGGACGATGCGGCGGTAGTCGTCGATCGGCACGCCGGTTTCTTGCGCCAGCGCGGCGATCTCAAAGCGAATGTCGCCGATCTGGCCGGCGTCGTTCTCGACGAACTTGGTCCAGCGGATGCCGAGCGGCTTGACCTGATCGCCCCAGTTCGGACGCATCTCCGAACCGAAGTAGGCCTTCAGGAACTCGGTGCGGCTGATGCCGTAGCTGTCGGCCAGGCGCAGCAGCCGGCCTTCCAGGCCCATCAGGCGCTTGTTGATGGCATAGAGCTGCTCGACCAGCGCCTCGATGCGGTTGTTGTTCAGCTTCAGCGTCTTGAGGTGCTGAACGATGGTCTGGGTCGCGGTCTCGTAGGCCTTGCGGTCGGCCGCGGAGAGGTCCTCGCCCTTCAGCTTGGCGCCGACCAGCTTTTCCTGCAGCTGGCGGAAGCTCTCGAACTCGCCGGCGATGGAGTCGAGGGTGGCCATGACGCCTTCGCGCAGCTCGGCTTCCATCGCGCTGATGGTCGGGCCGGCGCCGTCGTCGAAGTCGTCCTCGTTCTCGCCTTCGCCCTCGGCGGCGGGCTCAGCCTCGGCTTCGGCTTCCACCGGCGGGGCCTCGGCCGGAATTTCCGCGCCCTGGTTCTGGCCGCCATAGGTCTGCTCGAGGTCGATCACCTCGCGCAGCAGGATGCGGCCGGAGCCGAGCTCCTCGCGCCAGACCATGATCGCTTCGAAGGTCAGCGCGCTCTCGCACAGCCCGCGAATCATCGTGTCGCGGCCGGCTTCGATGCGCTTGGCGATGGCGATTTCGCCCTCGCGTGACAGCAGCTCCACCGAGCCCATCTCGCGCAGGTACATGCGGACCGGGTCGTCGGTGCGGTCGTAGGCCGGCTCCTTGGTGGTCTCGACCACCGCCGTCTCTTCGCGAACCGCGACCTCGCTCCCTTCGGCGTCCTCTTCCGCCTCGACGACGTTGACGCCCATCTCGGACAGCATCGCGAGCGTGTCTTCGATGGCCTCGGAGGTGACTTCCTCGGAGGGGAGCACCTTGTTAAGTTCGTCCATCGTGACGTAGCCGCGGGCTTTCGCCTGCTTGATGAACTTCTTGACCGCGGCGTCCGTCAGGTCGAGCAGCGGACCATCGCTACCCGTGGTTTCCGGCGTTTCCGCTTCGGCCGTGTTTGTGCTCATCGAATTCTCCGAAATCGGCTCACGCACCCTATGCAAGGCGCGGGCCGAAAAATGGTGCGTCGCAAGCGACTCGCGAGGTCCCGCGACCTTACGACCCGTCTTCCGTCCAAATCGTTCCCGTTCTGATCGCGCGTTTCAGTGAGTCACGTTCCGTCTTGAGACGCTCGAACGTCGCCATCTGCTCCCGCCCGCTCAGGTTGCCCTTTGCGGCGAAGAGGGCGTCATCCAGCGCCGCCGCTCTCGAGAGAGCAGCATAGCCACGCGACCACTGGGATCTCCGCGCATCGAGGGAGACATCATCTTTGAGCATGGGCGCGCCCGAGTTCGCAGCGGCCCGTTCGATGTCTGTCAACAGCGCGCTAAATCCGCACGAGGCCAGATGGCGTCGTAGGGACGCTGTGTCAAGATGGTCAGCTTCCAGTCGAAGCCGAATGATTTCCTTCACCATTTCGCCCAGTGAAGGTTCGCCGAAGCCCTTGGCGGTGAAACTGTCCTCCAAATGGTCGTCCAGCACGGTGGGTTCGGCGACCGCCACCAGGGCCAGCGCCGCCGGCGCCGCGCCCAGGGTCTTCGCGAGGCGTTTTGCCGCAGCCACCCCCTCCGGCGTCGAGCCGAGCGGCGCTTGCGGCGCGCCGCGCCACTTGCCGCCGCCGCCTGAGCGCGCGCCCTCGCGGCCGCGAAAGGCCTCGCCGCCGCCGCGCTGCGGCCGGGCGGCGGCGAACTGGGCGTCCAGGCGCTGCAGCAGGTCGTCGCGATAGGCCTGTTGCAGATCCTTGTCGGCGATCAGCCCGGCGGCGGTGCGCAGGCGCGCCTTCAGCCCGGCCCGCCGCTCGGGCGTGTCGAGCGGCTCCAGGTCCCGCTCGCGGATGAACAGCGCCTCGGCGAAGGGGGTCGTCTGGCCGAGCTGGGACTTCAGCGCCGCGGGCCCCTGCTCGCGCAGCACCTCGTCGGGATCCTTGCCGCCCTCGACGATGGCGAACTTGAAGCTCTTGCCGGGCTTCAGCAGCGGCAGCGCCCGGTCCATCGTCCGGGCCGCGGCCTGGCGGCCGGCGCGGTCGCCGTCGAAGCACAGCGTCGGCTCCGGATGGTGCCGCCAGAGCATCTCCATCTGCTCCTCGGTCAGCGCCGTGCCCATCGGGGCGACCGCCGGCACGCCCGCCCGGTGGCAGGCGATCACGTCCATGTAGCCCTCGACCACCGCCACCGGCGGGTTCTCGCCGGTCGGCGCGGCGGCCAGCATCTTGCGGGTCTCGGCCAGGCCGTAGAGCTGGTGGCCCTTGTGGAAGATCGCCGTCTCCGGGCCGTTCAGATATTTCGCCCGGGCCTGCGGATCCATCGCCCGGCCGCCGAACGAGATCACCCGGCCGCGGCTGTCGGTGATCGGAAAGATGATGCGGTCGCGGAACCGGTCGTAGGGCTGGCCGCCGTCCTCCGGGGCGATCAGCAGTCCAGCGTCGACCAGCGCCGGCGGCCGCGCGCCCTTGGCCACCAGATAGTCCTTAAGCGCCGTGCGCCCGGGCGGCGAGAACCCCAGGTGGAAGCGCGCCCACTCGCTTTCCGGCAGGCCGCGGCGCTCGAGGTAGGCGCGGGCCTCGCGGCCGGCGGGACGGCGCAGCTCGCCCTCGAACCACTGGGCGGCCAGCTCCAGCCAGTCCGTGAGGCCCTGACGCTTCTTCTCCTGCTCGGCGGCGCGCGGGTCGGCGGCCGGCAGCTGCAACCCGGCCTCGCCGGCCAGCCGCTCGACGGCCTCCGAGAAGGACAGCCGCTCGGTTTCCTGCAGGAAGGTGATCAGGTCGCCGGACTTGCCGGAGGAGAAGTCGAAGAACTGCCCCTTGTCGTCGTTGACGTAGAAGGACGGCGTCTTTTCCTTGGTGAAAGGCGACAGGCCGACGTACTCGCGCCCCTGCTTGCGCAGCTTCACCGTCTTGCCGATCACGTCGGAGGGACGCAGGCGCGACTTGATCTCGTCGAGGAACCGTTCGTCAAAACGCACGGTCGATACGCCGCCTCCACCCCGCTCAAGGCCATTCTGCCCGAGCGCCCGATTCGCTCTTAGCGGCCTGTGAGGTCCGCGCCAATCACGCGCAGGGCCGCATGGCCGCAGGTTCGGAGCCTAGCCGGCGGCGACGTGACCTAGCTTCTCGGGGTTGCGGACGATGTAGATCGCCGAGATCCGGCCTTCGTCGTCCAGCTCCAGCGCAATCGTCTGCGGGCCGTCGTCGAGCTCGAGCACCACGCCGGGCAGGCCGTTGATCCGCGCCAGCCGGCAGCCCTTGGTCCGCGCCATGGCAGGTCCGTTCCGCCAGGCGACGCTCTGGAAGAAATGGATGATGTCGTCACTGCCGGCCAGCACGCGCAGCGCCGCGACCCGCTTGCCGCCGCCGTCCGAGACCAACACCGCGTCCTGCGCCAGCATCGCCGACAGCGCGCTGGCGTCGCCGCTCGACGAGGCGGTCAGGAAGGCGATCGCCAGCCGTTCGGCCTGGGCGCGGTCGACCGCAAACCGCGGCCGCCCCTCGCGCACATGGGCCTTGGCCCGGGCGGCGAGCTGGCGCACCGCCGGCTCGCTGCGCCCCAGCGCCTGGGCGATCGCCGCATAGTCCTCGTCGAAGGCCTCGCGCAGCAGGAACACCGCGCGCTCGAGCGGCGAGAGCCGCTCCAGCGCCAGCAGGAAGGCGACCGAGACGTCCTCCGCCCGCTCGACCGGGTCCTCGACCATCGGCTCGATCAGCGGCTCGGGCAGCCAGGGTCCCTTGTAGGCGGCGCGCTCGGCCTTCGCCGCCCGCAGCCGGTCGAGGCAGAGCCGGGTCGTCACCCGCACCAGCCAGGCGGCCGGATCGACGACCTCGGCGCCCGCGCGGGTCCAGCGCAGCCAGGCGTCCTGCACCACGTCTTCCGCCTCGCTGATCGAGCCGAGCATGCGGTAGGCGAGCCGCTGCAGCCGCCCGCGCTCTCGTTCGAACTCCGCTGTGCGCGTCGTGTCCATCGCCCCGACCCTACGCCGCGAGCAGTGGATAGGCGACCGGGGCGGCGACCCCGTCCACCACCACCTTGGAGCAGGTCTGGCCGTAGCCCAGCGCATACTTCAGCGTCGGATACATCCGCGCGGTGGTGATCTGCAGCGCGATGGCGGCCAGCCCCGCCTCGCCCCAGCGCGCGACGATCTGGTCGCGCAGCGGGTCGGCGGCGGCCATGTCGCGCGCCAGGCTGGCCCGGGCGAAGCGCCAGGCCAGCGCCGCGGCCTCGCCCATCCCGGCCTCGTCGCCGGCCAGGATCGCGCGCAGCACCGGCGGCGAGACGCCGGCCGCGGCGGCCATGTCGGCGGAGATCTGCACGCAGGGCCCGCAGTCCTCGGCCAGGGTGCCGACGATCCCGGCCGCGCCCAGCGCCTCGGCCGGCGCGGCCTTGCGGTCGACCACGCCGGCGATCCGCATGAAGTTCAGGTAGCTGCGCGGCGAGGCGCGAACGAGCGCGCGCATGTAGCTGGCGTCGTAGCCCCAGCTTCGCTCGAAACGGTCGATCGTGCGCAGGAGGATAGCTTTCAGCACGGATGGGCTCCTTGGGTTTGACGAGGCGTCAGGGCGGCGGACGCCAGCCCCAGGGTGATCAGCGCGACCAGATGGACGCCGACGAAGTCGCGGACTGTGTCCTGCAGCGGCTGGGCGCCGCAGACGGCGTCGAAGACGTGGATCGCGGCGTGCAGCGTCAGGAAGGCCGCGGCGGCGAACAGCGCCGGACGGGCTTCGCGCGGACGCCAGGCGAAGGCGGCCAGGCCGCCGGCGGCGACCAGGTAGGCCGCGCCGACGTCGCGGACGAAGTGGGCGTTGAACGGCCCCGTGGCGGTCACGCCCGGAACCGAATCGTACCAGGCGAGCGGCGCCAGGAGTAGGAAGAGCGCGTTCGCCCCTAGAAACAGCCCCAGGGCCGCGGCGATTATCCGAACCATCCGGTTCCTCCGATCCATCGAAGCCCAGGACGGATCGGCCCGCAGATTTGTGACATGACGCCGCCCGGCGCCGGCATGCATTGACCCGGCCGACGCCGTTCATTACCTACGCGGCCGTTTGTGCGGCGGGCGGGGGTTCACCTCGACCCGCCTTTTTGCAACCGTCCATCGAAACAGGAGCCCACCTATGAGCCGAGATCTGTTGCCCGGCGTCACCGGCGTGCTCGCCTTGGCCGATGGGACGATCCTCCAGGGGATCGGCGTCGGCGCCGTCGGCGAGGCGGTAGGCGAGGTCTGCTTCAACACCGCGATGACCGGCTACCAGGAGATCCTGACGGACCCCTCCTACATGGCCCAGATCGTGGCCTTCACCTTCCCGCACGTCGGCAACGTCGGGACCAACCTGGAAGACCTCGAGCAGATGTCGGGCGCGGCCGAGACCGCCGCCCGCGGCGCGATCTTCCGTGACGTCCCGACCCAACCGGCCAACTATCGCGCCGATTCCGACCTCGCGACCTGGATGACCCGCCGCGGCGTGGTCGGCCTGGCCGGCGTCGACACCCGGGCGCTGACCCGGCGGATCCGCGAGAAGGGCATGCCGCACGGCGTGATCGCCCATTCGCCGGACGGGACCTTCGACCTGGAAGCCCTGGTCGAGAAGGCGCGGGTCTGGAACGGGCTGGTCGGCCTCGACCTCGCCAAGGACGCCTCCTGCCTGCAGCCGTTCGTCTATGACGAGGGCCTGTGGGAATGGAACGAAGGCTACGCCAAGCCCGCCGAGCAGCCGAAGTACGAGGTCGTGGTTCTCGACTTCGGCGTGAAGCGCAACATCCTGCGGGCGCTGACCTCGGTCGGAGCGCGGGTCACGGTGGTGCCCGGCAAGAGCTCGGCCGAAGAAGTGCTGGCGCGCAAGCCCGACGGGGTGCTGCTGTCCAACGGCCCGGGCGACCCGGCCGCGACCGGCGAGTACGCGGTGCCCGAGATCAAGAAGCTGGTGGAAAGCGGCGTGCCGGTGTTCGGCATCTGCCTCGGCCACCAGATGCTGTCGCTGGCGCTGGGCGCCAAGACCGCCAAGATGGAGCAGGGCCACCACGGGGCGAACCACCCGGTGAAGGACCTGACCACCGGCAAGGTCGAGATCGTCTCGATGAACCACGGCTTCACCGTCGACCGCGACAGTCTGCCTGAGCCGGTGGTCGAGACCCACGTCTCGCTGTTCGACGGCACCAACGCCGGCATCGCCCTGAAGGACCGCCCGGTGTTCTCGGTCCAGCACCACCCGGAAGCCTCGCCGGGCCCGACGGACAGCCTCTACCTGTTCGAACGCTTCGCGGGCTTCATGGACGGCTCGAAGAAGAGCTGAACCACGAAAGACACGAAAGACACGAAAGTTCAGAGCGCGAAGCGCTCAATGTGGACACGCGGCGTTGCGCCAAAATTGACGAGAAGTCCTAGGCGCAACCCGCTCGCCCGCAGATAGTTGATGGTTTGGGCTTTATGCTCAGGCGCTATCGCACGCGCAGCTTTCAGCTCGACGATGATCGTGTCGTAGCAGACAAAATCCGGCGTATATGTTTGCCGGAGCGCACGCCCTTTGCACTGCAATTCAAGCGGCTTGAGCGCGCGGAACGGCACTCCGCGCGCTCCGAACTCCAGCGCTAGACACTCCTGGTAAACAGCCTCCAGGAAGCCTGAGCCCATCGTCCGATACACCTCGAACACGGTGCCTTGGATGAGATACGCTCATCCGCGTACACAAGGCTTTCGTGTCTTTCGTGCTTTTCGTGGTTCACCTTCGGCAAGCTACACCACGGCGCACCCTGGAACAATTCAGGAACACCACCCAGGCGTCACTGCCGCCAGCGGCCGGGAGGTCCGGCCGCTGCGCTTCTTTGCACTGACAGATAGATCGCCTAGGCGGCGTGCTTCTTGGGGCGGCGGGCGGCGCGCTTGGCTTGGGTGGCGGCCATCCGGGCTGCGCGGCGTTCAGCGGCCGCGTCTTCCAGCGGACCGATCAGTTCGCTGGCCTGGGCCTTCTGCTTCTCATCGCCGTCGGTTTCCAGCCGGCGCGCGTTCGCCAGCAGGTTCATCACCTCTTCGTCGCTCAGGTGGGGAATTTTCTCGATCAGACTCACAACGCGCCTCCACACCGCGGCGCACGTGAGGTGCGCGCCGCACTCCGTGAAAATATGGTTGAACGAAGTTTTGGTTGCGGTGAGCCCAAGCTTTTTTTGCCCGCCGAGCGGCCGGCGGGAAATTCAACCACCCCGATCGGCGGTGAATTCGCAGGCCCGCGGCCGACCTTTCCGCGGCCGAGGCGGCGCCGGGCTGCCGGAGGCCGAGTCCCGCCCTATCCACTTGCCGTTGCGGATCTTGCGCCACGCCGTGAATACTTTGCCCGCGACTTCGCGATACACGACGTCGAACATGGTGAATGCGGCGGCGGCCGCCCGCAGCACCAATCCCGACCTGAAAACTTCGGCCCCTGCGGCCCAAAGGCGCCTTGCGCACGAAGGGGCGAGGCTCTAATTCGGCGCCTTAACCTGCATGGCTGAACGTTGACCGGCGCGCGGATCGCGCGGCCGCCCTTGCGCGCGAGAAGAAATGCCCAAACGCACCGACATCTCCTCGATCCTGATCATCGGCGCTGGCCCGATCGTCATCGGTCAGGCGTGCGAGTTCGACTACTCCGGCGTCCAGGCCTGTAAGGCGCTGCGCGCCGAGGGCTACCGGATCGTGCTGGTCAATTCGAACCCGGCGACGATCATGACCGATCCGAACGTCGCCGACGCCACCTACATCGAGCCGATCACTCCGGAGATGGTCGAGAAGATCATCGCCAAGGAGCGGCCCGACGCCCTGCTGCCGACCATGGGCGGCCAGACCGCGCTCAACACCGCGCTCGCGCTCGAGCAGATGGGCGTGCTCGAGAAGTACGGCGTCGAGATGATCGGCGCCCGCGCCGACGTCATCGACAAGGCCGAAGACCGCCAGAAATTCCGTGACGCCATGGACGCCATCGGGCTGGAAAGCCCGAAGTCCAAGGCCGCCCACACGATGGAAGAGGCCCTCGAGGGCCTGGAGCAGGTCGGCCTGCCGGCGATCATCCGCCCGTCGTTCACGCTCGCCGGCACCGGCGGCGGCATCGCCTACAACGTCGAAGAGTTCCGCGAGATCGTCGAGCGCGGCCTCGACCTGTCCCCCACCACCGAGGTCCTCATCGAGGAGAGCGTGCTGGGCTGGAAGGAGTTCGAGATGGAGGTCGTCCGCGACAAGGCGGACAACTGCATCATCATCTGCTCGATCGAGAACATCGATCCGATGGGCGTCCACACCGGCGACTCGATCACCGTCGCCCCGGCGCTGACGCTGACCGACAAGGAATACCAGCGCATGCGCGCGGCCTCGATCGCCGTGCTGCGCGAGATCGGCGTCGAGACCGGCGGCTCCAACGTGCAGTTCGCGGTCAACCCGGCCGACGGGCGCATGGTCGTCATCGAGATGAACCCGCGGGTGTCGCGCTCCTCGGCGCTGGCGTCGAAGGCCACCGGCTTCCCGATCGCCAAGGTCGCCGCGCGCCTGGCGGTCGGCTACACGCTCGACGAGCTGATGAACGACATCACCGGCGCGACGCCGGCCTCGTTCGAGCCGAGCATCGACTACGTCGTCACCAAGATCCCGCGCTTCGCCTTCGAGAAGTACCCGGGCGCGGAGCCGCTGCTGACCACCTCGATGAAGTCGGTGGGCGAGGTCATGGCGATCGGCCGCACCTTCGCCGAGAGCCTGCAGAAGGCGCTGCGCGGCCTGGAGACCGGCCTCGCCGGCCTCGACGAGATCGCCATCGAAGGCGCCGACGATCCGGAAACCGGCCACGCCGCGATCCTGCGCGCGCTGGGCACGCCGACGCCCGACCGGCTGCGGGTGATCGCCCAGGCCTTCCGCGCCGGCCTGACCTGCGACGAGATCCAGGCGGCCTGTTCCTATGAGCCGTGGTTCCTGCGCCAGATCGAGCAGCTGGTGACGGAGGAGGCCGGCATCGTCGCGAACGGCCTGCCGTCCCAGGCCATCGAGTTCCGCCGGCTGAAGGCCCAGGGCTTCTCCGACGCCCGGCTGGCCAAGCTGACCCACACCACCGAGGCCGAGGTGCGCGAGCAGCGCCGGGCGCTCGGCGTGCGGCCGGTGTACAAGCGCATCGACACCTGCGCCGGCGAGTTCCGCGCCGACACGCCGTACATGTACTCGACCTACGAGACCGGCGCGCTGGGCCAGATCCCCGACTGCGAGAGCGAGCCGTCCGACGCCAAGAAGGCGATCATCCTGGGCGGCGGGCCGAACCGGATCGGCCAGGGCATCGAGTTCGACTACTGCTGCTGCCACGCGGCCTTCGCGCTCGACGAGATCGGCGTCGAGTCGATCATGGTGAACTGTAATCCCGAGACGGTTTCGACGGACTACGACACCTCCGACCGCCTGTACTTCGAGCCGCTGACGGCCGAGGACGTGCTGGAGCTGATCGAGGTCGAGCGCTCGCGCGGCACGCTGCACGGCGTCATCGTCCAGTTCGGCGGCCAGACCCCGCTGAAGCTGGCCAAGCCGCTGGAAGACGCCGGCATCCCGATCCTCGGCACCACGCCGGACGCGATCGACCTGGCCGAGGACCGCGAGCGCTTCCAGCAGCTGCTGCACAAGCTGAAGATCGCCCAGCCGATCAACGCCATCGCCCGCTCGCGCGACGAGGCCTTCGAAGGCGCGCACAAGGTCGGCTACCCGGTGGTGATCCGTCCCTCCTACGTGCTGGGCGGCCGCGCCATGGAGATCGTCCGCGACGACGAGCAGCTCGACCGCTACATCCGCACCGCCGTGCAGGTGTCCGGCGACAGCCCCGTCCTGATCGACCAGTACCTGTCGCGCGCCACCGAGGTGGACGTCGACGCGATCTGCGACGGCGACAGCGTCTTCGTCGCCGGCGTCATGGAGCACATCGAGGAGGCCGGCGTGCACTCCGGCGACAGCGCCTGCTCGATGCCGCCCTTCTCGCTGAAGCCCGAGACCATCGCCGAGCTGAAGAAGCAGACCGAGGCCATGGCCCGGGCGCTGAACGTGCGCGGCCTGATGAACGTGCAGTTCGCGATCGAGGAGCCGCACTCCGAGACCCCGCGGATCTTCGTGCTGGAGGTCAATCCGCGCGCCAGCCGCACGGTGCCGTTCGTCGCCAAGACCATCGGCCGGCCGCTGGCCGCGATCGCCGCCAAGGTGATGGCCGGCGAGAAGCTGGCGAGCTTCGACCTGACCGAGACGCCCTACGACCACATCGCGGTCAAGGAAGCGGTCTTCCCGTTCGCCCGCTTCGCCGGCGTCGACACCGTGCTCGGCCCGGAAATGCGCTCGACCGGCGAGGTCATGGGCCTGGACTGGGTGCGCCCGGGCGAAACGCTCGCGCCGGCCTTCGCCCGCGCCTTCGCCAAGAGCCAACTCGGCGGCGGGACGATCCTGCCGCAGGAAGGCTGCGTCTTCGTCTCGGTGCGCGACGCCGACAAGCCGTGGATCCTGGAGCCGGTGCGGCTGCTCGCCGCCCAGGGCTTCCGCATCCTGGCGACCAGCGGCACCGCCAGCTACCTGGCCGGCGAACAGATCCCGGTCGTGACGGTGAAGAAGGTGCTGGAGGGTCGGCCGCACATCGTCGACGCGATCAAGAACGGCGAGGTCCAGCTGGTCTTCAACACCACCGAGGGCAAGCAGTCGCTGGTCGACTCCTTCGAGATCCGCCGCACGGCGCTGATGGCGAAGATCCCCTACTTCACGACCGCCGCCGGCGCGCTCGCCGCCGCCCAGGCGATCGTCGTCACCGCCCAGGCGCCGCTCGAAGTCCGGCCGCTGCAGAGCTACTCCTAAGCGCCGTCAACGGCCCGGGCGCGCCTCCCCAGGAAGCGCGCCCGGGTTGAATCCCGGCCAGTTCGACGCGAGCGTCAAAACTCTACGTTGACCAATGTTATTTCGGGGCGCACGCTCCCCTCATCGTCCGGCCTGCTGCCGGCGTGTGAGGACGCCCCGGCGGCGTTTTTGTGAGTACCGTCGAGACGGTCCAAGCGACGCCTGTCGCAGTCCGGCGAAGGGACTTCGGTCCTTTTGTCAGGGGATTGTGAGGACGTTGTATGTCGACCGAACATGACGTTGAGCATCATCATCACCATCGTAACCGCCATGTGGCGCGGCGGCTCGAAAACGTGATTGGGGTCCTGATGGTCATCGCCATCGCCGTCCTGGCGATCGGCCTGATCTATGGGATCGTGCAGACGGGCTCGGCGCCGCCCGAATATCTGCGCTAACCGCCTTCGGCCAGCAGCCGCGCCAGCACCAGGTCGTCATAGACGCCCTCGCCAACGCGGAACTTGCGGACGCCCGCCTGGGTGAAGCCTTGGCGGGCGTAGAAGGCGATAGCGCGGGTGTTCGCGGAAAAGACGCCGAGCAGCAGCCGGCGCGCGCCTGACGCGCGCGCATCGGCCGCGACCGTCTCCATCAATCGTGCGCCATGCCCTTGGCCGTGCAGACGGCTGAGCAGGTAAAAGCGCTTGAGCTCCAGATCGTCGGCGGCCAGCGCCACCGGCAGGTCGGCGGCGGCCACCACGGCGTAGCCGACCGGCGCGCGGCCGTGCGTGGTTTCGGCGATCCAGACCTGGCTGACGCCGTCGGCGAGCCAGCCGGCGTAGCGCGCCGCGGCGTGCTCGTGCGCGCAGTGGGCCAGGATGTTCTCCCGCTCCAGCTGGCCGGCGTAGGTCTCGAGGAAGGTCGCCTGCCCGACCAGGGCCAGCGCCGCCGCGTCGTCCGGACCGGCGCGACGGATCTCGACGTCCATGGGGCCTCCTCTCACGATAACGCCCCTCCGTCTCGCGCCTTGCGGCGCGATCCACCTCCCCCGCTCCGCGGTGGAGGATCTGGGCCGTAGATGCTCCACCGCTTTAGCGGGGAGCTGTCGGCGAAGCCGACTGAGGGGGCGTTGCTGCGTCTCCCCTACCACGACGTCGCAGTCGACGCCGCCGCCGGTCTGCAGTAACGACCGCGCCATGACCGCCACACTGAACGTGATCTTCGGGCCTTCGGGCGCCGGCAAGACCACCTACGCCAACGCCTTCGCCCGCCGCGAGCGCGCCGTCGCCTTCAACCTCGACGAATGGATGGCCGGCCTGTTCGGCCCCGACATTCCGCAGCAGGTCGAATATCCCTGGCTGGTCGAGCGGGTCGGCCGCTGCGAGGCGCAGATCTGGTCGACCGCCGCGGCGGTGATGGCCAGCGGCACCTCGGTGATCATCGACCTGGGGCTGATGCGCAAGGCCGACCGCGACCGGATCCGCGAGATCGCCGAGGCCGTCGATCTGCCTCTCCAGTGGCATTATGTGACTGCGCCGCAGGCAGTTCGCCGCGCGCGTGTCGCCGAACGCACCCAGGTGCACGGCAAGTCTTTCGCCCTGCAGGTGACCCCGGACATGTTCGAGTTCGTCGAGGGCGTGTTCGAGGCGCCGGACGAAGACGAGCTGAAGGGGGCGGTGGTCAGCGAGAGCGAATAGTGGGAACCTTCCGCAGCATTGGCGCGCTCCACGCGATTACGCCGCGCTGACGTGCGGAGTACCCAAGCTAAGCTACACCCTTGAGTTTTGCGGCGCACAATTCTAATGTCTTCCCCCCTGTCGCCAGCGCCCGCGGCCGGTAGCTGAACTTCTCAACTAGGGCGAACTCGAGTCATCACCTCTATGGAAAAAGTCCCGATGACCGCCGAGGGCTATCAAGCTCTCGACGATGAGCTGAGGCGTTTGAAGACCATCGAGCGACCCGCGGTGATCGCCGCGATCGCCGAGGCGCGTTCGCACGGCGATCTTTCGGAGAACGCCGAATATCACGCGGCGAAGGAGCGCCAGGGCTGGATCGAGGGCCAGATCGCCGATTTCGAAGACAAAATGGCGCGCGCCCAGGTGATCGACGTCTCCAAGCTGTCGGGCAGCCAGGTGAAGTTCGGCGCGACGGTGTCGCTGGTCGACGAGGACACCGAGGAAGAGGCTCGCTACCAGATCGTCGGCGAGCACGAGGCCGACGTGAAGCGCGGCAAGGTCTCGATCACCTCGCCGGTCGCCCGCGCGATCATCGGCAAGGAGAGCGGCGACGTGGTCGAGGTCAACACCCCCGGCGGCGTCAAAGCCTACGAGATTCTCAAGGTCGAATGGATCTGAGCCCGGCCTGAGCGGCGTTCGCGTCGCTCAGCCGACGGCGCCAGCGCGCCGAAATCGATATTGCAGCGATTAGCCGACGGCGCGCCCCGAAGCCGCCGCGATTGCAGTGGATGGGCGGAGCATGTCTGGACCGCGTATCCTGTTCGTCGTCGACGCCGGCCCCCGCGTCGGCGGCGGCCACGTCATGCGCTCGCTGACGCTGGCGGGGGCCCTCGGCGCGCAAGGCGCCACCTGCACCTTCATGGGCCCGCCGGCGGTGAGCAGCCTGCTTGACGCCTTCGCCCCGGGCGCGACGCGGCTCGCCGCGGCCTCGACCGAACCCCGCGACCTGGCCGCCGCGATCGGCGCCGAACAGTTCGACGCGGTGGTCTTCGACCATTACGGCCTGTCGTCGCGCGACCACCGGGCGATGGGCCAGGGCCGGCCGGTGCTGGTCATCGACGACCTCGCCGACCGGCCGCTCGGGGCCGACATCATCGTCGACTCCGGCCCGGCGCGGACGGCCGAGGACTACGACGGCCTGGTGCCGGAGAAGGCGCGCCTGCTGCTGGGGCCCAACTTCGCCCCGGTGCGGCCGGAGTTCGCCGCCCTGCGCGAGACCGCGCTCGCCTGGCGCGGCGAGCCGGTGCAGCGGATCCTGGTCTCCATGGGCCTGACCGACATCGACGGGGTGACCGCGCGGATCGTCGAACGGCTGCGGCTGCGGGTCGGCGAGGCCGGGCTCGACGTCGTCCTCGGCGCCGGCTCGCCGACCCTGGCCGGCCTGACCAAGGTCGCGCGCCGCGACCAGCGCCTGGCCATTCACGTCGACACGCCGCACATGGCCCGGCTGACCGCCGAGGCCGACATCGCCGTTGGCGGGGCCGGCTCCTCGACCTGGGAGCGCTGCACGCTCGGCCTGCCGGCGCTGCAGGTGATCCTGGCCGACAATCAGCGGGCTGCGGCCGAGGCGGTGGCGACGCGCGGCGCGGCGCTGGTGGTCGACCTCAACGCCGCCGACTTCGACGCCCAGTTCGACCGGGCGCTGACCCGGCTGATGGTCGATGCGGAGCTGCGTCGCAGCCTGGCGGCCCGGAGTTCGGAGCTGTGCGACGGCCAGGGCGCGGCGCGGACCGCGACGGCCTTCCTGCAGCTGATCCGCGACGCCGAGTAGGCCGCCTACAGCGGTCCGGCCAGCGAGCCGTTGACGGCGTCGATCCCGGCGCTGCGCGCCTCGCCGCGGGCGATCCGATAAACCAGCGAGATCCGCTCCTGCTCCGCCGCTTCGCCGGGCACGCCGCTCAGCGTGCAGCCGTGCCACAGCGCCGCGGCTCCCGCCTCGCCGGCCAGCGCGCGCTCGGTGACGTACATCTCGCCGTGCGCGCCGTTGCGGTAGCGCCAGCTGTCGGGGCCGGTCCGCTTCAGGTCATGCGGGAATTCCGAGACGCCCAGCCGATGACTGCCCTCCAGCACGTGCGGCGGCGCGTCGGCTTCGCCGGTCGAATGCAGCTGGACGTGCAGCGTGACCACCTCGGCGTCGCCGGCGGGGTCCTGGGCGAACGGCAGGCCGTCGCAATAGCTGAGGTCGCGCAGCTCCGGCCGGATGTAGGCGGCGAGGTCGCCGACCGGCGCTCCGTGCGCGCGGCGGCGGATCCATTCGGGAATGCGGCGGCGCGGCAGCGCGCAGACCAGCCGCCGCTCGAGCACCCGGTAGTCCGGGCCCAGCAGGCTCCACAGCGCCTCGACGACCTGCGGCGCGCGCTCGACGAAGCTCAGCTTGGCGTCCAGCCGCTCGAGCAGGCTCGCGCCGTCGCCCGCGACCGGCGATGCGGCGGCGTGCTCGGCTTCATTGAGGAACAGGCTCTCGTCGAAGCGCCGCAGGGCGCGGACCTCCGCCAGCAGCGCGGCGCAGGCCCTGGGGTCCAGCCGCTCCTCGAAGAGGTGCAACCCCTTGCCGGCAAGGTCGGTAACCACAGCCTCCGACAAGCTCCAGGGGGCGTAGTCGGTCTTGGCCAAGGCGCTCATGTCGGATGCTCCGGACAGCGACCGCATGAGCAAAGCAGACTCGTGTTAATCCGGGCTTACGCGAAACGCCGCAGCCGCTGCGGTGGCGAGCGCGGCTCAGTGCAACGCGGCGTAGGTGCCGTCGGGAATCCGTTTCGGATCCTCGTCCTGGCGCGCCCGCATTCCCGCCGCCATGCCGAGCGCCACGCCCGCGCCGAGGCTCGCCAGCGCGCTGGCGGCGAGCAGCCGCAGACCGAACCCCAACGCCAGGCCGACGCCGAGCGCCGCGCCCATGCCGGCTGCGACGCCGAGCCGCTTTGCTTGCTCGTCCATTCGCACTGCTCCAGAATCTTCCCTACATTACGGCCATGTCTCTCAACCGTTCCGAACCCCGCTCCGTCCGTTGCCTCATCGTGGGCTCCGGCCCCGCCGGCTACACCGCCGCAATCTACGCCGCGCGCGCCTTGCTGAAGCCCGTGCTGATCCAGGGCATCCAGCCCGGCGGCCAGCTGACCATCACCACCGACGTGGAGAACTATCCCGGCTTCGCCGACGTCATCCAGGGTCCCTGGCTGATGGAGCAGATGCAGGCCCAGGCCGAACACGTCGGCACCGAGATCGTCACCGACATCGTCGTCGAGGCCGACCTGTCCGCCCGGCCGTTCAGGCTGACCTGCGACAGCGGCCAGGTGTGGCTGGCCGAGACCCTGATTATCGCCACCGGCGCCCAGGCCAAGTGGCTCGGCATCGAGTCCGAGCAGAAGTTCCAGGGCTTCGGCGTCTCGGCCTGCGCGACCTGCGACGGCTTCTTTTACCGCGGCAAGGAGGTCGTGGTGGTCGGCGGCGGCAACACCGCCGTCGAGGAGGCGCTGTTCCTCACCAACTTCGCCAGCAAGGTGACCCTGGTGCACCGCCGCGACGAGCTGCGGGCCGAAAAGATCCTGCAGGAGCGGCTGCTGCACCACGAGAAGATCGCGACCGTCTGGGACAGCGCCATCGACGAGGTGCTTGGCGGCCAGGACCCGATGGGGGTCACCGGGGTGCGGCTGAAAAACATCAAGACCGGCGAAACCAGCACCATCCCCTGCGACGGCGTGTTCATCGCCATCGGCCACGCGCCGGCCTCGCAGCTGTTCAAGGGCCAGCTGGAGATGGACTCCTCCGGCTATCTGAAGGTGCAGCCCGGCACGGCGTCGACCGCCATCCAGGGGGTCTACGCCGCCGGCGACGTGACCGACGACGTCTATCGCCAGGCGGTGACCGCCGCCGGCATGGGCTGCATGGCCGCGCTGGAAGCGGTGCGCTTCCTCGCCGAGGAGGACCACGTCAAGGCGCACCATCCGATCAGTCACGCCGAGGCGCAGAAGATCGGCACCTGGTAAGCGCTGCCATACGCCAAACTTCCGCCCTCTCCGCTCGGCACGGAAGGCGCCCTCCGCCCGTCATAGAGGGCGCCAAGGCGTGCCGAGTGTGATGAGAGACAGCGAGCGCTACCTGGCCCACGCAGAGACCGTCATGCGCATGGCGGCCCGCGCCGACAGTCCCGCTGAGCGGGACGTCTACCTGACCATCGCCGAAGGCTGGCGCAAGCTCGCCGCCGAGGTGCAGCGCCACGAGTCCGCGCCGGAGCCGCGCAGCTTCAAGCCGGAGGGCTGAGCCCCACTCTCCGCTCGTCCCCGCGAAAGCGGGGATCCAGGCGTTTTTCCAAGCGCGGGCGTCAAGCGAACCACGAAAGACACGAAAAACACGAAAGGTCCGACCGACGACGCCGTAGCGCGTGCGGTTCGAGCTGAGCCGCTTTTCGTGCCTTTCGTGGTTCAAAAAACCTGGGTCCCCGCTTCTCGCGGGGAAGAGCGGCCTTTTTGATCAGCCCGGCGCATTGGCGGCGGTCGGCTGGGCCTGGGCGCCGGCGCTTTCGGCGTCGAGCCGCTGCTCGACCCCGGCCAGGCTGTCGTTGATGCGCTTGATCTCTTCCGGGCTCGCCTTGCGGCGAACCGGCTGCAGCACGCCCTGAATGCGGGTGCGCACGCCGCCGGGAGCGGCCGCGTCGGCGACGGTGTAGGTGCGGGTCTCGCCAGCGACGCTCAGCGTCACCTTCCGCTCCGCCGGGGTCTCGCCGCCGCGCAGCACCGCAGGCGTCAGCACCGCCTCGCCGCCGGCGTAGCGGCCGGTGAAGGCCGGAGGCTCGCCCCACGTCCCGGTCCAGCGATAGAAGATGTGCTGGCCGACCTGGGTCATCTTCACCAGCTCCGGCGCCCAGTACGGAGCGACGTAGGCTGCGTGATAGTGGGTCGCCGAGCCGACCTCCTTGTCGACGAAGCCGCCCAGCGCCCGGCGGGCGACGCCCTGCGCCTGGGCCCACAGCGCCGGCTCCGGCCGCCAGCGCAGCGAGCCGTTGCAGGTGAAAGTGAACTGGCAGCCGGTGGGCAGCGCCGCGCCCTGGTAGACGACGCCGCAGACCGACTTCGGATAGGCCGGGTGGCGCACGCGGTTCAGCACCACCTGGGCGACCGCCTGCTGGCCCTTCAGCGGCTCCCGGGCCGCCTCGTAGTAGACCGCCTGGCTGAGGCACTCCAAGGCGCGGGCGCGGTCGCCGGACGGGCCCTTGATGACGAACGGCCGCATCGGCCGGATCGGCCCGACCGCGAACGGCCGCAGGGCGTTGATCTGCTCGGCGGTCTGCGCCGCGGCCGGATCCACCGTCGTCACCGGCGGGCCTGCGCGCGGCGCGGACGGGGCCGTCGTGACCTTGCGGTCGACGGCCATGTAGGCCTTGCCCCCCGGCGTGCAGGAGCCGGCCAGCGCCAGCGCCGCGCCGAGCGTCGCCAGGCGTCCGAGGCTGCTGATCGCTGCACGACGTGCTATCGGGAAGGTCAGGGTCAGGGCGCGGACCTCGGAGGGGCGGGGTCGGCGCATGTGCCAGAGGCCCGCGGCGGCGGTGGGACGCGATATCGGCGAAAAGGTGAAGAAGCTCGACCGCAGGGGGCGGCCGGGCGTCCTCGGCGTCGCGGCTTATGTGATTGGTCTTGCGCCGGGGACAACCCGCGCTATATGTGACGGGTCGGTTATGCTCGGGTTGAGCATAATGGGCCGCCGAGGGCGTGTTCCGAGGCGTCTTTTTTAGGCCGGTGAAATGCTCAAATTGAGCATAAGGAGGACGCCATGGCCGCTGACGGGTTCACGTTCGAATTCACCCCTCAGGTCGAGGCCGCGACGGCTGCTTCCTGGGAGAAGGTGAAACGACACATCACCCCCATGGAATGGCGCCTGCAGGCTCCGCTGATCGCCGAGATCAATCGGCTGAAGCGTGAGAAGGACGCCGTCATCCTCGCGCACAACTACATGACGCCGGAAATCTTCCACGGCGTCGGCGACTACGTCGGCGACAGCCTGGGGCTGGCCAAGGAAGCCGCCAAGTCGAGCGCCCGGACCATCGTCCAGGCCGGCGTGCACTTCATGGCCGAAACCTCGAAGATCCTGTCGCCGGAAAAGCGCGTCCTGATCCCCGACCTGCAGGCCGGCTGCTCGCTCGCCTCGGCGATCACCGGCGCCGACGTGCGGCTGATCAAGCAGCGCTATCCGGGCCTGCCGGTGGTCACCTACGTCAACACCACCGCCGACGTGAAGGCCGAGACCGACATCTGCTGCACCAGCGCCAACGCCGTGCAGGTGGTCGAGGAAGCCGCGCGCCAGTGGGGCGTCGACCGGGTCATCCTGATCCCCGACGAGTTCCTCGCCCGCAACGTCGCGCGCCAGACCGACATCGGCATCATCGCCTGGAAGGGCCGCTGCGAGGTGCACGAGCGCTTCACCGCCGCCGACATCCTCGAGCTGAAGGCCGCCTACCCCGCCGCCGAGATCCTGGCCCACCCGGAGTGCCCGGCCGAAGTGCTGGAAGTGTCCGACTTCGCCGGCTCGACCGCGGCGATGAACGACTACGTGATCCAGCGGAAGCCGAAGCAGGTGGTGCTGATCACCGAATGCTCGATGGCCGACAACGTCGCCGCCGACGCCGTCGACACCGAGTTCGTGCGGCCGTGCAACCTGTGCCCGCACATGAAGCGGATCACCCTGGAGAACATCTACCAGGCGCTGCTGCACGACCAGTACGAGGTCACCGTCGACCCGGCGATCAGCGACCGCGCCCGCCTCGCGGTGCAGCGCATGGTCGACCTGCCGCCGCCGGCGATCCCGGCGCGCTACGACCTGGTCAAGGCGCGGCACCACGTGGACGTGGAGCTGATCTGATGCGCCGGCTCCGCCACGACGGCGTCGTGGTGGTGGGCGCGGGCCTCGCCGGGCTCACGGCCGCGCTCGCGACCGCCCCCGCCAAGGCGCTCGTGCTCACCGGCGCACCGCTCAACCAGGGCTGCTCCTCGGCCTGGGCGCAGGGCGGGCTCGCCGCGGCGCTGGCCGACGACGACACGCCGGACCTGCACGCCGCCGACACCGTCGCCGCCGGCGCCGGCCTGGTCGACGAGGCCATGGCGCAGCTGCTCGCCGCCGAAGGCCCCGCCGCCGTCCGCGCGCTCGCCGCGCTCGGCGCGCCGTTCGACCGCACCGCCGAAGGCGGCTTCGCCCAGAGCCTGGAAGCCGCCCACAGCCGCGCCCGGGTGGCCCGCGTGAAGGGCGATCAGGCCGGCCGCGAGATCATGAACGCGGTGACCGTCGCCGCCATGGCCGCGCGCCACGTCGAGGTGCGCACCGGCGCCCGGCTGCGCGGGCTGCTTCAGGACGTTGACGGCCGCGTGCGCGGCGTCGTCGCCGAGATCGCCGGCGAGCTGGTCGAGATCACCGCCCGCGCCGTGGTGCTGGCGACCGGCGGCGTCGGCGGCCTGTACGCCGAGACCACCACCCCGGCCGAGCTGGTCGGCGACGGCCTGGGCCTGGCGGCCATGGCCGGGGCGCTGATCGGCGACCCGGAGTTCGTCCAGTTCCACCCGACCGCCATCGACATCGGCCGCGACCCGGCCCCGCTGGCCACCGAGGCGCTGCGCGGCGAAGGCGCGGTGCTGGTCAACGCGCAGGGCGAGCGGTTCATGGGCCGCTATCACGAGAAGGCCGAGCTGGCGCCCAGAGACGTGGTGGCCCGCGCCATCCACGCCGAGCGCACCGCCGGCCGCGGCGCCTTCCTCGACGCCCGCGCGGCGGTCGGCGCCCACTTCCCCGACGAGTTCCCCGGGGTGTTCGCCGCCTGCCTCGGCGGCGGGGTCGATCCGCGGGTGCAGCCGATCCCGGTCGCGCCGGCCTGCCACTACCACATGGGCGGGATCGTCACTGACGCCGACGGCCGCACCACCCTGGCCGGCCTGTTCGCCGCCGGCGAGTGCGCCTCGACCGGGGTGCACGGCGCCAACCGGCTGGCCTCCAACTCGCTGCTCGAAGCCGCGGTGTTCGGCGCCCGTGCCGGCCGCGCCGCCGCCGCCGAAGCCGATCCCGGCACGCCGCCGCAGCGCTCGGCCGTCGCCCCTGCCCTGCCCGCCGAGGCGCTGCAGCGGCTGCGCAAGCTGATGAGCGCGCGCGCCGGCGTGGTGCGCGACGCCGCCGGCCTGACCAGCCTGCTGCTGGCGATCGAGGCGCTGGAACATAATCACGGCCGCAGCGTCGCCCTGGTCGCCGCCCGGCTGGTCGCCGCCTGCGCGCTGGCCCGCACCGAGAGCCGCGGCGGCCACTTCCGCGCCGACGCCGCGGCCCAGGCCGCGCCGCGCCGCACCTTCGTGACCCTGGCCGAAGTCGACGCCCCGGTGGGCGCGCTGCGGTTCGCCGCCGAATGATCGAACCCATCCCCGACACCCTGATCGCGCCGATCGTGCGCGGCGCCCTGGCCGAAGACCTCGGTCGCGCCGGCGACGTCACGGCCCAGGCCTGCATCCCCGCCGACGCCCGGCTCGCCGCGGTGTTCGCCACCCGCAAGCCGGGGGTGATCTCCGGCCTCGCCTGCGCCCGGTTGGCGCTGGCCGAGCTCGATCCGAGCGGCGTGTTCGAACCGCTGGTCGCCGACGGCGCCCATGTTGCGGCCGGCGCGCCGCTGGCCCGGATCGAAGCCAACGCCCGGGCCGTGCTGTCGGCCGAGCGCACCGGCCTGAACCTGCTCGGCCGGCTGTCCGGCATCGCCACCCTGACCAACGCCTATGTGCGGGCGGTCGAAGGGACCGGCGCGCGCATCGTCGACACCCGCAAGACCACGCCGGGCCTGCGGGCGCTGGAGAAGTACGCGGTGCGCTGCGGCGGCGGGGTCAACCACCGCTTCGGCCTCGACGACGCCATCCTGATCAAGGACAACCACGTCGCCGCCTGCGGTTCGGTCGGCGAGGCGGTGCGCCGCGCCAAGGCCTTCGCCGGCCACCTGATGAAGGTCGAGGTCGAGATCGACCGCCTCGACCAGCTCGACGAGGCGCTGGAGCCCGGCCCCGACGTCGTCATGCTCGACAACTTCAGCCTCGCCGACCTGCGCGAGGCGGTCCGCCGGGCCCGCGGCCGCGCCGTGCTGGAGGCCTCCGGCGGGGTCAACCTCGAGACCGTGCGGGCCATCGCCGAGACCGGGGTCGACGTGATCAGCGTCGGCGCCCTGACCCACTCGGTCGGCGTGCTCGACATCGGCCTGGACGCGATCTGAGCCGCTGGCCGACGGCCGCCGGCACGACCTCGGCCGTCGGAACCGAGCCAGCGCGGTCGGGTTCCACCTCCTCACAAGGAGACGAACCATGGCTTCCAAGGCTCCTCCGATCCCGCCGGAACAGCGCGCCTATGCGGGCCAAAAGCCCGACATCAAGGGCGGGCGCATCGACCGCCGCGAACTGAAGACCGGCGACCAGTCGCACGAGCGCGGCGACGCAGACGTCAACGCCCGCGAACAGGGCCGCCAGGGGAACATCTGGCAGAACACCCATAACCAGGGCTACCAGCAGGATCGCTGACATGCCGGACAAGCACCCCAACACCCATCGCTGGGGCGGGCCGGGCTCGAGCCACGAGGACCGCAGCAAGCCCGAACCGCCGCCGGTCGAAACCCGCGCGCCCGGCGAGCCGACCAACACCCCCTACAGCCACGTCTCCGGCGGCGGCGGCGAACGCGACCGCCGCCACGGCCACGACCCGCTTGAGAAGCGGAACTTCCAGGAGAACAGCGCCGAACGCCGCAAGCCGTAAGCGCCCCAGATGCTCCCCCCGGGGGGAGCTGTCCCGCAGGGACTGAGGGGGTTGCAGGCCGCGAAGTTCGTGGGTTTCAACCCCCTCCGGCGCTTCGCGCCACTTCCCCCTGGAGGGGAGGACCTTGCGCCTACGCCATCTGCGCCAGCCGCGCCGCGGCCTGCGCCACCTGCGCCCGCCGCCGGTCGGCCAGCGGTCCCATCTTGGCGTGATAGGCCGCCAGCACCTCCGGCGGGGCCAGCTCCGGCCGGCCGGCCTCGAACGGCGGCGCCGGGGCGTACTCCAGACCGAGCTGGACAGCCTGGGCGACGGTCTCCCCGGCTAGCTCGGCCAGCAGGCTGAAGGCGAAGTCGATGCCCGCCGTCACCCCGCCGCCGGTGATCAGGTTCCCGTCGCGCACCACCCGGCCCTCATCGGCGATCGCGCCGAACGCCGCCAGGTGCTCACGCCAGGCCCAGTGGCAGGCGGCGCGCCGGCCCTGCAGCAGCCCCGCCGCGCCGAGGATCAGCGAGCCGGTGCAGACCGAGGTCAGATAGCGCGCTTGGCGGCCAAGCCGGTGGATCTCGGCGAGGAAGGCCTCGTCCAGCGCCGCCTCGGTGGCGGTGACGCCGCCGGGGACCAGCAGCACGTCGCAGCGCGCCACCTGCGCCAGGTCGGCGAGGTTGGTGAAGGTCAGCCCCTCGGCCTCGATGTCGCGGCCGCCGAGCGAGGCGACGGTCATCCGGGCGTTGGGCGTGCGGCTCAGCACCTGGTGCGGCCCGGTGAAGTCCAGGTGGGTGACCCCGGGATAGAGGGCGATGACGATCTCAAGCATGGACGCCTCCGTGATTTGACGGCGGCAGGGTGGCAGGCCTAGCGTTTGGCGGAAACGACATAGAATCCTCGGATTCAGCCATGCGCCGACTGGGCCTCGTCATCTTCCCGGGCTTCCAGATCCTCGACGCCACCGGCCCGCTCGCGGCGTTCGAGATCGCCCACCTCTACGCTCGGCGCACCGCCTATGAGGTGCGGCTGCTCGCCGAGACCGCGGGGCCGGTGCCCAGCTCCTGCGGCGTCGCCCTGACGGCCGAGGCGCTGGACGACGCCGCCTACGACACCCTGATGATCTCCGGCGGCGACGGCGCCCGGGCGCGCGACGCCCTGCAGGGCGTGACCCTCTGGCTGCAGCGGCAGGCGGCGCAGACCCGGCGGATCACCAGCGTCTGCTCGGGCGCCTTCCTGCTGGCCGAGGCGGGACTGCTCGACGGCCGGCGCTGCACCACCCACTGGGGCCGCACCGACCAGTTCGCCCGGCTCTACCCCCAGGCGCGGCTGGAGCCGGACCGGATCTACGTCCGCGACGGCCCGGTCTGGACCTCGGCCGGGATCACCGCCGGCATCGACCTGGCGCTGGCGTTGATCGAGGAGGACCTCGGCGAGGCGATCGCCCGCAGCACGGCGCGGCAGTTGGTCGTCCACCACCGGCGCGCCGGCGGCCAGTCGCAGTTCTCCGAACTGCTCGCGGTCGGCGGGGTCAACGGCCGCTTCGGCCCGCTGCTCGACTGGGCCCGCGAACGGCTGGGCGAGCCGCTCAGCGTCGAACGGCTGGCGGATCAGGCGGCGATGAGCCCGCGCAACTTCGCCCGCGCCTTCGTCGCCGAGACCGGCGTCACCCCGGCCAAGGCGGTGGAGCGGCTGCGGCTGGAGGCGGCCCGCCAGCGGGTGGAGGCCAGCCGCGAGCCGATCGACCAGGTGGCGGAGGCGGTCGGCTTCGGCGATCCGGAACGCATGCGCCGGGCCTTCCTGCGCGCCTTCGGCCAACCGCCGCAGGCGCTGCGCCGGGCGGCGCGGATCTGAGGCTAGGACGCCGCCGCGGCGCCGCGGCTGGGCGCGGGGTCGGCCTTGGCGATCGGCGCCGTCGCGGCGGCCGGCGGCAGGTCGAGACGCGGCGCGGCCTTCACCTCCGGCCTGGCCTCGCGGCGGGGCTCCGGCAGCGGCCCGGCGGCGATCGGCGCGTCGGCGTCGTTCGCCGGCGCGAGCACCGCCGAGGCCAGCCGCAGCTCGACCGGCTGCACCGTCGAGGTGCTGGCGAACACCGCCTCGGCCGGGGCCCGCGGGGCCGCCCGGCGCGCGCCGCTCGGATTGAAGCGGTAGAAGACGTGCAGCCCCACCTGGGCGGTGCGCAGCATCTGCGAGCCCCAGGCCGGCGCGACCTCGGTGGTGTGGAAGTGGGTCGCCCCGCCGACGTCGCGCAGCACCGCGCCGGACAGCGCGCGGGCGGCGACCTTGCGGGCGCGCTCCCAGGCGGTGTTCTCGACCACCCGCTCGGCGCGGCCGTCGCAGGCGAAGGAGAACTGGCAGCCGTGGCGGCGGTTGGCCCCCTGGTAGACGACGCCGCAGATGGTGCTGGGGAACTTCGGGTTCTTCACCCGGTTCATGATCACTGTGGCGACGGCCTGCTGGCCGCGGGAGCTTTCCCCGCGGGCCTCGAAATAGACCGCCTGGGTCAGGCATTCGAGTTCGCGCGCCCGGCTCGGCTTGGCCTCGGCGACCCGCGCGACGACGCTCTCGGCCACGCTGGCCGGCTGCACCGTGGCGGCGACCGACGGCGCGGCCAGCGCCAGGGTCAACGCCGCAGCGTCGGGCCCGGGGCGCAGGGTGGCCGCGGTGGCGGCGATGTGTTCAGCGCGGCTGTGGTCGAGCACGGCGCGGCCCAGACCGGCGCCCAGGTAAAGGGCGCCCAGGGCGAGGCCGACGCCCGAGCCGATGAAGGCAGCGCTGATCAACGCGCGCCAATCGGCCCGCGTCTGCAATCCAGATTTCAAAACTAACGCGTCCTGATCCGCGAGGGCGTAGCTGCCCTCCGACAATTGTCGCCGCGAACGCCCCTGCCCATGCTGGCAGCGCTCGCCGGCTGGCCTACCCGGGACTCGGTGGGGTAGGCGACGGCAAATGGTGAATGACTTATGAAGCCTCCGGTGAAGCTTGGCAAGCGGTTTGTGCAATGCACCTTCAGATCAGGCTGAAATGAGGCAGGTGTGCCCCTTTGATCCACTCGCGCTGTTTCGTCGCAAGTCCCGCGCCAACTCTCCGAACATCCGCCAATTTATCAAATGAGCATCCATTACTTGGGAATGCTTTATTCGCGCCCGAGGCGAGCTGAGCCGCCCGGAACTGCGCAGGTCAAAAGCTTCAGCGGAACCAGGGTTGGCGACCGGCGGTTGGCGCGGGGCGCCCTGGCCGGCCGGGTCGACAGAATCAACCGAGCTCCCCCACCCGCTCATCCCGGCGAAGGCCGGGACCCAGATTCAGTCGCTGAAAATCGATGGATGCGCGCCGCGCCGCTCGCGGCCACCGCCGAGCCCGCCATCTCGATCCCGGCCTTCGCCGGGATGAGCGGGTGGGGAGGCTCAGCGGAACGGCACGCCAATCAATTCCGGGAGTTGGTCGTAGAGATCGACCCAGTCGGGATTGCGCTCCTCGATCAACCGCAACTTCCAGGACCGCCGCCATTCCTTGATGCGGCGCTCGTGCTGGAAGGCCCCTGCGCGGGTTTCGTGCGGCGCGAACCAGACGAGCATGTGCACGCCGTACTTGGCCGTGAAGCCGTCGCGCAGCTTCTCCCGGTGCTCATGGACCCGCTTGAAGAGGTTGTCCGTCGAGCCGGTGTAGAGCGTGCCGTTGCGGCGGCTCGCGACGATGTAGGTGTAGAACATCGCCCCCTCCTGACGGCGACGCTAGCAGCGGGAGCGGCGGATGCAAAAACTCCCGCTCGTCCCGGCGAAGGCCGGGACCCAGGTCCGGCCGCAACGGATTGATGGACGAGCGCCGCGCCTCTCGCGCCCACCGCTGAGCCCGCCTCTGGATCCCGGCCTTCGCCGGGATGAGCGGATGGGGCCCCTAGCGTCGCCGGCTCGCGCGCCCTACCTTGCCGTTCATGGCTCGTTCTTCCGGAAAATCCGCTGGCGGCGGCGTCGCGGACATGTCGGCGGCGTTCGACTACGACGAAAACACCATGCCGCTGCTGTGGAAGCCGCACCGCCCGGCGCGGCCGGCCAAGTCGGAGGGCGGCCAGACCTTCAAGCTGGTCAGCGACTACGCCCCGGCCGGCGACCAGCCGACGGCGATCGCCGAGCTGGTCGCCGGGCTCGAACAGCGCGAGCACGACCAGGTGCTGCTCGGCGTCACCGGCTCCGGCAAGACCTTCACCATGGCCAAGGTGATCGAGCAGACCCAGCGGCCGGCGCTGATCCTGGCGCCGAACAAGACCCTCGCCGCCCAGCTCTATTCCGAGTTCAAGAGCTTCTTCCCGGACAACGCGGTCGAGTTCTTCGTCTCCTACTACGACTATTATCAACCTGAGGCGTACGTCCCCAGGACCGACACCTACATCGAAAAAGACTCGAGCATTAACGAGCAGATCGACCGCATGCGCCACTCGGCGACCCGGGCGATCCTCGAGCGAGACGACGTCATCGTCGTCGCCTCGGTCAGCTGCATCTACGGCATCGGCTCGGTCGAGACCTATACGGCGATGACCTTCCAGCTGACCCCCGGCGAGCGGATCGACGAGAAGAAGCTGCTCGGCGACCTCGTGGCGCTGCAATACAAGCGCAACGACCAGGCCTTCGAGCGCGGCACGTTCCGCCGGCGCGGCGACACCATCGAGATCTTCCCCGCCCACTACGAGGACCGCGCCTGGCGCATCTCGCTGTTCGGCGACGAGATCGAGACGATCAGCGAATTCGACCCGCTGACCGGCAAGAAGACCGCCGACCTGAAGGGCGTGAAGATCTACGCCAACAGCCACTATGTGACGCCGCGGCCGACGCTCCGCCAGGCGATCAACCAGATCAAGGCCGAGCTGCGCGAGCGGCTCGACTGGCTGGTCGCCGAGGGCAAGCTGCTGGAGGCGCAGCGGCTGGAGCAGCGCACCACCTTCGACATCGAGATGATGGACGCCACCGGCTCCTGCGCCGGGATCGAGAACTATTCGCGCTACCTGACCGGCCGCCGGCCCGGCGAGCCGCCGCCGACCTTCTTCGAATACATCCCCGAGAACGCCCTGCTGTTCGTCGACGAGAGCCACCAGACGGTGCCGCAGATCGGCGGCATGTACCGCGGCGACTACCGGCGCAAGTTCACCCTCGCCGAGTACGGCTTCCGCCTGCCGTCGGCGATGGACAACCGCCCGATGAAGTTCGAGGAGTGGGACGCGATGCGGCCGGACACGGTGCACGTCTCGGCCACCCCCGGCCCGTGGGAGATGGAGCGCTCAGGCGGCGTGTTCGCCGAGCAGGTGATCCGCCCGACCGGGCTGATCGACCCGCCGGTCGAGGTCAAGCCGGTGGTCAAGGACGGCTTCAGCCAGGTCGACGACGTCATCGACCAGGCCCGCCAGGCGGCCGCCCGCGGCTATCGCAGCCTGGTCACCGTGCTGACCAAGAAGATGGCCGAGGACCTCACCGAGTACATGCACGAGCAGGGCCTGCGCGTGCGCTACATGCACTCCGACGTCGACACCCTGGAGCGGATCGAGATCATCCGCGACCTGCGGCTGGGCGCGTTCGACATCCTGGTCGGCATCAACCTGCTGCGCGAGGGCCTCGACATCCCCGAGTGCGGCCTGGTCGCCATCCTCGACGCCGACAAGGAAGGCTTCCTGCGCTCGGAGACCTCGCTGATCCAGACCATCGGCCGGGCGGCGCGCAACGTCGACGGCCGGGTGATCCTCTACGCCGACCGGATCACCGGCTCGATGGAGCGGGCGATGGCCGAGACCCAGCGCCGGCGCGAGAAGCAGGAGGCCTACAACCTCGCGCACGGCATCACCCCGGAGAGCGTCAAGAGCCAGATCAAGGACATCCTCGCCAGCCCCTACGAAAAGGACCGCGTCACCGTGCCGGTCGGGGTGGCGGAAGGCGGGGCGACGCCGTTCGTCGGCGACAACTTCAAGGCCACGCTCAAGGACCTCGAGACCCGGATGCGCGCGGCCGCCGCCAACCTCGAGTTCGAGGAGGCCGCCCGGCTGCGCGACGAGGTCAAGCGGCTGAAGCTGCTCGACCTGGAGTTCGCCGCCGACGCCCTGGCCGGCGACGGCGAGGCCCCCGACCGCGAAGGGGTCAAGCGGGTGAAGGCCGAGGTGCGGGCGGAGAAGGCCGAGGCGTTCCGCAAGGGCCGGCGCAAGTAGGGGCGGCGGACAGAGAATGCGGAACTGGCCGAAAGGTGGCGTGGGCGCGGTTTGTTCCAGCGCCTAGTCCAGGTATGCTCCGAATCGCAATCGGAGCTCAGATGCCGCACTTATTCAGCATCCACCCTGGATACTGCGAGCGAATATTCGCAGGATCCAAGACTGTTGAGCTGAGGCGTCGCTTTTCGCTTAAGACCGCAATCCCGTCGCTAATGCTCATCTACGAGACCGCGCCGGTAAAGGCCGTCACCGGTTGGTGCACGATCGATCGTGTCGAAGAGCTCCCGCTGAAGGAATTATGGCACTGCGCGAAGCATTGCGGCGAAATCCCTCACAAGGCATTTCAAGCCTACTTCAAGGGATGCAAAACAGGCTTCGCTTTGCACCTCACCCTGCCTCAAAAGCTTGCAAAGCCGATCCTTATAGGCGAAATGGCTACAAGCTGCGGAATGCGCCCGCCGCAATCTTACCGCGTCTTGAGCAACGAAGATCTGCTTCGGCTTATTGGAGTTCAGGCTGCCCAGATACCTCCTCGACACGAACATCCTCATACCGATAGAGGATCCGAGGCAGACCCCAGTAAGCTATGCCGAACTGCTGCGTGAGTTGCAGGCGAATAATCACGCCATCTATGCACACGAGGCCTCCGCCGCCGACCTTCGCCGAGATCGCGACGTCCACCGCAGAGCCGTCTCGCTCTCCAAGCTTCGGAAGTACAATTCCGTAAAAAAGAGCTGGAGAACACGCGGAGATCTTGCGCGAGCGTTTGGCGAAATCAGAAACGATAACGACGAATGCGATTGCCACATGCTGGCATCCCTGTCGGATGGCGTAGTTGATTTTTTGGTCACCGAAGATTCCGGGCTACACACGAGAGCCAGAAGGCACGGCCTCGCAGATCGCCTGCTGTATGTTCGCCAAACTATAGATCAAATAACTGACGCATACGCACGAACAGATTACATACTTAGATCAATACAGAGGCGATACTGCTACGAACTCGACCCCAACGATCCTATTTTTGACAGCCTTGAGCGCGATTACGCCCCATTCCGCACCTGGTGGAGGGATATTTGCTGCCAGAAGCACCGGGAATGCTGGACCGTTTCCGACTCTGAAAATATCGCCGGACTTTGCGTCTTCAAAGACGAAAGTCGCAACGAGGCACCGCAATGCGTCTCTGGAAAACGCATATTAAAATTATGCACATTCAAGGTGTCAGAATCTTACCGCGGAGGTCGGCTAGGCGAACAACTACTTCGCCAGGCAATGTGCTTTGGATTTGATGCAGGATTTGACTCGATATATCTTACGGCTTTTCCGAAGCAACAGGCCTTAAGAGAACTTCTTAGAAGGTATGGCTTCAGACGCGTCGGCGAAAACAACGATGGCGAACTAATATACGCGAAAACTTGGACTCGCGCCTTGGCTCTGAACGCCCATCGCCTGACGCAAGTTCGCCGCGCTTACCCCGCATTCCCCACCACATTCTCAGCAGGCATCATCGTTCCGGTGCGAGCCGCCTACCACGACCGATTGTTCCCCGAAGCCCGCAGCCGCCTCCCAAACGTGCCTGGCGAACTGTTTACTGGAGCTTGGTCACAAGGAAGCGCCGACCGGTCGAGCCCGTCGAACAGCATATCCAAGGCATACCTATCTCACGCCCGCCTAAATACCGTAGAGCCAGGGTCCTTAGTTTGCTTCTACAGAACCCAAGACAATGAATTTGGCGTTCCGAGCAGCTTGATCGCGATTGGCGTCGCCGAAAGTTACGTCGAAGCAAAAGGACTATCTGAGGCTATCGAAATAGTTTCAAAGCGATCAGTTTACAGCAATAGGGAAATCGAAGAACTAACGCTGCGCGGACCTCTAAAAATATTGAACTTCCTGTTCTATGGATACCTATCTACGCCGCTATCACTAAGCGACCTGATGGATATTGGCGCGCTCCAGGGCACTCCACAATCCTTTGTGAGAATTCCACCGAGCGCGATCCCAAAAATTCACAAGAAGATCGGCGCTACGCTTGTGTCTGCCTAGAATATACTTCGCACCTACGATGACGCGAGACAGGCTTCCCCCGGACCGACACTTCACTCGCAGCCCACCCCATCGCCGTCCCGATCAAGCCGGGGGCTGTATCCTCGATCGCCACGTCGCACCGGGGCGGCGCCTGCAGCTCGCGCCTCGCTACAGTTTGCAAACACGCTCACGCGGGAACTGACGCCCCGACGGACCCGAGCTTCCGGCACCGCTTCGAACTTCCGCGGTTGCGCCTGCGCCGCTCGCTTAGGAGGCGCAGCGAACTCTGCCGCTAGGTAGCGGCTGGACACCCAGCACGACGTGTTTGGCCGGGCAACCCGAGCCCAATCTCCGCTTCGCTCGACTACGATGACAGCTTGTCCGCTCGTGAAGCGATGTGCGACGGGCGCCGTGGCGTCAGGGTTTTCGCGACAGCGAAGCGCGCTGGCCGTTACATACAGCCTGTCCTGTACTGTGGGCGCCGTGCCCTCATTCGCTGGGAGCGCGTCTTGGCCCGGCTGACGCACCCCGCCTCGCTGCTGCGTCAGAAAAGCGATCAGGGCAGCTATGCCCAGCACGCCAAGCCCCACCCAACGCCCGCAGTTGAGCCTCTGCGCTTCGGCCTCCAAGGGAGGCCGTTCCAGGTGACCTTGCTTATCGAGGAGGTTCTGCCGCGCGACATAATTCAGGCCCGTGCCCGGAATGCTAACTGAAGTCTGCGCCATTCCTCGAGAGTTCACGCTGAGACGCGCGCCTCGAACTCCAAGCGACAGTCCTGCGGTTGCGCCGCGTTGCGCCCACGAGAGATTCAGTCGGATCCCAGGCACAATCCTAACGCTCTTGCGAAAGCTGAAGCCCATGGCCTGCTCTTGTGCCGCTTCGGCGGCTGAACTGCGGAGGATTTGGGAAGAACGCCTTGCGCACTATTTCGTGCCGGGGCGGTACGGTGCCAGGCCGGATCAGAGCCGCTCCCGCATCGACGTCACTCGCCCCCTACCCCGGCTCCCCCGCCCGCTCGGCGCCAGCCCCAGCCCGCTCCGCGGCGCCGGACGGCTCCTGCCGCACGTAGTTCAGGCAGCCCTGCAGGAAGGCCGGCGTCCGCCCCTCCGCGGCGCGGCAGTAGCGGTTCAGGCGGATGCGGTTCTGCTGCGCCCAGCGGTAGCCCTCGGCCCGCTCGTTGGCGTCATAGGTCTCGACAGCGCGCGCGTAGTCCTGGCGCTGCTGCACCCAGGCCTCATGCACGGTGGGCGGCTTGGCGGCGCGCGGGCCTTGGTCGGCGTCGCGGCGACCGGGGCCGAGATGAGCTGCGGCTGCGGCGCGACGGGATCCGGGGACATGATACCCTTCTGCCGCCCGCCGCCCGCCGCCCGCCGCGATGTTTCCATTTTGTTCACGCTCGTGCTAGGCGTCCGGAATGGCTCGCTTTGCCCGCGTCATCGCCCCCGGTCTGCCGCATCACGTGACCCAGCGGGGCAATCGGCGCGCACCGATCTTCTTCGAGGACGGCGACCAGGAGATTTATCGCGACCTGCTGGCGGAACAGGCGCGGCGGCGCGGGGTCGAGGCCTGGGCCTAGCCCAACCACGTCCATCTGATCCTCACCCCATCCGACGCGGTGGGGCTTGGCCTGGCGATTGGGGAGGCGCACAGGCGCTACACCCGTCAACGCGCGCGGCGCTGGAGCGGACAACTGTTCCAGAACTGCTTCGCCTCGGTCGTGATGGACGAGGCCCATCTGCTGGCCGCAGCGCGCTACCTTGCTTTGAACCCGGTCCGCGCGCGCTTGGTCGGCCACCCGGACGACTGGCCGTGGTCGAGCGCGCGCCCATCTGGCGGGTCGCGACGACCAAGTCGTCACCGTCGCCCCCCTGCTGGAGCGGATCGGCGACTTCGCCAGCTTCTTCGAAAGCGCGGAGGACGGCGCGACGGCGACGGCTCTGCGCACCGCTGAGACCACCGGCCGTCCGCTCGGGAGCACCGATTGATCGCGGACCTCGAACAGCGCCTCGGCCGCAAGGTCGCCCGGGGTCGCCCGCGGCCGGCGCCTAAACCGGGCGGCTGGCGATCTGCGGGGATAGGTATGCTGTCCCCGCGTTCGGTGATCCTCAGAGGACCTGGCGCAACTAACCGACGAATATCTCAGCGCGATGGTATGCTAGGTAGCGTTGTTGATCGGGCGCGAAGGTGTCCGTCTTCCAGATGCTTGGTGCTTCTTCGAAGCCGAAGCGATCGACAGTAAGCTGGTCAAAGCCAAGCCTCCGCAAGTCGTGCTTGTCGACACGCTTTGAGACCATCACACCGGCGTCCTCGCCGAAGGTGATGAAGCCCCGATCGAAAAGCAAATCGGCGTCTGGCGTGAGCAGCAAGCCGTTCATTCCGTCGAGCCTTTCAGCGGCGGTCCCGCAAAGCCGCCAGGGCTTGATATGACTTGCGATGAGGAACATTGGGTTTGTGACCCCAGTGAGCCGGCATCGGCTCTCGACCCCCTCCACGTTCTTGCGGAACGCGCCCTGTCCGCGACGCGCGTTGATCAAGGCCTGCCTGACGGTATCGTCGAGTGATCGGTCGCTTGAGATGCGCCGCTCTACTTGGTCTTCGAGGATCTCGTTGACGATCTCGAAGGTGAGGCTGTTTGCCCCCCCGATTGCGGCAGCGCGGCGGTCGAATGTCGCCCTGTCGGTAATGATCTCAAACACCGATCGGTCCACCTCTGCGAGGTAGGCCTTCTGGTTGCCATTCCCCGTTTCGGCTCGAATGGGAGAATGGCGTTTGGGTAGCCGCGGTGCCAACTGATCCAGCAGGTCCTTGGGCCGAACCGCGGGCCTCAGCGGCGCCCAGTAGACCGGTAAAAGCCATCCCTCCTCGCTCCAGTTCGCACCTGTCCGGCCAAACTCCGCCGGCTTAGGCGCGGTGAACGCGAACTCGGTCACGCGGCCAACAAACCGTATCTCTCCTGCGATATAAGACAGGATCAGATCGCCTGAGGTACTGGCCGTCGACTTCCTGTCGGCCCGTTTGCTTATGATTGACCCACCAGAAGCGCGGCATTTCGGTAAAGCCTAGCTTGCGCGGGGCCGAACGCCAATCGGCACGCGTCGCTCGCGCTAGCGCGGATCGCATGTCCCCTCGCCCAATGCCGCCAAGGATCCACGTGGCAATCCGTCTCCCCTCGACAAACCCGCCAAATCGTTCACCCTTCGTTCGCCGATGACCGCCTCGGCCCCACCCGCTCCCGAAGCCGACGACCAGGCCCCCGCCCCTCGCGCGCTGATCGAGCGGCAGCTGTGGGTGTTGGGGCGGCTGGCCGAGGCCGGGCTCAACGTCGCGCTGGCGATCGAGCGGCAGGCGACGGCGGCGGCCCCGCCGCACGCGGCCGAAGCGCCGGAGGCGGCCGAGCCGCCCGCAACCCCCGCGCCAGGACCGGTCGTCCAGGGCGACGTCGCGCTGGCCTATGCGCGCGCCTCGCGGGCGGTGCGGCTGACCGTCGCCCTGCAGGCCAGGCTGATCAAGGACCTGCAGGCGCTGGACGAGGCCGCCGTCCGGCTGCGGCGCGGCGAGCAGGTCGAGGCCGAACGCGAGCGGCAGACCCTGGAGACCGCGCGCAAGGCGCGGGTCGAGCGGATCGTCGAGCGGGTGATCCGCGCCGAACTCAGCGACGAGGACGAGGTCGACCGGCTGGCCGAGGCGGCCTGGGAACGGCTCGATCACGACGAGATCTACGGCGACCTGCTGGCCCAACCGGTCGGGGAGATCATCGCCCGGGTGTGCCGCGACCTCGGCCTTTCGCCCGACTGGAGCCGGCTGGCCGAAGAGGCCTGGGCCCGGGAGGAGATCGACAGCGGCGCCTTGGGCTCACCCTTCCTGGCGCTGAGCTGGCCGGAGCCGTCCCAGACTCGCCCCGACCGCGCGGCGGCCGCTGACCCGCCTGTGGCGGCGCCCCAGGCTGCATCGCCCTGAGCGCCAACCGCTTGCCGGGAAATTCAGCGACACACTACCCAACTGCGCCCTCGCCACCGCTGACGCGCGCCGGTCATCGGCGGGCTGCAGACCTGCGCCCGCCCGCCGGCCTACCCCGGCTCCCCCGCCCGCTCCGCGCCCGCCCCGGCCCGCTCCGCGGCGCCGCCGCCTTCCGCGCGCGCGTGGCTCAGACACCCCTGCAGGAACGCCGGGGTGCGGCCGGCGGCGGCGCGGCAGTAGCGGGCGAGGCGGATGCGGTTGGCTTGCGCCCAGCGGCGGCCTTCGGCGCGTTCGTTGGCCTCGTAGGTCTCGACGGCGCGCTCGTAGTCCTGGCGCTGCTGCTCCCAGGCCTGCTGCGGGGTGGGGGCGGCGGCGGCCTCAGTGCGCGGCGGCTTGGCGGCGCGCGGGGCGCGCGGCTTGGGGGTCTTGGCGGCGACCGGGGCCGAGGCCTGGATCAGCTGCGGGGCCGGGAGCACCAGCAGCGGCGGCGCGGCCGCAGCGGCCTGCGCCTCGGCCTCGACACGGGCGGCGGCCCCGCCCAGGTCAGAATCGGCGACGCCGTAGGCCTGGCCGCTGGTGATCGGGCTTTCCTGAATGTGGCTGACGATCGCCCCGAAGCTGAGGCCGAGCGCGACCAGGCCGGCGAGGCCGAGCAGCGACGACGGCGGCCGCCAGCCGCCGCTGCGTCGCAGGGTCGGCTGGCTGCGGAAGCTGTGCCTGGACATGGTCTAAGCTCGATACGGCTGCACATTAAGGAATCGGCTGAGCACGGCGCAGGTTCCGGGCCGGCATGCGGCGCCGCGGCAGGTGCGGCCGCGCTGCAACACCTCGGGGCCTCCCCGCCGCCGCGCGCAAACAAGCTTCACGGTTGCAGAGGCGCCGACGCTCGCACTATGGCTGCGTGGGGATTGGGGGAAACATGTCCAAAAAGCTTATCGTCGGCGGCGCGGCCGCGATCGTCGCGCTGCTGCTCGGCTGGTATTTCGCCTCGCCGCTCTATGCGGTGCACAGCCTGAAGGCGGCGGCGACCCGCGGCGACGCCGTACGGCTGGAGCAGCTGGTGGACTTCCCGGCGGTGCGCGAGGGCCTGAAGAGCCAGCTCAACGCCATGCTGATGCAGTCCATCCAGTCGGACCCGGAGCTGAAGGACAATCCGTTCGCCGGCATGGCGGCGCTGGTGGTGCCGGCGCTGGTCGAGCGCAGCGTCGAAGCCTTCATCACGCCGGACGCGATCTCCAGCATGATCGTCGAGGGCCGGACCGGTCGCCAGGCGCCGGCCGCCGCGCCGCCGGCCGCCGCCGCTCAACCGGGCCCGCAGCCCGCTGCGCCCGCAGCGACGACCTCGCCGGCGCCCGCCGAGCCGAAACGTCCGCAGCTCAGCTACGGCTACCGCGACCTCGACACCTTCGTGGTCGCCAGCCAGTCGCGCGAGGACGCCGGCGGCCGGATCGACTTCGTGCTCCACAGGCAGGGCCTGTTCGGCTGGCGGCTGACGCGGATCCACCTGCCGCAGGACGCCATCGCGTTCGGTGGCGACGGCGCGCGCGCGGTGACGCCGCTCACCGCCTTCCCCACCGCCGCCGCTCACGGCTAAGCTCCGGTCGCACGCCGGCGTTCGGCGAAAGACGCTCAAGGGGGAGAAACGTCATGCCCGAGCCGCTCGCGGCCTACTGGATCCTGCTGGTCGGGGCCTTGATGCCCTACCCGCTGGTCATCATGGCCAAGGTCGGGCCGACCTATGACAACGCCGACCCGCGCAACCCGGCGGCGCTGACCACGGCCCGGCGGCGCAACGCCTTCGGGGCGCACGCCAACTGTCTGGAGGCGCTGCCGCTGTTCGCCGCGGCGGTGCTGCTGGCCGGCTTCCGCCATGCGCCGGCGCCGACCGTCGACCTGCTGGCGTTCGTCTGGCTGCTCTGCCGGCTGAGCTATGTGGCCTGCTACCTGTCGGGCCGGGCCTCGCTGCGCAGCATGATCTGGCTGGGCGCGACCGCGGCGGCCATCGCCATTTTCGTCCTGGCGGTCGTCCAGGGGACCGGGGCCTAGGCCCCGCTGAGGGCGGTCGCCGGCCACGCCGGCGACCGGCGCGTCACTCGCCGTCGGCGGCCTTCGCCACCACCAGCTTGCTCTCCGTCACGCCGCCCTCTTGGATCGGCACGCCGAGGAAGGTCATCGCGCCGTCGGCGAAGGTGATGTCGGTCACCGCGAGCGCCGGATCGCGCTTCAGCAGGCTGGCGTCACCGAGCGTGAGACGCAGCGTCATGTCGCCCCGCGCGCAGCCCGCGACCTCGGCCTTCTCGATCTGCGTGCGAAAGCTCGCCGCGGGGGAACCGCGGCGGACAGGCTTGGAGGGGCTTTTCATCGGACATCCTAACTGAGCCCCGGCGCGAACCGCGGCGCGGCTCTCTCTGCGGTGACTCGCGCGGCCGGCGACGGCGGCGTTCGCGGGAGAATAGCCCACATCATCCCGGGCGGCGCAGGTTTCGAACGTCGCAGGCGCTCTTAAGCGTCCCGCCGCGGTCCGAACGGTCGGCGACGCCGATCAAATGCGCCAGGAAGGCGCGCCCGAGCTGAGCCGGACGCGCCTTCCCGACGTGCGGCCTTAGTTGCCCAGGCCGAACAGCTTGTTGACGCCGCCCAGCATGGCGCCGGCCGCGTCGCGGCCGCGCAGGGTCGCGCCGCCGAAGGTGTAGCGGGCGCCGACCTGGAAGACGTTGGCTTCCACGTCCGCGTCGCCGTCGACGCGCTGATAGCCGGCGAACAGCGAGTACGGGGTGCTGGCGAACTGGTATTCGCCCTCGACGCCGAAGGTCCAGTTGTCGGCGTCGACCGGGCCGGCGTCGACGTTGACGTAGCCGATCGAGCCGCTCAGGCGGATGTTCTCGGCGAAGTAGTGGCGCAGTTCGCCGCGCACCGCCCACAGGTCGGCGTCGACGTCATCGATCTGGCCGTAGCCGACTTGGCCGTACAGCACGGTCGAGGCGGCGAGGTCGGCTTGCGCTTCGGCGCCGACGCCCCACAGGGTGTCGTCGTCCGTGGTCGAGAAGCCGGCGAAGCCGCCGACCAGCGCGCCGCCGAGGTCGCCGTTCAGGTGGCCGGTGGCCGACCAGACCGCGTCCATGTCGTCGCTGTCGGTGAACGAGCCGTCGACCTGGGCGCCCAGGCCGCCGAGCTTGAAGGCCGCGGCGCCTTCGAGCTGGAAGGCGTCGGCGTCGTAGTCGAAGCCGGCGACTTCGCCGTCGGTGTAGGCGTAGTTGACCCCGGCGTGGCCGACGACTTGGGCTTGCGCCGAGGCGGCGCCGAACAGGGCGGCGGTCGCGACAGTGGCGATCAGGAAGGTACGCATGGAATTCCCCTACTCAACTTATGAGAGGGCGCGCCCCTAGTTCTATCGTGCCGTGTCTGGCAACAGTGAAGCTCGTTTTCTGGGCGCCGCGGCGCCCCGACTGTTGTTTTGACGCCACGTAAGGCCCGGCTTTGGGCTTAGGGTTACCGGCGGATTAATCCTTTCGGAGACCGTCGGCATGTCAGACTTCCTCGTCGCCGAGGCGGCGATCCGCCAGTTGCACGCGCACATCGTCGACGCCGTCTGGCGCAAGGACGCCGAGGCGTTCGGCGACTGCTTCACCGAGACCGCCGAGTGGCGGCTGGCCGGCATGGTGCTGCACGGCCGCGGCGAGATCACCGCGGGGTTCGCCCGGCTGATCGGCAACTGCGAGCGGGTGATGATGACCTTCCGCACGCCGATCCTGACCGTCGGCGACGGCGTGGCCGAGGGGCGGACCTATGTCACCGAGCAGAACGCCTTCAAGGACGGCAAGCCGGGCTCGACGATCGGGACCTATTGGGAGCGGTTCGAGGACCAGGGCGACCGCTGGCGCTGCGCCTGGCGGCTGTTCCAGCTGCACTACATCGGCCCGCCGGACCTGACCGGGACCTTCTTCGACCAGCCCGACTACGGCCCGCCGCCCGGCTTCCCGCCGGCGGACGCGACGGCGGCGAACCTCTCGGGCCGGGGGTTCCAGAGCCCGCCGGCGTGAGCGGACGCCAGACTAACCCGTCATCCCGGACGGCCTGAAAGGCCGATCCGGGACCCAGGGGCCCCGCGCGCCGCCCTGGGTCCCGGCTCTCCGCTTCGCTACGGCCGGGATGACGCGTGAGAGTGAAGGCGCGCCTCAATCCACGGTGTTGAACTGCGGGTGGATTTCTTTCCAGCGGACGTACCAGTCGCGGCCTTCGGCGACCATCTCGTCGGCTTCGGTGAAGCAGCGCTCCCAGGCCGCCTGCATCGCCTGTTCGAGCTTCGGCAGCACCGTCGTGTCGAAGCCTTCGCGCTCGACCTGCTCGGCCAGGGCGACCGCGCCGGCGCGGCGCAGCAGGGACGGCAGCCGGTCGCGGATCGCCGCCAGCGCCCATTGCAGCATCGGCCCGTTGGCGTCCGGGTCGTAGCCCCAGACCACGTTATGCTGCAGGTCGTTGAGGATGTAGTGGTAGTGCGGCCCGTGCTGGAAGTTGTCGAACCGCACATACTCCAGCGCGCGGTCGGCGCTGAAGATGTGCAGGCTGGCGCCGCGCTCGCCGACCACGCCCTTGCTGTCGCCCAGCACCCGGGCCTCGATGGCGAAGGTCACCGGCCCGGCCTCGAACCAGGCGGCGTTGTGGTGCATCACCGGCAGCAGCATGAACTTGTGGTGCTGGCCGCGGACGACCTGGACGGTCTTCTCCGGCTTCTGGGCCGCAGTGGCTTCGGACATGGCGCTTCCTCCGATCGGTCTTGTTGTTGAAACGACGACGGGCCCGCTCGGGCGCCGCGCTCAGTCGAACCCGTAGAGCCGCGCCGCGCGGCCGCCGACGATCTCGCGGACGTCCGCCTCCGGCACCCCGGCGAAGTCGCGGTCGATGATCGCGTGCGAGTGCGGGAAGGTGGTCTCGGAGTGCGGATAGTCCGACGACCACATGATGTTCCGCCCGCCCGGCAGGTCGCGCATCAGGATCCCCGCGCGGTCCTGGATGAACGAGCCGAACACGTTGCGGTCCCAGTAGAAGCTCGGCGTCTCAGCCAGCTGGCTGCCGGTCCAGAAGCGCTGCCGCTCCCAGGTGCGGTCCATGTACTCCGCCGCCCAGGCGAACCAGCCGACCCCGCTCTCCACGGTGGCGAAGCGCAGCTTCGGGAAGCGGTCGAAGACGCAGCCGAAGATCAGGATGCCGATCGGCTCGGCCATCGCCAGCTTGCTCATCGGCATGTCCGGCAAGAAGTGCTCCTTGTTGCCGAACCGCGGCACCCGGCCGCCAAGGTGCACCGTCACCGTCATGTCGAGGTCCTGGACCTCGGCCCAGAAGCGGTCGAACTCGGCGTGGGCGTAGGAACGCCCGCCGCTCGGGTCGCCGGTCAGCGCCGCGACCTGTCCGGTGGCCAGCGCCTCGACCCGGGCCACCGTGCTGACGCCGTCCTTGGCCTGCGGGAAGGCCGGGATGTTGACCGTGCGGTGGCCGAGCTGGGCGGCCTGGCGCAGCAGCCCCAGCGTCTCGTCGAGGTCGCGCATCGGCAGGTAGGCGACGCCGGCCAGCCGCTTGCGGTCGACGCCGCAGAAGTCCCAGAGCCAGCGGTTGTAGGCCTCGAAGCTGGCGATGTAGAGCTCGCTGTCGGTGGTCCCGAGCGGCCCGCCGCCGAACAGCACGGCCGCGTCGATGCCGTCGGCGTCCATGTCAGCCAGCCGCTGTTCCGGCCGCCAGACCTCGCGCATCTGCGCGCGGCGGGCGAACTCCTTGTACTCGGTGAAGGCCTTGCCGGCGGTGTTGTTGACCATCCGCAGCGGCCGGCGCTTGCCCTCGAACACCACCCAGTCGTGGTCCTCGCCGGCCTCGATATAGGGCGCCCGCTCGCGCAGGTGCGCCGGCAGATAGTCACGCCACATCTCGTGCGGCGGATCGAGGTGGGAATCGGCGTCGACCACCCGCCGTCGGGTCTTGGCCGCCGCCCCAGCAGGCTCCAGCGCTTGGTCCAGGGCCATCTCGCGTCCTCCCACCGGTCCAGCTCGTTGTTCGTGATTACGAACAATCTATCGCTATTGCGAGGACCGTCAAGCCGCGACAACTGAAAGAGCCCGTCATCCCGGACGGCCCAAGGGGCCGGCGCTCCGCTTCGCTCCGGCCGGGATGACGGAAAGGACTATGCGTCCGCCGGGGCCGGGAAGGTGTTGAGGTCCTCGGCCCGGAAGTAGGCCTCGGCGGTCGTCGCCGGGGCGTCCGGCTCGCCGATCAGCCGGGCGAACTTCTGGCCCTCGTAGGCCGCCGTCGCCAGCGGCCGCACGGCCAGGGCGTCGCCGATCGTGAACAGCTGGGCGACCTTGCCCTCCAGGGCGACGGCGAGGTCGTCGACCGGCTCGCGACCGGTCACCAGCACCACCGCGTCGACCGCCTCCAGCACCGAGGCCCGCCCGGTGGCGACCTCGAACACCGCCACCTCGCGCGGTCCGATCGCCCGCACCCAGGTCGATGGGACGAAGCGGACGCCGGCCTCCAGGAGCCGCTTGACCACCAACTCGGATTCGAAGGCGTCCTGCACCCGCGCCGAATAGGGCGCAAAGCCGGACGACAGGTACAGCACCTCGCAGCCGTCGACCGCCAGCAACTCGGCGAGCCCCAGACTGGCGTGGGTCCCCTCCCCGTCGAGCAGCACCACCCGACCTTTCGGCCGCGCCCCGCCCAGCAGGATGTCCTCGGGCCGCAGCACGTGCGGCAGGTCGGCGCCGGCGATGTCCTGGTCGATCAGGGCGCTGCGGCCGCCCGGGCTGAACCGCGCGCCGGTGGCGACGATCACCGCGTCGGGCAAGAGCGCCAGCACCGTCTCTGGCGTCGCCGCCTCCCCGAGCCGCACCGTCACCCCTAGCCGGTCGAGCTCGCGCGCCCACCAGCCGACCGCCTTGGCGTAGAATTCGCGCCCCGGAAGGTCGGCCCAGAGCTTCAGCGCCCCGCCGAGTTCGCCGCGCGCCTCGAGCAGCGTCACCTGACAACCGCGCAGGGCGGCCACGCGCGCCGCCTCCAGCCCGCCCGGTCCACCGCCGACCACCACCACGGTTGAGGACTTGGCGGCCGGGGTGAAGCTGTCGAGCCCCCAGCGGCGCTCGCGATAGCTGGCCGGGTTGATCGAACAGCCCTGCGCCCCGTCGCCCATCGAGGCGAGGCACCAGTTGCAGGCGATGCAGGTGCGCCCGAGCGCCTCGGTCCCGTCGCGGGCGAGTTGGACGAACCGCGGCTCGGCGATCAGCTGCCGGGTGGAGCCGACGAGGTCGCAGATCCCGGCCCCGATCGCCGCCTCGGCCTGGCCCATCTCGGTGATCCGCCCGAGCACGCTGAGCACCGGCACGTCGCCGGCCGCGCCGCGCACCGCCTCGACATAGGGACGGTAGACCTGCTCGGCCACGAACACCGTCGGCATGCCGTAGTAGAGCTGGTTCGGCTCGACGGCGACGTCGAGGTCGACGAAGTCGAGCAGCCCGCGGCCGCAGACCGCGCTCAGCACCTCGCGCGCTTGGCCGGTGTCGTAGCCGCCGGGCAGCAGCTCGTCGCAGTTGAAGCGCATGCCGACGGCCATCGCCGGGCCGGCCGCCTCGCGGGCGATCTCCAGCGTCTCGACCAGCAGCCGCAGCCGATTGTCGAAACTGCCGCCGTATTCGTCGGTGCGGCGGTTGAAATAGGGCGACAGGAACTGCTCCAGCAGGCCGCCGTGCGAGGCGTGCAACTCGACCCCGTCGAAGCCGGCGGCGCGCAGGTTGCCGACCGACTGGCGCCAGACCTCGCCCATCCGGGCGATCTCCTCGCGGCCGATCGCGTGGGTCGAGGAGGTGCGCCCGCCGAAGGCGTATTGCGAGGCCGAGGGGCCGAGCGCCGGGGCTGGCACGCCCAGCGGCTCCCAGTGGCCGTTCGCCCCCCACCAGTACCAGAGCTGGGCGAAGATCTTGCCGCCGGCCGCATGCACCGCGTCGGCCAGGGCGCGGAAAGCCGCGACGTTCTCCGGCGGATAGGGGCAGGGCTGGTAGTGCCGCCCGCGGTCGTGGACCGTGCAGCTGAGGATCACCAGCCCGCAGCCGCCGTCGCGCACCCGCTCGACGGCGTAGGCGACCAGGTCGTTGGACGGCTTGGTCCCGACCGTCAGCGCCACCCCGTGCGGCGAGAAATAGTAGCGGTTGGAAAGCTCGACCGGCCCGAGCCGGATCGGGCTGAACACCTGCGGATAACGCGGATGCATGCGGCGTGTCCTCCCGTGGACGGTGCGCCGGCCGGCTCTGAAGGCCGGCTCGACGGGAGGAGTATGGGCGCCGATGGCGCAGCCGCGCTAGCGGCCCGGACGGATCAGCTCCAGACCGCCCCGGCCCCGGCCGCCTCGCCCGGGTAGCGCAGCGTCGCGACACGTTCCTTGATCCGCCAGCCGTCGTCGGTGCGCACCACCCAGTCGTCGTTGTCGCCGCCGGCGAAGCCGCCGGTCCCGGGGATCGGCACCAGCCACTTCATCTTGACCAGCACCCGGCCGTCCTCCTCGCGCACCCAGCAGTTGGTCATGTGATGCGCCGCCGGATGCGGCGGCTTGCCCAGCGCGAAGAAGGCCTTGATCGCCTCCATGCCTTCGCACAGCGGCCCGCCGGACGGCCGGCCGTCGAACCGGGCGTCGTCGGTGAACACCAGCGGAAAGCGGCTCTGGTCGGGCGCGTCGACCACGTGGTGGCACAGCGCCTCGAGCTGATAGATGTCGACGATATCCCGGGTGTCCAAGGTCGTTCCTCCCCGCTCTCGCAGCGTCTTGTCGAGGAGCGTACGGCGGTCACGCTAGCGCGGCCAGCCCCGGCCAACCGGCGCTCCGGGGGCGGAACCCCTCCTGCCCTGACTTGTTCTCGGCGAGGGAGGACGAGATCATGGACTATCGCTTTGTAACGCTGAATTCCGCGGGCGAGGCGGGCCACGCCGAAGACTGGTCATGCGCGTCGGACGTGGAGGCGATCGAACGGGCGTCGCACAGCGTGCCGTCCTTCGGCGGGGAGCTCTGGCGCGGCGACCAGCGGATCAGCGTGTTCGCCGGGCCGCTCAGCCACACCCGTCCCAATCCGCGATCAACCACCGCGCGGGCCTGATGCTCAGGGTCCGGGGACCACGAACTCAGGCGCCGGGGCGGCGGTCTCCATCTTGAAGCGGATCTGCCAGCGCACGCCTTCCGGGGCGAAGGTCAGGGCCGCTTCGCCCGCCAGCTCCCGCGCCAGGCTGCGCTGCAGCAGCCGCGAGCCGAACCCCGGGCGGTCCGGCGGGACCACCGGCGGGCCGCCCTGTTCGGCCCAGGACAGGACCAGTTCGTCGTCCTCCTGACGGCTCCAGTGGATCGTCACCCGCCCGTCCGGACCGGACAGCGCCCCGTACTTCACCGCGTTGGTGGCGAGCTCGTGCAGCGCCATGCTGAAGCCGAGCGCCTGCTGCGGGGTCAGCCAGACCGGCGGGCCTGAGCGGCTGATCTGCGGGCGCTGGCGGCTCTCGAACGGCGCCATGGCGGAAGCGACGACATCGGGCAGCAGGGCGCCGTGCCAGCTTTCCGCGTTCAGCAGATCGTGCGCTGCGGCCAGCGCCAGCAGCCGCGCCTCGAAGGACGCCCGGGCGCTCGGCAGGTCAGGCGCTGCGCGCAGCGTCTGAGCGGCGATCGATTGCACGGTCGCCAGCGTGTTCTTCACCCGGTGGTTCAGCTCGTTGATCAGCATGCGCTGACGCTGCTCGGCGCGGCGGCGCTCGGTGACGTCGTCGAACACCCCGACCACCCGCTGGATCCGCCCGTCCGGCCCGAGCATGCGGTCGCTGACGCTGACGACGTTGCGGACGGCGCCGTCGGGTCGGCGGATCCGGTACTCGAGTTCGTTGCGCTTGCGCCGGCTCGCATCGGCCGCCGCCGCCTCGCCCGCGACCCGCGCCAGATCGCGGCTGTCGATCCGCTGGGTCAGGTCGGCGATCGTCAGGGGCTCATCGGCCTCGAACCCGTAGATCTCGCGGGCGCGCGCGTCGAGCGTCGCCGCCCCGGTCTCCTGCACCATTTCAAAGGCGCCCAGCCGGGCGACGGCGATCGCCGCGGTCAGCCTACGATTGCTCTCTGCGATCGCGGTCTGGGCGCGCACATTTTCGGTGACGTCGAACCCCTCGAGGAAGATGCCGACGATCTCGCCGCTGGGGCCGGTCACCGGCTCGAGCACCAGGTCCAGAAAGCGCTCGGTCCTGGGGCCCCCGGTCCAGGTGGAGATCATCCCCCGCGAGGCGCGGGCGATGTAACGCTGCTCGGTCGCCCACACCTGGTCGAGGATTTCCGGAAAACCCTGGTCGGCGATGTCGGCGAACGCCTCGCGGATCGGCCTGCCGACGGCGTCGCGGTCGCCGAACAGCCGCTTGTGGGCGTCGTTGACGAACTCGAAGACATGGTCCGGTCCGCTGAGCAGGCAGATGAAGCCCGGGGCCTGCTGGAAGATGCTCCGCAGCCGCTCGATCTCCAGCGCGGCCTTGCGCTCGGCCAGCACCCGCGAAGTGGTCTCGACGACGATGGTCAGCACCCCGACCGGAACGCCGGCGTCGTCCGTCACCGGCGAGCAGTCGATGTTGAGCCAGAACTGCTCGGGTCGCCCGGCGCGGTTCAGCGTGACCGGCAGGTCGTGCAGCGTCACGCTCTGTCCGGCCAGTCCCGCCCGGATCGCCCGGTCGCTGAGGTCGGCGACCGCCGAGGTCTCGCGGGCCTTGGAGCCCAGCGTCCGCGGATGCCCTTGCCCGAGCAGCGCGGCGTAGGCGTCGTTGTAGAGGGTGACGCCGTCCTCGCCCCACAGCAGCGCCATCGGAGCCGGCGAGTGCAGCACGATCGCGGTCGCGACCTTCAGGCTCTGCGGCCAAGCCGCCAGCGGGCCGAGCGGCGTCGAGGCCCAGTCGTAGGCCGCGATCAACGCGCCGGCCGCACCGCCGCCGCGCAGGAAGGCCGCCTCGCTCGCGAACTCGTCCGACTTCGCCATCGACATCAACACGTCAGGCGCCAGCAAAGGCGCCATCGGCCTACGCCTGCAACCAACGAGGACGCGAGTACGGGCCGGTGCGCTCGCCGAGTCAGCCCGTCAGGGGACGCTCAAGCCGCGGTGCGGAAGACCGGTAGCTTCCAGGTTCCCCTCTGAGACCATCCCGCGGCGGTTCGTCAGGCGGCGTGACTCAGGGCGAACATGCGGCAGTGCTCGAGGTAGGCGCGCTCATGAATGCCCAACAGGTCGACGACGCACGACCACAGCCAGCTGGGCGCATCGAGCTCAGCGGAACGGGCGCGACCGAGCTCGGCTTTCCAACTCGCCCGCCCATCGGCGCCCATCTGGCGGCCATGGGCCTTGCCGACGACCCCGGCGAGGTAGGCCGCCAGCGCCATGGCCTTGGCCGGGGTCAGGCGATCGATCTCCAGCTTCAGGTCCTGCGGCATCAGCTCGCGCAGGACGACGGCCTTATCGAGCAGCCGGGTGGCGATCATCCGCTCGCCCAGATTGGGGGACAAGGCCTTGGCGCCGGTGACGACACGCACGGCGTTGTCGCGCGGCATGCTGGCCTTCGCGGCACTTGGCGCGGCCGCCGCCACGCTCTCCTTCAGATCCACCAGGCAGAGCGTCGCCGACGAGCCCTGGCCGATGCGGATCATCGCCGCAAACCTCAGCCGGCCGAGGGAGTTGCAGCCCTTCATCCAGTAGGCCGCGTCCACCATCGCAACCGGATCGCCGCTGTCGCGCGATTGCAGCCGGGTGAGCAGGGCCCGGACGGCGTCCTGCTCCAACAGGCCGCCGAGCGCGCCGCGCTCCTCGGCCGTGAGCGCCCAGAACTTCTTGCCCAACGGAACCATGGGTTTGACCGTATCGAGCCGTTCGGCCGCGAGGTGGCGCCAGCGCCGGCGGACGGAGCGGTTGAGCAGGCCGTGAATCGCGTCAGGCCGGAGCGCCTTTTCCCCCTCGGCGTCGAACTCGCCGTCCATGGCCGTCTCGTAGCCGGCCATCAGGTGTTCGAGAACGCCCGCGGTCGTGACGCCGGGAAGGTCCGAGCCGCGCGCGGCGGAGACGAGGGAGAGGCCCAGGCGGATCAGGTCGTGGGCGGGATTGCCGATGACCGTCTGGTCGAGATCGCGGATCTGAAACGCCACCCGCCCCTTGTTGTCGGCCAGCGGGCCGAGGTTTCCAACGTGGCAGTCGCCGCAGATCCAGACCGGCGGCCCTTCCGGGATCGCCCCCGGGCGGGCGTCGAGCCATTCGTAGAACTTCACTGTGCTGCCGCGCGCATAGGCGTGGGCCGAGCGGGCCATCTTCAGGTTGCGGGAATCTCGCAGTCGATCGGCCCGCTCGTCCGGGCCGACCATGGCCGCGCGCTTGGTCTTGGTCTCGAACACGAGGAACCTCCGTGCCGACACGGAAAAGGCGACCGGATCGCCGGCCGCCTCACCTGCAAGAATGCGGAAATCTAGACCGCCGGCGCCTGACCGATGGCGGTGGCTTCCAGGGTCGGGGCCTTCGGCGTCGGCAAGCCTCCGGACTTGTAGCTGGCGGTCAACTGCTGCTTCTCCGCGGCCATCGTCGCGCCGAGCGCGTCCATGTCGAGGCCGGCCTTGCGAGCCTGGCTGAACATGCCGTCGACCCGCTTTTCTTCCTCCTCGACGTGGTGGGCGATCTGCTCGGAAAGCACCTTCACCTTGGCGTCGTAGAAGGCGTCATCTGGGCCGCCCGCTTCGATCTCGGCGACCAGCACCTTGGCGCCGTCATGCTCGACATAGGCTTCCTTCAGCAGATCTTCCTCCACGTGGCCTTCGCAGGCTGGGTAGAAGACGTCTTCTTCGAGCTTGGTGTGGACGGTCAGCTCCAGGCAGATCTGTTCGGCCAGGACCTTCTTCTTGCCGTCGCCCTTGGCGGCTTCGAACTTGGCGAACAAATCTTCCACCTTGCGGTGATCAGCCTTCAGCAATGCAACGGCGTCGAGTCTCTCAGGGGTAGCCATAAACCATCTCCTTGGGGTGCAGACGGAAGGGCTCGCTGCAGGGATGGTTCCGAATTTGTTCACGTTGCGAGACGTTCGCGCATAACCGCTGGCGCTCGAGGAGGCGTCTCCTTTGGGCGTTCCAGCCTCCGCGCCCGGGCTCGAATTCTGGCCGGACGCATCAAGCGTTGGTGGCATGCTCAGGATGCAGCTATCGTCGTGCACTGCGTTCTACGATGCAGGCATGCTGGTGAGAGCGGATGGCTGATCGCGACGAAATGGTCCGACGGCAACGGGCGCTCGCCGGGTTCGGCGAGGCCGCGCTGCGCAGCAACGACGTGCAGGAGATCCTCACGGAGGCCTGCCGCCTGGTGGCGGAGGCGCTGAACGTCAATTTCGCCAAGGTGCTGGAGTTAGATCCCGCGACCAACGAAGCCTTGGTCCGCGCCGGCTACGGCTGGGGGGCGAGCGTGGTCGGCAAGGTGCGCCTGCCGCTCGGCGAGCGGTCCTCGGAAACCCACGCGCTCAACACCGCCGAACCGCTGATCACTCAGGACATCGCCACCGAGCGGAGGTTCGAGTTTCCCGACTTCATGCGGGAGCACGGCGTGGTGGCGCTGGTGAACGTGCCGATCTTCGTCCCCGGCGGCGAGCCCTATGGCCTGCTGCAGGTGGATTCGCGCGAGCCGCGCGACTTCGACGAAGAGGACATCGCCTTCCTCACGACCTATGCGACCATCCTCGGCCCGGTGATCGATCGACTGCACAAGGTCAGCGATCTCAGGGCGGCGCGCGATCGCAACGCGATGCTGCTCCGTGAACTGCAGCACCGCGTCAAGAACGACCTGGCGGCCGTCCAGAGCATTATCCGGCTGCGGTCCAAGGGCGCGTCCGCCGAGGTGCGGGACGAACTGCGGATCATGAGCGAGCGGATCGAGACGCTGCGCCTGGTGCAGGAGCAGCTCTATTCCCGCGAGGATGTCGATCGCGTGGCGCTGCGGCCCTACGTCCAGCAGCTGCTCGAGAACCTCAGCGCCTTGCACCGCGGCGCGGGGGGGCCCGTGGAGCTGGAGATCGATGTCGCCGAACTCGACGTCTCGCCGCGCGTCGCCGGCGCCGTGGGCCTGATCCTGAACGAGTTCACCACGAACAGTTTCAAGTATGGCTTCAAGGGCCCGGGCGGACGGCTGACGGTCAGCTTGGCGCCGTCCTCCGACGACACGGCGGCGCTTCGGATCGCCGACAATGGCGTCGGTTTCGCAACGGAACCGTCAGGACTTCGCCGCGGGACCGGCATGACCCTGATCGAGGGCTTGGCCCGGCAATTGGGCGGCCAGGCGAACTGGTCGTCGGAAGCCGGCGTGCGGCTCGACGTGGAGTTCCGGCTCGGCGACGGGGAAGCCGGAAGCTAGCGGCGTCACACGACCCAGGGTCAGCACCTGGCGCTTCACCGCCCTTACCAGTGGTGGCCACCGCCCTCAGCCGTCCGACGGCGCCAGCACCGCCTGCACCTTCACCCGCGCCACGCCGTCGTTGACCATCCCCAGCCGGGCCGCGGCCTGGCGCGAGAGGTCGAGGATGCGGCCGTGGGCGTAGGGGCCGCGGTCGTTGACCTCGACGTGGACCCAGTGGCCGGTCTCGGTGTTGGTGACCCGGGCGATCGTGCCCAACGGCAGGGTGCGGTGGGCGGCGGTCATGTCGTTGGGGTCGAAGCGTTCGCCGCTGGCGGTGCGGCGGCCGGCGAAGGCTCGGCCGTACCAGGAGGCGAAGCCGACCTGGGCGCGGCCCAACCGCGGCTGGGGCTTGGGCTTCGGCGGCGTCGGCGGGGCCTGGGCGGCGATCGGCGGCGGGGGCGGCGGCTGTTCGCGCTTGCAGCCGGCCAGCGTCGCCAGCGCCAGGACCGGGGCGAGGCGCGCGGCCCATACGGCGGGCGAGGCGCGCCCGGAGGCCGAGAACAGTACGCGACGCAGCAGATCCAGGGACATGACGGCGTCCCTCCCGTCGCGCCGGGAGCCGCCATCACCTCGCCCGGCCCGGGCACGTAGGCGCAAGACGACCAAGCGGGCCAAAAAGTTCCCGGCCAAGCCGCCCTGGGGCTACATCGTCAGGGCGACGCGGCCCTCGATCCGGCCGGCGCGCAGGTCGTCCAGCACCGCGTTGACGTCTGCGAGCGGGCGGGCGGCGACGTTCGCCTTCACCTTGCCGTCGACAGCGAAGGCGATCGCCTCGGCGAGGTCGCGGCGGGTGCCGACGATCGAGCCGCGGACGGTCACCCGCTTCAGCACGATGTCGAAGATCGGCGCCGGGAACTCGCCCGGCGGCAGGCCGACCAGGGCGACCGTGCCGCGCCGGCGGGCGCAGTCGATGGCCTGGCGGAAGGCGGGCGGCGAGACCGCGGTGACCAGCACGCCGTGCGCACCGCCGCCGGTCTCGCGCACGACCGCCTCGACAGTTCCGGGGTCGCGCGCGTCGAACGCCAGGTCGGCGCCGAGGCTGCGGGCGAACTTGAGCTTGGCCTCGCCGACGTCGAGGGCGATGACGTTCATCCCCATCGCCTTGGCGTACTGCACGGCGACGTGGCCGAGGCCGCCGACGCCGGAGATCATCACCCATTCGCCGGGCCGGGCCTCGGTCTCCTTGAGCCCCTTGTAGACCGTCACCCCGGCGCAGAGTATCGGGGCCATCGCCACGAAGTCGACCTGCTGCGGCAACCGGCCGACGAACGGCGCGCTGGCGATGACATATTCCGCATAGCCGCCGTCCACCGCGTAGCCGGTGTTGTGTTGGCGCTCACACAGCGTCTCCCAGCCGGTCTCGCAGTATTCGCAGGCCCGGCAGGCGTCGTGCAGCCAGGGCACGCCGACCGCGTCACCCTCGCGCAGGTCGGCGACGCCGGGCCCCAGCGCAGCGACCGTCCCGACGCCCTCGTGGCCGGGGATCAGCGGCAGCTTCGGCTTGACCGGCCAGTCGCCGTCGATCGCGTGCAGGTCGGTGTGGCAGACGCCGCTGGCGGCGATCTTCACCAGCACCTCGCCCGGGCCCGGGGTCGGGATCGGCACCTCTTCCAAGGTCAGCGGGGATTTGAACGTGCGGGCGACCGCAGCCTTCATGAGCGCCATCGGGCTCGCTCCTGGATCGGGACGAAAGCTTTCGAGCCGGCTTCTAGGCCTTTCGCCGCCGCCCGGAACTCCGGTGGAACCCTGGATGGTCGGCGCGCGTCATCCGGCCATGCGGGTGTTCCTGGACTTCGAGGCCTCGTCGCTCGGACCCGACAGCTATCCGATCGAGGTCGGCTGGGCGGGCGAGGACGGGTCGCTGGAGAGCTGGCTGATCCGCCCGGCGCCGGACTGGACCGACTGGGATCCGACCGCCGAGGCGTTGCACGGCCTGAGCCGCGAGCGGCTGCTGGCCGCCGGCCAGCCGCTCGAGGCGGTGGCGCGCCGGGCGCTGGAGGCGCTCAGCGACCACGAGGTCTACGTCAGCGCGCCCTCCTGGGACGGCAAGTGGATGAGCGTGCTGCTGCGTGCCGCCGGCCTGCCGCGCCATGCGCTGCGGCTGAAGGACGTCGACGAGGCGGCCCGCGCCGCGGTCGCCGAGGCGCTGCCGGGCCGGCCCGACGACGAGCTGGCGATGCTGGCGACAGTGTTCCTGGCGGCGGCGCGGCGGCGGCTGGCGGACGAGCCGCCGAAGCATCGCGCCCTGGCCGACGCGCAGGCCGAACTGGCGATCTGGCGCGAGGTCCGCCGGCTGGCGCTGGCCGCGGCCGCAGGCGGCTAGTCCGCGTGCACCTGGACCAGTTCGCCGGGCCGCGGCTGGGCCGGCTTCATCAGCAGCAACAGCGGCAGCATGGCGACGCTGGCCATGAACATCCAGCCGAAGGCGGCGTCATAGCCGATCATCGAGGCCTGGCGGGTGATCTCGCCGTTCAGCGCCGCCAGCGCCTCGCCGGAGCCTTCGAACATCGGCGGCAGGGCGTAGCCGATCACCGGGTTGGAGGGGGCGATGTGGCCGGCCAGCGCCTCGTGGGCCAAGGCGCTCTGGCGGATCTGGAAGGCGCTGGCCAGGCCGATACCGATGCTGCCGCCGAGGTTGCGCAGCATGCCCGACAGCACCGCGGCCTCGGTGCGCAGGTGACCGCCGAGGGTGGCGAAGCTGAGCACCGCCATCGGGTTGAACATCAGCCCCTGGCCGAAGCCCTGAATGAAGCCGGTGACCTTGATCGGCGTGGCGGTCATGGCCAGGTCGAAGTGGCCCATGTGCCAGAGCGCCAGGCTGTTGAGCAGGGCGCCGACCAGCATGGTGCGCCGGGGGCCCAGGCGGGCCGCCATCCCCGGCACCACGGCCATGGCGACCACCGCGCCGACGCCGCGCGGCACCGTGGTCCAGCCGGCCTGCAGGGCGGTGTAGCCCATCAGGTGCTGCATGAAGAGCGGCATCAGAGCGATCGAACCGAACAGCACCGCCGAGAGCAGCACGCTGAACACCAGGCAGGAGGAGAAGTTGCGGTCGCGGAACAGCTCGCGGGCGAAGAACGGGTGCTCGGCGGTCAGCGTCTGCATGACGAAGACGTAGAGGCCGCAGCCGACGATGATCGCGTAGGTCCAGATCTCACGGCTCTGGAACCAGTCCTGGCCATGGCCGCGGTCGACCATCAGCTGCAGCGAGGCGGTGAACAGCACCAGCGCGGTGAAGCCCAGGAAGTCGAACGGCCGCTGCAGGCCGCCGGCGTCGCGCGGCAGGAACAGGTAGACGCCGACGAAGCCGACCACGCCGAGCGGCACATTGATGTAGAAGCACCAGCGCCAGGAGTAGGACTCGGTCAGCCAGCCGCCGAGGGTGGGCCCCAGGATCGGCGCGGCCATCACCACCGCGCTCCACACCGCCATCACCTGGGCGGTCAGCCGCCGCGGCCACAGGTCGAGCAGCGTCGCCTGGGAGATCGGCATCATCGAGGCCCCGGCGAAGCCCTGCAGCAGCCGGAACACCACCATCTCCGGCAGGCTGGTGGCGATGCCGCAGAGCAGCGACATGGCCACGAAGCTGACCACAGAGATCAGGAACAGCCGCTTGCGGCCGATCTTCATCGACAGCCAGCCGGACAGCGGCGTCATGATTGCGGTGGCGACGATGTAGGAGGTCAGCACCCAGGTCATCTGTTCCTGGGACGCCGACAGCGACCCCTGCATGTGCGGCAGGGCGACGTTGGCGATCGTCATGTCGATCGTCACCATCAGGGTGGCCAGCATCAGGCCGCCCGTCGCGATGACCCGCGACACTGTACTCTCGGTGGCGCTCATGGATCGCCGGTCCTCCCCGGCGCGACGCTAGACGGCGCGGGCCGGCTTGGCGAGGCGGCGGGGTACGAAGCCGCCGCGGCGATGGGGGCTAGCGTCCCGGCGAATGAGATGCTCCCCCTCTGGGGGAGCTGTCGCGGAGCGACTGAGGGGGTGTCCGCCCAGACCCCGATGGAGACCGCCTAACCCGAGCTTCTGAGCGGAAGCCCCCTCCGGCCCTTCGGGCCACCTCCCCCTGAGGGGGAGGATCTGGGGCCTCCGAGCCGCCGCGCTCCCGCTAAGACGTTGACCTAACGGAAGCTTTCAGCGCCCGGGCGATACGGCCTGCGGGCCATTGCCTCGCCTTGCCGCCTGGGAGCAAATGACCGCCCGACCCGGCCGCCCGAGAGCCGGAGGGAACGATTACAGGCCGCAGGGAGGGCCCGAAATGACCACCTACACCGACAAGGCCGCAGCGATGGCCGCCGGCGGCAACGCCCGCACCGTGCTGGAATACAGCGAGGTGATGAAGCGGCTGGTCGACCAGGCCAAACAGCCCGGCTTCACCGTCGACAGCTGGGCGCCGCTGGCGGCGATGGTCGACGTCGAGAACTTCGTCCGCGTCGGCTGCTTCAAGGAGGTGGTCGACTGGAACCAGTACACGACCATCCTGACACAGTGGGCCACCAGCTCCGAGTGGGAGTGCAGCTTCAAGCGGGTGACCGAGGACGCCGGCCGAGTGTTCCTCGAGCTCGAGGAGCGCAGCAAGGTCGGCGACAACAAGGACGTGGTGAATTCGCTGACCGTCTACGAGTTCAACGCCGCCGGAAAGCTGCGCCACCTGGACATCTATCTGCAGCGGGCGATGGACCAGACCTCGACCGGCGGCTGGGAAAGCGCGGGCGCCGAAGCGATGGCCTAGGGCTTTACGCTTCCAATCCGTCATCCCGGCCGGAGCGGAGCGGAGAGCCGGGACCCAGGGGCCGTGCGCACCGCCCCTGGGTCCCGGATCGCGCTGACGCGCGTCCGGGATGATGGCATGGACGGCGCCGCCGAAGCCCCGCCGGGCGCCGCGAGGGTCAAGTGCGCGTTCTTGCGCCGCCCTAGGCGACGGCCGTTAAATGCCGGCCGCTCACCCCACGCCCGCCGCCCGCCCGCGGCGCACGAAACGACGACTCGGCCTGGCCGAGGGAGGACACGATGAACGACGTCAGCAGGTATCCGGGCGAGTCCTCGACGACGCCGGTGGTCATCCCGGTCGAGGCCTACACCTCGCAGGAATACGCCCGCGCCGAGGCCGAGAAGCTCTGGGGCAAGGTCTGGCAGGTCGCCTGCCGCGTCGAGGAGCTGCCGAAGGTCGGCGACTACGTCACCTACGACATCCTCGACGAGTCGATCATCGTCGTGCGCACCGCCAAGGACAGGATCCAGGCCTTCTACAACGTCTGCCTGCACCGCGGCCGGCGGCTGACGGAAGGCTGCGGCCACACTGCCCAGTTCTACTGCCGCTTCCACGGCTGGCGCTGGGACCTGAACGGCGAGAACGCCTTCGTGCTCGACCGTGAGGACTGGGGCGCGTCGTTCACGCCCGAGAACCTGCGGATGAAGCAGGTCCAGGTCGACACCTGGGGCGGCTGGGTGTGGATCAACATGGATCCGGACTGCGAGCCGCTGCTCGACTACCTGAAGCCGGCCTCGCCGCTGCTCGAGCCGTTCGAGCTGGAGCGGATGCGCTTCCGCTGGCGGCAGTGGCTGTACTTCCCGTGCAACTGGAAGACCGCCATCGAGGCGTTCAACGAGAGCTACCACCTCGACGCCACCCACCCGCAGCGGACCAAGTGGGGCACCACCAAGAACTGGAGCAAGGCCGGCGGCAAGCACACCTGGCACGGCATGGGCCAGCCGCGCGGCGGCGCGGCGCGGACCGAAGGCGGCCTCGCCGGCGCGGTGCGCACCCAGGCGGGCCAGGACCCGCGGGTCGTCGCCGCCGAGCAGATCATCTCGATCTACGAGACGGTCAACGCCACCACCACCCAGACCTTCGTCGAGGTCGCCGCGAAGCTGACCGAGGAACTGCCGCCGGAGGCCACGCCCGCCGAGGTCGGCATGCACCTGATGAAGCGGGCCAAGGGGATCGACGAGGCGCGCGGCGTGGCCTGGCCGGACCTGCCGCCCGGCTACATGGGCCAGGTCGGCCACGACTGGCATCTGTTCCCCAACACCGTGATCCTGCCGTCGCTGACCACCGCGCTGTGCTACCGCGCGCGGCCGAACGGCGACGACCCGAACAGCTGCATCTTCGAGGTCTATGTGCTCGAGCGCTTCCCCGAGGGGCAGGAGCCGAAGACCGAGTGGGTCTACGAACCCGACCCGACCGAGGAGAAGTGGCGGCTGATCCTGTCGCAGGACTTCCAGAACATGCCGAAGGTGCAGCAGGGCATGAAGTCCCGCGGCTTCCCCGGCCCGCGCCCCAGCCCCGAGCAGGAGCTGGCGATCATCCACTTCCACAAGATGCTGGCCGAATACATGGGAACCGGCGCGCCCGAGCCGTTCTGAGCCCCCATCTCCGTCATCCCGGCCGTAGCCAGCAGAGAGCCGGGCCTTGCAGGCCGTCCGGGATGGCGAATTTAGAACCGCCTCCGCGACCACCTGACCGCCCCGCCCCCGCGTGCGCCCCGGCGACGGCCGTGTTAACCGGCGGTTGCAAGCTGGAGTGGGGTGCGGGGTGCTGACGTCGACGATCGTCCGGGCGAGTTCGCTCGAGCCGCAGGCCTTGCCGGCCGGCGTGCAGGTCCGCGCCATCCGCGAGCACCTCGATGAACGCGGAAGCTTCCGCGAGATCTGGCGGCAGAGCTGGTCGGACCAGCCGCCGGCGGTGCAGTGGAACCTGGTCCGTTCCGAGCCGAACGTGCTGCGCGGCGTGCACGCCCATATCCGCCACGTCGACTACCTGACCATGGCCGCCGGCGAGATGATCCTCGGCCTGCACGACCCGCGGCGCGGCTCGCCGAGCTTCGGCCGCTCGCTGCTGCTTCGGCTCGAGGCGGACGATCCGCACCTCGTGGTGGTGCCGCCCGGCGTCTGTCACGGCTTCTACTTCCCGCAGGCGGCGACCCACATCTACGGCGTCACTGAGGCCTGGAACGGCTCCGACGAGTTCGGCTGCGCCTGGGACGCGCCGGCGCTCAATCTCGTCTGGCCGTGCGACGCCCCGGTGCTGTCGGAGCGCGACCAGCACGCCGGCTCCTATGCCGAGCTCTGTGCGGTCCTGACCGAGCACGACGCCGCATGACGCCGCGCATCGGCCTGATCGGATGCGGCCGCTGGGGCCGGTTGATCCTCCGCGACCTGCTGAAGCTGGGCTGCGAAGTCGAGGTGACCTGCCGCAGCGAGGCGACCGCCGCCTTCGCCCGCGGTTCCGGCGCGCGCGCCGCCGGAACCGCGCTGCCCGAACCGGCGGCGGTCGACGCCTATGTGGTCGCCACGCCGGCCGCGACCCACGCCGCGGTGCTGGGGACGATCGTCGCGGCCGGCAAGCCGATCTTCGTCGAGAAGCCGATGACCACCGACTCCGGCAGCGCCCAGCGGCTCGCCGCACTCGCCCCCGAGCGGCTGTTCGTGATGGACAAGTGGCGCCACCACCCGGGCGTCGAGGCGATGCGGCAGGAGGTGGCGGCGGGCAAGCTGGGCCGCGTCCTCGCGATCCGCGCCTCGCGCTGGCAGTGGTCGAGCCCACACCGCGACGTCACCCCGCTGTGGGTGCTGACGCCGCACGACCTGGCGATCACCCTGCATGTGCTGGGCCGGCTGCCGCCGCTGGCGCAGGCCTTCGCCGTGGTCCCGGGCCGCCCGGAACTGGGCTTCGTGGCGGTGCTCCAGGACGCCGAGACCCAGGTGATCGTCGAGGCCGGCATCGTCGAGACCGGCCACCGCCGGCGCTGCCTGGTGGTCGGCCAGCTCGGAACGCTGGAACTGACCGACGCCTATGACGCCGGCCTGCAGGTGCGCCGCGGCGCGCCGGGCGAGCCGGCCGCCGAGGCCCTGGTCCTGCCGATCTCGACCGAGATGCCGCTGGAGGCCGAGTTGCGGGCCTTCCTGGCCCACCTCCGCGGCGAAGGCCCGCCGCCCTGCTCCAGCGCCGCCGACGGCGCGCTGGTCGTCGCGCGGCTGGCGGAGATCGAAGCCGCGCTCGGCCTGCCGCCGTCCGTCGCATGAGCCCGCCGCTGTTCACCGTGCTGCTGCCGGTCTACCGGCCGCCGGACCTGCTGCCGTTCGCGGTGCGCTCGGTGCTGGCGCAGAGCTGTGCTTCGCTGGAGCTGTTCATCGTCTGCGACGGCGCGCCGGCCACGACCGTCGAGACGGCCCAGGCCTTCGCCGCCGCCGATCCGCGCGTGCGGGTGTTCGCCCATCCGAAGGGCGAGCGGAACGGCGAGGCCTGGCGGCATCTGGCGCTGCAGCAGGCGTCGGGCCGCTACGTCTGCCAGATTGCCGACGACGACCTGTGGTTCGACGACCACCTGACCGAGGCCGAACAGCTGATGGCCACCGCCGATTTCGGCAACCTGCTCGGCGTGCAGATGCGCCCGGACGGGACGGCCTATCTGCAACTGGCCGATCTGGGACATCCGGCGGTGCGGGCGAACATGCAGCACAGCGCCTACAACTTCTTCGGCCCGACCTGCGCGGCCTATCGGCTGGCGACCTACCGCGCGCTGCCGGTCGGCTGGTCCCCGGCGCCCCAGGGCGTCTGGAGCGACCTCTTCATGTGGCGGAAGTTCCTGGCGCAGCCGGGCGTGCGCTTCGCCACCCGGCCGGTCGCGACCAGCCTCGGCTTCCCGAATGTGCTGCGGGCCGCCTTCAGCCTGGAGCAGCGCCAGGCGGAGATCGCGGCGCACGTCGAGCGGCTCAGCCAGCCGGCGTTTCGCGACGAGGTGTGGCGCGCGGCCCTGCTCGACTATGGCGCCATGGCGCTCCGCTGGCGTCAGCAGCGCACCTTCCTGGCGCACCGCAACGACGCCGCCGAGGCGCGCATCGCCGAGCTGAGCGCCGCCCTGGCCCGGCTCACCGCGAACCTGGCGGACCCGGGAAACCCTGGCGGTTAACCCTGTCCGTTAACGCCATACCGTGGCGCCGAATCACCACCTTCGCCTTGCGAGCGAACTCTGGCGCCGTTCATGCCAGAGACAGGGAACCTGAGCTGTACTTGTCCGTAGATGGAACAGCAGGGCTTGTTGGCATTTGATGCGGTCCATCGGGGACCGCGGCCGCACAAAAGAACCTGGGTTGGGGATTTGAGGTATTATCGCATGTCACCGTCTCTGAGCGTTGTCGCCGACAACGACATGAAAGCCGCTGCCGCCGCCTCGCCGAAGAGCGAAACCGTCGCGCAACGTGTGCGCCGCCTGCAGTCGGAAGCCCGACAGCTGGCCAAGGACCACATCAAGGCGCTGAGCGCGGCGATGGTCGAGGTCGAGACCCTGGCGGCCGAAATCGCCGAGGGCGGCGACGCCTATCCGCCGGGCGTGCGCGACATCGCGCGGCGTCTGGTCGAGGACGTCGAAGCGCGCGTCCAAACCCTGGATGCGATCGTCGCCCGCACCGCCTGACGGCCGCGCGCGCGTTAATGAAGGTTACTACGTCTGCTGAGCGGCGCCTGGCGCTAAGGGCCCTCCGTTAACCACGGAGACCCGGCCAGGCGCCCGGCGGGGCTTTCCCGATCAGGGACAGCCGCCCGTCCCGGCCTGACACACGCCTTCCGGAGCGCGGTCGAGCGGTTTTCATGCTTTGCGTCGACGATGCGCTGATCCCCCGCGTCGTTCCGACGAGCCCGTCGCTCGGCCGCGCCGATTCACTGTTTTTCTTCACCCTGATCGCGCGCACCCTCTCCGGTCATCCCCGCGAAAGCGGGGACCCAGGTTTTTTAGGGTCGCCCGCGTCTCCAGCGGAAAAGCCTGGATCCCCGCGTTCGCGGGGACGAGCGGGCGAAGGTGACTACCCCACCAGATCGCGGAACTCGTGGCTGCGGCGCAGCCAGGCCGAGGCATAGCCGCAGATCGGGATGATCCTCAGGTTCTGCGCGCGGGCGTCGGCGGCGAGCGCGGCCATCAGCCTTCCGGCAGCGCCGGAGCCGCGCAACGGCGGCGGCGCATAGACATAGTCGAGATAGAGCTGGTCGCCCTGCCGCCGGTAGTCGGCGTAGGACGTGTGCCCCTCCTCGTCCATCTCGTAGCGGGACTGGTCGCGGTTGTTGCGCAGGTCGCCCATCACGCCTCCTTCTGCACTGACGCTATCGCCGAAACGCGCGCGACGGCAGGCGGATTGATCCCGGCCGGCGTCGGCGCGAAGCTCGCCCGCACAAAATGGGAGGCCCGGTCACATGCGCAAAGCCCAGATCCTCGCCCTCGCCGGGCTCGCCGCCGCCCTGGTCGCCTGCGACCGCAAGCCGGAGACCGCGCCGCCCAAGCTGCCGGCGCCGCCGAACTCCGGTCCCGCCGCCAGCGTCGCGCCGCCGGTCCTGCCGACCGCCCTGCCCGACCGCGCGCCCGGCCTCTGGGAGCAGAAGGTGTCGAGCGACGGGGTGACCCAGGCCAGCCAGCTGTGCCTCGACCGGGCGGTGGCCGAGCGGTTCACCGTCTGGGGCCAGAACGCCGGCCGCAAGGGCTGCACCCCGGCCAAGGTCACCACCCGCGCCGGCGGCGGCTTCGACTTCACCACCGACTGCGACCTGGGCGAGAACGGCAAGAGCTCGACCGTGGGCGCGGTCACCGGCGACCTCGCCCGGGCCTACAAGGTCAGCGCCCAGCACACCGTCACCGGCGCGAAGGCGCCGCAGATGAACGGCCGCCACGCGATGACACTGGACGCGGTCTGGAAGGGCCCCTGCCCGTCCGGCATGGTCCCCGGCGACGTGCGGCTGCCCGGCGGCGTGAAGCTCAACATGCTGAAAATTCCGCACGGCTGATGTCGGCGCCGTGCGGCCTCGCTCGTCCTTAGGGCGCCAACCCAGACAGACCTTCCGAGGAGATACCCATGGCCACCCCCGTCGACATCAAGCCGGAGAACGACCGCGAGCTGGTGATCGCCCGCAAGATCGCCGCCTCGCCGGACAAGCTGTTCCGCTGCTGGACCGACCCGGAGCTGATCCCCCAGTGGTTCTGCCCCAAGCCCTGGCGCGCCGAGGTCGTGAAGATGGACGTGCGCCCGGGCGGCGTCAGCCAGACCATCTTCCACGGCCCCGACGGCGAGTCCTTCCCCAACAACGGCCTCTACCTGGAGGTCGTGCCGAACCAGAAGCTGGTGTTCACCGACGCTTTCACCGAGGGCTGGCGGACCACCGAAAACCCGATGTTCACTGGCGAGATCACCTTCGAGGACGCCGGCGACGGCACGACCCTCTACATCGCCCGCGCCCGCCACTGGACCCGCGAGAGCGTCGAGCAGCACGAGAAGATGGGCTTCCACGAAGGCTGGGGCGTCTGCGCCGAGCAGATGGAAGCCCTGGCGAAGACGCTGTAGCTCGCCCTTAGCTGTCATCCCGGTTTCGCGGAGCGAAGACCGGGATCCATGAACACGGCGTCGCAGGACCTCATAGACCGCGGAGCCAATCCCGCATCCCTGTGTTCTTGGATCCCGGACAAGCGCTCCGCGCTTTCCGGGATAACACCCATGGTTGCTAGTCCGCGTTCCGCACGGTGCCGGCGATGAAGCCGCCGCCAAGCACGCGGGTCGGGGCTTCCGGGGCGTAGAGCACGCAGGCCTGGCCGGGGGCGACGCCTTCTTCGGCGCCGTCGAACTGCAGGCCCGGCTGGCCGTCGACAAGCGCCAGTCGCCCGGCGACCGGCTCGCGGGTCGAGCGGACCCGGGCCAGCACCGGCCGCGCGGCGTCGCAGGCCGCCTCGATCGAGGCCCCTTCGCCGATCCAGTTGCTCTCCTTCAGCGTCAGCGCCTGGGTGAGCAGGGCCTCGCGGGGGCCGACGACCACCTGCCGGCGGTCGGCGTCGATCTTCACCACGAACAGCGGGTCGCCGACGGCGACGTTCAGCCCCCGCCGCTGGCCGATCGTGTAGCGGGTGACGCCGTGGTGCCGGCCGAGCGTGCGGCCGTCGAGGTGGACGATGTCGCCGGGCTCGGCGCCCTGCGGCCGCAGCCGGTCGATGACCGTGGTGTAGCGGCCTTCCGGCACGAAGCAGATGTCCTGGCTGTCCGGCTTGTCGGCGACCGACAGGCCGAGCTCGCCGGCGGCGGCGCGCACCGCCGGCTTCGGCAGGCCGCCCAGCGGGAAGCGCAGGAAATCCAGCTGCTCGCTGGTGGTGGCGAACAGGAAATAACTCTGGTCGCGCGCCGGATCGGCCGCGCGGTGCAGCTCCGGCCCGGCCGGCCCGACCTCGCGGCGCACGTAGTGGCCGGTGGCCATCGCCTCGGCGCCGAGCTCGCGGGCGGTGTCCAAGAGGTCGCGGAACTTGACCGTCTGGTTGCAGCGCACGCAGGGGATCGGCGTCTCGCCGCGCAGATAGGCGTCGGCGAAGTCTTCCATCACCTGCTGGCGGAAGCGGCTTTCGTAGTCGAGCACATAGTGCGGGATGCCGATCGCGTCGGCCGCCACGCGGGCGTCGTGGATGTCCTGACCGGCGCAGCAGGCGCCCTTCTTCTGGATCGCCGCGCCGTGGTCATAGAGCTGCAGGGTGACGCCGACCACGTCGTAGCCGGCCTTGGCCAGCAGCGCCGCGGTCACCGTGGAGTCCACGCCGCCGGACATCGCCGCGACGATGCGGGTCCCCGCCGGCAGGCGCACGGCCTCGCGCGCGGCGGCGATCAGGCCGTCGGGAGCGTCGCGCAGGAGGGCGGAGGCGGTCGTCATCGCGCCTATTTAGCGGCGAGGGCGGGGCTTTGCGAGGGGAGTGCGTCAGATCCTCCCCCTCTCAGGGGGAGGTGGCCCGGAGGGCCGGAGGGGGTTGAAGGCCGCGGTTGGGGGTTCCCCCCCCTCACCCGCTCCGCGGGAGCTCCCCCTATCCTGAGCGCCTTACGCCGGCAGGATGCTGAGCAGCGACGAGCCCTGCAGGGTCTGGAAGACGTGGGCGGCGGCCTGCACGGCGACCTGCGCCATCTGCAGCTGGGTGGCGGCCTGGCCCATGTCGGCGTCGACGATGTCGCCGATCATGCCGGCGATGGTGACGTCCTGGGCGTCGACGAAGTCCTTGCTGGTGTCGAGCCGCTTCTGGATCAGGCCGTTGGCCGCGGTCATGGTCGTCAGGTCCGAGCGGATCGTGTCCCAGTCGTCCAGCTGCTGCTGGATCCAGGTCTGCTGGTCGACGGTCAGCTTGCCCTCGAACGGTCCGACCGGCGAGTTCTGCAGGGCGTGCAGGGCGGTCATCATGGCCGTGCCGACGTTCGAGGCCAGCACGCCGGTCTCCACGGTGGTGGAGTCGTCCAGCTTGTTCTGGATCTTGTAGTCGTCGTTGTGGAAGAAGCTGGAGACGTCCACCGGCGGCGCGGGCGGCGCCGGATCGGTGAGTTCGTCGAGCGAGCTGACCGACACCGGCTTGGTGTCGACCTGGCCGCCGGCGAACAGGTACTTGCCGTTGTAGCGGGCGTTCATGCCCTCGACCGCCGTCGCCATCTGCGCCTTGATGTTGGTCATCATGGTCTCGGAGCTGCCGGTGGCGAGCGCGTTGGCCAGCGCCTCGCGGACCGAGGCCGCCGCGTCGGTGATCTGGTTGAGCGCCACGTCCTGGCTGGACAGCCGGTCGGAGATCACCCGGTTCTGGTCCTGGTAGGTCTTCAGCCGCGCCTTCACCGTGTTCATCGCCGTCAGCGTGTCGGCGGTGGTGGAGAAGGCCTTCAGGTCGGACCCCTTGCGCTGGGTCGCCACCTGATTGCCAAAATGCATCTGGCTCTGCTGGGCCCGGTTCAGGTTGGCCAGCACGGTCGAATAGTTGCCCGAGGTCGAGACGCGGTTCACCAGCGGTTCTCCGTCAGATCATGTTCGTCAGCACGTCGAACAACTCCTTGGCGGCCTGGATCATCCGCGCGGAGGCGTTGAACGCCTGCTGATAGGTGGTGAGATTCACCAGTTCTTCGTCGAGGTTGACGCCTTCGACCGACTGCCGACGCGCGTCGGCCTCGGTCCTCACCGCGTCGGCCGCGTCGGCGCGGCTCTGGGCGTCGGCGGCCTTGCGGGCGATCGAGCCCGAGAACTCCGAGGCGTAGCGCGACAGCGTCATCGTCAGCGTGCTCTGCCCGCCGGACGCGCCGAAGCTGGTGTTGACGTCGCCGGCGTTAGCCAGCGCCAGCGCCCCGCGCGCATCGCCGGCACGCAGCGCCGGGGCGCCGGCGGCGACGTCCAGGTCGAGGTGGGCGAAGGCGAGCTTGCTCGCGTTGCCGGTGATCGCCGTGTCCAGCTTGTACTGGGTGGCGCGCGACGACCGCTCGCCGGCGCCGACGCCGAACAGTTGGCTGAACGACGGCCCGCCGGCCCCGCGCGTGGCGCTGTCGCGCAGCATCGACAGGCTGGCGTTGGCCGGCGGCGTGCCGGCGAAGCTCAGCCGGCCCTGGCTGTCGAGGTTGAACGCACCGTACAGGCCGACGCCGTTGCTGGTGTTGTTCAGCGCGCTGACCAGATCGGCCATGGTCCCGCCGGCCGGAATGGTCACCGTCACGTCGCGGATCGGCTTTCCGTCCGGCTGCGAGACCCGCATGGTGATGGTGTCGCCCGGCGTGAAGCCGTGCGCGTCGCTGAGCTTCAGGCCGGTGTCGTAGGTGCCGAGGCCGGTGGTGCGGATCAGGTCGTTCAGGCCGAAGAAGTGCGAGAACTGCCGGCCGGCCTTCTGCGAGGTGCCCTCGTCGATCGCCACGCCCAGTCCGCCGGACGCGTTGATGCTGAGCGCGCCGTTGGTGAAGCTGGCGCTGCCCATGCCGCCGAGCGCCGCGGTCAGGTCGGTGTCGAAGCTGGCCGCGGAGAAGGCGCTCGCCGGCCCGCCGTTGACGCTCAGGGTCATCGCGTCGAAGTCGATCGTCACCCGGTGCTGGATGACGCCGGAGGGGTCGGTCAGCGCCACGGTCGACTGACCGGTGAAGCCGCTCACCGCGCTCTCCAGGTCGAGCCCGGTGTTGCGCCCGTTCAGGCTCGCCGGCGCCGGCACGGCGCTCGAGGCGTTGTGCGCCGCGTTCAGCTGGGCCACCGCCCGCTCGACGAACTCGCCGAGCTGATCGCTCATCTGCGGCAGGGTGGTGTTGCGCAGCTCGAGCAGCCCGCGCACTTCGCCGCCGTCGAGCTGCAGCGGCTGGGCCGCGCCGCCGTTCGGCGAGACCGCGGTGATGTAGCCGGGCACGCCGGGGCTCGAGTTGTAGGTGAGCGTCACCGAGCTGTCGCCGGCGAGCAGCAGGCCGTCCGGCGAGCGGATGTCGACCCCGCCGCCGGCGTGCGGCGAGACCCGCACGCCGATCAGGCCGGCGAGCTGGTCGACCAGCTGGGCCTGGATGTTCTCGGCGCCCGAGGCGTCCTGTTCGATCAGCTTGGCGCGGACGATGTCGGAGTTCAGCGCGGTGATGCGCGTCAAGAGGTCGTTGGCCTGGGACACGTCGGCGAAGATCCGCGTGTCCATGGTGTCGTTCAGCGACGTCAGCTGGGCGTTGATCCGCTGGGAGTCGTTGAGGAAGTCCTGGACGTTGGAGATCGCCTGGCTGCGCAGCAGCGCCGAGGCCGGGTCATTGGCCGCGGCGGTGAAGCCGGAGAAGATCGTGTCCAGCCGGTTGAAGTAAAAGTTGTCGCTCGCCGGGTCGCCGTACATCCCCTGGATCGTGTCCATATATTGGGAGTAGGCGCCCCAGCGGCTGGACTCGCCGGCCGCCATCTGGCTGGCCAGGGTCAGGTACTGGTCGGTGATCCGCTTGGTGCCGGCGACCTGGACGCCCATGCCCTGGCCGGCGACCACCAGCGGCCGCTGGTCGAGGGTCTTGCGGACGTACCCGGGCGTGTTGACGTTGGCGATGTTGTCAGAGACCGCGCGCAGGCCCATCTGCGCGGCGTTCAGGCCGGAAGTCGCGGTGCGGAGCGTGGCGTTCAAAGACATCGGTTACCCCTGCGCCCGGCAAACGCTGCGCGCCCGGTAAGAAACTGCCGGGACGTTTCGGCGCCCGCACGGCGCCCGCAATTCGCAATTCTTCAGCGTTTTCAAGGCTGACCCTTTCAGGCTCGGCAGAGCCCAACAGGGTTAACGCAAGAGCGGCGCCAGAGCCGGAATGGCCCGATCGGCCCGGCAGGGAACGCCACAGCGGGGCCCGGACAGCCCGGCAATTTTCGACGCAGCGCCCCGCCGCCGCCAGACCGATCGTCGAGAAAATCTAGATAAATCAGCCATCTGCGGTTTGGCCCGAAGGTTGCTCCGGTCATTGGGAACCCCCAGCGCAGCACGCGCCCCCTCGCCAATCGAGACGTCCTTCGTGTCCGCGTCCGTCAGCAACATCACCGCTTCTGTTCCCGGCGCCGCCGCACCCGGCGCCGGCGCGTCGGCCGCGTCCGGCGGCGCGGTCGCGGGCTTCGAGGCGATGATGAACGCCTTCTTCGCCTCGACCGACGCGATGCTGGACGCCGGCGCCCAGGCGTCGCTCGGCGCGGGGACGTCGGCGGTCGCACCGCTGGCGACCGCGCCGGTGGACGCGGCGACGACCTTGCTGATCGACCCGACGCAACTGGCCCTTGACGCCGGCCTGCCGGCCGTCGCGCCGGCGCACCTTGCGGCCCAGCCGACCCTGGTGAACCCGCCGGAGCTGGCGCAACAGCCGGCCGCCGCCGCGCCGACGACCCTGCCGCCAGCCGCGCCGCCGCTCCTTGCGGATCCGACGGACCTCGTCGCCGGGGCTGAGCCCTCGGACGAAGCGCCGGTCGTCGCCGACGAGGCGGAAGCCGCTACGGACGCCGCCGTCCCCGGCGACCTGGCCACGATGCTGGCGCTGCTGACGCCGCCGCCCGCGCCGCAGCCGATCGCGACCACCACGGCCGCGCCCGTGGAAAGCGGCGGATCATCGGCCGGCGCGCCCGTCGCCGCCGAGCCGCTCGCCCTGCCCGTCGCTCCCGGCGAACCGGCCGCCGAACCCCTCCCGGCGACGGTGGACGCGTCTGAAGCGCCGCCGGCGCCGCGCCCTCGCCAAGGCCGCGACCGACGCCGCCGCGCCCGCCCCGCAAGCGGCGTCCACGACGCCCACGGTCCCCGCGGCGAAGCCGCAGCCCGTCCGGCCGAGCCGCCGCCGGCGGCCCGTCGCCCAGCCGGTCGTCGCGACGCCGGCCGCCGCGCCGGCCGCCGCGCCGCCGGCCGCGCCCGCGCCCATCACCGACAAGCCGGCCAAGCCCGCGCGCGCCAGCCGCGAGACGAGCGCCGCCGAACCGGCCCTGACCGGCCCCGCCGCGCGCGCCGCCCAGGCCCCGACCTCCGGTCCGGCGCAGGTCGCGCCGCAGACGGCGAGCGCCGGCCAGCCGGACCTGACCAAGGACACGGCCGTCGGCGCAGCCGGCCCCGCCGAGCTCGACTTGGCCAAGGCGGCGCCGGCCCACGACGACCACGCCCAGGTCGCCGACGCCGCGCCCGCCCTGGCCGCGCCGGCGACCAGCGCCGCGAGCGCGCCGCCCGCCGCGGTGCGCGGCGCGCCGGAGACCGTCGCCAACCTGGCGGCGCAGATCGTCAAGAAGCTCGGCGCGCGCACCACCCACTTCGACGTCCAGTTGGACCCGATGGGCCTCGGCCGGGTGAACGTCCGGGTCGAGATCAACGCCGACGGCCGGGTCAGCGCGGCCATGTCGTTCGACAACCCGCAGGCCGCCGCCGAGCTGCGCTCGCGGGCCAACGAGCTGCAGCGGGCGCTGGCGCAGTCGGGCTTCGACCTCTCCGGCGGCCTGTCGTTCGACGTGGCCCAGGACCAGGGCGGCTCCTACCCGGGCCAGCAGTTCCAGGACGGCGACAATTCCGGCGGCCAGGCCTTCCGCGGCCGCGCTTTCGCCGCAGCCCTGGAGCATGCGGGCGACGCCGCCCAATCCGCGCTGACCAGCGCGCTCCATTCCCGTCGCCTGACGCCGTCCGGCGTCGACGTGCGCATCTGAAGGATCACCCGATGACCGTCAGCGCGACCTCACCCATTAACCAAACTTCGTCGACGCAGGGCTCGACCTCGGCCGGCCGCACCCGCCTGGCCGAGAACTTCGACATGTTCCTGACGCTGCTGACCACGCAGCTGAAGAACCAGGATCCGACCGCGCCGATGGATTCCAACCAGTTCATGGCGCAGCTGGTGCAGATGACCTCGGTCGAGCAGCAGATCGCCGGCAACGAGCTGCTCACCCAACTGGTCGCCAACACCGGCACCAACCTCGGCAGCGTCGTCAGCCTGATCGGCAAGGAAGTCCGCGCCGAGACCGACGAGGCGCGGCTGTCCAACGGCGAGGCGAAGTGGGGCTACAACCTGCCGGTCGCCGCCGCCGACGTGAAGATCGAGGTGCTGGACGCCCAGGGCATTCCGGTCCGCACCATCGCCGCCGGCGAGGCCGACCGTAAGGCCGGCGACCACAGCTTCGTCTGGGACGGCAAGAGCGACAGCGGCGCCAAGCAGCCTGACGGCCCCTACACCCTGCGGGTCACCGCCAAGGACTCCAGCAACGAGACGGTGACGAGCAGCGTCTTCGTCCAGGGCGTGGTCACCGGGGTGCAGCAGGAAGGCGGCCTCGGCCTGATCACCGTCAACGGCGGCAAGGTGCCGCTGAGCGCGGTGAGCGACATCAAGCTCGTCGAGGCTCCCACCGAGCCCGACGACACCGACACCTCCGGCTCCGGCGACGACAGCGCCACGGACCCGGACCCCACCAATCCAGCCGACCAAACGTCGGCTTAAGCGGCCTGAAATCGGGCCGGGCGCAAGTGCAGGACGCCAGCGCTGCGGTCATCGAAGGAAAGATGAAGCAATGAGCATCAACTCAGCCATGCTGGCCGGCGTCTCGGGGTTGGTCGCCAACTCCTCGGCGCTCGCCTCGATCTCCGACAACATCGCCAACGTCAACACGGTCGCCTACAAGCGCAACCAGACGAACTTCTCCAGCGTGGTGACCGCCCAGGCCGTGCCGGGCCACTACTCCGCCGGCGGCGTGCAGGCGCTGACGCGCCAGCTGGTGAGCACCCAGGGGCTGATCCAGACCGCCAACTCGGCGACCGACATCGCCATCAACGGCGACGGCTTCTTCGTCGTCACCACCAAGGGCATGGGCCTGACCAACTCCGACCAGCGGCTGTTCACCCGCTCGGGCTCGTTCAGCGTCGACGCCAACGGCTACCTGGTCAACGACTCCAAGCTCTACCTGCAGGGCTGGCCGGTGGTGAACGACATCGTCGACGCCGACCCGTCCGACCTGACCGCCATGCAGCCGATCAACGTCAAGGCGCTCGGCACCGCCGTCGCCGCGACCAGCGTCGTGGAGCTGAACGCCAACCTTTACAACAGCCAGGCGATCTCGGGCGCGGAGGCGGCCTACGATCCGGCCGGCGACCCGACCACGACCATGGCGCAGTACGCCGACGACGTCGCCAACGGCGTCTCGCCAACCGGCACCAAGCCCGACTTCACCATGGAGATGACCATCACCGACTCCGCCGGCGGCACCCACAAGGTGGCCCTGGCGATGCTGAAGTCGGATGTCCCGAACGAGTGGCACGCCGAGGTCTACGCCATCCCGGCCAGCGACGTGGACAGCGGCGGCGCGCCGGGCCTGATCAAGAGCGGCAAGATCATGTTCACCTCTGAGGGCAAGTTCGATCCGGCCAGCAGCGCCGACTTCTTCGCCTCCGCCGCCCCCTCTCTGAAGCCGACCTTCCAGCTCGGCAACTCGGCCACGGGTACGGCGCCGAAGTGGGCGACCAACCTCGGCCTCGGCGACCAGTCGATCACCCTCGACCTCAGCAAGGTCGAGCAATCGGCGGGTTCCAACCAGCTGAAGTCGGTGAACTCCGATGGCGCCGGTCCCGGCAACGTCATCGCCGTGCAGGTCGACGAGGAAGGCTTCGTCTCGGCGATCTTCGACAACAAGCAGGTCCGCAAGATCGCCAAGATCGGTCTGGCCACCTTCCCCAACCCGGACGGCCTGAAGCCGTCGAGCGGCAACACCTACTCCTCGGCGATCGCCGCCGGCGTGATGGTCGCCAAGGCCCCGGGCGCCGCGGGCTCCGGCAAGATCTCGCCCTCGAGCCTCGAGGCCTCGACGGTGGACCTGTCGCAGGAGTTCACCGGCCTGATCACGACGCAGAAGGCCTACTCCGCCTCCTCCAAGATCATCACCACCGCGGACCAGATGCTGGATGAGCTCATCCAGATGAAGCGATAACGCCGGTCGCGGTAAACCTTAACGACTTGCGACACCTAGAGTATGTGCCATTTCAGTACACGGGGGAGGCGCTGATTAGATGTTTCTTTACTTTCGGGATTCAGCGGCCGTTAGGGGCTGCGTCGTATCGTTCCTGCCAACAACGATGATGGTGGGAAAGACGTAGAGCCATGTTGCAACAACAGCAGACGCGCACGAACACCCGCGGCGAGGCCTATGTGATCGGTCCGACCGGCGCGCCGCTCACGCTGAAGGATCTGCCGCCGCCGAACACCGGCCGCTGGGTCATCCGCCGCAAGGCGGAGGTCGTGGCCGCGGTCCGCGGCGGGCTGATCTCGCTCGACGACGCGCTGGCGCGCTATTCGCTGACCTCGGAGGAGTTCACCACCTGGCAGCGGTCGATCGATCGCCACGGCCTGGCGGGGCTCCGCACCACACGGCTGCAACAATACCGCTGAGCCCCCGTTCCCCCCGGGAGCTCTCGCAAACATCGGCCGCGCCCTTAGGGCGCGGCCTTTTTCTTTGGCCCCCGCCTGTCATCCCGGAAAGGCGCGCCAGCGCCTTGTCCAGGCCCCATGAACACTGGAGATCGAGTAGGTCCGCGGCGTCGCCGCCGAGCATGCGCCGGCCGCGCCGTGTTCTTGGGTCCCGGTCTTCGCTGCGCGAAACCGGGATGACAGGCCGGTGCGGAGGCTACGGCGCTTCGCGCGCCATCTCGCCGATCTTGCGCACGTTCACGGTGATCCGCTCACGTTCGCCAGGGCGGCGCTCAACCAGCAGCCGGGCCACCTGGGCGTCGTCGTGGAAGACGTAGCCCTTGATCGCGTCGAGGATCGCCTTGGCGAGGTTGTCGAGGTCGAGCCACGGCGGGTCGCCGATGTACTCCATGTGGATCTCGACGGCGAACTCGCCCCAACCGGGCCGCGCGCCGCGCCATTCCTTGCGGAAGAACTCGTAGATCAGCGGCTTGTAGTATTTCGCTTGGGTGGTCAGGCCGTCGACCACCACCTCGATTGCGCCGTCCGCCTCGCGGGCGCGCACCTTGCCGCTCTGGATCCAGCCTTCGCTCATCGCGCCCTAATAGAGCGCTAGCGCCTTGCAGTCTCGTGTAACGCCGCTAAACCGGCCTGCGCGAATTTCTGGAGGCCCTGATGACCGCGACCCGCACCGAGACCGACACCTTCGGACCTATCGAGGTCCCCGCCGACCGGTACTGGGGCGCGCAGACCCAGCGCTCGATCCAGAACTTCAAGATCGGCTGGGAGAAGCAGCCGAAGCCGATGATCCGCGCGCTGGGCATCGTCAAGCGCGCTGCGGCCGAAGCCAACATGGAGCTCGGCCGGCTCGACCAGGACGTGGCGCTGCCGATCATCATGGCCGCCCAGGAAGTCATCGACGGCAAGCTCGACGACCACTTCCCGCTGGTGGTCTGGCAGACCGGGTCCGGCACCCAATCGAACATGAACGCCAACGAGGTGATCTCGAACCGCGCGATCGAGGTCCTCAAGGGCGAGATGGGCTCGAAGAAGCCGATCCACCCGAACGACCACGTCAACATGAGCCAGTCGTCGAACGACACCTATCCGACGGCCATGCACATCGCCTGCGCCGAGCAGGTGGCCCGCCACGTGATGCCGGCGCTGGAGCATCTGCACGCCGCGCTGAAGAAAAAGGCGGAAGAGTTCGACCACATCATCAAGATCGGCCGCACCCACACCCAGGACGCCACCCCGCTGACGCTGGGCCAGGAGTTCGGCGGCTACTCGCACCAGGTCGCCATGGCGGTGCGCCGCATCAAGGAGAGCCTCTACGGCCTCTATGAGCTGGCCCAGGGCGGCACCGCGGTCGGCACCGGCCTGAACGCGCCGATCGGCTTCGACAAGAAGGTGGCCGAGAAGATCGCCGCCATCACCCACCTGCCGTTCATCACCGCGCCGAACAAGTTCGAAGCGCTGGCCGCCCACGACGCCATGGTGTTCGCCCACGGCGCGCTGAACTCGGCCGCCGCGGCCCTGTTCAAGATCGCCAACGACCTGCGCTTCCTGGGCTCCGGCCCGCGCGCCGGCCTGGGCGAACTGGCGCTGCCGGAGAACGAGCCGGGCTCGTCGATCATGCCGGGCAAGGTCAACCCGACCCAGGCCGAAGCCCTGACCATGGTCTGCGCCCACATCATGGGCAACCACACCTCGATGACGATCGCCGGCAGCCAGGGCCACTTCCAGCTCAACGTCTTCAACCCGGTGATGGCCTACAACTTCCTGCAGTCGGCCCAACTGCTGGGCGACGCGGCGATCTCCTTCACCGACAACATGGTGGTCGGCATCGAAGCCCGCGAAGACAACATCAAGGCCAACCTCGAGCGCTCGCTGATGCTGGTCACCGCGCTGGCCCCGAAGATCGGCTACGACAACGCCGCGAAGATCGCCAAGACCGCGCACAAGAACAACACCACCCTGCGCGAGGAAGCCGTCGGCGGCGGCTACGTCACCAACGAAGAGTTCGACGAAATCGTCCGCCCGGAAAAGATGATCAGCCCGAGCTGATCAATACGACACTCCTCCTCCCCCGCAACGCGGGGGAGGAGGACCGCCCGCCGCAGAGCGGGGGGTGGAGGGGGCAAGCCGCAGGCGCGGCGTGCCCCTTTTTTTTTGGCAAAACGTTCGAGGCGACACCTTGCGCGCCCGGCTCGGCCGCCCGCCGCCGGGACGGGGGGCGCTAGATCACTCCGCGGCGTAGACCAGCGGATGGGCGTGGGCCCACAGGTAGCTGCGGTAGGCCTCGAAGCACTGCTCGCCGCAGATCAGGCGCATCATCGCCCCCTCGGCGATGAAACGGGCGCAGGCGGGGGTCTCGCGGACCAGCGGCGCCAGCGCCTCGGCGTTCCAGGCGCGCGCGTGCTCCACGTCCAGCTGGGCGTGCAGGACGAAATACTTCCGCTCCTCCGGCGGGCGGCCGAGCCGCTTCAGCCCCTCCGCCACCGAGCCCACACGCGTCGGCGCGGTCAGCTCGACGACGCCGAGCGCGCCGATCGACTGGTAGACATAGCGGCGCGTGGTCGCCAAAGCCGTCATGGTGTTGGCTAGGCACAGCGACTGCCAGCAGGTCCCCGCGATCGTCGGCTGCAGCCCCAGCCCCGCCACGGTCCGCTCCAGCATCGGCCCGTGCATGCCGCTCTCATTGCCGCGGCCCATCTCATCCCAGTAGTTGCGGGCGAGCTCCAGCTTCGGCCGGGCCGGCAGCTTCACCTGCGTCATCCCCACCAGGTCGTCGAAGCCCGCCTCGCCGGCGGCCTCCTGGGTCAGGAACCACTGCATCTGCGCGAAGTCGGCCTCGACCGCGAGCCAGTCGAACAGCGGGTCCCACTGGCCGGCGCCGCCGTCCCGCAAGCCCTCGAACCAGGCGAGGAAGCCGTCCGCATCATCCGGCACGTCGGCCACGAGCGGCGCGACATGCGCCCGAAAGGCTTCGACGAAGGCCCCCTCCAGCCGCAGCATGTGTCGGTCGCGGGCGAGGTCCAGCATCCAGTCGGGCGTCGGAGTCTGCACCGCCAGCCGCCGATGGTTCCAGTAGGCGAGACCGACGTGCAGAGTCTCGGCGTCGGGGAACTCAGGTGTGAACACGCCGAGGCGCGCCAATCTCATCGCAGGAAACATACGCTCTCCCCGTTTGAAGGACGGGAGGAGCGCGCGCACAAAGGTTTCGTTCCGACGGCCGCGCCCGTTGGACGCGGGCGTTTACGACCGCCGGCTCACCGCGAAGTCGGCGAGGTCTTCGAGCGCCGGGCGCCAGGCGTTGACCGGGAAGTCGGCGAGCGCGGCCTTGGCGCTCTCGGCGTAGGTGCGGGCCAGGTCCAGGGTCGACTGCAGCGCGCCGGTCTGGCGCATCAGCTCGCAGGCGCGGACGAAGTCGGCGTCCGTCTGCTCGCGCCGGTCGACGGTGCGGACCCAGAATTCGCGCTCGGCCGGGCCGGTGCGGACCATCGCCAACAGCAGCGGCAAGGTCGCCTTGCCTTCGCGGAAGTCGTCGCCGGCGTTCTTGCCGAGCGTGGCGCTGTCGCTGGCGTAGTCGAGCGCGTCGTCGACCAGCTGGAAGGCGATGCCGAGGTCCATGCCGAACTTGCGCAGGGCCCGGCAGCGTTCGGGCGGAGCGCCGGCCGAGACCGCGCCGCACTCGGCGGCGGCGGCGAACAGCTCGGCGGTCTTGGCCTGGATGATCTCCAGGTAGAGCTCCTGCGACAGGTCCAGGTCGTGGGCGCGGGTCAACTGCAGCACCTCGCCCTCGGCGATCACCCGGGAGGCGCGCGCCAGGATGTCCAGCGCCAACATCGAGCCGGCGCCGACCATCAGCTCGAAGGCCCGGGCGAACAGGAAGTCGCCGACCAGCACCGAGGACGGCGCGCCCCAGATCAGGTGGGCGGCGACCCGGCCGCGGCGCAGCTCCGAGGAATCGACCACGTCGTCGTGCAGCAGGGTGGCGGTGTGGATGAACTCGACCGCGGCGGCCAGCTTCAGGCAGGCGTCGTCCTGCGCCCCGGCCATGCGCGCCGCGGCGACGGTCAGCAGCGGCCGCAGCCGCTTGCCCGAGCCGGCGATCAGGTGGTCGGCCAGCGCCGGGATCACCGGTACCGGGCTGTCCATGTGCTTGCGGATCAGCGCGTCCACGGACGACATGTCCGACGCCGCGAGCGCGATCAGCGCATCCAGCGACGGCGGGGTCGTCGGCGTCGCGGCCACAGCGGTGCTGACTTCCACAAAACACTCCTGCATCCGGGACGTTCGACCCCGGAAAATTGCGGCGGACAATGCTGACGCGCTAGGACAGGGTCAAGCCGCCCGAGCGCGAAGGCCAACAAGCATATACCGTGCGTCACGGAAAATGGATGGGATCACGGAAAACACGGTGCTCGACGGCCGAGTTCGGCTGCTGCAGCCCGAACGCGGGTATCGGGCCGGCCTCGACGCCGCGCTGCTGGCGGCCGCCTGCGACGCGGCGGCCGGCGCGCGCGTGCTGGAGACCGGCTGCGGCGTCGGCGCCGCCCTGCTGGCCGCGGCGACCCGCCGGCCCCAGGCGCGCTTCACCGGCCTCGAGCGCGACCCGGTCGCCGCCGGGCTCGCCCGGCGCAACATCGCGCTGAACGGCCTGACCGACCGCGTCGAGGTGCTGGAGGGCGACGTCGCCCACCGGTTCCGCAGCCTGGAGCTGGCGACCTTTGACGCGGCGCTGGCCAATCCGCCGTTCTTCGACGACCCGAAGACCCTGCGCGCGCCGGCGCCCGAGCGGCGTGGCGCCTGGATCGCCGACGACGGGCTCGCCGCCTGGATCGGCTTCCTGCTGAAGGCGGTGCGCGAGGGCGGGACGATCACCGTCGTCCACCGCGCCGACCGGCTTAGCGAGCTGCTGGCGCTGCTCGCGCCGAAGGCCGGCTCGGTGCAGGTCCGCCCGATCCACCCGTTCGCCGACGTCCCGGCCAAGCGGGTGCTGGTGCGGGCGATCAAGACTGGCAAGGCGCCGCTGCTGCTGCTGCCGCCGCTGGTGCTGCACGCCCGCGACAGCGCCGCCAAGCATTCCCCCGAGGCCGAGGCGATCCTGCGCGGCCAGGCGGCGCTGGGCTGGGCCTGAGCGCCTAACGCCCCCTCCGTCTCGGCGCGTGCCGCGCCGATCCACCTCCCCCGCTGCGCGGCGGAGGATCTGGGCCGAAGATGCTCCACCGCTTGCGGGGGAGCTGTCCGCGAAGCGGACTGAGGGGGCGTTTTGCCTACCCCTCGATCCCGAGCCGCGCGCGATAGGCGTCCTGCACCAGGTCGTGCCACTCGGGATGCTTGGTGATGTAGCCGGCGATGAAGCTGCAGAGCGGAACCACTTCCAGGCCCTGCTCGCGGGCGTAGCCGAGCGCCGCCTTGGCGAGCTGGGCGCCGACGCCCTTGCCGGCGAAGGCCTCCGGCACCACCGTGTGCGGCAGGATCATCGCCCCGTCGCGCAGCCGGTACTCGGTGAACGCCACCTCGTCGCCCAGCCGGACCTCGAAACGGCGCTCGGCCTCGTTGTTCACCACGACGATCGGTTCGGACATTGGGCGCGACTCCTTTGCGCCCAGCTTGACGTCCGCGGCGCGCGACGCCAAGTTTCGAGCACGGTTACGCCAGCAGAGGAGCCGCCAATGCCTACGCCCATTGCCGCCGCCCTTCGCGTCGCCGTGCGCGCCGCCTGAACCCAGGCGGCCGAAGCTCCTGACCTGAGGGCTCCGGACCTTCCGCGGTCGACGCCAATCGGCGCAACGACCTGACGTAAGGAAACCCACATTGCTCAAATTCTATGGCTGGGGCCGCGGGCTCCAGCGCGACTTCGCGCCGTTCGCGGCGCGAGGCTTCGCTGCCGGCCGCGTGCTCGTCCAGCACCGCGGCCTCTATCGCCTGATGCTGGACGACGGCGAGGCGGAAGCCCGGCTCGCCGGGCGCTTCCGGCACGACGCCGAAGACGGCGAACACCCGGTCGTCGGCGACTGGGTGGCGGTGCAGCACGAACCCACCGGCGGCCCAGGCCTGATCCATGGCCTGGTTCCGCGCCGCAGCGCCTTCGTCCGCCGCCAGGCCGGCGGACACGGCATCCAGGTGGTTGCGGCCAACGTCGACCTGGCGCTGCTGACGCTATCGCTGAACAGCGACCTGAACCCTCGCCGGTTGGAACGCTATCTCGCGGCGACCTACGAGAGCGGCGCCCAGCCGGTCGTCGTGCTGACCAAGGCCGACGCCGTCGCCGACCTGTCGGCGGCGGTGGCGCTGATCCAGGCGGCGGCGGGGGACGCCCCGGTCATCCCCGTCTCGGCCCTGACCGGCGCGGGGCTGAAGCCGCTGCAGGACCAGCTCGAACCGGGGCGCACGGCGGTGCTGCTGGGCTCATCGGGCGTCGGCAAGTCGACGCTGGTCAACGCCCTGGCGGGGGCCCCGCTGCTGGCGGTCGGCGAGATCCGGGCGCACGACGAGCGCGGCCGCCACACCACGACCCGGCGCGAGCTGATCCGGCTGCCGTCGGGGGCGCTGATCCTCGATACGCCGGGGATGCGCGAACTGGGGCTGGTGGACGCCGAGGACGGCCTGGCCGCGGCCTTCGCCGGCATCGAGCTGGGCGTCGAGGGGCTGGCGGCCGACTGCCGGTTCCGCGACTGCCGCCACGAGCGCGAGCCCGGCTGCGCGGTCCAGGCGGCGCTGGACGACGGCCGGCTGGCGGCGGACCGCTTCGCCAGCTGGCGCAAGCTGCAGCGTGAACTGCACCACGAGCAGCTGAAGTCCGATCCGCTGGCCCAGGAGGCCGAACGCCGGGTGTGGATCGCGCGGATGAAGTCCGCCCGCACCCACATCCGCAACAAGCGGCAGGGCCCGGAATAATAAGGGACCGGAAACGAAGAAGGCCCGGGATCGCTCCCGGGCCTTCGCCTTGTCTTTGGTCGTCGCGACCTAGTTGCGCGCGGTGTCCACCAGCTTGTTCTTGGTGATCCACGGCATCATGGCGCGCAGGCGCTGGCCGACGTCCTCGATCTGGTGCTCGGAGCCCCGGCGACGGGTCGCCTTGAACGAGGCCTGGCCGGACTGCATCTCGACCATGAAGTCGCGGACGAAACGGCCGGACTGGATGTCTTCCAGCACGCGCTTCATCTCGGCCTTGGTCTCGGCGGTCACGATCCGCGGGCCGGTCACGTACTCGCCGTATTCGGCGGTGTTCGAGATCGAGTAGTTCATGTTGGCGATGCCGCCCTCGTAGATGAGGTCGACGATCAGCTTCACTTCGTGCAGGCACTCGAAGTAGGCCATTTCCGGCGCGTAGCCGGCTTCGACCAGGGTTTCGAAGCCCGCGCGGATCAGCTCGACGAGGCCGCCGCAGAGCACAGCCTGTTCGCCGAACAGGTCGGTTTCGCACTCTTCACGGAAGTTGGTCTCGATGACGCCCGAACGGCCGCCGCCGATCGCCGAGGCGTAGGCGAGGCCGAGGTCCATCGCGCCGCCGGTGGCGTCTTGATGGATGGCGATCAGGCAGGGCACGCCGCCGCCCTTCTGGTACTCGCCGCGCACCGTGTGGCCGGGGCCCTTCGGGGCGACCATGAACACGTCGACCGACTTCTTCGGCTCGATCAGGCCGAAGTGGACGTTGAGGCCGTGCGCGAACAGCAGGGCCGCGCCGTCGCGCAGATTGTCGTGGATCTCGTTCTTGTAGATCGCAGCCTGATGCTCGTCGGGCGCCAGGACCATCAGCAGGTCGGCCCAGGCGGCGGCTTCGGCGACGTTCATCACCTTCAGGCCATCGGCTTCCACCTTCTTGGCGGTGGCCGAGCCGGCCTTCAGGGCGATGGCGACGTTCTTCGCACCGGAGTCGACGAGGTTCAGCGCATGCGCGCGGCCTTGCGAGCCGTAGCCTACGATGGCGATCTTCTTGTCCAGGATGCGGGAAATGTCGGCGTCGCGGTCGTAGTAGACGCGCATGATTGTTCTCCTGAACCGAAGGAAGGCCGCGCGGCGACGCAACGCGCGCGCGGCAAAGCGCGGGCTTCCAAGCGGTTTTTTGCCCCAAGGTCAAGGGTCGGCCGCAGCTTCCGGGGTTGCAGGCGCATCGCATCCAACCGCGAAGCATGGCAGTTGATCGCCCATGATCGAGGTCACGCCCCGCATCGCGCTCTTTGAAACCGAGCTCGCCTGGAAGGCCGTGCGCGCCTCAGGCCCAGGCGGCCAGCACGTCAACAAGACCTCCAACGCAATCGAGCTGCGCTTCGATGTGCGCGCCTCGCCGTCGCTGCCGGAGCCGGTGCGGGCCCGCCTCTACGGGCTCGCCGGCGCGCGCCTGACCCAGGACGGGGTGCTGGTGCTGGTCGCCCAGGGCTACCGCTCGCAGGAGATGAACCGGGCCGAGGCGCTCGAGCGGCTGGTCGCCCTGATCCGCAAGGCCGCCGAGCCGCCGCCCCCGCCGCGCAAGAAGACCAAGCCGACCCTGGCCTCGAAGAAACGCCGGCTGGAAGGCAAGGTCCGCCGCGGCGGCGTCAAGGCGATGCGCGGCAAGCCCGGGATGGACTAGCGGGGCGGAACGTCGCAGCTTGGCTTTGCGGACGCCGCGCCGACGGGATCTGCACCGTAACGTAGCGGCTCCGCCATCTCTCCGCCGCAAATCGGGTTTTTCGAGTGCGGCAGATGCTCTTATGGTGAGGCTCATGTCGCGCGTCCCGATGTATTCCGCTTTTGCCGCGGCGGCGGTCCTCGCCGGCTGCGCGCCGACGCTCGGGCCCCCGCCGCCCGGCGGCCACCGCCCGCCCAGCGCCTCGACCTTCAAGGCCTCGGACTTCTCCTGGTCGACCGAACCCGGCCGCGGCGGCATCGCCGGCCAGGTGGCCTACCGCCGCGGCGCGACGCGCTTCAGCTGCGCCGGGGCGACGGTGATCCTGACTCCCGAGACGCCGTGGACCCGGCGGCGGATGCAGATCCTCTACGGCTCGACGGAATTCGCTGCGGAAACCGCCGAGGCGGTGCGGGCGCGCACCCCCAAGGCGCCGGACGGCGACTACTCGGCCTTCGTGCGGCGCACCACCTGCGACGCCGCCAGCCACTTCAGCTTCCGCGGGCTGCCGGACGGCGCCTGGTACGCCATCACCATCGCCAAGCCCGCCGCCGGCGGCCAGGGCCCGAGCCTCGCGCTGATGAAGCGGGTCATCACCAAGGGCGGCCGCACCACGCCGGCGACGCTGTAGCGCCTGAACCTCTTTTGAGCTGAGGAATTTCCGCTGCAGCCGGGGCGCTGTCCGCCCCGGCTTCGCGGAGGCTTCGCCATGCGCGCGCCGATCTGGACCACCGCCCTGCTCTGCGCGGCGGCCGCCTGCGCCGAGACCCCCGGCGCGCTGGAGGCCCAGAGCTACGGCGCGCCTGCGGCGGCCACCGCCCAGGCCCCGCCGCACGGCTATTCCGACGCCGCGCGCCGCCACGCCGACTGCGTGGCGACCTATCCCGGCTACGATCCGCGCACCGACACCTACGAAGTCCGCCCCGGCGTCACCCGCCGCTGTCCGCTGTGAGCGCGGCGCGCCTGGCGCTGGCGGCGCTGGCCGGCGGCGCGGCGCTTCTCGCCACGGCGGCCCAGGCGCAGCCGTTCGGATATCATTGGGGCTGGGACAACTACGGCTACCGCTACGCGCCGCCGATCGCCTACGGCCCCGACGGCGAGGACACCGGCTTCCGCTACTTCAACGGCTACGACGGGTTCAACGGCGGCCCGAAGGTCGCGCCGCCGCTGATCGACGCCTGGGACCCAGCGCTGCCGGCCCCGACCCTGGGCGCGATCCCCTCGGACGTCTACGGCCCCAACCCCGACGGCATGGTCGGCCCGGACGGGCGGCGGATCCAATGCCAGGTGGTCGGCCGCTGGGACGCGATCTGGGGCCGCTACGTCGGCCAGCGGCAGTGCCGGGCGCGGTGAGCGCCGAACGCCCCAACCTTCCCCGTCATCCCGGCCGAAGCGCAGCGTAGAGGTGGGACCCAGGGCGGCGCGCACGGCCCCTGGGTCCCGGATCGGCCTTGCAGGCCGTCCGGGATGACAGGGTTTTTGGGTCAGTGCACCTTGGCGCGGTTGATCGCGATGCCGTCGCCGGAGGCCCCGACCTCGATCACCTGGCCGTCCTCGAGCTCGCCGGCCAGCAGCTTGCGGGCGATCGGGTCGACCAGCTCCTTCTGGATCACCCGCTTCAGCGGCCGCGCCCCATAGACCGGGTCGTAGCCGCGCTCGGCCAGCCAGTGCGCCGCCGCGTCGTCGAGCGACAGCGTCATGCGCCGGTCGGCCAGCAGCTTCTCGACCCGCTTCAGCTGGATGCGGACGATGTTGTCCATCTCCGCGCGGCCCAGCCGCTTGAAGAGGATGATCTCGTCGATCCGGTTGAGGAACTCCGGCCGGAAGTGCTTGCGCACGGTGTCCATCACCAGCGGCCGGGCGGTTTCGACGTCGTCGCCGTCCGCCAGGCTCGCCAGATACTCCGACCCCATGTTCGAGGTCATGATGATCAGGGTGTTGCGGAAGTCGACCGTCCGGCCCTGGCCGTCGGTGAGCCGGCCGTCGTCCAGCACCTGCAGGAGCACGTTGAAGACGTCCGGGTGGGCCTTTTCGACCTCGTCGAACAGCACGACCTGATAGGGCCGGCGGCGCACGGCTTCGGTCAGCGCTCCGCCTTCGTCGTAGCCGACGTAGCCGGGCGGCGCGCCGATCATCCGGCTGACCGAGTGCTTCTCCATGTACTCGCTCATGTCGAGGCGGGTCACGGCGGACTCGTCGTCGAACAGGAACTCGGCGAGCGCCTTGGTCAGCTCGGTCTTGCCGACGCCGGTCGGGCCTAGGAACAGGAACGAGCCGATCGGCCGGTTCGGGTCCTTCAACCCGGCGCGGGCGCGGCGCACGGCGTCGGAGACGGCGACCAGCGCCTCCTCCTGGCCGACCACCCGGCCGCGCAGGCTGTCCTCCATCGACAGCAGCTTCTCGCGCTCGCCCTCGAGCATCTTTTCGACCGGCACCCCGGTCCAGCGCGAGACGACGGCGGCGATCTGCTCGGCGTCGACGACCTCCGGCGAGACGGCGTCGGTCTCGGCCTTGGCCTCTTCCTCGGCCAGCCGGCGCTCCAGCTGCGGGATCTCGCCATAGGCGATCTCCGAGGCGCGCTGCAGGTCGCCGCGGCGCTGGGCCGTGACCAATTCGGCGCGCAGCCGGTCCAGCGCCTCGCGGGCCTGGGCGGCCTGGCCGACCTTGTCCTTCTCCGCCCGCCAGCGCGCGGTCATCTCCGTCGACTGGCCTTCGAGGTCGTCGAGCTCCTCTTCCAGCTTCTCGAGCCGCGCCTTGGAGGCAGCGTCGTGCTCCTTCGACAGCGCCTCGCGCTCGATCTTCAGCTGCACGATGCGCCGGTCGATCTCGTCCAGCTCCTCGGGCTTGCTGTCGACGGCCATCCGCACGCGGCTGGCGGCCTCGTCGACCAGGTCGATCGCCTTGTCCGGCAGGAAGCGGTCGGCGATGTAACGGTTGGACAGGGTCGCGGCGGCGACGATGGCGCTGTCGGAGATGCGCACCCCGTGGTGCACTTCGTACTTCTCCTTCAGCCCGCGCAGGATGGAGATGGTGTCCTCCACCGTCGGCTCCTGCACGAACACCGGCTGGAAGCGCCGCGCCAGCGCCGCGTCCTTCTCGACGTGCTTGCGGTACTCGTCGAGCGTGGTCGCGCCGACGCAGTGCAGCTCGCCCCGCGCGAGCGCCGGCTTCAGCAGGTTGGAGGCGTCCATCGCCCCTTCCGACTTCCCGGCGCCGACCAGGGTGTGCATCTCGTCGATGAACAGAATGATCGAGCCCTCGGCCTGGGTCACCTCGTTCAGCACCGCCTTCAGCCGCTCCTCGAACTCGCCGCGGTACTTCGCCCCGGCGATCAGCGAGCCCATGTCCAGGGCCTGCAGCTGCTTGTCCTTCAGGCTCTCCGGCACGTCGCCGTTGACGATGCGCAGGGCGAGGCCCTCGACGATGGCAGTCTTGCCGACGCCGGGCTCGCCGATCAGCACCGGGTTGTTCTTGGTCCGGCGCGACAGCACCTGGATGGTGCGGCGGATCTCCTCGTCGCGGCCGATCACCGGGTCGAGCTTGCCGTCGCGGGCCGCCTGGGTCAGGTCGCGCGCATAGCGCTTGAGGGCGTCGTAGCCCTCCTCGGCCGAAGCCGAGTCCGCGGTGCGGCCCTTGCGCATCGCGCCGGCCGCCTCCTCCAGGGCCTTGGGCGTGGCGCCGGCGGCCTTCAGCACAGTGGCCGCCTCGCCGCCTTCCTTGGCCAGCGCGATCAGCAGCCGTTCGGTGGTGACGAAGGCGTCGCCGGCCGCCTTGGCGCCGGCTTCGGCGTCGGCGAACACCCGCGCGGTCTCGGGCTTCATGTAGAGCTGGCCGGAGCCGCCCTCGACTTTCGGCAGCTTGCCGAGCGCGGCCTCGGCGGCGCGGTCGGCTTCGTCCGGCCTGCCGCCCGCACTTTGCACCAGCGCGCGGGTCAGGCCGTCACGCTCCTCCAGCAGCACCTTCAAAAGGTGCTCGGGCGCGAGCTGTTGGTGGCGCCGGGCGAGCGCCAGGCTTTGGGCCGACTGGATCGCCTGCTTGGCGCGGTCGGAATAGAGATCGATGTTCATAAGGTCCCCCTTCAGGCGGAATGACCCAGCCGCCTTGCAGAAGCACGGCCGGACCTTGGCCTCATGTAGTGTGGCATAACGGTCACACAAGCCTCCCCGAACACATCGATGCGCCTGCCTGCGCCCTGCTTAACCAACGGTCGTGGTTGCGCAGCGCAACCGTCAGGCGCGGCCGCAGTTCTGTCGTCCAACAGACAGTTGGTTGTGGGAGGTTCCATTGCGCAAGACCCGAATGCTCGCGGTGACGGGCGTCGCGGCTGCCGCTTTCGCCGCCGAGGCACATGCCGGCGGCTTCTATCTGCAGGAACAATCGGCGCGCGGCGCCGGCCGCGCCTATTCCGGCGAGGTCGCCGACACCGGCGTGGCCTCGCTCTGGTGGAACCCCGCGTCGATCGCCCGCTCCGGCCGCGAGGCCTACGTCGGCCTGCACGGCGTCATCGTCGACGGCAGCGTCGACGATCGCGGCTCGACCATCACCTATCCGAACGGGCTGACCGTGCCGGTTGGCGGCGAGCCGCGCGCGCTCAAGCCGGTCGAGCCCGGCCTGCTGCCGAACTTGGCGATCGCCACGCCGATCGGCGACCGCTTCGCCGTCGGCCTGCTGGTCTCGGCCCCGTTCAACTTCACCAGCAAGTACGACGCCCGATCCTGGACGCGTTACGACGCCCTGACCTCCGACCTGCGCACCGTCGACCTGCAGATGACCGGCGCCATGCGGGTGACGGACTGGCTCGACGTCGGCGTCTCCGCCAATGCGGAGTATTCCGAGGCGCGGCTAACCAGCGCCTTCCCGAACCTCTCGCCGCTGCTGCCGGACGGCCACACCGAGCTCAAGGGCGACGGCTGGGATTGGGGCTGGGGCGTCGGCGCCCAGGGGCATTTCGACAAGCTGACAGTGGGCCTGAGCTACAAGTCGGCGATCGACCACAAGCTCGACGGCCAAGCCGTGGTCTCCGGCCTGCTGCCGCCGCTGCCGGCGGCGGCGAACCGCTCCGTCGACGCCTCGGCGACCTTCAGCACCCCGTGGATCGCCGCGCTCGGCGTCCGCTACGCGCTGACCGACAAGCTGACCTTGAACGGCCAGGTGCAGCGCATCGGCTGGGGCGAGTTCGACGCCATCCGCATCCGCTCGCCGACCGGGGAGCAGGTGATCGAGCAGGACTACAAGGACGTCACCACCGGCGGGGTCGGCGTCGACTACGCGCTCAATCCGGCGCTGACGCTGCGCGCCGGGGTGCAGTACGACCCGACGCCGACGCCGGACATCGGCCGCACCGCGCGGGTGCCCGACGGCGACCGCTGGCTGTACGGCGTGGGGGCCACCGGCAACGTCGGCGAACGGCTGAAGATCGACGCGGCGTTCGCCTACATCGACTTCAAGGACAGCCGCATCGAGCGCACCGACGTGATCAATCCGGGGACCCCGGTCGCCACCCGCACCGACCTGCGCGGCCATGTGAAGGGCGCCGGCTACGTGATGTCGCTGGGGATGCGGACGAGCTTCTGACCGCGAAAGATCAACCCGTCATCCCGGCCGGAGCGCAGCGAGAGCCGGGACCCAGAGCGGTGCGCACGGCCCTGGGTCCCGGATCGGCCTTACAGGCCGTCCGGGATGACGGGCTTGTTTGCACGAGCTCCCCTGAGGGAGATCCCGTCAATTCAGCTGGGTCTTCTTCGGCGGTTCGGGCGGCAGGGGCGCGACCGGGACGCCGTCCTCGACCAGCTCCTTGACCTCGGTCGGCGTGGCCTGGCCGTAGATGCCGCGGGCCTCGGTCTTGCCCTCGTGCATCGCGCGGGCCTCCTTGGCGAAGGTGTCGCCGACGTCGTCGAAGTTCTCCTCGACGTGTTTGCGGATGCGGCCCATCGCCTCCAGCATCATCGCCTGGCTGGGCTGGCCTGCGTCGCGGACGGTGCGCTTGGTGCCGGAGATCGCCGGAGCCATGATCTGCTTGCTGACCGCCTTGGACGCGCAGAGCGGACACTCCAGCAGGCCGCGGGTCCGCTGATCGTCGAAGTCGCCCGACGAGCCGAACCAGCCTTCGAACTCGTGCGCGTGTTCGCAGATGAGGGCGTAGCGGATCATGGGCCTTGGAACTGTCGCGCGTTACGCAGCGCCGGGATAGCCTGGCGCGCCTTGCCGGCCGCCGCCAGGTCAAGTTCGGCGAGAAGCACGCCTGGCTCGTCATGGTCAAGACGCGCGAGCACTTCGCCCCAGGGGCCGACGACCATCGAGCGGCCCCAAGTGCCGCGGCCGTCCTCGTGATAGCCGCCCTGGGCGGGGGCCAGCACGAAGCTGCCGGTCTCGATCGCCCGGGCCCGCAGCAGCACCTCCCAGTGGGCCTCGCCGGTCGGGCGGGTGAAGGCCGCCGGCACGGTCAGCACCTCGGCGCCGGCCAGCGCCAGCGCCCGGTGCAGCGCCGGGAAGCGGACGTCGTAGCAGATAGTCAGGCCAAGCTTCGCCCCGGCCGCCTCGGCGACCACCGCGCGGTCGCCCGGCTCGTAGGTCGCCGACTCCCGCGCCGTCTCGCCGTTCGGCAGGTCGACGTCGAACATGTGCAGCTTGTCGTAGGTCGCGGTGATCTCGCCGGCCGGGGAGATCACCGCCTGACGGTTGGCGACCTTGCCGTCCGCGCGGCGCACCAGCGCCGAGCCGACGACGATGGCCACGCCCAGTTCGCGCGCGGCTGCGCGCAGCGCCTGCACCACCAGGTCCTCGTCCAGCCCGCGCAGCAGCGGCAGCAGCCTGGCCTTGTCCTTCTGCAGGACGTTGACGCCCTCCGGGGTGGCGATCAGCGTCGCGCCGGCGGCGGCGGCCTCGCGGACCAGCGGCAGCACATGGTCGCGCGCCGCTTCCGGCGTGGCGGGCGTACGGGTCTGGATCAGCGCGATCTTCATCTTCACCAGGATATGGGGATTGGCTTTGCAGCGCGTTACTGGCCCGCGCTCACGCTTTGAAGAAGCAGAAAGTTGACCGGCCGCGGCTGGCCAGGGCGGCGAAGCCGGCATAGGCTGACCTCAGGGCGGCCGCGCCCTTCTGATCGGTCCGCGACCGCCATCATCGCGCCTTGGATGCGTTCGAACCCGGGGGACTTCGGGGCGTCTTCGGCGCCAGAAGTGATGGGAGGACGACATGCCGATCCAAACGGCGGGGTCCGTACGCGCCCTAGCGCTGATGGGCCCCACGAACTCAGGCAAAACCACACTCTTGGAAGCCCTGCTGCTGGCCACCGGGGCCGTCGAACGACGATCCGACGGCGGCGCAGCGGAGCGGGTCGGCGACGCCAGCCCGGAAGCCCGCGCCCACGGCCATTCGGTGGAGCTGAACCTCGCCGACTTCGAATTCATGGGCGACCGCTACGCGGTGATCGACTGCCCCGGCTCGCTGGAGTTCTCCGCCGACCTCGACGCGGCAGCGCCGGCGGTCGACCTGGCGGTGGTGGTCGCCGAGCCCGACCCCAACAAGGCGGTCCTGCTGCAGCCGACGCTGCGCGAACTGGAGCGGCTGGGCGTGCCGCACGCCCTGTTCATCAACAAGATGGACCAGGCCCGCGGCTCGCTGCAGGAGCTGCTCGAAGCGCTGGCCCCGGTCAGCAGCGCCCCGCTGGTCGCCCGGCAGATCCCGATCCTCGACGGCGAGCACGTCAGCGGCTGCATCGACCTGGCGCTGGAGCGCGCCTTCATCTACCGCCCCGGCGAGCCGGCGGCGGAAATCCCGCCCGAACTGCGCGACGCCGAAGGCCAGGCCCGCTTCCACATGCTGGAGCAACTGGCCGACTTCGACGACGAGCTGCTTGAGCAGTTGCTATCCGACATGACGCCGAGCCGCGACGCGGTGTTCGCCGACCTGGTCAAGGAGATGAACGCCGGCCAGATCGTGCCGGTGTTCTTCGGCTCGGCCCAGAGCGGCTTCGGCGTCGGCCGCCTGCTGAAGGCTCTGCGTCACGAGGCGCCGCCGCCCGAACGCGCCGCCGAGCGGCTCGGGCTCGAAGGCCCGGCGGCCTATGTGCTGAAGACCGCCTACGCCGGCCAGTCCGGCAAGATGGCCTATGTGCGGGCGTTCGGCCGCACGCTGGAGGACGGCGCCGACCTGGTGCTGCCGGCCGGCGAGCGCTCGCGCGTCGGCGGCCTGTTCGCCGTACAGGGCGCAGCGCTGAAGAAGGTCGCGACCGCCGCCCCGGGCGACATCTGCGCGCTCGGCAAGGTGGAGGCCGCCCAGGCCGGGCAGATCCTCTCGCTCACCGGCCAGCCGCAGGCCGGCCTGGCGACCCACGTCCCGCGCCGGCCGCTGTTCGCCGTGGCGCTGGCCGCCCGGGCGCGCAAGGACGACGTGCGGCTCTCCGGCGCGCTCAACAAGCTGGTGGAGGAGGACCCGGGCCTGACGCTGACCCACGACGCGGAGTCCCGCCAGGTGCTGCTCGCCGGCCAGGGCGAGGGCCATCTGCGGCTGGCGCTGGAGCGGCTGAAGCGGCGGTTCGGGGTGGAGATCGACACCGAGCAGCCGAAGACGCCCTACCGCGAGACGATCCAGAAGGCGCTGACCCACCGGGCGCGGCACAAGAAGCAGTCCGGCGGCCACGGCCAGTTCGCCGACGTGACCATCGAGGTGAAGCCGCTGCCGCGCGGCTCCGGCCTGGTCTTCGGCCAGCGGGTGGTCGGCGGGGCGGTGCCTAAGCAGTGGATCCCGGCGGTCGAGGCCGGCGTGCGCGACGGGGTCGCCAAGGGGCCGCTGGGCTATCCGGTCACCGACCTGGAAGTGACGCTGATCGACGGCCAGACCCACAGCGTCGACTCCTCGGAAATGGCCTTCCGCATCGCCGGCCGGCTGGCCATCGAGGAGGCCATGAAGCAGTCCGGCAGCATCTTGCTGGAGCCGATCGAGAAGCTGGTGGTCTATTCGCCCTCGCCGGCCGCCTCGAACGTCACCTCGGCCCTGACCGCCCGGCGCGGCCAGATCCTGGGCCTGGGCCCACGCGAGGACTGGCGCGGCTGGGAGCGGATCGAGGCCTACCTGCCGCAGAGCGAGCGCCAGCAGCTGATCGCCGAGCTGCGCGGCCTGACCCAGGGCCTGGGCGCCTTCGAGGCCGACTTCGACCACATGGCCGAACTCACCGGCCGACAGGCCAGCGCGGCCAGCCAGGCCCGGGCGGGAGCTTAAGGGAAGAACGCCCGCCGTCTCGGCGCCGCGCGCCGATCCACCTCCCCGGCTTCGCCGGGGAGGAGCGGGTCGCTGCTCCCCGGCTTGCGGGGGAGCTGTCAGCGAAGCTGACTGAGGGGGCGCACCTCCCGCCTCAGGTCGTCGCCGGCGGGGCGGCGGCGACGCGCCAGTCGGTGGCGGTCGCGGCGTACAGCTGCACCAGGTCGGCGAACCGCTGGCCTTCGGCCTGGATCAGCGCCCGGCGCGAGCGGCTGAACTGGCGCTGGGCGTCGGTGACCTGCAGCAGGGTGCCGCCGCCCAGCCGGTAGGCGGTCTGGGCGTTCTTGGCGTTGGCCTCGGACGCGGCGGTCGCGCGGCGCAGCGCGGCGACCGCCTGCTCGTCCGTGCCCAGCGCCGCCAGCACGTCGGAGACCTGCACGAAGGCGCGCAGAACGGTCTGGTCGTAGCGCGCCAGGGCGGCGCGGGCCTCGGCTTCGGCGGCGCGACGCTCCGCCTTCAGCGTGCCGCCGTGGAACACCGGGAAGCTCAGGGTCGGGCCGATCGCCCAGCCCGACGAGCCGTAGCGCGACAGGCTGTCGAGCTTGGTGGCGGTCTGGGCGAAGTTCCCGGTCAGGCTGATGCTCGGGTACTGGTTGGCCACCGCCACCCCCACCGCGGCGGTTCGCGCGTGCAGCTCCGCCTCGGCCATCAGGATGTCGGGCCGGCTGCGCACCAGATCCGACGGCAGGCTGACCGGGATGGCCGTCGGCCGGGTCAGCCGGGCGAGGTCGAACTCCGGCGCGGTCCATTCGGCCGGGGCCTTGCCGACCAGCAGCGCCAACTGGTGACGCGCCGCGTTCAGGTCGCGGCGCAGCGGCGGCAGCAGCGCCTCGTCCTCGGCCAGTTGCGCCTCGCCGCTGGTGATCGCCGAGGGGGCCTCGCCGCCGGCGCGCTCCGCCCGGCGCACCATGTCCAGCACCTGCCGGTCGTCGGCGATGACGTCTTCGACCGCGGCGATCTGGGCGCGCAGGCTGGCGATCCGCATCGCCTGCAGCGCGACATTGCCGGACAGCGTCAGATAGGCCGCGTCGGTCCGCCGTTCCTCGGTCTCGGCGCGGGCGCGGGCCTCCTCGGTGGCCCGGCGCTTCCCGCCGAACAGGTCGAGGTCGTAGTCCACCGAGCCGCCGACCGAGAACAGGTTCACGGTCGGGTTGGGGATGCCGGAAAAGCCGAGCGCCTGGATGTTGAAGCGCTCGCGCTGGGCGCTGCCGTCGATGTCGACCTGCGGCTGCTGCTCGCCGGCCACCGCCCGGGCCTGGGCGCGGGCGCGCTCCAGGGTGGCGACGGCTTCGGCCAGCGTCGGGCTGCCGGCCAGCGCCTGGCGGATGGTCGTGTCGAGTTCGGGCGAGCCGAAGGCCTGCCACCACGGGCCGGCGGTGCGCGCCTCAGGCGACAGCGCCACGCCCGGAGCCGGGGCGTCGCCCTTCATCGCATAGCCGGCCGCGACCGGCCCGGTCGGCGGGGCCGGGCGCTTGAAGTCCGGGCCGACGGTCGTGCAGGCGCCCAGCGCCAGCACCGAAGCGGCGGCGGTCAGACGCAGCAGGACCTTACTCGACGGCGACATGGATCGGCTCTCCCTGGCCCTTGCGCGGCGTCTTCAGAAGCAGAAGCAGCGGCATGCAGAGCAATGTGATGATGAACATGAGTGTGTAGTCGTCGATGTAGGCGATCATCATCGACTGACGGCTGATTTCCGCCTCGAGCGCGGCGAGCCCGCTCAACGAGGTCAGGCTGGCGCCGAGATCGGCCTGCACCACCGGATCGCTCGGCACGATGTGGGCGGCCAGCGAACTGTGCATGGTCTGGGCGTTGGCGGTCGCGAGCGCCTGCATCAGCGCGATGCCGACGCTGGAGCCCAGGTTGCGGACCAGGGTGTACATGGCCGAGGCTTCCGGCCGCAGGTGCGGGGCCAGCGTCGCGAAGGCCAGCACCGACAGCGGCACGAACATCAGGCCGGTGCCGAGCCCCTGGACGAAGCCGGAGAGCATCACCGGCCGGCCGCCCATCGACAGGTCGAAGTGCATCATCTGCCACAGCGCCCCGGCGCTGAGCGCCAGGCCGGCGAACAGGATCAGCCGGTTGTCGACGCGGCCGACCAGCCGCCCCACCGCCAGGGTGGCGACGAGCGACCCCAGCCCGCGCGGCATCATCACCAGCCCGGAGGTCATCACCGGATAGCCCAGCAGCCCCTGCAGCATCGGCGGCAGCAGCGCCATGGTGGAGAACAGCAGGATGCCGATGAAGAAGCCGAACAGCGTCGCGGTGACGAAGTTGCGGTCGCGCATCAAGGCGGCGTCGACGAAGGGGTTCTTCGCCGTCAGCATCTGCACGACGAAGATCCACAGGGCGATCGCCGCCAGCACCGCCCACATCCAGATCTCGGCCGACGAGAACCAGTCCTGCGTCGAGCCGCGGTCCAGCATCATCTGGAAGGCGGCGACGAACAGGGCGAGCATCGCATAGCCCATGAAGTCGAAGCGCTTGCGCCGCGCCGGCCGCTCGCCGGAGATGAAGATCCAGATGCCGACCAGGGCGATGATCCCGAGCGGCAGGTTGATGAAGAAGCACCACCGCCAGGAGAAGTTGTCGGTCAGCCAGCCGCCGAGCGTCGGCCCGAGGATCGGCCCGAGCAGGGTGCCGGCCCCGAAGATCGACATCGCCTGGCCGTGCCGCTCGGGCGGGTTGATGTCCAGCAGCTGCGCCTGGGCGAGCGGGATCAGCGGCGCGCCGAACACGCCCTGCAGCATGCGGAAGACGACGATCTCCGGCAGGCTCGAGGCGATGCCGCACAGCATCGAGGCGACCGTGAAGCCGCCGACCGCGATCAGGAACAGCCGCTTGCGGCCGAGGCGCTCGGTCAGCCAGCCGGTCAGCGGCGTCACGATCGCCGCCGCGACGATGTAGGAGGTGAGGACCCAGGTGATCTGGTCCGCGCTCGCCGAGACGCTGCCCTGGATGTGCGGCAGGGCGACGTTGGCGATGGTCGTGTCCAGCGCGCTCATCACCGTCGCCAGCATGATGCAGACGGTGATCGCGCGCCGGTTGGGAACCTCCGCCGCGTCGGCGATGCTCACGAGCGCCTCTTAGCCGGCGCGGGCGGGCGCGCGCACGTCGACCTTCACCTTGGCGGACAGTCCGGCGCGCGCAGCCATGCCGGGCGGCGGCTTGTCGAAGTCGATGCGCACCGGCAGGCGCTGCACGACCTTGACCCAGTTGCCGGTGGCGTTCTGCGCCGGCAGGGCGGAGAACGCCGAGCCGGTGCCCGGCGAGAAGCTCGCCACATGGCCGGTCAGATCGGCGTCCGGATAGGCGTCGACCTTGATCGAGACGGCCTGGCCGACCCGCATGTGGGCGAGCTGGTCTTCCTTGAAGTTGGCCTCGATCCACGGCGTGCCGGAGAGCAGCCAGAAGGCGGTCTGCGAGGCGTTCAGATAGGTGCCGACCGGCATCTGCTCGACCCGCGTCACGACGCCGTCCGACAGCGCATAGACGTCGGTGTAGGAGACGTTGAGCTTGGCCCGCTGCAGATTGGCCTGGGCCTGCATCACCGACGCGTTTTTGGCGAGCGGCCCGCTCGCGTCGCCGCCGAGGTTGGCGAGCGCCTGGGCGGCCTGCTGCTTGGCCCCGGCCAGCTGGGCGCGCGCCTGGGCGGCGTTGTGCACCGCCTGGGCGACCTGCTGTTGCGAGGCGACGCCGGCGGCGGCGAGGCGGCGCTGACGCGCCTCTTCCGAGGCCGAGTAGGTCGCCGTGGCCTCTGCGGCCTGCACGCTGGCCTGGGCCTGCTGGTAGGCGGCGCGCTGCGCCTGCACCTGCTGCTCGGCCTGGGCCAGTTGCGCGGCGGCGGCGGCCTGGTTGGCCTGGAAGTCGCGCGAGTCCAGCCGGAACAGCAGCGTGCCGCGCCGAACGACCTGGTTCTCCTTGACGTAGATGTCCGTCACCCGCCCGGCGATCGACGGCGCCACGGGCACCTTGGCGATCTGCACATAGGCGTTGTCGGTGGTCTCGAAGCGGCCGCCGGTCAGCACGAACCAGCCGACGATCAGCAGGATCACCAGCGGCCCGCCGAGGATCAGCGGCCACCGCATGCGACGCAGCAAGGTCTCGCGCTGCCCGAGCGCGCGGGCGTCGCTGCGAGCGTCGGTGAGGTCAGTCTGGTTCAACTGCGAGACCTTTTACTCAAGTCGCCAATGGGACCGCGGGCGAGCGCCTGAGGGGCGTCGCCGGCATCCGCATGTCAATTTGTGGATACGGCTGCCCGTGAGATGATCCAAATGATACCTTGTCACGAGATGAATGAACGGCATGCATCCAAATGCTGGACCTGAACCTCCTCCGCGTCTTTGACGTCATGCTCGAGGAGCGCAGCGTGACCCGCGCCGGCGCCCGGCTCGGCCTCACCCAGTCCGCCGTCAGCCATGCGCTGAACCGCCTGCGCTACGCCTTGAGCGACGAGCTGTTCGCCCGGGGTCCGAACGGCATGCATCCGACACCGCGGGCACTGGAGATGGGGCCCCAGGTCCACGCCGCGCTGATGCAGTTGCAGACAGCCATCGCCCCGGCGGATTTTTTGCCCGCCACCAGCGAACGGCGGTTCGTGGTCGCCTCCGGCAGCTACGCCTGCGCCGTGCTCGCGCCGCCGCTGGTCAGCCGGCTCGCCGAGCTGGCGCCCCTGACCGAGCTGGCGATCGGCCAGTACGCCGGCGACGTCTTCGACCGGCTGGACGCGCACCGGGTCGACTTCATCGTCGGCGGGGTGGTGACCGCGCCGCCGCGCTTCGTCCGCGAGGTGATCGCCAGCGAGCGCCTGGCCTGGCTGGTGCGCGCCGACCACCCGCTGGCCCAGCTCGACAAGGTGGAGCTCGAGGACCTGGTCTCGGTCCCGCATGTGGTCATCTCCGGCGCCGGCGACGACCAGCCGGATCGGCGCGGCGTGGTGATCCGCGCCAGCTGGGAGGACGCCGGGGCCTTCGAGACCGCGCTCGCCGCGCGCGGCCTGAACCGGCGGGTGGGGGTGAGCGTGCCCGACAGCTACTCGGCGATCGCCGTGGTCGCCCGCTCGGAGATGGCGACCCTGATCCCCCGCCGCCTGGCCCAGCTCTCGTCGGAGAGCGGCCGGCTGAAGCTGATCGAACCGCCCTACACCGCGCCGGCCGTGGACATCGGCCTGATCTACCTGCGCGAGCGTCTGGCGGAACCGGCCATCGCCTGGATGCGCGACCTGATCCGCACCGTCGCGGGCACGATCTAGGCCGGCTTCTGGGCCGCAGCGATCAGAGCGTCGTCGATCTCGGCCGCGCGGATCGCCGCCGGCCGCGTCTTCAGCGGGGCGACATAAGCCTCGAAAGCCGGCCGCTTCTCGATGGTGCCGAAGCCCATGCCCCAGATCAGATGGGCCCCGACGTAGAGGTCGGCGGCGCTGAAGCGGCCGCCGGCGAGGTGCTGGCGGCCGGCGACGGCCTGCTCCAGCGTATCCATCACATGGGCGTAGGAGCCGTAGCCGACCATCCGCTGCTGATCTGGGCTCGGCGCGACGCCGAGCGCGCGGTCGCCGACTGACGCTTCCACCGGGCCGGCGGCGAAGAACAGCCAGCGATAGTAGTCCCCGCGCGCATGGTCGCCCGGCGGCGGCGCCAGGCCGGCCTGCGGAAAGGCGTCGGCCAGATAGGCGCAGATCGCGGCGCACTCGGTGACCACCGTCGCGCCGTGCACCAACGCCGGCACCTTGCCCATCGGATTGATCGCCAGATAGGCCGGCGACTTCAGCCCGCTGGCGAAGTCGAGCACCTGGGTCGCGTAGGGCTGACCGACCTCCTCCAGCATCCACCGGACGATCCGGCCGCGCGACATCGGGTTGGTGTAGAAGACGAGCTCTTCGGCCATCGGCGGGGCTCCTGGGCTGGATGCGGGAGGCTAGCCTAGTCCCCGTGTCGAAGGTGTGTCACCCACCCCCGACGCCCCCTCCGTCTCGGCGCGTTCCGCGCCGATCCACCTCCCCCGCTTCGCAGGGGAGGAGCGGTCGCTGCTCCCCCGCGTGCGGGGGAGCTGTCAGCGAAGCTGACTGAGGGGGCGCTTTGCGCGAGCTACGCCCGCGCCACGTACCCGTCGACCACGGTCTCCAGCGCGGTCAGCGGCATCGCCCCGGAGAGCAGGCCGGCGTCGTGGAAGGCGCGGATGTCGAACTTCGGGCCGAGCGCCGTGCGGGTCTTTTCGCGCAGCCGCAGCCAGGTCAGCTTGCCGACCATGTAGCTGCAGGCCTGGCCCGGCCACACCGCGTAGCGCTCGATCTCGGTGGCGGTGCTGGAGCCCGGCTCGCCGTCGATCGCCGACATGGTGGCGATCGCCTTCTCGCGGCTCCAGCGCTTGGCGTGCAGGCCGGTGTCGACCACCAGCCGCGCGGCGCGGAACAGCGCCGCCTGCAGGTAGCCGATCTCGCCCAGCGGGTCGTCCTCGTAGACGCCCATCTCCTGAGCCAGCTGTTCGGCGTAGAGCGCCCAGCCCTCGCCGTAGGCCGAGTAGAAGGAGGCCCGCCGGATCATCGGCAGGTCGGCTTCCTGCTGCAGCGACAGCTGCATGTGATGGCCGGGGATCGCCTCGTGATAGGTCAGCGTCGGCAGGGTCCAGCGCGGCACCTCGGCGGTGTCGCGCAGGTTGATCCAGTAGATGCCGGGCCGCGAGCCGTCGAGGCTCGGGGTGTTGTAATAGCCGCCCGGCGCGCCGGCCTCGATGAACTTCGGCACCCGCTTGACCTCGACCGGGGCCTTGGGAAGCGTCGCGAACTGCTGCGGCAGCCGCACCTGCATCGCCCGCACCTGGGCGTTCAGGTCGGCGATCAGCTTCTCCTTGCCGGCGTCGGTGTTGGGGTACCAGTAGCGCTTGTCCTTGAAGAGGGCGGAGATGCGCTCGCCGACCGTCCCCTTGCTCATGCCGACCTTCTTCAGCAGCAGGTCGGCGCGGGCGGACAGCTCCCGCGCCTGCTCGAGGCCGATCTGGTGCACCTCGTCCGGGGTCATCTGGCTGGTCACGCCGACCTTCAGCGACAGGGCATAGTAGGCCTCGCCGTCGGGAAGCCGCCAGCAGCCGGCGTCATGCACCGCCTTCGGCCGCAGCTCCTGCATCAGCGCGACCTGCCGGCCGAGCGCCGGCATGACCTTGTCGGCGAAGATCCGCGCGGCCGGCCCGGCGTAGTCGCCGGCGACGCCCTTGGCCTTCGCCCGATCGGCGAGCGAGGTGACCAGCGGCGAGGCCTCCGGCGCGACCTGCAGCCCCTTCATCTGGGTCAGGGCCCGGTCGATCACGAAGTCCGGCGGGATCACGCCCAGGCCGACGTCGCGGCGGGCGCGCTCGGTCTCCTGGTCCATGATCGTGGCGAACGCCTCCAGCCGGGCGAGATAGGCGTCGGCGTCGGCCTTGGTCTCGATGCCGTGCTGGGTGGCCAGGAAGCTCGGCACGGTCTGGTAGGCGCCGGTGAGCTGGCTCAGCACATAGGGCGCGCCGCCGCCCTGCAGCCCGTAGGCGAACCGGCGATCCGCCTCGGCTGTCGTCTCCAGGCCGAAGATCACCGAGTCGTAGTTCACCGCCGGCATGCCGCTGAGCTGGGCCCGGTCGATCGCCTGCAGCCGCTTGAGCTGGTCGGCGTTCAGCGCCCGCATGTGCTCCAGGTGGGCCAGCGACGGGTCGTCCAGTTGCGACTTGGCCGCGGCGTGCTCGCCGCTGTCGAGGCCCAGGCTGGTGACCAGCTGCGGGCTCTCCTGCAGGGCTTCGGCGAACAGGCGGTCGAGCTCGGTCGTGAGCTGCGCCGCCGGGTTCGGGGCCGGCGGGGCGGGCGGCGGCGGCGCGCTGGGGGCCGGCGGCGGCTCGGCCGTGGCGCAACCGGCCAGGACCAGCGACCCGGCCGTCAGAAGCAGATTGCGGCGGCTCAGCACGGCGCGGCTCCATGTTACATATTGTGACGCTTTGGATTACGACCGCCGTCGACCTCGTGGCAAGGCTTCGCCCCCGCCCAGGCGGTGAATTCGCAGTAGTGCGGGGCTAACCGCCGCCCTCAGGCCTGTTCCGCCACCGCGACCGCCGCCGGCGCCTGCAGCCGCCGACGGAACAGCGAGAACAGCCGCTCCCAGTGCCGCTCGGCCGCGGCTAGGTCGTAGACCGGACGCTCGGGGAAGGCGAAGCCATGGTGGGCGCCGGCGTAGATCTCGACCTCGGTGGGCGGCCCATAGGCCTTCGCCGCCTGCTCCAGCGGCTCGGCCAGCTCGACCGGCGACCAGTCGTCGTGCTCGGCGCAGGCGAAGTAGAACTCGGCGGTCGCCCGCTGCAGGATCAGGTGCGGGCTGTCGTCCTGGTCGGTGACCAGCTTCACCCCGTAGATCGAGGCGGCCGCGCCGATCCGCTCGGGGTGCCGCGCGGCGAAGTTCACCGCGTACTGGCCGCTCATGCAGTAGCCGATGCAGCCGGCCAGCCCGGGGCTCGCGGCCGGATCGCGGTCGGCGTAGTCGAGCAGCGCCTCAGCGTCCTCCATCACCGCCGGCGTGGCCAGCGTGCTCATCAGCTCGTAGACCTCCTCGCGCGCCTGCGAGGTCGGCAGCGAGGTCAGGTGCGGCATCTCCTCGACGCCGGCCCGGTAATAGAGGTTGGGCAGCATCACGTAGTAGCCGACGCTCGCCAGCCGGCGGGCCATGCCGCGCAGCTCCTCGCGCACCCCCGGCGCGTCCATGAAGACGATCACCAGCGGATGCGGGCCGTCACGCTCCGGATGCGCGATGAAGGTGCTCGCCGCGCCGGCGGGAGTGGGAATATCGACCGTCTGCTCGATCATCGTCGTCTCCTCGCCCGGCCCACACAAAACGCGCTTTTGAGCGTGGCAACGAAAAGACGGCGGTTTGGATGCGCGAACTCGCGCTCAGCGATCGCGGCGTTGCTCGATCACGTTCAGCCGGCGGACGGTCAGTTCGTCGACGACCAGCCGCTTGATCCGCACGTGGCCCACCACCAGCCGGCCGATCGCCAGCGCGCCGATGGCCACAGCGCCGATGGCCACGGCGCCGAGCGCCAGCGAGCCCACCGCAGCCGCGCCGACGGCGCCCGCGGCCCAGGCGGCGGCCGGCGTGCGCCGGCGGGCGACGACCGGCTCAGCCATGGCGTTCGCCGCGCCGTTCGGCCAGCGCCGCGCGCACCTGCGCCAGCACGCTGGTCCAGTCGCCGGCCGCCGGCTGGCGGAACTGGCGCACCGAGGGATACCAGGGGGTCTCGTCGCTATCGTGCGGCCAGCGCCAGTCGCCGACGTGCGACAGCAGCACCCAGCAGTCCTTGCCCATGGCGCCGGCCAGGTGCGCGACCGCCGTATCCACGGTGAGCACCAGGTCCAGGCCGTCGATGATCCGGGCGGTGGCTTCGAGGTCGCGCGCGCCGGTGTCCTCGGGGGCCAGGCTGACCACGCCCGGCCAGCTCAACACCTCGGCGGCCAGGGCGTCGGGCAGCGAGCGGCGTTTGTCGTTGGTGTGGATCGGATTGCCCTTGCCGACGAAACCGACGCCCGAGCCGCCCGGGCGGCTCGGCAGATAGGGCGCGCCGGGGACCGAGTTCAGCGTCACCGCCAGGCGGCCGGGCAGCGAGCCGGCCAGGATCCAGGCGTCGTGCCGCGGAATGTCGATGCTGCCCTGCGCGGCGATCACCTTGACGCCGAGCGACGCGAACAGCCGCGTCAGCGGCGGCAGGCAGACCAGGGTGACCTCGATGCCGCGGGCCTGCAGCACCGGGATGAACCGGGCGAACATGATCTGGTCGCCCAGGCCCTGCTCCGGCAGCACCAGCAGCGAGCGGATCGGCTCGCCGCGCCATTCGGCGAAGCTCAGCCGCTGGTTCCAGTCGAGCCGCGCCCGACGATCGTCGTAGAGCGGCCAGGCCTCCAGGTAGCGGCCCTGCCGCAGCAGCAGGAAGGCCAGGTGCCAATGCAGGTGCGGGTCGCCCGGGCGCCGGGCCAGGGTCTCGCGCAGCAACGGCTCGACCTCGTCGGGCCGCCCGAGCTCTTGCAGCAGCACCGCCAGGTTGGCCGCGCCGATCGCCGAGGGGAGGACCTTCAGCAGGTTGCGATAGAGCTGCTCGGCCTGCGCGAACCGCCCCTCCGCCGTGGCCTCCATGGCCATGCCGACGATGTCGGCTTCGGTGAGCGGCTTCTGGGCGGCGGCGCTGGTTTCGGACACGTCGGATTCGCCCTGACTCGTGGAATAGAGCCGCGATCTTTGAAGGCGGGGGCCTTCGAAGACAAGCGTCAGCGCCGCGGCGGAACGCCCTTCGCGGGCCTAGGCCGCCTTCTGCAGTTCCTGCTTCACCCGCTCGGCCAGGGTCTTAATGTCGATCGGCTTGGGCAGGAAGGAGACGTTGGTCTCGCCTTCCAGCAGGTCCGAGAACTCGCTCTCGGCATAGCCGGAGATGAACATCACCGGGGCCTCGCCGAGGTAGCAGCGGGCCGCCTTCAGGAGATCCGGCCCCTGCATGCCGGGCATCACCACGTCGGAGATCATCAGGTCGATCTCGCCGGCGTGGGCCTCGGCCAGCTCCAGGGCCTCCTCGCCGCTGGCCGCCTCGATCACCTCGTAGCCGCGGGCGCGCAGCAGCTTGGCGGCGACGCCGCGGACGGCGTCCTCGTCCTCGACGAACAGGATCCGGCCGGCGCCGGAGAGGTCGCGGGCGACCGCCCGCTTCGGCTGGGCCGGAGCCGGAGCGGCGGCTGCCATCGCCGGCTGGTGGTGCACCGGCAGGAAGATGCGGAAGGCGGTGCCTTCGCCGACGACGCTGTGCAGGTGGATGAAGCCGTCGGCCTGCTTGACGATGCCGTAGACGGTGGCCAGCCCCAGGCCGGTCCCCTCGCCCACCGGCTTGGTAGTGAAGAAGGGCTCGAAGATCTTGTCGCGGATCTCCGGCGCGATGCCGGGACCGTCGTCGGCGACCTCGATCAGCGCCTGCTCGCCCTGGGCGCCCGGATAGCCCATCTGGACGGCCTGCTCCTGGGTCAGGCGACCAGTGCGGATGGTCACCTGGCCGCCGCCGTGGGCGCGCACCGCGTCGCGGGCGTTCACCGCCAGGTTCATCACCGCGGTCTCCAGCTGGCTGCGGTCGATGCGCACCTGCGGCAGGTTGCGGCCGTACTCGGTGGCGAGCTTGACGTCCTCGTAGAGCACGCGGCGCAGCAGCACCTCGAACTCGCTGATCAACTCGCCGAGGTCGAGGATCTCGCGCTGCACCGTCTGCTTGCGCGAGAAGGCCAGCAGCTTGCGCACCAGGTCGGCGGCGCGGGCCGAGGTCTGGCGGATCTCGTTCAACCCCTCGTAGGAGGGATCGCCGACCGGGTGGCGCGAGGCCAGCACGTCGAGCTGCATGAAGATCGCAGTGAGCAGGTTGTTGAAGTCGTGCGCGACGCCGCCGGCCAGCTGGCCGATCGCCTGCATCTTCTGGCTCTGCGCCAGCTGCAGCTCGATCTGCTTCTGCTCGGAGACGTCGACCAGATAGGCGACCCAGCGGCCGTCGGTGCGCGACAGGTAGAGGTGGGCGATGCGCGCCGGGTCGTGGGCCAGGCGCACCTCCAGCGGGGCCGCGCCGGCGGTGCCGGCGGCCAGCCGCTGGGCGGCGTCGGCGCGGCTCGCGGGCTCGATCAGCGCGCCGAACGCCTGGCCGGGCTCGCCGCCGCCGGCCACCGCCTTGAGCGCCGGGTTGGCCTCGACGATGACCGCGGCGAACGGGTCCTCGCCGTCCAGCAGGGCGGCGCCGAACGGCGAGGCCGCGGCGAAGGCGTCCAGCACCTTCGGCGGCGGCGCGCCGGCGGACGAAAACGCGGTGATCACCTCCAGCGCCGCGGCCGGCAGCGCCAGCGCGCCGCCGGGCTCGCCGGCCAGACGGACCAGGAAGCGGCGCGCGCCGAACGGCGTGACCACGGCGCTCCGCTCCGCGCCGCCCAGCCGCAGCGACGCGCGGGCCGGCTCGCCGCGGCGGGCGGCGGCCAGCGCCGCGAACAGGCTGGCGGCGGCGGTCCCGGTCTTCGGCAGGCGCGGCGCGGCGCCGACGCTCTCGCGCCAGGCGCGGTTCATCGCCTGCAGCCGGCCGTCGGCGGCGACCAGGGCGGCGGCCTCGTCGAGCGCCTCGATCAGCCGCTCCGGCGCAAGCTCGGGATCGGCCGCCGGCTCGGCCGAACCGCGCAGCACGAACAGGCCAAGGCAGGCGACGCCGGCCAGCCCCGCGAGCAGCATCAGCGTGGCCAGCAGAACCGGGCTGGAGTGCATCGCCACCCAGGCGGTGAAGCCGACGGCGAGCAGGAAGAAGCCCACCGCCGCGGCGGTCAGCGCGTCGGATCTGCGGCGTTTGCTGCTGTTGGACTTGGGCTCGGCCATCGTCGCGCGCGCAAAGCCCCCTTGCGAAATCCCAGGCCCTGCGACCGGGCTCAGCGAATCGGTCATGGCAATTGTCTCACAGCGGGCGCGCCGTCGCACGGCGGCGGCTTTGCTTCATGATAAAGCCGATGATCTTGGCCACGGCTTGGTAGTGGGCGGGCGGGATCACGTCGTCGATCTCGACCGCGGCGTAGAGGGCGCGGGCCAACGGCGGGTCTTCGATGACCGGCACGCCGGCCTCCCGGGCGACGTCGCGGATCTTCAGGGCGATGGCGTCCATCCCCTTGGCGACGCACAGCGGGGCGTCGTCCTCGCCCTGCACGTACTTCAGCGCGACGGCGTAGTGGGTCGGGTTCATCACCACCATGGTGGCGTTCGGCACGGCCTGCATCATCCTCCGGCGCGAACGCTCGGCGCGGATCTGCTTCTGCCGCGCCTTCACGTGCGGGTCGCCTTCGGTGTTCTTGAACTCTTCCTTCAGCTCCTCCTTGCTCATCCGCATGCGCGCCATGAAGCGCTGCTTCTGGATGAACCAGTCGGCGCCGGTGATCACCAGCAGCAGGCCGAGCACCGCGAACACCAGCCGGCGAAGGATGTCGGCCAGGAAGGGCAGGATGGCCGCCGGCTCCAGCGTGGCCAGCTGCCGCATCTCCACCATGTGCGGCTTGAGGATCCACCAGGCCAGGACGCCGACGACGGCCACCTTCACCAACGACTTGGCGAACTGGATCAGCCCGTCCAGGCCGAAGATCCGCTTCAGCCCCTGCATCGGCGAGAGCTTGCTGAAGTCGAGCTTCATCTTGTCGGGCGTGAACATCAGCCCGGTCTGCGCCAGATGCCCCGCCGCCCCGGCGAAGCCCGCCGCGAGCAGCACCATCAGCACCACCGGCAGCGCCGCCATCAGCACATGGCGGGCGACCGTCATGCCGCCGATCCCCTGCAGCGGGATCGAGTCCGGATGGGCGATGAACGGCAACAGCTGGGTGGCGAGGTTGCGGCAGATCCAGCCGCCGGAGACCGCCAGCACGCTGACCGCCGCGGCCAGCGAGGCGAGCTGCGGCAGCTCCATGGTCTTGGCGACATCGCCCTTTTCCCGCGCCTGCTGGAGCCGATGCGGTGTCGGCTCCTCTGTGCGGGAGGCGGCTTCTTTATCGTCAGCCATGCCGCTACCCGAAGACCTTCACCAGCTCGCGGTAGCGATCGATGAAGACCATGCCGATCACGCCCAGGCTGAGGGCGAAGACCGACAGGCTGGTCAGCACCAGCAGCGGCGAGGCGACGAAGAAGACCTGGAACTGCGGCATCACCCGTCCGACCAGGCCGGTGGCGATGTTGAAGATGAAGGCGAACACCAGCACCGGCGCGGACAGCTGCACGCCCAGCGCGAACGACTTGCCGACCGTCTGCACCGCCAGCAGCCCGGCGTCCCCCACCGGCACGACCTTGTGGAACGGGAACAGGGTGTAGGAGCGGACGATCGCGCTCAGGAACATGTGGTGCAGGTTGGTGGCGAAGATCAGCACCAGCGCCAGCAAGGTCAGGAAGGTGCCGAGCGTCGTCGACGGCGCCGCCTGGCCGGGGTTGGCGGTCTGGGCGAACGACAGGGTAGTCTGGATCGAGACGATCTCGCCGGTCACCGCCAGGGCGTTCATGAAGATCCGCAGGATCGCGCCGATCATCAGCCCGATCAGCGCCTCCTTGATCACCGCCCCGGCCAGCTCGGCCGAGGTGCCCGGCAGCGCAGGCGCGCCGACGCTCAGCACCGGAAACAGCGCGATCGTCATGACGAAGGCCAGCGACAGCCGGATCCGGGCCGGGATGAAGGTCTCGCCGATGCCGGGAACCAGCATGACGATCGCTGCCAACCGGGCGAAGACCAGGCCGCCCACGAAGACCTGCTGGGCGGTGGCGTAGCTCTCCATGCGCGGGGCGCGGCCTACATCGCCGCGATGCGGGCGGCGATGTTGCGCATGAAGCCGCTCATCAGCGCGCCCATCAGCGGCAGGAACACCAGGAGCGAGACGAACACCGCGACAATCTTCGGCGCGAACACCAGGGTCTGCTCCTGCACCTGGGTCAGCGCCTGCACCAGGCCGATGCCCACGCCCACCACCAGACCGACGATCAGCACCGGCGCGGACAGCTGGATGGTGAGCCAGATGGCGTCGCGGCCAACATCCAGAACCTCGGCGCCGTTCATCCCATCGTCCCTTTCTGAGCCTGCGGAATCGCCTGTGAGGCGGGCTTTGAAGGTCGGCGGGATATGGTTAACGAACGGCTACTTTCGTTAACGAAGCCGGCAAGAATTGCCGAGAGAGCATCGAACAGAGCTCGTCATCCCGGACGGCCTGCAAGGCCGATCCGGGATGACGGGAGGAGGAGTGGACTACAGCCCCAACTCCCGCTCCAGCGCCCGCGCCGCCTGCGCCGGCGTGACCTTGCCGGCGTCGCGGTCGACGCTGAAGTTGGCCGCGCGCATCGCCTCGACGGGGATCTTGCCGATCAGCGGCGCCAGCGCCTGCCGCAGCCGTTCGTCGCCAGCCCGCTTCGGCGCGATGAGCACCACCGCGTCGTAGGGCGGGATCGCGCCTTTCGGGTCGCTCAGCACCACCAGCCGGTCGGCGGCGATGCGGCCGTCGGAGGAGAAGGCGCTGATCACGTCGACGTCGCCGCCGAGGAGCGCGCGGTACATGAAGGTCGGCTGGTAGGACCGCTTGGTCTTGAAGCGCAGGCCGTAGGCGGCTTCCAGCGCGCGCCACTCCGGCCGGACCAGGAACTCGAGGTCGGCCCCCAGCGTCAGGCCCGGCGCGCGGGCGGCGAGGTCGGCGATCGAGGCGACGCCCAGCGCCTGCGCCCGGTCCGTCCGCATCGCCAGCGCATAGGCGTTCTCGAACCCCAGCGAGCCCAGCACCTCCACGCCGTCGCGGCGCTTCAGCTCGGCGGTCAGCTCGCGCAGCACCGCCGCGCGCCCGGGATTGTCGGTGCGCTGAAGGACGTTGGTCCACAGCGTCCCGGAATAGTCGACGTAGACGTCAAGCTCGCCGGCCGCGAGCGCCCTGTAAGCGACCGCCGAGCCCAGCCCCTGCTTCAGCTGCGTGCTGGCGCCCTCGCGCTGCAGCCGCCCGGCGATGAGCTCAGCCAGGATGTACTGCTCGGAGAAGTTCTTCGCCCCGACCACATAGGCCGGACGGCCGCCGGCCAAGGCCAGCGGCGACAGCGCCGCGGCGACGCCCAGCGCCAGGCCGAGCGCCCCGACCAACAGGCGCAGGCGGCTGCGGGTGCGGATGCCGGCCTCGATCAGCCCCAACAGCTGGTCGGCGACCAGCGCCAGGGCCGCGGCGGCGGCGCAGCCGACAAGCACGTCGACCCAATTCTCGGTCTGCAGTCCGGAGAAGATGTAGTTGCCGAGGCTGGTCTGGCCGACCGGCGTCGACAGCGTCGCCGCGCCGATGGTCCAGACCGCGGCGGTGCGGACGCCCGCCATGATCACCGGCGCGGCCAGCGGCAGCTCGACCTGCCAGAGCCGCTGGCGCGAGGTCATGCCGACGCCGTCCGCCGCCGCCGTCACCGCCGGATCGACGCCCAGCACCCCGGCCGTCGCGGTGCGCAGGATCGGCAGCACCGAATAGAGGGTCAGCGCCAGCAGCGCCGGCAGGAAGCCGAGCGCCGAGAAGCTCTGGCCGAACAGCCGCGCGCTCAGCGCCGACAGCGCCAGCAGCAGCGGGTAGAACAGCGCCAGCAGCGCCAGGCTGGGGATCGTCTGGACGAGCCCCGCGCCGGCCAGCAGCGGCCAGCGCAGGCGCGGGCTGCGGCTGGCCGCGATCGCCAGCGGCAGGCTGATCGCCACCCCGAGCGCCAGCGCCGCCGCCGACAGCGCCACGTGCCAGGCGAGGTATTCGGGCAGCAGCGCCAGGGCGGCGCTCAGGCGGGGACTCACGGCCGCGCCCCGTCCAGCCGGGCGCGCAGCCGCTCGGCCTGCCGGCGCGGGGCCTCGAGCAGGGCCCGCACGTCGGGATCCTGGGTCTCGGCGAGCAACGCGGCCGGCGCGCCGTCGCCGACGATCCTGCCGCTGCTCAGCACCACCAGCCGATCGGCCAGCAGCACGGCCTCGGCCATGTCGTGGGTGACCATCACCGTAGTCAGGCCGAGCCGTTCGTGCAGCGCGCGGTAGTCGGCCCCGAGCGTATCGCGGGTCACCGGGTCGAGCGCGCCGAGCGGCTCGTCCATCAGCACGGTGGCCGGCTCGGCGGCGAGCGCACGGGCGACGCCGACCCGCTGGCGCTGGCCGCCGGACAACTCGGCCGGCAACCGCCCGGCCATCGCCGGCGGCAGGTCGACTAGGCCGAGCAGCGTCTCGACCCGGGCGGCGATCCGCGCCTTGTCCCAGCCCAGCAGCTTCGGGGTGACGGCGATGTTCTGGCCGACCGTCAGGTGCGGAAAGAGGCCGATCTCCTGGAACACGTAGCCGATCCGCCGGCGCAACGCGTAGGCCGGGCCTTCGTGCACCTCATGGCCGTCGATGCGAATCCGTCCGGCGTCCGGCTCGATCAGCCGGTTGAGGGTCTTCAGGAGCGTGGTCTTGCCGGCCCCGGAGGGCCCGACCAGAGCGACGAACTGGCCGCGCGGGATCTGCAGCGACACGCCGTCGAGCGCGGCCTCGGCGCCGTAGCGCTTCGCCACCTGCTCGAGCTCGATCATCGGAGCGGCCATGGCGCAGGTTAACACGGCGGAGGCGCAGTGGTTGCGCTGCGTCACCGCCCTCGCCCCCGCTCTTCCCCGCGAAAGCGGCGACCCAGGTGTTTTTCGTTACCCAGCGACCGCCGCCCTCGGCTCATCAGACAAAAAAGCCTGGATCCCCGCTTTCGCGGGGACGAGCGGAAACGAGGGACGCGCCGCCGTCAGATCGGCATGCGCATGATTTCCTGGTAGGCGCTGATCACCTGGTCGCGCACCGCCATGACCGTCTCCAGACTGGTCTCGGCGGCGGAGATGGCGGTCACCACGTCGACCAGTTCGGCCTTGCCCTGCACCTGGGCGGCCATCTGCGACTCGGCCTTGCGCGACGCCTGCACCGCGTCGGTCATCGCCGACTTCAGGACGTCGGCGAAGCCGCCGACGCCGGAGGCCTCGCCGGCGCCGGACATGCCGCCGGCGACGTTGGCGACCTTCTGCACATCGGCGTAGGCCTTGGCGGCCGAGAGCGCGGTGATCATCGGCTAGCTCCTACTTGCGCAGCAGTTCGAGGGTGCGCGTGTCCATCGCGCGCGCCGTCTCGATGACGTTGAGGTTGGCCTCGTAGGCGCGCTGCGCCTCCTTCATGTCGAGCGCTTCGATCAGCGGATCGACGTTGGGCTCCTTCACGTAGCCCTGGGCGTTGGCGCCGGGATTGCCAGGCTCGTAGGAGGTCTTGAAGTCGGTCTGGTCCGGCTCGACCCGGGCCATGGCGACGCCGTTGGCGCCCGACACCTTGGTCGGCTGGAACACCGGCACCTGCCGCCGGTAGGGGTCGCCGCCGGGCGTGCGCGAGGTGGAGTTCGAGTTCGCCAGGTTCTCGGCGATGATCCGCATCCGCGCCTGTTGAGCGCGCAGCGCCGAGGCGGCGATCGACTGGGTGATTCCCGTGGAGGACTTCACGTCGGCCATCTAACTCGCTCCTGCGCCTAGCGGCCCGGCGCCCGCGTCGCCAGACGCAGGAGGCCGAGGGATTTCTGGTAGAAGCCGATCGCCGCGTCGTAATTCATCCGCGCGTCGGACAGCTTCATCATCTGCTCCTCCAGCACCACCGAGTTGCCGTCGAGGCTGGTCTCTGAGTCGCGCTGGGTAACCGGGTTCCAGCCGGAAACGGCGCCGCCCTGGCTGCGCGACAGCGGGATGTGGCCCGGGTGGGTCACCGAGGCCGCGCTGCGCGCCTGGGCCTGCATCTGCGCCTGAAAGCTGAACGGTTTGAGGTCCTTAGGCGCAAAGCCGGGGGTGTCGGAATTGGCGACGTTCTCGGCGACCACCTGCTGGCGCTGGGAGAGATACCCCAGGCGGCCGCGCAGCATGGCGAACAGAGGAATCTGCGAGAGGTCCATGCGGAACATGGTGAATAAACAGGGTTAATCAGCGCTTAATCGACTCGGGCCAGCGTGCGATGGAGCTTCCCTCCTCACACGCAGAAGCGCTTATGAATCTTGCTGATTTCGCCCGCGCGGTGTTCGCGCTCGCGTTAACCCTGGGCTTGATGGGCCTGTGCGCGGCGGCGCTGCGCCGGTTCGGCCCCGACGCCCTGGCCCGCTTCGGGGCTTCCAAGAAAGAACGCCGGCTGGCGATCGTCGAGACCCTGGTGCTCGACCCTTCGCGGCGGCTGGTGCTGGTCTCCTGCGACGGCCGCGAGCGGCTGCTGCTGCTGGGCGAAGGCCGACTGCTGGACGCTCCGGCCGGTGCGGAGCGGGCGTGATGCGTCAGCTGCTGAAAGCGGTCGGCGGCCTGCCGGCCGAGGACTGGCGCCGCGCCGCGGGCCTGGCGGCCCTGATCACCCTGGCCAGCCTGGTATTCCCGGCCGTCGCCGCGGCCCAGGCGGTGAACATCAACCTCGGCACCGGCGCCGGCCTGACCGAACGCGTGGTCCAGTTGATCGGGCTGATGACGGTGCTGTCGCTGGCCCCGTCGATCGTCATCATGACCACCTCGTTCGTACGGATCGTGGTGGTGCTGAGCCTGCTGCGCACCGCGCTTGGCCTGCAGCAGAGCCCGCCGAACTCGGTGATCATCTCGCTGGCGCTGTTTTTGACCGCCATCGTCATGGGCCCGACCCTGGAGCAGTCCTACCAGCAGGGCGTGAAGCCACTGCTCAACAAGCAGATGGAGCTGCCGCAGGCGTTCGACGCCGCCGGCGCGCCGGTGAAGCGCTTCATGCTGAGCCAGGTCGGGGCCGACGACCTGGCGCTGTTCGTCCGCCTCTCGAAGATCCCCCGCCCGGCGACCGCCGCCGACACCCCGCTGCGCGTCGTCACCCCGGCCTTCATGATCTCCGAGCTGAAGCGCGCCTTCGAGATCGGCTTCCTGCTGTTCGTGCCGTTCCTGGTCATCGACCTGGTGGTCGCCAGCGTGCTGATGAGCATGGGCATGATGATGCTGCCGCCGGTGACCGTGTCGCTGCCGTTCAAGCTGATCTTCTTCGTGCTGGTCGACGGCTGGCGACTGGTCTGCGGCAGCCTGGTCGAGAGCTTCATCCCGAAGTGAGTAAGCGGGGGCAGGCCCCCGCCTCCTTTCATCCGTCATGGCCCGGCTTGTCCGGGCCATCCAGCCCAAAGCGCCGGCCACAGCTGTGGTCGATCGGCATTGGGATGGGTCGCCCGGACAAGCCGGGCGATGACGGAGCTATTTTGGAGGCTATCCCCGCGCCGGGCCGGCGGCGTCCGCCTGGGCCTGCTTGGCCGCGGCGGCGGGCTTGCCGGGGCCGACCGGCGGGCGGGCGGTCTTGAAGCGGGTCTTCATCTTGGCGACCCAGCCGGCGAAGGTCTCGTTGTCGGCGGAGACCCGGCCGAAGTCGGCGACGCTCAGCCGGCCGAGCGGCTCGCCGGACAGGGCGACGCGCAGCGCCTCGGGATTGTGCGCCTGCTCGTAGAAACCCTGGTAGCGCTGCTCCAGCCGGGCGAGCGCGGCGTCGTCGCCGGCCAGGCTGTAGGCGACGCCGGCGCGCAGCAGCTTGCCTTCCTCCTCGGCGGAGAGCGGCTCGGCGTTCTTGAACCGCTCGCCGAGCGCCTTCTCGAACAGCGGGCCGGCGGTCGCCCAGTCCTTCTGCTTCCAGGTGATCTCGCCGCGCAGGTCCTGGGCGTCGCGCGAGACGTCCTTGCCGAGGATCTCCAGCGCCGAGTCGAAGCGGCCGAGCCCGGTCCAGGCGCGCGCCTCGACCAGCCGGCGCTCGGCGGCCAGCGGGGTCGGCAGCACCGTGGTGCGCGAGGCGTTGATCGCCTGCAGCGCCTGCTCGGGCTTGCGGTCCATCAGGTAGATCACCGCCAGGTCGGTCGCGACCTGGGCCCGCGGCACGCCGTCCAGGCGGTTCTCGGCCTGGTACTTCAGCAGTTGGGCGGCCTGCGGCAGCAGGTCGACGTCGACCAGCCGGCGGACCAGCTTGCGGACCATCAGGTCGCCGTCGGCGCCCAGCGGGGTCAGCTCCTTGAAGTCGTAGAACAGCGCCAGCGCCTGGACCGGCTCCAGGCCGTCGGCCATGCCGTCGAGGAACAGCGCCCGGAAGCCGGCGGCGAGGTCGGCCTGCAACTGCACCGCTTCCGGCTGGTTCGGCTGCCGGCCGCCGCTCGAGCGCAGCGCCTCGAGCGCCTCGCGGTAGCGGCCCTGGGCCAGATAGAGCTGGCCGAGCGCGCGGATCGTCTCCAGCTCGGTCGCGTCGCCGCGCCAGCGGTAGCGCAGGTTGTCGTAGACCACCGAGGCCTGCACCGGGGTGATCGCCCCCTGCTCCAGCCGGATCTGGGTGGCGCGCAGCAGCGCCGGCGCCGACAGCGACTCCAGCGGCGCACGGCTGATCGCCTGATAGATGCGCAGCGCCCGGTCCTTGTGGCCGAGCAGTTCGACGACCCGGGCCTGCACCAGCCGGGTGGCCAGCTCCTCCAGCGGATCGACCTTCTCGGCCAGCGCCAGCCCGACCCGCGTCTCGGCGGCCATCAGGTCGCCCAGCCGCAGCGAGGCTTCGGCGTCGGCCCGGGCGAAGCGCGCCCTCCAGGTCGGCGGGAACAGGGCGTAGGCCTCCGCCCCCTTGGCGAACTGGCTGCGGACCTCGGTCCACCGCGCCTGCTTGCCGGCGATGTAGGCGCGCCACAGCGCCGCCGACGGGTCCTCGACCAGCGCCGGCGCGGAGAAGTCCGCCTCGGCCTCCTGGTAGCGCCGGGCCATCACCCGCGCTGCGCCGCGCAGGCCGCGGAACTCAGCGTTGTCCATCAGCTCCGGATGGGCGCGGGCGGCGGCGTTGAGCACGCCGATCGCCTCGAACGACAGCTCGGAGCCGACCAGGAAGCGCGCCAGCGCCATCCGCGCGGCGACCGGGCCGTCGCGGTCGCGGACCCCGGATTCCACGGTCGCCGCGGCGAGCAGGGCGTTGTAGCGCGCGAGGAAGCCGCCCTCGCCGGTCTTCGCCCAGTGCTCGGAGTCGATCAGCGCCGGCATCGCCGCCGGCTGCGGCGCGCCCAGGCTGTCCTGCTCGCGCCGCTGCGAGGCCCAGGCCGCCGACAAGGTCAGGCCGCCGGGCCGGCTCAGGCGGACAATGTCGCCCTCGCGCTGGACGGCGAGGTCGTCGACCCGCGGCTGGATCGCCAGGCCCTGGACCGACGGCAGGAAGGCCAGGTGCACGTAGTCGCGCCGCGAGGCGAGCCCCTTGGCGGGGCCGAGCGCGGTGACCACCGTCAGGGTGTCGCCGGCGTCGGCGTCCGGCAGGCGGATCACCCGGGTCGCGCCGGCGACCGGCGCCTTCAGCGCCGGCTGGGCGCTGTCGCCATCGCGCTGCAGCCGCACGACGGTCGGCTGGCTCTGCTGGCCCGGGCCGAGCGCGATGGTCCAGGTCGCCCCTTCGGCGACCGCGAACAGCGGCACGCCGCGCGCGCCGGCGATGCGGATCGCCGAATAGTCGGTCCCGCGGAACGCCTGGATCGCGCCGAACTGGCCGACGCCGCGCGGGGCCTTGGAGATGTCGAGGTCGGCGGCGGCGTCGAACACCACCCAGATCGCGTCACCGCGACGGAACACCGCCGCGCCGGCCGGGTTGGCCCAGGCAAAGCTCAGCTGCACCTGGCCGGCGACGACCTTGGAATCCATCCGCACCACGCCGCCGGCGGGCGTCGGATTGGGCCGGGGCGGTTCGGGCTCGGCTGGCCCGGTGATCACTTCGGCGGTCTGGACCGCGCCCGCCTCCGGCTTGGCGTAGACGTTGACGAAGGTCGCCCCGTCGGCGACGCCCACCTTGGCGTCGGCGTCGTCGGCCAGGGTCAGCACCAGTTCCAGCCGGCCGCCGACATGGCGCTTCTCGGCGGTCTTGATCCAGCGCGGCGGCGCGGTCCGCAGGCGGGCGATGTCGGGATCGGCGTCGCGGCCGAAGCGGAAGGTGATGGTCTGGCCGTCGCGCGTGGTCTGCGCCTGGCCGCCCTTGCCTCGCCAATGGAACTCGACGCGCGAGAAGCTCTCGGCCTGGGCGACATGGACGTCGAGCGGCCCGTGCGCGGCCGGGGCCGCCTGCGGACCGACCGCGCCGGCGGGCGCAGCGAGGCTGGCGATGCAGACCGCCGCGACGCTCGAACGCAGGGCCTGGCGCAGGCTCACAGGCGTCAGCCGGCCTTGGCCGCCGGCGCGGCGGCAGCGGCGGGCGCGCGCTTGGCGGCGGGGGCCGGGGCGGCGGCCTGCTTGGCCGGGGTCCTGCCGGCGGCGGCCTTCGCGGCGGCCGGGTCGGCCGGCGGGTTCGCCACGGCGGCGGCGTTGGCGGCGATGGAGCGGGCCTCGGTGAAGCGCTTGGCCAGGTTCTCGGTCAGCTTCTTGGCTTCCGCCGGCGGCATCTGGGCGATGATCGCCGAGAGCGCGCGCTCCTTCATCTTGGCCGCGATCGGCAGCCGCACGGCGTCGTCGAGCAGCACCATGCGCGGCGCGGCGTCCTTCGGCTTCATGCCCTCGAACACCTTCACCAGACGGTCGATCTCGCCCGCCTCCTTCTGGTCGGCCTGGGTCAGCAGCCCCTGGACCTCGGCCTTCAGGGCGTTCAGCGCATTGACCTTGGCGTCGAGCTTGGCCTCGGCGGCGGCCATCAGCGCGAGCTGGGTCTCCAGGTCGTTCTCGCGCTGGTCGAGCTGACCGCGGCGCGCGCCCAGGCTCTGCAGGACCTGCAGTTCGGCCGGCGAGAGGCCGGCCTCCTTGGCGAGCTCGGCGGCGGTCGGCGCGCAGCCCGGCTTGGGCGGCGCGGCGGGCGCCAGCCCCGGCACGCCGGTGGCGGCCGCGTCGGTCGCATTGCCGGTCGCGGCGGCCTCGCCCTTGGCGTCGCCCTCCTTGCCGGACTTGTCGGTCTTGGCCGCGCCCTCGGCGAACGCCTTGGCGCCGGACAGCAGGTCCGGCAGCTCGCGGGCGCCGGCCAGGGCGTTGATCGCCAGCACGCCGCCGGCGGCGACGCCGATCAGCGGCAGGATGCGCGGGACGGATTTCATCGGCGGGCTCCCCGCAGGTTGGGCTCGGGGGCCGGGTCGTCGAACAGGTCGTCTTCGAAGGCGGGCTTGGGTCGGGCGGCCGGTTCGCGATGTGCCAGCCGTTCGGGCCGGGCGCGGGCTTCGCGGGCGGCGGCCAGCAAGGCGCCGAGACGGCGCTCCTGGGCGAGGTCGGGATCGGCCGGCGGCTCGCGGCGCGACGCGACGGCGGGGGCGTCCTGCACCAGCTTCTCGAGCTTGGCGGCGAGCGCCCGGCCCTTCTCGATGCGGTCGGACAGCAGGTCGACGGCCTCGTCGGTGGCCGCGCGCAGATCGGCCAGCCCCTGCTCGGCGCGGCCGGCGGCGGTGTTCAGCTCGCGCACCGCCACGGCGAAGCCCTCGTGGCTCTCGCGCAGCGTCTTCAGCCGGCGGTTCAGCCGCCAGCCCATCGCCAGCGCGGCCATCAGCAAGAGGGCCAGCAGAACGTTCATCGCCAGGCTGACGAGGCTCATGGGAACCTCTGCAGGGCTTGCCGCGCGTTGGGGGCCAGCGGCGCCTCGACGCGCACGGCGATATGCGCGTTGCGCCGGCCCATGCGTCCGCGGGTGAGCGGGATCGCGCCGGCCTTCAACTGGATCAGGCTGTCAGGCGTGGCGTTCAGCATCATGGTGTCGCCGACCTTGAGGTTCAGGACGTCGCTGAGGCTGAGCTGCTGCTCGTCGAGCACCGCGCGCACCTCGACGTTGGTGGTCCAGAGCTCGGTCGCCAGGTGGCCTTCCCAGATGTTGTCGCGCCCGAACTTCTCGCCCATGAACTGCTGCAGCAGCATTTTCCGGATCGGCTCGAGCGTCGCGTAGGGCAACAGGAGCTCGATTCTGCCGCCGCGGTCTTCCATGTCGATGCGGAGCTTGACGAGGATGGCGGCGTTCGCCGGACGCACGATGGCGGCGAATCGCGGGTTGGTCTCCAGCCGGTCGAGGGTGAAGTTGACCGGTGTCAGCGGCTCGAACGCCTCGGCGGCGTCGTTCAGCACCACCTCGACCATCCGCTGCACCAGCATCCGTTCGATGGTGGTGTAGGGCCGGCCCTCGATGCGCATCGCCGCGGTGCCGCGGCGGCCGCCCAGCAGCACGTCGACGATCGAATAGATCAGGTTGGAGTCGACCGTCATCAGGCCGAAGTTGTTCAGCTGCTCGGCGCGGAACACCGACAGGATGGCCGGCAGCGGGATCGAGTTCAGATAGTCGCCGAAGCGGATCGACGAGATGTTGTCGAGGCTGACCTCGACGTTGTCCGAAGTGAAGTTGCGCAAGGACGTCGTCATCAGCCGCACCAGGCGGTCGAAGACGATCTCGAGCATCGGCAGGCGCTCGTAGGAGACCAGCGCCGAGTTGATGATGGCGCGGATGCCGGTCCGCTCTTCGGCCTCGTCGTCGGAGAAGTCGAAGCCAAGCAGGCTGTCGATTTCGTCCTGGTTGAGGATCCGCTCGGCGGCGAGCCCGTCGCCGGACGGCGCCGGAGCGCCGCCGCTGGAAGCCCAATCGTTCTTGTCGTTCTCGTCGGCCATGCGCGCGAAGCCCAACCGGCGCCTTTAGGGGCGCTAGTTGATGAGCATCTCCTCGATCAGCACCGCATTGGCCTTGGAGGGCGCGATGACCAGGTTCACCCGCCGCAGGATCTCCATCCGCAGCTGATAGGAGCCCTGGCTGCCGGAGAGGTCCTCGGGCCGCAGCTCCCGCAGGAAGGTCTGGAACATGTCCTGCAGCCTCGGCATGCTCGGCCCGAGCTCGTCGACCGCGTGCTGGTCGGGCATCTCCAGGGTCAGCTTCAGCTTCAGGAAGGTCGGCCGCCCGTCGGCGGTCTGCATGTTCACGACGATGTCCGGCAGGGTGACGAACAGCACCCCGTCCGGTCCCTCGCGGACCTGGGGCGCGCCCTTCTCGCCTTCCTTGCCCTTGCCGTGCTCTTCCTTGCCCTTCTTCTTTTCCTTGGGCTTTTCGGCGTGCGCGCCGTCCTTCGGCTGCATCAGCAGAAAGGCCGCGGTCCCGCCGCCGCCGAGCACCAGCACGCCAGCGGCGGCGGCGATGAGGATCAGCTTAAGCGGGGGCTTCTTCTTAGCCCCGCCGCCTTCGTTGCCCTCGGCGTCCGCCTCATCCGGCGACGCTTCCTTGACCTTGGCCTCGGCCACGCGCGCGTTCCTTAGAATCTTATTCTCGTCTCAATCGCGCCGATTTGGTTAAGAAGCGGTTCTTAACCGAGTTTAACGGGCGGTCAGACCTGCCCGGCAGTTTTCGCCGGGTGGCCGCCGTTAACTATTTTAGTGTCTGGAATTCCTTGGGTTTTCGGCCTGGCCCGCTGCTTGCAGCGAGGGGGCCGTAACGTCACCGCCGGGACCCCAAGGTCTTAATGGAAAACGCCCTCTACGTCGCCCTGTCGCGCCAGATGGTCCTGCGTCGCCAGATGGACATTGTGGCGAACAACATCGCCAACGCCGACACTGCCGGCTTCAAGGTCGAGTCGCTGATCGAGAAGACCGACCCGGCCGCGCCGGCGGTCACCATGGGCGGTCCGCAGCCGGTGAAGTTCGTCAGCGCCGACGGCGTCGCCCGCGACTTCGGCCAGGGCGCGCTGCGCCGCACCGACGCGCCGCTGGACCTGGCGCTCGAAGGCAAGGGCTTCTTCCAGGTGTCGGGCGCGGACGGCCCGCGCTACACCCGCGACGGCCGCTTCACGCTGGACGAGACCGGCCGGCTGGTCACCCAGGGCGGCCTGGCGGTGCTGGGCGACGGCGGCGGCGAAATCACCCTGGACCCGGCCGAGGGCCAGCTCAGCGTCGGCGAGGACGGCACCCTCACCCAGGGGACAACCCGGGTCGGCAAGCTCGGCCTGGTCACCTTCGGCACGCTCGCCACCCTCGAGAAGGCCGGCGACAACCTCTACCGCAACACCTCCAACCAGCAGCCGCAGGCCGCCGAAGGCGCGCGCGTGCGCCAGGGCATGCTGGAGGGCTCGAACGTCCAGCCGATCGTCGAGATGACCCGGATGATCGAGGTCAGCCGGGCCTACGAGTCGATGGCCCGGATCATGGATTCCACCGCCGAACTTTCGAAGACCGCCGTGCAGCGCATGGGCCGGGTCCAGTAGGAGACTGAACGATGCAGGCGCTCCGCACCGCTGCGACGGGCATGGCGGCCCAGCAGATGAACGTCGAGGTCATCTCGAACAACATCGCCAACATGAATACGGTCGCGTTCAAGAAGCAGCGCGCCGAGTTCCAGGACCTGCTCTACCAGACCCTCGAGGCGGCCGGCGCGCAGTCGTCCGACCAGGGCAACATCGTGCCGACCGGCGTTCAGGTCGGCGCCGGCGTCAAGGCGGGCTCGGTCTACCGCATCGCCACCCAGGGCACGCTGACCCAGACCGGCAACCAGCTCGACATGGCGATCGACGGGCGCGGCTACTTCCAGGTGCAGCTGCCGACCGGCGAGACCGGCTACAGCCGCGCCGGCAACTTCGCGGTCAACGACCAGGGCCAGCTGGTGACCCAGGCCGGCTACCTGATCGAGCCGGCGATCACCATTCCGGCCGAAGCCACCGAGGTGTCGATCTCCAAGGCCGGCCAGGTGCAGGTGAAGGTGCCCGGCAACCCGGCGCCGAACACCGTCGGCAACCTGGAGCTGGCCACCTTCATCAACGAGGGCGGCCTGTCGGCCCAGGGCGGCAACCTCTTCCTGGAGACCGCCGCCTCCGGCCCGCCGACCGTCGGCCAGCCCGGCATCGAAGGCGTCGGTGAGCTGATGCAAGGCTTCACCGAGGCCTCGAACGTCGACGCCGTGTCGGAGATCACCGCCCTGATCGTCGCCCAGCGGGCCTACGAGATGAACTCCAAGGTCATCTCCACCGCCGACAACATGCTGGGCGTGGCCAACCAGATCAAATCCTGATGAAAGCGCCCGCCCTCCTCCTCGCCGCCGCCGTGCTGGCGGCCGCCGCCCCGGCGCTGGCCGGCACCGCCGTCTCGCTGAAGCCGGATACGGTCAGCGCCGACGTGGTGGTCACCCTGGGCGACCTGTTCGAGGGCGCCGGGGCCGCCGCCGGCGTGCCGGTGGCCGCGCGCCGCAGCGCCTCGGTGATCCTGAACGCCCGCGCCGTGCAGCTGGCCGCCGCCCGCTCCGGCCTCGACTGGGCCAACGCCGAGGGCCTGCGGACCATCGTCGTCTCCGGCGCGCCGGCCGGCGCCCCGCGCCGCCGGGCCTGCCGCCGCGGCCGCAGGCGCGGCCGCCCGCGGCAACGTCGAGGTGCTGACCTACGCCCGCAGCCTGCAGGCCGGCGAGATCGTCGGCGCGGCCGACCTGGTCTGGGCGAAGGCCGCCGTGGCCCCGGCCGGCGCGCCGGCCGACGCCGAGGCGGTGATCGGCCTGGCCGCCAAGCGTCCCTTGCGCGCCGGCGCCGTGGTGGCCGCCCGCGACGTCGGCGCCGCCCAGGTGATCAAGGCCGGCGAGACGGTGACCATCACCTTCGCCTCGGAAGGGATCACCCTGTCGCTCGAAGGCAAGGCGATGCAGGCCGCCAGCGTCGGCGAGACCTTCAACGTCCAGAACACCGCCTCGAAGAAGATCATCCCGGCCGTCGCCGTCGGTCCCGGGCAGGCCGTGGTCGGCCCCGCCGCCGCCGGCCTGAAGGCCGCCCCCAGCCGCTACGCGCTCCGCTAAGGACCTGTGCTCATGTCGCCCGCCCTGCGCTCCGCCCTGATCGCCCTCGCCGCCCTGGCCCCGCTCGGCGCCTGCTCGACCGTCAACGAGGCGGTGCAGGGGCCCCAACTCGCGCCGGTGGGCTACCCCTCCGCGCTGGTGCCGCGCGAGCAGACCATCCTCGCCCAGCGCGACGCGCCGGGCCCGGCCAGCGCCAACTCGCTGTGGCGCACCGGAGCGCGGGCCTTCTTCGCCGATCAACGCGCCGGCCGGGTCGGCGACATCCTGACGGTGATGATCGACATCGACGACAAGGCCAAGACCAGCAACTCCAGCAACTCCAGCCGCACCTCCAGCCTGGAAGCCGGCGTGCCGCACCTGCTCGGCATGGAGTCGACGCTCGGCAAGATCCTGCCCGGCGGCTTCGACCCGGAGAACGCCTGGGAGACCAGCAGCAAGACCAAGAACGCCGGCGCCGGCTCGGTGAACCGCGAGGAGAAGATCAGCCTGACGATCGCCGCGGTGGTCTCGGCGGTGCTGCCGAACGGCAACCTGGTGATCCAGGGCACCCAGGAGGTCCGCACCAACGCCGAGCTGCGGCAGCTGACCGTGGCCGGCATCGTCCGCCCAGAAGACATCTCCTCGGCCAACACCATCCGCCACACCCAGATCGCCGAGGCGCGCATCAGCTACGGCGGCCGCGGCGACATCAGCCGCGTGCAGAAGACCCCGGGCGGCCAGGCGCTGACTGAGAAGTTCTGGCCGTTCTGAAGCGGCGGACGAAGGCCAACTTGTTCGTCATCCCGGCCGGAGGTCCGTTCGCGGACCGGAGAGCCGGGACCCAGGGGCCATGTCCCGGATCGGCCCTACAGGCCGTCCGGGATGACGGTCGAGGTCAGGCGTAGGCGATCAGCCGGCCGAGCGTCGCGGCGGCCAGCCACAGCCCGAGCGAGGCGGCCGCGAACAGCCGGGCGGCGGCGGGAACCCCGCCGCTCCAGCTCTCCAGGCGCCGCCGCCAGACGAGGTGGAAGGCCGCGACGTTGGCCAACGCCGCGGCGATCAGCACCAGCTTCCAGCGGAACAGGGCGGAGCGGACCAGCGCCCCGGCGTCGGCCGAGAACATCACCAGGCCGCTGAGCACCATCAGCCCCAGCCCGACCGCGGCGACCGGGATCAGCGCCTGCACCAGCGCCGCGGCCGGCAGGCGGCGGAACAGCCCCAGCAGCCGCAGGTCGAGCACGCCGATCGCGCCGACCAGCATCACCAGCCCCAGCAGGTGCCCGAGGTTGGCCAGCGGATAGCCGATCGCCGAGCCGCGCGCCCACAATCCCAGCGGCGTGTCCTCCAGCCGGGCGGCGAGCGCCAGCAGCTCCATCGGTCAGCGCAGCTCGACGGTCTTGCCCTGCACCGTCACCCGCTCGATGCGCATCTCCGGCGTCCCGTCGCGGCGGGGGTAGCCTTCCAGCGTCACCGGCTTGCCGGAGGTCAGCATGGCCTCGGTCAGGCCGCGGCCCTCCATCCGGGCGACCGGCGCCAGCACCACCGTCCAGGTGCGCTTCTGATAGTCGACCTTGGCCGAGCCGTGCGGATTGCGCCAGGCGACGTCGCTCAGCGGCGCGGTCACCTTGATCACCTTCTCGGCGTCGTAGGAGCTCCAGCCGTGGTGGGCGAAACCTGCGGCGGGCGCGAGCAGCCCGAGCGCGACGACGGCGACAGCCAGGGTTCTCATCGAGCAGCCTCCTGCTGAAGCCCTGGAGATTATCACGTCCGCGCCGCAGCCGCAGGTGGCTGAAAGCCTCGCCCTGTCGGCCTCAGGCTCAGATGAAGTTGCCGTCGGAGATCGCCCCCAGGTTCGTGTTCGACAGGATGATCCCCATGTCGGCGAGGTGATCGGCGTTGGTGTCGACGAGCACAAGGACGTCGGCGCCGGCCTGGGCGGCCACGATGTTGAGCGCCGGGTTGTTCGCCAGCGCGGCGGCCGCCATGTCGCGCGCCACGACGAAGTCGTCGACCGGCGCGGCGGCGTAACCGTCCATCGTCGGCGCGTAGCCGTACGGCCCCGGTGACGGCGGGACCGGCGGCGCGGGCGGCGTCGCTTCGAGCTCGGCGTAGCCGCCGACCACCGACAGGTCGATGCGGTCCTCCGGCGCCCAGTCGAGGATCCGGTCGGAGAGTTGGAAGTCGATCACCGAGGATCCCGGCGGGAAGACGAAGACGTCGCCTTCGGTGCCGCCGCGCATGATGTCGTAGCCGTCGTCGCCGAGGATGATGTCCGGGGCCGGCCCGGCGTCGATCAGATCGTCGCCCAGGTTGCCGAAGATCAGGTCCGCGCCGGCGCCGCCGACGATCTGGTCGGCGCCCTGGCCGCCCAGGATGGTGTCGCCGCCGTGGGCGGCGGTGATCGTGTCGTTGCCGCGGTTGCCGTTGGTGAAGTTACGCTCGTCGGCCCCGACTCCCAGATTGATCACGTCCTCGTCCTGGCCTCCGAACACGATGTCGTTGCCTGGGCCGCCGGACAGGGTGTCGAAGCCCTGGTTGCCCTGCAGGAGGTCGTTTGCGGCCTCGCCATTGAACAGATCCGCGCCGGCGCCGCCGAAGAAGGCGTCGTCCCCCGGCCCGCCGCCCAGGACGTCCGGGCCGGGCGTGCCGATGAAGGCGAATCCGCCGACCTGGAAGGCCAGGTCGCCCTCGCCGAAGATGCCGGGTCCGAAGGTGACCGTCCGCCCGCCGGTGATGCTGATCGCCGCCTGGTCGGCGAGGAACGCGACCCGCATGAGGTGGGCGAAGCCGGTGGCGAACACCATGCTGTCGGCGGGCTGCCAGGCGAGCGCCTGTTCAGGGGTGATCGTATCGAAGTTGAACTGGGCCATGTGCGGCCTCCCGTTCTCTCAGGGTCGAGAAAGGGCGGAGGTCCTCATGGGAGCTCCACAGCAAGGACGCCCGATGAACCGAGGGCGCGGCGCGGCGCCATCGCCAGGAGTTTGTTCCGGCCGCCTGGGAATAGGTTCACCGGCGCCCCAGAAACTTGGCCCCGTCGGGCGTGGGCGCGCGGGCATTGCCAGACCGCTCGGCGAGGCGGCTAATGAACCTTTCGGCGCGTAACGCACACTAATCCTTCGCAAGAGGGGCGCGGATGCTGGCCGAGCGAGACGCCAGGCAGGTAAGGCGCACAGCGGCGATGCGATCGGATCCGCTGGAGGAGGCGGCTCTGTTCGAGCGTATCGCAGCACGCGACCTGCGCGCGTTCGAGAGCCTCTACAGGCTCTACCACCCTCGGCTGGCCCGCTTCCTCACGACGCTGACCCGAAGGCCCGCCCTCGTGGAAGAGGTTCTGAACGACACCCTGTACGCGGTCTGGAGCCGACCCGAGGCGTTCGGCGGCCGCAGCAAGCTGTCCACCTGGATCTTCGCCATCGCCTACCGCAAGGCGCTGAAAGCGCTGAGCCGGCAGGACGAGCCCATGGACGACGGCCAGGCCTGGCTGACGCCGTCGGACGAAGCCGGGCCCGACCAGCTCCTGGAGGAGCGGGAGACCCGCGACCTGCTCGCCCGCGCCATCGCCGAGCTGCCCCCGGACAAGCGGGCCGTGGTCACGCTCTGCTATTTCCACGACATGCCCTACCGGGACATCGCCGAGGTTCTGGACTGCCCGGTCGACACGGTGAAGACCCGCATGTTCCACGCCCGCCGGCATCTGAAGAGCCGGCTCGCCGGCCCGCTGGGGCTGGAGCTGTGAGGCGCGGCATGGACAAGCGCATCAATCCGCCGGACGAGCCGGAACATCGCAACGCCCAGCTGCATCTGCCCTGGTACGCGACCGGACGGCTGGACGCGGCCGAGCAGGCGCGGGTGGCCATGCACGTGGCCGGTTGCGCCGCCTGCCAGGCCGATCTCGCGCTCGAAGGCGCGCTCGCCGACCAGGAGCTCGAGCCCCCGGCGGTGTCGGCGGACGCGGGGTGGGCGCGGCTGAAATCCCGCCTCGACCGGGAACGCCGGCCGACCCTCGCGCCGGCCGCAGCCGCAGGTCGCCGGACGATCCCGGCGCTCTTCGGCGACTGGCGAGGCTGGGCCATCGCGGCGCAGTTCGCGCTCATCGTGCTGTTGACCATCCTGCTGACCCGCGCGCCGCCGGCGTCCGACTACCAGACGCTGGGGCGGCCTCAGCCGAGCCCCGGCGGCGATCTGCTGGTGATGTTCAAGCCGGACACGCCGGAGCGGACCATCCGCGCGCTGCTGGGCGACGCCCGCGCCCGGGTCGTCGACGGCCCGACCGTGACCGGCGCCTATGTCCTGCAGATCCCGGACGACGAGGAGCAGCTCGCGCTCGCACGCCTGCGGGAGAGCCCCGCGGTCACCCTGGCCGAGCCGCTCGCTGCGGAGCCGGCGCCATGAGGCTCGGCGCCTGGGCAGGGGCGCTCGTGCTGTCGCTCGCCGCCTTCGGAACCGCAGTCGCCGCGCCGCCGAAGCCGACGCCGACCGTCGCCGCCGAGTCGACGCGAAAGGTGCTGGTGCTGCTGCGGCTGCCGCCCGCCCACTATCGTGGCGGTTCCGACTACAGCGACGCCTACGGCGACGAACTGGGCCGCAGCGCGAGGCGGCGCATCGGCGCCCAGCTCGCCCGGGCGGAAGGACTGAAGCTGGAGACCGACTGGGCGATTCCGCTGCTGGGCGTCGACTGCCTGGTGATGGCCATTCCGGACGGGCGGTCGGAGGCTGAGGTCGCGGCCAGCATCGCCCGCGACAAGCGGGTGGCCTGGGCCCAGCCGATGAAGCTGTTTCACGCCCAAGGCGGCGCGGCGCAGCCCGACCCGTTGCTGGCGGCGCAGCCCGCCGCACAGGCCTGGCGTCTGCTCGAGCTTCATGAGATCGCCACCGGCGAGAACGTCCGCGTCGCGGTGATCGACAGCGGCATCGACGCGGGCCACCCGGACCTTACCGGCCAGGTGCGGGTGCAGCGGGATTTCGTCGCCGGCCGGGCGCCGCCCGCCGAGCGGCACGGCACGGCCGTGGCCGGCATCATCGCCGCGCGCGCCGACAACGGCGTCGGCATCGTCGGCGTCGCCCCCGGCGCCAGGCTGCTGGGCCTGCGCGCCTGCTCGGAGCGTCCGGCGCAACCGAGCGGAGCGGTCTGCGACAGCCTCAGTCTCGCCAAGGCGCTGGAGTTCGCGATCACCAATAAGGCCCAGGTGGTCAATCTCAGCTGGACCGGGCCGCCGGACATTCTGCTCGGGAGGTTGCTCGACGTCGCGCTTTCACGTGGCATAACCGTGGTCGGCGCATCCAATGACGCGCTGGCGCGCGGCGGCTTCCCGGCCTCTCATCCGGGCGTCATCGCCGCCGCTCAGACGCAGGCAGGGGCCCGGGCGAGTGGAGCATATGTCGCACCAGGGCGTGACGTGCCGACCACGCAGCCGGGCGGACGCTGGGCCCTGGTCAGCGGCAACTCCTATTCCGCCGCGCACATCAGCGGGCTCCTGGCCCTGGCGCGCCAGCGATCCGCCCGCCCCGGCGCGCGCGTCCTGGTCGTCCGCGCAGGCCGGACCATCGACGCCTGCGCCACCCTGCTGCAGACCGATCCCGCCTGCCGCTCGTGTTGCGCCGGCGGCGCGGCGCGCACCGCGGCGCGTTGAGCGCCCTCGCCCGATCCGGCGTCGATCGATCGTCGGCGTGCTGGCCGTCCTCGGCCTGACGCTGGCGACGCCGGCGGCGGCGCAGCTGGGCGCGAGCGTCTCCATCCACTCGGACTACCGCTATCGCGGCTATTCCCTGAGCCAGGAGCGCCCCGCCGCCGCGCTCAACCTGTCCTACGACCATCGCACGGGCCTCTACGCCGGCGGTTCGCTGGCGACGGTAGACACAGCGGAGGAGGGGTGGCGCCCGATGGGCCACCTGGCCCATGCGGGCTACGCCAGACGGAGCGCCCGGGGGCCGGCCTGGGACGTCGGCGTCTCGACGCTTAAGGTGAAGTACCACGAGTTCCCGTACCGCTCGGCGACCAACAACGAGGTCTACGCAGGCGTCGTCGGCGACCACGTCAGTTTCCGGGTCGCCTACGCCCCGGACTACTTCGAACTCGGTCAGGAGACCCTCTACCTCGACCTGGGGGCGGCCTTCCGGCCCGCGCCCGGCTGGCGGGTCTTCGGCCACGCCGGCCTGCTCAGCAAGGTCGCCGGGCGATCGACCCCCGGCGGCCGCAGCGAGCGCTACGACCTGAGCGCGGGCGCGGCGCGGCGGATCGGCCCGGTCGAAATCGTCGTCCAGGTCACCGAAACGGGGCCCGGCGCGTCGCGCGGACCTGACCACGACGGCTTGACGGTCTCCGCCAGCTGGTTCTTCTGACCGCGACCGGCGCCGCCGCCGCCGGCGATTGAACCTGGCGCGCCCGATCCGGAACTCATCTCAGAATCCAAGGCTGTGGGCGCCGTCCGATGACGCGAACGCCGCGTGACACCTCGACGAGCAGATCGGCGCAGCGCCGTCTGGCCGCCGGTGCAACCCTGAACCGCGCGCCGAACGCGCCCTGCAACCGCGGTGGCCAAATCCGCGGCGACCTTAACAATTACAAATATCATCAAGGGGTTGATCGCCGAGACGGCGTTTGCACCGCCTTCGAGCCGAGCCACACCCTGCGCCGCTGCCCGCGGAGGTCAGTGAGCGGAGCAAGTAACAAGCCCCGCGACGGCGCTCACGCTTCTCAGCCGACAACGTGTTGAGGGAGGTCGATCATGAAGGTCACTGCTGTTGGGCTGGGCGCGATCGCGCTCGCCGTCTCAAGCGCCGGCGCCGCCCACGCCGGCACCCTGTGGATCGCCAGGATGACCCCGGCGCGCGAGGTCCCGCCTAACAACGCTCCGTTCAGCGGAAACGGCTTCCTCGTGCTCAACAACGCCGAGACCTCGGCCTCGGTGACGGCCACGCACAACATCCCGGCGAACCAGCTCACCGGCGGACACGTCCACCGCGGCGCGGCGGGCGTCAACGGCCCGATCATCCTGCCTTTCCCGAACCCGGCGAGCCCGATCGGTCCGATTCCGTGGGCGATCCCGACCGCCGACGTGGCCAATCTGAAGGCCGGGAACCTCTACATGAACATCCACACCGCCACGTTTCCGGGCGGGGTGATCCGCGACCAGTTCGGCCGGGTTGTGTTCGCCAATTCCGCGGCGACCGGCTCCCAGCAAGCGGTCGGCGGGGCGCTGGACGTGTCGGCGGGCTTCAACTCCGACCTCGACCAGGTGCTGTTCAGCACTGCCGTGCAGTCGGCCGCCGGCCAGGCGGCGGTGCTGCAGGACCTCAGCGGCCAGACGCTCTACGCTCAGGCCCGGGAACCTGCCGACATCATGCACAGCTTCCAGGAGACGATCCTCCAGCATGTCGACGCCGGCCCGCCGGAAGCCGAAGGCTTCGGCGCCTTCGGTTCGGTCGGCGCCGACTGGGGGCGGCGCAACAGCCGTGACGGGCAGATCGGCTCGGACATCGACCGGCAGTCGATCCTGGGTGGCGTGCAGTACGCCTGGGCGCCTGGCATGGCGGTCGGCGCCGCGCTCGGCTACGCCGAGGGCAAGAACAAGTTCAATGACGGGCTCGGCAAGACTAGGGCCAAGACGCTGGGGCTCCAGGGCTTCGTCACCGGCGGCGTCAGCAGCGTGCAGGCGACCGCCGTCGCCGGCTACGGCTGGAGCGAAGTCGACACCGACCGGAACCTGCCCAGCCTGGCGCGGACCGCCACCTCGTCCCCGGACGCCAAGACCTGGGCCGTCGCCGGCAGGGTCTCAACGCCCCTGACGGTGGCGACCAACATGACGGTCTCGCCGTACGGCCAGATCGACGCCCAAGGAACCCGCGTCGACAGCTATCAGGAGACCGGCGCCGGCGCGGTCGGTCTCATCGTTCCCAAGCAGAAGTTCAACACCGTCGCCATGGAGCTTGGTGCGGCCCTCGCCGCCCGCTTCGGCGCGGAGGACGCCTGGACGGCGAGGCTCCAGGCCGGCTGGCGGCGCCAACTGGACGACGGGAAGGACGCCTTGCCCCTGGCCCTCATCGGCTCACCCGTGGGCTTCGTACAGCGGATACCCGGCGCGGGTCGCGACGCCGCCCACATCGACGCCTCGATCGGCGGGACCTTCGGCCAAGGCTGGACCGCCGAGGCGGCCTACCGCGGCCTGCTCGGTGACGATAGCGTGCACGGGATCGAGCTGCGCTTCAGCTACGCGATGTAGGGAGCGAGCCGACGCCGCCGCCGCCATTCGGCGGCGGGCGGCGGAGGCCAGTTCTAGGCGCGCCGGCCGTTGATCGCGAGGTTGTCGGCGCCCAGGGCGCTGAGCGCCGCGCGGACGATGCCGTCGGCGTCGAGACCGGCTTCGACGTACATGGCGTCGGGCTTGTCGTGGTCCTGGAAGATGTCCGGCAGCGTCAGCACACGGACCTTCAGCCCGCGGTCCAACGCGCCGTGCTCGGCCAGCGCCTGCAGCACGAAGCTGCCGAAGCCGCCCATTGCGCCCTCCTCCACCGTGATCAGCGCCTCATGCTCGCGCGCGAGGCGGAGGATGAGGTCGATGTCGAGCGGCTTGGCGAAGCGCGCGTCGGCGACGGTGGTCGACAGGCCGCGGGCGGCCAGCAGGTCGGCTGCGCGCAGCGATTCCGCCAGGCGCGTGCCGAACGACAGGATGGCGACCGCCGTGCCCTCGCGGACGATGCGGCCCTTGCCGATCTCGAACGGCTCGGCGAACTCGGGGATTGGCACGCCGACGCCCTCGCCGCGCGGATAGCGGAAGGCGCTGGGCGCGTCGTCGATGGCCGCGGCGGTGGCGACCGCGCGAGCCAACTCGGCCTCGTCGGCCGGACCCATCAGCACCATCCCGGGCAGCGCGCCCATGAAGCCGATGTCGAAGCTGCCGGCGTGGGTCGGGCCGTCGGCGCCGACCAGGCCGGCGCGGTCCATGGCGAAGCGCACCGGCAGGCGCTGGATCGCCACGTCGTGGACCACCTGGTCGTAGCCGCGCTGCAGGAAGGTCGAATAGATCGCCGCGAACGGCTTCATCCCGTCGGCCGCGAGGCCGGCGGCGAAGGTCACCGCGTGCTGCTCGGCGATGCCGACGTCGTAGCAGCGCTCCGGAAACTTCTGGCCGAACAGGTCGAGGCCGGTGCCCGACGGCATGGCCGCGGTGATGGCGACGATCTTCGGGTCGCGCTCAGCCTGTTTGACCAGTTCGGTGGCGAACACCTTGGTGTAGCTCGGCGCATGGCTCTGCGCCGGCTTGGCCTGCTGGCCGGTGACCACGTCGAACTTGACCACGCCGTGGTACTTGTCCGCCGCGTTCTCGGCCGGGGCGTAGCCCTTGCCCTTCTGGGTCACGACGTGGACCAGCACCGGCTTGTCGGCGATGTTGCGGGCGTTCTGCAGCACATGGACCAGGGCGTCCATGTCGTGGCCGTCGATCGGGCCGACGTAGTAGAAGCCCAGCTCCTCGAAGAAGGTCCCGCCGGTCACCATGCCGCGGGCGTACTCCTCGGCCTTGCGGGCCGCCTCCTGCAGGGGGCGCGGCAGGGCGCGGGCCACCGACTTGCCGAGGTTGCGCAGCGACTGATAGCCGCCGCCGGAGACGAGCCGGGCCATGTAGGCGCTCATCCCGCCGACCGGCGGGGCGATCGACATGTCGTTGTCGTTGAGGATGACGGTCAGCTGCTGGGTGGTCTCGCAGGCGTTGTTCATCGCCTCGTAAGCCATGCCGGCGCTCATCGAGCCGTCGCCGATCACCGCCACCACCTTGTTGTCGCGGCCGTCGCGGTCGCGCGCGGCGCAGAAGCCCAGCGCCGCCGAGATCGAGGTCGCGGCGTGCGCCGCACCGAACGGGTCGTACTCGCTCTCCGCCCGCTTGGTGAAGCCGGACAGCCCGCCGCCCTGGCGCAGGGTGCGGATCCGGTCGCGGCGGCCGGTGAGGATCTTGTGCGGATAGGCCTGGTGGCCGACGTCCCAGATCAGGACGTCCTTGGGCGTCTCATAGACGTGGTGCAGGGCGGTGGTCAGCTCGACGACCGCCAGCCCGGAGCCCAGATGGCCGCCGGTCTGCGAGACAGCGTCGATGGTCTCGGCGCGCAGTTCGTCGGCCAGTTGCCTCAACTCGGCGATCGAGAGGCCGCGGATGTCCGCGGGCGAGGAGACCTTGTCGAGCAGGGGAGTGATGGGCGCCATGAATTCAACTGCCGCTGGTGCGGGACGGTGGACTAGCTTCGGCGCTCTAGCACGAAATCGACGCTATCCCGCAGGAATTCGGCCGCCGGACCGAACGGCTCCAGGTGCGACTTGGTCTGCTCGACGAGCAGCTCCAGCCGCTCGCGCGCCGCATCGGCGCCCAGCAGGGTAACGTAGTTGGTCTTGCCCTTGTCCGCATCCTTGCCGGCCTTCTTGCCGAGCAACGCCTCGTCTCCCTCGGCGTCGAGCAGGTCGTCGACGATCTGGTAGGCCAACCCAAGGTCCTGGGCGAAAGCGAGCAGCGCGTGGCGCTGGCTATCGGTCGGCCGGGCGATGATCAGCGGCAGCTCGAAGGCCGCGGCGATCAGCGCGCCGGTCTTCAGCCGCTGCATGCGGGCCACCGCGCCGAGATCGTCGCGCACGCCGATCAGGTCGATCATCTGGCCGCCGCACATCCCGCGGGCGCCGCTGGCCTGGGCCAGCTTGAGAATCATCTCCGCACGGACGGAGCCGTCCTTGTGCGTGTCCGGGTGCGCCAGGATCTCGAACGCGGCGGTCTGCAGGGCGTCACCGGCGAGCACGGCGGTCGCCTCGTCATAGGCCTTGTGCACCGTCGGCCGGCCGCGGCGCATGTCGTCGTCGTCCATGCTCGGCAGGTCGTCGTGGATCAGGCTGTAGGCGTGGATGCACTCCAGCGCGCAGGCCGCGCGCAGCACCGGCCGGTCGTCGAGGTCGAACATCCGCCCGGTCTCGAGGGCGAAGAACGGCCGCAGCCGCTTGCCCGGGCCCAGCGCCGCATAGCGCATGGCCTCGGTGAGCCGGGATTCCGGCCCCTCCGCACGCGGCAGCAGCTCGTCCAGCGCCACCGTCACAAGATCGGCCGCCTCGGCCGCGCGCTGGGCGTGCAGGCTTTGCATCAGTTGAACTCGGCCGGCTCGACCGCGGGCGCGCCGCCGGCGCCCTGGACGATCTTCTCGACCCGCAGGCGGGCGGCCTCGAGCCGCGTCTCGCAGTGCGTCTTCAGGGCGGCCCCGCGCTCGTAGAGCCGGATCGAATCCTCCAGCGGCGCCTGGCCCGATTCGAGCCGCGCCACGATCTGCTCCAGCTCGGCGAGGGCCTGCTCGAAGGAAAGGGTCTGGATGTCGGGAGCTTCGGACATTGGCCGAACCTAGAGCCCGCTTCTGCCACGGTCCACCGGCTTTACGTTGCGCACGTTCGCCGAACGCGCCGGATGCCTCGCCGACGCGCGGAAGCCGCCGACGGCGTCCCCTTTTCCGTCACCGCCCGGCCTGTCCGGGCCATCCAGCCCAAGGCGCCGACCTCAGCTATGCGGAACAACTTGCAGATCGGTCGCCCGGAGGAGCCGGGCGAGGAGGAAGAGAGAGCGCCTACCGCGCGCGCTCGAAGCGGCGCATCGACCAGTATTTCCAGCCCTCGCTGTGGGCCAGCTTCCAGCCGCGGCGTTTTAGCGCGCGGCCGATCATGAAGTTGAAGAAGCCATGGGCCAGCACGACGACGTCCTCGCCCTGGGCGGCCATGCGCTCGAGCATGTCGGCGGCCTGATCGGCGCGGGCCTCGGCCTGGCGGCGGGTCTCCTGGCCTTCGTGATGGTTGAAGTACCACCACCAGACGCGGGCGATGAATCCCCAGGTCGATGGCGACAGCCGGATCCACGACGGCCAGTTGGGCGGCGGCAGCGGCGCCTCGATCAGTATCGCCTCGCGGACGAACTCCCGCCCCTGGGCCAGCTTCTCGGCGCTTTCGACAGCCCGCTGGCGGGTCGAGGAGATCAACGCGCCGCAGCGTTCGACGAAGCCCATCAGCACCGCCGGCGGGCTCTGGCCGGGCAGCAGGCCGAGGACCTCGTACTTGGCCCAGAACTCGCGGTACTCGCGGGCGCTCAGCTTCACCTTGCGCGACAGCGCCGGCTCGCCATGACGCGCCAGCACGATCGCGCCCGTGCGGGTGTTGGTCGACGCGGCGGGAACCTCGGCGGTCAAAGCGCTGGCCATTCCATCAGGACGGCCGCGACGCCGAAGCGTCCGGGCCGCGTTCCCTACCCCTCTGCCAGGGCCCTGACGTGCGCAAGCGACGACAGGCCCAGAGCCTCAAGGTCGTAACCGCCCTCGAGCGAGGACACAACCCGGCCCTTGGCGTGACCCCGTGCGACCTCGAGGATCGCCCGGGTCGCCCAGGCGAAATCTTCCGCCTCCAGACTTTGCCCGGCCTGGCCGATCGGGTCGGCGCGGTGGGCGTCGAAGCCGGCGGAGACGAGAATCAGGTCCGGGGCGAAGGCGTCGACCTTCGGCAGCAGGCTGGCGAAGGTCGCGCGCCACTGCTCGGCCGACGCGCCGGGGGCCACCGTCGCATTGACGATGTTCGGCGGGTCGTCCTCGCACGGCTGGCCGCTGCCCGGCCACATCGGGAACTGCTGGATGGAGGCGAACATCAGCTCCGGGTGGCCGCGGAAGGCCGCCTCGGTGCCGTTGCCATGGTGGATGTCGAAGTCGATCACCGCGACCTTCTGGAAGCCGGCGGCCCGGGCCGCGCGGGCCCCGACCGCGACGTTCGAGAAAATGCAGAAGCCCATCGGCGTGTCGGGCCCGGCGTGATGGCCCGGCGGCCGCACGGCGCAGAACGAGCGCTCGATCTCGCCGTGAGCGGTCGCCCGCACCGCCGCCACCACCGCGCCGGCGGCGCGGCGCGCGGCCTGCACGCTGCCGGCCGACAGAAAGGTGTCGGGATCGAGCTGCAGCACCTGGCGTCCCGGCGACAGGTTCAGCACCCGCTCGACGTAGGCGCGCGGGTGCACCAGCTCCAGGTCGGGAGTCTCGGCCAGCGGGGCGTCGAAATAGTCCAGACAGAGGTCGCTCGCCTCGTCCAATGCGTCGATCACGGCGGTGAGCCGCTCCGGCCGCTCCGGGTGGGTGGCGCCGGGACGGTGGTCGAGCATGTCGGCGTGGGTGTAGAGCGCCACATCCATGACTTCACTATCTCAGTCCGAACCCCGCCCATTGCAAGGACCGATGCTACGCCGCGCCGGTCCCGACGACGCCGAGACCGTGGCCGCGCTGGGCGCGGCGACGTTCAGCGAGACCTTCGGCCACCTCTATGCGCCCGAGGACCTCGCAGGCTTCCTGACCGCAGCGCACGGCGTCTCCCGCGCCCGGGCCGATCTGTCAGACCCCGGCAAGGCGATCTGGCTGCTCGAGGCGGCGGGCGAGGCGATCGGCTACGTCCTGGCCGGCCCCTGCGACCTGCCGCATCCGGACGCGGCGGCCAGCGACGGCGAGATCAAGCGGCTCTACCTGCTCCAGCGGGCGCAGAGCGGCGGCTGGGGCGGACGGCTGTTCGACGCAGCGCTGGCCTGGCTGCAGGCGGCCGGGCCGCGCGCCGTCTGGATCGGCGTCTGGTCGGAGAACCACGGCGCGCAACGGTTCTACGCCCGGCGCGGCTTCGAGAAGGTCGGCGAGTACGGATTTACGGTCGGCAAGACGATCGACCGGGAATTCATCTTGAGGCGGACTGCGGAGAGTTTTTCTAACGGGCGGCGTTAGCGGCGCTGCAGAAGACATTCTTTTGCCTAAGTGAAGCGTGTTTACCGAAGAAATATTGCACCGAATTAACTCTTTGGATATGTCCGCCCCCGCGCGCCGACCGCATTGTGCTGCTATATCGGCCCGCTCACGGAGGCGCTTGGGACTAAGATGCTCAGGATCGGCTACGTTCGGTTGCGGGATGAGGCTTCAGCGGTCGAAACGACCGCGCTGAAAGCGCTCGGATGCCATGTGGTTCGCGCCGAGGAATCTCCGGGCGAAGACGAGGCCGCGGTCCTGATGTCGATCCTGGATTTCGTCGGCTCCGGCGATCAGCTGGTGGTCACCCGCCTGAACAACCTCGGCGATTCCGCACGCGCCATCCTCGACGTGCTCGACCGGCTGCAACAGCGCGGCGCGGTCTTGGTCATCGCCGATCCCGAACTGACCAGCGAAGGCTCCGGCGGCCGCGCCCTGCGCGCGGCGCTCGAGGCGGTGGCTTCGGTCGAGCCGCAGCCGGCCCTGCGCCGCCGCCGCCCCGCCGCCGACGAGATCCTCGAGCTGCAACGCGCCGGCGTCGGACCGGTGGAGATCGCCCGCCGGCTGGGCGTCTCGCGCATGACCGTCTGGCGCAAGCTGAAGGCCGTCGAGGCCTAGCTGATCGCGCCCCCCGACATCCGCCCGCGCCGGCGGCTGTCATGGTTTGTCACATTGCCGATATCCGGCAGCAACTGCGCCGAACAATTGATCCCCCCGTGAGCCGCCCGCCCTTTTGAGCCGGCGGCCACGGGAGAGGATGCATGATCACCACCGCCGCCCCGAGGGGCAGGTTCTGGCGCACGGCCGCGCTCTGCGCCCTGGCCGCCGCGCCGTCCGTCGCCTTCGCTCAGGTCACCCCCGAAGGCGTGCAGCAGGCGATCGTCACCGTCGAGGATCCGCTCGAACAGGAGACGGTGTTGAGCACCGAGCGCGCGGTCCGCAGCACCCGCGGCGTGTTCCGCACCCCCTACAACGACACCTACCTGCGCGCCTATGTGCACAAGGAGGCCGGCAAGGTGCGGTTCGAGGTGCGCCAGTCGTTCAACTACGCCGGCTCCTACCGGCAATTCGAACAGGTGAACTACGAGACCGCCCGCCTGCCGGCCTCGGCCCAGGTCCGGCTCCTCGAGAGCAACCGGGAGCACTGCCAGGCGATCGAGTTCGCTATGGCCTGCCTGGAGAAGGTCGCCTTCGAGGTCAGCGAGGCGGAGCTGCGGCGGATCGCCCAGGCCTCCGGCGGCGACCTGCCCGACGCCTGGGAGCTGAAGTTCAAGGCCGCCTACGGCCAGGACCACCGCGCCACCCTGCCCAAGGCGGAGATCCAGGGCCTGCTGCGCGCGGTCGACGCCTACCGGACCGCCCGCAACTTCGCCGCGCCGCAAACCGAGCTGGCGCTCAACGACGCGGAGGCGGCCCGATGAGAATTGCACTCTTCGCCGCCTTCGCCATGCTCGCCGTCTCGGCCGGCCCGGCCGCCGCCGGCGGTCCGCAGGCCTCCGGCCTGTGGCTGACCGAAGCGGTCGCCCGCGAGGCCGCCGCCACCGTCACCGTCCGCCACCGGAACGCCGCCTGCCTGGACGCGGCCGCGCAGCAGCTCTCGGCCCAGCCGGGGGTCCGCAAGGTCGCGGTCGGCCGCGCGGCGCTGCGGGTCACCTACCCGACCCCGGCGCTCGCCGCCGAGGCGGCGGCGCAGGTGCGCTCGGCGGTCGACGCCGCCTGCGGCGCGGCGACCGTCGCCGGCGCCGACCCGGCCGTCCCCGACGCGGCCAATCCGTCCGTGGCCAATCCGTCCGTGGCCGGATCGTAACGGCCGCGACCAGAACAGCAGGCGCTTTGACGCAGCCGACAGATGTCTTTCGGTCGACGCCTTGCAGTCAGGGCGCCTGCACTTAAATAAAGCCCCGCTTTGGTGGCGTAAGCGACGCGTGCAAAGGGCGGTATGTTCGAACTGAATCTGGATCTCGCCTCGCCCGGATCCGCCACAGTGCTTGTCGTCGAGGATGACTCCGCCCTCCGCGGCCTGCTGATCCGGACGCTGCGCGAGAACGGCTACCGGCCGCTGAGCGCCGCCTCCGGCGGCGAGATGCTGCGCTGCCTGCAGGGCGGCCCGGTCGACCTGATCCTGCTCGACGTCATGCTTCCGGGGGCGAACGGTTTCGACCTCTGCCGGGCGGTGCGGCGGACCAGCGACGTGCCGATGATCATGCTGAGCGCGCGCGGCGACGAGGCCGACCGCTTCCTCGGCCTCGAGCTCGGCGCCGACGACTACGTCGCCAAGCCGTTCAGCGCCCGCGAACTGCTCGCCCGCATCCGCGCGGTGCTGCGGCGCACGGGGGCCGAGCCGCGGCGGGTGGAGATTTCGCGTGGTCAGCTGCGGTTCGGCGGCTGGGTGCTGGATCCGGCGCACCGCGAGCTGGTCTCGCCGGAAGGCGCCGCCGTCGACCTGTCGGGCGCGGAGTTCGACCTGCTGCTCGCCTTCGTCAGCCAGCCGCAGCGGGTGATCGGCCGCGAACGCCTGCTGGAGCTCTCGCGGGCGCGCATCTCCGACGCCTCCGACCGCAGCATCGACGTGCTGGTCAGCCGGCTTCGCCGCAAGCTGCGCCGCGACGGCGAGGACGGCGTCATCATCCGCACCGTGCGCGGCGTCGGCTACATGTTCGCCCTGCCGGTCGAGCGCAATTGAACAGCTTCCGCCTGCTGCCGCAGGGACTGATCGGCCGCGCCACCCTGGTGGTGATGTGCGCGGTGCTGATCGAATTCTTCGGCAGCTTCATCCTCTACGAGCACGACGAGATCCGCGCCTCGCGCACCGACCAGGCGCGCGAGGTCGCCGAACTGCTGGCGACCGCGGCGAAGGTGCTCGATAAGTCGCCGGAATCGGCCCGCCCGGCGGTGGCCGAGTCGCTGGCGACCGGCCGGGTGAAGGTCTCATGGCAGTGGGTCACCGGCTTGCCGAGCGCGAACGGCGCCGGCGAACTGACTGAGGTGCGGCGGATCATGGAAGCCTGGGAGCCGAAGCTTCACGCCGGCGACCTCAGGCTACAGATCGCGCCGAGCAAGAGCGTCGTCACCCCCAGCCGGCTGAGCGCGGCGGTCGAGCTGCGCGACGGCTCCTGGGCCGAGGTCTCCACCGACCTGCCGAAGAGCGTCCGGCGGCTGGTGGTGCAGCGGCTGGTCTCGGCGGCCATCCTCTGCGCCGGCGTGCTGGCGGCCGCGGTGCTGCTGCTGCGCAGCATGGGCGTGCCGCTGCGCGTGCTCGCCCACGCCGCCGAGACGGTCGGTCACGGCCGGGTGGTGCACGTGCCGGAGGAAGGCGCCCGCGATCTACGGCGGGTGGCGCGCGCGTTCAATTCGATGCAGCGGCGGATCGCCGACCTGCTCGCCGCCCGCACCCAGGCGCTGGCCGCAGTCAGCCACGACCTGCGCACGCCGCTGTCGCGGCTGCGGCTGCGGGCCGGCATGGTCGCCGAGCCGGAGACCCGCGTCGCCCTCGAGCGCGACGTCGACGAGATGTCGGCGATGCTGGACTCCCTGCTCGCCTATCTGGGCGGCCAGCACGAGAGCGAGCCGGCGCGGCTGACCGACGTCGCCGCCACCTGCCTCACCCTGGTCGATGCGGTCTGCGACGCCGGCGGCGAGGCGCGCTACCGCGGGCCGGACCAGCTGATGGCGACCGTGCGGCCGACGGCGCTGAAGCGCGCCGCCGACAACCTGGTGCAGAACGCGATCACCTACGCCGGAAGCGCGGAGCTGAGCCTCGCGCTGGAGGGGCGCGAACTGGTGCTGGCGGTCGAGGACGACGGACCCGGCATCCCCGAGGACCAGCTGCACCGGGTGGTCGAGGCCTTCCAGCGGCTCGACGACGCGCGCGCCCGCAACACCAGCGGGCTCGGCCTGGGCCTGAGCATCGTCGAGCGCATCGCCGCCGGCGAAGGCGGCGTGCTGCGGCTGAGCAACCGGCCGCAGGGCGGCCTGCGCGCCGAGATCCGGCTGCCGCAGGCCGGCTAGCTCCCCCTACTTCACGTCCCAGACCAGCGGCAGGTTGCGGATCGACATCAGCCCCGGGAAGACCGTGGAGTCGGCGCCCGGCTTCACCCGGAACTCGGGGATGCGGTTGAACCACTCCTCGAGCAGGATCCACAGCTCGCGCCGGGCGAGCGGCGCGCCCAGGCAGCGGTGGACGCCGCCGACGAAGGTGAAGTGCCGGTTGATCGGCCGCGCCGGGTCGAAGGTCCGCGCGTCGGGAAACTGCGCCGGGTCGAAGTTGCCCGAGCTGTTGAGGCAGGTGATCGACTCGCCGGCCTTGATCGTCACCCCGTGCCACTCGAAGTCGTGCTTGGCGCTGCGGCCCGAGCTGAGGATCGGCTGGGTGCGGAGGAACTCCTCGACCGCAGTCTCGATCAGCTCCGGATGGCCGCGCAGGCGGGTCTGGATCTCCGGTTCGAGCGCCATGCGGCGGAACATCTGGCTGATGGTGGCGGCGACCGTGTCCAGCCCGCCGAGCCAGAGGAACCAGACCATGCCGATCTTCTCCTCCTCGGTCGGCGCCCGCCCCTCGATCTCGCCGTGGACGATGCGCGACACCAGGTGGTCGTCGGGATTGGCCTCTTTCTCGGCGATGAAGCCGCGCAGGAACTCCAGCACGCCGCGCAGCGCCGCCTGCATCTTCCCCAGGTCGTTCGAGTGGAGGATGTCCCATTCCCAGTCGAGGAACTGGTCGAACATCGGCGGCGGGAAGCCCATCAGGCCCATGAAGATCCGCACCGGGTAGACGCGGCCGAAATCCCAGGCGACGTCCACCTCGCCCTTGGCGGCGAACTCCTCGATCATCTCGACGACCACGTCGCGGATGTGCGGCTCCATCAGCTTCAGCCGGGCCGGCGAGAAGTGCGGCATCAGGTACATGCGGTACTTGGCGTGCTCGGGCGGATCGACCGCCAGCGGGATCGAGCGGAAGGTCTCGCCGATCAGCGCCTGGAACTCGGCGGTGCCCTTGTTCGAGAAGGTGTCGTTGTCGGTGTAGACCCGCTCGATGTCGTCATAGTGGGTGACGACCCAGTTGCCCTTTCCGCCGCCGAGCGCGCTGGGTCGGGCCTGGGGCGCATTGTAGAGGATGCGCGGTATCTCCGGCCCGTTCAGCCAGTCGAAGGGCTCGTAGGGGTCGCGCAGGTCGTTGGGCACGGAGCCCATCGCGAAGGAGATGTCGACCACCCGGTCCTTCGGCACATGCGGCGGAACCGGAACGTCGACCCGGATCGAGTCCAGCGTGCGTGGTTTTGTCATTGTCACCTCCCGCGGCGAGCCTTGCGCGCGCCGGGGGCGGGGCGCAAGCCGTCGCGCTGATCGTCTCTGACCGGGCCGCCAAGACTTCGCCCCAGCGATCGACGACCGGCCGAGGTCAGCCGCCCGCCGGTCCGCGACACACTTTGTCACGCGGCTGCTGTCGAGCAGCAAAGCGCCTCCGCGAAAAGCAGCCTGCGGCGGCGGTCCACTTATCCCCCGTACGGTGGACTATCCCCAATCTTCCACCGGCCGTCCGAGACCGTCGCCGCATCCCCCGCATCCGGAGGCTGCCCATGGACCACGTACTCGAACGCGCCGCGCGTTTTCGCGACCAGGTTTCCCCCCAGCAGCAGGCGCTTTACCGGCGGCTCGCCAGCGACGGCCAGAGCCCGAAGGCGCTGATGATCTCCTGCGCCGACAGTCGGGTGGTGCCTGAGATCATCACCCAGGCCGCGCCGGGTGACCTGTTCGTCTGCCGCAACGCCGGCAACATCGTCCCGCCCTTCTCCCAGGCCAACGGCGGGGTCTCCTCGGCCGTCGAATACGCGGTGATGGCGCTCGGCGTGCGCGACATCGTCGTCTGCGGTCACTCCGACTGCGGGGCGATGAAGGCCTTCTCCAACCCGGCGGCGCTCGCCCGCATGCCCAATGTCGCGGCCTGGCTGCGCCACGCCCACGCCGCGCACAGCGTGGTCTGCTCCGCCTACCACGGACTGGACGACCACCAGGCCACGCGCGTGCTCGCGCTGGAGAACGTGGTGGTGCAGATCAACCACCTGCGCACTCATCCCTCGGTCGCCTCCGGCGTGGCGCGCGGCGAACTGACCCTGCACGGCTGGTTCTTTGACATCGAGACCGGCGACATCCTCGCCCTCGACGGCGACAGCGGGCAGTTCACCACGGTCCGCGAGAACGCGCCGCTGCCGGTGGCGCTGTCGGCGACGCCGCGCCTGGCCGCCGCCGACCTGCTGCGGGACAACGCCGCATGACCGCCGTCCCGGTCAGTTCGGAGACGCCCGGCGACGCGCAGGCGCCCGGGCGCACGATGCGCGACGTCACCGCCTCGGTGGTCGTCTTCCTGGTCGCCCTGCCGCTGTGCATGGGCATCGCCGTCGCCTCCGGCGTGCCGGCGGAGAAGGGCCTGATCACCGGCATCATCGGCGGCCTGGTGGTCGGCGCGCTGGCCGGCTCGCCGCTGCAGGTCAGCGGCCCGGCCGCCGGCCTGGCGGTGATCGTCTTCGAGATCGTCCAGCGCCACGGCCTCAGCATGCTGGGGCCGATCCTGTTCCTGGCGGGGGTGATCCAGCTGGCCGCCGGCGCACTCAAGCTGGGCCAGTGGTTCCGCGCCATCTCGCCGGCCGTGGTGCACGGCATGCTGGCCGGCATCGGCCTGCTGATCGTCGTCGGCCAGATCCATGTGCTGTTCGGCGACGGGCCGAGCCCGCACGGCCTGCAGAACCTGATGGCCATCCCCGGCGCCTTCCTCAGCCTCAACCCGACAGGTCTCGGCGCGGCGGAGTCGGCCTTCCTGGTCGGCGTCGCGACCATCGCCGCCATGCTGGTCTGGGAGAAGATCCGCCCGGCCAAGCTGAAGCTTGTCCCGGGCGCCCTGCTGGGCGTGCTGGCCGGCGCGGGCGTGGCCGCGGCTCTGCAGCTGCCGGTGCAGAAGATCACCGTGCCAGCGTCGATCCTGGGCGCGATCACCCCGCCGGACGCCGGCTCGCTGGCCAGGCTGGCGGAGCCGGCGCTGCTGGTCACCGCGATCGCCATCGCCTTCATCGCCTCGGCCGAAACCCTGCTGTCGGCGGCGGCGGTCGACCGGATGCACTCCGGTCCGCGCACCCGCTACAACAAGGAGCTGGCCGCCCAGGGCTTCGGCAACATGCTGTGCGGCCTGGCCGGGGCCCTGCCGATGACCGGGGTGATCGTCCGCAGCTCGGCCAACGTTCAGGCCGGGGCGCAGACCCGGCTGTCGACCATCCTGCACGGCGTCTGGATCCTGGCCTTCGTCGCCCTGCTGCCGTTCGTCCTGCGGCAGATCCCCAGCGCGGCGCTGGCCGGGGTGCTGGTGGTCACCGGCTGGCGGCTGGTCAGCCTGCAGCACGCCAAGCACCTGTTCGAGCGGCACGGCGTGCTGCCGACCGTCATCTGGGCCGCCACCTTCGTCATGGTCGTCGCCACCGACCTGCTGACCGGGGTGCTGGTCGGCATGGCGCTGACGCTGCTGGAGCTGATCCCGAACCTGCGCCGGCTGCGCCTGCGGATCCGGGCGCATGACATCACCCCGGACGAGCGCGAACTGAGCCTGGAGGGCGCGGCGACCTTCGTGCAGCTGCCGAAAATCGCCAAGGCGCTGGAGTCCGCCCCGCGGGAGGGGATGATCCGCCTGAACCTCGAGCGGCTCTCCAGCCTCGACCACACCTGCGCCGAGGTGCTCACCGAGTGGCTGCGCGGCCGCCGGACGAGCGGCGGGCGCGTCGAGGTGCAGGCGCATGAACCGATGCGCCAGCGCCTGGCCCTGGCCGGCGAACACGGCTGAGCCGGGGCGTCGGGCGGCGGTCAGACCAGGCCAGCACCGCCGCCCGACACAGTTTGCAACACGGCTGATGCGAGCCGGAAAGACACCGCTGACAGGTTCCGCGCGCCCTCCCCGGCGTCAGTAGGACCCGCAAGTGCCCAAGTCTGCGTATGCCCTGTTCGGCGTGGCCGCCGCCTGGCTGGCCGCCGGCCCCGCCGCCGCTCAGGCCGGGACCATCAGCGCCGAGGAGGCCGCAGGGCTGCGGGCCGAGATCGCCGTCTTGAAGGCGCAGATCAACGGCCTGGAGCAGCGCCTGTATCAGGCCGCCTCCGCCCCGCCGGTGCTCCAGATCCCCGCCCCGCCCGCCAAGCCGGCGGAGGAGACCCGCATCCGCTGGAAGGGCTCGCCCGAGTTCGTCAGCGGCGACCGCGCCTTCAAGGTGAAGGGCCGCATCCAGGCCGACGCCGGCTACGTCTCGCAGCCGCCCGGCCTGGAGGATCCGGCGTTCGGCTTCGCCAACGAGTTCCGCCGCATCCGCCTGGGCGGCGAAGGCGCGCTGGGCGCCGGCATCGGCTACAAGCTCGAGCTGGAGCTCTCCGACAACGCCGTCGACCTGGTCGACACCTTCGTCACCTACGAGACCGGCCGCTGGCTGGTGACGGCGGGCAACCACAACGCCTTCCAGGCGCTCGACGAGCTGACCGGCGACACCACGGGCTCGTTCATGGAGCGGGCCGCCTTCACCGACGCCTTCAACTTCGAGCGGCGGCTGGGGGTCTCGGCGCAGTACCGGAGCAAGCCGTGGCTGGTGCAGGCCGGCGTCTTCACCGACGACGTCGAGGCGCTCTCCGACGCCAGCGACGGACCGGACGGCGGCGACGAGAACGACAGCTTCAGCCTCGACGCCCGGCTGGCCTTCGGGCCCCGGCTCGGCGACACCCAGCTGCACCTCGGCGGCTCGGCCCATTGGCGCAAGCTGAACCGGCTGGCCGACGCCACCACCCGCTACCGCCAGCGGCCCTATCTGCACGCCAACAACAGCCGCATCGTCGCCACCCCGGCGCTGAGCGTCGACCAGGAGCTGAACTACGGCCTCGAGGCGGCGCTGATCCGCGGCTCCTGGCATCTGGCCGGCGAGGGCCACTGGCTGCGGGCGCGCCGGCCGGGCGCGCCCGACGCGGCCTTCTTCGGCGGCTATGGCGAAGTCGGCTGGTTCCTGACCCGCGGCGACGGGCGCGGCTATCGCGACGGCCAGTTCACCCGCAACGCCCCGGCCCGGCCGCTGGGCGACGGCGGCTTCGGCTCGCTGCAGCTCAACCTGCGCTACGACTATCTCAGCCTCAACGACGGCGCGATCCGCGGCGGCGTGCAGCGCGGCTACCTGGGCGCGCTGATCTGGGCCCCGCTGCGCGACCTGCGGATCAACCTGAACTACGGCTACCTCGACTACCAGGACGCCGCCCTGGCCGCCGTCGGGGGCGAGCGCGATTACGGCGTCCACGTCGGCGCCGCGCGCTTCGAGCTGGACTTCTAGCCGGTCGTTCGCCTGGACATCGCCGACCCGCGGCTCCATTTTCCCGGCTCAAACAGCCGTTCGCCGCCGCGGGCGCGCCAACCAGAGGATGGGCCGCCCGCGAGGGCGCTCAGGTGGGGACCGCCGCGATGTTCATGCGCTTCTTCACCGAGCTGCGCGAGGCCAAGGTCCCGGTCACCCTCAAAGAGTACCTCATGCTGATGGAGGCGCTCGACAAGGCGGTGATCGACCGCCGGGTCGACGATTTCTACTACCTGTCGCGCGCCGCCCTGGTGAAGGACGAGCGCAACCTCGACAAGTTCGACCGGGTGTTCGGCCACGTCTTCAAGGGCCTGGAGCGGATCGAGGGCGACGAGGCCGCCGACATCCCGACCGAGTGGCTGAAGAAGATCTCCGAGAAGTTCCTCACCGACGAGGAGAAGGCGCTGATCGAGTCGCTCGGCGGCTTCGAGAAGCTGATGGAGACCCTGGCCGAGCGGCTCAAGGAGCAGCAGAAGCGCCACGAGGGCGGCAACAAGTGGATCGGCACCGGCGGCACCTCGCCGTTCGGCGCCCACGGCTACAATCCCGAAGGCGTGCGCATCGGCCAGGACAAGGGCCGCCACGGCCGCGCCGTGAAGGTCTGGGACAAGCGCGAGTACAAGAACCTCGACGACTCCGTCGAGCTCGGCACCCGCAACATCAAGGTCGCGCTGCGCCGGCTGCGCCGCTGGGTCCGCGAGGGCTCGGCCGAAGAGCTGGACATGCCCGGCACCATCCGCGGCACGGCGGAGAAGGGCTACCTCGACATCCAGCTGCGCCCGGAACGGCGCAACAAGGTCAGCGTGCTGCTGTTCCTCGACATCGGTGGCTCGATGGACGGCCATATCAAGGTCTGCGAGGAGCTGTTCTCCGCGGCCCGCTCCGAATTCAAGAACATGGAGTTCTATTACTTCCACAACTGCCTCTATGAGGGCGTGTGGAAGGACAATCGGCGGCGCAACGTCGAGAAGGTCCCGACCTGGGACGTGCTGCACAAGTTCCCGCACGACTACAAGGTTGTCTTCGTCGGCGACGCCAGCATGAGCCCCTACGAGATCACCCACGCGGGCGGCTCGGTGGAGCACTGGAACGAGGAGGCCGGCGGCGTCTGGCTGCAACGGGTCGCCGACATCTACGAGCACCTGGTCTGGCTGAACCCGGTGCCGGAGCGCCAGTGGGAGCACACCAATTCGGTCAACCTGATCAAGCAACTGGTCGGCGGCCGGATGTTCCCGATGACGCTGGACGGGCTGGAGCGGGCGATGAAGGAACTGGCCCGCTGACCGGGCCCGAGCGCACCGGCGACCTGCTCGCCGACGACGGCGCCGAGAACGACGAGGCGCAGGCGGCGACCAAACAGGCCATCTTCCTCACCGCCGAGCGGCTGTGCGCCCTGCGGGGCTTCCAGAAGGTCTCGGTGCGCGAGATCACCGCCGAGGCCGGGGTCAACCTGGCGGCGGTGAACTACCACTTCGGCTCCAAGGACGCCCTGCTGTTCCAGATCTTCCGCCGGCGTGCGGGCGAGTTGAACCGCGAGCGCGCGCGCCTGCTGCACGCCGCCCACGACCGCCACGCCGGCGCGCCGCCGGTGCGCGAGATCCTGGAGGCGCTGTTCGCCCCGCCGCTGAGCTGGTCGGAACCGGCGAACCCGCGGCGCGTGTCGATGCAGTTCATCATCCGCGCACGCTCGGAAGGCACCGCCGAGATGCGCGAGGCGCTGCAGCACGACGTCTCGCACCTGGAGCGCTTCGCTCAGGCGCTGATCGCCGCGCAGCCCAACCTGCCGCGCGAGACGGTCTACTGGCGGCTGCATTTCTGCCTGGGGATGGTCCACAACTGCCGCCCGGCCGAGTTCGAGCGGCTAAACCACCTCTCCAGCGGGCTCACCGCCGGCGGTGACGCCGCGGACCTGCTGGCGCGAATGCTCGACTTCGCTGAAGCTGGGTTCCACTCCGGAGTTGGGGCATGACCATGGTGCGAGCGCTGACGACAGCTGTGGCGATCGACAGCGGCCTGCTGCTCAGGCTGCGTTCGCTCGGCCTCGCCTGTGGGCTCGCCACGAGCTTCGCCTTCCCGCTGGCGCTTTCGCCGCTGCTCGACCCCAGCCAGGCCGACTGCTTCGCCCATTGGTCCTACGCCGTCGGAGAGTTGCTGGCTTTGCTGGCGAGCTTCACCATCGGGTTTCGGCGCGCGCCGTCGACCGTGCTGGCGAACGGGCTGCTGACCATCCCATGGGCGATCGCGGTGGGCGCCAACTGCCATCTGTGGATCGCGCTCTGGACCGGCGAGACGATGGCCCTGCCCCACGCGATGTGAGGCCGCTCAGAAGCCTTCCTGCGCCACCACCGCGGTGACGGCGGCCTTGCGGAAGCGGATCCCCCGGTAGTGCGTCTCGCCACCCTCGTCGGGGCCGCCGGTCAGTTCGAGGAACTGCGCCCAGTCATCCTCCGGCAGCAGCAGGACCAAGTCGGCGTGGTCGCCGGGATAGGCGTCGATCTCGCGGTCGGCCTCCTCGCGGATGTCCCGGACGTCGGCCTTCGCCGGATCGTGCTGGTCGAGATGGCTGGGCTCGGGGGTCGTCATGCCGGGGCAACCCGCAGCGACCCGCGTGGTTCCGCCCCTCTTCAGCCCTTAGTCAGGACCAGCGTGCCTTCCAGCATGGCCATGCGCTTGAACGACGGCGGCAGAGCGGCGTCGAAGCTTTTCAGGATGTCCATCGCCCAGTCCGGCAGCGGCAGGTCAATGCGGCCGGTGGCGAGCCGCAGCTGGATCGGCGCGATCAGCTGGTAGAGGTTGGCGCCGTCGTTGTTCGGCACGATGCGGATCTCGGTGAAGCCCACGTCCTGCGCCATGGCGGTGATGCGCTCGCGCGAGAACAGCCACTTGTCGTCCAGCGCCTTGAACGCCGCCGTCGTCGGGTCGGGATCGGTCCGCGCCGCGGTGTCGATCACCATGTTGCCGAGCACCCGCTCGACGAGCGGATCGAGTGGATCGCCGCGCAGCCTGGCCTCGGAGAGGATCCGTTCGTAGGCGAGGCGCATGATCCCGTAGCCGTCGAACGGCTCGAAGAAGATGGCGTGGCCGCCGGGCTTCAGCGCCCGGGCCGCCGCGGCCAGCCCGGCCTTCGGCCGCTCCAGGTGGTGCAGGATCGCCGCGCCGGTCACTAGGTCGAAGGCGCCAGGGGCCACGTGGTCGCTCATCGCGTCCATCTGCACGCAGACCGCCTGCTCCACCGCGCCGGTCTCGCGCAGGTAGGCGCCGAGCATCGAGAGCAGTTCGCCGGACAGGTCGGTGGCGATGCTGCGCGCGCCGGGGAACAGCCGCATGCACGGCACGATCGAGTTGACGCCCGAGCCGCTGCCGAGGTCGAGGATCAGCGGCCGCTCGGCGACCGTGACGCCGGTCTTCTCCAGCCCCTGATTGAACAGCTTTTCGAAGTGGTCGCTGGCGGCGTAGCGCTGATGATAGTCGCCGGCGTTGGCCTTGAACTGGTCGGAGATCACCGCCGTCGAGGCGTCGTCCTGGATCTTCCAGACCAGCACGTCGGCCCCGTCTGCGACGCACGGCGCCAAGGCCGAGACGAACAGCGGCTGGGCCCAGGCGGGCAAGGCCGCGGGCGTCGCGACTTGCGCCTCGATCGGGCGGGCCGCTGCAGGCTTGCGGCGCAGAAGGCCAAACAGCGAAGACATCATTCCACCCCGATCGCGAACACGGCCGCAGGAGGCCGGGCGAACCCGCCCCCGTCAAGCCTGCCAAGCTGAGCTACGCCGCCGATCGGGCCGCAATTAGGCGGCCAGCGCCCAGGCGAACTTCAGGTCCTCGACGAACATCTCGTAGGCGCGGGCCTTGGCGGCGGCGTCCGGCACCCGCAGCAGGTAGGAGGGATGGTAGGTGACCACGCCCTGCCCCTGGTCCGGCAGCTGGATGGCGTGCTGGCGCATCTCGGCGATCGGCTGCGGCTTGCCGAACACCGCCAGCGCCGCCGTGGCGCCGAGCGCGACCACCACCCGCGGCCGCACCAGCCGCCGTTCGCTGTCGAGCCACCAGCGGCAGGCGCTCACCTCGCCGGTATCCGGCGTCTTGTGCAGCCTGCGCTTGCCGCGCAGCTCGTGCTTGAAATGCTTCACCGCATTGGTGACGTAGGTCTCGGCCCGCGGCACGCCGGCCGCCGCCAGCGCCTTGTCCAGCACCTGGCCGGCCGGACCGACGAACGGCTGGCCGGCGAGGTCCTCCTGATCGCCGGGCTGCTCGCCGACGAACATCAGCCGCGCCGTGCGCGGCCCCTCCCCCGCCACGCCCTGGGTCGCCTCGCGCCACAGCTCGCAGCGTCGGCAGAGCTGCACGCCGGCGACGATCTCCTCCAGGCTGGTCGGCGGCTGGCCGTCCCACGGCGCGTCGCGGCTGGCGCGCTGGGCCTGGCGCACGACGCGGCGGGTGGGTTCGGAAGGGGCCTGACGGACCATGTCTTCGACTTGCGCCTCGGCGCGGGCGATCAGCTCCGGAATGAGGCGCGCCTCGGGCAGGTTCCGCCAATAGCGCTTGGGCATCTCGCGCTGCATCGCGTGCGGGTTCAGCCGCGCCGGGTTGAAGATCGCCGCATAGTAGGTGCGCCAGTAGTCCTCCAGCGCATCCGCCGGCGGCGCGTCAGCTGGATCGGCGCCGGGCGTGAAGGCGAGCGCCTGCGTGTCCCAGTGCACGCAGACGTCCGGCGTCAGGATCGAGAAGCGCATGTTGGCGAAGCGCCGGGCGAAGAAGGGCGCGACGGACTCGGCCACCCGATGCGCCGGCTCGAACCAGGCGACGAAGGCCTCCTGCCCTTCCGCGTCGGCGACCTGCCGGAAGCGGACGAAGGCCTTCATCTTGTGCGCCGCCTGCTCGACCTGGCGCGCGTAGCTGCGGGCCTTGGCGACCTCCGGATCCGAAGCCACGTGCAATAGATGCGGCTCCTCCGCCAGCCGCCACAGCAGCCGGTAGAGCAGGTCGAAACGCTCGTTCGAGCGGTGCAGCACCACCGCCTCGGCCAGCTCCAGGAACTCGCGCGGCACGTGGAAGATCGCGCGTTCGACGCTCCCCCGCAGCGGCGACTCCCGGCCGCTCAGCGCTGTGCCGGCGAACAGCTCGCGCCCCTCCACCGTCCACAGCACGTCCGGCGGCCGCACACCGCGCGCCCGCAGGCTGCGGGCCGCCCCGCGCCAGCCCTCGAAGTCGATCTCCGAGGCGAGGCGCGCGACCTGCATCAGAACAGCCTCAGCTGTTCCGGCGCGGGCGCGACCCGCTCCCGCAGGTCGGCCCGGTCGGTCAGCGCGCCGGGCGTCCAGTCGGCGGTGACGATGAAGGGCTTCAGCTTCTCGATGCTGCGGGCCAGCCGCTTCACGTCGTCGAGGCTGATGCGCTTGTGCCGCCGCGACGCGATCAGCCGGTCGACCACCTTCACCCCCAGGCCCGGCACCCGCAGCAGCCGCTCGCGCTCGGCGGTGTTGAGGTCGACCGGAAATGCGCCGCGGTGCTTCAGCGCCCAGGCCAGCTTGGGATCGATGGCGAGGTCGAGGTCCTCGCCGTCGCCGACGATCTCCGCCCGCGCAAAGCCATAGAAGCGCATCAGCCAGTCGGCCTGGTAGAGCCTGTGCTCGCGCATCAGCGGCGGCCGGGCGAGCGGCAGCCGGGCGCTGGCGTCGGGGATTGGCGAGAAGCCCGAGTAGTAGACCCGCCGCAGCTTGTAGGCGCCGTAGAGCGTCTCGGAGCGTTTGAGGATCTCGCCGTCGCTGGCGGCGTCGGCGCCGATGATCATCTGCGTCGACTGGCCGGCGGGCGCGAACTTCGGCGGCCGGGCCTTGCGCGCCGGCGCCTTCGCCGCCTCGGCGGCGAGCCGCACCGCGCCCATCGACCGCTTGATGCTGGCCAGGTCCTTCTCCGGCGCCAGCCGGGCCAGGCTCTCGTCCTTCGGCAGCTCGATGTTGATCGAGACCCGGTCGGCATAGAGCCCAGCGGCGTTGACCAAGGCGGGCGAGGCTTCCGGGATCAGTTTCAGGTGGATGTAGCCGCGGAAGTCGTGGACCTCGCGCAGGGTGCGGGCGACCCGCACCATCTGCTCCATGGTGTAGTCGGCGCTCTGGATGATGCCGGACGAGAGGAACAGCCCCTCGATGTAGTTGCGCTTGTAGAAGCCGAGCGTCAGGTCGACGACTTCCTCGACGCCGAAGCGGGCGCGCGGGATGTTCGACGACACCCGGTTCACGCAGTAGGCGCAGTCGTAGACGCAGAAGTTGGTCAGCAGGATCTTCAGCAGGGAGATGCAGCGGCCGTCCGGTGCATAGGCGTGGCAGATGCCCATCGCCTCGGTCGAGCCGACCCCGCGGCCGCCCACCGAGTCCCGCTTGCCGGCGCCCGACGAGGCGCAGGAGGCGTCGTACTTCGCCGCGTCGGAGAGGATGGCGAGCTTGCGCTTGAGGTCGAGAACCGCCATGCGCCCACCTTAATGTTCCATTTTTGTTCCGTCTAGCGCGTTGCAGGTGAAACGGCGCAGCTCGCCCTGCGACGGATCGCCCTCGACACGCCGCGCGCCGGCTCTAACTTCGCGCCCATGAACGCGATCACAGAGGCGAACCGCGACGGCATGGTCCTCCTGCGGGGCGCCGAGTTCTGGATGGGCTCGGAGGACTTCTATCCGGAAGAAGCGCCGGTGCGGCTGGCCAACGTCGGCGACTTCTGGATCGACGAGCGGCCGGTGACCAATGCGCAGTTCGCCCGCTTCGTCGCCGAAACCGGCCATGTGACTTTCGCCGAGAAGGCGCCGGACCCGGCCCAGTACCCCGGCATGGATCCGGCGATGGCCAAGGCCGGCTCGGCGGTGTTCACCCCGACCCGCGGGCCGGTCGACCTGGGCGACCCGTCGCAGTGGTGGCGCTTCGTCTTCGGCGCCGACTGGCGGCATCCGCGCGGGCCCGACAGCGCGATCGACCGGCTGATGGACCATCCGGTGGTGCAGATCGGCTACGAGGACGCCGCGGCTTACGCCGCCTGGGCCGGCAAGGCGCTGCCGACCGAGGCCGAGTGGGAGTTCGCCGCCCGCGGCGGGCTCGAACGCGCGGCCTACGCCTGGGGCGAGGAGCTGGAGCCCGGCGGCCGGGCGATGGCCAACACCTGGCGCGGCGACTTTCCCTGGCGGCGCAAGGGGCCGATGGGCGCGCTGACCTCGAAGGTCGGGGCCTATCCGGCGAACGGCTACGGCCTCTACGACATGATCGGCAACGTCTGGGAGTGGACCACCGACTGGTACGCAGAGACCACCGCGGCGACGCAGGACGGCTGTTGCGGGCAGCCGCGCGCCCGGCTGGCCGACGAGGCCGAGAGCTATGATCCGGCCAGCCCGGCGGTGCGCATCCCGCGCAAGGTGATCAAGGGCGGCTCGCATCTGTGCGCGCCCAGCTACTGCCGCCGCTACCGCCCGGCCGCGCGCCACCCGCAGGCGATCGACAGCCCGACCTCGCACATCGGCTTCCGCTGCGTGGTGCGGGCATAGGTCCGTGATCTAGTCGGGCCGATTTTCGACCGCTCACCCCGGCGAAGGCCGGGGCCCAGATGAAATCCACCGGGCGCCCAGGCTGAATCTGGGTCCCGGCCTTCGCCGGGATGTGCGGTGATCTGGGTGGCTAGTCGCTACTTCGGGCAGGCCGCCGTCACGAAGTCCACCCGCCCCGCGGCGGCTTCCTCGCGCAGCACCTTCGAGCTGGTGTCGAAGCTGACGTCGGCGCCGTCGGGGACGTTGACCCGCGGATTGCCTCCCCACCAGAGCACCCGGCAGGTGCGCTTCTTGATCCGCCAGCCGTCGGCGGTGCGCACCAGCAGGTCGTCGTACCAGCCGGTCCCCTGCCAGTGGTCGCCGCCTTCGGTCCCCCGCTTGATCAACAGCCAGGTGCTGTAGACGAAGCTGTTGGCGAGGTCGCCCTTCACCTCCACCAAGTGGTTCATCATCACGTGCTGGGTGGAGTCGAACGGCGTGTGATAGGCGGCGAAGTCGCGCTTGAAGCTCTCCAGGTCGCGCCAGTGCGCCGGGTCGGCGTAGTCGGCGTCGACATCCGGCGTGAAGATCCGGTCGAACAGGTCCCAGCGCTGCGTATCCATCGCCAGCGCATAGAGGTTCAGCGTCCTGACGATCGCCGCTTCGTCCCGCTCCGACATCCCATCCTCCCTGGATTTCGCGCCGGTTCGAGCCGGCGGTTCTAGTCGCTGAGTTTGCCCACCAGCCGCTGGGTCGCCAGTTCGCGCAGCGCGCCGGTCTTGACCTTCTCGCTGCCGGTCACCGCGAACTCTTCCTCGCGGAAGAACAGCACCTCGCGCGGCACCTTGAAGCTGGCCAGCTGCGCCTTGACGAGGTCGGTGACCGCCTTCGCCTGCAGGCTCGCGCCGTCGTGCGGGACGATGCAGGCGACGACCATCTCGCCGAGCGTCTCGTGCGGCACGCCGACGGTCTGGGCGCGCTTCACGCCGGGGATCGCGGCGAGCACCGCGTCGACCTCGACCGGCGAGACGTTGGCGCCGCCGGTCTTGATGATGTCGGTCAGGCGACCTTCCCAGAACAGGTAGCCGTCGGCGTCGACGTAGCCGCCGTCGCCGGTGCGAAAGTAGCCTTCCGCGTCGAAGGTCTCCTCGGCCGCCTTGCCGATGTAGCCGACCATCAGCGTCGGCCCCTTGATGGCGATCTCGCCGCGCTGGCCGCGCGGTACGACCTCGCCGGTCGCCGGATCGAAGACCTTGAGGATATTGCCCGGCAGCGGCTGGCCGTAGCTGCCGCGGTACTCGGCCTCCGGGGTGTTGGCGCACACCGCGGTGTTGATGGTCAGGGTCTCAGTCGTGCCGAACGCCGGGCACATCTTCCAGTCGGTGCTGACCGTCGGATGGTCGTAGATCTTCGAGCCGTAGGTCACGTAGTGCAGGCTTGAGAGGTCGACGCTCGGCCACTTCTCCGAGGCCTCCAGGCGCGCCCACTGGTGCGGCCGGCCGATCGCGAAGCTGACCCGCTCCTGCTCGATCAGCTCCAGCGCCTCCTCGGCCTGGAACAGCGGCTGCAGCACCACCGCCCCGCCGGTCGACAGCGCATAGCCGACCACCTGGGAGATGTTGCCCGACCAGAAGAAGCCGTTGCCTGTCCAGCAGCGCACCGGATGGTTCACCGGATCGAGGTCCATGATCCGCGGCCAGCGCCACCACTGGATCGCGAAGGCCCGCTGGGTGTGGACGATGCCCTTCGGCAGGCTGGTGGTGCCGGACGAGAAGAACAGCGCGCCGAGGTCGGACGGCCTGGTCGTGGCGTCGCGCGCATCGACCAGGGCGGCCGGCACGTCGCGGCCCTGCGCCAGGAAGTCGGCCCAGCGCTCGACCGCCGCCCCGTCGGGCGCGGCTGCGCCGATCGGGTCGGCGACGCTGTCCAGCACCACCAGCCGCTGCAGGAACGGGAACTTGGCCGAGGCGAGCTGGCCCGGCGCGGCGGTCGTGATCCTAGGCTCGAGCTCGCAGAGCATCGCGCCGAAGTCCTTCTTCAGCACCTGGCGGTCGTAGAGCAGGATCGAGACCGCGCCGGCCTGCAGCAGGTATTCGAGCTCGGCCGGGGTCGAGAAGGTGCTGAGCGAGACGGTGACCCCGCCGGCCAGCGCCACGCCGAATACGCAGGACAGGTACTCCGGCCGGTTGGTCATCAGCACGCCGACGCGGGCGTCCTTGCCCATGCCGGCGGCGATCAGCGCCTGGGCCACCTCGACCGAACGCGCCCACAGCTCGGCGTAGGTCCAGGACACGCGGCCTTCGGGGCCGCGCATCACCAGCGCCTCGCGCTCGGCGAAGCGGCGCGTCACGTCCCGCGCGTAGCCGCCGATCGTCAGCGGGCCGAGGCCGGGCTCCTCGTGGAGCTCCGCGCCGCGCACGATCGACAGCTGTTCGGACGGCGCCATGCTCATGCCGCTCTCTTTCACCAGGCCCACGCTCAGTTCGGCAGCTGAACTTCAGCCTTGCCGGTGAGGATGGTGTCGCCGTTCTGGGTGGTCATCTTCAGCTGCACCTGGACCAGCGGGAAGCCGTTCGGCCCCTGCTCGATCTTGTCGACCACCTCGGCGTCGATGAAGGTCACGTCGCCCTCGAAGGCGGGACTCCGGAACTGCGTTTTCGAATGCCAGATGTAGCCGTCGTGGCCGGCCCAGTAGGCGATGGTGTCGAGGAACCAGGCGTTCATCGACGCGCCGTAGCCGTAGGCGCCGCCCATGCCGATGTTCTCGGCCTTCTCCTGGTTGATGTGGCCGCTCGACGGGCCGTGATAGAGGCCGTCGCCCATCCGCGGGTCGACCTTCCGCGCCTCGTGGTCGTAGGTCATGTCGGCGCCGAAGCCGGCGTCTTCCTTCGCCGGGTCGTAGACGCCGTCCGGCACGTTCCAGCGCCAGGTGCCCCAGATGTTCTGCTTATGCGCGCGGCACTCGTTGGCGAAGCTGACCACCGAGTGCGGCCCGACCACGCGGCGGGGCAGCTTGTCGCCGACCTTGACGTCCTCATAGCGGGGCGACTTGCCCTCGCGGTTCGACAGGATCCATTCGTGGCGCAGCTTGTGGATCTCGGCCAGCTCGTCCTTGGTCCACTTCTTCGGCGCGCGCTTCTCCTTGCCGTAGGTCCCGCGCTTGTTGGCCTCCTCGACTAGGTAGCGGATCGCCGTCGCCCGCTCCTTGGCGACCAGCGCGCCATGCTGGTTGCGGTGGAGGGTGTCGCCGCGGGCGAACATCGTCGGGCCGGCGAAGGCGGTGTCGGTGACGCTGTAGCCGTCGAAGCGGCGCTCCTGGGTCAACTTGTCGCCCGGGCGCACCGGCGTGCCGTAGAACCACCACTCCTCGCCGGCGAAGATCAGGTGGGTGCCGGGCACCTTGCCGACGCAGGCCGGGTGGCAGCCGTGGCCGTAGTCCATCGCCACGGTGAACGACTGCGGCGCGACGAGGCCGCCGAACTTGGACTCCTTGGCGAACTGCTCGTCCCAGTGGATCGGGTTCGCGTAGTCGAGCGCCTGCACCCAGCGGCGGATGTCGGTGGCGCTGCACTCGTCCCAGAACTCGGCGAACACCACGGGCTTGCCGATCCACTTGTCGACGTCGCTGGTGTCCAGCTTCACTTCAGCGCCCTCGGACTGGGACATAACTCACCTCGCTTGCAGACAGACCGCCCCTAGGGGCGCCTCCTCTCTGGCGGAGCGGGTGGGGCAATTCTCGATACGAGGCGAAAAGATTTCTGCAGTTAGCGAGAGGGCCTTCCTCCCCTGCGCAGCGGGGGAGGGGGACCGGTCGCCGAGCGAAGCGAAGAGCGGCTGGTGGTGGGGGCGAGCGGCCGCTACGCCTCCGCCTCTGCCGCTTTCGAGACGGGTGCGCCCTGCGCACGGCTTGCCCCCTCCCCCGCTTCGCAGGGGAGGAAGGGCGCAGGGGAAGGAGCCGCCAACTTGCACATCGAGCGTGCAGCCGCTGCGCAGTTTTTCAGCGGAGTCCAAGCCAATCGGCGCCCAGCGGAAAATCCGGCGCCGCCCCCGATTGCGCCGGTTTGCCCACGGTTTATGCGCGCTCTGCCCGGCGAGCAGGCAAGCTTGACCGTAAGAACACTGCGAGAAGACAAAGGGGACATCGCGTGGCGGGAGAATTAACGCGTGCAACCTGGGCGGCGGCGATCGCCCCGCTGGCGGCGCAGGCCTTCGCCGGCGCGGCCCAGGCGCAGCCGGCGCAGGCCGCGGCCAACCCCGGCCACACCGCCTGGATCCTGTCGGCGACGGCGCTGGTGCTGTTCATGACCCTGCCCGGGCTGGCGCTGTTCTACGGCGGGCTGGTGCGCGCCAAGAACGTGCTGTCGGTGATGACCCACTGCGTGGCGGTCGCCTGCCTGGTCTCGGTGCTCTGGCTGCTCGGCGGCTATAGCCTGGCCTTCTCCGGCCCCGGCGCCTGGATCGGCGACCTCGCCAAGTTCGGCCTGCCCGGCGGCCGCGCCGGCGTCACCGGCGAGATCCCGGAGGCCGTCTTCTTCGGCTTCCAGATGACCTTCGCGATCATCACCCCGGCGCTGATCGTCGGCGCCTATGTCGAGCGCATCAAGTTCGCCGCCGTGCTGCTGTTCAGCGGGCTGTGGCTGTACGCCGTCTACGCGCCGGTCGCCCACTGGGTGTGGGGCGGCGGCTGGCTCGCCCAGCTCGGCGTGCTGGACTACGCCGGCGGGCTGGTGGTGCACGCCACCGCCGGCGTCTCGTCGCTGGTGATCGTCGCCATGCTCGGCCCGCGCGACGGCTTCCCGAAGGAATTGCAGCCGCCGCACAACCCCGGCATGACGATGATGGGCGCCGGCATGCTGTGGGTCGGCTGGTACGGCTTCAACGGCGGCAGCGCCCTGGCCGCCAACGCCGCGGCCGGCTCGGCCCTGATCGCCACCCACCTGTCGGCCGCCACCGCCGGCCTGGTCTGGGCGCTGCTCGAGCGGCTGCGCTTCGGCCGCTCCAGCATGGTCGGCCTGGTCACCGGCGTGGTCGCCGGCCTCGCCACCGTCACCCCGGCCTCCGGCTTCGTCAGCCCGACGGCCGGCGTGCTGCTCGGCGGTCTGGGCAGCCTGGTCTGCTTCGGCGCGGTGGAGCTGGTGAAGCACCGCTGGAAGATCGACGACAGCCTCGACGTCTTCGCGGTCCACGGCGTCGGCGGGATCCTCGGCACCCTGCTGGTCGCCGGCCTGGCCTCGGCCGACCTCGGCGGCGCGGGCTATGCGCAGGGCATGACCATGGCCCGCCAGTTCGGCGTCCAGGCGCTGGGCGTGGCGGCGGTGTGCGCCTGGTCGGCGATCGCCTCGATCGTGCTGGTGCTGATCTGCCGCGCGACGGTCGGCCTGCGGGTCAACGACGACGACCTCGAGGAGGGCCTCGACATGTCGGCCCACGGGGAGCGCGCCTACACCATCTGAGGGCGCGCTCCGGCGCTCCGGCGCTCCGCCTCTCATTTGAGCGTGTGCCCAATTGTGGCGGGCGCATTCTGAGCATGCGAGCGGCCCGCGCCCCCCTATCACCCGGATGGTCGCCGGCCCTGCCCACGCCCGGCGTGCGCAAGGCCGTCCGGCTGTCTATTCGGCCGGCTCTGCGGCTGCGCGACGTCCGGCGACGGGCGTGGCCGCCGGGGCGGCGGAAGCGGTCGTCAGGCCGCGGACGCCGGGGATCGGCGGGGCGCCGGACGGCAGCGGCGCGGACGGTTCGCGAACGAACGCCAGGATGTCGCGCCAGACCGTCGGCCCCTGGAGATCGCGCGTCATCAGGTGCCAGCCCCGCCCGTAGTAGGCCGTCTGGTCGGTGGCCTTCAGCTTCCGCGCCGCCTTGAACGCGGCCTCTTTGGGAATGATCTCGTCGTTCGCCCCGTAGAGGTAGAGCGTCGGCACGCCGGCGCGCCCCACCGTCTCGAACGCCCGGTCCATCAGGCCGACCAGGCCGTAGAGGGTGTCGGAGCGCGCGCCCCAGACCATCAGCGGATCGCGGCCCATGGCGATCAACTCTTCGCGGTTGTCGGTCGGCTGGATCTTGCGGGTCAGCCAGGCCGGCGGGGTGTAGACCTTGCCGGCGGTGAAGTTGGCCGCCAGCCACAGCATCGTCCGGTAGGGCAGCGGCTGCTCGCGCCAGCCCCACACCGCCGGCGACAGCAGCACCAGCCGGTCCGCCGCCGGCGGCCGGTCGGAGGCGAAGGCCTCGGCCGCCACCGCCCCGCCCATGCTTTCGCCGGCGACCGCGACGATCGCGTGCGGATAGCGCTGGCGGGCCAGGGCGACGACGGTGCGCAGGTCTTCCATCATCAGGTCGTCGCCGGCCCAGATCCCCCGGCTCGGCGAGCGGCCGAAGCCGCGCTGGTCGTAGGCCAGCGTGGTGACGCCCTGCTCCGCCCACCAGGGGGCGGCCATGTGGAAGGCGTTGGCGTAGTCGTTCATGCCGTGCACGCCGACGATCACCGCCCAGGGCTCGCCCTCAGCCTCCCAGGTGGTCAGGCCCAGGCGCGCGCCGTCGAAGCTGACCACCGCGTCGGTCTCCAGCCGGGGCCCGGAGAAGCCGAACGGCGGTGCCCCGGGGCCCTGGGTCAGCATCGGCGTACAGGCCGCCAAGGTCAGGGCGGCGAACAGAACGGCGAGAAATCGCGTCATGAACTCGAACGGTCGTGGCGGCGGGGCGCTCGCCCCGAACATAGGGGAGAACCTTGGGTTCGAGCCAGAGGGTGTAAACCCGGAGCGTGGCGACCGCGGCCTGTCCCAGGCGATATCGCCCGCGCCGGTCGGCGTTAGGATGCTGTCCCGCGGCGGCGGCTCGCCGCGACCAGAAGCCGGAGGCCGCATGGCCGACACGCCCCCCGGACCCGAGGCGCCCGCCAAGATCGAGGGGATCTTCCGCAGCGGCTCGATCACCGCGATCAGCGTCGTGGTCGGCTTCTCGTTGGCCTTTCTGGTGCGCTGGAGCGGGCTGCCGGGACGCTGGGCGGAATCCGACCTCTTCGCGGTGGCCGGCATCACCCTGGGCGTGGCGCTGCAGATCAAGGCGCTGGTCGACCTGCTGGCCGTGAAGTCGGTGATCGTCACCCACTACGAGCGGGCGATCCGCATCTTCGTCGTCGGCCTGATCCTCGTCGCCATCGGCGTCGTCGCGGCGATCTTCGCCCAGATGATTGGCCACGGCGGCGTGGTCCTGCACGGCTGACGCCGGGATCAGCTCTGCAGGATCGCGGCCACGCTCCGGCGCAGCTCGGGCACGACCTCCGCCTCGAACCAGGGATGGCGCCGCAGCCAGCTGGTGTTGCGCCACGACGGATGCGGCAGCGGCAGGACCGCGGGCGCGAGCGCGCGCCAGTCGCGCACCGTCTCGGTCATCGACCGTGCGCCGCCGAGCGCCCAGGCCTGGGCGTGGCCGCCCACGAGCAAGGTGAGTTCTACGTTCGGCAACTTCGCGAGCAGCTGCTCGCGCCACAGCGCCGCACAGCGCGGCGGCGGCGGATAGTCGCCGCCCTTCGGGTCGGTCCCCGGGAAGCAGAAGGCCATCGCCGCCACGCCGATCTCGGCCCGGCCGTAGAAGGCGGCGCGATCGACGCCCATCCAGTCGCGCAGCCGCTCCCCGGAGGAGTCGTCGAACGGCAGGCCGCTCTCGTGCACCCGCCGGCCCGGGGCCTGGCCGCAGATCAGCAGCCGGGTCTGCGGCGCGACCCGGACCACCGGCCGCGGCTCGTGCGGCAGCTGGCCGGCGCAGGCGCGGCAGCCGCGGATCTCCTCCAGCAGCGCGGCCAGGGCGCGCTCGGGCGGCTGCGAGCGCACGCGCGCGGACGTCGGATCGCCCCTCGTCACGCCCGCTGTCGGGCGCGCATCAGGCGCCCTCTTCCGACGCCGGCGCGCCGGCGGGCTCCGGCAGGCGCAGGCGGTAGACGCCCTTGAAGTCCTCCGGGTCGGCCGGCTTGCCGTGTCGGGTGATCACCAGCTGGTTCTGCCGCGCGAGGCCGACGGCGGTGGCGCGCACATGGCCGAGCAGGCGACGCCAGCCTTCGGGTTCGACCGCACGGGCCACGTCCTCGGGCGATATGGACTTGCCGGGCGCGACCTTCGCCAGAAGGTCGAAGATCGCGGTTTCAACTTGGGCGCTCATCAGCCACCTCGTTTTAGGGTTTCGCGGGCGATCACCACCTGCTGGATCTGGCTGGTGCCCTCGTAGATGCGGAAGATGCGCACGTCGCGGTAAAATCGCTCGACGCCGTGATCGGCGACGTAGCCGGCGCCGCCGAAGATCTGCACCGCGCGGTCGGCGACCCGGCCGACCATCTCCGAGGCGAACAGTTTGGCGGCGGCCGCCTCCAGCGTCACCGCCTGGCCGGCGTCGCTCTGACGCGCCGCCTCCAGCGTCAGCGCCCGGGCGGCCAGCGCCTCGGTCTTGGAGTCGGCGATCATCGCCTGCACCAGCTGGAAGCTGGCGATCGGCTGGCCGAACTGCTTGCGCTCGCTGGCGTAGGCGACGCAGTCGGCGACCAGCCGCTCGGCGATGCCGACGCAGATCGCGGCGATGTTGATCCAGCACCTGCATGGCGATCTTGAAGCCCGCGCCTTCGTCGCCGAGCCGGTTCTCGGCCGGCACGCGGACATTGTCGAAGATCACGTCGCAGATGTGCGCGCCCTGCTGGCCCATCTTGCGCTCGGGCTTGCCGACGCTGAGCCCGGGCAGGCCACGCTCGACGATGAAGGCCGAGACGCCGGCGGCGCCGGCCGTCGCCGGATCGGTGCGGGCCATGACGGTGAAGAGGTCCGCCCGGTCGGCGTTGGTGATGTAGCGCTTGGTCCCGCTCAGCACATAGGCCTCGCCGTCGCGCACCGCCCGGGTCTGGATGTTGGCGCTGTCGGAGCCAGCTTCCGGCTCGGTGAGCGCGAAGGAGATGATCTGCGCGCCGCTGGCGATGCCCGGCAGGTACTTGGCCTTCTGCGCGACGGTCCCAAAGCGCACCAATCCCTGGCTGCCGATGCCGACGTTGGTGCCGAAGGTCGAGCGGAAGGCCGGACTGGTGCGGCCGATCTCGAACGAGACCAGCGTCTCGTCCTCCACCGACAGCGCCAGGCCGCCGTACTCGGCCGGGATCGACAGGCCGAACAGGCCCAGCGCCTTCATCTCCTCGACGACGTCCGCCGGCACTCGGTCCTGCTCGCCGACCTGCGCCTCCAGCGGCCGCAGCCGCTCGGCGACGAACCGGCGGACGGCCTGAAGCAGCGCTTCGCGGGTGTCGCAGTCGAGGGCCATCTTCGTTCCTTGGCGGCGACCGACGCTTGTCCCGGCGCGTGGGCAAACCTAGTCAGGCAGGTCCGCCGGGGCAAACTCCGCGGGCTCGTCGGCGCCGCCGCCGGTGATGAGTTTCCGCGGCGCGCTGAAGAAGATCAGAACACCCGAGGGTTAGTGCGCCCGCGGGCGCGAATTCGCCCCCTGCTGAGCGATCGCCCAGCAACTTGCCGCCAAGGTCGCGAGGCTATGCGCGCAGGAGATATTCCCGACTGAGGCGTCGCCTTGACGCCACAGCTGCGCCGTCTGAGACAATCCGCCCCAAGTATACAAAGCAAATATTGGGGAGAAATCATGCGGCTCAGGAAGTCATTTCTGGCGGCGACGGCGTGCGCGTCCGCACTCCTCGCAGCCATGCCGGTGGCGGCGCAGGAAGCCCAACTTTCGGAAATCATCGTCACCGCCCGCAAGCGTCAGGAATCGATCCTGAACGTCCCGGTCGTCGAAACCGCGATTCCGCAGGAGCAGCTTGAGCGCTTCCAGACCCAGGACCTGAGCGACCTCGCCACGCGCGTCCCCGGCCTGAACCTCGGCGAGTCGGTGCTGTCGATCGGCACCCAGGTGTCGCTGCGCGGCGTCGGCACCAGCACGCTCGACGCCGGCGTCGACCAGTCGGTCTCGCTGAACCTCGACGGGCTGCAGCTCAGCCAGGGCCTGGCCTACTCCAGCGGCTTGTTCGACGTCGGCCTGGTCGAAGTGCTGAAGGGCCCGCAGGCGCTGTTCTACGGCAAGAACAGCCCGGGCGGGGTGATCTCGATGCGCACGGCCGACCCGACCGACCGGTTCGAGGTGATGGTGCGCGGCGGCTACGAGTCCCAGGCCCAGGAAGGCCGCGGCGAGATCGTGATCTCCGGCCCGGTGCACGAGACCCTGAAGCTGCGGCTCGCCACCATGTATGCGGAGCAGGCCGGCTACTTCAAAAACTTCGCCACCGGCCTGGCGCCGACCGGCGCGATCACCCCGCGCAACAAGCGCACGGGCTTCGAGAACTTCGTCGCCCGCGGCACGGCGCTGTGGAATCCGACCGACAAGTTCAGCGCGCGGCTGAAGGCCAACTACGTCTACGACTACATGGACGGCAGTCCGGCGCAGCAATACACCTCCTGCCCGGACGGCGTCGGTGCGGTGCCGGGGTTCGGCATCCCGTTCCTCGGCGGCGGCGAGGACTGCCGCAAGGACCGGGTCTTCCGTATCGTCGACCTCTCGCCGACGGCCTTCCTCGGGGTGAAGAACGCCGGCATCCCCTTCGTCGAGACGACCCAGCAGTTCGGCACCCTGGAGCTGAACTACAACCTGACGCCGGAACTCGCGCTGACCTCGACCACCGGCTACTACCACCTGAAGTCGTCGAGCCTGATCAACGGCACGCAATCGACCTTTGCGGCGACGCCGCTCGGCGCGGCCAACGACTTCCGCCGCGAGGAATTCACCCAGGAAGTCCGGCTGAACTCCGACTGGGACCACCCGGTGAATTTCACGGCCGGCGGCTTCTATCAGGACGCCGAGCTGTCGAACCTGATCAACCTGTACGGCAACACCGCGCTGCTGCTGCCGCCGCTGCTCGCTAAGGGCCAGCACAACCTCGACATCGAATCCCTGTCGTTCTTCGGCCAGGTCCGGTGGGACGTGTGGGAGGAGCTGGAAATCTCGGCCGGCGCGCGCTGGACCGAGGAGAAGCGCTCCGACAGCCCGGTCAACCTGATCACTGGCGTGGCGGTCCCGGTCACCCTCGCCGTTCCGAAGATCAAGTCGGACAACATCTCGCCGGAACTGACCGTGACCTGGCGGCCGACCGACACCTTCACGGCGTTCGGCTCGCTGAAGCGCGGCTATAAGTCGGGCTCCTTCACCATCACCACTCCGGCGATGGACGGCCTGAACAATTCCTTCGGCGACGAGAAGGTCGAAGGCGGCGAGGTCGGGCTGAAGAGCCGTCTGCTGGATCGCCGGCTGGCGATGAACCTCGCCTACTACAACTACCGCTACACGGGCCTGCAGGTCGGGGTGAACTCGCCGGCGGTGAACGGCCTGCCGGTGATCCGCACCCTCAACGCCGGCGCGGCGCAGGTGTACGGCGTCGACTTCGACGCCAGCTACCGGCCGCCGCAGGTCGAAGGCCTGGGCCTGAACCTGGCGGTCAACTGGAACCACGCCCGGTTCAAGACCCTGGACAACGTTCCCTGCTGGGGCGGCCAGATGATCTCCGAGGGCTGCGACCAGCTGCTGAACCCGATGACCGGGCTCTACACCTCGCAGAGCCTGTCCGGCGGCCGGCTGGTGCGGGCCCCCGACTGGCAGGCCAGCTTCGGCTTCGACTATGAGCGGGCGATCGGCGACGGCCTGACCCTGGTCGTCAGCAACGCCAACCAGTACTCGTCGAAGTATCTGGCCAACCTCGGCGACCGCGCCGACTTCTACCAGCAGGGCTTCATCAAGTCGGACCTGACCCTGGCGCTGCGCGGGGCGGACGAACGCTGGGAGGTGGCGCTGATCGGCAAGAACCTCACCGACCGGCTGACCGCCGGCAACTGCATCAACTTCAACGCCGCCAACGGCCAGATCCTCGGCGGCCAGGTCACCGGCGGCACGACCCGCGGTCCGGCCGGCGTCGACGAGGTCGGCTGCTTCGCCGATCGCGGTCGTGAGCTGTGGGTCCGCGTGACCTTCCGGCCGGCCAACTAAGCCGGCGGCCGACCAGAGATACGGGGCCCGTCTCGCAGGAGGCGGGCCCCGTTTTCATGTCGGGGCAGGTTCGCGTTCAGGGCTTCGTGGCGGCCCGAATGTGATGCTCGACCCGGGGGTCCGGGATCAGCCACATCAGCGCCGTCCCGGCGTAGCAGAGGCCCGACAGGCGCGTGTCGACATAGGCCAGGGCGATGCCGGCGACGTACAGCACCGGTGAGAGCTTGCTCTTCAGGTCGCGGCCGAGCGCCCGGTGCAGCGCCCCCTCCGCGCCCTGGTCCCGGAAGATCACCGCCTGCATGATCCCCCAGGCGAGCGCCGCCATCAGCAGCGAGACGCCGTAGAGCGCGGTCGGCGTCGGGGCGAACTGGTTCTCGCCCATCCAGGCGGTGGTGAAGGGGATCAGCGACAGCCAGAACAGCAGATGCAGGTTGGCCCACAGCATCGCCCCGTTCACCCGCTCCACCAGCTGGAAGAAGTGGTGGTGGTTGTTCCAGTAGATGGCCACGTAGATGAAGCTCAGCACGTAGCTGAGGAACACCGGCCAGAGCCGCGCCAGGTCCGCCAGGGTCGTCCCGTGCGGCGGCTTCAGCTCCAGCACCATGATGGTGACGATGATGGCCAGCACACCGTCGGTGAAGGCCGTCAGCCGGTCGCGAGACATGTTTCAACTTTCCCTGAGCGCGGCCCGAGCCTGCCCCCGCCCCGGCGGAGCCGCAAGCCGGGCCGCGCGCAGCGGTCACCAGAGCGGGCGTTCCTGCAGCGCCGTGCGCCGCTCACGGATGATCCGGTCGCGCTGTTCGGGCGTGACGCGGGCGGTGTCGGCCGGTAGCGCCTTGCGCAGCTCGGCGAGCTTCACCTTGCGCACGGTCGGGGTCGGCGTCGCGTCGCAGTCGGCCCAGCGCCCCTGGATCAGGCCGGTCGGATAGCCGGCGGTGTCCAGCCAGTTGGCCACGCCGGGGTCCTTCGCCGAGACGACGATCCGCAGCACCCCGTCCTTGTCGACGCCGGCCTGGGCGTCGTTCAGGCTGGAGTGGTTGTTGTACCAGTCGGTGGTCTCGTAGAGGTCGTTGGTCAGGATCAACGAGCGGTAGCCGCACTTGGCCGGCACCGGGGTCTCGATGATCAGCGCCTCGTCGTCGCGCAGCTCATAGGCGCCCTCGTAGTAGGACTGGCCGGTCAGCAGGCCGGCGGTCTGGCTAATGCCGAACACCTTCAGCTTGTTGACGTAGCCTTCCTGGCGAAGCTTCTCGACGTGGTCGACGAACAGCAGGGCGATGAAGTTCACCGCGCCCGGCAGCCGGCGCAACCGCTGCTCCAGCTCCGCCGCGTTCGGCCGCGAGCGGCTGGCGGGGACGTCGAGCCGCTCGATCGTCAGGGTCGGATCCTGCTCCTTGCCCCAGTCGGCGCTGACCATCCGCACCAGCAGCCGGGTGGTGGTCGGCTCCAATTTCCACCAGTCGCCGGTGTAGCCCTTCGGCCGCTCGGCGCTGAGGATCACGTCGAAACGGCCCTGGGCGTCGACACCCACGTCCGCCAGCTCGTGGCGCGGGCGCGGGGCGCCCTCCGGCCTGAAGCCCGGCTCGCCCGGGCTGGGCGGCGACTGCGAGACGTTGAACAGCCGCAAGGCGCCGCGCACGCCGCGCAGCCGATAGACGCCCTCGGGCCGCACCCGCGCGGTGCGGTAGACGGTGTCGGCGTTGGGCTGGCCGACGTTCAGCACCTGGCCGATCTGCGGCATGAAGACCGGATGGTCGGGATCGCCCGCCAGCGCGTCGAAGGCCTGCGAGGTCAGCGCCTCGAGCGCCAGCCGGCCGATCTCCTGCTGCACCTGCGGATCGTTGCGCTGATCCTCCGGCAGCCTGGCGAGCATGCGGCTCGGCAAGGTCCGCAGGCTGTCGACGAACTCGTCCCAGCCGGCGACGGTCGGCCCGCTGGCTTCAGGCTTCTGCGGCACGGCCGACTGCGCCCGGGCGGCCAGGCCCGGCAGCGCCAGCAGGCCGGCGAGCGGGATCAGCCACTTCAGGTGTTGCTTCTTCATGGAACGCGTTCCTCCCCTGGTCCCGTCCCATCAGGTCGAACCTGATCCGGGCGGGCCCTCATCGTTGGTTTTGGGCGCGTTCCGAGGTTGCGAAACGCGCCCAGGCCACAGCCAAGCCGTTCAGTAGCGCGCGCGCAAGGTCACACCCCAGGTCGCCGGGTCGCCGAGGGCGGCATATATCGCCCCGGTGTTGCCGAGCCCCGGCGCGCGGGCGGTGAAGTACTTCTTGTCGAGGATGTTGCGGCCCCAGACATAGGCGTCCCAGCCGCCGTCGGCGGCCCGCACGCCGAGGCGGGCGTCGACCAGGTTCAGGCTCGGCAGCCGGCTGTAGATGCTGTCCGTGGTGTTCGAATAGATCGACGAGCGGAAGCTGTCGTCGACGGCCGCGTAGGCCTCGACCTCGCGGGCGCCGAGGGTCAGCGGCTGGCGGAATTCCGCTCCGGCCGAGACGCTCCAGAGCGGCACCCCGGCCAGCGGCCGACCGCTCAGGTCGCAGCTCGTGCTCAGGATGTTCTCCAGGCCGCAGGGCGCGTCCGGATAGGATTTGTAGTTGGCGTCGTTGTAGGCGGCCGAGGCGTAGAACGAGAGATGCCGGTTCGGCTCGGCGCGCAGGTCGACCTCAACGCCCTTGACCTCGACTTTCGGGATGTTGGCCAGGTAGGTCTTGGTCGTGCCGGTGACGACCATTGTGCCCTGGTAGTCCTTGTCGCGCTGGTAGTAGGCCGCCACGTTCAAGGTCACGCGGCGATCGAGGAAGCGGGTCTTCAGGCCGATCTCGGCGCTGTCGACGGTCTCCGGATCGATGGTGGCGCTGGCCCCCGCCGGCAACTGGCTGAGGTTGATCCCGCCCGAGCGATAGCCCCGCGCCAAGTTGCCGTAGGCCAGGATGTCGTCGGTCGCCTGGTAGGCCAGGTTCAGCTGGCCCGAGACATCGCTGTCGTCGGTCTTGGCCTTGTACGACACCGGGACCGCCAGCGCCGCGCGCAGCGCGGCCAGCGGCGCCAGCGGCCCGGTCAGCGGCGCGCCGCCGCCGACCGTCTGGTCGAACCGGCCCTTTTTATTGTCCTGGGTGTAGCGCAGGCCGCCGGTCAGCCGCCATTGGTCGGTCAGGTGCAGGGTCGCCTGGCCGTAGGCCGCATAGCTGGTGGTGTCGGCGCTGGAGGTGGTGTCGAGCCCATAGCCGTTGGCGACCACCGCCGGCACGCTCGGGCCGAACAGCAGGTAGCTCGCCGCGTCGCCGTAGCGCTGGGTCGAGTAGCCCTTGATCTGCTCACGGTAGAAGTAGAGGCCGGCCACATAGTCGAGCTTGTTCTCGCCGGCCGAGGCGATGCGGAACTCCTGGGTGAACTGGTTCTGGTGATTGACCTGGTCGGCCTTGGTCATCACCGACAGCGGGCTGTAGTCGACGTCGTTGCGCGGCCACCAGTTCCAGAACCGCCAGGCGGTGATCGAGCTCAGCACGTACTTCGGCTGGGCCCAGTCAGCCTGCAGCGACACGCCGCCGCTCTCCTGCTGCGCCGACACCGTGTTGTTGGCGTTCGCGTGCCGCTCATAGGGATCGACCACCGGCGTGTAGCCGAAGGCCTGGGCGATGCTGCGGTAGTTCTTGCCGTTCGGCGGCGTCACGATGCCGGCCAGCACCTGGTAGCAGCAGTTGGCGGTCTGCCGGCTGTAGTCGCCGATGAAGCGGACCTTCAGCTCCTCGTTCGGCTGGTAGAGCAGCTGGCCGCGGGCCGAGAAGTTGCGGTAGCCGTTGACCTTGTCGCCGTCGAAGTCGTTGGTCGCCAGGCCGTCGCGCCGCGAGGTCGACAGCGACAGCCGGCCGGCCAGCACGTCGCCGACCAGCGGCCCGGAGACCGCGCCCTTGGCGACGAAATAGCCGTAGCTGCCGCCGCTCACCTCGCCGACCGCCTGAGGCGTGAAGGTCGGGCTGGCGGTGGTGATGCTGATCGCCCCGGCGGTGGTGTTCTTGCCGAACAACACGCCCTGCGGGCCCTTCAACACCTCGACCCGCTCGACGTCGACCAGGTCGAAGGTCGCCTGCGCCGGGCGGTTGAAATAGACCTGATCGACGTAGAAGCCGACGCCCGGCTCGGTGCCGTCGCTGGCCACCCCGGTGGCGTTGCCCAGGCCGCGGATGTTGATGCTGGAGTTCCGCGGATTGAACGCGGTGAACTGCACGCTCGGCACGAACTTCACCAGCTGGGCGAAGTTGTTGGTGTTGGTCTGGGCGATGAAGTCGCCGCCGACCACCGACACCGCCAGCGGCGCCGACTGGGCGCTTTCGACCCGGTGGCGGGCGGTGACCACGATCTCGCCGACCGAGCCTTCCGGAACCGCGTCGGCGTCGTCGGCCGCCGTGTTCGCCGTCGCGTCGGCCGCAGCGTCCGACGTCGTGTCCGCCGCCATCGCCGGCGCGGCCGCCATGGCCAGGGCGGCGCAGGCCACGGCGCCCAGCAGGCTGGCGCGGCGGCGGCCGGCGCCGCGATGCGGCGAGGTCGAGAGCTCGGCGTAGGATCGGTCGGTCATGGCGATGCGTCTTCTTGTTCTTGACGGAAGGCGCGGCCGCGAACGGCAGCGCTGCTTCCGCCTTAGCCGCAGCGCCGCGGATCCCGGGCCAGAGATTTTCTATAATTCCCATGAGAATTGTAGACTTTCAGTTCAGACCACCGATCGCCGAGAAAGTTCGCCATAGGGCTCGAAGAGAGAGGTGGCGGATGACGACTTCACACGGCGATCGCACGCGGAGCGTCATCCGCCGCACTGCCCTGGCCACGGCGGCGATCGCGGCCTTGGTTGCCGCCGCGGCGACGCCGTCCGGCGCCGCGCAGGCGCCGGTTCCGGTGCTGGCCACGCCGGCGCAGATCGCGGCGGAGACCACCCTGCTGCGGCTGCTGCAGGACCCGGAGATCAAGGCGGCTCAGGCCCGGCTGCGGGCTGAGCTGGCCACCCGCCCGACCGGCCAGACGCCGAGCGGCGCGGCCCGCATCGACGAGGCGATCGCCCAGTGGACCAATTCGGTGATCTTCAAGGAGATCGCCGCCTGGCGCGCGCCGGACATCCTGTGGGGCACCGACGACACTCCGCGCACCTGGCTCGGCCACACGGTCGGCGGGGTCGGCACCGCCGGCGACAATCCCGACAACATCTACCGGCTCGCCTATCTCGACGGGGCCGGGCGCTACGAGATCCTCGGGCAGGTCGATCCGGCGCATCGCCCGGCGCAGCTGAGCCTGGAGATCGTCCGCGGCGACGGCGGGCTGCCGACCAAGGCCGACACCAAGAAGACCAACGGCGCCGACCTCGGCAACCAGGTGGCGATGCTCACCGACCGCGACCTGGCGATCGGCCCGGACGGCCGCTTCCGTCTCGTCCTGGGCGGCGCCGACGGCGGTCCCGCCCAGGTCGCGCTGCCGCCCCGGCCGCTGACGGTCGGCATCCGCGACACCCTCTCCGACTGGAGCCAGCGGCCCAGCCGGCTGACGATCCGCCGGCTCGACGCCGGCGCGCCGGCGCCCGCCGACCCCGCGGAGCTGCGCCGCCGGGTGCTCGCCAAGCTGGAGGACTATGTGCGCTTCTGGTCGGCCTTCGGCGACGGCTGGTTCGGCGGGCTCGCGCCCAACAGCATCGGCGGGCCGGTCGCCCGCGACGGCGGCTGGGGCTTTGTCTCCGGCGTGCGGTTCAAGCTCGCGCCGGGCGAGGCGATCCTGGTGACCACCACCGCCGGCGGGGCCAGCTACACCGGCTTCCAGGCGACCGATCCGTGGATGATCGCCGCCGACGCCACGCGCCACCAGACCAGCCTCAACTTCTCGCAGGCGCGGCCGAACGCCGACGGCAGCTTCACCTATGTGATCGCGCCGACCGACCCCGGCGTCGCCAACTGGATCGACAGCGCCGGCCTCGCCGAGGGCTACGCAGTGCTGCGCTGGCAAGGCCTGCCGCCCGGCGCGACCAAGGACGGCCTGGTGCGCGACTTCCGCCTGGTGCGCATCGCCGAGATCCAGGACCTGCCCGTGCCCCGCGTCACCCCCGAGCAGCGCCGCGCGCAGCTGGCGGCGCGAGCCGACGGCTACGCCAACCGGGTGCGGTGATCTTCACGTCCGCCATGGCCCGGCTTGTGCGGGCCACCCAGCCCCAGGCGCCGGCCGCAGCTGCTGCGGAGCGACATTGGGATGGGTCGCCCGGACAAGCCGGGCGATGACGGAGAGGGGCTACATCCCCGCCTTCGCCGCAGGCCGCGCGCGCATCGCCGCGGCCCAGCGGTTGAGGTTGGCCAAGGTTTCCGGCGGGCGGAAGCGGATCAGCCGGGCGAAGTCGAGGCCGATGAAGGCGGCGATGTCGGCGATGGTCAGGCGCTCGGCGGCCAGCCACTCGCGCCCGGCCAGGCGCGCGTCCAGGAACTCCAGCCCCTTCAGCGCCTCGGCCTGGTTGTAGGCCGCGACCGCCGGATTCGGCGCCTCCAGCACCGCCAGCGGCGGGGCGGTGTGGCGTACCCAGAACATCGTCGGCGTGGCCACCAGCATCTCGGCGCGGCGCAGCCACATCTCGATGACCGCGGTCTCTTCGGGCGTGCGGCCGAACAGGTTGGGCTCGGGGTGATGGCTTTCGAGATAGCGGCAGATGGCGATCGACTCGGTGATCACCACGCCGTCGTCGAGCTCCAGGGCCGGCAGCTGCGCCAGGCCGGACTTGTCCAGGTAGCCGGGCTGCTTGTGCTCGCCCTTCATGATGTCGAGCGCGACAATCTCGACGTCGTTCACGCCCTTCTCGGCCATCACCCAGCGGACGCGGCGCGGATTGGGCGCGAACGGCGTATCGTAGAGTTTCACGGCGTACGGACTCCCCTCGTTGCGGAAAGGGGAGCCCGCGCGCCGAGGCAGGTCAAGCCGCGGTGACTTCCGCGTCGGTGTAGAGCTGGGCCTCGCGGCGGATCAGCACGTCGGCGAGGAACCAGTAGGCTTCGCCCCAGGCGTTCAGCACCTCGTCGGTGGCGGCTTCGCCGAGCACGTCGCGGATCGCCGGGAGCAGGGCCTCGGCGACCTTCGGATAGTGCTCCGGCTTCACAGCGGTTTCGACGTGGCGCTCGGCCATGCGTTCCACCGCGCCGGCCAGCGCCGGCAGGTTGTCGACATTCTGGGCGAAGGCGACGATGGCGGCGGCCAGCCGGCGGGGCTGCTCGCCCGAGGCCTGCGCGGCCTGGTCGAACATGTGCTTGATCGACGCGTCGACGAACAGGCGCTCATACATGCGGGTGGTGATCGCGACGCCGTGCTGCACCAGCACCGGCGCGGTGGCCTTCACGATGGCGATCGACTCCGGCGACAGCGGCTTGGTCATGAGAGTGGTCCTTGGAAAGCTTGGCCGCCAGAACGGCGACGCCTTTCCAATACCGGCGGTCGGCAATCCCGCCTACTCCGGGGCGTTACGGAGTTGCGATTACATCGTGGCCTGATGATTTCGCCAGCGCCAAGCTTGCGCCCACCGTCACGGCGATGTTGCGCCGACCCGCCCGGACCCGCGCAGGCTTCCCGGCGAATCGGCGGTAATGAGGCGGTTAAGGACCAGCCGCGGAGACTCCCAGGTGCACCAGACCGGCCTCACCCGGGCGCTCTCCACCCCGGCCCTGCTGGCCTTCGCCGCCGCCGGCCTGCCGATCGGCGCGCTGCAGCTCGCCCTGACCGTCCAGCTGCCGCGCTACTTCGCCAGCCACATGGGGCTGAGCCTGGCGGTGGTCGGCGCCGCCTTCGCCATGGTGCGAGCGATCGACATCCCGCTCGACCCCTTGCTGGGGCTGGCGATGGACCGCACCCGCAGCCGGTTCGGCCGCTACCGCCTGTGGGCGCTCGGCGGCCCGCCGGTGATGATGGCGGCGCTCTATGTGCTGATGCATCCGCCCGGCGCGGTCGGCGAAGCCTTCCTGATCGGCGTGCTGCTGGTGATGTACCTCGGCTATTCGGCCATGTACCTGGCGCAGCTGGCCTGGGCGACCAGCCTCGCGCCGACCTACCAGGAGCGCTCGCGGATCTTCGCCGCCATTATCTGGCTCAGCGTCCTGGGCTCGGTCTCGGTGCTGATCGTCCCGGTGGTGATGAACAGCCTCGGCTATTCCGACGCCCAAGGGGTGGAGGCGATGATCTGGTTCGTGATCATCGCCGCGCCGCTGACCACGCTGCTGATGGTCGCCCGCACCCCTGAGCGGATCGCCCCGGACCATACGGCGCATTTCACCCTGCGCGACTACGGCCGGCTGATCACCCAGCCGAACGTCGTGCGGCTGATCATCTCCGACCTGTTCATCCAGATGGGGCCGGGCTGGATGGCGGCGCTCTACCTGTTCTATTTCACCACCAAGCGCGGCTTCGACACCGGCCAAGCCAACCTGCTGCTGCTGATCTATGTCGCCGCCGGCTTCGTCGGCGCGCCGGCGACGGCCTGGCTGTCGGCGCGGCTCAACAAGCACCGCGCGCTGATCGTCTGCACCACCGCCTATTCGCTGTGCCTGATGGCGGTGCCGTTCCTGCCCTACGGCGACCTGCTGGGCACGGTTCCGCTGATGCTGGTCGCCGGGGCGGCCTTCGCCGGCTTCCTGGTGTCGCTGCGCGCGCTAACCGCCGACATCGCCGACGAGATCCGCCTGGAGACCGGCCGCGAGTGGACCGGGCTTATCTTCGCCCTGACCAACGCCACCACCAAGCTGGCGACGGCGATGGCGATCTTCCTGACCTTCCGGGTGCTGAGCGAGGTCGGCTTCGACCCGAAGGTCGGCGCGGTGAACACCGAGCGCGCCCTGCGCGGGTTGGAGATCGCCTTCCTCGCCGGGCCGATCGTATTCGTGATGATGGGCGGCCTGTGCTTCGTCGGCTACAAGCTCGACCGCGAACGCCACGCGGAGATCCGCGAGAAGCTCGAGGCGCGGGACCGGGCGCACGGGGGGGATAAATAATCCGCTCGTCCCGGCGAAGGCCGGGACCCAGATCCCGGACGCCGAAGTCACCGAAAGGCCGCCAGCGGATCCTGCCCCGGCGCTCAGGCTGAACCTGGGTCCCGGCCTTCGCCGGGATGAGCGGCTAGGTCACGCCAGCTTCCTGGCGATCTCCAGGAACACCTTCGAGGCCGGGCTGTCCGGGGTCGTCGCCACCAGCGGCCGGCCGCTGTCGCAGGCTTCGCGCAGCGGCATCTCCAGCGGAACCTGGCCGAGCAGCGGGACGCCGAGGCGCTCGGCCTCCGCCGCCGCCCCGCCTTCGCCGAAGATCGGCAGCTTCGCGCCGGTCGTCGGATCGGCGAAATAGGCCATGTTCTCGACCACGCCGAGGATCTCAGCGCCCATCTTGCGGAACATGGTGGCCGCCCGCCGGGCGTCGATCAGGGCGATCTCCTGCGGGGTGGAGACGATCACCACGCCGTCCAGCTTGAGCCGCTGGGCGATGGTCAGCTGGATGTCGCCGGTGCCGGGCGGCAGGTCGACGACCAGCACGTCCAGGGGCTCGGCCTCGTCGCCCCAGTGGGAGCCGATCAGGGTGCGCACCGCCGAGGACGCCATCGGCCCGCGCCAGATCGCGGCGTCGCCCTCCTCGACGATGAAGCCGACCGACATCACCTTCACGCCCCAGGCCTCCAGCGGGATCAGCCGCTTGTCGGCGTCGAACGTCGGCTCGCCGGCGACCCCCAGCATGTGCGGCGCCGACGGGCCGTAGATGTCGGCGTCGAGCAGGCCGGCGCGCAGGCCGCGGCGGGCGAAGGCCACGGCCAGGCTGGCGGCGACCGTCGACTTGCCGACCCCGCCCTTGCCGCTGGCGATGGCGATGACTTTTTTCACGTGATCCGGGCGCACGGCCTCCGGCATGTGGCCGAGCTTCGCCTGCGGATCCTCCGACACCTTGGCGCGGCGGCCCTCGACCTTCGGCGGCGCCGGCGCGGCGCTCTCGGCGGTCAGCACCACATGGGCGCTGGCGATCCCGCTGGCCTGGATCAGCGCCGCCTCGGCGGCGTCGCGGACGGGGGCGTAAAGCGCAACGTCCGCCGGCGGAACTTCCAACATAAACGCCGCCCGGCCGGCCCGCAGGATCAGCCCGCGCACCAGGCCAGCTGCGGCTAAGCCTTTGCCGCTCTTGGGATCCTTGACCGCGTCCAGGGCGGCGAGAATGGCTGCGCGGTCGGGAACTGGTCCGTCGCTCATGACGCCTATGGCTTGCCTTGCTTGAGAAGGAACCTCATATCCGGCGGACAGCGCCGGTTTACAAGCCCAACGGGGGCTTGGTCCGACCCGGCTGCGCCCTGGAGCCAGCTTGACCAAGACGCGACGCGGCTGATGCCCTGGAACGACAACGCCAACCCTGGCCCCTGGGGCTCGCCCCCCGATGACGATCGGCGCAACCAGCCGCCACGCCCGCCGCAAGGCGGCGGCCGCGGCCCGCGCCGGCCCGGCGGACCCGATCTGAACCCGAACCTCGAGCGCCTGCGGATGCGGCTGCGCCAGTTCCTCGGCGGCCCCGGCGGGGTTCGCCCTGGCGCGGTCGCCGCCATCGCCGGCGGCGTGGTCGGCCTGTGGGCGCTCTCCGGCTTCTACGTCGTGCAACCGAACGAGGAAGCGGTCGTGACCACCTTCGGCGCCTATTCGCGCTCCGAGGGTTCGGGCCTGCGCTACCACTTCCCGGCGCCGATCGAACGCATCGAGAAGGTGCCCGTCACCTCGCTGAACCGCATCGACATCGGCGGCACGGCGGACGCCGACGTGCCGCAAGAGAGCCTGATGCTCACCGGCGACGAGAACATCATCAACCTCGATTTCAGCGTCACCTGGCGGGTCGACAACGCCTCGCGCTTCGTCTTCTCGACGCGCAATCCGGAAGTCGCGGTCAAGGACGTCGCCGAAAGCGCCATGCGCGAAGTCGTCGGCAAGATGCCGCTGCAGGAAATCCTCACCAAGGGCCGCGGCCAGGTGCAGATCCAGGCCGCCGAACTGATGCAGAAGACGCTCAACGCCTGGGGCGTCGGCGTCGTCGTGGTCGAGGTGCAGATCCGCTCGGCCAACCCGCCGCAGGAGGTGGTCGCCGCCTTCCGCGAGGTCGCCAACGCCGGTCAGGACGCCGAATCCGCGGTCAACGAGGCCAACACCTACCGCAACCGCGTGATCAACGAGGCCAAGGGCGACGCGGCGCGCATCGTGCAGTCCGCCCAGGGCTATCGCGAACAGTCGGTCCGCGAAGCGCAGGGCGACGCCGCGCGCTTCGACCAGATCTATGGCGAATACCGCCGCGCCCCGGCGGTGACCCGCGAGCGGCTCTATCTCGAGACCATGGAACGGGTGCTGCAGAAGTCGAACAAGGTGATCGTCGACGGCAAGGGCGTGACCGCCCCGATCGTCCTGCCGCCTGACGTCTTCCAGCGCCGGGCTCCGCCCCCTGCCCCGTCTGCGCCCGCGCAGACCGGCGACCAGGCGCCAGGCGCCTCCGACCAGAGGAGGGCCGCCCAGTGACCCGTCGACAGCTGACCACCTGGGGCGTGACCGCCTTCGCCCTGCTGGTGATCCTCTCCAACACCCTGTTCATCGTCGACCAGCGGGAATCCGCGCTGGTCGTGCGCTTCGGCGAGCCGGTGCGGGTGATCAACGCGCTGGGCAAGGGCGGGCCCGGGCTGAACATCAAGACGCCGTTCCTCGACCGGGTGATCCGCTTCGACCGCCGCAACCTCGGCCTCGAGGCCGACCAGGAAGAGGTGATTTCGGCCGATCAGGAGCGGCTCGTCGTCGACGCCTTCCTCCGCTACCGGATCTCCGACCCGCTGCAGTACTACCGGACCCTGCGCGACGACCGCACCGCGGCCGCCCGGCTGGAGCCGCTGGTCAACTCGGCGCTGCGCCAGGTGCTGGGCTCGACCACCTCGACCAACATCATCTCCGGCCAGCGCGCCGGGCTGATGGCCCAGACCAAGGCCGACGTCGCCCGTCGCGCCCAGGCCGGCCGGTTCGGCATCGAGGTGATCGACCTGCGGATCAAGCGCGCCGACCTGCCGGCCGCCAACCAGGCCGCCGTCTACCGTCGGATGCAGACCTCCCGACAACAGGAGGCCGCGCAAATCCGCGCCGTCGGCGAGCAGCAGAAGCGCGAGATCATCGCCGGCGCCGACAAGGAAGTGGCGATCACCCTCGCCACCGCCACCGAGGAGGCCGAGACCACCCGCGGCCAAGGCGACGCCCAACGCACGCGGATCTTCGCCCAGAGCTTCGGCCGCGACCCGGGCTTCGCCAGCTTCTACCGCTCGATGCAGGCCTACGACACCGCGCTCGGCCAGGGCGACTCGACCCTGGTGCTGTCGCCGGACAGCAGCTTCTTCCGCTACTTCGAACGCGGCGCGGGGCGGTAGGCGCGAGGGTCGGTGGCGAGCGCCGCGCGCCTGGCCAGCCAGGCCGCGGCGGCTTCGCCCTCGGCTCGGGACCTCAACAAGGCGGCTTCGTCACCGCGGCGAGATAGGCCGGATCCCGCAGGACGTCGGTACCGCCGAGAATGCCGTCAGGTAGTGGAGCGCGCGGCAGGGGATCCAGGCGGATGTAGTGCACGCGCCAGCCGGCGATCTTCCAGACGCCGTCGATCTTCCGGTAGAGCTCGTATTCATACCCGAAGCCCTGCTGGCCTCGGCGCTCGCCTGTGGCGGGGTCCGGCGCGAATTCGATGTAATCGTTGACCGCCCATTCGCCCCGGGCCTCGGTCGGGCTGGCGAAGGTGATCTGGGGCAGGAAGGCGCGGTGGACCGAGGTCGCGTTCTCCAACTGGCCGGCGACCGTCGCCACGAAGGCGTCGCCGCCCTCCACCGTGAAGCCGCCGCCGAAGTCGAAAACTCCCTCCGATGGCGTGAACACGGCCCGGTAGCCGTCCCAGTCCTTGGCGTCGACCGTGTGCACGAAGCGGGCCTTGAGCTCGAGGATCGCCCGGTGATCGACGAGCTCCTGCAGCAGCTGTTCGGACATCGGCTTCTCCTTCGGTCACCGCCGCGAGCATGCCACCAGCCGTGACCAGTCACTCCATCCTGGAGTCGCCGCGCCCTGGGGATATCGAGAGGCGTGCACCGGTGCCCCCTTCCAACAGCGCCCGCACCTCGTGCAGGTCGCCGGCGATGCGGACGCAGAGGTCGTGCATCTCCTCGGTGGGGTCGAGCAGGTCCGGGACCATGATGGTCATCATCCCGGCGGCTGCCGCAGCGCGGACGCCGTTGTGCGAGTCTTCCAGCGCCAGGCAGTCCTCCGGCGCGACGCCGAGCGCCGCGGCGGCCTTCAGGAACGGGTCCGGGTGCGGCTTGTGGTGGGTCTGCAGCTCGCGGCTGATGATCGCGTGGAAGCGCTCGACCAGGCCGTGCTGGCCCAGGCTGTGATCCACCGCCCGCCGGGTCGAAGAGGTGGCGACGGCCCGCGGCAGGCCGCGGACGTCCAACAGGTCGATCAGTTCGACCACGCCGGTCTTCAGCGCGATGCCGGCCGCGGCGATGGCGTCGAAATGATGCGAAACTCCGTCGCGCCAGAGCGCCAGGTCGAAGCCGGCCCCGAAGTGCTCGACGACGATCAGGTCGCTGACGTGCCCGGGCAGGCCGACCAGCCGCTGGAACAGCGAAAACGGCATCTCGTGGCCGGAGCCCTGGCAGGACGCGGCCATCGCCTCGAACACCACCTGCTCGGTGTCGACCAGCAAGCCGTCCATATCGAAGACCACGGCTTTGACCGGGCGGGGGAGCGCCATTCTTCACCAACTCCGCTCTTCCCCGCGAAAGCGGGGATCCAGGCTTTTTGCGTTCCGGCTACGCCGGGGCCCAGGCGCTTCAGGAACAGAAAACACCTGGGTCCCCGCTTTCGCGGGGATGACCGGATATAGGGCGGGCGCGGCGCCCTTACGGTCAGTCCGTGACGAACTGGTCGGCGCGGTAGCCCTGGAAGTAGAGCAGCGCGGTCAGGTCGGCGTGGTCGACCTTGGCGTCGGCCTGGGCCGCGACGATCGGCTTGGCGCGGTAGGCGACGCCCAGGCCCGAGGCCTCGATCATCGCCAGGTCGTTGGCCCCGTCGCCGATCGCCAGGGTCTGCGACAGCGCGAGCCCGAGCGCTTGGGCCTCTTCCCTCAGCGCCGCGAGCTTGGCCTCGCGGCCGAGGATCGGCTCGCCGACCTGGCCGGTCAGCGCGCCGGCGGCCTCGATCAGGGTGTTGGCGCGGTTGTCGTGGAAGCCGGTGGCCTGGGCCACCCGGCTGGTGAAGAAGGTGAAGCCGCCGGACACCAGCACGCAGCGCGCGCCCTGCTCGCCCATGGTGCGCACCAGGGTCCGCGCGCCCGGATTGAGCTTCACCCGCTCGTCGTAGGCGGCCTGCAGCGCCGAGAGCCCCAAGCCCTTCAGCATGCCGACCCGCTCGCGCAGCGCGCCCTCGAACTCCAGCTCGCCGCGCATCGCCCGCTCGGTGATCTCGGCGACCTGCGCCTTCACCCCGGCGTAGTCGGCCAGCTCGTCGAGGCATTCGACGTTGATGATGGTGGAGTCCATGTCCGCCAGCAGCAGCCCCTTGCGGCGCTGCGCGATCGGCTGCACGGCGCAGTCGGTCGCGTGGTGGGCAAGCGCGTCGAGCGCCAGCTTGCGCACCGCGCCGAGCTCGCCCTCCAGATAGATGTCGACCGCGCCCGGGCCGAGCGGCTCATGCGCCTTGACGGGGAGATCGGCTCTTGCGAGCGCTTGATCGACGGCGGCTTCGGCCGCAGCGAGGGCCCCGGGGTCGGGGCTGACGAGGGTGAGCACCAGTTCCATGCAGCGCCGCATCTGGCTGATCGCCGGCCCCACGGCAAGCGGCAAGTCGGCGCTGGCGCTGCGGCTGGCCGCCGCGACCGGGGCGGAGATCGTCAACGCCGACTCCATGCAGCTCTATCGCGGACTTCGCGTGCTGACCGCCGCCCCGAACGCCGACGAGGAGGCGCGCGCCCCGCATCACCTGTTCGGAACCGTCGACGCCGCCGACGGCTGGTCGGTCGGCCGCTGGCTGCGCGCGGCGACCGAGGTGCTGGCGGAGATCGAAAGCCGCGGCCGGCCGGCGATCGTGGTCGGCGGCACCGGCCTCTATTTCGCCGCCCTGACAAAGGGCCTGGCCGAGGTCCCGCCGGTGCCGGCCGAAGCGCGGCGCGCCGCCGAGGCCGAGTTCAAGCAGATGGGCGAGGAAGCCTTCCGCGCCCGCCTCGCCGCCGTCGATCCGGCCGCCGCCGCCCGCATCGCCGCCAACGACCGCCAACGGCTGGTGCGCGCCTGGGAGGTCTACGCGGCGTCCGGGACCTCGCTGACCGACTGGCGGCGGACCGGCGAGCCCGCCCTGCCGGCCGAGGCCTGGCGCGGGGTCGCGCTGGAGCCGCCGCGCGAGGTGCTCTACGCCCGCTGCGACGCGCGGCTGGAGACGATGGTGCGCGAGGGCGCGCTGGAGGAGGTCGCCGGCCTGGCCCTCCGCGCGCTCGACCCGGCGCTGCCGGCGATGAAGGCGGTCGGCGTGCGCGAGTTGGCGGCCCACCTGCGCGGCGACGCCTCGCTGGCCGAGGCGCTCGAAGCGGCGCAACGCGAGACCCGCCGCTACGCCAAGCGCCAGCTGACCTGGATGCGCGGCCAGATGGCCGACTGGCCGCGGATCACCGCGCCGGACGCCGAAGGCCAATGGGCGGAGTTCGCGGCGCTGCAAGGCTGAACGCCCCCTCCGTCTCGGCGCGTGCCGCGCCGATCCACCTCCCCCGCTGCGCGGTGGAGGATCTAGGCCCAGATGCTCCACCGCGGAGCGGGGGAGCTGTCGGCGCAGCCGACTGAGGGGGGGTTTCGGCGCCGCGGCCACACCAGCGCCTGAGGCAGTTTCTTCCCCCAGCCGCCCGCTTGACCTGCTGGCACGGGCATGCGAAAGCCTCGACGCTCATTCAAAGAGAATTCCCGTGCGCACCGTGCTCGTAATCGTAAGGCGACCGTCCTAAGGACTGACCCCCGCGTCAGGCCTTTCCGGTCGCTCGTCCCAGGCCCCTCGAAGGGCCTTTTTTATTGCCCATTTGGCCGCTCAGGCCCGTTTTCCAAAAAGGTCGCATCCCATGACCGCCGCCACGCTCGAAGCCCAGCAAGACACCATCTCCGGCGCCGAGATCGTCGTGCGCGCCCTGCTCGATCAAGGGGTCGACGTGCTGTTCGGCTATCCGGGCGGCGCGGTGCTGCCAATTTACGACGCGCTGTTCAACGAGCCGAAGCTGCAGCACGTGCTGGTGCGCCACGAACAAGGCGCGACCCACGCCGCCGAAGGCTACGCCCGCTCGACCGGCAAGCCGGGCGTCGTCCTGGTCACCTCCGGCCCCGGCGCGACCAACGCCGTCACCGGCATCGTCGACGCGCTGATGGACTCCATCCCGATGGTGGTCTTCACCGGCCAGGTGGCCACCCACCTGATCGGCACCGACGCCTTCCAGGAATGCGACACCATCGGGATCACCCGGCCCTGCACCAAGCACAACTACCTGGTGAAGTCGGTCGAGGACCTGCCGCGGATCATCCACGAGGCCTTCCACATCGCCACCTCCGGCCGTCCGGGCCCGGTGGTCATCGACATCCCGAAGGACGTGCAGTTCGCCAAGGGCGTCTACCAGGGCCCGAAAGAGGTGAAGCCGGCGCACAACTACGCGCCGCGCACCAAGGGCGACCCGTCGCGCATCGCCGAGGCTGCGGCGCTGATCGCCAACGCGCGCCGGCCGATCCTCTACACCGGCGGCGGCGTGATCAACGCCGGCCCGCGGGCGGCCGCGCTGCTCCGCGAGTTCGCCGCCCTGACCGGCGCGCCGGTCACCTCGACCCTGATGGGCCTGGGCGCCTTCCCGGCCTCGGACAAGCAGTGGCTGGGCATGGTCGGCATGCACGGCTCGTTCGAGTCCAACAACGCCATGCACGACTGCGATGTGATGATCGCCGTCGGCGCGCGGTTCGACGACCGGGTGACCGGCCGGCTTGACGCCTTCGCGCCGACCTCGCGGAAGATCCACATCGACATCGACCCGTCGTCGATCAGCAAGAACGTGCGCGCCGACATCGGCATCGTGGGCGACGCCGCCTCGGTGCTCGAGGACCTGATCGCGGTCTGGAAGCAGCGCAACTACAAGGTCGAGCCGACCGCGCTGACCGACTGGTGGAAGCAGATCGAGGCCTGGCGGGCGCGCCAGTCGTTCCGCTATCGCCAGGACGACAAGCTGATCAAGCCGCAGCACGCCATCCAGCGGCTGTACGAGCTGACCAAGGACCGCGACGTCTACGTCACCACCGAGGTCGGCCAGCACCAGATGTGGGCGGCGCAGTTCTTCCACTTCGACAAGCCGAACCACTGGATGACCTCGGGCGGCCTGGGCACCATGGGCTACGGCCTGCCGGCCGCGCTCGGCGTGCAGATGGCCCACCGCGACGCCCTGGTCATCGACATCGCCGGCGACGCCAGCGTGCAGATGACCATGCAGGAGATGTCGGCGGCGGTTCAGCACGATCTGCCGATCAAGATCTTCATCCTCAACAACGAGTGGATGGGGATGGTGCGCCAGTGGCAGCAACTGCTGCACGGCGAGCGCTACTCGCACTCCTATTCGGCCAGCCTGCCGGACTTCGTGAAGATGGCCGAGGCGTTCGGCTGCGTCGGCCTTCGCGCCGAGCATCCGGCCGAGCTGGACGACAAGATCCGCGAGATGATCTCGGTCAACAGGCCGGTGATCTTCGACTGCCGGGTGACCAAGGAAGAGAACTGCTTCCCGATGATCCCGTCCGGCAAGGCGCACAACGAGATGATCATGGCCGAGGAGTCCCGCGACCTCGGCTCGATCATCGACGAGGCCGGCAAGCGGCTGGTCTGAGCCACTAAGAACCGGTCATCCCCGCGAAAGCGGGGACCCAGGCTTTTTGAACCACGAAAGGCACGAAAAACACGAAAGAGCGCTCGGCCGGACCGATCCCGCTTCGGGTCGTGTTTTTCGTGTCTTTCGTGGTTCCCTGAACTGCCCGCACCGCGCTCCAAAAAAACCTGGATCCCCGCTTTCGCGGGGACGAGCGGCGGGTAGAAGGCGGCCATGTCCAAGACCACCCCCGCCACCGTCGCGCTCGACAAGGCCGGCGTGCGCTACGCGCTCGCCACCTACGCCTATGACCCCGACGCCGACCGGGTCGGGCTGCAGGCCGCCGAGGCGCTCGGCGCGCCGGCGGGCGAGGTGCTGAAGACCCTGATCGTCAAGGCCGACGGCAAGCCGGCCTGCGTGGTGCTGGCCTCCGACCGCGAGGTCAGCATGAAGAAGCTGGCCGCCGCGCTCGGGGCCAAGGCGGCCGAGATGGCCCCGGTCCCCGAGGCCGAGCGGATCACCGGCTACCGGGTCGGCGGGGTCAGCCCGTTCGGCCAGAAGAAGCGCCTGCCGACCGTGCTCGACGCGGCCGCGGCGGAGCTGGCGGAAGCTTTCGTCAACGGCGGCCAACGCGGCCTGCAGGTGCGCCTTGCGCCTGCCGAGCTGGTGCGGGTGCTGGACGCCAAGGTCGCGGCGGTGGCGGCCTAGGCGACGAAAATCCGGCCGCCGCCGTCGGAACCGTTGGCCTTCGCACGTCCTTCGCAGGAACCTGCGACCCTGGTTCTCCGAGCCCAACGGGAGAGACGCTGCGATGAGCAATCACGGCCGTTACATCTGGTACGAGCTGATGACCTCCGACGTGGAGGCGGCGAAGCGCTTCTACGGCGACGTGGTCGGCTGGACCCATGAAGACATGTCCGCCGGCGACATGACCTACACCGTCCTGAAGGCCGCGGACGCGCCGTCCGGCGTCGCCGGGATGATGACCATCCCGGCCGAGGTGAAGGCGATGGGCGTGCCGCCGAACTGGACCGGCTACGTCTGCGTCGACGATTGCGACGCCGCGGCGGAGAAGGTCCGCAGCCTCGGCGGATCGGTGATGCGGCCGCCGGAGGACATCCCCGACATCGGCCGCTTCGCCGTGGTCGCCGACCCGCACGGCGCGGTGTTCGAGATCATGAAGCCGGCGCCGATGGACGGCGGCTGGCCGGACACCCCGCCGGGCGCGCTGGGCCACACCAGCTGGCACGAACTCTACGGCGGCGACCCGGCCGAGGGGTTCGGCTTCTACGAAGCGATGTTCGGTTGGAAGAAGGGCGACACCCTGGATATGGGGCCGATGGGCCCCTACCAGCTGTTCTCCAACCAGGACGGCGTCGTCGGCGGGATGATGAAGAAGCCCGAGCAGGTGCGTCAGCCAGCCTGGCTCTACTACTTCCAGGTCGGCGACATCGACGCGGCCGTGCTGCGGGTGACCAACGGCGGCGGTAAGGTGGTCAACGGTCCGATGGAGGTCCCGGGCGGCGACTGGATCATCCAGGCCGTCGATCCGCAGGGCGCGATGTTCGCCCTGGTCGGCAAGCGCGGGTAGCCCTAGCGGGCCCCGATCCGCGCCAGCACCTCGCGCGGGATGGCGTACTGCTCGACCACCGCCGCGCGGTCGAGCATGCCCATCACCTCGCGCTGGACGAAGAAGCACCAGGCCGCGTCGGCCGCCGCCTTGAGCGCGGCGGCGCGGCCCTCCTCGCCCTCATGCGCCCGCAGCGCGGCGAGCGCCTTCTCCAGCTTCTCGCCCACCCGGCCGAGCGACGCCGCCTGCTCCTGCAGCAGCTCGTAGCGCAGCACCGCCTCGCCGGTCTCGATGCCGAGACGCTTTGACAGGCTCTGGGGCATGCGCAGGGAGGACATCGGCGGAATCTGGAGGCGCCGTCAGCGGTTGCAAGCTTGACCGTTGACACGCGAACGATGTTCGCGGAACGTTCTGGCATGCTCGACCGCCTTCAGTTCCACTGGTTGAGTACAGACATGGCCGCGACGTCGCACGCCGCGGCTGGAGCGGCAGCCCCGCGGGCGTCAGGACGTTTCAACTCATCATCCCGATTACGGCGGCCTCTACCCGTGGGAGCGGGGCTTCGACGAAGTCTTCGGAGCGGCGGCCCCGCAGCTCTGGGATCCGGCGCTCAACACCAAGGTTGCGGCGAACGGCGGCGTGTGACAGGTCACGCGCGACCTTTCGCCGGACGTTGATCATGACCACCGACCCGCAACCCGCCTCCGTCTACGACCTCGCCCACGAGGAGGAGCCGGAGAACCTCGCCACCTTCGCCGTGCTGGTGGACAACGAGCCGGGCGTGCTGCACCGGCTAGTCGGGCTGTTCGCCGCGCGCGGCTACAACATCGAGAGCCTGACCGTCGCCGAGACCGACCGCCGGGCGCACACCAGCCGGGTGACCATCGTCACCCGCGGCACGCCGCACGTGCTGACGCAGATCGAGGCGCAGCTGGAGAAGATGGTCTCCACCCGCCACGTGCAGGACGTCACCCGCGACCCCAATGGCCTGGAGCGCGAGCTCGCCCTGGTGAAGGTCCGCGGCGCGGGCCCCGAGCGGGTCGAAGCGCTGCGCGTCAGCGACATCTTCCGCGCCCGAGTGATCGACACCACCCACGAGAGCTTCGTCTTCGAGGTCACCGGCGCGCCGACCAAGATCGACAGCTTCATCGAACTGATGCGGCCGCTCGGCCTGGTCGAGGTCTCCCGCACCGGCGTGCTGTCGATCCAGCGCGGCGTCGAGGCGCTGTAAGCTAAGACCCTCCCCTTCGGATCTACCTCCCCCACGTCCACGTGGGGGAGGTAGTGTTCGGGAACTGCCACGGCGCTTCCCGAGCTTGATCCCCATGCGCTCCGCCCTGCTCGCCCTCGCCGCGCTCGCCGTCGTCGCCACGCCGGCCCAGGCGCAGTTCGGCTTCGGCCGCCGCCCGCCCCCACCTGCGCCGCCGCCCGGCGAGGCCGGCGGCTGGCCGTTCCCGCCGCCCGATCCGCAGAGCTGGTGGGACGAAAAGCGGCCCGACGCGCCGGAGGCCGCCGATCCGCTCGGCGGTCGCCGGGTGCCGCGCGGCCAGCGCCTGCCGAGCGTCGACAACGGCGTCGAACCCGCCACCTACCGGCTCTGGGGGCTGATGCCGCTGCAGTGGCAGCTGCTGCGCGGCGACGAGATGGTGCTGGAGGTCTGGGTGCGGCCGGCGCGCAACGTGCGCCAGAGCATCGTGCGGATCACCGTGCGCAATGACGGCCGCGCCTTCGTCCAGGGCCGCGCCGGCTACGCCTGCTGCGACGCCGGCATCGGCCGGCGCATCGGCTTCGACGCCGAACTGCCGCAGGGCTCGGCGCAGAGCTTCCTGGCGCTGCGCGACCTGCCGATCTGGTCGACCCCGCGCGAGGTGCAGGTGGTGCGCGACGCCGCCACCACCGACGTGGTCTGCGTCTCTGGCGTCGGCTACGACCTGACGCTCTTGACCGCGCAGGGCGCGCGCAGCCTGCATCGCGACTGCGACGACATCTCGATCGGCCAGACCGCCGACGTGCTGGAGCCGGTGCTGCGCGCCGCGCTTGGCCGCGAGCCGCGGTTCGACGTGCTGTTCCGCAACAAGATCGACTTCAGCCCCGAACGCCAAGCCTACCAGGAGTTCGCCGCCGGCGGCGGCGTGCTCAAGGCCGCGCCGCACAGCCGCACCGTCGCGCCGGGGCTGGAGAACGCGCCGCAGCCGGAAGGGCCCTGAACCCGCGCAGTTCGGTTGACCGAAGCCGGCCGCGCGCCCTAACGCTCGCGCCGCATGGCCGCCCAGACCCCCTCGCTTCGCTTCCTCATCTCCGTCGCCGCCCTGGTGGCGCTGGCCGCCGTGATCGTCGACGGCTGGCATGACCTGTGGCTGCTGAGCCAGGTGCAGGCCCCGGGGGCGGACTATTCCTGCTTCTGGGCCGGGGCGAAGGCGGCGCTGAGCCGACCGGACAAGCTCTACGACTTCGCCTACATCACCGGGCTGCAGGGCTGGCCGCTCGGGCCGCAGAACCTGCGCCCCTACATCTATCCGCCGTCGGCGCTGTTCGTCTTCACGCCCTTCGCGCTGATGCCCTACTGGGCCGGCTTCGCGCTGTGGGTCGGGCTCACCGCCGCCCTGTTCACCTGGGCCGGGGTCAAGGCCGGCGCGCCCTGGTTCCTGATCCTGGCGCCGCCGGCGCTGCTGATCCTCAACTGCGGCCAGGTGACCTTCCTGGTCGGCGGCCTGGCGATCGCCGCCTTCGCCCTGCGCGAGCGCAGCATCGCGGCGGGCGTGCTGCTGGGGCTGGCGGCGGTGGTGAAGCCGCAACTGGTGCTGCTCGCGCCGATCGCCCTGATCGCCGACGGCCGCTGGCGCACCCTGTTCGTCATGGGGCTGACCGGCTTGGTGGTCTGCGCCGCCGCGCTGGCCGCGTTCGGCCTGCAGCCCTGGCTCGACTGGCTGGCCGCCCTGCCGCGGTTCCGCGAGGTGATCTTCACCCATCCCGGCCTGGTCGCCGACGCGGTCACCCCCTACGCCTTCCTGGAGCACCGCGGCCTGCCCGGCGCCTGGGCCTATGCGCTGGCCCCGCTGGCCGCCGCCGCGGTCTGGTTCGCCTTCAAGAAGCCGCTCGCCCTACCCGACCGGCTGATCGCCTTCTTCGGCGCCGGCCTGGTGCTCACCCCCTATGCGATGAACTACGAGCTCGCCCTCTTCGCGCCGGCGGTCGGCGCCTATCTGATGCGCCGCAAAGACAAGCTCTGGCCGCTCTATGTGCTGCTGGCCGCGGCCCACTACCGCCTGCCCTGGACCTTCGCCTCGGTGCTGCCGGTGCTGCTGCTGCCGGCGGCCGGCTACCTCTCGCAGCGGCTCGAAGCCGGCTGGAGCGCACGGCCCGTCTTCAAATCCTGAGCCGCAGCCCCTATATGTCTCTGCGTCGGGTTCGCCCGACTATGGAGATAAACGCGCACGTAATAAGCGGACTGGACCCGGGTGCGATTCCCGGCGGCTCCACCAATCTTCCCCCGGGTTATCGCCGGAAAGCCAAGTATTTGCTTGGGGAAGCATGGGGCCGATCAGCATCGACAGACGTGTAATGGTGTTAGCTTTCTCTCGGCTTGACCCACCGTTCCGGGTCTTTAACTAACTGCGAACGATAACTTCGCTCAAGAAGTCCGTCTCGCCGCGTAAGCGGTGCGATAGATTTCGACCTAAAGCCCTAACGTCTTAGCAGCGTTAGGCGGGGCCGGAGGGAGCCTGGCAACAGAATCCCTCCACTTCCCTCGGCAATCTTTTCGAGACGGCCGCAAAATCAGGCGGTTGGGCCTTTGCGCTGCGCCGCCCGCAGGCTATTTTTTAGACGCGTGTTTCGTCGGAGATTCCATTGCCCCAGGACCCGCCGGCCCAGGATTTGATGCACTACGAGGCGATGGCTCAGGACGCCCTGCGCGGCGTCGTGAAGGCTGCGCTGAAGCGCGCCGCCGCACCCGAAGGCCTGCCCGGCGCGCACCACTTCTACATCACCTTCAAGACCGACGCGGCCGGCGTGTCCGGACCTGTCGACCTGCTGGGCAAGTACCCCGACGAGATGACCATCGTCCTGCAGCACCAGTACTGGGACCTGGCGCCGGGCGAGACCTTCTTCTCGGTCACCCTGCAGTTCGGCGGCCAGCCGAAGCGGCTGAGCATTCCCTACGCGGCGGTCACGCGGTTCTACGACCCCAGCGTCCAGTTCCTGCTGCAGTTCGAAGCGCCGGCCGCGGCGGCGGGCGGCGACTCCAAGGCCCTGGCCGCAGCGCCCGAACCGGAGGCGGCACCGGCCGGGCCGGAAGGCGCGGCGAAAATCGTCTCGCTCGACCAGTTCCGCAAGAAGTGAGCCCTAGCGAGTGCGGCGCCTGATCAGAGCCGCACTTTCGCTGATGGTCTGGCTCGGCGTCGCGCTGCCCGCCTGCGCCGCGCCGCCGCCGGACCCCGCCGCGCCGTTCGCCGACTGGGCCGCCGTGGTGGTCGCCGGCGATTGGCACGCCAGCTCCGGCCGCCCCTCGGAAGCCTTCGACAACGCCCGCCGCGACGTCGGCGCGGCGCTGCGCAGCGCCGGGTTCCAGCCGCAGAACCTGCGCGAGCTCTCCGCGCGTCCGGCCCGCTACCGGCCGCGGCCCGCTCACAGCGACATCGACAGCGTCTATGCGGCGCTGAGCGAACTTGCCGGGCGCACCCAGGGCGGCTGCCTGGCCTACATCACCTCGCACGGCCAACCGCAGGGGGTGGTCGTCGACGACGATCTGCTGGAGCCCAGCGTGCTGGGGGCCATGCTCGACGACGCCTGCGGCGGCCGTCCGACCGTCGTCGTCATCTCGGCCTGCTTCTCCGGCGTCTTTGTGCCGGAGCTCGCCGCGCCGAACCGCATGGTGCTGACCGCCGCCCGCGCCGACCGCACCTCGTTCGGCTGCGGCGAGAGCGACCGCTACCCCTATTTCGACGACTGCTTCCTGCGCGCCTTCCCCGCCGCCCACGACTTCCGCCAGCTCGGCGCGGCGGTGCAGAGCTGCGTCGCGCGGCGAGAAAAAGAGACCGGCATGGCGCCGCCCTCCGAGCCGCAGCTGTCGATCGGCCCGGCGCTGCGGCCGCTGCTGCCGCTCTACGCCCTGCCGGCGACCAACGCGGGAGCGGCGCAATTTTGAGGGACTCAATTTGCGCCCTACAATCGGGAGACATCCTAATCGAGCCGGGTGACGCCTGATGCGGTCCTGGGTTTCAGCAGCGCTCGCCCTGACGGCTGCGCTCACGGCGGCCTTCCCGACGCAGGCGCAGGAGCCTGCGCCGGCCGCAGTCCCGTCCGTCCCGGCGAGCGTCAGCCCGGCGCTGCCGAAGGGGCCGATTCCCTACACCGCCCTGGCCGCCAAACCGCGATCGAAACCCAAGCCGGCCACCCCGACCGTCGCCGCCGCTCAGCCGGTCGCGGGCCTGGCCGCCGCATCGAGCACTCCGCCGGCCGCGCTGCCGACGCTCCCCCCCGGCGTACGGGCCGACGCCGGCGCCAAGCTCGCCGCCGGCCAGCCGATCCCGCCGGCCCAGCTCGAGGCCTTCGTCGACGGAGTGGTCAGCCAGGCGATGGCGCGCGAGCACATCGCCGGCGTCACCGTGGCGGTCGTGCAGAACGGCCAAGTGCTGCTGAAGAAGGGCTACGGCTTCGCCAGCCTCAGCCCCCGCCGGCCGGTCGACCCCGACCGCACCCTGTTCCGGGTCGGCTCGATCTCGAAGACCTTCACCTGGATCGGGCTGATGCAGGAGGTCGAGGCCGGACGTATCCGGCTCGACCAGCCGGTGAACCTCTACCTGCCGGAGCGCGTGCGGGTGCGCGACCAGGGCTACGACCGGCCGGTGCGCGTGCGCGACCTGATGGCCCACGCGGCCGGTTTCGAGGATCGCGCCTTCGGCCAGCTGTTCGTCCGCGATCCCGACTATGTGCGCCCGCTCGAACTCTATCTGCGGCGCGAGCGGGTCCGGCGGGTGCGGCCGCCAGGCCAGGCCGCCAGCTATTCCAACTACGGCGCCGGACTGGCCGGCGAGGCGCTGGCCTATGTCACCGGCCGGCCGTTCGAGCGGCTGATGGAGGACGAGATCTTCCTGCCGCTCGGCATGGGCCGCACCACCTTCCGCGAGATGCGCCCCCCGAAGGCCTGGCTGCCCGCGCCGATGCCGGCGGCGCTGGCCGCCGACGTGTCCGACGGGTTCCGCTGGACCCGCGGCGGCTTCGAGCGGCGGCCCTACGAGTACATCGGCCAGATCGCGCCGGCCGGCTCGGCCTCGTCCACCGCGGGCGACATGTCGCGCTACATGCTGGCCCTGCTCGGCGGCGGCCAGCTCGGCGGGACCACGCTCTACGGCTCGCGGACGGCGCAGGCGTTCCGCACCCCGATCCTGGCGACGCCGCCGGGGATCAACGGCTGGGCCCACGGCTTCATCGTCGAGACCCTCCCGGGCGAGCGCCGCGGCTACGGCCACGCCGGCTCCACCGTCGCCTTCATGTCCAACATGGTCACCGCGCCGTCGCTGAACCTCGGGGTGTTCGTCGCCGCCAACACCGACACCGGCGAACGCCTGGTGCTCGCCCTGCCCGCGGCGATCGTGCGCGAGTTTTTCGCTGCGCCGCAGCCGTTCCCGCGGGCCGGCTCGTCGGCGCTGGCCGCCGCGCCGGAGCGGTTCGCCGGCCGCTATCTGTCGAGCCGCCGGGCCTACGGCGGGCTGGAGGGTTTCGCCGGGCGGCTGGCCGGCGACGCGGTGGTGCGGATCACGCCCGAGGGCCGGCTGGTCACCACCGACGGCGGCGTCCAGAAAGCCTGGGTGCCGGAAGGCGATCCCGCCGACGGGCGGTTCATCGCCCTGATCGGCGACGAGCGCCTGGCCTTCACCATGCGCGACGGCCAGGCCACCGGCTTCATGAACGCGGCCAACGTGCAGCGTTTCGAGCGCACCTCCGCCTGGCGCTCCCCCGGCACGCTCGGCCTGCTGGCCGGGCTGACCGTCGGCGCTGCGATCGTCAGCCTGGCCGGCGCGATGCTGCGCAACCGCCGCGAACTGCGCGAAAGCCAGGTCCAGAGCCGCGCCGCGCTGGTGCAGAACCTGCAGGCCGGGCTCTGGCTGATCGCCATGGTCAGCTTCGGCGTCTGGGGCGCCGGGGTGCTGGCCGATCCCGCGCGGCTGGTGTTCGGCTGGCCGGGGCCGCTGCTGATCACCGCCTCGGCCTGCGCCCTGGTCGCCGCGACGCTGACCCTGCCGACCCTGCTCGCCCTGCCGGCGGTCTGGCGCGGCGGCCGGCGGGTCGACACCTGGCCGGTGTTGCGGCGCACGGCCTTCACCGTAACGGCGGCGATCTACACCGCCTTCGCGGTGCTGCTGGCCCAGTCCGGCGCGCTCAGCCCCTGGGGCCTGTGAGCGCTTACGCCCGCTCTTCCCCGCGCAAGCGGGGACGAGCGGCGGGCGAGCGCCTAGGACCCGTAGCCGCGCAGCTGCTGCACCGACATGTCGTGATCGGCGGCCAGTTGCTGCAGCTCGATGATGTTGCCGTCCGGATCGCGGCCATAGACCGTCTTGATGCGGCCGCCCTCCACCGAGGTCGGCGGCGCGTGGAAGGTCATGCCGTTCTGCGACAGCCGCGCGTACTCGGCGTCCACGTCGGTGACGTCGAGGCAGATGTGCGTGTAGCCGTGGTCTGACGGGTTCAGCCGGTCGGCGTAGCGCGCGGCCGGGCGCTGGTACTCGAACATCTCGATGTAGGAATTGGCCGCCTTCAGCATCACCACCTTGGAGGCCGAGCCCTTGATGCCGACGATGGTGTCGATCTCCGGCGAGTCCGACCATTCGAAGCCGGTGCTCTCGACCACCTCGAAGCCGACGACGTCGCGGTAGAAGGCGACCAGCCGGTCGAGGTTGGGGGTGTTGATGGCGACGTGGTGAATGCCTCGGATCACGGCGCAGCCTCATTGGTCTGTCGGCGCGGGGCGCGCTTGCTGCGGCCGCCGCGCGGCGTTTCCTCTGCCCCCAGGTTCGACGCCGCGCTTGCGGGATGTCAACGCGGCGCGCGGCAGGTCGAATTTACCTGGCGCGCTACAGCGCCGGCCGGTCATAGATAAATTCAATCGACAACAATCAGATCATCGATTGGACCTTCGCGAGCGGAGCGGCTATCTCAACCGGCGTCAACTCGCACAAGGGAATCTCAATGTCGCTGATCGGCACCGAAATCAAATCGTTCACCGCCCAGGCCTTCAAGGAAGGCAAGTTCATCACCGTCTCCGACGGCGATCTGAAGGGCAAGTGGTCGGTCGTGTTCTTCTATCCGGCGGACTTCACCTTCGTCTGCCCGACCGAGCTCGAGGACCTCGCGGACAACTACGCCGCGTTCAAGGAGCTCGGCGTCGAGATCTACAGCGTCTCCACCGACACCCACTTCGCCCACAAGGCGTGGCACGACACCTCGGCCGCCGTCGGCAAGATCAAGTACACCATGGTTGGCGACCCGACCGGCCAGATCAGCCGCAACTTCGAAGTGATGATCGAAGACGTCGGCCTCGCCGACCGCGGCACCTTCGTGGTCGACCCGGACGGCAAGATCCAGATCGTCGAGATCAACGCCGGCGGCATCGGCCGTGACGCCTCGGAACTGCTGCGCAAGGTGAAGGCCGCCCAGTACGTGGCCAAGCACCCGGGCGAAGTCTGCCCTGCCAAGTGGCAGGAAGGCGAAAAGACCCTGGCTCCGTCGCTGGACCTGGTCGGCAAGATCTAAAGCCAAAAACAAGCCGCCGCCCCATGCAGGGCGGCGGCGCCCTGGCCTCGCGTCGAGGCCGACTCTTTCTCTCGGAGCGCCGCAATGTTGGACACTGGTCTGAAGGCCCAGCTGAAGGGCTACCTGCAAAACCTGGCCATGCCCGTGGAGCTCGTGGCCTCGCTCGACGACGGCCCGAAGTCGCGCGAGCTCCAGGAACTGCTGAACGACATCGCCGAGCAGAGCGACAAGGTGACGGTCGTGACCGACGGCGAGGACGCGCGGCGTCCGTCGTTCGAGATCCGCCGCGCCGGCACGGACGTGAAGGTCGGCTTCGCCGGCCTGCCGATGGGCCACGAGTTCACCTCGCTGGTGCTCGCGCTGCTGCAGGTCGGCGGCCATCCGCCGAAGGTCGAGGCCGCGGTGATCGAGCAGATCCGCGCGCTGGACGGCGACTTCCTGTTCGAAACCTATTTCTCGCTGTCGTGCCAGAACTGCCCCGACGTGGTGCAGGCGCTGAACACGATGAGCGTGCTCAACCCGCGCATCCGCCACGTGGCGATCGACGGCGCGCTGTTCCAGGACGAAGTCAGCGCCCGCCAGGTCATGGCCGTGCCGACCGTGCTGCTGAACGGCAAGGAGTTCACCCAGGGCCGCAAGGGCCTGGAAGAGCTGCTGGCCATGCTCGACACCGGCGCGGCCGCCCGCGCCGCCGAGGCGCTGCGCGCCAAGCCGGTGTTCGACGTGCTGGTGGTCGGCGGCGGTCCGGCCGGCGCGGCCGCGGCGATCTACGCCGCGCGCAAGGGCATCGCCACCGGCGTCGCCTCCGAGCGGTTCGGCGGCCAGGTGCTGGACACCATGGCGATCGAGAACTTCATCTCGGTTCCCGAGACGGAGGGCCCGAAGCTGGCCGCAGCGCTCGAGACCCACGTGCGTAGCTACGAGGTCGACATCATGAACCTGCAGCGGGCGGTCTCGCTGAAGGCGCCGAGCGCGCCGGGCGAACTGGTCGAGGTGGAGTTCGAGAGCGGCGCGACCCTGCGCGCCAAGTCGGTCATCCTGTCCACCGGCGCCCGCTGGCGGCAGATGAACGTCCCCGGCGAGCAGGAGTACCGCAACAAGGGCGTGGCCTACTGCCCGCACTGCGACGGCCCGCTGTTCAAGGGCAAGCGCGTGGCGGTGATCGGCGGCGGCAACAGCGGCGTCGAGGCGGCGATCGACCTGGCCGGCATCGTCAAGCACGTGACGCTGATCGAGTTCGACGCGCAGCTGCGCGCCGACGCGGTGCTCCAGCGCAAGCTGGCCAGCCTGCCGAACGTCACCGTCGTCACCTCGGGCCAGACCTCCGAGGTGCTGGGCGACGGCCAGCGGGTCACCGGCCTGCTCTACACCGACCGGACCAGCGGCGAGAGCCATACGGTCGAGCTGGAAGGTATCTTCGTGCAGATCGGCCTCGTGCCGAACACGGAGTGGCTGAAGAGCTCGGGCGTCCAGCTCAGCCCGCGCGGCGAGATCGAGACCGACGGGCGCGGCGCGACCTCGGCCCCCGGCGTGTTCGCCGCGGGCGACGCGACCACCACGCCGTACAAGCAGATCGTCATCGCCATGGGCGAAGGCTCCAAGGCGGCGCTGTCGGCCTTCGACTACCTGATCCGCCTGGCCCCGGCGGAGCAGGAAGCCAAGGCCGCCTGATCCCCGGCCCGGCCTGATCCGGCCTACGGCCTGACAAGGCGCCGTCCGCGCACCCGCGCGGGCGGCGCTTTGCGTTTCCGCGCGGCGCAGCTAGCGTCCGGCCGACGGCAGGCAGGCGGCTCGGCGAAACGAGCGGCCCCGCCGGACGGGAGGTCGCGATGGGGGCGCGTGGGGGAGGTGTGCGCGGCGCAGGCGCGCGTCTGACGCCATGAGCGCCGCCGCCGCGAACCGCGGCCCGATCACGCTCGGGCTCATGATGGCGACCATCATGAGCATTCTCGACACCACGGTCGTGAATGTCGCCCTGCCGCACATGCAAGGCAGCCTCTCGGCCTCGCCGGAGCAGATCACCTGGGTGATCACCTCCTACATCGTCGCCACCGCGGTCACGACGCCGCTCAGCGGCTGGCTGGCGGCGCGGGTCGGCTTAAAGCCGATGCTGCTGATCTCAGTGCTCGCCTTCACCATCGCCTCGATCCTCTGCGGCATGGCGACCAACCTGCCGCAGATGGTGCTGTTCCGGGTTCTACAGGGCGTCGCCAGCGCGCCGATCGCCCCGCTCTGCCAGGCGGTGCTGTTCAACATCAATCCGCCGGAGCGCCACGGCCGGGCGATGGCCCTGTTCATGATGGGCAACGTCGTGGCCCCGGTGGTCGGGCCGATCGTCGGCGCCCTGCTCACCGAGCATCTCTCCTGGCGCTGGTGCTTCTACATCAACCTGCCGGCGGGGATCGGCTCCATGCTGCTGCTCTGGCGCTATCTGCCGAGCGAGACGCGCGAGCAGCGGCAGTTCGATTTCCTCGGCTTCGGCGCGCTGGCGGTGGCCATCGCCTCCTTCCAGCTGATGCTCGACCGCGGCCCCACGCTCGACTGGTTCAGCTCTCGCGAGATCTGGCTCGAGGCGGTGATCGCGGCGATCGGCTTCTGGGTCTACCTGACGCACACGCTCACGGCGAAGCATCCGCTGTTCGACCCGGCGCTGGTCCGCGACCGCAACCTGGTCGCCGCGACCAGCTTCAACTTCGCCTTCAACATGCTGCTGATGTGCGGGATCACCCTGCTGCCGCTGATGATGCAGGGGCTGATGGGCTATTCGGTGGTGCTGTCCGGCCTGGTCAGCGTGCCCCGCGGCGCGATGATGATGGCGGTGCTGCTGGTCGTCGGCCGGCTCGACGCGGTCGTCGACCGACGCCTGCTGGTCGGCGTGGGGCTCATGCTGTGCATCGCCGGATTCTGGCAGATGGCCCGCTTCGACCTGTCGATGACGCCGCAGCAGATCATCTGGGCCGGCGTGCTGCAGGGCGTCGGCCAGGGCATCGCCTTCGTGCCGCTGGCGACCCTGACCTTCGCCACGATCGACCCACGGTTGCGGCCGGACGCCTCGGCGCTCTCCAACCTGATGCGCAACCTCGGCGGCAGCATCGGCGTCGCGCTGATGCAGGCGCTCACCGCCTACAACGGGCAGAGCATGCACGCCTCGCTCGCCGAGCACACCTCGCCGACCGACCCGGTGGTTCGCGCCGGCCTGCCGGCATGGCTGTCGCCGGAGACGGTCGAAGGCGCCTTGCGGCTGAACGCCGAGATCACCCGCCAGGCCACCATGGTCGCCTACGTCGACAACTTCCGGCTGATGGTGATCCTCGGCCTGTTCTGCATCCCGCTCGTGCTGCTGCTGCGGCCGCCGCCGAAGACCGCCGCCGCGCCGCCGCCGGTCGACGTGCACGTCGGCTGATCACCTGCCCTTCCGCCTCCGGCGTCCGACGGTCATGGTTCTCGCCGAACGCCATCAGCCGAGGAGTCCCGCGATGTACCTGGAACTGCTCGTCAGCACAGGCATGGTGGCGCTGACCGTGATCATCCACGCCCTGGGCCTGTCGGGCATCCGCAGGATCGCCGACATCTTGCTGCTGCGCGAGCGGGACATGACGGCGCCGCCGCGCCTGCGGCTGATCCTGCTGGTGGTGCTGGGCCTGTTCCTGCTGCACGGCTTCGAGATCTGGCTCTACGCCGGCCTCTACCAGCTGCTCAACGCGGTCGAGACGGTCCGCGGCGCGGTCTACCTGTCGACCGTCGCCTACGCCACGCTCGGCTACACCGAGGAGATGATCGCCGAGCACTGGCACCTGGTCGCTGCGGTCGAGGGGATCAACGGCATCCTGCTGCTCGGCTGGACGACGGCCTTCTTCGTCACGACCATGGAGCAGCTGCAGCGCCGCCGCCGCCTCGCCGAGGCGCGCCACCTGCGACGAGCGGCGCGACGCGACACGAGCGCCTAGCGCGGGCGCGAGGTCGTGCTGGCGGGTGGCAACTTCATGAGCTCCGCCGCCGATTGCCGCGTCTGGATGTCGAAGCTTCTGGGATCGCCCGGCTCGGGAACCGCCTTGAGACCGTCCAGCGGGATCTGCACCAGCTTGTCGGGGGTCGGATCGCGCTGATCCAGCTCGACGAGCAGGCCGATGATGCGGCCGTCCGCGTCGGTGACGACCCCTTCGACTTCGCCGATCTCACGGCCCGAGAGGTCGACGAGATCGGCGTCTTCCAGTTGGCCGCGCGTCAGGCCGAGCGCGTCCGCTTGGGCGAGGGCCAGCGAGGGCGCCGCGCAGATGGCCACGACGGCGCAGATCAGGGCGTACTTCATCGGTCCTCCAAAGCCTGTCCGCTCGCCGGCGGCCTTGGCCGGCGGGGGCGAACACAGCTCAACACACGCCCTGGGACAGCGGCATTGGGTGAACCCTGGGGCCGGGCTCAGGGCTTCCCCGGAGAGGTTGCCCCGCCCTTTCGCTGAACCCGCACGGCGCTTCGTGCGTAAGGCTCCTGCCACCGGAGCCGCGGCGTGTTCGAAATCTCCAGCCACCACGTCCTGCTGGCCGCGCTCGGGGTGGCGATCATCCTGGCCTACTGGTTGCCGCGGTTCTTCTCCGGCCGCGAGCCGGCGGCCTATGCGCTGCTGATCGGCCTGGGCTGGGCCCTCTTCGGCTGGATCCCCGGCCTGTCGGCGGCGCTGAGCCCGCTGGCCGCGCCCAAGGCCTGGGAGATCGGCGCCGAGCTGTGCGTGCTGTTCGGCCTGTTCGGCGTCGGCCTGCGGATCGATCGGGTCGCCGGCCTGGCCCGCTGGGGGCCGACCATCCGGCTGCTGGCGATCGGCATGCCCCTGACCATCCTCGGCGTGGCGCTGCTCGGCTGGGCGGCGGCCGGCATGACCCTGGCCGGGGCGCTGCTGCTGGGTTCGGCGCTGTCGCCGACCGACCCGGTGCTGGCCAGCGACGTGCAGGTCGGCCGGCCGACTGAGGGCGGCGAGCATCCGGTGCGGTTCACCCTGACCACCGAGGCGGGTCTGAACGACGGCCTGGCCTTTCCCTTCGTTCACCTGAGCCTCGCGCTCGCCGCCGCCGCCGCGGTCACCCCGGAACTGCTCGGCGTCTGGGCGCTGCGCGACGTCGCCTATCGCATCGTCGTCGGCGCGGCCTGCGGCGTCGGCATCGGCTGGACGCTCGGCAAGCTGCTGTTCGACATCCCGCGCGAGAACGCGCTGGCCAAGTCCGAGGCCGGGGTGTTCGCCCTGGCCGGCGTGTTCGTCGCCTACGGGCTGACCGAACTGGCGGAGGGCTACGGCTTCATCGCCGCCTTCGTCGCGGGCATGACGCTGCGGCGCGCGGAATCCGACCACGCCTTTCACGTCCGGCTGCACGACTTCTCCGAGACCCTCGAGCATGCCCTGACGGCGGTGATCCTGGTCGGGCTGGGCGCGGCGATGCCGGCGTTACTGACCGCGCTGGACGCGCCCGGCGCGCTGATCGGCCTGGGCCTGATCTTCCTGGTGCGGCCGGCGGTCGGCGCGCTGGCGCTCTGGCGTTGCCGGCTGCGCCTGCGCGAGCGGGCGGTGGTCGCCTTCTACGGCGTCCGCGGCGTCGGCTCGGTCTACTACCTCAGCTACGCCGGCGCGCACATGACGCTGACCAACGAGGCGCAGCTCTGGGCGATCACCGCCTTCACCATCCTGACCTCCACGGTGGTGCACGGGTTTTCGGCGGCCATCGCGGTCGAGCGGGCGACCGGCGAGCGGCAGACCGACTAGCCTCGTAGCCGCGTCATCGGCTCAGCTGTAACGGGCCACAGGATTTCTACGCTTCAAACTCGATCAACGAAGTAGGATTTTGGCGACCGTTCCGTGTGCGAGAGCGTCATGCCCACCTCCAAAGTCCCTCCGTTCGACCTCGGCGCGCCGCTCCCGCCCTTCCGGCTGCCGGAGCCGCTCACCGGGCGGCTGGTCGGCCCGGAGGACTTTCCGGAGGCGCAGGCGATTCTCGTGGCCTTCCTCTGCAACGACTGTCCAGACGTGCAGCACTTGGCCGGCGCGCTTAGCGCGCTCACACGGGACCTCGACCTGCTGGGGCTGCGAACCCTGGCGGTGAACTCCGCGGAGGCTCCGCCCGACGCGGTCGCCGCCGAGGCGCTGCGCCAAGGCTATGTCTTCCCCTATCTGATCGACCAGACCCGGGCGGTCGCCCGGGCCTATCAGGCGGTCTGCACGCCGGACTTCTACCTGTTCGGGCGCGACGGCCGGCTCGCCTACCACGGTCGGTTCGACGACACGCGTTTCGGCGGCGGCCGACCGGCGCACGGCGGCGATCTGCGCCGGGCGATCACGCGGGTGCTGAAGGGAGAGCCCGCGTCCGACCACCAGGTCGCGGCTCAAGGCTGCGGCCTGTGGCCGACGCCCGCGACACGCGCGGCGGCTAGAACAGGTTGAAATCGACGTCGAAGCTGTAGTCGAGCGTGATGCCGCCGGTCCATTGGTTGCGCGAGCCCAGGGTGCGGACGATCGGGCTGTCGGCGGCCTGGTCGCCGAGGCGCGCCAAGCCGGCGTCGGCGGTCACCCGCCAGTGGTCGCTGATGCGATAGGCGACGGCAGCCCGGGCGCCGAAGTAGCGCGAGCCGCTGGACGGGTCATAGGCCTGGTCGATCGCTGCGTTGGCCGCCGCCTCGTCCGGAGTGACCCCGAAATACCGGTCCATGTAGCGATGGTCGGCGTAGCCGAACCGCGGCCCGATCGAGGCGTCCCAGCGCTTGCCGGTGTAGACGAAGTCGAACCCGGCGTCGCCCAGCCAGCCGGTGTGGCCGGTCACGCCCTTCCGTCCCTCCAGGTGCACGCGGAACCAGTTGGTCGGCCAGAGGTCCAGGAACAGCCCGGGCTCCGCTGCACGATCCACCTTGCGCAGGCCGGTGAGCTCGTCCTTGTCCTTGCGGCTGCGCCGGAAGGTCAGCACCGGCCCTAAGGTGACGTACTGCGTGTCGATCACGGCGAAGGTTGCGCCCGGGTCGGGCGGATTGAACCGGCGGTAAGGGCTGATCCGTCCGATGGTGATCCGCGGCGAGGCGTTCAGCTTCGTCTCGTCGGACCCTTCCCAGGCGGGCCCGGCGGCGGCCCGACCGCCGACCGTCACGACCCACGGCTCGGCCCAGGCGGCTTCGCCCGCCGCGGCCGCCAGCAGGCCCCCCGCCGCACCTGCCATTCGCTTCCAGATTTTCAGCATCGGGCTCCCCAACCTTGACGGTTGCTCGCGTCAAACGCGCGAGAGCCCACGGTTGTTCTCGCCACAGCGCCGCTCCGGCCCGCGACGTCCGACGCCCGGCGCCGCTTGGCGCTTTCAGCCATTCGCCTCATCCGCGAATTATTTACGAGTTCGCGCACACCGCGCTGGCGGACGAACACCCCGAAACGCCCACAAGCCGCTGATCCAACAGCACTTTGCGATCCGTCGCCGGACCGGGGCGTTAGCGGGTCTTAACCGATCTTAAGACCGCGTTTACCAAATCACTGGGAAATTACTGCCTAGCAACGGGCGGGGGGCTGCCTGACGCGACGCCTTTGTTGGGGGAAGGACGCCTGCGTTGAGTAAGGTTCTGGCGGCGCTTCAGAAGTTCGGGATCGGGCGTTTGGTCGCCCTGCTCGGCATCGGCGCCGGCGTGGCCGCCGCGCTGTTCGCCGTGACAATGAACCTCGGCGAACCGCAGGCGCTGCTCTACGCCAACCTCGACATGAAGGAAGCCGGCAGCATCACCCAGGCGCTGGACCAGGCCGGCGTGAAGTACGAGGTCAAGGGCGACGGCTCGACCCTGATGGTGGCGCGCGACCAGGTCGCCTCCACCCGCCTGATGCTGTCCTCTAAGGGCCTGCCGACCACCGGGTCGGTCGGCTACGAGATCTTCGACAACGCCAATGCGCTCGGCCAGACCGACTTCGTCCAGCAGCTGAACCGCCAGCGCGCGCTGGAAGGCGAGCTGGCCCGCACCATCCAGGGCCTGGACGGCGTCACCTCGGTGCGCGTGCACCTGGTGCTGCCGAAGCGGCAGCTGTTCGAGGAAGAACCCGAGCAGCCGTCCGCCTCGGTCAACATCCACGCCGGCGGCCGCGAGCCCGGCGCCGAGCAGGTGCGGGCGATCCAGAACCTGGTGGCCGGCGCCGTGCCCGGCCTGAAGCCCGACCGCGTCACCGTCGTCGACCAGCACGCCAAGACCCTGTCCGGCGGCGAGCAGGGGATGGCGGCGGAGTCCGACAGCCGCAAGGCCGACGTCGAGCAGCGCATCGCCAAGCAGGTGAAGACCCTGGTCGAAGGCGTCGTCGGCGCCGGCAAGGCGCGGGTCAACGTCACCGCCGACCTGCAGCTCGCCCAGGTGACCGTGCAGCAGGAGACCTTCGACCCCGACGGCCAGGTGATCCGCTCGGAGTCGACCACCGACGAGAACTCCCGCCAGAACGAGCCGGACGCCAGCGGCCAGACCTCGGCCAGCGCCAACATCCCCGGCGCCGGCGGCGAAGCCAGCTCCAACTCCTCGGCCAGCGGCCGGCAGGAATCGACCACCAACTACGAGATCTCGCGCACCACCCGCACCGAGGTGCAGTCGCCCGGCGAGGTGAAGCGGCTCTCGGTGGCCGTCGCCGTCGACGGCCTCACCGCCCCCGGCAAGGACGGCAAGCCCGGCGCCTACACCCCCCGCAGCGCCGAGGAGATGCAGCAGATCGAGCAGCTGGTGCGCTCGGCCGTCGGCTTCAACCAGGACCGCGGCGACCAGATCACCGTCGCCAACGTGCGCTTCCCCAGCGCCGAGGACCCGGACGGCGTCACCACGGCCAGCCCGCTGATGGGCTTCGACAAGAACGACGTCATGCGCAGCGCCGAGCTGGGCGTGCTGGCGGTGGTCGCCGGGCTGATGATCATGTTCGTGGTGAAGCCGCTGCTCGCCCCCTCGGGCGGCGGCAAGGGCCGGGGCAAGGCCCAGGCCGGCGACCTGACGGCGCTGCCGCCGGTCACCCGCGTCGCCATGACCCCCGACGGCCAGCCGCTGCAGCTGACGGTCGACCCGGTCACCGGCCAGCTGGCCCTGCCCGGCCCGATCGGCGCCGGCGGCGAGCTGGACCAGAAGATCGACATCGCCCGCATCGAGGGCCAGGTGAAGGCGAGCTCGGTGAAGCGGGTCGCCGAGTTCGTCGAGCGTCATCCGGAAGAGTCCGTGGCGATCCTCCGTAGCTGGCTGCACGAGTCATGAAGCTGCCCGCCGTCAAAAAAGCCATCACCGACCCCGCGCGTCTGACCGGGCCCGAGAAGGCCGCGGTGGTGCTGCTGTCGCTCGGCGAGGAGCACGCCCAGGTGTGGCAGGCGCTCGACGAGGAGGAGATCAAGGAGATCTCCCAGGCCATGGCCAGCCTCGGCACCGTGCATTCCGCGGTGGTCGAGGACCTGCTGGTCGAGTTCGTCTCCGGCATGACCGGGGCCGGCGCGATCATGGGCTCGTTCGAACAGACCCAGAAGCTGCTCTCGGCGATCATGCCGCCGGAGAAGGTCGACCAGCTCATGGAGGAGATCCGCGGGCCGGCGGGTCGAACCATGTGGGACAAGCTCGGCAACGTGAACGAGGCCGTGCTCGCCAACTACCTGAAGAACGAATACCCGCAGACCGTCGCCGTGGTGCTGTCGAAGATCCGCTCGGAGCACGCCGCCCGGGTGCTGGCGGCGCTGCCCGAGGACTTCGCGCTGGAGTGCGTCACCCGCATGCTGCGGATGGAGCCGGTGCAGCGCGAGATCCTCGACAAGATCGAGCAGACCCTGCGCACCGAGTTCATGTCGAACCTGGCCCGCACCTCGAAGCGCGACAGCCACGAGCTGATGGCCGACATCTTCAACTCGTTCGACCGCCAGACCGAGGCGCGGTTCATCACCGCCCTGGAGGAGCGCAACCGCGAGTCCGCCGAGCGCATCCGCGCGCTGATGTTCGTCTTCGAAGACCTCGGCAAGCTCGATCCGGGCGGCGTGCAGACCCTGCTGCGGGCGGTCGAGAAGGACCGGCTGGGGCTGGCGCTGAAGGGGGCCTCGGACACCCTGCGCGAGATGTTCTTCTCCAACATGAGCGAGCGGGCCGCGAAGATCATGCGCGAGGACATGGAGACCATGGGGCCGGTGCGCCTGCGTGACGTCGACCAGGCGCAGATGGCCATGGTGCAGGTCGCCAAGGATCTCGCCGCCAAGGGCGAGATCATGCTGGCCGGCTCCAACGACGGCGACGAGCTGGTGTATTGATGACCGGCGCCTCGCATCAGAAATTCGCCTTCGACACCGAGTTCGACGCGGCCGGCGAGGTCGCCTATGTGGCGCCCCGCCCGAAGCGCAGCTTCACGCCGGAAGAGGTCGAGGAGATCCGCCAGCAGGCCCGCATCGAGGGCGAGCGCGCGGCGATCACCAGCATCAACGCCCAGCAGATGGCGGCGCTCAACGAGATCTCCCGCGCCTGCAGCCTGGCGCTGTCGACCCTGGCGAACGTCGCCCACCAGCACCGGGTCGGAGCCGCCGAGCTGGCGCTGGCCTGCGGCCGGGCGGTCGCCGGTGCGGCGCTCGACCGCTTCCCCGAGGCCCCGGTGCACGCCGCCCTCGAGGCGCTGGCCCGCGAGATCGAGGCCGCCCCCCGGCTGATCGTCACCGCCGCGCCGCAACTGGCGGAGCTGCTGCAGGGTCAGCTGGACGAGGCCGCCAACCGCGCGGGGTTCACCGGCGCCATCCAGGTGCGCGCCGACCTCGCGCTTGGCCAGCACGCCTTCACCCTCGATTTCGGCGACGGCGCGGGCGGCTTCGACCCGGCCGCGGCCGCCGAACGCGTCACCCAGGCCCTGCACGCGGCGCTGGCCGCCGAGGGCCTGCATGGCGAAGCCCTGACACCTGGCGGCGAAGGCTGACCTCCCCATGTCCAACGATCTCAAGCTCGACGAATTCCACGACGGCGGCCTGCCCGACGCCGGCGGCGGCGAGGACAAGAACGCGGGCGATCTCGCGCCGGTGTTCGACGTGCCGGTCAACATCTCGGCGGTGCTGGGCCGGGCGCACCTGTCGGTCGCCCAACTGCTGCAGCTGGCCCAGGGCAGCGTGCTCGAGCTCGACCGCAAGGTCGGCGAGGCCATCGATATCTATGTGAACAACCGCCTGGTGGCGCGCGGCGAGGTCGTCATCGTCGACGAGCGGCTGGGCGTGACCATGACCGAAATCATCAAGGACGGCGACGCGCAGGCCTGACGGCCGGCGCGGCAGGTAAGGAGACGGTACCATGCGACTTCTGGTCGTCGGTAAACTGAACGGGCAGCTCTCCAGCGCGGCTAAGCTGGCGATGACCGCAGGCGCCAAGGTGAGCCACGTCGAGACCATCGAGGCGGCCACCCACGCGTTGCGCGCCGGCCAGGGCGCGGACCTGCTGATGGTCGACTACCAGCTCGACATCCGCGGGCTGATCCTGGCCAACGAGGCCGAGCGGATCCGGGTGCCGGTGGTGGCCTGCGGCGTGGCGGCCGACGCCGCCGGCGCCGCGGCGGCGATCAAGGCCGGGGCCAAGGAGTTCATCCCGCTGCCGCCGGACGCGCAGCTGATCGCCGCGGTGCTGGCGGCGGTCGCCGACGACAACCGGCCGATGGTGGTCAACGACCCGGCGATGCTGAACGTGCTCGGGCTGGCCGACCAGGTCGCCGGCTCCGAGGCCTCGATCCTGATCACCGGGGAAAGCGGCGCGGGTAAGGAAGTCATCGCCCGCTACGTCCACCAGAAGTCGCGCCGGGCGCAGAAGCCGTTCATCAGCGTCAACTGCGCGGCGATCCCCGAGAACCTGCTGGAGAGCGAGCTGTTCGGCCACGAGAAGGGCGCCTTCACCGGCGCCGTGGCCCGCCGCATCGGCAAGTTTGAAGAGGCCAACGGCGGCACCCTGCTGCTCGACGAAATCTCCGAAATGGACGCCCGCCTGCAGGCCAAGCTGCTGCGCGCGATCCAGGAGCGGGAGATCGACCGGGTCGGCGGCGCCAAGCCGGTGAAGGTCGACATCCGCATCCTCGCGACCTCCAACCGCGACCTGATCCAGGCGGTGAAGGAAGGCACCTTCCGCGAGGACCTGCTCTACCGCCTGAACGTGGTGAACCTGAAGCTGCCGCCGCTGCGTGAGCGCCCGGGCGACATCATCGCCCTGGCCGAGCACTTCGTGCGCAAGTACGCCGCGGCCAACGGCGTGCCGGAGCGGCCGCTCTCGGCCGAGGCGCGCCGCCGGCTGGTGGCCCACCGCTGGCCCGGCAACGTCCGCGAGTTGGAGAACGCCATGCACCGCGCGGTGCTGCTGGCGAGCGGTCCGGAGATCGAGGAGAACGCCATCCGGCTGCCGGACGGCCAGCCGCTGGCCTCCGCCGACCCGCACGCCCGCACCGCCCAGGTCGCCTCGCTCGCCGCCGAGACCGCCACCCGCGGCTTCGTCGGCCAGACGGTCGCCGAGATGGAGCAGCAGCTGATCCTCGACACCCTCGAGCACTGCCTCGGCAACCGCACCCACGCGGCCAACATCCTCGGCATCTCGATCCGCACCCTGCGCAACAAGCTGAAGGAATACACCGAGGCCGGGGTGCCGGTGCCGGCGCCGCAGATGGGCGCGAGCGCGGCCTGAGCCCATCCTCCCCCTCGGGGGAGGTGGCGCGCAGCGCCGGAGGAGGCTTCCTTTCAGATGCGGATCGACAGCACTGACGCGCTTCTGAGCGGAAGCCCCCTCACCGCCTGCGGCGCGGAGCATCTTGGCTCCATCCACCGCTCATCTCCGCGAAAGCGGGGACCCAGGCTTTTTCTGTTGCGCGACTCCATCGAGGTTCAGCCTGTGGCTAAGCTTCGTCAGACCAAGAACACCTGGGTCCCCGCTTTCGCGGGGATGAACGGGATTTGGCCGCATGGCTGACGCCTCGATCCCAGGCCCGAACGCGATCCCGACCCCGAAGGAGATCTGGGGCTGGGTGGCGCGTGGCGAAGTCGCGCTCGCACTGGGCGTGGTCGGCATCGTCGTCCTGCTGATCCTGCCGATCCCGGCGATCCTGCTGGACTTCTTCCTGGCGATCTCGATCGCCACCTCGGTGCTGATCCTGATGACGGCGCTGATGATGCGCCGCCCGCTCGACTTCACCAGCTTCCCGACCGTGCTGCTGGTGGCGACGCTCTTCCGGCTCGCGCTGAACATCTGCACCACCCGGCTGATCCTCAGCCACGGGCATGAGGGCTCGCACGGCGCCGGCAAGGTCATCGAGGCCTTCGGCACCCTGATGATGGCCGGCAACTTCATCATCGGGGTGATCGTCTTCGCCATCCTGGTGGTGGTGAACTTCGTCGTCATCACCAAGGGCTCGAGCCGGATCGCCGAAGTCGCCGCGCGCTTCACCCTGGACTCCATGCCCGGCAAGCAGATGGCGATCGACGCCGACCTGTCGTCCGGCCTGATCGACCAGGAGACCGCCAAGGTCCGCCGCAAGGAGCTGGAGCAGGAGAGCACCTTCTTCGGGGCCATGGACGGCGCCTCGAAGTTCGTGCGCGGCGACGCCGTCGCCGGCCTGGTGATCCTGGCGATCAACGTCATCGGCGGCATCCTGATCGGCGTCATCCAGCACAAGGTGCCGATCGGCGAGGCGCTCTCGACCTACACGATCATGTCGATCGGCGACGGCCTGGTCAGCCAGATGCCGGCGCTGATCATCTCGATCGCCGCCGGCTTCCTGGTGTCGAAATCGGGCGTCGAGGGCTCGGCCGACAAGGCCTTCGTCAACCAGCTCGCGCGCAATCCGATCAGCCTCGGCATGGTCTCGGCCACCGCCGGCGTGCTGGCGCTGGTGCCGGGCATGCCAATCCTCCCGTTCGCGGCGATCGCCGCGGGGGCCGGCGCGCTCGCCTGGCGCCGCTCGCACAAGGCCGACGATCCGACGGTCAGCATCACCCAGGACGGGGCGGCCGCCGAGCCGGAAGAGGAGCCGATCGCCGCCAGCCTGGCGATCGACGAGATCAAGATCGAGCTGGGCTACGGCCTGCTGGGCCTGATCAACGACCTCGAGGGCCGCCGGCTCACCGACCAGATCAAGGCGCTGCGCCGGACGCTGGCCACGGAGTTCGGCTTCATCATGCCGGCGGTGCGGATCCTCGACAACATGCGCCTGCCCTCGCAGGGCTACTGCATCCGCATCAAGGAGATGGAGTCCGGCCAGGGCGAGGTGCGCCTCGGCCACCTGATGGCGATGGACCCGCGCGGCGGCCAGGTCGAGCTGCCCGGCGAGCACATGCGCGAGCCGGCCTTCGGCCTGCCGGCGACCTGGATCGACGACTCCCTGCGCGAAGAGGCGACCTTCCGCGGCTACACGGTGGTCGACCCGGCGACCGTGCTCACCACCCACCTGACCGAGATCCTCAAGGAGAGCATGCCGGACCTGCTCTCCTACGCCGAGGTGCAGAAGCTGCTGAAGGAACTGCCGGCCGAGCAGAAGAAGCTGGCCGACGACCTGATCCCCAACGTGGTCACCGCCACCACCGTCCAGCGCGTGCTGCAGTCGCTGCTGCGCGAGCGGGTGTCGATCCGCGACCTGCCGTCGATCCTCGAAGGCATCGGCGAGTCCGCGCCGCACACCACCTCGGTGACCAACCTGGTCGAGCAGGTGCGCACCCGGCTGGCCCGCCAGCTCTGCTTCGCCAACCGCGGCGACGACGGCACCTTGCCGATCATCACCCTGTCGCCGGACTGGGAGATGGCCTTCGCCGACGCGCTGATCGGCGCGGGCGAGGAGAAGCAGCTGGCGCTGGCCCCGTCGCGGCTGCAGGACTTCATCCGCGGCGTGCGCGAGAGCTTCGAGCGCGCCGCCCTGGCCGGCGAGAGCCCGGTGCTGCTGACCAGCCCGGGCATCCGGCCCTACGTCCGCTCGATCATCGAGCGTTTCCGCGGCCAGACGCCGGTGATGAGCCAGAGCGAGATCCATCCCCGCGCGCGGCTGAAGACGGTCGGGCAGATCTAGAGACCCGCCCCCTCGCCGCCGTCATCGCCCGACTTGTTCGGGCGACCCATCCCGCCATCCTTCCGCAGCAACTGCGCCCGGCGCCTTGGGCTGGGTGGCCCGGACACGCCGGGCCATGACGGGTTCGGAGGATGCGCCGCGACGTCTCGGCCGTTGCAGCCTGCGGCCGGCGCTGGTAGCGGTTCGAGAAAGGGGCGACCACGGCTCCGGTTAGTCTGGGAAACGGATGCGGCGACCTCTGAACAGACCTCAAAGCCCGGGCGCAGCCCTGATCTGGGACCTGCTCACCTTCGAGCGGCTGATGACCAACCAGGTCGTCCACCTGATCTACTGGGCCGGACTGGCGATCATCGCCGTCGGCGTGTTCGGCTTCATCGGCGCCGCCGTCGGCGTGGCGATCCGCGACCCCTTCCCGTTCGGCGTGCTGATGGCCGTCCCGGTGGTCGTCGTCGGCCTGATCGGCATGGGCGCGCTGGTGCTGCTGTGGCGCTCGTTCTGCGAGTTCTACGTCGCCATCTTCAGGATCTGTGAAGACCTCTCGGCGATGCGCGCCGACATGGAAGCCGAAAAGCGCCTCCCGCGCTGAGCCCGCGCGCCCCGCGCGATTAGGCGGGACAGCGGCCGACTTCGCGTGTCTCCTCCCCATAAGCACGGCGGGAGGAGACGTCAGATGGGCGATCTGAGCGGCAAGCGCGCCTTGGTCACCGGGGCCAGTCGCGGGGTGGGCTTCGGCATCGCCAAGGCCTTCGCCGCCGCCGGCGCCGAGGTTGTCGCCACGGCGCGCAACACGCACGCCCTCGAAGACCTGCAGCAGCAGATCCAGGCCGACGGCGGCCGGGTCACCATCCTCGCCGGCGATCTCGCCACCCGCGAAGGCGCGCGCGACGTCGCGCGGCGCAGCGGCGAGATCGACCTGCTGGTCAACAACGCAGCCCTGGTTACCGGCGCCCAGCACTCGCTGCTGGTCGAGGACGACGCCGCCTGGGACCTGGAGTTCGCCGTCAACCTGATCGCGCCGGTGACGCTGATCCAGGCGCTGGTTCCCGGCATGGCGGCGCGCGGCGGCGGCGTGGTGATCAACATCTCCTCGATCGCCGTGCAGCGGCCGAACCCGATGCACGCGGCCTACGCCGCCTCCAAGGCCGCGCTCGAAGTGGTGACCCGGGCCGCCGCAATCGACCTCGGCCCGAAGGGCGTGCGGCTGAACGCCGTGGCGCTGGGCATGACCGCGACCGAGGCCTGGGACGACCTGCTGCCGACGGGCGTCACCCTGGAGCAGATGGGCCGGCGGGTCGCACCGATCGGCCGCGCGACCACGGTCGGCGAAGTCGCCGCGCTGTGCCTCTATCTGGCGAGCGACGCGGCGGCGGCGATCACCGGCACGGTGCTGACCATCGACGGCGGCGCGACCGCGGGCGTCTACACCCCGGCCTGAGCCGCCGCAGGGGATGACACCCCTCCACTGCTGTGCGCATGCTCAGCATCGAGAAGCCGGAGCCACGAAGCATCCGGCCGCCGGAGGAGATGCACATGCCGTTGGTCAGCGACCTGGCCCTGAGCCACCTGCCGCTCGAGGAGCCCGACTTCGCCCGGGATCCGACGCCGTTCATGAACGCGGCCCGCGGAAAGCATCCGTTCCTCGCCACCAGCAACCTCGGTTACGTCGTCACCGAGTACCAGGCGATGAAAGAGATCCTGTACCAGGACGCCCATCTGCACATGCCGAACGCCCAGATCGTGCAGCTGATGGGGGCCGAGGGCACCGGCTGGGGGCGGTTCACCAACGAGATGATGCTGTCGCGCTCCGGCGCCGAGCACCAGCGGCTGCGCGGGAGCGTCGCCGAGGCCTTCACCCCGCGGGCCGTCAACCGCCTGCGGCCGCTGATGCGCAAGGTGGTCTCGGACCTGCTGGACGACTGGGCGCCGAAGGGCGCGTTCGACTTCGCCGACTTCGCCTCCTACTTCCCGATCCGGGTGATGTTCGGCCTGATCGGCGGCTCGCCGGAGGTGATCCCGCAAATCCGCTCGTCGCTGGAGACGCAAGGGTCGAGCTTCGCCCTCGACCCGACCAAGATGCCGACCATCGAGGCGGCCTATCAGGTGCTCTGGCGCTTCGTCGACGAGCAGATCGCCGAGCGCGGTCCGAACGCCGGCCACGACGACCTGCTGGACGCGCTGATCGAGGCCAACACCTCCGGCGCGATCAACGACGTCGAGCTGCGGCAGACGCTCCTCTTCCTGTTCGGCGCCGGCTACGACACCTCGAAGAACCTGCTGACGCTGATCATGCACGCCATGCTGCAGGATCCGCCGATGTGGGTCCGCTGCGCCGAGGACCGGCCCTACTGCGACAAGGTCGTCGAGGAGGCGCTGCGCCACACCAGCCCGGCCAACCCCTACCGGACCGTGCTGGAGGAGTTCGAGTACCGCGACGTGCGGTTCCCCAAGGACTGCATGCTGATCTTCCCGCTCGGCGTCGCCGGCCGCGACCCCTCGGCGTTCGACGAGCCGGCGCGGTTCAATCCCGAGCGCACCCACGCGAACCGCCAGATCGCCTTCGGCCGCGGCATGCACATCTGTCTCGGCCAGTATCTCGCCCGGGCGCAGATCGAGGAAGGCGTGCACCTGATCGCCCAGCGGCTGACTCATCCGCGCGCCACAGCCAAGGAGACCTGGCGGCCGTTCCCCGGCGTCTGGGGCCTGAAGACCCTGCCGATCGCCTTCGACCCGGCCCCGCGTCGGCCGGACGAGGACGCGGCGACCGCGACGGCCGAGGCCGCGCCGCGCGGCTGCCCGGTCTCCGGCGCCGCGGGCCGCTAGCGCCATGGATCTGGGGCTGAAGGGCGCCGCGGTCTGCATCAGCGGCGGCACCAAGGGGCTGGGCCGGGAGGCGGCGATCGCCTTCGCCCGCGAAGGCGCCCGGGTCGTCGTCACCGGCCGCGGGGCCGAGGCGCTGGCGCGCACCGTGGCCGAGCTGCAGGCGGCCGGCGCGCCCGACGCCTTCGGCCTGCAGACCGACGTCGGCGAGTTGGCCAGCATCGACGCGGCCTTCGGCGAGATCACCGCGCGCTGGGGCGAACTGAACACCCTGATCAACATGGCCGGGCCGACCGACCCCAGTCCCGGGGCCGACTTCAGCGAGGCGCCCGACGAGACCTGGCGGCACTACCTCGACGTCGGGATCATGAGCGTCGTGCGCTGCACCCGCGCCGCGCTGCCCTTGATGCGCAAGGCCGGCTGGGGCCGGGTGGTCAACATCTCCTCGGTTTCGGCGCGGGTCGGCTCGCCGTTCGAGGCCCCCTACATGACCGCCAAGGCCGGGCTGAACGGCCTGACCAAGAACATGGCCTGGGCGCTGGCGAAGGAGAACATCCTGATCAACGCCGTGACCCCGGGGGTCTTCACCACCGAAGCGCTGCGGCACTACATGCAGGTCACCGGGGCGACGGCGAAGTACGACCCGGACAACCTGGCCGACATCTGGAGCTGGATGCGCGAGGTGCAGGGCGGGCGCCACGGCGGCGTCATCGGCCGCGTCGCCCAGCCTTCGGAGATCAACCCGCTGCTGCTGCTGCTGGGCTCGCCGGCGAACAGCTACATCGTCGGCGCCAACATCCCGATCGACGGCGGCACGGACTTTTCGATGGGGTGACCCCAGACTGTCATCCCGGTTTCGCGCAGCGAAAACCGGGATCCAAGAACACGGCGATGAAGGCGACGCACCGCGCTTTAGTCGGCCAGCGCCGTGTTCTTGGATCCCGGACGCGACGCTGACGCGCCGCTCCGGGATGACAGGTTAGAACCTACCGCCCGCCGGCGACCCGCCGCAGGCCGAGTTCGTCCATCTGCGCGGCCTCGAGCCGGCCGGCCTTCTTCGCCGCCAGCACCTGGGCCTGCTCGGCGACCTGCTCGTACTTCTTCTGGGTCTCGAACGCCTGGGCGAGCGCGTCGCGGGCGCCCTGTTCTTCCGCCTGGATCTGGCGCAGGTCGTGGCGCACCGCCTCCATCCGCACCTTCAGCGCCTCCATGTAGCTGACGATGCGCCAGCCCAAGCTGGGGTCCTGGGCGGCGGCGGCCTGCTCGGCCTCGCCCTCGGCGTGCAGCATGGCCAGCCGCATCTCCACCTGCGCCCGCACGTCGGCGATCTCCGCCAGGCGCTTCTGCAGCGTCTCCACCTCGTAGTTGGAGAGCTTGATCAGGGACTGGGCCCAACGGGTCATGCGGCTTCACTCAGGATTTGGCCCAGGCGGGCGAAAGACTCGTCCAGGCCGCTCGCGTCGTGCGGGTCCTGGGAGAGGAATTCTTCAAGGGCGGGGTTGAGCACGATGGCGCGGTCGACTTCCGGATCCGCGCCCTGGCGGTAGGCGCCGATGCGGATCAGCTCCTCCATGTTGGAGTAGGCCGACAGCGCCCGGCGCGCGCCTTTGACGATGTCGCGCTCGTGCGGGTGCTGGCAGCCCGGCATGGTCCGGCTGATCGACTTCAGGACGTTGATGGCCGGGAACCGGCCGCGCTCGGCGATGCCGCGTTCCATGACGATGTGGCCGTCGAGAATACCGCGCACGGCGTCGGCGATCGGCTCGTTGTGGTCGTCGCCGTCGACCAGGACGGTGAAGATGGCGGTGATCGGACCGGCGGTGGTGCCGTCCGGCCGGATCGGCCCGGGTCCGGCGCGCTCCAGCAGCTTCGGCAGCTCGGTGAAGCAGGTCGGGGTGTAACCCTTGGTGGTCGGCGGCTCGCCGGCGGCTAGGCCGATCTCCCGCTGGGCCATGGCGAAGCGGGTGACCGAGTCCATCATGCACAGCACCTCGAGGTCCTGGTCACGCAAGTACTCGGCGACGGCCATGGTCATGTAGGCCGCCTGGCGGCGCTTCAGCGCCGGCTCGTCGGAGGTGGCGACCACCACCACGGCTCGCGCCAGCCCCTCCTCGCCCAGAGTCTCCTCGACGAACTCGCGCACCTCGCGGCCGCGCTCGCCGATCAGGCCGACGACGACCGCGCCGCAATCGGCGTTCTTGGCCAGCATCGACAGCAGCACCGACTTGCCGACGCCGGAGCCGGCGAAGACGCCGAGCCGCTGGCCGCGGCAGCAGGTGGTGAAGACGTTCATCGCCCGCACGCCGAGGTCGAGCCGTTCGCCGACCCGGTCGCGGGCGTGCGCCGGCGGCGGCGGCGCGCGCAGCGGATAGGCCGCCACGCCCTGCGGCAGCGGACCCTTGCCGTCGATCGGATTGCCGAAGGCGTCGATTATGCGGCCGAGCCAGGCCTGGGTCGGCCGCACGCTGGCGGCCTGCGGCTCGATGCGGATCTCGGCGCCCGGGGCCACGCCCTCGACCGGGCCGAACGGCATCAATAGCGCGCGGGTCTCGCGGAAGCCGACCACCTCGGCGGCGAGCGGGCGCTCGCCGACCCGGTCGATCTCGGCGCGCGCGCCGACCGCCAGGCGCGAAAGGCCGCCGCGGGCCTCGATCAAGAGGCCGTTCACCGCCGCCACCCGCCCGGAGACGGTCAGAGGATCCAGCCGCTCGACCGCGGCCACCAGACTACGCAAGGAAGATGAGCCCCTAAACCCGCCTGGAGGGTCGGTGCTTCGCTCTTAACCAGTCGTGAAGATCTGGGGCGCTGGTGTGGCCGCGAAATGGCGAAGTTCGCCTAAAGGGCCATGGTCCCCACAGGCCTTGTCATCCCGGAAGCCTCGCAGCGGCTGTCCGGGATCCAAGAACACGGCCCTTCAGAAGGATTTCGAGGCGGCGAGACGGCGAATAGCGCCGCCTCCCGTGGTTTGGATCCCGATCTTTCGCTGGCGCGAAAACCGGGATGACAGCCCGGGATCGGAGCCCCGCCTGCGTCGCCGGCCTGTCCACTCACAAAAGATTCAACACACCCCGCCGGACCCGCCCTGGGACCGCTTGCTCGCCTGACTCAAATCGGATTAACGATTTCAGTCATCGGGGAAGGCTTCCATTAACCAGTTTTAAATGGCCTCGCGCGCAGCTTAACGACGAGGTTCTGGGCGGATTCCAAGAATCCCTTGGGCGAACGGGGACGCAGTAGGAGAAGCTTATGCGCGTACTGTTGATCGAGGACGACAGCGCGACTGCGCAGAGCATCGAACTGATGCTTAAGTCCGAGGGTTTTAACGTCTACACCACGGATCTGGGTGAAGAAGGCGTCGATCTGGGCAAGATCTACGACTACGACCTGATCCTGCTGGATCTGAACCTTCCGGACATGAGCGGCATGGACGTGCTGCGCACGCTGCGCGTCGGCAAGATTAATACGCCGATCATGATCCTGTCGGGCACGGCCGAGATCGACACGAAGGTGAAGACCTTCTCCGGCGGCGCCGACGACTACATGACCAAGCCGTTCCACAAGGACGAGCTGGTCGCCCGCATCCACGCCGTGGTCCGCCGCTCGAAGGGCCACGCGCAATCGGTCATCCGCACCGGCGACATCGTCGTCAACCTGGACGCCAAGACCGTCGAGGTGAACGGCATCCGCGTGCATCTGACCGGCAAGGAATACCAGATGCTCGAGCTGCTCTCCCTGCGGAAGGGCACCACGCTCACCAAGGAGATGTTCCTCAACCATCTCTACGGCGGCATGGACGAGCCGGAGCTGAAGATCATCGACGTCTTCATCTGCAAGCTGCGCAAGAAGCTGGCGGCCGCGGCCGACGGCATGCACCACATCGAAACCGTCTGGGGCCGCGGCTATGTGCTGCGCGACCCGCACGAGAGCGAAGTCGCGGCGTAAGCGCCGCGCGACGAATGTGTTGAGACGCCCGCCCTTCGGCGGGCGTTTTCATTTGCGGCCACGTCTTCAGCAACGACCGGGCCGGAAGCGGAGGGAGGAGCCGTGGGGCGGTCGATCGCGCTCTTTCTGGCGCTCGTCGCCGGGCTCCTGTTCGCCTGGAGCGAACTGCGCCTGCCCGCCGTCGCGCCGGCCGACGCCCCGCTGCACGCCTTTTCCGCCACGCGCGCCATGGCCGATGTGCGCCGCGTCGCCGCCGCGCCCCACCCGACCGGCTCGGCCGCCAACCATGCGGTGCGCGACCGGCTGAAGGCGCGCATGACCGAGCTTGGCCTGGCGCCGCGGCTGCGCCGGGACGACGCCCTGGGCCCGCCCCGCGCCGACGCCCTGTACGGCGGCACGGTCGAGACGCTGATCGGCGTGCTGCCGGGCGCCGACCGCAGCCAGCCGGCGCTCGCGGTGATGGCCCACTACGACAGCGTCCCCGGCGCGCCGGGCGCCGCCGACGACGGCGCCGGCGTCGCCACGGCGCTGGAGATCATCCGCGCGCTGCGCGCCCAGGGCGTTCCGGCGCGCGACGTGGCGCTGATCCTCACCGACGGCGAGGAGGCCGGCCTGCTCGGCGCGCGCGGCTTCTTCGCCGGCGACCCGCTCGCGCGACGCCTCGGCTTCGTCCTCAATCTGGAGGCGCGCGGCTCCGGCGGGCGGGTGCAGATGTTCCAGACCGGCCACGCCAACGGCGCGGCGATCGGGGTCTTCGTCAAGACCGCCGTCCGCCCCTCGGCCGGCTCGCTGTTCGGCGAGGTCTATGCGCGGCTGCCGAACGACACCGACTTCACGCTCGCCCGCGCCGCCGGCCTCGGCGGCTTCAACTACGCCTTCACCGGGCGGGCCTTCGACTACCATTCGCCGACCGACACGCCGCAGCACCTGCAGCGCGGCGCGCTGCAGGACATGGGCGCGCAGGTCCTCGCCGTGGCCGAGGCGCTGGCCTTCGCGCCCCACCTGCCCGAGCCCAAGCCGGACGCGGTCTACGGCGTGCTCGTCGGCGACCTGATGCTGGCCTACCCGGCGGCCTGGGGCTGGGCCCCGCTCGTCCTCGCCGCGGGGCTGATCGCGCTGGCCCTGGTCCGCGCGCGCCGCCGCCGCGCGCTGACCTGGGGCGAGGTCGCCCACGGCGCCGGCGCCGGGCTCTACACCCTGGCCGCGGCCGTCGCCGTATTGCACCTGGCCGGCGCGCTCGCCGGCGGCGGCGATCTCGGCGCGCAGCGGCTGCTGGCGGTCGCGCGCCGCTGGGAGGCGGCGCAGCTGCTGCTGATGGCCGGCGTGCTGATGATCGCCACCGCCGAGGCGCTCGACGCGGCGGCCGCGCCCCGCCGCGGCGCTCGGCCTGATCTGCGCGGCGGCCAGCTGCGCCCTCGCCGGCGGGATCGATCCCGTGGGCCTCGGCGCCGGGCTCGCCGCAGCGGCGCTGGCGCTGGCGATCGGCCGCGAGCCGATCGGCCGGCCGAGGGCCTGGGCCGGCGTCCTGCTGCTCGGCCTCGGCGCGGCGACGGCGGCGCAGCTCGCCGCGCCCCAGGCGGCCTATGTTCTGGCCTGCGCCGCTGCTGCTGGGCGCGCTCGCCGCGACGGTCAGCGCCCTGGCCGCCGACCGCCGTCCGGGCCGGCTGGCGGCGATGACCCTGCTGGCGGCCGCCGCGATCGGCTGGGCCGGCGTCCACGCCCACCTGATCGCAATCGTCGCCGGCCTGCCGCCGCTGCTGGTCGTGCCGCTGTTCATGGCCGCGCTGAGCGTCTGGCCGCTCGCCCAGCCGGCGGCCGGCGCGCCGCCCGAGCGGCTGACCGGCCGGGCGCTGCTGCTCGCCGGGGCGGCGCTGGCGCTGGTCATCCGCCTCGACGCCCCGTGGAGCGCGCGCCACCCGCAGCCGAGCTTCGTCGCCTACCAGCTCGACCAGGACGCCGGCCGCGCCTGGCGCGTGACCCATCCGCAGTTGCGCTCCGCCTGGTCCGACGCCGCGCTGCGCGCCGACGGCGGCCCGATCGCCCCGTTCCGGCATTGGGCCTGGGATCACGAGATGGCCGCGGCGCCGGCACCGCCGACGCCGGCTGCAGCGCCGCAGCTCACGATCGCGCGCAATCTGGCCGGCCAAGTCGCGCTGACCGCGATCCCGCCGCCCGGCGCGCGGGTGCTGACCCTGCAGCTCGCGCCGGAGACGGCCGTGCGCCTGACGCAGGTCGGCGCCGCGCCGACCGAGGTGACGCTGCCGGCCCGCCGCTGGACCCAGCTGCGCTGGAGCGCCCCGCCCGCCGAAGGCCTCAGGCTGATCCTGGATGCGCCCCCCGGAGGCGGCCTGCAGCTGCGCTGGGCGGCGGAGTTCGACCGCTGGCCGGCCGGCGTCGCCGCGCCGCCGAAACCGCCCCCGCGGGTGATGGCGACCGGGCGTTCCGGCGCCACTGTGATCACCGGCGCCCGACGGCTGACTTGGTGAGCAGCCACATTTTCGGCTAAGCCAAGGCCATGAGCGACGTCGTCATCTATCACAACCCGAACTGCGGCACCTCGCGCAACACCCTGGCCCTGCTCCGCGAGAAGGGGCTCGAGCCTCAGGTCGTCGAGTACCTGAAGACCGGCTGGACCCGCGAACAGCTCCAGGACCTGCTCCAGCGCATGGACGCCTCGGCGCACGACATCCTGCGGGTCCGCGGCACCAAGGCCGAGGAGCTCGGGCTGACCGATCCCTCCGCCTCGAACGAGGCGCTGATCGCGGCCATGATCCTCGACCCGGCCCTGGTGAACCGGCCGATCGTCGCGACCCCGAAGGGCGCGGCGCTGTGCCGGCCCGCCGAGATCGCCCTAACCCTGCTTTAGGGCGCGCAAGGCCGCAACGCCCCCTCAGTCAGCTTCGCTGACAGCTCCCCCGCGCGCAGGGGAGCAGCGCCCGCCCCTCCCCTGCGAAGCGGGGGAGGTGGATCGGCGCAACGCGCCGAGACGGAGGGGGCGCGCCCCGCCCCCGCCCCATTCCGGGCCAAATCGCGACCAAGCGTGACAAATCGCGCAGCCGCCGCCGCCGGCAGATCAAGGCATCTTCCGACGCAATAGGGGCGGCGCGGTCAGGTTAGCTTGACCGTTGGCGGGGCTTGACCCTCACTGTCTAAAGCGGAGGCGTAATGCAGGACTTCCGACTGCCTGAGCTTTGTCGGCGGCATGGCCCGCGGGCGCTTGGCTGCGCCGGCGTGGCGATGGCGCTGCTCATGGGTTGGAAGACCGCCGAGCTTTTCCTCGGTTCGCACATGCCGACCGCGCAGCCGGCCGGCCCGGTGCAGACCGTCGCCCAGGTCGCCCGCCCGGTGGTCGCCGCGCTGGAGACCGTTCCGGTCGAGGTGCTGCGCGGCGAGACCCTCGCCGAGGCGGTGCAGCGCACCGGCGTCGCGCCCGACGAGGCGCGCCGCGCGGTCGACGCCCTGGCCGAGGCGATGGACACGGTGAACATCAAGGCCGGGATGGCGTTCGAGGCCATCGTCCGGCCGAACGCCGACGACGCCCACGCCCAGCTGGTCAGCCTGTCGCTGCAGCCCAGCCCGGCCAAGGCGGTCACCCTCTCGCGGACCTTCGACGGGGCGCTGACCCTGAAGGAGATGGAAGAAAAGATCCTCGACCACACCGTCGCGGCGAACGGCGAGATCGAGGGCTCGCTCTACGAGAGCGCGACCAAGCTCGGCGCGACGCCGGCGATCACCGCCCAGGTGGTCAAGCTGTTCGCCCACAAGCTCGACTTCCAGCGCGACATCCAGCCGGGTGACGACTTCAAGCTGGTGTTCGACCGCAGGATCACCGAGAGCGGCAAGACCGTCGAGGTCGGCGACCTGCGCTACGCCGAGCTGCACGGGGTGAAGTTCTACCGCTTCGAGCGCGGCCGCGGCGAGGCCGAATACTTCGACGAGAACGGCAAAAATATCAAAGGCTTCCTGCTGCGCACCCCGGTCGACGGCGCGCGCATCACCTCCAAGTTCGGCCTGCGCCGCCACCCGGTGCTGGGCTACACCCGCGCCCACCAGGGCATCGACTTCGGCGCCGGCACCGGCACGCCGATCCTCGCCGCCGGCGACGGCGTGGTGGTCGAGTCCGGCCGCAAGGGCGGCTACGGCAACTGGCTGCGGATCAGCCACTCCGGCGGCTGGGACACCGGCTACGGCCACATCTCGCGCTACGCCCGCGGCGTGCGCAAAGGCATGCGCGTGCGGCAGGGCCAGGTGGTGGCCTACGTCGGCTCGACCGGCCTGGCGACCGGCCCGCACCTGCACTACGAGATCTTCCAGCGCAACAAGCGGGTCAATCCGCAGAGCGCCAAGGTGCCGCAAGGCACGGTGCTCGCGGGCCGCGAACTCAAGGCCTTCAAGGCCGAGAAGGCGCACATCGACGGCCTGCTGGCCGCGTCCGGGACGCCGCAGAGCCTGGCCCAGGCCGAGACGGCGAAGTCGCTGCGCTGAACCCGCCTAGGCTGCTGGCCAGACTCCGCCGCATCTGATTTGCTCCAGGTTTGAGCGGATCAGAGGCGGCCGTGGGCAACAGCATCACCAGCCAGTACGCCGAGCTCGCCAAGCGGCGCGCCAACGCGCTGCCGGCCGAGCCGACCCCCGACGAATTGAACGAACTGCTGCGGCTGCTCGGCCGCTGGCGCTCGCGGGTGCTGGCCAACACCTACCTGGTGCGCGAGGGCGCGCGCATCCGCGGCGGCCCCTTCGCCGGCATGGAGTACGTCAACGCCGCGACCGAGGGGGCGCTGATCCCGCGCCTGCTCGGCACCTACGAATCCGAGCTGCATCCCTACCTCAAGGCCTTCGCCGACCAGGGGGTCGACACGGTGATCGATGTCGGCTGCGCCGAGGGCTACTACGCGGTCGGCCTGGCGCGGATGATGCCCGAGGCCGTGGTGCACGCCTTCGACATCGACGAGGCGGCGCGCACCGCCTGCGCCGAACTGGCGGCCAAGAACGGGGTCGCCGAGCGAGTGCGGATCGGCGGCGCCTTCGCCCCGCAGGATTTCCAGGCCTTCGCCGGCCGCCGCGCGCTGGTGATCGTCGACGCCGAGGGCGCCGAGCTCGACATCCTCAAACCCGACCTCGCCCCGGCGCTGGCCGGCATGAACGTCGTCGTCGAGACCCACGACGTCTACCGCCCGGGCGCGCTGCAGGAGATGGCCCGCCGCTTCGGCCCGACGCACGAGCTCATCCTGGTGCGCCAGCAGCCGAAAGTGTTCGAGCTGCCCGGCTGGCTGCAGGAGCTGCCGCACCTCGACCAGCTGCTCGCCGTCTGGGAATGGCGCGCCGCGCCGACCCCCTGGCTGGTGATGCGCCCGAAGGGCTGACGGCGCAGTCAATATCGGGAACCACGAAAGACACGAAAAACACACGAAAGGGGCCCGGCGCTGAGACGCGCTAGAACCCTTCGACCGGCCCAAAGGCCGGTCAATCAAAAACCCGGCGGCTCCGGCCATAGCCCTGCCAGCTCGGCCCTTTCGTGTTTTTCGTGCCTTTCGTGGTTCGTTTCAGCCCCGCAGCAGCACCCCCGCTTCGCCGTCCAGCCACGCCAGGCCCGCGGGCGACGCCGGGGTAGTTGACGAGACCTCGACCGCCGGCAGCAGGGTGTCGACCCGCCAGAGGCGGACGAGGTCGCCGACGGTCTGGCGCAGCAGGTCCGGCTCGACCTGTTCGAACCCGTCGAACGGCGCGGCCTCGCCGTGCCGGAACGGGTTGGTCGACAGGCTGATCCGGAAGCCGTCGGCGTCGCGCACGCAGTAGGCGGCTTCCGCCTCGAACACTCGATCGAGCCCCTGCGCCAGCTGCCGCTGGGCCGGGATCTCCTCGGGCAGCTCCTCGAACCGGCCAAGGGTGAACAGCGCGTGGTCGCCGCAGACCACCAGCCCGCCGTCGCGCCGCCGCTGCACCCCGTCGCGGATCTCGGCCGTAAGCCGCAGGCCGGCCATCAGCCCGGAAGAGTTCGGCTGCAGGCGCCAGTCCTCGACATAGATCCCGCTCGGCGCCCACTCGATCAGCGAGCTTCCCACCCGCTGCAGCACGCCCGGCTCCGGCCATTTGTCGTAGGGCTGGAAGGCGCTCCAGTTGTTCCAGGCCATCCGGTCGCCGGCCCAGCCGGTGTCGGCGACGCCGCCTTCGACGCTGGCGAGCAGGGCGAGCTCGTCCGGGCTGAAGCCGTCGAGGTCCGCCTTGCCCTCGGCCGACGGCCGCCAGCGCGGAATCCGCAGGTCGCCGGTCAGGCCGTGGCTCTGGATCCAGATCACCGTGGTGTCGGTGTCCTCCCGGCCGGTCGCATAGGTGATGCAGCGGCGCTTCCAGCAGCCGAGCGTCCAGTCCGGGACCGCCAGCGGCTTGGCGAACGGCGCGTCGCGCGCCAAGTCCTCGAGGGTCATTGGGCGGTCTCCGTCTGGCGGGCTTCCTGGCCGAAGCTGGAGAGGCCGCGCGCGTCGTCCGGCAGCACCAGCTCGCCGCTGGCGCGACGGGCCTTCAGGTAGGCGAAGGTCTGGGCGGTCTGGGCCAGCAGGTGCGCGCCGGAGACGATCGGCGGGTAGGCCGACGGGCGCTCGGCGCTGACGAACCGCGGCAGCGGCTCGACCACGGTGTCGTAGTCGCAGGTGGCGAAGAACGGGAAGGAATAGCGCTCCTCGCCGACCTTGCGGACCCGGTGCGAGGTGGCGACGAACTCGCCGTTGGTCAGGGCTTCGAGCATGTCGCCGATGTTGACGACGAAGGCCCCCGGAACCGGCGGAGCGTCGATCCACTCGCCCGCCCCGTTCAGCACCTCCAGGCCCGGCGCGGTGCCGTAGAGAATGGTGAAGCACTCGTAGTCGGTGTGCGCGCCGATGCCCTGCTGGTCGGGCGCGGCGTGCGGATCGAACGGGTAGTGGATCAGCCGCAGCTGGCTGGGCGGCGACTGGCGCTGGGCCTCGAAGTGATCCTCCGGCAAGTCCATCGCCAGCGCGAAGGCGCAGAACAGCCGGCGGGCCAGCCCGGCGATCGCGGCGTAGTACCGGGTCGCCGCCTCCGGGAAGCCGGGCAGCTCAGGCCAGAGGTTGGGGCCGAGCAGCGGACGCCGGTCCTCGCCCTGGTAGTCGAGGTTGACGTCGAACGCCTCCTTCTTGTCGATCTTGCCGGAAGCGAACACCTCCTCGCCCTCCGGGACGTAGCCGGAGTGGTTCACCGAGCGGCCGATGTAGCTGGCCATCTTGGTCTCCATCGGCTGGGCGAAGAAGGCCGCGGCCGTGGCTTCCAGTTCGGCGATCAGCTCGGCCGGGACGTCGTGGCCGGTCACATAGAGAAAGCCGACCTCGCGGGCGGCCTTGCCGACCGCCGCGGCGGCGGCCTGGCGCAGCGCGGCGTCGTCGGAATAGAGGCCGGAAATATCGACGAGGGGCACGGCGCCGAACGCACGGGACATGGCGAAGGTCCTTGGTGACTGAAGCTGCCGGTTATTACGGTTCGAGATTTTCGTAATAAAAGGTGCACCGCGCCACGGAGCCCCCGAACCCTGCCGAACGACTACGAGTCAGGCGCCCGCAGACCCCGGCGCCGCTTGAATCGGCGCCGGCCGCGATCTGCCGGCCTCCGCCCCCGCCGCGCTCGCGTTATTACGAAAATGCGATCCAGTAACACCAGCGCCCCGGGGGCGGGCGGCGAGCAGAAGGGTGTTGCGAATGAAAAGTTGGATTTCCGGCGGGCTGCGGATCGCCGCCGTCGCCGCCGCCTGCGGCCTGGCGCTCGCCGGCTGCGGCAAGTCGCAGGACAAGGCGGCGACCGGCCCGACGGGGGCGGCCGGCGAGCCGGTGGCGATCGGCTGGAGCGTCTACGCCGGCTACATGCCGCTGCCCTACGCCCAGCAGGCCGGCATCGTCGACCGCTGGAACAAGAAGTACGGCGTCAACATCAAGATGGTGCAGATCAACGACTACGTTGAGAGCCTGAACCAGTACACCGCCGGCAAGCTGCAGGGCGTGGCGACCACCACCATGGACGCCCTGACCATTCCCGCGGCGGGCGGCCACGACACCACCTTCGTGGTGATCGGCGACTATTCGAACGGCAACGACGGCATCGTCCTGAAGGACGGCAAGACCCTGGCCGACATCAAGGGCCGGGCGGTGAACCTGCCGCAGTACTCGGTCTCGCACTTCATGCTGGCCCGGGCCCTGGAGAACGCCGGCATGTCGCTGGCCGACGTGAAGATCGTCAACACCTCCGACGCCGACCTGGTCGCCGCCTTCGGCGCGCCGCAGACGGTGGCGGTCGCGGCCTGGAACCCGATGCTCGACGACGTCGCCAAGATGCCCGGCGCCACCCAGGTGTTCTCGTCCAAGGAGATCCCCGGCGAGCTGATCGACGGCATCGTCATGGACACGGCGCTGGTGAAAGCCAACCCGAACGTCGCCAAGGCGGTCGCCGGGATCTGGTACGAGACCATGGCGCTGATCAAGGCCGGCGGCGCGCCGACCGACGACGCGCTGGGCCAGATGGGCAAGCTGTCCGGCACCGACCTCGCCGGCTTCCGGAACCAGCTCGACCGGGCCTACCTGTACGCCGATCCGAAGGCCGCTGCGGCCTTCATGGAGAGCGCCGACCTCGCCTCGGGGACCGATCGCGTGCGACGGTTCGCCTTCGAGCAGGGCATGTTCGGCAAGGGTGCGAAGTCGGTCGACGAGATCGGCGTCGAGTTCCCCGGCGGCAAGGTGCTGGGCGACCCGGCCAACGTGAAGCTGCGCTTCGACCCCACCTTCGCCAAGCTGGCCGCGGCCGGCGGGCTCTGATCGACGACCGGCGGACGGCTCGCCCGTCCGCCGGAGTTCTCACCTCAATTTCCGCTCATCCCGGCGAAGGCCGGGATCCAGATCCAGCCTAAGCGCTCTGTGGGTTTCACCTGGGCCCCGGCCTTCGCCGGGGTGAGCGGATCAGAACACGATCACCGAGCGGGCGATCTCGCCGGTCTTCATCTCGGCGAAGGCCTCGTTGACCTGCTCCAGCCGGATGCGGCGCGAGATCAGCTCGTCAAGCTTCAGCCGCCCCTGCAGGTAGAAGTCGACCAGCCGGGGCATGTCGAGCGGGAAGCGGTTCGAGCCCATGTTCGAGCCTTGTAGCCGCTTCTCCTGCAGCAGCGTCGAGCCGCGGATGCTGACCATCTGCTTCGGCGGGATCATGCCGACGACGGTGGCGGCTCCGCCGCGGCCGAGCATCTCGAAGGCCTGTTCGGCGGTCTTCGGCAGCCCGATGCATTCGAACGCGTGGTCGACGCCGCCCCTGGCGAGGTCGCGCACCGCCGCGACCGGGTCGCTGGTCGCCGCATTGACGAAGTCGGTGGCGCCGAAGGCGCGCGCCAGCGCCTCCTTCGAAGCGGCCGTGTCGATGGCGATGATCCGCCCGGCGCCGGCGATCAGCGCCGCGTTGATCGCCGACAGGCCGATGCCGCCGCAGCCGAGCACCGCCACGGTCTGCCCCGGTTCGACCCGCGCCGTGCGCACCACCGCGCCATAGCCGGTGATGACGGCGCAGCCGATCAGCGCCGCCCGATCCAGCGGCATGTCTTTGCGGATCGCGACCACCGCATGCTCGTGGGTGAGGATCTGCTCGGCGAAGGCCGACAGGTTGAAGTAGTTCGGCAGCGGCTGCCCGCCCAGGCTGAGGCGCGCCGGCTCGTCCTGGCCGCGCTTGACCTCGTCGGAGACGCAGAGGTTCAGCCGCCCGTCGACGCAGTAGTTGCAGTGGCCGCAGAAGGCGCTGAGGCAGGTGATCACGTGGTCGCCCGGCTTCACCGTGCGGACCTCGGCGCCCACGGCCTCGACGACGCCGGCGGCCTCATGCCCCAGGACGACCGGCTTGCCGATCGGATAGGCGCCCTCGATGAAATGCAGATCGGAGTGACAGACGCCGACGGCGGCGGTGCGGATCAGCACCTCGTGCGGCCCGGGCTTGTCGATCTGCACCTGTTCGATCTGAAGCAGTTGGCCCACCTCGCGCAGCACCGCAGCCTTCATCGCGTCGCCTCCGTTCAACCGCTCCAGCCTTATCGCCGACACAGCCCGTCCGCCACGCCGCGGCGACCAAAAGTAGTCGACAGGCCCGGCTGCCCTGCCGCATGACGGGGCGACGCGGAGCTCCGATGGATCAGGCACAGTCGAAAGCAAGCGAGGCCCGCGAGACAAGCCAGACCACGGCGGTCTTCCTGGCTTTCCTGCGCCAGGGGCTGACGGCGTTCGGCGGCCCGGTCGCCCATCTCGGCTATTTCCGGCGCGAATTCGTCGAGCGGCGCGGCTGGGTCAGCGAGGGCGCCTTCGCCGACCTGCTGGCGCTGTCGCAGTTCCTGCCCGGCCCCGCGTCGAGCCAATTGGCGATGGCCATCGGCCAGCGCCGCGCCGGCTGGCCGGGGCTGATCGCCGCCTGGATCGGCTTCACCCTGCCCGCCGCGGTGGCGATGATCGCGCTGGCCTATCTGGCGCCCAGCCTGACCGCGATCTGGGGCGGCAGCTGGCGGCACGGGCTGATGGTCGCCGCCGCGGCGATCGTCCTGCAGGCGCTGGTGGCGATGGCCCGGACCCTGGCGCGCGGGCCGGTGCGCGCCGGCATGGCCATTGGCGCCGCCGCCGGCCTGGTCGTCGCCCAGGGCCCGATGGCGCAGATCTTCACCCTGCTGGCCGGCGCGGCCTTCGGCTACGCCCTGCTGCGCGACACCCCGGCGACGGACGCGCCCGACCTCGAGCCGGCCGGCCCGGCGGCCTACCGCCCGGCGGTGCTGGCGCTGGCGGCGTTCGCCGTGCTGCTCGCCGGCCTGCCGTTCGCCGCGGCGGCGCTGGACGACCCGACACTGGGGCTGGTCAGCGTCTTCTACCGCGCCGGGTCGCTGGTGTTCGGCGGCGGCCACGTGGTGCTGCCGCTGCTGGAGTCCGAGGTGGTCGGCCGCGGCTGGCTGGATCGCCAGACCTTCCTCGCCGGCTACGGCGCGATGCAGGCCCTGCCCGGCCCCCTGTTCAGCTTTGCGGGCTTCGTCGGCGCCTCGCAGCAGATCGCCGTCTCCGGCTGGGCGGGCGGCCTGCTGGCGGTGACGGCGATCTTCCTGCCGAGCCTGCTGCTGGTGGCCGGGGTGCTGCCGTTCTGGGACCAGCTGAAGCAGCGGCCGGAGGCGCGCGGCGCGCTGGCCGGGGTCAACGCCGTGGTGGTCGGCCTGCTGGCCGCGGCGCTGTGGGACCCGGTGCTGACCAGCGCCGTGCGCCGGCCGACCGACTGGGCGCTGGTCGCCGCGGCCTACGTCTTCCTGGCGGTGGCGCGCCTGCCGCCGTGGCTGGTGGTGGTCGGCTTTGCGCTCGCCACCGGCTTCCTGACCCGCTGATCGTCCCTGCCGCTCAGCCCTGCGCCTGGGCCGGCGCGCCAGCGGGCGCGCCGCTCGGGAAGGCCGGCAGCCGGCCCTTCATCACGCCGAAGCTCGGCAGCTTCGGCAGGCTGAAGCTCCAGCGCCGCTTCGGCGGCAGACACGACTCCAGCGCCGCGATCAGCTCGTGCGCCGGGCCGTCGTTGAGGAAGTGATTGGCGCCCGGGGTGCGGACGAAGCGGATCGGCCGGCGCATCGGGGTCTCCGCCGCCAGCCGCTCGGCGACCTCGATCGGGGCGAAGTCGTCCTTGTCGCCGTGGATCATGTGCACCGGGATGTTCAGCCGCGTCAGGGCGCGCTTGGCGTGGACCAGTTGCGGGCCCTGGCCGGAGGTCTCCATCACCGCATGCCGCAGGTCGCGCGGGATCATCTTCAGCGCCCGGCCGCCCAGGTCGATCAGCCAGCGTGCGGTGGGCCCGGTCTCGGCGAAGAAGCCGGAGAGCATCACCAGGGCGTGCGCCCGGCCGGGATTCTCGGCGGCCATGATCGCGGCGATCGCCGCGCCGTAGCTCTGGCCGACCAGCAGCAGCTTCTGCCCCGGCGCGGCGCGCAGCACCGGCGCCAGCGCCTCGGCCTGGACGCGGATGTCGGGCACCGGATGCAGCGGCTCGGAGCCGGCGTAGCCCGGCCGATCGACGACGATCATCTCCCGATCGGTCGGCAGCTCGACCATGGTCTCGGCCCAATACTCGGCCCAGGACGGCGCGCCGGTGATCACCACGATCCGCCATGGCGCCGGGCGCTCGCGCGGGGTCTCCAGCGCCGAGATCCGCCAGCCGTGTCCGCCGCCGGAGCTGAAGCTGATGCGCCGCAGCACCGAATCGGGAAAATCGGCGGAGGTCGGCGCATGCTCGGCGCGCCCGGTGGCGGCGCACTCCAGGCAGGCCCAACCCATCGCGAGAACGCCCTTCGGCCGTTTGCGAACCACAGCGTAACACCCCAATGTGAACACTCTAGCCTCTGACGGCTAACGCGCCTTTTCCGCCTTGGTTCGCGGTATTGCGCGGGTTGATCCGCCGCCGTGGCCCGGCCGCCACGTTGCGGCGGCGGCGGCCTTGCTTGTGCGCCCTTGCCCCGGCCTGTAAAAACCAGCGTTATCGGAAACTGCCGTGCAAGGAGCAGGCGCATGACCCATGCGGCCGCCGGCGTTGAGTTCCTGGAAGACAAACGCAATGCGATGACCGCCTCGCTGGCGCGCAACTGGTGGGCCGTGGCGCTGCGCGGCCTGGTGGCGCTGGCGTTCGGCGTGGTCGCCCTGTTCATGCCGGGCGTGACCCTGGCCTCGCTGGTGCTGGTGTTCGCCGCCTACATGCTGGCCGACGGCGTGCTGACCATCGTCGCGGCGGTGCGCGCCGCCACCCGGCAGGAGCGCTGGGGTTTGCTGGTGCTGGAAGGTCTGGCCGACCTGGCGACCGGCGCGATCGCGCTGCTGATGCCGAAGGCCGCGCTGTTCGCCTTCATCATCCTGGCCGCGGCCTGGGCCGTGGTCTCCGGCGTGCTGATGCTGAGCTCGGGCTTCAAGCTGCGGGCCGACCGCGGCCGGATCTGGCAGATCCTCGGCGGCTTCGCCTCGATCGCCTGGGGCGTGCTGCTGCTGCTGTTCCCGGCCCCCGGCCTGCTGGTGCTGACCTGGTGGCTGGGCGCCTACGCCCTGCTGTTCGGCGCGACCCTGCTGGCGCTGGGGATCTCACTGCGCTTTACCCGCAACAAGGACCCCGCCGCGGCCTAGGCCGCAGGCTTGGTCACGACCATCATGTAGTTGACGTCGACGTCGCTGGAGCGCGACCAGCGGCCGGTGAGCGGGTCGTAGGCGACGCCGAACGGCCCGGTCATCTCCAGCGGCTCGCCGGCGACGAAGCCGCGCAGTTCCTCGGGCTTGAGGAACTTCTTCCAGTCGTGAGTGCCGGCCGGCACCCAGCGCAGCACGTACTCCGCGCCGAACTTGGCCAGCGCCAGCGCCTTCAGCGTGCGGTTGAGGGTGGCGACGATCATCACCCCGCCAGGCGCCAGCAGCCGCGCGGTGTCGCGCAGGAAGGCGCCCGGATCGGCGACGTGCTCGATCACCTCCATGTTCAGCACCACGTCGAACCCCGGCTCGCCGGCGGCCAGCAGCTGCTCGGCGGTCGAGGCGCGGTAGTCGATCACCAGGCCCTGCTCGGCGGCGTGCGCCGCGGCGGTGCCGATGTTGCGCTCCGAGGCGTCGACGCCGGTCACCGAAAAGCCCAGCCGCCGCATCGGCTCGGACAGCAGGCCGCCGCCGCACCCGATGTCGAGCAGCCGCAGGCCCTCGAACGGCTGGCGCGGCGCCCCGTCGCGGCCGAAATGGGCCAGCGCGGTCTCGCGGATGAAGCCCAGCCGCACCGGATTGAAGCGGTGCAGCGGGGCGAATTTGCCGTTCGGATCCCACCATTCCGCGGCGATCCGCGAGAAGCGTTCGACCTCGGCGGGATCGATGCTGGACTTCGGCGGGGCGGCGGGACTGGTCATGCCATCTCCATTAACGCGCCCCGACGCGCAGGCGAAGTGCGCAGGCCGGTTGCTCCGTGATCCGCGCCCCGCTAGAAGGCTCCGCCTTTTGCGAGAAGAGAGAGCCCTTCGACGCCCATGTCCCGGCTGGTGATGAAATTCGGCGGCACGTCCGTGGCCGACCTGGAGCGCATCCGCCGGGTCGCGCGCCTGGTCAACGCCGAGGTGGAAGCGGGCCACAAGGTGGCCGTGGTGGTCTCGGCGATGTCCGGCAAGACCAATGAGCTGGTCGCCTGGACCGACGGCGCCGGCGCCGCGTCCAAGGGCCTGCGCCCGAGCGACGACGAATACGACGTGGTGGTGGCCTCCGGCGAGCAAGTAACCGCCGGCCTGCTGGCCATGACGCTGCGCAACATGGGCGTGCCGGCCCGGTCGTGGATGGGCTGGCAGGTGCCGATCATCGCCGACGACGCCCACGGCCGCTCGCGCATCGACGACATTCCGCCGGAAAAGCTGGCCGCGGCGATGGACGCCGGGGAAGTGGCGGTGATCGCCGGCTTCCAGGGCGTGACCCGCGACGGCCGCATCGCCACGCTCGGCCGCGGCGGCTCCGACACCAGCGCGGTGGCGATCGCCGCGGCGCTGAAGGCGGTCCGCTGCGACATCTACACCGACGTCGACGGCGTCTACACCACCGACCCGCGCATCGAAGCCAAGGCCCGGAAGCTCGCCAAGGTCTCCTACGAGGAGATGCTGGAGATGGCTTCGCTGGGCGCCAAGGTGCTGCAGACCCGTAGTGTCGAGCTCGCCATGGCCCAAGGGGTGCCGGTGCGGGTTCTGTCGAGTTTCGTTGAGCCGGGCGAAGCGCCGGGCCAGGGCACCATCGTGTGCGACGAGGAGGAGATCGTGGAAAAGCGCATCGTGAGCGGGGTCGCCTACAGCCGCGACGAAGCGAAGATCAGTCTCTTCGGCCTGCCCGACCACCCCGGCGTCTCGTCGGTGATCTTCGGCCGCCTGGCCGACGCCAACGTCAACGTCGACATGATCGTCCAGAGCCACGCGCGCGCCGAAGGCCACGCGAACATGGAGTTCACCGTCGGCAAGCGCGACGCCCAGCGCGCCGTGGAGATCGTCCGCGCCGCCCAGGCCGAGATCGGCTTCGAGGACGTGGCGGTCAATGAGGACGTCGCCAAGGTCTCGGTGATCGGCGTCGGCATGCGCAGCCACGCGGGCGTCGCCAAGTCGATGTTCAGCGCGCTGGCCGACAAGGGCGTCAACATCCAGGTGATCTCCACCTCGGAGATCAAGATCAGCGTGCTGATCGACGCCGCCTACACCGAACTGGCGGTGCGCGCCCTGCACGCCGCCTACGGCCTCGACCAGCTGTAAGGCCACGGCGGCGGCCTACCTAAACTCCGGTCATCCCCGCGAAAGCGGGGACCCAGGTGTTTGTCGTCGCCCGCCATCGCCCGCTGAGCCCGAACAGAAAAAGCCTGGATCCCCGCTTTCGCGGGGACGAGCGGCTGGAATTCAGCGAACCGTCCGCGTCATCCGGAACGCCGCCCAGGTCCCTGCGAGCGCCAGCGGGATGGCGATCACGAACACCGAGACCGAGGCCGCCCGCGCGGTCTCGGCGGTCAGCCCGTCCGAAAACCCGACCAGATTGGCCGCCGCCCCGGACAGCGCCGCGCCGGCCGCGGCCCCGGTCTGGCGCACGGCCATGATCGCCGAGGTGCCGATCGCCCGGTCCTCAGCCGACAGCGCGGCCATGACCCGCTGCGACATGAAGCTCCACGACAGACCGAACGCCACGCCCAGCAGCGTCGCGCCGACCAGCACCCAGAAAAGCGGCTGGTCGGCCATCGCCCAGGGAAGGATCAGCACGCTGGCGACCAGACAGAGCGCGCCGGCCCGCACCCAGGCAGCGTCGAACTTTTCGAGCCGGCCGGTGACCAGGAAGGCTGCAGCGGTCCAGGCCAGCGACTCCACGCCGATCACATAGCCGGCCAACAGCGGGGAATAGCCGCGCAAGGTCTGCAGGATCGGCGGGCCGTAGATGGCGAAGCCCATCGAGGCGGCGGTGAGCAGGAACATGCTGGCGTAGCCGGAGCCGACCACGGTGCCGAGTTGCGCCGCCTCCCGCGGCAGCAGGCGGATGCGCGAGCGCGCGTCGAGTTGCAGCACCAGGACCAGCACCAGGAAGCCGCCGGCGATCAGCGCCAGCGAGAGCGACGGGCGCGGCGCGAGGTCGGCCACCGCGATGGCGCCGACGCCGATCGCCAGCACCCCGAGTTGCAGCCAGGGCACGCCCGCGCCCTCACGGCGCGACTGGGTTCCGCGCAGCAGCCAGCCCGCCGCGATGCTGAAGGCCACGGCCTGCACCGTGAACAGCCAGAACACCCCGCGCCAGTCGTCGCCCGCCGCGTAAAGCCCGCCGACCAGCGGTCCGAGCAGCGTCGCCACGCCCCAGACGCCGGAGACGGTGGCGAACACCCGCGCCAGGTGGCGTTCGGGAAACAGCAGCGCGATGGCGACCATCGAAAAGCCGCTGATCCAGCCGGTCCCGAGCCCCTGCAGCAGGCGACCGGCCAGGAAGGTGAAGATCTCCGGCGCGAGCGCGCTCATCACGCAGCCGACCGCGGTCAGCAGGCCGGACAGCACCGTGGCCACCCGCAGGCCGAAGATCTCCGACACCCGCCCGGCGCTCGCGCCGGCCAGGATCGCGCCGACCAGGAAGCCGGCGATCGACCAGCTGAAATAGGCGTAGCCGCCGAGGTCGACGCCGACGCTAGGCATGATGGTGGCGGTGACCAACGCGTCGGCGGCGTTCAGCCAGACGCCGAGGCAGATCAGGGCGAACTTCGGCAGGCGGCCCTCGGCCAGCAGGTCGCCCCAGCCCCTCGCGTTCACACTGACTTCGGCCATGGGGGCGAGCCCTACCGGAACCGCTCCGTTTCGGCGAGCGTCAGGCGATCACAGAGTCGGAGGCCGACGCGGCCGGCCCGCGCTCCAGCCAGCCGGCCTGACGCACCGCCGCGACGGACGAGCGGGCCACCGGCGCGCTCAGGCCGTTGGTCAGCACCAGGCGCAGGTTGCGGCCGTCGGCGACGACCCCGGCCACCGCCTTCTCGGCCACCCACCAGGAGCGATGCACCCGCAGGCCCGGCGCGCCGCCCAGCGCGGCCACGCCTTGCGCGAAGGTCGCGAGCACCAAGCTGGAGCCGCGCGCGGTGTGGACCCGCACATAGTGGTCCTCCATCTGCAGGCAGAGCACCTCGCCGGGCGCGACGCCGAGCAGGCCCGGCGCCGGCGACGGCGGCCCGCCCGACGGCTTGCGCCGCCGGGTGCGCATGACGACGAACAGCGCCACCTGGGGCGCCGTGATCGTCAGGCCCTCGAGGTACCAGACCAGCGGCGTGAGTCCGGGCACGTGCCGGAGCCTCGGCCAAAGGCTCGTCGCCAAGGTCCAGCTGACCACGCCGAAGGGGACCGACAGCACCGCCACATAGAGGGCGATCGCGACCCAGGCGAGCGGGCGCGAACCCAGCCGCCGAAGGATCAGCGCGGCGCCGCCGCCGAACACCGCAAACCCCAGCCAGGCCAGCGCCACCCAGTAGGCGACGACCTGCCAGAACGGGCCGTTGAGAAAGCTGCCGAACGGTCCGAGCAGCCCGAGAAAGCCGCCGATAGCCGTCGCCACGGCGACTCCTACGGCCCAGCTCCCCCACGGTGCGCGCGACATCCCCTCGGACATGCCCCCTGTATATCGCTGTTCGCCGTCCTGCGAACCCGTTCGCCGGTTCGCGAAGCGGCGCTGGCGGACCCGCGACGGCCGCCGCGAGATGAGCGTCTCAACCAAATCGGACAACGCAGATGCTCCACCGCACCCCCCTGCTCGCCCTCGCCGCCCTGCTGCTCAGCGCCACGCTCGCCCGGGCCGGCGTCAGCTTCCAGCGCCTGACGGTCCCCGACCCGCAGGGCGCGCCGATCGAGGTCGGGATCTGGTCGCCGCAGGCCGACCCCGCCGCGCCGCCGCCGCGCACCCGCCGGCCGCTCGTCGTCATCTCGCACGGCACCGGCGGCGGCCTCGAAAACCACGCCGACACCGCCAAGGCGCTGGCCGAGGCCGGCTTCGTCGCCGCCGCCCTGACCCATCCGGGCGACAACTGGCGCGACCTGAGCCGCCAGGGCCGGATCTGGGAGCGGCCCGGGCAGTTCCTGAGCGTCGTCGACTACCTGCTCACGGCGTGGCCCGGACGCGCGACGCTCGACCCGGACCGCGTCGGCGCCTTCGGCTTCTCCGCCGGCGGCTTCACCGTCCTGGCGGCGGCCGGCGGCGCGCCCGATCTGGCGCTGACCCGGCCGCACTGCCAGACGCACCCCGACTACTTCGACTGCCGCCTGATCACCCGCACCGGGGCCGCCGCGCCGGCCGGGGTGACGTGGCCGCACGACAGGCGGATCAAGGCCCTGGTAGTCGCCGCCCCGGCGCTGGGCTTCACCTTCCGCGACGGGGGTCTGGCCGCGGTCCGCCAGCCGGTGCAGCTGTGGCGGGCCGGGAACGACCAGATCCTGCCCGCCCCCGACTACGCCGAAGCGGTCCGCCAGGCGCTGCCGCAAGCGCCTGACTTCCACACGGTCCCGGACGCCGGGCATTTCGACTTCCTGGCGCCTTGTTCCGCAGCGCTCGCCCAGCGGGCGCCGGAAATTTGCGCAAGCGCGCCGGGCTTCGACCGCGCAGCCTTCCACGCCGACTTCAACCACGAGGTGGTGGACTTCTTCCAGCGGACGCTCGGCCAGCCCCGCTGACTGCGCCTTACGCCCAAAGTCACGCCAATCGCTCCGCTCGCCCCCTTTCCGTCTCCGTAGGACGCGATAAAAGCTGCTAGAGACCTGCAGTGGGACGGGAAGGATTCTGAACAGCGGATGCCGGCCACGGGGATTGCGATCCGGGGACAACGGAGCCTGCTCAAGCAGATCCGTGAGGCTCTAGCCGGCGGCGGCCCGGCCCAGGTGCGCCTGGACCTGGTCGTGCGGACTATCGCCCGCTCGATGGTCGCCGAGGTCTGCTCGCTCTACATGCGCCGCTCCGGCGGCGAGATGGAGCTGTTCGCCACCGAAGGCCTGGACCCGGGCGCCGTCCACCTGACGCGGATGAAGCCGGGCGAAGGCCTGGTCGGCGAGATCATGCGCTTCGGCCGGCCGCTGAACCTCGCCAACGCCCCTGAACACCCGACCTTCTCCTACCGGCCGGAAACCGGCGAAGACCCGTTCCACGCCTTCCTCGGCGTGCCGCTGCTGCGCGGCGGCCGGGCGATCGGCGTGCTGGTCGTGCAGAACCGCACCGAGCGGGTCTACACCGAGGACGAAGTCGAGGATCTGCAGATCGTCGCCATGGTGCTGGCCGAGATGGTGGCCGGCGGCGAGCTGATCGGCCAGGAGGAGCTGAAGGGCGTCGAGATCGCCCCGCGGCGGCCGGAGCGGCTGAAGGGCTCGAAGTTCGGCGACGGCCTGGCCTATGGCGTGGTGGTGCTGCACGAGGCCCCGGTCACCCCCTCCCAGCTGCTGGCCGAGGACGTGGCCGCCGAGGAAATACGGCTGAAGACCGCGATCACCGCCCTGCAGGCGCAGATCGACACCATGCTGGAGGGCCAGCACGGCCTGGTCGAGGCCTCCTACGAGGTGCTCGAGACCTACCGCATGTTCGCCCACGACCGCGGCTGGAACCGCAGTCTCGAAGACGCGGTGAAGAACGGCCTGACCGCCGAGGCCGCGGTCGAGCGGGTCCGCTCGGAGCATCGCGCCCGGCTCGGCCAGGCGCGCGATCCCTATCTGCGCGAACGGCTGCACGACCTCGAGGACCTCAACGACCGGCTGCTGCGGCATCTGTCCGGCGACGCCCACGTCGCCCGCGAGCTGCCGGAGAACGCGATCCTGATCGCCCGCAACCTCGGGCCGGCGGATCTGCTGGAGTACGATCGCAAGAAGCTGCGCGGCCTGTTGCTGGAAGAAGGCTCGGCGGCCAGCCACGCGGCAATCGTCGCCCGGGCGCTCGACATTCCCTGCGTCGGCCGCCTCTCCGGCCTGCGCGACCGGGTGTCCGAAGGCGACATGGTGATCGTCGACGCCGAGACCGGCGAGGCCTACCTGCGCCCGCGTCCCGACGTCGTCAAAGCCATCCAGGCGCGGATCGACGTGCGCCGGCAGCGGCGCGCCGAGTTCGCCAAGCTGCGCGACACTCCGGCCTTCACCCGCGACGGGGCGAAGATCACCCTGCTGATGAACGCCGGCCTCGATGTCGACCTCGACATCCTGGCCGAAACCGGGGCGGAAGGCATCGGCCTGTTCCGCACCGAGTTCCAGTTCATGGTCGCCGAGGAGATGCCGCGGTTCAACGCCCAGGCGGCGCTCTACGAGCGGGTGATGGACGCCGCCGGCGACCAGCCGGTCACCTTCCGCACCCTCGATCTCGGCGGCGACAAGGTGCTGCCCTATCTCGAGGCCGAGCGCGAGGAGAACCCGGCGCTGGGCTGGCGGGCGATCCGCATGGGCCTGGACCGCCCGGCGCTGCTGCGCCTGCAACTGCGCGCGTTGATCGCCGCCTCGCGCGGGCGGCCGCTGCGGATCATGTTCCCGCTGGTCGCCAGCGTCGACGAGTTCCGCGCCGCGCGCGCCCTGGTCGACACCGAGGTGGCCTGGGCGCTGCGCCGCGGCCGCGCGGCGCCGTCGCGGCTCGACGTCGGCGCGATGATCGAGGCGCCGTCGCTGATCTGGCACCTGGACGCGCTGCTGCCGATGACCGACTTCGTCTCGGTCGGGACCAACGACCTGATGCAGTACATGTTCGCCGCCGACCGCGGGAACCCGCGGGTGTCGGATCGCTACGATCCGCTGTCGCCGCCGGCGCTGCGCTCGCTGGAGCAGATCCAACGGGCCTGCGCCGAGACCGGTACCCCGGTCAGCGTCTGCGGCGAGATGGCCGGCCGCCCGCTGGAGGCCTTCGCGCTGGTCGCCCTCGGCTTCGAGCGCCTGTCGATGCCGCCCGCCGGCGTCGGCCCGGTGAAACAGATGGTGCTGTCCTGCGACCGGGAAGCCGCCCGCCGCGGCGTCTCGGCCCTGCTCAAGGGCAGCGCCGGCTCGGTGCGCAACGAAATCGAGACCCTCGCGCGCAAGATCTACCTGGCGGTGTAGGAAAGCCTGTGCGCGTGACTGAACACCGCATTGAGCACCACCGTTACGCGTGTTACCCAAGACTTAATCCAATCACGTCCAAACTCCTCGGGTTGCGCGTCTTCGCGAGCCCGATCGACGCGGCGAAAGCAGGGGTCTGACGGCCATGCCGCTCGACAATGGCGGGGCAAGCGATCTGGACCTGTCGGGTGACGACAGCGGTTCGGCGCGGGCCGCCCCGACACTGCAGAGCGGCGCCGACCTCGGCCAGGCGCTGCGCGCGGTGCGCGAGCACCAGGGCCGCAGCCTGAACGACCTGGCCGACGCCACCCGGGTCAAGCTCACCTACCTGTCCGCGCTCGAGGAGATGCGCCTCGAGCTGCTGCCCTCGCGGCCCTTCACCATCGGCTACATCCGCGCCTACGCCCAGGCGCTCGGGCTCGATCCCGAGACGGCGGTCGAACGCTTCCGGGCCGACGAGCCGGTGCTGGACGAGCCGCTGCGCGCCCCGCTCGGCGTCGAGGACGAGCGCGATCCGCGGCTCAACACCATGATCGTCGGCGCCTGCGTGGTCATCGCGGCGGTCTTCATGTGGAACATCGCCCGCCGGGCGATGATGGAGGAAGGCCCGCCGCCGCCGACCGCCTCGGAGGTCGTCGCCGCCCGGGCGCTGGCCAACGCCAAGGCCGGCCCGATCGTCTTGGGGATGCCGCTGCCGACGCCGGTGGAGTCGACCACCCCGCCGATCTACGAAACCCCCGGCCTGGCCGAGGCGGTGGTCACCGAGACCGGCGTCATCACCCTGCAGGGCCAGCCGAAGACCATCGACCAGCTGCTGCTGGCGCCGCCGCCGACGCATCTGCCGCCGACCTTCGTGCCCAAGGGCAAGGTCTACGGCGCGGCGGCGAACGAGCCCTCCGCCGTGACCATCCAGGCGCTGAAGTCCTCGTCGCTGATGGTGCGCGGGGCCGACGGTTCACTCTACTTCGCCCGGCAGCTCGCCGGCGGCGAGGCGTTCCGCGCGCCGCAGACCAGCGGCCTGACCCTCGACGTCAGCGACCCGAACGCCTTCCAGGTCTTCGTCGGCGGCCGCTCGCGCGGCGTGCTGCCCGCCGCCCAGGCCTCGGTCAGCGGGCTCGCGGGCGCCGCGCCGACGCCAGCCGCGCTCCCGGTGCACCGCGCCGCGACCGCCCCGGCGCCCGACCGGCCGCTGCCGCGGCGACGCCGGCCCCGGCCCCTGCGCCGGCCTCCGCCACGCCGCGACCGGCCGGCTGAACGCGCCACTTCGGGTGAAGGCTTGGGGTTTACCCCTAAAGCCCCTATTTTCGCCGCCGCCATGACCGTCCAAGACCACACCCACGTGCGCCCCTGGCGCGCCATTCAGCGCCGCACGTCGCGCAAGATCCGCGTGGGCTCCGTCGAGGTCGGCGGCGACGCGCCGATCACCGTGCAGTCGATGACCAACACCGTGACCGCCGATGCGGCCGCGACCATCGTGCAGATCCGCCAGCTGGAGGAGGCCGGCGCCGACATCGTCCGCGTCTCCTGCCCGGACGAGGACTCCACGGCGGCGTTCAAGACCATCGCCCGAGCCGCGAAGGTCCCGCTGGTCGCCGACATCCACTTCCACTACCGGCGCGGGATCGAGGCGGCCGAAGCCGGCGCCGCCTGCCTGCGGATCAATCCGGGCAACATCGGCTCGCCCGACCGGGTGCGCGACGTCATCCGGGCGGCCCGCGACCACGGCTGCTCGATGCGCATCGGCGTCAACGCCGGCTCGCTCGAGCGCGAACTGCTCGAGCGCTACGGCGAGCCCTGCCCCGAGGCGATGGTCGAAAGCGCGCTGAACCACGCGCGCATCCTGCAGGACCACGACTTCCACGAGTTCAAGATCAGCGTGAAGGCGTCCGACGCCTTCATGACCGTCGCCGCCTACCAGATGCTGGCCGAGGCCATCGACTGCCCGCTGCACCTGGGCGTCACCGAGGCCGGCGCGCTGCGCACCGGCACGGTCAAGTCCTCGATCGGCATCGGCAGCCTGCTGTGGGCCGGGATCGGCGACACCATCCGCGTCAGCCTGGCGGCCGATCCGGTGGAGGAGATCAAGGTCGGCTTCGACATCCTGAAGTCGCTCGGCCTGCGCCACCGCGGGGTGAACATCATCGCCTGCCCGTCCTGCGCGCGGCAGGGCTTCAACGTCATCGCCACCGTCGAGACCCTGGAGCAGCGGCTGGCGCACATCTCCACGCCGATGAGCCTGTCGATCATCGGCTGCGTGGTGAACGGCCCCGGCGAGGCGCTGATGACCGACCTCGGCTTCACCGGCGGCGGCAAGGGCGCGGGCATGGTCTATGTGGCCGGCAAGCCGGACCACAAGATGGACAACGAGCGGATGGTCGACCACATCGTCGGCCTCGTCGAGACGCGCGCCGCCGAGATCGAGGCGGCGAAGGCGGCCGAAGAGCTCGCGGCGGAAGTGGGCGCCGCCGCCGAGTAGGCCACCCTTGCCGGCTTCCGACATCCGGGCTTAGCTGCCCGCGCAACAACGGGAGACCGCAATGTCGGCTGACGGCAACTGGAAGATCACCATCTCGACGCCCATGGGCCCGCAGGAGGTGACCGCGTCGATCACCACCCAGGGCGACAGCTTCACCGGCAAGAGCGAAAGCGCGATGGGCTCCCAGGAGATCAGCGGCAAGGTCGCGGGCGACACCCTCACCTGGCAGGCCGAAATCACCAAGCCGATGCCGCTGACGCTGGACTTCGAAGCCAAGGTCGACGGCGACAAGATGACCGGCACCGTCAAGCTCGGCGCCTTCGGCAACGCGCCGCTGAACGGCCACCGGATCTAGGAAACTCCGTCATCCCGGACGCGCGCAGCGCGATCCGGGACCCAGGGGCGGTCGCACTGCAGCCCTCTGGGTCCCGGCTCTCCGCTTCGCTGCGGCCGGGATGACGACTGATTATTGCGCCGGCGCCGGCGCAGGCGCCTGGTCCGCCGCGCGGCTGGCGGCGTCGCCGACATTGGTCGCCGCGTCGCCGACGCTCCGGGCCGCGCCGGACGCGCTGTCGGCCACGCTCGAGGCGGCGCCGGTCACCGCGCTGGTGCGCAGGTCGTCGTTGCGGCTCTGGTTCAGCAGGAAGAAGGCGACGATCGCCACCACCGCCAGCACCGCCAGGCCGAGGATGAGACTGCCGACGCCGGAGCCGCCGCGGTCCACATAGGTTGTGCCCCCCTCGTCGCGCTCGACGATGCGTTCCCGGGTGGTCCCGTCGTTGCGCTCCGTTACTCTTTCGGTCGCCATGTGCTCGTCTCCTCATGTGCCGCGCCGTAACCCGCTCACGGCATTTTGCGTTCCGGCCGGCGGTTTTTCCGCGCGCGCCTGTGGTTTTCACGTCCCGGGGGCGGCGCCGCGCCGCGTTTGGCATCCGCCGCGCCAGACGGTAGAGGAAGCGCCAGCCCGTTTTTGACAGGACCGACCTTGCGACTTCCCCAGGCCAGGCTCGACCAGGTGCTCGACCGTTTCCGCGAGGTCGAGGCGCGCATGGGCGCGGCCAGCGACGGCGGCGAGATCGTCCGGCTGTCGAAGGAGCACGCCGAACTGCGGCCGGTGGCCGAGGCCGTGCTGTCGCTGGAGCGCACCCGCTCCGAGCTGCCGGAGCTGGAGGCCATGCTGACCTCCGGCGACCCCGACATGGCCGAGATGGCGCGCGACGAGCTGGAGGCGCTGAAGGCGCGGCTGCCGGCCCTGGAACACGGGGTCGCCCTGCTGCTGGCGCCCAAGGACCGCGACGAGAACGCCTCGGCGATCCTCGAAGTCCGCGCCGGCACCGGCGGCGACGAGGCCGCCCTGTTCGCCGGCGACCTGTTCCGCATGTACCAGCGCTACGCCCAGAGCCAGGGTTGGCGGGTCGAGATCGATTCCCTCACCGAGGGCGAGATGGGCGGCTACAAGGAAATCGTCGCGGCGATCACCGGCGACGGCGTGTTCGGCCGGCTGAAGTTCGAGAGCGGCGTGCACCGCGTGCAGCGCGTGCCGGCCACCGAGGCCCAGGGGCGCATCCACACCTCAGCCGCGACCGTGGCGATCCTGCCGGAACCGGAAGACGTCGAAATCGACATCCGCGACCAGGATCTGCGCATCGACACCTATCGCTCGTCGGGCGCCGGCGGCCAGCACGTCAACAAGACCGACTCCGCCGTCCGCATCACCCACCTGCCGACCGGCATCGTCGTCACCAGCTCCGAGAAGTCGCAGCACCAGAACCGCGCGCGCGCCATGAAGGCGCTGAAGGTGAAGCTGTACGATCAGCAGCGCGAGGCCCTGGACAACGCCCGCGCCGACGCCCGCAAGAGCCAGGTCGGCTCCGGCGACCGCTCCGAGCGGATCCGCACCTACAACTTCCCGCAAGGCCGGGTGACCGACCACCGCATCAACCTGACGGTCTACAACCTGCCGAAGGTGCTCGAAGGCGAAGCGCTCGACGACATCATCGACCCGCTGATCGCCGAGGACCAGGCCGCCCGGCTCGCAGCGCTGGAAGACGAGTTCGCCTAGGGCGCCCCCTCAGCCGCGTCACCAGGGCAGCACCGTCTGGCTGTTGCGGCGCAGCCAGCCGGCCTGCCGCTCCAGGATCGCCCAGGCCAGCCGGGCCTGGTTGCGCACTCCGCCTGAGGACGGACCGACGCCGTCGGCCATCCGCGCACCGCGCGAGCCGATCGGCCGCTCCGGACCGGTGGTGGAGTCGCGCGCGGTCTGGTGCTCCATCTCGGCGTTCAGCTCCCCGCCCAGCAGCACCACCACGATCGAGACCCAGATCCACATCATGAACACCATCACCGTCCCGAGCGGGCCGTAGGTGGCGTCGAAATTGGCCAAGTGGTTCACCCACCAGGAGAAGCCCAGCGAGGTGACGATCCAGGCCACCGCCGCGGCGCCCGCGCCGAGCATCACCCAGGACCAGCGGGCCGGCCGGCGCGACGGCCCGTAGCGGTAGACGACGGCGAACACGCAGGCCGTCAGCAGCAGCAGCAACAGCCAGCGCAGCGGCACCAACAGCGTCTCGCCCAGCTCGAGCAACCTGAGCACGATCGGGACCGCCACGAGGATCGCCGTGGCCGCGGTGGCGAACACCAGGCCGGCGAAGGTGAAGCCGTAGGTCACCACCCGGCGGTAGAAGAAGTTGCGTTTCTCCCGCTCGCCGTAGACGACGTTCAGGCCAAGAAACAGCGCGTTCATGCTGGCGTTCGCCGCCCACACCGACAGGAACAGGCTGACGACGAAGGCCAGCGACAGGGCGTCGGTCCGGGCGGTCGCCAGCCGCACCATCTGTCCCTCGATCAGCGACAGCGCGCTGGCCGGCACGAAGGCCGCCAGGTCCGACAGCTGCGCGCTGACCTGGTCGACGTCGAAGAACAGGCCGTACAGCGAGACAAAGGCGGCGGTCGCCGGGAAGATCGCCAGCAGGGTGTAGAAGGTGACGCCGGCGGAGATGGCCATCACCCGGTCGCGGCCGAATTCGTGCCAGGTGCGCCACAGCACGTCCTTCCAGCCGTCGGGCGGGATCTGCGCCGGCGAGGCGGCCAGCCGCCCACGGGCGGGCTCGGCCGCCTCGTAGAGCGCCGGCAGCGTTTCCGGCGGCACCAGCCGCTCGGGCGGGGAATCGGACCGCGCCTGCAGCCAGAGCACGGCCAGCAAGGCCATCCCGGCCCAGGGCGCGGCGCGCACGGCCCACCCCGCCAAACGCGCCCCGGCCGCGCGATCCCCATCCCTGCCCTGGCTTGCGTCCACCGCCGCCCCTCAAATGGTCACGCTCGCCTAACCGCCCGGCCGTGGTCTCCGTTCCGCTTGTCGGGACGCCGCGCCGCGGTTAGACGCCTGCCGCATGTGCAGGGGAACGCTGTCCGGCCTCTATCGGCACCCGGTGAAGGGGTTCACGCCCGAACCGCTGGCCGAAGTGACGCTCGCGCCGGGCGAAGGCTTCCCCTTCGACCGGCTCTGGGCGGTGGAGAACGGCCCGTCCGGCTTCGACCCCGCGGCCCCGGCCTTCGTGCCGAAGCAGAAGTTCACCGTGCTGGCGAGCCTGCCGCGGGTCGCGGCCGCCACCACCCGCTATGACGCGGCGAGCGGCGTGCTGCACGCCGCGGCCGCCGGCCTAGCCCCCTTCGCCGGCCGGGTCGACCGGGCCGAGGGCCGCGAGGCCTTCGCCGCCTGGGTCGCCGAACTGCTCGGCGAGGAGGCACGGGGGCCGCTGAAGATGATCGAGGCGCCGGCTGAGCACCGCTTCACCGACCACCCGCAGGGCCAGGTCTCGGTGGTCAATCTCGCCAGCGTGCGCGACCTCGCCGCCCGGCTCGGCGTCGAGGTCGATCCCCTGCGGTTCCGCGCCAACCTCTATGTCGACGGCTGGCCGGCCTGGGTGGAGAACGACTGGACCGGCGCGACTGTGCGCCTGGGCGCGGCCGAGGCGACGATGCTGAAACCGATCGTCCGCTGCGCGGCGACCCATGTGAACCTTCAGACCGCCGAACGCGATCTGGAGGTGACGCGCGCGCTGTTCGACAACTATGGCCACATGCATTGCGGCATCTACCTGCAGGTGACTTCCCCCGGCCGCGTGGCGCCGGGCGATGTCGTCGAGGGGCCTGGCCGCGGCGATCCGGGAGCCTGAACGACATGGCCTTGAACCTCGTGCAAGCCTGGACCCGCGCCCGGCGCGAACTGGAAGCCGCCGGCATCGCCGGGCCGGTGATCGACGCCCGCCTGCTGGTGGAGGCCGCCGCCGGCGCCACCCGGGTGGACATCGTCTCCGATCCCTACCGCGCGCTCACGCCCGAACAGGAGGCGACGCTCGAGGACTACCTGGCCCGCCGCATCCGCCGCGAGCCGGTCAGCCACATCCTCGGCCGCAAGGGGTTCTGGAAGATCATGCTGCAGGTTACGCCGGACGTGCTGACCCCGCGGCCGGACACCGAGACCGTCGTCGAATACGTGCTGCGCGACTTCCCCGAGACCGCCGCCTGGTCGGTGCTGGACCTCGGCGTCGGCTCCGGCGCGATCCTGCTGTCGATCCTGGCCGAGCGGCCCGCCGCCAAGGGGCTAGGCGTCGACGTCTCCGAGGAGGCGCTGGCCGTGGCCCGGGAGAACGCCGCCAATCTTGGCCTCGCCGGCCGCACCGCCCTGTTGCGCGGCGACTGGACCTACGGGCTGGGCGACGAGAGCTTCGACCTGGTGGTCTCCAACCCGCCCTACATCGCCAGCCATGTCATCGCCGAGCTCGAGCCGGAGGTGCGCGACCACGAGCCGCGCCTTGCGCTGGAAGGCGGCCCCGACGGGCTCGACGCCTACCGCGTCCTGGCGCCGGAGATCCTGCGCGTGCTGAAGCCCGACGGCCGCTTCGCCGTCGAGATCGGCTACGACCAGAAGGACGCCGTCGAGGCGCTGTTCCGTGACGCTGGGGCCTTCAACGTCGCCACCATCCGCGATCTCGGCGACCGCGACCGTGTTGTCACCGGCTCGAAAAACCCCTTGGAAAAGAAGACCTGACTCGCTACACCTCGAAGTGTCTCCACCCAAATCGCCGGACTGAGGCAGACACGTCCAACGACGGACGTTCAGCCCGACCCGGCAGGCGCGACGCTTCTTAACAAAAAGCCTCTCGCTTCGAGCTTCCGGGCGGAAGACGGGGAATTAGCGTCTTCGAGACTCCCGCGGGCGATCTGCCCGCACACGCTGAAGGCTAGCGCAGAGACCTCAATGAGGTCCGCTCAAGGAAGAGCCAAACGGTCTTATGAGAGATTTCAAGGGCATGAAGCGTCAACGCGGCCGCGGCCGTGGCGGCGGCGGTGGGGGCGGCAAGCCGCAGCAACAGAACGCGAACCGGGCCTTCGATTCGAACGGTCCTGACGGCGTCAAGGTGCGCGGCAACGCCCAGACCGTGTTCGAGAAGTACCAGCAGCTGGCGCGCGACGCGACGTCGGCCGGCGACCGGGTGTTGGCCGAGAACTACCTCCAGCACGCCGAACACTACTTCCGCCTGCTGCGGGCGCTGCAGCCGCAGCGGCCGGCGTCCGAGATCCTCGGCCGCGACCAGTTCGCCTCCGGCTATGACATCGACTTCGAGGACGAGGGCGCCCAGGCCCAGTCCGAAGCCGCCGACGAGGCCGCCTCCGAAGCTGGCGAAACCGAGGGCGAAAGCCGCGACAACCGCTGGCAGGCCCGCGACGAACGTCCGCGCGACGACCGCCAGCGCGATGACCGGCAGCGCGACGACCGGCCGCGGGACGAGCGTCCCCGCGACGACCGCCAACGCGACGATCGCCAGCGTGATGATCGGCCGCGCGACGACCGTCCGCGGGACGACCGCCCGCGCGACCGCTTCGAGGGCCGTGACCGCGACGACCGCAACCGCGACCGCGACGGCCAAGGCGGCCAAGCTGGCCAGACCGGCCGCCGTGACCGCTGGCGCGACGATCGTCCGCGCGACGATCGCCCGCGCGGCGAACGCACCGGCGGCGGCGAACGCGCCGGCGAGGAACGCCGTGGCGAGCGCGCCGAACGCCGCGAGGACCGTCCGGAGCGCGAACCGCAACCGGCGCTCGAGGCCCAGGCCGCCGCGCCGGCCCCCGTCGCCGAGGAGCGTCCCGCGCAGCAAGTCCTGCGCGCCGCCGACGGCGGCGAAAGCCATGCGCCGGCCTTCCTGCAGGCGCCCGCCGCGCCCCGTCCGGAAGGCGGCGAAGAGGAGGCTCCGGCCAAGCGTCCGCGCCGCCGCCGCGCTCCGCGCAGCTTCGAAGGCGGCGACGCCCCGCCGAGCAGCAGCGAGACCGAAGGCGCCTGACGCCGGAAGGTCTTGAAAGACAAGAAAGCCCGCGGGGAGACCCGCGGGCTTTTTCTTTGGACGAAGCCTAGCGCGCCCTCCGTCTCGGCGCTTCGCGCCGATCCACCTCCCCCGCTGCGCAGGGGAGGAGCGGCGCCGCTGCTCCCCTGCCTGCGGGGGAGCTGTCAGCGAAGCTGACTGAGGGGGCGTCCTAGAGCTGGTTGACCTCGCCGCAGCCGCACTTCACGACCACGTCCTTCAGCTCGGCCGGATCGATCGCGGCGTGGATGACGCTGTTGCAGGCGCCGCAGCGGTAGCCGGTGTCTTCGGCGCCGGCCTTCGGCGGCTCGGCGCAGATCAGGGTGCGGCGGCCGATGAACAGGCCCGGCACGGTGCGCATCTGGATGAACGACATCGGTGTCCCTCAAAAAAACTGTACAGCTTTGCGGGGGTCCTTACCGCATCGCACAACGCTGTTGCACGCTTTTTGCTGCGTCGCCGAACAAAGATATCCCTCTGACTGTGAAATGTTCACGACGGAGGCGGTTGGCGCCGCGCCGGGAAGCGCGTTAGCTGGCCGGCGATGAGCCACGCTTGCGATCACGCCGACGGGGCGCACCCCGGCCTGAAGGGCCCCGCGCTGCAACGCGCGCTGGCGACGGCCGAAGCGCGCTGCCTCGACAATCAGGAGCGGCTGACCACGCCGCGCCGACGGGTGCTGGAGCTGCTGCTGCAGGGCGACGCGCCGTTGAAGGCCTACGATCTGATCGCCGCCTTCGGCGAGGCGGGCGTCCCGGCCAAGCCGCCGACCGTCTATCGCGCGCTGGAGTTCCTCGAGCGCCTGGGATTCGCCCACCGCATCGAGAGCCTGAACGCCTATGTGCCCTGCCGGCTGAGCGACACCCCGCACAGCGCCGCCTTCCTGATCTGCGACTGCTGCGGCGCGGCCGAGGAGTTCGAACCCGACTTCGCCGCCCAGCTGAGCGCCGCCGAGCATCGCGGCTACGCGGTCCGTGCGGTGACGCTCGAGGCTCGCGGCCTCTGCCCGGCGTGTCGGTCCTAGCCGCGCTCTAGCGTCCCCGTGCGCAAGCAGATCTTCCTCGACTGCGATGGGGTGCTGGCCGACTTCGACCGCGGCGCCGAGCAGATCCTCGGGCTGCCGCCCAGCCTGTTCGAGGCGCGCCACGGGTCGGGCGAGTTCTGGCGCCGGCTGGCCCAGGCCGACGGCTTCTTCGCCAACCTCGCGCCGATGCCGGACGCCTACGCGCTGTACGAGGCGGTGCGCCACAAGACGCCGGTGATCCTGACCGGCATGCCGCGCGGCGCCTGGGCCGAGCCGCAGAAGCGGCGCTGGACGGCGAAGTACTTTCCCGGCGTGCCGGTGATCACCACCATGGCGGCGCTGAAGCACGAGCACCGGCACCCCGGCGACGTGCTGGTGGACGACCGCGACAAGTACCGCAGCCTCTGGGAGGCGAACGGCGGCGTGTTCGTCCACCACACGTCGGCCGCGGACTCGATCGTCGAGCTCCGGGCCCGCGGCTTCCTCGACTAGGCCTTCACCAGAAGACCGAGCGCACCACCTGGACGATGCGGCCGTTGTAGCCGTCGACCAGCAGCACGTCGGGACCGACGCGCACCCAGTCGTAGCCATACGGCGGCTCCGGCAGGTCGTAGCGCCAGGAGTCGATCAGCCGATATTCCGGTCCGTACCAGCCCCGCGGCAGGACCTCGTTGTAGCGCCAGGCGCGGACGTAGTAGCCGCTCGGCGGCCGCCACACGTGCCCGCGGTAGCGCGACGAGCTGCTGTAGACCGGCGGATAACGATGCCGCTCCCAGCGCGGCCCGTCGGGCCGGCCATGGTTCCGCCCCTGGTCCCAGTCGCGGCGCCCGTCATCGCGCCGGTGATCCCCGCCCCGGCGGTCGTCGCCGCGATGATCGTCGCGCCCGCGCGGGTCGCCGCCGCGATCGGGCCGGGCCTCAGGCCGCGGTTCGGGACGGCGATCGCCGTCGCGCTGCGCCCAGCCCGAGCGATCGGGACCGCGCTGGCCGCGGGCATGATCGCCGCCGCCCTCGCGCCGACCCGGGTCGCGCCGGGCGTCGTCGCGGCGGCCGTCGTCCTGGCGGCCACCCTCCTGACGGCGGTCCTCCGGGCCGCGGCGCTCGCCCTCGTGCGGCCGGCTGCGGTCGGGCCGATCGTCGCCCCGTTGATCGTCGCGGCGTCCCTCGTGCGGCGGCCGCATCTGCGGCGCAGCCGGCGGCGAATGCTGCTGCTCGCGCGCCTGGGTCTCGCGCATCCGGCGCAGGATCGGACTGTTCTCCTGGGCGAGCGCGTTGGTGGCGACCCCGGCCAGCAGCAGGGCCGTCAGACTGACAATCTTCACGTTCATCTTGTGTGTGTTCCGCACGGCCAGGCGGGCCGCAGATGTCCCCTTGGCCCGGGTTATCGTGCGGTCTGGCTGAACCCCGCTTGAATGGCGGCCGCGGCCAAGCCAATTTTGCAGCGACAAGCGGAGCTGGAGTGCGCGTGACCGCGATCCCCAACGACATCATCGGCTTCTGGCGGGCCGCCGGACCTGAGAAATGGTACGCCAAGTCCGACGCCTTCGACGCGGCGATCCGGCTGAAGTTCGAGCCGGTGCACCACGCCGCCGCCCGCGGCCAGTACGACGCCTGGGCCGCGACCGCCGAGGGCGCGCTGGCGCTGCTGATCCTGCTCGACCAGTTCCCGCGCAATCTCTACCGCGGCTCCGGCCACGCCTTCGCCACCGACGGCAAGGCCCGCGCCGTCGCCCGCGCCGCCATCGAGGCGGGCTTCCACCTGGCGGTGGACGCCGAGTTGCGGCAGTTCTTTGTCTTGCCGTTCGAGCATTCCGAAGACCTCGCCGACCAGGACTTCGGCCTGGCGGTGGCCACCGAACTCAGCGACGGCCACGTACTGAAGTGGACGGTCCTGCACCGCGACATCGTCGTCCGCTTCGGCCGTTTCCCGCACCGCAACCCCTGCCTCGGGCGCAAGACCACCGCCGAGGAGCAGGCCTTCCTCGACGACGGCGGGTTCGCCGGCTGAGGCACCCTCCCCCTGACTGTCATCCCGGTTTCGCGAAGCGAAGACCGGGACCCAAGAACACGGCGCGCCAGATAGGGGCGCAGCGGCGCCGCTTGAGCCCAAGCCGCCACGCCGTGTTCTTGGATCCGGGTGCCGCGGCGCGGCTTCCGGGATGACATTTGAAGACGACTCGGCCCGCCGAAGGGTAATCTGGCCGCCATGAACGCCGTCCCCGCCCCCGACGCCCAGGCCGCCGCCGACCATCCGGAGCGGCAGTACCTCGGCCTGCTCGCTGACATCCTGCAGAACGGGGTCCGCCGCGAGGACCGCACCGGCGTCGGCACGCTGGGCGTGTTCGGCCGGCAGATGCGCTTCGACCTGGCCAAGGGCTTCCCGCTGCTGACCACCAAGAAGCTGCACCGCAAGTCGATTATCCTCGAGCTGCTGTGGTTCCTGCGCGGCGACACCAACGTCCGCTGGCTGCAGGAGCGCGGCGTCAGCATCTGGGACGAATGGGCCGACGCGGACGGCGAGCTGGGTCCGGTGTACGGCAAGCAGTGGCGGTCCTGGGCCGCGCCGGACGGCCGGGTGATCGACCAGATCGCCGGCGTCGTGCACAGCCTGAAGACCAATCCCAACAGCCGCCGGCACATCGTCAGCGCCTGGAACCCGGCCGACGTCGACGACATGGCGCTGCCGCCCTGCCACTGCCTGTTCCAGTTCTTCGTCGCCGACGGCAAGCTCTCCTGCCAGCTCTACCAGCGCTCGGCCGACGTCTTCCTCGGCGTGCCGTTCAACATCGCCAGCTACGCGCTGCTGACGATGATGGTGGCCAAGGTCGTGGGCCTCGAGCCCGGCGAGTTCGTGCACACCTTCGGCGACGCCCACCTCTACCTGAACCACCTCGAGCAGGCGCAGCTGCAGCTGACCCGCGAGCCGCTGCCGCTGCCGGTGATGCACATCGCCGACCGGCCCGACCTGTTCAGCTTCGAGTACGAGGACTTCAAGCTGGAGGGCTACAAGCCCCACCCGGCGATCGCCGCGCCGATCGCGGTCTAACCCAAACCAATCCGTCATCCCGGCCGAAGCGTAGCGCAGAGCCGGGACCCAGGGGCGACGCGCATGGTTCCTGGGTCCCGGATCGGCCTTTCAGGCCGTCCGGGATGACGATCCTTATGGGCCTACATCGACGGCCGGCCCTCGTCGCCGTCGGCGAAGGCCTGGATCTTGGCGCGGATGAAGGCGTCCGGCGAGGCGGCGTGGCGTTGCAGGTCCGCCAACACCGTGTCGTCGCTGGGGATCAGGATGCGGCCGTCGCGCATGCCGTCGGCCAGCACCACCGCCACCTGGTCCGGCGTCATCAGCTTGTAGTGCCGGCCGGGCCCGCGCATCGCCACGTCCTTCGACCAGGTCTTCATCCCGTCCATCACCCCGGTCATCACCGGGCCGGGGGCCAGGCAGCTGACCCGCACGCCCTTCGGCTCGAGGTAGAGCGCCAGCGACTCGGTCATGGCGATCACCGCCGCCTTCGAGGCGACATAGGGCAGCCGGTTGGCGGCGTAGGGGTAGAGGCCGGCGAAGGAGGCGGTGTTGACGATGTGACCGCGGCCGCGGGCGATCATCTTCGGCATGAACAGCTCGCAGCCGCGCACCGCCGAGAACAGGTTCAGCTCGACGATCCGCCGCCATTCGGCGACCGGGATGTCCTCGGGATTGCCGCTGAGGATCACGCCGACGTTGTTCATGACGATGTCGAGCTCGCCGAACGCCCGCTCGGCCCGGGCGCCCGCCTCGGCGACCGACTCGTCGCGGGTGACGTCGCAGGCGATGGCGACCGCCTCGCCGCCCGCCGCGGCGATCAGCCCGCAGGCCTCCTCGGCGCCGGCCAGGTCGATGTCGGCGATGGCGACCCGCGCGCCGCGGCGGGCGAACTCCTGGGCGACCGCCCGGCCGATGCCGCGCGCGGCGCCGAAGATCAGGGCGCTGCTGTTTTCGAAAGGCGGCTGCAAGACGCGCTCGGACATGGTTCCTCCCAGAACTCTCAGATCAATTGAGAGCACTCTAGTCCGAGTTCACGCCCGCCGGGAACCGCCATGACGCCGCCGCGCCGCGTGCTAAGAAGCTGCATGCACCGGATCATCCTCTCCGCCGGCCCGATTGCGCGGGCCCGCAACGGCGTCATCGGCGAGGACGGCGGCCTGCCCTGGCGGCTGAAAAGCGACCTGGCGATCTTCCGCGCGGTGACCATGGGCAAGCCGGTGATCATGGGCCGCAAGACCTGGGAGAGCCTGCCGAAGAAGCCCTTGGTCGGGCGCACCAACATCGTGCTGTCGCGCGACGGCTCGTTCGAGCCCCAGGGCGCGCTGGTCTGCGAGGACTTCTCCGAGGCGGTGCAGATCGCCCGTGAACAGGCCGAGGAGGACGGCCAGCAGGAGGTCTGCGTGATCGGCGGCGCCTCGCTGTTCGCCCTGGCGGTGCAAAAGGCCGGGCGGCTCTATCTCACCGAGGTCGAGGCCGAGGTGGAGGGCGACGTCAGCCTGGCGCCGATCGACGAGAGCCGCTGGCGCGAGGTCCGCCGCGAGAGCCACCCGGCTTCCGAGCAGGACGAACACCCCTTCACCTTCCGCGTGCTGGAGCGCCTATAGTCCCCCGACCATAGAGGGAGGCGCGCGATGGAGATGGCGGTCGTCTGCGAGGGGCTGGAGTTCCCCGAGGGACCGGTGGCGATGGCCGACGGCTCGGTGATCGTCGTCGAGGTCAAGGCGCAGCGGCTGACGCGGGTTTTCCCCGACGGGCGCAAGGAAGTGGTGGTCGAGACCGGCGGCGGGCCGAACGGCGCGGCGGTCGGGCCGGACGGAGCGATCTGGATCGCCAACAACGGCGGCGCCTTCTTCTATCCGGACCAGTATCAGGGCGGCTCCATCCAGCGCTACGACCTGACGAGCGGCGAACTCACGACCGTCTACGAGGCCTGCGACGGCGTCCGGCTGATCACGCCGAACGACCTGGTGTTCGACCGCCAGGGCGGGCTCTGGTTCAGCGACCATGGCCGCTCGACCGACGAGGCCCGGCTCTACGGCGCGCTCTACTACGCCCGGCCCGACGGCTCGCGCATCAGCCGGCAGCGTCGCCGGCTACAGTCGCCGAACGGCGTCGGCCTCTCGCCCGACGAGACGGTGGTCTATCTGGCCGACACCGAGACCGGGCGACTGTGGGCCCTCGACGTGGTCGAGCCTGGCGTGCTGACGCCGCAGGAGCGCCACCTGCCCGGCCGGCTGGTCGCCGGCCTGCCCGGACTGCAGGCGTTGGACAGCCTGGCGGTCGAGGCGAGCGGCAAGGTCTGTGCGGCGACCATCGGCGACAGCGGGATCACCGTCTTCGATCCGGACGGGACGACCGAGCTGGTCCGCGCGCCGGACCTGATGACCACCAACATCTGCTTCGGCGGGCCGGACATGCGCGACGCCTGGATCACCGGCTCGATGTCGGGGCGGCTGTACAAGGCGCGTTGGCCGCGCCCCGGGTTGAAGCTCAACTTCAACGGCTGAGCGCCCGGTCTGGACTCTTCGGCTTCCTTGCGCCAGACGCACCGCCATGGACGACGGCGCTCTAGACCCGAAACTTGCTGCGCGCGAAGCGGCCTATGCGATGCCGCTGGAAGCGATCAATCCGGCCAATCCGGAGCTGTTCCGCACCAACAGCTTCTGGCCCTACTTCGAGCGGCTGCGGAAGGAAGACCCGGTTCACTGGTCGGTCTCGCCGGTCGAGGCGGTCGGCGGCTACTGGTCGGTCACCCGCTACAACGACATCGTCGCCGTCGACACCGACCACGAGAGCTTCTCGTCCGAGCCGGCGATCGCCCTGCCCGATCCGCCGGCCGACTTCCAGTTGCCGATGTTCATCGCCATGGACCCGCCGCGGCATGAGCAGCAGCGCAAGACCATTGCGCCGATCGTCTCCGGGCCGAACCTCGCCCACCTCGAGCCGCTGATCCGCGAGCGCGCCGGCACGATCCTCGACGAGCTGCCGATCGGCGAGGAGTTCGACTGGGTCGACAAGGTCTCGATCGAACTGACCAGCATGACGCTGGCGACCCTGTTCGACTTTCCGCAGGCCGACCGGCGCAAGCTGAGCCGCTGGTCGGACGTGGCGACCGCGCCGCCGAACAGCCCGGTGTTCGAGCCGGGCCGCGGCGAGGAGCAGCGCAAGCAAGAGCTGTTCGAGTGCGTCGGCTACTTCGGCCAGCTGTGGAACGAGCGGGTGAACGCCCCGCCCAAGCCCGACCTGATCTCCATGCTCGCGCACGGCGAGGCGACGCGGAACATGGACCGCATGGAGTATCTCGGGAACCTGGTGCTGCTGATCGTCGGCGGCAACGACACCACACGCAACACCATCACCGGCTCGGTGCTGGCGCTGAGCCAGAACCCGGAGCAGGACCGCCTGCTGCGTGCCGACCACGGGCTGATCCCGGCGATGGTCTCCGAGACGATCCGCTGGCAGACGCCGCTCGCCTACATGCGCCGCACCGCGACCCGCGACGTCGAGCTCGGCGGCAAGCTGATCCGCAAGGGCGAGAAGGTCGCCATGTGGTACGTCTCCGGCAACCGCGACGAGACCGTCATCGAACGGCCCGACGACTTCTGGATCGAGCGGCCGCGGGTGCGCCAGCACCTGTCGTTCGGCTTCGGCATCCACCGCTGCGTCGGCAACCGCCTGGCCGAGCTGCAGCTGAAGATCATCTGGGAAGAAATCCTCAAGCGCTTCCCGAAGATCGAAGTCACCGGCCCGCCGACCCACGTCTATTCGGCCTTCGTCAAAGGCTACGAGCGGCTGCCGGTGGTGATCCCCAAGCGGAACTAGGCCGCTCACGTCCGTCACCCCGCGGGATGATGTGCTGTATTGCGGCCTGGGGCCTACTCGACCGGATCGAGGAATTCGACCTGCGGCTCGGCGGCGATCAGGCTGGCGAGGTCGCCCATCGAGGCCTGGAAGTAGTCGGCGGCGGCGTGCGCCTCGAAGGCGGCCTGATCGCGGTAGAACTCGATCATCTTATAGCCGTTCGGTTCGGTCCGGCTCCGGGTCAGCTGATAGACCAGCACCCCGGGCTCGTTGGCCTTCACCTTCGCGGCCATGCGCAGGAACAGCCGCTCGAACGCCGCGCCCTTGCCGTCCTGGATCCTGACGCTGGTCACTACGCTGATCATGCCGTCCTCCCACGTTCTTTGAGGCGAACGCTAGAGGTGGCGACGGGCGGGCTCAAGCACACACGGCATAGCCCGGCTCGCCCGGGCCATCCAGCCTGAGGCCTCAGCTGTTGTGGAAAGGCATGGGGATAGGTCGCCCGGACCAGCCGGGCGGTGACCGAACGGGCGGTGAGCGCCTTAGCTGCGCTCGTTCCAGCCGTAGGCGACCCAGTGATGGCCGCCGAGGTGCCGGGCCTCGATCAGATCGGTCTTCTTGCGGCGCGCGTGCGCCGTGCGGCGCGCGCGCAGCGCCAGGCCGGCGAAGGCCAGGAGCGCGCTCGCCATCACCGCGATGACCGCCACCGTCGCGGCGGCGAACACCGCCATCACCGCACCGACCACCACCGCCGCGGCCGTAGCCAGCGTGCCGCCGACAGCCACCAGGCTGCGGAGCGCGGATCCTTGCCGGGCGGCGAATTCTTTCACCATGGCGTCCTCAATTCAGCCCTGGCGCGGGCTGTGGAAACATTTTGGTCCACAAGCGACTAACGTCAACCAGAGATGATGGTTGAAATGTCGGATGGGCGACTATGCCGCCCCCGGCATCGCCAAGGTCCGGCGCTCGCGCATCACCGTGTCGAAGGCGGCGTTGATCGACGCGGCCTTCGCCTCGGCCACCTCGATGAATTCGTTCGGCAAGCCGCGCGCCCGGGCCCGGTCGGGGTGGGCCTCGGAGAGCTGCGCCTTCCAGGCGACGCGGACCTCCGCGTCGCTCGCGTCGTGCAGTACGCCGAGCACCGCATAGGGATCGTGGCGCTCCAGGCCGAGGTGGGTGGCCTTCAGCCGGCGGAAGGTCAGCGGGCTCTGGCCGAACAGCTCCGAGACCCGCTCGAGATAGGCCAGCTCGTCGGCGGTCAGCACGCCGTCGGAGGTCGCGACGAAGAACAGTCCGTCGACGACGTCTTCGAGCAACTGCGGGCAATGCCGGTAGCGCTTGGCCAGCCGGCGGGCGTAGCTTTCGAAGCCGCGGGTGGTCTGGCGCGCGAGATGGAAGAGACGCCGCACATTGCCTTGGCTGCCGTCCTCCGGCTGGAACACGCCGGCGAAGGCCTCATATTCCACGGCGTGGGCCTGGCCGTCGGCCTTGGCGAGCTTGGCGCCGAGCGCCGTGACCGCCGTGGTGAAGGCCGGATCTTCACCCGGCAAGCCGGGCGGGCAGACTGGACAGTCCGCCTCGTCAAGATTTCGGACCGCCAGGCCCGCTATTTTGCGCCAGAAGCTCATCGGAGTTAGGTGGAACAGCCCTTAAGACGCCTCGAACTGCAATACAACGACACCACTGTTGGGAGACATTAAGTTTTGGACATCGCCTGGAGTTTCGCCATCGACCGCGGCGGGACCTTCACCGACGTGATCGGCCATGCGTCGGACGGGCGGGAAACCTCGCTCAAGCTGTTGTCCTCCTCCCCGGCCTACGCCGACGCCGCGGTCGAAGGCATGCGGCGGATCCTGAGCGCCGCACCCGGCCAACCGTTCCCGGCCGAGCGGGTGACGATGATCCGCATGGGCACCACGGTCGCCACCAACGCGCTGCTCGAGCGCGCCGGGGCCAAGACCCTGTTCGTCACCACCGCCGGGTTCGCCGACGCCCTGGTGATCGGCGACCAGTCACGCCCGGAGCTGTTCGCGCTGGAGATCCGCCGCCCCGCGCCGCTCTACGCCGGCGTCGTCGAGGCCGACGAACGGCTGGGCGCGGACGGCGCGGTCGTGCAGCCGCTCGACGCCGCGGCGCTGCGCGCGCGCCTGCAAGCCGCGGTCGCCGAGGGCTTCCGGTCCTGCGCCATCGCCTTCCTGCACTCCGACCTGAACCCGGCGCATGAGTTCGCCGCCGGCGCCCTCGCGCGCGCGGCCGGCTTTTCCTTCGTCGCCCTGAGCCACGAAGTCTCGCCGCTGCCGCGGTTCCTGCCGCGCGCCGAGACCACCGTCGCCGACGCCTATCTGACGCCAGTGCTGCAGGCCTACGTCCGGAGGGTCGCCGAGGCGGTCGCCGGCGCGCCGCTCTACTTCATGACTTCGGCCGGCGGTCTGGTGCGGGCCGAGGCGTTCCGCGGCCGCGACGCGGTGGTCTCCGGTCCGGCCGGCGGGGTGGTCGGCGTCGCCGAGACGGCGCGGCGCGCCGGGGCTGCGGCGGCGCTCGGCTTCGACATGGGCGGCACCTCGACCGACGTCTGCCGCTTCGCCGGGCAGCTTGAGCGCCGGGATTCCGCGAAGGTCGCCGGCGTGCGGCTGCGCAGCCCGATGCTCGACGTCGAGACGGTGGCCGCCGGCGGCGGTTCGATCCTCGCCTTCGACGGCCTGCGCGCCCGGGCCGGCCCGGCCAGCGCCGGCGCCGACCCCGGCCCCGCCTGCTACGGCCGCGGCGGGCCGGCGACGGTGACCGACGCCAACCTGGTGCTCGGCAGACTCGATGCGACCGCCTTTCCGGCGGTGTTCGGACCGAATGGCGACCAGCCGCTCGACGCCGCGGCGGCGCGCACCCGGCTGGCGGCGCTGGCGCAGGCGATGGGCGCGCCCAGCGTCGAGGCCGCCGCCGAAGGCTTCGTCGCCGTCGCCGTCGAGCAGATGGCCCAGGCGGTGCGGCGGATCTCCACCGAGCGCGGCTTCGACCCGCGCGAGCACGTGCTGACCGCGTTCGGCGGCGCCGCCGGCCAGGTCGCCTGCGCCACCGCCGAAGCCCTCGGTGTCGGCGAAGTGCTCTGCCCGCGGCAGGGCAGCGTGCTGTCGGCCTGGGGCATCGGCGAAGCGCAGCTGAGCGCGCTGCGCCAAGCCGGGCTGGAGGCGCCGCTGGACGCCGCCGGCCTCGCCGCCGCCGAGCGCCGGCTGGCCACGGTCGAGGCCGCAGCCCGCGCGGCGCTGGCCGAGCAGGGCGGCGCGGCCTCCACGGTGCGCCGGACGCTGCGCCTGCGCTACGACGGCGCCGATGCCGAATTGCCGGTCGTCCCGGACGCGGAGCCCGCGGTGCGCGCGGCCTTCGAAGCCGCCCACCAGCGGCTGTTCGGCTTCGTCGAGCCGCAGCGGACGATCCTGATCGCCGCGGTGGAGGCGGAGGCGATCTCCACCTCCGCTCTCCCCCGCGAAAGCGGGGGCCCAGGCGTTTTGCCTGCCGACGCTGCTGACGAACAAAAGAGCCTGGATCCCCGCTTTCGCGGGGACGAGCGGGTGAAGGTGTTTGCCGGCGGGGCGTGGCGTGATGCGCCGCTCATCGACGCGGATGCGCTGCGGCAAGCCGACGGCCCGGCGCTGATCGTCCGTCGCGACACCCAGATCGCCGTGCTGCCCGGCTGGCGCGCGGAAGCCGAGGCCGACGGGCTGATCCGACTGCGCCGCACCGGCGCGGCAGCGGTGCAGGCGACCGACCTGACGCGTCCCGACCCGGTCACCCTGGAGCTGTTCAACCGCCGCTTCATGGGCGTGGCCGAGGCGATGGGCGCGGCGCTGGAGCGCACCGCCCATTCGGTCAACATCAAGGAGCGGCTCGATTTCTCCTGCGCCTTGTTTGACGTCGACGGCGGGCTGGTGGCCAACGCCCCGCACATGCCGGTGCACCTGGGCTCGATGGGGGCCAGCGTGCGCGCCGTGCGCGACCGCCATCCCGAACTGCGTCCCGGCGAGGCCTTCGCGCTGAACAACCCCTACGCCGGCGGCACCCACCTGCCGGACATCACCGTGGTCATGCCGGTGTTTGTGGAGACGGGCGCCTTCCCCGCCTTCTACGTCGCCGCGCGGGGCCATCACGCCGACGTCGGCGGGATGCAGCCGGGGTCGATGCCGCCGTTCTCGCGCAGCATCGAGGACGAGGGCGTGCTGCTCGACGCCTTGCCGATCATGCGCGGCGGCCGGTTCCTCGAGGCGGAGACCCGGGCGGCGCTGGCCGCCGGGCGCTGGCCGGCGCGCGCGCCGGAGCGCAACCTCGCTGACCTGAAGGCGCAGATCGCCGCCTGCCAGGCTGGCGCCGCGGCGGTGCGGGCGATGATCGAGGGCTTCGGCGGGGAGACCGTCGACCGCTACATGGGCTTCGTACAGGACAACGCCGCCGCCGCGGTGCGCCGCGCGCTCGGCCGGCTGGCGGACGGCGCCGGCCGCGCCCCGCTCGACGCCGGCGGCGAGATCGTCGTGCGCACCGAGGTGGACGCCGCCGCCGGCCGCGCCACCCTCGACTTCACCGCCTCGTCGGATCAGCTGGACAGCAATTTCAACGCCCCGTCGGCGATCGTCGACGCCGCCGCGCTCTACGTCTTCCGCACCCTGGTCGACGACGACATCCCGCTGAACGCCGGCTGCCTGCAGCCGCTGGAGATCCGCACCCGCGAGGGCTCGCTGCTGAACCCGCGCCCGCCGGCCGCCGTGGTCGCCGGCAACGTCGAGACCAGCCAGCACGTCGTCGACGCCCTCTATGCGGCGCTGGGGGTGATGGCCAACGCCCAGGGCACGATGAACAACTTCACCTTCGGCGACGAGGCGCGGCAGTACTACGAGACCCTCTGCGGCGGGGCCGGCGCCACCGCCACGGCGGACGGGTGCGACGCGGTCCACAGCCACATGACCAACTCGCGGCTGACCGATCCGGAGATCCTCGAGCGGCGCTTTCCGGTGCGGGTCGAGACCTTCCACATCCGTCGCGGCTCCGGCGGAGCCGGCGCGCGACGCGGCGGCGACGGGGTGGTGCGGCGGATCCGCTTCCTCGCGTCGATGTCCGCGGCGCTGCTCGCCTCACGCCGGACGCATGCCCCGCAGGGCTTGGCGGGCGGCGGGCCCGGCCGTCCGGGGAGCCAGCGTTTGCTCAGCCCGGACGGGACGGCTACACCATTGGCAGGCTGTTTCTCGGTCGAGGTGCGGCCGGGCGATGCGATCGAGATCGAGACGCCGGGAGGCGGCGGGTTCGGATCGGCCGCAGACGCGTTGAATAGTCAGGCTTACACTTGAGGTTCACCGCCGCATGATTTCGCTCGCGCTCGCCGCCGGCCTGTTGCTCGCCGACACCCCCGCTGTTCAGGAGGCGGTCTCGCCCGCGGCCGAGGTCGCGGCTGACCCGACCCATCTGGCCGTGCCCACCGGCGCGCCGCGCGAGGACTACCCGTTCGTCGCCTGGTGCTACGGCGTGCTGTCCGGCTATCTCGACCTGCACGACCAGGTGATGCCGGAGGTGACGCGGATTGAGTCGACCTGGAGCCGGCCGGGCGCCAACCTCGCCGACGACCTCAAGGTCTACGCGACCCAGCAGCGCCAGGGGCAAAAGGACCTCGAACGCTTCAAGGCCGCGCTGGTCGCCGCCGAGAAGGCCAGCCTGCAGCCGATCAACGCCGCCGGCGCCGCAGCCGTGAACCGCGGCCGGGCGGTGTGGATGGCCGGGCCGCAGGTCAGCAAGGCGCGGCTCGCCCAGGAATGGATGAGCTGGAGCCTGCCGGCGCGCTGTCCCGCCGTGGCCGCGACGCTGGAGAAGCGCTCGACGCTGCTGGGCGCCTCGCTCAAGGTGAACGCCGAGACCGAGGTCGCGCCGGAAACCCAGGCCGCCGCGCCGGCCCCGACCGCCTCGAACTGAGCAGCGCCCCGCCGACCTGGGCGGGGTCCGACCCTTCACATGCTCGCCTCGCTGTTGCTGTACCTGGCCGTCGTCAACCTAGCGACGTTCGCCGCCTTCGCGTTCGACAAGCGCGCGGCGGCGCGCGGCGACTGGCGCATTCCCGAGCGCCGCCTGCTCAGCCTCGCGGCCGCCGGCGGCGGGCCGGGCGCGGCGGCCGCCCAGCGCCTGCTGCGACACAAGACCCGCAAGGAGCCGTTCGCCAGCCGGCTGCGGCTGATCCTGGCGGTGCAGGCGATCGCCGCCGGCTTCGGGCTCTGGCTGCTGCGCTGACGCTGGGCTCGCTCGCGCCGCAGCCCGTGCGTGACCAAAAAACAACCCTGGCGAGAAAATATGCTTTGACGCCTGCGGACTGTCGGCTTTTGGGCAGACCGCCGGCGCAGGCTGTGGAACCTTTTCCGCGACGGGGGACGGGCGCGTGGCGGATTATCTGCTCTACGGCATCGACGAGACCGGCGAGGCCGTTTTCTCCGAGGTGGTGAACGAGTGCGATCGCGCCGCGCTGCGCGCGCGCGCCCACGAGCGGCTGCGCGACTGGCCGGCCGTCGAGATTTGGGAAGGCCCGATGTGCGTCGTGCGGATGCGGCGCACCACCGCCTAGGCGCGCCGATTAAAGCCAAGCTCCAGGGATCGATCCCACGGCTGCGCCGTTATCAGAGATCCACTCTAGGAGACTCGATGGCCCACCTCCGCAAGAAGCTTCCCTGCTGCCCTGGCGACGGCGAACTGCGCTATCGCGGCTTCCGCGGCCCGGTCCACTACGAGATCCAGGGCGAACCCTCGACCCTGCGTCCCGGCCCGGCCCGCCTGCGCGGCTCGCTCAGCGCCACGCCCGAAGTCGCAGAAGACGTCTTTCGCGCCGGCGAGGGGCTGCTGACCCTCGAGAGCGGCACGCAGTTCCGCATCACCCTGCTCGGCCACTCGGCCGGCAGCGAAACCGCCTATTTCGAGATGCGCATCTAGCGCGGCGTCAGCGCGGCCGGGTCTGAAAGCGCATGCCGAAGGAGACCGGCCGGTCGCGCGCGCCGTCCAGGCGCATCCGCTCGGCGACCGCCTGCAGCGCCGCGGCCTGCGCATCATAGCGCGCGACCTCCTGCCCGCTCTGCCGGACGATCCACTCGCCGGCGGCCTCTACCACCTCGTACATCGACAACTCACCACAATATTTCAACCGACGCGTTAGGCCCTACGGGTTAACGCAACCTCGCGCTGGGTCTGCGGCACGACGCCGCAGCTGCACGCGGGGGCCGGCCGATTGCTTCCAGATTGGCAGCAATCTTGTGCCCTCAGTGCGGTTTCCACGAAATTTTGAAACACTATCTTGCCTCTCGAACGGCGCCGCTGGGCGCCTCGAGAGGATCTGAAAGATGATCGAGAAACGTCCCTTCGCGGCGCTGGGCGGCGCCGACCATGGCTGGCTGAAGGCCCGCCACCACTTCTCCTTCGCCAACTACTTCGACCCTGCGCGGGCCAGCTGGGGCGACCTGCGGGTGTGGAACGACGACGAGATCGCGCCGCGCTCCGGCTTCCCGCCGCATCCGCACGCCGACATGGAGATCATCACCTATGTGCGCGAGGGGGCGATCACCCACCAGGACAGCCTCGGCAACGAGGGCCGCACCGAAGCCGGCGACGTCCAGGTGATGAGCGCGGGCTCGGGCATCCGCCACGCCGAGTTCAACCTCGAGCCGGAGACCACCCGGATCTTCCAGATCTGGATCCAGCCGACCGAGCGGGGCGGCGCGCCGGTGTGGGGCGCGCGGCCGTTCCCGAAGGCCGACCGCGCCGGGCGCTTCGTCACCCTCGCCTCCGGCCTGCCGGAGGACGGCGACGCGCTCCCGATCCGCGCCAACGGCCGGGTCGCCGGCGCAACGCTGAAGGCGGGCGAGACGACCGAGTACGAGCTGGGCGCCGGGCGCCACGCCTACCTCGTGCCGGCGGTCGGCGCGGTGGAGCTGAACGGCGTGCGGCTCGACGCGCGCGACGGCGCGGCCGTCAAGGACGAGCCGGTCCTGCGGATCACCGCGCTGGAAGACGCCGAAGTGGTGCTGGTTGATGCGGCCTAGGCTTACCTCCCTCACGCCCCGCGTGGGGGAGGAGGACCGCCCGCCGAAGACCGGGGGGTGGTGGGGGCAAGCCCCAGACGCGGCGGATCAACGGCGTTAAGCACCGCTGCGCTAAGTTTCGATTGGTTTTCCGAGCGGCGCGTCGCTGCCCGCGGCTCGCTCCCCCGCTGCGCGAGGGAGGCAGAAACCCCGCCTAGTGGAGGCGCGGGATCTCGACGACCGCCTCTTCCCACTCGCCGGATTCTTCGCGGATCAGGACGTAGCGCTGCTCCGCGCCGGGATAGCCCTCATAGGCCGCGCCGGCGGCGCGCAGGGCGTCGGCGCGCGAGGCGAACGCGCCCAGCTCGCCGTCTTCGTCGTCGACAAGCATCCACCGGCCGCTCTTGGCGACCACCGTAAGGTCGAACATTGGCTGATCCCCCACCAAGGATGACGCAGTTATGTCATCCTCTGCGCCGTCGCGCGCTGAGGTTGAGCGTCGCAGGGGCGCGACCGAATGGCGCAGTCAGCCTTCGCGGAAGTAGGGCTCGACGGGGCCGGTCAGCTTGATCGTCAGCTGCTTGCCGCGGCGGTCGCGCTTGTCGCCGAGCGCCAGGCGCACCCAGCCCTCCGACACGCAGTACTCGTCGACATTGGTCTTGTCTTCGCCGCGGAAACGCACGCCGACGCTGCGGGCCAGCGCCTCGGCGTCGTAGTAGGGGCTGTCCGGGTCGGTCGAGAGCCGGTCGGGAGGTGTGTCGCTCATGGGCGTCGCTCTGTCATGACCTGTCGGCGCGATCAAGCGGCCAGACGGGTGGCGACGTCGTCCGGCGTCTCGAACAGCCAGGTCGGCGAGCGTTCGGCCAGCAGTTCGCGGCGGGCGTAGCCCCAGGCGACCGCGCCGCAGGCGAGCCCGGCCTGGCGCGCGGCCTCGATGTCGCCGGTCTGGTCGCCGATGCAGAGCGTGTCGCTCGGCTTCATCCGGGCGCGGCGGACCACCTGGCGGAACTGCGCCGCCTTGCCGAACAGCGGCGCGCCGCAGGCGTAGTGCTCGATCAGCGCGGCCGCCTCCGGCCCGAGGATGCGCTGCACGTTGGCCGCGGAGTTGGAGCTGACCAGCCCCAGCACCACCCCCTGCCCGGCCAGCCGGCGCAGCAGCGCCTTGGCGCCGGGGAACAGCTGGATGGTCTCGGCGTCCTGCGCCACGCGCCGGCGCAGGTGCTGGGCGATGAACGGCAGTTGCCAGGCCGGCGCCCCCAGGCGGCTGAGGATCTGCCGCGTGTCGCAGCCGCGCAGGGTCTCGATCTCGGTCGCGCACGCCTGGCGGAAGCCGAACCGGGCGGCGAGCGGCGTCAGCTCCCCGACCATCCAGCCCGCGCTGTCGGCGAGGGTGCCGTCGAAATCGAAGATCACCAGCTTGTACATGAAGCGTGGCCGCCGTGGTTTTCGGAGCCGCTGCGCCTAAGCCCCCGCCCCGACGAGGTCAAGCGCCGCGTTTTAAGCATTGGTTAAGCCTGTTGCTGCGCCGCAGCGTCCCCCGAGACCTCGGGTGTCGCCGCGCCCGGCGAACCGGTGCAAGGTGCGACCCGATGTCCCTGCTCGCGCCGCTGCCGACGCTATCCGCGCGCCCGCTGGCCTGGCTGCGCGCGCGCTTCCGCGCCAGCGAAGCCTGGTTCATCGCCCTGGCCATCGCCGTCGGCATCGGCGCCGGCGTCCTGGCGGTGATCCAGAGCCGGCTGGCGCACGGGCTGCAGGAGCAGTTCTTCGGCATCTCCCCGCTGGCCCGGCTCAGCGCGACGACCAACCTCGATCCGTGGAGCCTGCTGTGGCTGCCGGTCGGCGGCCTGGTGCTGGCCGGCTACACCCGGCTGGTCGGCTTCTGGAAGCGGCCGGTGATCGACGTCGTCGAGGCGAACTCGCTGTACGGCGGCCGGATGTCGCTGCGCGGCAGCCTGGTGATCTGCGGCCAGACGCTGATCTCCAACGGGTTCGGGGCCTCGGTCGGGCTGGAGGCGGCCTACGCTCAAGCCGGCGGCGGGCTGGCCTCGTCGCTCGGCCAGCGACTGCGGCTGCGCCGGCACGATCTGCGCACCCTGGTCGGGGCCGGGGCCGGCGCGGCGATCGGCGCGGCCTTCGGCGCGCCGCTGACCGGGGCCTTCTACGCCTTCGAGGTGGTGATCGGCTCCTATGCGCCGTCGATGATCGCCCCGGTCGCCGCCGCCTGCCTCGCCGGAGTGGTGGCGGCCAACACCCTGGGGGTGGATTCCTACGCCATCCACATCAGCGTCACCCAGACACCGGACGTCCCGGCCTATGCGCTCTACGCGGTGCTGGGCGTGATCTGCGCCGTGTTCGGCATCCTGCTGATGCTGCTGGTCGCACGCGGCGAGCAGTTCGCCAAGGCGCTGCCGATGCCGGCCTGGGCGCGCTACCTGCTGGGCGGCCTGGCGCTGGCCGGGCTCGCCTGGATCGAACCGCAGACCCTGTCCTCCGGCCACGGCGCGCTGCATCACGACCTGATCTTCGTCATGCCGCTGGTCACGCTGGCCAGCATCCTGTGCCTGAAGACCCTGGCCTCGGTGCTGGCGCTGAGCATCGGCTTCCGCGGCGGCCTGTTCTTCGCCTCGCTGTTCCTCGGCTCGTTGCTGGGGCAGATCTACGCCCGCCTGCTGGCGATGACCGACCTGCCGGCGGCGCTGCTGCCGCAGAGCGCCGCGCTGGTCGGCATGGGGGCGCTGGCGACCGCAGTGGTCGGCGGGCCGCTGACCATGAGCTTCCTGGTGCTGGAGACGACCCACGACTTCGGCGTGACCGTCGCCACCCTGGCGGCGTCGCTGGTGGCTTCCAGCCTGGTGCGCGAGCGGTTCGGCTACTCCTTCTCGACCTGGCGGCTGCACCTGCGCGGCGAGACCATCCGCAGCGCCCGCGACGTCGGCTGGGTGCGCAGCCTGACCGCCGGGCGGATGATGCGCACCGACGTGCCGACCATCGCCGAGACCACCACCCTGGCCGAGTTCCGCCGCCGCTTCCCGCTCGGCGGCCCGAGCCGGGTCGTGCTGCTGGACTCCGAGCACCGTTACGCCGGCATCGCCCCGACCGCGGCCGCCTACGTCGAGGGCCACCCGGCCGACGAACGGGCCGCGGCGCTGGCGCAGAACAAGACCGCCACCCTGACGCCGGCGATGAACATCGCCGAAGTGATGCAGGCCTTCGACGCGGCGCAGACCGAGGAGCTGGCGGTGGTCGATCCGTCCGGCGAGGTGCTCGGCGTGCTGGCCGAGGTCTATGTCTCGAAACGCTACGCCAAGGAGCTGGAGCGGGCCCAGGAGCAGCTGTTCGGCGAGGCCTAGACGGGACGCTAGCTGAAGGCCCGCCAGAAGAAGACCACCGTGGTGACGTAGCTGATCGCCAGCGTCACCGCCCGCACCCAGACGGCCGGCAGCTTCAGTCCGAGCCGTGCGCCCAGCACGCCGCCCACGACGCCGCCCAAAGCCAGCGGCGCGGCGCGGCCCCAGGCGATCAGGCCGAGCGCGGCGAACAGCACGCAGGCCGCGGCGTTGGCGCAGGCCAGCAAGAGGGTGCGCGCCGGCGCCAGGCGGGGAATCGGCAGGTCGGTGATCAACACCCAGGTGGCCATCATCAGCAGCCCCACGGCGCCGCCGAAGTAGCCGCCGTAGATCCCGAGCGCGAACTGCACCGTCGCGGCGCCGGCCGCGGGCAGGGTGAAACCGGAATGCTCCAGGGCGCGACGCGCCTGCGCTCCGAACGTCAGCGTCAGGCTGGCGACCAGCAGCAGCCAGGGCACGATCGCCCGGAACGCCGCCTCGCTGGTCAGGTGCAGCAGCCAGGCGCCCAGCGCCCCGCCGACCAGGGTCAGCCCGACCATCGCCCGCATTGGCAGCGGTCCGAATGGCGTCAGATGGCCCCGCAGCGTCCAGGCGCTGGCCGCCGCGCCGGGCAGCAGGGCGGCGTTGCTGGTGGCGTTGGCGACCGTCGGGGGCAGGCCGCTGGCGAGCAGCGCCGGAAAGGCCACGAAGGTGCCGCCGCCGGCCAGGGCGTTCATGGCGCCGGCCAGGATCCCGGCCCCCGCGAGCCCCGCCGTCTGAAGCCAGCCGTCCACCCGCGCCTCATGCCTTGGCCGCAGGCGTCCGTGCAAGCCCGCCCGACATGCTTACCAAAAGCTTAAGCGTGTGGCGCCCTGCGTGCTAGGACTCAGGGTGGGAGGTCCCGTTATGAGACTGTTGGCCTGGGTCGCGCTGGCGGCCTGTGTTTCGTCCGCCCCGGCGCTCGCCGCGCCGCTGGCTTCGCCATTGACGGCGCCGCCTGCGGCCGCCGCGGAGACTCCGGCGGACTCGGTGCGCATCGCCATGCGCCAGGAGACCCTCCCCCCCGGCGGCAAGTTGGCCGAGCATCGGCAGGAGGGCGAACGCTACCTGTTCGTGGTCTCCGGCCGGCTGAAGGTCTCGAATCTGGTCACCGGCGATGAGCAGATCGTCGAAGCCGGCAAGATGGCCGCCGAGCAGCCGGGCGACTGGCATGTCGCCGAGGCGCTGGGGGCCGAGCCGGTGTCGCTCTACGTGATCGACCGCACGCCTGCGGAGGCCGCCGCGGCCACCGTCAGCCGCGCAGGGAACTGAGGGTCTTCGTAAGGTTTTCGACCTAGGCTTGCGGGACGTCGAAGTCGTCGCCAGCCTGGGGCAGCGTGGCTTGACCGCCAAGGAGGAGAGACCGGATGAGAGAGGTCATGCGAGACGATCCCTTCGGCCGCGAAGATGCGCCGCCTGAGCTGCGTCTCCCCCCGGTGCAGCGCGCGCTTCGCGTGGTGCGCCCGGTCGGCGACGCCCTGGCGCGCCACAGCCGCGACGCGGCCGACGTGGTCACCCGCCAGAGCCAGACCTTCGGCCGCTTTTCCGCCGCCCAAGTGAAGGCCCGCCCCTTCGCCACGGCCGCGGTGGCGCTGGCCGCCGGCGCAGTGCTCGGCGCGCTGCTCTCGCCGCGCCGCCGGGGCCACTGACCGACCGCTCTCGCAGCGGCGCCGCACTAGGCGCCGCTGATCGCGCGACGTAGCCTTTTTGCGAGGGACGCCTCGGGGGGATCGATCGTGATCAAAGCTCTCTTATGGGGCGCCGGTGCGGCGCTGCTGACTGTGTCGGCCGCCGTCGCCGCCGCGCCCGCGCCGCCCGCCTGGGTCGTCCAGCCCGGCGCCGAGACCTGCCGCACCGAACTCGAATTGGTCGGCCTGTCCGGAAACACCGTCTCCGCCGCGCTGATCTCCGACGGCGCGCAGGTGGAGCTGACCTTCGCCCGGGCCGACGCCCCGGAGCGCGCCTTCCTGCCGATCCGCGTCGACCACAAGCCGTTCGCCAACCTCGTGCTGCGTCAGGCCGACGGCCGCACCGCCATCCAGCTCAGCGCCGACAGCCTGGCGGCCCTGCGCAAGGGCGCGACGCTGCAGATCGGCTGGCTGGCGGACGAGCCGGTGCAGATGGGCCTGAAGGGCTCGGAACAGGGCCTCGCGGACCTGCGCACCTGCGGCGCCCAGGTCGCCGCGCGGTTCCGCGCGCAGCAGGCTGCGCGCCAGGACGCCCGGGCCCGGGACGAGGCCGAGGCCCGGGCCGAGGCGCTCGCCGACGAGCAGATGGCCGCCGCCAAGGCGCAGAAGGCGGCCGCCGAGGCCGCCGCCGAGCGCGACGCGGCCGAGGCCGAACGGCTGCACGCCGCCGCGGACGCCGCACGCCAGCGCGCCCAGGCCGAAGCCGAACGCGCCCGCCAGCAGGCCGAGGCGGACAGCTACCCCTACGCCCGCGTCCGGGTCTATCGGGAAGACCCGCGCTACCGCGACGACCCGCCGGAGCCTTACGACCGCTACGAGCGCTACGACCCGCCCGCGCGCTACAGCCGCTGGTGAGCGGGCGCGCGGGCCGGGCGCTACTCCGGCGAACGATCGTTAGGCCGTCCTTATCCCTCGCGTGCGAGCACGGGTCCGATCGATCCCGCGCTTGTCGGAGTGGCGACGCCCGCAAAGCGCGTCAGGCGAAAGTGGACGCCGGTTTCGCCGCCCGACGCGCTCTAAGTGGATCCGCTGGCCGGCACGGCCAGCGGGGCGGCTTCGGTGCGTGTCTGCTTTCCACGCCGCCGCAGCAATGCTGATGTGGGGGCCGGCCGCGCCCTGACAACGGGTCTCGGAACCACGCCCTGTCGGGCGCAAACAACAAGACGTGTCGCTGGAGGATACCGCCCGATGGCCAAGCATCTGTTCTTCGCCTTCACCGCGCCGCAAGCCGGGCGCGAGGACGAGTTCAACAGCTGGTACGACAGCACCCATCTCGACGACGTGCTGCGCGTCGAAGGCATGGTCTCGGCCCAGCGCTTCGAGGTCTCCCCGCAGTTCGGCACGCCGGACATCCTGCCGCCCTACCTCGCCATCTATGAGGTCGAGATCGCCGACGACAATCCGGAGGCGCTGGAGGAGCTCAGCCGCCGCGCCGGCACCGCGCTGATGCGGATCACCGACGCGCTGGACATGAACTCGGCGAAGACTTTCCTGGCCACGCCGATCACCGATCGGCGGACGCCGTAGTCTACGAAGTATTAAGTATATATTCTTCTTAGCGTTAATCTGTATTTCACGGCCGCGCGGCATCATCCTGCAAAAATAAGTGGGGTTAAGATGCACACGCTCAGACTGGTCGGGGCGAACGACGACGACGTCGTCGACACCCGACTGCTCAACGGACACTACGACGAACTGCTCACTGACTTTCGCCGGCGCATGGACGCCGCGCTGAAAGTCTTGCGAGAGTATGAAGAAGCCGTCCGTCAGGGGGATTACTTCTGATGCGCCCCGCGGAGGGGACCGGCGGCGGCCTGAAAGTGCTGATCGTCGACGACGAGCCGGTCAACCGACTGGTCCTCGCCCGCATGGTGGAGTTGCTCGGCGCGCAGTGGCTGGAGGCCGCGAGCGGCGACGAAGCGCTCGACCTGCTGCGTGCGCAGGCCGTCGACGTCGTGCTGATGGACATCCAGATGCCGCGCATGAGCGGCATCCAGACGGTCGAACAGCTGCGCGCCTGCCCCGGGCCCAACCGGCAGGCGCCGGTCGTCGCCGTCACTGGCGACACGACGCGCGACCGGCGGGATTACTTGCAGCTCGGCTTCGACGATTACGCCAACAAGCCGATTTCGCTGGCGGCGGTGCAGGCGATGCTGACTGCGCGCCGACAGGGCGCCGCGGCCCCCGGCCTAAGAGCCTACGGCTAGGCGAGAATCCCACAAAGCACTCGGAAAGATGGTTCCTGAACATAATACAGTTAGCGATAGTAAAACGGCCATGTATCCAATACACGGCCTGATGGTCGAGGAGACCACCGCCGCGGCGGCGCAGCTGCGGCAGCAGGCGACCGCGCTGGCCGCCGCCGTGGCCCGCTTCGAACTCGGCTCCGGGCGACCGGCCGCCGCCAGCTACGAGGCGGCCCCGCCGGCGAGACCGGCGGCCGAGGCGGCCCCGCGACGGGTCGCCAACGGCGGCTGGAGCGAGTTCTAAGCGCCCGGCGAACGCCCCCGTCTCCCGCCTTCGGCGGGATCCACCTCCCCGCTACGCGGTGGAGGATCTGAGCGCCAAGATGCTCCACCGCTTTAGCGGGGGAGCTGTCCGCGAAGCGGACTGGGGAGGCGTTTTTCTCCGGTGCGAGGGCCCGTGGGCGCTGGGGGTCACCCCGCGCGTCGGCGCGTGGCCCGCCAGATCAACCAGCCGCCCCAGAAGACCAGGCCCTGGGCGATGGCGGAGATCAGCGCCGTGCCCGCCAGGCCCAGGTCCATCATCGCCTGCACCGCGCCGGGCTCCTGGCTGTTGCTGATGTAGATCAGGACCGCGATCGTCAGCGCGCCGACGAGAAACAGCGCAGCGCCCGCCAGCGCCTGCCGCAGCGGCGCCCGGCCTCCTGAATGCGTCTGCGCCATCGCCTCCGATCCTCCGTTCCCGACGCCGCCCGGATCCTGCCGCGGCGGCGACCGGCGCGCCTTGATCCGCCGCAATCAGCGCCGCGCCGTCAGTAGAACGAGTTTGCAGTCCGGTCGGTCCGCCGGCTGGAAGGTGAACTGCTCGAAAGTCAGCCGCCCGTCCTGCGGATGGTCGAAACGGCGCACGCCGCCCTCCTCGCGCGCCAGGACCGCCTGTTCGTCCCACAGGGCGAAGAATTGCGCGTCCTCGCTGCGCAGGTCCTCGACCAGGCGGCGCATCTGCGGATCGGCCAGGCTGCGGCTGAAGTCCGCGCGGAACTCGGCGATCACACGGCGCACGCGGTCCGGCCAGTCGACGATCAGCTGCCGCGCCTGCGGCTCGCGGAACAGGTAGCGCAGCAGGTTGCGCTCCGGCCCGCCCAGCCAGCCGGCGAACAGCCGCTCGGCGGCGGCGTTCCAGCACACCGCGCTCCAGCAGCGATCGAGCCCATAGGCGGGACCCTCGAAATGGGCGACCGCCTCGGCCAGACCGGGCGGCGCCTCGGCGGCGCTGGCCGGCGCGGCCGGATCGCGGCGGCCGGCCAGCTCGAACAGATAGGCGCGCTCGGCGCGGGTCAGCTGCAGGGCCGCGGCGACCCGCGCCAGCGCCTCGGGCGAGGCGGAGACCTCCCGCCCCTGCTCCAGCCAGGTGAACCAGGTGACGCTGACGCCGGCGAGTTGCGCCGCCTCCTCGCGCCGGAGCCCCGGCGTCCGTCGCCGGCCGCCGGCGGCCAGGCCGGCGGCGTGCGGCGCAAGCCGCTCGCGGTGCGTTCGGAGGAAGGCCCCGAGAAGCCGGCGCTGTTCGCTCGAAGCCGTGGTCATGGCGCCGTATATACCAGGATAACGCCTCATATTGTACCCGGTTAAGAACGCCGCAGACTGGAGCGACAAACAGGAGCTCGCCATGACCCAAGACCGCCCCCGGGCCCACGACGCCGTCGTCGACGCCCAGTTCGGCCCGCAGGCCGCCGCCTATGTGCAGAGCGCGGTCCACGCCTCCGGCGCGGATCTCGACCAGTTGGAGGCGATCGCCGCCCAGGCGCGCCCGGCCCGCGCCCTGGACCTGGGCTGCGGCGGCGGCCACGTCGCCTACCGGCTGGCCCCGCACGCCGGCGCCGTGGTCGCCTGCGACCTGTCGGCGGAGATGCTGGCGGCGGTGCGCCAGACGGCGGCGGCGCGCGGGGCGGCCAACATTACGACCGAGCTGGCGGCGGCCGAGCAGCTGCCGTTCGACGACGCCTCGTTCGACTTCGTCGCCTGCCGCTTCAGCGCCCACCACTGGCGTGACTTCGACGGCGGCCTGCGCCAGGCCCGGCGGGTGACGCGCGCCGGGGCGCCGGCGGTGTTCATCGACGTCGTCGCCCCGGGGCGGCCGCTGCTGGACAGCCACCTGCAGGCGGTCGAGCTGCTGCGCGACACCAGCCACGTGCGCGACTACACGATCGCCGAGTGGACCGCCGCGGTCGGGCGGGCGGGCTTCACCGTCGAGGCGGTCCGCCGGCTGCGGCTGCGCATGGAGTTCGCCAGCTGGACCGAGCGCATGCGCACGCCGCCCGTCCAGGTCGAGGCGGTGCGGGCGCTGCAGCGGCAGGCGTCGGACGAGGTCCGCGGGCACTTCGCCATCGAGCCGGACGGCTCCTTCCTGCTCGACGTCATGGTGCTGGAGGCGACGGCGGCCTAGCCGCCCGCCTGACCAGACCTGGGTCAGATCCTACGGACCGCTCTCCCCGGCGAAGGCCGGGGCCCAGGTGAAACCCACGAAGCGCTCAGGCCGAATCTGGGCGCCGGCCTTCGTCGGTATGAGCGGAGAATGGCTCGTCGCGCTTTAGGCGTCGCAGGTCTTGTCGTCGGCGGCGTAGATCGCCCCGCGCGCCGCCTTCAACGCCTCGCGGCAGGGGCAGGCGGCCTGCTCGATCACCCTCAGCTCCAGCACCTCCACCTGGCCGCGGGCGGTGCGCAGCGCGCCGGCCGCCTGCAGCGCGGAGACCGCCGCGGTGACGGTCGTGCGCTGCACGCCCAGCATCTGCGCCAGGGCTTCCTGGGTCGCCGGCAGGGTGTGGCTGCCATCGCAGCTGCGCTCCAGCGCTTCGAGGATGGTGCGGCAGAGCCGCGCCTCCACGGCGTGCAGGGCGTTGCAGGCGACGAACTGGCGCGCCTCGGTCAGCAGGATCTCGACGTACTTGTGCACCGCGACCCGCAGCGCCTCCGAGGCGTCGTACATGCGGCGGTAGTCCTCCGCCGTCATCACCCAGGCCTCGCCCTCCACCAGCACCTCGGCCTGGAGGGCGCTCTGGCGCGTGCCGCAGGCCTCGAAGACCCCCAAGGCGCCGTCCCAGCCGATCATCCCGGTCTGCACCGCCTCGCCGGCTGGCATGGTGCTGATCACGCCGATCAGCGCGCCTTCAGGAAAGTAGACCTTGGCGACCTCGTCGCCGGCCCGCTGCAGCACCTGGCCGCGCGGGAGCTTGATGTCGCGCATGTGCGGCTCGAAGCGCGCGCGGGTCGCCGGCTCCAAGGCGCCAAGCAGCCAGTTTCGTCGCCTCGCCATCGTCCGCACCGGACCTTGCGCCCACGGGCGAACAGCCTCGCACGCCCCCTGGCGCGCAGCGCTCACATTCGTGTGTCGGGCTACGCTTTGCCGGCGGCGGCCGCGCTTCGCCCGCAAGGGCCTGGACGCCGCGGACCTTTTGACGGCAAGACGCCGGGGCGCCGGCCAACGCGCCGACCAGAGGGGGACGCCGAGGTGAAACAGCTGCGCCACGCCGCGCGCCGGGCGCCGTGACCGCTATCTCCGCCGCCAGCCGCGGCCCGATCACCCTCGGGATCATGCTGGCCACGGTGATGGGCGCGCTCGACACCACCATCGTCAACGTCGCCATGCCGCACATGCTGGCGAGCCTCTCGGCGTCGCCGGAGCAGATCACCTGGGTGATCACCTCCTACATCGTGGCCACCGCGGTCACGACGCCGATCTGCGGCTGGCTGGCCGCCCGGTTCGGGCTGAAGCTGATGCTGCTGGTCAGCATCGTCGGCTTCACCGCCACCTCGATCCTCTGCGGGATCGCCACCAGCCTGCCGGAGATGGTGCTGTTCCGCGTCCTCCAGGGCGTGTTCGCCGCGCCGGTGATGCCGCTGGGCCAGGCGGTGCTGCTCAACATCAATCCGCCGGAGCGGTTCGGGCGGGCGATGGCGCTGTTCACCATGGCCGCCGTGGTCGCCCCGGTGGTCGGGCCGGTGGTCGGCGGCTACCTGACCGAGGACTTCTCCTGGCGCTGGTGCTTCTACATCAACGTGCCGACCGGGATCGCCGCCTTCCTGCTGCTGTGGATCTTCCTGCCGAAGGAGGCGACCGCGCCGCGGCGGTTCGACTTCCTGGGCTACGCCTCGCTGGCGGTGGCGGTGGCCTCGTTCCAGCTGATGCTGGACCGCGGGCCGTCGCAGGACTGGTTCTCGTCCAGCGAGATTTGGGCCTGGACGCTGGTCGCCGCGAGCGGTTTCTGGATCTACGTCACCCACTCGCTGACGGCCAGCGAGCCGCTGTTCCCGCCGGCGCTGCTGCGCGACCGCAACTTCGTCACCGCGACGATCTTTGGCTTCTTTTTCAGCGTGCTGATGTTCTCCAGCCTGACCCTGATGCCGCTGATGATGCAGGGGGTGCTGGGCTATTCGGTGATGTACTCCGGCGTGCTCAGCATGCCGCGCGGGGTGATCATGCTGGTGATCCTGCAGATCATCGGGCGGGTGGACGCGCTGGTCGACCGCCGCATCCTGGTGACCCTGGGCCTCAGCCTGATCGTGCTGGGCTTCTGGGAGATGACCAAGTTCGACCTGTCGATGACCGGCCGGCAGATCGTCTGGGCGACCCTGCTGCAGGGCGTCGGCCAGGGCATCCTGTTCGTGCCGCTCGCCACCCTGTCGTTCGCCACCATCAGCCCGGCGCTGCGCGCCGACGCCTCGTCGATGAGCAACCTGCTGCGCAACCTCGGCGGCAGCGTCGGCATCGCCATCACCCAGGCGGTGACGGCGACCAACAGCCAGAGCATGCACGCCGCGCTGGCCGCGCACGTGCGGCCGGACGATCCGGTGTTCCGCGCCGGCCTGCCGCCCTACCTGTCGCCCGACACGCTGCAGGGCGCGATGGCGCTGGACGCCGAGATCAATCGCCAGGCGACCATGGTGGCCTATGTGAACGACTTCCGGCTGCTGGTGGTGATCGGCCTGCTGTGCATCCCGCTGGTGCTGCTGCTGCGCCAGCCGCGCGGGACGACCGCCGCCGCGAACGCGGCGGCGGACGCCGCGCACTGAGGTCAGGACGCGCGGCTGAGCCGCGCCGCCACAGGCTCAGCGGTCGGCGCCTGCCCGCCCACCCGGAAGCGATAGATCAGCTCCGCCAAGGCGCGGGCCTCGCCGGCCAGCGCGCCGCTCGCCGCCGCGCTCTCCTCGACCATCGCGGCGTTCTGCTGGGTGATCTGGTCCATCTGCTGCACTGCAACGTTGACCTCGCGCACGCCGCTGGCCTGCTCCTGGCTCGAGGCGGCGATCTCGGCGACCACCGTGGTCATGGCGGTCACCTGAGCGGCGATCCGCTGCAGCGCCTCGCCGGCGCGCCCGACCATCTCCGCGCCCTCGCCGACGTGGCTGCGCGAGGCGGCGATCAGGCCCTTGATCTCGCGCGCCGCGTCGGCCGAGCGCTGGGCCAGAGCGCGCACTTCGGACGCCACCACCGCAAAGCCCTTGCCGGCCTCGCCGGCGCGGGCGGCCTCGACGCCGGCGTTCAGCGCCAGGAGGTTGGTCTGGAAGGCGATCTCGTCGATCACCCCGATGATCTGGCCGATCTCGCCGGCCGAGCCTTCGATCTGGCGCATGGCGGCGACCGCCCGGTCGACAACCTCGCCGCTCGCGGCCGCCTCGGCGCTGGCCTTGCCCACCAGCGCCCGCGCCGCCTCCGCGCCCTCCGCCGTCGCCCGCACGGTGGCGGTGATCTGGTCGAGCGCCGCGGCGGTCTCCTCCAGGCTTGCGGCCTGCTGCTCGGTGCGACGCGACAGGTCGGCCGAGGCCTGGCTGATCTCGCCGACCCCGGTCTCCATCGCCCCGGCGCCCGCACGGATCGCGCCCAGGGTCCGCTCCAGGGTCTCCATGGCCGCGTTGAAGTCGCCGCGCAGCGCCTCGTACTCGGGCGCGAACGGCTGGTCGATCCGCGCCGTCAGGTCGCCGCCGGACAGTCCGGCCAGCGCCGCGGCAAGGCCCTGCACCACCTCCGACTGGCGGCGGACGGCTTCGGCCCGCTCGGCCTCGCTGGCCGCGCGCTCGGCATCCGCCGCCAGCCGGGTCCGCTCGGCCTCCTCAGTCAGCCGCGCCCGCTCCAGCAGCCCGTCGCGGAACGCGTGCAGCGCCCCGGCGATACGGCCGGTTTCGTTGCGGTCGGCGACGCAAGCGATGGCGATGTCGGTGCGCCCGGCGTTCAGCCGGTCGATCGCCCCCAGCAGTTCGGCGAAGCGCCGGCGCAGGCCGACGGCCACGGCGCCCGCCAGCGTCGCAGCGGCCGCGACCGCCAAGCCGGCGACCGCCAACTGCAGCGCCAGCTGCAACTGCAGCCGGGCGACGCGGGCCGCCAGCAGCCGTTGCAGTTCGCCGGCGCTGGCGTTGAACAGCTTGTCGGCCTCGGCGCCGACCATCGCCGACGAGGGGACCGAGAAAGCGAAGCCGCTCAGCACCATGGCCGCCTCCCGGTCGGCCTCGGCCACGGCGCGGGCGAGCGTCGCCGCCGGGCCGGCGAGTGCGCGCCGAGCCGCCGGGTCGGGGTTCTTGCTCATCGACCGCTGCAGTTCGGCGGCGCTGGCCAGCAGCCGCGAGCGGGCCAACAGCACGCCGTCGCGGTCGCCGCGGGTGGCGGCGTCGTCGAGCGCCGCGGCGGCGCTGACCAGGGCCGGCGCGCGGACCGTCACCACGTCCATCATGTAGAAGCTGGCGAGCTCCGGGTCGAGCGTCAGGTTGGAGCCGTCGGCGACCGCGCCGATCAGCGCCGCGCCGGCCGCGGCGCGCGCCGCCCCCTCGGGCGCGGCGGCGTAGGCTCGGTAGGCGGCGGCGTCGGCGAACCGCCCGCCGCTCGCCGCCAGCGGCTTGCCGCTGCGCATCGCCCGCCAGATGTCGCGGACATAGTGCGCGCCGGCGACCTCGCGAGCGGAGAACGCCAGCTGGCCGACCTGACTGTGCAGGTGCAGCCCGCCGAGGAGCAGGATCGGCGCGCTGAAGACGGCGCAGAGCAGCGTCAGGCGCGCGCCGAGGGAAAGCCTGGAATTGAGAGGTCGGAACATTGCGGCACCATGTTGCGGTGCAGCATCGCTAGTTCCCCAGGCTTGCCGAAACCTTCCCCGGGCGTGACACCTTTGTGAAATCTTCCGCCGGTCAGAGCGCCGTCCGGATCCCCGCCAGGTAGTCCATTTTCCCGACCGGGACGCCCTTCGCCCGCAGGATGTCGTAGGCGGTCACCCCGTGGAAATAGAAGTTCGGAGTCGAGAACGAGAACAGGAAGGCCTCGGCGGAGAACACCCGGCGGGCGCTGGGGACCTCGAACAGCACCTCCTTGCCCTCGAGCGCGTTGACCGCCTCCGGCGTCCATCCGCACAGCTCGGCCTCGGCGTCGGCGATCGCCTTCTGCAGGCCGGCGTAGCCGACCGCGTCGAACTGCGGAAAGCTGAAGGCCCCGTCGCGGACGTTGGCCAGCGCCCCGGCCGAATGCTTGGCAGTCAGCAGCACCTGGCGGAACAGCGGGAACATGTCCTCGGCCAGCCGCCATTCCAGTAGGCTGTCGGGCTCGACGCCGGTCGCCTGGGCGTGCGCCAGGCCCTTGTCGAGCACCCCGCGGATCCCGCCCAGCACCTGCAGAAAGTTCGGCACGGTCGCCTCATAGAGGGTGATCGCCATGGACGTTTCTCCGGATCTCGTGGGGTGGCGCGGACCTTAGCCGTTGCGCGGCGCGCCGGGCAACGCGCGCGCGGGTTTGAGCGCGAGGGGTCCGCATGCTACCTCCCGCGGCTTCGAGAAGGACCCCGAAAGACAACATGGCTCTGAAAGTCGCCATCGTCGGCCTGCCGAACGTCGGCAAGTCCACGCTGTTCAACGCGCTGACCCAGACGGCCGCGGCCCAGGCCGCGAACTATCCGTTCTGCACCATCGAGCCCAACACCGGCGACGTGGCGGTGCCCGAGCCGCGGCTGGACGCGCTGGCCGCCATCATTCCGTCGAAGGAGATCATCCCGGCGCGGATGAACTTCGTCGACATCGCCGGCCTGGTGCGGGGCGCCTCCAAGGGCGAGGGGCTGGGCAACCAGTTCCTGGCCAACATCCGCGACTGCGACGCGGTGGCCTTCGTCGCCCGCTGCTTCATCGACGACGACATCACCCATGTCGAAGGCAAGGTGGATCCGCTCGCCGACCTGGAGACCATCGAGACCGAGCTGATGCTCGCCGACCTCGAGAGCCTGGAGAAGCGCGTCTCCAACCTCGAGAAGCGCGCCAAGACCGGCGACAAGGAAAGCGCCCAGACCCTGCGCCTCGTGCAGCTGGCGCTGACCGAGCTGAACGCCGGCCGCCCGGCCCGCAAGGCCGAGGTGTCCGCCGAGGACGACAAGGCCTGGCGGATGCTGCAGCTGCTGACCTCCAAGCCGGCGCTCTACGTCTCCAACGTCGACGAGGCCTCGGCCGCCACCGGCAACGAGCTGTCCGGCCAAGTGAAAGAGCGCGCCAAGCGGGACGGCGCCGACCACGTGGTGATCTCCGCCCAGATCGAGAGCGAGATCGCCATGCTGGACCCGGCCGAACGCGCCGAGTTCCTGGAGACCCTGGGCCTCACCGAGCCCGGCCTGAACAAGCTGATCCGCGAGGCCTATCACCTGCTCGGCCTGCAGACCTACTTCACGGTGGGGCCGAAGGAGGCCCGCGCCTGGACGATCCACAAGGGCGACACCGCCCCGCAGGCGGCCGGCGTGATCCACACCGACTTCGAGAAGGGCTTCATCCGCGCCGAGACCATCGCCTACGACGACTACGTCCGCCTGAAGGGCGAGGCGGGCGCGCGCGAGGCCGGCAAGTTCCGTCAGGAAGGCAAGGAGTATGTCGTCCAGGACGGCGACGTGATGAACTTCCGCTTCAACGTCTAGGCTAAACGCCCCCTCCGTCTCGCGCCTTGCGGCGCGATCCACCTCCCCCGCTTCGCGGTGGAGGATCTGGGCGCCAAGATGCTCCCCTGCGCAGCGGGGGAGCTGTCCGCGCAGCGGACTGAGGGGGCGTTTAGCCCTTTGCCAAGGAGACCTGCGATGGGCGAGACGATCCGCTTGAAGAGCCGCTTCGACGGCTTCGAGTTCGCCGCCTATCACGCGCCGCCGCGCGACGCCCGCCGCGGCGGGCTGGTGCTGGTTCAGGAGATCTTCGGGGTCACCGAGCACATCCGCGAGCTGTGCGACGGCTTCGCCGAGGACGGCTACGAGGTGATCGCCCCGTCGCTCTACGACCGGGTCGCGCCGGGCTTCACCGCCGACTACAGCCCGCAGAGCATCGAACAGGGCCGCGAGCTGTCGCAGGCCGCGCCCTGGGACCAGGTGCAGGGCGACCTGCAGGCGGCGATCGACGCCCTGGCGGCCAACGTCTTCGTCACCGGCTTCTGCTGGGGCGGAGCGGCCGCTTGGCTGGCGGCCTGCCGTTGCGACGGCCTGACCGCGGCGTCCTGCTTCTACGGCCGGCGGATCAGCGAATTGCTCGACGAGACGCCGAAGGTCCCGACCATCCTGCACTTCGGCAAGACCGATCCGACCATCCCGCCGGAGAAGGTCGAGGAGATCCGCGCCCGCCACCCGGAGCTGCCGATCTACCTCTACGACGCCGGCCACGGCTTCGTCTCCGACCGGCGGGCCGACTATGACGCCGACAGCGCGCGACTGGCCCGGCTGCGCACCCTGGCGCTGTTCTCGCGCAGCGGCGGGGCCCGCGGCGAGGTCTAGGCCGGCGCCGCCGGGTCCGGGCTTTCGATCGACGAACCGCGCGGGCCATACACTTCTTCCGTCATCGCCCGGCTTGTCCGGGCGACCCATCCCAACGTCATTCCGCTACGGCTGGAGCCGGCGCTTTGGGCTGGACGGCCCGGACAAGCCGGGCCGTGACGGGTGGAAAGAAGCAACAGGAGGGCTCACCGCTCCTCGATCAGCGCCCGCACCTCCGGCCGGCGCTCGAGGTCGCGCACCAGGACGGCCTGGGCGGCGAGGATGCCGATGCCGGCGGCGTAGGCCGAGAAGACGTTGGCGCGGTAGGCGCCGGTCACCGCCACCGAGGCGACCTGCCAGTAGATGAACAGCGCCGCGCCAAGCAGCAGCAGCAGGCCGGTGACGATCGAGCCGGGGGTCTGGCCGAAGCCGGCCTGGAAGCTCATCCAGACGTAGCGGGTCAGCCCGCGCCGCACCGGCCTGATCAGCAGCGGCGCGATCAGCGACGCCACCAGGAACATCGCCGGCCAGAGCAGGACCCAGCGCAGCACCAGCGCCTCGCCGCCGGGCAGCCGGCTCAAGCCATGCACCGCCGCGGCCGCGTAGATCAGGCTGGCGACCACGACGGTCATATCCTGCATCCGTTTGAAGTTGCGCCAGGCGCGGGTGTAGGAAGCCATGCGCCTCGCATTTTGCCGCCCCTTCGGGGCAGGCGTAAGGCGCCGCACGGTCCGGTCGCGGATCGATCGCCGCTCCGATATGTTGCGCCGTCCGTGCGCCCTTCAGCCCTGCTCCTCGCCGTCACCGCCCTCTGGCCGCTCGCTGCGCGCGCCGGCGAGACCGCGTGCTGGTACGAGGCCGGCGTATTGGTGGTCCCCGCCGAGGTGATGGGCGTCGCCGGCGACTTTGTGCTCGACACCGGCGCGCCGCGCACCCTGCTGGCCGAGACCCAGGCGCAAGGCGCGGGCTACGCCGAGACCGAGCTCAAGGGCTCGGTGCGGCTGGCCGGTCTCGAGCTGGCCGACCGGCCGGTGCAGGTGATGAAGCTCGACGCGCGGCTGCGGCCGCTGCCGACCCCGGTCGCCGGGGTGATCGGCGCCGACGTGCTGGCTGGACGGGTGCTGGACGTCCAGTTCGCCCCGTGCCGGGTGGCGATCACCGCCGCCGGCGAGGCGCCTTCGTTCGGCCCGGCGGTCCGGCTGCCACTGACCTGGCGCAGCGGCCGGCCGACAGCCCCTGCCGAGGTCTCTGACGGCGCTCGCGTGCTGGGCGGGGACTTCGTGCTGGCGACCGGCTCGGACGCCGCCGTGCGGCTGCGCGACGACCTCGCCGACGCGCCGGGCGCGGCCGAGCGCGAGGCGCTCTATCCCGACGGCGCGGTGCGGCCGCGGCTGCGGGCGTTGTCCTTCGCCGGCGACCTGTTCGAGGCCCAGCCCAGCGGGCTGGCGTCCCGCGCCGAGCTGGATGCGGTCGGCGAGATCGGCGGGCCGGTGCTGTCGCACTACCGCCTGCGGTTCGACTTCGCCGGCGGCGAGCTGCTGCTGGCCAAGCAAAAGGGCCCGCCGGATCGCTCCGACGGGCCCTGAAGGCTCAAACCTGCGCCGCGGCCTAGTGGGCCACGTTGCGCCAGATCCGGCGGTAGCTGGCGTACAGCAGGCCGGTCAGCAGCAGCAGGTAGATCATCGCGCCGAAGCCGAAGGCCTTGCGCTCTTCCATCTTGGGCTCAGCGGCCCAGGCCAGGAAGGCGCCGACGTCCTTGGCTTGCTGGTCGATCGTCGACGGCGTGCCGTCGTCGAACGTCACCTTGCCCGGCGCCAGTTGCGGCGGCATGGCCAGGAAGCCGCCCGGCGGCACGTGGTCATGCGAACCCGACCAGAAGGCCGTCACGTCGCCCGCCATGTAAGGGTTGTAGTGCTGGCCCGGCGGCACGGTCAGGCCGGCCGGCGGCTCCACATAACCCGACAGCAGCGAGGCGAGGTATTGAGCCCCGCCATGGCGCGCCTTGGCGATCACCGACAGATCCGGCGGCAGGGCGCCGCCGTTGGAGGCGCGCGCCGCCGCTTCGTTCGGGAACGGCGACGGGAAGCGGTCCGCCGAGCCGGCCGGCCGCGTGATCGCGTCGCCCGTCTCCGAGTCGACGTCGGGAACCTGCAGGTCGGCGGCCAGCGCCTTCACATACGGGTTGTCGTTCGGGTTCGGGTACTTCGGGTCGTAGAACGGCCCGCCCTTCTGGCCGAGGTTGCGGAAGTACATCAGGTTCATCGAGTGGCAGGCCGAGCAGACCTCCCGATAGACCTTATAGCCCCGCTGCAGTTGCGCCTTGTCGAAGCGGCCGAACGGCCCCTCGAAGGAGTATTCGATCTCCTTCGGGTGCTTTGCGCCGCCGGACGCCTGGGCTTGGCCCGCAATGAGGGCGAGCCCAAGCGCCGCGAGAGTCAAACCTTTACGCAGCATCTTGCGCTCAACCCTTCTTTTCAGGCGACGCCACGGCGCCGGCCGGCGTGGTGGCGGGGTGCGACAGAACCGGCTCGGAGATCGACTCCGGCACGGGCAGCGGGGTCTCGGTGAGGCCGAGGATCGGCAGAACGACCAGGAAGTAGCCGAAGTAGTAAAGGGTCGCGACGCGGGACAGCCACACGAAGCTGTTCAGGTCGGCGTCGCCCAGCGTGAAGCTGGTCAGCCCTGGGATCACCGGATCGTCCGGCAGCTTGGCGCCGCAGAAGCCAAGCACGACGCCCGCCAGCAGGAAGAGGAAGAAGTAGAGCTTCGCCGTCGGCCGATAGCGCATCGAGCGCACCTTGCTGGTGTCCAGCCAGGGCAGGACGAACAGCACGCCGATCGAGCCGAACATGGCCAGCACGCCGCCCAGCTTGTCCGGCACCGCGCGCAGGATCGCGTAGAACGGCAGGAAGTACCATTCAGGGACGATGTGCGCCGGAGTCACCAGCGGGTTGGCCGGGATGTAGTTGTCGGCGTGACCCAGGACGTTCGGGTTGTAGAAGACGAAGTAGGCGAACAGCAGCAGGAACACGCCGATCGCGAAGCCGTCCTTCACCGTGTAGTACGGATGGAACGGAACGGTGTCTTCCTTGGACTTCACGTTGACGCCGAGCGGGTTGTTGTTGCCCGGGACGTGCAGCGCCCAGATGTGCAGGAACACGACGCCTGCGATCATGAACGGCAGCAGGAAGTGCAGCGAGAAGAAGCGGTTCAGGGTGGGGTTGTCGACCGCGAAGCCGCCCCACAGCCAGGTGGTGATCGCTTCACCGACGATCGGCAGCGCGCCCAGCAGGTTGGTGATCACGACCGCGCCGTGGAAGCTCATCTGACCCCAGGGCAGCACGTAGCCCATGAAGGCGGTGGCCATCATCAGCAGGTAGATGACGCAGCCCAGGATCCACAGCACTTCGCGGGGCGCCTTGTAGGAGCCGTAGTAGAGGCCGCGCAGGATGTGGATGTAGACGGCGACGAAGAACATCGAGGCGCCGTTGGCGTGCATGTAGCGGACCAGCCAACCGTAGTTGACGTCGCGCATGATGCGCTCGACCGACGCGAACGCGTGGTCGACGTGCGGCACATAGTGCATGGCCAGCACGATGCCGGTGATGATCTGGAAGACCAGCATCATCGCCAGGATGCCGCCGAAGGTCCACCAGTAGTTCAGGTTCTTCGGCGTCGGGAAGTTGATCGCCGTGTCCATGGCGAACCGGACGACCGGCAGGCGCATGTCCAGCCAGCGTTCGATGCCGGTCTTCGGCTCGTAGGTGGAGTGTCCGCTCATATCCGTCAGCCCACCTTGATCTTGGTGTCGGAGAGGAAGCTGTACTCCGGAACCGCCAGGTTCAGGGGCGCGGGGCCCTTACGGATACGCCCGGAGGTGTCGTAGACCGACGCGTGGCAGGGGCAGAACCAGCCGCCGTACTCGCCGCCGCCGAAGGTCGGCACGCAGCCCAGGTGGGTGCAGGTGCCGACCAGCACGAGGTACTGCGGCTTGCCGGGCTTGTGGCGCGCGGCGTCAGGCTGCGGATCGCGCATCGACGCCCCGTCGTCCTTCACCGCCTCGGCGATTTCCTTTGCGGTGCGGTAGCGGACGAACAGCGGCTTGCCCCGCCATTTCACCGTCACCTGCTGCCCCTCGGCGACCTTGGCCAGGTCGAACTCGATCGAGGCGAGCGCCAGGGTGTCGCCCGCCGGGTTCATCTGGTCGATGAACGGCCAGGCCAGAGCCGCGACAGCGCCGACCGCGGCGGCTCCCGCTGCGATGTGGATGAAGTCGCGACGGCTCGGGTCTTCGCCCGAGACGTGCGGGTCGGGTCTATCGCCCACGACGGTGTCGGCCACCTAAAGCTACCCTTCGAATTTGAGCGCGCCTTCAATTCCCCCGAAGGGCGCCCAGGCTTGAACCCGGCCAGGAGGTCTGGCCGGGCGTTTCTTTTCCAGGACCGGTCGCGGGCTGGACCAATCGGCGGCAGCTGAATTGCGAATGTTTCGCAACGCTTGCCGCGTGATTCGTCTCTTTACGCCCCGGCCTAATCCGTGGCCGTTCGCTTAGAATGCGCTTGGCCCTTTTTCAACCCGACATTCCGCAAAACCTTGGCGCGGCGGTGCGCCTGGGAGCCTGTCTCGGCGTCCCAGTGGACGTAATCGAGCCCTGCGGCTTCCCGCTGTCGGATCGCGCGGTGCGCCGCGCGGCGATGGACTACGCCGACCAGGCCGAGATCCGACGCCACGCCAGCTGGGCGCGCTTCCTCGAGGCCCCGGAGCGGACGGGCGGCCGGCTGCTGCTGTTCACCACCCGCGGAGCCCTTCCACCGCTTCCAGTTCCAGCCGGACGACGTGCTGCTGTTCGGCCGCGAGAGCGCCGGCGTGCCGGAAGAGGTCCATCAGGCGGCGGACGCGCGGCTGTTCATCCCCCTGATCGGCGGCGCGCGTTCGCTGAACCTGGTCAACGCCGCCGCCATGGCGCTCGGCGAGGCCCTGCGCCAGACCGGCGGGTTCGGACCGTCATAAGGCCCGTCGTCCCGGACGGCCGCAGGCCGATCCGGGACCCAGGGGCCGTGCGCACCGCCCTGGGTCCCGGCTCTTCGCTTCGCTGCAGCCGGGATGACGGCGAATTATGTGGCGTTGTCTCCTCCCCCTCCGCATCCGCCCGGAGTTCTCAGGCGCGCCTATCCGGGCTAAGCCCCTGCGCCATGACTGAGACCCCTGCCCTGGATGAGAAGAGCCTGCGCGCGCGGGCGTGGTTCGACAGCCTCCGCGACCGCATCGTCGCCGAGTTCGAGCGGCTGGAGGACGAGGCCCCGGCCGACCTCTATCCCGGCGAGTCCGGCCGTTTCGAGCTGAAGCCCTGGGACCGGCCGGCCGGCGGCGGCGGGGTGATGGGCTTCCTGCGCGGGCGCTTCTTCGAGAAGGTCGGCGTGCACATCAGCCTGGTGCACGGGAGCTTCACCCCGGAGATGGCCGCGACCATGCCGGGCGCCGACGCCGATCCGCGGTTCGTCGCCACCGGGATCAGCCTGATCGCCCACCTGGTCAATCCGCGGGTGCCGGCGGTGCACATGAACACCCGCTACCTGGCCACCACCGCCGGCTGGTTCGGCGGCGGCGCGGACCTGACGCCGCTGATCGACGAGCAGCGCAGCCAGGACGCCGACGACGCCAAGCTGTTCCATGCGGCGTTCAAGACCGCCTGCGACAAGCACGATCCGGAGTGGTTCCCGCGCTATAAGGCGCGCTGCGACGAGTACTTCTTCCTGCCGCACCGCAACGAGCCGCGCGGCGTCGGCGGAATCTTCTACGACCACCACAATTCCGGCGACTGGGAGCGCGACTTCGCCTTCACCCAGGACGTCGGCGAGGCCTTCCTCGACGTCTATCCGAAGATCGCCCGCCACCGCATGGACGAGCCCTGGACCGACGCCGACCGCGCGCAGCAGCTGATCCGCCGCGGCCGCTACGTCGAGTTCAACCTGCTCTACGACAAGGGCACGATGTTCGGCCTGAAAACCGGCGGCAACATCGAGTCGATCCTCAGCTCGATGCCGCCGATGGTGGCTTGGCCGTAAGGCTAAATCCGTCATCCCGGCCGGAGCGCAGCGGAGAGCCGGGACCCAGGGCGGCGCGCACCGCCCCTGGGTCCCGGATCGGCCCTTCAGGGCCGTCCGGGATGACGAGCTAGAATTTCCTCACACCACCGTGCGCCTGGGCGGCGCGCCGTCGGCCAGGGCGTCGGCGAGCGAGCGCAGGGCGCGGTCGAGCACTCCGCGCTGGCTGGGCCCGCCGAGCGAGATGCGCGCGCCGGACGGGTGGTCGGGCGCCGTCGCGAACGCCTGCGCCGTGACCAGCGCCAGACCGCGCGCCTGGGCGGCCAGCTGCAGCCGCTCGGCCGAGGCGCCGGCCGCCAACGGCAGCCAGACGTGGATGTTCTCCGGCCCGCCTTGGGCCAGCGGCAGCGCCGCGGCCGCCAGCGCCCGGCGCGCGCGGGTCTCCGAGCGAACCGCCGCCAGCAGCGCCTCAGCGGCGCCTTCCTGGATCCAGCGGGTCGCCACCGCCGCCATCAGCGGCGGCGGCATCAGCGCGGTCGCCCGCAGGGCGTCGGCGACGCGCTCGGTCCAGGCCGGCGGGCAGACCAGATAGGCGATGCGCAGGCCGGGGCTGAGGCACTTCGCCAGAGTGGCGACGTGGAAGGTGCGCTCCGGCGCGAGCGCGGCGATCGCCGGCGGCGGCGCCTGCAGCAGCCGGCTGTAGGGGTCGTCCTCGACGATCCAGATGTCCGCGGCGACGGCCTGCCGCGCCAGCGCCTCGCGCCGCGCGGGCGGCAGGGTGGCGGCGGTCGGGTTCTGCATGGTCGGCACCAGGTAGAGCGCCTTCGGCCGCTCCCGTCGGCACAGCGCCTCCAGAGCCTCGGGGATCAGCCCGGCCTCGTCGGCCGGACAAGCGATCAGCCGCAGGCCCAACTGCTGGGCGACGCCGAGGAAGCCGGGATAGGTCAGCGGCTCGCAGACCACCGCGTCGCCCGGCCGGCAGATGGTCGCGAACACCGCGGCGAGCGCCGCCTGGGCGCCCGGGCTGACCAGCAGCCGATCGGGCGCGACTGGACCGAGCGTCGGCTCAAGCCAGCGGCCGCCCGCCGCGCGCTGGCCGGCCGTGCCGAACCCCGGGTGGTAGGCCATCAGGATGCCGGCGTCGGCGCGCTCGAGGATCGCCGCCGTCGTCTCGCGCAGCAACCGGCCGAGCGACAGCCCCTTCGGCGGCGGCGGCAGGTTCATGCTGAGGTCGACCAGCCCCGGGTCGTCGTCGTCGGTCCGGGCGCGGACGAAGGTGCCGCGGCCGACCGCGCCCTCCACCAGGCCCTGCGCCTGGGCCGTGGCGTAGGCGCGGGTCACGGTGGTCAGGTCGACGCCCAGCCGCTCGGCCACCGCGCGCTGCGGCGGCAGCCGGTCGCCGGGCTGCAGCTCGCCGGCGCGGATCGCCTGCTCCAGCGCCCGCACCAGCGCCAAGTAGATCGGCCCGTCCTGGCCGCGCGCGCGATCCAGCCAGCTTCCCTCGGTGACAGCCACCCTTGCACCCTCGCCAAGATTCCATACAATATCTACGTAATGTATGGATTGCGTCCAGCATTGTATGGAAGGGTCGCTGGGATGACCACCGAGTTCAAAACCCCGTCGAGCATCAGCGCAGGGCTGCGCTGCCGCTGTCCGCGTTGTGGCGAAGGCCATGTGTTCAGCCGGTTCCTGACCGTCGCCGACGCGTGCGAGGCGTGCGGGCTGGACCTGAAGTTCGCCGATCCGGCCGACGGCCCGGCCTTCTTCGTGATGACCGGCGTCGGCATCCTGGTGACCGCCGTCTGGGCGATCTGGGCGGTGGTCGCGCAGCCGCCGATCTGGGCGCAGTTCGCCGTCGTCGCCCCGGCGCTGATCGGCGGCTGTCTGGCGACGCTGCGGCCGGTGAAGGCCTGGCTGATCGCCGAGCAATATGTGCACAAGGCCGAGGAAGGCCGCTGGCGCAGCGTCGGCGCGCACGGCAAGGCCCCGGAAGGCTACAACCCCCGCGGCTGGTAGGCCGGCTCAGCCCGCGGTGCGGGCGAGGAAGTCGCGGATCCAGCCGCCGACCCGGGCGCGGTCGTCGGGCGCCTGGTAGCTAGCCACCGCTTGGTCCGCCTGCTGGTCGCTGAACAGCTTGCCGCGGCGGTTCTCGATCAGGGCGATAGCGTAGTCCGGCTCGAACTCCGGGTGCAGTTGCAGCGAGATCGCCGGCTGGTCGCGGTAGGCCAGCGCGCCGAACGGGGTGAAGTCGCAGGCGGCGAACACCTCGGCCGCCGGCGGCTTCTCGACCACCTGGTCCTGGTGCGACCCCGGCAGCCGGATCTGGGCCACCTCGTCCATCCAGGGCTCGCGGCGCAGCACGTCATAGGTCTGCTCGCCGACGCCCCAGCCCTTCGGCGACTTGATGACCTTGCCGCCGAACGCCTGGGCCATGACCTGATGGCCGAAGCAGATCCCGACCAGCGCCGCCCGCCCCTTGGCCGCGTTGAGGAAGCCCATCAGCTCGCCGATCCACGGCGTGCCGTCGTAGACGCCGCTGGAGGAGCCGGTGACCAGGTAGGCGTCGCAGGCCTCGGGCCGCGCCGGCAGCTCGCCCTCGTCGACGGCGAAGTCCGCGTACTCGTAGGCGCCCTCGCCCAGCAGCTGGCGGAACATGTCGGGATAGGAGCCGAACTGGTCGACGCCCCGGGGTGGCGCGCCGGTCTTCAGGATCCCCAGTCTCACGCAACCAACTCCTGTAACTTCACCAGCGCCGCGTCGCGGTTAGCGGCGAAGTCGCCGTCGATCCACCAGGCCTCCAGCGCCCGCAGCGTTTCGCCGACCTTCGGCCCCTTCGGCGCCCCGGCCGCCAGCACGTCTGCTCCGCTCACGGGCAGCACGGGCGGGGTCCAGTCGCGGCCGATCGCCAACAGATCCCGCCAGCCGTCGGCCTCGTCGGCTCCAGCGGCCGCCCAGTTCAGCTTCACGCGATCGACGAAGGCCTGGCCGCCAAGCCGGTAAATCGCCGCGTGCGCCGCGTGCGGCGCGAGGCCGGCGGCGAGCTCAGGCGCCGGCTGAAGCGCGGCCGCCAGCCGGTCGCGCTCGGCGTTGGACAGTCGCAGTCGCGCGGCGGTCCGCGCGCCCTCGTCGGCCGCGTCGGGCAAAAGCGCCGCCAGCCGCAGCAGCGGCTGGGTCTCGGACCGCGCCAGCTCCAGGCCGACCAGCGCCTCGAAACGCGCCAGGTCGAGCGGCCCGGGCAGGATCACCGACAGCACCCCGGTCTGCTGCATCAGCCGCACCGCCAGGCGCGGATCGGTCGCGGCGAGCAGCTTCAAGAGTTCAGTGGAGATCCGTTCGGCGGCGAGGCTGGCCACCTGGTCCTTCAGCGCGGTGATCGCCGCGATCGCCGCAGCGTCGGGCTCGCCGCGGCCGTACCAAGCCAGGAACCGGAAAAACCGCAGCGAGCGCAGATGGTCCTCGCGCAGCCGCATCTCCGGATCGCCGACGAAGACGATGCGGCCGGCGCGGGCGTCGGCGACCCCATGCCCGGTCGGGTCGAAGATCTTCCCGTCGCGGCTGGCGTAGAGCGAGTTCAAGGTGAAGTCGCGCCGTTCGGCGTCCTCGCGCCAGTCGGTGGTGAAGGCCACCACCGCCCGCCGGCCGTCGGTCTCGACGTCGCGCCGCAGGGTCGTCACCTCGAGCGGATGGTGCTGGAAGACCGCCGTCACCGTGCCGTGCTCGACGCCGGTCGATACGGCGCGCACGCCGCCGGCCTTCAGCGCCTTGATCACCGCCTGCGGCGTGAGCGAGGTGGCCACGTCGATGTCGGCGATCGGCTGGCCGATCACTGCGTTGCGTACGCAGCCGCCGACGAAGCGCGCGCAGTCCGGTCCGCCGGCCGCCTCCAGCGCGTCGAACACCGCCGTCGTCGCCGGCGCCGTCATCCACGGCAGCTGTCCGAGCGTGTCGGTCACGCGAGCGCCGCGCCATAAAGCCGGTGGTAGAGGCAGCGCAGGATCTCCGCGGTGACGCCCCAGATGAAGCGCTCGTCGTGGACCATGGCGTAGTACTGCCGCGTCCGCCCCTCGCCGAAGTCGTGGTGGTGCACCTGGTGGTTGGCCGGGTCCATCAGGAAGCCGAACGGGGTCTCGAAGACGTCGGCGACCTCGTCGGGATTGGGCTGCAGCTCGAAGCCGTGGCGGATGAAGCCGACCACCGGGGTGATCAGGTAGCCGCTGTGGGTCACCATCGGCGTCGACAGTCCGGCGAGCGAGACGTAGCGGCGGTCCAGCCCGACCTCCTCCTCCGCTTCGCGCAGCGCGGTGTCCCAGGCCGTTTCGCCCGGGTCGCGGCGGCCGCCCGGCAGGGCGATCTGGCCGGTGTGCCGGCGCAGGGTGTCGGCCCGGCGGGTCAGCAGGACGGTGTAGCCGCGCGGCCGCTCGACCAGGCCGATCAGCACCGCCGCCGGCATCGGCGGCCCGTCGAGCATTTCGGCGACGTCCGGCTCGATGTGCACGCCGTCGACCGGCTCGCGGTCCTCCAGCGGGTCCAGGTGATGGCCGATCCAGTCGCGAATGTCCGCCGCCCGCGTGGTCTCGTTCACTGGGCCTGCGCCTCGACCGCGCCGATCGGGAACCAGGCGCCGTTGGAGGCGAGGCCGAACTCGGCGCCGCGCGCCGTCGCCCGCTCCTCGGCGTGATCCACCAGTTCGTAGAACACCGGCCGCGTGATCAGCGCCTCCAGCCCGCCGCGCACGTGGACATAAGGGCGTGGCTCGCCGGCGGCGTCGGTCTCCACCCGGATCGGGTGGTCGGGCCCGGCCTCGACCTCGTCGCCGACATTGGTCAGGAAGCGCAGCGCGCCGTCCTCCACGCGATCCACCCGCACGGCGACGAACGGCGCGTCCTCGACGGCGATGCGCAGCTTCTCGTGCGGGGTGACCAGATAGATCCCGTCCGGATCCCGCCGCAGCACGGTGGAGAACAGCCGCACCAGCGCCTCGCGGCCGATCACGCCGCCCTCGTGCACCCAGGTCCCGTCCTTGCGGATGACGATGTCGATCTCGCCGACGTTGGGCGGATTCCACAGGTGCACCGGCGGCAGGCCGCGGGCCTTCGATCCGCCGTTGGCGGCCTGCGCCGCCGCGACGATGTCTCCCAGCCCCGGCTTGTCCTGCTTCGCGCCCATGGCGGGAAGGTAGGCGGCGCGGGCGGCCGCCTCAAGCCGGCTCAGCGCGCCTCGACGCTGCCGGCGAAGTCCTCGCCCAGTTCGGCGAAGGCGCGGACCAGCACCCGGCGCTGGTCGACCGGGCCGGGCATGCGCACCTGGCGCGCCGGTTCGGCGGCGAAGCCGAAGCGGGCGAAATAGGGACCGTCGCCGACCAGCAGCACGGCCGCCTCGCCGGCCGCCCGGGCGGCCTCGCAGGCGCGCTCGACCAGCAGGCCGCCGACGCCGCCGCTGCGCTGATCGGTGTCGACCGCCAGCGGGCCCAGGAACACCGCCGGCGTATCGCCGACCTGCACCCGCCACATCCGCACCACGCCCGACAGCCGCCCGTCGATCCAGGCGCAGAACGACAGCTCGGGCGCGAAGTCGGCGAACTCGCGCACCCGCTCGGACGACTTCACGAAACGGCCAGGCCCGAAGGCGCGGTCGAGCAGCGCCTCGATCGCGGACTGATCTTCCGGGGTTTCATGAGTGAAGCTGAGCGCGGACAGGCTCGGGCTGGGCTCTACGGACATGGACCTTGGAACTGCGGCGGCGTCGGGAGAGGCCGGCGCAGCGCGCTTCGGCCTTGGGTTCAGCGGAGCGCGCCAGAGGCGCAGGCGGATCTTGATCGTCGCATATGACAGTCTCCGCGCCGGCGGGAGCGCGCGCAGTACGGCCACAAGCCCGGCGCGTCAACCGCGCGGTTGCCGTCAGGCCCGGCGCGCGGCAGGTTCGCGACCCCATGGCTGAGCTCCCCTCCGACGCCGTCCCCTCCGCCCGCGCCCTGCTGAAGGAGCGCGACTATCTGTTGTTCTGGGGCTCGCGCTGGTGCGGCGCGTTCGCCGCGCAGATCCAGAGCGTGGCGCTCGGCTGGCACATGTACGCCCTGGCCCGGCAAACGATGAGCGTCGAGCAGTCGGCCTTCCTGGTCGGGATGATCGGGCTGGCCGCCTTCGTGCCGGTGTTCCTGCTCACCCTGCCGGCCGGCGAGGCGGCCGACCGCTACGACCGGCGGAAAGTGGCGCTGGCCTGCCTGGCCGGCGAGATGGTCACCGCCCTGGTGCTGACGCTGGCCGCCTGGCGCGGCTTCGCCACCCCGGCGCTGCTGCTGCTGGTCGCCGCCCTGTTCGGCGCGGCGCGCGCCTTCTTCGCCCCGGCCAACACCGCCATGGGGCCGATGCTGGTGCCCCGCGAACTTTTGCCGCGGTCGATCGCCTGGAACTCGCTGGCCTGGCAGTCGGCCTCGATCGCCGGCCCCGCGGTCGCCGGGATCCTGGTCGCCATCTCCCCGGCGCACGCCTTCGTCACGGCGCTGATCCTCTATGCGGTCTCGGCGCTGTTCGTCGCGGCGATCCGCAAGAACACCAAGCCCGAGCGCCAGGCCGGGTCGCGCTGGACGCTGATGAAGGAGGGGCTGGCCTACGTCTGGCGCGAGCGGATCGTGTTCGGCGCTATTTCGCTCGACCTGTTCGCGGTGCTGCTGGGCGGGGCCACCGCGCTCCTGCCGGTGTTCGCCCGCGACGTGCTGCATGTCGGCCCCGAAGGCTTCGGCCTGCTGCGCGCCGGCCCGGCGATGGGGGCGACGGTGATCGCCCTGTGGCTCGCCGCCAATCCGATCCGCAGCCGCGCCGGGGGCTACATGTTCGGCGGCGTCGCCGTCTTCGGCCTGGCGACCTGCGTGTTCGCACTGTCGAAGACCCTGTGGCTGTCGGTGGCGGCGCTGGCGGTGCTGGGCGGGGCCGACATGCTCAGCGTCTACATCCGCCAGACGCTGATTCAGCTGGTGACGCCCGACGTGATGCGCGGCCGGGTGGCGGCGGTGTCCTCGGTGTTCATCGGCGCCTCCAACGAGCTCGGCGAGTTCGAGAGCGGCGTGGTCGCCCGCTTCCTCGGGCCGATCGGGGCGGCGCTGTTCGGCGGGATCGGCGCGCTCGGGATCACCGTGCTCTGGGCCCGGCTGTTCCCGGAACTGCGCAAGGCCGACCGGCTGGTCTGAGCCTTTTGAACCGCTCGCCCCGGCGGAGGCCGGGGCCCAGGTGAAGCCCACCAAGTGCTCAGGCTGAATCTGGATACCGGCCTTCGCCGGTACGGACGGTGCTTTTCTAACCCGCCAGCTTCGCCAGCGCCGCGCCGCTGACCCGCCGCACGGTCCAGTCGTCGAGCGCCTCGGTGCCCAGCGCGTCGTAGAAGCCGATCGCCGGCGCGTTCCAGTCGAGCACCGCCCATTCCAGCCGGCCGAGCCCTTCATCGACGCAGCGCCGGGCCAGACGCCGGAGCAGCGCCTTGCCGGCCCCGCCGCGGCGCGCGGCCGGCCGCACGAACAGGTCCTCGAGATAGATGCCGGCCCGGCCCTTGAAGGTGGAGTAGTTGTAGAACCACAGCGCGAAGCCGACCGGCTCGCCGTCGAGCTCGGCGATGTCGCACCAGGCCCGCGGGCTCGGGCCGAACAGGTCGCGGGCGATGTCGGCCTCGCTCGCCTCCACCGCGTGCGACAGCCGTTCGTACTCCGCCAGCTCGCCGATGAAGCCCATGATGGCGGCCGCGTCGGTCGGCGCGGCCGGGCGGATGATCAGGTCGGTCATGCCTGGACCTTCGTGAAGTCCGGCCGGCGCTTCTCGAAGAAGGCGGAAAACGCCTCCTTCGCCTCCGGCGATTTCAGCTGGGCGTAGAAGTGGGTGAACTCCTCGCCGATCCGCTGGGTCAACAGCGCCGGGTCGCGCATCAGCGCCTTGGTGACCGCGACCGCGGCGGGCGGCTGCTGGGCGAGCAGCCGGGCCGCCTCGCGCGCCCGGCCCTGCACCTGGTCGACCGGCACGGCGGCGTTGGCGATCCCCCAGGCCTCGGCGGTGCGGCCGTCGATGCTCCGGCCGAGCGCGAACAGCTCGAAGGCCCGGACGTGGCCGATCCGCGCCGGCAGCAGCAGCGACGAGGCCGCCTCCGGGGCCAGCGCCAGGTTGACGAACGGGCAGGACAGCAAGGCGTCCTCGGCGACGTAGACCAGGTCGCAGTGCAGCAGCATGGTCAGGCCGATGCCGACGGCGCGGCCCTGGACCGCGGCGACCAGCGGCTTTTTGGCGTTGGCCAGCGCCAGCAGCAGCGGCTCGCCCGACGGGGTCTCGGGAACCTGGCCGGCGTTGATCGCGGCGAACTCGGAGATGTCGTGGCCGGCGGTGAACATATCGCCGTTGGCCTGGATCAGCACCACCCGGGCCTGCGGATCGTCATTGGCCGCGTCGATCGCCCCGCCGAACTGCGCATAGATCTCGGTGGTCAGCGCGTTTTTCTTGTCGGGCCGGTTCAGCGTGATCGTCAGCACGCCGTCGGTCTTGTCGACCAGCACCTGGTCGGTCATGCGGGCGCCCTCCTGTCGCGAGCAGCCCTTGTCGCCCGTGCTGGGGCGAGGCGCAAATTCGGGAAACAAAACTTGTCATCCCGGCTCTCCGCTACGCTCCGGCCGGGATGACGGAATATGGTCCTACGCCCCCACCCGCCGCGGCGAAAACCGCTGCGCCCAGGCGCGCAGGGTGGCGGCGTCGGTGACCCCGGCCTGGCGGGCGACGATCTTGCCGCCCTGGAAGACGAACAGCGCCGGGATACTCTGCACGCTGAACTGCGCCGCGAGCCCCGGGTTGGCGTCGACGTCGACCTTGATGAACCGGGCGTCGGGCTCCAGCTCGGCTGCGGCGCGGGCGAAGATCGGCGCCATCGCCCGGCACGGCCCGCACCAGGCGGCCCAGAAGTCGACGATCAGCGGCAGGTCGCTGCTGGCCAGGTGTTTGGCGAAGCGCGGCTGGTCGAGCGCCGCGGGGACCCCGTCGAACAGCGCGCGATGGCAGCGGCCGCACTTGGCCCCGACGCCCAGCCGTTCGACCGGCAGCCGGTTGACGCTGTCGCAGTGGACGCAGACGACGTGCAGGGGCTCGGCCATGATCAACCTCCGCCGATGAAGGTGGCGAGGCGGCGCGCGGTTTTCACGCCGGCGCGGCCGTAGCGGCGATCAAAAATCAGCGAGCGGCGTCGCGATTGCTAGGAATCCGCGCGGTCGGCCCAGTCGCGCTCGGAGAACCAGGTGCGCAGCGCCTTCAGGAACGGCACCGCCTCGCGGAACTCCTCGAGCGTGAAGGCTTCGCGCAGGCGGTCCATCTTCGGACGGATCGCAGCGACCGCGGCCACATAGACCTCCATCCCCTTGGCCGTCACCCAGACCTGCTTCTTGCGGCCGTCCTCAGGGCAGGGATCGATGCGGATCAGGCCGGCGGCTTCGAGCCGCTGCAGGGTGCCGGTGACGACGCTCTTCGGCGCATTCAAGATCTGCGCGATCTCCGCCGGACTGAGGCCCTCGCCTTTCATGTCGAGCACCCGCAACAGCTCGTACTGCGGAACGGTCAGCGTTTCCGGCAGGCACTCGGCGATCTGCTCATGCACCCCGTGGTCGATCAGCCGGATCAGGCCAAAGACCTGCAGGACGGGATGGTCGATCGGTTGCGAGGCCATTCGGAGCCCTTTCGTTCAGCTCCGAACTATCTAGCGATGAGGCCTGCCCGATCAAGCGCCGGACGCCCCCGCCGCGGAACTATCGCCTCCGCGGCGTCGGTTCGGGCGACAGTGCACCATCCCGCCCGTTAGGGGAGCGGGACGTGACGGCGCCGCACGTCGGATCGGAAGAGCGCGGGGGCGCAGCTACGCCCGCCGGCTCCGCACCATGCCGACGATCCACAGCAGGACGATCGCGCCCAGGGTCGCGACCACCAGGCTCATGATCCAACCGTTCGGGCCCATCCCTATCGCCGTTGCGATAAAGCCGCCGAGGAAGGCCCCGATCACGCCGACGATCAGATTCGTCAGCAGGCCGTGGTTCCGCTTCATCACCTTCTCGGCGATCCACCCCGCGGCGATGCCGATGACGATCCAGCCAATGATGCCGATGCCTTGGTCCATATCTCTGGTCCTCGCTGCAATCGGCGCATGAACGCACAAGGACAGTTGAGGTTTCGACGCCCGGCCGCAACCGCCGCCTAAGGCGCAGTCAGATGAACAAATGCAAACAAATCCGCTCCGGCTGCGTTCATGGCCACGGCTGTTTCCTAGGACCATCGCTTCCTGGAAGCGCCCAGTTCAAAACGAAAAGAGGACGTCCCTCATGAAACGTATCCTGCTGACCGTCGCCGCCGCCTCCGCCGTCCTGGTCTCGCTGCCCGTCGCGGCGAACGCCGCACCCTGGCAGTCGATCAACCAGCGCCAGGCGAACCTCGAACGGCGCATCGAGCAAGGCGTGCGGCGCGGCGACCTGACCCGGCCGGAAGCCGTCCGACTGCGGTCTGACTTCCGCGACCTCGAGCGGCTCGAGCGCAACTACCGCTACTCCGGCGGCGGTCTGAGCGGCTGGGAGCGGCAGGACCTCGATCGGCGCTTCGACCGGCTGTCGAACCGCATCTACGCCGAGCGGCACGACCGCCAGGACCGCGTTCGCCGGTACTGACGGCGCCGCTCCGGTCAGCACGCCAGCCTGATCGGAACGGCCCCGGGGGCGGTCGAAAGACCGCCCCCGGCTTGTACTAGGAAGACGCAGGCGGGGCGGTCGCGAGACCGCCCCGCTTTCACGTTCAGACCAGATAGATGCGCCGCAACTCGACGACATCGGCGTCCGAGAGGCCGAACTTCGCCTTGGACAGCGCGACCGGCCCGCCGAACTTCCGGTCGATGGCCGCCAGCGCCTTGCTCATCACCGCCGGGTCGGAGCCCAGCATCACCTCGATCACGTCGCGCGGCATGCGGGCGAAGGCCTTCGCATGCTCGTCGGGAACGCCGGCGGACGGCGCTTGCGCGACCTTCGACAGGTACATCGACGGCGGCGTGTAGACCTGGGTCAGGCCGTAGTCGGCGACCACCGTCTCGCGCGGCACGCCCAGCACCGACAGGATCAGCGCCGCGGCCATGCCCGTGCGGTCCTTGCCGGCCGAGCAGTTGAACGCCAGCGTCTCGCCCCGCTTCAGCCGGGCGAACATGTCGGTGTAGTGCGGCGTCAGCATGTCGACGAACTCGACATAGGCCGTCGCGAAGGTGTCGATCGCCTCCTGCCGGGTGGTGACATGGGCCATCCCCGCCATCGACATCATGTCGTAGTCGGTGGCGACCACCGCCGGGCCGGCCCCCGCCTTCAGGAAGGCGTTCGGCTCGCTCGTCCGCTCCTGCTTGCTGCGGAAATCGCAGACCGCCTGGATGCCGAGGTCCGACAGGTAGCGCATGTCCGCTTCGGTCAGGCCGTTCATCACGCCCGAGCGGTAGATCCGGCCCCAGCGCACCTGCCGGCCGTCGGCCGAGCGGTAGCCGCCGATGTCGCGGAAGTTGCGGCCGCCCTTCAGCGGCAGCAGGCGCTCGGCGACCCGGACCTGGGCGCCGTCCGGCGTGCTGAGCAGGAAGTAGGGCCGCGGCGAAACCGGCGCCGCCAGCTCGGCCTGGGCGCCCTGCAGGCCGGTCTTCAGCAGGCGCATCTTCTGGCGCGGCGCGTCTGCGTCGGACGACACCAGGATCGCCACCGGCCGCTTCTGCTCGGTCCAGGCCAGCCGCACGGCGTCGGCGCCGGTGCGGGTCGCCTCGCCGGTCATCGGCGCCTTGGCGAGCGCGGCCGGCGCGACGGCCAGCACGCCGCCGCCGACGGCGGCGATCAGGAATTCACGACGATCCATAGTTCCTCCGGACATGATGCCCGGGCGGCCTCGTCGCCGCCCGCGCCCTGGGTGAAAATCAGTACTGAAGCTTGGCCTCGACCCCGAAGGTCCGCGGGTCGTTGAAGATGCCGTAGGCGCCGAGGGCCGAGCTGAAGCTCTTCACGAAGAGATGCTCTTCGTCGAACAGGTTGCGCGACCACAGCGACACCTCCAGCGTCGCGGCGTCCGTCAGGCGGATGTCGCTGAGCGCCAGCCGACCGTTGACGATGAAGGAGTCGTCGCTGAGCGTCGGATCGCTCGGGGTGCTGTACTGGCCGTCGGAGTAGTTGCCGTCGAGGTGGGCCCGCAGCAGAGCGCCGAACGCCGGCCGCTCGTAGTCGGCCGAGATGCTGGCTGCGTTCTTCGGCGCGTAGGTCGGATAGACCGTGGCGATGGAATTGGTGAACGGATTGAACGCGTCCGACAGCTCGATGTCGGTGTAGGCGTAGCTCGCCGACAGCGTGAGCCCGTCGACCGGCTGGATCGAGCCGTCGATCTCCACACCCTTAGTCGTGCCGGAGGCGGAGTTCGTCGTCTCCTGGGTGGTGCGGTTGTTGCCGATGATCAGGACGGTGAAATCGACCTGGGCGTCCTTCAGATCGCCGTAGAAGGCGGCGATGTTGAACCGCCCCCGGCGCTCCCAGAACTCGGTCTTCGCGCCGACCTCGAACATCGAGACCTTTTCCGGATCGAACGCCCGGAAGGTCAGCGAACGGGTGTTGCCGCCGCCCGACTTATAGCCAGTGCTCCACTTACCGTAGACGTTGACGTTGTCGGCCAGGTCGCCGGCGAGGACGACCAGCGGGTCGAACCGGTCCCAGCTGTCGTCGAGAGGGATCACGCCCGTGACGCGGACGCCGCTGGCGTCGACATAGCTCGGCAGGGCGCCGTTGACGGTGTCGAGCGAGCCCTTCTTGGCGTCGTGCGTGAAGCGCCCGCCGACGGTCAGGTGCACCCGCTCGTCCAGCACCGGCGGCGTGTAGACCGCCTGGCCGAACACGCCGTAGCTCTCGGTGGTGACGTGGGCCGCTCGGTCGATCTGCACGGCGTTCAGGTCGAGCGACAGCGTCGTGTAGGCGGTGCCCGTCGCGTTCCACTGCATGGTGTTCGGCGCCTGGGCGTTATCCCGCACCTTCTCGTGGTAATAGAAGGCCCCGGCGGCGAACTCGAAGTGATCGAGCTCCCCAATCGCCTGGAATTCCTGGCTGTACTGCTCCTGATTCACCTGCGCGAGGCTGTAACGGGAGAAGGTCCCGTTCGGGAAGAAGGGCGATAGGTTCGGGGCGTTGTCGTACTGGCTCTGGTCGAGCTTGCGGTAGGCGCTGATCGACTTCAGCGTCAGGGTCTCGGACAGCCGCCAGTCAAGGTTGAGGTGGTGGCCCCACGTCTTGCCGACGCTCCACTGCAGCGGGACGCCGACATTCGAGTTCTCGGCACGATCCGGCTGCGCCGGGTTCGCGGGAGCCAGCGGCAGCGAGCCCTTGCTGACGACCTGCAGGTAGTAGGGCGTCGTCGCGTCGTACGAATAGTCGAAGGCGTAGCTGGCGCGGAACGCGTCCGTCGGCCGCCACAGCGCCTGGCCATGGAAGCCCTTCCGGTCGAAGGCGTTGAAGTCCTGCTGGCCTGAGGTGGTCGGGTTCTTCACCGTGCCGTCGCGCTTGGTGATCAAGCCGTCCAGCTTGACGGCGACGTCGTGGAACTCCGGCAGGTTGACGTGAGCTTCGGCCTTGTAGCTGTTGTAGTTGCCGTAGCCAGCGATCATGTCGACGCCGAATTCACCGGTGGGATCGCGGGTGACGATGCTGATCGCCCCGGCTTCGGTGTTGCGGCCGAACAGGGTGCCTTGCGGGCCCTTCAGCACTTCGATCCGCTCCACGTCATAGAGCGCCGAGCCCAGGCCCTGGGCGCGGCCGAGGTAGACGCCGTCGATGTAGACGCCGACCGCCTGATCGCGCGCCGGCTGGTTGGCGTCGCCCACGCCGATGCCGCGCATGCCGATCAGCAGCGCCGAGCTGCGCGAGAAGAAGGGTGCGATCCGCAGCGACGGGATCGCCCCGTCGGAAAGGTCGCCGAGCGACTGGATGTGCCGGTTGGCGAGCGCCTCGGAGCCCATCACCGCCATCGAGATCGGCGTCTCCTGCAGGTTGGTGGCGCGCTTTTGCGCCGTCACGACGACCTCATCGAGCGCAATCGCCTCCGCCTCGGCGGTCGCCGCGGCGCTCGCCTCGACCGCCGCATCGACGTCCGCCGCCCACGCCGGCCCCGCCACGATCAGCGCCGCGGCGCTCGCCAGAAGCCCCGCGCGCCGCGCGAACGAACGTTGAAGTCCCCGTCTCATCACACTTCTCCGAAATCCCCGACCCGCGGTGCGGGCGACGGGGTGCGGTACAGACGGCGTGTGAAACTGGAACGACTGTTATGTTGCAGTCTTACGACGCACGGTGGTCTCCCGCAAGGCTTGCGCCCGAGCGCGGGCCCCAAGACAATGCGGCGATGTCCAGCCGCCCGTCGGCCGCGCGCGCCGCGGCCTCCTCCACCAAAACGCCGGAAGTCGGGGAAGCCGCGAGTCGGGCGGAACGCCTCGTCGCCGCCGCCGCGCTGCAGATCTCCGAGCACGGACTGGCGGCGGCCTCGGCCCGGTCGGTCGCCGCGACGGCGGGCGCCTCGGCCAGCGCGATCAACTACAACTTCGGCGGAATAGAACGACTGTTATCCCTGGCGTTTGAACAGGGAACCGCGCGCACCGCCGCCTGGCTGGAAGCGCGTCGCCAGGAGCTGGACGCCCTGCCCCGCACGCCCGACGGCGCGGTGCGGGCGCTGGAGCACGTCGTGCGCGAATGGACGCTCGGCGCGCGGCCGCTGGCCCTGCTCTACCAGGAGCGGCGGGCGGTCGCCCCGGCGCACGGCGGCGGCCCCTGGACCGCGCTGTGGCGCGACTTCTGGCTGGCGACCGCCGACGACTTCGGCCTGGACGCGGCGCAAGGCCGGCTGATGCAGCTGTTCTTCGAATCCGAGGGCCTCTACCACCTGTCGGCCTGGTCGCCGGCGCTGGAGGGGGCGGTGCTGCGCGAACTCGCCGACCACTTCGGCGCCGTGTGGCTGGGCGCCTCGCCGATGCCGGCGATCGGCGCGCTGGCCCAGGCCGAGCGCAGCGCGGGCGCGCTGACCTACGGGACGCTGACGCCCGCGGCGGCGCGCATCGCCGTCGCCGCCGCGGCCACCGCCGAGGCCGGCCTGGGCGGCCTGACGCACCGCGCGGTGGCGGCGCGCGCCGGCGTCACCACCGGAGCAGTGACCCACCACTTCCGCACCATCGAGGAGCTGACCGCCGGCGCGATCCGCGGCCAGGTGCTGGCGCTGACCCCGCCGGACGGCGAAGCCGGGACGCGCTCGGTCGAGGACAGCCGCAGCCGCGAGGAGTTCATCGCGACGATCCGCCCGCACACCCTGCGCGACGGGCCGGCGGGTCCGGCGCTGGCGCGGCGCAACCTGTTCCTCGCCGCGGTGCGCCGGCCCGAACAGGCCGCCTGCGCCGCGGTCATCCGCTTCGCCCACGGCGGCACCACCCGCCGCGGCCTGCAAGGCCTGCTCGATCTGCCGCCCGAAGTGTTGTCGCTGCGCGCCGCCGTGCTCTCGCGCCTGCTGTCGGCGATCTGGTACGCCACCGCCGCGGACCCCGCGCCGGTCGAAACCCGCGCCCGGCTGTTCGAGGCGATCAGCGCGCGCGCCTTCGTCCCCGAAGCCGGCTAGTCAGGGCGCATGGCCAAAGACCAAGCCACCCAGCCAGGACGCGGCGCGCTAGGGGCCATCTATCAGCAGCCGTACCTCCTGCTGGTCCTGACCACCCTGGCGTGGGGCGGCAACGCCGTGGCCAGCCGGCTGGCGGTCGGCGAGATCTCGCCGATGCTGCTCACCGCCGGCCGCTGGAGCCTGGTGCTGGCGATCGTCGGCGTGCTGGGCCGCGACGCCATCGCCCGCAACGCAGCCCGGATGCGCGCCCAGTGGCGGCCGATCCTGGCGATGGGCGTCTGCGGCTTCACCGCCTTCAACGCGCTGTTCTACGTCGCCGGTCACCTGACCAGCGCGGTGAACATCTCGATCCTGCAGGGCTCGATCCCGATCCTCGTCATGCTCGGCGCGCTGGCGCTGCATCAGACGCCGGTCAAGGCCGGCCAGGTGCTGGGCATGCTGATCACCCTGGCCGGGGTGCTGACCGTCGCCAGCCACGGCGACCTCGCCGGGCTGGCGCGGCTGCGGTTCAATCCCGGCGACCTGCTGATGCTGGTCGCCTGCGTGCTCTACGCCGGCTACACCCTGGGCCTGCGCGGCCGCGAGGGCGTCTCGACGCTATGGTTCTTCGCCGGGCTGGCGGCGGCGGCCTTCGCCAGCTCGCTGCCTTTGGCCTTCGCCGAACTCGCGCTCGGCCAGGCGGAGGCGCCGACCGGGCGCGGCTGGGCGATCCTGCTCTACGTCGCGCTCGCCCCGTCGTTCGTCGCCCAGCTGTTCTACATGCGCGCCGTGCAGCTGATCGGCCCGGCCCGCGCCGGCCTGTTCGTCAATCTTGTCCCGGTGTTCGGCGCGCTGCTGGCGGTGCTGCTGATCGGCGAGCCGTTCCGCCCGCATCACGCCGCAGCCCTGGGCCTGGTGCTGCTCGGCATCGCCCTGGCCGAGACCTCCGCACGCCGCGCCGCGCGACGCGCCGTGGCCTGAGGCGCGACCGCGGGCCGCAGGCCCGCCGCCTTGGTGTGGCCACAACAGCTTGGCAGTGGCGCGGGCAAACTAGAACCGCAGGGGACCTGCATATGCGCAAGACGGTCATCGCCGCCGCCCTCGCCGCCCTCGTCATACCCGTCGCCACCTCGGCGCTGGCCGACCCGCCGCCCTGGGCCCCGGCGCATGGCCGCCGCGCCAAGGAGCGGATCTATGACGACCACGGCCGCTACTACGAGCCGCGGCCGGTCAGCCGCGAGCGGACCTGGCGCGGCAAGGATGGCCGCTACTATTGCAAGCGCGACAACGGCACCACCGGCCTGGTGATCGGGGCCGCCGCCGGCGCCCTGGTCGGCCGCGAGCTCGACGGCGGGCGCGACCGCATGACCGGCACCATCCTGGGCGCCGCCGCCGGCGGCCTGCTCGGGCGCGAGATCGACCGCGGCCCGGTGAAGTGCAGCTAGGCGCGGGCTTAGAGCGCACTTTCTGAACCGCTCTCCCCCGCGAAAGCGGGGGCCCAGGCGTTTTTTGCTGTCCAGGCGGCGGCCTGAAGCTTCCGAACATAAAAAGCCCGGATCCCCGCTTTCGCGGGGACGAGCGGATGAAAGGGGGCTTCTAGGCCGCCCGGCCGAGGCCTTCCTTCAGGCCCTGGCGCGCCAGTTCGTCGGCGCGCTCGTTGAGCTCGTGCCCGGCGTGGCCCTTGACCCAGCGCCAGTCGACCTCGTGGCGCTGGCGCGCGGCGTCGAGCCGCTTCCACAGGTCGTCGTTCTTCACCGGCTTCTTGTCGGCGGTCAGCCAGCCCCGGCGCTTCCAGCCGTGGATCCACTCGTGGATGCCCTTCTGGACGTACTGGCTGTCGGTGTGCAGCTCGACCTTGCAGGGCTTGGTCAGAGCCTCGAGCGCCCGGATCGCCGCCATCATCTCCATGCGGTTGTTGGTCGTCGCCGGCTCGCCGCCCTTCATCTCCTTGCGCTTGTCGCCGTAGATGAGGATCGCGCCCCAGCCGCCGGGCCCCGGATTCCCCGAGCAAGCGCCGTCGGTGTAGATCACCACCTGCGGGGTCATGCGGCGGCTCCGAACAGCACCAGGTCAGGGGCTGCGCGGTGCACCGCCAGCTTGCGCTCGTATTCCAGCGGGTCGTGCGGCTTCACCAGGGCGTCGGCCGGGGTCGAGCCCCAGTCCTGCAGCCGGGTCAGGAAGAAGCGCATCGCCGCCCCGTGGGCCAGCACCGGCAGCGCTGCGCGCTCGGCGCCGCTCAGCGGCCGGTGCGTCTCATAGCCGGCGACCAAGGCGCGTGCGGCGGTGATGTTGAAGCTGCCGTCCGGCTCGAAGCACCAGGCGTTGAGCGCGATGGCCAGGTCGTAGGCCAGGGCGTCGTTGCAGGCGAAATAGAAGTCGATCGCGCCGGCGAACTCCTTGGCGTGGAAGAAGACGTTGTCCGGGAAGAAGTCGGCGTGGATCACCCCGGCCGGCAGGCCGGTCGGCCAGGCCCGCTCGAAATGCGCCAGGTCGGCCTCGATCGTCGCCTTCAGGCCCGGCTTCAACGCCTCCGCCGCGGCGCCCAGCGGCGCGAACATCGGCGCCCAGGCGGCCTGGCCGAGGTCGTTGGCTCGGGTCAGCGGAAAGCCGTCGGCGGCCAGGTGCAGCCGGGCCAGCCCCTCGCCCGCCGCGCGGCAGTGCGCCACGCTCGGCCGGCGCACCGACATACCGGGCAGGAAGCCGACGATGGCGCACGGCTTGCCGCGGATCCGCTTCAGCGCCTCGCCCTGGCGGTCGGCCATCGGCGCTGCGGACGGATAGCCGTGCTGCGCCAGCCAGCGCATCAGCCCGAGGAAGAACGGCAGCTCCTCCTCGCGGGTTCGGCTTTCGTAGACGGTCAGGATGAACCGCCCCGCGTCCGTCTCCAGCAGGAAGTTGGAGTTGGAGACCCCCTCGGCGATGCCCTTGAAGCTAAGCGCCTCGCCAAGATCGAAATCGGCCAGAAGCTTGGCCAGCTCGTCGTCCGTTATGTCCGTATAAACCGCCATGCGCGCTGCCCTGCGCGAGCGCGCCGGGCAGGTCAAGACACCTCGGACGCCGCGTGGTAGGTTCGGGAGCTTTCGGAGGAGCTGTCTATGATCGCGCTGAAGGTCGAAAAAATTGGCGACCAGGTCGCTGTGATCCTCAACGAAGAAGCCATCGACTTACTGAACGCCAAGGTCGGCGGCGTGCTGCACCTCGAGCCCACGCGCGACGGCCACGTGCTGGCGGCGGTCACGCAGGAAGTCTGGGTCGAGGACCCGCACGCCCGCGGCCGCGCCTTCCTCAAGCGCTACAACCGGACCTTCGAACAGCTGAGCTGAGACGTTCGATAAAGGGCCGAGCGCCCCTCCCCGCTCACCCCCGCGAAAGCGGGTTCTGTTCCGATGCGACAGAAGAGCGGCGCCTGCCTGGGCGACAAAAACGCCTGGATCCCCGCTTTCGCGGGGACGAGCGGAGTGGTGATTACTCGACCAGCGCCCGCGGCAGCTTGAAGCTGACCGTCTCCGGCTCGGCCTCGGCCTCGGCGACGGTGAGGTCGAAGCTCTCGCGCAGGCGGTCGAGCACGCCGTGCACCAGCACCTCGGGAGCCGAGGCCCCGGCCGTGACGCCGACCGTCCGCGCGCCCTGCAGCCAGGCGAGATCGAGCGCCGCGGCGTCCTCAATCAGATAGGCCGCAGCGCCCGCCCGGCGGCCGACCTCGGCCAGCCGCACCGAATTCGACGAGTTGGCGCTGCCCAGCACCAGCAGCACGTCGCTCTTCGCGCCGATCGACTTGACCGCCTCCTGGCGGTTGGTGGTCGCGTAGCAGATGTCTTCCTTGTGCGGCGCGGCGATCGCCGGGAAGCGGGCGCGCAGCGCGGCCACGATCTCGGCGGTGTCGTCGACCGACAGGGTGGTCTGGGTGACGAAGGCGACATTGGCGGCGTCGCGCGGGGTGAAGGCCTGGGCGTCGGCGACGGTCTCGATCAGGGCGACCGCGCCGTCGGGCAGCTGGCCCAGGGTGCCGACCACTTCCGGGTGGCCGGCGTGACCGATCAGCACGATCTCGCGCCCGGCGTCATAGTGCCGCTGGGCTTCGACGTGCACCTTGGAGACCAGCGGGCAGGTGGCGTCGAGGTAGAGCATGTTGCGCGCCCGCGCCGCCGCCGGCACCGCCTTCGGCACCCCGTGGGCGGAGAAGATCATCGGCCGGTCGGCCGGCGCCTCGTCCAGCTCCTCGACGAACACCGCGCCCAAAGAGCGCAGCCGCTCGACCACGTGCCGGTTGTGGACGATCTCGTGGCGCACATAGACCGGCGCGCCGTACTTCTCGATCGCCCGCTCGACGATCTGGATCGCGCGGTCGACCCCGGCGCAGAAGCCGCGCGGGCTGGCGAGCAGGACGGTGAGCTTGGGAAGCGGACGGGGATCGGACATGGGCGCGGAATCTAAGGGGTCGCGCCTCTCGCCGCCAGCCGCGTTGCGGCCGCATTCGTCACGCTGTACTTAGGCTCAACACCCGCGCGCGCTTCTCCGCGCCCCTTCTCGATTGATGGACGCCTTTCATGCGCCGCCTGCTCCTCGCCGCCGCAGCCTTCGCGATGGCGGCCACCTCCCTGCCCAACCTGGCCCACGCCCAGGGCGCTCCTGGCGGCGACCAGCAGGACGACGCCGCGTCGAAGAAGAAGAAGTCCGACGAGTGGGGCGACAAACAGGCGCCGCTGCCGGCGATGCGCAACGCCGGCCCCTGCCCGTTCGTGAAGACGCTGTACGACGCCGCCCGCTACGTCGAGTTCAAGGGCGCGCAGGAATCCTCCAGCGCCGTCGGCTTCACCGGCGAGATCCAGGGCGTCTCGGCGTCCTGCGCCTACAAGAGCGACGACCCGATCCGCGTGGAGATGAACCTGCTGTTCGAGCTCGGCCGCGGTCCGCAGGCCGAGGGCTCGTCCAAGACCTTCCGCTACTGGGTGGCGGTGACCGACCGCAACCGCGAGGTGATCGCCAAGCAGAGCTTCGAGCTGCCGGTCAACTTCCCGGCCGGTCAGGACCGCGTCTACAAGTCCGAGACCATCGAAGGCATCGTCATCCCGCGCGCCACGCCGACGGTGTCGGGCGCCAATTTCGAGGTCCTGGTCGGCTTCGAGGTGACGCCGCAGATGGCCGCCTTCAACCGCGAGGGCAAACGGTTCCGGCCGAACGTCGCGCCGACCGTCGCCTCGCAGGATAAATCCAAGCGCCAATGAGCGATCTGAAACGGACTCTGAGCGAAGCGGTCCAGACCGCCTTCGCCAGCCTTGGCTTGCCCGCCGAGCTTGGCCGGGTGACCGCCTCCGACCGGCCCGACCTGGCCGACTTCCAGTCGAACGGCGCGCTCGCCGCCGCCAAGCGCGTCGGCAAGAACCCGCGCGAGCTGGCGACCGCCGTCGCCGAACAGCTGGCCAGCGATCCGCGGCTGGCGTCGGTCGAGGTCGCGGGGCCGGGCTTCATCAACCTCAAGCTCGCCGAGGGCGAACTGTCGCGCCGGGCGAACGAGATCGCCGCCGACCCGCGCGCCGGGGGCGAGACGGTCGAGGCGCCGCGCCGGGTGCTGGTCGATTACGGCGGCCCGAACGTCGCCAAGCCGATGCACGTCGGCCACCTGCGCTCGTCGATCATCGGCGAGTCGCTCAAGCGGCTGTATCGCTTCCGCGGCGACGAGGTGGTCGGCGACGCCCACTTCGGCGACTGGGGCTACCAGATGGGCCTGCTGATCGGCGCGGTGACCGACGAGAACCCGACGATCGCCGCCGCCGTCGAGGCGCTGAACGCCAAATTCGATCGACCGGCCGACCTGCCGGCCAGCTGGACCGAGCTGGAGCCGGCGGAGTTCGAAGGCGTCACCCTGGCCGACCTCGACCGGCTCTATCCGGAGGCCGCGGCCAAGGGGAAGAGCGAGCCCGCCTACCGCGACCGGGCGCGCAAGCTGACCGCCGAGCTGCAGGCCAAGCGTCCCGGCGCCTACCTGCTGTGGCGGCGCTTCGCCAAGGTCACCCGCGTGGCGCTGGAGCGCGACTTCCATGCGCTCGGCGTCGACTTCGACCTGTGGAAGGGCGAGAGCGACGTCGACCCGCTGATCCCGTCGATGGTCGACGACCTCGCCGCCAAGGGCCTGCTGGTCGACGACCAGGGGGCGAAGATCGTCCGGGTCGCGCGCGAAGGCGACAAGCGCGAGCTGCCGCCGCTGCTGGTGGTCTCGTCGGAAGGCTCGGCCATGTACGGCACGACCGACCTGGCGACGATCCTCGACCGCAAGACCAGCTTCGATCCGCAGCTGGTGATCTACTGCGTCGACCAGCGCCAGGCCGACCACTTCGAGATCGTCTTCCGCGCCGCCTACCTCGCGGGCTACGCCAAGGACGGCCAGCTGGAGCACATCGGCTTCGGCACCATGAACGGGACCGACGGCAAGCCGTTCAAGACCCGCGAAGGCGGCGTCCTGAAGCTCAACGACCTGATCCAGATGACCCGGGAGAAGGCGCGCGAGCGGCTGCACGAGGCCGGCCTCGGCGAGAACCTGCCGGAAGCCGAGTTCGAGGCGATCGCCCAGAAGGTCGCCGTCGCGGCGCTGAAGTTCGCCGACCTGCAGAACTTCCGCGGCACCTCCTACGTCTTCGACCTCGACCGCTTCACCAGCTTCGAGGGCAAGACCGGCCCCTATCTGCTGTACCAGGCGGTGCGGGTGAAATCGCTGCTGCGCAAGGCGGCCGACGAGGGTGCGAGCGCCGGGCCGGTGGTGATCGCCGAGCCGGCCGAGCGCGACCTGGCGCTGACGCTCGACGCGTTCGATGCGGCGCTGGTCGAGGCCTACGATCGGTACGCCCCCAACGCGGTCGCCGAGCACGCCTACCGGCTGTCGCAGAGCTTCTCGAAGTTCTACGCCGCCTGCCCGATCCTGCAGGCCGAGCCGGCGGTCCGCGCCAGCCGCCTGACGCTGGCCCAGACGACGCTGCGCCAGCTGGAGCAGGCGCTGGAGCTGCTGGGGATCAGCGTTCCCGAGCGGATGTAGGCGCTTCGCTTCCTCTCCCGTGCAACGGGAGAGGGGGACCGCGCGCCGAAGAGCGCGTGGTGGGGAGGGCGAGCCGCCGGCAGGGCGGTTCAACCTGAAATTCCGCTCAATCGCCGCGGCCGGCTCAGCGGCCGCGGCCTTCCCTCTCCACCGCCCGGTGTTCCCCGGGCGGTCCCCCTCTCCCGCACGCGGGAGAGGAAGAAAGGGCGCCGGGGTCGTCTCCGGAAGGCTCTGGCCCCGGCGGGTCCAGCCAGCGGATCGCCGTCAGCGGCGCGCCCACAGATCCGCCCGCCAGCTCGTCCTGCGCCCAGGCCTCTTCGGCGAGACGCGTCCAGTCGGGCGCCAGGCCCAGGTCATGGCAGACCCGGGCGATGATCTCGCTGACCGGCCGCGCCGTCAGCTCGCCGTAGATGTCGTCGTCTTCGAGCCGCTCATAGGCCTCGTCGGCCAGCCGCTCGCCCTCGGCCTCGTCGGCCGCCTCCGCCCGGATCAGCCGCTCGACGATGCGCTCGACGCGCGCTTTACGCGCCGCCTGCGCCTCCCGCCTTTCGCGGCCGGCCTCGGCCTCACAGCGGACCCGCCGGCGCACCGCCTCCTCGTCCAGCGCCTGCAGCTCCTTGACCACCCGCCCCTGCAGGGCGACCGTCAGCCGCACCGCCCGCGACACCCGCGCATAGGCCAGCGCGACGTCGCCCGACGCCCCGGGCGGCGCCACGGGCGCCGCTTCGGCTGCGTCATCCTCCGCGGCCTCCGCCGCCGTCGCCCGCCGCTCGACCGAAAGCGCGATGTTCAGCCCCGCCTCGGCCAGCCGCCCCAGCACCGCCAGCTGCCGCTCGAGCACGGCCCGCAGCGCGGCGGCGGCCGCCGCCGGAGCGGCTTCGTCCGCTGGCATCGCGGCGGCTGAGGGGGTGGCGGAATGGGACATTGGCGAACATTGCGAGAACATTCGCCCAATTTGTCAAGGCGTGCGGTCCGGCGGCTCCGGCGCCGGGAACGGACAGCGGTCCGTCCGCCCCGAGACGCAACCGACAGCCGATGGATGGACAAGTTAGAAAAGAGGCTGCGGTACGGCGGAGGGCAGCTTCGCCATTTGGTCGAACGCGCTCGACACCGAAGGCCCGCGGATCGTCGGCGTGTGCGCCCCGACGATCACCTCAATGTCGAGCCTCACCAACTTCTCGACCTCGGCCTTGAGCCGGCCTTCGTCCACCAATGAAATCCAGGGGCAGAGAGAATGGTGGTGAAAACGCACCATGCCCTCTGTCCACATCTGGGCGGGCATCTGATCCACGTAGTCGACCAGGTCTGTGGGCATGGGCGCGCAGAACGCGTCCGAGGAGTAGTAGACGCGGGTCATGGGATCAAACAGACCGCGGGTATAGGGGCTGTCGTAGACGGGCGGCCGGACGGCGCGGAGAACGCGATCTCCGACATCCAACAGCTCGCCGTCGTCGATCAACCGCATGCGCTCAAGGGGAACGCCCAGGCACGCCGCGGTACGAAACGAGCCCGCCCGGCTCGCGACGACGGTCGCATTCGGGCACCTCTCAAGGGCCTCGATGAGATTGCCGGCGTGGTCGCCGTCGTCGTGAGTGACGTAGATCCACCGTATCGCCTCGGGCTCGACGAGTGAGAACACGTCGCGGAACCAGTCATCCCGGCTCGTGACGATTCCGGTGTCGACGATGATCGGCTCGCGCGCGCGGATGAGCATGGAATTCATGCTCGTGGCCAAGCCGCCCAGAGACGGCACGGCGGCGCGGATGACAAACGTGTCGGGAGCGACCTCGAGCGGCCTTTGCCGCAGCAATTCGGGCGAAAGGTTCAGTCCGGAAGCGGTCACAGGAACCTCCGAGGAGCCTAGGCCGAGATGAACGCGGTTTGGACTATGCACTGATGCTCGCGGAACGGTAGTTCGGCGGCAGGAACGAACGCTCGCATGTGATGCAGGTCGCGCCAACGGGTTTGGCTTCGCAACGGGCGGCGATTTTCGGGAATGGGTATCCTGTCCCCATATCGCACCGCCCGTGAGACCCGCGCATAGGCCAGCGCGACGTCGCCCGACGCCCCGGGCGGCGCCACGGGCGCCGCTTCGGCTGCGTCAGCCTCGGCGGCCTACGCCGCCGTCGCCCGCCGCTCGACTGAAAGCGCGATGTTCAGCCCCGCCTCGGCCAGCCGCCCCAGCACCGCCAGTTGCCGCTCGAACACCGCCCGCAGCGCGCCGTCGGCCGCCGCCGGGGCGTCGGAGGCCCCCGGGGTCGCGGCGGCTGAGAGGGTGGCGGGACGGGACATTGGCGAACATTGCGAGAACATCCGCGGAATTTGTCAAGGTGTTTGGGCCGGAGCCAGCACCGATAGGCGGCTGAGCAGCGGCAGGAGCGGGCCTTGGCTGCCGGCTGAATAGCGGGAGGGACGCTGCCTGCCCCTCAGCAGTTGCTTCCGACCTTGTCAGATTGGACCGCAACGCAGAACGGACCGATGGCTCAGCACATCCATCAGAGCCGGCGCTGATAGCTTCGGAGGGCAACCGCAATCAGGCGAGGCTAGTCCTCCTCGTCCTCATCGCCGTGGTCGAACACTGTGTCCCTGCCCTCAAGCGAACGACGAAGGCGACGAAGGCAGGCGTCAATCCAGCTCTTGACCTCCTTTCCCTCGCCCGCAGCCTCCATTCGCGACTGCACTAGCGACGCGTCCATCAGCCGGTCGAGCGTCAACTGATCGATGCCGTGGCCGGGTGGGACGACGAGTGCGGCGAAGGACGCTCGGCCCTCATAGGTGCTGAGTTGTCCTGTCAGGCTCTCACGAAGCGAATTGTCCCAGTTACCCGTGTTGCTCAGCGCAAACAGCGCCTCGCAGTTCGGAATGCGACGAAGGAGGCGTCCCTCCGTGAGCGCGGACCTGTAAAGCTTGTCGGTGCTGTCCCGGAGATCTTCTGTTTCGCGTCGGTCGAAGATGAACTCGCCACGCCTTTCGCCCTGCGAGTGATGCGTGAGGCCCCAGCGAAATAGGTGCTTCCGAAGGATGCCCGGCGACAGGATGAGATCGCCATCGTCCACGAGCGCCGCAACGATCTTCTGCACGCGCCCAGCCTCGCTCCTTTCGCGAAGTCCTAGGCGAAAGAGTTGCGCAATTGCATCGTCTGCCACTGCGAAATGCGGCTCAGGCTCCAAGTACCAGTCGTGATCGCGCACGAGAGCGCGAGAAAGGGTGCGGAAAAATGGGACATCCCCGCGCTCAGGGAGCTTGAGCAAGAGATCGTCAAGCCGGTCGAGAATCGGACGCAGTTCGCCCTCGGCCAACAAGCGCCGCAGCGCGAGGGCGAGTTCCGCTTCATCGGGCTCATGCCAAAGCCGCTCAACGGCCACGCGTGAGGTGATGCCCGGTGCATCGCCGAGATAGAGCGTGCGAACCAGATTGCGTCGCCGCGAGAGGCGCTCGCCGCTGTTCTCGCGCCCGCCCTCACCGAACCGGGGAAAAAGAAGCTGCAACAGTTCCTCGTGCGGCTTTGCCGTGACGCCTAGTGCCTCGTCGAGACTTGGCTCCATCTTCTCGATGCGCTCCACGACGCGTCGCGTCATTTCCGGGGCGTTGGGATCGTCGACGAAAGCTTCCAAGTTGCGCGCAATGGCATCCCGCAGCGCCGGAGCCTTGGTCAGGAGCCAGCAATATCCCAGTAGGTCGGCGGCGCTGACTTCCAGTCTCAGCATTCGGTCGAGAACGGCGTAGGCTCCGGCCAGCCGCTTAATCTCCCGTGGCGTCGAGACAGCGTTGCGGATGCACGCCACGACCTCGATTTCGCTGTCCGTCAGGTCGGGTGGAAGCTGAACGCCGTGGTGTTCTAGAAGCCTGTCAAGCAGCCGCTCGACATCGTGCGTAAAGAGCGGCCGCAGCGGGATCGGATGCTGAACGATCTTTTCTAAGTATGCCTCGCCCGAGCGGCGACGCGACTCGCCCTCGCCACGTCCTAGAGCATCGGCAACACGTTCGGGATCGTAGGCGACGAGGTACGAAATCCCCTTGATGTCTCCGACCGCCTTCACAAGTTGGGCGACCGCGCGCACGTCGTCGTCCTCGATCCGGTCGAGCTCGTCGATCAGGACAACGACCGCAACCTCGGCTTTCTCAAGCTTCTCTTCGAGGGCGCGGCGTTCCTCCTGAGGCAAGAGGTCCTTGGGGCGCGTGATGAGTTTCAGTCCCGCGAGGCCTTTCAGAATTGCCTTCCCCACCCATGCCGGCGCCACCGTATCTGCGGCGAACGCCACAACTTGCCCGCCTGCGCTAATGTCCGCCCGATACTTGTCCAGCGCGGTCCGGGCCTCACGGACCTTCTCCGAGGAGCTCCGCCCCAACGCATCGCGAAGTTCGTCGAAAAAGGCTGCGAAGAGTTCATCGCGGCCCTGGAATAGCCAGGGATTGAACGTGGCGACTGCGACGTGCTCGACGCCTCCGAGGTGGTCGGCGAGCAGGTTCACGATGCTTGACTTGCCGGAGCCCCACTTGCCCGTCAGGCCCACGACGATGCCAGTTGCACGGCGCGCCACGAAGCGGCCGTCGTCATCCTTCTCGTCGTAGACCAGCGCGCGAGCTAGGTTCTCAACGAACGGAGTACGGTCGAGCCGGTCGTCGCGAGCACGCTCGATCGGCCGATCCTGAGCGAGGTCGGACATATAGCAGAGCTTATTCAAATGCGATCGCTGCGTCAGCCTCCCCCCCGCCGAGCGGCCCCTCCCCCTCCCCGCCACTCCCGCGTTGACTCCGCCGCGCCTCTCGCCCACCTTCCCGCCGACTCTCGCGGGAGATACCGGATCTTCGAGTCCGGAGCCGAAGGCGCAACCGCCCCGGAAACGCTCAGGCACAACGGACCGCGACGAGCTGATGCACGCTGGAAAGTAGCCGCCGGTTCCCGGTCGGCTCGCCGAAGGAGCAGAGGGCCGCCAACCATCGGCGGAACCCGAAATCTCTCAGGCCCCAGGACAGCGGGGGCGCGAAACGCCGGGACGCGGGTTCCGGCCGTTCGCTGGTCATCAGCCGGAGTCCGCCCATGTCCGACCAGTCGCCTGAACACCCGTCCGGCAAGGTCCTGAAGACCACGCCGCTGAGCGAGGCGCATGTGGCGCTGGGCGCGCGCATGGTCGAGTTCGCCGGCTACCAGATGCCGGTGCAGTACCCCGAAGGGGTGCTCAAGGAGCACCTCTGGACCCGCGAGCACGCCGGCCTGTTCGACGTCAGCCACATGGGCCAGGCCCGGCTGCGCGGGGCCGACCCGCTGGCCGCCTTCGAGACCCTGACGCCCGGCGACTTCGCCGGCCTGAAGCCCGGCAAGCAGCGCTACTCGCTGCTGCTCAACGCCGACGGCGGGATCGTCGACGACCTGATGGCCGCGCGGCCGGACGACGACGGCCTGTTCGTCGTCGTCAACGGCGCCTGCAAGGACAATGACTACCAGCTGATCAGCGCGGCGCTGGCCGGGACCGCCGAGGTCGAGCGGCTGGAAGACCGCGCGCTGATCGCCCTGCAGGGGCCGGAGGCCGCCGCCGTGCTCAAGCAGCACGTGCCCGAGGCCGCGCTGATGACCTTCATGGAGGCCCGCACGCTGCCGGGCTTCGGCGTCGAGCTGATCGTCTCGCGCTCCGGCTACACCGGCGAGGACGGCTACGAGATCTCCATCCCGGCCCACGCCGCGACCACCGTCTGGAACACCCTGCTCGCCGACCCGCGGGTCAAGCCGATCGGCCTGGGCGCGCGCGACTCGCTGCGACTGGAGGCCGGCCTGCCGCTCTACGGCCACGACCTGGACGAGACCGTCTCGCCGATCGAGGGCGACCTCGGCTTCGCCCTCGCCAGGCGCCGGCGCGAGGCCGGCGACTTCCCCGGCGCGGCGCGGATCGGCCGCGAGCTGGACGCCGGCCCGGCGCGGGTGCGCGTCGGCCTGAAGGTGCTGGAAGGGGCGCCGGCGCGCGAAGGCGCCGAGATCGCCGACGAGGACGGCGCCGTGATCGGCCGCGTCACCTCCGGCGGCTTCTCGCCCAGCCTGCGGCAGGGCATCGCGCTGGGCTTCGTGCCGCCGCTGTTCTCCGAGCCGGGAACCCGGCTGAAGGTCATCGTCCGCGGCAAGCCGCAGGCCTGCGAGGTCGCCAAGACCCCGTTCGTCACGCACCGCTACGTCCGCAAGCTCTAGTGTGCTGGATCTGAAGTTCGCCCGCACATCGGTCGCGCGCCGAGCGAACTTCAGATCCGAAAAGCACACTAGAAACATATATTTGCTAGTGTCCTGATCGATTCCGAAGTTCGCCAGAGCCCGCCACAAGACGCATGCGAACTTCGGAATCGGGACACTAGAGCAGGATAGGTTCAAACGGAGTCGTTTCCCCCCAGATCCCGCTCATCCCGGCGAAGGCCGGGATCCAGATTCAGCTTGAGCGGCTCGTGGGTTTCACCTGGGTCCCGGCCTTCGCCGGGACGAGCGGGTTAGAGGATCAGCCTAACCTCAACCCGCTTTAGTCACGAAGAGAGAGAGATCCGCATGCGCTTCACCAAGGACCACGAGTGGGTCGAGCTGAACGGCGATATCGCCACCGTCGGCGTCAGCGCCTACGCCGCCGAGCAGCTGGGCGACGTCGTCTTCGTCGAAGTCCCCGAGGTCGGCCGCCAGGTGAAGGCCGGTGACGGCTTCGCCGTGGTGGAGAGCGTCAAGGCCGCCTCCGACGTCTACGCCCCGGTGTCGGGCGAGGTGGTCGAGGCCAACGGCGAGCTGTCCGCCGCCCCCGAGACCGTCAACGCCGCGCCAGAAGCCGCCGGCTGGTTCGCCAAGGTCAAGGTCGCCAACCCGGCCGAAGTCGAGGCGCTGATGGATCGCGCCGCCTACGAAGCCTATCTGCAGACCCTCTAAACCGGCCGCGCCGAAGAGACCTTGCCCGCATGCGCTACCTGCCCCTGACCCCCGACGACCGCGCCGAGATGCTGAGCGTCATCGGCGCGCCCGACGTCGACGCCCTGTTCTGTGACGTGCCGGCGGCCGCCCGGCCGAAGGACCTGTTCGACCTGCCGCTGCACGCCGGCGAGCTGGAGGTCGAGCGCGAGCTGGCGGGCCTGGCGGCGCTGAACCGGCCGGCCGGGGCGGGACCGTCCTTCTGCGGCGCGGGGGCCTACCGGCACCATGTGCCGGCGAGCGTCGACCACATCATCCAGCGCTCGGAGTTCCTCACCAGCTACACGCCCTATCAGCCGGAGATCGCCCAGGGCACGCTGCAGGTTCTTTTTGAGTTTCAAACGCAAGTCGCCGCCCTCACGGGGCTCGAAGTGGCGAACGCGTCGATGTACGACGGCTCCACGGCCTGCGCCGAGGCGGTGATGATGGCCCAGCGGGTCACCCGCCGCGAGAAGGCGATCCTCTCCGGCGGCCTGCATCCGCACTACGCCGCCACCACCCAGACCATCGCCCACGCCGAGGGCATGGAAATCGTCCGGCTGAAGGCGGCGATCGACGCCGAAGCGGCGGTGATCGACGCGATCGACGCCGAGACCGCCTGCGTCGTGGTGCAGACCCCGAACGTGTTCGGCGTGGCCACCGACGTGACCAAGATCGCCGAGGCGGCCCACGCCGCCGGCGCGCTGCTGATCGTGGTGACCACCGAGGCGGTGTCCTTCGGCCTGCTGAAGTCGCCCGGCGCGATGGGCGCCGACATCGCCGTCGCCGAGGGCCAGTCGATCGGCAACGCCCTGAACTTCGGCGGCCCCTACGTCGGCCTGTTCGCCGCGCGCGAGAAGCTGGTGCGGCAGATGCCCGGCCGGCTGTGCGGCGAGACCCTCGACGCCGAGGGCCGCCGCGGCTTCGTGCTGACGCTGTCGACCCGCGAGCAGCATATCCGCCGTGAGAAGGCGACCTCGAACATCTGCACCAACTCCGGCCTGTGCGCGCTGGCCTTCTCGATCCACCTGTCGCTGCTCGGCCAGACCGGCCTGCGCCAGCTGGCCGAGATCAACCACTGCCGCGCCCGCGAGCTGAAGGCGGCGCTGGCCACCCTGCCCGGCGTCGAGATCCTCACCGCCCGGTTCTTCAACGAACTGGCGATCCGCGTGCCCGGCGACGCCGCGGCCCTGGTCGAGGCGGCGCTGGCCGACGGCGTCGTCGCCGGCGTGCCCTACTCGCGCCTGGATCCCCACGCCAGCCTGGACGACGTCCTGCTGCTGGCCGCCACCGAAACCACCACCTCCGACGACATCGCCGCGCTGACGCGCGCCCTGCAACGGAACCTCGGCCGATGAGCATGAACACCGTGGGCCGCCCGACCCGGCCGGACACCGCCAGCGCCGCCGCGAGCGACGCCCCCGCCTCGCTGACCGGCGCGCGCGGCCTGCTGCAGGACGAGCCGCTGATCTTCGAGCTGGGCGGCTGGGAGAAGACCGGCGTCGACCTGCCGCCGGTCGATTTCGACGCCGCCGACCTGGGCGACCTGGTGCGAGCCGAGCCGATCGGCCTGCCGGGCCTGTCGGAACCCGAGGCGGTGCGCCACTACGTGCGTCTCTCGCAGAAGAACCACGCCATCGACCTGGCGCTCTATCCGCTCGGCTCGTGCACCATGAAGCACAACCCGCGGCTCAACGAGAAGATGGCCCGGCTGGCCGGCTTCGCCGACCTGCACCCGCTGCAGCCGGCGTCGACGACGCAGGGCGCCCTCCAGCTGATGGACCGGCTGGCTCACTGGCTGAAGACCCTGACCGGCATGCCGGCGGTGGCGCTGACGCCGAAGGCCGGCGCGCACGGCGAGCTCTGCGGCCTGCTGGCGATCAAGGCGGCGCACGAAGCCGCCGGCCACGGCGAACGCCGCCGGGTGCTGGTGCCGACCTCGGCGCACGGCACCAATCCGGCGACCGCCGCCTTCGTCGGCTACTCGGTGCAGGAGATCGCCCAGACCGAGGACGGCCGCGTCGACCTCGCCGACCTCGCCGCCAAGCTGGGAACGGACGTCGCCTGCATCATGGTGACCAACCCGAACACCTGCGGCCTGTTCGAGCGCGACATCATCGAGATCGCCCGCCTGACCCACGCGGCCGGGGCCTACTTCTACTGCGACGGCGCGAACTTCAACGCCATCGTCGGCCGGGTGAAGCCGGGCGACCTGGGCGTCGACGCCATGCACATCAACCTGCACAAGACCTTCTCGACGCCGCACGGCGGCGGCGGGCCGGGCGCCGGACCGGTGGTGCTGTCGGCCGCCTTGGCGCCGTTCGCGCCCGCCCCCTGGGTGACCCATGGCGCCGACAACCTGGTTCTGACCGAGGAGGCGATCGGCGAGGCCGCCCAGGCCTTCGGCCGGCTCAGCGCCTTCCACGGCCAGATGGGCATGTACGTGCGGGCCTACGCCTACATGCGCAGCCACGGCGCCGACGGCCTGCGCCAGGTCGCCGACGACGCGGTGCTCAACGCCAACTACGTCAAGGCCCGGCTCTCCGACGTCATGAGCCCGGCCTTCCCCGAAGGCCCGTGCATGCACGAGGCGCTGTTCGACGACGCCTGGCTGGAAGGCACCGGGGTGACCACCCTCGACTTCGCCAAGGCGATGATCGACGAGGGCTTCCACCCGATGACCATGTACTTCCCGCTGGTGGTCCACGGGGCGATGCTGATCGAGCCGACCGAGACCGAGTCCAAGCGCGAGCTGGACCGCTTCTGCGAGGCGCTGCGGGCGCTGGCGGCGGCGGCCAAGGCCGGCGACGTCGAGCGCTTCAAGGCCGCGCCGCGGCTCGCCCCGCTGCGGCGGCTGGACGAGACGCTGGCGGCCCGCAAGCCGCGGCTGACCTGGCGGCCGGAGCCGGCTGTGGCGCCGGCGCCATTGGCCGCGGAATAGCACAGCCGTCGCGACCGGCCGGACAGAAGGTCACCTTTACGCCGCGCCTGCCCGTTCACATATGATGGACAGCGCGGCTCCTCCGAACCTCCCCTCGTTCGGCCGCGCCGTCTCGAGTCGCATGTCCGTGTCCATCGCCCTGCCTTCCTTGCGCGAGAGCGCAGCCGCTGGCGGCTGCGCCCGCACGCTGCTGACCCGGCTCGGCCGGCTGCTGCTGCTGACGCTGGGCGGGCTGGTGCTGCTGGTCGGGCTGATCCTCGCGCCCCTGCCCGGCCACGTCGGCCTGCCGCTGCTGGTCGTCGGCCTGATGATCGTGCTGCGCAACTCCTTCGCCGCCAAGCGCCGCTTCCTGCGCCTGCAGCGGCGCTATCCGAAGCTGGTGTTCCCGGTGCGCCGGCTGATGCGCCGCAAGCCGGAGATCGTGCTCGTGCTGTGGCAGCAATACCTGCGGCTGGAGCGCCTGGTGCTGCCGCGCAAGGCGCGGTTTGCGGTCAAGGCGCGGCGCGGGGTGAAGCGCAAGCTGCGGCGCGCCGATCCCCCGGAAGTGGCGGCCTAGCCGCACGGTGTGGCGCCGCCGCCATAAGCCGACGAATAGCAGCGGCGCCCCAAGAATTAACCGAACGTTGCCTTTACGCCGCCATACCAGCCTCACATATCTGAGACACGCGGCTCGCCACGCTCTCCCGCTCGGGGCCGCGCAATAGGTTGTCGCCCGTGTCTCTCGCTCCGCCGTCTTTGCGTTTTGTTCGTGCGTCCGACGAACTCGCTCGCGAGGTCGTGACACGGCTGGCGCGCTGGCTTCTGCTCGGGCTTGGCGGCCTGCTGATCCTGGCCGGCTTCATCATCGCCCCGCTGCCCGGCCCGCTCGGCCTGCCGCTGACGGTGATCGGCCTGATGATCGTGCTGCGCAACTCCTTCGCCGCGCGGCGTCAGTTCGTCCGCCTGCAGCGCGCCCAGCCGAAGATGGTGTTCCCGATCCGCCGGCTGCTGCGCCGCGAGCCCGAGGTGGTGCTGGTGTTCTGGCAGCAGTACCTGCGCGTCGAGCGCATCGTGCTGCCGCGCCGAGCGCGCTTCTCGGTCAAGACCCGCCAGAAGCTGAAGCGCAAGCTGCGGGCGCGGATGGCCGCCCGCTAGGCACGCCGCCGACGGGCTCGCCCCGATCCACCCTTCTGGCGCGACGCGCGCAACAGGCCCTTGCGTCCCAATATGTTATAACATAACACCTGAGCCATAAGCCTCAGGGGGACGCCATGACGCTGCGCAGCCTGCTTTTCCTCGCCACCAGCCTCAGCACGCTGGCCGGCGCCGCACTGGCGCAGCCCGCGCCGCCGACCGAGGTCGCCGAGGTGGTGGTGCAGGCGACGCCCCTGGGCCACACCTTGGCCGAGGTGGCGACCCCGGTCGCCCAGATGAAGGGCGAGGCGCTGGTGCATCGCCGCCAGGCGACGCTGGGCGAGACCTTGCAGGGCATCCCCGGCGTGAACTCCGACACCTTCGGCGGCGGCGCGAGCCGTCCGGTGATCCGCGGCCAGACCGCGCCGCGGGTGAAGGTGCTCTCCGACAGCTCGGAGCTGATGGACGCCTCGGCGGTCTCGCCCGACCACGCGGTGACCACCGAGCCGTTGCTGGTCAAGGAGATCGAGGTGCTGCGCGGGCCGAGCGCCCTGCTCTACGGCGGCGGCGCGATCTCCGGCGCGGTCAACATCATCGACAGCAAGATCCCGACCGAGGCGCCCCAGCGCGGCGTCGAGGGCGTCGCCGAGCTGCGCGCCGGGACCAACGCCGACGAACGCGCCGGGGTCTTCGGCCTCACGGTCGGCGGCGCGAACGCGACCGGCCAGGGGCTGGCGCTGCACTTCGAAGCGGTGGGCCGCTCGAGCGGCGACTACAAGGCCAAGGCGCGGGTGCCGGGGACCTACAACGACACCTCGACGGTGTCGGTCGGCGGCTCCTGGATCGCCCCGCGCGGCTACCTCGGGGCGGCCTTCACCCACCAGCAGAGCGAATACGGCCTGCCGGGCCACAGCCATGAGTTCGAGGCCTGCCATCCGCACGGGACGGTGCTGCATTGCGGCGACCATGCGGACGACGACGACCACGATCATGATCACGACGCCGGCGGCGAGGACGTGCCCTTCGTGAAGCTCGACAGCGAGCGCTGGGACATCCGCGGTGAGTACCGCGAGCCGTTCGCCGGCGTCGAGCGCGTGCGGCTGCGCGCCGGCTTCACCGACTACCGCCACGACGAGATGGACGAGAACGTCGTCGCCACCACCTTTCTCAACAAGGGCCACGACGCCCGCGTAGAGCTGGAGCACAAGCCGCTGCTGGGCTGGCGCGGCGCGATGGGCGTGCAGACCGCCAAGAGCGACTTCAGCGCGCTCGGCGAAGAGGCCTTCCTGCCGTCCACCGACACCCGCGCCACCGGGATCTTCATCTTCGAGGAGCTGCAGCGCGGGGCCTGGCACTTCGAGGTCGCCGCGCGCAAGGACTGGCAGAAGATCGACGGCGCCGACGTCGTCGGGACCGACCACGATCCGTTCTCGCTGTCGGCCTCGGCCCGCTGGAATTTCAGTGGCGGCTATTCGCTGGCGCTGTCGGCCTCGCGCTCGCAGCGCGCCCCGACCGCGCAGGAGCTGTACGCCGACGGCGTGCACCTGGCGACCAACACCTTCGAAATCGGCGATCCGGGCCTGAAGGTCGAAACCGCCAGCACTCTGGACCTGACCTTCCGCAAGACCTCCGGCGCGACCACCTTCACGCTCGGCGTCTTCCACAATCGCATCAACGACTACATCTTCGCCGAGACGCTGGATCAGTTCGAGGAGTTCCGGCTGATCCGCTACGCCCAGCAGGACGCCCGCTTCACCGGCCTCGACGGCGAGCTGAGCCACGAGGTCTCGCCGGAGGTCAGCGCCACGCTGTTCGGCGACTATGTGCGGGCCAGGCTGACCGACGGCGCCGGCGACCTGCCGCGGATCCCCGCCGGCCGGCTGGGCGCGCGCGTCAACGGCGATTGGAGCCGGCTGAACGGCGAGCTCGAGTACTACCACGTGTTCGAACAGGGGAAGGTCGCCGCCTTCGAGGACAAGACGCCCGGCTACGACATGGTCAACGCCACGGTCGGCTACGACCTGCTGACCGGCGACCGCGACCTGGAGGTCTACCTGCGCGGGACCAACCTGCTCGACAAGCTGGCGCTGAACCACGCCTCCTTCATCAGCCGCGCCGCGCCCCTGCCTGGCCGGACCTTCGTGCTCGGCCTGCGCACCGCCTTCTGACGGCTCAGGCGGCCAGCTCGCGCCGCAGCGTCGCGGACAGGTGATCGGCGCTGCGCAGCGCCAGGGCGACGATCGTCAGCGTCGGGTTGGCCCAGCCCGAGGTCGGGAACAGCGAGCTGCCGGCCACGTAGAGGTTCGGCACGCCGTGCACCCGGCCCTGGGCGTCGGTCACGCCGTCGCGGGGGCTCGCAGACATGCGCGTCGTGCCCATGTGGTGATAGCCGCCGAACGGGTGGGCGCTGACCGTGTCGGCGCGCCAGGTCGCCTCCACCTCGCTCAGCCAGTCGGCCGCCTCGACGCGACCGAGCCCCAGGCGGGCGAACTCGGCGCCGACCACTTCGATCAGGGTACGGACGCTGTCGACGTCGAGCTGGCTGGTCCGCCAGTCGAGCGCCACGCGCGGCAGCCCCAAGGGGTCGGTCTGGTCGGTCAGTCGGACGCGGCTTAGAGGGTTCGGCGCCTGTTCGGCGCGGATGGAGAGGCACAGATCACGCTGGCCCAGCCGGTGCATGAGCCACGGCCGGAGCGGATCGGTCCGCCGCTTGACCCATTTGGCGGCCTTCTTCGTCGCCCGCCGGAACGTCCGGCCGCGACGGTTCGGACCGATGCTGTGCTTGATGCGCATATAGGCCCGCAGACCCCAGAAGGCCTCCTGGCCGGCCGGCGGGCGCAGCCTCAGCGTCAGCGAGGAGTTGAGAATGCCGCGCTCAGCCTGCAGCGCGTCGGAGGGCCGGATCAGCGCGCCGATCTCCTGGCCGTCGACCAGGTGGGTTCGGCCGAACGCGTCGAGCAGCCGCCAGGCTGCGCCGTGAAGAATGCGGCCGCCGCGGGTATGCGGATGCTCCATGAAGTAGCGGCCGACCTGATCGTGGGCGTTGCCGAGCCCCTGCGGCGCGACCGACCGCGAGGCCAGCAGCAGGCGCGGGTTCTCGACGCCGCCGGTCGCCAGGACGACGGCCTGCGCGTCCACCTTCAAGGCTGCGCCGGTCAGGGATTTTGCGGCGACCCGCACCACCCGCCGCCCGTCGGCGCTGAGCTCCAGCTCGGTCGCCGTCGCGTGGGTGACGACCGTGGCGCGGGGGTGCTCCACCAGGTCCTGGCAGGCGTCGAAGACGAAGCGGTTGAACCGGCGGTCGAAGGTCCACAGGCTGAGTTGCAGCCGCGCGTCGGCGAACTCCGGCGGCCGCACGCCGGCGCCGCGTAGGCCGGCCAGGTCCGGCGGCTGCTCCGGCAGGTCGAACAGCCGCCGGGCCGGACCGTAGTAAGGGGAAAGGTCGCTCCAGCCGATCGGCCAGCCGGAATGCGGCACCCAGGCGCGCGTCTCCAGGTCGATCGGATCGAGTTCGACGACGCGGCCGCCCCAGATGGCGGTGGTGCCGCCAAAGAACCGCAGGCGCGCGTCCTCAAGGTCGTAGTAGGGCTCGCCGATGTTCGCCCCGGCGTTCAGTCCGGCGGTCGCGGGCTCGTAATCCAGGCCGCCGCTTTCCAGCAGCACGATGCCGTGGCCGAGCTCCAGCAGTCGTCGCGCGGCGGTGATCCCGGCGGCGCCCGCGCCGATGATGCAGACTTCCGTCTGCAGGGCCTCGGGCCGATCCGCATCCTGCAGGTCCAGGTGCATTCGCCAAGGCTAGGAGTGGGCGCGCGCGCCGCAATGTCCTGCGGTCCTGGAATGCAAAAAGGCCCCGGAGCGTGCTCCGGGGCCTCTTCGTACGCTTGGCGCTGCGAACTATTGCAGCTTGGAGGCGATCTGGCTGATCGCCGCGTCGACCAGCGGGTCCGCCTTGGCGCCGGCGAGGCGCTGGGCGAGCATGGTCTCGGCGGCCTGGGCGGCCATTTCGGCCGCCACGGCCTTAACCTCGGCCGCGGCCTGCATCTCGGCCGTGGCGATCTTGCGTTCGGCGACCGCTTGGCGGCGCGCCAGGCTCTCGGCGAGCTTGGCCTTCGCGTCCGCTTCCAGACGCTCGACCTGGGCCTGGGCCTGGGCGAGCATTTCCTTGGCGTGACGTTCGGCTTCGGCGCGTTCGGCCTTCAGCGTCTCGAGCAGGGCCTGGGCTTCCTCACGGATCCGAGCCGCTTCGTCGAGATTGGCCTGAATGGCCGCCGACTGAGCGTCCAGCGCCGCGGCGACCTTCTTCGGCGCCTTGGCCCCAAAGACCACGATGGCGAGGAAGATGACCAGGCCGGCGGCGACCCAGAATTCCGCGTGCGCGGGATTGAGCAGTGCGGGCATCAGGCCACCCCTTCCGGCGTGCGGGCGGTGAGCGCGGCGTCCACCTCGGACCGCGAAGGCGCGGCCCCGGTGAGCTTGGCGACAATGGCTTCAGCCGTGTCCGCCGCGATCTGGCCGACGTTGGTCATCGCCTGATCGCGCATGATGCGGATCCGCTCCTCGGCCTTTTCCAGTTCGGCCTGGAGGCGCTGGTCCTCGGCGGCTTGGCTGGCGGCCAGATTGGCTTGCGCCTTGGCGCTGGCGTCGGCCGCGACGCGACGCGCCTGGGCGCGGGCGTCTTCGGTCTCCGCCTTGGCGGCGGCGGCCTGAGCGTCAGCCTCGGCCTGGACCCGACGCGCCTGCTCCACCGCATCAGCGATGGTCTGGGCGCGGGTGTCCTGGATTTGGCGCAGGCGAGGCACGAAGACCTTCGCCAGCAAGGCGTACAGGACGGCGAAGACCACGAGCAGCCAGATGATCTGGCCGCCCCAGTATTCCATCCGGAACTGCGGCAGGCCGCCGCTTCCGTGCGCTTCGGTGGTCGCCGTCGTGTGCTCGGCGGCGGGCGCGTGCCCGTCGGCGTGCGGGACGACGTCCATCTCGGTGTTGGTTTCGGCGGCCATCAGGCTTCGTCGATCCTAAGACGGCGAGGCGGGAGCAAGCTCCCGCGCTCGCGCAACGCTATTTAGCTGAAGAGGATGAGCAGGCCGAGCACGAAGGCCAGGATGCCCAGGGCTTCGGTCAGAGCCGCGCCCAGGATCAGGTTCGTGAACTGGCCGCCGGCGGCCGACGGATTGCGGGTCGCGCCTTGCAGGAAGCCCGAGAAGATCATGCCCACGCCGATGGAGGCGCCGAGCATGCCGAGGGTCGCGAGGCCCGCACCGATGAACTTAGCCGCAGCCGGATCCATGTTTTTAGTCCCGTTTGGTTATGAGAGTGGAGGTTGTTGACTTGAAGTTTCGGCCGTCAGTGATGATGGCCGAGGTTCACCACGTCGTTGAGATAGACGCAGGCGAGAACCGCGAAAACGAAAGCTTGCAGAAACGCCACCAGGAACTCGAGCGCGGTGAGCGCCACCACGCCGCCGAGCGCCAGGGCCGCGCCGGGGATGCCGAGCAGGCCGAGGCCGCCGCTGGCGGCCAGACCGCCCAGCGAGACCACGAAGCCGGCGAACACCTTCATCGCCACGTGGCCGCCGAGCATGTTGCCGAACAGACGAAGCGCGAGAGTGACCGGACGCAGCAGGAAGGAGATCACCTCGATCGGGGTGACCAGCGCCAGCATGTACCACGGCACGCCCGAGGGCACGAACAGCTTGAAGAAGCCGAGGCCGTTGCGGGCGAAGCCGACGATCAGCACCAGGAGGATGGTGATCGCGCCGAGGGTCGCGGTGACCGCCAGCTGCGACGTGGCGGTGAACACCAGGAACAGACCCAGGATGTTCATCACCAGGATGAACAGGAAGATCGTGAACAGGAAGGGGAAGAACTTCCGGCCTTCGTGGCCGATGATCCCCACCGCCAGATTGTCGATATAGTTGAACGCGCCTTCGCCGATCACCTGCAGGCGACCGGGCACGACCTTCGGGCTGGCCGTGACGACCGCCATGAAGGCGATGATCAGGCCCGCAGCGAGCGTCATCGCCAGCGTCGAGTTGGTGAACGCCATATCGATGACGCCCACCCCCGGCAGGGTGATGTCGGGGAGGTCCGCGATTTTCGCGACCTCAAACTGATGCATCGGGTCGGCCATGCCGCCTCGGTCTCCGTCAATCGTCGTCTTTGTCGTCGTCGGGGCCGAGGTCCTGCGGAGAACCCCACTCCTGCGCAGCTTCAGCGCTCATCGCCTGGGCTGACCGTACGGCCATCCAGATCGACACGCCGAAGCCCAACAGGACCCCGATGATCAAACCCCAAGGCCCCGTATTCGCGAACCAATCGATCGCGAACCCGAATCCAAACCCAACCATCACCCCGCCGACGAGTACGCCCAGCAAGCGGTAGCCGTAGCCGGCCGCATGCGAGCCATAATCGCTCACCTCCGGGGTCGTCCGCGCCTCAAGCGCGCCGGCCCGTTGTTGAAGGCGTCGAATCGCCTCTTCGCGCGTCTCTTCCGGGGGCGGCATCGTCGCTAGATCTTCCAAGCGACCACGACGTCGCCGCCGCGGCGGGGCTTCCAAAGTCGCGCGGAACCTATAGACGGCGGTGCGGTGCGTCAAGGCTAGGCAGATATTGCCTAACCGACTGATAAATCTGAACTTCTCGCCGCGCGGCACGATCTGCCGCACGCGCCACGCTACGATCTCGAAATATCACGGCGGACTTGCGGCGTCACAGCGGCTGTGGACAAGCCTTCGCGGCTTTGTGGCGGCCTTGCGAGACGCCGCGAGGAATAGGCATCCTCGGCTCCGGATCCGCGCGGAGAGCCTGCTGTTGAGCCTCGCCCTCGAAGAATCGGCCGCGGTCACGACGCCCGCGCGCGGCGGCCCGCGAGCGTTTCTCAGCCGTCACAAGGCGGTGCTCTACGCCTTCCTCGCCAGCCGGCTGGCGCTGTTCGCGGTCGGGCTGATGACGCAGATCTTCATCGAGCCGTTCTCCAGCCAGGTCAGCCCGCTGCAGCTCACCGATTCCGCGGCGCTGCGGATGTGGGGCCAGTGGGACACCGGCTGGTACGTCACCCTCGCAACCGCGGGCTACGCCGCCGAGCCGGGGCTCGACGGGCAGGTGAACTGGGCGTTCTTCCCGGCTTTTCCGCTGCTCTCGGCGGCGCTGGCGCAGCTCACCGGCCTGCCGGTGTTTACCGCCATGCTGGTGGTCTCGAACCTCAGCTTCCTCGCCGCCCTGTTCCTGATCCACCGCTTCGCCCAGGACGAATTCGATCCCCGCACGGCGGACCTCACCGTGGCGCTGATCTGCGCGGCGCCCGGCAGTTACATCTTCTCTTCGGCCTACACGGAATCGCTGTTCCTGCTGGGACTGTCGGGCTGCCTGCTGCTGCTGCGGGCCCGCCGCTGGCTGGCGGCCGGCGGCTTCGCAGCCCTGGCGGTGCTCACCCGCAACCTCGGCGTCGGCCTGCTGCTGCCGTTCGCCTTCGCCGCCGCGCCGGGCCTGTGGGGGCTCGGCCGCCAGGTCCTCGCCGGGCGCCTGGAGAGCCGGCGACCGTTCGTTAGCGAGACCCTCCGCGTCGGCGTGGGCATGGCCCTGCCCGTCCTCGCGCTCGCCGGCTTCTGCCTGTTCCTCTACGCCCGCACCGGCGATCCGCTGGCCTTCGTCACCGCCCAGCAGGCCTGGGGCCGAGATCTGCGCATTCCATTCGTCCGGCCACTGACCCCGCTGATCGCCGGCGATCTCACCGCGAGTCAGGTGTTCAGTTTCGCCGCCTGCTGGCTGTCGCTGAGCCTGGTCGCCGCGCTCGCCTTGATGCGCCGCTGGTCGCTGTTCGCGCTCGCCGCCTTCCTGACGCTGGCGCCGATGGCCTCCGGGCTGACGTCCTATGCGCGGTACTGCCTGGTGGCGCTGCCGCTGTTCCTCGCCGGCGCGAAGCTGCTCGCGTCGCGCCCGGCGGCGGCCGGCGCCGCCTTGGTCACCTTCGCGACCCTCAACGGCTTCCTGATGGTCGCCTGGACGCTCTGCATGGAGGTGACCGCGTGAGCCTCGAACGGATCGCCGCCCGCCTGATCCTCTTCGGCCTGGTGGTCGTCGTCGGCTTCCTGCTGCTGCAGCTGGCGCGCAAGGCCGACCACGCCTACGCGAATCGCCAGACCCCGACGGCCGGGACCAGCCAGCCGGCGGCGGACTGACCCTCGGCCCGCTTCCGCGCCCCTACGGCGCGAGATCCAGCCGCACGGATTGCAGCCCGACGCCGAGCTGACGGCTGTCCGTCGACGGACCCACCGCGCTGGGGGCCAGCGGCCGATCGACCTTCAGCACGACATTCAGCTGGGTCCCTGAAACCAGCGCGCGCGGAATGCGCACCTGATATTCGGCGGGCGGCCCGGCGAGGGTCCAGCGCCCGACCGGCTGGCCGCCCACCATCACCGACACGCCCTGGCCTTCCGGGAACGGCTGGACGACGGCGGTCAGCAGAAGGTCGCGCTCGGGCGCGGCCGGCAGGCGGAAGACCAGTTCCGGCGCAGCGCCGTCCGACCAGACGCCCCACCCCTCCGGCCGGCTCCAGTCGCGGGCGAGCATGCAGCGGAACTGCGGTGTGTCCGGCGCCAAGGCGACAGTCTGGCCGATCGGGAAGGACGCGGCCGGCGCCGGGCGCAAGGCGAACGGATAGCGGGCGTTCGCCGGCGGGATCACCAGGACCCGGTTCACCAGCTTGATCCGGGCAGGATCGACGCCCCCCGGGATGCAGCCGTCGGTAAGGATATAGAGATGCCGCGGATTGAGCTCCCCGCGCAGGAACTGGCGCCGCGCGGCTTCCTCGAACGCCTTCTGCGCCGGATTCTCCCGCGCGGTGTACATGACGTTGACAGGCCGGCTCAGCGACGAGGCGCGCCAGGCGATCTCGTAGAACAGCTTGCCGTCGAGGTGCGGGTCCGGCGGCTGGAATTCGACGACGTCGGCGCTGGCGATCAGCGCCTCCCACTTCTTGCTGGAGGTGAGCACCCAGGTCTCGGGCTGCGCCGCCTCGGCGGTGAGGGCGCGCGCGGCGGTCGTGAAGCCGGGCAGATCGAGGAACTGCAACACGATGGCCGCCAGGCCGACGCCGAGCGCCGCCACCCGCCGCAGCGTGAACACCAGCTCGAGCGCGACCAGGATCAGCACGTAGGCGCAGGGCCAGAACAGCCGCCCCGAGGCGCGGAAGGTGCTGGTCAGATGGAAGGGGATCCAGTCGTACTCGTTGCTGGCCACGTTGCGGGCGTGCAGCTGAATGTCCTCCGACAACGCCAGCCCGGTGAGCACGAACAGCGCGGGCGCGAGCCAGGCCAGCCAGCTCATCGTGCGCAAGCGCCGGCGGGCGGTCGGCGAGACCAGGGCGGCGACGATCGCGACCGCCACCACCAGCAAGAGGCCGGCGCCGAGGTACTGGAAGCCTTCGAAGACCTGGCCCTCGCCCTGCGGCGCGACCGGCAGGAAGCGCGAGTAGCCGGGCGTGCCCGGATTGATCAGCGCGTCCAGCGCCATCGAGTAGTAGCCAAAGCCGCCAGCGTCGCCCTTGTAGCCGCCGAGCGCGCCGGTCGCCCACAGCGCCGCCACCGGCAGCGCCGCGACCGCCGCCGACCGCGCGGCCAGCGCCGCGAGCCCGCCCAGGGACAGGCGGCGCAGCATCGGCCAGGCCCGCCGCATCACGTCCGAGCCCCAGATCGCCGCGTTCATCGGCAGGAAGTAGGGGTGGATCAGCGCCGACAGCAGCAGGATCACGGCGAACCACAGGTCGCGCCGGCGCTCGCGCGGGACGTTGAGATAGACGTGCAGCGACGCCAGGATCGTCCAGTGGGCGCAGAGGTTGGCGTGGCCCATCCGGTTGATCAGCGTCGGCGCCAGCGTCAGCAGCGTGGCCCCCAGCACCCGCAGCCAGCGATCCTCCGTCGCGTGGCGCAGCAGGGCGTAGCCGACGAAGAACTGCAGCAGGAGGCAGCTGAACAGCCACGGCCCGACGAACTGGAACGGCGTCGGCAGGACCGCGGCGAACGGCTTGAGCAGCAGCGAGACCAGCGGATTGGAGTCGGTGAAGGTCACCATCACGCCGTTCGGCCAGGCCAGCAGCTCCGTGGCCCCGAGCGGCCAGCGCCAGGCGTCATGGCGCAGCGCGTTCCAACCGATCGCATTGGCGCCCCAGTCGCCCTGCAGCAGCCAGCGCGTGTTGGTCGGGATCAGGATCTGCCAGTGGAAGAAATAGAGGAAGATCCCGACCGGGATCGCCGCCATCGCCACATAGAACAGCAGGCCGGGGGAGCTCGCGCGCGTTTCGCTCGTCATGGCCTCTGATTACCAACGGTTGTGAAACTGCAAAGCTTAAAGATGCTCCCCCGCAGGGGGAGCTCCGCCGAAGGCGGTGAGGGGGTTGAAGGCCGCTGTCGCCGTGGGCTGCAACCCCCTCCGGCGCTCCGCGCCACCTCCCCCTGGGGGGAGGACCTGCTCGCCTGTCCCTACTGCGCGGCGATCGCCTCGGCCTGGTGCAGGTCGACCGAGACCAGCTGCGAGACGCCGCGCTCGCCCATGGTGACGCCGAACAGCCGGTCCATCCGGGCCATGGTCACCGGGTTGTGGGTGATGGCGATGAAGCGGGTCTTGGTCCGCTTGGTCATCTCGTCGAGCATGTTGCAGAAGCGGTCGACGTTGGCGTCGTCGAGCGGCGCGTCGACCTCGTCGAGCACGCAGATCGGCGCCGGCTGCGCCAGGAACACGCCGAAGATCAGCGCGGCGGCGGTCAGCGCCTGCTCGCCGCCGCTCATCAGGCTCATGGTCGCCAGCCGCTTGCCCGGCGGGCAGGCGTAGATCTCCAGCCCCGCCTCCAGCGGATCGTCCGACTCCACCAGCCGCAGCTCCGCCTGGCCGCCCTCGAACAGGGTGGCGAACAGGGTCTTGAAGTGCCCGTTGATCACGTCGAAGGCGGCCAGCAGGCGCTCGCGGCCCTCGCCGTTCAGCTCGTCGATCCCCTGGCGCAGCCGGGCGATCGCGCCGGTCAGGTCCGAGCGCTCGGTGTGCATGGTCTGCAGCCGCGCGGCGTGCTCGGCGGCCTCCTCCTCGGCGCGCAGGTTGACCGCGCCGATCCCCTCGCGCTGGCGCTCCAGATTGTAGAGGTGGGACTCCATGCCGCCGGCGTCGGTCGGGATGGCCACCGCCTCGTCGGCCAGTTGCCGGGCCAGCTCCATCGGCTCGACCCGGGCGGTCTCGCGGATCTGGGTGGTGATCTCGACCAGCCGCTGCTGCGCGGCCTCGGCGTGGGCGGCCAGGCTCGCCCGCACCTCGCGCGCCTCGGCGGCGGCGGCGTCGGCGGCGCGCAGCGCCCGGTCGGCCTCGCTGCGCTCGCGGTCGCCGGCGGCCAACGCGTCCGACGACTTGGCGCGCCGCGCCTCGGCCGCAACCAGCTCGTCGAGCAGGGCGGCGCGGCGGGTCTCCAGCGTTCCCGGCGCCTCCTTGGCCGCGCGCAGGCCGGCCTCTGCCTTGTCCCGCGCCTCGACCAGGCCCTCCAGCCGCTTCGCCGCGGCCTGAGCCCTGCGGGTCCAGTCGTCGCGATCCTTGGTCAGGCTCTCCAGCCGACGGGCGCGGCCGGCGCGCTCACGGACCTCCTGCTCGAGCGCGCTGCGCGCGGCGTTGGCGGCCTCGCGGGCGGGGGCCTGCGCGGCGCGCGCCGCGGCCAGCTGGCGCGGCAGGTCGGAGGCCGGGGCGCCGTCGCCGGCGTCGGCGCGCGCCGCGTCGAACGCCGCCTGGTGTTCGGCGACCTCCGCCCCGAACCGGCCGATCAGTTCGTCGAGCGAGGCGGCCTGGGCCTCCTTGCGCGCGGCCTCCTGCTCGAACCGGGCGAGCGCCTGGCGGGCGGCGGCGGCCTTCTGTTCCCAGCTCGGCGGCTCGCGGCGGGCGGCCTTCAGCGCCTCCTCGGCGGCGCGCTGGGCCTGGGCGGCCTGGCCCAGGGTCTCGCGGGCGGCCTTGGCGCGCGGCTCGAGCGCCTCGATCTCGGCCTCGAGCTCGGCGAGCCGGGTCTTCTGCTCCATCCGCACCGCGGCGGGCTTGGGCGCCTCGGCGCGCGCGGTGAAGCCGTCCCAGCGCCAGAGGTCGCCCTCGCGCGACACCAGCCGGCAGCCGGGCGCGATCTGGCTTTGCAGCCGCTCGCCGTCGGCGCGCGCGACCAGGGCGGTGAACGCCAGCCGCGCGGCCAGCGCCGCGGGCGCCTTGACCAGCGAGCCGAGCGGCGCAGCACCGTCCGGCCAAGTCGGCGGCCCAGCCTCGCGCCCGCCCCAGTAGGCCGGGGCGTTGGCGTCCAGCGCCGCGTCCAGGTCGTCGCCGAGCGCCGCGGCCAGCGCCGCCTCGTAGCCGCGGTCCGGGCGGACGGAATCCAGCGCCGTTGCGAAGCCGCCGCGACGCGCCTGGCTGGCGACGCTGGCCAGCGCGCGGGCCTCGGCGGTCAGCCGGCCGAGCTGTTCGTCGAGCTTGCGCGCCGCGTCGCGCGCGACGGCCTCGGCCTCGATCGCCTTGGCGCGGGTCTCTTCGGCGGTCTCCAGCGCGGCGCGGGCGGCGGCCAGCGCGGCCTCGGCGGTCTGCAGATCCGATTGCGCCTGGGCCGCCTGAGGGCTGGCGACCACGCCGATCGCCTCGCGTTCGCGGCGGGCCTGGTCGAGCGCGCGCTGGCTGCGGACCACCCGGGCTTCCGCCTCCTGCACCCGCTGGACGGCGGCGCGGCGCTGGGCCTCGTCGGCGGCGACCTGAGCGGCGAGCCGCTCGACCTCGGCGTCGGCGGCGGCGCGGGCGGCTTCAGCCGCCTTGGCCGCGGCCTCCAGCTCCGGCGTGCGTTCGGGCGCCGCGGCGATCGCCGCCTGCAGCGCGCCGAGATCCGCGAGCAGCCGCTTCAGCGCCGCGTCGGCGTCCTCGACGATATGTGCTTCGCGTGCGCGGTCCGCATCGATGCGGGCGATCTCGTCCGACCGCCAGGCGATCTCGGCGGCGAAGGCCTCGGCCTCGCGGTCGAGCCGATCCTTGTCGATCGCCAGCTTGTGCAGGATAGCGGCGGAGACCGTCTCGGCCTCGCGCAATGGCCGCAGCGCCGCTTCGGCGTCGGCGGCCCGCTGGGTCGCCTGGCCGGCGGCGCGCGCGGTGTCCTCGACCGCCCGGACCGCGGCGTGCATGTCCGAGGTCAGCCGCTGGGAGGTCTCGCGCGCCTCGTTCCAGCGGGCGTAGAGCACCGCCCCCTGCAGCGCGCGGATCTCCGCCGACAGCTTCTTGTAGCGTTCCGCCTGGCGCGCCTCGCGCTTCAGCCGGTTGAGGGCCGTCTCCAGCTCGCGGGAGACGTCGTCCAGGCGCGCGAGGTTGGCCTCGGCGGCCTTCAGGCGCAGCTCCGCCTCGTGCCGGCGCGAGTGCAGGCCGGAGACGCCGGCCGCCTCTTCCAGGATCATCCGGCGGTTCTGCGGCTTGGCGCCGATCAGTTCGGAGATCTGACCCTGGCGCACCAACGCCGGCGAGTTCGAGCCGGTCGAGGCGTCGGCGAACAGCAGCTGCACGTCCTTCGCCCGCACCTCGCGGCCGTTGATCCGGTAGGTCGAGCCGGCCCCGCGGTCGATCCGGCGCACCACCTCCAGCACCGGATGGTCGTTGAACGCCGGCGGCGCGCGGCGGTCGGAATTGTCGATGGTGAGCTGGACCTCGGCGTGGTTGCGCGAGGCCCGGCCGCCGGAGCCGGCGAAGATCACGTCGTCCATGCCGCCGGCGCGCAGCGCCTTGGCGGAGTTGGCGCCCATCACCCAGCGCAGCGCTTCCAGCAGGTTCGACTTGCCGCAGCCGTTCGGCCCGACGATGCCGGTCAGGCCGGGCTCGATGCGGAACTCGGTCGGCTCGACGAAAGACTTGAAGCCCGAAAGGCGCAGCCGCTGGAAGTGCACGGCGCGGCTCCGGCCTAGAGCAGGATGCGGTCAGGCGAAATCGCCCGGCCACATCCGGCTCTAAGAGCGAAGATCTGCACGCGCTCCAGCCGCAAAGCCGGTCTCCACGTTTGCTGGCCGCGTCCTACTTGCCGGCCGCGGCGATGGCGGCGTCCAGCTGTTGCAGGCTCATCTCGCCCTCGAACTTCACGCCGTTGACGAACAGGGTCGGCGTCGAGTTGACCCCGGAATCGAGCGCCGCCTTGACCCGGCCGTTGAGCGCCTCGAGCGAAGCCTGGTCGGTCAGGCAGGCGTCAAACTGCGCCTCGCTCAAACCGTTGGCCTTGGCGATGTCGACGAAGATCGGCTTGAGATCGCCGTCGTTCCAGCGCGCCTGGCTCTCGAACACCTCGCCGACGACCTTGAAGTACTTCGACGGCCCGGCACAGCGCGCCATCAGGAAGCCGGCGGCGGCGACCTCGGCCGGCGGGGTCAGCATCTCGCGCAAGGTGAAACGCACCTTGCCGGTGTCGACGTACTTGGCCTTGAACGCCGGGAAGACCTCGGTGTGGAAGCTCGCGCAGTGCGAGCAGCTCATCGAGGCGTACTCGACGACCTGGATCTTGGCCTTGGGCGAGCCCAGGCTCATGTCGCCAGGTTGCGCGGGCAGCTTCGCCGGCGCGGCCAGCGCGGGCGCAGCCGCCGCCACCGCGGCGGCCAGGGCCGAGATCAGGGCGAGGCGGCGGCTCGGCATCATTCTTACTTCTTCGACGCCGCGGCGACGGCTTCGCTGAGCTGGGCCAGCGTCACCTCGCCCTCGGCGATCTTCTTGCCGTTGACGAAGAAGGTCGGCGTGCCGGTCACCTTGTCGTCGCCCGCCCGCTGCACCCGCGCGTTCAGCGCCTTCAGCGCCTCGGGGTCGGAGACGCACTTGTTGAACTGCGCCTCGGTCATGCCGGCCGACTGGGCGATGCGCAGCAGCACGCCGCGGAAGTCGCCGGTCTGGAACATCTCGTTCTGGTTCTTGAAGATCGAGTCCAGCACGGTGAAGTACTTGTCCGGGCCGGCGCAGCGCGCCACCAGGAAGCCGGCCGCGGCGACCTCTTCCGGCGGCGTCAGGAACTCCTTCAGGGTGTAGTGCACCTTGCCGGTGTCGATGTACTGCGCCTTGAAGGTCGGGAAGACCTCGTTGTTGAACTTGGCGCAGTGGCTGCAGCTCGCCGAGGCGTACTCGACGACCTTCACCGGGGCGTCGGCCTTGCCCAGGGTCATGTCGCCCGCGCCTGGGCCGGTGGCTCCGCCCTTGTTGCAGCCCGCGATGCTGAGCCCCGCGACGGCGGCGGCGACGAGGAGGAGACGGCGGCTCAGCATCGGCGGATCCCTTGAATTAGGAAGGAAGTAATAGAGCCCGATTCCCGGGGAATCGAATCCAAGCTCAGCTTTGGCGGCGGAGCACGCCCCGGCCGAGCCTGAGGAGCGCGTCCTTCAGCGGCCCGTCGGGCGCCTCGGCGAGGCCCTTGACCAGCTGCGCCTCCTGGGCCGCGTCGAGCGGCGCGGCGCGCTTGCGCGGCTTGACGGCGGACGGCTCGACGCTCGGCCGCAGCGGGCCCTGGACGATGCGCAACTTCTGCACCGCCTCGGCGCCGAGGAACAGGTTCACCCGCGCCAGGATGTCTTGCGCCTGGTGCTGGATGATCGCCGCCGCCGGACCGGCGACCCGGATCTCCAGCGACGACGGCGCGCCGTTGCGGCCCTTCACCAGCTTCACCGGTTCGGTGCGGCGGGCGACCTCAGGACCGACGATCTCGCGCCAGCGGGCGGCGAGCGCGCCCGGTCCCTGACCGAAGCGGGTGTCGAGCTCCCGCAGCGTCTTGTTCAGCGCGCGGCCGGCCGGCGGCGGCGGCCGGCGCTGCGGCCGCGTGCGCTTGGCGGCGAGGATCGCCAAGGCTTCTTCACGCGTGGGGAGGGGCCGGCGCATGGCGGCAATGTAGCGGGCGCTCGGCCGAGAGGCGAGACGCCAGGTGACGCGGCCTGCCTGGCTCCAGCCCCGGTCCGCCGCGAAAAACGCCGTTCGCCATTTGATCGGCGTCATAAGCCCCGCCGCCCAGGCTGGGCCAAGCTGGCCGGCGGTAGCTTTAGGAAACGCCGACATGCCGATCATGCTTTGGGACGCGAGCCTGGACATTGGGGTCGCCGCGATGAATCAGGAGCACCAGAAGATCCTGGACGCGATGAACCAGATCCACGACGCCCGCGCCGAAGGAAAAAGCGGCCAGGCGGTCAACGACCTGGTGGCCCGGCTGGGCGCGGTCTGCATCAGCCACTTCGCCGACGAAGAGGCCTATATGGCGCGCATCGGCTATCCGGAGCTGGAGCGCCACAAGCAACTGCACAAGCGACTGCTCGAGCAGTTCGGCCAGCACGCTCAGGCCATCAAGGCCGCCAGCGGTCGTCCGACCGACGAGTTCTTCCACTTCCTGAAGTTCTGGCTGAGCTCCCACATCAAGGGGATCGACATGCGCTACGGTCCCAAGGCGGCGTAGCGCGCGCACGGAGGCTTTTGCGGCGGCGCAGCGACAGTGCTAGCGACAGCACGTGACGCCCGCCGAACTCCGCGCCGCCCTGCTCGCCTGGTATGACGAAGGCGCCCGCGACCTGCCCTGGCGGGTGCGGCCGCAGGCCCGCGCCGCCGGCGTCCGCGCCGATCCCTACCGGGTGTGGCTGTCGGAGGTGATGCTGCAGCAGACCACCGTGCCGCACGCCACGCCCTACTTCCTGAAGTTCACCGCCCGCTGGCCGACGGTCTCGCACCTGGCGGCGGAAGCCGACGCCGAGGTGATGGCCGCCTGGGCGGGGCTCGGCTACTACGCCCGCGCCCGCAACCTCCTGGCCTGCGCCCGCGCGGTGGCGCGTGACCACGGCGGGATCTTTCCGGACACGGAGGACGGCCTGCGCGGCCTGCCCGGGCTCGGCCCCTACACCGCCGCGGCGGTGGCGGCGATCGCCTTCGACCGGCCGACCAACGTGGTCGACGGCAACGTCGAGCGGGTGATGGCCCGGCTGTTCGCGCTGGAAGCTCCGCTGCCGGACGCCAAGCCCCAGTTAAAGACGCTGGCCGCCGGCCTAGTCGCCGACGAGCGGCCCGGCGACTGGGCCCAGGCGCTGATGGACCTCGGCGCGACGGTCTGCCGGCCGAAGGCGCCGCTGTGCGACCGCTGCCCGATCGCCGGCCCCTGCGCCGCGCGCGTCGGCGGCGCGCCCGAGACCTATCCGCGCAAGCTGGCCAAGGCCGCCCGGCCCCACCGCTTCGGCGTCGCCTATGTGCTGACGCGGGGCCCCGAAGTGGCGCTGGTGCGCCGGCCGCCGAAGGGGCTGCTGGGCGGAATGCTGGCCTTGCCGACCTCCGACTGGCGGGCCGCGCGCTGGAGCGAGGCCGAGGCGCTGGCCGCGGCGCCGGCGCTCGCGCCCTGGCGCGGCGTCGGCGAGGTCGAGCACGTCTTCACCCACTTCTCGCTGACCCTGCAGCTGCTGCGGGCGGAGGGTGAAGCCGACGGGGTGATCTGGTCTCCGCGCCGCGACCTCGACGCCCTGCCGAGTGTCTTCCTCAAGGCGGCGCGGGCGGGATTGTCGAACCTGCTCTAGGCCAAACTGTCATCCCGGAATGCGCGCAGCGCATATCCGGGATCCATGAGCACCGAAGATGAAGGCTGGCCGCGGCGGCGGCTCGTGGCCCCTCGCCGTGTGCTTGGGTCCCGGACAGCCGCTGCGCGGCTTCCGGGATGACAGCCTATTTGGAGGCCCGCTCGCGCAGGATTTCGCTGAGGATCAGCTCGACTTCCGCCGCCTTCGGGAAGCCCTGGAAGACGCCGAACTGCAGGACGAACTCGCGCAGCTCCTCGGCGGTGATGTCGCCGCTGTCGAGCGCGGCCTGCATGTAGGTCTTGATCGCCATCGGCGCGCGCGCGGCGCAGACGCAGGCCAGGGTGATCCAGCGCCGCGAGCGCAGGTCGAGGCCGGGACGCGACCAGACCTCGGCGAAGACGAAGTTCTGCGCCGCCTCGGTGAAGGGCGAGCTGGCCGGATGGATCGGCCGGCTCATGACCGTCTCGAACGTCTCGGCGCCGCGGGCGGCGCGTTCGTCTTTGTCGGCCATGGCTCGCCCCTTAAGTCGAAGCTGGATCAGATCGTGATCTGGCTGCGCACCTTGGCCCGCAGCACGTCGATCGGCGCCAGGCCCTTGTCCGACTTGAAGTGCCAGTATGTCCAGCCGTTGCAGGCCGGCGCCGACTGCACCAGGGCGCCGACCTTATGGATCGAGCCGGTGTGCTCGCCGACCGCCAGGCTGCCGTCGGCGCGGACGCGCGCGGCGTGGCCGCCCTTCGGATCGTAGAGGATGTCGCCGGCGCGCAGCAGGCCCGCCTCGACGATCTGGCCGAACGGGATCCGCGGCTCGGACTTCTTGGAGCCGGTGACCATCACTTCTTCCGGCGCCGCCTGGACGATCCGGGCGATCCGCTCGCGGGCGAGCTTCACGTAGGCCTCTTCCCGCTCGATGCCGATGAACCGGCGGCCCAGCCGCTTGGCCGCGGCGCCGGTGGTGCCGGTGCCGAAGAAGGGGTCGAGGATCACGTCGCCCGGCTTGGTCGAGGCCATGATCAGCCGGTGCAGCAGCGCCTCGGGCTTCTGGGTCGGGTGCGCCTTGGCCCCGGTCTCGTCCTTCAGCCGCTCCTCGCCGGTGCACAGCGGCAGCGTCCAGTCCGAGCGCATCTGCAGCTCGTCGTTCGCCATCTTCATGGCGTCATAGTTGAAGGTGTAGCGCTTGCCGCCCCGGCTCTTGGTCGCCCAGATCAGGGTCTCGTGCGCGTTGGTGAACCGCGTGCCCTTGAAGTTCGGCATCGGGTTCGACTTGCGCCAGATGATGTCGTTCAGGATCCAGAAGCCCAGGTCCTGCAGCGTCGCGCCGACGCGGAAGATGTTGTGGTAGCTGCCGATCACCCACAGCGCGCCGTCGTCCTTCAGCACCCGGCGGCATTCCTTCAGCCAGGCCTTGGTGAAGGTGTCGTAGGTCTCGAAGCTCTCGAACCGGTCCCAGTCGTCGTCGACCGCGTCGACCTTGGAGTTGTCCGGCCGCAGCAGCTCGCCGCCGAGCTGCAGGTTGTAGGGAGGATCGGCGAACACCAGGTCGACCGAACGGTCCGGCAGTTTCTTCAGCTCTTCCAGGCTATCGCCTTGGATGATCGTCTCGGACGAAAACGCCATCACCACCCTCGCGGAATCAAGACTCCGACTTCTCACGCGCATGGTGAAGGTCGGGTTGCGAAATATGGTGAATGAGAAGTTACGGGGGGATTTACAGCCAGCGAATCAGCTCGCTGGACCGACCTTGCGGAAACAGCCAAGCTTCGCCCCAAGCGCCGCCAAGGCGCACGGGAGGAGAAACCGCAGATGTCGAGATCACCGGGCAATTTCGGGACGTCGGCGCGGGCCGGGCTGCTGGGCCTGGCCGCTGCGTTGTTCGCCTCGACGGCGATGGCCGCCACCCCACCCACCACCGCTGTCGCGGTGCCGGGCAAGCCGGCGCTGTTCCTCGGCGCCTATGACATCGGCCAGCTCGGCTACACCGTCGAGGAGGTGTTCCTCTCGGGAACCGCGAACGCCTACAAGCTGGCCGGGCCGCCCACGGCCGACGGGCGCTGGGACGCCGGGCCCGACGCGTCCGCCCCCTACGCCACCCGGCTGGTGGTCATCCGCCCGACCGATCCGGCGAAGTTCAACGGCACGGTCGTGGTCGAGTGGCTGAACGTCAGCGCCGGCGCCGACGGCGCGCCGGATTGGAACGTCATGCACCGCGAGCTGGTCCGCAACGGCTACGCCTATGTCGGGGTCTCGGCGCAGAAGGTCGGCATTGAGGGCGGCCCGAGCCAGAGCATCGGCCAGCCGCTGAAGACCACCGATCCAGCGCGCTACGCCAAGCTCAGCCATCCCGGCGACGCCTACGCCTACGACATCTTCTCGCAGGCCGGCGCGCAGCTGCGCCGGGTCGACGGCCCGCTCGGGGCGCTGGCGCCGAAGCGGCTGATCGCCGTCGGCGAGTCCCAGTCCGCGGTCTTCCTGACGACCTACGTCAACGCGGTCGATTCGCTGGCAAAGGTCTACGACGGCTTCATGATCAACTCGCGCTTCGGTCCCGGCGCAGCGATCGACGGCCGCTCGATGATGGTCGCCGGCGACAGCCTGCCCAAGGCGGTGAAGCTGCGGCCCGACCTGCGGGTCCCGACAATGACGGTGGTCACCGAAACCGACCTGCTCAGCACCCGCCTGCCCGGCTTCCTGGCCGCACGCCAGCCCGACAACGAACGCCTGCGCACCTGGGAGATCACCGGCGCGGCCCACGCCGACAACTACTTCTTCAAGGCCGGCTACATCGACTCCGGCAAGACGCCGCTGGCCACGCTGGCGGCGGCCTACGCGCCGATCAAGGACGCGCCTGGCGGTTCGCTCGACAAGCCGATGAACCCCGGCCAGCCGCACCACTATGTGCTGAAGGCCGGCCTCGTCGGCCTCGACCACTGGGTCCAGACCGGCAAGCCGCCGGCCCACGCTAAGCCGATCGAGGTCGCCGCCGGGCCGCCCGCCAGCTTCGTGACCGACGCCAACGGCATCGCCAAGGGCGGCGTGCGCACGCCCTGGGTCGACGTCCCGACAGCGCGGGTCTCCGGGGTCGGCAACTCCGGCGGCGTGCTGGGCTTCCTGGCCGGCGTCGGCGAGCCCTATGACGCCGCCACGCTGCAGCGCCTCTACCCGGGCGGCGAGGCCGACTACCTGAAGAAGTTCGAAGCCTCGCTGGACGCCGCGATCAAGGGCGGCTTCATCCTGCCGGCCGACCGCGAGGAGATCCTCGGCCTGGCGAAGATCAGCTACGGCCGCTGAGCCTTCGGCGGCGCGGCCTACTCCGCCGCGTCGCCGAGCTCTTCGAACGCCAACTCGTCCTGCACCACCAGGATCTTGCGCGGATCGATGCCGGCCAGCACCAGCTTCACCGGGTTCCAGGCCCGGCGGTGGATCTCGCAGGGCCCCAGCGCCACCAGCGCTTCGAGGTGCACCGGGGCGTTGTAGCCCTTGTGGCTGGCGAAGCCGTAGCCGGGATAGACGCCATCCATCTCGACCATCAGCCGGTCGCGGGCGACCTTGGCCAGGATCGAGGCGGCGGCGATGGACTTCGACTTGGCGTCGCCACCGACCACCGTCTTCACCTCGCAGGGCAGCTTGAAGGGATAGTTGCCGTCGACCAGGGCGTACTTCGGCTGCACCGCCAGCGCCTCGACCGCGCGGCACATCGCCAGGCCGGTGGCGTGCAGGATGTTGAGCTCGGCGATCTCTTCCACCGAGGCGAAGCCGACGCCCCAGGCCAGCGCCTTGGCCTTGATCTCGATCTCCAGCGCTTCGCGCGCCTTGGCCGTGAGCTTCTTGGAGTCGTCGAGGCCCTTGATGACCTTGCGGGTGTCGAGGATCACCGCGCCGGCGCTGACCGGCCCGGCCCAGGGACCGCGCCCGGCTTCGTCCACGCCGCAGACCGGTCCGTCGATGAAGGCCTTCTCGAGGATCATGGTGGGACCCTGCGCTGTCCTTCTCGGAGCCATCAACGCGCCATCGCTTTCACCGGTTCGTACCGGAAACAGGTGGTGAGGTGGTCGTTGACCAGTCCGGTCGCCTGCATCCAGGCGTAGACGATCACCGGGCCGACGAACTTGTAGCCCTTGGCCTTCAGCGCCTTGGAGATTTCGACCGCCAGCGGGGTCTGCGCCGGCACCTGGCCGACCTCGCTCCAGCCGTTCTGCAGCGGCTTGCCGTCAACGAAGCTCCAGCAGAAGGCGGAGAAGTCCTCGCCGCGCTCGCGCATGTCCAGATAGATCCGGGCGCTGGCGATCGCCGCGTCGATCTTGGCGTTCGAGCGGACGATGCCCGGATCGGCCATCAGCCGGGCGCGCTCGGCCTCGCCGTAGCGGGCGACCTCCTCCGGATCGAAGTTGTCGAAGGCGGCGCGAAACGCCTCGCGCTTGCGCAGGATGGTGATCCAGGCGAGCCCGGCCTGGAAGCCGTCGAGCACCAGCTTCTCCCACAGCGCGCGGGAGTCGTACTCGGGCGCCCCCCACTCGGTGTCGTGGTAGGCCTCATAAAGCGGGTCGCCGGCCATGCCGCGCCAACCGCACCTGTGCAGGGGGTCGTCCATCGGCGGCGACTTTCAGCCGAGCTTGCGCGCCAGCACAAGCCCGCACGTCGGCGGAATCCGGACGCGGCGTCCAACCGCCGCAGCGCTACTTCGCCGACACCGCCAGGCTGTAGTCGGCGACTCCGCCGCGCCGCGCCGCGGCCCGGACCAGATAGACCTGCAGCCGATAGGGGCCGGAGGCCGGCGTCACGCCGCGAAAAGCGTTGCCGGCGGCGCTCGAGGCGCCGTCGAACAGCACGCCGCCGTCGGGACGGGTAATCGTCAGGTAGAGGAAGCGGCTGCGCGAGGTGAGCCGCGCGTTCAGCGTCTGGCCGCGCCGCAGGGTCAACCGGTACGCCCGCGCATCATGGCCGCGCACCGTGCCGGTGACCGTCACACTGCTGGCGCCTGGCGGGAAGCGCAGGTCGACGGCGGCCGGCGCGGGCGCGCCCTTGCCCGGCGGCGGCGGGGCCGGCCCGCAGGCGCCGGCGTACTCGACCTGATTGATGGTGATGAACCGGGCGTCGGCGAGCTGCACCTCGGCGCAGACCTCTTTGTTGCTCCAGTAGCCGTAGCGCGAGCCGCCGATCGCCGTCGACTTGACCTGGGTGTAGCCGCGCCGCTGCAGCGTCTTCTCGCCGCTGCTGGCGTAGACGCCGACGAGGTCCGCCAGATCCTTCGGCGGCGCGGCGTGGGCGACGCCGCCCAGCAACGTCGCGCCAACGCTCGCGCCCACGACGAAGCGCTTGATCGAACCGGCCTTCATCAGCTTCCGCCTCGCAGGTGAAGCCCTGACAGCGCGACCATAGGACGGCGCCGCCGGCGCGGCCTTAGCCTAGGGCGTGTTCGCCCAACGCCTCGGCGATCCAGGCCGGCCGCTCGACCCGCACCGGCCGCCCGTCGACCTCCAGCCCGCCGGCGATGCGGTCGAGCCTGAGCATGGCGATGGCGCGCCCGTCGATTCCTGCGCAGACCTCGCCGGCCCGCAGGGTCCCTGCCAGCACCTCGGCGCCCGGCGGTGGCGGCGGGCCATCGAAGACGATCGGCAGCATGCGGGTCTTGATCTGCCCGCGGCGCTTCATCCGCGAGGTCGTCTCCTGGCCGACGAAACAGCCCTTCTTGAAGTCGATCCCGTGCAGCAGGTCGAAATTGGCCTCGATCGGATAGGTCTTGTCCGAGCCCCAGTCCGCCGTCCCGGGCACGCCGAGCGCCAGGCGGTGGGCGTCATAGGCCGCCTCGTCGGCCACCACCGCCTCGGCCGGCGCGGCCGCGCCGTAGCCGCGCAGCCCGAGTTCGGGGAGACGGGGATCCGCCACCCAAATTTCCCCCGCTCGTCCCGGCGAAGGCCGGGATCCAGATCGGAGGGCGCCGGGCTCGTCATCTGGGCCCCGGCCTTCGCCGGGGCGAGCGGAGAAGAGAACGGCAACGCCAGCCTCGTCCGGCGCGATCTCGACCTTGGCCCGCAGGCGGAACATCGACAGCCGCTGGACGATCGCCGCGCGGTGCTCGGCGGCCACGTCGAGCCAGCAGCCGTCGGCGCGGCCGACCACGAACAGGTCCCACAGCAGCCGGCCCTGCGGCGTCAGCAGGCCGGCGAACCGCGCCTCGCCGACCGCCAGGGTCTCGACGTCATGGGTCACCTGGCCCTGCAGGAAGCTGCGCCAGTCGGGACCGCTCAGGGCGATCAGGGCGCGGCTGGGAAGCTCGGCGAACATCGGCGGGGTGATCATGAGGACAATTTGGGCGCGGCGGCGGTGGAGCGCCAGCGGAGGCCGGCATATAGAGGAAGGATGGCTCGTGGGTCTTTCCCAATTCTATTCATTACGGCGACCAACATCGGCGACGCCGTGCTCGCGTCGGGCCTGATCAAGCGCCTGGCCGACGAGATTCCGAACGCCCGCTTCACCATCGTCGCCGGCCCCGCGGCCGCGCCGCTGTTCGGCTTCGTGCCGAACCTCGACGAGTTGATCGTCTTCGCCAAGCAGAAGGACGGCAGCCACTGGTTCGACCTGTGGCGCAAGGTGCGCCGGCGGCGCTGGGGGCTGGTGGTGGACCTGCGCGGCTCGGCGATCTCGCGGCTGGTCTCGACCAAGCGCCGGGCGGTGCACCGCAAGCTCGTCGGCGAGCCGATACACAAGGTGATGGAGGCCGCCCGCGTCCTGAAGATCGAGGACCAGCCGGCCGCGCCCTACATCTGGACCTCGCCGGAGGTGGAGGCCTACGCCGCCGATCTCACCGCCGGCCAGGGGCCGATCCTGGCCATGGCCCCGGCCGCCAACTGGGTCGGCAAGACCTGGCCGCTGGAGCGCTTCAGCCGCGTGGCGATGAAGCTGCTCGGGACCGGCGGCCCGCTCCAGGGCGGGCGGCTGATGGTGCTGGGCGCTCCCGGCGACCGCAAGACCACGCTGGGCCTGAAGGACTGCGTGCCGCGTCACCGGTTCATCGACCTCGCCGGCCAGGTCGACCTGGTCACCTCCTTCGCCTGCCTGAAGCACGCGCGGCTGTTCGTCGGCAACGACAGCGGCGCGATGCATCTGGCCGCCGCTTCCGGCGCGCCGACGCTCGGCCTGTTCGGACCGTCCGACGACCGGCGCTATGCGCCCTGGGGACCGAACGCCCGGCTGGTGCGCGGCGGCCGCAGCTTCGAGGAGATCATGAGCGGCGACCCGGGCTCGGCCCAGGCGGTGTGCCACATGATGGACTTGAGCGTGGACCGGGTCTACGAGGCCGCGCGCGCGCTGCTCGCCGCCACCGAGCCCAAGAAGACCGCGCCATCCCAGAGCTAAAGGACGCCCGCCATGGCTGAGACCTTCGACCTGATCGTTCGTGGCGGCGAGGTCATCAACCACGCCGGGCGCGGGCTCGCCGACGTCGGCGTCCGCGGCGGCAAGATCGTCGCCGTCGGCGACCTCGGCCAGGCCTCGGCGGGCGAGGTGTTCGACGCGACCGGCCTGACCGTGATGCCGGGGGTGATCGACAGCCAGGTGCACTTCCGCGAGCCGGGGATGGAGTGGAAGGAAGATCTCGAGACCGGCAGCCGCGCCGCGGTGCTGGGCGGCGTCACCGCCGTGTTCGAGATGCCCAACACCGAGCCCACCACCACCGACCCCGAGGCGCTGGCCGACAAGCTGGCCCGCGCCGCCGGGCGCATGCACTGCGACCACGCCTTCTACGTCGGCGGCACCCACGAGAACGCCGACTTCCTCGGCGAGCTGGAGCGGCTGCCGGGCTGCTGCGGGATCAAGGTCTTCATGGGCGCCTCGACCGGCAGCCTGCTGGTGCAGGACGACGCGGGCGTCGAGCAGGTGCTGCGCCACGTCAACCGCCGCGCCGCCTTCCACTCCGAGGACGAGTACCGTCTGGCCGACCGCCGGCCCTTGGCGCGAACCGGCGACTGGACCAGCCATCCAGAGGTGCGCGACGCCCAGTCGGCGATCCAGTCGACCGAGCGGCTGGTGCGGATCGCCCGCGCGCTCGGCAAGCGCATCCACGTGCTGCACGTCACCACCGCCGAGGAGATCGCCTACCTCGCCGCGCACAAGGACGTCGCCAGCGTCGAGGTCACCCCGCAACACCTGACGCTGGCCGGGCCCGAAGCCTATGAGCGGCTGAAGGGCTACGCCCAGATGAACCCGCCGATCCGCAGCGCCGAGCACCGCGCCGGCCTGTGGGTCGGGGTCGCCAACGGCGTCGCCGACGTGATCGGCTCGGACCACGCGCCGCACACCTCCGAGGAGAAGGCCCGTCCCTATCCGGCCTCGCCCTCCGGCATGCCCGGCGTGCAGACCCTGCTGCCGGTGATGCTGACCCACGTCGCCGAGGGCCGGCTCAGCCTGGAGCGGCTGGTCGACCTGACCAGCCACGGCGCCCACCGGGTCTTCGGCCTTGCCGACAAGGGCCGGCTGGCGGTCGGCTTCGACGCCGACCTGACCATCGTCGACCTGAAGGCCCGGCGGACCATGACCCATGCGATGATGGCCAGCCGCGTCGGCTGGACGCCGTTCGACGGCATGGAGGCCAAGGGTTGGCCGATGGCGACCATCATCCGCGGCCGGATCGTCATGCGCGACGGCGAGATCGCCGCCCCGCACCTCGGCCAGCCGGTGCGCTTCCACGAGACCCTCGCCGGCTGACCACGCCGCGATCCTCCGCGACCGGATACCTATCAAGCTAAATAGCCAGCCGGCGCCGGCCGGTGCTATCGCCGTTGGGCTCGGGCGTACTGCGCGGCCGAGGCGGAGCGGCTGTAATGGGTGCGGCGGAGCACGAGGCCGGAAGAGCGCCAGATCCGGCGAGCGCGGCCGCGCCGCACGTCCGGCCGGCGCGGCCGACGGCGTCGGTCCGCTCGCGGCTGGTCGGGCTGGTGCTGATCCTGCTGATCCCCGGCCTGCTGCTCGCCGGCATCCTGCTCTGGAGCCTCGAGCGGCAGGTCAGCCTGACGCAGGAGCGCCAGATGCTCGCCACCGCCCGCACGCTGGCGCTGGTCATCGACGGGCGCATCAGCGAGCAGATCGCCACCCTGGAGGCGCTTTCGGTCTCGCGGGAACTGGGCCGCGCCGACTGGACCGAGTTCGCGGACCAGGCGCGCACCGCCCTGAAGGGATCAGATTCCTGGGTCATCGTCTGGGATCCGACCGGCCGGCAACAGGTCAACACCTTCAGTGACGCCGCCCCCAAGGTGACCCTGCCGCGGTCGCGTGCCGGCAGCAACGCCTGGTCGGGACGGCGCGGCCGCGTCTACATCTCCAACCTGATCTATGGGCCGGTGGCGCATCAGCCGGTCGTCGTCGTGATGAAGCCGGTGGTGCTGGACGACGGCAGCGCGGTGAACCTCAGCGTCGCGACGAGCGCCGCCAGTTTCAGTAAGCTGCTCGCCCGCCAGGAGCTGCCGCCCCGCTGGAGCGCGGCCGTCCTCGACGGCCAGGAGCGGGTCGTCGCCTTCAACCCGGACGGGGAACAGTACGTCGGCCGCCAGACCTCCCCCGCCATGCTGGCCGCCATGGAGGCCGCGCCGCGCGGCGTCGTGCGCAGTCTCAAGATCGGCAAGCTGCAGGTGATGGCCGCCTTCGACAAGCTGCCGGCCTACGGCTGGTCGGCGGCGGTGGCGATGCCGCGCGACGAGGCGTTCGGCGCGGTCCGGCAGGCGATGCTGATGGGGGTGATCATCGCCACCCTGCTGCTCACCGCGGCGGTGGTCTTCGCGCTGCGGATCGGCCGGCGGATCGCCCAGCCGGTCGAGACCGTCGCCCAGGCGGCCAACGAGTGGGTCGCGGGCGGCTCGCCGAGCTTTCCGACCGCCACCGGCCTGGTGGAGACCGACCACCTGAGCGCCGCCTTCGCATCGGCGCTGAAAGCCGTCGAGGACCGCGACCAGCGTCACCGGCTGCTGATCAACGAGCTCAACCACCGGGTGAAGAACACCCTGGCGACCGTGCAGTCGATCGCCATGCACACCCGCAAGACCGCGGGCTCGGTCAGCGACTACCACGACGCCCTGGAAGGCCGCGTCGTGGCCATGAGCAAGGCGCACGAGATCCTGACGCGCACCGAATGGAAGGGCGCCGAGCTCGGCGTGCTGGCGCGCGAGGCGCTCGACGCCTTCGCCGGCCCGCAGCTCAGGATCGAGGGCCCGCCGACCCAGGTCGGGCCGACCGATGCGCTCAACCTGGCGCTGGTGCTCTACGAGCTGGCGACCAACGCCTCCAAGCACGGGGCGCTGTCCGAGCCCGGTGGCCAGGTGTCCTTAAGCTGGACGCCGCAGGACGAAGGGACCCGGGTCTCCTGGGTGGAGAGCGGCGGACCGCCCGTCGTCCCGCCGACCCGCGACGGCTTCGGCTCGCGGCTGATCCGGCGCGCCACCGTAGCCTTGCAGCCGTCGAACCTGATCTTCGCGCCGGAAGGCCTGCGCTGCGAGTTCACGGTCCATTCGCCCGTCGCCTGAGCAGGGCTTTCCAAGCGGCGCCGTGCTTGGAATAAGTCACGCCATGGGTCTCGACGGCGCCACGGCGAAAGCCCCGATCCGCGACGCCTTCTACGCGCCCCGCCGCCTGGAGGTGGAGCAGCGCGCGCGCGGCGAACTGGTGCTGCGCAACATCACCCCCTACTCCGAGCGGTTCCAGACCCAGACCGCCGCGCTCGACCACTGGAGCCAGGTCGCGCCCGACCGCGTCTGGCTGGCCGAGCGCTCCGGCGACGGCTGGCGCACGCTGACCTTCGCCGAGGCCAGGGCCCGCGTCGAAACCCTGGCCGCCGGCCTTGTCGAGCTGGGGATCGCCGGGCCGCGGCCGCTGGTCATTTTGTCGCCCAACGCCATCGACCACGCCCTGATCGCCTACGCGGCGATGAGCCAGGGCATGCCGATCGCGCCGCTGTCGCCGCAGTACGGCCTGCCCGGGGCCAACCTCGCGCGGCTGGCCCACGCCTGCGCCACCCTCAAGCCGGCGGCGGTCTACACCCAGGACGCAGCGATCTTCGCCGAGGGGCTGGCCAGCGCGGCGCTGGCCAGCCTGCCGGTGATCGCCGCGCGCCACGCCCGGCCCGGCGACATCCCGCTCGATCGGCTCTACCGGTCCGGCGCGCGGGCGGCCGCGGCCGCGCCGGACGACCACGCCAAATACCTGCTGACCTCCGGCTCGACCGGCCTGCCGAAGGCGGTGATCTGCAGCCACCGCACCATAAGCCTGAACTCGGCGCAGATCGCCGCCTGCTTCACCGATCCCGAACCGCCGGTGATCGTCAGCTCCGCGCCCTGGAGCCACAGCCTGGGCGCCAATTCGGTGCTGCACATGTCGCTGCACCGCGGCGGGTCGCTGTACATCGACGGGGGCCAGCCGACCGCCGCGCGGTTCGGCGAGACGCTGCGCAACCTGCGCGCGGTCGAGGCCACCTACCAGTACATGGTGCCGGCCGGCTGGAGCCTGCTGGTCGAGGCGCTGGAGACCGACCCCGCGCTGGCGCGGACCTTCTTCGCGCGGGTCAGGGTGATGCTCTATGGCGGCGCGGCGCTGGGCCAGGCGGTCGGCGACCGCATCCAGGCCTGCGCGGTGCGCACGGTCGGCGAGCGGGTCACCTTCTCCAGCGGCTATGGCGCGACCGAGACCGGCCCCAGCGCCTGCAGCGTGCACTGGCCGAACGACCGGATGGGGCTGATCGGCCTGCCGATTCCCGGAACTGCCGTGCGGTTGGTCCCGGCCGCGGACAAGCTGGAGCTGCGCGTAAAGGGCCCGCAGCTCACGCCCGGCTACCTCGGCCAGCCGGAGCTGACCGCCGCCGCCTTCGATGACGAGGGCTTCTACCGGCTGGGCGACGCAGTGCGGCTGCGCGACCTGGAGGACCTCGCCCAGGGCCTGGCGTTCGACGGGCGGCTGTCGGAGAACTTCAAACTGTCCAACGGCTCGTTCGTCAGTTGCGGCGAGCTGCGGATCGGCGCCGCCGGGGCGATCGGCGGCGCGGTCACCGACGCCGTCGTCTGCGGCGAGGGCGAAGCCGGCGTCGGCCTGCTGCTCTATCCCAACCCGACCCTGCCGCCCGAGGCGGTGGCCGCGGCCGCCCGCCGGGGGATCGAAGCGTTCAACGCCCGGACCACCCACGCCACCGCCCGCGTCGCCCGCGCCCTGGTGCTGGCCGGGCCGCCGGAGCACGCCTGCGGCGAGATCACCGACAAGGGCTACATCGCCCAGCCGATCGCCCGCGCGCGCCACGCCGAGACCATCCGCCGGCTGTTCGCCGACCCGCCGGGCGAGGAAGTGATGGTGTTCAACGGATCCACGAGCTCAGAGCCCCTGGCTGTCATCCCGGAAGTCGCGCAGCGGCTGTCCGGGATCCAAGAACACTGACGTCGGCCGCCTCGCGACGACCGCGCCACGCCGTGTTCTTGGGTCCCGGTCTTCGCTTCGCGAAACCGGGATGACACTCGAAGTCCGCCCTAGTCGCGCAGCTCCGGAAAATCCTCCTCGCGGTGCTCCTCGACCGGCCGTTCGCCAACCCGCGCCCGCTCCACCTCCAACCGGCGCAGCTCGACCCGGCGGATCTTGCCGGAGATGGTCTTCGGCAGCTCGATGAACTCGATCCGCCGCACCCGCTTGTAGGGCGCGAGGCTCGTCTGGATGTGGCGGAACACCGCCAGCGCCGTCTCCCGGCTGGGCTCGTGGCCGGGCGCGAGCGCAATAAAGGCCTTGGGCGTCGCCAGGCGCACCGGATCGGGCGCCGGAACCACCGCGGCCTCGGCCACCGCCGCGTGCTCGATCAGGGCGCTCTCCAGCTCGAACGGGCTGATCCGGTAATCGGACGCCTTGAACACGTCGTCGGCGCGGCCGACGTAGGTGAACCAGCCGTCGGCGTCGCGGCTGGCGACGTCGCCGGTGCGGTAGAAGGCCCCCGAGACCGGCTGCACGCCGCCGTCCTCGGCCTGGTAGCCGCGCATCAGCCCGGCCGGGCGCGGGCTCAGGCGGAGCGCGATCTCGCCCTCGTCGACCTCGTTGTCGTCGGCGTCCAGCAGGACGACGTCATAGCCGGGCAGCGGCCGGCCGACCGAGCCCGGGCGCACCGGCTGGCCGGGCGAGTTGGCGATCTGGGCGGTGGTCTCGGTCTGGCCGAAGCCGTCGCGGATGGTCAGCCCCCAGGCCGCCTGCACCGCGGCGATCACCTCGGGATTGAGCGGCTCGCCGGCGCCGCAGAGGTTGTTCAGCCGCGTCGCCCACTGGGTCAGGTCTTCCTGGATCAGCATCCGCCAGACCGTCGGCGGCGCGCACAGCGAGCTGACGCCGTGTTCGGCCACCGCGTCGAGCAGGGTGCGGGCGTTGAACCGGCCGAAGTTCGGGATGAACACCTCGGCCCCGGCGTTCCAGGGCGCGAAGAAGCAGCTCCAGGCGTGCTTGGCCCAGCCCGGCGAGGAGACGTTCAGGTGCACGTCGCCGGGGCGCAGGCCCAGCCAGTACATGGTCGACAGGCTGCCCGCGCCGTAGCTTGCGTGGCTGTGCATCACCAGCTTCGGCTTCGCCGTGGTGCCGGAGGTGAAATAGAGCAGGATCGGATCGTCCGCCCGGGTCGGCCCGTCCGGCGAGAAGGCCGCCGGCGCGTCCAGCAGCGCATCGAAGCTGGTCCAGCCCGGCCGCGCGCCGCCGACCACGACCCGGGTCACGTCGGGGCCGAGCCCGTCGAACTTCGCCGCCAGCGCCGCGTCGGTGATCCAGGCGCGCACCCCGCCCTGGGTCATCCGCGCGGCGAGGTCCTCGGCGGTGAGCAGCGTCGTCGCCGGAATGGTCACCGCGCCCAGCTTCATCGCCGCCAGCATGGTCTCCCACAGCGGCGCGCAGTTGCCGAGCATCAGCAGGATCCGGTCGCCGCGGCCTACGCCGAGCGCGCGCAGTCCGTTGGCGACCCGGTTCGAGCGCTCCGACAGCTCGGCGAAGGTTCGCGTCGCCGCATCCTCGCCGACGATCCGCAGCGCCGTGCGCGTCCCGGCCTCGCCCCGGGCCAGCTCGGCGTCGAACCAGTCGAGCGCCCAGTTGAACGCGTCGAGCTGCGGCCAGCGGAACTGGGCGCGCGCCTGGTCGTAGTCCTCGCGCAGCGTCAACAGCAGGTCCCGGGCTTCGCGGAACGCGGTCTGGGTCATCGGGTCTCCTCCTGGCGGCGCGGAGTCTACGCTCCTGGGCGCGTAAACGCCCCCTCAGTCGGCTTCGCCGACAGCTCCCCCGCACGCAGGGGAGCAGCGATCCAGCTCCTCCCCTGCGAAGCGGGGGAGGTGGATCGGCGCGCAGCGCCGAGACGGAGGGGCGTTCGTCAGCGGCCCAACGAAAAAGGCCCGCGGGTTTCCCCGCGGGCCTCGATCGTTCGGCGGATCCGCCGAGCTTAGGTGTTGCCCTTCAGCTGGCAGCCGCCAGTGAAGGCGCAGCCGCTGGCGCCGATGGCGCTGACGGTCGGCTTGGTGTTGTACTCGATCATGTAGCCCTTCAGGCCGTCGGCGCAGGCCACCTCGACCATCACCGTGCCCTTGGCGGTCTGGCCGCTGATGCGGGCGTCGGAGACCGAGCAGGTGCTCTTGCCGTGCTTCTTCAGGTCGGCGGTCAGGGCGGCGAAGCCCCGGTCGCTGCCTTGAGTGCACTTGAAGCCGAGGGCGAGCGCGTGCCCGCAATCCAGCACCTGGCCCTTGCCGGTGGCCGGGAACAGGCCGACGGCGCCGGTGCCGTCCTTGCAGACCAGTTCGACGGCTTCGTCGGTGCTGCCAGCGCGCGGCGGGAAGACCGCATACTTGGTGACGTCGCAGTTGGAGCCGGCGTTGCGGGCCAGCGTGGTGTAGGTCGCCGCCTGCTCGGCCCCGGCCTGCCGCGAGTCGGTCAGGGTGCAGCCGCCGAGGATGTTCTGCGCCTGGCCGCAGCTCCAGGTCTGGGCGAGCTTGCCCTGGCTGACCTTGAACATGTAGCCCTTGCCGTCCTGGCAGGAGGCCTCGAAGAAGTCCGAGCCGTCCTTGGCGTTGCCGATGAAGCGGCGGTCCTTCACGACGCAGCCGTTGTTGGCGGACTGCGCCAGGCTGTCGACCACGGCGAGCCGCGTGGCCTTGTCCGACAGTTCGCAGCGCACGTTGCCGGTGGCGTCGTCGAAGTTCAGGCAGTTCTGCGCTTCGGCCGGCTTAGTGGTGTCGAGCGGCGCGCTGGCGATCAGGATGTAGCCGGTGCCGCCCTGACAGGCGACCTCGAGGATGGTGTTGGTCTTGGTCTGACCGATGCCGCGGGCCTTTTCAGGCAGGCATTGCACGCCGGCCTTCGCCAGCAGCGGCGCGAGCTGCGCCTTCGGGTCGGAGTTGCCCGGCAGCACGCAGGTGATGGCGCCTTCCTTCGGCGGCTGGCCGGCCGGCTGGGCCATCTCGATGCAGCTGAAGGCCGCCGGCGGCGCGCCGGCCGCAGCCTGCACGACGAAGCCCATGTTCGAGCCGCAGGCCACTTCGTAGTAGGCGGTCTCGACCTTGGTCTTGGGGTCCTTGGACTTGCCGATCAAGCGGGCGTCGCTGACCTGGCAGCCGAGGCCCGCGGCCTGCACGATCGCCGGCGCTTCGGCCATGCCCTGCTTGCGCTGCGCGTCGGACACCGGCGCCGCGCCCTTCGGGGCGGAGATGACCACGGCCGGCGCCAGCACCGCCGCGCATAGGGCCGCGGCGACCCCCCATCCGATAGGCCTCATGTCGCTTCTTCTCCTGGGTGTTTCGTTTTTTAAGCGGGCACATAAGCGCCCGGATCATTCCGCGGTCAAGAAGAGGCGCCAAGCCGGCCGAAGTGTGGCCAAAGCCCCGCACCGCGGCCTTGAGTAATCAGACGCCGCGCACCTTGAGCCGCGCGCCGGAGACGCCGGCCACCCGGACCTTCGCGCCTGCTTCCAGGGCCTCGTCGCCTTCCAGCTCCGCCGCCCACTCCTTGCCGTCAATGAAGACGCGGCCCTCGCCGCCGTGGAAGGCGGCGACCACCCGCCCCTCGTGGCCGACCACCCGGGCGATGTTGTCGTTGATGTCCTCCTCGCCGCCGCGGGCGCGGCGCGGGAAGTAGCGTCGCGCCGTCAGCGTCGAGGCGATCACCAGCACCGCGAAGATCATCACCGCCACCGCCACCGGCAGTTGGCCGAAGACTTCGATCATCGCGACCACCGCGGCCGAGGCCGCGGCCCAGAGCAGCCAGCCGGTGCCGGTCGCCACTTCCGCCGCCAGCAAGGCCGCGGCCAGGCCCGCCCAGATCCAGGCCGGATGCGTCAGATAAAGGTCGCCGATCAGCGACATGGCTCATCCCTCCGTCGGGGGAACCGCCGGGCCGCGGGCGCGGCCGCGCGGCGGCGGAGCGGACGGCCCCAGGTCGCCGCCGGACCTCAAGAGTTCGGCGACCCCGGCGATCGAACCGACCAGCGACCCCATGTCGGCCGGCACGATGACCGTCTTCTGTTGCGGGCTCTCGGCCAGCCGGCCGAAGGCCTCGACGTACTTCTGGGCGACGAAATAGTTGATCGCCTTCACGTCGCCCTTGGCAATGGCGCTGGAGACCAGCTCGGTCGCGGTGGCCTCGGCCTGGGCGGAGCGCTCGCGCGCCTCGGCGTCGCGGAAAGCCGCCTCCTTGCGCCCCTCGGCCTCGAGGATGGCCGACTGCTTGGAGCCCTCGGCGCGAGCGATCGCCGCCTGTTTCTCGCCGTCCGCCTCGGTGATCACCGCCCGCCGCTCGCGCTCGGCCTTCATCTGCCGGGCCATGGCGTTGGTGATGTCCGGCGGCGGCTGCAGGTCCTTGATCTCGATGCGGGTGACCTTGACGCCCCACGGGCTGGTGGCCTCGTCGATCACCGTCAGCAGCCGCGAGTTGATGTGGTCGCGCTGGGACAGCACCTCGTCGAGCTCCATCGAGCCCACCACCGTGCGCAGGTTGGTCATGGTCAGCTGGGCGATGGCGTAGTGCAGATTGTCCACCCGGTAGGCCGCGGCTGCGGCGTCCATCACCTGGATGAAGACGATGGCGTCCACCTGGACGGTGACGTTGTCCTTGGTGATCACCTCCTGGCGCGGCACGTCGAGCACCTGCTCCATCAGGTTCACCCGCCGGCCGATGGTCTCGACGAAGGGGGTGAGGAAGCTGATCCCGGGCTTTAGCGTGCGCGTGTAACGGCCGAACCGCTCCACGGTATACTCGCGTCCCTGAGGCACGATCTTGATCGCGCCGAGCGCCACGACCACCGCCAAGATGACGAAGACGACGAGAACGGTGAAACCCATGCGGCCCTCCAACAACCCTTTGGCGAGCTTATCCACAGGCCGCGGTTCGCGCCATCCCGGTGACCGGGACACGCTCCCGCCCTGCTCCGGGTTTTGCTAAGCCGTCGACATGATCCGCAAAGCCCTCGCGCTCGCCGTCGTCGCCGCAGCCTGCATGGGCGCCGCGCCCAAGCCCGCGGCGCGCGCCGCCAAGCCCGCCGCCGCGAGCCCTTCGCGCGCCCTCGACAACCGCGACCCGGCGAGCATGATCGCGGTGCTGTCGGCCTTGGGCGCCGAGGCGACGGTCGCCCGCCGCGACGGCGACGCGGTGTTCCTGGCGGTCACCTCGGCCACCGAGGTGTTCTCCGCCCAGTTCGCCGGCTGCGACGCCCAGGGCCGCGGCTGCCAGGCGGTGTTGTTCGACCGCCAGGGCGAGGAGGGCGCGCCGACGCTGGCCCAGCTGAACGCCTTCAACCAGACCTCGGTGATGTGCCGCCTCTACCAGGACCGCTCCGGCCGGCCGCACGTGCAGTACTCGGCGCTGTTGTTCCCGAAGGACGGCCGCGACGAACTGGTGATGCACCTGAACGCCTGGCGCGGCTGCATCGCAGACTTCAACGCCTTCCTCAAGGACCCCGCGGGCTTCCTCGCCGGCGCGGCCTGACGCGACGACGTCAGGGCGTCGGCGGCTCCGGCAGCCGCACGGCGACGATCTGCCGGTCGGCGCGACGAACGCCGTACAGGCGACGCGGGTCGCTCGGATCCAGGGCGATCGCCTGGCCTTCGATCGGCGCGGCGATCGTCGCCACATGCTCGAGCAGGGCGCCGTCGGGCGGCGCGCGGAGCACATAGATTTCCGGCGCGTCGTGGCCGGTGACGTAGAGCAGGCCGCCCTCGCCCCAGACGCCGCCCGACGCGCTTTTCGGCGCGAGGCGCGCCAGCACGGTCGGCGGGAAGCGCCAGACATGGAGCCGGCGCCAGTCATCGTCGAACTTGACCAGAAGGGTGGCGCGATGGTCGCGGCCGGGCTCCCCGCCCTTGCCGTCGTAGTTGGCGAGGCAGGCCCACCAGGCGCCGTCGCGGCGGGTGAGCCAGGTCAGCGATCCCCCTTGCCGACCCAGGGCGATCGACCGGAGGTGGCTGAGGCTGCGGCGGTCGAAAACCTCCACCGTGCTGAGCATCGGCGTGGCCGGATAGTTCGAGCTGGCGCAGACCAGCTCGCGCCCGATCGCGGAGCAGGAATTGAGGTGCGGGAACACCGCCGGATCGCCCGACCAGGCGCCGGTCTTGCGGCCGCTCGCTTTGTCGTAGCGGCCGATCTCGGAATTGCCGATGGCGTAGAGGGCGTCCTCGTCGGCCGCGACGCCCTGGGTCGCTTCCGGCGCGTCGTAGCGGCGCACCAGCTCGGCGCTCAGCGGCGACTGCGCCAGGGCCGGCGCCGCGGCGAGCGAGGCCTGCGCCAGGCAGAACAACGCCAGCCGCCGGCGCCCGCGGCTCACGTCGCCGTCCAGCCGCCGTCCAGCGAGAAGGCCGCGCCGGTGGCCGACGCGCCGAGGTCGGAGACCAGGTAGAGCAGCAGCCCCGCCAGCTCGTCGTATTCGACGAACCGCTTGTTCGGCTGGGCGGCGAGAATGACCTCGTCCAACACTCGCGCTTCGGGGATGCCGCGGGTCTTGGCCTGGTCGGCGATCTGCGCCTCGACCAGCGGCGTGCGCACATAGCCCGGGCAGATGGCGTTGACGGTGATGTTGGTGCGCACCAGCTCCAGGGCCACCGACTTGGTGAAGCCGACCACCCCGTGCTTGGCCGCGACATAGGCCGACTTGAACGGCGAGGCGACCAGCCCGTGAGCCGAGGCCAGGTTGACGATCCGCCCGCGGCCCTGGGCCTTCATGATCGGCACCGCCGCGCGGGTCGCATGGAAGGCCGAGGACAGGTTGATGGCGATGATCTGGTCCCACTTCTCCGGCGGGAAGTCCTCGACTGCGGCGACGTGCTGGATCCCGGCGTTGTTCACGAGGATGTCGAGCCGGCCGAACTCGGCCTGGGCGAAGCCGACCATTTCGGCGACCTCGACCGGATGGGTCATGTCGGCGCCGTGATAGTGGACGCGGACCCCGGTCTCGGCCGCCAGCTCCGCGCGCTCGGCCTCGATCTGCACCGGGTCGCCGAGGCCGTTCAGCACGACGTCGACGCCTTCCAGGGCGAGGCTGCGGGCCAGGGCGTGGCCGATGCCGCTGGTGGAGCCGGTGACGATCGCCGCCTGGCCCTTCAGGCCGTAGTCCCTGGCCATGCCCTCAGGCCTCCTGTTTGCGCCGCGCCGCGGCTGGCGGGTCCGGCTGCGGCCGGGCGAAGGTGAACTCGTCGTCGTTCGAAAGCGAGGGGGCGAAGCGGTAGCCCGCCACGTCGAACGCCTTCAGGTCGCAAGCCTGCTCGATCCGGTTGTCGATTGCGTAACGGGCGAGCATGCCGCGGGCCTTCTTGGCGTAGAAGGAGATGATCCGCGCCTCGCCGTCCTTTTCTTCCAGGAAGCGGCAGGACAGCACCGGCAGCTTCAGCGCCTTGCGGTCGACCGCGCCGAAATATTCGCCGCTGGCGCAGTTCACCAGCGTCTTGTCCTTGTGGCCCATGGCCGCCGTGTTGAGCGTCGCCGAGATGCGGTCGCCCCAGAAATCGTAGAGGCTCTGGCCGCGCTTGGTCTTCAGCCGCGTGCCCATCTCCAGCCGGTAGGGCTGCATGGCGTCGAGCGGCCGCAGCACGCCGTAGAGGCCCGAGAGGATGCGGACGTGGTCCTGCGCCCAGGCCAGCCCCTTCTTGTCGAGCTCGCGCGCCCGTAGGCCGGTGTAGACGTCGCCGTTGAAGGCGAACACCGCCTGCAGCCCCTCCTCCGACTCCGGCTCGAAGGCCTGGAACCGCTCGCGGTTGAGCTTGGCGAGGTTCTCCGACAGCGACATCAGCCGGCGCAGATCCGCCGAGGTCAGCTTGCGGGTCACCTTGGCGAGCTCGGCGGTGTCCTCGGTGAGCTGCGGCGTGGTGAGGGAGACGGCCTCCTGCGGCGCGGTGAAGTCGAGGGCCTTGGCCGGCGAGAGGACGATCAGCATGGGGGTGGGTTTGCCGCTCTGCCGAGCTTGGCGCAAGCGGCCTCTTGCCACGCTCCACGCCACAGCTGTCATCCCGGTTTTCGCGCAGCGAAAGACCGGGACCCAAGAACACGGCAGCTGAGGTGAATCGCTGCAACGCCGCGCGACGAAGTCTGACGCCGTGTTCTTGGGTCCCGGACAAGCCGCTGCGCGGCTTTCCGGGATGACAGGGGTATTAGAACAGCACCCGCGGGTTCATGATCCGCTTCGGGTCCAGGGCGGCGCGGATGGCTTCCAGCGCGGCGACCTCGACCGGGCTCTTGTAGCGCCGGGCCTCCTCGGTCTTCATCGCCCCCAGGCCGTGCTCGGCGGAGATCGAGCCGCCGAGGCTGGCGACGAGGTCGTGCACCCGCCGCGAACCCGCCTCACGCCGGGCCGAATGCTCGGCGTCGGACCCGCCGTCCGGGCGCAGCACGTCGTAGTGGATATTGCCGTCGCCGATGTGGCCGAAGGCGGTGATGCGGGCGTCGGGCACGATCTGGCGCACCGTCGCATCCGCCTGCTCCAGGAAGGTCGCCACCTGGCTGACCGGCACGGCGACGTCGTGCTTCCAGGTCGCGCCCTCGGGCTTCTGGGCCGGCGACTGGTTCTCGCGGATCGCCCAGATCGCCTTCGCCTGAGCCTCGGTCTGGGCGACCACCGCGTCGCGGATCAGCCCGTCCTCCAGGCCGCGCTCGAGGAAGCGCTCCATCGCCGCCTCGGCCGCGCCCGGCTCGCCGGAGCCGAACTCCGCCAGCACATACCAGGGATGGGCCTCGGCCAGCGGATCGCGCGTGCCGGGGATGTTCTTCAGCGCAAAGTCGATCCCCAGCCGACACATCAGCTCGAACGCCTCGACCCCGCCGCCGGTCTCTTCCTTGGCGCGGGCCAGCAGACGAATGGCGGTCGCCGGCGCATCGACGCCGACCAGCGCCACGGCGCGCGAGGCCAGCAGCGGATAGAGCTTCAGGGTCGCGGCGGTGACCACCCCCAGCGTCCCCTCGGCGCCGATCAGCAGCTGCTTGAGGTCGTAGCCGGTGTTGTCCTTGCGCAGCCGCTTCAGGCCGTTCCAGACCTCGCCGTTGGGCAGCACGGCTTCCAGGCCCAGCACCAGGTTGCGCACCATGCCGTAGCGCAGCACCTGGGTGCCGCCGGCGTTGGTCGAGATCACCCCGCCGACCGTCGCGGTGCCTTCCGACGCCAGCCCGACCGGAAAGCGCCGCCGCACGCCCGCGGCCGCCTCGTGCACCGCGGCCAGGGTGGCGCCGGCCTCGGCCACCAGCACCTCGTCGTCGACGTCGATGTCGCGGATCGCCCGCATCCGCTCGGTCGAGAGCAGCACCTCGCCTTGCGGGATCTGACCGCCGACCAGGCCGGTGTTGCCGCCCTGTGGGGTGATCGCCACGCCGGCCTCGGCGCAGATCCCGATCACCGCGGCGACCTCGGCCGTGGTTTTCGGCAGCACCAGCAGCGGCGTGGTCCCGCGCCAGCGGTCGCGCCATTCCAGCAGCTTCGGCGCCAGCCGGTCCGGATCCTCGCTCCAGCCGGCCTCGCCGAGCACGGACTTCAGGCGGGACAGGACGTCGGCGGGCACGGGCTTGGTCATGAGCGGGAAGATAGACCCGGGGGCTCGCGGCGGGGAGCCGGAATACGCCCGCCCGAGCTTCGTCACGCCGCATCGACCGACGGCCGGCGCTCGCCTATTGCCCAGGCGGCGAACGCCGCAGCGATACCGCAGGCCGGGCTATGGCCCCGCGGGGCCTGCGCCGATATGGCTGATCGCCGCCATCACCTGGAAGGAGCGCCGCCTTGCGCGACGAGACCTCGCTCGCCGTCGTCGACCCGGACCACGCCTGGCCGGCCCCCGATCGGACGTTTCCCGACGTCGGCGGCCCGTACGTCGAGATGATCGACACGCTACGCGAGTTCCTCGACACGGTCGCCGGCGCGCGGCCGGACGCGGCGACGATCGCTGCGTTGAAGGACGACCTCGCCGCCTGGACCAAGCGGCTGGGGCCGCAGGTCGTGCCCGAGCGCGAGCAGCTGTTCGCCCGCCTGCACGAGGCCCCCGGCCGCGGCCAGACCATGTCGCCGGCGCTGCACGTCGAGGTCTGCGATCCCGGCGACTTCCGCGGCCACGTCACCTTCGGCCGCTACTTCCTCGGGGTGAACGGCGCGGTGCACGGCGGGACCCTGCCCTTGATGTTCGACGAGGTGCTGGGCCGCACTGCCGCCCATTCGGGGCTGCGCCTACGCACCGCCTATCTGAAGACCAACTTCCGTGCGTTGACGCCGCTCGACACCCGGCTGGAGGTGCGCGGCTGGCTCGAACGGCAGGAAGGCCGCAAGTACTTCGTCCGCGGTGAGCTGCGCCACGGCGACGTGGTCTGCGCCGACGCCGAGGGGCTGTTCGTCGCCCTGCGGCCGGAACAGCAATAGCCCCCGCTAGCCGACGAACCCGGCGGCGCGCTTCAACCGGTCGTTGATCGCCTCGCCGAGGCCCTCGTGCGGGATCGGCGCGACGGCGATGGCGGTCGGCGCGCTGCGATCGGCGGCGCGCAGATAGGCGAACAGATTGGCGGCGACCTCGCGCAGGTCGCCGCTGGGGCTGAGGTTCCACACCTGCTCGCCAGCGGCCGCCGGCCCGAAGGCCAGGTAGGCCTCGCCGGGCTGCGGCGCCTCGGCCTCCAGCCGCACCGGCGACTTGGGCGCATAGTGGCGCGCCAGTCGGCCTGGCGAGCGCTTGGCGTCGGCTTCGGCCTCGGCCAGCGGGCCGATCAGCGCCTCGATCTCGCTCCGGGTCACCGCGCCCGGCCGCAGCAGCCGCGGCGCGTCGAGCAGGGCGACGACCGTGGATTCCAGGCCGACCGCGCAGGGCCCGCCGTCGAGCGCGGCGGCCGCCTTGTCGCCGGTCTCCTCGACCGCGTCGGCGTAGGTGGTGGGGCTCGGCCGCCCCGAGCGGTTGGCCGAAGGCGCGACCACCGCGCCGCCGAACGCCGCCAGCAGCCGCCGCGCCAGCGGGTGCGCCGGCATCCGCACCGCCACCGTGTCCAACCCGGCCCGCGCCAGGTCGCAGACCGCGTCCGTGTCGCCGACCGGCAGCACCAGCGTCAGCGGCCCCGGCCAGAAGGCCTGCGCCAGCCGCTCGGCGCGGGCGTCGAAGCGGGCGATGCGCCGCGCCGCGGCCAGGTCGCCAACGTGGGCGATCAGCGGATTGAAGCTCGGCCGGCCCTTGGCCTCATAGACCGCGGCGACCGCCTGCGGGTTCGCCGCGTCCGCCGCCAGACCGTAGACGGTCTCGGTCGGCAGGATCACCAGCCCGCCGGCGCGCAGCGCGGCGGCCGCCTCTGCGATCTGCATCTCGCCGGGCTGGGAGCGGTCGTCGTTCACGCCGGCTGGTTACACCGCCAGGCCGCGCCTTGTCGAACGCAGGCGAGACATGATCCGCTCGTCCGGGCGAAGGCCGGGATCCAGATGCCGGCCGCGGCGCGTACAGAAGCTCCATGGCGATCTCCCTTCGGACACCAGCGTCTTTCATCTGGATCCCGGCCTTCGCCGGGACGAGCGGAATCGGGGGACGTGTGCGGGGAGAACCCGTGCGCCACGCCGCTTGGATCGCCGGGTCGCGTGGCCTAAAGAGGCCGGGTTCTTTTCGATCTTGAGGCCCGATCCATGACCTTCCGCGCGCCAGTCCGAGAACTCGCCTTCGCCATGAAGACCGCCGGCTTCGACGCCGTTCTCGAGAAGGGCTACGCGGACACCGACTTCGAGACCGTCGCGGCGGTGCTGGAGGCGGCCGGCGATTTGTCGAACGAGGTGCTGGCGCCGCTCAACCGGGTCGGCGACACGGTCGGCGCGAAATACGCCAACGGCCGGGTGACCGCCGCCCCGGGCTTCGCCGAGGCCTACAAGCAGTTCGCCCAGGGCGGCTGGACCGGCCTCGTCGCCGAGCCCGAATTCGGCGGCCAGGGCCTGCCGAAGGCCGTCGAGCTGGCGGTGTTCGAGATGGTGCAGTCGGCCAACATGGCCTTCGCGCTCTGCCCGATGCTCAGCCTGGCCTCGATCGAGGCGCTGACCCGCCACGGCACCGAGCGGCAGCAGAAGTACGTCCTGCCGAAGCTGATCAGCGGCGAATGGACTGGCGCCATGGTGCTGACCGAGCCGCAGGCCGGCACCGACCTCGCCGCGCTGACCACCGTCGCCAAGCCCGACGGCGAAGGCGGCTATCGGCTCTACGGCCAGAAGATCTTCATCACCTGGGGCGACCACGACATGGCGGACAACATCGTCCACCTGGTCATCGCCCGCACCCCCGACGCGCCTCCCGGCGTGAAGGGCATCAGCCTGTTCCTGACCTCGCAGAAGCTGATCGACGAGAACGGGAACCTCGGCGCGCGCAACGATTTCCGACCGATCTCCATCGAGCACAAGATGGGCATCCACGGCTCGCCCACCTGCGTGATGCACTACGACGGCGCCCAGGCCGAACTGGTCGGCGAGCTGAACAACGGCCTGGCGCACATGTTCGTCATGATGAACGCAGCGCGGCTGGAAGTCGGCGTGCAGGGCGTGGCGATCGCCGAGCGGGCCTTCCAGCAGGCGCTGGCCTTCAGCCAGGAGCGCGTGCAGGGCAAGCCGCTCTGGTCGAACGGCGGGACGGGGATCTACGGCCACCCGGACGTGCGCCGCACCCTGCTGCTGGCCAAGGCCAAGACCGAGGCGGCGCGCGGCATCTGCCTGATGACCGGCGTGGTGGCCGACCTCGCCAAGGTCGCCCCGACCGCCGAGGAGCGCGCCGGCGCCCTGGCCCGCCAGGAGCTGCTGACGCCGATCGCCAAGGCCTGGTCGACCGACGTCGGCGTCGAGATCGCCTCCTCGGCGCTGCAGGTGCACGGCGGCATGGGCTACATCGAGGAGACCGGCGCGGCGCAATACTACCGCGACGCCCGCATCCCGCCGATCTACGAGGGCACCAACGGCATCCAGGCGATCGACCTCTCCGGTCGGAAGCTGAAGATGACCAACGGCGCGACCATGCGCGAGCTGTGCGCCGAGATCCTACTGACCGCCGAGGCCCTGACCGAGAGCGCCGAACTGGCCCCGGTCGGCCGCCGGCTGGCGCTCGGCGTCCAGGCGCTGGAGAAGGCCACCGACTGGCAGCTCGCCAACCAGGGGCCGAACAGCCTGCTCGGCGCGACCACCTACCTGAAGCTCGCCGGCGACGTGATCGGCGGCTGGTTCCTGGCCCGCCAGGCGCTCGCCGCAGACGGGGCCGACGCCCCGTGGCTGAAAGCCAAGGCCTCGCTGGCGCGGATCTTCGCCAGCCAGGTGCTGACCCAGGCGCCGGGCCTCGCCGAGGCGGTCATGGAGCCGCTGCCGGAGATGGCCGAGATCGCCCCCGAGGCGCTCGCCGGCTGAGCCCCGCTTGGAGCTTGCGGCCTTCTTCGCCCGCCATCCGCTCGCGGTCGCCCGCGACCTGATCGGCTGGACGCTCAGCGTCGACGGGGTCGGCGGGCGGATCGTCGAGACCGAGGCCTATCACCACGAGGATCCGGCGGCGCACAGCTACACCGGGCGGACGCCCCGTAACGCGGCGATGTTCGGCGCGGTCGGCCGCGCCTACGTCTATCGCTCCTACGGCATCCACTGGTGCCTGAACCTGGTCTGCGGCGAGGATCCCGGCAGCGCGGTGCTGATCCGCGCGCTGGAGCCCGCCGCCGGGCTGGAGCTGATGCGCCATCGCCGCGGCCTGGACGAGCCGCGCAGCCTCTGCTCGGGCCCCGGGAAGCTCTGCCAGGCGCTGGCGGTCACCCGCGCCCACGACGGCCTGCCGCTGGACCACGCGCCGTTCGCCCTCAGCTCCGGCCCCGCAGCCGGCGTGGTCGCCGGCCCGAGGATCGGCATCAGCAAGGCCGCCGACCTGCCCTGGCGGTTCGGCGAGGCCGGCTCGCGGTTCTTGAGCAAGCCGTTTCCCTCTCCCACTGTCATCCCGGTTTCGCGCAGCGAAGACCGGGACCCATGAACACGGCGCGGCAGGCTGGAGCGCGGCGTTCCCGCGAAGACTTCCCGGCGCCGTGTTCATGGGTCCCGGACAAGCGCTACGCGCTTTCCGGGATGACAGCCTGAGAGAGCCCTACTCCGCCACCGCGAACGCGCCGCTGAGGTCCAGCATGCCGCGGCCGTAGACCTCCTCGCCGCCGGCCGCCGGCGGGCGCGCCGCGGCCAGCACGCGCTCGGCCGCCTGCGGGCCGCTGAGACCGGGATGGGCCTCCATCATCAGGGCGATGGCCCCGGCGACGAACGGGGCGGCGAACGAGGTGCCGGAGGCGTACTGGCAGCTCTTGCGGCAGTCGGTGAGGATCCACTGGCCAGGGGCCAGCACGTAGCGGGCCTTGGCCTCGCCAGCGCGGTTCGACCAGGGCGCGATGTCGCCGTCGAAGCCGGCTGCGCCCGCGACCACCATGGACCTGGCGAACCTCGGATCGGCGGCGTAGCGCGCCGGCCAGGCCGGGGCGCTCTGGGTGTCGTTGCCGGCGGCCACGACGACGACCGCGCCGCTGTCGACCGCGCGCCGCAGCGCCGCCTCGAACAGCGGGCCGAGCGGACGCTGGGCCTGCACCGGCAGGATGATGATCCGCGCGCGCAGCGCCACGGCGGTGTCGACGGCGCGGGCGATGTCCGCCGGCCAGAAGGCGCACTCTCCGCGATAGCCGCCGTCCATGTCGGCGCGGATCTCCAGCAGGGTGGCGTTGTAGGCGACGCCGACCGTGCCGGCGCCGTTCAGCGCCGAGCCGAGCGGCTGGGCCACCCAGGCGCCGTGCCGATCGGTGAAGCGCGCGGTGCGCTCCACCAGGTCGACGGAGTCGCGCGACAGGTTGCGGCCCAGGTCGTCGCGGCGGCGGACCCCGCAATCCACCAGGGCGATGCGCACGCCGCGCCCGGTGTAGCCGGCGGCGTAGGCGCGGTCGGCGCCGATCGCCTGCAGGCCCCAGCTGCGGCGGTACTCGATGCTTTCGGCGTCCGGACGCTTGACCCGCGCCCCGTTCACCCGCGTCCAGGCGGCGCCCGGCGCCAGCGCACTGACGGCGACCGCCGCGAGCCCGACGATGGCGGCGCCGCGCAGGCGCCGCGCCAAGCTGTTGAGCACCTAAGGACCTCTTCGGTCCGGCCAGCAGGCCGGGGACCGAGGAAGGATGAGCGCGCCGCCGAGCGCCCGCAAGCGCAGCGGGGGCGCGCACTTAACCTAAAGCTGGGTCAGCATGTGATCGGCGGCGGAGACCTTGAATTCGCCGGGGGCCTCGACGTTCAGCGTCGTCACCACGCCGTCCTCGACGATCATCGAATAGCGCTGCGAGCGCTTGCCCATGCCGAAGCCGGTGGCGTCCATCTCCAGGCCGATCGCCTTGGTGAAGTCGCCGCTGCCGTCGGCCAGCATGGCGATGTCGTCGCCGACCGCCTGGTCCTCGGCCCAGGCGCGCATGACGAAGGCGTCGTTGACCGACAGGCAGGCGATCGCGTCGACGCCCTTGCCCTTGAGGTCGTGGGCCGACAGCTTGAAACCCGGCAGGTGCTTGGCCGAACAGGTCGGCGTGAAGGCGCCGGGCACGGCGAACAGCGCCACCCGCTTGCCCTTGAAGAAGTCGTCGCTCTTCACCGGCTTGGGCCCCTCGGCCGTGGCCTCCGTCAGCGTCACGCTGGGCAACTTGTCCCCAACCTTGATGGTCATCGCCGTTCCTCCTCAACCGAGGCTTGGCAGATAGCGACCATTGCGCTCGCCGCAACCGGCGTTTGAACGATCGCGCTTGAAAGCCCGGCGTTCCGGGCCAAATCTGTTGGGGATGGATCACGGCTTCTTTTCCGGCCAACTGCTGATCGCCATGCCCGGCATCTCGGACCCGCGGTTCGAGCGCGCGTTGATCCTGGTCTGCGCCCACGACGAACATCACGCGATGGGGCTGGCGCTGAACCAGCCGGTCGAAGGACTCAGCGTCCCCGACCTGCTGGAGCGGCTGGACATCGCCGACGAGGTCAAGGCCCCGCCGGACCTGGTGCTGATCGGCGGGCCGGTGGAGCGCGAGCGCGGCTTCGTGCTGCACACCGACGACTACGCCAGCGCGCATTCGATCGACGTCGGCCCCGGCCTGACCCTGACGGCGACCCGCGACGTGCTGGAAGCCATGGCCCAGGCCAGCGGCCATCCGCGCAAGGCGATCCTCGCGCTCGGCTACGCCGGCTGGGGCCCGGCCCAGCTGGAGAACGAGATCAAGGAGAACGTCTGGCTGACCTGCGAGCCCGATGAGGCGCTGATCTTCGGCGGCGAATATGAGCGCAAATGGACCCGCGCCCTGGCCAAGCTCGGCATCGACCCCGAGCGGCTGAGCTCGATCGCCGGGCGGGCTTAGACTAACCCGCTCATCCCCGCGAAAGCGGGGACCCAGGTGTTTTTGTTGTGCTGCGGCGGTCGGCGTCTGAGCGAACAGAAAAAGCCTGGATCCCCGCTTTCGCGGGGACGAGCGGGGGGAAGGACCGGCGAGCGCTGCTACCCCACCTTCCGCGCTGGTCGGCCGGCGATGTCGCAGCTCTCGATGTAGGCGGTCGCGTCCTGCGGGCAGAGCGGCTGCGAGAAGCCGAAGCCCTGGGCGTAGTCGCAGCCGAGCTCGTACAGCCGCTGCGCGGTCGCCGCGTCCTCGACGCCCTCGGCCACCACCTCGAGCGCCAGGTCCTGCCCGAGCTTGACGATCGAGGAGACGATCTTCGCCGAGCCGGGGTCGCTGCACATGGTGCGCACGAAGAAGCCGTCGATCTTCAGCGTGTCGAACGGCAGTCGCGTCAGATAGGACAGCGACGAGAAGCCGACGCCGAAGTCGTCGAGCGCCAGGGTGACGCCGGCGTCGCGCAGGCTGCGCAGCACCACGGCGGCGCGCTCGGGATCGCGCATCACCTCGCCCTCGGTCACCTCCAGCTTCAGCGCCCCGGGGGGCAGGTTGGCCTCGCGGCGCAGCGCCCGGGCCTCGCCCGGCAGGTCGGGGCGCTCGAGCTCGCCGACCGAGAGGTTCACCGCCACGGTCAGCTCGGCGGCGGCCGGCCGCACGCGGCGCCAAGCCGCCAGCTGGGCGGCCGCCTCGCGGCGCATCATCGCCCCCAACTCGCCCATCATGCCGAGCTCTTCGCAGAGCGGCAGGAAGTGCTCCGGCGTCAGCAGGCCGCGGCGCGGGTGGCGCCAGCGGACCAGCGCCTCGAAGCCGGCCAGCGCGCCGGTCCCGAGCCGGACGATCGGCTGGTAGAAGGGCCCGAGCTCGCCGCGGCCGATGGCGCCTTCCAGGTCCGCCTCCAGCGCCAGGCGTGAGATCCCATCGCCGAGCACGCCGGGCGCGCGGCGGCCGCCGGTCTTGCCCGCCTCCACCTGCAACTCGGCGCGGCGCAGCAGCTCGGTGGCCTCCAGCGCGTCGGCCCCGCCCGCCGCCTCGATCACCGCGAGCGACAGTTTCGGATGGATGTCGAAGCCGGCGATCCGCATCGGCCGCTCGAGCTCTGCGCGCAGCGCGTCGAGCGACGGCTCGCCGGCGGGCCAGAGCGCGGCGAACTCGTCCTCGCCGATGCGCGCGACGATCGCCCGCGACGGCAGGGCGGCGGCCAGCCGCGAGCCCAGCGCCGCCAGCACCAGGTCGGCGCGTTCGTGCCCGAGCGCCTCGTTGAGCCGGCGCAGGCGGTCGAGGTCGGCGACCAGCAAGCGGTGCTGGCCCGGGGCCTGCAGCCGTTCGCGGGCGCAGCAGATGAAGCTCTGCCGATCGAGCAGGCCGGTGAGGCTGTCGCGCTCGGCGGCGGCGAAGCGGGTCTCCGGGGCCAGCACGCCGACGGCGCGCCCATCCTCCAGCCACTGGCCGCGCCAGACGCAGGGCTCGGCGCCGCGCATCCGCAGGCGCGCGGCGACCTCGACGCCGGCCGGTTGCGGCTGCAGCAACTCATCGGCCTGGTGGCGATCCTGGGGCAGCACCAGCGCGCGGAAGGCGGCGGAAGAGCAGTCGGGCGTCAGCGGGCCCAGGCCCAACTCGCGGGCGACGCCGGTCAGCAGCAGGCGGTCCTCGTCAGGGCTCCAGGCCCAGAGCGCCGCCCCGCCCGCGCCGAGCGCGGCGAGCGTCGTGGACACGTCCCAGAATGAGCCCCCGCCCGCCATTGGACGCGATCGCCTGCCTCGCGGCGCGCGGCGCCGCACTCATGAACTGCGGGCGTCGCTCACACCGACACCCCTGCGTCCAGGCCGTCGGCCCCGCCATAGGGCGAGACCTGGCCGAACAGCACATGATCGCGCCAGGCGCCGTTAATTTTGAGATAAGCTTTGGCGTAGCCTTCCTCGGCGAAGCCGGCCTTCAACAGCAATCTGCGGGAGGGCGCGTTGTCGGGGATGCAGGCGGCCTCGACCCGATGCAGGCCGAGCGTGCGGAAGGCGAAGGTGCAGGTGGCGCGCACCGCCCCCAGCGTATGGCCCTGGCGGGTGAACGGCTGGCCGCACCAGTAGCCGACCGAGCCCATCTGGGCGACGCCGCGCCGAACGTTCGACAGGGTGATGCCGCCACACAGCGCGTCGTCGTCGGCGCGGAAGACGAAGAACGGATAGGCCAGGCCGAGGTCGCGGTCGCGCGAATAGGCCATCAGCCGGCGGCGGTAGGCGGCGCGGGTCAGGTCGTCGGACGGCCAGGTCGGCTCCCACGGCTGCAGGAAGGCGCGCGAGGCGGCCCGCAGCTCACGCCATTCGCCGTAGTCGGCGGCGCGCGGCGGGCGCAGGTAGATCCCCTCGCCCTCGAGGCGCAGGCCGCTCTCCGGCGCGATCCAGTCCAGCAAGGCCATCGCCGCAGGGTCGCCTATTTGGGCAGGGCGTCAAGCGGGGCGTTGCAAGCCTGAAACGCCCGCCCTGGCCCTAGCCCTAGCCCTAGCCGAACAGCGCCTTCTCGAAGGCCGGCGCCGCTTTCAGCGCGGCCTTGGGGCCGAGCACGGCCACCGCCGCGCGGCGGGGGGCCAGGATCGCCTCCGTCAGGCGCACCAGGTCGGCGGCCACGACCGCGTCGACTTCGGCGCCGAGCTCCTCCGGCGGCAGGATGCGGCCGAACATCAGCATGTGGGCGGCGGCCTGTTCGGCGCGCGCCAGCGGCTGCTCGCGGGCCATGAACATCGAGCCCTTCAGCTGCGCCTTCGCCCGGGCCAGTTCGGCCTCGGTGACCGCCTCGGTCATGCCGGCGATCTCGCCGGCCACGACCCGGGCGAGCTCGGCGGCGTCCTCCGCGGCGCAGCCGGCGAAGACGCCGAGCACGCCGGTGTCGATGTAGGTCTCCGAATAGGCGTCGATCGCGTAGGCCAGGCCGCGCTTCTCGCGCGCCTCCTGGAACAGCCGCGAGGCCATCCCGCCGCCGAGGATCTCGGCCAGCAGCCGCAGGGCGAAATAGTCCGGGTGGCCGGCGCCGACGGCCGGCAGCAGCAGCACCAGGTTGGCCTGCTCGAGCTTCTTGGCGGTCGGCCGCATCCCGCCTTGGAAGCTGGCGGCCTGGGCCGGCGGCGGCGGCGACACCGCCTGGGCCTGGCCGAAGTCGCGCTCGGCGAGCCGCAGCACCTGGTCTTCGTCGACCGCGCCGGCGGCGCTGACGACCAGGCTGTCGGGGGCGTAGAGCGCCGCGCGCCAGGCGTTGAGCGCGGCCGGGTCGGCGGCGCCGATCGAAGCCGGCGTGCCGAGGATCGGCCGGCCCAGCGACTGGCCTTCGAAGGCCGCGGTCTGGGCGAGTTCGAACACCAGGTCGTCCGGGGCGTCGGCGGCCTCGGCGATCTCCTGGCCGACCACCTGCTTCTCGCGAACCAGGTCGCCCTCGTCCATGTGCGGGCGCAGCACCAGGTCGGCGATCACCGCCGAGCCAAGGTCGAGCCCGTGCTTCAGCGCGCGGACTTGGTAGCTGGTGCGCTCGTAGCCGGTGGCGGCGTTGATGTGGCCGCCTTCGGCCTCGATGGCCTCGACGATGCCGCGCGCGCTACGGCCGCCGGCGCCCTTGAAGACCATGTGCTCGAGCAGGTGCGACCAGCCCGAGCGGAGCTCGTCCTCGCTGCGCGCGCCGCGGCCAGCGACGACCGACAGCGCCACCGTCTGCAGCCCGGGCATCGGGTCGCAGACGACCCGCACCCCGTTGCCGAGGACGTGGACTTTGGGCCCGGGGGCCTCAGGCGCCTGCGAATGTTCGGACATAGGCCTTGATCGTCTCCGCCTCGGCGGGCAGTCGCTCGAACCGCTCCGGGCGGCCGGCGAGATCCGCTGCGCCGCGCGGCAGCTGCGGGGTCAGGCCGGAGACCTTGGCCACGTCTTCAGGGAACTTGGCGGCGTGCGCCGTCGACAGCACCACGACCGGGCCCGGAACATCGACGCGGCCGAGCGCCGAGACCGCGACCGCGGTGTGCGGATCGATCAACTCGCCCGAAGTGTCGAGGGTGGCGACGATGGCCTTGGCGGTGTCGTCCTCGCCGACGCCGACGCCGACGAACATCTGGCGCATCTTGGCCAGCGCCGCGGGCGGCACGTTGATCGCGCCGTTCGCGTTGAAGCCCTCGAAGGCCTGGGCGGTGGCCGCCGCGTCGCGGCCGGTGGCCTCGAAGAACAGCCGCTCGAAGTTCGACGCCGACTGGATGTCCATCGCCGGGCTCATGGTGGCGTGCACCTGGCCCCGGGCGTAGCGGCCGGTCTCGAACGCGCCGGCCAGGATGTCGTTGGAGTTGGTGGCCACGACGATGCGGGCGATCGGCAGGCCCATGCGGCTGGCGACATAGCCGGCGAAGGCGTCGCCGAAGTTGCCCGACGGCACGCAGAAGCTGACCGGCCGGTGCGGCGCGCCGAGCGCCACGGCGCTGGTGAAGTAGTAGACCGCCTGGGCGGCGATGCGGGCGAAGTTGATCGAGTTGACGCCCGACAGGTCGACCGCCTGGCGCAGCGCCTGGTCCTGGAAGGCCTGCTTCACGATCGCCTGGCAGTCGTCGAAGGTGCCGCTGACCGCGACGCAGGCGACGTTGGCGTCCGGCGCCGTGGTCATGAAGCGCCGCTGCACCTCGCTGATCCGGCCTTCGGGGAAGAGCGCCACCACGCGGACGTTCTTGCGCCCGCGGAAGGCTTCGACCGCCGCCCCGCCGGTGTCGCCGGAGGTCGCGCAGAGGATGGTCTGCACGCGGTTCTGCTGGCCCAGCACGTGGTCATAGAGACGCGCCAGGATCTGCATGGCGACGTCCTTGAACGCCAGGCTCGGCCCGTGGAACAGCTCGGCCATGAAGACCTCCGGCGCCAGCTGCACCAGGGGCGTGACGGCGGCGTGCTTGAAGGTCGCGTAGGCCTCGCGGCACATCTCGGCGAGCGCGTCGGCGGGGATCTCGTCGCCGGCGAAGGCGCCGATCACCGCGGCGGCGACCTCGTGGTAGGGCTTGCCGGCGAACCCGGCGATCTGCGCGGCCGTGAAGGTCGGCCAGGCTTCCGGGATGTACAGGCCGCCGTCGGGCGCCAGCCCCGCCAGCACCGCATCGACGAAGCCCACCGCGGGCGACTGACCGCGCGTCGAGACGTAACGCATCTAATTCTTCCGCCTTCTCAAGAGGACGGCGGCATAGACGCCGGCCAGGGCCGCGGCAAGGCCGAACCAGGTCAGCGCGTACTCCAGATGCCGATTGGGGATCTGCGCCGGCAGCGGCGCCGGCTGCAGCCCGGCGAAGGCCGGATTGGTCGCGCTTTCGGCGAACAGGTAGACCGGCGCCGGGGCCGGCGCGCCCAGCGCCCGGGCCATGGCCTCGGCGTCGCGCGAGAACCAGCGGTTGGCCTGCAGCTGGTTCGGCGGCGTCATGAAGGTGGCGCGGTCCGGGACCCGCAGCACGCCGACCACCTCGACCGGCGCGGTGTCGGCCGCGTCGACGGGCGGGCGCGCGGAGATGGTGTCGACGACGAAGCCGCGGTCGACCAGGACGGTGCGGTACTTGCGGCTGGCGACCGTGCAGGCCGAGATCAGCCGCGAGCCGGCCTGGCCGTCCTTCAGACCGTAGAGCTCGAGGAAGGGCGCGCCGGCGATCCCCGGGCAGCTGACGCGGACCCGGGTGAAGTCGACGTCGCGGCCGTCAGCCAGGGCGTCGAGCACCGGCTCCAGCGGGCGGGCCGGGGCGTTCTGCAGGGCGGCGACGTGGGCGAGCAGCTGCTGCTTCCACGCCATCCGCTGGAGCTGCCAGGCGCCGAGTGCGAGCAGGATGGCGAGCGCGATCGCCGTCGCCGCCGTCAGGCCGATCGGAAAGCCGGCGGCGCGCGCGGCCGGCGCAGGCGCCGGGCCGTCAGCCATGACGGGATTCAGCCGCCTTGTTCTTGAACTGGGCGGCCAGCAGCAGGCCCTTGGTGGGCCGCAGCAGCCCGAGGCAGATGATCAGGGTGGCCGGAAGCCACAGCACCAGGTGGACCCAGACCGGCGGATGGACCGCCACCTCGGTGAACAGCGCCGCGAACGCGACGATGAAGCCGGCGATGAGGATGACGAAGACCGCCGGACCGTCGCCGGAGTCGGCCTTCGCCAGATCGAACCCGCAGGCCTCGCAACGAGGGGCCACCTTGAGGAAACCCTCGTAGAGGTGGCCCTCGCCGCAGTTGGGACAGCGCCCCGCCAGTCCCGCCAGGAACGGGTTGGGCGCGTTCGCCACGGTCAGTGCCCGGCCGCGCCGGCGAACACCACGTAGATGAAGGCGAACAGGAACAGCCACACCACGTCGACGAAGTGCCAGTACCAGGCCGCCGCCTCGAAGCCGAAGTGCTTCTGCGGGGTGAACTGGCCGGACAGCAGACGCAGCAGGCAGACGGTCAGGAAGATCGTCCCGATCAGCACGTGGAAGCCGTGGAAGCCGGTGGCCATGAAGAAGGCCGAGCCGTACAGGCCCGAGTTCACCGCCTCGGTGTTGAAGAAGTACTTGTGCTCCAGGATGTGGGCGTACTCGTACACCTGGATGGTCGTGAACAGCACGCCCAGCGCGACGGTCAGGATCAGGCCCCACTTGGCGCCCTTGCGGTCGCCGGTCTGCAGCGCGTGGTGCGCCCAGGTGACGGTGGTGCCGGAGAGCAGCAGGGTCAGGGTGTTGACCAGCGGCAGGTGCCAGGCCGGGACGGTCTCGACGCCATGCGGCGGCCAGGTGGCCCAGGCGGCGCGCACTTCCTCGATCGACGAGAGGGTGCGGTGCTGGTGGAACAGCGCCATTTCGAAGAAGACCCAGAACCAGGCCACGAAGAACATCACTTCGGAGGCGATGAACAGGATCATGCCGTAGCGCAGGCCGAGCCCGACGACCGGGGTATGGTCGCCGGCGCGGCTTTCCTTCACCACGTCGCGCCACCAGCCGAACATGCTGTAGAGCACGCCGGCGAGGCCAGCGAGGAAGACCCAGCTGGTGCCCTTCTCGAGGCCGAACAGGCCCTTCATCCAGACCACGCCGCCGAGCATCATGATCGTCGCCGCGGCCGACGAGACGAGCGGCCACGGGCTCGGGTTGACCAGGTGGTAGTCGTGCTTCACGCCTTGGGCCATCTCGGTCCTAATCCTCTAAATCCCCCAAGCGGCCAGGGGCCCGCAGCTTCTCAGCGCGTGCGTCAGGCCGTTTCGCGTGACGCTATAGACCTGCGCTGCGGGGTCCGCCAAGGGGGAAAGGCAGCCGTTTTCCTACACTAGCTCTGCGGTGTGGCCGCAGGAGCGTCCGTCGCCGGGAAGAAGGTGTAGGAAAGGGTGATCTCGCGCTTGCCGCGGGTCTCGAAATCCTCGGCGAACTTGGGATCGACGAAATACAGCACCGGCATGTCAACCGACTGGCCGGCGCCGATGGTCTGGTCGTTGAAGCAGAAGCACTGCAGCTTCTTGAAATAGCCGCCCGCCTGCTCCGGCACGACGTTGAACGTCGCCCGCGCGGTGACCGGCTTGTCGGAATTGTTCACCACCCGGAAGAAGGCGATCTTGGTCTCGCCGAGCCTGACCTCCTGCGAGGTCTGTTCGGCGGTGAAGGTGAACGGCAGCTCGCGGGTGTTGGCGTCGAACCGCACGGTGACCGCCTGGTTGCTGACCGCGACCGGCGCGGCCTCGGCCCGGCCGACGGTGCCGTCGAAGCCGGTGACCTGGCAGAACATGCGATAGAGCGGCACCGAGGCGTAGGCCGCCCCGACCATGCCGCAGAACACCGCAGTGCAGATCAGGCCGAGCTTACGGTTGCGCCGCTGCTGCGGGGTGGGCTCGCGCTTAGAGCGGACGGTGGGCGACATTCCCGCCGAGCCTCACGACCGTGACTACGAAGACCAGGACCACGAACAGCACCAGGCCGAGCGCCAGCGCGATATTGCGGCCGCGCCGGGCCTTGGCCTCGGCGTCGGATTCCCGGGCGGGATCGCTCATCAGAACAGCTCCATCGGCGGCAGCCCGGCGACGTGCTCGACGAGCAGGGTTGCGAACAGCAAGGTCACGTAGAGGATCGAGAAGGCGAACAGGTTGCGCGCGTCCTTGGCCGTCGCGCGCACGTCGTAGAGACCGTCGTCCTTGCGCGGATCGGGGCTCTCGCCGGCCCGGCTGCGGAACAGCCGCCAGGCGAGCAGCAGGAACACCAGGCCGCCGAGCACCGAGACCGCCAGATAGGCGACGCCGCCGAGGCCGGTGAACGCCGGGGCCACGCCGAGCGGGGCCAGCAGCAGGCTGTAGATCAGGATCTGCTTGCGGGTCGAGGCCGCGCCGGACACCAGCGGCATCATCGGCACCCCGGCGCGGGCGTAGTCCTCGCTGGTGTACAGCGACAGCGCCCAGAAGTGCGGCGGCGTCCACATGAAGATGATGGCGCACAGCAGCCAGGCGTTCATCGGGGCGTCGCCGGTCGCCGCGGCCCAGCCGATCACCGGCGGCAGCGCCCCGGCCAGGCCGCCGATGACGATGTTCTGCGCCGTCGAGCGCTTCAGCCACATGGTGTAGACGACGGCGTAGAAGACGATGGTGAAGGCCAGCAGGCCCGCCGCCAGCCAGTTCAGCGCCATGCCCATCAGCATGACCGAGAACAGCGACAGCACCACGCCCAGCCCGGCCGCGTCGGCCCCCTGGACCCGCCCAGCCGGCACCGGCCGGCCGCGGGTGCGGCGCATCTTCGCGTCGATGTCGGCGTCGTACCACATGTTCAGCGCGCCGGACGCGCCCGCGCCGACCGCGATGCAGAGCACGGCGACCGCCGCCAGCACCGGATGGATCGCCTGACCGGACGCCACCAAGCCGGTGAAGCCGGTGAACACCACGAGCGACATCACCCGCGGCTTCAGGAGTTGAAGGAAGTCCTGCCAGCGCGCCGGGGCGCCGGCGCCGGAATGGGCCTCAAGCATGGCCATAAGTTTACCCCGAATGTTCGAAGGGCGCGCGCCGTTTCCAGCGCGCGCCCCCCGTTAAGACTGGTCGCCGACCGTAGGCCTTAGTGCTTGGCCTCGGGTTCGATGACGGGCAGTTCGTTGAACTGGTGGAACGGCGGCGGCGAGGACAGCGTCCACTCCAGCGTGGTCGCCCCTTCACCCCACGGATTGGCCTCGGCCTTGCGGCGGAAGATCATCGCGTCGAGCAGCACCAGCATGAAGATGCCCACGCCGACGACGGTGATCGCGTAACCGAGCGACGACACCTTGTTCCAGAGCGTGAAGGCTTCCGGATAATCGATGTAGCGGCGCGGCATGCCCTGCAGGCCGAGGAAGTGCTGCGGGAAGAACACCAGGTTCACGCCGACGAACATGACCCAGAAGTGCAGCGCGCCGAGCCATTCACGGTACTTCACGCCGAAGATCTTCTCGAACCAGTAGTAGAAGCCCGCGAAGATCGCGAACACGGCGCCGAGGCTGAGCACGTAGTGGAAGTGCGCGACCACGTAGTAGGTGTCGTGCAGGCTGTAGTCGATGCCGGCGTTGGCCAGGACCACGCCCGTCACGCCGCCGACGGTGAACAGGAAGATGAAGCCGATCGCCCAGAGCATGGGCGTCTTGAAGTCGATCGACCCGCCCCACATCGTCGCGATCCAGGAGAAGATCTTCACGCCCGTCGGCACCGCGATGACCATGGTGGCCGCCACGAAGTAGGCGCGCAGATTGATGTTCATCCCGACGGTGTACATGTGGTGCGCCCACACGACGAAGCCGACGAAGCCGATGGCGACCATGGCGTAGGCCATCGCGAGGTAGCCGAACACCGGCTTGCGCGAGAAGGTCGACACGATGTGGCTGATGATGCCGAAGCCCGGCAGGATCAGGATGTACACTTCCGGGTGGCCGAAGAACCAGAACAGATGCTGGTACATGACGGGGTCGCCGCCGCCGGCCGGGTCGAAGAAGTGGGTGTGGAAGTTGCGGTCCGTCAGCAGCATGGTGATCGCGCCCGCCAGCACCGGCAGCGAGAGCAGCAGCAGGAAGACGGTGACCAGCACCGACCAGACGAACAGCGGCATCCGGTGCAGGGTCATGCCCGGCGCGCGCATGTTGAAGATGGTGGTGATGAAGTTGATGGCGCCCAGGATCGAGCTGGCGCCCGCCAGGTGCAGCGCGAGGATGGCGCAGTCCATCGCCGGGCCGGCGTGGCCGGTGGTGGACAACGGCGGATAGGCCGTCCAGCCGCCGCCAAAGCCCATGCCCGGGCCGCCGTCGACGAACATCGAGGTGAGCAGCAGCACCCAGGCCGCGACCAGCAGCCAGAAGGAGATGTTGTTCATCCGCGGGAAGGCCATGTCCGGCGCGCCGATCATCAGCGGCACGAACCAGTTGCCGAAGCCGCCGATCATCGCCGGCATGACCATGAAGAAGATCATGATCAGGGCGTGGGCGGTGACCACGGCGTTATAGCCGTGCTTGGAGGCTTCGATCAGGCCGAGCTGCGACAGCAAGCTGCCGTCGGTGAACACCTGGATGCCCGGCTCGGCCAGTTCCCAGCGGATCAGGCCGGAGAGCGCGCCGCCCACCAGGCCCGCCATGATGGCGAACAGCAGGTAGAGGGTGCCGATGTCCTTGTGGTTGGTCGACAGGAACCAGCGGGCGAAGAAGCCCGGCTTATGGTCATGCTCGTCGTGACTGTGAGCGGCGGCGTTTGCCATCGTACGCTTGTCCTAGATCAGTGCGCAGCCGGCGCCGCGGGCGCCGGGGACGTGGTGGCCGCAGCCGGCGCGCCTTGCGGCGCGGGGGCGGCGGGAGTGTTCGCAGCGGTCGCGGCGGCCGGCTGAGCGGCGTCGGCCGCAGCGGCCACGGCCGGCGCAGCGCCGGCGACGCTGCCGCCCTTCGAGGCCACCCAGGCGTCGAATTCCGGCTGGGTCACGACGCGGACCTCGATCGGCATGAAGGCGTGATCGACGCCGCACAGCTCGCGGCACTGGCCGTAGTAGGTGCCGACCTTCTCCGCCTTGAACCAGGTCTCGTTCACCCGGCCCGGGATGGCGTCGATGATCACGCCGAACGACGGCACGGCGAAGGCGTGGATCACGTCGGCGCCGGTCACCAGCACGCGCACGGTCTTGTTGACCGGCACCACCAGCGGCTCGGTCGCCGCCAGACGATAGGGCACGCCCTTCGCCTTGGCCTGATCCTCAGGCAGCTGGTTGGAGACGAATTCGCCGACCTTCTGGTCCGGGTACTCGAAGCCCCAGTACCACTGGTAGCCCGTCGCCTTCACCGTCAGATCCGGCTTCGGCATGTCGTGATAGGCGAACAGCAGCTTGAACGAGAAGATCGAGATGAACACCAGCACCAGCACCGGCGCGAGGGTCCAGATCACTTCGATCGCCGTGTTGTGGCTCCAGCGCGCCGGCGTCGGATTGGCGCGGCGGTTGTAGCGCACCGCCACCCACACCAGCAGGCCGAGCACCAGCAAGGTGATCGCCGTGATGATCGGCAGCAGAATCGCATTGTGGAAGAAGATCGCGTCATGCCGCAGCGGGGTCACCCCCGGCTGCAGGTCGATCGCGCCCGGCGTGGGTTGGCCCACCAGGTCCTCGGCGAGGGCTGAAGCACCCCAGAACGCCGCCATCGCGCCCGCCGCGACACCGGTCGCCAGCGCCCGCATCCCCTTAAACCTCGACTTCATGTCCCCTCGGTCTGGTTGGCGCGGCCGCGCTCGCGAATCCGACGATCCCGCCGCCTGACAGAATGAGCGCGCGCAGGCGCTTTCGCGCCGGTCCGCCCCTTCAGCGCGCGTGCATACGCGCATCCCTGGTCGTTGCCAAGGCGCTTGCGTCAGATATGGGCATCCATGCCGCCGCACCGGAATTTCGCGTCCCAAGGGAGGATTGCGATGCATTTGCATCCTGACGACGCCCGGGCCGTCCGCCGCGAGTTCGCTCGCCTGACGAACCTCACCCAGGCCGAGCTGCGCGCCTGGCTGGAGACGCCGCAGAGCAAGCAGGTCGGCATGGTGCGCAAGGGCGAGCACGAGTCGGTCGGCCGCCAGTCGGCGCGGCGCATCCTGGAGATCCGCGATACGCCGAACGACGACCTCACCGACGCCGATTACGCGCATATGAAGAAGGTGATCGGCTACTGCCGCCGCCACCTCGCCCAGCGTCCCTGGGGCGAGGTCGCCGACACCCGCTGGCGCTATAGTCTAATGAATTGGGGGCACGACCCGCTGAAGCGGTGACCGGATATATCCGTCATGGCCCGGACAAGCCGGGCGATGATGAAAGGATGATGAAAGGAGGGAGTTCCAACGCCCGCAGGTGACGCCGGGCCGGGCGGTCCCTATCTTTCACGCATGAACGCCCACGCCCCCGCCCCTTCGATCCTCGACGCCGCCGGCGTCGATCCCGAACGCGCCGTCTCGGTGCTGCGCGACGCGCTCGCCGGCGCCGACGACGGCGAGCTGTTCGTCGAACGCTCCGAGAGCGAGTCCTTCCTGTTCGACGACGGCCGGCTGAAATCCGCGGCCTACGACGCCACCGAGGGCTTCGGCCTGCGCGTCGTCGCCGGCGAGACCGCCGGCTACGCCCACGCCAGCGAGATCTCGGAAGCGGCCATCCGTCGCGCCGGCGATTCCGCGGCGCTCGCCAAACGCGGCTACGCCGGGGTCGCCGCCGAAGGCCCGCGGGCGACCAACGCCAAGCTCTATGGCGAGGAGAACCCGCTCGCCTCGCCGGACTTCGCCGACAAGGTCGCGCTGCTGCAGGAGATCGACGCCTGGGCCCGCGAACGCGATCCGCGGGTCGTCCAGGTGATGGCCTCGATGGCCGGCGAGCGGCGGACGGTGGAGATCGTCCGCGCCGACGGGCGGCTGATCCGCGACGTGCGCCCGCTGTGCCGCCTCAACGTGCAGGTCAGCGTCGAGCGCGACGGCCGCCGCGAGACCGGCACCAGCGGCGCCGGCGGCCGCACCGGCTTCGAAGCCTGGATCACCCCGGACCGCTGGCAGGAACAGGTCGACGAGGCGCTGCGCCAGGCGCTGGTGAACCTCGAGGCGGTGCCCTGCCCGGCCGGCGAGATGGACGTCGTGCTCGGCCCCGGCTGGAACGGCGTGCTGCTGCACGAGGCGGTCGGCCACGGGCTCGAAGGCGACTTCAACCGCAAGGGCACCTCGGCCTTCTCCGGCCGGATCGGCGAGCGGGTCGCCGCGCCGGGCGTCACCGTGTTCGACGATGGCACCATCCTCGGCCGCCGCGGCTCGCTGACCGTCGACGACGAGGGCACCCCGACCGAGCGCACCATCCTGATCGAGGACGGCATCCTGGTCGGCTATATGCACGACCGGATGAGCGCGCGGCTGATGGGCGCGCAGGCCACCGGCAACGCCCGGCGGCAGTCCTACGCCCACATGCCGATGCCGCGGATGACCAACACCGCCATGCTCGGCGGCGACGCCAGCCGCGAGGAGATGATCGCCTCGACCAAGCGTGGCCTCTACTGCGCCAACTTCGGCGGCGGTCAGGTGGACATCACCAACGGCAAGTTCGTCTTCCAGTGCACCGAGGCCTACCTGATCGAGGACGGCAAGGTGACCACGCCGGTGAAGGGCGCGACGCTGATCGGCGACGGGCCCTCGGCGCTGACCCGGGTGACCATGATCGGCGACGATTTCGGCTTCGACCCCGGCATCGGCAGCTGCGGCAAGGCCGGCCAGAGCGTGCCGGTCGGCGTCGGCCAGCCGTCGCTGAAGCTCACCGGCCTGACGGTCGGCGGCACGAGCCTGTAGGCCGCCTAGATCCTCCCCCTCAGGGGGAGGTGGCCCGATAGGGCCGGAGGGGGTTTCAGCCGCTGACTCGGCGGCCTTCAACCCCCTCACCCGCTTCGCGGGAACTCCCCCTCAGGGGGAGCATCTTCTTTAGCTACCCTTCCGCTCCGCGCGGATCGCCGCCCGGCCGACAGCCGGGCGGTCGCCGCCGCCGAGCGGCTCCGGCTGCACCACCGTCTCGTCGGCGCCGTGGGCCCAGCCCTTGATCAGGAAGCTGAGGGCGACAAAGGCGACGCCGATGCCGACGCCCCACCAGCCGAGCAGGTTGAAGACCCGCAGCGACGCGGCCAGTGCGGCCGCCGGGTCGAGCACCTCGCCGCCGACCGTCTCGGTTCCGGCCAGGCCGGCGATGATCCCGCCGACGTACTGGGCGATCGACGAGGCCAGGAACCAGACCGCCATCATGAACGAGACCAAACTGGCTACGCTGAGCTTGGTGATCTGCGACAGCCCCACCGGCGACAGGAACAGCTCCGCCGTGGTGTGGAACATATAAAGCAGGCCGAGCAGGATCACCGGCAGCCGGTACTGGGCGTCGGCCAGCGGCGCGCCCCAGACCACCACCAGGAAGCCCAGGCCGATCTGCAGCAGCGACAGGCCGAACTTCAGCGTCGGATTGGGGTCGCGGCCGCGACGCCCCAGCCAAGCCCAGAGCGCGGCGAACATCGGCGCGAAGACCAAGATGAAGAACGGGTTGAACGACTGGGTCTGGGCTGCCGGCAGCCCCATCAGGTCGACGTTGCGCGCGGCGAACAGGTTGAGCGAGGTGCCGGCCTGCTCGAACAGGGTGAAGAACACCACCGCGCCGAAGATCAGCACCATGGCCAGCGCCATCCGCTCGCGCTCGACCTTGCCGCACTGGGCGAACATGAACCAGAAGATGTAGGCCACGGCGACCACGGTCGCGACGCCCAGGCCCCAGCCGACCAGAGTGTTGTGCTGCACCAGGAACCACACCGGGATCACCGCCAGCACGCCAAGGCCATAGATCAGCTGTTCGCGGTTGAGCGGCCCGACCACCTTCTCGCGCAGCCGCTGCGGGGCCGGCGGCTCGCCGCGCCCGAGCAGGTGTTTTCGCCCGAGGATAAAGACGAGCAGGCCCGCCGCCATGCCGATTCCGGCCAGACCGAAGCCGGCCCACCAACCGACCGACTGCCCCAGCATGGCGCACAGGATCGCCGCCCAGAAGGCCCCGAGGTTGATGCCGTAATAGTAGAGCGTGAAGCCGGCGTCCCGTCGCGGGTCGCCCTGTTCGTAGAGCTGCCCGACCAGGACCGACATGTTCGGCTTGAGGAAGCCGACCCCCATGATGATCAGCGAGATCGCCAGATAGAAGGCGTTGCGGCCGAGCAGGTCGGTCTTGGTGGTCATCGAGAATTCGCCGGCCGGCAGGACCGCCGGCAGCGAGGCCCCAGCCGGCAGGTTCTTGATCTGCAGCCCGCCGTCCTGCGCCGCGGCGAAGGCGTGGGCTTTGCCGTCGACCACGACATGGACCTTGCGGTCGTCCATCCGGCCTTCGGCCTGGATCTCGTAGCTGCGGCCGGCGAAGTGCAGGGTCTGTTCGGAGGGACGGCCCTCGATCGCCATCGCCATGTGGCCGGCGGTCAGCAGCAGCGCGCCGAACACCACCGCCTTGCGGGTGCCGAGCCAGCGGTCGGCGATCAGCCCCCCGGCCAGCGGGATCAGGAAGACCAGCGAGGTGTAGGAGCCGTACTGCGCCGAGGCGGTCTTGTCGTCGAACAGCAGGTGCTGGGTCAGGTAGAAGACCAGGATGGCGCGCATCCCGTAGTAGGAGAACCGCTCCCACATCTCGGCGAAGAAGGCGATGATCAGCCCGCGCGGGTGGTTGCGCAGCAGTTGCACCAGCACCGGCGCGCCGGTCGCCACGGTGACCAGCAGGCCGATAAGAACGACGGGATTCATGCGAAGGCGTTTCCGGTGAAGCTCTTAGATGAAGCGGCGCGTGGCGCGCCGGGTCAGGTTACGAGCTAGAGATCACGCGGCAAGCGATGTCACAAGGCGTAACAATTGCCCTGCGGGAGCCGGTCGCAGGCCTGCACGTTGAAGGTCGCAAGGAGAACCTCCCGCATGCAGACCTCAGACCCCGATCCGCAGATCACGCTGAAGCCCGCCACCCGGCGCTGGCGCGCCCGCCTCAACAACCACGTCATCGCCGACACGGACGACGCGATCATCCTGCACGAGAAGGGCTTGGCGCCGGTCGTCTATTTCCCGCGTCAGGACGTGGGCATGGAGTACATGGGGCGGACCGACCGCCACAGCTTCTGCCCGCACAAGGGTCAGGCGAGCTATTTCACCCTCACCTTTGACGGCGAAATTCTCGAGAACGTCGCCTGGTCCTACGAGGACCCGTACGACCCGGTGGGGCCGATCCGCGGCCGCGTCGCCTTCTATCCGGGCGACATCGAGCTCTACGAAGTCGACGACGCCGTGGTGAACCCGCACCACCACCACCGCGAACCGCGTCCGGAAGCCGACGCCACGCTGTCGCGACGCGACATCGACGAGATCGTCCAGCACACCGACTCCGGCGACGGCGTCGCCCAACGCGAACACTGGGCGCCGAACGTCGAGACACCCGGGCGGGAGGACCGCCGCGGGTTCAGCTAAGGACGGCGCGGTAAAACGCCCCCTCCGTCTCGCGCCTCCGGCGCGATCCACCTCCCCCGCTGCGCGGTGGAGGATCTAGAGCGCCAAGATGCTCCACCGCGCAGCGGGGGAGCTGTCCGCGCAGCGGACTGAGGGGGCGTTTTACGGCTTGGACGCAGTCACCGCCGCGCCTGTACGCTCCCGGCGAACGTACGAGACCCCGCACCATGCCCAGCTTCACCACGCGCGACGGCTGTCGCCTGCAATATGCGCTGCGCGGCGCGGGGCCATTGGTCGCGCTGACGCCCGGCGGCCGGGAAGCCGGGGCGGCGGTCGACGCGCTGGCCGAGGCGCTGGCGGCGCAGGCGCGGGTGCTGACCTGGGACCGCCGCAACACCGGGGCGAGCGACGTCTTCTTCGGCGGCGCAGGCTCCGAGCAGGAGCTCTGGGCCGACGACCTCGGCGACCTGATCGCCGAGCTTGGCGAGGGCCCGGCCTGGCTGGCCGGCGGCTCGGCCGGCTGCCGGGTGTCGGTGCTGACCGCGCTCAGGCGGCCGGAGGCGGCGCGCGGCCTGATCCTCTGGTCGGCGTCGGGCGGGCCCTACGGCTGCCAGTTCCTCGGCTTCCAGTACCACGTGCCCTACATCATGGCCGCCGAGCGCGGCGGCATGCCGGCGATCGCCAAGACGCCGTTCTTCGCCGAACGGATCGCCGCCAACCCGGAGAACCGCGACCGGCTGCTGGCGCTGGATCCCGCCGACTTCATCGCCACGCTGAAGCGCTGGAACACCTTCTTCTACTATTCGCCGGACGCCGCCTTGGCCGGCGTGCCGGACGCGGCGCTGCGCGGGCTCGCCCTGCCGACGCTGATCTTCGAAGGCGGCGACGACATCCACCCGCCGGAGGTGTCGCAGGCGCTGGCGCGGCTGATTCCCGGCGCGACGCTCGTGCCCTCGGCCTGGCCGGGCGCGGCCTGGATGGACCGCTTCACCGGCCGTGCGCCCGGCAGCGTGTTCGATCTCTATCCGCGGCTCGCCCCGGCGATCGCCGACTTCCTCAACCGTCCGCGTTGACGGACCCCGGCGCGTCGCCGCAAAGGACCCCATGGCTTCAGGATTCGCCGCCCTCCTCGACGACATCGCCGGCATCGCCAAGATCGCGGCCGCCTCGCTGGACGATGTCGGCGCCGCCGCCGGCAAGGCCGGCGCCAAGGCCGCCGGCGTGGTGGTCGACGACACTGCGGTCACGCCCGGCTACGCCATGGGCTTCACCCCGGACCGCGAGCTTCCGATCGTCTGGAAGATCGCGATGGGCTCGCTGCGCAACAAGTTCTTCTTCCTGCTGCCAGGCGCCCTGCTGCTCAGCTACTTCGCCCCCTGGGCGGTGACGCCGATCCTGATGCTCGGCGGGGCCTATCTCTGCTTCGAGGCGGCGGAGAAGGTGATCGAGGCGGTCCTGCACGGCGACGACGCGGCGGACGAGCCGGAAGAGTTGGCGCTGAGCTCCAAGGAGCTCGAGCAGCGCAAGGTCTCCGGCGCGATCCGCACCGACCTGATCCTGTCGGCCGAGATCATGGCCATTTCGCTGGGCAGCGTCGCCGACCAGCCGTTCGTCGTTCAGGCCGCGGCGCTGGCGGCGGTCGGCTTCGCGATCACCGTCGGCGTCTACGGCGTGGTCGGGTTCATCGTGAAGATGGACGACATCGGCCTGCATCTGGCGAAAGGCCGCCTGCGCAGCCTGCGCCTGGCGGGCCGGCTGCTGGTGCGCGCCATGCCGGCGGTGATGAACGGCCTAACCGTGATCGGCACCGCGGCGATGCTGTGGGTCGGTGGCGGCATCATCGTCCACGGCCTGGAGCAGTATCAGCTGACGCCGATCCCGGGGCTGATCCACCAGCTGCAGCACTGGGCCGCGGCCGCGCCGATGCTCGGGTCCGTCGCCGGCTGGCTGGCCTTCGCCGTGGCCTCGGCGCTGGTCGGCTTCCTGATCGGCGGCGTCATCGCCGGCGTCCTGCACCTGATGCCGAAGAAGAAGGCTGCGGCCTAACCAAGCTCCGCGCGTACCGGCGAGGGCCGGTATCCAGATTCAGCCGGAGCGCTTGGTGGGGTTCACCTGGGCCCCGGCCTTCGCCGGGGTGAGCGGTTCATTCAATCGCCGTGCGGGCGGCTAGTAGGCGAAGGCCTCGAACACCTTGCCGGCGTCGCCGGCCCAGCGGGTGTTGTAGAGCTCCAGCAGCCGCTCGGCCGGGGTGATCCCGCTCTCGGCTATCTCATGCAGTTCGCCGAGATAGCCGCTCTCGTCGACCAGGCCGCCGGACAATCGGTTACGCCGCTTCAGCCCGTCGCGGGCGATCGCCAGCATGTCCTTGGCGACGTCCTGCACGCTGCGCCCATTGACCTCGGCCTTCAGGCCCAGCCGGGCGACGTCGGCGCGCAGCCGCTCGTGATCCTCGGTCGCCCAGTCCTTGCAGAGGTCCCAGGCCGCCGCCAGCGCCGCGGAGTCGTAGAGCACGCCCATCCAGAGCGCCGGCAGGGCGCAGAGCCGGCTCCATGGCCCGGAGTCCGCGCCGCGCATCTCCAGGTACTGCTTCAGCCGCACCTCGGGGAACAGGGTGGTGGTGTGGTCGGCCCAGTCCTTGAGGGTCGGGCGCTCGCCCGGCAGCTCGGCCAGCTTGCCGTCCATGAAGTCGCGGAACGAGCGGCCGGCGACGTCGACGTAACGGCCGTCGCGCTTGACGAAATACATCGGCACGTCGAGCGCGTAGCGGGCGTAGGTCTCGAAGCCGAAGCCGTCCTGGAAGACGAAATCCAGCATGCCGGTACGGTCCGGATCGGTGTCGGTCCAGACGTTGGCGCGGCTGGACAGCAGGCCGGTCGGCTTGCCTTCCTTGAACGGCGAGTTGGCGAACAGCGCCGTGGCGATCGGCTGCAGCGCCAGACTGGTGCGGAACTTCGCGACCATGTCGGCTTCGGAGCCGAAATCGAGGTTCGCCTGCACCGTGCAGGTGCGGAACATCATGTCCAGGCCCATGCCGCCGACCTTGGGCATGTACTCGCGCATGATGGTGTAGCGGCCCTTGGGCATCACCGGGATCTCGTCACGCCGCCACTGCGGGGTGAAGCCCAGGCCGAGGAACCCCAGGCCAAGCTCGTCGGCGACGATCTTCACCTCTTGCAGGTGCGAGCCGGTCTCCTCGCAGATCTCGTGGATGGTCTCGAGCGGCGCGCCGGACAGTTCGAACTGGCCGCCGGGCTCGAGGCTGACGCTGGCCTTGCCGCGCTCCAGCGCGATGACGTTGTCGCCTTCGTAGACCGGCTTCCAGCCGAAGCGGGTCAGCCCCTCCAGCAGGGCCTTGATGCCGCCGGGCTCATACGGGACCGGCCGGTTCGAGCCGAGCTGGAAGACGAACTTCTCGTGCTCGGCGCCCACGCGCCATTCGGACGCCGGCTTGGACCCGGCCTCGAACCAGCGGACCAGATCGTCGAAGACGAGCGGGCGATCTTGGCATGCGATGTCGGCCAAATGCAGCTCTCCAGCCCGTAACAGACGTCTCAGCGGGGGTGGCCCCGCGCGGCCGCGATCTTTACGCGCATGAGTGACATGGGTGCAAACGGTCGCAGCTCAAGTACGCCAGTCGCCCAGCGCTGCTTGCCATAAGGTTAGTGCGCTGATCGCCGCCGTGTCCGCGCGCAGGATTCTCGGGCCCAACGTCGCCGGCGTCGCGAAGTTCAGCGACCGCAGCATTTCGCGCTCCTTCGGCGAAAAGCCGCCTTCCGGGCCGATGAGGATCGCCCAGGGCGCCTCCGGCTGGGCCTCCAGCGCCGTCAGCGCCGGTTGCGCGTCGCCGGCCTCATCGCAGAACAGCAGCCTGCGGCCGTCCTCCCAGCCGCCGACCAGCTTGTCGAGGCGGACCGGCTCCAGCACTTCGGGGACGTCCAGCCGGCCGGTCTGCTCGGCGGCCTCGACGGCGATCGCCCGCAGCCGGTCGACCCGGGTGTGGTCAGCGTTCGTGCGTTCCGTGATCGTCGGGCGCACCCGCCGGGCCCCGAGCTCGGCGGCCTTCTCGACGATGGTCTCCAGCCGCGCGCGCTTGACCAGGGCGATCACCAGGTCGAGGTCCGGCCCCACAGCCTGCGGCCGGACCAGCTCGACCGCCTCCAGCGTCACCGCCTTCTTGCCGACGCTGGCGACGCGGGCGCGCCACTCGCCGTCGCGGCCGTTGAACGCCAGCAGCTCGTCGCCCGGCGTCAGGCGCATCACCGCCGCCAGATAGCGGCTCTGCCCCTCGTCCAGCCTGAGTTCGGCGTCCTGGGCGAGGTCGTGGGCGACGAACAGGCGGATCATGACGCGGTTGTAGCGGCGCACGCGGCGCACGCAAACGCCCCCTCCGTCTCGCGCCTGCGGCGCGATCCACCTCCCCCGCTGCGCGGTGGAGGATCTGGGCCGAAGGTGCTCCACCGCGAAGCGGGGGAGCTGTCGGCGCAGCCGACTGAGGGGGCGTTCACCCACGGATGACAAAAACGCGGCGTTCGGGCGTTACTTCACCATGTCCCGCAAAGACGACGATCCGGAACTCGAAGCCCGCCAGCTGGTGCTGGTGAAATGGCAGCAGCGCGCTATGGCCGAAGGCGAGAAGGCGCTGATCATCTTCGAAGGCCGCGACGCCGCCGGGAAGGACGGCGCGATCCGGGTGCTGACCGAGCACCTGTCGGTGCGCAACACCAAGGTCGTCGCCCTGCCCAAGCCGTCCGACCGCGAAAGCAGTCAGTGGTTTTTCCAACGCTACATCCCGCACCTGCCGGCCTGCGGCGAGACGGTGATCTTCAACCGCTCCTGGTACAACCGCGCCGGAGTCGAGCGGGTGATGGGCTTCTCCACCCCGGAGGAGCAGGAGGTCTTCCTGCGCGAGGCGCCGACGGTGGAGTCGATGCTGCTGGAGAGCGGCCTGAAGATCGTCAAACTCTGGCTGGACGTCTCCAAGGACGAGCAGGCCAAGCGGCTGGCGGAACGCCACTCCGATCCGCTGAAGGTGCTGAAGAGCTCGCCGCTCGACGACGCCGCGCAGAAGCGGTGGAAAGAGTACACCAACGCGCGGGATAACATGCTGCAGCGCACGTCGACGGCGTTGGCCCCGTGGATCTGCGTACGCGCGGACAGCAAGCGCAAGGCGCGGCTCGCCATCCTCAGTCACATCGCCCACACGCTCGCGCCGCCGCAGATCGCCGCCGACGCGCCCCCGCCGGATCCGGACATCCTGTTCCGCTTCGAGAGCGCCGCCCTGACCGACGGCCGGCTCGAGAAGTAGACCCGAGCGTTTCATTTCCGCCTTGACTCCGTCCGAGACACAAGGCTCGCATCCCCCCGGGGAAACGATTGTGCATCATGCCACGCGACGGGCTACCGCCCGCGCTGAGGGCGCGCAACATCAGGAGTCGGCGGATGAGTTATCTGGGCGAGTTCCGGGCGAATTGGCGCGCGCTGCTAGCCGCGGCCCTGGGGCTCGGCGGCGGCACCGCGCTGCACATCTATTCGCTCAGCGTCTTCGCCCCGCCCCTGCTCGCGGAGTTCGGCTGGACCAAGGCGCAGTTCGCCCTGGTCGGGGTGATCGGGATGCTGACGCTGGTCACCGTGCCGGTGGCCGGCCGCCTCGCCGACAGCTTCGGCGTCCGCCGCACCGCCGCGTTCGGGGTGTTCGGCGTCCCGGCCTGCTTCTTCGCCTACAGCCTGATGCGCGGCGGCTTCACCGAGTTCCTGGCGATCACCGTCGCCCTGACGACGATCGGCGCGACCACCACCTCGTCGGTCTACAGCCGGCTGGTCGCCGAGCGGTTCGAAAAGGCCCGCGGCCTGGCGCTGGCGGTGGTCGTCTGCGGACCGGCCGCGGTGTCGGCGCTCGGCATCCCGGTGCTCAGCCACATCAACGACGTCCACGGCTGGCGGGTCGGCTACCAGGCGGTGGCGGCGCTGTCGCTGTGCTTCGGCCTGCTGGCGCTGACCATCATGCCGCGCTCGACGGCGAGCGGCCGCACCGTGGTCCGCGCGCCGGGCCGGATGCTGCAGGACTATCGCCAGGTCGCCGGCCGCTCGGCCTTCTGGGTGATCCTGGCGGGCATGCTGTTGTGCAACATCGCCGCCGCCCTGCCGGCCTCGCACATGAAGCTGATGCTGCTCGACAAGGGCGCGAGCTCCGCGGTCGCCGCGATGATCATCTCGTCCTACTCCACCGGAGTGATCATCGGCCGGTTCGCCTGCGGCCTGTCGCTGGACCGCTTCCCGCCGCACATCGTCGCCGCGGTCAGCATGGGCCTGCCGGCGCTTGGGCTGTTCATCCTGGGTTCGCCGATCGACGCGACGGTGGCGCTGGCCGCGGCGGTGCTGCTGCTCGGCCTGTCGCAAGGGGCTGAGGGCGACCTGGCGGCCTACCTGGTGGTGCGCTTCTTCGGCATCCAGGTGTTCTCCAGCACGCTCGGCCTGGTGACGGCGGCGATCGGCAGCGCCAGCGCCATCGGCGCGCTGGTGATGGGTGCGACGCTGAAGCTCACCGACGACTTCACCGTCTATCTCTACATCTGCACCGCCGCGACCTTCATCGGCAGCCTGCTGTTCATGCTGCTCGGCCGCCCGCCGAAGCTCGAACCGGTGCTTGCGCCGCAGGGGGCCTAGGCGCTTTCCTCCGCCTGAGCAGTCGCGAGCGGCGGGGGAGCCTTGGGCCAGGACAGTCTGACGCCGGCGGAGGCGCGCCGCATCGCGCTCGCCGCCCAGGGCTTCGGCGCGGCGCGGCCGGCCGGCGAGGTCGGCAAGCGCCAACTGCTGAAGACGATCGCGCGCCTCGGCGCGGTGCAGATCGACTCGGTCAATGTCGTCTCGCGCACCCACTACCTGCCGGCCTTTTCGCGGCTGGGCGCCTATCCGCGGGCCCTGCTGGAGGAGCTCGCCTGGGGCAAGAAGCCTGAGCTGTTCGAGTACTGGGGCCACGAGGCCAGCCTGCTGCCGCTGGCCAGCCAGCCGCTGCTGCGCTGGCGGATGGCCGACGCCCACGACGGCGTCGGCGTCTGGCGCGGCATCGCCCGGTACCTGCGCGAACATCGCCCCCAGGTCGACCGGGCGCTCGCGCAGATCCGCGACCGCGGGCCGCTTGCCGCCTCCGAGCTGGAGCTCGGGATCAAGGGCAACGGCGGCTGGTGGGGCTGGAGCGAGGGCAAGCGGGCGCTGGAATGCCTGTTCTGGACCGGCGAGCTGACCGCCGCGACCCGCCGCGGGACCTTCGAACGGGTCTACGGCCTGCCGGAAAGGGTGCTGCCGCGCGCGGTGCTGGAAACGCCGACGCCCGACCGCGACGCGGCCCAACGCGGCCTGCTGCGCATCGCCGCCGGCGCGCTCGGCGTCGCCACCGAGCGCGACCTGCGCGACTACTTCCGCATGAGCGTGGCCGAGACCCGCGCCCGGCTCGCCGAGTTGGTCGAGGCCGGCGAGTTGCAGCCCGTCGCGGTGCAGGGCTGGCGCGAGCCGGCCTATCTCGACCCCGCCGCGCGCAAGCCCCGGCGGATCGCCGCCGCCGCGCTGCTGTCGCCGTTCGACAACGCCATCTGGTTCCGCGAGCGCACCGAGCGGATGTTCGGCGTGCGCGTGCGGCTGGAGATCTACACCCCCGCGGCCAAGCGCACCCACGGCTACTACGTGCTGCCGTTCCTGGAGGGCGACGCGCTGACCGCCCGCGTCGACCTGAAGGCCGAGCGCAAGGCCGGCGTGCTGCGCGTCCAGGCCAGCCACGCCGAACCCTGGGCGACGCCGGAGACCCCGGCGCGACTGGCGAGCGAGCTGAAGCTGATGGCCGGCTGGCTGGGGCTGGCGACCGTCGCGGTCGAGCCGCGCGGGGACCTGGCCGAGGCGCTGGCGGGCGAGGTCTGAATTCAAGCTGTCATCCCGGAATGCGCGCAGCCATGTCCGGGACCCAAGAATACTGACGGTGAAGGCGCCCGCCGCGCTGGCCGCGCCTCTCGTGCAGCGCCGTGTTCTTGGATCCCGGTCTTCGGCGCTCCGCGCCGAAACCGGGATGACAGTGTGGGGCAGGCGTCTTCGCCCGCCCCGCGCCATCTGCTAAGCCCCCGGCCATGAGCCAGTCCGCGCCGCTGCCCGACGCCGTCCCCACCAACTGGGTCGACCGCCGCGCGCCGGCCGCGCTGCGGCCGTGGTTGAAGCTCGGCCGGTTCGACCGGCCGACCGGCATCTGGCTGCTGATGCTGCCCGGCTGGCAGGCGATCGCACTGGCCGACGCGACCTACGGCCGGCTGCCCGACCTCTGGCTGATGCTGGAGTTCTTCGTCGGCGCGGCGCTGATGCGCGCCGCTGGCTGCGCCTTCAACGACATCGTCGATCGCGACATCGACGCCAAGGTCTCGCGCACCGCCGGCCGGCCGATCCCGTCCGGCCAGATCAGCGTCAAGCAGGCCTGGGGCTTCATCGTCGGCTGCAGCCTGGTCTCGCTGCTGATCCTCCTGACCATGGGTCCGTTGGCGATCGGCCTGGGCGTCGCCTCGCTGGCGCTGGTCGCGGCCTACCCGTTCATGAAGCGGATCACCTGGTGGCCGCAGGCCTGGCTGGGACTGACCTTCAACTGGGGCGCGCTGCTGGGCTTCGCCGCCGCCAACGGCCGGCTCGACCTGTCGGCGGTGCTGCTCTACGCCGGCGGCGTGTTCTGGACCCTCGGATACGACACCATCTACGCCATCCAGGACCTGGAGGACGACGCTCTGGCCGGGGTGAAGTCCTCGGCCCGCCGGCTCGGCGCAGACATCCCGCGCGGGGTCGCCGGCTTCTACGGCCTGTCGCTGGTGCTGACCTTCGCCGCCTACGTCTGGGCCGGCCTGAGCTTCCTGTTCCTGCCGGTGTTCGCGCTCTACGCCACCCACCTGATCCTGCAGGCGCGGCGGGTGCAGGCGGACAACCCGGTCCGCGCGCTGGCGCTGTTCAAGGCCAACACCTGGGCCGGGGTGATCCTGTTCGTCGCCTTCGCCGTCGGCGCGCTGGGGTTCTGAGCCGGATGATCACGCCTACGCCGGAGGGCCGCCGCGCCTTCGTCCTCGACAACACCCGCCCGCAGCGTCCGCCGCACACGCCCGAGCTGGAGCTGCTCCTCGCCGACGAGATCATGCCGATCTGGCGGCTGACCGAAGAAGCGCTGGAGGAGATGGGCCTGCCGCCGCCGTTCTGGGCCTTCGCCTGGGCCGGCGGCCAGGCGCTGGCGCGCTACGTCCTCGACCATCCGGAGCTGGTCGCCGGCAAGCCGGTGATCGACTTCGCGACCGGCTCGGGCCTGGTCGCGCTCGCCGCGATGAAGGCCGGCGCCGCCAGGGTGCTCGCCGCCGACATCGACGTCTTCTGCCAGGCCGCGGTGGCCGCCAACGCCGAGCTGAACGCCGTCGCCGTCGAGTTCACCGAGCAGAACCTCCTGGACCAGCCGCCGCCGGCCTGGGCCGAGGTCATCCTGGCCGGCGACATCTGCTACGAACAGCCGCTCGCCGGACAGGTGCTGGCCTGGCTGGCCGCGGCCCGCGCCGCCGGCGCGACCGTGCTGATCGGCGACCCGGGCCGCAGCTACTTCCCGCGCGACGGCCTGGTGAAGCTCGCCGAATACCAGGTGCCGACCACCCGCGAGCTCGAGGACATGGAGGTCAAGAAGACCTCGGTCTGGCGGCTGCCTTAGCCCTCTTTCCGCTCTTCCCCGCGAAAGCGCTTTCGCGGGGAAGAGCAGGTTGGTGAGTCGCGCGTTCCGGGATGACAGGGAGAGGGCGCAGGGGACTTCCCATCCACGCCGCGCCCAACTAGAACATTCAACGAACATTCTACAGGAGCACCCCATGGGCGAGGACGGCCGGATCGACTACATCGAGCTGCCGGGCGGCGACTTGATCGCCACCAAGCGGTTCTACGAGCAGGCCTTCGGCTGGGCCTTCACCGACTACGGCCCGGGCTATGCGGCGTTCGACGAGGGCCTCGACGGCGGCTTCAACGGTCACGCGGAAGACCAGAGCCCGATGCCGCTGGTGATCCTCTACGCCGACGACCTTGAGGCGATGGAGGCCAAGGTCCGCGCCGCCGGCGGCGAAATCATCCGCCCGGCCTACGACTTCCCCGGCGGCCGCCGCTTCCACTTCCGCGACCCCAGCGGCAACGAGCTCGGGGTGTGGAGCGAGACCTGAGGACCTAGGTGACCGCCGAGCAGTTCCACGCCGTCGTCATGGCCTTCCCCGGCGTCGAGGAAGGGACCAGCTACGGCCATCCGGCCTACAAGGTGGCGGTGAAGTTCTTCACCCGGCTGCGGGCGGAGGACTTGAGCGTGGTCTTGCAGGAGGTCGGCTTCGACGAGCGCGAGATGCTGATCGCGGCGGCGCCGGCGACCTTCCACTTCACCGACCACTACCGGAACTACCCGATCGTGCTGGCGCGGATCGCGCAGATCGAAGGCGACGAGCTGCGCAGCTTCCTTGAACGGCGCTGGCGCAAGATCGCGCCGAAGGCGGCGGTGAAGGCCTGGGACGTCGCGCACGCCGGCGAAGCGTGACACGGCGGCGGTCGCGGCCTAGCTTCCGCGCGGGCTGAGCGCCCCCTCAGTCGGCTTCGCCGACAGCTCCCCCGCAGGCGGGGAGCAGCGATCGCTCCTCCACCGCAAAGCGGGGGAGGTGGATCGGCGCGCAAGCGCCGAGACGGAGGGGGCGTTCGGCGCGAGCCTTGGAGACGAGATGGCCTATCGGTCTTTGCGCGAATTCCTCGAGACGCTGGAAGCGGCCGGCGAGCTGGTGCGGGTGAAGGAGCCCGTCTCCACCGTGCTCGAGATGACCGAGATCCAACGCCGGCTCTTGGCGACCGGCGGGCCGGCGGTGCTGTTCGAGCAGCCGATCCGCGCCGACGGCGAGATCTCGCCGATGCCGGCGCTGGTCAATCTGTTCGGCACGGTCAAGCGGGTCGCCATGGGCGTGACGCTGGAAGGCCGCGCACGCTCGACGCCGGAAGACCTGCGCGAGGTCGGCGAGCTGCTGGCCTTCCTGCGCGCGCCGGAGCCGCCGCGCGGCTTGAAGGACGCGATGGAGATGCTGCCGCTGGCCAAGACGGTGATGGCCATGCGGCCGGCGACGGTGAAGCGCGCGCCGGTGCAGGAAGTGGTGCTCACCGGCGACCAGATCGACCTGACCAAGCTGCCGATCCAGACCTGCTGGCCGGGCGAGCCGGCGCCGCTGATCACCTGGCCGCTGGTGGTCACCAAGGGGCCCTCGGCGGACCGTGAGGACGATTACAACCTCGGCATCTACCGCATGCAGGTGCTGGGCAAGGACCGCACCATCATGCGCTGGCTGGCGCACCGCGGCGGGGCCCAGCACCACCGCCGCTGGAAGGCCGCCGGCAAGCCTGAGCCGCTGCCCGCCTGCGCGGTGATCGGCGCCGATCCCGGCACCATCCTGGCGGCGGTGACGCCGGTGCCGGAGACGCTGTCGGAGTACCAGTTCGCCGGCCTGATGCGCGGCGCCAAGCTCGACCTGGTCCCGGCCAAGAGCGTGCCGTTGATGGTCCCGGCCCAGGCCGAGATCGTGCTGGAAGGCCACGTGCTGCTCGACGAGTACGCCAACGAGGGCCCGTATGGCGACCACACCGGCTATTACAATTCCGTCGAGCGCTTCCCGGTGTTCCAGGTGACCGCGATCACCATGCGCAAGAACCCGATCTACCTGACCACCTTCACCGGCCGCCCGCCAGACGAGCCCAGCGTGCTCGGCGAGGCGCTCAACGAGGTGTTCATCCCGCTGCTGCGCCAGCAGTTCCCGGAGATCGTCGACTTCTGGCTGCCGCCCGAGGGCTGCAGCTACCGCATCGCCGTGGTGTCGATGAAGAAGGCCTACCCCGGCCACGCCAAGCGCGTGATGATGGGTGTCTGGAGCTACCTGCGGCAGTTCATGTACACCAAGTGGGTGATCGTCGTGGACGACGACATCAACGCCCGCGACTGGAAGGACGTCATGTGGGCGATGTCCACCCGCATGGACCCGGCCCGCGACATCACCCTCGTCGAGGGCACGCCGATCGACTACCTCGACTTCGCCTCGCCGGAGAGCGGCCTGGGCTCGAAGATCGGCCTGGACGCCACCAACAAGTGGCCGCCGGAGACCAAGCGCGAATGGGGCGAAAAGCTCGGCATGGACCCCGGGGTGGTCGCTGAGGTCAGCCGCAAGTGGAAGAGCCTCGGCCTGCCCGGCGACGGCGACGAGGTCTAGAAATCCGCTCATCCCGGCGAAGGCCGGGACCCAGCTTCAGCCGCCGCGCTCGCGATCGATGACCCGGACCGGTCTGCGGCGACGCCCTGCGCGTTACCTGGGTCCCGACCTTCGCCGGGATGAGCGGAAGACGGGAGCATCTGATTCGCTGAACTTGCCCCCGCCCCTCCGCTCCGCCATATCCGAGGGATGGACGAAAATCTGCTGCAAGACGTCGTCGCCGCCGCCCTCAAGGCCGGCGCCGACGCGGCCGAGGCCGTGGGCGCCGAGCGCCGCGCGCTTTCCATCGGCGTGCGCCTGGGCGAACTGGAAGAGGTCGAGCGCGAGGAATCGCGCGACCTCGGCCTGCGCGTCTTCGTCGGCCGCCGGCAGGCCAGCGTCTCCGGCTCGGACATCAGTTCCGAGGCCCGCGCCAAGCTGATCGAGCGCGCCGTCGCCATGGCCCGGCTGGCCCCGGAGGATCCCTACGCCAGCCTCGCCGACCCGGAGCGGCTGGCCCGCGGCCCGCTCGCCGACCTCGACCTCTACGACCCCAGCGAGCCGAGCGCCGAGGCGCTGGAGGCCCGCGCCCGCACCGCCGAGGCCGCCGCCCGCGCGGCGCCGAAGGTGACCAACTCCGACGGCGGCTCGGCCTCCTGGTCGGCCGCGCAGTGGACCATGGTGACCAGCGGCGGCTTCACCGGGGTGCACCGCGCCTCCGGCTTTTCGCTGGGCGCCTCGGCGATCGCCGGCGACGAGAACGGCATGGAGAACGGCTACGACGGCCGCTCGACCCGCTGGGAGGCCGACCTGCCCTCGGCGGAGTCGATCGGCGCCGAGGCCGGCCGCCGCGCCGCCAGCCGCCTGGGCGCGCGCAAGATCGCCTCGACCACCGCCCCGGTGATCTTCGAGAACCGCCTCGCCGCCTCGCTGATGGGGCCGCTGATCGGCGCCATCTCCGGCCCGTCGATCGCCCGCGGCGCCTCGTTCCTGAAGGACAAGCTCGGCCAGCAGGTGTTCGCCAAGGGGATCAACATCGTCGACGACCCCCACCGGCTGCGCGGCCTGGGCTCGAGCCCGTTCGACGACGAAGGCGTCGCCAACCAGCGCACCGCGATCATCGACGACGGGGTGCTGACCACCTGGCTGCTGAACACCGCCGCGGCGCGCCAGCTCGGCCTGGAGACCACCGGCCACGCCTCGCGCGGGCTGGCCGGCCCGCCGGGCGTGTCGCCGTCGAACCTGACCTTCGAGCCCGGCGAACAGGACCAGGCGGCGTTGATGCGCGACGCCGGCGCCGGCCTGCTGGTGACCTCGATGTTCGGCCCGTCGCTGAACGGCAACACCGGCGATTGGTCGGTCGGCTGTTCGGGCTTCTGGTTCGAGGCCGGCGAGATCGCCTATCCGGTCACCGAGATCACCGTCGCCGGCAACCTGATCGAGGTGTTCGGCCGAATCGTGCCGGGCGCCGACCTGGAGATCCGCGGCGCGTCGAATTCGCCGTCGCTGCTGATCGACAGCCTCGCCATCGCCGGTCGGTGACGCCGGGCTTGGGCGACGACCTCACCCTCATCGTGGAGGCCGCCCGGGCGGCCGGCGAGCTGGCCACCGGCCTGCGCGACGACGGCCTGACCGTCGACTTCAAGGCCGGCGACTCGCCGGTCACCAACGCCGACTTCGCCGCCGACGCGCTGCTGAAGGCGACGCTGCGCGGGGCGCGGCCGGACTACGCCTGGCTGTCGGAGGAGACCGCCGATGATCCGGCCCGGCTGGCGGCCCGCCGGGTGTTCGTCGTCGATCCGATCGACGGCACCCGCGCCTTCGCCGCCGGCGAGCCTTTCTGGACCGTCTGCGTCGCGGTCGTCGAGGACGGCCGGCCGATCGCCGCCGCCGTCGTCGCCCCGCAGCTGCAGGAAGCCTATGCCGCCGCGGTCGGGGCGGGCGCCACGCTGAACGGCCGACCGATCCACGCCAGCGCCGCGACGGCGATCGCCGACTGCCGGATGATCGCCCACCCGGCGATGTTCGCGCACGAAGCCTGGCGGGAGCGCTGGCCGGACATGCGGATCGCCCGGCGCAACTCCACCGCCTACCGCCTGTGCCTGGTCGCCGCCGGCGCCGCCGACGCGACGGTGACCTTCGCCAGCAAGCACGACTGGGACCTGGCGGCCGCCGACCTCATCGCCAGCGAGGCCGGATGCTTTGTCGGCGATCACACCGGACGGCCATTTGCCTACAATCGCAGCAAGCCCATACAGTCCAGCTTGGTGTGCGCCGCCCCGTCCCTCGCTCCGTTGATCCTGGAACGGGTCCGGCATATCGCGCTTTGATTCAGTTCAAGCCCCCGAAAGGTGAGCCATGCCCGACAAACAACTCCTGCACCTGGTGATCGGCGGCGAGTTGAAGTCGCTGGAGGGCCCGCCGGAGTTCCGCGACCCGTCAAAGGTCGATTTTGTCGGCGCCTACCCGACCTACAACGCCGCGGTCAGCGCCTGGCGCAGCAAGGCCCAGGAGACCGTCGACAACGCGCTGATGCGCTATTTCGTGATCCATGCGCACCGGCTGCTGGACCCCGCGGTCCACGGGGATGACCACGCCCACTGAGGGGCGTCAGGCCCGTCGACGTCGGGCCAGCTGATCGATCAGCTGGCCGTCGCACCAGACCTCGACAAAGCTGCAGCTCAGGTGCTCACGCAACAGCGCCTCGGCGCAGCGGCGCACGTCCAGCGAACTGTCGGCGGGAACGAGGTCTACGACCGAGGCGACGCCGTCCGGCCGCACGCCCAACAACGTGTAGAAAACGTCCGGCAGCTCATGGAGGGCGGTGTTGTCCACGCTTCACCGTGGCACGCCGCCAACCTGGCGTCGGTCGCCTGGACGACCTTGCCGATCACTCCCGCTTGAGCAGGCCTTCGGTGAGCACCCGGCCCCACATCTGCGAGCGGAACTGGGCCTTCATGCCGGCCGGGTCGTACATCGGGCTCTGCACCCACTCGAGGAACGACATCCCCGCCGGCTCGCCCTCGGCGAGGTAGCGCTCGAAGGTGTAGTCGAGCACGCCGCACTTGCCCTGCTTTACGTGCAGGTAGCGCAGGTGCAGCTGCTCGAGCGCCTCGCGGATCGTCTTGCCCTTGCGGAAGTGCATGTAGAACACGCTCATGATGCCGGCCCGGTCCGCCCCGGACTTGCAGTGCATCAGCGCCGGATAGGCGATGCTCTCGAACAGCCGCTGGGCGCCCAGCACCCGCTCGCGGCTCGGCACCTCGCGCGAGGTGATGGTGAAGTCGACCATCTCCAGGCCGTGGCGCTCGCAGGCGTCCTTCTCCAGCGCGTGGAAGGCGGCGTCGAAGCCGCCGCGCAGGTTGATCACCGTGCGGACGCCGCGCTGCTTCCAGGCGGCCAGTTGGTGCGGCCACGGCTGGTTGGTGCGCACCAGTTCGTCGGAGATCCAGTGGGCGTTCTGGAAGCCCAGCCGCAGATAGGCGTGGTCCTTCCAGAGATAGTCGCCGTAGGCCTTCAGCTTCCCGCCAGGGGTCGACAGGTCGTATCCATTGATGACGGGCTCGGCGCTCATGCGCCCTAACTAGGGGGTCGGGACGGATTTCGGAAGCGACCGCGACGTCAGGTCCCCCCACACCCGAACTGTCATCCCGGTTTTGGCGCGGAGCGCCGAAGACCGGGATCCAAGAACACGGCGTTGCGTGGAGAAGCGCGGCTATCGCCGCGGGCGTCCGGCGAGCTGCGGTGTTCTTGGGTCCCGGACATGCGCTGCGCGCATTCCGGGAAGACACTGCCGGTCGCGCGACCGGCCGCCGGCTTGACTTGTCGCGCGCATCGGACGACCCCTCGGCCATGAGCGAGCCCGCCCTGCCCGAGCTTTCGGCCCGCGCCCTCATGGGGCGGGTGGCGCGGATCTATCTGAAGCCGCGCTGGAAAGGCTTCGCCGGCGCCCTGGTGGCGGCGGTGTTCGTCGCCGGCTTCTCGGCCTGGCTGGTGCAGATCCTCAGGCCGGCGACCGACCAGCTGCTGGTGGCGCATGCGCCGGGCGCGCTGATCGTGCTGCCGATCACTATCGCCCTGCTGGCGCTCGGCCGCACCCTCGCCCAGGTCACCCAGGCGACGCTGATGAACCGCATCGGCAACGGCGTGGTCGGCGACATCCAGCTGCAGCTGTTCGGCCGGCTGGTGCGCGCCGACCTCGGCCACCTGCGCAACCAGCACTCGGGCTCCTACGTCGCCTCGGTGCTCTACGACGCCGGGCTGATCCGCGAGGCGGCGACCTCCGGCGTGGTCAACTACACCCAGCACTTCCTGACCGTCGCCGGCGCGGTGGCGGTGATGTTCTACAACGACTGGCTGCTGTCGCTGGTGCTGCTGGTCGCCGCCCCCGTGGCCAGCGGGATCATGCGGCGGTTCTCCAAGCAGACCACCAAGGCCGCGAAGGGCGCGATGGCCGAGACCTCGGCCCTGTCGACCGCGATCATGGAGAGCCTCGACGGCGTCCGGGTGGTGAAGATCGAGAACCGCGAGGCCTTCGAGGAGGGCCGCGTCGCCGAGGTGGTGCGCCGGCGCGAGAAGTTCCTGGTCAAGGGCGCCAACGCCCGCGCCCGCGCCGCCCCGGCCACCGAACTCTTGATGACCCTGATCATGGCGGTCGTCTTCGCCTACGCCGGCTGGCGCTCGCAGCACGGCGGCATGAGCGCCGGGGCCTTCATCTCCTTCGTCGCGGCGCTGGGCATGGGCTCGCAGTCGCTGCGGCAGTTGGCCAACCTGCAGACCGTGTTCGCCGAGGGCATGTCGGCGGCGCAACGGCTGTTCGCCGCGCTCGACGTCGAGCCGGAGATCGGCGACGCGCCCGACGCCACGGCGCTCGGGCGGGCGAACGGCGACCTCGCCTTCGACCAGGTCGGCTTCGCTTACGGAACCGACGGCCCGGCGGCGCTGCGCGACGTGACGCTGCAGGTGCGCCGCGGCGAGACCGTGGCCCTGGTCGGCCCCTCCGGCGGCGGCAAGACCACCCTGCTCAACCTGATCCCGCGCTTCTACGACGCGACCCTGGGCCGGGTGCTGCTCGACGGCCATGACGTGCGCGCGGTGACCCTGGCCTCGCTGCGCCGGCAGATCGCCCTGGTCACCCAGGAGCCGTTTCTGTTCGACGACACCATCCGCGCCAACATCGCCTACGCCCGGCCGGAGGCGAGCCAGGCGGAGATCGAGGCGGCGGCCCGGGCGGCGGCGGCGCACGACTTCATCACCGACCTGCCGGCCGGCTACGAGACCAGCGTCGGCGAGGCCGGCGCGCGGCTGTCCGGCGGCCAGCGCCAGCGGATCGCCATCGCCCGCGCCTTCCTCAAGGACGCGCCGATCCTGCTGCTCGACGAGGCGACCAGCGCGCTCGACACCGAGAGCGAGGCCCAGGTCCAGGCGGCGCTGAAGCGGCTGATGGCCGGACGCACCACCCTGCTGATCGCCCACCGGCTGTCGACCGTGCGCGGCGCCGACCGCATCTACGTCATCGACAAGGGCCGGGTCGTCGAGACCGGCGACCACGACAGCCTGGTGCGCCAGGGCGGTCTCTATGCGCGGCTCGCCCGCAGCCAGGATCTGGAGGCGGTTTGAAGAACGTCCTGCGCAACGACGGCGTCCAGGCCGCGCTGGGCTGGGTGCTGGGAACCTATCTGCGCGTGATCCTGCGCACGGTCCGCTGGCGCCATGAGAACGTCGAATGCGTCGAGCCGGTGCTGGCCGGCGACAGCGGCGCGATCGCGCTGTTCTGGCACGGCCGCATTCCGCTGTGCCTGGCGACTGCGCCGCAGTGGTGGCGCAAGCGCACGCGCGCCTTCGTCAGCCCGTCGGCGGACGGCGAGTTCATCGCCCAGGCGCTGGCCATGTCCGGCTTCCCGGCGATCCGCATCTCCTCGGCCAAGAAGGGCGACGCGGCCAAGGCGCGCCAGGCGGTGGCGGCGATCCGCGAGGCGGTGACCTGGGTCGCCGACGGCGGCGCGCTGGTAGTCACCCCCGACGGGCCGCGCGGCCCGAACGAGATCATCGCCCCCGGCGCGCTGCAGATCGCCCGCCGCTCCGGCCAGCCGGTGTTCCTGATGGGCATCGCCGCCAACCCGGCGACGCAGCTGAAAAAGACCTGGGACAAGGTGATGTTCGCCGCCCCGTTCGGCCGTGGCGCGGTCGTCTGGGAGGGTCCGCTGCACGTGCCCGCCGAGGCCGATGAGGCGGCGATCGCCGCCCTGGTCGAGGACTGGTCGGCCCGGCTGTCGGCCGTCACCCGCCGCGCCGAGGCGCTGGTCGGCCGCACGCCCGTTGATCCCCACGCGCCCGGGTGAGACATAGGCCCATGGCCCACGCCCATCCGCATGATCACGACCATGATCACGACCACGATCATGCGCATGCCGCTGGCCACAGCCACGGGCCCGGGCATCACCATCATCACCTGCCCACCGACGGCATGAACCGGGCGTTCGCCATCGGGGTGGTGCTGAACTCGCTGTTCGTGCTGGCCGAAGCCGTCGCCGGGCTGTGGGCCGGCTCGCTGTCGCTGCTGGCCGACGCCGGCCATAACCTCTCCGACGTGCTGGCGCTGATCCTGGCCTGGGGCGCGGCGACCCTGGCCAAGCGCGCGCCGACCGGCCGGCGCACCTACGGCCTGCGCAAGAGCACCATCCTCGCCTCCCTCGCCAACGGCGTGCTGCTGATGGTGGCGGTCGGCGCGATCGTCTCGGAATCGATCCGCCGGCTCTCGGCCCCGGCCGCCGTCGACACCAACATCGTCATGCTGACCGCGGGGATCGGCGTGCTGATCAACACCGCCACCGCCATGCTGTTCTTCCGCGGCAGCCACAATGACCTGAACGTCCGCGGCGCCTTCCTGCACATGGCCGGCGACGCCGCCGTCTCGGTGGCCGTGGTGATCGGCGCCTTCGTGATGGCCCGCACCGGCATTCTGTGGGTCGACCCGGCGCTCAGCCTGGCGATCGCCGCCTTCATCCTGGTGGCGACCTGGGGGCTGCTGAAGGAGTCAATCGATCTGACGCTCGACGCCGCGCCGAAGGAGATCGACGTCGCGGCGGTTCGCGACTGGCTGGCCGCCCAGCCCGGCGTGGTCGAGCTGCATGACCTGCACATCTGGGCGATGAGCACCACCGAGACGGCGTTGACCGTCCACCTGATCCGCCCGGACATCAGCGACAACGACGCCTTCCTGCACGCGCTGTGCGACGGCCTGTTGCAACGCTTCAACATCGGCCACGCCACGGTGCAGGTGGAGACCGACGCCGCGCACGCCTGCCGCCTCGCCCCCGCCGAGGTGGTGTGAAACACATCCTCCGGCCCCTGCCGCTGGCGCTCTACGGGGCGGCGACCGGGCTGCTCGAGCCGTTCGCGCCGCGCCTGCTCGCCAAGCGCGCCCGCGCCGGCAAGGAGGCCCCCGAGCGGATCGCCGAGCGGCTCGGACGGAGCGCCCGGCCGCGCCCCGCCGGCCGGCTGGTCTGGCTGCACGGGGTCAGCGTCGGCGAGAGCCTGTCGCTGCTGCCGCTGGTCGAAGCGCTCATGGCGCGCGGCCTGTCCGTGCTGGTCACCTCCGGCACCGTCACCTCGGCCGAGATCCTGGCCCGGCGGCTGCCGCCGGGCGCAATCCACCAGTTCGCCCCGGTCGACGCGCCCGGCGCGGTGCGACGCTTCCTCGACCACTGGCGGCCGGACGCCGGCCTGCTGGTCGAAAGCGAGCTGTGGCCGAACCTGATCCTGGCGGCCCGCGCGCGCGGCGTGCGCCTGGGCCTAATCTCCGCCCGGATCACCGCGGCCAGCGCCGCCGGCTGGGCCCGCGCGCCGCGCTCGGCCCGCGCGCTGCTGGGCGGCTTCGATCTGATCCTGCCGCAGGACGAGGCCTCGGCCGAGCGGCTGCGGCGGTTGGGTGCGCAGCCCGGGCCGCACCTGAACCTCAAACGCGCCGGCGCGCCGCCGCCGGTCGATCCGGCCGAGCTGGAGCGGCTCACCGGGTTGCTCGCCGGACGCCCGGTGGTGCTGGCCGCCAGCACCCATCCCGGCGAGGAGCCGCTGATCGCCGAGGCGTTCCGCGCGGCGCACAGCGACGCCCTGCTGATCGTCGCGCCGCGGCACCCGGAGCGCGGGGCGGAGGCGGCCGACGCCCTGGCCGCCCAGGGCCTGGCCGCCGCGCGGCGCAGCCAGGGCGCTGCACTGGCGCCGGAGGCCCAGGCCTATGTCGCCGACACGCTCGGCGAAATGGGGCTGTTCCTGCGCCTGGCCGACGTCGTGGTGATGGGCGGCAGCTTCGTTGCGGGGATCGGCGGACACAATCCGCTGGAGGCCGCCCGGCTCGGCGCGGCGATCGTCACCGGGCCGCACGTCGCCAACGCCGAGGCGCTCTACGCCGAAATGGCCGCCGAAGCCGCGGTGATCCCGGCCGCCGACGCCGCGGCGCTGGCCCGCCACATCGCCGGCCTGCTCGACCAGCCGCAGATCGCCCAGCGGCTCGGCGAGGCGGCGCTGGACTACGCCCGGCGGCAGGACGCGGCGCTCGACGCGGCCCTGCCGCTGATCGACGCGCTGGTCGGCGCATGAAGCTTTCGACCCCGCGCTGGTGGTACAGCCGCGACCGGCGGGTGATGCCGGTGACCCGCGCCGTGCTCACCCCGGTCTCCTGGATCTGGGCGGCGGTGACCGCGCGGCGCATCGCCAGGGCCACGCCGCTCGATCCCGGCGCGCCGGTGATCTGCGTCGGCAACCTGACCATGGGCGGCGTCGGCAAGACCCCGGTGGTCCGGGCGCTGGCCGAACGGCTGGCCGCGCGCGGCGTCGCGGTCCATCTGCTGTCGCGCGGCTATGGCGGCCGGCTGGAAGGCCCTGTGCGGGTCGAGCCCGATCGCCATGCCGGGGCCGACGTCGGCGACGAGCCGCTGATGCTGGCGCGCGACTTCCCGGTCTGGGTGGCGCGCGATCGCGCCGCCGGCGCACGGGCGGCGGCGGAAGCCGGGGCCGAGGTCATCATCATGGACGACGGCCACCAGAACCCGTCGGTGCTGAAGGCGCTGTCGCTGATCGTCGTCGACGGCGAGACGCGCGGCGAGGAATGGCCGTTCGGCGACGGCCGGGTGTTCCCCGCCGGGCCGCTGCGCGAGCCGCTGCGCGCCGGGCTGGCGCGGGCCGACGCCAGCCTGGTGCTGCGCCCCGCCGATCTGCCGGAGGTGGATGCGGAACTGGCCGCGGCGCTGACGGCCCGGCCGATGCTGAGCGCCCGGCTGGAGCCGGCCGAGGCCCCGCCGACCGGCCCGCAGGTCGGCTTCGCCGGCGTCGGCAAGCCCTGGAAGGTGGAGCGCGCGCTGCGCGCGGCCGGCTGCGAGCTGGCCGACTTCGCCCCCTTCCCCGATCACTTCGCCTATGACGAGGCGACGCTGCAGGCGTTGGCCGAACGCGCCGCGCAGTTCGACGCCGGCCTTGTGACCACCGAGAAGGACTGGGTGCGGCTGCCGCCGGCCTGGCGCGCGCGGGTCGTCGCCTGGCCGGTGCGAGCGGTGTTCGACGCGCCGCAGGCCGTGGACGACCTGCTGGCGCGTTTAGTGCCGGCTAGTGCTCGTAGCTGAGGACGCGCGGACGCTCGACCGCGCCTTCCGGTTCCAGATCCGACCCGGCGATGGCGCGCACCAGCTCCAGCACCTTGCGGCGCACGCGGCTGCGGCCGAGCTTGGGGAACAGGCTGGCGAGCTCGGCCCCTTCCGGGGTGAGCAGGAAGGCGTGAGCCTCCAGGTTCGGCGCGGCCGCCTCGGCCTCGAGCTCCTCGTTGGAGGCTAGGCCGACGTAGAAGTAGGCCACGCTGGTGTTCAGCGCCCGGGCGATCTCGAACAGCTTGGAGGCGCTCACCCGGTTGGCGGCGCGCTCGTACTTCTGGACCTGCTGGAAGGTGAGCCCAAGGGCCTCGGCCAGCTTCTCCTGGCTGATGCCGAGCTCCTTGCGGCGCATGCGGATGCGCAAGCCGACGTGACGGTCCACCGGATGCGGGCCGTTCAACGCGACGTCTTCCCGCCCTTCGATGTCGGGCTCGATCCCGAGGTGAGACGCCGTCTTCATATGCCTTGCTCCAACTACAACTCCGGGACGAGACCGGGGATGCCCAAACGGAGCGGTCCCGTCATCCTCTGGTTGAGACAAGCGCCTTTTTTCTGCCTCAATGAAGCAGAGCCCTACTCGTTTTGGGGGGGCGATACCCGTTTTGAGTGAGCCAAGCGGCCGCACGGGTTCGCCGAACCCGTGACGTGAGGCTTTCAGGACACGGAAAAGGCGTAGGGCGACGCCCCGGAGCTAGCGGGCGAGCGCGCGCCAGCCGATGTCGCGGCGGAAGAAGCCGTCGGCGAAGTCGATTCGGTCGATCGCCCCATAGGCGCCGGCGAGCGCCGCCTTCAGGTCCGCCCCCTTGGCGCAGACGTTCAGCACCCGACCGCCCGCAGCGCGCAGCGCGCCGTCCTCGTCGCGCGCCGTGCCGGCGTGGAAGACCACCACGTCGGGCCCGAAGTCCTGCTCCAGGCCGCGGATCTCGCCGCCGGACTTCGGCGTCTCGGGATAGCCCTTGGCGGCGACCACCACGCAGGCGGCGGCCTCGTCGCGCCAGACCGGCTGCGGCGTCTGCGCCAGCGTGCCGTTCGCGCAGGCCAGCAGGTACGGCACCAGGTCGCTCTCCAGGCGCAGCATCAGCACCTGGCATTCCGGATCGCCGAAGCGGACGTTGAACTCGACCAGTTTCGGGCCGTGCCTGGTCGCCATCAGCTCGACGAACAGCACCCCGCGATAGGGCGCGCCGTCGGCCGCGATGCCGGCGAAGGCCGGCTCCACCAGCCGGGTGCGCACCTGCTCGACCAGTTCGGGCGTGAACACCGGGGCCGGCGAATAGGTGCCCATGCCGCCGGTGTTCGGCCCCTGCTCGCCGTCGAAGGCGCGCTTGTGATCCTGGGCCCAGCCGAACAGCATCGAGTCCTTGCCGTCGCAGAGCGCGAACAGCGAGCCGATCTCGCCTTCGAGGAACTCCTCGATCACCACCCGCGCGCCGGCCGCGCCGAAGCGGCCGCCGAGCGCGTCGTCGATCGCCGCCTCGGCCTCGGCGCGGGTCGCCGCGACCACCACGCCCTTGCCGGCCGCCAGGCCGTCGGCCTTGACGACATAGGGCGGCTCGAACCGGTCGAGCGCGGCGCGCGCGGACGCCGGATCCTCGCAGATCACATAGGCCGCGGTCGGCAGGCCGTAGCGGTCGGCGAAGGCCTTGGTGAAGGCCTTGGAGGATTCCAGCTGGCCGGCCTGGGCGGTCGGGCCGAAGCAGGGCACGCCCGCGCCCTGCAGCGCGTCGGCCAGGCCCGCGGCCACCGACACTTCCGGCCCGATCACCACCAGGTCGGCGGCGATCTCGCCGGCCAGGGCGACCAGCCCGTCGACGTCGGTCGGGCCGACCTTGCGGGTCTCGCAGAGCGCGGCCATGCCGGGGTTGCCGGGCGCGGCCACCAGGCGGGTCAGAAGCGGCGACTGGGCGATCTTCCAGGCCAGGGCGTGCTCACGGCCGCCGGAGCCGACGAGTAGGATGTTCATGGCGCCGGGCTTTCGCGCGAGGGCGAGGCGGGGTCAAGCATCAACGAAACCGCTCATCCCGGCGAAGGCCGGGACCCCGTTTCAGCCCGAGCGCCAGCATAAGCGTCACGCGAGGCCTTGCGGTCAGATCCGCGCACGTCAGCTGGGTCCCGGCCTTCGCCGGGATGAGCGGGTTTAAAGGTGAACTACCGCGCCACGTCCAGCGCGTAGCCGGCGGCGCGGACGGTGCGGATCGGGTCGGCGGTCTCCGGCAGGTTCAGCGCCTTGCGCAGCCGGCCGATGTGCACGTCGACGGTGCGCGCCTCGACATAGACGTCGGAGCCCCAGACCGCGTCCAGCAGCTGCTCGCGCGACAGCACCCGGCCGGGGTGGCGCATCAGGTAGTCGAGCAGGCGGAACTCGGTCGGGCCGAGGTGGACCTCCAGTCCGGCGCGCCTCACCCGGTGGCCGACGCGGTCGATGACGATGTCGCCGATCCGCACCTCGTCCTCCGCCAGGCCGGGCCGCAGGCGGCGCAGCACGGCCCGGGCGCGGGCCGACAGCTCGCTCATCGACACCGGCTTGACCACATAGTCGTCGGCGCCGGTGTCCAGGCCGCGGATGCGGTCGCTTTCCTCGCCGCGGGCGGTGAGCATGATGATCGGCACGTTGCGGGTCTCGTTCCGCTGGCGCAGCCGCCGGCAGACCTCGATGCCGGAGATCTTCGGCAGCATCCAGTCGAGCACGATCAGGTCCGGCAGCTTCTCGTCGACCGAGACCAGCGCCTCCTCGCCGTCGCCGGCGACCCGCACCTCGTAGCCTTCCTTCTCAAGATTGTACTGGAGGAGGGTCGACAGCGCGTCCTCGTCCTCGACGATCAGAATGGTGGGGCGCACGGCGTCCGGGCTCCGCTCAGCCGCCGAAGGCGTCGGTCTTCGGACGCACCGGAGCGATCATGTCCTCGCCGGTGATCTGGTAGTAGACGATCTCGGCGATGTTGGTCGCGTGGTCGCCGATCCGCTCGAGGTTCTTGGCGACGAACAGCATGTGGGCGCAGGCGGTGATCGTCCGCGGATCGCCCATCATGTAGGTCAAGAGCTCGCGGAACAGGCTGTTGTAGTGCTCGTCGACGTCCTCGTCCTGGGACCAGACGGCCACCGCCCGCTCCAGGTCCTGCCCGGCGTAGGCGTCGAGCACGGCGGTGAGCCGTTGCACCACCAGCTTGCCCATCCGGTCGATCGAACGGGTGATCGGCGTCAGCGGGTCGGATTCGACGATCACCAGCGTCCGCTTGGCGATGTTCTTGGCGAGGTCGCCGCAGCGCTCGAGGTTGTTGGCGACCTTGATCGCCGCCACCGTCCGGCGCAGGTCGTCGGCCATCGGCTGGCGCAGGGCGATCAGCCGCAGCGCGCGGCGCTCGATGTCGCGCTCGGCCACGTCCAGCCGGTCGTCGCGGGCGACGACATTGCCGGCGAGCTCCTGGTTGCGCTTGACCACCGCGGTGATCGCATCGGCGACCTGGGCCTCGGTCAGCCCGCCCATGCGCGCGCACTCCGCCGAGAGCGCGTTGAGCTCTTCTTCGTAGGACCTGACGGTGTGCTCGGTCATTTCGGGACGATCTCCTGCGTCTCAACACCTGTGACGCGTCTGGGCGTATGCAACAGTGTCATGACACTTTCGCGACGACCTCGGCCGCTGACGCGACCTTCGCGGACGGGCGCATCGGCAGGTAGACGGTGAAGGTCGTGCCCTCGCCGACCACGCTTTCGACGGTCATGCCGCCGCGGTGGCGGTTGACGATGTGCTTGACGATGGCCAGCCCCAGGCCGGAGCCCGAGCGCTCGCCGCTCTTCTGGCCCTCGACGCGGTAGAACCGCTCGGTCAGCCGCGGCAGGTGTTCGCGCGGAATGCCCGGACCGCGATCGCTGACCCGCAGCGCGGCGTAGGTCGGCGCCGGCACGTCGGGGCCGAGCAGCGACAGGCGCGCGGCGCCCGGCCGGTAGGGGGCACTCGCCGCTTCCGGCGACAGCATCGCCTGCAGCGCCACTTCGACAACGCCCCCGTCGGGCGAATACTTCATGGCGTTGTCGACCAGGTTCTGGATCACCTGCAGCAGCTGGTCGCGATCGCCGCGCGCCCGCGCCGCGCCTTGCCGCGGCAGCTTGATCTTGAGCTTGATGCCGCGCCGTTCGGCGATCGGCGCCGACGCGTCCAGCACGTCGCTGACGCAGGCGGCGAGATCCACCTCGTCGGCCGGCGCGATGTGCTCACCCAGCTCGATCCGCGACAGCGACATCAGGTCGTCGACCAGCCGCGACATCCGCGCCGCCTGGACCTGCATGATCGACAGGAACCGCTCGCGCGCGCTGGCGTCGTCCTTGGCGTGGCCGCGCAGGGTCTCGATGAAGCCCGACAGCGAGGCAAGCGGGGTGCGCAGTTCGTGGCTGGCGTTCGCCAGGAAGTCCACGCGGGTGCGCTCGACCTGGCGGATCTCGGTCTCGTCGCGGAACACCAGCACCGCCAGCCGGCGGCCGTCCAGCGCCAGGCCGAGCGGCCGCGCATAGGTCCGCAGCGTCCGCGACTGGGCGCCGCCGCCCTCGTAGACGCACTCGGCGTCCTGCCCGGCGAACAGCGCGCGATCCACCGCGTCGAGCACGTCGGGGTCGCGGATGGCGTTCACCAGCAGCCCCTCGCCGCGCTCGATGCGCAGCAGGTCGCGCGCCGCGGCGTTGGCGAAGATGTAGCGCCGGCTGGTCAGGTCGTCCGGCTCGGTCGCGGAGACCACCAGGATCGGATCCGGCAGGGCGTTGACCAGGCTGGCGAAGGGCGGCTGCTCGCCGGCGCGGCTCGCCGCGGCCCGCATCAGCTCGCGATAGCGCGCCTCGCCCGAACGGTCGGCGGCGAAGACGCAGATCGCGGTCGCCGCGGCCACCGCCGCGCCGGCGGCGATCGCCGTCAGCGGGTCGAGCCGTGCGGCCAGGGCCACAGCCACGATCGCCAGCACCCCGACCGCGCCGGCGGCCATGATCGGCCAGGCGGTCGACGAGGTGGAGCGAATCGGATCGGGCGGCGTGGTGGACAACAGAATCTCCCGCGGCGAAAGCATCGAGCATCCTCACGGGTGTGTCACGGCCATGACAACGCGCCCTTTCCGGGTGTCTGGAACCAAGCCGACGGCGTATCGTTGGTCGACGGGGTAATCCAGGCTGGACAAGGCGATGGCTGAAGCTCCCGACCGCGGCGAGCTCACGCAGGCCCAGACGATCGCGGCGCTGCAAGCCGCGCTTGAGGCCGAGCGTGTGAGATCGCGGGAAATCGACCACCGCGCCAAGAACAGCCTGCAGCTCGTCGCCTCGCTGCTATTGCTGCAGAGCAAGCGCAGCAAGGAGCCGGAGACCCAGCGCACGCTCAAGGCCATGCATCAGCGGCTGGGCGCCGTCGCCGCGGTGCACCGCGACATCCTCACCGCCGAGCGGCCGGAGGCCTTCGACTTCACCCAGTTCGTCCGCGAGCACCTGACGGCGCTGACCGAGAGCCACGAGGGCGCGGCGGTGCGGCTGGCGCTGGATCCCGTCGAGGTGCGGGCGGCTCACGCCTGCCCGCTCGCGCTGATCGTCAACGAGCTGGCGATGAACGCGCTGACCCATGGCGCAGGCGGGCCGAGCGGGACGGCGGTGTCGCTCGATCTGAAGTCGGCCGACGGCGGCTTCCGGCTGACCGTGCAGGACGACGGGGCCGGCCGGCCGCCGGAACCGGCGGAGAGCGGCTTCGGCCTGACCATGGTCAAGCTCCTGGCGCAGCAGGTCGGCGCCAGCTTTACGCTGGAGCCCGCGCAACCGGGCGTGCGGGCGGTCGTCACCGCGCCTTGAGCTTTTCGCCTGCCGCCCGTCGCGCCAGGCGCGGCCACCTAGCCACGGACAGCGCTGCGGCTTAAGGCTCGAAGCGAATGCGCCTGTGCGGCGCGCGCGGAACCTTGAGGCATGAGCGATCGATTGGCGGCGGCGCAGGCGGCGCTCAACGCGGGCCGGACGGCGGAGGCCATCGAGCACCTCACCGCCGCGCTCGAGGAGAACCCGGCCCGGCCCGTCGCGGTCTATCGCGCGCTGCTGCTGCAGCTCTACCGGGCGGGCCGCTTCGAGGATGGCGTCCGTTGGGCCGAGCAGGCCCGCCGGCAGCTGCCGCGCGAATCCGATCTCGCCAACCTGCACGGGGTCATGCTGCGCCGGCTGAACCGCCTCGAGGCGGCGCTGGCGGCGCTCGACGAGGCGGTGCGCCTGGCCCCGAAGGACGACGCCCCGCAGGTCAACCGCTGCAACGTGCTGCTGGACCTCCGGCAGGGCGCCAAGGCCGAGGAAGGCCTGACCCGGCTGATCCGCCAGCAGCCGCGCAACGCCGAGCTGCAGCGCCAGCTCGGGCGGGCGCTGATGCTGCAGGGCAAGACCGACCAGGCCCTGGTGCGCCTGCGCCAGGCGGTGGCCCTGCAGAAGACCTCGATCGACGCCTGGCTCGACCTGTCCGGCGCGCTGAGCGAGCAGCACCGCACCAAGCAGGCCGAGGACGTGCTGGACAAGGCGCTCGCCGCCAATCCGGGCGAGCCGCGGCTGGTCGAGGCCCGCGCCATCGTGCTGCGCCGCGCCGGCCAGTTCCGCGCGGCCGCGGCCTATCTGGAAAGTCTGCTCGCGCAGTATGGGCAGGCGGCGTGGCTGCACTATCAGCTGGGCGTGACGCTCGGCGAATACGACCGGCCGACCGGCAACCTGCACCTGCGCCGCGCCGTCGAGCTGGCTCCGGACAACCAGGAATACCTCGTCGCGCTGGTCGAGAGCCTGGAGCGCACCCGCGCCGGCGACGAAGGCGCCAACATCGAGGAAGCCTACCAGCTGGCCAAGGCCGGCCTGATCCACGCCGGGGAGATCCGCGATTCCGGCGCGAAGAAGATCCTCTACGAGGTGCTGCAGCGGGTGGCCGACTTCGACGCCCTGCCGATGGTCGGCGATTTCCGCACCCGCGGCCGCGCCTGGGCCGAAAGCGGCCGCCATGCGGCGCTGATGAAGCAGCTGTCGGCGGTGGAGGCGCCCGAGGATCGCGAGGAGCTGCTCGAACAACACCGCATCTGGGGCCGCAAAGTCGAGGCCCGGGCCGCCGAGACGCCGCTGCGTCGGCCGAAGCCGCGCGCCGGCGACGGCCGGATCCGGCTGGGCCTGATGTCGTCGGACCTGCGCCGCCACCCGGTCGGCTACTTCGCCATGCCGCTGTTCGAACAGGTCGACCCGCGCTTCGACCTCTACTGCTACTCCTACTACCAGGGCGCCGAGGACGAGGTGCAGAGGGCGATGGCCGCGCGCGCCACGGCCTTCCGCTGGAATCCGGAGATCGGCCCGCGCGAGGCCGCCCAGGTGATCGCCGACGATCAGCTCGACCTGCTGATCGAGCTCGGCGGCTCGACCTTCATGAACAAGCTCGACGTGATGGCCTACCGGCCCGCCGCCAAGCAGGCGAGCTGGCTCGGCTATCCGCACTCGGCCGGGCTGTCGACGATCGACTACCTGGTGGTCGATCCCTACGTGATGCCGGAGAAGCCGGGCTTGATCTCCGAGCAGCCGCTGATGCTGCCGCACGCCTGGTACCCGCTGGGCGCCTTCCACTTCCGTCCCGAGCCGGCCGCCGCCCCGCAGCCGCCGGTCGCGCGCAACGGCTACGTGACCTTCGGCACCGCCAACAATCCGCAGAAGTACAACGCCCAGGTCGTCGCCACCTGGGCCCGGGTGATGCGCGAGACGCCGAATTCGCGCTTCCTGTTCATCCGGCCCGAGGGCGCCGCGCCGTCGTTCCGGCGGCACCTCTGCGCCATCTTCGAGGCCGCCGGCGTGGCCGCCGACCGGATCCTGTTCGAGCCGGTGCGCGGGGCGCACCTGCCGCACTACAACCGCATGGACATCAGCCTCGACTGCTTCCCGCAGACCGGCGGCACCACGACCTGCGAGTCGCTGTGGATGGGCGCGCCCTGCGTCACCCTGGTCGGCGACGGCGTCTTCGAGCGGCTCAGCTATTCGACGCTGATGAACCTCGGCCTGCCGGAGCTGTGCGCGCGCAGCGTCGACGACTACGTCGCGATCGCCGCCGGCCTGGCCGCCGACCCGGCCCGCATCGCCGAGCTGCGCGCCAGCCTGCGCGGACGCATGCAGGCCAGCCCGCTCGGCCAGACCGACGCCTGGGCGCGCGACTTCTACGCGGCCGTGGCGCGGACGCTGGAGGCGGCTTAGGGGCCGAACGCCCCCTCAGTCAGCTTCGCTGACAGCTCCTCCCCTGCGAAGCGGGGGTGGTGGATCGGCGCACAGCGCCGAGACGGAGGGGGCGTTCAGCGCCGCGCTTGATACCAGCCCACGTACGCGTCCCAGAACGCCGCCTCGTCCCAGTCCGGCGCCGGGTCGCGGTTCACCCGGCGCAGCGGCTCGGGGAACTCGGTCTGCTCGGCGAAGGCGACCGGACAGGGGCGGCCCAGCCGGCGCGCGGCCTCGGCGGCGACCTTCTCGGCGAAGGCGCCCTGGGTGGCGATCCAGCCGCTCGGGCGGCAGACGCCCGGCGTCGCCGGATCCGCCAGCAGGCGCGCGAGATGCTCGGCGTAGGCCCGCGCCAGCCGGGGCGCCGGCAGGTGGTCGCGCAGGTAGAGCGGCGTGCGCACGGCCGGGGTCTCGCCGGCGAACCAGCTGCGGAACAGATAGGCCGGGAACGACCGCTGCTGCTCGAACGGCCCGTAGGGGCTGGGGATCACGAAGCGGCCGAACCGCAGGCCGGCCCAGCTCGCGTGGTGCTGCAGGGCGACGTTGGTCAGGGTCTTGGAGAGGCCGTAGGGGGTGACCGCCAGCGGTTCGGCGGGATCGCCGCCCTCGCCGGCCTCGAACACCGTGCCGGTGACCAGCGCCACCGCGCAGCCCTGGGCGGCCAGCAGTTCCAGCGCTTGCGGCGCGCCGGCCAGATTGCGGTCGAAGGCCGCCGTCGCGTCGAAGCCGGGGTCGCGGTAGCCGGTGACGTCGGCCGCGTGGTGCGCGAGCGCGGCGATGTCCTTGCGGCCGCGCACGAGGTCGAGGAAGGCCGGCGAGCCGAACGGAACGCCGAAGACCACCTCGGCGACCTGCTCGACCCGGGTGATGCGCGCGGCGCGCTCGGGGTCGTAGTCGCCCCGGTCGCGCAGCAGCGGCGCGACCACCGCGAAGCCGGCCTGCGCCAACGCCTCGGCGATCCACATGCCGGTGAAGGAGCTGGCGCCGGTGAGGAGGACGACCGCGCCCATCAGCCGGCCCGGTAGTCCGCGTACGCCGCGTCGCGCGGCGAGATCACCTGGGGCTGCGCCGGCCAGGCGATGGCGAAGGTGGGATCGTCCCAGCGCACGCCGGCCTCGCGGCCCGGCTGGTACAGCGGCGAGATCTGGTAGAGCACGTCGCAGTCCGGCTCGAGCGTCAGGAAGCCGTGCGCCACGCCCTCCGGCACCAGCAGGGCGCGGCCGGTCTCGGCGGAAAGCTCGGCCGCGGTCCAACGGCGGTGCGTCGGGCTGTCGGGCCGCAGGTCCACCGCCACGTCGAAGATCCGCCCGCGCACGCAGCGCACCAGCTTCACCTCGCCGTACGGATCGGGCTGGTAGTGCATCCCGCGCAGGGTGCCGAGGTGCGGGTTGCGCGACAGGCTGGTCTGGGCCGGGACGAACGGATGGCCGGCCGCGGCGAACTCGTCGGGGCAGTGCAGCCTGGCGAAGGCGCCGCGCTCGTCGCTCCGCGGCTCGAGCTCGACCACCACCACGCCCGCGATCTCGGTCGCGGTGAACCGCATCAGCCGACGACCTCGGTGCGCGGCGAGGCGACCACGAAGCGGCCGCCCCATTCGCCGATGTAGGCGAGCTGCGCCATGATCTCGTCCTTCAGGTTCCAGGGCAGGATCAGGACGTAGTCGGGGCGCACCGCGCGGATCTGGTCGGGGCCGAAGATCGGCGCATGCGAGCCCGGCGTGAAGCGGCCCTGCTTGGCCGGATTGGCGTCGAAGGCCGCGACGATGTCCTCGGCGGTGGCGCCGCAGTAGTTGAGGAAGGTGTTGCCCTTCGCGGCCGCGCCGTAGGCGGCGATCCGCTTGCCCTCGGCCTTGGCCCGCGCCAGGAAGGCCGTGAAGCTGTCGCGCACCGCCTCGACCTTCGGTGTGAAGTCCAGGTAGGTCTCGATCCGCGACAGGCCGGCCGCCGCCTCGCGGGCGCGCAGCGCCGTCAGCGCCTCGGTCTCCGACCGCCCCGAGCCGACGTGGCAGCAGAACAGCCGCAGCGACCCGCCGTGGGTCGGCAACAGCTCGACGTCGAACGGCCGCAAGCCGTTGGCCTGCAGCACCTGCTCCACCGCCACCAGCGACAGGTAGGAGTAGTGCTCGTGGTAGATGGTGTCGAACTGCACCAGCTCGATCAGGTTCAGCAGGTGCGGGAACTCGAAGGTCAGCACGCCCTCGTCCTTCAGCACGTGGCGGAAGCCGGCGACGAAGGCGGAGATGTCGGGCACGTGGGCCAGCACGTTGTTGGCCGCCATCAGGTCAGCGCGCACGCCGCGCGCCGCCAGCGCCACGGCGGTCTGCTCGTTGAAGAAGATCACCTCGGTCGGCACGCCACGGGCGCGGGCGGCCTCGGCGGTGTTGGCGGTCGGCTCGATCCCCAGCACCGGCACGTCCATCGCCACGAAATGCTGCAGCAGGTAGCCGTCGTTGCTGGCGATCTCGACGACCAGTGAATCCGGACCGAGGTTCAGCCGATCGGCCATCGCCTCGGCGTAGCGCTGGGCGTGGGCGACCCAGCTGGAGGAGAAGGACGAGAAGTAGGCGTAGTCCTGGTCGAAGATCGCTTCGGCCGGCACGACGTCGTCGGCCTGCACCAGGAAGCAGGCGTGGCAGACCCGGGCGTGCAGCGGATAGCGCCGCTCGGTCCCGGCCTCGAGCTGCTCGGCCGTCAGATTGCTGTTGGCCAGCGGCTGCAGGCCCAGGTCCAGGAAGGTGTGGGTCAGCGGCGTCTGGCAGAAGCGGCAGTGCGGAGGGGCGCTCATCGGCGGGTTTCGTAGCCTTCGATCTCTTCCAGGCACAAGTCGAGCGCGGCCTCGCCGGCCGCCTGACGACGGTGCCAGTCCATGGTCAGCGCCACCGCTTCCGGCGCGTCGAGCACGCTCTGAAAGCCGAGAACCTCGCGGGCGCGGGTCGCGTCGATCGCCAGGGCCTTGGCCTCCAGCGAGTTGGGGTCGGGATCGTGCCGCCAGGGCCTGGCGCCCAGCGCGGCCACGCCGAGGCTGGCCAGCTCGCCGACCGTCACCTCCGGCCCGCCGGGACGCGGCCCGAAGTTCAGCGCCCGCGGCGCGTCCGGCCGCTCGGCCAGCGCCTGCAGGTAGGTGAAATAGCCGGCGACGCAGTCGAGCACGTGCTGCCAGGGCCGGGTGGCCTCCGGATGGCGCAGCACGACGGTCTCGCCGGCGCCGGCGGCGCGGACGATGTCGGCGACCAGCCGGTCGCGCGAGAAGTCGCCGCCGCCGATCACGTTGCCGCCGCGGGCGGTCGCCACGGCCACGCCCAGGCGGTCGAAGTAGCTTTTCGCGAAGCTGGCGGTGACGAGCTCCGCCGCGGCCTTCGAGGCCGAGTACGGGTCCTTGCCGCCCAGGGCGTCGTCCTCGACGAAGGCGCGGCCGGTCTCGGCGTTGGCGTAGACCTTGTCGGTGGTGACCACGAGCACCGCCTTCAGCGCCGGCTGCGCCCGCAGCGCCTGCAGCAGGTGCGCCGTGCCCATGACGTTGGTGGCGTAGGCGCCGACCGGATCCTCGATCGCCGCCCGCACGATCGGCTGGGCGGCCATGTGCAGCACGAGGTCGAACCTCGCTCCGGCTACTGCCTCCTGCACCGCCGCGGCGTCGCGCAGGTCGGCAAGCCGGGAGACCAGACGACGTTCGACGCCGGCCAGCTCGAACAGGCTCGGCGTCTGGTCCGGCGCCAGCGCCAGGCCGGTGACCTCCGCACCCATCCGCGTCAGCCAGATCGCCGCCCAGCCGCCCTTGAAGCCGGTGTGGCCGGTGAGCAGGACGCGCTTGCCGCGCCAGAACTCCGGGTTCACCGCCACGGCGCGGCGCCCGACGCCCACAGCGCCTCCAGCTGGTTCTTGTCGCGCAGGGTGTCCATCGCCGCCCAGAAGCCGTCGTGGCGGAAGGCGCTCAACTGGCCGTCGCGGGCCAGGCCTTCCAGCGGCTGATTCTCCCAGACCGTGGCGTCGCCCTCGATGCGGTCGAGCACGCTGGGCTGCAGCACGAAGAAGCCGCCGTTGATCAGGGCGTTGTCGCCGGGCGGCTTCTCGCTGAAGCGCTGCACCTGATCGCCGGCCAGCTCGAGCGCGCCGAAGCGGCCGGGCGGCGCCACGGCGGTGACCGTCGCTTCGCGGCCGTGGCCGCGGTGGAAGGCCGCCAGCGCCATCAGGTCGACGTCCGACAGGCCGTCGCCATAGGTGAGGAAGAAGGGCTCGCCCGGCTCGAGGTAGCGCGCGACCCGCTTCAGCCGGCCGCCGGTCATGGTCTGCTCGCCGGTCTCCACCAGCGTCACCCGCCAGGGCTCGTGGTTGGTGGCGTGATACTCGATCGCGCCCTTGGCGAGGTCGACGGTGACGTCGGCGTTATGGAGCACGTAGTTGGCGAAGTACTCCTTGATCATGTAGCCCTTGTATCCAAGGCACACGATGAAGTCGTTGAAGCCATGGCGCGAGTAGAGCGTCATGATGTGCCAGAGGATCGGCCGCCCGCCGATCTCGATCATCGGCTTCGGCCGCAGGTGGCTCTCTTCCGAGATGCGCGTGCCCAGCCCGCCCGCGAGGATCACCGTCTTCATGTCTTCCCGCTCGCCGGTCGCCGTCCGATTCCCGCGCCACGTGCGCGTCCTGCCCGTCGTCTTATCGTGATCCTCTCGGCGGATGAAGGGACCAGCCCCGCTGCGGGGCTTGCGCCGCGGGCCGCGCCGCGGGATGGGTGCGCCATGGCGCAGCCGCCCCCCGTCAGCTTCCTCATCGCCGGCGTCCAGAAGGGCGGCACCACGGCGCTCTACGACTATCTGGCGGACTATCCCGACCTGGCGTTGTCGCAGCCGAAGGAGGTGCACTTCTTCGACGACGAGACCCGCGACTGGGACGCCCCCGACTACGGCGCCTACCACGCCCATTTCCCCGCCGCCGACGGCCGGCCGTGCGGCGAGGCCACGCCGATCTACCTCTACTGGCCGAACGCGCTGGAGCGGATCTGCGCCTACAACCCGGCCATGCGGCTGATCGTGACGCTGCGCGATCCGGTCGCGCGGGCCTGGTCGCACTGGCGCATGGAATACGCCCGCGGGGCCGAGCGCGAACCCTTCGCCTGGTGCATCCGGCAGGGCCGCCAGCGGCTGTTCGACGCCCGCCCCTGGGGCCATCACCGTGAGTTCTCCTACGTCGAGCGCGGCTTCTACGCCGAGCAGTTCAAGCGCCTGTTCACCCGGTTCCCGCGCGAGCAAGTGCTGGTGCTGCGGGCCGAGGACCTGCGGGCCGAACCGGCCGCGACGCTCGGCGCGGTGCGCCGCCACCTCGGCCTGCCGCAGGCGGCCGCCCCGGCCCACCGCGACGTCCACGTCGGCCGCGACATCGACTACGGCTCGGAGCTGAGGCCCGAGGACGTCGCCTGGCTGCGCCAGGTCTACGCGCGCGACCAGGCGCGGCTGCGCGACCTCGTCGGCTTCGCCTACGGCTGAAGGCCGACCGCCGTCAGAACTGCGTGTTCTCGCGCAGGAACTTGTTGAGCACGTTGGTCGGCCGGATGCCGTAGCGCACGCTGGCGCGCTCGACGCGGCCGTGCGGCGCTTCGCGAATGGCGGCGAAGAAGGCGCGGTCGGAGGTCACCCCCGGGCCTTCCGACCAGCGGCCGAAGGCGCGGGCGGCGGCGAGCTTGTCGACCAGCAGGCAGTTCGGGTCGACGAGGCCGCCCTGCGGGGCGAACCGGCCGGCGTCGGGGCCGACCGAGTCCCAGCGGTCGACGCCCAGTTCGCGCCCGGTGGTCTCGTCGATCAGCATCCGCAGGGAATAGGCCCAGGCCTTGCCCTGGATCGCCTGCATGACCCCGCCCAGGTGGTCGGGCTCCCAGGCGTTGTCGTCGTCGAGGTAGGCGACGTAGCGGGTGTTGGCCATGAAGCTGAGGATCGACCGCAGCGAGCCGCCGTCGGTCGCCGGGTGGACGCCGCCGTGGCGGATCGAGGTCGACCAGGGCAGCGCCAGCACCACGGCCGAGACATTGGCCGGCCGCCCCTGCAGCACCGCATCGAGGTCGATCGCCGCCTCGGCGGCCTTGTCGACGCCGATCATCAGTTGGATCCGCCCCGGGTAGGACTGCCGGAAGACCGACTCCACCGCAGCCCCGATGCAGGGCCGAAGGATGGTCGGCATCACGACCGCCACACGGGCCGGGGTCTGCGGATCCAGGGCGTCGGGATAGAACTGCCCGAGCGGAAGCGGCGCGGCGCGGGTGGCGGCGTTAGTCATCAGCGGATCGTCTCCCCCGGAGGCTGGGCCACTGGTTAAGTCGATCGGCGGCCGCACGCCAGGGGCGCGTGGACGCAGGGCGCTCGCCAGAAGTTGATAAGCCCCGCCATTGGATTTTCTTTGCCCGAGCTGCACTTTCGGTTAAGCTTCGGTGTCAGCCTAGCTCTCCATGGCTGTGTCGCTTCGGCCGGGCAGCGTTCCGCAAGGTTCGCCGTCCGGCCTTTGCGTTTGTGGCGCAGCCTTCAGCCGACTCGCATTTCAGCCGACTCGGTCGGACGGCGTCAGCGTGAACGCGCCGAAGCGGGCCATCCAGAGAATTGCACGTTGCACGAACGGCCGCAGGCCGGCCGAAAACTGCGCGACCGCTTCGGCCGCCGTCGTCGGGCCGCGCGTGGCGACATGTTCGAACAGCTTGGCGCAGTCGACGAGCGCAGGCCGGTTGATGCCGCTGTGGGCCGCGAGCGGCGAGGTGAGCAGCGCCTCAACGTCGCTCCAGGCCACACCGGGCGGCGCGCTGACTATCCAGTCGCCGCGGAAGTGCCGCGTGGGATAGCTGGCGAACAGCGTGAAGGGATCCGGGCGGAACGGGTTGCCCGGATCGGTCGCCACGACAGGCGCCGCGCGGCGACGAGCGTCCTGCTCGGCCCACAGGGCCTGGTACTGCGGGATGATCGCCGCCCAGTCGAAAACCGTCTGCGCCCGCGCCTTCGCCTGGGCGCCCAGGCGCGCCCGCAGGTCGGGATTCTCGGCGAGGTCGACGATCGCCTGCGCCGCGGCGGCCAGGTCGATGGCCGTGTACTGCGCCGCGCCGCCGACATAGGCCTGATAGTTGATCGCGGTGTCGGCGTAGAAGTGGGCGAAGTCGCCGCCGGCGCCGGGCGGTGGCGCATAGGTCGGGATGCGGAAGCCGTCCTCGCCGTGGCGCACGGTGTCGCGATAGCCGTTCCAGTCGGTGACCACGCAGGGCAGGCCGGCGGCCATCGCCTCGACCGGCGTCAGGCCGAAGGTTTCCTGGATATTGTCCGAGAAGCTGATGAACAGGTCGGCCGCCGACCAGATCGAGAAGCGGACGTCCGCCGGTCGGCCGTCGACATGACGATAGTGAACCGACGGGCAGAGCGCCCGCGAGTTCGCGTGGTAGTCGGCGGCGGACGTCTCGGTCTCGGCCCAGCCGGAGTTCAGCCAGTACAGCGGCCGGGTGGTCCGGCCCGCCGCCTGCTCCAGCGCCATGGCCATCAGCGCGGGGTTCATCTTCCCGCGCGGCTCGAAACGACCGACGTAGAGCACCACGACGGCGTCCTCAGGGATATCGAGGCGCTCCCGCCAGGCCTTGCGCTGGGCGGCGCTGACCGCGAAGTCGGCGACGTTGACGCCCAGCGGAATGACGGTGCGCAGCGGCTCCGGCCGGCGACGGGGTCCGTACTCCTGCGCCAGGTAGGCGCGGACGCCATCGAGCTCGGCCTCCACCGAGGCGCGGACGACGCTGGAGGTGCAGATCAGCGCGTCATAGTCGTGCAGCGGCGACAGCAACAGGTCGGACACGTTGCGCATGATGGTGTCTGACGCGGTCGTATGGGTGACGCCGCAGATGGCGTAGGCCTGCTCGCCCAGCGGCCGGCGCGCCCAGGCCTCGTTGGCGATCCCGGGGATCGGCAGGTTCAGCACCCCGACCTCGCCCAGGCGTCCGCGGTCCGCGTGCCAGTCGCGCGGCGTGTCCGGGGCGTCATGCCGGCGCAGCAGCGCCTCGATGTCGGCTTGCGGCTGCTTCTTGACGTTCCAGAGGTGGAACCGGTCGACTTCGGCGTGGCGCAGGTAGCCGCGCAGGAAGCTTTCCCCGGCCGAATGTCGCCCCATCAGGCGCGCGCCGGTGGTGTCGTAGGCGTCCGGGTGGATGTAGAGCGCGGCGTTCGACATGGCCTCTTAAGACCGCGCCGCCGCCGGAAATGGAAGCCGCAAAAAAGAAAAGGGGCCGCCCCGAAGGGCGACCCCCAAACTCTCGTCTAGGCCGTGAGGCTTAGATGATGTTCGTGCCCGAGATGTCGGCCAGCGAGCGGCCGACCAGCACCACGGCGCTGTCGTTCGCGTCGAGGTCGTTGCCGGTGCCGCCGTTGTCCGCGAAGACAACCACGGAGTCGCCGACTTGCACCGCAACCACGTCCGCGCCGCCGCCGAACTGGGCGTCGGCGAAGGCAGTCGCCGCCGCGTAGTCAGTGACGGTGGTGGTGAACAGGGTGTTCGAGGCCACGCCGAACTCGAGCTTGTCGACCGACGACCAATCGCGGATCTGATCCTGGCTGCCAACGGTCAGGCTGGATTCGCCCGAGCCGAAGACGAAGGTGTCAGCGCCGTCGCCGCCGAACAGGATGTCCTGGTTGGCGCCGCCGACGATGGTGTCGTCGCCCGCGTTGCCGCTGATCAGGTCGCTGCCGCCGAGGCCGGTGATCGAGTCGTTGCCGTCGCCACCGTTGACGGTGTCGTTGCCCAGGCCCGCTTGCAGCAGGTCGTTGCCCTGGCCGCCGCCGATCGAGTTATGGCCGCTGTGCAGCGAACCATTGATCGTGTCGTCGCCCAGACCGCCGAGGATGGTGTCGTTGCCGGTGCCCAGGTCGAGGACGATGCGGTCGTTGCCCGCGCCGAGGTCGACATTGAGCGTGCCGGTGTAGCCAGCGTCGCCGTCGATGGTCACGACGTCGTTGCCGTCGCCGCCCAGGATGGTGTCGTTGCCGACGCCAGCGCCGTGGATCACGGTGATGGAGTCGTCGCCGGCGCCGCCGTCGATCGAGGCGTTGAAGCCCGTGCCGGTGTGGCTGATGGTGTCGTTGCCGTCACCGCCCAGGATGGTGTCGTTGCCGCCCGCCGTCACCGTGATGGTGTCGTTGCCGGCGTCGCCGAACACTTGCTTGTCGCCGGTGCCGCTGATGATCAGCACGTCGGCGCCTTGGCCGCCGTGGATCGCGGCGTTGCCAGCGTCGCTGGCGGTGATCGAGTCGTCACCGACGTTGCCGTTGATGTCGATCAGCGCGGTGTGGGTGCCGCTGACGTTGATGGTGTCGTTGCCGTCGCCACCGAAGACTTGGCCGTCGTTACCCGCCGCGAAGACTTGCGTCAGGGTGTCGTTGCCGTCAGCGCCCAGCAGGGTGTCGTTGCCGCCCAGGCCGACGATGGTGTCGTTGCCCAGGTCGCCGCTGAGGTACTCGGCCGCCGAGGTGCCGGTGATCGAGTCGTCGCCTTGGCCGCCCAGCAGGGTGGCGTTGGCGCCGCCGCCAGTGATGGTGTCGTCACCCATGTTGCCGTTCACGCGGACAGTGCCGCTCAGGCTGATGGTGTCGTCGCCTTGACCGCCGAACAGCGAGTCGTTGCCGCCGTTGCCGGCGATCGAGTCGTCGCCCTGGTTGCCTTGCAGCCAGTCAACAGTGGTCGTGCCGGTGACCGAGTCGTTGCCCTCGCCGGCGAAGACGCCGACGTTCGTGCCCGACGCGAGGATCGGGTCGGCGCCGGCCGTGCCGACGTACACGTTCGAACCGGTCAGCGGGATCGCGACGGTGTCGCCGAGCAGGTTCTCGCCGAAGGTCACCGTGCGGCCGGTGGCCACGTCGGTCACGATGGCCAGGTCCTGGGCCGGGGTCGTCGCGTTGCCCGGATCTTCACCGAAGGCCACGCGGAAGTTGTTGCCGCGCGCGGTCGCGCCGGAAACTTGCAGGGTGTCGGAGACGCCGAAGGTCAGCGCTTCGGCCGCCGTGATCGTCTCAAAGTTAAAAGTCGCCATTAGTCTCTCCAGTCTGTGTCACACGGACCCCGGCACGCCTGACCCCCACAATGTGGAGCGGTCCCGACGATCCATCACCCCATGCGCCGTGGCGGAACCACGGCGAAGGTTAAACGAGCCCGACGAAATGCGTATCGGAAGCTAGACAATCGCGCAATATCAAAAACGGCCACACTACGGCGGGACGGCGCCGAAGCTTGACCACAGCGCAAACCACCCGGTTTCAAGGGGAAAACCGGAGCCGCGCGGGCGCCTTAAGGACGCCGCAGCGCCTTGCCCGCCGAGGGGCGGCGCAGGTCGTCGCCGGTCGGCGTTCCGTGCGCCGACGGGCGGTCTTAAGCCGGTCTACGCCCGACTCTGGATCGGAGGCTCGCCCCGGTTCATGACCGTAATGTGGCGAACTTCCGTCCAGATCGGGCAGCCGTCTATTCCTCGCGGAAGGCGTGTTCCAGGGTGCTGGTGATCGGCGAGATCAGGAAGCCCAGGAGCGTGCGCTTGCCGGTGATCAGCATGACGCTGGCGGGCATGCCGGGGGTGACCCGCTCGCCAGGCTTCAGCTTGGTCAGCTCCCGTGGCTCGATCCGCACGTCCGCCCGGTAGAAGGACTGGCCGGACTTCTCGTTGTGGATCGCCGCCGGCGAGACCATGACCACCTTGGCGTCCATCGGGCTATGCCAACGCGGATCGAAGGCCAGGATCCGCACGCGGGCGTGCTGGCCGACGCTGACCGACTCGATGTCCTGCGGCTTGATCATCGCCTGGACGTACATCGGCGCGTTCGACGGCACGATCTGCATCAGCACCTCGCCGGGAGTGGCGGCGCCGCCCGGGGTGTACTGGGTCAGGTTGAACACATAGCCGTCGACCGGCGCCCGCACGACCGTGCCGGCGAGCGTGGAGCTGGCGGCGGTCAGCCGCGGCAGCACGTCGGCCAGCTTGCCCTGGGCGTCGCGCAGCTCCTCGGCGGCCTGGGTGTGGCGCTGGTTGCTCATGCTGACCATCTGCATGCGCGTCTCGCCCTGCTGCTGCCGCAGGCGAGCGATCTCGGCCTGCAGCGAGCCGCGTCGACCGGTCAGCTCGGCCATCGAGCGCTCGTAGCGCAGGATCAGCTGCTTGGGCGCGTAGCCCTTGGCGTAGAGCGTCTTGTAGCCGGCCATCTCCTCCTCGGTCAGATCGGACTGATCCTTGACCGAAGCGACCTGGGCCTGGGCGCCCTGGATCTGGTTCTGGATCTGCTCGAGCCGCTGGGTGAGCACCGAGTTCTGGCTCTGGAACAGCTGCTGGCGGGTGGTGAACAGGAACTCCTGGTCGCGCACCAGCCCGGCGACCCGCGGGTCGGCCATGCGGCCGCTGAGCTGCGCCGGCCACTCGATCGACGGCTTGCCGACCGCCTCGGCCGAGGCGCGGGCGGCCTGGCTCATCAGGATGTCGGCCTGGTTCTGCAGCACCTCGACCGAGGCGCGCGCGTCGGTGTCGCGGAAGGTGACCAGCGGCTGGCCGGCGCGCACCTGCTGGCCTTCGCGCACCAGGATCTGGTTGACCGTCCCGCCCTCGCGGTGGCGCAGCGTCTTGAGGTTGAAGTCGACCGCCACTTCGGCCGGGGCGGAGATCCCGCTGGCCAGCGGCGTCAGCGCGGCCCACAGGCCGAGCCCGATCACCAGCAGGCCGATCACCCAGGCGCCGACGATCATCGGCCGGCGCATCCGCGCCTGCAGGCTCGGGTGGATCGGCTCGGCGCTGTCGCCGAAGGTCGGGGCTATGTAGTTCTGCCGCACCGGGCCGAGATCAAGCTTCATCGTCCGGCCTCCACGGCGCGCACTTCGGCCGGCTTCATCAGCCGCGCCATGACGCCGTCGCGCGGGCCGAACAGATCCATCCGGCCGTCGCGCATGGCGAGCATCTTATCGGCGGCGCGGAACACGCCGACCTTGTGGGAGATGATCACCACGGTGGCGCCATTCTCCTTCATCGCCTCGATGGCGTTCATCAGCGCCTGCTCGCCCTCGGCGTCCAGGCTGGCGTTCGGTTCGTCGAGCACGATGAAGGCCGGGTCGGCGAGCATCGCCCGGGCCAGGCCGACGCGTTGCCGCTGGCCGACCGACAGCACCACCCCGCTCTCGCCGACTTCGGTGTCGTAGCCCTTCGGCGTGCGCAGCACGAGCTCATGCACCCCGGCGAGCTGCGCGGCGCGCACCACCTGCTCGTCGGTGACGTCGTCACGGAAACGGGCGATGTTCTGGCGGATGGTGCCGGCGAACAGCTCGGTGTCCTGCGGCAGGTAGCCGACGTGGCGGCCAAAGTCGGCGCGATCCCAGGTGAACACGTCCGCGCCGTCGAGGCGCACCACCCCGTTGATCGGCCGCCAGATGCCCATCAGCAGGCGCGCCAGCGTCGACTTGCCGGCGCCGGAAGGCCCGACGATGCCCAGCACTTCGCCGGGCTCGACCTGGAAGTTGATGCCCTGCAGCAGCAGCTTGTTGGCGCCCGGCGGGGCGAAGTTCAGCCCTTCGACGCTCAGCCGGCCCTTCGGCCGCGGCAGCACGGTCGTGCTCGACGGCGGCTCGGCCTTCTGCAGCACCTCCATCAGCCGGCCGTGCGCCCGGGCCATGTTATTCAGCGGCTCCCAGGCGGCGACGATCTTCTCGATCGGCTGCAGCGCGCGGGCGGCCAGGATCATGTTGGCGAACAGCATGCCGGAGTGCAGTTGCCCGCGCATGATCAGCCAGGCGCCGACGGCGATGGTCAGGATCTGGATGACCATCCGCACCGCCTTGATCGTGTCGGTGTAGGCGTTCGACTTCTCCGCCGCCACCGCGCCCCGGTCGATGGTCACGCCGCGGAAGCGCGCCCAGGCCGCGCCGAGCGTCGGCAGCATGCCCATGGCCCGCACGACCTCGCCGTTGCGCAGCGCCGCTTCGGTGAAGGCGTAGCTCTTGATCGCCGCCTCGTTGGCGTCCTTCATCGGCGGCCGCAGCGCACGCTCCTGCATCAGCGCCAGGGCCAGCAGCACCAGGGCCCCGACGGTGGTCAGCACGCCGACCCAGGGGTCGATCAGATAGAGCACGACGATGAAGACCGGAATCCACGGCAGGTCGAAGAAGGCCGCCGCGGCGACGCCGGTCAGGGTCTGGCGGAAGGTGTCGAGGTCGCGCAGCACCTGCGAGCGGCCGCTCGGGTCGCCGCGCACCGCCGCGTCGAACAGGCCGGAGAACAACCGCCCCGAGACCCGCTGATCGAGCATCACCCCGTAGTTGATCAGGATCCGCGCCCGGTAGTCGTCGATCACCGAGGACACCGCGAACACGAACACCGTGATGAAGGTCAGCACCCAGAGCGTCGACTGACTCTCGCTCTGCATCACCCGGCCGTAGACCTGGAACGTGTAGAGCGGCATCGCCAGGTAGAGGACGTTCGAGAAGAAGCTGAACACGGCCGCCACGATGAACGGGCGTTTGCCGTCGTGCAGCGCCCGGGTGAGCGCGTTGTCCGGCTGGTTGGCGAGAAAAGTCAGAAATTTCATGGCCGCAGAGGTGTCCCGTCCGAGCCGCCGCCCAAGATACCCGAAAGGTGGCGTAATTGCGGTATTCGCCGACGTGACGCGCGGCCGGCACAGCGCCCCCGGAACGTTGGGAGCGGCCGAGAGATGCTAGCGGCCCCCCGTTCTGTCAATCACTCAAGCGGCGATCCGTCACAGTCCGCGCCCAGTGCGCCAGCGGTGTCGCGCCCTGCGCGACCAGCTCGGGATGGGCCGCCACATAGGCCGCCGTCGAGAACCCCGGAGCCGGCTCGCTCACCGTCCAGGCGCCCACCAGAAGGTAGTCGATCAGCGGATCTTCGCCCGTGGCGAGCGCCGGACCGCGACGGCTCATATAGTGCGCGGGGTCGAAGAACGGACTGGGGCTGAGCCCGGCGGCGGCGCCCTCCGACAGATAGTGCGCCAGCAGGTCCAGGCCCTCGCCTGCCTCCGGGGCCTGGGTCGCATACCAGGCCGGGTCGAACAGCGGATGCGGCGACAGCCCCGCGGCGGCGCCCTCGGCCAGGTAATGCAGCAGCGGCGCGGCGCTCGCGGCCGCCGGCGCCTGGGCGACGTACCAGGCCGGATCGAACAGCGGATGCGGCGAGAGGCCGAGCTGCCAGCCCTCGCGCACATAGTGGGCGACCAGGTCCTCGCCGGGCGCCAGTTCCGGGGCCTGGGCGGCGTAGTAGGCGAGGTCGAACAGCAGGTGCGGGTTGCGCGCCGCCGCGGCGCCGACGCGCACGAAGTGCGCCAGCGGCCACAGCCGGCTGGCCGCCAGCGCCGCGCCGTTCCGCTGGGCGTAGAAGGCCGCGTCGAACAGCGGGTGCGGCGCGCGGCCTTCGTGCTGGCCGGCGGCGAGATAGTGCGCCAGCGGCGCAAGCCGACCCGCCGCGACGTCGGGGTTGGTCGCCAGATACCAGGCCTGGTCGAACAGGCTGGCGGGCGCGACCGTCGGGTCCGCGCCGCGCCGCAGATAGGCCGCCAGGTGCCGCAGGTCGTAGAGCGGCCGGCCGCTGAACCGCCAGGCGCCCGAGCCGGCGACCAGCAGCGCCTGCCCGGCCAGCCCCAGCTTGGTCAGCACGCGTCGCAGCCGCCAGATCACCCCTCGCGCGGGCTTCGCGCGGTCGCCGGCGGGCGGACGGGCCGCGAGCATCGCCTGACGCTGCTCGGCCCGCAGCGCCGTGCGCTCGACCGCCACCGACAGCAGCGCCTGGGTCAGGGCGGAGCGGGTCACCGCTTCGCGGCCCTGCTGGTGGGCCGCCTCCACGCCCAGCGCCTCGATCTCCGCGCGCAGCGCCGCGCTCTCCGCGCGCAGCGCCGCGACCAGCGCGGCGACCTCGGCGGTCTTGCGGATGACCGGCGGCAGTTCGCGCTCCTCAGGCGGTTGTTTGCGGGCGACCGCGCTCACGCCACATGCTCCGCGAGCCAGGCGCGGAAGCCGTCAGGCCCCGCGGCGTAGGGATCCGGGAACTGCGCCTGCAGGTCGGCGCGGCGACGGTACAGCAGCCGATGCTCCCGTTCGATCGGCCGTCCGTCCTCATAGACGCCGTAGGCCCACCAGCGCGGCGGGATCGCCGCATCGGTCGCCTCGGCGATCTCGCGCTTGTACCAGCTCCACAGCTCGTAGACCGGGAAGTTGTCCCCGGCGTAGCGGCGCGTCATGGCGTCCCCGACTTCGCCCAGCTTGGTGAAGTGCCAGAATCGCAGCGGGAAGCCGTTGACCAGAATGCGGCCGTCCTTCTCCACGCTGAGCTTCCGCCGGCTGAGGTTCCAGCTGGCCACGTTGTAGCCGGGATCGCGCACGACCTTGACCTTGTCGAACAGCGCCGGGACGTGGTCGCACCAGCGCTGGTCCACGAACAGCCCGTTCGGGATGTCGTCGTAACAATGGGTGAGCAGGCGGTCGTTCCACCACTGGGCGAAGCGCGCGCCCTCGCCGGTCGTGCGGATGGCGACGAAGCCGAGGTTGAAGATCCCGGTGCGCAGGGTGGCGACGTCGTTGTCCTCGATCGCCAGCGGGTCGTCGTTGGGATCCAGCAGGTGCGGCGTGAGCAGGATGTCGTCGTGCTCGAGCCAGGCCTCCAGCGGCGCCAGGCTGCCGAGCAGGGCGGTGTCCGGGTCGAGATAGATCACCGCGTCGGCGCCCGACTGGCACGCCTGCAGCAGGAAAGGCCCCTTCACCGCGGTGCAGACCTCGACGACGTCGTGCTTGAACAGCCAGCCGTCGAAGTTCGGAATGCCCAACTCGCCGGCGTAGACGACGCGGTCGAACGGCTCGTCGGCGACGTCCAGGGTGAACCCCGGCGGCGGCGCGTCAGTGATCAGCGCCACCAGCTCCCAGTGCGGGTGGAACCGGCGCAGGGTGGAGAACAGCACGCGCGCGCGGTTCAGGTAGGAGAAGGTGAAGCTGGTGAAGCAGAGGACCTTCATGCCGCCGCGCCCGTCGCTGCAAGGTCGGCGCTCATGCCGCTGAACGCCAGGTCGTAGAGGGCCGGCCGGCGGACGCTGCGGGCCAGGTCGAGCAGGTCGCCGCTCCGCAGCGCCTGGGTCAGCGCCGCCTCGTCGGCCAGCACCCGGCCGGCGCCGCCGGCGGCGACCAAAGCCGCGACATTGGCGCTGTCGGGCGAGGTGACGATCGCGGCGCCGGCGGCGATCGCCTCGTAGGCGGCCAGACAGAAGGTCTCGCGGAAGATCGACCAGATCACCGCCACGTCGACCTCGAGCTCCTCCAGCGTGCGCCGCATCGCCGCCGGATCCTCGAGGCTCACCGAAACCGGGTGGAACTCGACCGGCGCGCGCGGGTCGCGGCGACTGCCCAGGTGCAGGAAGCGGTAGCGCGGATCGGCGGCGAACTCGGTCGCCAGCTCGGCGAAGATCGGCCAGCCCTTGTGCGCGGCCGGCATCCCCAGGAAGGCGAGCCGCAGGGGGCCGGAGGCCGCGACCGGCGCCGGCTGCGCCGCGCGCGGGATGAGCTGCAGATGCGGATGCACCACCTCGCCGGCGGTGGGATAGCTGGCCCGGGCGCGCCAGAAGTCGAGCGTCACCTGCGCCGGGCTCACGACGGTGAGCTCGAGCTTGCCGAACAGCCGTTCGTGCTCGGCGCTCTGGGGCGCGCGGCCCGGACCGTAGAGGCAGACGTTGCAGGCGGCGCTGTCGGCCGGCGGCGCGCCGCAGTCCTGCACGTCGTTGCGCAGCAACTGGTAGCCGGCGCACAGGCTGGTGAAATCGTGCAGCCAGAAGACGCCCGCGTTCAGGCCCGCGGCGTCGAGGATCGCCAGCACCTCGTCGACGTCATGGCCCAGCAGGTTGTGGATGGCGAAGCTGCCGCGGGCGCCCGGGCCACGCAACGCCGCCAGGCCGTCGGCGACGGCCTCGGCGCTGAAGCTTCCCAGCAGCCGGCCGTTGAGAATGGCGCTGAGCGCTGCGGGCTGGCCGCGCCGCAGCACCGGCCACGGGGTCGCCGGGCAAAGGTGCAGGTGATCGCGGCCGAGCTTGGCGAACTCGGCGGCCTCGTGCTGCAGGCAGAGCTGCACCCCGCCGACGTGGGCGGAAAAGTCGTCGTGGCTGAAGGTGACGTGCAGGTTCATCAGCGCGCTGCGCGACCCGGCGGCCGCCGCCGCCGCGGCGAAGGCTTCGGCCGTCGGCGCGACCGCCGCCGCCCGGTTGGCGGCTTCGGCGACGCGCGCCTCCAGCGAGCTGAGCCCGGCGATGATCTTGTAGCGGAAGCCGAGCGCATTGCGCGGGCAGCGGCCCTCGGCCCGGCCGGCCTGGAGGTAGTGGACGAACGGATTGATCCCGGCGTCGGCCACGTCCGGATTGTCCGTCAGGTACTCGCGGACGGAGAATTGCGGACAGGGATCGCGGCCCTCTTCCCAGCCGTGCAGCAGGAAATGCTCGATCGGGTCGACCCCGGCGTCGGCGATGTCGGGATTGGTCTCCAGGTAGAACCGGCTGTCGAACTCGGCCGCGACGACGACCCGCGTCGCAGGGTCGACCAGCGGCGCGGGCTTCAGCTCTTCGGCTGACGGGGGCAGGACCTGCTGCGCCGCCGGCGCGAGCGCCTTCGGCGGGTAGTCCCAGAGCCCGTCGCCGCCGGCCCGGCGAAACGCTTCGGCCTTGCTCGAGGGGAAGATCGCCCGCCCCTCCCGGCCGCCGTAGCGCAGGTAGTGCTGCAAGGGCTCCTGGCCGCCAGCGGCGACGTCGCGATGCAGCTCCAGATAGCGGCGGACGGAAAACCAGGGCGCAGGGTCGCGGCCCTCGCGCCAGCCGCGCTCGAGATAATGGCGGATCGGGTCGAGGCCGGGATCGTCCAATTCGGGATTGGCGGTCCGGTAGAAGGCCTGGTCGACCGCGACCGAGACGATCTCGTAGGCCTCTTCAACTTCGGCCCTGGCGGCCATACGGCGTGCTGTCCCTTCGCGGCGGAGGCCTGTCTGTAACAAGGCCTGTGTGCAACAGTTGGTCTGACCGATCAACCAGCCGCCTGAGAGTTGCAGCGCGGCGCAAGCGCGCCTACCACCCGATTCCGATGATCAGGAGTGCGACATCCCGCCCGACCGATTCCGCCGCCGACGGCGCGCGGACGGCCTATCTCGTGCTCGGCATGCACCGGTCCGGGACTTCGGCGGTCACCCAGCTCCTGTCGCTCGCCGGAGCTGAGCTGCCGCAGAACGTCATGCCCGGCGACGAGCACAATGCGCAGGGCTACTTCGAGCCCTGGCGGATCGCCACCTTCAACGACGAGCGGCTGCGCGCCGCCGGCTCGGCCTGGGACGACGTTTTCAGCTACCCCTGCCCCGCCGTGCCCGCCGAGGACGCGGCGATCTGGCGCAAGCGCGCCGTGGCGCTGTTCCAGGAAGAATTCGCGGGCCGCCGCCATCCGCTGATGAAGGACCCGCGGGTCACCGTCCTGCTGCCGTTCTGGCGCCAGGCGTTCGATGATCTCGGGCTCGCCGCGCGCTGCGTGATTCCCGTGCGCCACCCGCTCGCCGTCGCCGGCTCGCTGGCGCGCCGCGACGGCTTCGCGATCGAGAAGTCGGTGCTCCTGTGGAGCGCCTACATGCTGGCGGCGGAGGCCTACAGCCGCGACCTGCCGCGCGCCTTCGTGGGCTATGACCAGGTGCTCAGCGATTGGCGCGGCGAGGTCGCGCGGATCGAGCAGGCGCACGGCGCCGCCCTGCCGAAACTCGGCAAGCGCGCCGAGCGGGAGATCGACGCCGCCTTGACCTCGGAGCTGCGCCACAACCGCGCCGAAGGCCAGTTGGCGAATCTCGGCTGGGCCGGCGAGATCGCCGCCGCCGTCTATGACTGGTTCGCCGCCGCCGCGCGCGACGCGGCGCCCGGCCCCGCGGCGCTGGAGGCGACTGCGGCCGCCCTGGCCGAGCGCCAGCACGAGGTCGGCGCCCTGGTGTCGCCCGCCGCCCGCGACCTCGACGCCACCCGCAGCGAGCTGCTCAGCCTGCGCCAGACGCTGGCCTGGGAGCGGCGCGAGCTGGAGGTGCTGAAAGCCCGCGTCGAGCAGGTTCAGCGCGACTGGTGGGCCCAGAAGGGCGTGATGGACGAAGCCGAGTGGGCGCTCGACAAGATCCTCGGCCGCTGAACCACGGCGCCGGGGCGACGCCGATGCGCGTCGTCTACCTGCTGGCGCATTTCGACGACGAGTACTGCGCCCTGCCGCTGATCTGGGAGGCCGCCCGCCAGGGCCTGGAGCAGCACTTCGTCTATCTGGCCGACTACCGCGACCCGGCGATGGGCGCGCGGCGCCTGGCCGAGACCCGCCGCTTCCTGCAGCGGCAGGGCATTCCCCGCGAGGCGGTCGTTCCGCTGGGCCTGGGAAGCGGAGCCTACGACCAGAGCCTGCACCGCTGCGTCGACCTGCTGTTCCCGCGACTCGTCGAGACGGTCTCCGCCGCCCTGACAGCCCGCTTGGTGGCCCCCGCCTGGGAGGGCGGCCACATGGATCACGACGCCTGCGCCTTCATGGCGGCGCGGCTGGCGGCGCGGATCGGCGCGCCCGAGGTCCGTCAGTTCACCCTCTACAGCGGGGCGGGCCTGCCCGGTCCGCTGCTGCGCGCCGGCGCGCCGCTGGCCGAGAACGGGCCGGTCACGCCGCTCAGCCTGACGCCGGCGCAATGGCTGCGCTGGATGGCCGGGGTGCGCGCCTTTCCCTCGCAGGCCTACGCCTGGTCGGGGATCTGGCCGGCGATGTTCGCGGGGCTGCTGCGCCGCGGCTTCGGCTGGCAGGCGCTGGCCCCGGCGCGGCTCGAGGCCCGGCCGCACGCCGGGCCGCTGTTCTACGAACGGATGTTCCGGGTCCCTTACGCGGAGGTCCGCACAGCGCTCGATGGGGCTGCATCCTGCCCCCTGCGGCGCAGCGTCGGATCGACGGCGAGGTAGAGCACGCCGGTGATCGCCGCCAGGTCGACCGCGTAGAGGTAGCGGTAGTCGCAGGCCAGCGAGACGATCAGGAAGCTTGCGGCGAACCCCAGGACCCCGACCATCAGCCCGGCCATCGCGAGGTCGGGCGGATCGCGCCGGATCAGCAGGACGATCGCCACCGCCGCCGCCACGAGCGCGTAGGTCAGGTGCGAATAGAGCGGCGTGCCGAACCAACGCTGGGCGTAGGCGTAGAGGCGCGCATCCTGCGGCCAGTGACCGCGCGGCAGACCAAGCGCCTGGGCCACCTGCGGCAGCCCGTCGACCCCGAGATGCAGCGGCGAGCACAGCCGCAGGTCAGGCGTCAGGAGCACCCAGCCGAACACCTCCAGCCGCCGGCGCAGATAGCCGAGCGGATCGTCGGCGATCATCGCCCGCCATTCGGCGGCGATCGTCGGCGCCTTGAACCGCCACAAGGCGGCCCCGAGCGCCGGCGAGCGGTCGAGGGTGTCGACCCGGGTCGGCGACCAGGCGGCCGGGGCCTCGCGCCGCAGCACCGCCAGCTCGCCGGGACGTTCGGCGGCCAGCCGGGGCATCGGCCGGGTCGGGTCCTCGGCGAGCGCGGCGGTCAGGTCGTAGTGCGCCAGCAACCGCGGGCCGATGGCGAAGCTTTGGCCGGGCGGGTCCTGCACCGGGTTGGCGTGATTGATGGCCAGCGCCAGCAGGATCGGCGCCGCCAGCCCCGCGCCGGTCCAGACCAGGCCGCGGCTCCAGCGGCCCTGCGCCGCGATCCAGCCCAGCGCCAGCGCCCAGGGGCCGATCACCACGAAGCCGTTCTGGCGCACCAGCGCCGCCACCGCGAGCACCAGCGTGGCCAGCGCCAGCAGGGGCCAGCGCGCCGCCCGGCGCGGCCAGGCCTGCGCCGCGGCCGCCAGGGCGACGAAGCCCGCGACGACGAGATTGGCGAACAGCACGTCACGCCAGACGATGCCCTGGAAGATCAGCACCTGCGGCGGCAGGAAGCTGAGCGCCAGCACCACCGGCCCGCTCCAGGCGACGCGGCCGCGCAGCGTCGGCAAGGCGGCCCAGGCCAGCGCCGTCACCGCCAGGCTGGCCGTGGTGTAGAGCCCGGTCCCAGGGAGCAGGGAATCGAAGCCGCCGAGCATCGCGCTGTACAGCCGCGGCCCCCAGCTCATGCGCACGTGATGGCGGCCCTCCCACAGGCCGGTCAGCGAATCGAAGGCCAGGTGACCGGGCAGATTGAGCGCCGCGATCAGCGCGAACCCGGCGACCAGCACCCAGCGCCAGGCGGTGCGGGCGGCGGCGGATCCCTGTGCGTCCATGTCCGCTCCCCCTCGCCGGCCCGGCGCCGCGCTCAGCCGGCCGCAGAGCGGCTGATCACCACCAGCCCCGCCAGGATCAGGCCGACGCCGGCCCAGTAGCTCGCCGAGATCGGCTCCTTCAGGACCAGCATCCCGCCGAGCGGGGTCAGCACGAAGCTGAGCGCCATCAGCGGGTAGATCCGGCTGAGCGGCGCGTGCTTCAGGGTCATCACCCACACCAGCGTGGCGCCGGCGTAGAGCGCCAGCGCCAGGCCGAGGATCGCCAGCCCCTGCGGCTCGGCCAGCGGCCGGCGGAAGTCGATCAGGCCGGCGGCGAGCTTGAACAGCAGCTGGCCGGCCGAGATCACCGCGACGCAGGCCAGCGGCGCGACCAGCCCCCAGAGCCATCCCGCGGAGCCCAGGCCGGTCATCCGGCGCGCTCCTCGGCGCCGCCGGGGCGCTCCATCCGCGCGACGGTGCGCAGGTAGGGGTGGATCGGCCGGGTCGGCACGTTGAGCACGTCGAAGTTGATCGCCTGCAGCAGCAGCTGTGCGCCGAGGAACAGCGGCAGCGCCACGGCCATGACCACCCCGGCCGAGGCCGTCTGGCCGGGGACCCGGGTGGCGATGTAGTGCGCCGCGTAGCCGACGCCGAACAGCATCAGGAACAGGCCGGACACCAGCTCCAGGCTGGCGACGTTGAAGTCGCGCACATAGTACTGGCCGAGCACCCGCTGGAAGAAGTTGCGCAGGTGTTTGAAGGCGAACGGCCCGACGATCGCGCTGATCCGCAGGTTGGAGATCTCGTCGGCGTGCCGCGCCGGGATCGGCACGTCGCGCACCACCGCGCGCAGGGTGCCCAGGTGGTAGAGCAGGTCGGTCTCGAAGAAGAAGCGCCGCGAGACCCGCTTGCGCATCACCATCTTGGCGACCTGGGCGTCGATGGCGGTGAAGCCGTTGGTCGGGTCGAAGATGTTCCAGTAGCCGGTCGACAGCTTGGCCGCGAAGCTTAGCGCCGCATTGCCCAGCACGCGCTGGATCGGCATCTCCTGCAGGTCGCTGATCGAGGTGAACCGGTTGCCCTTGGCGTAGTCCGCCTCGCCCAGCAGCAGCGGCGCGACCATGTGGGCGGCGTAGCTCAGGTCCATCTGGTCGTCGCCGTCGACCTTGACCAGCACCTGGGCGCCGCGGCGCTCGGCCTCGCGGTAGCCGGCCATCGTCGCCCCGCCGACGCCGAGGTTCTTGGGCAGCGTCACCACCACCACCCGCGGATCGCCGGCGTGCTCGCGGATGAAGGCCCCCGACCCGTCCGGACAGGCGTCGTCGACGCAGACGATCCCCTCCACCCAGGCCGGCGTCTTGGCCAGCACCTTCAGGATATGCGCCTTGACCTTGTAGCAGGGGATCACGAACCACACCCCGGCGCCCGCCAACGGCGGCGGGGCGGCGGCGTGTCGGCGCTCGGCCGTGAGCGAGGTCTGATTCGGCGGCTTATGCGTCAGCATCGACACACCGCGCCTCGCAGAGGTGATGGAAGTGGCGCCGGCGTGCGGCGATGTGGCCGCTGCACCATTTCACGCGGATCCGCGGACCGTCGCCGGAACACCCGTGGCCGTGACATTTGGAGGAACGTCTTTTAACACGACAGCTCCCGCACCAATCACGGCGCCTCGGCCGATCGTGACCTTTTCGATGATCGTCGCGTTCGCTCCGATAAAGCAACCTTCGCCCAGCACCGTGTCGCCGCTCACAACGGCGCCGGGCATGACCGAGACATAGTCCTGCACTTCACAGTCGTGCCCAACCATAGAGCCATAAGAGAGACATGCATGTTCGCCGATCGTGACCAGCGGACTGACGTGAGCAGCGGCGAGGATGACCACCCCTTTTCCGATCGACACGCCGGCCGGGACCTCGGCCCGCGGATGAATCACGATGGCCGGCTCCAATCCGCAATCCGCAACCCGCGCAGCGACCATCTTCCGCGGCAGACTGTATCCGATGGCGAGAACATAGTGGCTGGCGTCTATAGATCTAAGATCTGAGAGATCGCCGATCTGCCTGACGCCGCGATGCGCGAAACGTCGCAAATCTATTTCGACATCCGCGACTAAGCCAATAACGGGATGGGGCTCACCAGAGCTTTCGCTGATCGCCTCGTAAGCGCCCAATATATCGCTCGCATGCCCGCCGCCGCCGACCAGTACAACCCTAGTCATAGATATCTGTCGAAGCTAAGCGACGCCGCGGCGAGGCGCCGTCGGGTCTGCGGCGGCGACACTGCTGGCGACTCGGCAGTCGGTGTGATCATTGGCCGGCATTCCTAAAGAACGACGCGTCATGGCCCCCCGCAAACTCATTCGCAACAAAGCCGACCTCGCCATCGCAGGCGCACCTCCCGCCTTCGCCGAGCCGATGCACGTGGGCCGCCCGAACATCGCCGACCCGGAGGGATATCTCGGGATGATCCGCGGCATGCTTGAATCGCGGATGTTCACGAACCACGGGCCGCTTGTACAGGCGTTTGAAGCCCGCCTCGCTGAGGCGCTCGACGTCGAGCACGTGGTGGTGATGTGCAACGCCACCATTGCCCTGGAGATCGCCGTCCGCGCCCTCGGCCTCACGGGGGACGTCATCGTCCCGTCGTACACGTTCATCGCGACCGCGCACTCGGTCTATTGGCAAGGCCTGACCCCGCTCTTCGCAGACATCGATCCGGACACTCACTGCCTCGACCCGGCTTCTGTGGAGCGAATGATAACCTCGCGCACCTCCGGCATCGTTGGCGTCCACCTTTGGGGACGCACCGCTGACGTGGAGGCGCTCCAAGACATCGCGGATCGGCGTGGATTGAAACTGATGTTTGACGCCGCGCATGCGTTCGGAGTGACGCGCGGCGGCCGTAAGGTCGGGTCCTTCGGAGCCTGCGAAGTTTTCAGCTTTCACGCCACCAAGTTCCTGAACAGCTTGGAGGGCGGCGCACTGGCGACCAATGACGCCGAACTCGCCGAGGCTGCCCGCAAGATGCGGAACTTTGGTTTCCACGGATATGACAACGTCATTTATCCGGGCACCAACGGAAAGATGGTCGAGGCTTGCGCGGCTATGGGACTGGCCAACCTCGCGAAGCTGGACACTTTGCTGGAAGTGAACCGCCGCAACTACAGACTCTATGCGGAGGGCCTCTCGGGCCTGCCCGGGGTAAAGCTGCTCGAATATTCTGCAGAGGAAGAAAACAACTACCAGTACGTCGTGCTTGAGATCCACCCGGACTCTCCGGCCAACCGGGACGAGATCGTCGAGGCCCTCCACGCTGAAAACGTTCTTGCCCGAAAGTATTTCTGGCCCGGCTGCCACAGAATGAAGCCTTATTCGGACCTTTATCCCTGGGCCGACGCCCACCTTCCACGCACGAACGAAGTCGCCAGTCGCGTGGTGGTTCTCCCCACCGGAATGGCGGCGTCGCCGCAAGACGTCGAGCAGATCTGCGCCGTCATTCGGACTCTCTGTTCCTGAACAGCTCGGTTGCCGGGGTTTCGCAAAGCCACCTCGCCGGCAACCGCCAGATCATGAAGATCTCGTCGCCAACCTCCGCCGAGGCGCACCGAACAGGCGCTTGGGCGGAGCCTCCGGCCGACCTCTATGGCGGCGGCTCCTGGGCATGCTAAGGCTCGGTCATGCTTCAGGCGCGCACGCTTTGCTCCCCGGATTTCCAAGATGCGCTGGATCACGTCCGGAGCCGCTCGGCCGACTATCGATGGCTTTGGGAGGAGTGCCGGCGTGCCCCGAACCCAGACCAGGCTTTTGGCGCGCTGCGGGCCCGGGTTGATCCGGCAAAGCCCTATTTTTTTGGCGAGTTGTCGAACGGTATACGCTTCGCGGGCGACGCCAGGGACTTTCCCGCGGCCCTCCACGCCCTCAACCCGGACTGCAACTCCACGCTCATTCGCGCCCTGATCTCGGCCCTCCCGGAGGGGCCCGGCAACGTCGTGGACGTGGGAACGAACATTGGCGTGGTCGCAGCGTCCCTCGCACGCCATCTCGGATCGCGCGGACGAGTTCTGGCATTCGAGCCCTCCCCAACGACCACCTTGATCGCTGCCGCCACTCTAGCGCTCAACGGCCTGGAGAACGTGTCCCTCATCCAAGCGGCCGCAGGCGACCTCGACGGGGAGATCACATTCCACGCCACGCCAGGGAACTCCGCGATCGCCTCGACGCGCAATCACGGGTTCACGCACCTGAACAGTTGGCAAGAGATCACCGTGCCGTCGCGGCGGCTCGACAGCATGGATCTCGGTTCAGTCCTGTTGATCAAGATCGACGTGGAAGGCCATGAACTGAACGTACTGCGCGGGGCCATCGAAACGCTTCACCGCGCGCGCCCGATCACCGTCTATGAGTACACCCCCATTGCAGCGCCCACGCATGGGTGGACCGCTGAAGACTCCGTGGCCCTGTTCTCCGGCCTTGGGCCTTACCGGTTCACGGCGCTCACCGAGCCGCCAGTCCACCAACAAGCCGAGGGCGGGCGCTGGCTCCCCTTCCCCCTGCCGGACGGGATCCGCGACCAGGTGAACGTCTTCGCCCAGCCTCAGGACTGAGGCCAGGCGGCGCCGTTCGGCCTGACTGACGGCGAAGCCCGCAGCGGCTCGTCCTGCGAAGTCGCTGCGGCGTCACCCCTCGAGGCGAATGTGCACACCGGCGCGCGCCGCCGCCGCGCCTATGAAGCGCTTCCGGCGGCCGACCTGCAGGTCGGGGTGGAACAGGGCGTGAGTGGTCCGGCGGCCCGCCTCGCCGAGCGCAGCGAGGTGGTTCGGATTTTCCGCCAACGCAAGAATTTGGTCGACCAAGGAACGAGCGTTGGGTTCCACCAAGGCGATGTCTTGACCGTCGCTATAAGCGGGGTTCATTCCGAGGACATCGGAGACGATCATCGCCGCCCCCGAGAGGGACGCCTCAACGCAACTCGCCGTCGGAAACCCGTCGAAGTTCCCCGAATGCAGCTTGAACGGTTCATTCGGTGACACAACCGCATCCATCGCGAGAAGACGCTCGCGGAGCGCCTCGGTCACTGCGCGGCCATGAAACGCAACACGGCTCCGCGGCAGCGGCGGGCCGACGTAGTCGCCTTCGCCAAACCCGCCGATAATGTGCAGGCGAATCCGCGGATTGCGGGCGAGCAATTCCGCCATCGCCGCGGCGAAGATCGGCCAGCCCTTGTTAGCCCCGCCAGGCATGTACTTCTCGGCCACGAAGCAGACGTCGAATTCTTCTTTATCGCGACCATAGCGCGGCCGCCTCGCGACCTCCGCCTGGTGCCGCGCTGTGAAATAGGCCGGGTGGATCACCGCACCGAACACGAAGTCCCGCGGCACGTGGGGCGCCTTCTCCGCGAGGTAGGCCTCGGTCACGTTCTGGGTCGTCAAGACGCCCTGCAGAAGATCCGAACCAGTCACGCGTAGCAACTTCGCGTCGCTCTCAGGTTCATTGAGGCCAAACCCTCCGCCAGGATACAGCGTGAAGGCGTAGGGGATGCCGAGATTATGGAGACCGGCGAGGAAGGTGTTGGCGTTGTTGAGAAACACCAAGTAGGCGAAGCGGTGCCCCTGGACAGATTTTCCCTCGGCCGGCTGAACCCGCTCGGCGAATTCAGGATAAAATTGAGCGTAGGTGGCTTTGAACTGGGCCAGCCGCGGATGGCTCGAAAAGATCGTGAGCTCCGGCGACGCGGCGAGATAGGCGTTGTACTCGGCAATCCGGAACGCCGAGAGCACGTTCGGGAAGAAGTCATCGAGGATGCACCACTTGTCAGCCATGACGACTCCTTTTTTCGGCGGCGGAAGCGCTCTCACCGGGGGTGGGGCAAGCAGCGATTCCCAGCAAGCCCGGCCGCCTTCCTGCCGATGCGCGCGCGCCGGATTTCCCAAGCTGGACGCGGAAGGCGCGACAGGCCATTGCTTCAGCCTCGCGCACACGGGCTAGGAACGCCCGCCGACGACAGGATTCGCGAATTGAAGGTCAGCGTCGTCATTCCGGCCTACCGGCCAACCTTCCTAAGACAGGCCATCGCCAGCGTTCTCGCTCAAGGACGCGAAGATTTCGATCTGTTGATAAGCGACGATAGCGGCGGCGGCGCCGTGAACGACGTAGTTGCATCGTTCCGCGACCCGAGGATCCGGCTCGTCCACACGGAGGGGAAGGTCGGCGGGGCGGAAAATCTGCGGCGCCTCTGGCAGGCGGCGGAAGGCGACGCCATCAAGATTCTGCACGACGACGACGTGCTGCTGCCGAACTGCCTGCCGGACCTCTGCCACGTGCTGGAACAGAAGCCCGCCGCGTCCTTCGTCTTCGGCCACCGGGATGTGATCAGTTCGGAAGGCAGAGTGCTCAAGTCGCCGCGATACATACAGGAGAATGTTGTCGTCGGCTTGAACCGGGAGCGCCTATCGCAGACGCAGGTGCCGTCCTGCACCAACCGCGTCGGCGAGTTCCCGAACATCTTGATCAATAAATCCAGCGGCGTGACCTGGGACGACTTCTCGTCCTACGCCGGATTCGAGCTCGAGATGCTCATCGATGTCGCCCTTTACCTGAACGCGTCCGCGAAAGGGCCCGTCGTGGGAATCGGCCGCACCGTTTCGCAATACCGGCAGCACGGCGCCCAGAACTCCACGCCCGGCTTCAGCCCCGGCTACGCCAAGGTCGTCGGCGAATGGGAGATCTTCGTCCGCGGCGAGTACCAGGCGGGCCGGCTCAACGCCGAGCAGGCGCGGGCGGGCGCAGAGACCCTCGGTCGCCTCTACGCGCTGTTTGTGGACCGCGTTCCGGAACTCGCCATCCTGCAGCCTGGGATCCCGATTCTGCTCGAGCGGATCGCCGCCCAGGATGCTGACGTGCTGGATGCTGACTTCCGGCGCAGCTGGGCCGGCATCGACGCGGCGGTCAGCGAGCGCAAGGCCAAGGCGAAGCTGGCGGCCGGTTAGGCCTGTATTGGCGGCGAGCCCGCCGCCTTCCGCGCCGCGATCGCCGCCTCGACGTCGCTCAACCGCCGCCGGAAGTCGGCGTCCAACAGCTCCCGCGCGCCGGCCTGCAGTTGCTGGCGCAGGCGCGGCAGCTCCGCCGCCAACGGCGCGAGTTCCGGAAACGCCGCCAGGTGGTTGCGGTAGTGCAGCTCCAGCCGGTCGAAGCCGCGCAGCGCGGCTTGCGGGGCGATCACGCCGCGGCTGACCGCGCCGCGGACGAACAGCTCCCACTCGGCGACGCCGTAGGAGAAGTCCGCCGCCTGCCGCAGCGAGGTCACCTGGTTGGCGTGGCGGCGGAAGGCGGCGCCGAAGGCCGGGGTCCCGACGCAGGGCCCGCGCTCGGCGGCGTTCATGAAGAAGGCGACGTCGATATGGTGCCGCACCGGCGCGCCGCCGTACTGCCGCAGGCAGGCGGCGTCGCCGAAGCTCGAGCGGCGGATCAGCAGGTTGGTCGGCTCGCCGATCGGATTGATGATCCCGCCGACCAGTGCATCGGTCAGCGTCGCGCCCGGGAGGACCGTGATCTCGCCGCTGCGGAGCGGGCTGTTCGAATGCAGGATCCGCCCGTCGGCGTCGACGATATGCCGGGCGCAGAAGGCGAAGGTCAGGCCGGGATCGCGGCCGAGCAGGTCGACCAGATCGGCCAGTCCGAACGGCAGCAGGAAATCGTCGTCGTAGACATACTTCAAGAGGTCGGCGCCCGCCTGCTCCCACAGGTGCACGCTGTTGGCGACCAGGCCCTGGCGGGGCCCCTCGATCAGGCGGATGCGCGGGTCGCGAAACTGCGCGACCACGGCGCGCACCGCATCGTCCGGGCAGTCGTCGGAGATCAGCAGTTCGAAATCGGCGAAGGTCTGGCCAAGGACGCTGGCGATCGCCTGGCCCAGGTGCGCCGGCTTGTAGGCGGGGATCGCCACGGTTACGCGCGGCATGGCGCACCTCTCGGGGCGGGCGTTGCTGGACGAACCGCGCTACCACGGTTCGCGCAGGACGGGCAAAGCCCGCATCGGCGCGCTTCGCCACAGCCCAGCCATTTTCCCGCGGCAGCTAGGGCCTCGCTGAGCGTGGGCGCCGTCCTTGCGCCGGCATAGGTCAGCTGTTACCCCAGCGGCCGCTTTCGGAGAGCAGATGGATACGGCGACTCACATGCTGCGGACCGGACGGCGGGGTACGCTGTTCGAGTACGCCATGGCGTTCCAGGACCTCAAGAATTCGGTCCACCGCATGGATCTTGCCTGGTCGCTGGCCTGGCACGACGTCGGCTCGCGCTATCGCGGCTCGATCCTCGGCCCGTTCTGGATCACCCTGTCGATGGGCATGATGGTCGTCGGCATCGGCCTGGTCTACGGCAAGCTGTTCGGCATCACCGCCAGCGAGTTCCTGCCGCTGGTGGCGCTGGGCATCGTCTTCTTCGGCACGATCAGCGGCATCATCAACGACGGCTGCACCACCTTCACCTCGGCGTCGAGCATGCTGGCGCAGACCAACCTGCCGATGTTCACCTTCGTCTGGCGCACGGTGCTGCGCAACGTGATCAACCTCGCCCATCACATGCTGATCGTGGTCGCGGTGCTGCTGATCTACGGCTACTGGCGCGAGATCCAGGTGACCGGCGCGCTGCTCGGCCTGTTCTTCCTGATGGCGAACTCCGCCTGGATCAGCATGCTGGTGGCGATCGGCTCGGCGCGGTTCCGCGACATCCCGCAGGTGGTGATCTCGATCATGCAGTTCGCGATCTTCATCACGCCGGTGTTCTGGCCGGCGCAGCGCCTGGCGGACGGCCGCCACGCGGTGCTCGATCTGAACCCCTTCTATCACATGCTGGAGGCGATCCGGGCCCCGCTGATGGGCGCGGCCCCCGCGCCGCACACCTACGGGATTCTCGCCATTATGGCCGTGGCCGGCTGGGCGCTGACCTTCAGCGTCTTCGCCTCCACCCGTCGCCGGATCGTGCACTACCTATGAAGCGCGTGCTGAACCTCGCCCGTCCCGACCCGTCGAAGCCCGCGCCGCCCGCCAAGGCGCCGCCGGTGTCGGTGTCCTGCCGCGACCTTTCGCTGCGCTTTCCGGTCTATGGCGTCGACGCCAAGTCGCTGAAGAAGAGCCTGGCGGCGGTGACCGTCGGCGGCCGCCTCGGCCGCCATGCCGGCGTCACCGAGGTCAAGGCGATCTCGCACCTGAACCTCGAGCTGAAAGCCGGCGACCGGCTGGGCCTGATCGGCCACAACGGCTCGGGCAAGACCACCCTCTTGCGCGCGCTCTCCGGGGCCTACGAGCCGGACGACGGCGAGGTCGAGGTGCAAGGGCGCATCGCCGCCCTGCTGGACCTGAACCTGGGCATCGACCCGTCGGCCTCGGGCTACGACAACATCCGCCTGCGCGGCCGCATCAGCGGCCTCACCTCGCGCGAGATCGAGGCGCGGATGGACGAGATCGCCGAGTTCACCGGCCTGGGGCCGTTCCTGGCCATGCCGGTGAAGACCTATTCGGCGGGCATGCAGGCCCGGCTGGCGTTCGCCGCGGCGACCGCGGTGGAGGCCGACGTCATCCTGATGGACGAGTGGATCGCCGTCGGCGACTCCGACTTCAAGAAGCTGGCGCACAAGCGGCTGCTGAAGCTGGTCGAGCGCGCCGGCATCCTGGTGCTCGCCTCGCACGACCACAATCTGCTGAAGCTCTACTGCAATAAGGTCATGCGGATGGAAGGCGGCGTCGCCTCGCCGATCACCGACATCCGCAAGCTCAACGAGCTGCTGGCCGCCTAGAGCGCTTCCCACTCGCGATGGATCACGCGAGTGGGTGAGAAGCCTGCCTTGCCTCAAGTCGGCGGCCGAAAGCTTATCTCAGCCGAAAGTCTGAGCCCGTTCGCGCACCACCAGCGGCTGCGCCTGCGCAACCGGCTCGCGCCCGGCCGCCGCGTCGAGCGCCTCGGCGACCCTGGCGGCGAAGGCGGCGGGCTGGCATTCGGCGGCGATGCGCGCCTGCGCGCCGGCCCGCACGGTCTCCCACAGCGCCGCGTTCTGGTAGAGCCGCTGGCAGGCGCGGGCGAAGGCGTCAGCGCTCTCGCCGACGGTCACCGCCTCGCCGTCCGCCCAGCCGAGCTGACGCGCGAGCAGCGGCGTGACCGCCGCCGGCAGGCCGCGGGCGGCCGCCTCTTGCACCTTCATCGGGATCCCCGCCGCATAGCGGGTCGGGGCGATGAACACGCGGCTCTGGGCGTAGAGCGGCTGCAGGTCGTCGACCCGGCCGAGCAGCTGCACGCGCGGTCCGGCCAGGGCCTGGACGCGCGCGGCGCCGTTGCGGCCGACCACCCGCAGCACGTAGTCGGCGCCGATCAGGGCGTCGAGCTTCGGCATCACCTCGCGGACGAAGAAGTCGAGCGAATCGGCGTTGGGCGACTCGTCCTCGTCCAGCGCGCCGACGAACAGCAGGTCGCCGCGGGCCTCGAACGGCTGCCGCGTCGGCCGCGCCTCGAGCGCATGGCCCAGCACCCGCACGTCCGGCGCGCCCGCCCCACGGAAGACCCCCGCCTCGGCGGCGTTCACCGCCAGGATCACCCCGGCCCCGTCGGCGAGCGCCAGCTCGGCGGCCATGCCGTCCTTGCGCGCCTTGTCGGCTTTCGGATGTTCGACTTGGCCCGTCAGCCGGGCGAGCGCCTCGTCGCGCAGGGCGAAGATCGCCTCGGCGTCGTAGACCACCCGCGACAGGTCGATGAACTCGGGCGCCTCGGCCAGGGCGGCGCGGAAGACGTCCATGTTGTGCGGCCGGCTGACCAGGGCCACGTCGTAGTAGCCCGCCCGCGCGCGCATGAACTCGGCCAGCCCCGGAGCGCCATGTTCGGCGGCGATCTCCACCCCGGGCGGCACGACGCCGTAGGCTTCCGCCCAGTCCACGTCCGAGTAGACCAGCGGGTAGTAGGTGACGAACCACCCCGCCTCGACCGCCGCGCGCAGGATGTCGAGCGCGCGCGGGTAGCCCGCGCCGAGTTGCGGATAGGGGATCTGGTCATCGACGATCAGCACCCGCCCGCGCGAAGGCCCGCGCATCCGCGCGACGAGCGGCGAAGCGGCCGGGGCGCAGTGCTTCGCCAGCGCTGCAGCATGGCGCGCCTGGAACAGCTTGTGATGCGCGGCCTGCAGCTCCAGCGCCGCGTCGGAGCTGGCCGAGCTGCCGAATTCGAAATGGGAGAGCTGGATCCGCGGGTCATACCCGATGCGCAAGCCGGCCTCGCGGATGCGCATGCACAGGTCGGTCTCCTCGTAGTAGGCCGGCGCGAAGGTCTCGTCGAAGCGCCCGAGCCGCTCGAACAGCTCGCGGCGCATCATCAGGAAGGCGCCCGAGCAGTAGTCGACGTCGCGGCGGAACTGGAACTCCCCGGCCCAGGGATCGGCGCCGCGGCCATAGCCAAGGCAGCTGCCGTCGTTCCAGATGATGCTGCCGGCTTCCTGCAGCGTTCCGTCGAGCAGGATGATGCGGCCGCCGACGGCGCCGAGATCCGCTTCGCCGTCGAGCCGCTCGACCGCCGCCGCGATCGAGCCGGGCGCCACGCGCGCGTCGTTGTTCAGCAGCAGCAGGTGGCGGCCGCAGGCCAGCTCCGCCCCCAGATTCACGCCGCGCAGGAAGTGCAGATTGTCGGCGTTGCGGAGGATCTTCGCCCCGTCGATCCGGTCGAGCAGTTCGCCGGTCCGATCGGAGGAGGCGTTGTCGACCAGGATCACCTCGCATGGCGCGTCCAGCGCGCACTGCAGCGCCCGCAGGCACTCGAAGGTGAGCTCGGCCTGGTTGAACAGGACCAGCAGGATCGAGACCGCCGGCTGCTCGGAGGTCGGCAGCACGAGGCGCTGGCCGCTCGCCAGGAACTCCTCGAGTTCGCCGGCGCAGGCGGCGCGGAACGCAGCCTTCGGATCGGGGTAGGCGAACAGGGTGTCGGCGTCGGTGCCGCTGGTCGGCTGCGCCGCGCGTCCTGGCAGCAGCACGGTGCGGCCGCGGTCGGTCAGGGCGCGGGCCAGCACCCGCGGCGTCCAGGCGTTGTAGAAGGCCTCCGGCGTCATCGGGTCGAGCTGGACGCCGGCGCGCGCCCAGCGGTGGCCGGACAGCTCGCAGGCGTGGAAGATCAGCCGTTCGAGCGCGTGCGCCAACGTGCCGTCCTTCTGGCCCGCTTCCGGCGCGAAGTCCTCCCAGTCGAGGTCGAGGTCGAGCAGCGGCTTCAGCGCAGCAGCGCGCGCCCAGAACATGAAGCCGGCGGGGAAGTCGAGCGGGCTGTCGGGGAACAGGGCGAAGCCCATCCGCTCGGCCAAGCCGCGGCAAGCCGGGTAGTTCTCGCCCCAGATCAGGTGGCGGCGCACGGTCAGGAAGGTGCGCGGGGCGAGCACGCCCAGCTTCGGCAACCGGGCGAAGGTCTCCATCACCCCGCGGGTCACGGCCGGCGAGCCGATCAGGTCGCGCAGCAGGAACTTGCGCCACCCGGCGAGCGCGTCGGTATGGTCCGAGACCTTGGTGTGCAGGATCAGCACCAGCTCGGCGCGGTCGAAGACGTCGCGGCAGGCGATCAGCTGAGGGCCGACGTTGCGGCCGCGATTGGGCGTAACCCGCACCTCGAAGCGGCCGAGCGACCAGCCGGCGAACGCCGCCTCGGCCGCCGCCTGCTTGGTCTCGGTGTCGGTCGTGACGACCAGGTCGGCGGGGAACGGCAGTCGGCGCAGCAGGGCCGCCATCTCCGGCAGCACCTCCACGTGGTAGGCGTGCAGCAGGATCGCCGTGGACAGCGGCGGGGCCGCCGGCTCGTAGTCCAGCGGCAGGCGCAGCACCGGCTCCCACACGGTGGGCGGCGGCGCGCGGCCGGCCCAGAGCATCAGCCGGATCAGCGGGTCTCCGAGAACGCGCAGAAATGCGCGGATTCGGGGCCGCTCCAGGACCACCTCGCGAACGCTTAACACCAGCCAATAAAGCAGCGACTTCAGCTGCGCTTTGGCGACGCGGATCGGGCTCATGCGGCCTTCAACCATGTGGCGGCGGTCCGGTCCACCCTCGCGGGCGGGGCGTCGAGTCGCAGGGCCGGCCGCGTCATGCAGAGCTTGGCCTTGGGTTCCGAACCGCGCTGCGGCGCGTTGCGGCAACACGTTCCGCAATCGCCGGCCCCGGCCGTCCGATCAGGACGCGCGCAAACCTTTGATTCGCCCCGTTCTTCTCCGCGCCAGCCGATCCCGCCGGATCGGGACCGGACCGAAGACCACAGAGGAGCCCTTCCGAATGAGCATCTTCGGCTCGATCATGTCCAAGATCTTCCACCACCCCAAGGCGAAGGCGGCGCCGGCGCCGGCCCAGGCGGCTCCGCAGCCGGCCCCGCAGGCGGCTCCGGTGCAGTCGGCGCAGCCCGCGCCGCAGCCGGTCCCGGTCGCGCCGATGGAGCAGGTGGACGTCGCCGCCGTGCTCGACGTGATGGCCCAGGACACCCCCGAGAAGCTGGATTGGCGGCGCTCGATCGTCGACCTGATGAAGCTGCTGTCGCTGGATTCCAGCCTCGCCGCGCGCAAGGAGCTGGCCGGCGAGCTCGGCTACCGCGGCGACACCGGCGACTCGGCCTCGATGAACATCTGGCTGCACAAGCAGGTCATGACCAAGCTGTCCGAGAACGGCGGCCTGGTGCCGGATTCGCTGCGCTGAGCCGGCTCAGGTCGGCCAGTCGATAAAGCCGTACTTGGCGAGCCACAGCAGGCCGAGCTCCATCGGCCGCCGGCGCTCCGGCGGGGCGGCCATCAGCACGTCGCGCGCGGTCCGCGCCTGACCGCTGGCGATCTGTTCGAAGGCCTGGGCGCATTCGGCCACGGTCGCGCGCAGGCTGGGGAAGGCCACGTCCAGCGGCTGCTGGGCGGCGCGCAGCACCCGCTCGGCGCTCGCCCCCGGCGCCGCCGTCAGCGGCGTGTCCAGCCTGAGCGCCGCTGTCGCGAAGCCGGCGAAATCCCGGAACGGGTCGCCCTTGACCGGGTGCGTCCGGTGGTTGCTCGCCGGGTCCGCCGCCGCGGCTCGGCGCGCCGCCAGGTCGTCGACCAGGCTGTTGTACTGCCTGGCGACCACCTTCCAGTCGAACGCCTCGCGGACCCGCGCGCGGCCCGCCGCGCCCATCCGGCGGCGCAGCTCCGGATCGGCGATCAGCCGCGACAGCGCCTCGGCGGCGCGGCCGACATGCACCGCGGTGTGCTGCGCGAGCGCGCCGACATAGACCTGATAGCTGGTCGCCTCGAGCACGTGGTTTTGGGCGATGGTGGCGCTCAACCCGCCCGGCGAACCGATCAGGGTCGGGATCAGGAAGCCCTCGATCCCGTCGCGCACGGTGTAGCGGTAGCCGTCCCAGTCGCTGACCACCACCGGCCGGCCGGCGGCCATCGCCTCCAGCGGGGTCAGGCCGAAGGTCTCCTGGATGTTGTCGACCAGCGACAGGAAGACGTCGCTGGCGGCCCAGAGGTCGGCGACGCGGCCTGCGTCGTTGCCGTCCACCAGCCGCACGTCGATGTCCGGCGCATGCACCCTGGCGGCCTGCGCGTAGGATTCGCGATCGGCCTCCGCCGGGAACCAGCCGGCCATGACGAAGGCGACCTTGGCGCCGGTGGCGCGCTGCGCCTGCTGCACGGCGGCGAACATCGGCTGCGGGAAGGCCTTCTCGTAGAAGGACAACCGGCCCACCCACAGCACCAGCACGTCGTCTTCGGCCAGGCCGAGCTCGGCGCGCAGGCGGGCGCGGGCCTCGGGGCGGTCGGCGCGGGCGGCGAACACCTCGCCCTCGACCCCCAGCGGGACCACCGGCAGCTGCGGCTGCGGCGGCCGCACGCCGTGGGTGCGCTCGCCCAGGAAGTCGCCGTACTCGTCGAACATCCGCGCCAGGGCGTCGCGCACCGAAGGCGAGGTGCAGATCACCGCGTCCCAGGGCTGCACCGGCGAGGTCAGGGTCATTCCGATCATCTCGCGGATCGCCGGCGGCGCGAGGGTGTGCACCAGCCCCAGCAGGCTGTAGGCGCGGTCGCCGCCCCCGCGCCGCCGCAACCAGGCCAGCTCGTGCAGGTAGGGCTGGCCGCGCAGCAGCGCGCCGGCGGCGGCCGGAACCGCCTGGTTCAGGATGTTGTCGGCGGTCAGCCGCAGCGCCGCCGGCGCGTCGTCGAGCAGCGCCTGGCGCAGCTCGGGCTCGCGCGTCGGCGCGTGGCTGAGCACGTCCAGCTGTTCGAAGCCGCCGTGCTGCGCCAGCGCCCGCCAGAGCTGCAGGTTGGCGACGTCCTTGCCGAACGGGTTGGCCCCGTAGCCCATCCGCCCGGGCGGATGAAAGATCGAAAGCCGGCTCGCCATCAGGCCTCTCCCTCGCCCGCCGCCAACGTGACCAGCTCCAGCTTGGCCAGGCGCGCGACACGTTCCAATACCGCAAGCTGCGGCTCGCCCAGCAGTTCGGCCAGCTGGGCCAGGCGGGTTCCCGCGCCGCCGCAGGCCGCCAGCGTCCGGCCGATCACCTCCGGCGGCGAGCGCCACAACGCGTGCATGCCCCCCTCCGTGGTCAGCGCCTTATAGGCCGCCGCATCGGCCCCTTCGACGGCGCGGACGCGGGTGGCCGGGCCGAGGTGACGGGTCGGATAGTGGGCGAAGGCGGTGAAGGGGTCGGGCCGCACGGGCGAGGCCTGGGGCGCCGCGGCCAGCCGCAGCGCCGGATCGTCTGCGCAGCGCCCGCGGATCGCCGCCAGCTCCAGCCAGAGCGCCTCGTAGCGGGCATAGACCCCGGCCCAGTCGAACTCGCGGCGCGCCCGTTCACGACCCGCCTCGCCCATCCGCCGGCGCAGGTCGGGGTTCTCGATCAGCGCGGTGAGCCGCGCCAGCAGCGGTCCCGGCTCGACCGAGGTCGCCGTGCTCGTGCGCGACAGGAAGTAGTCGTAGTTGGTGGCGCCGGTCTCGAAATCGAACGCCATCTCGGCGCCGGCGCCGGGCGGCGGGGCCCAGCTGGGCACGCGGAAGCCGTCGACGCCGTCGCGCACCGTGTCCTTGTAGCCGTCCCAGTCGCTGACCAGCACCGGCAGGCCGGAGGCCATCGCCTCGATCGGCGTGATGCCGAAGGTCTCCTGGATGTTATCGGAGAGCGAGACGAAGATGTCCGTTCCCCGCCAGGTCGCGGCGAACGCCTGGGCGTCGCCGCCATCAACGAACAGCACCCGCACGCTCGGGCACCACTGCGCCACGGCGTTGCGGTAGGTCTGCTCGATGGCCGGCGATGGAAACTTGCCGGCGTGGATCAGCACCAGCTTGCGGCCGGTGGCGCGAGCGGCGCGCTCCAGCCCGGCGTACATCTGGAATGGGTGCGCCTTGGCGTTGAAGGTCAGCCGGCCGGCGAACAGGGCGCAGACCTCGTCATCGGCCAGGCCGAGCGCCGCCCGCGCGGCCGCGCGAGCGCCGGGGCCCGCGGCGAAGTCCTCGCAATGGACGCCGAGCGGGATCACCGGCAGCTGCGGCCGCGGCGCGGCGAGCCGCTGGCCGAACCGCCAGGCGAGGTAGTCCTCCTGCGTCGCCAGCAGGGTCTCGACGAAGGTCCGCGCGACGGTCGAGGTGCAGATCAGCGCGTCCCACGGCATCACCGGCCCGGCGATCATCTCCGCCAGCACCTCGGCCGGGGCATGCGACGACAGGGTGTGGGTGACGCCGCAGATGCTGTAGCGCGCCGCGCCGACCCGCAGGCGCGCGCGGGCCTGGGCCACGAGGTTGACGTCGGGCCGGTAAAGCACGCCGCGCTCGGCGATCCCGGCCGGCCGCGAGGCGGGGATCCAGCGCGGCTGGGCCTGCGGGTCCATCCGCAGCACCACGTCGCGAAACACCTCGGCGGCCTTGCGCGACGACGTCACCGCGTGGATCGGCCGACCGGCGTGGCCGCGCACCGCGGCCCGCAGGAAGCCGTTGCCGGCGGACTGGCGGCCCATCAGCAGGGGCCCGTCGAGCACGTAGCCGTCGGCGTCGAAGAAGATCGCGGGAGTCACGACGCTCGGGTTAGCACGCAACCCCCGAACCGCCCAAACCAGCCCCTCAGGACGGCGCGGTCCAGCCGCCGCCCAGCGCTGCGATCAGCGCCACCGCCGTGGTCTGGCGGGCGGCGGCGACCTGCACGGCGCTGCGCTGGGCGTTGAGCGCCGTCGCCTGGGCGGCGACCACGTCGGTGTAGGCGACCTGGCCCTCGCGGTACTGGTTGAGCACCATGGTCGCCGCGCGGTCGCCGTCGGCGGCGGCCTGGCGGCGCAGCTCGTGCTGCTCGGCGAGGCTGCGCTGAGCGGCCAGCTGGTCCTCGACGTCCTGGAAGGCGGCCAGCACGGTCTGCCGGTACTGCGCCACGCTCTGGTCGTAGGCCGCGCGCGCGCCGGCGACCCGGGCGCGGGTCGCGCCGCCGTTGATCAGGGTCTGGGCCGCCGAGGCCCCGAAGGACCAGACGTTGGCCGACGAGCCGAGCAGATTGGCCAGCTCGCTGGTCGCGAACCCATAGGAGCCGGTCAGCACCAGGCTCGGGAAATAGGCCGCCGTCTCGGCGCCGATCCCGGCGCTGGCCGAGGCGGCGCGCCGCTCGGCCGCGGCGATGTCCGGCCGCCGCTGCAGCAGGATCGAGGGCACCCCGGCCGGGATCTGCGGCACGGCGCCGGCCCAGTTCGGATCGGCGGCCAGGGTGAAGGCTTCCGGCGTCTCACCGACCAGCACGGCGATGGCGTGTTCGAACACCGCGCGGCTGCGGACCAGGTCCTTCAGGTCGGCCTGGGTGGTGGCCAGCTGGCTCTGCGCCTGCAGCAGGTCGCTGTGCGGCGCGACCCCGGCTTCGTAGCGGTTGCGGGCGATCTTCAGGCTACGCTGGTAGCCGTCGACCACCCGGGTCAGCAGCGCGATCTGGGTGTCGGCCGCGCGCAGCTCGAAATAGCTGCTGGCCAGCTCGGCCTGCGCCGACAGGGTGGCGGCCGCCAGGTCCGCCTCGCTGGCCTGGGCCGCGCCCTTGGCGCCCTCGATCGAGCGGCGGATGCCGCCCCAGACGTCGGCTTCCCAGCTGGCGTTGACGTTGCTGCGATAGCTGGTCGAGGCGCCGCCGGCCCCGCCGGTGACCACTCCGGTCCCGCCGCCGCCCGGGCTGGTGACCACCGTGCCGCGCCCGCTGCCGGAGCGGGTAGCGCCGACATCCAGGCCGATCGCCGGGAACAGCGACGCGCGCTGTTCGCGCACGATCGCCTGCGCCTGGCGATAGGCTGCGTCGGCCGCCGCGACGTTCTGGTTGGAGACCGCGACGCGCGCAGCGAGCGCGCTCAGCGTCGGATCGTTGAACACGACCCACCACTCGCCGCTGGGCGCGAGGCGGCCCGGCCGCGCCGGCGCCCAGCCGTCGGCGTTGGCCGGGGCCGGCTCCTTGTAGGCCTGGGCGACCGGCGTGGTCGGGCGCGCATAGTCGGGGCCGACGGCGCAGCCAGCGAGCGCGGCCGCGGCGGCCCCGGCGATCAGGCATCGAACGAAACGGTCTTGCATGCAGGTCACCCGTTGGCCGGCGCGGGATCGGTCCCGCTGCTGCGGCTCAGGAAGCGCTCGTCGCCGCGGCGGGAGCGCAGGCGGTCGAGGTAGATGTAGACGACAGGCGTGGTCAGCAGGGTCAGCAGCTGGCTGCCGATCAGCCCGCCGATGATCGCCACCCCCAGCGGCTGACGCAGCTCCGAGCCCTCGCCGAAGCCGATGGCCAGCGGCAGCGCGCCCAGCACCGCGGCCAGCGTCGTCATCAGGATCGGCCGGAAGCGCAGCAGGCAAGCCTCGCGCACCGCCTCGGTGGCCGACAGCCCGCGCGAGCGCTCCGCCTCGAGGGCGAAGTCGATGATCAGGATGGCGTTCTTCTTCACGATGCCGATCAGCAGGAAGATGCCGATCAGGGCGATGATCGAGAACTCCATCTTGAACAGCAGCAGGGCGACCACCGCGCCGACGCCGGCCGAGGGCAGGGTCGACAGCACGGTGATCGGATGGACCAGGCTTTCGTAGAGCACGCCCAGGACGATGTAGATCGCCACCAGCGCCGCCAAGATCAGCACCGGCTGGCTCTTGAGCTGGGTCTGGAAGCTGCGCGCGGTCCCCTCGAAGCTGCCGCGGACGTTGGTCGGCATGGCGATCTGCGCCTCGGCGTCGGCGATGGCCGCCTGGGCGTCGCTGAGCGACTGACCCGGCGCGAGGTTGAACGAGATGGTGGCGGCCAGTTGGGCGTCCTGGTGATTGACGCTGGCCGGGCTCGCCCGCTCCGAGAAGGCGGCGATCGCCGGCAGCGGGACCATCCGGCTGGCGCTGGTGCTGACGCCGCTGCCGCTGGCGGAATCCCGCAGGCCGGGATTGGCCTGGGCCGAGCTCTGCGCGCTCGCCGCCGTCGCCGCGCCCTCGCCGATCGGCGCGAACGGATTGGCGATCGGCCCGCTGACGGCGGAGATAGGCGAGCCTCCGGCGACCGGCTGGAACACCGAGGCCGGCGGCGCCTGGCTGACCTGCCGCGAGCCCGAAGACACGCCGCGCGTCGGCACGTTCACGCCGGCCAGCGCCTCCGGTCCCTGCCCGTCGGCTCCGCCGTTCTCCAGCACCACCGTGTACTGGTTGATGTCCCGGTAGATGGTCGCGATCTGCCGCTGGCCGAAGCTGTTGTAGAGCGCATTGTCGACGTCGCGCGGAGTGATGCCGACCCGGGCTGCGCTGTCGCGGTCGATGGTCACGAAGGCCTCGACGCCGTTGTCCTGCACGTCGTTGTCGATGTCGGTGAGCCGCGGGTCGCCCTTCAGCGCATTCGCCAGCTGGATGGTCCATTTCTTCAGGTCGGCGTCGTTGTCCGCCTTCAGCGTGTACTGGTAGCTCGCGCCGCCGCCGCGCCCGCCCATCCGCACGTCCTGCTGCGGGTTGAGGAAGGCCGAGACCCCGGTCACGTGGCTGAGCTGCGGCCGCAGCCGCTGGATGACGTCCTGGCCGCGGACGCCGGGGCGCTCCGACGGCGGCTTCAGCTGCACCGCCAGGAACCCGCCGCCGGCGCGGCCGCCGCCGGTGAAGCCGATCACCGTCTCCACCGCCGGGTCGCGGCGGATGATGGTCACGATCTGCGTCAGCTTCTGGCCCATCGCCTCGGCGGAGATGCTCTGGTCGGCGCGCAGGAAGCCGTTCAGCCGGCGGCTGTCCTGCTGCGGGAAGAAGCCCTTCGGCGCGGCCGTGTAGAGGTAGACGTTCAGGCCCACCACCACCGCCAGGATCAGCATGATCAGCGGCTTGTGGCCGAGCGCCCAATCCAGGCTGACGGCGTAGGTCCGCAGCACCCGGTCCCAGGCGGCCTCGAAGCCGCGCGCCAGGCGGTTCGGCCGGCGGCCGGGCGTCTCGCGGCGCAGCAGCCAGGCGCACATCATCGGCGTGGTGGTCAGCGAGATCACCAGCGAGATCAGCACCGCGGCCGACAGGCTCACGGCGAACTCGCGGAACAGCCGGCCGACCTGGCCGCCCATGAACAGCAGCGGGATGAAGACCGCGACCAGGCTGACGCTGATCGACAGCACGGTGAAGCCGACCTCGCGCGCGCCGAGCAGCGCCGCCTGGAACCGGTCCATGCCGGCCTCGAGGTGGCGGGCGGTGTTCTCCAGCACGACGATGGCGTCGTCGACGACGAAGCCGGTCGCCACCGTCAGCGCCATCAGGCTGAGGTTGTTGAGCGAAAAGCCCAGCAGGTACATCACCCCGAAGGTGCCGAGCAGCGAGACCACGGTGGCGACCGCCGGAATGACGGTCGCGCGGCCGCTGCGCAGGAAGGCGCTGACCACCAGCACCACCAGGATCACCGAGATCAGCAGCGTCACCTGGATCTCGTGCAGCGAGGCGCGGATCGAGGAGGTGGCGTCGGAGGCGACCTCCAAGGTGACGTCGGCCGGCAGGTCTTCGCGCAGCGCCGGCAGCTCGGCGCGGACCTTGTCGACGGTGGCGATGACGTTGGCGCCGGCCTGCTGGGTGACGTTGACGACGATCGCCCGGCGGCCATTGAACAGCCCCATGACGCGGTCGTCCTGCACCCCGTCGACGACCCGGGCGACGTCCTTCAACCGCACCGGCGCGCCGTTGCGCCAGGCGATGATCAGCTCCTGGTAGTCGGCCGCCCGGACGCCGGCTTCCGGCGTATAGATCTGCAGCCGCCGCTCGCCCTCGTCGACCGCGCCCTTCGGCCGGTTGGCGCTGGCCGCCTGCACCGCGGCGCGGACGTCCTCGCCGGACAGGCCGTAGGCGTTCAACGCATGCGGGTACAGCTCCACCCGCACCGCCGGCTGCGAGGCGCCGCCGAGCTCCACCTCGCCGACGCCGTCGATCTGGCTCAGCCGCTGCTGCAGCAGGTTGCTGGTGAGGTCGTAGATCTCGCCGGGCGTCCGCGTCTCGGAGGTCAGCGCCAGGATGATCACCGGCTGGGCCGCGGCGTTGCGCTTGCGGTAGGTCGGGTTGGAGCGCAGCGTGGAGGGCAGGTCGACCCGCGCGGCGTTGATCGCCGCCTGCACCTCGCGCGCGGCGACGTCGATGTTCTTGGACAGCTCGAACTGCAGGCTGATGCGGCTCGAGCCGGTCGAGCTCGAGGAGGTGAGCTCGTTCAGCCCGGAGATCGTCGCCAGCCGCCGCTCCAGCGGGGTGGCGACGCTGGTGGCCATCGTGGCCGGGCTGGCGCCGGCGAGGTTGGCGCTGACCGAGATCGCCGGATAGTCGACGTTCGGCAGCGGCGCCACCGGCAGCGAGAAGTAGCCGGCGATCCCGGCCAGCGCCAAACCCGCGGTCAGCAGGATGGTGGCGATCGGCCGGCGGATGAACGGCGCCGACAGGTTCATTCCGCCGGCTCCGGCTTCGGCCCCGCCTCGCCCACCGCAGCCCCAGTCGCCCGCTTGCCGGGCGCGAGGCGATCGAACGCCAGATAGATCACCGGGGTGGTGAAGATGGTCAGCAGCTGGCTGACGATCAGCCCGCCGAAGATCGCCACCCCGAGCGGGCGTCGCAGCTCGGCCCCTTCGCCGAAACCGATCATCAGCGGCACGGCGGCGAACAGCGCGGCCATGGTGGTCATCAGGATCGGCCGGAAGCGCAGCAGCGCCGCCTGGTGAATCGCCTCGCGCGGGCTCTTGCCCTCGTTGCGCTCGGCGTCGATCGCGAAGTCGATCATCATGATCGCGTTCTTCTTCACGATGCCGATCAGCAGGATCAGGCCGATGATCGCGATGACGCCCAGCTCATGGCCGGTCAGCAGCAAGGCGAGCAGCGCGCCGACGCCCGCCGACGGCAGGGTCGAGAGGATGGTCAGCGGGTGGACGAAGCTCTCGTAGAGCACGCCCAGCACGATGTAGACGCAGACCACCGCCGCCAGGATCAGCCACAGGGTGTTGCCGAGCGACGTCTCGTAGGCCCCGGCGGCGCCGAGCATCTTCACCGACACCGCGCCGGGCATGCCCAGCTGGTCCGCCGCCTTGCGCACCGCGCCGACCGCGGTGCCCAGCGCCACGCCCGGGGCGGTGTCGAAGTTGACGGTGGCCGAGGGGAACTGCTCGACGTGGGTCACCTGCAGCGGCGAGTCCGCCACCCGGATCGTCGCCATCGCCGACAGCGGCGTGGTGCCGCCCGAGCCGGTCGGGATCTGCAGCTGGCCAAGCCCTTCCGGCGTGGTGGCGAGCCCGGGCCGCGCCTCGAGGATCACCCGGTACTGGTTGGTCTCGGTGAAGATGGTCGAGACGATCCGCTGGCCGAACGCCGAGTAGAGCGCGTCGTCGATCGCCGAGGTGCTGATCCCGAGTCGGGCGGCGGTGTCGCGGTCGAGGTCGACATGGATCGCCGGCGCCGTGGCGTTGGCGTCGGTGGAGACGTTGCGCACCTGCTTCAGGGTGGCGAGCTTGGTCGTCAGCCGGTCGGCCCAGAGCTTGACCTGGGCGGTGTCCGCGCCCTCCAGCGACAGCCGGTACTGGGTCGGGCCGGTCTCGGCGTCGATGGTCAGGTCCTGGGTCGGCTGCAGATAGAGGGTCGCGCCCGGCACGTTGGCCGCCCGCGCCTTCAGCCGCTCGATCAGCTTGTCCTGCGAGCCGTGGCCGCGCTCGAAGTTGATCAGCATCTGGCCGGTGTGCAGCATGCTGTTGGCCGACGCGTCGACGCCGACCAGCGAGCTGAGGTTGACCACCGCCGGGTCCTTGAGCAGCTCGGCGGCGACCTGCTGCTGCAGCGCGCTCATCCGGCTGAAGGAGATGTCCCGGGAAGCCTCGACGCGGGCCTGCAGCTGGCCGGTGTTCTGGGTCGGGAACAGGCCCTTGGGGATCACCACGTAGAGCAGCACGGTCAGCGCCACCGTGCCGACCGCCACCAGCAGGGTCGCGCGCTGGCGGTCGAGCACCCAGATCAGCGCCCGGTCGTACTGGTGCAGCAGCCGGTCGAAATAGTGCTGGGCGCGGCGGCCGAAGGCGGTGTCCTGCGCCTGCTCGCCAGGCTTCAGCCAGCGCGCCGCCAGCATCGGCGTCAGCGTCAGTGACACCACCCCGGAGATCAGGATGGTGATCGCCAGCGTCACGGCGAACTCGCGGAACAGCCGGCCGACCACCTCCTGCATGAACAGCAGCGGGATCAGCACCGCGATCAGCGAGACCGTTAGCGAGATGATGGTGAAGCCGATCTGCCGGGCGCCTTTCAGCGACGCCTGGAACGGGTGCTCACCCTCCTCCACGTGGCGCTGGATGTTCTCCAGCATGACGATGGCGTCGTCGACGACGAAGCCGGTGGCGATGGTCAGCGCCATCAGGCTGAGGTTGTTGAGGCTGTAGCCCAGCAGATAGGTCACGCCGAGCGTGCCGATCAGCGACACCGGCACCGCCAGGCTGGCGATCGCCGTGGCCCGCAGGCTGTGCAGGAAGACGAAGATCACCGCGACCACCAGGGCGACGGCGAGGAACAGCTCCAGCGCGACGTGGTGCACGCTGGCGCGGATGCCGGTGGTGCGGTCGGTCAGCACCGTGACCTTCACCGAGGCCGGCAGGCCGGCGGTCAGGGTCGGCAGCTGCTTCTTGATGGCGTCGACGGTGGCGATGACGTTGGCGCCCGGCTGGCGCTGGACGTTGATCAGGATCGCCGGCGTCAGGTCGGCCCAGGCGGCCAGCCGCACGTTCTCCGCCGCATCCACCACATGGCTGACGTCGGACAGCCGCACCGGCGCGCCGTTGCGGTAGCCGACCACCAGGCTCTTGTAGTCCTCGGCGGTCAGCAGCTGGTCGTTGGCGTTGATGGCGTAGGCGCGCAGCGGTCCGTCGATGCTGCCCTTGGCGGCGTTGGCGTTGGCGCTGCTGATGGCGCTCTGCACGGTGTTCATGCCAAGGCCGCGGGCGGCGAGCGCCTGGGTGTCGACCTGGATGCGCACCGCCGGCCGCTGGCCGCCGCTCAGGGTGACCAGACCGACGCCGGGGGTCTGGCTGATCTTCTGCGCCAGGTCGGTGTTGACCAGGTTCTGCACCTCGGTCAGCGGCATGGCGTCGGAGGTCACCGCCAGGGTCAGGATCGGCGCGTCGGCCGGGTTCACCTTGGCGTAGACCGGCGGCGCCGGCAGGTCGGCCGGCAACAGCGCGCCGCCGGCGTTGATCGCCGCCTGCACCTCCTGCTCGGCGACGTCGAGGCCGACGTCGAGGTCGAACTGCAGGGTGATCACCGAGGCCCCGGCGGAGCTGACCGCGCTCATCCGCGACAGCCCCGACATCTGGCCGAACTGGCGCTCGAGCGGGGCGGTGACGGTCTGGGCCATCACGTCGGGGCTGGCCCCCGGATAGAGGGTCTGCACCTGGATGGTCGGATAGTCGACCTGCGGCAAGGCCGAGAGCGGCATCAGCCGCATGCCCACCAGCCCGGCCAGCACGATCGCCACCATCAAGAGCGAGGTCGCGATCGGCCGCAGGATGAACGGTCGCGACGGACCGCCGCCGGCGGGCGGTCCGCTGTACAGCGCCGCCGCCATCAGGCCGGTCCCGCCCCGCGCCGAGGCATCTTGGCGAGCGCCGCCTGACAGCCCGCGCTGGTCTGGTCGGCGTGCTGCCGCAGGCACATCATGGCCTCACGGCCTTCGGCGCCGGCGCACAGCTTGGCGATGTCGCCGCCGCAGGCCTTCAGCAGCGCCGCGCGCGCCGCCTGACGGTCCGGCGACGGCGCGCCGCCGCCGGCATCCGCGCCCGCCGCCGACGATGGGCCGGCCTGCGCCTGACCGCGGCGGCCGCGCTGGCCGCCCTGGCCCGGCAGCATGATCCGGCCGCCCTCGGTCAGCCGATCGCCGCCCTCGGTCACCACCTTGTCGCCGACCGTCAGGCCGGAGAGGATCGCCACCTGGGTCGGCGTGGTCTGGCCGCGCTTCACCGCGCGCATGGTCACGGTCTGGTCCGGCTTGACGATCCAGACGAAGTCGCCGTTCGGCCCGGTGCGCAGCGCCGTCAGCGGCGCCACCACCGCGCCGCGGATCACGTTCAGCGTCACCCGGACGTTGACGAACTGGTTGGGGAACAGCACCCCGTCGCCGTTGCCGAAGCGGGCCTTGGCCCGCACCGTGCCGGTGCTCGGGTCGACCTGGTTGTCGAGCGTCGAGAAGGTCCCGGTGGTCAGCGGGCTGCTGCGCGTGCGGTCGAGCACCGCGACCGGCAGGGTCCCTTTCGCGGCGAGCGCCATCACCTCCGGCGCCTGGTCCTGCGGCACGGTGAACTGCACGTCGATCGGGGTCACCTGGGTCTGCACGACGATGCCGGTGGCGTCGTTGGCGGCGACCACATTGCCGACGTCGACGGCGCGCAGGCCGACCCGGCCGTCGACCGGCGCGATGACGCGGGTGAAGCTGAGATTCAGCTTGGCCGTGCCGACGGCGGCGCGGTCGGTCAGCACCGTGCCCTCCAGCTGCTTCACCGTCGCCGCCTGGGTGTCGACCTCCTGGCGGGCGATGGAGTCCTGGGCCAGCAGGTTGCGGAACCGCTGCAGCGTCAGCCGCGCGTTGGCGAGCTGCGCCTCGTCGCGGGTGAGCTGGCCCTGCGCCTGCATCAACTGCATCTCGTAGGGGCGCGGATCGATGACCGCGAGGGTCTGCCCGCGCTTCACCATCTGGCCTTCGGTGAACAGGATCTGGGTGATGGTCCCGCTGACCTGCGGCCGGACCGTGACCGTCGCCACCGGGGTCACCGTGCCGATCGCGTCGAGCGTCACCGGGATGTCGGCGAGGCTCGCCTGCGCCGTGCTCACCGTGGTCGGCGGCCGGCCGCCGCGCCGCCCGAAGCCGCCGCCGGGACCGCCGCTCTCGCTCTTGGCGTTCTGCACCAGCGCCCAGGCGCCCCAGACCGCCAGGCCGAGCAGCACCAGCACGAGCAGCACGATCCACGGGCGCCTCGAGGTGACCCGCCAACTGCTCTTCAGGCGCCGTTTCGCGGCCAGATCGTCCATTCGCCCTCCGACAGAAACACCCAGGCTTGAAGTCGTCTAACGCTCCAGATGCGCCATTCCGGCGCTCCGGGCGATACGTCGTTAGCCGGGCTCTGTGACCAAGTCGCCACGCCACAAGGCCAATATCGCGACCGAATGACGAAAAACCGGATTGGCGTTAGAATTGGCAGTTCTCGTCGCCTGCGTGGGGCCTGCAGACAGCCGGGACGTCCATGAAAGGGGAGCCTCGAGGAGGAGGAAGCCCAATGCAGACCCTGATACGTGTTGCGGCCGCGCTGGCGATTCTGGCGGCCGCGCCGGTCGCCCACGCCGCGACGGACGCGACGGCGAAGAAGAGCAGCAACTGCTTCGCCAGCAACAACTGGAACGGCTGGACCACGGCGGACAAGGGCGACGCCCTGTATCTGCGCGTCGGCCTGCGCGACTACTACAAGGTCGAGCTGACGCCGGGGACGCATGCGCGCAAGGGCGCCGACCAGTTCCTGATCAACGAAGTGCGCGGCTCCAGCTGGATCTGCTCGCACCTCGACCTCGACCTGGCGATCTCCGACAGCCTGGGCTTCCGGCAGCCGCTGATCGCCACCTCGCTGCGCAAGCTCACGCCGGCCGAGGTCGCGGCGATCCCGAAGAAGGACCTGCCGTAGCGGCAATCCGTCCACGCCCGAAAGCCCTTCGGGCGCTGGCGGACTGAAGCCTCACTGCTACAAGCGCTGGCCTGCCGTATGCCCGGCGGGCCAGAAGCAGCAGTGACGCCCCATGAGTTCCGCCTATCCCAATCCGCCAGGCGGACGCACGGCGCTGGCCGTCGCCCATCCGGGCCATGAGCTGCGGTTGGCGAAATGGGTCGAGCTGACCCGACCGACCGTCTTCATCCTGACCTCCGGATCCCGCAGCGGCGACGACCGCAGCCGCGTGGACGCCGGGTCAGTGTCGAGCGGCTCGCGACGGAGATCGCCCGCGGTGCGGCGACGGCAGTTGGAGTTCCTCGACGAAGCCTTGCCGCGCCGACGCATCGACGGCAGCAGGAGCTCGCCGCCGCGCGCCGCGGCGGCGGCTGAACTCAGCCGACGTTAGGCCTGCGGGATCTGGCGCGCTTTCCACGCCGCGTAGAGGTCGGGGCCGGCCGGGCGGGTCGGCGCGTAGCGGATCTTCATCGCCTGGTCGGCGAACGGCTTGGCCAGTTCGGCGTAGAGCGCCGCCGTCGACAGGCCGTAGGGCGCGCCGTCCTCCTGCGAGTAGGCGTAGGCGACCTCGTCGACCCCGGCGAGGCGCATCGCCGCCAGGCACATCGGGCACGGGTGGCCGCTGGCGTAGACGACGCAGCCGGCGAGGTTCGGCGAACCGAGCGCCTGGCCGGCGGCGCGGATCGCCGACAGCTCGGCGTGCGCGGTCGGGTCGTGGGTCTGATGGATCTGGTTGACGCCGCTGGCGATCACCCGGCCGTCCCTGACGACGACCGCGCCGAACGGCCGGCCGCCGGCGGCGACATTGGCCCGGGCCAGTTCGATGGCCTCGCAGAGAAAGCGCTCGTCGGGGCTCATCACCGGTTCCCCACGGCCAAGTTTCGTGTGCGGTCAAGTCTGACTGCGGCGGCGAATAGGACGGCCGCCGCTATTTCGCCGGTAATGCGTCGGCGCGCCTGACAACCATAACACCCGGCGCGCCGCGGGAGGAAAAGGCGCATGCCGGGGCGGGTTCTCGTCGTCGTGCTGACGATACTGATGCTGCTGGTCGGCGGCGTGTTGCTGGTCGGCGGCGGCGCGCTGAGCCTGGCCGGCGGCAGTCCCTACTACCTGCTGGCGGGCGCCGCGGTCGTGGCGGCCGCGCTCGGGATCGCCATCCGTCGCGCCTGGGCGCTGCCGCTGTTCGGCCTGCTGCTCGCAGCCACGCTCGGCTGGGCGGTCTGGGAGGCGGGGTTGGACGGCTGGGCGCTGGCGCCGCGGCTGATCGCGCCGGCCCTGCTCGGCCTCTGCCTGCTGGCGCCGGCGGTGCGCCGCCGGGCGGGCGATGCGACCCCCTGGTGGATCGCCGCCCCGGTCCTGGCGATCGCGCTGACGTTCGGGATCGCTACGCTGCAGCCGACCACGGCCGCCGGGCCGCAAGCCGCGGCGCCGGTGCGGGCGGCCGCCGCAGCGCCGGACCCGGCGCAGGGCGAATGGCGCCACTGGGGCCGCACCCTGGCCGGCGACCGGTTCGTCCCGTTGGCGCAGATCGACGCCGGCAACGTCGCCAAGCTCGAGCTGGCCTGGGCCTTCCGCTCCGACGTCGCCCCGTTCGGCTTCCACAGTTTCGAGGCGACGCCGCTGGCGGCGGGCGGGCGGCTGTATCTCTGCCTCGACCGCGACGTCGTCGTGGCGCTGGACCAGGAGACCGGCGAGCAGCTCTGGCGCTTCGACCCGAAGACCAAGCTGGACGGCGTCTTCGCCGCCACCTGCCGCGGGGTCTCCTACTACGAAGCGCCCGGCCGGGTGGCCGACTGCCCACGGCGCATCCTGTTCGGCGCGCACGACGGGCGGATGCTGGCGCTCGACGCCGAGACCGGCCGGCCGTGCCGATCGTTCGGGAACGGCGGCGCCGTCTCGCTGCTGGAGAACCTCGGCGAGACGCCGACCGGCATCACCTTCCCGACCTCGCCGCCGACGGTGCTGAACGGCGTCGCGGTGATCGGCGGCTGGGTGACCGATGGCCTTTACGTCGGCGAGCCCTCCGGGGCGGTGCGGGCCTACGACGCGGTGACCGGCCAGCTGCGCTGGGCGTGGGACGCCGCACGCCCCGACCCGAGCGCCCCGCTCGCGCCCGGCGAGACCTACGCGCGGGGATCGCCCAACGCCTGGGGCGTGTTCAGCGGCGACGAGGCGCTGGGCCTGATCTATGTGCCGACCGGCGTCACCACGCCGGACTACTTCGGCGCCCACCGCTCGCCGGCGGCCGAGCGCTACGGCACCTCGGTGGTCGCGCTCGAGGCCGCGACGGGCAAGGTCCGCTGGGCCTTCCAGACGGTGCACCACGACATCTGGGACTACGACGTCGGCGCCCAGCCGGTGCTGACCGACATCCCCCGTCCGGGCGGGCCGGTCCCGGCGCTGATCCAGCCGACCAAGCGCGGCCAGTTCTTCGTCCTCGACCGCAGAGACGGCCGGCCGATCTATCCGGTGGTCGAGAAGCCCGCGCCGCAGGGCGCGGCGGCCGGCGAATGGACCGCGGCGACCCAGCCCTACAGCCCGGGCTTCGCTGACGTCGCTGGCCCAGCCTTGCGCGAGGTCGACATGTGGGGGATCACGCCGCTCGACCAGCTGTGGTGCCGGCTGCAGTTCCGCCAGGCGCGCTACGACGGCGAGTTCACGCCGCCCGGCCTGAAGAAGGCGATCGCCTATCCGGGATCGGCCGGCGGGGTGAACTGGGGCAGCGTGACCATCGATCCGGCGCGCCGGCTGATGATCACCAACAGCCTCTACATGGCCGACATCGCCCGGCTGGTGCCGCAGGCCGAGGCCGCGAAGATCCCGCCGCCGAAGCCGGGCGGCCACGCCGACGCCTTCCTGTTCCCGCAGCAGGGGACGCCCTACGCCTTCCAGCGCGCGGTGTTCCAGTCGCCGCTTCGGGTCCCCTGCCAGGAGCCGCCCTATGGCCGGCTGAGCGCCGTCGACCTCGCCACTGGCCAGCTGGTCTGGAGCCAGCCGTTCGGCGTGGCGAGGCACGCCGGCCCGATGGGGGTGGAATCGCGGCTGCCGTTCCGCATGGGCGTGCCCAACCTGGGCGGCTCGATCGCCACCGGCGGCGGCCTGGTGTTCATCGGCGCCTCGCAGGACCGCAGCTTCCGGGCGATCGATATCGGGACCGGCCGGGAGCTGTGGCGCACGCCGCTGCCCAGCATCGGCGCGGCGACGCCGATGAGTTACCTCTCGCCGAAGAGCGGGCGGCAGTTCGTGGTCATCGCCGCCGGCGGCCATCCCGGCCTGCCGGGACCGGCCGGCGGAACGCTGATGGCCTACGCCCTGCCGGCGAAGTGACGGCGCTCAGGCCGGCGTCGCCGGGCAGTCGTGCGCGAGGGTGTGCGGCGGCGTGGCGCGCTCGCCCAGCACCACGACGAAGCTGCCGGCCAGGATCATCGCCCCGCCGGCCGCGAGCCCGACGGTCAGGTTGTCGCCGAACATCATCACCCCGAGCGCCGCGCCCAGCAGCGGCTCGATGTTGATGAACACCCCGGCCGTCGCGCTGCCCACGCGGGTCGCGCCGTACTGCCAGGCCGCGGTCGCCACCAGGGTCGAGAAGATCCCCTGCCCGACGATGCCGGCCCAGGCCTGCGGGCTCAGCGTCAACGTCGGCAGGCCGTGCAGCGCCAGCGACACCGGCAGGATGGCCAGCGCGGCGATGACGATGGTCACCGCCGGCACCGCCAACGGCGTCGGGTCCGCCGGCACGCGCTTCAGCGCCACCAGCCAGCCGAGGAAGAGGAACAGCGACGCCAGCGACAGGCCGATGCCGAGCGGCGTGCCGGCCCCCTCCGGCTTGCCGGCGATCAGCGCCGCGCCCAGCGTCGCGCCGGCGACGCCGATCCAGACCAGCCGGTTCAGCCGTTCGCCCATCAGCCGGGCGCAGACCGCGACCAGCGCCGGCATGGCGCCGACCAGCAGCGCGCCCAGGGTGACGCTGACCCCCGCCAGCCCCTCGAACTGCAGCACGAAGGCGACGCCATAGAGCACGCCCGCGACGATCACCGGCGGCGAGCGGAACAGGGCGCGGGTCTCGCGGCGGGCGAAGGCGAACGGCGCGGCGGCGAGCGCCGCCACCGTAAAGCGCAGCAGCACCATGTGCGCGGGATCGATCTCGCGCAGCGCCAGCTTGCCCAGCGGCAGGCCGATCCCCCAGCCGGCGCCGGCGAGGACCAGGGCGAAGATGGCCAACCACTGCATGCTTCGCCCTGCACCTGCGCCCCGACGCGACTGCGGGCTGACTAGCCGCCCCGCCGCGCCCTCTCAAGCCCGGGCGGCCGCTTTACGGCGTCGGCGGGCTTCGCGCCGCCTGGCTGGGCAGTCAGGCGGCGGGGGCGCCCTCGCGTATGGCCTGCTTGATCATGGTGCGCAGTTCCGGCGTGTCCGGGTGGTGGTGCACCGCCACGGCGTGCTGCACGGCGGCCTCGAGAAGCTCGGTCTCATTGTCCGCGGAGATCGCGACGGTGCAGCCGCTCTCGCTGGGGACCTCGCGACAGTCGATGTATTTTCGCATGGACGCTCTCCCTCGTTCGGCCGCCGGCCGGCGGCGCGAGGACAGAGGCAGTCTAGCGCGCGCGCCCGCGGCCTCTCACGCCGGCGACAATTCACCCCCGCGCCGCGCCGGGGTCAGGCGCACATCGCGCAATGCCCGGCGTCGCCTTGCAGACGGCGCCAGTCCGGGCCGCCGACATGCACCAGGGTGCGGTGGTCGCCGCCCTCGAAATAGATGTCGTCGGCGCTCATCAGCTCATCGTCGAGGATGGTCTGCAGGCCGAAGGCGGCGCCGATCGGCGGCATGGCGCCGAGCTCGCAGTCGGAGAACAGCGGCGCGGCGTCGGCCTCCTCGGCCAGCATCACGTCCTGGCCGAGCCAGCGCGCTAAGTCGTCCAGCTGGATGCGCCGCGACGACGGGGCCACCGCCAGCATGTAGCGGTCGCCGACGCGCACGAGCACGCTCTTGGCCACGCGCCGGCCGGGAATGTGCGCCGCCTCGGCGACCTTCGCCGCCTGCATCGCGTGCGCATGCGGGACCTCGTGGAAGGTCACGCCGCAGCCGTCCATATAGTTTCGTAGCGTTTGTGAAATCGCCATCACGTCCTCCCGCAACAGGTCGGAGCGAATGCTGCGGATCGGCGCCGCGAGACGCCAATCCTGGTCAGCGCCCTAGAGCGGCATCATAGCCGAGAGGCGCCCGCGGCCAAAGCGTGGCCGGCGCGCGCAACCTCCGCCCTCAGAAGGATGTGAATACGGAGCCGAGGACGATCACCACCACCAGCGCGATCAGCGCGCCGACGATCGCGGTCATGACGATGTCGAAGTAGGCGTCCTTGTGCGTCGCGCCGCAGACCGCGAGCAGGCTCACCACCGCGCCGTTGTGCGGCAGGCTGTCGAGGGTGCCGGCGCCGATGACGGCGACGCGGTGCATCGTCCCGGGATCGATCCCGGCCTGGGCGGCGAGCTGCAGGTAGCTGGGCGCGAGCGCATCGAGAGCGATGGTCAGCCCGCCCGAGGCCGAGCCGGTCAGCGCCGCCAGCAGGTTGGTGGCGATGGCCAGCGAGACCAGCGGCCCGCCCTGAATGCCGAGCACCCAGTTTTTCACGACCTCGAACGCCGGCAGACCGGCGACCACCGCGCCGAAGCCGACCAGGCTGGCGACGCTGAGGATCGGCAGGGCCGCCGCGTTGACGCCCGCGGAGATGGTCTCGCGCAGGGTCGGCAGCCGCGCGGCGTTGAGCGCGAGCGTGAGGGCGATCGCGGCGGACAGGGCGACGATGACCGACCACACCCCGCCGACCGCCGCCAGCGATGTCGCCCCCCAGCGCGGCTCCGCCAGGAAGTCTGCGTCCATGCGCGGCAGGACCAGCAGCGACATGACCAGATTGACTGTCACCACCGTGACCAGCGGCAAGGCGGCGATCAGTATCGGCGGCGGCGGCGGCGCGGCATGGACGCCCCGGGGCAGCTCGCGCGGGTCGAACTCGCGCGCGAGGGTGGCGCGCTCGCGGATGATGTCGTCCTCGACCGCGCGCTGCGGCGTAGCCGATCCGGTGTAGGCATAACCTTCGCCGCGCCGCCGCGCCCGCGTCTCCGCCCGGCCCAGCCACCACAGGCCGAAGGCGAGCATGATCGCCGAGGCGATCAGGCCGAGCACCGGGGCGGCGAAGGCCGTGGTGCCGAAGAACGGCATGGGAATGGTGTTCTGGATCGCCGGCGTGCCCGGCATCGCCGACATGGTGAAGGTCGCCGTGCCGAGGGAGATCGCCGCCGGCATCAGCCGGTGCGGAATGTCGGCCGCCTTGAACAGGGCGTGGCCCATCGGCGCGAGGACGAAGAAGGCGACGAACAGGCTGACGCCGCCATAGGTGACGAAGGCCCCGGCCAGCACGATGGCGAGGATGGCGCGCTGCGCCCCGAGCTTTGCGGTCATGTAGTTGGCGATCGCCTCGACCGCACCGCTGGCCTCCATCAGCTTGCCGAACAGCGCGCCGAGCAGAAAGATCGGGAAGAACTGGCCGATGAAATCCGCCGCGATGCGCATGAACGTCTGGGTCCAGTTGGCGAGCAGCGGCTGGCCGGCGGTCAGGGCGGCGATCAGCGCGCAGATCGGCGCCAGCAGCAGGATGCTCCAGCCGCGGTAGGCCAGGTAGATCAGCAGGCCGAGCGCCAGGAGGATGCCGAGCAGGCTCACGGCTCAGCCCTGTTCCAGCAGCGTGTGGAGCAAGGTCGAGATGTCGTAGCTGGAGCGCACGCCGAGGTCGTCGGCATGTTTCTCGAGGAAGGCCGCGGTGCGCTCGTGGCCTTCCTGGCGGAGCATCGACAGGAACGCCCACTCGGCGTTGAGCTTCGAGGAGGCGCCGAGCTCGACCATCATCGGCGTGGTCACGCGATGGATGCGGGCGCTCGCCCAGTCATCGGCCCAGCCGATGTCGCCCAGGTTCTCGCCCGCGGCGATCAGGCGCTGGAACATGGCGATCCCGCGCAGTTCCTTCTTCAGGCTGGAGTTGAACGAGATCTCGTTCAGCCGGTCGAGGATCTCCCGCGCCGTCCGCGGCACCCCCGGCCGTTCGATCGGATTGATCTGCACCAGCAGGATGTCGCGGGCCCGGCATTCGTGCACCAGCGGCGTCATCAGCGGATTGCCGGAGAAGCCGCCGTCCCAATAGGGATCGCCCTCGATCTCGATCGCCTGATGCATCAGCGGCAGGCAGCTGGAGGCCAGGATGACGTCGGCGCTCAGCTCGGCGTTGCGGAACACCCGCGGCAAACCGGTGCGCACATTGGTGGCGTTGATGAACAGCTTGATCGGCGAGTCTTTCAGCCGCTCGAAGTCGATACTCGCCTCAAGGATGTCGCGCAGCGGATTGAGGTTCCCCGGATTGACCTCATAGGGCGAGAACAGCCGGCTGAAGATGTCGAAGAACCAGTAGCCCGGCGAGCCGTCGAGCGACCAGTTGCCCGTCGCCACGTTCCACGGCGTCCGCTGGATCGGGCTGAAGCGAGCGGCGTCGCTGATGCTGCGCCAGAACGTCTCCAGGACGGTTTTGACCCCGGCGGGGCCGCCCAGCAGGTGGCCGTAGGCGGCCAGGACGGCGTTCATCGCCCCGGCCGAGGTGCCGGTGATGCTTTCGACCTGCAGCCCCGGCTCGTCGAAGACGCGTTCGATGACGCCCCAGGTGAAGGCCCCGTGGGAGCCGCCGCCCTGCAGGGCCAGGTTGATGGGCAGTGGACCGTCCCGCGCTCCGGCCGTCTTCGGCTCAGACGTCGGCTCAGAGGCCGGCCCAGGCGTCGACTCGGCCATGGAACTTCTCCCGTCCGCAGGCCCCGCCGACCGCGGACCCTAGGCGGCCGGGGCGGGCGGCGCCCCCTCAAAAGGGATCCCGGCTGACAAAACCGCGCGCCCGCCGCCGCCCAGGGCGGAAAATTCGCGCTCACGCACAATTCGCTTGCGTTCCGTCGCGAGGAGGCAGAAATGAAACGTACCGGGTGCCATTAAGGCCCCGCCAGAATTAGGAGCGTGGCATGGGAGCCGCCGTCGAGCGCCTGACCCGGCTTGTGTCGGATGAAACCCGATTTGACATCCCCTATTCGGAGCTGCGGCAGACGCAGCTCGAGGCGCTGAACGAGCGCTTCCAGGAGCGCAAGGACAACATCAAGCTGCTCGCCCACCGCGCCAAGGAAGCCGGCGCGAGCGAGATCCGCTCGGTCGACGACGCGGTCCCGCTGCTGTTCCCGCACACCGCCTACAAGAGCTATCCGGAAGGCTGGCTGATGGAGGAGAAGTGGGACCGGCTGACCAAGTGGCTGGGCACCGTCTCCTCGCATCCGATCAAGCCGATCGACCTCGACGGCATCGCCGACATCGACGACTGGATCGCCCGGCTGCAGGCCGCCGGCCACTTCATCTCCTGCTCGAGCGGCACCACCGGCAAGTCGGCGATGCTGATCGCCTCGCAGGCGGACATGGACTGGTCGAAGATCGACACGGTCAACGTGTTCGCCTGGGGCTCGGGCGTGAAGCCGGCCCAGGACCGGCTGATCGTCGGCTGCGCGCCGGTCGCCAGCGTGCCGAAGAACATCACCATCGGCGAAGCCCAGAAGGCCGCTTTCGCCAATCCGGAATGGGGCCGCATCGACTATCCGGTGCCGCCGATCACCGTCGGGTCGCTGACCAAGATGGTGGTGCTGCGCAAGAAAATCGCCGACGGCACGGCCCGCCCGGGCGAGCTCGCCGACTTCGAGGCCACCACCAAGGAGCGCGCCGCGGCGGTCGAAGCCGCGGTCGGCATCACCGCCCAGCGGCTGGTGGAGAACCGCGACAAGAAGCTGATGATCTCCGGCCTGTGGAACGGCCTCTACCAGGTCGCCAAAGCGGTCCGCGAGCTCGGCTACAGCGCCAAGGACTTCAACCCGGACAACTGCATCTACGTCGGCGGCGGGCTAAAGCGCGCCCAGCTGCCGGCCGACTACCAGGAGTTCGTCCACGAGACCTTCAACATCCCCGCCGGCCGGCAATTCCAGAACTATTCGATGCAGGAGCTGAACTCCGGCATGCCGAAGTGCCAGGACGGCGGCCGCTATCACGTTCCGCCGTGGATCGTGCCGATGATCCTCAACAAGGACGGCGACGCGCTGCAGGAGGGCTTCGGCGAGGGCGAGATCGAGGGCCGCGCCGCCTTCTTCGACCTGTCGCTCGACGGCCGCTGGGGCGGCGTCATCACCGGCGACAAGATCTCGCTGTCGTTCGACGCCTGCGGCTGCGGCCGCAAGGGCCCGTCGATCCGCGACAACATCGTCCGCTACGCCGACCTCGAAGGCGACGACAAGATCGGCTGCGCGGGCACCGTCGATGCTTACGTGCGAGGTGTGGCGTGAACGCGATCAGCAAGACCGACGCGATCCGCGTCAACCACGTCATCCGCGGCCAACTGGTCGAGGGCCAGGAGGTCACCCACCGCTCGCGCGACCTCGGCGTCGACTTCACGACGCCGGCGATCGACCTCGACGCCCTGGTCACCCCGCGCTCGGAGATGCCGCCGCTCTATGAGCTGAAGCTCTCGGAGATCATCGACTTCCTGGTCGAGGTCGGCGAGCGCCTGGACGTGGCCAAGAACCCCTACCTGCAGGAGGCGATGGAGTTCATCATCGCCACCAATCCCCTGCCGCGGCGGATCATCGAGAACTCGTTCCACCGCGCCCGGCCGATGCTCAGCCGCGACGTGCTGCTGGCGCAGATGCAGTCCAACTTCCCAGACCTGCGCTACTTCGACGAATGGGTGGAGCGCACCGACGCCCACGGCCAGACCGCGGCGCTGCGGGCCTTCCCGCCGCGGATGATCCACATGCTGGCCGGCAACTCGCCGTCGTCCTGCGTCTCGTCGATCGCCCAGGGCGCGATGCTGAAGGCGATCAACGTCTTCAAGATGCCGTCGAGCGACCCGTTCTCCTGCGTGGCGGTGCTGCGCACCATGGCCGACATCGATCCCGAGCATCCGGTCGTGAAGTCGATGTCGGCGGTCTACTGGCGCGGCGGCGACGAGCGGATCGAAAAGACGCTGTACCGGCCGCAGTACTTCAATCGGATCATCGCCTGGGGCGGCGGCTCGGCGATCGACAACGTCATCAAGTACCTGAGCCCGGGCCTGCAGCTGGTGTCGTTCGACCCGAAGACCTCGATCTCGATGATCGGGCCGGAGGGCTTCCAGTCGGAGGAGGTGATCGCGCAGATCGCCGAGGCCGCGGCGACCGACGTCAGCGTCTACAACCAGGAAGCCTGCCTCGCGAGCCGGTTCATCTTCGTCGAGGGCGAGCGCGCCGGGGTCGAGACGTTCTGCGCGCAGCTGCAGGCGCGGCTGAACGCCGACCGCGACCTGGCCTCGTCGGACGCCCCGGCCCCGCCGGCGGAGCTGCACGAGGAGGTCACCGCGCTGGAGCTGATGGACGAGGCCCAGGTGTGGGGCAAGCCGGACGGCCGCGGCCTGGTGCTACTGACCGACGAGCCGGTGCAGTTCCACCCGTCGAACAAGACTGCCAACGTCGTGCACCTGAAGTCGCTGGACCAGGCGATCCGCTACGTGAACGTCGCCACCCAGACCGTCGGGGTCTATCCGGAGGCCACCAAGGTGAAGCTGCGCGACCGGCTGGCCAACTCCGGCGCCCAGCGGGTCGTCCGCCTCGGCTCGGCGTCCAAGCATGTGATGGGCTCGCCGCACGACGCGATGTTCCCGCTGCAGCGGATGGTCCACTGGATGTCGCAGGAAGACGCCTGACCGCCCTCGCGGCCCAGGCCTGAACAGAGCCGCGCCGGCGCTTCCTGGAAGCGCCGGCGTCGTGCTGACTGGACGTCTTCTCAGTCGTTCGCCGGCGCCGCGGGCATTTCCGACGCCGGCGGCCGCCCGCGGCCGACGCCGAGCGCTGCGGCCAGGCGGTCGATCTCCTGGGCCAGATCCTGCGGCCGGTGCTCCGACGTGATCTCGATGTAGCGCACGCCCGCGCGGCGCAGCGCCTCCGTCTTGACCGCGTCGCGGACCGGCGCGGCGCCCTGATAGTGGCCAGTCCCCTGGTGCTCGATCGCCGCGATCGGCTGGCTGGCCGCGTTGATCAGCAACAGGTCGACCCGCTTGCTGTTGATCGCGGCATACGCCCGGGCGTTCGGCGAGGCGAGGATCTCGCCCAGGCAGACCTGCGCCATCACCCGCCAGGGCAGCCCCCGTTCGGCGATCGCCACCTCCGCCGTGCGCAGGATCCGCGCCTCCGCGCTGGAGAGCAGCGGTTTCGTCCGGAAGGTCGCCGTCATCACGTACCGCAGTTGGTCCGCCGCTTCCGGCGTCAGAGGCGGCGCGGGCGCAGGACTGGGCGGCACGATCCGCAGTTGCGGCCTGCCCGTCGGCCGCGGCCGACGGGCCTTGCGCGGCGCGCGCAGGCGTGACCGCCAGCGCCGGCCATAGATGCCCAGCAGGAAGGCCCCCGCCACCACGGCGAAGAGGAAGAATTGGAACGCGTTGTCCATCGCCCAGCCCAGGCCTTGCGCCCTCCCATGCGCCGCGCGGACGTCGTTCGGCCGCGCAGCCGAAGGTTGAGGTTCCGCCGACGGACAGCGGCTGTCCCACTCTTTCGATCAGCCGCCACAGTGAAGCCTGGCGCAGGCTAAGGCGCAGCTCGGGTTCTCAAATGCCGGGATACGCCCGGCGGAAGCCGGACATGGTGACGCGCTGAGCGGGTCGCGCGGCGCGCCGTAAGCGCGCGTGCGGCCCCAACCGGAGACCTCCGATGCACTGGCCCTGGTTCCAGACCTTCCTCAGCTCCACCCCGCTGCCGTGGGTCGCGCTGGGCCTGTTCGCCGCCATGTGCGCCGCCGCTGCCCTCGGCATCCTGCTGAAAGTCCAGCGCAATCGCCGACGCGACGCCAGCGAGGCCGACGGCCAGGAAGGCTACATCGTCTCGGCGGTGCTGGGCCTGCTGGCGCTGCTGATGGGCTTCACCTTCTCGCTGGCGGTCGACCGGTTCGACGCGCGCCGCGCCCTGGTGCTGCAGGAGGCCAACGCCATCGGCACGACCTATCTGCGGGCCCAGCTGCTGATCGAGCCGCACCGCAGCCGGATGACCGACCTGCTGGTCCGCTACACCGACAACCGGATCCTGCTGGCCAAGGCCCCCCCGTCGAAAGTCGGCCCGTACCTGGTGGTGAACGACGCGCTGATCGTCGACATGTGGGCGGCCGCCAGCGCCGCCTTCGACTCGATCAAGGCCCGCGACTTCTCCAGCGTCTACCTGGAGAGCGTCAACGAGGTGATCGACCTCGACACCTCGCGCAAGGCCGCCCGGCTGGCGCGCGTTCCGGCCGAGGTGTTTGCGGTGCTGTGCATCTATCTGATCACCACCGCGGGCGTGCTGGGCTACGTGCTGCGGGGCCTGCGCGGGCGCTTCGCCGCGGTCTTCCTGATGGCCCTGCTGACGCTCTCGCTGGTGCTGATCGTCGACATCAACCGCCCGGCGCTCGGCCTGATCGTCGAGGGCCAGGGCCCGATGGAGATGGTGCAGAGCTTCATGCGCGCCCAACCGCCGGCGACGTTCGACCATTGGCGACCGCCAGGCCCGGTGATCCCGTAGGCGGCGGCGACATGCAGGTGGGGGTTTTCAGGAAGAAATGGCGCGCCCGGAACGATTCGAACGTCCGACCCTCAGATTCGTAGTCTGATGCTCTATCCAGCTGAGCTACGGGCGCGCATCGCCTTGCGGCGAGGGCGGCTATCTAGCGTCGTCGCTCGCCCTGTTCAACCCCTAACACGACAGTTGGGTGAAAGCCTTCGCCATCAGAGGCCGCGGCGGGTCCGTTCGGCGGCGACTGCGGCGGCCAGGCCGGGCATCCGCGCCAGCGCCGCCCGGTTCAGCGCCTCTCGGCGAGACCACAGGTCGCGGTACCAATCGCGCCGTTCGGCGACCTGGCGGGCGAACATCCGCTCGGCCCGCACATAGTCCCAGGCCCGGCGGCCCATCGCCCGGGTCGCGACCGGATCGGCCAGCGCCTGGCGCAGCAGCGGCGCCCAATCCTCCAGCCGCGGCGCCAGCAGGCCGTTCTCGCCGTGCCGGATCACCCGGTCGTAGATCAGCGGCGAGGCGATGGTGACCACGCCGGCGCGGGCGGCGTCGAGGAACTTGGCGTCGCTCTTGGTCTCGCGGCCCGGGGCCGGCTCGATCGGCGACAGCGAGACGGCGCAGCCGGCCATGCGCGCCAGGTAGCCCTCATACGGCAGGTAGTCCTCGTAGACCTTATTGGCGGTCGGCAGGGCGTCGAACACGGCGCGGTCGCCGAGCACGACGAACTCGAGGTCGGGGAATTCGGCGGTCACCGGCGCCAGCGAGCGGGCCACCTCGACGCCGAAGCCGCCGCGGGTGACTGCGCCGTAGAACACCCGGCGCGGCGCCGGCTTGGTCGGAAACGGCGCCAGCTCGAACACCGCGTTCTCGAAGATGCGCACCTCGCCGACGTGCGGCCGGAACACCTCGGCGAGCGGCGCGGTCGTGGTCTGCAAGGCGTGGGTGTAGCCGAAGCGGTCCATGTCGCCGGGCCCGAACGGCCGCTTCAACGCCTCGGCGACCAGGACCGGGTGGTCGTCGTACTCGGTGACCAACACCCAGCCGCAGACGATGGCGAAGGCCATCAGCGCCCGCCCCTGCTCCAGGCTCGTCGGACCGGGCCGCTGCAGCACCAGCACCTTCGGCCGGTCCAGCGGCAGCGGCCGCGGCGTATGCGGCGCGGTGGCGTACGCGACCTCCAGCTCCGGGTCCGAGCGCAGGCCCCGCGCCGGCAGCCGCGAGCGGATGTCCATCAGGAAGTTGGCGAAGGCGACGGTCTCGAGCCGCAGCGCCGGCGGCCGGGCGGAGGCAGCCTTGCAGGCGCGCAGCACCCCGGTCCCGCCGGCGTCGACCGGCTCGCGCAGCGCCAGCCCGGCGGCGGCCAGGGCGGCGCGGATCGGCGGTGGTGCGGCCTGGGCCGAGGTCCAGCGCGCCAGCAGATGGCCGCCGGGCCGCAGCGCCGCGGCCAGGCTGGTCAGCACCGCCGCCGCCGGGGCCGCGCCGAGGACCACGGCGTCATACGGTTCGGCGGGCCGTGGCGCGGCCGCCGGGTCCATCCCCAGCACCTCGATCTCGGCGTTCGGGTTCCACGACAGATAGGCGCCGGCGAAGGCGCGTCCGCCGGGTCCCCAGTGCGCCACCCGCCGCGCCTCGAGCGGCGCGGCTTCGACCAGCGCCTCGTCCAGGCCGGCGACCGCGTAGGCCGGCGCGGCCGAGGCGCGGCGGCAGGCCTCGAAGACCACTTCCTTGAGCAGCTTGGCGGCGTCGGCCTGCACGTTGTGGCCGACGCCGGGCGCCAGGTGCAGGCGCGCCGGCGGCAGGGCGGCGAGCCGCGCACGCTCGGCCGGTGCGACCAGGCTCGGAAAGGCGGTGACCGCGCGCGGTTCGCCCAGCAGCTCGCCGCCGAGGATCACGTCGACCGGAACCGCGAGGCCGTCGAGCGCCTGACGATGATCGCGCGGCGCCGTCCGCTCGCGGCTGACGCCGAACAGCCGCCAGAACAGGTTGCGGCTCTGCGGGTCGTCGGGCCGGCTGCGCAGATGGCCGCGCAACGGCTCGGCCAGCGGCCAGAGCGCCTCGGTCGCCAGGATCGGCTCGATCGCCACGATGCGACGCACGGCGGCGGCGCGGACGCCGAGCGCCACGGTCGCGCCGATCGAGGCGCCCAGCACGACCACCGCGCGATCGGCGTACAGCCGGTCGATCACCTCGCCCACGGCGCGGGCGAGGTCGGCCAGCGCGCCGTCGGCGAGCAGCGACGGCGGCAGGTCGCCGAGCCGCAGGAGGACCGCGTCGGCCACCTGCGCGACGACCTCGGGCAGGTTGGCCAGGTCCTCGGGGTCGCCGAACAGGCCGGGCAGCGCCAGCACCATCGGCCGCCGCGAGGCGGCGACCTCCGGACGACTCCAGACCGGAACCACGCCCAGGCTGGTCGTCACCTCTCGCCGCGCCAACGTCTTCAGCGTCACAGATCGGCCCTCCGCGCAGCGGTCCTAGCGGTAACCGCCGCGCATCGGAAGCGCCCGGCTCAGAAGCCCGGCGTCGGCACGCCCAGCGCCCCGCCCAGCGCGCCGCCGAGACCGCGCATGATCGCCTTGCGGCCCTTGTCCTGCTTCGGCTGCTGCCCGGCTTCCGGCGGCGCGCCGTCGTCCGCCGCCGTGGCCATGTTCGGCGCGGCCATGCCGAGCATGCCCCCCGTGGCCGAGCGGTAGCGCACCTTCACCTGCCATTCCTTGTTCCAGGCGACCTTCGGGTCGCTGGGCCGCGGCGGATGGATGAAGTTCGCCTCCGGCCCGTAGGCGACCAGCTGCACCAGCGCGTGCGGCGCGGCGTCGACCACCTCCTTCGGCACCGCGCAGGTGGTGGTCTGCGGGCTGAGCAGCGCCTTGGAGGCGACCAGCTTGGCGGCCTCGGCCGGCGGCAGGTAGTCCGGCGCGGCGAAGGCCGAGGCCTGCACCTCGGCAGAGGTCCACAGCACGACGGTCTCCTCCGCCCCGCCGATGACGGTGGCGAAATAGCCGGTGGCGTTGGGCACGGCGTTCCAGCCCAGCTGCACCGCGCCGCCGCCGGTGGGCGCGTTGGTGACCAGGTTGAGCGGGCTCAGGAAGTCCTGGTCCTGCGCCAGGCTGAAGCGGATCGGCGGGCTGTAGCTGCCCTGCACCGTGTGCTCGCCGACCAGCGAGCCATTGCCCGGCACGGCGGCGCGGGTCTCTGGATTGGGCCATTCGCCATAGGTGGCGTTGCGGCCCGGCGACGGCGGCTGCATCGGCGCGCCGCCGAGGCCGCGGGTCGCCGCCTGGAAGCCGGCCGGCATCTGCCCGGCGGCGACCTTGGCGAAGTCGATCACCACCGGCTGGTTCGGCCGGGCGCGCTCGCCGCAGCCCCAGAAGATCAGCATCCGCCCGCGCGGCTTCTGGTACTCGCGCGGCAGGCTTGGGGTGTCGTCGACCGGCTGGGCCGGCTGGTTGACCGGGGTGACCAGCGGCAGCTTCGCGCCGGCGCGCAGGCCGGCCGGCGGCAGGTGGTCGGCCTCGGCCGCGCCCTGCGGCTTCTGCGACGAGCCGAGCTGGAGAATGAGCGCGTGCTGCGGGCCCTGCCCGCCGCCCATCATCATCCGCATCATCGCCCCGCGATCGGGCTGGCCGCCGCCGGCCCCCATCATGCCGAAGCCGGACTGGGTCTGGGCGCTCATCCAGTAGGTGGCGACGGGGCCGGTCACCTTCTGCGCCGACTGGGCGGCGGCGGACCCCGCCACGGCCGCAACGGCGGCGATTGCAATCGGACGTGACCAAGCCATGCGAGCCTCCCAGCAATATCGCAGGCGGCCAGCGTAACAGCGGTCTTCAAGCTAGACTATTACATCGGTCCAGCAGCGCGCGTCGGATCCCGGCCAGGGCGTCGCCGCATAGACCCCGCGCGCCACCGCCCGGGCCAGGCAGTCCGCGGCCAGCGCGCCCAGCCGGGCCAGGGTGTAGGGGGCGGGCTCCGCCAGCGGCTTGCGGGCGGTGGAGAGGGCGAACACCACGTCGCCGTCGAACGGGGCGTGCACCGGCCGGATGGCGCGGGACAAGCCGTTCTGCGCCATCACCGCCAGCCGCCGGGCCTGGGCCGGGGTCAGCGCCGCGTCGGTCGCGACGACGGCGATGGTGGTGTTGCGCAGGTCGGCGGCGGCCTTGGCCAGCCCCCAGTCGTCCGGCGCCGCGGCCAGCCCCGCCGAGCCCAGGCCGCCGAACTCGCCGTCGATCTCGAACGGCGCGGCCCAGAAGCTGCGGCCGCCCGGGGCCACCACCGAGCCCCAGGAATTGACCGCGACGATCGCCCCCACGGTGTAGCCGTCGGCGGTGACCACCGAGGCCGAGCCGGTTCCGCCCTTCAGCGCGCCGGCCATCGGCCCGTAGCCGGCGCCCGCGGTGCCCAACTGGAACGCCGCGTCCGCGGCGGCGACCGCGGCGCGGCCGAGCTCGCGATAGGGCGGCGCCTCGCCCCAGCGCTTGTCGCCGCCGTTGGCCAGATCGAACAGGATGGCCGACGGCACCACCGGCGAGGGCGGAACCGCCGGATCGGCCGAGACCACGAAGCCGCGGCCGCGCGCGCCCAGCCAGGCCGCGACCCCGTCGGCCGCCGCCAGCCCGTAGACCGAGCCGCCGGACAGCACGACGGCGTCCACCGCCTCGACCAGGTTCTCCGCCGCCAGGGCGTCGGTCTCGCGGGTGCCCGGACCGCCGCCGCGCACGTCGGCGGCGCAGACCGCGCGCTCGTCGGGCAGCACCACGGTGACGCCGCTGCGGACGGCCGGGTCCTCGGCCTGGCCGACCTTCAGGCCTGGCACGTCGGTGATCAGATTGCGGGGCCCTGGGCGGGCGCGTGCGGCATCGGCGGGCATGACCCTAGGGGTGGCGCCGCGCGCGGTTGTTGTCCACCGGCGCGCGGCTATGGTGCGGCCAAGCTCGGAGCCCTCGCCTTGTCCCTGACCTCCCGCCTGCTGGCCGTGGCGCTGGCCGCCACGGCCGTCGCCTGCAGCACCACGCCGGCGCCGCGGCCCGCCGTTCCGGCCGCGCCATCGCCGGCTGCTGACGTCGCGCCGCGGGCGATGGTCGCCGCGGCCAATCCGATGGCGGTCGACGCCGGCCTGGCGGTGCTGCGCCGCGGCGGCTCGGCGATCGACGCGGCGGTGGCGGTGCAGGCGGTGCTCGGGCTGGTCGAGCCGCAGAGCTCCGGGATCGGCGGCGGCGCCTTCATGGTCCACTACGACGCCCGCACCCGCGCGGTGACCGCCTACGACGGGCGCGAGACCGCGCCGGCGGGCGCGACCCCGGACATGTTCCTCGGGCCCGACGGCAAGCCCCTGTCCTTCGCCCGCGCGGTGCTGAGCGGCCGCTCGACCGGCGCGCCCGGCGCCGTCGCCATGCTGGCGCTGGCCCAGGCCCAGCACGGCAAGCTTGCCTGGTCGGAGCTGTTCGGCGACGCCGAGCGGCTGGCCGAACAGGGCTTCGTGGTCCCCCGCCGGTTCGCCGCGGCGGCCAATTCCGCCGCCCCGCAAGCCGCCGCGCCGGACGCCGCGCGCTACTTCACCAAGCCGGACGGGACCCGCATCCAGGCCGGCGACGTGCTGACCAACCCGGCCTACGCCGCGAGCCTGCGGACCATCGCCGCGCTGGGCCCCAAGGGCCTGCTGGAGGGCCCGCTCGCCGAGGCCATCGTCGCCAGGGTCCATGAGGGCGAACTGCCCGGCGCGCTGACCGTGGCGGACCTCAAGCGCTACCAGCCCAAGGTAGGGCCGGCGCTCTGCCGGCCCTACCGGATCTACCTGGTATGCCTGCCCCCGGCCCCCTCGGGCGGACCGGCGGTGCTGCAGACGCTGGGCCTGCTCGAACGCACCGACATCGCCGCGCGCGGGCCGGCCGACCCGCAGGCCTGGTATCTGTTCTCCCAGGCCAGCCGCCTGGCCTACGCCGACCGCGACCGCTACATCGGCGATCCGGCCTTCGTCGAGGTGCCGGTCGAAGGCATGCTCAGCGCCGGCTACCTCGACGCCCGTGCGGCGCTGATCGGGCCGATCGCCGGTCCGGCGCCCGCGCCGGGGACCCCGCCCGGCGCCGCCGCCCGCGCGCCCGACCGCACTCGCGAGCCCGCCGGCACCAGCCATTTCGTGATCGTCGATGCCGCCGGGAACGTGGTCTCGATGACCACCACGGTGGAGAGCATGTTCGGCTCCGGCCGGATGGTCGGCGGCTTCTTCCTCAACAATCAGATGACCGACTTCTCGTTCGCGCCGACCACCGCCGACGGTCTGCCGGCGGCCAATGCGGTCGCGCCCGGCAAGCGGCCGCGCTCGGCGATGAGCCCGGCGATCGTGCTCGACCGCGACGGCCGCTTCGTCGCCGCGGTCGGCTCGCCGGGCGGCCCGGGGATCATCGCCTACAATCTGAAGGCCCTGGTCGGCGTGCTGGCCTGGCGGCTGCCGATGCAGGCCGCGATCGACCTGCCGAACCTGATCGCCCGGGGCCAGGTCTACGACGCCGAGATCGGCAAGTTCGCGCCGGGCGTCGTCGCCGGCCTCGCCGCGCGCGGGGTGCAGCTGACGACCGGATCGGGGGCCGAGGGCTCCGGCCTGCACGGCGTCGAAGTGGTCCCGGGCGGCCTGCGCGGCGGCGCCGATCCCCGCCGCGAAGGCGTGGCGCGGGGGTTCTAGCGCAAGCTCAGATCCTCCCCCTCAGGAGGAGCATCTAGCCCGCCGCTACGCCGAACTGCGCGCCCGCGGGGCCTTGAGCGGCGCGCGCGGCGGGGCGCCGGGGAGGCGGAGCTCGAACACCGAGCCGGAGGGGCTGGTCTCGGCCAGCGCCAGGTCGCCGCCATGCGCTTGCGCCAACTCGCGGGCGATCGCCAGGCCGAGGCCGGCGCCTTCCGGCCGGCCGGAACCGGCGAAGGCCTGGAACAGCCGCTCGCGCGCACGGTCCGGCACGCCGGGGCCGTTGTCGGCGACGCGCACCTGGCTGACTCCGTCGGCCTGGGCCAGCGAGACGCGGATCACCCCGGGGGCGGTGCGGCCGTCCTGATGCTCGATCGCCTCGCGCGCGTTACGCATCAGGTTCACCAGAATGCGGTGCAGCTGGTCAGGGTCGGCGCTGACCTGATCGCCGTCGGCCACGTCGTTGACCAGCCGGACGGCCTCGTCGGACAGCCGCGCCTCCTCGGCCGCCACGTCCACCGCCGGGCGCAGCGGCAGCACGCGGGACTCCGGCGCCGGCTCCTGGGTCTTGCCGTAGGCCAGCACGTCGGAGGCCAGCCGCACCGCCCGGTCGAGCGCCCGCTCGAGCCGCGGCAAAGCCTGGCTGACCTTCGGGTCCTTGAGCGCCGCCAACCGCTCCGAGGCGATCTGCGCGCTGGTCAGCATGTTGCGCAGGTCGTGGTTGATCTTGGCCACCGCCTCGCCCAGCGCCGCCAGTCGGGCCCGGGAATGCAGCGCCGCGCGCAGATCGGCCTGCATGCGCGACAGCTCGACCTCGGCGCGGCCGATCTCGTCGCGGCGGCCGGACAGCTCGATGCGCGCCTCCGGATCCTCCGGCTCGGTGCGGAACCGCTCCATCGCCCGGGTGATGCGCTGCATCGGCCGCACCAGGAACAGGTTCAGCGCCAGGTAGACCAGGACGCCGGTGATGGTGGAGACGAAGGCGGTGATCAGGATCTGACGGCGCAGATAGTTGGCCAGCGCCCGCTTCAGCTCGGCGTCGGAGGCGACGAACTCGACGAAGTCGGCCTTGCGGATCCGCGGCTCGGCCACCACCCGCACCCGCCGGCCGTCCGGCCCGAACAGGGTGCGGAACGGCGCCAGCCAGCCCAGGCCCGGTCCACGGTCGCGCAGATCGACCAGATAGGGCGCTTCCGTCGCGCCCGGCCGCGGCTGGGCGAACACCAGCGAGCGCGCGCCGTCGACCGAGACCGCGACGATGTCGACGCCGGCGCCGTTGAGGAACTGGGCCTTCAGCTGCTCGCTGACCACGCGGTCCGGCGCGACCTCGGGCGCCAGGGAGGCGAGCTCGGCGGCGCGCACCCGGTCCAGCAGCCACTGTTGTTCATAGGAGGCCAGCGACGGCGGCAGCGTCAGCGCGCCGCCCAGGGCGACGAACAGCACCGTAAGCACCAGCAAACGGGCGGAGAGTCCGCCGGGCCAGAAGTAGCGGCGGGGGGACGGCTTCGGCAGCTTCTCCGTCGTGGGCGCATCCGCCATACCCTAGTCCGTAAATCACCCGGGCCGGTTCGGCAACGCAGCGTGCGTGTCTAGCTGCGAACGCCGACCGCTTCCTGCACGCTGGCGAAGCCGTCGCGGCGCAGACATTCGGCCAGTTCGCGCTTGATCCGCGTGACCAGGCCGGGGCCTTCGTAGACCAGGGCGGAGTAGAGCTGCACCGCCGCGGCGCCGGCGCGGATCTTGGCGTAGGCGTCCGCGCCGCTGGCCACGCCGCCGGCGCCGATCAGCACCAGCCGCCCGGCGGCGGCCTGGGCGAACTCGCCGAGCTTCTGCGTCGACAGCGTCTTCAGCGGCGCGCCGGACAGTCCGCCGGCCTCCTCGCGGAAGCCTGACTTCAGCGCCGGGCGGCTGATGGTGGTGTTGGAGACGATGATCCCGGCGAGGCCGTTGGCCATGACCGTCTCGACGATCGCCTCGACCTCGCCCTCTTCCAGGTCCGGGGCGACCTTGAGGAACATCGCGACCCGGCCCTGCGCCGGCAGCGCGTCGCGCGTCTCGGCGAGCCGGCCAAGCAGTTCCTGCAGCGCCGCCTTGGTCTGCAGGGCGCGCAGGCCCGGCGTGTTCGGCGAGGAGATGTTGATGGTGAAGTAGGAGGCCAGGCCCCACAGCCGCTTCAGGCCCTCGACATAGTCGCCGACCCGGTCATCGGAGTCCTTGTTGGCCCCGATGTTGGCCCCGACCACGCCCGGACCGCGGACCGCCAGGCGGGCCGCGAAGGCCTCGAGCCCCTCGTTGTTGAAGCCCATGCGGTTGATCACCGCCTGGTCCTCGGTCAGCCGGAACAGCCGCGGCCGCGGATTGCCGGCCTGCGGCTTGGGCGTGACGGTGCCGCATTCGACGAAGCCGAAGCCGGCCTTCAGCATCGGGGCGAACACCTGGGCGTTCTTGTCGAACCCGGGCGCCAGGCCGATCGGGTTGGGCAACGAAAGCCCCGCGACCTCGGTCGCCAGGATCGGCGCGTCGCGGCCGCCCCGCGGGCCAAGCCCCGCCTGCAGCGCGCGGATCGCCAGGCCATGGGCGTCTTCCGGATCGAAGGCGTGCAGCGCCCGGGTGGCCAGGCCGTGAAGCGCAGTCATGCTGAAATCCTCAGAAACTAATGCGGAGGGCCGAAGCGCCCCCTCCGTCTCGCGCCTGTGGCGCGATCCACCTCCCCCGCTGCGCGGTGGAGGATCTAGGCCCAGATGCTCCACCGCAACGCGGGGGAGCTGTCGGCGAAGCCGACTGAGGGGGCGTTCGGCGCATGATCACGCCAGCGACCCGAGTTGCGGAACGCCGTCCTCGCCGAGCGGGGCTGCGGTGACGGCGCGGACCTGCGTCACGTCGAGCGGTCCGTAGAGGTGCGGGAACAGCGCCCCGCCGCGCGACGGCTCCCAGCGCAGCGCCGCGCCCAGGTCGTCGGCCTCGATCGCCAGCACCACCAGTTCGGCCTGACCGTGGAAGTGGCGACGCGCGGTCTCCTGGGCCTGTTCGGCCGTGGAGAAGTGGATGTAGCCGTCCTGCAGGTCGACCGCCGAGCCGGCGAAGCGGCCGGCCGCCTGAGCCGTCGCCCATTCGCCGCGCGGCAGGATCTTGTAGATGCGGCTCACGCCTCGCGCTCCGGATAGAACAGCCCGTCGGCGATCGCCCGACCGGCCGCGTCGATGTCGAACACCGCGACCGCCGCCGGCGGGAAATCGCGCAGCGCGCGCGCCAGGAACGACGCCGGCGCCGCGCCGTCGCGCATCAGGCTGACGGTCAGCTCCTGCAGGCCGGGATTGTGCGCCACCACCAGCACCGTGCCGCCGCCGGTCCCGGCGATCTCGGCCAGCCGGCGGATGGTCTTGGCCTCGGCGTTGTAGAGCGCCGGGTCGAAGCGCACCTCGCCGGCGGCCAGCGATTCGGCGGCGATCTCGAAGGTCTCGCGGGTGCGCAGCGCCGGCGAGACCAGCGCCATGTCGGCCTTGAAGCCGAGCGCCGCCAGTCGCGCGCCCATGGCCTTGGCCTCGCGCCGCCCGCGCGGCGCCAGCGGACGGTCGAAATCGTCGCCGCTGGCGGCTTCGGTTTCCGCCTTGGCGTGCCGCAACAGGATGAGCCGGTTCATCGTCGCCCCTTTCGCGCGCCTCTTAGCGGGCGAAACAGCGCCTGCGAAGCCATTGACACTGAAAGGGCTTGGCGGTCCAAGGCCTTCATGACCGAGACCGCCGCAGCGACCGCCGGCCCGGGGATCCACGGCGGGACGATGAGGTTCCCGGCGAGCAAGCCCCTGCGCCTGGATTCCGGGGCGCGCCTGGCGCCGCTGGAGATCGCCTACAACACCTACGGCACGCTGAACGCCGACCGCTCGAACGCGGTCCTGGTGTGCCATGCGCTGACCGGCGACCAGCACGTGGCGTCGGTGCATCCGACCACCGGCAAGCCCGGCTGGTGGGGCCGCGTGGTCGGTCCCGGCAAGCCGCTCGACCCGGAGCGCTACTTCATCATCTGCTCGAACGTCATCGGCGGCTGCATGGGCTCGACCGGGCCGGCCTCGACCGACCCGAAGACCGGCCAGCCGTACGGCCTGGCGTTCCCGGTGATCACCATCGGCGACATGGTGCGGGCCCAGGCGATGCTGATCGAGGCGCTGGGCATCGAGACCCTGTTCGCCGTGGTCGGCGGCTCGATGGGCGGCATGCAGGTGCTGCAGTGGGCGGCGGACTATCCGGAGAAGCTGTTCTCGGCGATCTGCATCGCCTCGGCGCCGCGCCATTCGGCGCAGAACATCGCCTTCCACGAGGTCGGCCGGCAGGCGATCATGGCCGACCCCGACTGGCGCGGCGGCGCCTACGAGCAGGCCAGCATGCGGCCGGAGAAGGGCCTGGCCGTGGCGCGGATGGCCGCGCACATCACCTATCTGTCGGAAGCCGCCCTGCAGCGGAAATTCGGCCGCGAGCTGCAGCGCGACGGGCTGTCCTGGGGCTTCGACGCCGACTTCCAGGTGGAGAGCTACCTGCGCCACCAGGGGGCCAGCTTCGTCGACCGCTTCGACGCCAACTCCTACCTCTACATCACCCGCGCGATGGACTACTTCGACCTGGCGGCCAAGCACGGCGGCGTGCTGACGGAAGCCTTCCGCGCCGCCCGCCCGGTGAAGTTCTGCGTGCTCTCCTTCTCCTCCGACTGGCTCTATCCGACCTCGGAAAGCCGCGACGTGGTGCGCGCGCTCAACGCCGCCGGCTGCCGGGCGAGCTTCGCCGAGATCACCAGCGACAAGGGCCACGACGCCTTCCTGCTCGACGAGCCGCAACTGGACGCCACCCTGCGCGGCTTCCTCTCGGCCCAGTCGCAGGCGCGGGGACTGGCCCCAATACCGGCCGCACCATTGGGATGACCGCCTTGCGCGAAGACTTCTGCGAGATCCTCCGGCTCGTGCGCCCGGGCGCGCGGGTGCTCGACGTCGGCTGCGGCGAGGGCGAACTGCTCGAGCTGCTGACCCGCGAAAAGCAGGTCGACGGCCAGGGGCTGGAGATCAGCCAGGAAGGCGTCTCGACCTGCCTCGCCAAGGGACTGGCGGTGGTGCAGGGCGACGGCGACCGCGACCTCGACTACTTCCCGACCCAGGCGTTCGACTACGCCGTGCTGTCGAAGACGCTGCAGCAGATGCGCGAACCGGCCCACGTGCTGTCGGAGCTGCTGCGGATCGCCGACCAGGCCGTGGTGTCGGTGCCGAACTTCGGCCACTGGCGGGTGCGCTGGGCGCTGCTCGCCACCGGCCGCATGCCGGAGACCCGCTCGCTGCCGGATCCCTGGTGGTCGACGCCGAACATCCACCTGTGCACGCTTCGCGACTTCGTCGAGCTGTGCCGCGAGCTCGACCTGCGGATCGACGCCTGCTCGGCGCTGTCGAACGGCAAGTCGGCGCGCCCGATCGATCCGCACAAGCCGATCGAGAACTGGCGCTCGGAGACCGCGCTGTTCCTGCTCAGCCGCCGCAGCACCCCGGCGCGCGCGCCGGCGCCGGTCGACCTGTTCGGGACCGCGCCGACGCCGGTCGAGACCGAGCCGAAGCGGCGCAAGGCGAAGGCGTAAGACCCGACCGACCGCCATCGGCTGAAGATCGGCCAATCATCGGCGCCGGGTCCTGCCGGCGCGGCCGGCGAAGGGGTTTTCTTGCGGGCATGGCGCTGAGGCGTCGAACCCAACAAGGAACCCAGCCATGCTCCGCAGCCTCCTCCCCGCGCTGCTCGCCGCCACCACCCTGGCCGTGGGCGCCGCCTCCGCTGAACCCGCGCCAGAACGCGTGACGATCGCCGTCCAGGTCGCCGACCTCGACCTGCAGAGCGACGCCGACGCCCAAGTGGCGCTGAACCGCATCCGCCGGGCCGCCCACACGATCTGCGGCGAGACCGACAGCCGGCAACTGGCCCGGCAGGCGATGATCGACTCTTGCGTCCGCGAAGCGGTCAACGCCACCGTGGCCACCTCATCCAGCCCGGCGCTGGCCGCGCTCAACGGCACGCCGCTGCGGGCGACGACGCTTGCGGCCGCAAACTGATCCCGTGCGCGGGCGGCTTCGCGCAGCCCGCCAACGGCGCTATCCTGGGGGCCCTCCCCCCGGAGCCTTAGCCGTCATGGGCGCGTCGCACGAAATCCTGGAGGCTCGCCGCATCGACCTAGCGAGCGAGCCCCCGCTGGCCATCGGCGAGCTGCGGCTGGAGCCGCGGCTGCGCCGTATCGTCGACGCCGCCGGCCACGAGGAGCTGCTCGAGCCGCGGGTCATGCAGGTGCTGGTCGCCCTCGTGCGGGCCCAGGGCGGCGTGGTCTCGCGCGATGAGCTGCTGCAGTCCTGCTGGAACGGCGCGATCGTCGGCGAGGACGCGATCGAGCGCGTCCTCGGCCGGATCCGGCGCCTGACCCAGCGCTTCGCGGGCCTGCGCCTGGAGACCGTGACCAAGGTCGGCTACCGGCTGCTGGCCGACGCGCCGGCGGCCAGCCTGACGGCCGAGACGCCGGCGACGGCGCGCCAGCCGTCGGTCGTCGTGCTGCCGTTCCTCAACATGAGCGACGACCCGCAGCAGACCTACTTCAGCGATGGGATGACCGAGGACGTCATCACCGACCTGAGCAAGGTCTCGGCCCTTTCGGTGCTGGCGCGGACCACCTCCTTCTCGCTGCGCGAGGTCGCCACCCCGGTGCCCGAGCTCGCCGAGCGGCTGGGCGTCACCCACGTGCTGGAGGGCAGCGTGCGCAAGGCCGGCGGCCGGGTGCGGGTCACCGCCCAGCTGGTCGACGGCGCCTCCGGCACCCACCTGTGGGCCGAGCGCTACGATCGGGCGAGCTCCGACGTCTTCGCCCTGCAGGACGAGCTGACCGGGGCGATCGTCGAGGCCCTGCGCCTACGGCTGCTGCCCGAGGAGCGGCAGGCCATCGTGCAGCGCCGGACGCACAATCCCGACGCCTATGAGCTCTACCTGATGGCGCGCCGCTACTACGAGGGTGGCGGCATCGATTCCGGCGAACTGCGGCAGCTCGAGGTGATCGAGCGGCTCTGCCGCCGCGCCGTCGACCTGGACCCCGAATTCGCCCAGGCCTGGTCGCTGATGGCGGTCTCGCAGACCGCCCTGCTCTGCCACCTGTCGGCGCCCGGCGACGGCGGCCGGGCGGCGATCGAGCGGGCGCTGGCGCTGGATCCCGACCAGGCCGAGCCGCATGCGATCAGCGCGCGCTACCTGCTGCAGGACGGGCGCATGGACGAGGCCTGCGCCGAACTCGACATCGCGCTGCGGCTCGATCCGGACTCCGCCCTCGTGCACGCGGTCACCGGCCGCTTCCACTACGTCCAGCGGGAGTTCGCCAAGTCGGTCCCCCACCTCGAGTATTCGACCAACGCCAGCGAGATCTGGGCCGCCGAAGCCGGGTTGCTGCTGTCCAGCTACAACGCGCTCGGCGACGTCCCCGGCATGCGCGCCACGGCCCAGAAGATCTGGGCGCGGGCCGAGAAGGTGCTGGCCCGGGACTACGTCAATCTCGGCGGCATCGGCTGCGGGGTCAGCGCGCTGGCGGCGCTGGGCGAAGTTGAGCGCGCCCGGACCCTGGTCGACCGCGCCCTGCTGATCGCCCCGGACAACGGGCGCATGCTCTACAACTTCGCCTGCGGGCTGAGCGCCTTCGTCGGCGACCACGACGGGGCGCTGAAGCTGCTGGAGCCGGTCTTCAAGGAGTGCTCCGTCGGCCTGCTGCGGCACGTCGCGCACGATCCGGACCTCGACGCGATCCGCAAGGACCCGCGCTTTATCGCCATGATCGAGGCGGCGGCGACGCGGCTGGGGCTGGAGGAGCTTCCGAGCTGAGGTCGAGATCCTCCCCCTCAGGGGGAGGTGGCCCAAAGGGCCGGAGGGGGTTGAAGCCCCCCGGTGTCAGCGGCTTGCAACCCCCTCAGTCGCTACGCGACAGGTCCCCCTGAGGGGGAGCATCTTGGCGCTCACCCCGCGATCGCCGCGGCGTCGCGGTCGCCGGTGCGGATGCGCAGCGCCTGTTCGAGGTCGAGGACGAAGACCTTGCCGTCGCCGATCTTGCCGGTGTTGGCGGTGCGCGCCACGGCCTCGACCACCGCGTCGGCGATGTCCGACGGCACGGCGATCTCCAGCTTCACCTTGGGCAGCAGCTTTATTTCGTACTCCGCCCCCCGGTAGACCTCGGTCTTGCCGCGCTGCCGGCCGTAGCCGCGCACCTCGGTGACGGTGAGGCCCGAGGCGCCCGCTTCGGTGACGGCGTCGAGCACCGCGTCCAAGCGGCTGGGCTTGATCACCGCGATGATCATCTTCATGGGCGCGCGCCTCCGGCTAAAACCTGCAAAGGACAAGCTACGGCTTTCGCGCGGGCTCTCCAAGACCGCCGCGCGAGACGGGCGCCGCCGCGCCCGGCGACAGCACCGGCCGGACCGCCCGCCCCAGCACCCGCGCCGGCCGCGGCTTGACCGCGAAGGTCTGCTTGACCGCCTCCATCAGCACTAGGCCGGAGACCCCGGGCGCCAGCCGCGAGCCGACCTGTTCGAAGCCCTCGGCCCAGCGCGCCATCCAGGCGACCGGCGGCACATAGAGCGCGCGGGTCCAGCCGGACGGCTCGAGCTCGGCCTCGCGCAGCAGCTCGGCGAGCTGGCCGCGGGTGTAGGGCCGGCCATGGCCGAAGGGGGTCCGCTCGAGGTTCGCCCACGGCCCGTTGCGCGAGGCGACGGCGACGATCACCCGACCGGAGGGCGCCAGCACCCGCCAGATCTCGCGCAGCAGCGCCACCGGGTCGGGCGATTCCTCGATCGCGTGCACCGCCAGGATGCGGTCGAACAGGGCGTTGGTGAACGGCAGGGCGTCCTCGGCCACCAGGGTCGCCAGATTGTGCTGTCCGCCCGGCCAGACCTCGACGCCCTGCTGCGCCGGCATGGCGGCGATCACCCGGCGCGCCTGCTCGAGCCCCGCCAGGAACGGCGTCGCATAGCCCACGCCCAGCACGTCGAGGGCGTGGGCGTCGCCCCAGGCCTCGGCCACCTTGCGCGCCACCATGGTGCGCGCGGCGCGGCCGAGGTCCGACGCGTAGAACTGGCGTAGCTCGAGGACGTCCCTGCGCATTCAGGCCCGTGTCTGTTGCATCTCGACCAGCACCGCTGGACCGTGACGGAGCGCCAACCTAAATGGCTGGACTGGCGCTGTCGCCACCGGAGAAACTTAGGGATGCCCGTCACCGTCCACCAGTTTCCCTGCCTGCAGGACAACTACGGATTCCTGGTGCGCGACGACGCCACCGGGCTGGCCGCCTGCATCGACACCCCGGACGCCGGGGCGATCCTGGCGGAGCTGCAACGGCTCGGCTGGCGGCTGGCGCTGATCCTCAACACCCACTGGCACCCCGACCACGCCGGCGGCAACGCCGAAGTGCAGGCCGCGACCGGCGCCCAGGTGGTCGGCCCCGCCGAGGTCACCCGCATCGCCCAGCTGGACCGCGAGGTGCGCGGCGGCGACCATGTGATGCTCGGCGAGACCCGCTTCGAGGTGATCGAGAGCGGCGGCCACACGCTGGGCCACATCGCCTACTACGACGCCGCCGACCACCTGGCCTTTGTCGGCGACACCCTGTTCGCCCTGGGCTGCGGCCGGCTGTTCGAGGGCCAGCCCGACCAGATGTGGGCCAGCCTGCAGCGCCTCGCCGCCCTGCCGGACGACACCCGCGTCTACTGCGCCCACGAATACACCGCCTCGAACGCCCGCTTCGCGCTGTCGGTCGACGACGACCCGACGGTCGCCGCGCGCGCCGCCGAGGTCTTCGCCGCGCGCGAACGCGGCGAGCCCACGGTGCCGACCACCATCGGCCTGGAGAAGGCGACCAATCCGTTCCTGCGCGCGCCCAAGCTCGCCGCCCGGATCGGCGCGGCCGGCCAACCGGACTATCAGGCCTTCGCCGCGGTGCGCGCGGCCAAGGACGTCTTCAAGGGATGAGGCCCGGCGCCAGCCGTTAGAGCCCTTCCCACTCGCGATGGATCACGCGAGTGGATGAGAAGGGCTCTCACTCCAAGACGACGACCCTGTTTATCCCGCCTGCCTTGCCTCAAGTCAGGCGGGACAGGGTCTAGGGGCTGGCCGCGAGCACGATGCGTTCCGACGACGGCCGGCCGGCCAACCCTTGGGTCGGCGCGACGGTGATCTTCATCACGCCGTTGGCCAGTTGCGCGCTGGAACGGCGGCCTTCGCTGAGCCGCACCTGCTTGACCTGGGCCAGCGCCGCACGCCCGTCCGGCCGCCGGCTCAGCCGCACTATCGCCTCGCTGGCGACCAGGGCGGCGTCGGCGATCAGCGCCGACGAGGCGGGCGTGGCGTCGGCGTCGAAGGCGATCAGCCGCCGCGCCGCCTTGCTGGAGCGGGCGCTGGCCTGGGCCAGCCGCTCGAGCAGCGCCTGCGGGCCCATCGGCTGCAGCTTCAGCGGCGCGCCATTGCCGGTGAGCGCCGCGGCCGAGCCGCCCGGCCGCCGGTCGGTGAAGATGGTGACGCCGCCCAGCCGGGTCGCGCGCAGCACCGGTTCGCCGAGGTCGTTCTTGTAGATGACGTCGCCGCGCGGCGCCGGCTGCGCCTGCAGCGCCCAGACCTCCGGGCTGTCGTCGAACTTCAGCAGCACCCGCCCCTGGCTGCGGTCGACCACGAAGGCGCCGCCGTCGGATACGTAGCGGGCGACCGGCGGGGCGGGGAGCTGGCGCGAGTCGCCGCCGCCGAACAGGCCCTGCCGCAGGCTTTCCGGCGCCGCCCAAGCGGGCGCAGCGCAGGCCGACACGAGCGCCGTCGCTGCGAACATGGCCCGGCAATTCGCGCGTAGGTCGCCCGTCATGACTCCGTTCTAGATGCCGTCCGACTGGGGCGCTTTTTGGACGTGCGAACGGCCCCTATCCGGGCATGAACTGAGCCCCGCCAATGGTCAAGCTTGTGCAGGCGCCATACTGGGCCCCTCGCGTCCGCTCCTCGGGCGAGGAGCGGACCTTAAGGTTGCCGTCCGGCCTAGTCAGACCTTCTCGACGCAGACGGCGACGCCCATGCCGCCGCCGACGCACAGGGTGGCGAGACCTTTGGTCGCGGACGAGCGCTTCAGCTCGTGCAGCAGGGTGGTCAGGATCCGCGCGCCCGAAGCGCCGATCGGGTGGCCGATGGCGATCGCCCCGCCGTTGACGTTCACCTTCGCCGGGTCGAGGCCGAGCTCGCGCACCACGCAAAGCGCCTGGGCGGCGAAGGCCTCGTTGGACTCGATCAGGTCGATGTCGGCGACCGACCAGCCGGCCCGCTCCAGCGCCTTGCGGCTGGCCGGGATCGGCCCGGTGCCCATCACCTCCGGCTCGACGCCGGCGTGCGCCCAGGAGGCGATCCGGGCGATCGGGGTGAGCCCGCGGGCCTGGGCCTCCTTGGCGGTCATCAACACCACCGCCGCGGCCCCGTCGTTGAGCCCCGAGGCGTTGCCGGCGGTGACCGAGCCGTCCTTGGTGAAGGCCGGCTTCAGACCGGCGATGCTCGCCAGCGTCACCCCGTGGCGGATGTACTCGTCCTGGTCGACCACCACGTCGCCCTTGCGGGTCTTGATGACCACCGGCGCGATCTCGTCGGCGAACCGGCCGGCCTTCTGGGCGGTCTCGGCGCGGTTCTGCGAGCTGACGGCGAAACCGTCCTGGTCCTCGCGGGTGATCTGCCAGCGGGCGGCGATGTTCTCGGCGGTCTGGCCCATGTGATAGCCGTGGAAGGCGTCCCACAGACCATCCTTGATCATGGTGTCGACCATGCCGAAGTCGCCCATCTTCACGCCGTTGCGCAGCTGGGCGGCGTGTGGCGACTGGCTCATGCTTTCCTGACCGCCGGCGACGACGATCTTCGACGAGCCGTCCTGGATCTGCTGGGCGCCCAGCGCCACGGCGCGCAGGCCCGAGCCGCAGAGCTGGTTCAGCGACCAGCCCGGCGAAGTGATCGGCACGCCGGCTTTCACCGCCGCCTGGCGCGCCGGACCCTGGCCAGCGCCGGCCTGCAGCACCTGGCCCAGGATCACCTCCTCGACCTCGGCGGCGGAGATGCCGGCGCGCTCCACCGCCGCCTTGATCGCCACCGCGCCGAGCTCGTGCGCCGGGAGGCTGGACAATGCGCCGTTGAAGGAGCCCACTGGGGTGCGGGCGGCGGAGACGATGACGATGTCGCTCATATGGGAAAAGCTCCTGGAGAGGCGGAGATCAACGTTATCCAGCTAGGTGCATGCTGCGACTGCGGGCAACCGGCAACCGCTGAAAGTTCAAACATTTCCTATTAAGATCGCATCCGCGATACTGCAGTGCAGAAAACGGCCGCGGGCGTCGCGGCCGCCAAAAAAACAAGGACTTGGGATGGCGAGCACCCAGGAGACCGGCGCCCCGCAGGACGCGCGGGTCGTGATCAAAAAATACGCGAACCGACGGCTCTACAACACCGCGTCGTCCAGCTACGTGACCCTCGAGCACCTCGCCGACATGGTGAAGAAAGGGGTCGACTTCGTCGTCTACGACGCCAAGACGAACGAAGACATCACCCGCACGGTGCTGACCCAGATCATCTTCGAGGAGGAGAGCCAGGGCGAGAGCCTGCTGCCGATCCAGTTCCTGCGGCAGCTGATCGGCTTCTACGGCAACTCCATGCAGGCCTTCCTGCCGAGCTACCTGGAGCTGTCGCTGAGCGCCTTCTCCCAGCAGCAGGAGCAGCTGCGCAGCCAACTGGCGTCGATCGGCCAGACCACCTCCGGCATCGGCGGCTATGAAGACCAGGTCCGGCAGAACCTCGCCCTGTTCGACCGGGCGATGAAGATGTTCTCGCCGTTCGCCTTCGCCAAGGCCGGCGAGGCCGCCGCAGCCGCCGCCCCGCCGCCGGCCGCCCCACCCGCCGCCGCGGAGCCCGCGCAGGACGACGCCATGGCCGAACTGCGCAAGCGGATGGAGGAGATGCAGGCGCAGATCGAGAAGCTGGCCTCGAAAAGCTAACCTCGCAGCGCGAGCGTTTCTTAACTGTCCGCGCGCAAGGATGACCGCCTGATGACCTCTTCGATCGACCCCATCCGCCGCGCCGCCCGGTTGCGGCGCGCCCGCGCCGCAGCCGACCGGGTCGAGGCGGCCGCCGCGGCCGAACACGCCATCGGCCTGCCGGTCCCGCAAGGGGCCGCCTACACCGTGCCGCCGTCCCCGGAGGCGCCGGCCAGCGCCGCGGTGTTCGACGCCCAGCTGCTCGGCCAGGACGGCCAGAAGCGCGGTCTTCGCGCCGGCCCGGCGGCGATCGACAGCGCCTCGGCCAGCTACAACCGGGTCGAATGGTCCGGCTCGAAAGACCGCCGCGCGCGCACCGGCCGCTTCAAGACCGAAATCTGAAGACCGTTACTGACCGCCGGCAGATCCTGCTGAGCAGAAGGCGCCGCGGCGCCCCGTCAACGCAGCGACGCCCCTAGGGCCGCGGCTGGCGCAAGTCTTGCTCCACCCAGGCCATGCTGCAACTGGCCTCCCGCTTCTTCGACATCGCCGTGGTCGCGCTGATCTTCACGGCGCTGACGTAAGCGCGCCCAGATGCTCCCCCTCAGGGGGAGTATCCACCGCCCCTACCCCTCGTCGACCGCGCCGGGATTGCGGGCGCGGGACTGCAGCCACATCACGCCGTAGAGGTCCGACAGCGAGGCCCACAGGCGGCCGAGGTTGGTGTACTTCGAGCGGCCGGTCTGGCGGTGGCGATGGTTCACCGGGCGGAACTCGGTGCGGTAGCCCTCGCGCAGCATCAAGGCCGGCAGGTAGCGGTGGATGTGGTCGAAGTAGGGGAGCCGCAAGAAGGCCTCGCGCCGGAACGCCTTCAGCCCGCACCCGGTGTCGTTGGCGGTGTCCTTCAGGAGCCGCTTGCGCACGCCGTTGCCGATCCGCGAGGCGATCTTCTTGCCCTGGCTGTCCTGGCGCTTGACCCGCTCGCCGCCGACCAGGGCCAGCTCCGGCGGACCGGCCAGCAGGGCGTCGACCAGGGCGGGACCGTCGGCCGGATCGTTCTGGCCGTCGCCGTCGAGGGTGACGATCACCGCCCCGCGCGCGCCGAGGATGCCGGTGCGGATGGCGCGGCTCTGGCCGGAGTTCTTGCCGTGGCTGAGCACCCGCAGCTGCGGGATCTCGCTGCGCAGCGCCAGCAGGGCCGCGCGCGTGCCGTCGCGGCTGGCGTCGTTGACGAAGATCAGTTCGAAGCTTCGCCCGGCGAAGGCGGCCGCCACCTCGCGCGCAAGCGCGGGCGCGGCGCCCTCCTCGTCGAAGACCGGGATCACTACAGAGATGTCGGGGGCGGAAGCCATGGCCCTCCCATAGCGGAAAAGGCCGCGCAGGAAAGGATCGTGCTATCACCGCGACCATGACGCTCGACGGACAACTGGCGCGGCTGAGCCGCGGCTGGCGCGGCCCTGCGCTGGCGGCCCTGATCGCCTTTCTCGCCGGATTGCCCGGTCTGCTCGCGGTCCCGCCGCTCGACCGCGACGAATCGCGCTTCGCCCAGGCCACGGCGCAGATGCTCGAGAGCCGCGACTTCGTGGTCATCCGCTACCAGGACCAGCCGCGCTTCAAGAAGCCGGTCGGCATCCACTGGATGCAGGCCTTCAGCGTCTCGCTGTTCTCCGATCCGGCGGTGCGCGCCATCTGGGCCTACCGCCTGCCCTCGCTGGCCGGGGCGATGCTGGCGGCGGCGGCCTGCGCCTGGGGCGCCGCCGCCTTCTTCGGCCGGCCGGCCGGGCTGCTGGCCGGGGCGCTGCTCGGCTCGACCCTGCTGCTGTCGACCGAGGCGCTGATCGCCAAGACCGACGCCATGCTGTGCGGGATGACGACCCTGGCCATGGCGGCGCTGGCGCGGATCTACGCCGCCGCCCGCGACGGCCCGCCGGCGCCGCGCAGCGCGGTGTGGCTGTTCTGGACAGCGATCGGCGTGGCGGCCCTGGTCAAGGGGCCGATCGGGCCGATGACCGTGGCCCTGGCGATCGTGCTCTTGGCGCTGCTCGACCGCCGCCCCGCCTGGCTGGTCGGCCTCAAGTGGTGGTGGGGCCTGGTGATCGTCGCGGTGATCGTCGGCCCCTGGGCCGGCGCGGTGACCGTCGCCACCGACGGCGGCTTCTGGACCCAGGCGTTCGGCGGCGACCTGGCCCCGAAGCTGGCCGGCGGCCAGGAGACCCATGGCGCGCCGCCCGGCTACCACACCCTGCTGGCGCCGCTGCTGACCTTCCCGATGACGCTGCTGCTGCCGGCCGCGGCGGTCACCGCCTGGCGGCGCTGGCGCGAGCCCGGCGTGCGCTTCGCGATCGCCTGGCTGGTCCCGGTCTGGCTGGTGTTCGAGGCGATGCCGACCAAGCTGGTGCACTATCCGCTGCCGGCCTACGGCGCCCTGGCCTGGCTGGCCGCCGCCGCCCTGGTCGAGCCGATCGGCCCGCGGGCGCGCTGGACCGGCGCGATCCTCAGCGCCCTGGTCGGCCTGCTGCTCGCCGCCGCCGTCGGCTACATCCTGGCGACCTACGGCGACCGCAGCGACGCGCCCGTCGCGGTGATCGCCGCGGTGCTGCTGGCCGCCGCCGGCCTGGTCGGCGCGGCGCTGCTGGTCCGCGACAAGCCGCGCGAGGCGGCGATCGCCGCGATCCTGCTGGGCGCTGCCGGCCACGCAGCGCTGACCGCCGGCGTCGCCCCCCGGCTCGAGCCGCTGTGGCTCTCGGCCCGCGTCGAGGCGGCGCTGGAGCAGGCCCGGCTGCTGCCCCGCCAGGGGGTCGCCGACGCGCCGGTGGCGGTCACCGGCTACGCCGAGCCCAGCCTGGTGTTCGCGCTCGGCACCCCGACCGAACTCACCACCCCGGAAGCGGCCGCCCAGGCGATCGCCGAGAACCGCCCGGCCGTGGTCGAAGACCGCAAGGCCGCCGCCTTCCATCGCGCGCTGGCGAGCCTGGGCGTGCAGGCGCGTCAGGTGGGCGCGGTGAAGGGTCTGGACTATTCCAACGGGGATGAGATGACGCTGCGGATCTACGTCGCCGCCACCGCCGCAGGAGTTTCCCCGTGAGCCGCCGCATCGAAATCGTCGAAGTGGGCCCGCGCGACGGGCTGCAGAACGAGAAGGCCCTGCTCGAGGTCGACCAGAAGCTGAGGTTCATCCATCGACTGGAGGACGCCGGCGTTCGGCGGATCGAGACCGTCTCCTTCGTCAATCCGAAGCGCGTGCCGCAGATGGCCGGCGCCGAGGAGATCAGCGCCGCCCTGCCGCGCCAGGCCGGCCGTTCGCGCATTGGCCTGGTGCTCAACGAACGCGGCTGGGACCGCTGCGTCGAGGCTGGCTGCGACGAGGCCAATGTGGTGGTCTGCGCGTCCGACGGCTTCGGCATCCGCAACCAGGGCGCCTCCACCGACGAACAGATCGCCGCGCTGCGCGCCATCGCCGCCAAGCGCGCGCAGTACGGCGGGCCGCCGATCACGCTGACCGTCACCGTGGCGTTCGGCTGCCCGTTCGACGGCGAGGTCTCCGACGAGCAGATGCTGAAGGTGGTCCGCGTCGCCGACGAGCTGAAGCTGCCCGAGGTGGCGATCGCCGACACCATCGGGGTGGCCGATCCCTGGCTGGTCCGCCGCCGCATCGAGCTGGCCCGCCAGGCCGCCCCGGACACCCGGCTGCGGATGCACTTCCACGACACCCGCAACACCGGCCTGGCCAACGCCTTCGCCAGCGTCGAGGCCGGCGTCGACGTGCTGGACGCCAGCTGCGGCGGCCTCGGCGGCTGCCCGTTCGCGCCGGCCGCCACCGGCAACATCGGCACCGAGGACCTGGTCTACATGCTGGAGCGCGCCGGCTTCGACACCGGGCTGGACCTCGACCGGCTGATCGAAACCGGCCGCTGGATCAACGGCCTGCTGGACAAGGCCCCCGCCGCCGCGCTGAGCCGCGCAGGGGTGTTTCCGGCGAAGGCGGTCTGATCCTTCCCCCCCGTTTCACCGGGGAGGTCAATTACCCCGTCCGGCCCTTCAGCCGCCACATCACCGGGCGCGCCACGGCGGTGCAGACGATGACCGGCAGCAGGGCCCAGGCGAGCAGCCGCTGGGAGATGTTGTCCGCCCGCTTGCGGAAATAGCGGGCCAGGCCGACGCCCTTGTGGAACTCCACGCGCAATGGGCTGGTCTGGCTGGTGTGGCCCAGGTGGATCACCTCGGCCTTGGGATGGAACAGCACCGCGCCGCCCTGCTGGCGCACCCGCCAGCACAGGTCGACGTCCTCGACGTGCAGGAAATAGCCCTCGTCGAAGCCGTCGACGGCCTCGAAGTCCTCGCGCCGCATGCAGAAGCAGGCGCCGGAGATGGTGGGCACCGCCGCCGGGGCGTCCGGCGGAGCGTCGGCTTCCCAGTGCACCTCGTATTCGCGCAGCGCCGGGACGCGGCCGGACAGCCGGCTCAGCGAGACCAGCGCGCTCATCGGGGTGATGTCGCCGCGGCGGGCCCCGCGCTGCTCGGTGCGGTCGGCGTTCAGCACCCGACCGCCGACGATGCACGGCACCGGCCGGTGTTCGATCTCGCGGGCCAGCGCCGCCACGCAGCCCGGCTGCAGGAAGGCGTCCGGGTTGAGGAAGACCAGCACCTCGCCGCGGGCGGTGCGGGCGCCGAGGTTCGCGGCGCGCGCGAACCCGACGTTGCCGTGGCCGGACAGCAGGGTGACCCGCTCATCCCGCTCGGCGAGGTTGCGCAGCCGCGCCGCGTCGCCGGGCGTCGAGCCGTTGTCGACAATGACGAATTCGTCCACCAGCGGGTCGCTGAGCACGCAGGCGACGCTCTGCTCGAGCGCCTCGCCTGTCATGTAGACCACCATCACCACCGAGACCCTGGGGCGCGACCTCAGGAAGTCCGGCGTGAGTGCGGGCTCTGCAGCGACAATCGGTGCGACGATGCCGTTCATCCAGCCTCCATGGCCCCGACCACCTCGCGAGCCGATGAATCATCAACTCGCCTAGCGGGAGCAAGATCCGGCGGACTCGCCTGTAAGGCAAGTCCGTTCGCCGCCGCCTGGAGATCGAGAATCTCCTGCCGGTCGGAACCCAGGCGCCGGATAGCGACCTGCCCCAGCTCGGCTTCACGACGACCAACTACAGTAATTACTGGAATCTTGGCTAGACTGTGTTCGCGCACTTTGTAGTTGATTTTTTCGTTCCGCAGGTCGGTCTCGACCCGCAGGCCCTTGGCCCGCAGCGTTTCGGCGACCTGGCGGGCATAGTCGTCGGCGTCGGAGGTGATCGTCGCCACCACCACCTGGACCGGTGACAGCCACAGCGGGAAGGCGCCGGCGTAGTTCTCGATCATCACGCCAATGAACCGTTCGACAGAGCCGAAGATGGCACGATGCAACATCACTGGGCGCTGCTTGGCTCCATCTTCTGCAATGTAGGTGGCGTCGAGACGCTCCGGCAGGACGAAATCTAGCTGCAGCGTGCCGCATTGCCACGTCCGGCCGATCGCATCGCGCAGGTGGAACTCGAGCTTCGGGCCGTAGAAGGCGCCTTCGTTCGGCAGCATCTCGACCTCGACGCCCGCCGCGCGGGCCGCGCGCTCGAGCTTGGCCTCGGCGACGTCCCAGACCTCGTCGGTGCCGGCGCGCACGTCCGGACGCAGCGCCAGCTTGACGCTCGCCAGCTCCATGTCGAGGTCGGCGTAGACCTGCTCGAGCAGCTTCACGAACTTCGTCGTCTCGGACTCGATCTGGTCCTCGCGGCAGAAGATGTGCGCGTCATCCTGGGTGAAGGCGCGCAGCCGCATGATGCCGTGCAGCGCCCCCGACGGCTCGAACCGGTGGCAGGCGCCGAACTCGCTCATCCGCAGCGGCAGGTCGCGGTACGACTTCTGGCCGACGTTGAAGATCTGGATGTGGCCCGGGCAGTTCATGGGCTTCACGGCCAGCTCTTCGCCTTCGGTCGTCTCGCAGACGAACATGGCCTGGCCGAACTTCTCCCAGTGGCCCGAGCGCTCCCACAGCGAGCGGTCCATGATCTGCGGCGTCTTCACCTCGTGATAGCCGTCGGCGTCGAGGCGGCGGCGCAGATAGGCCTCCAGCGTGCGGTAGAGCGTCCAGCCCTTCGCGTGCCAGAAAATCATCCCCTTGCCCTCTTCCTGCAGGTGGAAGAGGTCCATGGTCTTGCCGATGCGCCGGTGGTCGCGCTTCTCGGCCTCCTCGATGCGGTGGATGTAGGCCTCGAGGTCGGCCTCGCTGGCCCAGGCCGTGCCGTAGATCCGCTGCAGCTGCGCGTTGCGATGGTCGCCGCGCCAATAGGCGCCGGCGAGCTTGGTCAGCTTGAACGCCTTGCCGGCGAACTTCGTCGACGGCAGGTGCGGCCCGCGGCAGAGATCTTTCCAGTTGCCCTGGCGGTAGACGCTGATGTCTTCGCCGGCCGGCAGGTCCTGGATGATCTCGGCCTTGTAGGCCTCGCCAATCGACGTGAAGTGTTCGATCGCCTCTTCGCGGCTCCAGACTTCGCGGCGGATCGGTTCGTCACGGTCGACGATTGCCCTCATGCGCTGCTCGATCTTGGCCAAGTCATCGAGACTGAATGGCTCATCACGCGCGAAGTCGTAATAGAAGCCATCCTCGATAGCGGGTCCGATCGTCACCTGAGTTCCAGGGAATAATTCCTGGACCGCTTCAGCCAGGATGTGGCTGACGTCGTGGCGGATCGTCTCCAGCGCTTCCGGGCTGTCGCGCGTCAGCAGCTCGAAGCGGCCGCCCTTGTGCAGCGGCCGGTCGAGGTCGAGCAGCTCGCCTTCCAGCTTCACCAGGATCGCCTTCTTCTCCAGCGACTTGGAGATGGAGGCGGCGATCTCGCGGCCCGTGGCCCCGTCCTGGACCTCGCGCTTGTTCCCGTCCGGAAAAATCAGTTCGATCATGTCTCACATGTCCACGTTTGCGCCCGGGCGGAGGCCTTTCGGCCCATCCTCTCGGCGCGGCGGCGGCGGGTCATATCCCGCTCCGCCCCAGGGATTGCATCGGCACAGCCTGCGGGCGGCGAGCGCTCCGCCACGCCACGGGCCATGGCTGATCAGGACTTCGGCCGCATATTCCGAGCAGGTCGGAAGGAACCGGCACTGCCGCCCGATCAGCGGCGAAAGCGTCAGTTTATAGGTGCGGAGCGCACCTCTGACGCAGCTTTCGTAGAAGGTCATGCCGGCTGCAGGATAAAGGCGTCGGACCCCAGCGCTTACGCCGGGCGCCGCTGCGGATCAAGCCGCGCCGGCGGGGGTAGTTCGCGTCGCAGCCTGGCGGACGGCCTCGGCCACCGCCTCGAACGCCAGCAGCGTCGAGGCGTGACGAGCAGGATAATCCTTCACCGGCGCCAGCATCGAAAGGTCCGAAAATCGTCCGTCGGGCGCAGCTCCGCCCGTCTTGAGCATAGCACGGAACTGGTCGCGGGCGAGTTCCAGCTCCTCGGCCGTGGCGCCGATGACATGGGCGCCGAGCACCGCGGCGGCGGCCTGGCCGAGCGCGCAAGCCTTCACCTCCTGGGCGAAATCGACCACCCGCCCATCGGCGACGACGACGTCGACCAGCACCCGGCTGCCGCACAGCTTGGCGATCTTTTCGACGCTCGCGTCGGGCGCCGCCAGCCGGCCGCTGCGCGGCAGGTTGGCCGCCAGCTTGAGCAGCTGCGCCGAATAGAGGTCGTCGATCATGGAGCTTAGTTCGGGGCCCGAGGGGCGGATGTCAAATGGCGCGGCCATCCACCTCACCGCTCGTCCCCGCGAAAGCGGGGATCCAGGCTTTTTCCGGCCCTCGAAGCCAGCTGAGGTTCTGCGACGAAAACACCTGGGTCCCCGTTTTCGCGGGGATGAGCGGATCATCAGGCGACAGCCGCTGCGCGGCTTCCGGGATGACAGCTATTTTTGCTGCCGCCAGCGCGTCTCGGCCTGCTCCTTCAGCGCCTCGTTCATCAGCCGCAGGCCCTTGAAGATCTTGCTGCCGACGCTGCGCGCCACGGTCGGGCCGAGCAGGCCGCCGGAGATCTCGCCGTTGGCGACGATGCAGCTTTCCGGGCCGAGCTGCTCGATCTCGACGTAGCGCAGCCCGCGGACCAGGCCGCCGAGCCCGGTCACCTGGTAGTGCAGCTGCTCGTTCGGCACCCATTCCTGCACCGTGGCCTGGACGGCCTGCGGCTTCATCCCCGGCAGGACGATGGTCATGTTGAGCTTCTCGCCGATGTGGATAGCGCCGCTCGCCTCGGCGTAGAGCGGGTTCCAGTCGCGGTAGCCGTCCAGGTCGTAGACCAGCTGCCAGATCACTTCGGCGGGGGCCTGGATGCCGATGCGGTGCTCGATGCGCACGCCGTTCGGCGCCTTCGGCGCAGGCTTCGCGCCCTTCGGCGGCTTCGGCCCGCCCACGGGCATGCGGCCGAACATGCTGGCCTTCAGTTGCGGCGGAGGTTGAAAGGGCATTCGCGGGCTCAGGTCTATTCCTTGATCCGCCAGGTCGCCCCGGCCGGACCATCCATCACTTCAACGTTCAACTGTGCAAGCTCGTCGCGGATGCGGTCGGCCTGCGGCCAGTCCTTCGCCGCGCGGGCGTCGGCGCGCGCGGCGATCAGCGCCTCGACCTTGACCTTGAGGTCGTCGTCGGCCCCGCCCTGGAACCAGGCGTCCGGGTCGGCGCAGAGGAAGCCCATCAGGTTGGCGCCTTCGAGCAGCGCCGCCCGCTGCAGGGCGACCGCGCTCCACTGCTCGGCCATCAGCGCGGCGCGCACGCCGTTGCCCAGCGCAAATAGGGCCGAGAAGGCCGCCGGGGTGTTCAGGTCGTCGTCCAGCGCCGCCAGCAGTCCGGACGCCCGGAGCTGATCCTGGACCTGCCAGTCGACGATCGCCGGTAGCTGGACGGCGCGGTCGCGGACGGTCCGCGCGACGTCCTGCAGCACGCCGTAAAGCCGGTCCAGCGAGCGCTTGGCCTGCTCGATCAGGTCGCCGGTCCACTCCAGCGGCGCGCGGTAATGGCCCGCCAGCAGGGCCCAGCGGATCGCCTCGCCCGGATAGCTGCCGATCAACTCATGAGCCAGGGCGACGTTGCCCAGGCTCTTGGACATCTTCTCCTCGCCCATGTTGAGGAAGCCGTTGTGCAGCCACCAGCGGGCGTAGGTGTCGACGTGGTCGGCGCAGCAGCCCTGCGCCATCTCGTTCTCGTGGTGCGGGAAGACCAGGTCGATGCCGCCGCCGTGGATGTCGATCGGCAGGCCGAGCACCTGCTCGATCATCGCCGAGCACTCGATGTGCCAGCCCGGGCGGCCCTGGCCCCAGGGACTGCCCCACTCCGGCTCGTTCTCCTTCGACGGCTTCCACAGCACGAAGTCGGCCGGGTGGCGCTTGTAGGGGGCGACGTCGACCCGGGCGCCGGCGACCATCTCGTCCATCGGCCGGCCGGACAGCTTGCCGTAGTCGGGGTAGGCCTGGGTGTCGAACAGCACATGGCCTTCGGCGGCGTAGGCCGCCCCGTTGTCGATCAGCCGGCCGATCATCGCGATGATCGCGTCCATCGTCTCGGTGACGCGCGGCTGAAAGGTGGGCTTGAGCGCGCCGAGCGCCGCGGCGTCGGCGTTGTAGGCCTCGAGGTAGCGGTCGGTGATCGTCGCGATCGGCACGCCCTCGTCGGCGGCCTTCTTGTTGATCTTGTCATCGACGTCCGTGACGTTCGCCGCGTAGAGCACGGCCTCGGCGCCATAGGCGTCGCGCAGCACCCGGAACAGCAGGTCGAACACCACCACCGGCCGGAAATTGCCGATGTGGGCGAAGTTGTAGACCGTCGGCCCACAGACATACATCGACACCCGCTTCGGATCGCGCGGGACGAACTCCCGCTTCGAGCGGGTCATGGTGTCGTAAAGGCTCAGGGTCATCGTACGGCCGATATTAAAGCGTCACGGTTGCCCGGCAGGGCGTCGCGCCCATATACAGGCGGCCAAGATCGGAAGCCACGCCTAGCCGTGCGCGTTCGCATCTCAAAAGAGGAAGGGTGGCACGCGTACTCTCCGGGACCGTCGTCCCGGCGCAACTCAGCCCTGGAAAGAACCGCTCTCAGACATGGATGCTCCCGCTCGCGACCGCACCCTGATCGGGTCCGACGCTCTTGAACCTGTGAAGCGCCCGACGCGCGAAGAAGCCATGGAGGCCGTGCGCACGCTGATCGCGTGGGCCGGCGACGATCCCCGCCGCGAGGGCGTGATCGACACGCCGAAGCGCGTGGTCGACGCCTACGGCGAGTGGTTCGAAGGCTACGAAGCCGATCCCGGCAAGGAGCTGTCGCGCACCTTCGAGGACGTGCAGGGCTACGACGACATCGTCATGCTGCGGGAGATCGAGGTGGAGAGCCACTGCGAGCACCACATGGCGCCGTTCCTCGGCAAGGCCTACGTCGCCTACATGCCGACCAACCGCGTGGTCGGCATCTCCAAGATCGCCCGCGTGGTCGAGATCTTCGCCCGTCGTCTCCAGACCCAGGAGACCATGACTCAGCAGATCGCCGACGCCCTGACCGACAGCCTGCGTCCGGCCGGCGTCGCGGTGCTGATCGACGCGGCCCACCAGTGCATGACGACCCGCGGCGTGCACCACCGCCACGTCTCGACCATCACCACCCAGTTCACCGGCGTCTTCAAGACCGACCCCAGCCTGCGCCAGCGCTTCCTGGACTTCGTCAACAAGCGCTGACGCCAGCGCCTCCCAACCATTCCGTCATGGCCCGGCTTGTCCGGGCCACCCAGCCCGACACGCCAGCCGCTACTGATGCCTAGCGGCCTTGGGATGGATCGCCCGAACAAGTCGGGCGATGACGGAGTATGGTGGGTCGACGCAACAACCCCCTGCTCCATGACCCAGACCACCTTCCCGACCGCCGCCTCCAAGCACGAGCTCGAGCACGGCGTGGCGCTCAGCCCGCGGTTCGACGCCAACGGCCTGATCGCGGCGGTGACCACCCACGCCGAGACCGGCGAGCTCCTGATGCTCGCCTGGATGAACGCCGAGGCGCTGGCCAAGACGCTGGAGACCCGCGAGGCGCACTACTTCAGCCGCTCGCGGAACGAGCTCTGGCACAAGGGCGCGACCAGCGGGCAGATCCAGCAGGTGGTCGAGGCCCGCATCGACTGCGACCAGGACGCGGTCTGGCTGAAGGTCCTGCCGCAGGGCGACGGCGGCGCCTGCCACACCGGCGCGCGGTCCTGCTTCTACCGCATCGTCGAGAAGGACCAGCTGGTGCGCGCGGCCGACTGACGGCTTCCAGGGGCGTGGCCCGATCGCCGCCGGCGGACGTTTCCTAGGTCTCCCGAACCGAAGGACGACAGCCGATGTCCAGCGAAGCCCTCCACGTCGCGCGCGAGAAACTCAGCCGTCAGACGCTGGAAATGCACTATGCGATCACCTCCTTGATGGAGGAGCTCGAAGCCGTCGATTGGTACCGTCAGCGGGCCGACGACATCGAGGATCCGGAGCTGAAGGCGATCGTGCTGCACAACGCCCGCGAAGAACTGGAGCACGCCTCGATGGTGCTGGAGTGGATCCGCCGCCACGATCCGGAGATCGACGTCCAATTGCGCGAATATCTGTTCACCGACGGCTCCATCGTCGGCCGGGAAAAAGACTCCGCGGACTCGCATGGACTCTGAGGCCCCGCTCGAGACTTTCGACGAAGGGCTGGAGGAGACCTCCAGCCGGCTCGTCGTCGCCCTGCCGGCCGAAGCGGCCGGCGGCCGGGTCGACAAGGCGCTGGCCCAGCGCCTGCCGGAGCTGTCGCGCGCACGCCTCCAGGCGCTGATCGCCGAAGGCCGGGTCAGCCGCGCCGGCCGGCCGGTGACCGACGCCTCGGCCCGCGCCGAGGCCGGCGACTACGAGATCGTCGTGCCGCCGCCGGCGCCGGCCGAGCCGCTGCCCGAGGCCATGGCGCTGGTCGTGCTCTACGAGGACGACCAGCTGATTGTCATCGACAAGCCGCCGGGCCTGGCCATGCACCCGGCTCCCGGCTCGGAGAGCGGCACCCTGGTCAACGCCCTGCTGCACCATTGCGGCGCGAGCCTGTCGGGGATCGGCGGCGTGGCCCGCCCGGGCATCGTCCACCGCATCGACAAGGAGACCTCCGGCGTGGTGGTGGCGGCCAAGACCGACCTCGCCCACCAGGCGCTGTCGGCGCTGTTCGCCGCCCACGACATCGACCGGCTGTACGTCGCCCTGACCCGTGGCGCGCCGAAGCCCGCACGCGGCAGCATCGAAGGCGCCATCGCCCGCTCCACCCACGACCGCAAGAAGATGGCGCTGGTGAAGTCGGGCGGCCGCCACGCGGTCACCCACTATGTCGTCGAGCGGACGTTCGGCGCGCTGGACAAGCCCTCGGCGGCCCGCGTCGCCTGTCGCCTGGAGACCGGCCGCACGCACCAGATCCGCGTGCACCTGGCCTCGAAGGGCGCGCCCTGCCTGGGCGACCCGGTCTACGGCTCCGGCGTGCCGGCCGAGCCGGTCCGAAGGGCGATCGCCGAGGCCGGCCTCAAGCGCCAGGCGCTGCACGCCGCGGTGCTCGGCTTCCGCCACCCGACGACCGGCGAGACGCTGCGCTTCGAAAGCCCGCTGCCGCCGGACATGGCGAAGCTGGAGCAGATGCTCGGCGAGCTGTGAGCAAGATGCTCCTCCTCAGGGGGAGCTGTCGCGAAGCGACTGAGGGGGTTGAAGGCGGCCGACGCCGGGGGCTTCACCCCCCTCCGGCCCTCCGGGCCACCTCCCCCGGAAGGGGAGGATCTCGCGGCGCCGCCCAAGCTTACCTATCTCACTTGTAAGAATCCTTGCCTTGAAGGCGCCCCGTTCGCGGCCTAAATAACCCACTGGATTAGTCGGACATTCGGACCGCCTCCCCACGCATCTAGCTCTACCGCAACCTCGTACCTATCTGAGGGGTTGGGGGGCCAGGTGCGATTGCGCGACCCTCGCGCGACGGCCCGACGTCCGGATTTTGAGGGGAAGTCCATGGCCACGAATTCGCTGACCGTTATGTCGCCGGAAGGCGGCCTGAGCCGGTATCTCTCGGAGATCCGGAAGTTTCCGATGCTGGCCAAGGACCAGGAGTTCATGCTCGCCAAGCGCTGGCAGGAGCATCAGGACCCCAACGCCGCGCACCAGCTCGTCACCAGTCACCTGCGCCTGGTGGCGAAGATCGCCATGGGCTACCGCGGCTACGGCCTGCCGATCGGCGAGGTGATCTCCGAGGGCAACGTCGGCCTGATGCAGGCCGTGAAGAAGTTCGATCCGGACAAGGGCTTCCGCCTGGCGACGTACGCCATGTGGTGGATCCGCGCGTCGATTCAAGAATACATCCTGCGGTCCTGGAGCCTGGTGAAGATGGGCACCACCGCGGCGCAGAAGAAGCTGTTCTTCAACCTGCGGAAGGCGAAGTCCGAGATCGCCGCCCTGCAGGAGGGCGATCTGCGTCCCGAACAGGTGAGCCTGATCGCCACCAAGCTCGGCGTGCTTGACGAGGAAGTGATCTCGATGAACCGCCGGCTGGCCGGCGGCGACGCGTCGCTGAACTCGCCGCTGCGCGCCGACAGCGAGGCCGAGTGGCAGGACTGGCTGGTCGACGAGAACACGCCCAGCCAGGAGCACGTGGTCGCCGAGACCCAGGAGAAGAACATCCGCATGAGCCTGCTCGAGGAGGCGATGACCGAACTCTCCGACCGGGAGCGGCACATCCTCACCGAGCGGCGTCTGAAGGACGAACCGACCACCCTGGAAGAGCTCGCCGCGCAATACGGCGTCAGCCGCGAGCGCGTGCGCCAGATCGAGGTGCGCGCCTTCGAGAAGCTGCAGAAGTCGATGCGTGCGGCGGCCGAAGAGCGGAACCTAGTCGACGCGTAAGGGCAGGCCTAGAACCTTGGGAGGGGGCGGACCAACGCCCCCTCCGTCTCCCGCCTGCGGCGGGATCCACCTCCCCCGCTACGCGGTGGAGGATCTGGGCGCCAAGATGCTCCACCGCTTTAGCGGGGGAGCTGTCGGCGAAGCCGACTGAGGGGGCGTTCTGAGCGCCTCACGCCGCCCGCGGCTCGCGGCCGGCGTAGTTGAGCAGCCCTTCCGCCCGCGCCCGCGCCTCGGCGGCGTTGAGCGCGGCTCCGGTCCGGACGGCCTCCAAATAGCTGTGCAGCGAACTGTTGGCCGTCGCCAGCCGCTGGTCGGAGGCCTCGGCGGCGGCCGCCTCCAGCTCGGCGGTCTGGGCCAGAAGCGCCCGCATCGCCTGGGCCGGATCGCGGTCGATGGCGGCCAGCGCCGCACGAACCACCTTCAGCGCCTCGCCGACGCGCACCGCCCGCGGCGGGGCCGGCAGGTCGGCCTGCCGCTTCAGCGGACCCTCGAACTCGGCCGAATTGAACCGCCGCCGGTCCGGGCCGACGTAGTCGACCGCCTCGACCCAGCCGCGCGACTGCAGGGTGACGGCCTCCAGCCGACGGTGCAGGTCCTTGTGGGTGAACGGCCGGCGCAGGAACTCGTGGGCGCCGGCGTCGCGGGCCGACAGCACCGCCGCGGGATCGCCCTTGGCGCTGACCAGCACCACCGGCGCCTTGCGGCAGCCCAGGTCGCTGCGCCGCAGCGCGCGGGTGAAGGCCAGGCCGTCGAGCTTGTCCGTCGCCAGCTCGCAGAAGATCACGTCGGGGTTGACCTTGGCGGCCATCGCCAGCGCCTTGGCCTGGGTCGCCGCCGCCCAGATCTCCGGCCGCCCGGCCAGCGCCAGCATCGCGCCGAGCGCCTGGGCGCTGACCGGCTGCGGATCGACGATCAGCACCCGGCGCACCTGCGGGACCACGGGCGGGGGCGTCTTGGTGATGAGCTTGAACACGGCGGACTCCAGTCGTCCGCCTACGGTGGGCGCGGGTCCGTAAAGATCGCCTTGACGGACCCGCGTTCCGCTTAAGTTTAGTCCTGGCCCGATCAGTCCTGGAACGGATCGCGCATCAGGATGGTGTCGTCGCGTTCCGGGCTGGTGGACAGCAGCGCCACCGGCGCGCCGATCAGTTCCTCGATGCGGCGCACGTACTTGATGGCGTTGGCCGGCAGGTCGCGGGTGTCGCGGGCCCCGGCGGTGGTCTCCGACCAGCCGTCGAGCTCCTCGTAGATCGGCTGCAGCGCGGCCTGCGCCTTCAGGCCGGCCGGCAGGTAGCTGAAGGTCTGGTCGCCCAGCTTGTAGCCGACGCAGACCTTGAGCTTCTCGAAGCCGTCCAGCACGTCGAGCTTGGTCAGCGCGATGCCGCTCATGCCGTTCAGCGCCACCGACTGGCGCACCAGCGCCGCGTCGAACCAGCCGCAGCGGCGGGCCCGGCCGGTGACGGTGCCGAACTCATGGCCGCGCTCGCCGAGCCGTTGGCCGACGGCGTCGAACAGCTCGGTGGGGAACGGCCCCTCGCCGACCCGGGTGGTGTAGGCCTTGACGATCCCCAGCACATAGCCCGCGCCGCGCGGGCCGATGCCGGAGCCGGCGGCCGCCTGGCCGGCGACGGTGTTGGACGAGGTGACGTACGGATAGGTGCCGTGGTCGACGTCGAGCAGCGCGCCCTGCGCGCCCTCGAACAGCACGCGCTTGCCGCTCTTGACGATCTCGTCCAGCAGCAGCCAGGCCGGACGGGCGAACGGCAGCACCTTCGGCGCCAGCGCCTCCAGTTCCGCCAGCAGCGCCGCCGGATCCGCCTCGGGCAGGCCGAGGCCGCGGCGCAGCGGCGTGTGGTGGGCCAGCAGGCGGTCGATCTTGGCTTCCAGCGCCTCGCGGTCGGCGAGGTCGCCGACGCGGATCGCCCGGCGGCCGACCTTGTCCTCATAGGCCGGGCCGATGCCGCGGCCGGTGGTGCCGATCTTGTTGGTCGCCGCCGCCTCGCGCGCCTGGTCGAGGTCGCGGTGCAGCGGCAGGATCAGGCAGGCGTTGTCGGCCAGCACCAGCAGCTCGGGCGTGATCGCCACGCCCTGGCCGGCGATCTTCTCGATCTCGCTCAGCAGGTGCCAGGGATCGACCACCACGCCATTGCCGATGACGGAGAGCTTGCCCTGCACGACGCCCGAGGGCAGCAGCGACAGCTTGTAGACCTTGCCGTCGACCACCAGGGTGTGACCGGCGTTGTGGCCGCCCTGGAAGCGCACGACCACGTCGGCGCGGTTCGACAGCCAGTCGACCAGCTTGCCTTTGCCTTCGTCGCCCCATTGAGCGCCGATCACAGTCACATTGGCCATGGATATGTCTCTTCGACCCGCCGGGAGGGACCCAACCGCCCTTCGACAGGTGCTCGGCGAATGGGCATGGGATCGCTTATCGCGCAGGCGAGGGCCGCCGACGCGGGCGCGGTGTAGACGAGACGGCGACCGGGCTCAAGGGGAATAGGCGCCTGACCGCCGCAGCCCCCTCCACCGCTTCGCGGTCCCCCTCCCCCTGTGGGGGAGGAGAAGGAAGCTGCAGCCTCGATTCTCCTCCCCCTCTAGGGGAGGGGGCCCCGAAGGGGTGGAGGGGGCGCGCGGGGCGCGCTATCCCTTCACTCATGTCCCTCGCCGTCACCCTCGCCGATGTCGAAGCCGCCGCGGATCGGCTCGCCGGCGTGGCGGTGGAGACGCCCTTGCTCGAGAGTCCGGCGCTGAACGACCAGCTCGGCGCGCGGGTGCTGATCAAGGCTGAGACGCTGCAGCGGGTCGGCGCCTTCAAGTTCCGCGGCGCCTACAACCGGCTGGTCCAGCTTTCGCCCGAGGAGCGGCGGCGCGGGGTCGTCGCCTTCTCCTCGGGCAACCATGCCCAGGGCGTCGCCCTGGCCGCGCGGCTGCTCGACATGCCGGCGGTGATCGTCATGCCGAGCGACGCGCCGGCGGTAAAGGTCGAGGCGACCCGCGGCTACGGCGCGGAGGTGCGCAGCTACGACCGGCTGACCGAGAGCCGCGAAGCGATCGCCGCGGAGATCGCCGCCGAGCGCGGCGCGATCGTGGTCCCGGCGTTCGACGACCCGCACATCATCGCCGGCCAGGGCACGGTCGGACTGGAGCTGGCCAGCCAGGCCGAGGCGCGCGGCGTCCGGCTCGACCTGGCGCTGGCGCCGGTCAGCGGCGGCGGCCTGCTCGCCGGCCTCTCCGTGGCGCTCAAGGCGCATACGCCGGCCACGCAGATTTGGGGCGTCGAGCCGGCCGGCTTCGACGACCTGGGCCAGTCGCTGGCGGCCGGCCGCCGGATCACCATCAAGCCGCCGGGCCGCTCGCTGTGCGACGCGCTGGAGAGCCCCTTCCCCGGCGAACTGACCTTCCCGATCCTGCAGCGCCATCTGGCCGGCGCCGCCGCCGTCAGCGACGCCGAGGTCGCGGAAGCCATGCGCTACGCCTTTGCGACCCTGAAGCTGGTGGTCGAGCCCGGCGGCGCGGCGGGATTGGCCGCCCTGCTCGCCGGCCATGTGCCGACGGCCGGGCGGACGGTCGGCCTCGTGCTGTCCGGCGGCAACGTCGATCCCGAGCTGTTCGCCCGCGTGATCCGCGGCGAGCTCTAGCCCGATGCCGAAACCCAGCGCCGCTGACGAGGACAAGCCGCAGATCGACCCCGGCCGCCTGTGGGGCCTGCTGGGCTTTCACCTGCGGCTGGCGCACGTGACCATGCAGCGCGGTTTCGCCGAGGCGCTCGCCGGCCTCGACCTGACGCAGAAGCAGTGCGCGACGCTGGAGCTGATCGCCGTCAATCCCGGCGTCTCCCAGGTCGACATCGCCTCGCGGTTGCGCAACGACCGGGCGACGATGATGGCGCTGATCGACCGGCTCGAAGAGCGCGGCCTGGTCGCGCGGCGCCGCTCGGAGGCCGACCGCCGGCGCCAGGAGCTGACCTTGACCCCGGACGGCGAGGCGCTGCTCGCCCAGGCGATGCAGGCCGTCGAAGCGCACGAACGCCGCTTTACCTCCCGCTTCACCGCCGCCGAGCAGGCGACGCTGGTTGAGCTGCTGGGCCGGGTGCGCCAAGCCCCCTGAACCTGCAGCAAGGTCGCGATTGCGCCCGTCGGCGCCGCTACATATCGTATGCAATACATACTAATTGACCCGGGCGCATCGCGACGCCCGGGCGGGAGGAAGACGCCTATGCGAATGACCCGACGCGCTGTCGCCACTGGCGCGCTTGGCCTGGCGGCCGCCGCCGCCGCTCCCGGTCTGACACTCGCTCACGCCAAGGATGGACTGATGACTGACGATCTCACCGCGCTGCACGTTCCGGCCCAGGTCATTCCGCCGCCGAACTCGCTGAGCCCGCAGGCCCGCGCCTTCCTCAACGGCGCAGCGAAACGCATCGCCGCCGCCTCGGCCGCCGCCCAGCCGGCGGGCGGGTCGAGCGACCAGAAGGACGAGGCCGCCGCCGCGCTGCAGATCCTGCGGCCGATGGCGTCGCGCTTCCAGGGCACGGCCGAAACCATCGACCTGCCGCACGGGGCGAAGCTCTACCGCATGACCCCGGCGAAGCGCGAAGGCCGCCGCGCCGAGGTGGTCTATTTCGACATCCACGGCGGCGGCTTCACCGCCGGCGGCGGCGAGATGTGCCAGGTGCTCGCCAAGCTGCGCGCGGCCGACTACGGCGTCGTGGTCTACGCCGTCGACTACCGGCTGGCGCCGGAGCACCCCTACCCGGCGGCGCTGGACGACGTGATGGCCGCCTACAAGGCGATCCTCGCGCAGCATTCCGCCTCGACCTTGATCGTCGGCGGCTCCTCGGCCGGCGGCAACCTGGCCGCGGCGCTGATGATGCGGGCCCGCGACGAGGGCCTGCCGCGGCCGATCGCGCTCTTGCTGCTGACCCCCGGCCTCGACATGACGCGGTCGGGCGACACCTACCTGACCAACCGCTATCTCGACGTGAACCTGTACGGCGGGGCGGTCGGCGGGCCGTCGTCCTACGCCGGCGGCGCGGATCCGAAGCAGCCCTACCTGTCGCCGATCTACGGCGAGATCGACAAGGCCTGGCCGCCGACCATCCTGACCAGCGGCACCCGCGACCTGCTGCTGTCGGACACGGTGCGCATGCACCGGGCGATCCGCCGCGCCGGGGTCAACGCCGAGTTGCACGTGACCGAGGCCGGACCGCACGGCGGCTTCATGGGCACCGCGCCGGAGGACCATGAGGTCATGGGCGAATGCCGCCGGTTCATGTACGCGGCCTGGGGCATCCAGGCCTAGCCGCCCGCGCGAAGAAGCCCGATCAGGCGCAGCGGCCTGATCGGGCGACGCGTCAGCGCGCCTCTTCCGGCTCGGCCGGCGGTTCGGCCTCGCGCGGCGTGATCAGCTTGCCGAGCTTCGGCCGCAGCCACTGCTCGAAGTCATCGATGAACTCGTAGACCACCGGCACCAGCACCAGCGACAGCATGGTCGAGGTGATCAGGCCCCCGATCACCGCCACCGCCATCGGCTGGCGGAACTCCGCCCCCTTTTCCAGCGCCAGCGCGGTCGGCAGCATGCCGGCGGCCATCGCCACGGTGGTCATGATGATCGGCCGGGCGCGCTGGTGGCAGGCCTCGAGCAGGGCGGCGCGCTGGTTCATGCCCTCGCGCTCCCGCTCGATGGCGTACTCGACCAAGAGGATCGAATTCTTCGCCGCCAGGCCGAGCAGCATCAGGAAGCCGATCAGCGAGGGGATCGACAGCGAGAGCTTGAAGATCAGCAGGCCGAGGAAGGCGCCGCCGACGGCCAGCGGCAGGGCCGAGAGGATCACCACCGGCTTGAAGAACGACCGGAACAGCAGGATCAGCACGCCGTAGATCATGCCGACGCCGGCGATCACCGCCAGGCCGAAGGAGCTGAACAGCTCCTGCATGAACTTGACGTCGCCAGTCGGCGCCGGACGCACGCCCTTCGGCGGGTTCTTCATGATCGGCAGCTGCTGAACCGCCTTGGCGACCTCGCCGATGGTGGTGTCGCCGACCAGCTCGGCCTTGACGCCCATCTGCTGCGTACGGTCGAGCCGGCTGATCTGGCCCGGTCCGGCCTGGAAGGTCACGTCGGCCACCGCGCCCAGCGTCGTCACGCCGCCGCTGGCGGTCGGCACCCGCAGATTGCGGATGCGCTCCAGGTCGGATCGCGCGTCCGCCGGCAGGCGGATCCGGATCGGAATACGCCGCACGCCTTCGTCGAACTTGGCGACGTTGGCGTCGATGTCGCCGACCGTCGCCACCCGGGCGAGCGATGCGATGGTGTCGGTGGAGACCCCCAGGCGCGCGGCCTCGTCCTGCCGCGGGCGGATGATCAGCTCCGGCGAGGCCGAGGGCAGCGACGGGCGGACGTCCTTCAGGACCGGGATGGTCCGCATCTGCCGCTCGAGCTCACCGACGGCGGCCAGCAGCGCCGCGGGGTCGTTGCCGGTCAGCACCTGCTCGTAGCCGGCTTCGCCCTGGGACCCGAGGAAGTTCACCCGGGCGTCGGGAATGGCCTCCAGCCGATCCTGCAGCCGGGCGCGGATCTCGTTGCCGCTGGCCTTGCGGTGCTCGTCGAGGAGAACCGTGGCGGTGCCGCGCTGCGCCTCCACGGCGCCTCCGAAGCCGCCGGACGAGGCCGCCACGACCGTGAAGACGTGGGTGACCGCCGGTTCGTCGCGGAAGGCCGCGTCGACCTGCTCGGCGGTGCGCTGCATGTCCTGCTTGGTGGCGCCGGGCGGCCCCTGCAGGTTGACGAACATGTAGTCCGGGTCGCCGATCGGCTGGAAGCCCTGCGGCAGCATCGGCACCAGGGCGAGCGAGGCCAGGAAGATCACCCCGCCGGCGACCGACGCGACGATGCGATGGTCCAGGGCCCATTCCAGGATGCGACGATAACGGCCCTCGAAGGGCTTGGCCTGGTGTGGCCGCACCACCGGCTTCAGGAAGTAGGCGGCCATCAGCGGCGTCAGCAGCCGCGCCACGAGCAGCGAGAACAGCACCGCGACGGCGACGGTCAGGCCGAATTCGCGGAAGAACTGGCCGCCGATGCCGGACATGAAGCTGACCGGCGTGAACACCACGACGATCGCCATGGTGGTGGCGACGACCGCCAGGCCGATCGCGTCGGCGGCGATCATCGACGCCGCGTAGGGCCGCAAGCCGGCGGCGACCCGCTTTTCGATGTTCTCGATCTCGACGATCGCGTCGTCGACCAGGATGCCGATCACCAGCGTCAGCGCCAGCAGCGTCACGACGTTCAGCGAGAAGCCGACCATCTGCATCACCAGGAATGTCGGGATCAGCGAGACAGGCATGGCGAAGGCGGTGATGACGGTGGCCCGCCAGTCGCGCAGGAAGAAGAAGACCACCAGGGCGGCGAGCAGCATGCCTTCGAGGAGGACGTGCTGGGTGGCGCGGAAGCTGGCGCGAGTCTCGTCCACCCGCGAGAAGATCTTGGTGAAGGTCACGCCGGGATAGGTCTTCTGCATCTCGGCCAGCTTGGCCTTGACGGCGTCCTCGACCGCGACCTCGCTGGCGTCGCGCGACTTCACGACCTGGAAGCCCAGCACCGGACGTCCGTCCAACTGGGCGAAGCCACGCACCTCCGAGGCCCCGTCGCCGATGTCGGCGACGTCGGTCAGCCGCACGAAGCCGCCGTTGTTGGTCGGGATGGTGAGCTGGCGGAGCTTTTCCACGGTCTCGACGGTGCCGACGACCCGCAGGCTCTGCTCGCGGCCGCCGACCGTGACGCGGCCGCCAGGGGCCTCGGTCTGCACGGTCCGCAGCACATTGTTCACCTGGGCGGCGGTGAGCCCGCGCGCCGCGAGCCGATCGGGATCGATCAGCACGTTGATCTCACGCTCGACGCCCCCGACCCGCGAGACCTGGGCCACGCCGGCGACGGACTGCATCTCCCGGGCGATGGTGTCGTCGACGAACCAGGAGAGCTCCGCATCGCTCATGCCCGGCGCAGCGACCGCGTAGGTGAAGACCGGCAAGGACTCGACTTCGACCCGCTGGATGATCGGCTCGTCGATGTCGCGCGGCAGCTGGGCGCGGATCCGGTCGATCGCCGAGCGGACCTCGTCGGTCTTCTGCTGAATGTCCTCGCCCATCTCGAATTCGATGCTGGTCGTCGAGACGCCCTGGTTCACCGCCGAGGTGATTTCCTCGACGTCGGTGAGACCGGCCAGCGCGTTCTCGACCGGCCGGGTGATCTGCGACTCCATCTGCGCCGGCGCGGCGCCGTTCTGGGTCACCGTCACCGTCACCAGCGGGAAGGTCAGGTTCGGGAAGTTCTTCACCGGCAGGCCGGCGTAGGCGATCATCCCGGCCAGGATCAGGCCGAGGAACAGCACCGCCACGGGCACCGGATTGCGGATCGCCCAGGCGGAGATCTGGAAGCCGCCGCCGGGCCCGACGTCGTGGGGCGCGCCGCTCATCGCTTCGCCGCGACCGGCTTGGCTGCGACCGGATTGGCCGCGCCGTCCGTCGGTTTGATCAGGTCACCGTCCAGCAGGAAGCTCGCCGCGCTGCCGACCACCCGGGTCCCGGCCGGCGGGCCTTCGAGGATCTCCACCAGGCCCGACCCGCGCAGGCCGGTCCTCACCGGCGCCCGCTTCACCCGGTTGTTGGCCAGCACGACCATCACGCTGGCGCCGTCGGCGTCGTAGCGCACCGCGGTCTCCGGCACGGTCAGGACCGTCCCGGCGGCGTCGGAGAACACTGCCCGGGCGAAGCCGCCGGCGCGGATGTCCGGTCGCACCGGCAGGGTCACGCGTACGAAGCCCAGCTTGGTTTGCTGATCGATCTCCGGGCTGATCAGGCGCACCACGCCGGTGACGGTCTGGCCGCTCGGCAGGGTGACCTGGGCCCGCTGGCCCGGGCGGATGTGGGCGAGGTCGTCTTCCGACATCTGCGCCTGCAGCTCGATCTGGCCTTCGCTGGCGATCCGGAACCACGGCGTGCCGCCGCCGCCCTGCGAGACGTCGCCGGGACGCACGGTCTTCTCCAGCACCAGGCCGCTGACCGGCGCGGTCACCTGCAGCTTGCCGTAGCGGGTGCGCAGATCCTTCAACGCGGCGGCCTGGGCCTTGGCCGTGGCGCGCGCGGCGCGGGCCTGGAAGCGCCGTTGGGCGATCTGCTCCTGGCTGAGCACGCCCTGGTTATCGAGGCCCTGGACGCGCGACGCCTGGTCCTCGGCCTGGGCCGCCTGGGCCTCGGCCTGGGCGAGCTGCGCCTCGGCCTGGGCGATCTGGGCTTCCAGCAGCGCCGGGTCCATACGGGCCAGCACCTGGCCCTGCTTCACATACTGGCCGAAGTCGCTCAGCACGGCGGAGACGCGGAAGCCGGAGACCTCCGGCAGCACGGCGGCTTCCTGGCGCGAGACCAGGTCGCCGGAGGCCGTCAGCGCGCCGGTGATCGAGCGCTGCTGGACCGCGACCACGGTCACGGCGCGCGCTGCAGCCGGCGCGGCCTTGTCCCGGGCCTCGGGCTTGTGACAACCCGACAATGCCAGGGCGGCGGCGACCGCGGTCACGGCGAGGAAGGCGGGCGTCGGTCGTCTCATCCGGGAAAATCTCATGGGTTCCGCGCCGCAACGGCTTGCGGGGCGGGAGCGTCCTGGCCGATCGGCCAGCCGCCGCCGATCGCCTTGTAGGCCTGCACCGCGCCGCGCACGGACTGCACCTGGGCGGAGGTGAGCTGCACGCGCGTCTGGCGCCAGGCCTGTTCGGCGGACAGGGTGGTTTCGAGGTCGTTCAGACCGAGGGTGAAGCCCTGCCGGGCGGCCTTGTAGGCGCGTTCGGCGCGCGCCTCGCCGTCGGTCAGCAACTTCACGCGGCGACGGTCGGCGCCGAGCCGGACCAGCGTGCCTTCGGCCTCGGCGAAGGCGGTCTGCACCACCGCCTCATAGGCGGCGGCCGCCGCCTCGGCGCGGGCGTCGTAGATCCTGGTCTGGGCGATCAGGTTGGGGATGTCGAACACCGGCTGGGTCACGGCGCCGCCGATGCTCCAGTTGGAGGTCTCGTTGACGAAGCCGGGCTGCTCGTTGCGCGACCAGCCAAATCCGGGGTTCAGGGTGAAGGTCGGCAGGAACGCCAGCCGGGTGAGATCCTGCCGTCCGAACACGCCGCGCAGCTGCGCTTCGGCGCTGCGCACGTCGGGCCGCCGCCGCAGCAGGTCGCTGGGCAGGCTGGCGGGCACTTCCGGCGCGACGCCCACGAACGGTTGGATGTCGACGCTGGCGGTCGGCTCCCAGGTGCGACCGGCGAAGATCAGCACCGTCCGCTTCTGGACCTGCAGCTCGGCCGCGAGGGTCTCCGCCTGGGCTTCGGCCTGGGCGAGGTCGCCCGCGACGCGATCGGCCTCGGAGGTGGGCGCGAGGCCCCGCTCCGCGCGACGGGTGGTCAGGTCGTAGAGATCGCGGCGGATCCGCACCGTCTCGCGGGCGTCGGCCAGCTGGATGGCCAGGCCGCGCGCCTGGAAGTAGGCGTCGGCGACCTGGGCGGCCAGGCTGGTGCGCGCCGTGTAGTAGTCGAAACCGGCAGCTTCGACGTCGGCGTCGGCCGCCCGGCGGGCGGCGAACACGCGGCCGAAGATGTCGACCTCCCAGCTGACGTTGAAGTTCCCGGAGTAGGCCTCCGAGACGCCGCCGGCCTCGAGGCCCGGGATCCCGAAGCCGCCTGCGATCTGCGTGGTGTCCGTGCGGGTCGCCGAGGCGCCCGGATTGCCCTGCGGCAGGAAGCTCGACAGCTGGCTGACCCGGGTCGCGCGCGCTTCGCGCAGGCGCGCCGCCGCGGTCTTCGCGTCGGGGTTGGCGACCAGCGCGCTGTCGATCAGCGCGTTCAGCTGCGGGTCGTTGAAGGTCGTCCACCAGCGGTCCAGCTCGACCGCGGGGGCCTGCTTCGGCTGGGAGACCTCATAGGCGGCGGGCAGCCGCAGATCCGGCTCAGGCCGGGTGGCGCAAGCGGCCAGCGCGAGGCAGGCCAGGACGGCGGTCGATGAAACGAGGAGGCGCATCAGTGATGATTTCGAAGCCGGCGTCGCCGACGATTCTCCCCCGTGGACGCTACCGCGCCGCTTGTTGGCTAACTGTACGCAGACTGGCGCCGGCGCAAGGACTTGACCGACACACCCGCCGCCAAAACGCCTCCTCCCGGTCGTCGCCTTCTCTGGGCGCGCGTCCTGGTGGTACGCGGAATTTGTTCATCCTGTGAAGTGTATTGTCTGTAAGGTTAAGGCCGGGTTGGCGCGGCTGGCGGGATCAGCGCCCGGGCGATAGGTTTCCGGCCGGCTTCAGACGCGAAAGGACGGCTTATGGCGGACGCGGGTCGCATCCGGGCGGGGGTCGGCGGCTGGACGTTCGAGCCCTGGCGCGGCGTCTTCTATCCGAAGGGTCTCAAGCAGGCGCTGGAGCTGGACTACGCCTCGCGCCACCTGACGGCTATCGAGATCAACGGCACCTACTATTCGACCTTCAAGCCGGACAGCTTCGCCAAGTGGCGGGCGGCCACGCCGGAGGGCTTCAAGTTCTCGGTGAAGGCCTCGCGCTACTGCACCAACCGCAAGGTGCTGGCCGAGATGGGCAAGTCGATGGAGGTGTTCCTGAACCAGGGCCTCGTCGAGCTCGGCGACCGGCTGGGGCCGATCCTCTGGCAGTTCATGGGCACCAAGAAGTTCGAGCCGGAGGACTTCGAGGGCTTCCTCAAGCTGCTGCCCAATCAACTGGAGGGCCTGCCGCTGCGCCACGTCGTCGAACCGCGCCATGACAGCTTCAAGGACCCGGCCTTCGTCGCGCTCTGCCGCAAGTACGGGGTGGCGATCTGCCTGGCGGCGCACGAGACCTATCCGCTGATCCCCGACGCCGCCGCGGACCTGGTCTACGCCCGCCTGCAGACCGGTTCGGACGAGATCGAGACCGCCTACTCCCCGGCGGAGCTGGATGTGTGGGCGATGCGGTTGCGCACGCTGGCGCAGGGCGGCCAGCCTGACGACCTGCCGCTGGTCGCGCCGGACCAGCCGGCGGCGCAGACGCCGCGCGAGGTGTTCGCCTTCTTCATTCACGAGGGCAAGGTGCGCGCGCCGGCCGCCGCCATGGCGCTGCTCGAGCGGGTCGGCGAACGCGCCGCCGGGTGATCGAGCCGGCCGGCCGGACGCGGGGGGCCGATTTGCCGCCGGCGGCGCTCCTCACCTAATGCTCGCAAGGCTCGAGCTTCCAGCAAGGCGATGATGTCCCGCGCGCCCAGGCGATCCAAGTCCGCCGTGACGATCCGCACCGTCGCCCGCCGCGCCGGGGTCTCGGCGATGACCGTCTCCAACGTGCTGAACGGCCGCAAGGTGGCGCCCGAGACACGCGCGGCGGTGCAGCAGGCGATCGCCGAGCTGAACTACACGCCCAACCCCGCCGCCCGGCAGCTGGCCACCGCGTCGGCGGTCGCCATCGGCGTGCTGCACGCCCGTTTCGAGCACAGCTTCTTCAGCGAATTGCTGGTCGGCGCGCTGAACGCCGCCGCGCGGGAAGGCGCGCAGATCCTGCTGCAGCCGGTCGACGTCGGCGACGCCTCCGGCGCCTGGGACGCGGTGCGGGCGCTGCGCGACCGCGGGGCCAACGCCATCCTGCTGCCGTCGTTCGTCGCCGAGACCATGGCGCGCAGCGGCGAGCTCGAGGAGCCGGATCTGCCGCTCGCGGCCATCGCGCCCGGCGAGCGGCTGGCGGGCATCGCCTCAGTGCGCATCGACGAGTTCGCCGCCGCGCAGGAGGTCACCGAGCTGCTGATCGCCAAGGGCCGGCGCCGCATCGGCTTCATCGGACCGCCGGAGGGGCTCGGCCTCTCGCCGGCGCGGCGCGACGGCTACCTCGCGGCGCTGCAGGCGCACGGCCTCGCCGCCGATCCGGCGCTGAGGGTCGCCGGCGGCCGGACCCTGGCCGCCAGCCTCGCGGCGGCCGACGCCCTGCTCGACCTGCAGCCGCGGCCGGACGCGATCTTCGCCTGGAACGACGACTTCGCCGCCTCCGCGCTGACGGCGGCCCATCGGCGCGGCCTGGACGTGCCTGGCGACCTCGCGGTCGCCGGCTTCGACGACAGCCCGCTGGCCAGCAAGGTCTGGCCGCCGCTGACGACGGTGCGCCAGCCGCTGAACGAGATGGCCGCCTGGGCCGTGCAGACCCTGGTGCGTCAGGTCCGCGGCGAGGCCGCCGCCGGCGACGCCCTGCTGCCCCACGCCATCATCCGTCGCGCCTCCACCGGCGACTGAGCGCCCGCCCTCAAAATCCGCCCTTTGACGCGACTGGCGAAGATGTTTTATTTTACCGGTAAATTATGGGGAGAGGCAGATGGGATGGGATCGACGCGAGTTCCTCGGCGCGGCCGGCGCCAGCGCCGCCGCCGCCGCGCTGAGCGCCACCGAGGCCGCCGCGCAGTCCGCAGCGGGCTTCCCGAAGGGCTTCCTCTGGGGCGCGGCGACCGCGGCCCATCAGATCGAGGGCAACAACGTCTCCAGCGACCTGTGGCTGGCCGAGACGGTGAAGCCCACCTTGTTCCGCGAGCCGTCGGGCGACGCCTGCAACAGTTTCGCGCTGTGGCCGACCGACCTCGACCTGGTCCGCGACCTCGGGCTCAACACCTACCGGTTCTCGATCGAGTGGGCGCGGATCGAGCCTGAGCCCGGCCAGTTCTCGGCCGCCATGCTGGACCACTATAAGGCGGTCATCGACGGCTGCCGCGCGCGCGGCCTCAACCCGGTCGTCACCTTCAACCACTTCAGCTCGCCGCGCTGGTTCGCCGCCCGCGGCGGCTGGACCAATCCCGAGGCGCCCGAGCTGTTCGCCCGCTACTGCGACCACGCCGCCCGCCGGCTGGCGGCGAACATGGGCTCGGCGGTGACGCTCAACGAGCCGAACATGATCACCGTCATCGGCTAGGTGCTGCCGCCGCCGATGCTCGAGATGGTGCGGCAGATGAACGCCGCCGCCGGCCGCGCCTGCGGCGCGCCGAACTTCAAGAACGCCATGGTGCCGGAGGCCGCCGACATCCCAGCGATGCAGGCGAACATGATCGCCGCGCACAAGGCCGGTCGGGCGGCGATCAAGGCGGCGCGCGGCGATCTGCCGGTCGGCGTCAGCCTGACCATTTCGGACGACCAGGCGGTCGGCGAGAACAGCCTGCGCGACGCCAAGCGGGCGAAGTTCTACGGCGCCTGGCTCGAGGCGGCGAAGAGCGACGACTTCCTCGGCGTGCAGAACTATGCGCGGGCGCAATGGGGCGACAAAGGCCAACTGCCGCCGCCCAAGGGCGCGAAGATGAACGGCATGGGCGCCGAGATCTATCCGGCCTCGCTGGCCGGCGCGGTGCGCTACGCCCATGCGGCCACCGGCGTGCCGATCCTGATCACCGAGCACGGCTTGAGCACCCCCGACGACGCGCTGCGCGCCGCCTTCATCCCGGCCGCCCTGGGCGACCTGCAGAAGGTGATCGCCGAGGGGGTGCCGGTGCAGGGCTACATCCACTGGTCGCTGATCGACAATTTCGAGTGGATCTTCGGCTACAGCCAGCACTTCGGCCTGCACAGCGTCGACCGCGCCAGCTTCCAGCGCACGGCCAAGCCGAGCGCCGGCGTGCTGGGCGCGATCGCCAGGCGCAACGCCGTCTAGTGTCCCGATTCCGAAGTTCGCATGCGCATTGTGGCGGCCTCTGGCGAACTTCGGAATCGTTCAGGACACTAGCAAGCACATGTTTCTAGTGCGCTTTACGGATCTGAAGTTCGCTTCGGCGCGTGACCGATGTGCAGGCGAACTTCAGATCCAGCACACTAGCTGAACAGACGACAGCAAAACGCCTCCGCGCGTCGGCGCGGAGGCGTTGCAATACTCGAAACTCAGCTGGCTGAGGTTTAGCCGCCGCCCGGGAAGCGCAGCGGAACCTTCACTTGGCCGGTCTTGGCGCCCATCGGCAGGACTTCGGCCACGCACAGCGCCGCCTTGTCGAAACCCTTGCCCGGCGCGCTGTCCGAGACGACCTTGCAGGCCGAAAGCTTGCCCGCTTCGGCATTGCAGTCGAGCATGACCGTCGCCGCATCGCGAGTGTTGGCGTTGCGCGAAAGGCAACGCGACATGCTGTCTTCAAAAGAGGCCGCAGTCGCAGCGCTCGTCAGGACCAGGCTCAAGCCAATCCCACTCATCAAACCGATGACGTTCTTCATCTCCCCACTCCATCACTTTTGTCAGGATGATGATGAATATCGACGGCACTTGTTAAAATAAACTGAGTCGCAGCGACCGTTATTCCTAACGTGATGTAAACGATGCTTATCACTTAGCTAAAGTCGCTTTCACCTCGGGATTCATAATGAAGAGCGCATGGCGCGCACGAGGCTTGGTGACGAAACGTTAGCTTGCTCGGGTGACCATTCCGCAAAATTGGGTCACTCGGGGGGAATCCATGAAACGGTTCAGGCTTGAAGACCTGCCGTTGGTCATCAAGATCGGTTTTGCACCGGCCTTCGCGGTCGCCATGCTCGCTGTCACCGCGCTCGGCGCGGTCGTGCTTCAGAAAAGCCAGCTGCATGCGCTGCAACAGGTCGTGCATACCGACATGCCCAACAGCATGCGGATGCAGAAGATCTCCGAGCGGATCACCGCCGTGCACGGCGAACTCTACTACCTGCTGACGCACCAGGCCGCGCAGATCGAGACCGACCAGATCGAGCCCAAGACCCAGGCGCTGATGGCCGAGATCGACAAGATCGCCGCCGAGGTGAAGGTGGCCCGCGCCGCCGCGCCGGCCGAGCAGCGGCCGCAGTACGACAAGCTGTCGAAGGACCTGAAGGAGACCCGCGAGGGGCTGGACGTGGTGACGGCCATGATGACGGCCGACTTCGCCACCGCCGCCGGGTTCGCCGCGCCGTTCGAAGAGCAGTACGCCAAGATGAGCACCACCTTGCGCGACATCGTCGCCAAGGCGCAGGCCGAGACCGACCAGCAGGCCCAGGCCACCGAGGCCCGCTCGGAGATGGCCCAGTTGATCACCATCATCGCCGCCCTGGCCACCATGCTGGGGTCGGCGGCGCTGGCCTGGTTCCTGACGATGAACATCAAGGGCGCGGTGCAGAAGATCGCCGGCGCGACTGAGAAGCTCGCCCGCGGCGACGCCGAGGTGAATCTCGACGGCCTGGCGCGCAAGGACGAGTTGGGCGCGATCGTCGGCTCGCTGACGGTGTTCCGCGACAACCAGCGCCACCTGGAGCAACTGCGCCAGGAGCAGGAGGCCAACCGCTCGGCGACCGAGGACGAGCGTCGCCGCGGCGAGGACGCGCAGCGCGTGATCGCCGAGCAGCAGCGGCTGGTGGTCACCTCGCTGGCCGACGGGCTCGACAAGCTCGCCGCCGGCGACCTGACGATCCGGCTAGGGACTGCCTTCCCCGGCGAGTACGAGAAGCTGCGCAACGACTTCAACGCCGCCGTCGCGACGCTGGAGGAGGCGCTGCGCGCCATCGCCACCTCGACCGCCTCGATCAGTTCCGGCTCGGCCGAGATCTCCAACGGCGCCGAGGACCTGTCGCGCCGCACCGAGCATCAGGCCGCGACGCTGGAACAGACCGCCGCGGCGCTCGACGAGATCACCGCCACCGTCCAGCGCACCGCCCAGGGCTCCGCCGCCGGGCGTGAGGCGGTGGGCGCCGCCAAGACCGAAGCGGAACGCTCCGGCGACGTGGTCAGCCGCGCCGTCGTGGCGATGAACGCGATCGAGAAGTCGGCGCGCGAGATCAGCCAGATCATCGGCGTGGTCGACGAGATCGCCTTCCAGACCAACCTGCTGGCCCTGAACGCCGGCGTCGAAGCCGCCCGCGCCGGCGACGCCGGCAAGGGCTTCGCGGTCGTCGCCTCCGAGGTCCGCAGCCTGGCCCAGCGCTCGGCGGACTCGGCCAAGGAGATCAAGGGGCTGATCTCGGCCTCGTCCAAGCAGGTCGAAGAGGGCGTGTCGCTGGTCGGCGAGGCGGGGGACGCGCTGCAGCGCATCGTCGCCCACGTCAACGAGATCTCCGGCCTGGTCGGCGACATCGCCTCGTCGGCCCGGGAGGAGGCCCAGGGCCTCAACGAGGTGAACACCGCGGTCAACCAGATGGACCAGGTCACCCAGCAGAACGCCGCCATGGTCGAGGAGGCCACCGCCGCCAGCCGGATGCTGGCGGAGGAGACCAAGGAGCTCGCCCGGCTGGTGTCGCGCTTCAGCATCAGCGGCACCGAGACCCTGCAGTACTCCAGCGCCGGCCGCACGGCGCCGGCGGCGCCGCGCCCGTCCGCGCCGGCCCCGAGCGCGCCGGCCAGCATCGGCGCGACCGCGCTCAAGGCCCGGCCCGCCGCCGCGCCGCAGGCCGCGGTCGACGACTGGGAAGAGTTCTGAGCCGCTAGTCCGGCTCAGCTGTTGCGAGAGGAGCGCCGCCCCCCGCGGCGCTCCTTTTTCGTTGCGCCCTATTCCGGGTGGGCCTCGAGGGTCTCCGAGGGCGCGGCGTCCGCCGGCCGCAGGATCAGGATCAAAGGCGCCAGCAGCAGGCTGAGCACGGCCATCCAGGCGAACATGGTGTCGTAGCCGATCATCGCGCCCTGCCGGGTCACCTCGCCGTTCAGCGCGTCCAGCCCGCCCGGACTGTCGAACGCCTGCGGCAGCGACCAGCCGATCACCGGATCCGACGGGATGATCCCGGCGGCCAGCCGCTCGTGGGCGGTGGCGCTCTGGGCGATGAGATTGGCCTGCAGCATGGCGATGCCCAGGCTCGAGCCGAGGGTGCGGACCACATTGCCCAGCACCGCCGCCTCGGTGCGGTGCGCCGGAGCCAGAGTGGCGAAGCCGAGCACCGCCAGCGGCCCGAACATCAGCCCCATGCCCATCCCCTGGACGAAGCCGGCGACCTTGATCGGCGTCGCGGTCATCATCAGGTCGAAGTGGGCCATCCGCCACATCGAGAAGAAGGCGATGACGATGCCGGCAGCGATGGTCGCGCGCGCGCCCATCTTGCGCATCAGCAGGGTGACGACGGTGAAGGCGACGATCGAGCCGAAGCCGCGGTACATGCTGGCCAAGCCGCTCTGCAGCGCCGAATAGCCGAGCAGGTTCTGCATGAAGGTCGGCAGCAGCGCGCTGGTGCCGAACAGCATCGCCGACATCATGAAGCTGAAGATCGCGGTGGTCATGAAGTTGCGGTCGGCGAAGACGGCGCGGTGGAAGAAGGGCTGATCGGCGGTCAGCGTCTGCATGACGAAGACGTGCAGGCTGCACAGCGCGACGATGGCGTAGGTCCAGATCTCCGCGCTGTCGAACCAGTCCTGGCTCGGCCCGCGGTCGGCCATCAGCTGGACGGCGCCGGTGCACAGCACCAGGGCGGCGAAGCCGAGGACGTCGAACGGACGCTGCAGCCCGCCCTCGTCGCGCTCCAGGGTCAGGTAGACCAGCACGAAGGCCAGCAGCCCGAACGGCACGTTGACGTAGAAGACCCAGCGCCAGGAGAAGTGCTCGGTCAGCAGTCCGCCCAGGGTGGGACCGAGGATCGGCCCGACCATGATCACCGCGCTCCACATCGCCATCACCCGTGGCATCAGCCGCTGCGGCCACATGTCGAGGATGGCCGCCTGGGAGATCGGCATCATCCCGGCGCCGGCGACGCCCTGCAGCAGGCGGAAGACCACCATCTCCGGCAGCGTCGTGGCCATGCCGCAGAGCACCGAGGCGACCACGAAGCCGGCGATCGAGAGCAGAAACAGCGGCTTGCGGCCGATCTTCAGCGACAGCCAGCCCGACAGCGGCGTCATGATCGCGGTGGCGACGATGTAGGAGGTAAGCACCCAGGTGATCTGGTCCTGGGCGGCCGACAGGCTCCCCTGGATGTGCGGCAAGGCGACGTTGGCGATCGTCGAATCCAGCGAGTTCATGGTGGTCGCCAGCATCATCCCGCCGGTCGCGACCACCCGCGCCGCTGCGCCTTGCCTGGAGCTCATTGCGCTCCTCCCCGGCGGACCTTAGTCCGCCGGCCCCGACCTTGGCCAGCCAGCCCGCCGGCGCATCACTCGATGTGGATTTCCTGCAGCTTTTCGCCCTGGGTAGAGGGCGGCCGCATCATCAGCACCAGCGGCAGGATCAGCAGGGTGCCGACGCTCATCCAGGCGAACACCGAGTCATAGGCCATCATCGAGGCCTGCCGGGTGATCTCGGCGTTCAGCGCCTCCAGGCCACCCAGGGCGCCGTTGACGATCTCCGGCGCGCGCCAGCGGATGATCGGGTCGGAGGTGACGATGCCCGCCGCCAGCCGCTCGTGGGCGGTGGCGCTCTGCTGCAGGTAGGCGGCCTGTAGGGCGGCGATCCCCAGGCTGCCGCCGAGCGTGCGGAACATGTTGGAGAACACCGCCGCCTCGGTGCGGTGCTCGACGTTCAGCGTCGCGAAGGCCAGCACGGTCAGCGGATTGAACGCCAGCCCCTGGCCGAGCCCGAGCAGGAAGCCGGCGGTCTCGATCGGGCGCTGGTCCATCGACAGGTCGAACTGGCTCATCCGCCACAGCGCCGCCACGGTGACGAGCAGGCCCAACAGGATCGTCCGCCGCGGCCCGAAGCGGGCGGCGGCGAACGGCGCGAGGGTGAAGGAGATCAGCGAGCCGATGCCGCGCGGCATCATCGCCCAGCCGCTCTCGATCGCCGAATAGCCGAGCAAATTCTGCATGAAGCTCGGCAGCAGGGCGGTGGTCGACAGCAGCAGCGCCGAGAGGAAGACGGCGAAGCCGACCGAGCTGAGGTAGTTGCGGTCCTTGAACAGGGCGACGTGGAAGAAGGGGTTCTTGGCGGTGATCGTCTGCACCACGAAGATGTAGGCGCCGCACATCGCCAGGATCGCATAGGCCCAGATCTCGGCGGAATCGAACCAGTCCAGCTGGTGCCCGCGGTCGACCATCAGCTGCAGGCCGCCGGTGAGCAGCACCAGGGCGACGAAGCCGAGCGTGTCGAACGGTCGCTGGCGTCCGCCGCGGTCACGCTCGAGCGCGAGATAGGTCATGGCGAAGGCGACCGCGCCGACCGGCAGGTTGATGTAGAAGACCCAGCGCCAGGAGAGATGCTCGGTCAGGAAGCCGCCCAGCGTCGGGCCCATGATCGGGGCCACCATGGTCACCGCGCTCCACACCGCCATCACCTGCGGGATCACCGTCGGCGACCACATGTCGAGGATCGCCGCCTGCGACAGCGGCATCATCGCCGCGCCGGCCACCCCCTGCAGGAAGCGGAACAGCACCATCTCCGGCAGGCTGGTGGCCATGCCGCAGAGCATCGACACGCCGACGAAGGCGACGATCGAGATCAGGAACAGCGGCTTGCGGCCGACCTTCATCGCCAGCCACCCGGACAACGGGGTCATCAGCGCGGTGCCCACGATGTAGGAGGTCAGCACCCAGGTGATCTGGTCCTGCGAGGCCGAGAGGCTGCCCTGCACGTTCGGCAGGGCGACATTGGCGATCGTCGAGTCCAGCGCCACCATCAAGGTGGCGAGCATGAGCCCGCCGGTCGCGATCCCGCGCGTCGTCGCGCTGTGACTGGAGCTCATTGAAACTGCGCGCCTCCCCGCCGGCGCCACATAGGCGTACGCGAACGGCGTTGGCCAGCCGCGCCGATGGCGCAGCCCGGCATCATCGGCGGGGCGATCCGGCCCGACCGGCCGCCGAAAGACCTGCGGTATAGATCCGCCGATCACGTCGGGCGAGACTGGAGAAGAGGCTGAACTCTCATCCGCCGCGTCGCCGATTAGGGGCGCCGTTCTAGAGATTTGCCGGACAGGCCGATTGACTCCTCCCAGCGCTTCAACTATCCACCGCGCCTCGATTTTCGACCCTGGAGCTTTCTCGTGAAGCGGACCTTTCAGCCGTCCCGGCTTGTGCGTAAGCGCCGTCACGGCTTCCGCCTGCGCATGTCCACCGCCAATGGACAAAAAGTGCTGGCTCGCCGCCGCGCCAAGGGCCGTAAGCGCCTGAGCGCTTAAGTCCCGACGGTTCTGCGACTTACTGGATAAGGGCGTCGGCATGGCCGACCCCGCCTTCGCTATCGAACGCCTGAGGAAGCGCGCAGACTTTTTGGCCTGCGCGCAGGCGCCTTCGTGCGCTCGCGGCGCGATAGTGATTCAGGCGCGCCCGCGCGGTGACGACCAGTCCCTGGTCCGCGCGGGCTTCACCGCCACAAAACGCATCGGCGGCGCCGTGCAACGCAACCGCGCCAAGCGCCGGATGCGTGAGGCTGCGCGGCTGTTGCTGCCCGATTTGGCGCGCCCTGGCTTCGACTATGTACTCATCGCCCGCGGCGGTGTGACCACCCGCGCGTGGGAGCGTCTGCTTGACGATGTGAAAAGCGCGCTGATAAGGCTCGCCGCCGAACGCGACGGCCGGGCCCGCGACCCTGCGGGCGCCCCACCCGCAGATTGAGCGCTTCCCCGATGCAAGACGATTCCAGCCGCAACACGATCATCTTCCTCGTGTGTGCGGTCCTCCTGTTCTTCGTCTATCAGCACTTCGTCCTCGATCCGGCGGCCGCCCGGCGGCAAGCCGAGGTCAAGGCGCGTGCGGCAGCGGAAGCCACCGCCCCGGTCAAACCGGGCGCCCCCGGCCTCGCCGCCGTACCCGTGACCCGCGGCCAGGCGCTGGCCGCCAGCCCGCGGGTGGCGATCGACACGCCGGCGCTGAAGGGCTCGATCGCCCTGCGCGGCGCGCGCATCGACGACCTGCAGTTGACCCAGTTCCGCCAGACGGTGGCCAAGGATTCCCCGCCGGTGGTCCTGCTGCGTCCTGAGGGCGCGCCGTACGCCTGGTTCGCCGAGTTCGGCTGGACCGGCGCCAACGTGCCCGGCCTGCCGACCGCCGACACCGTCTGGACCCTGGCCCAGGGCGCGACCCTGGCGCCGAACCAGCCGCTGGTGCTGACCACCACCAACGGCGCCGGCCTGACCTTCACCCGCAAGATCGAAGTCGACGACCGCTTCATGTTCACGGTCACCGACACGGTCGCCAACGCCTCCGTCGCGCCGGTGACGCTCGCGCCCTACGGCTCGATCCAGCGCCAGGGCCTGCCGCCGTCGAAGGACGCCAGCGCCATCGTCCACGAAGGCGCTGTCGGCGCGCTCGGCGGCGACGACCCGACGCTGAAGCTGATCAAGTACAAGAAGTGGACGAAGGACGGCGGCATCGAGCCGATCGCCTCGACCCGCGGCTGGGTCGGCATCACCGACAAATACTGGCTGGCGGCGATCATCCCCACCCAGGGCCAGGCCTTCAAGGGCCAGTTCCGCGACACCAAGGTCGGCGACGTGAGCGTGTTCGACGCCAACTTCGTCGGCGACGCGCACACCATCGCGCCCGGCCAGCAGGTCACCCAGACCACCCGCTTCTTCGGCGGCGCCAAGGTCGTGCCGACCCTGCGCGCCTACGAGAAGAAGTTCGAGATCCCGCACTTCGACTCCGCCGTCGACTGGGGCCACTTCTGGTTCCTGACCCGGCCGATGTTCCAGTTCCTGGAGTTCATCTACCGCTACGTCGGCAGCTTCGGCGTCGCCATCCTGCTGCTGACCGTGGCGGTGCGGGCGATCTTCTTCCCGCTGGCGCACAAGCAGTACGAGTCCATGGCCAAGATGCGCCGGGTCCAGCCGCTGGTCGAAGAGCTGCGCAAGAAGTTCAAGGAAGACCCGGCCAAGCAGCAGCAGGAGCTCCTGGCGCTCTATCAGCGCGAGAAGGTCAACCCGCTGGCCGGCTGCCTGCCGATCCTGTTCCAGATCCCGGTCTTCTTCGCCCTCTACAAGGTGCTGACCGTCACCATCGAAATGCGCCACGCGCCGTTCATGGGCTGGATCCAGGACCTCTCGGCCCGCGATCCGACGACGATCTGGAACCTGTTCGGCCTGATCCCCTGGCACCCGGCGACCGCGCCGATGATCGGCGGCCTGCTCGACAGCAGCCTGCACATCGGGATCATGCCGCTGCTCTATGGCCTGACGACCATGATGAGCATGTCGATGAGCCCGCCTGCGCCGGATCCGACGCAGCAGAAGATCATGCAGCTGATGCCGATCATGTTCACCTTCTTCATGGCGCCGTTCGCCGTGGGGCTGCTGATCTACTGGACCTGGAGCAACATCATCACCGTGATCCAGCAGTACGTGCTGATGCGCCACTACAAGGTCGACACCCCGATCGATCGGCTGTTCGCGCGCTTCGGCGGGCAGAAGAAGGCCGCGGAGTGAGCGACACCCCGGCCTTCGACGAGGACGCGCTCGAGGCGGCGCGCATTCTGTTCGCCCACGAGACCCACTTCCTGATGGGCGCGGCGGCGATCGCCGGCCTGCCGGCCCCGGACCTGCCGGAGGTGGCCTTCGCCGGACGCTCCAACGTCGGCAAGTCGTCGCTGATCAACGCGGTGACCGGCCGCAAGGAACTGGCCCGCGCGTCCAACGCGCCGGGGCGGACCCGGGAAGTGAACTTCTTCGTCGTCGACGAAAAGCTGCGGCTGGTCGACCTGCCGGGCTACGGCTTCGCCAAGGTCAGCCGCGACACGGCGAAAAAGTTTCAGAACCTCGGCCGCTCCTATCTGCGCGGGCGGCCGAACCTGAAGCGAGCCTATCTGCTGATCGACGCCCGTCACGGGCTGAAGCCGGTGGACACCGAGGCGCTCGACGCCTTCGACCTGGCGGCGGTCTCCTACCAGATCGTCCTGACCAAGGCCGACAAGATCAAGCCGGCCGAGGTGACCCGGCTGGTCGACGCCACGCTGCAGGCGATCGCCAAGCGCCCGGCCGCCTTCCCGCGGGTGATCGCCACCTCCTCGGAGACCGGCCAGGGCATCCCCGAGCTGCGCGCCGAGATCATCGCCGCCTGCGCGATCGCCTAGCCCTCTCCCCGCCCGCGGGGAGAGGAGCGCTCTTGCGTTGATGACACGGCCCCTCGCGTCCGCTATCGGGACCCGCGAATTGCAGCCCGGGGCGCGCCAGTGAGCGAAGTGACGGAAGAACAGGGTTGGGCGACCGCCAAGACGCTCGCCGAGGCCCTGCCCTACATCCAGATCTATGACCGCGAGACGGTGGTCATCAAATACGGCGGCCACGCCATGGGCGAGGACGAGGTGGCCAAGCTGTTCGCCGCCGACGCCGTGCTGCTGAAGATGCTCGGCGTGCACCCGGTCGTGGTGCACGGCGGCGGGCCGCAGATCTCCGCCTGGCTGGCCAAGGCCGGGGTGAAGTCGACCTTCGTCGACGGCCTGCGGGTCACCGACGAGGCGACGATGGAGGTCGCCGAGATGGTGCTGTCGGGCGCCATCAACAAGGAGATCGCCAGCTGGATCACCCAGGCGGGCGCCGAGGCCGACGTGCGCGGCGTGGGCCTGTCGGGCAAGGACGCCCGGCTGATCACCGTCGACAAGGTCCAGCGCACCCGCAAGGACCCGGACTCCGACGAGGAGAAGATGGTCGACCTGGGCTTCGTCGGCGAGCCGAAGAAGATCGATCCGAAGATGATCGAGGCGCTGATCTACGCCGAGCAGGACTACATCCCGGTGATCGCCCCGATCGGCGTCTCCGAGGCCGGCGAGACCTACAACATCAACGCCGACACGGTGGCCGGCGCGCTGGCCGGCGCACTGGGCGCCAAGCGCATGCTGCTGCTCACCGACGTCGCCGGCGTGCTCGACAAGAACGGCGCGCTGATGCGGCAGATGACCGTCGCCGAAGCGCAAGCGGCGATCGCCACCGGCGTCGCCACCGGCGGCATGATCCCCAAGCTGGAGACCGCCATCGCCGCGGTCGAGGCGGGCGTCGAGGCGGTCGTCATCCTCGACGGCCGGCGGCCGCACGCCATGCTGGTCGAGCTGTTCAGTGAACACGGGGCGGGCACGCTGATCTGCAAATGAGCGCCGACCTCAGCCATGTGAACACTTGGCTCTTCGACTTGGATGACACGCTCTATCCGTCGGAGTCGGGCCTCATGGCCGAGATCGAGCGGCGGATGACGGCCTTCGTCATGCGGGTCACCGGCCTGCCGCGCGACGAGGCCTACCGGCTGCAGAAGGACTATCTGCTCGAGCACGGGATCACCCTGCTCGGGCTGATGCGCCATCACGGGGTCGATCCCGTGGAGTTCGCCGACGCCTATGTCGACATCTCGCTGGACATCCTGGCGCACGATCCGGAGCTGGTGTCGGCGATCGCCGCCCTGCCCGGCCGTCGGCTGGTGTTCACCAACGCCGACGAACGCCACGCCCAGCGCGTGCTGCAGCGGCTGGGCCTGACCACCCTGTTCGACGACGTGTTCCACATCGCCTCGTTCGACTATACGCCGAAGCCCGACCCGGCGGTGTTCACCCGGATGTGCGCCGAGCACGCCCTGGAGCCGCAGGGCACCGTCTTCTTCGAGGACTCCGAGCGCAACCTGAAGCCCGCCGCCGACCTCGGCATGACCACCGTGCTGGTCGGCCCGCGGGCGGAGACCTCCACCGCCCCCTTCGTCCATCACCGCACGCGCCATCTCGCGCCCTTCCTCAGGGCCGCGCGCCTGCGCCCAGCCTGCTGAAAGAGAGCCTCATGAGCACCATCACCGCCGACGACCTGAAGACCGAGATCGAACAAGCCTGGGCGGCCCGCGACGGCGTCTCGATCGCGACCACGGGCCCGGTGCGCACGGCGGTGGACGAGACCCTGCAGCGCCTCGACGCCGGCCAGTTGCGCATCGCCGAGCGCGGCGCCGACGGCCGCTGGGAGGTCCAGCAGTGGGTCAAGCAGGCGATCCTGCTGTCGTTCCGCCTGAACCCCAACAGCGTGGTGCACGGCCCGGCCCCGGGACCGTTCTGGGACAAGGTGCCGACCAAGTTCGCCGGCTGGGACGCCCCGCAGTTCGAGGCCGCCGGCTTCCGCGCGGTGCCTGGCGCCGTCGTCCGCCGCGGCGCCTACATCGCCAAGAACGTCGTGCTGATGCCGTCGTTCGTGAACATCGGCGCCTACGTCGACGAAGGCACGATGATCGACACCTGGGCCACGGTCGGCTCCTGCGCCCAGGTCGGGAAGAACTGCCACATCTCCGGCGGCGCCGGCCTCGGCGGGGTGCTGGAGCCGCTGCAGGCCAACCCGACGATTATCGAGGACAACTGCTTCATCGGCGCCCGTTCGGAAGTGGCCGAGGGCGTGATCGTCCGCGAAGGCAGCGTGCTCTCGATGGGCGTCTACCTGACCTCGACCACCCCGATCATCAACCGCCAGACCGGCGAAGTGATGTACGGCGAAGTGCCGCCCTACTCGGTGGTGGTCTCCGGCGCGCGGCCGAACAAGACCGACCCGTCGCTGCCGTCGACCTACTGCGCGGTGATCATGAAGACCGTCGACGAGCGCACCCGCTCGAAGACCGGGGTGAACGAACTGCTGCGGGACTAACGTCCGATGCTTCCCCTCAGGGGGAGCTCCCGCGAAGCGGGTGAGGGGGTTGAGGGCCACAGATTCGGCGGCTGAAACCCCCTCCGGCCCTCCGGGCCACCTCCCCCTGAGGGGGAGGTGGCCCGCTCACCGTCTCGTCAGTACGCCGTCCCGTCGCGGCGGATGTAGCCAGCGCGGCCCGGCGGCGCGAGCATGTCGATGTCGGGATAGTCGCAGCCGTCCTCGGCCGGGCGACGCGCGCCGACCTCCAGCAACACCAGTTCGCGGTCCGAGCGGTTCTGGATGTGGTGGCCGTCGGGCTCGCCGGCCGGGAAGGCCGCGCAGTCGCCGGCCTGCAGCAGCTCTTCGCCCGCCTCGGTGACCAGCACGCCCTCGCCTTCCAGCACATAGACGAACTCGTCCTCGGCGGTGTGCCAGTGGCGCTGGCTCGACCACTGGCCGGGGGGCAGGCGCAGCAGGTTGACGCCGAACTGGGTCAGGCCGGCGGCGTCGCCGAGCTTCCAGCGGCGGCGATCCTTGCAGCGTTCGTCGAACGGCGCCGGGTATCCGGTGCCGAAGCGGGTCGGGGCCTTGGCGATGTCGATCTTGGGCATGCGGCGTTTCCGGTCTAGAGCACGCCGGAAGCTTAGAACCGTACGACCCCGGGTGTGAATGTGATCGACGCCGTAGACCTGACGCGGGAGCTGATCCGCCGTCCCTCCGTGACCCCGGCCGACGCCGGCGCCATGGACGTGGTCGAACAGACCCTGAAGGCCCTGGGCTTCGCCTGCCGGCGGATGAAGTTCGGCGAGATCGAAAACCTCTACGCCCGGCTGGGGACCGCGCGGCCCAACCTCTGCTTCGCCGGCCACACCGACGTGGTGCCGGTGGGCGACGCCGCGGCCTGGACGCAAGGGGCCTTCGCCGCCGAGATCATCGACGGGGTGCTGGTCGGCCGCGGCGCGGTCGACATGAAGGGCGCCATCGCCGCCTACATCGCCGCCGCGGCCAAGGCGATCGCCGCCGGCGAGGTGAGCGGCTCGCTGTCCTTCCTGATCACCGGCGACGAGGAGGGCGTGGCGCTCGACGGCACCAAGAAGGTGGTCGAGGCGCTGCTGGCCGAGGGCGAGGCGGTCGACCACTGCGTGGTCGGCGAGCCGACCTCGGCGCAGATCTTCGGCGACATGGTCAAGGTGGGCCGCCGCGGTTCGATCAACGCCGACATCGTCATCGAGGGCGTGCAGGGCCACGTCGCCTATCCGCACCGCGCGGCCAATCCGGCCCGGGCGCTGATCCCGCTGCTGGCCGCGCTGCAGGGCCGGGTGCTCGACGAGGGCTACCCCGAGTTCCAGCCGTCGAACCTCGAGATCACCCTGGTCGAGATGCCGAACACGGCGACCAACATCATCCCGGCGACGGCGCGGGCGCGGCTGAACATCCGCTTCAACCCGGCCCACACCGGCCAGGCGCTGGCCGACTGGATCACGTCCGAGGCGCAAGCAGCGGTCGCGGGCACCGGCTGCAAGGCCAAGGTGACGCCGCAGATCAGCGGCGAAGCCTTCCTGACCGAGCCCGGGCCGTTCACCGAGGTGGTCGCCGCCGCGGTCGCCGACGTCGCCGGCAAGCCGCCGGAGCTGTCGACCTCAGGCGGCACCTCCGACGCGCGGTTCATCCGCGCGCTGTGCCCGGTGGTCGAGGTGGGGCTGGTCGGGACCACCATGCACCAGGTCGACGAACGCACCCCGGTGGCCGAGATCCAGCGCCTGCAGGCGGTCTACGAGCGGCTGATCGCCCGCTACTTCGCGGCCTTCGGCTAGGGCGGCTTAGCGCGCGCCCTGCGCCAGCCGGGCGAACACCGCTTCGAGCGGCAGCTTACGGGCGTCGTCGGCGCTGGCGACCGCCGCCTGGGTGGTCGGCGCGACGTACTTGCCGAGCCGCAGGCCGCCCATGCCGCGGGTCGAGCGCGCCGCAGCGGCCTCGCGCATCTGGGCCGCCAGCACAGGCTCTGGCTCCGGCAGCTCTTCGGCGACGATCGGCTCGACGACCACCGCGGCCGACTTCGGCGCCGCCCGGTCCAGCCGGTCGAGCAGGGCCCAGCCGCCCGCGCGGGCGGCCGGCGCGACCGGGGCGTTGAACTCCCGGTACTCCACATCCCCGCGGAGCGTGTCCATCAGCTTGCGAACGTCGTTCACCGGCGAAAAGCCCTTACCAAACCGCCCTGCCGCCCTCTGGGCCGCGAGGCATCTAAACAGTGTTTAGACGATCTAAGCGATGCTTAGACTTGCCACAAGCGGATGTGCGCAGGGTGCGACAAAAATGGCCGGAAAAAGGCCGCGCCCTCTAGCGGAGCGCAGCCTTTCGGTCCGTGACGGGAGCCGCCGCTAGCTGCCCCAGGGGCCGCCGCGGCGCTCCTCGGTGACCGGCACCGCGGTGCCGCCGCCGCGGCTGTGGCGCAGCGGGGCGCGGGCGGCCTCGCCGGCCATCGCCAGCAGGGCGCTGACCCGGTTGTCGGTCGCCGGGTGGGTGGAGAACAGGTTGTCGCCGCCGCGCCCGGCCAGCGGGTTGATGATGAACATATGCGCGGTCGCCGGATTGCGCTCGGCGTCGGGGTTGTGGACCCCGCCGCGGGCGTAGGACTCGATCTTGCGCAGCGCCGAGGCCAGCGCCTGCGGGTCGCCGCTGATCTCCGCGCCCTCGCGGTCGGCCTCGTACTCGCGGCCGCGGCTGATCGCCATCTGCACCAGGGCCGCGGCGATCGGGGCCAGCACGGCGACGACGATCGCGCCGATCATGCCGGTCGGCCGGCCGTCCTGGTCGCGGCCGCCGAAGAAGACCGCGAAATTGGCCAGCGCCGAGACCGCGCCGGCGATCGTCGCGGTGATCGTCATGGTCAGGGTGTCGCGATTTTTCACGTGCGCCAGCTCGTGGGCCATCACCCCGCGGATCTCTCGGCGGTCGAGCATGTGCAGCAGGCCGCGGGTCGCGGCGACGGCGGCGTGCTGCGGGTCGCGGCCGGTGGCGAAGGCGTTCGGCTGGTCCTGGTCGATGATGTAGATCTTCGGCAGCGGCATGCCGGCGCGCTGGGCCAGCTCGCGCACGTCGGCGGCGTAGGCGCGCACCACCGGGTCGGGGTCGCGCTCGTCGGCCGGCTGGGCGCGGTACATCGACAGGACGATCTTGTCGGCGTTCCAGTAGCTGATGACGTTCATGCCCGCCGCCAGGACGAAGGCGATCAGCATCCCGGTGGGCCCGGCCACGGCGTAGCCGGCGCCGACGAACAGGGCGGTCAGGGCCGCCAGCAGCATGAAGGTGCGAAGGTGGTTGCGCATGGATCCGTGCGTGACTTCCGGGCCAAAGGGGCCCGGGGGATATATGGGAAGCGCGTGGCTTGGCTTGAAGAGGCCCCTTGGACCGCTCATCCTGGCGAAGGCCGGGACCCAGTTGACGATCATGGCTCCGCCGGAACGGGCGCATCGGCTCGTCCTGCCGGCGCGGAGAATGGATCTGGGTCCCGGCCTTCGCCGGGATGAGCGGCTTTCTTGCGCCTACCGCGCCGCGCCGATCCGGCGGGCCGGGGTCGGCGAGCGGACCAGGCGGCGTTCGTCGTGCAGACGGGTCTCCATCGCCGCAAAGTCCATCGGCCGGGCGAACCAGTAGCCCTGCATCCGGTCGCAGCCGGCGGCGCGCAGGATGATCGCCTGGGCCTCGTCCTCGACGCCCTCGGCCACCACCGAGACGCCGAGCGCCCGGGCGGCGTGCATCATCGAGCTGACCAGCTTGGAGACCCGCGGATTGCGCGCCACGTCGTCGATCAGGCTGCGGTCCAGCTTCACCGTCTGGATCGGCAGGTTCATCAGCGCGCGCAGGTTGGAGTAGCCGGTGCCGAAGTCGTCGAGGGCGATGTTCACCCCGCGTGCGGCCAGCCGCTCGATGTGCCGGCGCGCCAGCGCCATGTCCTGCAGCAGGAAGGTCTCGGTGATCTCGACGGTCAGCGCCGTCGGTGGCAGGTCGGTCTGCGCCAGCCGGCCGATCAGCTTGCGCGAGAAGGCCGGGTCCAGCAGGTCGCGCGGCGAGACGTTGCACGAGACATTGGCGATCAGCCCTTCGGCGACCCACGGCGCGGCGCGGGCGCAGGCGGCTTCGAACACCGCCTCGTCGATGCGGCCGATCAGGCCCAGCTCTTCGGCCAGCGGAATGAAGGCGGCCGGGGCCAGCAGCCCCTGCTCCGGGTGGCGCCAGCGGCACAGCACTTCGACGCCGACGGTGCGGCCGTCGTGGCAGTCGACCACCGGCTGGAACCAGGGCTCGATCTCGCCGGCGGGAATGGCCCGGCGCAGCTCCGCCTCGAGCGTACGGCGCCGCTCGTTTTCTTCATGCAGCTCAGCGTCGAACGCCGACCAGCGGCGGCCGCCCTGGGCCTTGGCGCGCTGCAGGGCGCGGTCGGCGAACCGCTGCAGGTCGCCCGCCTCGACGGCGTCATTCGGATAGAGGGCGACCCCGACGCTGACGCCGGGCGCCAGGCCGCGGCCGTGCACCGAGTACGGCTGCGACAGCAGCGCCAGCAGGCGCTGGGCCCGCCGGGCGACGTCAAGGTCGGGGGTGATCAGGGCGAACTCGTCGCCGCCCAGCCGGCCGACCAGCTCGCCGCGCGCGGCGTCGGCCTTCAGCCGCGCGCCGACCTCGGCCAGCAGCAGGTCGCCGCCGGTATGCCCGAGGCTGTCGTTGAGGTTCTTGAAGCGGTCGAGGTCGATGACGAACAGCGCCAGCGGCTGGCCGTCGCCGTCGATCCGCGACAGCCGGTCGGCGAGCGCTGCGGTGAAGGCGGCGCGGTTGAGCAGGCCGGTCAGCGAGTCGGTGCGGGCCAAACGCAGCATCATCGCCCGCTCGGCCTCGAGTTCGGCGACGCGCGCGGCGAGATCGTCAGCGATGTTGGACGGCGACTGCACGACGGACGCGAAGGCCTCGATTGAACTGACCCTGAGCTTCGCCGGTCGAGGCAAATCCGGCGTAAAGAGAGATGGCTAAGGCGCGTTAGGCATTTTATGCCGAGTGACCGCGCCGCACGCTTGGGCGAGTGACCGGGCGCCGGGGATGTCGCTTGATCTCGCCGGGCCGGCGCGGCGGGGCTAAGAAGTGGCCATGAACGCCATCGACGCCGCCCACCTCGTCGACCAGCTCGAGCACGAGTATCGCAACAGCGTCGACGCGCTGCGCAATGCGCTGCGCACCTTCCTGGACGGCGGCCCGCCGCCGATCGCCGACACCCGCCACAACGGCGCCTTCGTCTATCCGGAGCTGCGCCTGACCTGGCCCTCCGGCCAGCCGTTCCCGCGCATCGGCCGGGCCTTCGCCCGGATCAGCGCGCCCGGCAGCTATGCGGTGACGGTCACCCGGCCGGACCTGTTCCGCAGCTATCTGATCGAGCAACTGTCGCTGCTGCAGCAGGATTTCGCCGTCGAGATCGAGGTCGGCCGCTCGACCCAGGAGATCCCCTTCCCCTATGTGCTGGAGGGCAGTCCGGACCTGGCGCTGGCGGACGTCTCCTCGGCGGAGATCGCCCGCCACTTCCCGACCACCGAGCTTGCCTACATTGGCGACGAGATCGTCGACGGCTACTCCCCGGCGTCGCCCGATCGGCCCCGGCCGCTGGCGCTGTTCGACGGCCTGCGGACCGATTTCTCGCTCGCCCGGCTGGCCCACTACACCGGCGCCCCGGCCGAGCACGTCCAGCAGTACGTGCTGTTCACCAACTACCACCGCTATGTCGACGAGTTCGTCCGCTGGGCCTGCGGCCAGCTGAAGGCCGGCGGTCCATACAAGGCGCTGTCGGCCGCCGGCGGCGTCGTGGTCACCGCCGAGACCGAGGATCCCGAGGCCAAGGTCGCCAACGCCGCCTGGCGCCGGCACCAGATGCCGGCCTACCACCTGATGGCCGAAGGCCGCGCCGGCGTGACCCTGGTCAACATCGGCGTCGGCCCGTCGAACGCCAAGACCATCTGCGACCACCTGGCGGTGCTGCGCCCGCAGGTCTGGCTGATGATCGGCCACTGCGGCGGCCTGCGCGGGTCGCAGACCATCGGCGACTATGTGCTGGCCCACGCCTACCTGCGCGACGAGCACGTGCTGGACGACGTGCTGCCGCCGGAGATCCCGATCCCGCCGATCGCGGAGGTGCAGGTGGCGCTGAACCGCGCCGCTGAGATCGTCACCGGCGAGACCGGCGAGATCCTCAAGCGCCGGCTGCGCACCGGCACGGTGGTCACCACCGACGATCGGAACTGGGAGCTGCGCTATACGAAGAGCGCGCTGCGCTTCAACCAGAGCCGGGCGGTGGCGATCGACATGGAAAGCGCCACCATCGCCGCCCAGGGCTACCGCTTCCGGGTGCCCTACGGGACGCTGCTGTGCGTCTCCGACAAGCCGCTGCACGGCGAGATCAAGCTGCCCGGCCAGGCCAACGCCTTCTATGAGCGGGCGATCGGCCAGCACCTGCAGATCGGCCTGGCCAGCCTCGACCTGCTGCGCCAGGAGGGCGTGCGGCTGCACTCGCGCAAGCTGCGCAGCTTCGACGAGCCGCCATTCCGCTAGCCACTTATTCGAGCAGTCGATCGAGCGCCGCGGCGACCGCCGTCATGCCCGCCAGGTTGGGGTGATAGAAGACGCCGGCGACCGGCGCGCCCGGCCGCGGGAAGCCGTTCATCCAGGCGTTTTGGGCGCAGGCGTCATGGCCCCCCGACAGCTGGTCGGCGGCCAGCAGGTCGGCGCCTGCGTCCTTCGCCGCCCGGGCGGTGATCGCGGCGAGTTGCGCGGCGATGCGGCGGCCGGCGTCGGCCTGGGCGTCGGTGATCGGCGTCGCCGCACAGGTCCCCTGCGCCGGCAGCACCACCGGGTATTGCACGAACACCAGCCGCGCGGCGGGCGCGCGGCGGCGCACCTCGGCGGCGATGGCGCGCAGGCGCGCCTCAGTCTCCTGGAAGCTCTTGTCGGTCGGCGGGGCGATCACCGGGCATTTGCTCGCCGGCCGACCGGCCTCGGCCGCGAGGCCGGCGCAGGAGGCCGCCATCAGCCCGCCGATGTAGCCGAGGTCATTGCCGCCGATGGTGATGGTCACTAGGCGGGTGTCGGCGTCCACGGCGTCGAGTTGCGGCGGCAGCTCGTCCCAGGGGCCGAGCAGGTGGGCGGTGGTCGCGCCGCTGCAGCTGACGTCGGTCAGCGCCAGGCCGCGCTTGCGGGCCAGCTGATGCGCGTAGTTGTCGATCGAGCGGCTGCAGCGGTTCGCCGGCGTGTCCGCCGACGTCGTGACGCCCGGCCCCGCGGCGAACGAACTGCCCATGGCGACATACTTCGCCCCCGCCGGCAGCGGCGCGGCGACGGCCGGGGCGGCCAGGACGCCCGCCGACAGGGCCAGGCCGGCAAGCAGCCTACGACAGACGTTCGGCATCAGTTGTCCTTCCCCAAGCTTTGCCTTTGCATAGCGCCAACATCCTCCACCGCGAAGCGGGGGAGGTGGATCGCGCCGCAGGCGCGAGACGGAGGGGGCGTTTAGTGAACCCCTGCAATGCCATGCCAAGCGGCGAGGTCCGAACGCCCCCTCAGTCAGCTGCGCTGACAGCTCCCCCGCTTCGCGGTGGAGCATCTAGCCTGCGCCGCCGCGCCCCCTCGATTTTGCCGCGCCGCGCCACTAGCTTGCCGCCCCATGACCCGGCATCTCGACTTCGACGGCATCCACAACTTCCGTGACTTCGGCGGTTACGCCACCGGCTGCGGCCGGCGGGTGAAGACCGGGCGGCTGTTCCGCTCGGCCAACCATCACCGGGCCAGCGACGCCGACCTCGAGCGGATGCGCGCGCTGGACCTGGCGGTGATCGTCGACCTGCGCCAGCCGGACGAGCGGACGCGCGAGCCGTCGCGCCGCTGGGACGGCTTCGCCTGCGACCTGGTGCAGAACGACCTGGTCGAGAACCACCTCGACTTCATCGCCTTGCTGCAGAGCTCGGACCTCTCGGCCGACTGGTTTCACGGCCATTCGACCGACTTCTACGCGCGCGCGCCGTATGAGCCGCGGCACGTCGACCTGTTCCGCCGTTACTTCCAGGCGCTGGCCCGGACCGAGGGGCCGATCCTGGTGCACTGCGCCGCCGGCAAGGACCGCACCGGCCTGATCTGCGCGCTGACCCATCACGTCGCCGGCGTGCACCCGGACGACATGCTGCAGGACTATCTGCTGACCAACGACGAGGCGCGGCTGGCCGAGAAGATGCGGTTCATGGCGCCATGGCTGGAGCGGGTTCTGGGGCGCGCGGCGCCGGACGACGCGCTGCGGGTCGCCGTCTCGGTGCACCCGGCCTATCTGGAGCGGGCGTTTGCGGTGATCGGCGAGCGCGACGGCTCACTCGATGGTTATCTGGAGCGGACCTTGGGTCTCGACGCCCCGCTGCGCGAGCGCCTGCGTGAGCGGCTGGTCGCCTAGCAAGCAACCAGGAAGTAAACGGGCGCCGCAAACGCGATACGCCCGCCGCAGTTTCCGCCAACTGCGACGGGCGCCTCAGGGACAGACCTCTCGGAGAAGCCTGTGGACAACATTGCGCAAGCAAGGCGTGGAAGCCTAATCACCTGCGCGTGTTTCACGGAGTGATGATGCAGAGCTTTCAGCGGCTTGGCGGCCTGAGCCGGGCTGGGTCCCGGTGATCCCGCCCGACGACCGCGGCTTCACGCTCGGCGACGGTCTGTTCGAGACCGTGCTGGCGCGCGCCGGCGCGTTCGTCGCCCTGTCCGCCCATCTCGACCGGCTGACCGCCGGCTGCGCCGTGCTCGGCCTGCCGGCGCCGGACCGCGCCGAGGTCGAGCGGCTGATGCGCCAGGCGCTGGCCGGCGCCGGCCTGGCGGCGGATCGCGCCGCGGTGCGGCTGACGCTGACCGCCGGCTCCGGCGGCCGCGGGCTCGACCGGCCCGACGCGCCCGTCCCGCGCCTGGTGGCGACCGCCGCTGCGGCCCCGCCGCCGACCACGCCCGCCCGACTGATCACCGCCCAGGTGCGGCGCAACGACCGCTCGCCGGCGGCGCGGCTGAAGACCCTCTCCTATCTCGACAATGTGCTGGCCCGGGCCGAAGCCAGGGCCGCCGGCGCCGACGAGGCGGTGATGCTGAACACCGCCGGCGCGCTGGCCTGCGCCGCGGCCGCCAACCTGTTCTGGATCAAGGACGGTGCGCTGTTCACCCCGGCGCTGGACTGCGGCGTGCTGGCCGGGATCGCCCGCGGCGAGGCGCTGGCCCGCGCCGCCGAACTCGGCGTGGCGATCTGCGATACCACCGCCGGCCCCGAAGCGCTGGCCGCGGCCGAGGCCGTCTTCCTCACCAATGCGCTGATCGGCGTGCGCGCCGTCGCGGCGATCGACGGCCGGGCCTACGCGCCCCATGGCCTGGTCGAACGGCTGGCCAAGGCGCTCGGCCGCTAGCGGCCAGACGCGCGCGCCCACCGCGGTGCAACCTTCAAGATGATCCCCGGCGCGGCTGACATGCTTAAGCGCGGATCAACCACGACTTCCGGGATATCACAGTAAACAACAAGGTAATTATGCCGCTTCATCCCCATTAAACCGGCCAAACGCAAATCTACACATGCATTCGGGGCGAGCAGGCCAAACGGCTTGATCCCTCAAAAGTCTGCTCGCGAAACAAAGGAGATGAGCATGTCGAAGTTTGTGACCCGCTTCCTGAAGGACGAATCCGGCGCCACGGCGATCGAATACGGCCTGATCGCCGCCCTGATCGCCGCCGTCCTGGTGACCGTGATCGGCCAGATCGGCCAGTCGCTGCTCGGCAGCTTCGAGAAGATCGACACCGAGATCAAAGCGAAGCCGCCGGCCTAAGCTTCCCCTCGTTAGTGTTCGCGAGCCCCCGGAGTTCAACTCCGGGGGTTTTGCTTTGGGGCGAACGCTCAACCGTCTGTTCATCGGTGCACGGCATGCTGGCGGCGGAGGCCCGATGATCCACACTGTCCTGACCGCCGCGCTCATGGCGTTTCCCGCCCTCGTCATCCTCGGCGGGGTTCGCGATCTCATCAGCTACCGAATTCCGAACTGGATTTCGCTGGCCCTGCTGGCCGCCTTCATCCCGGCCGCACTCATCGGCCTCGCGGCCGGCGTGCCGCTGAGCGCGCTGGGGCTGAACCTCGCGGTCGGCGCCGCCGCGCTGGTCGCCGGCGTGGTCATGTGGAGCCTGCGCTGGATCGGCGGCGGCGACGCCAAGCTGTTCGCCGCGGCGGCGCTGTGGATCGGCTGGCCCGCCGCCGGGACCTACCTCGCGGTCACCGGCCTGGTCGGCGGCGTGTTCGCCCTGCTGTTGCTGCGCTTGCGCGCAGCGTCCCTCCGCTCCTTCGTCTTGTCCGGGCCGGCCTGGTTCACGCGCCTCGCCGAGCCGGGCGAAAGCGTGCCCTACGGCGTGGCGATCGCCATCGGCGCGCTCGTCGCCTTTCCCAACTCGGCGCTGGTGCTGGCTGCCGCCGCACTCTGATCGGTTGCGGAGCGGCGCGCGTTACGACACAGGATTCGGAGCAACCGCCCGGCCCGCTTCGCCGCCCCTGAAATCATCAGCCGCCTGAAAGACCGATGTCCGAAGTCATTCTCGACGCGTCCGAAGGCGCCCTCGTTCCGCTGTACGCCGTGACGGACCAGGAGACCGCCGGGTTCCTCGCGACCCAGCCCGGTTTCGTCCAGGCGATCGCCCGCTTCGCCGAGTTCAAGGGCCGGGCCGGCCAGATCGTCGCCGTGCCCGACGCCGACGGCGTGCTCGAGCGCGTGCTCGTCGGCCTGGGCTCCGCGCCGGACGCCATGGCCTTCCGCGCCCTGCCCGCCAAGCTGCCGGTGGCGACCTACCGCATCGCCCAGGCGCCCGCCGTCCTGGCGCGCGAGCAGCTGGCGCTGGCCTTCGCCCTCGGCAGCTACCGCTTCGACCGTTACCGCAAGCACGGCGGCGAGCGGCCGAAGCTGCTGGTCGACGGCTACGACGGGGCGGAGGTGCGGCGGGTGGCGCACGCCTGCGCCCTGGCGAAGGACATGATCAACACCCCGGCCAACGACATGGGGCCGCTGCAGATCGAGACCATCGCCCGCGAGATCGCCGAACAGTACGGCGCCCAGGTGACGGTGTTCGAGGGCGAAGGGCTGCTGGAGGCCAACTATCCGGCCGTCCATGCGGTCGGCCGCGCGGCGACGCCCGAGCGCGCGCCGCGGATGCTGGAGATGACCTGGGGCGAAGGCGGACGACCGCTGGTGGCGATCGTCGGCAAGGGCGTGGTGTTCGACACCGGCGGCCTCGACATCAAGCCCTCCTCGGGCATGCGGCTGATGAAGAAGGACATGGGCGGCGCGGCCCATGCGCTGGCGCTCGCGCGGATGATCATGGGCGCCAACCTGCCGGTGCGCCTGGCGGTGCTGGTTCCAGTGGTCGAGAACGCAATCTCCAGCGACGCCATGCGGCCGGGCGACGTGATCGGCTCGCGCAAGGGACTGACCATCGAGATCGGCAACACCGACGCCGAAGGCCGGCTGATCCTGGCCGACGCGCTGAGCCGGGCGGCCGAGCTGTCGCCGGCGCTGACCTTGACCCTGGCCACCCTGACCGGCGCGGCGCGCGCGGCGCTGGGGCCGCAGCTGCCGCCGTTCTTCACCGACGACGAGGAGCTCGCCGCGGCGCTCTATCGCCACGCCGAGGCCGCGGCCGATCCGATGTGGCGGCTGCCGCTGTGGAAGGGCTACGCCGAGGCGCTCGACACCGACATCGCCGACCTGAAGAACGATCCCGACGCCTGGGCCCAGGCCGGCGCGGTCACCGCGGCGCTGTTCCTGCAGCGCTTCGCGCCGACCGGCCCCTGGGCGCACTTCGACATCTACGCCTGGAACTCCAAGCCGGGCCCCGGCCGGCCCAGCGGCGGCGAGGCCCAGACGATCCGCGCGCTCTACGCGCTGATCCGCGAGCGCTTCCAGTGAGCTTCGATCCCCGGGTCACGCCGCTGCGCGACGGGATCGCTTCCCGCGCGCTGGAGGGCGAGCTGCCGGCCGAGGTCTATCTCGACCCGCGGACGCTGCGCTGCGCGGTTCGCGCCGCGGCGATCCGTCGGGCCCCCGACGCCGCCTCGGAACAGATGGACCAGTTGCTGTTCGGCGAGCTGTTCGACGTGGTCGAGGAGGAAGGCGCCTTTCTCTGGGGGCAGGCGCGGCGCGACGGCTACGTCGGCTTCGTCGAGGCCGCCGCCCTGGCCCAGCCGGCCGCCGCGCCGACCCACCGCATCGCCGCCTTGCGGACCTACGCCTTCGCCGAGGCGAGCATCAAGTCGAAGGCCGGCGGCCCCTACTCGCTGAATTCCTTGGTCGCCGTCGAGACGGTCGAGAACCGCCTGGCGAAGGTCGAGGGCGCCGGCTGGATGGCGGTCGATCACCTGACGCCGATCGGCCGCTTCGAGCGCGACCCGGCGGCGGTCGCCGAGCGCTACCTGGGCGCGCCCTACCTGTGGGGCGGGCGCGAAAGCCTCGGGCTGGACTGCTCCGGCCTGGTGCAGCAGGCGCTGCTGGCCTGCGGCCTGGCCTGCCCGCGCGACGCCGACCTGCAGCAGACGCTCGGCCGGCCGATCGCCCGCGAGGCCTTCGGTCGCAACGACCTGGTGTTCTGGAAGGGCCATGTGGCGCTCGGCCTCGACGCCGAGCGGATCGTCCACGCCAACGCCCATCACATGGCCGTGGCGATCGAGCCGCTGAACGCCGCCCTGGAACGCATAAAGGCGGCGGGCTCCGGGGAGCCCACCGCCTTCAGGAAGCTCTAAAGCTCCAGCGACTTAGTGCTGGGCGGCCGGGGCCTTCTGCTCGGCCGGAGCGCCGCCGGCCGGAGCCGCCGCGCCCTGACCGGCCGGACCGCCAGCGACGGCGGTCGTGTTGCCCGCCTCGGCGTTGCCGGTGGCGGTCGGCGCGCCTTCGGCCGCCGGAGCCGTCGCGGCGGCCGGGTTCGGCGCCGGGATCGGCAGGGTCGAACCCTGGGCGTGCAGGTAGGCGATCAGGTTGATCCGGTCTTCCTGCTTCTTCAGGCCGACGAAGGTCATCTTCGTGCCCGGCATGTACTTCTGCGGGTTCTTCACGAACTCGTAGACGTGCTCGTAATCCCAGATCGGCTGCTTCGCGGCGAAGGCTTCCATCGCCGGCGAATAGGCGAAGCCCGCGTGGCTGCCCGGCTTGTGGCCGACGACGCCCCACAGGTTCGGACCGGTGCCGTTGGCGCCGCCGTTGGTGATGTTGTGGCAGGATTGGCACTTGGCGAACACCGCCTGGCCGGCGGCCACGTCGGCGGTCGGCAGCACCGTGCCCCAGTCCGGCGGCACTTCGGCCGCGGCCGCGTCGCCGCCGGTTTCAGCCGCGACTTCGACGGCGAAGCCCGGCTTCTCGACCTTCTCGTGGCCGAAGATCCCGCTGGAGAGCTCGCGGAGGCCAAAAATGGCCAGTCCCGTCGCCAGCACAGCGCCGGCGACCTTGTTGAAGGTAAGGTCGCTCATAGTCCTGTTGTCGTGCCCTCTCACGGGCCGGCTGTCGGCCGGCGAAAGCGCGGGAATCCCGCCCCTTATTGCGCCGGGCTCTCTTACACGCTACCGCCGCGGGCGCAACCCGCCCAAGCGACACCATGAACCCGATCATCCTCATCCCGGCCCGAATGGCTGCGACCCGCCTGCCGGGAAAGCCGCTGGCGGATATCGCTGGCATACCGATGATCGTCCGCGTGCTGCGGCAAGCCGAGGCCGCCGACGCCGGCCCGGTCGCGGTCGCCGCGGGCGATCGCGAGATCGTCGAGGCCGTCCGCGCGGCGGGCGGGCGCGCGGTGCTGACCGATCCCGCGTTGCCGTCCGGCTCCGACCGCATCCTGGCGGCCCTGGCCGAGCTCGACCCGGACGGCCGGCACGACCTGGTGGTCAACCTGCAGGGCGACATGCCGTTCGTGGAGCCGTCGGTCCTCGCCCACTGCGTGGCGCTGATGGCGCGCGAGCCGGCCTGCGACATCGCCACCGTGGTGGCGCCGGAAAGCGCCCCCGCCGACCGCAGCAATCCCGACGTGGTCAAGGCGGTGCTGTCGCTGCAGGCCGACGGCGCCAGCGGTCGGGCGCTCTATTTCACCCGCTCGACTCTCTATGGCGACGCGCCGGTGTGGCGCCATATCGGCATCTACGGCTACCGCCGCGCCGCGCTGGAGCAGTTCAACGCCGCCCCGCCCTCGCCGCTGGAGCTGCGCGAGAAGCTGGAGCAACTGCGGGCGCTGGAGCTGGGCTTGTCCATTTGGGCGGCCGTCGCCGACGCCGCCCCCATATCCGTCGACACGCCCGCCGATCTCGAGCAGGCCCGCGCGCACGCAAGGAACCTTCGATGAGCCAACGACGCATCGCCTTCCAGGGCGAGCTGGGGGCCAACAGCCACGAGATCTGTGCGGCCGCCTACCCGGACTACGAAGCCGTGCCGCACGCCAGCTTCGAGGACGCCTTCGAGGCGGTGCGGGCCGGCGACTGCCAGCTCGGCATGATCCCGGTGGAGAACTCGATCGCCGGGCGGGTCGCCGACGTGCACCACCTGCTGCCGGACTCCGGGCTGAAGATCATCGGCGAACGGTTCAAGCCGATCCACTTCCAGCTGATGGTCAATCCCGGCGTGAAGCTGGAGGAGGTGAAGATCGCCTGCTCGATGCCGATCGCGCTCGGCCAATGCCGCAAGACCCTGCGCCGGCTGGGACTGAAGACCGAGCCGGTGGGCGACACCGCGCTGGCCGCCAAGATGCTGGCCGAGCGTCCCGATCCGACCCGCGCGGCGGTCTCGCCGGCGCTGGCGGCCGAGATGTACGGGCTGGAGGTTTTGCTGCGCGACGTCGAGGACGAGCACAACAACACCACCCGCTTCCTGGTGATGACCGCCGAGCCCGATCCGGAGCCGCCACCGTTCACCGACCCCTGCATCACCAGCTTCGTGTTCCGGGTGAAGAACCTGCCGGCGGCGCTCTACAAAGCGCTCGGCGGGTTCGCGACCAACGGCGTGAACATGATCAAGCTCGAGAGCTACATGGAGAACGGCAGCTTCACGGCGACCTTCTTCTACTGCGAGGTCGAGGGCCGCCCGGAAGACCGCGGCGTGGCCCGGGCCTTCGACGAGCTGCAGTTCTTCTCCGAGCGGTTCGAGATCCTCGGGGTGTATTCGGCCGATCCGTTCCGCAAGCGGGGGTAGGCGGCGGAGTAACGCCCCGCGACAGCTCCCCCGCTAAAGCGGTGGAGCATCTTTGCGCTCAGATCCTCCACCGCGCAGCGGGGGAGGTGGATCGCGCCGCAAGGCGCGAGACGGAGGGGGCGTTTAGCCCTCCCCCGCCCAGGCCTTGATCAGCTGGTGGGCGATCGCCGAGCGGGGCGGGCAGAAGACGCCGTCGAGTTCGCCGGCCAGCAGGGCGCGGGCCTCGGCGCGGGTGAACCAGCGGACTTCCGACAGCTCGGTCTGGTCCGGGCGGCCTTCGTCGTCCTCGACCTCGGCGATCAGGCCGATCATCAGCGACGACGGATAGGGCCACGGCTGGCTGGAGTGGTAGCGGACGTTTAGCGCCCTTAAGCCGGCCTCCTCGGCCAGCTCCCGCGCGCAGGCCTCCTCGATCGCCTCGCCGGGCTCCAGGAATCCGGCCAGGGCGGAGAACATCCCCTTCGGCCAGGACTCCTGGCGGCCGAGCATGCAGCGGTCGCCATGGTGCGGCAGCATGATCACCACCGGATCGGTGCGCGGGAAATGCTCCGCCTCGCAGGCCTCGCAGACCCGCTTCCAGCCGCCGTCGGCCGGCCGGCTCGGCTCGCCGCAGACCGCGCAGCGACGGTGCCGCCTACGCCATTCGAACATCCCCTTGGCGGTCGAGGCGATCGCCGCGTCGGTCGGCGGCAGGTCCAGCGCGATCAGCCGCAGGTCCTCGAAGCGGCCGAGGCCGCTCAGCGCCGAGGCCGTGGGATCGGCCAGGCCCTCGAGATCGATGGCGAACACCGCCGTCTCCTTCCAGAGCCCCAGGAACAGCAGCCGCTCGCCGGTCGGATCGAGCTCGCCGGCCAGCTTGGCCGGCAGATAGGCGAGTTGCAGCTCCCCGTCCGCCTTGTTCTCGACCAGCGGCCGGCCGTTCCACAGCGCCACGGCCAGGGCGTCGTCCGACGCCAGCTGCTGGGCCAGCCATTCGGGCTCGATGCGGCGGTCGCTCGCCCGGTCGAGCGGGTTGCCGGCGAAGGTGTTCAGGAAGAGGTGCAGCGGCATGGGTCAAAGTTGTACGCTGCACAGGCTTGCGCGTCATGTGCGCGCAAAGGCTTCGCCGCCGGCTTGCGCACGCGGCCTTCAGCGGCGATATAGGGGGCGGAGATCGCGGGCGGACGCCTCGCCAACCCGGTCAGGTCCGGAAGGAAGCAGCCGTAACGAGTTACGCTTCGGGTCGCGGTCTCCACCTCATTTCCGCCCAGGGCTCAATGGCCGACGAAGACTTCCCGCTCGAAGACGACCTTCCTGAGCGTGACCCCAATACGGGCGACATGTTCGGCGATGCGCCGCCGCCGCCGGCCGAGCCGGGCGCCGCCTACACCGTCATCGCGCGCAAATACCGGCCGCGCACCTTCGAGCATCTGTATGGCCAGGAAGCGATGGTGCGCACGCTGCGCAACGCCTTCGCCACCGGCCGCATCGCCCACGCCTTCATGCTCACCGGTGTCCGCGGGGTCGGCAAAACCACCACCGCGCGCCTGCTCGCCCGGGCGCTGAACTACCAGACCGAGGCGGTCGACGAACCGACCATCGACTTCAAGGACGAAGGCCGCCACTGCCGCTCGATCATCGAGGGCCGGCACATGGACGTCCTCGAGCTCGACGCCGCCAGCCGCACGGGCGTGGCCGACATGCGCGAACTGCTGGAGGGCGTGCGCTACGCCCCCGTCGAGGCGCGCTACAAGGTCTACATCATCGACGAAGTGCACATGCTGTCGACCGGGGCGTTCAACGCCCTGCTGAAGACGCTGGAAGAGCCGCCGCCGCACGCCAAGTTCATCTTCGCCACCACCGAGATCCGCAAGGTCCCGGTGACCATCCTGTCGCGCACCCAGCGCTTCGACCTGCGCCGCGTCGAGCCCGACATGCTGGTCAAGAACCTGGAGATGATCTGCGCGAACGAGGGGGCCCGGGTCGACGCCGAGGGCCTGATGCTGATCGCCCGCGCCGCCGAGGGCTCGGTGCGCGACGCCCAGTCGATGCTCGACCAGGCGATCGTCCAGGCCGAGGCCGGCCAGACCGTCGCCGCGGCCTCGATCCGCGACATGCTGGGCCTGGCCGACCGCGCGCAGACCATCGGCCTGTTCGAGCAACTGATGCGGGGCGAGGCCGGCCCGGCGATCGAGACCTTCCGCACCCTCTACGGCTACGGGGCCAACCCCGACCAGGTGATGCTGGACCTGCTGGACCACTGCCATGGCGCGAGCGTCGCCAAGGCGGTCGGGCCGCACGCCCTGGTGCTGCCGAAGGAACAGGCCGCCCGGCTCGCGGCGATCGGCGCATCGATCTCCGCCGGCACCCTGTCGCGCATCTGGCAGCTGCTGCTGAAGGCTTACGACGAGGTGCGCCGGGCGCCGGACGCCGCGGCGGCGACCGACATGGCGCTGGTGCGGCTGGCCTACGCCGCCGACCTGCCGGGACCGGAAGAGGCGCTGAAGCGGCTGCAGGCCGGCGATCCGGTGGGCCCCGGCCCGTCGGGCGGCGGCGGGGGCGGCGGTGTCGCCGCCAGCGGCGGCGGCGGGGCCAGCGCGGTCGCCCGCAGCTTCGCCCAGCCACAGCCGCAGTCCTCCAGCGAGCCGGTCGCCTCGGCGAGCCTGCGCAGCTTCGAGGACATCCTGGCGCTGATCGACAAGAAGCGCGACATCACCCTGAAGCTGGACGTCGAGCGCTATGTGCGGCCGATCAGCGTCCGGCCCGGCGCCATCGAGTACGAGCCGGCCCCCGGCGCGCCCAACAACCTCGCCCAGCGGCTGGTCGGCCGGCTGAAGGAATGGACCGGCGAGCGCTGGCTGATCGCCGCGCAAGGCGGCGGCGGGGCGGAGAGCGCCTGGGAGCGGCAGAAGCGCGAACAGCGCGAGGCGCGCGTGCGGATCGAGCAGGATCCCTTCGTCGTTGCGGTGATGCAGGCCTTCCCGGGCGCCGAGATCGTAGGCATCCGCAAACCGCCTCAGCCCGAGCCGCCCGCCGCGGCGCCGGAGGACGAGGCCGACAGTGACGAGGACTAAGCCGTGAAAGACCTTGGCTCCCTGATGAAGCAGGCCCAGGCCATGCAGGAGAAGCTGGCCGAGGCCCAGGCGAGGCTCGCCGAGCTGTCGGTCGAAGGCACCTCCGGGGGCGGCATGGTGAAGGTGACGCTGAAGGGCTCCGGCGAACTCGCCCGGGTCGACCTCGACGAGAGCCTGATGCAGCCCGGCGAAGGCGAGGTGGTCGCCGACCTGGTGGTCGCCGCCCACGCCGACGCCAAGCGCAAGCTGGATACCGCCCAGGCCGAGGCGATGCGCGAGGCCGCCGGCCCGCTGGCCGGCATGGGCCTGCCCGGCATGCCGAAGTTCTGACCACCTAAACAGCACGTCATCCCGGACGGCCTAAGGCCGATCCAGGACCCAGGTGCGGTGCGCACCGCCCCTGGTTCCCGGCGCTCCGCTACGCTGCGGCCGGGATGACGGAGAGAATTCAACGACCTTGGCCAGCTCCGCCGGACCCGAAATCGAACGCCTGATCGGCCTCCTGGCCAAGCTGCCGGGACTGGGGCCGCGCTCGGCGCGGCGTGCGGCGCTGGCGCTGCTCAAGCGGCGCGACCAGCTGCTGAATCCGCTGGCCGACGCCCTGGCCGAGGCCGCGGCGCGGGTGAAGACCTGCCAGACCTGCGGCTCGCTCGACACCCAGGATCCGTGCGCGATCTGCGCCGACCCGCAGCGCGACCGCTCGCTGATCTGCGTCGTCGAGGAAGTCGGCGCGCTGTGGGCGATGGAGCGGGCCGGCGCCTTCCGCGGCCGCTACCACGTGCTCGGCGGCCTGCTGTCGGCGCTCGACGGGATCGGCCCCGACGCCCTGCGGGTCGGGCCGCTGGTGTCGCGCGCTTCGGACGGGGTGGTGCGCGAGGTGGTGCTGGCGCTGCCGGCCACCGTCGACGGCCAGACCACCGCCCACTACCTCGCCGAGCGACTGGCCGGGACCGGGGTGGCGATCACCATGCTGGCGCGCGGCGTGCCGGTCGGGGGCGAACTCGACTGGCTGGACGACGGCACCATTGCTCAGGCCATGCGGGCCCGCCGGCCCGCCTGACCCTTTCCGCTCCAGGCCGATCTCTTTGCCGCCGGCGCGGCGACAGGGCGGCGGCGCGCCTGTAGGACCTGAGGCGACGGAGGGGCTTTCCATGCACGACCGCGCCGACTGGTATTCCGGCGAGATGCTCGGCCTGCCGGTCCCGGCCCACGCCGCGGCGCTGCGCGACGGCGGCGTCGGTTGGCTGACCGACGCCTTCCGCGCGGCCGGCGCGCTGGGCTACGACAACCGCGTCGCGGCGATCACCCGCTTCGAGGAGCGGCTGGGCGGCGGCACCGGGCGCAAGCTCTTGCTGTCGGTCGATTACGAACGGCCGGACCCGGCCCTGCCCGCCGACCTCTTCGTGAAGTTCTCGCGCGACTACGACGACGACTTCCGCGACAGCCTGAAGAGCCAGATGGCCCCGGAGGTGCAGCTCGCCCTGCTGTCGCGGGCGCCGGATTTCCCGGCGACGGTCGCCCGCTGCATGTACGCCGACCTGCACGCGCCGTCCGGGACCGGGGTGCTGATCACCGAACGCATCGGTTTCGGCGAGGGCGGGATCGAGCCGGCCTACGAGAAGTGCCGGGACCACGAGCTGCCCGAGCCGCTCGCGCACTATCGGGCGTTGCTGACGGCGGTGGCCCGGCTAGCCGGCGGGCACAAGGCCGGGCGGATGCCCGCGATCGCGCGCTATTTCCCGTTCGCGCCCGAGCGCATCGCCTTCATGGCGCCGATCCCCTACAGCGCCGAACAGCTGCAGCGACGGGTCGAGCGCTACGCCGCGTTCGCCGCGCGCCATCCGCAGCTGTTGCCCGAGCACATCCGCACCTCGGATTTCCTGGCGGGGCTGTCGGCGGCGATTCCCCGGGTGCTGGCGCACGAGGCGGCGATCAAGGCCTTCCTGCACGGCGACCCGCGGCTGATCGCGCTCTGCCACTGGAACGCCAACGTCGACAACGGCTGGTTCTGGCGCGACGCCGACGGCGAGTTGGCCTGCGGCCTGCTCGACTGGGGCGGGGTCGGCCAGATGAGCGTGGCGCTGGCGCTCTACGGCGCGCTCAGCGGCGCCGAGCCGGAGCTGTGGGACGCCCACCTCGACGAGCTGCTCGCGACCTTCGCTGCGGAGTACCGCCGCAGCGGCGGGCCGGAGGTGACCGCGGGCGAGCTGAAGCTGCACCTGCAGCTGATGACCGCGATCATGGGCCTGGCCTGGCTGCTGGACGCGCCGGCGGTGATCCAGAAGGAGATCCCCGACCTGGGGACGGCCGAGAGCCGCTTCGATCCCCGGTTCCGGAGCAACGAGACCGCCCGCATGCGGCTGCACATGATCACCATGTTCCTGCACCAGTGGGCGAAGCAGGATCTCGGCGCGGTGCTGGAGCGGTTCTTACGCGACCAGAGGCTGGCGGCGCCCGTCGCGGCGAGCTGAGTTTCCTCCGGACCCTTTCCCTGGGGGAGCGCAGGCGGGAAAGGGCCCGAAGGTTCGGCCCGCTCAGCCGAAGATCGCGCGCGCCACGTCGGTGATCACGCCGGTGCGGGTGCGGACCAGATAGGCGTCCCGTTCGATCACCACCCAGCGATAGCCGGACGGCGCATAGCGCAGGCCATAGCGCCGCGGATCGCTCAGGGAGTTGCGCGGTTCGCCGACGTAGGCGGTCGGCAGCCGTTCGCCGACGCCGTAGTACTTCTTGGCGAGACCCGGCGGCATGTGGTGCGGCTTCTTGGCCAGGCCGGGCGGCGCCGGGCGATCCTCATGGTAGCGGTCGTCCGCGTAGGCCGCCGGACGCGCGTGCGCCGCGTCGCGATCATAGTAGCGGTCGGCGACCGGCGCGGCGGCCGGCGCCGGGGCGGCTGCCTTGTTCGCGTCGCTCTTCTGCATGCGGCAGCCGACGTAGGAACCGGCCGCGGCGCCAGCGGTGGCGCCGACCACCGTGCCGGTCGTGCGGTCGTTCTTGGCCAGATTGCTGCCGGCGACCCCGCCGATCACGGCGCCGAGCACGGCGCCGCCGATCTGCTTATTGCCCGACGCGTCGCAACCGATCACGCCGCCGGCCACCTCAGCGCGCGCCGCGAAAGGCGCGGCGGCAAGTATAATGGCGGCGCTCGCTGCAGCGAGCCTGGCCTTTTGCGCCATTCTCATCCGTCTTCACCTCGTCCGATCGACGCGCACGAGACAGCGCGCCACGGTCGGAGCATGGCGCCGCATGATTTACGGCCGTTGAGAGGTGCTGGTTAAATGCGCGCCAGCCCATCGGACCGCGCCTCACCGCACGAGGTGGTAGACCGCGACGCCCAGCACGCCCGCGCTGATCGTCAGGCCGATCAGCACCAGCAGGCCGTCGCGCGCGATCAGCCCCAGCCCGAAGATCGCGACGGCGGCCGAGGGGAAGAAGGCGACCAGCGGCAACAGCTCGAGCGGCGGGGTCATCAGCGCCAGCACCGTGCAGGCGAGCGCCACCATCCGGTCCGCAGTCGGCCCGGTGAACACCTCCAGGCGCGGCTTGACCAGCCGGTCGACGAAGCGCGCCGGCTTGCGGACGACCTTGACCGCCCGCTTCAACTTGTCGGCCTTCACCGACAGCTTCAGCAGGACGCGCGGCAGCCAGACGCTCTTGCGCCCGAACAGCAGCTGCACCGACATCAGGAGGATGAGCACGGCGATGATCGTCGGCGCGCCCGGGACTGCCGCCACCGGCGTCATGCCCAGCAGGCCCGCGACGAGCAGCAGCGGACCGAACGAGCGCCGGCCGATCGCGTCGACGACCTCCTGGACGGAGACTTTATCGCCGGCCTGATCGGCGCAGCGGTCGAGCTCGTCCAGCAGATCGTCGAGATCCTGCAGCTGTTCGCGACCGCTCATTCGTCTCCTCCATTTCGGTGGAAGCACAACGCCCGACGGCGCCGCTCGGCGCCGCGCCGCGACGCCGACGCCGCTGGTCCCGACTCAGCCGCCGCGCTAAGAACACACCATGAACGCATCCTTGCTCGCGGCGCTGGTCTGCGCCCTCGTCGCCGTCGCGGCCCTGGTCTGGGGCTTCCTGGAGCGCAAGCGCGCGGCCGCGGCCGACGAGCGGGCGTTCGCGCTGACCGAGCGGGCGACCGCCGCCGAGGCGCGGATCCGGATGCTGGAGGAGCAGACCACGGTCCACGCCGAGCTCGCCAAGGCCCAGGCCGCGCAGTCGGCGACCGCCGTGGCCGAGGCGCTGGTCAAGCAGACCGAGGAAACCTTCCGCAACCGCGAGCAGCTGGCCCAGGCCCGGATCGAGGCGCAGCTGAAGCCGGTCGCCGAGACCCTGGCCAAGTTCCAGGAACAGGTCGCCGCGGTCGAGAAGACCCGCGCCGAGGAAAACGGCGGCCTTAAGCAGCAGATCGCCCAGTTGCTCGCCGCCTCCGCCGCGACCCAGGAGGAGGCGCGCAAGCTCTCCCAGGCGCTGCGCCGCGGCGCCGGGGTGCAGGGCCGCTGGGGCGAGCAGACCCTGCGCAACGTGCTGGAGGCGGCCGGGCTGGCGCACCGCTTCGACTTCCAGGAGCAGGCCTCCACCGACACCGAGGAGGGCCGCCGGCGGCCGGACGTCACCGTGCGCCTGCCGGGCGGCGGGGTCTTCGTGATCGACGCCAAGTGCTCGCTGAACGCCTTCCTGGAGTTGCAGGACGCGCCCGACGACTTGACCCGCGACGCCTGCGGCCTGCGCCACGTGCAGAGCGTCAAGAGCCACGTCCAGGGCCTCGCGGCCAAGGCCTATTGGGACCAGTTCGACGCCTCGCCGGACTTCGTCGCCATGTTCGTGCCGCTGGATTCGGCGATGGCCGCCGCCCTCGACCGCGCTCCGGACCTGATGAACGAGGCGATGGAACGCCGGGTGGTGATCGTCACCCCGACCACCCTGTTCGCCCTGTGCAAGGCGGTGGCCTACGGCTGGCGGGTCGAGGAGCAGGCGGTCAACGCGCGCAAGATCGCCGACCTCGGCCGCGAGCTCTACAAGCGGATCTCGGTGATGGGCGAGCACGCCGCCGGCATGGGCAAGGCGCTCGGCCAGGCGGTCGACCGCTACAACCGCTTCGCCGCCTCGCTGGAGACCCAGGTGCTGACCCAGGCCAAGCGGTTCGAGGACCTCAAGGTCGACCACGAAGGCAAGGAGATCGCCGCGCTGGAGCCGATCGAAAGTTCGGTCCGTCCGCTGGCCAAGCTCGCCGTGCCCGAGGCCTCGCCGGTGCGTTTGGTCGCGGGCGACGAGCATTGAGGCTATAATCACCCACCTTGACGCTCAGGAATTCGACACCTACCTCCGCCCCCATGGCCATCCGCGAAATCCTCACCGTTCCCAATCCTGTGCTGAAGCAGGTCTCCGAGCCCGTCGCCGCCGTCGATGACGCGCTGCGCGGGCTGATGGATGACATGCTGGAGACCATGTACGACGCCCCCGGCATCGGCCTGGCGGCGATCCAGATCGGCGTGCCGAAGCGGGTGATCGTCATGGACCTGGCCCGCGAGGGCGAGGACAAGCAGCCGCGCTTCTTCGTCAATCCGGAGATCGTCTGGGTCTCGGACGACACCCAGGGCTACGAAGAGGGCTGCCTCTCGGTGCCGGAGTACTACGACGAGGTGCAGCGCCCCTCGCAGGTCAAGCTGCGCTACCTGAACTACCAGGGCGAACAGATCGAGGAAGACGCCGACGGCCTGTTCGCCGTCTGCATCCAGCACGAGATGGACCACCTGAACGGCGTGCTGTTCATCGACCACCTGTCGCGCCTGAAGCGCGAGCAGGCGGTGAAGAAGGTCCGCAAGCTGCGCGCGGCTTAATGCCCGCTCATCCCGGCGAAGGCCGGGACCCAGATGACGTGCGCGCGGTCAGCAAGTTTTCCTCAGCCCTTTTGAACGAACCCTCGGGCTAAATCTGGGTCCCGGCCTTCGCCGGGACGAGCGGAATTGGGGCGTCACCCCTTGCTCTTCTCCGCCGGCGCCTTCGCCGCGTCGGCGGCGTCCTTGTCGTCCTTGGAGGCGTCCTTGGCGGCGGCGCCGAGCCCCTTCAGGGCGGTCTCCACCTCCTTGGCAGCCTTCTTGACGTCCTCGTCCTGGGCCACCTTCTTCACGTCGATGCCGAGGTCCTGAGCGACGTCCTTGATGTCGGCGCCGGCCTTCTGGGCGGTCTCCTTCACATCCTGAGCGGCGACGGCGCTCTTGGCCTGGGCTTCTGCCTGGGCGTTCTGCTGCTCGGCCTGGCTGCAGGCGGCCACGGCCAGCCCGAAGCCCAGGGCGAGCGCGACGGTCAAACTACGCATGAAAGTCTCCTTCGACACCGCGGAACCAACTGCCAAGCTTTCCTGCCGGTTCCCGTCTCGGTAAACCCCCGACATGCGCCTAGCCTTTCTCGGCACCCCCGAATTCTCCGTCGCTGTACTCGGCGCCCTTGTTGAGGCCGGACACGAAATCGTCTGCGCCTATTCCCAGCCGCCCGCGCCGCGCGGCCGCGGCCAGACGCTGAAGCCGTCGGCGGTCCACGCCTTCGCCGAGGCCCGCGGCATCGCCGTGCGCACGCCGGCCTCGATGCGCGACCCCGCCGAGATCGAAGCCTTTCAGGCGCTCGGCGCCGACGCCGCCGTGGTCGTCGCCTTCGGCCAGATCCTGCCGGCCGCAGTGCTCGACGCGCCCCGGCTCGGCAGCTTCAACCTGCACGCCTCATTGCTGCCGCGCTGGCGCGGCGCCGCCCCGATCCAGCGCGCGCTGATGGCCGGCGATGCGGCCACCGGCGTCCAGGTGATGCGCATGACCGAGGGCCTGGACGAAGGTCCGGTGCTGGCGACCGCGACAGTGCGGATCGGCCCGCTGGACACCGCGGGCTCCTTGCACGACCGGCTGGCCGCCGCGGCCGCCGACCTGATCGTCCGCACCCTGCCCGACATCGAGGCCGGCCGCGCCGTCGAGGTCGCGCAGGCCGAGCACGGCGTCACCTACGCCAAGAAGATCCGCTCCAAGGAGGCGCGGATCGACTGGAGCCGGCCGGCCCGCGAGGTCGACCTGAAGATCCGCGGCCTGTCGCCGTTCCCCGGGGCCTGGTTCACCCTGCCGACCGAGAAGGGCGAGGTGCGGGTCAAGGCGCTGCTGTCGACGCTCGAGGACGCCGACGGAGAGCCTGGTATGGTGCTCGACGACCGCCTGCTGGTGGCCTGCGGCGAGGGCGCGGTGCGCTTGCTGAAAGCCCAGCGCGAGGGCAAGGGCGCCCAGGACGCCGAGGTGTTCCTGCGCGGCCAGCCGGTGGCGGCCGGGACGCGGCTCAGCTGATGCCGCGCTACCGGCTTCTGATCGAATACGACGGGCGCCCCTACCATGGCTTCCAGGCGCAGGACGGGCTGGCCTCGGTGCAGGGCTCGATCGAGCGCGCCGTCAAAGGCTTCTGCGGCCAGACGCTGCGACTGCACGCGGCCGGGCGCACCGACACCGGGGTGCACGCCACCGGCCAGGTGATCCACATCGACCTGGAGAAGGACTGGAAGCCGGAGGTGGTGCGCGACGCGCTGAACGCCCACCTGGTGCCGGAGCCGATCGTCATCCTCGAGGCGTCGGTGGCGGCGGGGGACTGGCACGCGCGATTCTCGGCGCGCGAGCGCCGCTATCTCTACCGGATCATCAACCGCAAGAGCCCGCCGGCGCTCGACCAGGGCCGGGTCTGGCACGTGAAGAAGCCGCTCGATGCGGCGGCCATGCACGAAGCCGCCCAGTTGCTGGTCGGCCACCACGACTTCACCACCTTCCGCGACCTCGGCTGCCAGGCGAAGTCGCCGATGAAGACGCTGGACGTCGCCGCCGTCCGCCGCGAAGGCGAACACCTGCTGCTGGAGTTCGCCTCGCGCTCGTTCCTGCATCGGCAGGTCCGCTCGATGACCGGCAGCCTCGCCGAGGTCGGGCTCGGCCGCTGGAGCGCGGCGGACTTGAAGGCGGCGCTGGAAGCCCGCGACCGCAAAGCCTGCGGCCCGGTCGCCCCGGCCTGCGGGCTGTACCTGACCCATGTGGGATACGAGGAGTAGGCCCTACCGGTCATCCCCACGAAGCGGGGTTCTGGGGAACCACGAAACACACGAAAAACACGAAAGTAGGCTGAGACGCGGGATCAGTCGGTTCGACCGGCCTTAGGCCGGTCAGTCCCAATCTGAAGCGAGCACGAAAGCTCGCACTCTCGGCGCGGCGCTTTCGTGCTTTTCGGTGTCTTTCGTGGTTCTTCGAACCTGCTCGGGTAGTTCGAACGCAAAAAGCCTAGATCCCCGCTTTCGCGGGGACGAGTGGAGAGGGTGCGCCCTACTCCACCGGCAGGCTGGCGTCCGAACGCTTGACCAGCATCCGGTCGAACTCGGCCCAGACGCCGTCGTTGCCGTGCCATTGGCCGCGGGTGGCGGCCTTGGAGTATTCGGTCGCGCGGGCTTCGAAGAAGTTGGCGTGCTCGACGCCCGACAGCATCGACTGCAGCCAGGGCAGCGGGTTCTCCTTGGCGCCGAAGACTTCCGGCAACTGCAGCTGCCGGAGGCGCCAGTCGGCGATGAAGCGGATGTACTTCTTGATATCCTCGGGCGTCATGCCCTGGATCTCGCCGGCCTCGAAGGCCAGGTCGATGAACTTGTCCTCCAGCCCGACCACCGTCTTGCAGCAGTCGACGATGTCGTCGGCGACGCTCTTGGTGACCGCGCCGGTCTCCTTGTTGAAGGCGTGGTAGAGCTTGATGATGCCTTCGCAGTGCAGGCTCTCGTCGCGCACCGACCAGGACACGATCTGGCCCATGCCCTTCATCTTGTTGTGGCGCGGGAAGTTCAGCAGCATGGCGAAGCTGGCGAACAGCTGCAGCCCTTCGGTGAAGCCGCCGAACATCGCCAGCGTGCGGCAGATGTCGGCGTCGGTGTCGACGCCGAAGCTCTGCATGTAGTCGTGCTTGTCGCGCATCGCCTGGTAGTCGAGGAAGGCCGTGAACTCGGCCTCGGGCATGCCGATGGTCTCGAGCAGCAGGGCGTAGGCGGCGATGTGGATCGTCTCCATGTTGGAGAACGACGCCAGCATCATCTTCACCTCGGTGGGTTTGAAGACGCGCGAGTAGCGCTCCATGTAGTTGTCGTTCACCTCGACGTCCGATTGGGTGAAGAACCGGAAGATCTGGGTGAGCAGGTTGCGCTCGCGGTCGTTCAGCTTCGAGGCCCAGTCCTTCAGGTCCTCGCCGAGCGGAACCTCCTCGGGCATCCAGTGGACCTGCTGCTGCTTCTTCCAGAAGTCGTGGGCCCACGGATAGCGGAACGGCTTGTAGGCGAAGGAAGGCGTGAGCAGGCCGGGCAGCTGACGGGCGGTGGGCTGGTTCACGGGCATCTTCTCTCGGACGGAATCATTCGGCGTTCGCCAATAAGATGAGGGTAGCAGCGGCAAGTTCAACATCTAGCGCCAAGTTCCGCCCTACGGCCCAGATGTTGTGAAGAACCCTGGGGACAAACCATGACCGGCTATGTGATCTACGGGGCGATCGGCTCCGGTTCGACGGCGGTGGAAGCGGCGCTGACGCTGATCGACGCACCCTACCAGGTGATCGAAAACGCGCCTTTCGAGAGCGCCGCCGACGCCGAGGCGCTGGCCCCGGTCAATCCGATGCGGCAGGTGCCGGTGCTGGTGCTGCCGGGCGCCGACGGCCAGGCCGGCGAGCTGATGACCGAGAGCGCCGCCATCCTGCTGCACCTGACTGAGCGCCATCCCAAGGCGCGGCTGGCGCCTGCGGTCGACTCGCCGTTTAGGCCGCAGTTCCTGCGCTGGATGAGCTTCATATCGGCCCAGATCTACGCCTTCTACTGGATCCGCGACGACCCGAGCCGGCTCGCCGCCGATCCGGCGCACGCGGCGGTGCTGCAAGAGCGGACCGCCGAGCGCATCGGCCGCAACTGGGCGACGATGGACGCCGGCATCGCACCGCTCGGCCCATTCCTGTTCGGCGAGACGATCTCAGTGCTGGACCTCTATCTCGCCGTGGTCTCGCGCTGGCGGCCCGGGCGGCGGGCCTTCTACGCCGCGGCCCCGGGGCTGGCCGACGTGGCGCGCGCGGTCGACTGCGAGCCGCGGCTGGCGGCGCTGTGGGCCGAGCGCTTCCCCTTCTACGACGGCTGGGAGGACTGAGGCTTTTCCCGGCGCCCGACGGGGCTTACGACCAGCTTATGGACGACCGTGCAGAGCGCGCCCGCCGGCTGGAGCAGGAAGCTCGCGGACTGATCCGCGAGGGGCGGCTGGACGCCGCCGAGGCGCGGCTGCGCGAGGCCCTGCAACTGGAGCCCACCGCCGGACGGCTGCACGACGTCGCCACGGTGCGCATGCTGGCCGGCGATCCGGCGGCGGCGGAGCCCGACTTGCGCCAGGCCCTGGCCGCCGCCGACCATCCGCGCATTCGCGCCTCGCTCGGCCTGTCGCTGCTGGCCCAGGGCCGGCTGGCGGACGGCTTTGCGCTCTACGACGCCTGGCGCGAGATCCCCGACAACCCGGTTCGGCCGGCGCCGGATCTCGGCGCGCCGCTGTGGGCCGGCGAGGACCTAGCCGGCAAGCACGTGCTGGTCTGGGGCGAGGAGGGCTTCGGCGACCAGATCATGTACGCCCGCTTCGCGCCGCTGCTGCGCGACGCCGGGGCCGAAGTGATCTGGGTCTGTGATCCGTCGCTGGAACGGCTGGTGCGCGAGGGCCTCGGTCTGCCGGCGGTCGCCGGCAAGGGAAAGCTGCAGATCGCCGGCCTGGACTATGTCGCGCCGACCAGCCGGCTGCCGGTGGTGTTCCTGCAACGGCTCGCGAGCCCGCCGGCCGCGCCCTACCTCGCGCCGCCGCGGCCGAACCTCGTGGACGGCCTAAGCGTCGGGGTCGTCGCCCAGGGCAACCCGCAGCACCATAACGACCACCACCGCTCGCTCCCCGCCGCGGCGGCGGCCGAACTGCTGGCCCTGCCGGGCGCGGTCAGCCTGACGCCGGACGTCACCGGCGCGCGCGACTTCTGGGACACCGCCGGGATCATCATGGGGCTCGACCTGGTGATCACCGTCGACACCTCGGTGGCGCATCTGGCCGGCGCGCTCGGCAAGCCGGTCTGGCTGCTGCTGCCGGCGGTCGGCTGCGACTGGCGCTGGGGCCGCGGACGCAGCGACTCCGCCTGGTATCCGAGCATGCGGCTGTTCCGGCAGGCCGCGCCGGGCGACTGGGCGGGCGTGCTGGCGCAGGTGCGGACGGCGCTGGCCGCGCGGTGAGGCAGATCCTCCCCCTCAGGAGGAGGTGGCCGAAGGCCGGAGGGGGTGAAGCCCAGGGAGGCTGTGGCTCTCAACCCTCTCAGTCGCTTCGCGACAGCTCCCCCTGAGGGGGAGCATCTAGCGCTACTCCCGCGGCCGGACGGCGAAGGAGAACGCCACCAGGGTGTCGCCTTCGGACTGGTAGCCGTAGTAGGCGTGCTGGGCCTTGGCTTCCCGGTGCAGCACGCCCAGTGAGGTCTGCATCGCGCCCTTGCGCCAGCCGACGCCGACCTGAGCGTCGCCGACCAGGGTCGAACTCTCGTCAGTGGTCCAGCCGGCGCGGTCCCAGCCGGCGCCGCTGCGCAGCATGTTGAGCCCCACCGCCCGGCCGCTGGCGGCGGCGAACAGGTACCAACGGCCCTTGTCGCCAAACACCTGGCCGTCGTCGACGCCCATCGCGTTGAGGCCGGCGACCACCTCGTCCTCCACCCCCTGATGGCTCAGCTCCACCCGGGCCCCGGCCTCGGCCAGGCCGCCCTTGGGGGTGACGCCGACCGCGGCGTGCGGCGAGACGTCGATGCCGACCTTGCCGCTCTTGAAGGACACCGCGCCCGGCCAGTCGCGCACCACGCTGACTTCATAGTTCTGCGTCTCGGCCCCGGCGCGGGCCAGCTGGGCGCCGGTCGCGCCTGGCGCGGTCAGCGGATCAGTGACGCTGACCCGCAGCTTGGTCTTCGGCGACAGCGGAACCTGGGTCGAGCGCCAGCGGACCGGCGCGGCGTCAGCCGAGGGCGAGGCCTGCTCGAACATCGCCGACAGCGAATCCTGCGGCGCCAGCGCCGGCGAGACCGCCCCGGACGTCGAAAAGGCGGACGACGAAAGGGATAAGGGCGCAATGGGCGAGAGGGTCGGGATCGTCGGCGCGCGGGATTGCGCCTGCGCCGCGCTCGCGGCTCCACAGATCAAGACGAGTTGCAGCCCAGCCCAGCGCCGCATGTCCGCCTCCAAAGCCAGAACGGCTAGGATCACCCCACAGTGTCACGCTTCACTCAAAGCCGCACCGTCGAATGAGGTTCCCCGAACAGTGGCGCCGGCGGGTCGGAGCCGTCCATCAGGCGCACCCCTGAGGCGAGTCTCAGGCCACTCGGCTTACGGAGTTTTGATCGCCGCCGGGTCGCGGTGGCCCGGGTCCAAAAAAAGTGGCCCCAAAACGACAAGGACCGCACGCCGGGGCGTGCGGTCCAGGTGGTCCGCATCGGGAGTGCGCCGCCGCCTATTGGCAGGCGAGGCATTCCTCGTAGTCGGTCTTGCCTTCGTCCGGCAGCGCGATGTGGACGATCTCCTCGCCGCCGGCGTGGGCGGCGCGCTGCACCGACTTGGAGCGCAGGTAGTAGAGCGACTTGCAGCCGCGCTCCCACGCCATCCAGTGCAGCATGTGCAAGTCCCACTTATCGACGTCGCCCGGCAGGAAGACGTTGACCGACTGGGCCTGGCAGATGTCCGGCGTGCGGTCGGCGGCCAGTTCGATGACCCAGCGCTGATCGAGCTCGAAGGCGGTCTTGTAGACGTCCTTCTCGTCCTGGCTGAGGAAGTCGAGGTGCTGCACCGAGCCTTCGTTCTGCAGGATCGAGTCCCACACCGGCGGCGTGTTCTGGCCCTTCTCGACCAGCAGGCGCTCCAGGTAGGGGTTCTTCACCGCGAACGACCCCGACAGGGTCTTGTGGGTGTAGATGTTGGCCGGGATCGGCTCGATGCCGGCGCTGGTGCCGCCGCAGATGATCGAGATCGAGGCCGTCGGCGCGATCGCGATCTTGTGGCTGAAGCGCTCCATCACGCCGCGCTCGGCCGCGTCCGGGCAGGGCCCGCGTTCGGCCGCCAGCTTGCGCGAGGCCGCGTCGCAGCCGCGGCGCAGGGTCTTGAACAGGCGCATGTTCCACGACTTCGCCAGCGCGCTCTCGAACGGCACGTTCTGAGCCTGCAGGAAGGAGTGGAAGCCCATCAGGCCCAGGCCCACCGAACGCTCGCGCTGGGCGGCGTAGACGGCGTGCTTCATCTCCGGCGGCGCGCGCTGGATGAAGTCCTCGAGCACGTTGTCGAGGAAGCGCATGACGTCTTCGAAGAAGGTCGGGTGGTCGCGCCACTCCATGAACTTCTCGGCGTTGACCGAGGACAGGCAGCAGACCGCGGTCCGCTCCTCGCCCAGGTGGTCCTTGCCGGTGTGCAGCATGATCTCGGAGCACAGGTTCGACTGGCGCACCGACAGGCCCAGGTCGCGCTGGTGCTGCGGCATGGCCCGGTTCACGGTGTCGGAGAAGATCAGGTAGGGCTCGCCGGTCTGCAGGCGGATCTCGAGGATCTTCTGCCACAGGCTGCGGGCGTCGACCTCGCGGATCACCTCGCCGGTCTTCGGCGAGCGCAGGCCGAACATCGCGCCGTCGCGGACCGCTTCCATGAACTCGTCGGTGATCGAGATGCCGTGGTGCAGGTTGAGCGACTTGCGGTTGAAGTCGCCCGACGGCTTGCGGATCTCCAGGAACTCCTCGATCTCCGGGTGGTGGATGTCGAGGTAGACCGCGGCCGAACCGCGGCGCAGCGACCCCTGGCTGATCGCCAGCGTCAGCGAGTCCATCACGCGGATGAAGGGGATGATGCCGCTGGTCTGGCCGGCGCCCTTGACCTTCTCGCCGATCGAACGGACGCCGCCCCAGTAGGTGCCGATGCCGCCGCCGTTGGAGGCCAGCGCCACGTTCTCGTTCCAGACGCTGACGATGCCGTCGAGGTTGTCGGGCACCGCGTTCAGGAAGCAGGAGATCGGCAGGCCGCGCGCCGCGCCGCCGTTCGACAGCACCGGGGTCGCGGGCATGAACCAGAGGTTCGAAATGTAGTCGTAGATCCGCTGGGCGTGCTCGGCGTCGTCGGCGAAGGCCGTGGCCACCCGGGCGAACATGTCCTGGTAGGACTCGCCCGGCAGCAGGTAGCGGTCCTCGAGCGTCGTCTTGCCGAAATCCGTGAGCAGGTCGTCACGGCTGCGGTCGACCTCGACCTTCCGGACGAGTTGCAGTTGCGGCCGCTGGGCTGGCTTTCCCGCCCGGTCGGCGCCGCCCGCGATCTCAACCTTGGCCGCTTCGCTGGTGCTCATGTCCCAAAACCCATATCATTCAGGAGCTTCAGCGCGGTGCGCCCGGAACCCCTGGTCCCCCTACATCTTGTGGGCTCACCAGCCCACCTGACCCATATATGGGGACACTTGGCGCAGGAGTCGTCAATGAGGCGATCCATCCGCCCCCAGCCTTTTTTGCTAACGAGGCGTTAAACGCGGGATTTCTCCCTCGAGAAGATCGTGTTTGTCCCCCGGTTGCGCACAGCCCCTCTCACACGACTGTGAATGCCGTTGTCGCCCTCACCCGCCGAGCGGCCAGACGGCGGCGATCAACAGCGGCCCGAGCAGGACCACCAGCAACGAGAGCGGCGCCCCGAGCCGCGGGTAGTCGGCGAATCGATAGCCGCCGGGGGCCATCACCAGGGTGTTGCACTGGTGGCCGATGGGCGTGAGGAAGTCGCAGGCCGCGCCCAGCGCCACCGCCATCAGGAACGGGTCGGGGTTGAGTCCCAAGAGCCGCGCCAGGCTGGCCCCGATCGGCGCTACGATCAGCACGGTGGCGGCGTTGTTGAGAAATGGCGTGGCGGCCATCGCCGTCGCCAGAATCGCCACCAGCGGCAGCATCGGCGGCAAGCCCTCGAACAGCCCGGCCAGCCCGCGGGCCAGCAGGTCCGCCCCGCCGGTCGCCCGGATGGCGTCGCTGACCGGAATCAGCGCGGCGATCAGCACCAGCACCGGGCCGTCCAGCGCGGCGTAGGCCTCGCGCATGCGAATCGCGCCGGTGATCACCATCAGCACCGCCGCGCCGAAGAAGGCGATGGCGACCGGCGTCAGTTGGAAGGCGACCAGCAGCATGGCGGCCGCCAGGATCACGGCCGGCCCGGCGACGTGGCGAATGCCGCCCAGCCGCACCTCGCGCTCGGCCAGCGGCAGCAGGCCCAGGTCCTTCAGTGCGCCAGGCAGGGTGCGCTCGCCGCCCTGGATGACGACGATGTCGCCGCGCCGCAGCCGCACGCGGCGCAGCTCGCGGGTCAGCCGGTAGCCGCTGCGGCTCACCGCCAGCAGGTTGACGCCGTGGCGGGCGTGCAGCTCCTCCTGCTGGGCCGAGCGGCCGGCGAGGCTGGACTCGGCGCCGATCACCGCCTCGACGATGCGGACGTCCTCGGTCGGCTCCTCCATCGCCACCGGCTTGTCGGAGCGGGTGAGCTTCAGCTTCGCCCGCGCGATCAGGTCGTCCAGCGCCTGATGCTCGCCCTCCAGCAGCAGCACGTCGCCGGAATGCAGGCGCGTGTTGGGGTGCGGATTGGAGATCCGCCGCTCGCCGCGCAGCACGGCGCCGACCGTCACGTCGCCCTCCCCCAGCTTGCGCAGCCGGCCGATCGACGCCCCGGCGAGGCTCCAGTCTTCGGGAATCTGCGCCTCGGTGACATAGGGCTGGGCGGCGAGCGCCGCGTCGATGGTCTCCGCGGCCGGCCGCGAGATCGGCAGCAACCGGTAGCCGAAGGCCAGGAACAGAAGTCCGGCGGCGGTGACGCCCAAGCCCACCGGCGCGTAGTCGTACATGCCGAAGGGGCGGCCGAGGATCTCTTCGCGCACCTGCGAGACGATGATGTTCGGGGAGGTGCCGACCAGGGTGACGGTGCCGCCGAGCAGCGAACCGAACGCCATCGGCATCAGCAGCTGCGACGGCGGAACGTTCGTTCGCCGCGCCACCTGCAGGGCGATCGGCATCATGATCGCCAGCGCGCCGACGTTCTTGGTCGCCATCGACAGCAGGGTGACCGCGGCGGTGAACAGCGGGACCTGGGTGCGGGCGCTCTTCAGGTGCGGCAGCACCGGCCGCAGCACCTTCTCGACGATCCCCGAGCGGGCGAAGGCGGCGCTGACCACCAGGGCCGAGGCGATGATCACGGTGATGTCGTTGCGCAGGCCGTCGAACGCCTGATCCGCCGGCACCACGCCGACGACCACCCCGGCCAGCAGGGCGGTCAGCGCGACCACGTCATAGCGCCAGCGGCCCCAGATGAAGCAGGCGATGGTCAGCCCGATCAGCGCGAAGGCCAGGGCCTGCTGCAGCGTCATGCATTCCTCGTGCAGGTCCCGCCCCGCTCAAGCTGCACAACGCACCAGTGTCGGGAACGGCTGCGCGCCGCGCTCAGAGGCCCAGGCGGCGCAACGCCTCGGACACCCGCCCAAGCGCGGCGGGATCGTGGAACGGGAAGGCCTGCAGGAAGGCGCGCCGGTCGAGACCCGGGCTGCGGCGGCGCGCTGAGTCGCGCCAGACGGCGGCGCGGGCCGGATCGCCGTTCAGCGTGTGGGCGACGGCGGCGATCATCTCGATCAGCGCGTGCGCGCCCGGCGCGCGGGCGGCGCGCTCGCCCCACTGCGCCGCCTCGGGAATCTCGTCGCAGATCAGGTGCGAGAAGGCCCGCACCCCGAGCATGCCGTAGGCCAGGGGATCCAGCGGGCTCAGCGCCAGCGCCTGGTCGACGCTGCAGCGGCCCTTCAGCCCGTTCCCCAGCAGCGTCTCCGCCCAGCCGCGGGAGTACTTGGCCTGGGCGTAGTTGGGGTTCAGCCGGATCGCCCGCTCGAGCCACGGCAGGCTGGCGTCCAGTTCGGCGTTCAGCCAGTGCACCCGCCCGCGCACGAGGTTGCAGAACGGATCCAGCGGATCCTCGGCGATCGCCCGCTCGGCAAGCTGTTCGGCCTGCGCCGCCGCGGCCGGCCGGTCGTCGGCGAACCCCAGGAAGGCGCTTTCAAAATGCGCGAAGGAGAGGCCGGCGTAGGCGCGGGCGAACTCCGGCTCGCGGGCGATCGCCTGGGCGAACAGGACCGCGGCGCGCGCCGTGCCCTCGCGGTCGAACCGATAGAGCTGCTGCAGGCCCAGATGGTAGCTCGACCAGGCGTCGAGGTTTTCCGGCGAGCTCAGGCGGGCGTCGCGCGCCTCCGCCAGCGGGATCTCGAGCTCCAGGGCGCTGATCACCGCGGCGACGATGCGCTCGCGGATCTCGTGCACGTCCCCCGCCCGGCCGGCGAACGCCTCGGCCCAGATCACCTGGCTGCTGCGGGCGTCGCACAGCTCCACGGTGGTCGACATCCGGCCGGCCTCGAAGCCGACCGCCCCGCTCAGGCAGTAGCGGACGCCGAGCGCCGCGCCGACATCCTCGGCGGTCACGCCCGGACCGCGGAAGCGAAACGACGAGCCGCGGGCGATCACGAACAGCCAGCGCAGCCGCGACAGCGCGGCGATCAGGTCGTGCGGCAGGGCGTCGGCCACCAACGCCTCCGGCCCGCCCGGCCGCAGCGCCAGAAACGGCAGCACGGCGATCGACGGACGGCGGCGCCCCTCGCCCGCCGGCGGCGCGACCGTCGGCGCCGCTTCGGGCGCGCCGTCGACCGTCACCTCCGCCACGAAGCGGAAGCCGAGCTTGGGAATGGTGCGGATCACCGCCTGGGCCTCGCCGTCGTCGCCGACCGCCTGGCGCGCCGACTTGATCCGGCTGGCGATCGCCGCGTCGGAGACGATCCGTCCTTTCCAGACCTGGTCGACGACCTCGTCCTTGCTGACCAGCCGGCCGCGGTTCTCGATCAGCAGGCGCAGCACCGCCAGCACCTGGGGCTCGGCCGGCACGACGAGGCCTGCGGCCCGCAGCTCCCAGTTCTCGGCGTCGAAGCTGTAGCGCCCGAAGCGATAGATCATGCGCCAAGCCTACAGCGACCGGCGTTCTCCGGAAAATCTCCCGGACTTCTACAGACCACCTGCAAGCGGGCCGGCCCGGCTCGGCGCAATCTCCTTGCGACGTCGGGGACGCGATGTCCCGGACCAGCCAGGAGAAGTTCAATGCCGCTCGTGACCATCGACCTGATCAAGGACGTCTTCACCCCCGCCGAGAAGCAGGAGCTCATCCACCGCGTCACCGAGGCGATGATCGCCGTCGAGGGCGAGCCGCTGCGCCCGGTCACCTGGGTCCGGATCCAGGAGGTCGAACAGGGCGACTGGGGGATCGGCGGCCAGACCCTGCGGGCCCGCGACGTGCACGCCATGAGGGCCAAGGAGCCAGCCTGACGCCGCCGCCGTGCCCCGTCGTCCCGGGGCGGGGCATGGCGCTCTATAGATATGGCTCTCTACAAGTTCAGCAGCGCCGGGTCGCCGCCCTGGGCGGCGGTGTTGACGCTCAGCGCGCGCTCGACCGCATAGCGCAGCAGCGCATGCGGGCCGCCGGCCTTCGGACCGGTGCCGGACAGTCCCTCGCCGCCGAACGGCTGCACGCCGACCACCGCGCCGATCATCGAGCGATTGACGTAGGCGTTGCCGGCCGGAACGGCCCGGCGCACCCGCTCGGCGAAGGCCTCGAGCCGGCTGTGGATCCCCAGCGTCAGGCCGTAGCCGGCGGCCCGCAAAGGCGCGGCCGCGGCCTCCAGCGCGGCCGGATCGTAGCGGACCACGTGCAGGATCGGGCCGAACACCTCGCGAGTCAGGAAGCCCGCGTCGGCGACCTCCGCCAGCACCGGGCCGAAGAACATCCCCTGCTCCGGAACCGGCAGTTGGCGGACCAGCTTCGCCTCGCGCGCCAGGCGGGCGACATGGGCGTCCAGCGCGGCCTTGGCCTCGGCGTCGATCACCGGGCCGACATCGGTGCGCGGATCGGCCGGATCGCCGACCACCAGGGCGTCCATCGCCCCGGCCAGCCCCTCGATCAGCCCCGCGGCGGTCTCGTGCGGGACAAACAGCAGCCGTAGCGCCGAGCAGCGCTGACCGGCCGAGCCGAAGGCCGAGGCCAGCACGTCGTCGATCACCTGCTCGCGCAGCGCCGTGGTGTCGACGAACATCGCGTTCAGGCCGCCGGTCTCGGCGATGAAGGGGACGATCGGCCCTGACTTCGCCGCCAGCGCCCGATTGATCGCCCAGGCCGTCTCGGTGCCGCCGGTGAAGGCCACGCCGGCGCAGGCCGCATGGCCGACCAGCGCCTGGCCGACGCCGGGCCCGTCGCCAGGAATCAGGTGCAACAGATCGGGATCCAGGCCTGCGGCGTGAAACAGCCGCACCGCCTCGGCGGCGATCAGCGGCGTCTGCTCGGCCGGCTTGGCCAGCACCGCGTTGCCGGCGGCCAGCGCCGCGGCGATCTGGCCGGTGAAGATCGCCAGCGGGAAGTTCCAGGGGCTGATGCAGACGAACACCCCGCGGCCGTGCAGCGACAGCTGGTTGGCTTCGCCGACCGGGCCCTGCAGAGTCTCCGGCCGGGCGAACTGCCGCTCGGCGAGGCTGGCGTAGTAGCGGCAGAAGTCGGCGGCCTCGCGCACCTCGGCGATCCCGTCGGCCAGGGTCTTGCCGGCCTCGCGGGCGCAGAGCGCGATCAGCCGCTCGCGGTTCGCCTCCAGCGCGTCGGCCATGGCGCGCAGCACCGGCGCCCGCCGCTCGCCGCCGATCGCATCCCAGGGCCCTTGCGCCCGCTGCGCCGCCTGGAATGCGCGGTCGATGTCGCCGGCGCCGGCCTGGCCCGCCCGGCCCAGGCGGCGGGCCGGATCGGCCGGCGAGACCCGGACCTCCACATCCTGGCCCGGCGAGGCGCGGCCGCCGACGATCGGCCCGGCTTCGAGCGGCCGCCCGTCCAACGTATCGACCGCTATCTCCAGGTCCCGGCGCACGGCGGCGATGCTGAGGTCCAGGCCCTGGCTGTTGCGGCGGGCCGGCCCGTAGAGGTCGACCGGCAGCGGAATGCGCGGGTGCGGCCCGCCGCCGGCGCCGCGCACCCACTCGACCGGCTCCATGACCACCTTCTCGACCGGCGTGCGCTCGTCGAGCAGGGCGTGGACGAAGGAGGTGTTGGCGCCATTCTCCAACAGCCGGCGGACCAGGTAGGGCAGCAGGTCTTCGTGGCTGCCGACCGGCGCGTAGACGCGCAGCGGAAACGTCCCATAGCGCTCGTGCGCCGCGGCGTAGAGCGGCTCGCCCATGCCGTGCAGCCGCTGATACTCGACTTCGAGCCCGGCCTGACGGGCCAGGGTGCGCACCGCGGCCAGGGTGTGGGCGTTGTGGGTGGCGAACTGCGGATAGAGCGCCGGCGCCGCGGCGATCAGCGCCTCGGCGCAGAGCAGGTACGACAGGTCGGTCGCCGCCTTGGTGGTGTAGACCGGATAGCCCGGCAGGCCGGCGACCTGGGCGCGCTTGATCTCGGTGTCCCAGTAGGCGCCCTTCACCAGCCGCACCATCAGCCGGCGGCCGCTCGACCGGGCGATCCCGGCGACCTCGGCGATCACTTGCGGGCTGCGCTTCTGGTAGGCCTGGACGGCGAGCCCCAGGCCGCGCCAGCCGCCCAGCTCCGGTTCGCGGGCGAGCCGGTCGAGCAGCTCCAGCGACAGCACCAGCCGGTCGGCCTCCTCGGCGTCGAGCGTCAGGTTGAGGTCGGCGTCCGCCGCCTGCACCGCCAGCCGCTTGAGCCGGGGATAGAGTTCGGCCCAGACCCGATCGGCCTCGCGCGCTTCGTAGCGCGGCGACAGCGCCGACAGCTTGACCGAGACGCCGTGGCCAGCCTCCGGCCCGCGCGCGTCGGCCTGGCCGGCGGCGTGGCGGGCGACCGCGGCGATGGCCTGGGCGTAGGCTGCCTCGTAGCGCGCCGCGTCCGCGGCGGTGCGGGCGCCTTCGCCCAGCATGTCGAAGGAGCAGATGAAGCCTTCGGCGGCGGCGCGCTTCAGGGCCCGCTCGATGGTGGCGCCGAGCACGAACTGTTCGCCCATGATCTGCACCGCCGCGCCGACCGCGCTGCGGATCACCGGCTCGCCGAGCCGGCTGGCCAGGCGGCGGATGAAACCCGGCAGGTCGCGGCCGGCCTGTTCGTCCGGGTCGATCAGCCGGCCGGTGAGCATCAGGCTCCAGGTCGAGGCGTTGACCAGCAGCGAGTCCGAGCGGCCGGCGTGGCGCGCCCAGTCGGCCGAGGCGACCTTCTCGGCGATCAGCTGGTCGCGGGCTTCCGGATCGGGGGTGCGCAGCAGCGCCTCGGCGAGGCACATCAGCGCCAGGCCCTCGGGCGTCGAGAGGCTGAACTCCTGCAGGAAGCTTTCGACCACGCCCTGGCGGCGCGGACCGCGGCGCGCGCCGCGCACCAGCGCTTCGGCCTCGGCGCGTACGGCGGCGCGGGCCTCCGGGCTCAGCTGCTGTGCGGCCAGCGCGGCCGCCAGGGCCCGCCGCTCGTCCGCAAACTTTTCACCGTCCAGCGCTTCGAAGGACATGTTCACCCCACCCTTCTGCTCGAGGATGGGAAAGTCTGCCGCCCAAAACAAGGCCGACCGTAAGTTTCTACCGGCGCGGCTTGTCCCGGGCCGAAACGCAAGAAGCCCGGCCTTTCGGCCGGGCTTCCGCTAGTCGTCCGACGAACTCGCCGGCGATCGAGATCAGAAGTTGATGTCGATCGTCGAACGGCGGTTCAGCGGTTCCTTCACGCCGTCGCCGGTCGCGACGGCCGGAGCGGTCTCGCCCTTCCAGTCGACGGACAGCGCGGTCTGGTTGACGCCAGCGCCCACCAGAGCATCGGCCACCGCCTTGGCGCGGCGTTCCGACAGGCGGACGTTGTAGGCCGGCGAACCGGAGGTGTCGGTGTGGCCGACCACCACGACGCGGGTTGCGTTGCCGCTGCTCGCGTAGTTGGCGGCCTCAGTCACCACCGCCTGGGCTTCCGGCGTCAGCACGTACTGATCGAACGGGAAGTAGACGATGAACTGCTTCGCCTCGTAGGCCGGCGGCGGAGGCGGCGGCGGCGGGGGCGGAGGCGGCGGGGGCGGCGGGGGCGGCGGCGGCGGCGGCGGCGGCGGGGCGAACGAGTAACGCAGGCCCAGGGTCACCGACGAGTCACGCAGCTCGCCTTGCAGGGTGCCGGGCTGATAACCGCCGGTCGCGACGTTGGTCGCACGGAAGTTCAGGTCCGACGTGCCCAGATAGCGGTAGGTCAGGTCGACGTTCAGGCGGTCCGTGGCGCGCCACGCAAGACCGGCCAGCACCTGCCAGGCGAAGGCGGTGTCGTCGTCGTCGATGGCGACGTTCTGGATGGCCGGGTTGGTCGCCGAGATGACGCCCGGGATGTTCGAGGCCTGACCAGTGACATCCATCTTCACCCGCGCGGCGCCGATGCCGACGCCGATGAACGGATTGAAGGAGGAGCCCGGCAGCACGTCATAGATGACGTTCGCCATCAGGGTCCACGCGTCGCCGTCGCCGTCCGGTTGGCCGCACGACGGAGAGGCGGCGGAACGCGCGACGCCCGGCGAGCAGAGCGCGAGGACGCTGCCCGGAACGGCGTTGCCGTTGATCACCGACTTGATGTCGCTCTTGCGGTAGCCGAGCTCGCCTTCGACCCGGAAGTTGTCGGTCAGCTGATAGCCGAGACGGGCGAAGCCGGCCCAGTCATCGTCGAGACGGACATCGAGCGAGCGACCCGCGGAGGTGTCGGCGTCGATCGTTTCCGGCCAGTGGTAGCCAAGGTCGACGGCGCCGTACCAACCAACTTGCGCGGCTGCGCCAGTGGCGGTGAACACCGCTGCCAGGGCTGCGCCCGCCAGGAGTTTGAACTTCATTCTCAGAGCCCTCTCGTTGCCCTCAACGCTGCGGCCATTTGACCCAGCTGCCTTATAACAAGACTGAGTCTTTACGTAAGTGTCACCGAAGCCACACTCGGAACGCAAAGTTCATCAATCTTCCGAACCTCGGCCAGGAAGGTATGTGAAGTTCCCCCCATCGATCAACTCTGGGGTGAGGAACAGATCCACCGTGAGACCCGCCCCCATGCGCCTGGCCTGCGCAGGAGGGTCCACGGCTTCCTCTTGAGTCCTGTGAACAACTTGCCCGAGTTGGCGCTTGGCCCCTCCGGAAGCGTTCGGAATGCTTATCTTTTCTTGTAAAGCGACATGAACGCCGCACCCGCCTCGCCGCAGGCCTTCGGCCTGAACGTCCGCGTGTGGTCGCCCCTGATCCGCCCCTCTTCCGAGCCCATTCCAGCCGCCAAAACGTCCCATGGCGCCGCTTGGTTCCCGCCCAAGCGCCAGCAAATGATTCTTTCTCGCCTCATTTCCGGCGCCGATCGTTCAGCGCGACCGTGAAACCCGCTTATGGCGAAGCTGTGGCCGCTTGCCACTTGGCCGGAAGGCTGTAGGAAGCCGCCGCATGGAGCTTGGCACGGCCAGGACAGGCGGTCATCGCCGGCGCGCAGGCGTCGCGGCGTGGCTTGGCGTGCTCGCCCTGCTGATCCAGGCGCTGCTGCCGGCCGCCGCCCTGGCCGCCCAATCACGCGCCACCGGCCAGCAGGTCGTGATCTGCACCTTGCAGGGCGTGCGCACCGTCACCGTCGGCGCCCACCAGACCGGCGGCAAGGGCTTCGCCGGCCTGCCTTGCGAAAACTGCCTGGCTGCGGCGACCGCGGCGATCCCGCTCCCCGACCCGGTGGCCGAACCGACGGTCTACGCGACCACGCGGATCGAGCATGCCCCGGAACGCGCCTGGGCCCCGCAGCTCGCCCGCGCGCCGCCGCGCCCGCCCGGGCAGGGACCACCACAGACCTGAACCTCGCGCACTGACCCCGCGCCGACGCCCCGCGTCGGCGCGCTCCGCCGTTGTTCAGGATCCCGTTTCCATGTCGCAAGCTTTCCGGGCGCCGTGCCCGACCGTTCCTCCGCGCCGTCCCTCGGCCGCGCCGCGGCTCGCCGCCCTCCTCGCCTCCGCCGCCGTCTGCGCGGCGCTTGCGCCCGCCGCCCAGGCCGACGAGGCCGCAGACTCCGAAGCCCAGGCCGTGGACTCGGTCATCGTCACCGCGCGGCGCAATCCCGAAGACCCGCCGGTGGTCGCCGCCGCCCGCGCCCGGCTGTCCGAGACCCCCGGCGCGGTCGCCGTGGTCTCGGCGGAGTCCTATCGCGACCGCTTCGCGCCGGGCACGGCCGACCTGCTGCGCGACGTGCCCGGGGTCTACGCCCAGAAGAAGTGGGGCGGCGACACCCGACTCTCGATCCGCGGCTCCGGCATCGGCAACAGCAGCCACAACCGCGGCGTCCTGCTGGCCCAGGACGGCGTGCCCTACAACGAGGCCGACGGCTACGGCGACTTCCAGCTGATCGACCCGTCGATCGCCCGCTTCACCGAGGTCTACAAAGGCGGCAACGCGCTGCGCTTCGGCGGGGCGCTGCTGGGCGGGGCGGTGAACCTGGTGACGCCCACCGGCCGCAACGCCGGAGCCGAGAACCTGCTGCGCCTCGACGGCGGAGCCTGGGGCACGCTGCGCGGCCACGCCGAGGTGGCGCGCGTCGCCGGCGACTGGGACGTCTTCGCCGCCGCCACCGGCCAGACCGCCGACGGCTGGCGCCAGCAGAGCGCCGGCCAGGAGCAGCACGCCAGCCTCAACCTCGGCCGCAGCTTCGGCGAGGACCGCGAAGTCCGCCTGCTGGTCAACGGCGGCTACGTGCACCAGGAGATCCCCGGGTCGCTGACGCTCGCCCAGGCGCTCGACACGCCAAAGATGGGCAATCCCGGCAATGTCGCGCTGAACTACCAGCGCGACATGGGCTCGGTGCGCGGCGCGCTGCAGACCCGCTGGCGCTTGAGCCCGTCGACGGTGTTCGAGGGCGGCGTCTACGCCACTTGGAAAGACCTCGATCATCCGATCTTCCAGGTGATCGCCCAGGAGAGCCGCAACTGGGGGGCCTTCGGGCGTTTCGACTGGAGCGGCGAGCTCGCCGGCCGTCGAGCCGACGCCTTCTACGGCGCCTGGCTGCGCCTCGGCGACCTCGACGCCGCCCAGTACTTCAACCTCCGCGGCTCGCGCGGCGCGCAGACCGCCAAGAGCCGGCAGAACGCCACGGGCCTGGACGTCTTCGGCGAAGGCCGGCTGTTCGTCGCCGACAACCTGGCGCTGGTCGCCGGCGGCTCCTACGGCCACGCCACGCGCGACTACCAGAGCTACGCCCTGCCCGGCGTAGCGACGAGCTTCAACCTGAAGCAGGACCTCGACTTCGACTGGTTCGCCCCGCGGGTCGGCGTGCTCTGGGAGGCCGCCGACGGCGCCCAGGTCTACGCCAACCTGACCCGTTCGGTGGAGCCGCCGAACTTCTCGGCGCTGAGCCCGACCGTCGGCGGCTTTACGCCGCTGAAGCCGCAGTCCGCCTGGACCGCCGAGATCGGGACCCGCGGCCGGCGCGGCCCGCTGGCCTGGGACGTGGCGCTCTATCGCGCCGAGCTCAGCCATGAGCTGCTGAATTACACGGTCAGCCCGAGCGTCCCCGCGTCGACCTTCAACGCCGACGAGACCGTCCACCAGGGCCTGGAAGCCGGCCTCGACTGGAACATCACCGCGAACCTGCGGCTGCGGCAGACCTACACCTGGTCCGACTTCCGCTTCGAGGACGACGTGCAGTACGGCGACAACCGTCTGCCGGTGGTGCCGGAGCACTTCTATCGCGCCGAGCTGAAGTACGAGCATCCCGCCGGCTGGTGGATCGCGCCGAACCTGGAATGGGCGATCAGCGACGTCTGGGCGGACTACGCCAACACCCTGAAGGCGCCGTCCTATGCGACCTTGGGCCTCGGCGCCGGCTGGAAGCTGCCGCACGGAGTCAACCTGTTCATCGACGCGCGCAACCTGACGGACAAGCGTTACGTGTCCAACGTCAGCGCCATCACCAACGCCGGCGACCCGCGGGTGTCGACGGCCGTCTTCTTCCCCGGCGACGGCCGGTCGGTATTCGGAGGGATTTCATGGGCGTTCTGAAGACGGCCGGCTTGGCCGCGGCTTTCGTCCTCGCCGTTCCGCCGGCGGCGCTGGCCCACGTCAGCGTCACGCCGAAGGCGGCCGACGCCGGCAGCTACCAGGTGCTGCGCTTCGGGCTCGGCCACGGCTGCGACGACCAGGCGACGACGGCGCTGCGCATCGAGATCCCCGCCGGGGTGGTCAGCGCGCGGCCGCAGCCGAAGCCGGGCTGGAGCCTGCAGATCGAGCGCGGTCCGGGCGGCGGCGAGGCGGTCGCCTCCGTCACCTGGCGCGGCGGCCTTCCGGCCGACCAGTTCGACGAGTTCCTGATCCAGGTCCACTTTCCCGACCAGGTCGGCCCGCTGGCCTTCCCGGCGGTCCAGACCTGCGGCGCGGCCGAGGTGCGCTGGAGCGAGCCGGTCCCGCCGTCCGGCGCGCGGCCGAAGCGGCCGGCACCGACCGTGCTGCTGACCCCGGCCGGCGGCGAAGCGCCGCCCGCGGCGCCTGGCCCGCACCACCAGCATTGAAGTCGCCCCGCCGCCACCGCACATGCGCCGTGACGCCAAAGGAGCCCGTCCGATGAAAGCCGCCCTCGCCGCCGCCGCCCTGTTCGCCGCTGCGGCCGCGCCCGCCGTCGCCGCCTCGCCGGTGCTGCTGGAGGCCGTCCAGCCCTGGAGCCGGCCGGCCGCGGCCGGCGGCAACGGCGCCGGCTACCTGACCCTGGTCAACCGCGGCAAGGCCGACGCCCTGGTCGGCGCCGAGAGCCCCGTCGCGAAGAAGGTCGAGATGCACACCTCCAGCATGAGCGGCGGGGTGATGAAGATGAGCCAGGAACAACGGGTGCCGCTGCCGGCCGGCGGCCAGGTCAGCTTCGCGCCCGGCGGGCGTCACCTGATGCTGCTCGGCCTGAAGCGGCCGCTGAAGACCGGCGAGCGCGTGCCGGCCACCCTGCGTTTCGCCAGCGGCCAGCAGTTGAAGGTCGACTTCGTGGTCAGCCCCGCCGCCCCGAGCGGCGCGCATCAGGGCCACGACATGCACCACATGCATTGAACTGCGGCGAAACCTGACGAAAATGTAACGTGTGACATGTCCGGGACGCGGCAAGGTGCGCGCGCCTTAAAGTCGAGAGACCTGTTCTGATGAAGACCTACTGGCTCGTCGCCGCCGCGGCGAGCGTCCTGGCCGCCCATCCCGCCCTCGCCGCCGACAGCGCCACGCCGGCAAAGCCCGCCGCGTCGTCCGCCGCCGCGACCCCGGCGACCGCGCTGACCGCCGCCCCGCGGATGGGGACCTGGGGCTTCGACATGGCCGGCCGCGACACCGCGATCGCGCCGGGCAAGAGCTTCTTCAAGTACGCCAACGGCGGCTACGTCGAGCACCTGGAGATCCCCGCCGACCGCTCCCGCTTCGGGGCCTTCGACGTGCTGCAGGAGCTGTCGCAGAACCGCATGCGCGCGGTGCTCGACCAGGCCTCCGCCGATCCGCAGGCGACCGGCGATCGCGCCAAGGTCGGGGCCTTCTACCGCAGCTTCATGGACGAGCCGAAGCTCGCGGCGCTGGGCGCCAAGCCGCTGCAGGCCGACCTCGCCCACGTGCGCGCCGCCCAGAACCGGAGCGACCTCGCCAAACTGATGGGCCAGGGCCAGCTCGGCTTCGGCGGCAGCTTCTTTGCGCCGGCGATCAGCGACGACGCCAAGGAGCCGATGCGCTACGCGGTCTATCTCGGCCAGGCCGGCCTCGGCCTCTACAACCGCGACTACTATCTGAAGCCGGAGTTCGCGGCGAAGAAGACCGCCTACCAGGCCTATGTCGCGCAGATGCTGACGATGGCCGGCTGGCCTGAACCGCAGGCCGCGGCCAAGGCGATCGTCGCCATGGAGACCGAGATCGCCGAAGTCTCCTGGCCGATCGAGGACCGCCGCGACGACTCCAAGACCTACAACCCGCTGGCGGTCGCCGAGCTGGCGAGCTTCGCCCCGGGCTTCGACTGGAACGCCTACCTGGCCGGCGCCAAGCTGGAGGGCGTGCAGCGGGTGATCCTGCAGGAGAACACCGCGATCCCGAAGATCGCGGCGATCTACGCCAAGACCCCGCTCGAGACGCTGAAGGCCTGGCAGGCGTTCAGCATCGTCGACCAGGCCGCGCCCTATCTCTCGGCCGCGTTCGACAAGGCGCACTTCGAGTTCCGCGAGAAGACCCTGCAGGGCCAGCCGGCGCAGAAGGCCCGCTGGAAGCGCGGCGTCGGCTTGGTCGACAGCCAGATGGGCGAGGCGCTCGGCGAGCTCTACGTCGCCGCCTACTTCCCGCCGGAGAGCAAGGCCAAGATGCTGGTGCTGGTCGACGACCTGCGCGGGGCGATGAAGGCGCGGATCGAGAAGCTCGACTGGATGAGCCCGCCGACCAAGGCCAAGGCGCTGGAGAAGCTCTCCAAGTTCAACGTGAAGATCGGCTACCCCGACAAGTGGCGCGACTACGCGGCGCTGACGATCCAGGAGGGCGACCTCTACGGCAACGTGGTGCGCGCGGTGGCCTTCGACTGGACCTACCAGGTCGACCGCCTGAACCAGCCGGTGGACCGCGCCGAGTGGGGCATGACCCCGCCGACGGTGAACGCCTACTACCACCCGACCCGCAACGAGATCGTCTTCCCGGCGGCGATCCTGCAGCCGCCGTTCTTCGATCCCGACGGCGACCCGGCGGTGAACTACGGCGGCATCGGCGGGGTGATCGGCCACGAGCTGACCCACGGCTTCGACGACCAGGGCCGCAAGTCCGACGGCGACGGCCGGCTGACCGACTGGTGGGCGCCGGAAGACGCCGCCAAGTTCGACGCCCGCGCCGCGACGCTGGGCAAGCAGTACTCGGCCTTCCAGGTGCTGCCGGGCGCGTTCGTCAACGGCAACATGACCATGGGCGAGAACATCGCCGACCTCGGCGGCCTGCTGCTGGCGCTCGACGCCTACCACGCCTCGCTGAAGGGCCAGCCGGCGCCGGTGATCGATGGCATGAGCGGCGACCAGCGGGTGTTCCTCGGCTGGGCGCAGGTCTGGCGCGGCAAGCTGCGCGAGGACCGGCAGCGGCAACTGCTGGCCACCGACGTGCACGCGCCGATCGAGGCCCGCGTCGACGTGCCGGTGCGCAACATCGACGCCTTCTACGCCTCGTTCGGGGTGAAGCCCGGCGACCCGATGTACGTCGCCCCGGAGGCCCGCGCGCGGATCTGGTGACGCGCGCTGCGCCCTCAGGAGGGAGACGAGCGCAGCACCCGTCTCCGCTCATTCCCGCGAAAGCGGGAACCCAGGCTTTTTATGCGAGGCCACAGCGCCCAGACGAAAAACGCCTGGATCCCCGCTTTCGCGGGGAAGAGCGGAGGGCGGCGCTTCATCCGTCATCACCCGGCTGGTCCGGGTGATCCAAACCACGCCGTTCCGTCACCGCGATGGCGACCGCCTGGGGCTGGGTGGTGAGGATGGGGCGAAACCCGGAGATCACAGTTTCGTCAGCCCGGAGACGGAGGCCTCGCCCGGGCCCTACCGCCAGATTTTGACGCTTGAGTCAGAAAAATGTCGGAGCAAAAAATTGGCCCGTCGCGAGGGTGAGCGACGGGCCACTTTCCGAGCTTACGCTCTGATTTAAAGGGCGTTTCCTCCCCGAAACGCCGGAGACCGAAGGCTTTGTTCGCCGTCATGTCTCTCGCAAGGAGAAGGAAACGGCAAAATCTGACCCAAGTCAACGGCTGCACTAGGGTCGAAAGGGGGCGAAAATCAAAAAGTGCCGTTTTTTCTCAACTGAGCATCGTTAAGTTTTGACTCCCCCGTCAAAACCTGCACGCGTAAGGCGTCAAATGCCGGAGACGCAACCTCAAAGACAAAGTCCGGCCGCGACGCGGTGACCGGGCCGAGGCCGGCGGCGGTCAGCGCCGCGGCCGCTTTCGCGACCTCGCCGGCGTCCAGCAGCAGACCGTTCGGCCGCCGTGAGGCGCCCGCCGCGACCAGGCCGTCGACCACCGCGGCTTCGCGGGCGTCGCCGGTCGCCGGCCAGATCAGGGTCGCGCTGCGCAGCGCATTGGCCCGCGCCTCGACCGCCCGCAGCAGCTGCTCGGCCTGGCCCAGCTGCGCCGCGTCCCAGGTCGCGGTCAGGCTGGCGGTGAATTGCGCCTGGCTCTTCAGGATCAGGCCGTCCGACAGCACCTTCAGGCCGTTGGCCGCCAGCGTCGCCCCGGTGGTGGTGATGTCCACCACCAGCTCGGCCGCGCCGGTCGCCGGCGCCCCCTCGGTCGCGCCGCCGGATTCGGTGATCCGGTAGTCGGCGACGCCGTGACGGGCGAAGTAGGTGCGGGTCTGCACCACATATTTGGTCGCCACCCGCATGCGCCGGCCGGTGCGCGCGAGGTGCTCGTGCGCCACGTCCTCGAGGTCGGCCATGGTGTCGACGTCGAGCCAGCTCTTCGGCGCAGCGACCACCAGGTCGGCGCGGCCGAAGCCGAGCGGCCGCAGCAGCAGCACCCGGCGGTCGACGTCGGGCCCGCGCTCGCGCAGCAGGTCCTCGCCGGTGACGCCGAAGTGGACTTCGCCGGCGTCCAGCGCCTCGGCGATGTCGCCGGCCGACAGCAGCCGCACCTGGACGCCGGGCAGGCCCTTGAGGCTCGCCACGTAGCCGCGCGAGCCGCCGCTGACCTGCAGCGGCATCCCGCAGTCGGCCAGCCAGCCGTCGACCTGCTCCTTCAGCCGCCCCTTGGACGGTACGGCGATGATCAGCGGACCGCTCATGCCTCGCCTCCCGCATAGGCTCGCGCCGGGCGCACCATGCAGCCCACCGCCTGCGTCCCGGCCTGGCCGCCCAGGCGGGCGAGCAGGCCGTCGTACCGGCCGCCGACGGCGACCGCGCGCTCGGCTCCGAGGGCGGCGCTGCGCACCTCGAAGGTCAGTCCGTCGTAGTAGTCGAAGGCGTGGCCGAGCGCCGGCGCGAAGCCGAGCTCGGCGCCGGGCGCCAGCGCCCGCAGCCGGGTCAGCCGCCGCTCCCACAGCGTCAGGGCCTGGGCCAGCGCCGCGCCCTGGGCGCCGGCCAGCTCGCGCACCCGCGCAAGGCCGGCCTCGGGCGCCTCGACGATGGCCATGAATTCGCGGATCGCGCTGGCCTGCAGCTCGGTCAGCGCCGGGGCCTCGGCGGCTTCCGCGCGGCGCGCCAGGCGGGCGGCGATCTCCGCCGGGCCACGGCCGCCGACCGGCTCGACGCCAGCCAGCGCCCAGACCTCTTCCAGCAGGCTCGCGGCCTCGGCCTCGCCCAGCCCCGCCAGCAGGGCCGGCAGCCGTCCGCCAGCCGCGGGCCGGGCCGGCTCGCCGGCGCGCGCCAGTTCGGCGTTCAGCAGCCGCGGCCGGCCGGCCATCCGCCGCAGCTTGGCGCCCAGCGCCTCGGGCAGCGACAGGCTGTCGATGAAGGCGGCGAACAGCGCCACGTCGCCGAGCCACAGCGACAGGTCCTTGCGCCCGCCGGCCTCGGCCGCCCGCCAGGCCAGCGCTGCGGCCTGGGCGTCGGTCTCGCAGGCCGCCTCGGCGTCCTGCCGCAGGTCGAACATCTCCAGCCCGAGCTGCAGGAACTCCTCGGCGAGGTCGGCCCCCTGCGAGGCGCGGAAGGCCGGGCCCTCGTAGTAGCAGCGCCCGGACGCGGCGCCGCCGTCGACGAACTGCCGGGCCACCGCGACGGTGAAGTCCGGCCGCAGGCAGGCCTCGGCGCCGCCTTCCGCCTGGACGACGAACAGCCGCGCCCGCATCGCCTCGCCGGCGAGGTCGAGCAGCAGCGACAGCGGCTGCAGCAGCGGCGCCTCGATGCGGGCGGCGCCGGCCTCCAGCAGGGGCTTGCGGATCGCCTCCAGCGCCGCGGCGGGGATCGGGGTCTCGGTTCTCACGGCTGGGCGTCCAGGATCTTGCGGATGGTCGCGACCAGCTCGCCGCGCGGGATCGTCGCCTGCCCCGGACGCTGCTCACGCCAGGCGGCGTTGTCGGTGACCCCGGCCGACAGGGCGCGGCCGAGATCGAGGTCCTTCACCGTCACCGTGCCGGCGGCCAGCTCGTCCTCGCCGATGATGATCGCCGCCGGCGCCAGCCGGCGGTCGGCGTACTTCATCTGCGCCTTCATGCCGGAGGTGCCGAGATAGACCTCGGCGGCGACGCCGGCGGCGCGCAGCTCGGTCGCCACGGCGTAGTAGTCGCTCATCCGGGTCTGGTCGAAGGCGATGACCACCACCGGGCCGCGCGTCTGAGCGCCCGGATCACGGCCCGCAGCGCGCAGCGCGCTCGCCAGGCGCGACACCCCGAACGAGAAGCCGGTCGCCGGCGCCTGCTGGCCGGTGAAGCGCGCGACCAGGTCGTCGTAGCGACCGCCGCCGCCGATCGAGCCGAAGCGCACCGCCTGGCCCTTCTCGTCCTTGGTCTGCAGCAGCAGCTCGGCCTCGAACACCGCGCCGGTGTAGTACTCCAGCCCGCGCACCACGGTGGTGTCGATCCGCGCGACGGTTTCGGCGACGCCCATGCCAGCGAGCGCGGCGGCGATCTGCTGCAGCTCGACGAGCGCTTCCTCGCCCTTGGCCCCGAGCTTCAGGGTGGCGAGCGCCTCGACCACCTCCAGCCGGCTGAGGTCCGGCGCCGCCTCGATGGCCAGGAACGACTGGATCGCGGCGATCGCCTCGGTCGGCAACTCGGCGCCCTTGGTGAAGTCGCCGGACTCGTCCAAGCGCCCGGGGCCCAGCAGCTCGCGCACGCCCGGCCAGCCCAGCCGGTCGAACTTGTCGATGGCCCGCAGCGCGGTCAGCCGCTGGCGCAGGTCGCCGACGCCCTGGGCGTCGAACAGGCCGTCGATGAGCTTGCGGTTGTTGATCTTCAGCACCGCCGAGCCGTCCGGCAGGCCGGCGGCCGCCAGCCCTTCGGCGGCCATGGCGATGATCTCGGCGTCGGCCTCCGGGCGGGCGGAGCCGACCGTGTCGGCGTCGCACTGCCAGAACTCGCGGAAGCGGCCGGGGCCCGGCTTCTCGTTGCGCCACACCGGCCCGTAGGCGTAGCGGCGGAACGGCTTGGGCAGGGTCTCCCAGTTCTGGGCGGCGAAGCGGGCCAGCGGCGCGGTCAGGTCGTAGCGCAGCGCCATCCACTGCTCGTCGTCGTCCTGCAGGGCGAACACGCCCTCGTTCGGGCGGTCGGCGTCGGGCAGGAACTTGCCGAGCGCGTCGGCGTATTCGAACGCCCCGGTGTCGAGCGGCTCGAAGCCGTAGCGCTCGTAGACCGCGGAGACCGCGGCCAGAATCCTGCGTTCCGCGGTCAGGTCGCGGGCGCGGCGGTCGACGAAACCGCGCGGGGCGCGGGCTTCGGGGCGTGCGGGCTCGGTGCTCATAGCCGCGCGCTTAGCCGAGGCGGCGCCCGGCCTCAAGGATTCTGGGCTGGAAGGAAGGTTGTCCATCGTCGGGTCCTGAGAAGATCGGGAGCGACGGACGGGGAGATCGAATGCCGAACCCCGTCCGCTTGGGCGGGGTTTCGGGCGGGTCGCGTCAGGCCAAGCGATCCCGGTCCGAACCCGCCAGGGTCGGATGGTGATGCGAGCCATGATGGTGCGCGACGCAGGTCATCGAGGGCGGCCTATACCGGAGGCATGTGACGAAAGCGAGTCAGCGGGCCGCGACCCGCTCGTCACCGCCCATACGAATGAGGAACCACGAAAGACAGGAAAGACACGAAAGCGCCGGCGCTGAGAGCGGGAGTCCGCCAGCCTATACAGGGCTCAGGCGACCGGCCTTTGGCCGGTCCTCGATCCCCCACGAGCGCGCCCTTGGACGCCCCTTTCGTGTCTTTCGTGTCTTTCGTGGTTCAACAAGGCCGGGGCGCCCGCTTGCGCGGGGATGACCGGATTAAGCCTTCAGCTTGGCGATCAGCGCCTCGGTCGAGGGGTCGTGGGTCCCCGCCGCGCCGCCTTCGAGTTCGCCGAGCACCCGGGCGGCCAGCGACTTGCCGAGCTCGACGCCCCACTGGTCGAAGCTGTTGATCCCCCACAGCACGCCCTCGACGAAAGTCTTGTGCTCATAGAGGGCGATCAGCGCGCCCAGCCGTTCCGGGTCGAGCCGGTCGAGCACGATGAAGCTCGACGGCCGGTCGCCAGGGAAGGTGCGCTGCGGGGCGAGTTCGTCGATCTCAGCCTTGGCCAGCCCCTTGGCCTCCAGCTCGGCGCGGACCTCTGCCTCGCTGCGGCCGACCAGCAGCGCCTCGGCCTGGGCCACGGCGTTGGCCAGCAGCTTGCGCTGCATCGCCGGATCGCCCTCCGTCCCCTCGCGGATCGCGACGAAGTCGACCGGAACGATGTCGGTCCCCTGGTGCAGCAGCTGGAAGAAGGCGTGCTGGCCGTTGGTGCCGGCGTCGCCGAACACGCTGGCGGCGGTGCCGCGCTTCACCGGCCGACCGTGCGCGTCGACCCGCTTGCCGTTCGATTCCATCTCCAGCTGCTGCAGGAAGGGCGCGAACAGGCGCAGCCGCTGGGCGTAGGGGACCACCGCGCGCATCGGCCGGTTCAGGCCGTTGCGGTTGAAGACGTGCGCCAGGGCCAGCAGCACCGGGGCGTTCCGCTCCAGCGGCGTCTCGGCGAAATGGGCGTCCATCGCCCGGGCTCCGGCCAGCAGCCGCTCGAACACCTCGAAGCCGAGCGCGGTGGCGCACGACAGCCCGACCGCCGACCACAGCGAATAGCGTCCGCCGACCCAGTCCCAGAAGGCGAACACCCGATCCGGCGCGACGCCGAAGGCCTGGGCCCGGTCCGGCGCGGCGGAGACCGCGGCGAGGTGAGCGTCGGCGCTGGCGCCCAACGCCGCGCGCAGCCAGCCGCGCGCGGCCTCGGCGTTGGCCAGGGTCTCCAGGGTGGTGAAGGTCTTGGAGACCACCACCACCAGGGTCTCGGCCGGATCGAGGCCGGCGATCGCCTGGGCGAGCTCGGCCGGATCGACGTTGGCGGCGAAGCGCAGCTCGATCTGCGGCTCAAGCGGCCGCAGCGCTTCCCAGATCAGCCGCGGGCCGAGGTCCGAGCCGCCGATGCCAATGTGCAGGATGGCGCGGAACGGCTTGCCGGCGGCGCCCTTGATCGCCCCGGAGCGAACGTCGTCGGCGAACCGGCGGATCGCCACGCGGGTGGCGTCGACCTCGCCCGAGACCTCGACGCCGGCGGCCTTGAAGCCGGCCCCCGTCGCCGCGCGCAGCGCCGCGTGCTGCGCCGGACGGCCTTCCGAGCGGTTGACGATCTCGCCGGCGAGCAGCCGGCCGCGGGCGGCTTCGACCCCGGCGGTGCGGGCGAGGTCGAGCATGTCGGCCACGTCGGCCAGCGACCAGGGCTGCTTGGAGAGGTCCAGCGTCAGGCCGGCGGCCTCGAGGGTCAGCCGGGCCAGTCGGCCCGGCTCGGCGTCGAACAGGCTGGCGATCCGGCGGACACGGGCCCGCTCGCCGGCCGCGTGCAGCGCAGCCCAGGCGGCGTCGAGTTCAGACAAATTCAATGCCCCTCATTCTGGCCCCTCATCCCCGAAGGTCGCCACAGCTTAGCGTGCTACGCGGCGCAATCGAGCAGGCAATGGCGACAGCCGCATGGCGCCGCCGCCGGCGTACGCGCCGCGACCAATATTCGCGCTCCCGGGGGCGCAGGCAAAGCAGCGCTCGACTTCACGGGCGGCGCAGCCACTATCGCGACTCCCTGACGCTCTAGAGGAGCCGCCCGCCCGTGCCCGCTGCGTTCGACGATATTGAGATCGGCCAAGTCGTGTCCCTTGGCGCCTGCGCCGTGCAGACCGAGGCCCTGCGGGCCTTCGTCGACGCCTTTACGCCTGGGTGGCCGCTCGAGCGGGGCGCGCCTGACGCCATGGTGTTTGCCATCTGGGCGCGGCTCGACGCGATGGCCCACGCCGACTCGCCGCAGACCAAGCGGCTCGGCGTCGACGCTCTGCGCTGGCTGCGCAACCCGCCGGCCGGCGAGCTGCTGCGCGGCCGCATGACGGTGATGGCCAAGGATCCGGTCGGCGAGGGCAAGGGCATCGTCATCTGCCAGCACGACCTGCTCGACGAGGCCGGCCGGCTGGTGTTCTCGTGCCTGACCCGCGGAGTGTTCGCGCGGTAAGACGCCAAGATCCTCCCCCTCAGGGGGAGGTAGCCCGAAGGGCCGGAGGGGGTTGAAGCGCGCCGAAGTAAGCGGCCTGCAACCCCCTCACCCGCCCACCGGGTCGCTTAGCGACCCGATGATTTTAGCATCGCCCGCCGCTCAGCGGCGGGTGGGGGAGCTCCCCCTGAGGGGGAGCACCTAGTTCGATTTACGAGTTCGCGGCCTGCGGCTGCGCCTGCTGCTGGCGGGTCAGCGCCAGCGAGATCAGCCGATCCCAGCCGACCAGCGACAGCAGGTGGGCGTAGATCTGGGCCAGCGCGCCGTTGTCGCGGATCTCGATGAACTTCTCGACCGGCAGCTTGGCCAGCTTCTCTTCCGAGACGCCGAAGTACTCGGCGATCTTCTGCGGCTCCGGCGTCGGCTGGCCCTCGGCCACCGGCGGGGTGAAGGTCGCGGTCTTCAGCTCGAACAGGTCGAGCTGCTTCAGCAGGTCGACGAAGCTCATGGTCCGCTGACGCTCGGCCTCGAAGTTGTTGCAGAACTCCATGCAGGCCTTGGTGTAGTCGCTCGGCTCGCCCTTCTCGTTGAAGAACGGCAGGTCGCCGCCCTCGACGACGAAGTCGGCGTCGCGGTCGACGCAGAGCACCATCTGCTGGGCGGAGTCGTCGTTGGCGAAGACGAACGGATAGCGGCGCACATAGGCCGGGATGTAGACGCCGGGCTCGAACAGGCCGTCGTCGCGGACGAACATGTTGTCGCCGGCGTTCAGGCCCATCACCGCCAGCGGCAGCTTCTCGTCGCCGACGAAGATGATCGGGCCGTTGACCGCGGCCAGCGGGAATTCGCCGACGGTCAGCGGGATGGCGTGGCCGGCCTTGGCGAACTTGAACGGCGTGTCGAGGCGCTTGACCCCCAGCTTGCCGTGCAGCTCGGGGCTCAGCGGCTCGGGCTTGGAATAGAACAGGACGGTGCCGGAGATCTCGCCGACGGGGGTCTGGGTCGTGGCCATGAAAAACCTTCGATGCGGAGGCGCAAGCGCGGAAACGCGCCGACAAATGGGTCGGCCGCTTCTAACGGATCGGCGATGGAGCGGCAATTCGGGCGGTTTCGGCAAGCCCCTCCTGCAGCAGAGGCGACAGGCTTTTCCCTCTCCACTCCGTCATCCCGGCCGCAGCGAAGCGGAGAGCCGGGAGTCAGGGGCGGCGCGCACGGCCGCTGAGTCCCGGATCGGCCTTCCAGGCCGTCCGGGATGACGGGTTAGCTCAAATGCCGCGAGCCCCCGGCACACCGAACGCCCCCTCAGTCAGCTACGCTGACAGCTCCCCCGCAGGCGGGGGAGCAGCGACCCGCTCCTCCCCTGCGAAGCGGGGGAGGTGGATCGGCGCGCAAGCGCCGAGACGGAGGGGGCGTCCCGCGCGCCGTTACGCCGGTCGGCCTTGCGCCAGCGCCCCGTAGAGGTCGGTGCGGCGGTCGCGGAAGAAGCCCCAGGCGGCGCGGTGGGCGGTCAGGAAGTCGAGGTCGAACTGGTGGGTCAACACGCCCTCGTCCTCGCGCCCGAAGGCCGCGACCAGGTCGCCGCGATGGTCGGTGATGAAGCTCGAGCCGTAGAACTGCTGGCCGCCATTCGGATAGCCGTCCCACGGCTCGAAGCCGATGCGGTTGGCCCCGATCACCGGGATCACGTTGGAGACCGCGTGGCCCTGCATCGCCCGGCGCCACGGCGCGGCGGTGTCGAGGGTGGCGTCGTGCGGCTCCGAGCCGATGGCGGTCGGATAGAACAGCACCTCGGCGCCCAGCAGCGCCATCGCCCGGGCGCACTCCGGGTACCACTGGTCCCAGCAGATGCCGACGCCGACCTTGCCGAAGCGGGTGTCCCAGACCTTGAAGCCGGTGTCGCCGGGCCGGAAGTAGTACTTCTCCATGTAGCCGGGGCCGTCAGGGATGTGGCTCTTGCGGTAGACGCCCATCAGCGAGCCGTCGGCGTCGACCATCACCAGGCTGTTGAAGTAGTGCGGCCCCTCGCGCTCGAAGATCGAGATCGGCAGCACCACGCCGAGTTCCTGGGCCAGCGGCGCCAGCGCGGTGACGCAGGGGTGTTCGCGCCACGGGTGAGCGGTGGCGAACCAGCGCTCCTCCTGGGCGACGCAGAAGTAGGGGCCCTGGAAAAGCTCCGAGGGCAGGATCACCTGCGCGCCCTTGGCTGCGGCCTCGCGGACGAACTCGGCGGTCTTCTTGATGTTGGCGCCCAGGTCCTCGCCGTAAGCGGTCTGGATGGCGGCGACGGTCAGGTTGCGCGGCATCAGGCGGGCTCCTGCTGGGTGATGCAGTGGAAGGAGCCGCCGCCGGTGAGGATGGCCAGCGACGGCAGGCCGATCACCGCGCGATCGGGGAACAGGGTCTTCAGCGCCTCGACGACGAGTTGGCCGGGCCGCTCCTCGTAGAGCGGCACGATGACCGCCCGGTTGGCGATCAGGAAGTTCATGTGCGAGGCGGGGATCGGCCCGCCTTCCGGCCCCTCGACGAACCCCGGCGAGGGGATCCGCACGACCTGCAGCTTGCGGCCGGCGGCGTCGGTCATGCCGGCGAGCCGGCGGGCCGCGTCGTCGTAGGCGTCGGCGTTGGGATCGCCGCGGCCCCAGGCGACCGGGCAGGCCACCACGCCGGGCGCGACGAAGCGCGCCAGGTTGTCGACGTGGCCGTCGGTGTGGTCGTTGAGCAGGCCGTCGCCCAGCCACAGCACCTTCTGCGCGCCCAGCGCCTCGTCGAAGGCCGCTTCGGCCGTCGCCTCGTCCCAGCCGGGGTTGCGGTTCGGGTTCAGCACGCACTGGCCGGTGGTCAGCACCGTGCCCTCGCCGTCGTGGTCGACCGCGCCGCCCTCGAGGATGAAGTCGTGGCCCACCAGCGGCACGCCCGAGGCCTGGGCGATCTGCGCGGCGACCGTGTCGTCGTGCTCCAGGTCGTACTTGCCGCCCCAGCCGTTGAAGCGGAAGCCCTGGGCCTGGGGCCCGGCCTCGCCGCAGGCGAAGATCGGCCCGGTGTCGCGCAGCCAGATGTCGCCGAAGGCGCCCGGCACGATCTCGATCTCGGCGACGTCGCCGAGCATCCGCCGGGCGTCCGCCTCGCCTTCCGCCGAGCCGGTCAGCAGCTTCACGCGCTCAGCCCCCGGCCCCGCCAGGGCCCGGGCCAACGCCGCCACTTCGGCCTGCGCTGCCGGCAGGTCCTCCTGCCACAGCTCCGCATGGCTGGGGAAACCCAGCCACATGGCGCGGTGCGGCGCCCATTCGGCAGGAACGATGACCTTCATGCGACCCTCGACGACCAAAGCCGGGCGCAGATGGCCCTGGTGGGGCCGCGCGTCAAGAATTCGCGCCCTTAGCAATCCCATACAGTGCAGCTGCAGCCCCCTCCACCGCTTCGCGGTCCCCCTCCCCCTGTGGGGGAGGAGATCGAAGCCGCTATCGCCTCTCCTCCCCCTTTGGGGGAGGGGGACCCCGAAGGGGTGGAGGGGGCCAACCGCGAGAACGGCTAACGCGGCATCGAGAAAGCTCCGTGACGCTGTCTACCGTCCGCCCCACACCGCCTTCAGCCGCGCGTCGCGGCGGCAGCCGAGGCGGTAGGCGTTGTAATTGACCGGGTTCTTGCGCGCGTAGTCCTGGTGATAGGCCTCGCCCATCCAGAAGGTCCCGGCCGGCAGGATTCGGGTGGCGACCGGCTTGCCGAGCGTGCTCGCGACCTTGGTCTTCACCGCCTCGGCCTGGGCCCGCTCCTGCGGCGAGCCGACGAACACCGCGGTGCGGTAGGCGGCCCCCTGGTCGCACAGCTGCCCGTTCGGGTCGGTCGGGTCGATGTTGTGGAAAAAGGCCGAGACCAGCTGCGGATAGCTGATCTTCGCCGGGTCGTAGGTCACCTGGATCGCCTCCAGATAGCCTTCGTGGCTGTTGTAGGTCGGCTTGGGCTTGGTTCCCCCGGCGTAGCCGACCACCACCTGGGCCACCCCCGGCGTGTGCTCGAGGTCGTGCTCCGCCGACCAGAAGCAGCCGCCGGCGAACACCGCGGTCTTCAGCGCCCCGGCCGCCGGCGCGGCCGAGGCGGCGAGCAGCGCTGCGGCGCTGACGGCGGCGAAGGTTCGGATCGACATGGCGGGCTCCTGGAGCGCTGGCCGAGGAATAGACCCATGATGTGCGCTTGGATGCGGGCCTCGCCAAGGCGCCGGAACCCGCGCCTTTAGAAAACACGTGCAACCGCGCCGCCGCCTTGCTCCATAAGCGGCATGGACGGACTCCTCTTTGAAGCGCTGATCTACCTCGCCGCCGGCGTGATCTCCGTGCCGATCGCCAAGCGGCTCGGGCTGGGCTCGGTGCTCGGCTACCTGATCGCCGGCCTGATCGTCGGCCCGCACGTGCTGGGCCTGGTCGGCGAAGCCGAGGACGTGATGCACTTCGCCGAGTTCGGCGTGGTGATCCTGCTGTTCCTGATCGGCCTGGAGGTGCGCCCGGCCCTGCTCTGGCGGCTGAAGACGGCGATCTTCGGCGTCGGCGCAGCGCAGATGATCGGCACCGCGGCGCTGCTCGGGGCCGCGGCCGCCGCGCTCGGCCTCGACTGGAAGGTCGCGCTGGCAGCCGGGCTGATCCTGGCGATGTCCTCGACCGCCATCGTTCTGCAGAGCCTGGACGAGAAGGGCTTGCGCCAGGGGCCGGTCGGCGAGGCGGCGTTCGGCGTGCTGTTGTTCCAGGATCTGGCGGTGATCCCGCTGTTCGCCCTGCTGCCGCTGCTCGGCCAGAACGGCGCGACCGCGGTGGACCACAACCTGCTGAGCGATCTGCCGGCCTGGGCTCGGGCGCTGGCGGTGATGGGCGCGGTGACCGTGGTGATCTTCGGCGGCCGCTATCTGACCCGGCCGTTGTTCCGGTTCATCGCCGCCGCGCGGCTGCGCGAGATTTTCACCGCCTCGGCGCTGCTGCTGGTGGTGGCGGTGGCGGTGCTGATGGAGGCGGTCGGCCTGTCGCCGGCGCTGGGCGCCTTCCTGGCCGGCGTGGTGCTGGCCGAGAGCGAGTTCCGCCGCGAGCTGGAGACCGACATCGAGCCGTTCCGCGGCCTGCTGCTCGGCCTGTTCTTCATCACCGTCGGCGCCGCGCTCGACCTCCAGCTGGTGGCCAGCCGGCCGCTGCTGGTGATCGGGCTGGTGCTGGGGCTGATGACCCTGAAGGCCGCCGCCATCTACGGCGCCGCCCGGCTGTTTCGCACCCCGCCCAAGGCCGCCGCGACGGTCGGCGTGGCCCTGGCCCAGGGTGGCGAGTTCGCCTTCGTCCTGCTGGCCTTCGCCGTCAGCGCCCAGGTGCTGCCGCTGGAGCTGTCAAGGCTGTTCACGGCGGTGATCGCCGTCTCGATGGCGGCGACGCCGCTGCTGCTCGCCGGCTTCGACCGGCTGGTGTTGAGCCGTGCGCCCACGCGCGACGAGCCCGAGCAGCTGCCGTTCGACGAGCACGCGCCCGACGCCATCGTCGCCGGGTTCGGCCGCTTCGGCCAGATCGCCACCCGCCTGCTGAACGCCAACGGCTTCAAGGTGACGACCCTGGAGGCCAGCATCGAGCAGATCGACATCCTGCGGCGGTTCGGCTGGCGGGTGCACTACGGCGACGCCAGCCGGCTCGACATGCTGCGCGCGGCCGGGGCCGACAAGGCCAAGCTGCTGCTGGTCGCCATCGACGACCGCGACAAGGCGGTCGAGCTGGTCGAGGCCGCGCGGCAGGCCTTCCCCAACCTGACGGTGCTCGCCCGCGCCTACGATCGCCGCCACGCCTACGAGCTGCTGCGCCGGGGGGCCGACGGGGTTGAGCGGGAGATGTTCGAGAGCGCGCTCAACTTCGGCCGCCGCGCCCTGGTGCGGCTGGGGGTCTCGGAGCGGCGCGCGCTGAAGGCCGCGGTGCTGTTCCGCGAGCACGACCAGCGCCTGTTCGAACAGCTCGCCCCGCTGGCCGGCGAGGAGGAGCGCTACATCCTGGCCACCCGCGACTCGCGCGAGACGACCGAGCGCCTGCTGGCCGCGGAGATCGCCGGCATCATGGAGGAAGACGACGACGACGCGCCCGGCGCGGCGCCGGGTCGTGTGGAGGGCGGCCGCGAACCGGTCTAGGACGGCGGCATGAGCGACGCGCCTCCCGCCACCATCGAACCCGTCTCCTTCGCCCGCTTCGACGGCGACTTCGCCGGCTTCTCCCGCGACCTCGGCGACTCGTTCGCCCGGTTCGGCTTCGCGGTGGTCCGCGACCATGGCCTGCCGCAGGCGCAGATCGACGCGGCGCTCGGCGCGGCGAAAGCCTTCTTCGAACTCGGGGAGACGGAGAAGCGGGCCTACAAGGTCGGGCTCGCCGGCCAGCGCGGCTACACCCCGTTCGGCGTCGAGACCGCCAAGGGCCACGTCCACCACGACCTGAAGGAATTCTGGCACGTCGGCCGCGATCTGCCGGCCGGCCACCGGTTCCGCTCGCAGATGGCCGACAACGTCTGGCCCGACGCCGAAGTCGCCGACTTCCGCCCCGCCGTCGGCTGGCTCTATGGCGCGCTCGACGCCATGGGCCTGAGGCTGCTGGAGGCGATCGCCGCCTGGCTCGGCCTGGAGCGCGGCTTCTTCGCCCCGACGGTCGACGCCGGCAACTCGATCCTACGGCTGCTGCACTATCCGCCGGTCGGCGAAGACGGGCCGCACATCCGCGCCGGCGCGCACGAGGACATCAACGTCATCACCCTGCTGCTGGGCGCCGAGGAGGCCGGGCTGGAGGTCAAGGACCGGGACGGCCGCTGGCTGCCGATCAACCCGCCACCCGGCGCGCTGGTGGTCAACATCGGCGACATGCTGCAGCGGCTGAGCAACCACCGTCTGCCGTCGACGACCCACCGGGTGGTCAATCCGGCGCCCGAGCGGCGCGGCCATTCGCGCTACTCGACGCCCTTCTTCCTGCACTTCAACCCGGACTACGAGATCCGCACGCTGGCGTCCTGCGTCGACGCCGCGCGGCCCGACCGCTACCCGCAGCCGATCACCGCCGACGAATACCTTCAGGAGCGGCTGCGCGAGATCAAGCTGGCGTAGTTGCGCCAAACGCCCGGCTTCTCCGGGACCCATCTCGCAGTCGTGCCGCATCAGCTGCGGCGGGGGTCTTGGGCTGGGTGGCCCGGACAAGCCGGGCCATGACGAAAAAAGGAGGGCGGGGTGTTTCCCCTGCCCCGCTGCGTTACGGCAGCTTGCCGACGCCGTCCGGTCCGCTGACGGTGACGCCAAGGTCGGTGACCAGGCCGTTGGCGAGCGAATAGACCCAGCCGTGGACGTTCAGCGTCTGGCCGCGGGCCCAGGCGTCCTGGACGAAGATGTCCGAGACCACGTTCTTCACCTGGCGGATGACGTTCAGCTCGACCAGCCGGTCGGCGCGGGCGCGGTCGTCGGTGATGCTCTCGAGCTCATGCTTGTGGCAGGTGTGCACTTCGCGGATCGGGTGCAGCCAATGGTCGACCAGTCCGCGGCGCTTGCCGTCGACGGCCGCCGCCACCCCGCCGCAGCCGTAGTGGCCGACGACCAGGATGTGCTCGACCTTCAGCACCTCGACCGAGAACTGCAGCACCGACAGGTAGTTGGCGTCCTGCGGCGGGGCGAGGTTGGCGACGTTGCGGTGGACGAACAGCTCGCCGGGATCGAGGCCGACGATCTCGTTGGCCGGCACGCGGCTGTCCGAGCAGCCGATCCACAGGTACTTCGGCGCCTGCTGGCCTTCGAGGCGCTTGAAGAAGCCGGGATCGACCGCAACTTTGCCGGCCGCCCAGTCGCGGTTGTTGGTCTTCAGTTCTTCGAGCATGGCGCCGCTTTATGCCTCACGGGCTGCGCTCGCAAGCCGCACCATTGAGGTTATTTCGGCTTGGCGTCCGGCTGCAGATCCGGATGGGCGGCCTGGAACGCGGGATGCTCGGCGCAACGCGCCGCCACCGCGGCGATCGCCGGATAGGGCAGCAGGTCGACTTTGAAGCGATCGGCCGAATAGACCTGCGGGATCAGCAGGCAGTCGGCCAGGGTCGGCTGGCTGCCGAAGGCGAAGCCGTCGCTGTGGGCGGCAATCAGCGGCTCCAGCGCCGCGAACCCGTCGTTGATCCAGCGCTGGGTCCAGGCGAGCCGCCCGGCGTCGTCGATCCCCATCGCCGTCAGCTGCTGCTGGATGCGCAGGTTGTTCAGCGGATGGATGTCGCAGGCGACGATGCCGGCCATGGCGCGGACCACCGCCCGGTCGAGCGGATCGGCCGGCAGCAGCGGCGGATTCGGGTGCGTCTCCTCCAGCCACTCCAAGATCGCCAGGCTCTGGGTCAGCACCCGGCCGTCGTCGGTCTCCAGCGCCGGCGTCAGCTCCTGCGGATTGAGCCGGCTGTAGGCCCCGCCGTGCTGCTCGCCGGCCTGCAGGTTCACCGGGGCGTAGTCGTAGGGCAGACCCTTGAGGTTCAGCCCGATCCGCACCCGGTAGGGCGCGGTGGCGCGCCAGTGGCTGTAGAGGGTCAGCGCCATCGTCACACCACCTGGAATTCGATCCGTCCGACGCCCTCGACCTCGCCCTCGACGCGGTCGCCGCGGCTGATCGGTCCGACGCCTTCGGGCGTCCCGGTGAAGATGAGGTCGCCAGGCTCCAGGCGCCAGAGCTTGGAGGCCTCAGCGACGATCTCGGCGACGTTCCAGATCATGTCGGCGACGGTCGCGTCCTGCCGCGTCTCGCCGTTGACCGCCAGCCAGATGCGGCCCTGCGGCGGCGCGCCCTGCCAGCGGCGGATGGCGGTGATCGGCGCGGAGTCGTCGAAGCCCTTGGCCGCGTCCCACGGCTGGCCCTTGTCCTTGGCGGCGGACTGCAGGTCGCGCCGGGTCAGGTCGACGCCCACGGCGTAGCCCAGCACCAGCTCCAGCGCGCGCTCGACCGGCACGTCCGCGCCGCCGGCGCCCAGCGCCACCACCAGCTCGACCTCATAGTGCAGGTTCTGGGTGCGCGGCGGATAGGCGACCTCGGCGCCCGGCGGCGCCACCGCGTCGGCCGGCTTGGCGAAGAAGAACGGCGGATCGCGGTCGTCGCCGCCCATCTCGCGGCGGTGGGCGGCGTAGTTGCGTCCGACACAGAGGATCCGCCGCACCGGAAAGGCCGCGGTCTCGCCCTCGACCGGCACGGCGGCGCGGGGGACAGGTTCGAAGAGAAACTGGCTCATGTCATCGGCTTAGCGCGCGGCCGGGCGCGCGGCTATCGCCGATGCGCCCGGGGCGGCGACGCCACGCCAGGAGTCCGCGGGAGGCCGGCTGCGCCGCGCATCACCCTTATAAGTTGCATTTGAGCCAGAAGGCTCAGAAAATAGACCTCGCGGTTGCATGCGCGATGGGGCCTGAGCCAGTGGATCGAAAGGCCGGAACACAGTCGGCGGGCGGCGGACCGCTCAAGCACGTGCTGGTGTTCGACCAGGATCCCGCGATCGCCGAGGCCGTCATCGACCTGTTCCGCACCCAGGGCCTGGCGGTCGAGCGGGTGCGGACGGAGTTCGAGGCCCTGCAACGGCTGTCGTCGCTGCCCACTGTCCGCACGGTGGTCGTCGCCGGACGGTCCGGCGCGCACGGCGCCGGCGAGGCGGTCGCCCACTTCGCCCGCCGGGTGATCCCCGGGGTCGTGGTGATCACCCTGAATTCCGAGGCGCGCGGCGCCTTCGCCGACGACTTGTGCTTCCTGGCGTGAAGGCGCCGCTCAGCTCGGCGGCTGGCTGTCGCCCGACTTGGCGATCGAGTGGCCGCCGTCGACCTTGATGCAGGCGCCGGTGGTGAACGACGACAGGTCGCTGGCGAGATAAAGCACGGCGCCGACGATCTCCTGGGGCTCGCCGCCCCGGCCCAGCGGCAGGACGCGGCGGGCGTAGTCGGTGAAGCCGTCGCTGCGCGACCAGGCCTTGGTCGCGTCGGTGTGGAACGGGCCCGGCATCACCGTGTTGACCCGCACCTGCGGCCCGAGCTCCTGGGCGAAGGTGGTGGTGTAGAGGCCGACCCCGGTCTTGGCCGCCGCATAGGGCGCGAACGACGGATCCGGCCGCAGCGTGCCGGTCGAGGAGATGTTGATGATCGAGCCGCTGCCGGCCGCCTTCATCTGCGCGCCGAACAGGGCCGACAGCCGGAACACCGCCTTCAGGTTCACGGCGAAGACCATGTCGTAGAGCTCTTCGCTGGTCTCCAGCGAGGACGGCGCGACCGGCGACTTGCCGACGTTGTTGACGAGGATCTGCGCCCCGCCCCAGCGCGCCTCCACCTCGGCGAACAAGCGATCGCAGTCGGCCCAGCGGCCGGCGTTGAAGGCGTGCGCCGACGCCTGGCCGCCGGCGGCGACGATCTCCGCGGCGACCGCTTCGCAGCTCTCGAGCTTGCGGCTGGCGACGGCGACCGCGGCGCCCGCCTCGGCCAGGCCGCGGGCGATCGCCAGGCCCAGCCCGCGGCTGCCGCCGGTCACCACTGCGACCTTTCCGCTCAAATCAAACCCGGACATCAAACCTCTCCAATTTGCGCGCATAAAAAGCTTCTGCCATCTGACGCGCGACCGCATAAGACTGAACGCGTAAAGCTCCGACCGTCCCTGAGGGGACGCAACGGGGTGTCAGGGAGGACTGCTCTTGGCTTCATCTCACGGCGTTTCCTCGCCCGGGGCCTCATCGGCGGCGTCGGCCGTGGAGTCATCGCCGCAGTCTTCGCCGCTATCGGCGGCGGCCGAGTGGCGCGCGCACTGGCTGCTGGCGCTGGCCGGCTTCATCGGCTTCTCCTTCCACTCGCTCACCACCTATTCGACCGGCTTGTTCATGCAGCCGATCGGCGCCGAATTCGGGTGGAACCGGTCCCAGATCACAGCCGGCCTCTCGATCGCCGCCCTCGCGTCGGTGCCGCTGGGTCCCGTCGTCGGCGCCATGATCGATCGATGGGGCGTGCGGATCCTCGCCGTGGTCGGCCTGAGCCTGACCGGCCTCGCCGTCAGCATGTTCAGCCTCGCCAATGGGTCGATGACCCAGTGGCTGGCTCTGTGGACCTTCTACGCCATCGTCGCGACGGGCATCAAATCGACCGTCTGGACCGCCTCGGTCACCGGCACCTTCAGCGCCGCGCGCGGCATGGCCCTGGGCGTCGTGATGTGCGGCGCGGCCGCCGCCCAGGTCGTCACCCCGCCCCTGACGCGCTGGCTGATCGATTCCTACGGCTGGCGCATGGCCTACATCGGCCTCGGCGCCGGCTGGGGCGGCGCAGCCCTGATCTTCGTCCTGCTGTTCTTCTACGACGCCCGCGCGAAGGCTGAACGGCTCGTCAAGGCCACCGGCCACAAGGCCGCGGCGAGCATCGCGGCGACCCTGCCGGGCCTCGGCTTCCGCGAGGCGATGCGCAGCCCGATCATGATCCGCATCGCCATCTCGACCGTGATCATGATGTTCCTGACGATCGCGCTCACCGTGCACCAGGTGCCGATTCTGACCGAGGCCGGGGTCTCGCGCTCGACCGCAGCCTACCTGGCGAGCCTGAGCGGGATCGCCGGCCTGATCGGCAAGCTGGCGACGGGCTGGATGACGGATCGCTGGAACGCCAGCCTGGTGGGGGCGATCACCCTCTCCGCGCCCGCGCTCGCCTTCGTCATGCTGCTTGAGCCGTTCCGCACCCCGGCCCTGATCGTCATCTCGATGATCGTGATCGGCTACGCGTCGGGGGCCAAGCTGCAGATCTGCGCCTATCTGACCAGCCGCTACGTCGGCATGCGCAACTTCGGCAAGGTCTTCGGGATCATCGGCGGCCTGATCGCTTTCGGCACGGGTCTCGGCCCGGTCGCCGCCGCGCGAATCTACGACAGCTTCGGCACCTACACGCCCTTCCTGCTCATGGGCATCCCGGGCTGCCTGCTGTGCGGCCTGCTGATCTTCCGCCTCGGCCCCTATCCAGTCTGGGGGGAGCCCCAGCCGCTGGACGCGGCCGCCGGACCTCAACCCGCGCCGCGGGCGGCCTGAAGCCGGCGGGTGCAGGCCCATGACTGACGTCGCCCCCGCCGGCGGTCCGCTGTCCGATCTCACCGTCGTCGAGATGGGCACGCTGATCGCCGGGCCGTTCTGCGGCCAGATCCTCGGCGACTTCGGGGCCGAGGTGATCAAGATCGAGGATCCGAAGAACGGCGACCCGATGCGCCAGTGGGGCCGCACTCTGCCGAAGGGGCTGTCGCCCTGGTGGCCGGTGATCGCGCGCAACAAGCAGTCGGTCACCCTCGACCTGCGCAAGCCGGAGGGCCAGGAGCTGGCCCGCGCGCTGATCGCCAAGGCCGACATCCTCGTCGAGAACTTCCGGCCTGGCGCGATGGAGAAGTGGGGCCTCGGCTGGGAGGCGCTGTCGGCGCTGAATCCCCGGCTGATCATGGCCCGCATCTCCGGCTTCGGGCAGACCGGGCCCTATTCGCAGCGCGCCGGCTTCGGCCTGATCGGCGAGGCCATGGGCGGCCTGCGCCACGTCACCGGCGAGCCCGACCGGCCGCCGTCGCGCGCCGGGATCTCGATCGGCGACAGCCTGACCGGCATGCACGCGGCGATGGGCGTGCTGATGGCGGTGCACGCCCGCCACCGCACCGGCCGCGGCCAGCTGGTCGACGCGGCGCTCTACGAGAGCGTCTTCGCGGTGATGGAGAACCTGGTCACCGAGTACGACCTGACCGGCTACACGCGCGAGCGCTCAGGCTCGATCCTGCCGAAGCTGGCCCCGTCGAACGTCTATCCCTGCGCTGGCGGGGAGATGATCCTGATCGGGGCCAACGCCGACACCGTCTTCGGGCGGCTGGCCGAGGCGATGGGCCGGCCGGAGCTCGGCGCCGATTCGCGATTCGCCGACCACCGCAGCCGCGGCGAGCACCAGGCCTTGATCGACGAGATCATCGCCGAATGGACGGCGACCCAGCCGCTGGACGGGCTGCTGCAGCTGATGGAGACGCACGGGGTGCCGGCCAGCCGGGTCTACCGCGCGCCGGAAATGCTGGCCGATCCGCAGTTCGCCGCCCGCGAGGCGATCGTCGAGGCGGACCATCCGGTGTTCGGCCGGATCAAGATGCAGAACGTGTTTCCGAAGCTGGGCGCGACGCCCGGCGCGGTGCGCTGGGTCGGGCCTGCGCTGGGCGAACACACCGAAGCAGTGCTCGGCGAACGCTGCGGCTGCTCCGCCGAGCGGCTGGCGGCGCTGCGGGCCCAGGGCGTCATCTAGGGCGGCGCCACCCGGATGGGCCCCCGGTCCGCGACCTCTGCCGCGGACCGAAGTTGGAGGAAGGATCGCTTGACGCGGGCGATGTCCCTGGCCGCCGGTCCGGCCTCTGCGAAAGCTCCGCAGATCTCCTGAAGCGAGGTCTATAGCGTAGCTTTTGATAGAGACAGGCGACGCCTTGTCTCAGGGCTGCGGCAGGACAACGCGCCCCCCGGGATCAGTCCCCGGCCAGCAGTTCGGCCACCGCCGCGGCGACCTGGGTCACGTCGTAGGGCTTGCGGATCACCGGCGCTTCGAAGCCGCCGGGGGCGCCGCCGGTCTCGCCGTAGCCGGTGGCGAAGACGAACGGCACGCCCCGCCGGGCCAGCGCCTCGGCCACCGGGGTGACCGAGCGGCCGTTCAGGTTGGCGTCGAGCACCGCCGCGTCGATCGGCCGGTCGAGCAGCGCCATCGCCTCCTCAAGCTCGTAGGCCGGACCGACCACCTCGGCGCCGGCTTCGGACAGGCCGGTCTCGAGCTCCAGCGCCAGCAGCACCGCGTCCTCGACGATCAGCACCCGCGAGCCCTTGAGGCTGCGCCGCGGCGCGCGCGAGGCGGTGACGGTCTCGACCACCCGCGCCTGCGGGACCTCGGGCACCGATTCCGGCCGCGGGGCGACCGCGGCGGGCCCGGCGACCAGCCGCGCCCAGGCCCCGGACGGACGATACTCGACCACCGCCTGGCCGTTCAGCTCGCGGCCGGTGACCTGCTCCAGCAGGGTCGAGCCGAAGCCGCGGCGGGTCGGCGGGGCGACGGTTGGACCGCCGCTTTCGCTCCAGATCAGTTCGAAGCCGCCATCCGGCAGCCGGGTCCAGCGCACCTCGACGTGGCCGGTGTCGACCGACAGGGCGCCGAACTTCACCGCATTGGCGGCCAGTTCGTGCAGCGCCAGCGACAGCGCATTGGTCGCGCGCGGCGTCAGGAACAGCTCGGGCCCTTCCCAGTGGGTCTGGCCGGGCGCCAGCGCCCCGAGTTCGGCCGCGGCGACGTGGTCCACCGCCGCGCCGCGCCAGCGCGCGGCGGTCAGCAGTTCGTTCGCCGAGCCCAGCGCCTTCAGCCGGCCGGCGAAGTTCTCCAGGAAGGCGTCCAGCGAGGTGGTGCGCTTGGCGGTCTGGTGGGCCAGCGCCTTGACCGCCGCCAGCATGTTCTTCACCCGGTGGTCGAGTTCGGCCATCGCCGCCTGGCGCTGCTCTTCCTCGAGCTTCAGCGGCGTCAGGTCGCTGACCAGCCCGATGACCCGCGCCAGCCGCCCGTCGGCGCCGAGCTCGGTCACGCCGGACACGCGCAGCCAGACCACGCGGCCGTCGTCCTGGCGGATCTGGCGGAAGTCGAGTTCGAACGGCTGGCCGTCGGCGACCACCTGCTCGCGCATGCCGGTGACGAGCGGCAGGTCGTCGGGGTGCACGAACGCCTGCCACACCGTGCCGCCCTGCGCCGGCATCTCGCCGGCCGGAACGCCAGTCAACGCGGCGGCGCGCGGACTGATGACGACCACGTCGCTCACCAGGTCCCATTCGATGGGTCCCAGGCCGGCCGCCTCCAGCGCACGTTCCAGCCGTTGTTCGTCCACGCGTGGTCCGCCTATCGCACGTTGTTCCGCGAACATAGGCGCAAGCCCGAGCCCGCGCGATAGGAACTGCACCGCGCCCGTGTCGTTTCAAAGGCCGGGGCGAAAGCTCAGCTTTTGCGATCCCGCCGGAACTTGCCTATGTTGTTTCCCGTTCAGGCAGCGCGCCCCGCTCGCCGCCGGGGTCCCAATCTTTCGGAGACATCACCATGCCCTCGAACGCCGCTGACTACGCGAAAGAGGCCGCTTCTGCGGCGAGCGCCGACAGCAAGCAACTGACCGCCGAGGCGCAACGCGTCTTCTCTGAATACCGCGGCAAGATTCAGCAGGCGGTGCAGGACGGACTGGAGCAGTTCCGCGCGCAATCGCGCACCTACGCCGACTCCGCCGGCGAACAATTCGACCACGCCCAGCAATACATGACCGAGCGCGTGCGTGAACGCCCGCTCGCCGCGACCGGCGCCGCGCTGGGCCTGGGCGTGCTGATCGGCCTGCTGCTCGCGTCCGGCCGACGTTGATCAAGAAAGCCATCTCCCTCGCCGCCGCCATCGCAATGTTGGCGGCGGCTGCGGCCGTCTGCGTATTCGCGGCGGCCTTCGCGCTTTATGCGCTGCTTCGCTATTCGATGACCGCCGCGGGCGCCGCGGCGGTAGTCGCGCTGGTGTTCGCCGCGATCGCCGCCCTGGTCGGCGTGATCATGCTGCGCAAGGGCAATCCGCCGCTCGACCGCCGGCAGGACCAGAGCATGACCACCCGGCTGTTCGACCTGGCGCGCGAGAAGCCGGTGATCGCCGCGGCGGCCGCCGCGGCCGCCGGCTTCATCATGCTGCGCAATCCCAATCTGTTGACCGCGGCCTTCACCGCCGCGATGGCCGGCCGCGCCAAGCAGGCCGAGCGCCGCGCCCGCGGCCGCTAGGCGCGCACAGACGCCCTGCAATCCGCATGACGACCGCTCCTCCGCCGCGCGGAGGAGCATCTCGTGCCGATGCATTCCCCTCACATCGACTTGAGTAGTTCACCGCCGGGAACGGCTGTGCTGGGCGGCACGTTGACTTGAGCAAGCGGACCCTTCGTCCGCCAACTCAATCGGTGCGCCCAATGGCGCGTAAGGAGAACGCTCAATGCTCGGATGGGCCCTGACTTTCCTGGTGGTCGCCCTGATCGCCGGTCTGCTTGGTTTCACCACGATCGCGGGTGCGGCCATGGGGATCGCCAAGATCCTGTTCTATGTCTTCCTGGTTCTGTTCCTCGTCTCGATCGTCATGCACTTCGTGCGCGGCCGCGGGGTGCCTTGACCGCGTCAGCGTCGGTCGAGCGACCAGGTCCGATACGGCTCGAAATGCGAGCCGGTCCAAACGAGGGCGGCGACACGGATCGCCGCCCTTTCGATTTCCACCACATTGAAACCGGGCGGCACGCCGCGTTCGCGCACCGAGAGCGTGCCCGCCCCCACCGCATAGGTCCGCCCGTCGGCGTAGGGGTAGGGCCAGGCGAACGGCGCATGGATATGGCCTGACAGCACCAGGTCGACGCCGGCGTGGGCGAAGGCCTGGGCGGCGGCCGCGCCGCGCCAGACCCGCGCCGTCATCGGCCCGCCGATCATCTCCGCCAGCGGGTGGTGGCAGACCACCACCCGGACGCTGTCGCGGGGGACCTCGGCGAACCAGGCCAGCGCCCGGGCGACCTGGCTGCGGGCGATCTGCCCCTTCGACCAGTTGAGCCGCGGCTGGATCCCGCGCGCGGTGTTCAACCCGCGCACCGCCAGGCCGGGAGTCAGGAAGCTCTGTTCGCCGGCCGGGCCCAGCCGCGCCTCGAACCGGTGGAACGGCGCGAACAGCCGCTGCGGCACGGCGAAATAGGGCGCGTCGTGGTTGCCGGGGGTGACCAGCCGCGCGCCCTCCAGGCTGGCCAGCCAGTCGGCCGCGGCGCTGAACTCGTCGTGCTCGCCGTAGCGCGTCACGTCACCGGAGATCACCGCCAGGTCGAACCGGCCGCGGTTGATGTAGTCGCGCGCGCTGGCGATCGCCGCGACGTTCTCGCCCCCGAAGTGCAGGTCGGACAGATGGGCGAGGCGGATCATGCGTCGCCCAGCCCCGCCGGCAGGCTGAGGACCCGCACGATGTTCGGCTCGAACCGGACCGTCGCCGAACTGGTCAGCCGCACCGCCTCGCCGTCGAGGATCGCCGGGATTTGCTCGGCCGCCCAGACCCGCGCCAGGCGACAGGGCCTCGCCTCCACCGCCGGCGCGTCGCGCCACTCGCCGCGCAGGGCGTGGAAGCCGAGGCTGACCGCGTCGCGGACCCCCTGAACGTCGAGGATGGCGGCCTCCAACGCCGGCGCGTGGGTGTCGAGCGCCCGCGAGATCGACGGGCAGAGGAAGCTGAGCGCCAGCGCCTTGTCGCGCGGGCCGCCGTCCAGCGCGAAGCGCAGGCGCCCGGTGAAGGCCCGCCGCAGCGCCCGCTGCGCGCGGTTCCACGCCAGGGTTAGCTGGCCGTAGCGCGCCGCCTCGCGCGCCGGGGCCCACAGCGCCGGCGAGCCGAGGATGGCGGCGACCAGGAAGTGCCGGCCTTCAACCTCGCCGCCGCCCAGCATCCGCACCTCGCCCTCGGCCATGGCGGCGCTCAACGCGTCCTGCCACGATCGGGCGCCGTAGATGGCGTGCGGCAGCAGGTTCATCGTCCCGCCGGGCAGCGGCGCGATCACCGGGCCGTCCGGGCCGCAGAGTTCGGCGGCGGCCCGCACCGTGCCGTCCCCGGCCAGCACCACCAGCAGGTCGGGGCCGGAGTCGATCGCCGCGCGCAGACAGTTGGTCAGGTCGTCGGTCGAGGGCGCGAACACGTGCGCGCTGACGCCGAAGTCGGCGAGGATCTTCTTCAGCTCCTCGGGGGCGTCGGCGTCCACGCCGCCGGAGGCGACGTTGGCCACGACTTCGACCCGCCGGAGCTTCGCCGCCGCCGCCCGCACGGCCGGCGGGTCAGCTGGGGTTCCGGGTTCGGGTCTCAAGCGACTGGCCGGCGTTGCGCAGGCTCTGGCCGGCGTTGCTCGCGGCCTCGTTCACCGCCGGCGCGGCGCGGTCGGCGGCGATGTTCAGCTGCTGGTCGACGACGTCGCCGGCGCGCATGAACGAGCCGTTCGCCGCGGCCATCCCCAGCAAGGCCGCCCCGACCGCGGCCAGCAGGAAGGTCACGGTCATCATCAGGGGATGGCGTTTGCGCCCGGCGCGCTCGTCGCGGCGGCCGCGCTCGTAGGCTTGGCGCAGGTCGGCCTTTTGCAAGGCGTCCAGCGCGGATTCGTCTTGGGTCACGCGTCCGCCGATCATCGGTAGAATCCTTGGCTGAGCTGTGGTCTCGGCGGCAGAACGGCGGGGCCTCGACAGGGGTTCCGGGAACTGTGAAGGTTATCCGGCGTTAGGCGGCTGGGGACGAAATAAGGAAGCTCTCATGCTGAAGCCATGGATTGCCCTGGCAGGCGCCAGCCTGCTGGTGACGGCCTGCGCCAACGATCCGCACACCACCAACACCACGCTGGCCGGCGGCGCCCTGGGCGCGGCGGCGGGCGCGATCATCGGCAACAACGTCGGCGGCGGCAGCGCCGCGACAGGGGCGTTGGTCGGCGGCGCCCTGGGCGCCAGCGCCGGCGCCTACAAGGGCTGCCGCGACCAGGGCGGCTGCGGCTCGCAGCCGGCGGGCCGGCGACAGTACTACGACGAGCGCGCGGGCCGGTATTACTACTACGACTCCGCTTCGGGCCGTTACTACTGGGAGGACGGCGCGCCACGGTCCTGACCGTGGACGGGGGCCGGGGGATTTCTGGGAGGGCGGCCGGCGGTTCGGCCGCCCTTTTCCGTGCGAGGGCTGGGAGCTGACATTGGATAGATACGACAGAAAACGCTGCGTCGCCGCGGCCGCCTTGGCCTGCGTGACGGCGCTCGGCGGCTGCACGACATCGCAGTCGGCGCGCGCCAAGCTGGTGCAGGCGCCGAGCAACTGCGTGGACCAGAGCGTCCAGGTCTATTTCGAGCCGTGGTCGGCGGAGCTCACCCGCGAGGGTCAGACGGTGATCGACAACGCCGCCGCCAACGTGCGCGGCTGCCGGCTCGGCGGCGTGCAGGTGACCGGCCTGGCCGACTCGGTCGGCGCGCCGGGACCCAATCTCGAGCTGTCGCAGCGCCGCGCCCAGTCGGTGACCCACGCGCTCGCCGCCGCCGGGTTGCCGCCAGCGGAATTCAGCGTCGACGCCGCCGGCCAGACCGGCGCGGTGACCGCCGACGGCGCATCCGCGCCGCTGCGCCGTCGGGTCGACGTGAACCTGCGCGTCCAGCGCTGACTCGCGCTTTGCGCGAGCTGACCGCCCACGGCTGAGCGCAGATAAAAACGGCGGGCCCCTTGGGGCCCGCCAGAGTGTGCATCATCGAGAAAAGGGGTGCGGAGACGGCAGACTGGCATGCTCGCCAGTCTCAAGTCGGGGGGGGCGTCGCCGCCTCCGCAGGCATACAACACGCGCGGCGTGTGACCGTTCCAGGGCGGGGGAGATTTTTGCAGATTTTTCTGCGGCGCATGCGCGCCGGCCGCGCCGCAGCCAGGCGCCAGCATAAGCCCGTCAATCCAACATACGCAAAAGACAAGGCTTCCGACAACAGCGACGCTACCAGTTGCTCCCGGGGAACAGCTGCGCCGCCGAGCACGTTAGGCGCGGGTGGTTCGGACGGTCGTCCAGCGCAGGAAAGGTCGGCCCGATGCGTGAGGAGTTCGCGACCCGCGACAGTCACGTCTTGGTCAAGACGCCCAACGTCCGCCAGCTGGCGTTCCGCCGGCGGGCGGTGGTTGCGGGCGGCCTTCTCGCCCTAGCCCTGGTCAGCGGCGTTGTCGGCGCCCTGAGCCATCGAGGGGGCGAGGCGCTGGGCGAACCGAAGACCGGACCGTTCAGCTACCTGTCGGAGTAGGAGTATTGCTCATGGCGCCGTCCACGCGCTCCAGTCCCCAACACCTGAACGTGACCCGCGCCCGCCAAGGCCGGCTCGGCCGCGACGTCCTCTTCGTCCTGCTCGCCGCCCTGCTGCTGGTGGTGGTGGGCTTCTTCGCCACCTGGACCTGGAAGGCCAACGACCTAGCCAGCACCGAACCGAACAACGCCCGCGAACAGGTCGACGCTCAGCCGTTCGCCGCGCCGCCGCCGGCCGCGGCGACCCGCCAGAACTACGGAGAAGGCGGACCAATGGCCCCGCAGAACCACGGCAACCCCGGACAGCCGTCGAAGACGCCGTAATCCAGAACGCAGAACGGCCGCCCGATGGCGGCCGTTTTCGCCAGGCGTCCGGTCCGCCGTCGCCGGCGGCCGCCGCTACATCACCGACTGGCCGCGAAACGCGCGGACCGCGAAGCTGACGATCAGCAGCACCAGGAACACCACGAACAGCACCTTGGCGATCGACGCGGCCAGGCCGGCCAGGCTGAAGAAGCCCAGAAAGCCTGCGAGGATCGCCAGCACCGCAAATGTGATCGCCCATCCCAGCATGAAGGGTCTCCGGAACGAAAACGGACGCCGCGTGGCGCGGCGCCCGTGCCGTGTCCCAAACGTCGCGCCGCGGCGCGCGTTCCCCGTCGGGTCAGGCGGCCTGGCGGCTCGACTTGCGCGGATGGAAGAACAGCGCCTGGCCGATCGCCGCCTTCACCGTCTCCGGCTGGAACGGCTTGGTGATCAGGAAGGTCGGCTCCGGCCGCTCGCCGGTCAGCAGCCGCTCGGGGAAGGCGGTGATGAAGATTACCGGCACGTCGTAGCGGGCCAGAATGTCCTTCACCGCGTCGATGCCCGATGAGCCGTCGGCCAGCTGGATGTCGGCCAGCACCAGACCCGGGGTCTTGCGGGCGACGGCGTCGACCGCCTCGGTGCGGGTCGCAGCGATGTCGACCACCGTGTGACCGAGTTCCTTGACCAGCGCCTCGATGTCGGCGGCGATGACCGGCTCGTCCTCGATGATCAGCACGTCGGTGGCCAGTTCGGCGTCGATTTCGGCCTGGGCCTCGGCGATCAGCCGCTCGACCTCGGCGAAGTCGGTGCCGAGGATCTGCGCGGCCTCGGTCGGGGTGAAGCCTTCCAGGGCGGTGAGCAGGAAGGCCTGCCGCGAGCGCGGGGCGATCCGCATCAATCGGCGGGTGGTGTCGTCGCCGTCCGGCCGATCGTCGTCGCCCGGCGCTTCGAGCTGGGCCCCGGAGGTGCACCAGATCGCATGGAACACGTGATAGAGCGCCACCCGCGGCGTCAGGTTGGCCTCGAGCACGCGCTCTCCGGCCGCCAGCGCCTCGAGCGCCACGCGCACGTAATGGTCGCCGGTTGTCTGATCTCCGGTCAGCGCGCGAGCGTAACGGCGCACATAGGGAAGATGCGGCGCCAGTCGGGCAAGAAGACTCAAGGGTTCACCCCTCCGTTCGATGCAACACATGTCGCCGCCGGAAGGCTGACCCCCCGACAGCTTTCATCATGTCCCCAAACGCCAGGCTCGGGAACCGGTTCCCGAAGCCAGGTGTTTTCGGCATCCTGCTCCCCACGTGGGGGAACTGGGCGCGGGGGTCGGGCGTTGAGCGCTGACAAGGAAGTTGAGAGGGGGCGGCCGCCGCATCAGCGGACTGCCGATGACATGATCGAACAACGGCCTACTGAAGAACGACGCAGGTCGTCCGCCGCCATGGACGAAGCGCGTCTGCGTCAACAGGCGATCGGCGTCCGCCTGCGTCAGATGTTTGATGAGGTGGTGAACGAGCAGGTGCCAGAGGAATTCCTCGACATCCTCCGCCGCGCTGACAGCCGTTCGTCGGAGAACGGTTAATGACCGACGAGCAAGTGAAAGCCGCGCCTCGTCCGCGGCAGCCCGCCGACGACGACGCCTTCAAGCGTGAGCTTGTGCAGTTGATTCCGCACCTGCGCGCGTTCGCCCGCACGCTGTGCGGCGATCCGGCGTCGGCGGACGACCTGGCGCAGGACGCCATGATGAAAGCCTGGGACGCGCGCGCCAGCTTCCAGATGGGCACCAACATGAAGGCCTGGACCTTCATGATCCTGCGCAACCAGTTCTATTCCGAGAAGCGCCGGTCGTGGCGGCAGAGCCAGCTCGACCAGGAAGCCGCCGAGCGCACGCTGGTGGCGGTCGACGACCCGGAGGCGCCGGTCGCGCTGGACGAGTTGCGGCAAGGCCTGGCCATGCTGCCGCCGGAACAGCGCGAGGCCCTGATCCTGGTCGGGGCCGGCGGCTTCGCCTACGAGGAGGCGGCCGAGATCTGCGGCTGCGCCGTCGGCACCGTGAAGAGCCGGGTGAGCCGCGCCCGCCGGGCGCTGCATGTCATCCTCGACGCCGGGGCCTATGACCGCGACGGCGCCGAGGCCGGGGACGCCATGCGCTCTATCCTCGCGGACGCGGAACGGCTAAGCACCGCCCGTTGAGGACGGACATCGGCGGATCCATGACCGTCAGGCCTAGGGCTTCGCTGCGCACCATTCGGGTTCGGTTGACCGCGGCGCTGGCGCTCGCGTTGCTGCCGGTCCTGCTGCTTGGCGTGCTGCAGTCGACCATCGCCTTTCGTCGCGAAGACGTGACGCTGAAGGAGAACCTGGCTGCGGCCGCGCAGCGCAGCGCCGCCTCGGCGCGCGCGCGGCTGGAAAGCGCCGACATCCTGCTGCAGACGCTGGCCCCGAGTTCGATCGGCTTCCAGTGCGCGCAGCGGCTGGCGCAGGTCACCGAGCGCATCCCGGGCTACGCCAACCTGATCCGCTTCGATCGCAGCGGGCGGGTGGCCTGCGCGCCGGGCACGGTGCCGATCGATCCGCAGCGCGCCAGCCGGCCGTGGTTCCGCAGCCTGGCCGGCGGCGACGCCCTGGTGGTGACGCGCGAGGCCGACGCCTACGCCGGCGAGCCCTCGGTGCTGGCGGCGATCCGCGCCACGGATTCGAAAGGCGCGTTCGACGGCGCCTTCGCCGCGGTGATCCCGCTCTCGACGCTGCAGCCGACGGCGGATGATCCGTCGCTGCCCAGCCAGGCGGAGGTGGCGCTCGCCGACTTCCAGGGCCGGCTGATCAACTCCACCGACGCCAACGCCTTCGGCGCGCTGCCCGACGACTGGCGCTCGCGCGCCTCGACCCGCGGCGCGACCGTCTGGTACGGCGAGGGCGCGGACGGCCTGCGGCGGGTCTATTCCGCGGCGCCGGCGGTCGGCGACGACGTCTTCGTCGTGCTCTCGGCCCGCTCGCCGGGGCTGTTGTCCTGGTCGCGGCTCAATCCGCTGACCGGCATCCTGTTTCCGCTGCTGACCTTCGTCATCTCGCTGGTCGCCGTCACCGTGGTGATCGAGCGGGTGGTGGTGCGCTGGATCGCCTACCTGCAGCGCATCGCCGCGCTCTACGCCAAGGGCCGGCTGAGCGTGCGGCCGGTGCAGGCCGAGCAGATGCCGCCGGAGATCCGCGACCTCGCCGCGACGCTGGAGCAGATGGCCGAGGGGATCGTCGGCCGCGACGCGTCCTTGCGCGACTCGCTGGCGCAGAAGGACGCGCTGATGCGCGAGATCCACCACCGGGTGAAGAACAACCTGCAGGTCATCTCTTCGCTGCTCAACATGCAGCAGCGGGCGCTGACCGACCCGGCGGCGCGCGCCGCGATGTCCGACACCCGCCAGCGGATCACCGCCCTGGCGCTGATCTATCGCGCCCTCTACCAGGGCCCCGACCTCAAGCGCGTCGACCTGCGGCCGTTCCTCGAGGAGCTAACCGCTCAGCTGGTCGCCGGCGAGATGCTGCACGGGCCGGGCGTGCGCACCGACATCTCGGTCGACGCCCTGGTGATCGACCCGGACCGGCTGGCGCCGCTGGCGCTGTTCGCCGTCGAGGCGATCACCAACGCCCAGAAGCACGCCTTCGCCCAGCGCGGCGGGGTGCTGACCGTCAATTTCCATGTCCACGGCGACGAGGCGGTGCTGGAGATCAGCGACGACGGCAAGTGCGGCGACGACGCGCTCGCCGCCTCCGGCGTCGGCCGCACCCTGATGACCGCCTTCGCCCGGCAGTTGCGCGGCCGCGCCGAAGTCGTGCGCAACGCCGCCGGCGGGGTGACCGCCCGGCTCATCTTCCCGACGCCGTCGGTGGAAACCGCGGATTCCGAAACCGCGACCGGGAACCAAGCTGCAGCATAAACGGTTCCCCCTCCCGACACTGCAAACCCTCGGGAGAATGCGATGCGTAAGGTTGTTCTGTTTGCTGTCTTCGCCGCCAGCATGATCGTGGCGGCCTGCAACACCGTGGAAGGCGCGGGCAAGGACGTGTCCTCGGCCGGCACCGCCGTGTCCAACACCGCCGAGGACGCCAAGAAGTAAGCTGGCTGGCTCGCGGGGCCCCGCACTTCCGCGGCGGGGTCTCGCAGACTCCGCGTGATCAGGCGGCGGCGCGCACGTCGGCCGCACGCCCGAGCACGCAGCCGAACGCGGGATCGGTCACAAAGCCGGGCGGCGCTGGCTCGCCCTGCCCCAGGACCAATACGCCGTCGCCGGCGACCAGCCGCGAGAGCTGATCAGCCGCGCGGGCGCGCGCCGCGTCGGTCAGCGCGCTCAGCACGTAGCGGCACAGCACCACATCGAAGACGCCGAGCGGCGCCAGATCGTCCAGCAGGTTCACCCGCCGCCAGCGCACGTCCTGGCGCAGGCGCTTGGCCAGTTGGAAATGCTCGTCGCGGTTCTCGAAATGCCGCACCAGCTGGCGGGCCGAGAGCCCGCGCTGGACCTCGAAGCTCGAGTAGACGCCGAGGCGCGCGCGATCCAGCAGGCGCTCGCTGAGATCGGAGGCGAACAGCTCCACCGGGCCGGTCGGCGCCGGCTCGTCGGCCTGCAGCATGGCGAAGGAATAGACTTCCTGACCGGCGCCGCAGCCAACGCTCCAGATCCGCACCGCCCCGTCGGGACGCCGCCGCGCCAGCTTGGGGACCACCTCGCGCCACAGATGCTCGAACACCGCCCGGTCGCGGAAGAAGGCGGTCTCGCTCGGGGCCATGGCCTCGACGCAGGCGATCGCCAGCCGCTCCTCGCCGCGGACGCGCACCGCCTCGACCAGTTCGCCGACCGATCCGAAGCCTTCGCGCCGGGCGACGGGGCCCAGGCGGCTCTCGATCAGATAGGCCTTGTGCGGGTCGATCCTGAGCCCGGCGCGCTCGGCGCAGAGCCCCACCAGGAAGGCGTTGTCGTCCGAAGTCATGCCACCCCCGCCAGCGCCAGCTTCTCGGCGACGATGTCCCCGTCGAACGGCTTGATGATGTACTCCGCCGCGCCGGCGTCGAGCGCCTCGCGGATCCGGTCGAGATTGCTCTCGGCGGAGCAGAAGATGACTTTCGGCGCACGCCCGCCGGGCTCCAGCCGCAGGCGGCGCATGAAGTCGAGCCCGCTCATCAGCGGCATGCTGGCGTCCAGCAGCACGAGCTCGGGCATCATCGCCCGGCACCAGGCGAGGCCCTCCATGCCGTCGGCGGCTTCCGCCACTGCAAAGCCGCGGTCTTCCAGCAGCCGTCGTGCGACCTTGCGCACGACGCGGCTCTCGTCGACCACGAGGCAGGTCTTCACTCGACGCCCCTCCTACTCACCGCCTTTTTCGCGCCAATATGGTTAACGAGCCGTGGATCACTCCTCCCCCGCGAAGCGGCGGGAGGGGGACCATGCGCCGAAGAGCGCATGGTGGAGGGGGCAAGCCACGCGCACGACGTCGCCGCGCCCAGGCCGGGGCGAGGTTCGATTCTAAATTCTGTTGAAGGCGTGGAGAGGCGGCGCCCTGCGGCTTGCCCCCTCCACCGCCCGCTCTGTGGCGGGCGGTCCCCCTCCCGCCGCTGCGCGGGGGAGGAAGTCCTCAGATCGGCACGGTCGCGGCGAACACGACGCGCTCTTCATTGACGTCGGCGAACACCCGGCCGCCGGCGTCGGTCAGGAACAGGTGCACGTAGTAGGCCTGCACCCAGTGGCCGTGCAGCCCCTCGCCGAGCGGCTCGCCGCGCAGGCCGCGCAGCACCTCCGGCCGCAGCCGGGCGCGCGGGCCGCCGGCGTCGCAGGCGATCGCCAGCGAGGCGCCTTCCTGCACCGCGCGGACCCGGGCCACGCCGCCGGTCGGCAGCGCCGCGCCGGCCATCTGCGCCAGGTTTAGCAGCGCGCGCGCGGCGGGCTTGTTGATCGCCGGGGTCTCGACCAGCCACTCGAGCTCGGCGCGCATATGGCCGAACACCCCGCGGGCGAGCTTCTCCAGCTCGCGCGCGTCGAAGGTCTCGGCCGAGGCCGAGGCGCCGAAGGCCACCCGCGAGAACTGCAGCAGGTCGGTCAGCTTGCGCGCCGAGGTAGCGATCAGGCCCATGGCCTCCTCGCGCATGTCCTGGGCGGACGGATCGTCCAGCAGGTCCAGGCCCGAGACGATCGCGCTCGCCGGGCTGATGAAATCGTGACACATGCGCGCCGCCAGAAAGGCGGCGAGCTCCGCAGGGCGGACGGCGTTGATGGACGCGGTGGCGTTGGCCTGGTCTTCAGTCATGGCCGGCGACCTTGGCGTGATTTGATCATTTCGAAAACGCCCGGGCCGCCCGCCCGCGGCTAGATTCGCTTGGGCAGGTTCCACTCGTCGGAGGCCGGCGCCGACACGCGCGGCGCATGCGCCGCCGCGGCCGCCTCGCTCTGCGGCGCGCGGCCCAGCGCCAGATAGCTGACGAAGCCGGTGAGGAAGGCCGCCAGCGCCAGCCAGAGATAAGGCTTCAGGGTCTCGAGCAGACTGGCGGCGACCATCGGACGTCCTCACGCGGGGCTTCTCCCCGCAGGCGAACAACGGCGCGGGCCGCCAGGTGGTTGCCGCGCAGGCCAGACCCCTGTCCGGCCCGCGCAGCAGCGCCCGCCTTTACGGCACGGCGCCCACCGGCTCGTGCGCCTGCGCCTCGTGCAGCGGCGGCAGTTCCTCGCGCAGCAGCGCCTGCGGGCCGCGGGCGGCGCGGCGCTTCTTCACCTGGTGGCTCACCGCCAGGCCCAGAGCGACGCCCAGGCCAAGGGTCGCGGCGAGCGCCAGGCCCGGGCGGCCGATGTGCAGCTTGCGGGGCTCGTGCGGCCGCAAAGCTTCGGCCAGGGCCTCCAGCTTCAGCGCCGCGGCGCTCCGCCCCTGGTCGATCCCGCCCTGCACACCGCTGCGGGCGTGGCCGGTCAGGTTGCGGGCGCGGTTCTGCGCGTGGGCGGAGAATTCCCGGGCGCGGCGGCGCACCTGGTCCAGCGGCTTGCGCCGCATCAGGGACGGGCCGGTAAACCGGGGCGTGGCGACGATCGTGATCATGGCTCTCTCCGACAGAGCGCCCGGCGCGGCCGGGCGGACGCGCGCGCAGCGCAGCGGCTGCACGCCGCGGCTTAAGCGGCGGCGCGGCCGGCAGGTTCCCTGGCGACGCTTGAGCGCGACCTGCCGCCGCCCCCGACTTCAACAGGTGCGACCACGGTGCTACAGCACCCGCAAGACCGGGGGAGGATAACGCTGATGGCCGAAATCGCCGCAGAGGCAACGCGCGAGCACGCCGATGGGCCGTCGATGCGCACCGTCGTCGGCGCGTCCGCCGCCGGCACCGCCTTCGAGTGGTACGACTTCTTCGTCTTCGGCAGCCTGACCCAGGTCATTTCCAAGACCTTCTTCTCCGCCCTGCCGGAGACCGCCGGCTACATCGCCGCGCTGGCGCTGTTCGGCGCCGGCTTCGCCTTCCGTCCGCTGGGCGCGCTGGTGTTCGGCCGGATCGGCGACCAGACGGGCCGCAAGGGCGCCTTCCTCATCACCGTGACGCTGATGGGGGCCGCGACCGTCGCCATCGGCCTGCTGCCGAGCTACGCGACCGCCGGCCTGATCGCGCCGATCCTGCTGATCCTGATGCGGATCCTGCAGGGCTTCGCCCTGGGCGGCGAATACGGCGGGGCGGCGATCTACGTCGCCGAGCACGCCAGCGGCGACGCGCGCGGCCGCTCGACCAGCTGGGTGCAGACCTCGGCCGCCTTCGGCCTGTTCGCCGCCCTGATGGTGATCCTTGCCACGCGGGTGATCGTCGGCCGGTTCTTCGGCCCCGAGGCCTTCGACGCCTGGGGCTGGCGGATCCCGTTCCTGTTTTCCGCCGGCCTGCTGGCGGTCTCGATCTTCATGCGGCTGAAGCTGTCGGAGAGCCCGGCCTTCGCCAAGATGAAGGCCGAAGGCGAGACCTCGAAGGCGCCCTTCCGCGAGGCCTTCGGCAGCTGGCCGAACCTGAAGCTGGTGCTGCTGGCCTTCTTCGCCCTGATGTGTGCGCAAGGGGCGGTCTGGTACACCGCCTTCTTCTACGTCCAGACCTTCCTCGAGAAGTTCCTCAAGGTGGCGCCAGCGACCATCAACCTCCTGATGGTCGCCGCCACCGCGGTGAGCGCCGTGGGCTATGTGGTGTTCGGCGCGCTGTCCGACCGGATCGGCCGCAAGCCGGTGATGCTCGCCGGCATGACCCTGATGCTGGTCGCCTACTTCCCCGGCTTCCACATGCTGTCGCAGACCCTCAACCCGGCGCTCGCCGAGGCGGTGGAGCGCACGCCGGTGGTGGTGTTCGCCCCGCCGTCCGACTGCACGGTGCAGTTCGACCCGATCGGCAAGAAGAGCTTCCTGTCGGCCTGCGACATCGCCAAGAGCTCGCTGGCCAACGCCGGCGTCTCCTACCGCAACCAGGCGGCGCCGGAGGGCGCCCTGGCCGAGGTGCGGGTCGGCGACGCGGTGGTCCAGTCGGTCGACGCGCGCAGCCTGTCGCCGGCCGACGCCCACGCCGCCAAGGCCGGGGTGGAGGGGCGCATCAAGGCCGCGCTCGCCGCCGCCGGCTATCCGCCCAAGGCCGATCCTGAGCGCATGAACCTGCTCGGCGCGTTCGGCGTGCTGGTGGTGTTCGTGATCGCCGCGACCGCGCTCTACGGCCCGATGGCGGCGGCCCTGGTCGAGCTGTTCCCGACGCGGATCCGCTACACCGCCATGTCGCTGCCCTACCACGTCGGCACCGGCTGGGTCGGCGGCTTCGTGCCGTTCAGCGCCTTCGCCATCGTCGCCGCGGTCGGCGACATCTATGCCGGCCTCTGGTACCCGCTGGCCTTCACCGCGATCTCGGTCGTCACCTGCGCCCTGTTCCTGCCGGAGACCAAGGGCCGGCGGCTGGACGTCTAAACATCTCCGTCATCCCGGCCGAAGCGCAGCGTAGAACCGGGACCCAGGGCGGCGCGCAGGGCCCCTGGGTCCCGGATCGGCCTTGCAGGCCGTCCGGGATGACGAACTCCTTTCGAGAGCCTCAGCTCGCGATCGGCAGCACCTCCGTGAGCACCCCGGCGGCGTCGAGCGCGGCCGCCTCCTGCCGCCAGCCGGTGCCGACGATCAGCCGCACCACGCAGCGGCCCTCCCCGGCCAGCTCGGCGAGCTGGTCGACACCGCCCGGGCTGCGACGCTCGGCGTCGCGCCGGGCCAGCCCCAGCACGTCGGCGTGGGCGCCCTCATCCGGAATCAGCACGTCGGCGGCCGCCAGCGCGCGGGCGGCGCGCAGGGTCAGAAGGTCGGCCGGGCCGCGCGCGTCGACGAACTGGACCGCGCCGGCCAGCGGCGTGTCGGCGGCCAGCGCCTGGCGCAGCAACTCCGTGGCGCGCGCCATGTCGCCGCCCATCGCCGCCTGCGACGCCGGGCCGGTCAACGCCGCGCGCAGGAAGCTGCGCCGGCGGCCGACGTCCGGCAGCGCCGCGCGGACCTCGTCCTGCAGGGTGCGGAACAGCGCCGCGACCCGCCCCGCGCCCTCGGGCACCCGGGCCTCGATGTCCTGGCGCAGCAGGGTCGCCAGCATCGGCGAAGCGCCGCCGGTGCCGATCGCCGCCACCACCTCGCCGCGGTCGATCACCGCCGGCGTGGTGAAGTCGCACAGCTGCGGCCGGTCGACGACGTTCACCGGCACGTGCGCGGCGCGCGCGGCGGCCCCGGCGGCGGCGGCGAAGTCGTCGTCGGCGCTCGCCACGAACGCCAGCGCCACGCCGGCGTAGCTGGCCGGATCGCGCGCCGCGGCGCCGTCCAGCCGCACCAGCCGGGCGGGCGAGCCGGCGAACAGCCGCACCTTGGCCTCGGCAGGTTCGCCGGAACCGGCGATCACCACCGTGCGGCCGGCCAGCGGGAAGAAGGCGGGAAAGGCGTCCACGGCGACCTCGAACTCAAATCTGAAAGCGGGCTCAGGCTTACCGGCCCCGCAATTCCGATGTCCACTTTTCCGCAACAGGCTCTAGCATCGGCAAAAGCTGGATTGCGGAGATCGGAATGGTGCTCACCTTGCAGGTTAACGGCCAGGCGCATCAGGTGCAGGCGGCGCCCGAAACGCCGCTGCTCTGGGTGCTGCGCGACGAGCTCCAGCTCACCGGCACGAAGTACGGCTGCGGCGTGGCCCAGTGCGGCGCCTGCACGGTGCATCTCGACGGCCTGCCGATCCGCGCCTGCCAGACGCCGGTCTCGGCGATCGGCGCCGGCCAGGTCGCGACCATCGAGGGCCTCGGCGGCGGCCATCCGCTGCAACTCGCCTGGGTGCGGCACGACGTGCCGCAATGCGGCTACTGCCAGTCCGGCCAGATCATGAGCGCCGCGGCCCTGCTCGCCAGCACGCCGAAGCCTTCGGACAGCGAGATCGACGCGGCGATGGACGGCAACATCTGCCGTTGCGGCACCTATCAGCGGATCAAGGCGGCGATCAAAGACGCCGCGGGCCTGACACCGGCGGCGCCGGTGCTGCGGACGTGAGGCGCGGCGCGATGAACCTTCCCGTCAAGCCTGCAGGCCTGTCCCGCCGCGAGGCGCTGCGCGTCGGCGCGACCCTGGCCGGCGGCGCCCTGCTGGTCGGCTGCTCGCCGGCCGACGTCCTCAGCCTCGGCGCGCCGAACGAGGTCGGGGCCTTCGGCCCGTTCCTGAAGATCGCGCCCGACGGCTGGGTGACCGTGGTCTCCAAGCACATCGAGTTCGGCCAGGGGTCGGGCGCCGGCCTGGCGGCGATCGTCGCCGAGGAGCTCGACGCCGACTGGACCAAGGTGCGGGTCGAGCAGGCGCCGGCCAACGCCAAGCTCTACGGCAACCCGGTGATGGGCGGCACCCAGGGCACCGGTGGCTCCAGCGCGATCGCCGGCTCCTGGACCCAGCTGCGCACCGCCGGCGCCGCGGCGCGCGCGATGCTCGTCACGGCCGCCGCCCAGGCCTGGGGCGCGCCCGCCGCCGAGGTCACCGTGCACGACGGCGTGGTGCGCCACGAGAAGTCCGGCCGCGAGGCGCCGTTCGCCGCCCTGCTGCCCGCCGCCGCCAAGGTCGCGCCGCCGCAGACGCCGACGCTGAAGGACCCGAAGGACTTCACCCTGATCGGCACCGACCGCATCCGGCGCAAGGACGCCCAGGCCAAGAGCGACGGAACCGCGCGCTTCACCCAGGACGTCCAACTGCCGAACATGCTGGTCGCCATGGTCGCGCACAGCCCGCGGTTCGGCGGCAAGGTCGCCAGCTTCGACGCCGCCGCCGCGCGCCGGATCCCCGGCGTGGTCGACGTCTTCGAGATCCCGACCGGGATCGCGGTCGTCGCCGAAAACACCTGGATCGCCCGCCAGGGGCGCGACGCGCTGTCGGTCACCTGGGACGACGGCGAGGCGGAGAAGCGCTCGAGTGCGGCGATCGCCGGGTCGTACCGCGAGCTCGCCGCCGGCAAGGCCCCGCTGGGCAAGCTGAAGTGGCAGGCGTTCGACAGCCGCGGCGACGCGGCCGCGGCGCAAGGCGGGACGGCGGTGGTCGAGCTAACCTACGACTTCCCCTATCTCGCCCACGCCGCGATGGAGCCGATGAACTGCGTGGCGCAGGTGAAGGGCCGCTCGGCCCACCTGACGTTCGGCTCGCAGGCTCCGACCATGGACCAGCTGAACACCGCGAAGATCGTCGGCGTGCTGCCCGGCGCGGTGACCATCGAGACCCTCTACGCCGGCGGCAGCTTCGGCCGGCGGGCGAACTTCAGCTCCGACTACGTCGCCGAGTGCGTGCGCATCGCCAAGCAGGTCGGCGACGGCCGGCCGGTCAAGCTGGTCTGGACGCGCGAGGACGACATGGCCGCCGGCTGCTACCGGCCGCTGGTGCACCACGCCGTCCGCGTGACCGTCGACAAGGACGGCCTGCCGGCGACCTGGCGCCACCGGGTCGTCACCCAGTCGATCATGAGCGGCTCGCCGATGGGCGGCGGCAAGCTCGACCGCACCGCCGTCGAGGGGACCTTCGGCTCGCCCTATCTGAAGGCCACCCCGGTGGTCGACGCTCAGCTGCTGACGCCGGACGGCAAGGTCCCAATCTCCTGGTGGCGCTCGGTCGGGGCGACCCACACCGCCTTCGTCATGGAGCACACCGTCGACCAGTTGGCGAAGGCGGCCGGCAAGGATCCGGTCGCCTATCGCCGGGCGCTCTACGCCAAGGCCGGGGCGAACCGACATCTCGCGGTGCTGAACCTCGCCGCCGAGAAGGCCGGCTGGGACACCCCCGCGCCGGCCGGCTGGACCCGCGGCGTCGCGGTGCACGAGAGCTTCGGCTCGGTGGTCGCGCAGGTCGCCGAGGTGCAGCTGGTGGATGGAACGCCGAAGGTCGGCCGGGTGGTGACCGCGGTCGACTGCGGGCTCGCCGTCGCTCCCGACCAGGTCGCCGCGCAGATGGAGGGCGGCACCTGCTTCGGCCTCTCCGCCGCCCTGTTCGGCCAGATCACCCTGGAGGACGGGGTGGTGCAGCAGACCAACTTCGACGCCTACCGGGTGCTGCGCCATTCCGAAGCCCCGACGGTCGAGACCTACATCCTCCCCTCCGCCAACCCGCCCAGCGGGGTCGGCGAACCGGGCACCCCGGTGATCGCCCCGGCGGTCGCCAACGCCCTGCTGGCGCTGGGAAGCCCGCCGACGACCAGCCTGCCGTTCGTGAAGGGGTGATGCCGAAGATCCTCCCCTCAGGGGGAGCATCTGCCTGGCTCAGCCGAGATCCCCGCGCTCGTCGACGTCGAACAGCACGCCGTCGTCAGGCGCTTCCACCAACGCCGGGCCGACGCGCTCCAGCACCTTGCGGGCGCCCTGGTCGCCGGTCAGCGCCAGCAGGTCGGGAAAGAGGGCGGCGGCGAACACCGTCGGATGGCCGCGGCTGCCCTGGAACATCGGCGCCGCGCAAAGGGCGCCCGCCGCGAGCTGGTCCGCGAGCGGCGCCAGCACGGCCGTGGGCGCCCGCGGCATGTCGCCGAGGAAGATGAACACCCCCGCCGCGTCCGCCGGCAGGCTGGCGATTCCGGCGCGCAACGAGCCGGCCATGCCTTCGGCGTGATCGGCGGCGTGGACGACCCGCAGCCGCGCCCCCTCGCCGATCCCCTCGGCGAAGGTCTGCGCGGCCGCGGCGACCGCTTCGGCGTCCGCGCCGGTCACCACGGTGACGCTGCGCACCGGCGCGGCGAAGGCCGCCGCCAGCGCCCCGTCGAGCAGCACGCCGCCGCGCCAGGGGGCCAGCAGCTTGCCGCCGCCGAAGCGCCGCGCGGCGCCCGCGGCCAGTACCACCGCCTCCAACACACCCGCTTCGCGCGCCTCTGTCGTCATCGCCTTCGCATCGCTATGTTATCCGCGTCATGTCGCCCTACGACTCCAGTCCCGCGCAAGCCCCGACGCCGCTCGTCGACGGTTTCGGGCGCAAGGTGAGCTACCTGCGCCTGTCGGTCACCGACCGCTGCGACCTGCGCTGCGTCTACTGCATGGCCGAGCACATGGTCTTCCTGCCGAAGGCTGAGCTGCTCACCCTGGAGGAGCTGGACCGGGTCGCGGCCACCTTCGTCGGGCTCGGCACGCGCAAGCTGCGGATCACCGGCGGCGAGCCGCTGGTGCGCAAGGGGCTGATGGACCTGATCCGCTCGCTGAGCCGCCATCTCGCCTCCGGCGCGCTGGACGAAGTGACGCTGACCACCAACGGCACCCGGCTGGCCGAGTTCGCCGGCGAGCTCGCCGCGGCCGGGGTGAAGCGGATCAACGTCTCGCTCGACAGCCGCAAGCCGGAGCTGTTCAAGACGCTGACCCGCGGCGGCGACGTCGCCAAGGTGCTGGCCGGGATCGAAGCGGCCCAGGCCGCCGGCCTGAAGGTCAAGATCAACGCCGTGGCGCTGGCCCACGACAACGCCGCCGAACTGCCCGAGCTGATCGCCTGGGCGCACGGCCAAGGGCTCGACATCACCCTGATCGAGACCATGCCGATGGGCGAGATCGACGCCGACCGCACCGACCAATACCTGTCGCTGGCCGCCGTGCGCCGCGAGCTGGAGAGCTTCTGGACGCTGAGCGACCTTTCCATGTCGACCGGCGGCCCGGCGCGCTACGTGCGGGTCGAGGAGACCGGCGGCCGGCTCGGCTTCATCACCCCGCTCAGCCACAATTTCTGCGAGGCCTGCAATCGCGTGCGGCTGACCTGCACCGGCACCCTGCACACCTGCCTCGGCCAGGAAGACGCCACCGACCTGCGCGCGGTGCTGCGCGCCGGGGCCTCGGACGCCGAGCTGGAGGAGGTGATCCGCAACGGCATCCTCGCCAAGCCGAAGGGCCACGACTTCAAGATCGCCCGCGCCGCCGGCCCCTCGGTCTCGCGCCACATGTCGACGACGGGCGGCTGAGATGGCGCGCGTGCTGCTGTTCGGCCCCTTGCGCGACCTCGCCGGCTGGCGCGAGCGCGACCTCGTCGCCACCACCTTGTCTGAGCTGCGCGCCCTCCTGGGCGCACAGGACGCGGCGCTCGGCGAGGCGCTGGCCCGGCCCGGCGTCCAGGTGGCGCTCGACCAGGCGATCGTCCGCGGCGACGCGGCGCTGTCGCCGACCGCCGAGGTCGCCTTCCTGCCGCCGATGAGCGGCGGCTGAGATGATCCGGCTGCTCGACCAGGCGTTCGATCCCGGCGCCGAGCTCTCCGGCTTCTGCCAGGGCCGGGCCGAGGTCGGCGCGGTGGCGAGCTTCACCGGCCTGGCGCGCGCCGAGGCCGGGGCCACGACCACCCTCGAGCTGGAGGCCTATCCCGGCTTCACCGAGGCCGCGATCGGCGAGATCGCCGAGCAGGCGCGCGCGCGCTTCGGCCTCGCCGACCTCTTGATCCTGCACCGCGTCGGCAAAATCGCGCCGGGCGAGCCGATCGTCTTCGTCGCCACCGCCGCGTCGCACCGGCGCGAGGCGTTCGAGGCCTGCGACTATCTGATGGACTACCTGAAGAGCCGCGCCCCCTTCTGGAAGAAGGAGCACGGCCCGGCCGGCGAGCGCTGGATCGAGCCGCGCGCGGAGGACCACGCCGACATCGCCCGCTGGGAGTAGGCTTCCTTGACGGCAAGGGTCTAGAAAGCTCGGCGAGACTCGAGGAGCCCGCACATGAACGCCCCCGTCCTGCAGCCCGGCGGCAGAATCGACGAAACCCGGCCGCGCAAGGCGGTGCGCGTCGCGGTGCTGACCGTCTCCGACACCCGCGACGCCTCGAACGACACCTCCGGCGACCTACTGGCCAGCCGGGTGACCGACGCCGGCCACGAGCTGGTCGCCCGGGCGATCGTCCGCGACGAGATCGAGACGATCCGCAAGCAGGTGCTGGACTGGGTCGCCGCCGGCGTCGAGGCGATCGTCTCGACCGGCGGCACCGGGATCACCGGCCGCGACGTGACGCCGGAGGCCATCCGCCCACTGTTCGACAAGGAGATCGACGCCTTCTCGGTGGTCTTCCACCTGGTCAGCTACCAGTCGGTCGGCCTGTCGACCCTGCAGTCGCGGGCGCTGGCCGGCATCGTCAAGGGCGTCTTCGTCTTCTGCCTGCCGGGCTCCAACGGGGCGGTGAAGGACGGCTGGGACAAGGTCATCTCGCAGCAGCTCGACAGCCGGCACGGCCCCTGCAACATGGTCGAGATGATGCCCAGGCTGCACGAAAAATGACCCGCCTGACCCATATCGACGAGACCGGCCGCGCGCGGATGGTCGACGTCTCCGACAAGGCCGCCACGACCCGCGAGGCGGTGGCCGCGGGCTTCGTCCGCATGAGCCCTGAGACGCTGAAGCTGGCGCTGGCCGGCGAGGGCAAGAAGGGCGACGTCCGCGCGGTGGCCGAGATCGCCGGCGTGATGGCGGCGAAGCGGACGTCGGACCTGATCCCGATGTGCCATCCGCTGGCGCTGTCGAAGGTCGAGGTCCGCGTCGAGCCGGCCGAAGGCGGGCTCTCGGTTTCCGCCCGGGTGAAAACCACCGGCCCGACCGGCGTCGAGATGGAGGCGCTGACCGCCGTCTCGGTCGCCTGCCTGACGCTCTACGACATGCTGAAGGCCGCCGAGAAAGGCATGGTCATCGAGGCCGTGCGGCTCTTGGAGAAGACCGGCGGCAAGTCCGGCGACTGGACGGCGGAATAAGCCTTCAACCGCTCACCCCCGCGAAAGCGGGGGCCCAGGTTTTTTGCGTAATGCAGCCTGGTTGCGTGAGCGCCGCGGGTGCTCAGAAACAAAAAAGCCTGGATCCCCGCTTTCGCGGGGACGAGCGGATGACAAACCCATGAAGCTTCTCCCCGTCGAAGACGCCCGCGCGCGGATGTTGGCCGAGGTCACGGCCTTGCCCGCCGAGCGCGTCGCGCTGGCCGACGCCATCGGCCGGGTGCTGGCCGAGGAGGTGGCGGCGGTGCGCGACCAGCCGCCGTTCCGCGCCTCGGCGATGGACGGCTGGGCGCTGCGGGCCAGCGATGCGCCCGGCGCGCTGGCCATCGTCGGCGAGAGCGCGGCGGGGCATGGCTTCGAAGGCGCGGTGGCGCCCGGCCAGGCGGTGCGGATCTTCACCGGCGCGGCGGTGCCGGAAGGCTGCGATACGGTGGTCATCCAGGAGGACGCCGAGCGCGACGGCGAGGGGGTGCGCGTGCCGGCGAGCCAGGCCGGGGCCAATATCCGCCCGGCCGGCGGCGACTTCGCGGCCGGGGCCCTGCTGCTGCAGCGTGGCGAGCGGATCGACCCGTGGCGGCTGTCGCTCGCCGCCGCCGCCGGGCGGGCCGAGCTGGCCGTGTCGCGCCGACCGCGGGTGGCGGTGCTGTCGACCGGCGAGGAGATCGTCAACGCGCCGGCCACGCCCGGCCCGTTCCAGATCTACAACTCCGGCACCCTGGCGCTGGCGGCGATGATCGCCGCCTGGGGCGGCGAGCCGGTCACCGCGCGGCCGGTGCGCGACGACCTGCAGGCGACGATCACGGCGCTGCGCGACGCCCCGGCCGACCTGCTGGTCACCATCGGCGGGGCCTCTGTTGGCGACCACGACCTGGTCCGCGCCGCGGCCGGCGAGCTCGGCCTCGAGCTGAAGGTCGCCAGCATCGCCATCCGGCCGGGCAAGCCGACCTTCTTCGGGACGCTTGGCGACGGCCGCCTGCTGCTGGGGCTGCCGGGCAATCCGGCCTCGGCCTTCGTCTGCGCCGAGTTGTTCCTGAGGCCGATCCTGGCGGCCTGCCTCGGCGCGCCGAGCCAGCCGCGGCTGATCACCGCGAAGCTGGAGACGCCGCTGCCGGCCAACGGCCCGCGCGAACACTGGATGCGGGCCAGGCTTGGCTACGCCGACGGCGCGGTGACCGTGCAGCCGTACCGCGATCAGGACTCGTCGCTGGTCACCGTCTTCGCCGTCGCCGACGCGCTGCTCAGGCGGCCGCCCGGCGCCGCAGCGGCTGCGGCCGGCGACGTGGTCGAGGTGGCGCCGCTGGCCCGCGCATAGCGCTGGGCGATGATCTCGCCGATCACCGAGACGGCGACCTCCCAGGGCGCCTTGCCGCCAATGTCGAGGCCGATCGGGGCGTGCAGCCGCGCCAGCGCCGCCTCCGGCATCCCGGCCGCCCGCAGCCGCGCCAACCGCTCCGACAGCCGCCGCCGCGCGCCCAGCAGGCCGACGTAGACCGCCGGCGACGGCAGCGCCGCGACCAGGACGGCGTGGTCGGTGTCGCTGTCGTGGGTGGCGATCGCCACCGCCGTCCAGGCGTCGAGCCCGACCGCGGCCAGCGCCTCGGCCGGGTCCTGGCGCAGGTAGCCGACGTTCCACAACGGCGGCGGGGTCGCCGGGCCCTTCGGGCGGATCAGGGTGGTCTCGAACTCCGCTTGGGCGCCGAGTTGGGCGATCGCCAGCGCGGTCGGATCGGAGCCCACCACCGCCAGCCGGGGCTTCGGCGCGTAAGGGCGCACGACGACCGCGCCGTGCCAGGGTTGAGCCTCGGCCGCACAGACCCGGCGCGTCCCGTCGCTGACCCAGACCACCGGCCGCCGCGCGGCGTCGGCGGCGAGCAATTCAGCCAATGCGGCGTCGTCCGGCGCGACCCGCTCGACGACGATCTCGATGCGCGCGCCGCACAGCAGGCGGATGTCCGGCCAGGGGCTGCCCTCGCCATAGACCAGGGTGCGCGGCGCCCCATCGTCGAGGCAGGCGAAGGCGTGGTCGGCGACGTCGGACTCGACGCAGCCGCCGGAGAAATAGCCGGCGACGATCCCTTCGGCGAAGACCATCTGGGTGCCCGGCGGGCGCGGGCCGCCGCCGCCCACCGCCACCAGGGTGGCCAGCGCCAGCGGCCGGCCGGCGTCGCGCGCCTGGCGCAGCGCCGGGCGCACGTCCTCGGGCAGTCCAAACAGCGGCCACTCGGGCAAAGGCTCTCGCATCGGCCTATTTTAACCCGTCGGCTAAGCAGGCGCCCAGCCCCGTCCTATCGGCCTTTTCCGGCGACCAGGCTGTCCGGCCCCACCCACAGCGTCCGCGGCCGCCGATAGGCGATCAGCCAGTCGTCGCCCACGGCGACGAACTGATCGTCGTAATAGCCGCTGTGGTCGAGGCCGGCGGCGCTGATCACCAGCCAGTAGGTCCGCACGGTCGCCGCCGCGCTGGAGGTCAGCTCGATCCGGCAGGTCGTCAGGTGATGGCTGACGTAGCCGCGCTGGCCGCCGTCGCCGGGCTGCGGAATGACCGACGGCGCGGTCATCCACTTGCGGATCGCCTCGCGGCCGACCATCCGCTCGCCGAGGTCGAGCACGCCGTCCTCGGTGAAGCAGCCCGCATAGGCCTCGGCCTTGCGCGCGTCGCCGGCCTGGGTGCAGGCCGCCAGCGTCTTTTCGATGGCCGCTCTCGCCAGCCGCTCCGCTTCCGTCATCTCCGCCTCCACCTCTTGTCCGTCCCGCGTGTGGGCCCGCCAGCCGGCGCGGGCGTCATCCACAGCTTCCGGCGCGGATTAACCCCTCGGCAAGGTCTCAGATACCGGTTCTTAGGCATCATCGGGGAAGATGGCGGCTTGGAAGAGACGCAGAGCCTCAGCCCGCAGTTGATGACATCGCCCCTCTCAAAGCTCGGCCTCGGATCGGGCCAGTTCGGCCTCGACCAGCCGACCACCGCCCGCGGCCGCCCGCGTGAGGCCGAAGCGCGCGACATCTTGGCGATCGCCGCGCGCTCGGGCCTGCAGGTGTTCGAGGCGAGCCGTCATTCGGAATCCGCCGAGCTCGCGCTCGGCCGGGTCATGCCCCGGCCCCACCCGTTCCGCGTCACCATCACCACGGTCCGCCCGGACCGCGGCCCGGACTACGCCGAAGCCGAAGTGCGCGCGCAGCTGCGCCGGCTGGGCGTGGAGTCCTGCGACACCATCCTGGCGCCGTCCGCCACCGACCTGCTCAGCCCCGCCGGCCCCAAGCTGTGGGACCGCCTGCGCGCGCTGAAGGACGCCGGCCTCTGCCGCAAGATCGGCGTCTCGGTCTACGCCTCGGACGATCCGGTCGGCCTGGCCCGGCGCTTCAAGCCCGACGTGGTGCAGGCGCCGGCCTCGCTGCTCGACCAGCGCATGCTGCTCGACGGCACGCTCTCGACGCTGGCCGGCATGGACATCGAGGTGCAGCTGCGCTCGATCTTCCTGAACGGCCTGCTGTTCCTGCCGCCGGACCGCGCGCCGAACCATCTGAAGGCCGCCGCCAGCCGCATCTCCCGCGCCCGCCGGCTGATCGCCGAAGGCCGATCGGACCCGCTGCAGGCGGCGCTCGGCTTCGCCCTGTCGCGCCCGGAAGCCTCCACCGTGCTGGTCGGCGTCGCCTCGGTCGCCGAGATGAGCGCCGTCGTCGCCGCCGCCTCCAGCCCGCCGCCGGACCTCGACTGGGACGAGATGGCGCTGGACGATCCGGTGGCGCTCGACCCGACCGCCTGGGCGGCGGCTTAAGAAAGGACCTACCTCCCCCGCGAAGCGGCGGGAGGGGGACCGCCCGCCGCAGAGCGGGTGGTGGAGGGGGCAAGCCGCCCCCGCTGCATTTCCACCTGCGTTTTCGCAGCGGCGCGGCCCTGTTCGGCCGTTCGCCCCCGCCCCCCACGCGCTCTTCGCTCCGCTCGGCGCGCGGGTCCGCTCCCCCGCCGAGCGGGGGAGCTAGATCATTTCCACGCCCCGTAGGGATCGGCGAACGGCTTGCCGAGCGCCTCGGCGACGGCCGGGTGGGTGACCTGGCCTTTCAGCACGTTCAGCCCCTTGGCCAGGTGGCGGTTCTGCGCCAGCGCCTCGAGGCCGCGGTTGGCCAGCTGCAGGCCGAACGGCAGGGTCGCGTGGACCAGCGCCTCGGACGAGGTGCGCGGCGCCGCGCCCGGCATGTTGGCGACGCAGTAGTGGACCACGCCGTCGACCACATAGGTCGGCTCGTGGTGGGTGGTCGGCCGGCTGGTCTCGAAGCAGCCGCCCTGGTCGATCGAGACGTCGACCAGCACCGAGCCGCGCTTCATCTTCGCCAGGTGCTCGCGCCGCACCAGTTTCGGCGCGGTGCCCCCCGGGGTCAGCACCGCCCCAATCACCACGTCGGCCTTCAGCACCTCCTCCTCGACCGCGTCGAGGGTCGAGTAGCGGGTCAGGATCCGCCCCAGGAACATGTTGTCGAGCTCGCGCATGCGCGGGATCGAGCGCTCGACGACCACCACCTCGGCGCCGAGGCCGGCGGCCATCCGCGCGGCGTTCATCCCGACCACCCCGCCGCCCAGCACGCAGACCCGCGCCGGCGGCACCCCCGGCACGCCGGAGATCAAGAGGCCCATGCCGCCGTTGTGCTTGAGCAGGGTCTCGCCGGCGGAGAAGACGGCGATGCGGCCGGCCACCTCCGACATCGGCGCCAGCAGCGGCAGGCCGCCGGCCGCATCGGTCACCGTCTCGTAGGCAATCGCCGCGCAGCCCGACGCCAGCAGGCCGTCGGCCTGCAGCGGGTCGGGGGCGAGGTGCAGATAGGTGAACAGGATGTGCTGCGGCCCGAGCCTCGCCCACTCCTCAGGCTGCGGCTCCTTGACCTTGATGATCAGCTCGGCGTCCGCGAACACCGCCTCGGCGGCGGCGGCCAGGCGGGCGCCGGCGCGCTGGTAGGCCTCGTCAGGATAGCCGGCTGCGGCGCCCGCGCCCTGCTCGACCAGCACCTCATGGCTGCGGGCGACGTACTCCCGCACGGCGGTGGGGGTCAGGCCCACCCGGTACTCGTCGGACTTGATCTCGCGGGGCACGCCGATGCGCATGAAGGCCTCCCGATGGGTACATCATGTTACATTGGAACGATCGGGCGACCGATTAGACCCCTGGTCAATGGAAAACGCAGTCGGCCAGACCCTGGCGACGGACCACCCCGGCGCGCGCGGCGATGGTGCCGGAGCGCTTGCGGACGTAGCGGCCGGGCTTGTCGGCCTTCCACGACAGCGGCTTGGGCACGATCACCGCCAGCCGCGCGGCCTGGGCCGGGCTGAGCTTGGCGGCGCTGACCCCGAAGTTGCGCTGGGCGGCGGCCTCGGCGCCGTAGATCCCCGGCCCCCACTCGATGGAGTTCAGATAGACCTCCATGATCCGCGGCTTGCCCCAGATCAGCTCGATCAGGACGGTGAAATAAGCCTCCAGGCCTTTGCGCACATAGTCGCGGCGCGGCCACAGGAAGACGTTCTTGGCGGTCTGCTGGCTGATCGTCGAGCCGCCGCGGATCCGCGTCGAGTTGGCGTTGTGCTTGAACGCCTTCTTGATCGCCGCGACGTCGAAGCCGTTGTGCCGGCAGAAGCCGGCGTCCTCGGAGGCGACCACCGCGCCGACCAGCCGCGGCGAGATCTTCGACAGCGGGACCCAGCGCCGGTCGAAGCCGCGGCCCTCGAACATCCGCTGGACCATCAGGAAGGTCATCGGCGGCGGCACGAAGCGATAGAGGGTGACCACCGCGACCGGCCCGATCAGGCCGAACACCAGGACCAGGATCAGGAAGATGCGCAGGAGCCGGCCGAACGGGCCGCGCGACCGCTTGGGCTTGGCCCGGCTCTGGGATTTGGCCTGCGACTGCGGCTTCGATTTCGGCTTTGCTCGGCTGGCCAACACGCGCCCCCTGGAATCGGGGCTATCTCCCGCCGATCCGATTGCGAACTGGTTAGCGCTCTAGCGTGAACAGGTGCTCCCCGGCCAGCCGCACCTCGACCGAGGCCACCGCCGTGTCGGTTTCAAGGATGCCGCGCGCCCGTTCCATGACCTCGAGCGCCGTGCGGCAGGTCAACGGCTCGAACCGCGGCGCCGCCTGGGGCGCGTTGCGCAGATAGAGCTCGAAGGTCTGGTACATGGCGAGGGACGTTGCGCCCGGCGGCGGCCGACGTCGTTGAGGCCGGTCAACTTGGCCGCGGGGATGCCTACCTACCCTTCCGTCATCCCGGACGGCCTGGAAGGCCGATCCGGGACCCAGGAGCCGTGCGCACCGCCCCTGGGTCCGGCTCTCCGCTGCGCTGCGGCCGGGATGACGAATGAGAGTCAGCCGATCTCCGCGACCCCGGCCTGGCCGTCTTCGTCGCCCCAGGCCACCCGCTGGCCGTCGGCGCTCATCGCCAGGGCGCTGATCGGCGCGCCGCGCTCGGCTTTGATCTCGAGGATCTTCTGACCGACTAGGTCGCAGGCCCGCACCCGGCCGTCGTCGAGCCCCCAGGCCGCCCAGCTGCCGGCCGCGTGGCCGGCGACCTTGGTGACCAGGGCGGTCTCTTCGAAGCCGACCTCGGCCGCCTGCTTGCCCATCGGCCCGTTGGAGCCGCCGAACGGCCAGACCACCACGCCATTGGCGCCGGAGGTGGCCATGACGTTGCCCTTGGCCAGGAACGCCAGGCTCTTCACCTTCGCCGGATAGCCGCCCATCCGCATGTTCTTCTCATCGGCGACCCGCCAGCCGTGCAGCGAATTCTCCTGCATGCCGGAGATCAGGAACTTGCCGTCCGGGCTCCAGACGATGGCGACGTGGCTGCCGGCCCACTTCAGCACCGTAGGCTTCTGCTCGGCGATGCGCGCGAACCACAGCCAGGCGCCGCCGTAGCTGGCGGCCGCAATCCGCCGCCCCTTCGGATCGAAGGCGACGTCGGCGACCGACTTTTCGTGCGTGAAGACCCGGGCGAAGGCGGGATCGGCGGCGTCGCGCACGTGCACCTCGCGACCGGCCGAGAAGGCGATCAGCTTGGACTCGGCGCTCGCCGCGACGCTGTCGAGCCAGCGGCCCGGAACCTTGGCCAGCTCGGTCGCGCCGTCCGGCCTGGCCCAGACCAGCCGGCCGTCGTCGCCGCCGCTCAAGATCCCCTCGCCGGTCGGATGCAGGCAGGCGCTGAGCGAGGCGCCGTCGTGCGCCTCGACGCTCGCGCCGTCCTCGAAACGGACGGTCCCGTCGCCCAGGGTGAAGACCGCGCGGCCGGCGCGGTCGAACAGGGCGGCGGTGACGAAGGCGTCGAAGGACTGGTTCATGCCCTCCCCCTAGATCGGAGAGGCCGGCGGCGGGAAGTGCTTTCGCATCGCCGGGCGGCAGGATTTTCGGGCTCGCAAAGCGAAAACGCCCGCCGCAAGATCCCGCCGCTCCGCGAAGAGGGGCGCCAGGGAGAAACAGACATGCAGAGCCGCAAACTCGGAACCCAGGGCCTCGAAGTCTCGGAAATCGGCTTCGGCTGCATGGGCCTGACCGGCGTCTACAACGCCGCGGTCGCGGAGGCGGACGGCCTGGCGGTGCTGCAGCGCGCCGTCGAGCTGGGCGTCACCTTCTTCGACACCGCCGAACTCTACGGGCCGTACGCGAACGAGCAGCTCGTCGGCAAGGCGCTGAAGCCGGTGCGCGACCGGGTGGTGATCGCCACCAAGTTCGGCTTCAAGATTGAGCCGGGCGCCAACCGGCCCTCCGGCGTCGACAGCCGGCCGGAGCACATCCGCGAGGTCTGCGACGCCTCGCTGCAGCGGCTCGGCGTCGAGACCATCGACCTGCTCTACCAGCACCGCGTCGACCCCTCGGTGCCGATCGAGGACGTCGCCGGCGCGGTCGGCGAGCTCGTCAAGGCCGGCAAGGTGCGCTTCTTCGGCCTGTCCGAGGCCGGCGCCGAGACCATCCGCAAGGCCAATGCGGTGCATCCGGTGAGCGCCGTGCAGAGCGAATATTCGCTGTGGACCCGTGACGTGGAGCAGGCGGTGCTGCCGACCTGTCGCGAGCTCGGCGTCGGCTTCGTGCCCTACAGCCCGCTCGGCCGCGGCTTCCTGGCCGGCAGCGCGACCGACGCCGGCACGGAGATGAACCAGAACGACTTCCGCCGGATGATGCCGCGCTGGCAGGACGCGGCGATGGCCAAGAATCGGAGCCTGGTCGAGACGCTGACCGCGCTGGCCAAGAGCAAGGGCCACACCCCCGCCCAGCTGGCGCTCGCCTGGCTGCTGCATCAGGGCCCGGACATCGTCCCGATCCCCGGCACGACCAAGGCGCACCGGCTGGAAGAGAACCTCGGCGCCGCCGGGTTCCGGCTGTCGGCGGACGAGCTGGCCGAGATCGAGCGCGCGGTGCCGGAGTCGGCGGTCGAAGGCGGCCGCTACGACGCCGGCGGCCTGGCTATGGTCAACCTCTAGAGCCCTTCCCACTCGCGATGGATCACGCGAGTGGATGAGAAGGGCTCTCACTCCAAGACGACGACCCTGTTTATCCCGCCTGCAAGTCAGGCGGGACAGGGTCTAGGGCGACGGGGCGGCGGAGAACCGGGTCGGCCGCTGCGGCGTCTGCAGCCGCGGCGGGTGCTCCGGGCCGATCAGGAACAGCCGGCCGCCGGCGAGGTCGAGCGCCACGTGGAAGCGCGCCAGCACGCCCAGGCCGAGCAGGCCGTCCGGCACCGGGGCGTTCTCAGCCGGGCGGAAGATCTGCACGTCGAGATCGTGCAGCGCATGGCCGGCGAACTCCAGCCGGCGGGCGCGGACCATGCCGTCCTGGCTGACCCCGCCCAGGGTCACCGACTGGCCGAGCCGCACCGGCCGGCCGTCGAGCAGGCCGGCGGTGCGGGCGCTGGCCTCCGACAGCGCCAGCGCGCCGGTGGCGCCGGTGTCGACCATCACCTCGATCGGCGGGGCGTCCTCGATGCGCACCGGCACCATCGGCCCGCCGGCCTCCAGCCGCACCGCGACCGGCCGGGCGTCGGCCGGCGGCGTCCAGCTCTGCGGCACGAAGAAGGCGACCCGGCGCTGCGGCAGGTCCGCCTGGACCACCACCGTGCGCAGGAAGTCGCGGCCGAGCAGCAGGGCGAACGGCTGACGCGTCAGCCCGGACAGCGGCTGCAGGTCGAGCGTCGCGGCCCGCAGGCCGCGAACGCCGACGCCGTCGAGCCGGACATCGAGCCGCACCGCGCGGGTCACGCTGGGCCCGCCGCTGACGCCGAACGCGACCATCGGCAGCGGGGTGGCGGACGGCAGGCGCAGCTGCTCGGCGAGCCCGGCGTCGATCGCCGAATACTGCGCGCCGGAATCGATCACCGCCTGCAGCCGCGCCTCGCCAATGCGGGCGGGCAAGGCGATCAGCCCGCCGGCCGCCGGCGTCGGCATCCAGCCGCTCCAGCGGCCCTGGGCCAGCGTCACCTCCGGCGTCGGCCAGGCCAATTGCTGGCGAACGACCAGGAAGCCGGCCCCGCCGGCTCCCAAAATCGCCAGTCGCCGCAGAAACGCCCGACGGTTCGCGTCCAATGCGCTCAAGACACCGTGCTGCGGCCTGCGCCGCGCCCCACTCGGCCGGGGCGTTCCCCGTCGGTCATAGCTACACCTCTTCCTGGTTCTAATGCCGAGATGGAACCGGAAGTTCACAGGCGCGCGACGGCGCCTTCGGGCGTTTAACCGCCGGCCGTTAACCGGTCAGTCAGGCGCAGTTCATACGCCGGGTCCTAGACATCCGATGCGCCCGTCATGGAAGCGGGCGCGATCACGAGATTGGAGCGTTGATCCGCGGCATGCGATCCCTGCGTTACGCCCGGCGGGCCGCCCGCCTGAAACTCGCCGCCCGCGCGGTCACGGCAGCCTGCGTGGCCTTCGTCGGCCTGAACGCCCAGGCCGCCGAGCCGGGCGTCGCCGCGGCGTTCGGCAACACGGTGGTGTCCACCTATCCGGACGGCACCTCGCAGAAGATCTGGCTGCATCCCGACGGCAAGTGGACCGGCATCTCGCGCGGCAACGGCCCGCTCGCCGGCAGCTGGTCGATGCGCGGCGAGAAGGTCTGCCTCAAGCAGTCGCAGCCGCCGACCCTGCCGGTCGCCTACTGCACGGCGTTGCCGACCAACAGCCAGCCGGGCGTGCAATGGGCCAGCCGCGACGTCGCCGGTCGCTCGATCACCTTGTCGCTGATGCGCGGCGTGCCGGCGCAGTACCAGTCGGGCGCCGCCGCCCGCCACTAAGCTCCAGGGCTAGCAGCAGGCGTGCGTGCCGTCGCGCCGGACCTCGATGGTCAGGTGCGACAGTCCCGGCAGCCCCTCGAGCCGCGCGCGGTAGGTTTCCGCCGGCTGCGGCGGATCGGCGGCGAGCACCGCGACCGCCGCGTGGTGGCCCGGTCCTAGCCGCCACAGATGCAGGTCGAGCACCCGCGCGCCGCTGGCCTGCAGGCGGGTGCGGATCTCCTCGGTCAGCACCGGCGACGGATTGACGTCGAGCAGCGCCGCGCCGGCCCGGCGGATCAGGGTGTAGGCGAACTGCGCGACCAGGGCGGCGCCGACCAGCCCCATCAGCGGGTCGGCGAAGCTCCAGCCGAAGGCCTGGCCGGCGACCAGGCCGCCGATCGACAGCACCGAGATGATGGCGTCGGCCGACAGGTGCAGGTGCGCCGCCGACAGATTGAGGTCGCCGTCGTGGTCGTGATGGCCCTCGGCCTTGTGCGCCGGCCGCAGCAGCCAGACGCACAGCAGGGTCACGACCAGGCCGGCGCCCGCCAGCGGGATCGCCGAGCCGTAGTCCACCGCCTCCGGCGCGATCAGCCGGTGAACGCTCTCGACCGCGATGATCACCGCGGTGATCGCCAGCACCACGGCGTTGGCGAAGCCGGCCAGGTAGCCGACCTTGCCGGCGCCGAAGGCGAAACGCGCGTCGCCGGCCATGCGCCGGGCCAGCCAGTAGGCGCCGGCGGCGGTCAGCAGGGCGGCGACGTGGGCGGCCATGTGCAGGCCGCTGGCGGTGAGCGCCATCGAGCGGAACAGCGCGCCCCCGGCCAGCAGCCCGACCAGGGTGACGAGGCAGATGCCGGTGACGATCCAGGTCCGCCGCTCGTTGCGCCGGTGGTCGGCGCCCAGATAGGTGCGGTTCTCGCGGAACGCGTCGAGCTCGCGCGGCGGCTCGCCCCCGGAAACGGCGGTCGGAAGAGGACGGGCTACGCTCGACATTTCGTTACTTTATAACACCGCGAGGCGGAGACAAGCCGCTTCGCGGCGAGAAGGCGCTTCATAAGTCGCCGCCTGCGCCTTACATGGGAACCCATGACCGAAAAGACGCCCGTCACCGTCCTCACCGGCTACCTCGGCGCCGGCAAGACCACCCTCCTCAACCGCATCCTCTCGGAAGACCACGGCAAGCGTTACGCCGTGATCGTCAACGAGTTCGGCGAGGTCGGCATCGACAACGACCTGATCGTCGGCGCCGACGAAGAGGTCTTCGAGATGAACAACGGCTGCGTCTGCTGCACGGTGCGCGGCGACCTGATCCGGGTGCTCTCCGGCCTGATGAAGCGCAAGGGCAAGTTCGACGCGATCATCGTCGAGACCACCGGCCTGGCCGACCCCGGCCCGGTCGCCCAGACCTTCTTCGTCGACGAAGACGTCAAAGCCAAGACCCAGCTCGACAGCGTCACCGCCGTGGTCGACGCCAAGCACCTGCCGCTGCGCCTAGCCGACTCCAAGGAGGCGATCGAGCAGATCGCCTTCGCCGACCAGATCATCCTCAACAAGACCGACCTGGTCTCCGAGGCCGAGTTGCTCGACGTCGAGTCCGCGATCCGCACGCTGAACCCGCTGGCGCCGATCCACCGCGCTCAGCGCTCCAACGTGCCGCTGGAGACCATTCTCGGCCGCCACTCCTTCGACCTGGAGCGGATCACCAGCCTCGAGCCGGACTTCCTCAATCCGGGTCACGGCGAGCCCGGCCACGTCCACGACGAGCACTGTGATCACGATCACCACGTGCACGACGAGCACTGCGGCCACGACCACCATGTGCACGATGAGCATTGCGGCCACGACCATGGTCACGACCATGACCACGGCCACGCCCACCACCATCACGGCCCGATCCACGACCACGTGGCCGCGTCCGGGATCCGCGGGGTCTCGCTGACCAGCGACAAGCCGCTGCACGGCAACCGCTTCACCGCCTGGCTGAACAACGTGCTGCAGACCCAAGGGCCGGACGTCCTGCGCGCCAAGGGCATCATGGACATCGCCGGCGAAGATCGGCGGCTGGTGTTCCAGGCCGTGCACATGATCCTCGAGGGCGACTTCCAGGGCCCCTGGAAGGACAGCGAGCGCCGCTACTCGCGGATGGTGCTGATCGGCCGCAACCTCGACGAAGCGGCGCTCAAGGCCGGCTTCGAGAGCACGGTTGCGTAGGGCCGCGCGGTTGAGCGAGATGCGCCGCCGCGCCTTTTCGCCGCCCCTGCTGCTGCTGGCCACGGTGGCGGCCTATGCGGCCGTGCGGCTGGCCGATCCGCAGCAGCGCTGGGCCGCCATTCCCGTGGGCGGCGACCGCGTCGAGCACGCCGTCGTCGCCTATCTGCTGGTGATGTTCAGCTTTGTCGGCCTGCCGCGCTTGCCGCTCTGGGCGCCTGCGGCGGGTCTGATCGCCTTCGGCGTCCTGATCGAAGCCGCCCAGGCACTGCCGGGCGTCGTCGGCTCGCCGCAGCCGGGCGACGTGGTGGCGAACGCCGTCGGCGCGCTGGCCGCCACCCTGCCGGCCTGGCTGGCCCGCCGGCGCTACGAGGCGGCGTGAGACAAATCCTCTCCCGAGGGAGAGCACTTTGCGCGCTTAGTCCCAGAGGTCCTGGATGTCGCCCTTGCGGTTCAGCATCCGCACGGCGCGCTTGACGATCTGCAGCAGCCGGTCGCGGCGGGCGTCGACCTCGTAGGTCATCGCGCCGCGCGCCAGCCCCTCCAGCAGGAACCGGCCGAGGTCGCGGCTGGCCTGGAAGCGCGGGTCAGCGCCGGCCTGCACCAGGGCGCCGAACCGGTCGCCGCCGACCTGGGCGTGGTCGAAGGCGCTTTGGGCGCTGGCCAGCTGCTCGCGCAGCATCGGATCGGTGCGGGCGGCGGCCTCCAGCTCGGCGAAGGCGATGAACGGCGTCTCGTGCAGCAGCGTCCAGTAGCTGTCGATCGCGTGCTCGGCGGCGTCGACCCCCGGCCCCGCCGGCGTCGAGCCGGCGCGCTCCAGCAGCTTGGCGCGTTGCAGCTCGATGTGGGCGACCGCAGCCTCGACCAGCTCTTCGCGGGTGGCGAAATGGTAGAGCATGGCGCCGCGGGTCAGCTTGGCCGCCTCGGCGATCACCGCATTGGTCGCCGCGTGATAGCCGACCTCGGCGAAAAGATTCATCGCCGCGTCGAGAATGCGCGCGCGGGTGCGGAGCGACTTCGGCGTCGCTTTCGCCGGATTTGTTCTGGCGTCCATGGGGACCAATTGTCGTAAACCGGGGAGGGTTTAGCGGAGGCTCTTAGCAGGACAACTGCAGATCGCGCCACCTTTCCCGCTGATTTCATCAAACCGACACGCAATCAGCCTAGCCGATGGGCGAAATCGAGGCGCCTGGAGAGGCGAAATGACCGAGCTTCCGACCGGCCGCTACCGCAGCGTGTTCATCTCCGACGTTCACCTCGGCACCCGCGGATGCCAGGCCGAACTGTTGCTCGACTTCATCCGCCATGTGGACTGCGAGGCGCTCTACCTGGTCGGCGACATCATCGACGGCTGGAAGATGAAGAGCGGCTGGTACTGGCCGCAGAGCCACAACGACGTGGTGCAGAAGGTCCTGCGGATGGCGCGCAAGGGGGTGGCGGTGACCTACATCCCCGGCAACCACGACGATCGGGCGCGCGACTTCTTCGGCGTGCACTTCGGCGGCGTGGTGGTCGCCCGCGACGCGATCCACCAGACCGCCGACGGCCGGCGGTTCCTGGTGACCCACGGCGACGAGTTCGACGGGGTGGTGCAGCACGCCCGCTGGCTCGCCTTCCTCGGCGACTGGGCCTACCGCTCAGTGCTGGCGGCGAACACCATGATCAACCGCGCCGGCCGCCGGCTGGGCTTCGGCTACTGGAGCTTCTCGGCCTTCCTGAAGACCCGGGTGAAGAACGCCCTGCAGTTCATCGAGAACTTCGAACTGGCGGTCGCCGACGAGGCCCGCCGGCGCGGCGTCGACGGGGTGATCTGCGGCCACATCCACAAGGCCGAGATGCGCGACATCGGCGGCGTCGCCTACATCAACGACGGCGACTGGGTGGAGAGCTGCACCGCCCTGGTCGAGCATCCCGACGGGCGGCTGGAGATCCTCGAATGGGCCAAGCTGCGCTCCTGGTCGGCGATCGACCGCGCCCGCCGCTCGCCCGAGGCCCTGCCCGCGCCGCTCGCCGCGTGACCGGTTCAATTTGACAGCGGCCCGAAACTACTGACAGTGCGGCTGCCATGAAGCCTCCCTCGGCCTCGCATCCCAGCGCGCGCGACAAGCAGCGCGAAGAGACCCACGAGCAGATCCTGCGCGCCGTCGCCCGGCAGCTCGAAGCCGGACAGATGGAGGATCTCAGCTTCGCCGAGATCGCCCGGCTGGCCGGGGTCGGCGAGCGCACGGTCTACCGCCATTTCCCGACCAAGGAAGCGCTGCTCGGCGCCTTCTGGTCGTGGATGCAGACCCAGGCCCAGCTCGAGCGGCCGAGCCGCCCGGCGCAAATGCCGCGGATCCGCGAGTCGATCCAGGCCACCCGCGAGTCCCATCGCCCGATGCGCATCCTTCTGGCCACCGACGCCTGGGAGCCGCAGGTCAACGGCGTCGTGCGCACCCTGACCCGGGTGGTCAAGGAGCTGCGCGGCATGGGCCACACGGTCGAGGTGATCAGCCCCGACCAGTTCAAGACCTTCCCGCTGCCGACCTATTCCGAGATCAAGGTGGCGATCGGCGTCTATGAGCCGGTGCAGGAGCGCTTCAAGGCGTTCGAGCCGGAGGCCATCCACATCGCCACCGAAGGCCCGATCGGGCTGGCGGCGCGGCGCATCTGCGTCGAATGGAAGCTGCCGTTCACCACCAGCTATCACACCCGCTTCCCGGAATACGTCTCGGCGCGCCTGCCGCTGCCGCTGGCCGCCGGCTACGCCTACATGCGCTGGTTCCACAAGCCGTCCGGCCGGCTGATGGTGGCCACGCCGACCATGCGCGACGAGCTCGAGCAGCACGGCTTCCGCAACATCTCCGCCTGGTCGCGCGGCGTCGACACCGAGGTGTTCCGTCCCCGCCAGGAGGGCGAGCCGGACATCTTCGAGGGCCTGGCGCGGCCGATCTACCTCTACGTCGGCCGGGTGGCGGTGGAGAAGAACATCGAGGCCTTCCTCGGCCTCGATCTGCCGGGCACCAAGGTGGTCGTCGGGCCCGGCCCGCAGCTCGAGGAGCTGAAGGCCAAGCACGCAGACGTGGTGTTCCGCGGCGCCAAGTCGGGCGCCGAGCTGTCGGCTCATTTCAACTGCGCCGACGTGTTCGTCTTCCCCTCGCTGACCGACACCTTCGGCCTGGTGATCCTCGAGGCGATGGCCTCGGGCACGCCGGTGGCCGCCTATCCGGCCCCCGGGCCGATCGACATCATCCCAGGCTCCGGCGCCGGCGTGCTGGCCCCCAGCGCAACCGAGGGCCTGCGCGAGGCCTGCCTGGAGTGCCTGAAACTCGACCGCAAGACGGTCCGGGCGTTCGCCGAGAAGTTCTCCTGGCGCGCCTGCGCCGAGGACTTCGTGCGCAACCTGCAGCCCTATCCGGAACCCGAGAAGACCCGCTTCTGGCGCCGCCTGCGCCGGCTGGCGCGGGTGCGCCGCCGCCGGCCGGCGGAAGCGGCGGCCTAAAGCCCCAACGGCTGTCATCCCGGAAAGCGCGCAGCGCTTGTCCGGGACCCATGCACATCGATCGTGGAATTGAGGGCGCCGGCCGCGCCGCGTCCCGGGGACCGCCCGTGAACGCCTGCCCGCGCGGTGTTCACTGGGTCCCGGACAAGCGCTGCGCGGCTTCCGGGATGACACCGATGAAGAAGGCTTAGCCGAACCGGCCGGTGATGTAGTCGCTGGTGCGCGGGGTCGCCGGACGGGTGAAGACCTGGTCGGTGGGGCCGTACTCGACCATCTCGCCGAGGTACATGAAGCCGGTGTAGTCGCTGATCCGCGCCGCCTGGCCGAGGTTGTGGGTGACGATGACGATGGTGTGGTCGGCCTTCAGCTGGCTGACCGTCTCTTCCAGGCGGGCCGAGGAGATCGGGTCCAGCGCCGAGGTCGGCTCGTCGAGCAGCAGCACTTCAGGGCGGACCGCGACGCCGCGGGCGACGCACAGCCGCTGCTGCTGGCCGCCGGACAGGCCGAGGCCCGAGCCCTTCAGATTGTCCTTCACCTCGTCCCAGAGCGCCGCGCGGCGCAGCGCCTCCTCGACCCGGTCGTCCATCTCCGAGTGCGAGAGGTTCTCGTACAGCCGCACGCCGAAGGCGACGTTGTCGTAGACCGACATCGGGAACGGCGTCGGCTTCTGGAACACCATGCCGATCCGCGAGCGCAGCCGGGCCAGGTCCATGCGCGGGCTGAGGATGTTCTCCCCGTCCATCAGGATCTCGCCCTCGGCGCGCTGGCCCGGATAGAGCGCGTACATCCGGTTCAGCGTCCGCAGCAGGGTCGACTTGCCGCAGCCCGACGGGCCGATCAGCGCGGTCACCTGGTTGCGCGCGAAGGACGCCGAGATCGACTTCAGGGCGCGGCTCTTGCCGTAGAAGAACTCGAGGTTCTTGACCTCAAGCTTCACCTGATCGGCCGGGATCGACGCGATACTGACGTCGATGTTGTCCATTTTCATCGTATTCATGAGCGACTGGGCTCCTTGGCGAGGGCGCGGGCCAGGACGGTCACGCCCAGCACCGTCGCAGCGATGAGAAGCGCGCCAGCCCAGGCGAGACGACGCCAGTCGTCGTAGGCGCTGAGCGCGAAGTTGAAGATGACAACGGGCAGGTTGGCGGTCGGGTGCCTGAGGTCAAGGCTGAAGAACTGATTGTTCAGCGCCGTGAACAGCAGCGGGGCGGTCTCGCCGCTGATCCGGGCGAAGGCCAGCAGACCGCCGGTCATCATGCCGCTGCGCGCCGCGCGCCACATGATCTTGCGGACCACGAAGGAGAAGGGCGCGCCGAGCGCCACCCCGGCTTCGCGCAGGGTGACCGACTGCAGCTTCATCACGTCTTCGGTCGTCCGGGTGATCACCGGGATGGCGATCAGCGCCAGGGCGACCGCGCCGGCGAAGCCGGAGAAGCCGCGGAACGGCGCGACCAGGATCTCGTAGACGAACAGGCCGACGAGGATCGACGGGGCCGACAGCAGCACGTCGTTGAGGAACCGCACCACGCTGCCGTAGCGGCTGGCGCCGGCGTACTCGGCCAGCCAGGTGCCGGCCAGCACGCCGATCACCAGGGCCATGACCATGGCCAGCACGCACATCAGGATCGAGCCGACGATGGCGTTGGCGAGGCCGCCGTCGGAGCCGGGGGCCGGGGTCGACTTGATGAACACGTCGAGGTTCAGCCCGCCCAGCCCCTGCTTCAGCAGCGACCAGAGGATCGCCGCCAGCGCGATCAGCGCCACGCCGGTGACGAGGGTGCAGAAGACGGAGAAGACGCCGTTGGCGATCTGCCGCCTGAGGATGCGCGTGTTGGTCACAGACGTTGCTCCGCGCGTCGCAGCATCAGGCGCGCCAGCGCCAGCACGGCGAAGGTGATGATGAACAGCACCAGGCCCAGGGCCACCAGGGCGGCGCTGTGCACCGGGCTGGTCGCCTCGGTGAACTCGTTGGCGATGGTCGAGGCGATGGTCGAGCCGCTGTCGAACAGCGAGGCCGGCATGCCGTGGGCGTTGCCGATGATGAAGGTCACCGCCATGGTCTCGCCGAGCGCGCGGCCGAGGCCCAGCATCACTGCGCCGATCGCGCCGGCGCGGACGTAGGGCAGGGTCACCTTAGTGACCACCTCGGCGGTGGTCGCCCCCAGGCCGTAGGCGCTCTCACGCACCGCCGGGGGCACGGTCAGCAGCAGCTCGCGCAGGGTGGCGGCCATGAACGGCAGGATCATGATCGCCAGGATGATCGAGGCCGAGAGCACGCCGGAGCCGTTCGGCACGCCGGTGGTCAGCTTCTCGAGCAGCGAGCCCGGCTCGGCCTTCATCATCAGCGGCAGCTGCACGTATTTCGAGAACAGCGGGGCGAAGACGAACAGGCCCCACATGCCGTAGACGATCGAGGGAATGCCGGCGAGCAGCTCCACCGCCGTGCCGATCGGCCGGCGCAGCGGCGCCGGGCAGAGCTCGGTGAGGAAGAAGGCCACGCCGCCGGCCACCGGCAGCGCCAGCATCAGCGCGATCGCCGAGGTCACCAGGGTGCCGACGATCGGCCCGGCGGCGCCGTAGACGTCGGTCACCGGGTTCCAGGTGGTGGTGGTGAAGAAGCTCAGGCCGAAGCGCTGGAAGGCTGGCCAGCCGCCGATGAACAGCGAGACCAGCAGGCCGCCGAGCATCACCAGAAGGGCGGTCGCAGCGGCGAAACAGACGCCTTCAAACACCTTGGCCACCAGCGCCCCGCGAGGGTGCGATCGACGCAAGGGCGGCGCACTGGAAAGAGCGGTGTCGGTCATGGGCGCGCTCTACTTGGGATGTGCGACAGTTCTACGACAGTTCTGTCATGAAGCGCCCTCCCGCCCTGCGGCAGGAAGGCGCTCCGAAGACGATCAGCGGTAGATCGGCTTGCCGTCCGGACCGACGACCTTGGTCCACGAGCGACGGATCAGGTCCTTCACATTGGCCGGCAACGGCACGTAGTCGAGCTTGTCAGCCGACGCGTCGCCATTGCGGTAGGCCCAGTCGAAGAACTTCAGCACTTCGCGGGCATCGTCGGCGCTGGCCTGCTTCTGATGCATCAGAATGAAGGTGGCGCCGGTGATCGGCCAGGCGTTGGCGGCCGACTGGTCGAGCAGCAGCAGGTAGAAGCCTGGAGCCGACTGCCACTTCGCGCCAGCGGCGGCGGCGGCGAAGTTGTCGCCGGTCGGGGCGACGAACTTGCCGGACTTGTTCTGCAGCAGGGTGTAGGTCAGGCCGTTCTGCTTGGCGTAGGCGTATTCGACGTAGCCGATCGAGCCGGCGGTCTGGCGCACGAAGGCGGCGACGCCGTCGTTGCCCTTGCCGCCGATGCCGGTCGGCCATTGCACGGCGTCGTTGGCTCCGACCTGGGCGGCCCAGCGCGGGGCCTTCATGCTCAGGTAGCTGGTGAACAGGAACGAAGTCCCCGAGCCGTCCGAACGATGGACCACGGTGATCGGCAGGTTCGGCAGGTTCACGCCCGGGTTGGTCTTGGCCAGCAGCGGGTCGTTCCACTTCTTGATCACGCCGCGGTAGATGTCGGCGATCTGCGGGCCGGTGAGCTTCAGCTGGCCCGCGGCGATCCCCGGCAGGTTCACCACCGGCACGACGCCGCCGATGACGGTCGGGAACATCACCAGGCCGCCGGCGGCGAGGTCATCCGGTTTCAGCGGCTTGTCGCTGGCGCCGAAGTCGACGGTCTTGGCGTTGATCTGCTTGATGCCGCCGCCCGAGCCGATCGCCTGATAGTTCAGCGCGGTGCCGGTCTGGGCCTTATAGCTCTCCGCCCACTTCGCGTAGACCGGCGCGGGGAAGGTCGCGCCAGCGCCGGAAATGGTCGCGGCCTGGGCCAGGGTGGCCGCGCCGGCGATCAGGGCGGCGCCAAAGGCGGCCCCCAAGGTCTTCAACATGGTTCTCTCCAGAATTCTTAGAGCGCCCCATCCATGTCGCTCTTGCGGCGCTGCTTAGCGGCCCAGCATCTCAGTTTTGCGACACCTTCCGGCGGCTGAAAATCTTCCGATCACGGCGTGCGAATGCCTGTCTCGGCCTGACACACAACTGTCATGCAACTGTAGGCTAGCCGTCACAGCTCGGCTTTAGACCCCGCCGCGGCGGCGAGGCGGATGGCATTCGATCATTCCCCCGTGACGGCCGAACCGAGATTGGGGGATATTCCATGAACCATTCCACGAAGATGCGGACGCGCGCCGCGCGCGCCGCGTTCGTCGCGCTGCTGATGTCGAGCGCCGCCACCACCGTCCTCGCCGCGCCGGCCTCGCGCGACGCCCAGCTGCAAGAGATGCAGCGTCAGCTGGACGGCATGCGCGCGCAGATGGAGCAGATGCGCGCCGCCAACGCCGGCGACGCGCGCCTGTCGGCGATCCAGCAGCAGCTCGACACCTTCGGCGCCCAGCTCACCGAGCTGAAGGCCAGCCAGGAGACCGCCAACTCCGACATCGCCACGCTGAAGAAGCCGACCGGCGCGACCGTCGTGCCGAAACTGTCGAACGGCAAGCCGACCTTCGCCACCGCCGACGGCGCCTTCACCGCCAACTTCAAAGCGATCGTCATGTTCGACGGCGCCAGCTACATGCAGAGCGACGACCTGTCGCCCGCGGTCGTCGGCCGCGACCTCAACGACGGCACCAACTTCCGCCGCGCCCGCTTCGGGATCGACGGCAAGCTGTTCAAGGACTTCGGCTACAGCCTGCTGTATGAATTCGGCGGCTCGGGCGCTGAAGAAGCCGGCCGGATCCACGAAGCCTTCTTCCAATACACCGGCCTCGGCCCGGCGGTGATCAAGCTAGGCGCCATGGAGCCGAACATCGGCCTCTCGGCGGCCAGCTCGACCAGCGGCATCCCGCTGATGGAGCGCCCGTCCTCGGCCGAAATCGCGCGGAACGTGGCCGCGGGCGACGCTCGTAGCGCACTGCAGATCCAGGCCAATACGGTCCTCGGCGAGGGCGACACCGGCCTCTCCGCCAACCTGTTCGGCTCCACCGCGGTGACCGGCGCGGTGGTCGGCGCCGCGCAAGGCTTCGGCGAGCAACAAGCCTGGATCGGCCGCGTGGCGATCGCGCCGTCGACGGCGAACGGCTTCCAAGCCCACCTCGGCGCCAACGCCCAGTACGTGTTCCATCCGAGCGATGCGACCGGCGGCGCCAACCCGCGCTACCCGGTCCAGCTGCGCGACCGTCCGGAACTGCGGGTCGACGGCACCCGCCTGATCGACACCGGCGCGATCGACACCAACCACATCGCCGTCTACGGCGCCGAAGCGGCGATCGGCTACAACCAGTTCCTGATCGAGGGCGAGTACTTCAAGTTCGACATCGACCGTCGCCAGACCACGACGACGGCGCTCGGCGATCCGGACTTCGACGGCTGGTACGTCCAGGGCTCGTGGGTGCTGACCGGCGAGAAGCGCGCCTACAACGGCAAGGAAGCCCGCTTCGACGCGCCGAAGCAGGCCTTCAACTTCAACCCGTCGGCCGGCACCTGGGGCGCCTGGGAGCTCGCGGCCCGCTACTCGACCATGAACCTGAACTACCGCGAAGGCGTGGCCGGCGCGGCGACCCCGACCGGCGGCGTCCGCGGCGGCGAGCAGACGATCTGGGCGCTGGGCGTCAACTGGTACCTGAACCCGGTGATGCGCCTGATGCTCGACTACCAGAACGTCGACGTCGACCGTCTGGGCGCCACTGGCCTGCAGATCGGCCAGGACTACGACACGATCGCCATGCGCGCTCAGCTCAGCTTCTAAGTCCGACTTTCCCCGAGAAACCTGGCCGCCGCGGACCCCCGCGGCGGTCTTTTTCGTTTTTGTTGGGGCATTCCCCCTCTCCCCGTTGGGGAGAGGTCGGGTGAGGGGTGGCGCGATCGCGTCAACGCCGCCGAGGTCGAACGAGGATCCTCGACCAGACATCCGGCGCAAATGGCAAGGCCCAGCCGCTCCTCACTCCGCCCCCCGGCGGGGAGCGGGAGATCAGATCAGCCGGCTGCGCATCGCCTGGGACAGCAGGTCGATCAGCGAGACGGCGATGACGATCACCACCACCATCGCCGAGAGCTGGGCGTACTGGAACGCGTTCAGGGTCTCGAACAGCAGCTGGCCGATGCCGCCGGCGCCGATCAGGCCGAGCACGGTGGCCGAGCGGGCGTTGGACTCGAAACGGTAGAGGGCGAACGAGGCCCAGTGCGGCGCCACCTGCGGCACCACCCCCCAGGCCAGTTCCTGCAGCTTGCCGGCGCCGGTGGCGCGGATGCCCTCGACCGGGCCGCGGTCGATCGCCTCGACCGCCTCGGAGAACAGCTTGGCGAGCACCCCCCCGGTGTTGAGCGCCAGCGCCATCACCCCGCTGAACGGCCCCAGCCCGACGGCGACGATGAAGATCAGTCCGATCAGCAGGTCCGGGATCGAACGCAGCAGATTCATCACCAGCCGCAGCGGCTGCTGCAGCCAGGGCGGCGAGACGTTGCGCGCGCAGCCGAGGCCGAACGGCACGGCGATCAGCACCGCCAGCACCGTGCCCCACAGGGCGATCTGCACCGTCAGCCACATCTGGGCGACATAGAGCCGCCAGTCGGTGAAGTCCGGGCGCAGGAAGCCGTGGGCGAACTCGCGCATGTTCTCCGAGTTGGCGAACAGCCGTGCCACGTGCCCGAGCTCGACCGGCCGGGCGCTGACCAGCAGCAGCGCCAGCACCCCGCCCCAGACCAGGACGTCCGGCGCGCGCTCGGCCAGGCTCCGGCGCGGCGGCGCGGGAAGCGCGCCCCTGACCTCGCCCATCAGACGTCCGGGTTGGCGGCGCGCCGCTGGGCGGCGGAGGCCCGCACCCTGTCGAACTGCGCTTCGGCGGCGGCGATCTTCGCCTTGTCGCCGGTCTTGCGAGCCTCGGCCAGCGCCTCGCCGGCGACCATCTCGCGGATCGGGTCGAGGTAGGTGTCGTCGGCCGGGCGGAAGCCGCCGTAGGCCAGCCGTTTCAGCACCTCGCGCTGCCGGTCGGCCTCGGCCCCGGTCCCGGTCCCGTAGGTGATGAAGAACTGGCGAATCTTCTCCTTGAGCGCCGGATCGAGGTCGCGGCGCACCAGGATCGAGGACTCCGGCAAGGGCGGCGAGGTCCAGAGCACCTCCACCCGCGCGGCCAGCTCCGGGTTCTCGCGCTCGGCGAAGATCAGGCCGACGGTATTGTTGGTGGCCACGTCGACGACGCCGTTGGCGACGGAGAAGAAGTTGGCCTGGTGGTTGGCCCCGCGCACCGCCTTGAAGCACTTGGCGGGCTCGATTCCGCGCGGCGTGAACAGATAGGTCATCGGCGCCAGGGTGCCGGTCGTCGACTGGGCGTCGCCGATGCCGAAGCTGAGCTTGCGGTCGCACTTCAGCACGTCGTCCAGGGTGATCCCGCTGCCCTTGCGGGCGATCAGCACCGAGCGGTAGGTGGCCTCGCCGCCGGCGTCGACCACCCGGCCGAGCACTTCGGCGTCGGCCCGGTTCACCGCTTCCAGCGCCGGACGCGCCGAGAACCAGCCGGCCTGCACCTGGCCGAAGCGCATCGCCTCGACCAGGGCGGTGTAGTTGGTGGCGAAATAGGGCTTCACCGGCACGCCGATCGACTTCGACATGTCGTCCAGCAGCGGCTGCCAGACCGGCTGCATCGAGGCCTGGCTCTCGGCCGACAGGATCGAGAAGGTCAGCTCCTTGGAGCGCGGTCCGGTCACGGACTCCTGCTGGCCGCACCCGGCGAGCGCGAGCGCGGCGACGAGCCCCGCCAGCAGGCGGCGACGGATCATGTGGGCGCTCCTTCCCAGAACACGTCTTCGAACTCCGGACCGTAGATCTCGATCAGCCGCGCGCGGTCGAGGCCGGCGGACGGGCCATCGTACACGAGCCGCCCGCCCTTCAGCGCCACCACGCGATCGCAGTAATGCAAGGCGTAGTCCACCTGGTGAAGCGTCACCAGGACTGTCAGCCCGTCGGCGCGGTTGAGATTGCGCAACAGCTCCAGGACGCGGCGCGCGGAGACCGGATCCAGCGAGGCGATCGGCTCGTCGGCGAGCAGCAGCCGCGCCTCCTGCACCAGCGCCCGGGCGATCGCCCCGCGCTGCTGCTGGCCGCCGGAGAGCGTCGCCGCCCGCTGGCCGGCGTGCTCGGCGACGCCGACCCGGGCCAGCGCCGCCATGGTCTTGTCGCGCACCTCGGCCGGCCAGAACCCGGCCAGGCCCGCCAGCGGGCCGAGCCGGCCGAGCGCGCCCAGCGCCACGTTGGCGTAGAGGCTCAGGCGGCCGACCAGGTTGAACTGCTGGAAGATGACGCCGATGCGCGTGCGGATCGCCCGCACCTGCCGGCTGAGCCGGCCGTCGGCCTGCACGACCTCGCCGAAGGCCGCGATGCGGCCGGCGCCGCGGTCCAGCGTCAAGAGGCCGCTGACCGCGCGCAGCAGGGTCGACTTGCCCGAGCCGGAGGGGCCGATCAGGGCGACCATCTCGCCAGGCCGGATCGACAGCGACACGTCGTCGAGGGCCCGGCGCGCGCCGAAGGTTCTGGAGGCGTTTTCGACCGTCAGGACGGCGGCGGCGGACATGGCCGAGGGACATCCTCACCAGGACGCAAGGCGCAGGCGGTTTCCCTTGCGACGGCTTCATGACACGCGCCGCGGCGCACGGTCCAGTCTGGCGGGGAGCCGCCGCCCGGGCCATATAGCCGAGCGAGCTCAACGAGGACCGCAATGGCCCGCCTTCTAGCGTTCCTGATCACTTTGCTGGCGCTGGCCGCCGCCCCGGCGTTCGCCGCGCCGGTCGACACCGGTCATCTGACCGCCGAGCTGATGCCGCAGACGCAAGGGATCGCGCCCGGCCAGACCATCCACGTGGCGCTGCGCCAGAAGATCGACAAGGGCTGGCACACCTACTGGCGCAACTCCGGCGATTCCGGCGAGCCGACACAGATCGCCTGGACCCTGCCGACGGGCTGGAAGGCCGGCGACATCGTCTGGGCCGCGCCGTCGCGCCAGCCGACCGGGCCGCTGATGAACTACGGCTATTCCGACGAGGTGCTGCTGCCGGTGGCGGTGACCGCGCCGGCCGACGCCCGGCCGGGCGAGGTCGTCACCCTGAAGGCCCATGCGAGTTTCCTGGTCTGCGAGGAGATCTGCGTTCCCGAGGACGCCGCGCTGACCCTCGACCTGCCGATCACCGCCGGTCCCGCGCCCGAGCATCCGAAATGGGGCCGGCCGATCGCCCAGGCCCTGGCCGCCGCGCCACGGCCGGCCGGCCTGACCGCCGCCTTCGCCCGCGGCGGCGAGGCGCTGCAGCTCGCGGTGACCGGCGCGCCGCTGAAGGGCGCGGACGCCGCCGACGCCTACTTCTTCCCGTTCGACGGCACGGCGATCGACCACGCCAAGCCGCAGGCGATCGAGCGCGGGCCGGAAGGCCTGACGCTGACCCTGGCCCCGGGCGTCGGCTTCCAGAGCCCGACCCCGCCCGCCGCGCTGGCCGGCGTGCTGGTGGTCGATGGCAGGGCCTATGAGATCTCCGCCAGCGCCGGCGCCCTGCCCGCGGCCGCCGCCGGCCTCGGCGCGCCGCGCGCCGCCGCTCCGGCCGGCGGCGGGAGCGGCCTCGGGCTGGCGGCCGCGGCGCTGTTCGCCTTCCTCGGCGGGGTGGTGCTGAACCTGATGCCCTGCGTCTTCCCGGTGCTGGCGATGAAGGCGACCTCGTTGGCCCGCCACGCCGACCAGCTGAAGGCCGCGCGCGCCCAGGGCCTGGCCTTCCTCGGCGGGGTGCTCGCCACCTTCCTGGCCCTGGCGGTGACGCTGATCGCGGTGCGGGCCGGCGGCGCGGCGGTGGGCTGGGGCTTCCAGCTGCAGTCGCCGCCCATCGTCGCCGGCCTGGCGCTGCTGATGCTGGCGGTGGCGCTGAACCTGTCGGGGACCTTCGAGATCGGCCAGTCGCTGCAGGGCGCCGGGACCGGCCTGGCGTCGCGCCGCGGCCTGACCGGGGCCTTCTTCACCGGCGCGCTGGCGGTCGTCGTCGCCGCGCCCTGCACCGCCCCGTTCATGGGCCCGGCGATGGGCTGGGCGCTGACCCAGAGCGCGCCCGCGGCGCTGGTGGTGTTCGCCGCGCTGGGGCTGGGCTTCGCCGCGCCGTTCACCCTCGCCGCCTTCGCCCCCGGGCTGCTGGCGCGGCTGCCGAAGCCGGGGCCGTGGATGGAGAGCTTCCGCCGGCTGATGGCGTTTCCGATGTACGGCGCAGCCGCCTGGCTGGCCTGGGTGCTGACCGTCCAGGCCGGATCGGCGGCGCTGGCGCGGATCCTCGCCGCCGGAGTGGTGCTGGCCTTCGCCGCCTGGCTGTTCGGCCGCTGGCAAAAGGGGCGCGCCGCGGGTCGCCGACCGATAGCGCTGGCCGCCGTGGCTGCTGCCGCCGGGCTGCTCGCCGTCGCCGCGGCCCTGACCCCGGGCTACCAGAGCGTCGCGGCGCCGAGCGAACCGGCCGCCGCGCGGGGCAAGCTGGCCTACGAGCCGTGGAGCGCCGAGCGGCTCGCCGCCGCCCGCGCCGAGGGCCGGCCGGTGTTCGTCAACTTCACCGCCGCCTGGTGCGTCAGCTGCCAGGTGAACGAGAAGGTCGCCCTGTCGACCGACAAGGTCGCCCGCGCCTTTGCGACCTCCAACGCGGTCTATCTGAAGGGCGACTGGACCCGGAAGGACGCGGTGATCGAGGCCGAGCTCGCACGCCACGGTCGCGCCGGGGTGCCGCTCTACCTGGTCTATGGCGCGAAGGCCGGCGACGGCGTTATCCTGCCGCAGCTTCTGACCGCGGACACGGTCGTCCGCGCGCTCGAGGCTGCGCAATCGCGATGAGACGTTCCTGCCGATAGACCGACATTCCCCGGAGGACCTTCGATGTCGATGATCCGTCGTTCCGTACTGTCCGCCGTCGTCGCTTTCAGCTTCGCCCCCGCCCTGCCCGCCCGGGCGGCCCCCGCCGTCGGCCAGCCGGCGCCGGCCTTCACCGCAACCGACGCGAACGGCCGCACCGTTTCGCTGGCCGAGTTCAAGGGTAAGACGGTGGTCCTCGAGTGGACCAACGAGGGCTGCCCCTATGTGAAGAAGCACTACAATTCCGGCGCGATGCAGAACCTGCAGAAATCGGCCACCGCCGACGGCGTCGTCTGGCTGACGGTGGTGTCCTCGGCGCCCAACGCCCAGGGCTACCTGGCGCCCGACGCGGCGAAGGGCTGGAAGACCAAGAACAACGCGGCCTCCACCGCCCTGCTGATCGATTCGTCCGGCGCGGTCGGCAAGGCCTATGACGCGCGCACTACGCCGCACATGTTCATCGTCGATAAGAGCGGCAAGCTCGCCTACATGGGCGGGATCGACGACAAGCCGATCGCCGACTCGGCCAGCCTGAACGGCGCCAACAACTACGTCTCGGCCGCGCTCGGCGACCTGCAGGCCGGCCGCGCGGTCGCCACCCCGGTGACCAAGGCCTACGGCTGCAGCGTGAAGTACGCCGGCTAGCCGGACCGACCGGCCCGGCCGTTTTCCGCCTCCGGGATTCCCCCGATGCGACCGCGCCTGTCGCCTGAGCGTCACTGCGGACGGGGTGCGACCGTATTAACCGCGATCATTTCTTTACATGCGGGGCGATAGCCCCTATCTCCACGCCTTCCGGCGGACCCGATGTCCTAAAAAGCGCTGCTAACGCCGGCCTAGGTTCAACAATCCGTTGGGGGTTGCGTGAGGTGCATAGGTACCATACGCCCCTGGACCTGGTCCGTGAGCGGTCCCCGGAACGTCCTGTCGCCCTGGCGCGACCGGACGCGGTGGCTGTAGCGGCGCGCTGGTTCCAGGACAATTTCAAAGGCGACGTTTTTTACGCCGTGAAGGCCAACCCTTCGCCGTGGGTCATCGAGACCCTCGCGGAGAATGGCGTCGCGTCGTTCGATGTCGCATCGTCGGTCGAAATCGAGCTGGTGGCGAAGTACGCCCCCGGCGCGAGGATGGCTTTCATGCACCCGGTGAAGAGCCGCGCCGCGATTGCGGCCGCCTACTTCGACCATGGGGTGCGGACCTTCGCGCTCGACACCCACGAGGAGCTGCAAAAGATCCTCGCGGCGACCGGTGGAGCTGACGATCTTTCGCTGATCGTGCGCCTCGGCGTGCAGGCGGAAGGCGCCTCCTATTCGCTGTCCGGCAAGTTCGGCGTCGACCTGCATGAGGCCCCGAGCCTCCTGCTCGCCGCGCGCCGTGCGACCCAGGACCGGATGGGCGTCTCCTTCCACGTCGGCAGCCAGTGCATGCGGCCGACCGCCTTCCAGGCGGCGCTGGCCCAGGCGAACCGGGCGATCGTTCGCGCCGGCGTCATGGTCGACGTCGTCGACGTCGGCGGCGGCTTCCCGTCGGTCTATCCGGGCATGATGCCGCCGGACCTGGCGGACTACCTCGACTCGATCGACCGCGGCTTCGCCGAGATGGCGGTGCACGAGGACACCGAGCTGTGGTGCGAGCCGGGCCGGGCGCTGGTGGCGGAAGCCTCCTCGATCCTGACCAAGGTCGAGCTGCGCAAGGGCGACGCGCTCTATCTGAACGACGGCAGCTACGGCAGCCTGTTCGACGCGGCGCACGTTAAATGGCCCTTTCCGGTCAAGCTCTACCGCGGCGAAGGCAACTCCGCCGAGGAAGTGGAAAGCCCGATGAAGCCCTTTCGCTTCTACGGCCCGACCTGCGACTCGCTCGACCACATGCCGGGCCCGTTCTGGCTGCCGGAAGACGTTCGCGAAGGCGACTACGTCGAGATCGGCATGCTGGGCGCCTACGGCGTGGCCATGAACACCCGCTTCAACGGCTTCGGCGACGCCGAGACCGTGGCGGTCGACGACGCGCCGATGGCCTCGATGTACGGGCTCGCCGGTCGTGTCATCCGCCTGCCGCGCGAGCAGCGGGAGGACGAGCGCAACAAGGTGGTTCGCCTGTCGCGGCCCAAGGGCGCGGCTGGCAAGAGGCGTCGCAGGCGCTAAAAGCCGTCACGTTCTTGAGTTAAGAAGCGCGGTCGGTCGCTCCGTCCCGGCCGCGCTTTCCTATTGGACGGGCGATCACCCTCAGAAGGGAACTTCCGACGATGAACGCTCCTGTTCAGAATTCCAATCGCAAGGCCGAACTGCTCTCCCGCACCGTCGAGCACGTGGCGATCGACCAGTACGACGCGCGTCCGGTAATCGACGCCATGCGCAACATGAGCTTCACCAGCCGTGACACGGCGCGTGCGGCCGACATCTTCTCGATGGCGCTGGAAGACGAGGGCTGCTCGACCTGGCTGACGCTCGCTGGCTCGACCAGCGCCGGCGGCTGCATGCACATCTACCGCGACATGGTGCAGTACGGGCTGATCGACGCGATCATCTCGACCGGCGCCTCGATCATCGACATGGATTTCTTCGAAGCCCTCGGCTTCAAGCACTACCAGGCCAAGCCGGGTGAAGTGGTCGACGACCGCGACCTGCGCGCCAACTACATCGACCGCATCTACGACACCTACATCGACGAGGAAGAGCTGCAGGCCTGCGACCACGCGATCTACGAGATCGCCTGCTCGCTGGAGCCGCGCCCCTACTCGAGCCGTGAGTTCATCCACGAGATGGGCAAGTGGCTGGCCGACGGCCACGCCAAGAAGCCGAACTCGCTGATCGAAACCGCCTTCAAGGAAGGCGTGCCGATATTCTGCCCGGCGTTCACCGACAGCTCGGCCGGCTTCGGCCTGGTGAAGCACCAGGTGGAGCGGATGAAGGCCGGCAAGCCGTACCTGACCATCGACTCGATCGCCGACTTCCGCGAACTGACCGACATCAAGATCGCGGCGGGCACCACCGGCCTGTTCATGGTCGGCGGCGGCGTGCCGAAGAACTTCGCGCAGGACACCGTCGTCTGCGCCGAGATCCTCGGCGTCGAGGTCGACATGCACAAGTACGCCGTCCAGATCACCGTCGCCGACGTGCGCGACGGCGCCTGCTCGTCGTCGACGCTGCAGGAGGCCTGCTCCTGGGGCAAGGTCGACGTGACCTGGGAGCAGATGGTGTTCGCCGAAGCCACCACGGTGGTGCCGCTGATCGCCTCCGACGCCTGGCACCGCGGGTCGTGGAAGACCCGCACCAAGCGCCGCTGGGCCAAGCTGTTCGACAAGACGGCGGCCTAAGAGACTAAAAGCCCTCTCCTCGGAGAGGGCTTTTTTCTTGGACGCGGCCGCCGCCGCCAGGCTGCCTGAGGAGACCGCGCGGCTGGGGCGCGCGGCGACCGGCCAGGCGCCAGGGGAGGCGACGCCCGCGATCGCTCAGGTCTCGAAGCGCTTGCGAAGAGCGAGAGAGGGCGGGGCGATGAAGCCCCGATCTCCGCAAGCGCCGGCAGCCCGGCGGCGACGGCCGCCTGGGCGCGGCGCCATCCTGACCGGCGGCCGAACCCAGGAGGTCAGACGCAGGCGACGGGGGCCGCCGCCTGCCGTCGCGGCCTCAGAAAGCGTAGTCCACGCGCAGCGCGACGTTGCGCGGTGCGGCGTAGTAGGCCTGGTTCCACATCAGGCTGCGCAGGTACTTCTTGTCGCCGACGTTCCTCACGTTCAGCGTCGCGCGGACCTGCTCGGTGACGTCGATCGAGGCGGTCAGGTCGGCGACGACGTAGGCCTTCTGGCGGTAGGGCGCGAGGTCCAGGGTCGAGATGTCGTCCTGCCAGCGCACCGCCGCGCCAAGCCGCAGGTTGCGCAGCTCCGGCAGGGTGTAGGTGGTCGCCGCCTTGAAGGTCCGGCGCGGGATGTAGGTGCGGATCGGCGTGTCGGTCGGGCCGTCGATCTCGAGATCCGAATAGCCGCCGTTCAGCGTCCAGTTTTCGGTGATCCGGCCGGCGACCTCGAGCTCGAAGCCGGTGACCTTGGTGTCGAGGCCCTCGTAGTAGGTCTTGCCGGTGTCCAGATCGACGCCGGCCGCCTCGGCGAGGCCCGTCTGCTCCGCCTGATAGATCGCCGCGGCCAGATAGAGCCGGTGGTCGAACAGCTCGCTCTTGATCCCCGCCTCGTAGCTGGAGCCGCGGGCCGCCGACAGCGTCCGATGGTCGACGTCCTCCTCGGACTGCGGATTGAAAATGTCGGTATAGCTCGCATACAGCGAGACCTGCGAGGTCAGGTCGTAGGTCACGCCGACGTAGGGGCTGACCTTGGATTCGTCGCGCGGCGTATCGACTCCATAGGAGTAGCCGCGCGACTTCAGCTTCACCGCAGTGGCCCCGACCACCGCCTTCAGCTCGTCCGTCAGGTTTAGGTGCGCGGCCGCCGACGCGCGGTACAGCTTGTCGACCTGGTTGGCAGCAAGGTACTCGCCCGGATAGGCCGGCCGGGCGACCTGCTCGCGGCCCCACAGCGAGATCGCCGGATAGGCCGGAAAGTCTTCGGCGAAGTTCTCGAACTCCTTGCCCTGGCCGCGCGCGCCGCTGAGGCCAAAGGCCAGCTCATGGGTCCGGCCGAAAGCCTGGAACGGGCCGGAGGCGGTGACGTCGAGCAGGTACTGGCGATACTCCGAGGGATAGATCCCGGCCATGCCGAACACCCCCTCGCCGGTGACGGGATCCGGGTTGCCGAAGGCGTAGAGCAGCTCGGCGTGCTCGTCGAACTCCCGATAGGTACCGGTGGCCTTCAGGTTCCAGTTGGCGGGCAGCGCGTATTGCGCCTCCAGGAAGCTCGTCTTGTCGACGACGTTCCAATAGGTCCAGTCCGCCGCGCTCGAGGCCGAGCGCGGATAACGGATCGGCGCGCCGTCCGAATACTGCAGCGGCAGCGCGCCCCACAGCACCCCGTCGGACTTGCTCTCGTTCCGCGAATAGCCGCCGGTCAGGGTCAGGTCCGGGGTCACGTCCCAGGCGAGGACGCCGTAGGCCACGCCGCGCTTTGACGCATAGTAGTCGAGGTAGGAGTCGGCCTCCTGGCCGGCCAGCACGACGCGGCCGCGCACCGTGCCCGAAGCGTTCAGCGGCCCGGACAGGTCCGCCTCCAGCCGCTTCAGGTTCCAGGAGCCGACCTGGGCGGCGAGATTGCCCTGAAAGGTCGCGGTCGGCCGCTTGCGCACATAGTTGATCGTCGCCGAGGGGTTGCCGATCCCGGTCATCAGCGCGTTGGCGCCGCGGATCACCTCGACCCGGTCGAACATCGCAGTGTCGAGCTGGCCGAACTGGATGTCCCAGATCAGCGGCAGGCCGACCCCGTCCATCTGGAAGTTGGTGATGTCGAAGCCGCGGGCGTTGTACTGGGTCCGGTCGGTCTCGATCTCCTCGACATTGACGCCAGGCGCCTGGGCCAGCAGGTCGTTGACGCTGGTGAGGGCGAAGTCGCGGATCTGTTGCGGCGCGATGATGGTCACGGACTGCGGCGTTTCACGCAGGGTCAGCGGCAGGCCGGTGACCGCGGCCACCGGCTGCTGCGCGGCGCGCGTCACCACCACCTCGTCGACCACCTTGCCGGCCGCGTCGGCTGCGTCCTCGGCGTGGGCCGCCCCGCAGGTCGCCGCGGCGGCCGACGCGAGAAGCACGAGTTTGAAGAGACGGGCGGGCATGTCTGGACCTGATAATGCGAATGACTCGCAGCCGCATAAGCACACACGCCGTCGGTGTCAAATGCTCAAGCTCGCTCGGCGTGGGCGCCTCGCCCGAGGGCAAGCGAGGCGTACGGATCAATCCAGAACGCCTGTTATGGCGGCAGCGTCAGGCAAAGTGACGCTACGTAACCCTCGCGTAAGCTTTGGTAGGCAAATGACAAAAAGAATGGGGCGCGGCAGCGCCTGGTAGCGGGGGCTGCTCGTGTCGCTCAAGAATCTGAACGTCTCTCTCAAGCTCGTCGCGGCGTTCGCCGTGCTGATCGCGGTGTCGTTGACCAGCAACGTCATCGTCTACACCCAGTTGCGGACGATCAAGAACGCAGCCCAGCTCGCGGTGCTTTCGGCCCACCAGTCGGCCCTGCTCAGCGACGCCTATCGCGGCGTGATCGAGCATCAGAACGCCATTCGCGCCTACGGCATCGACATGCAGCCGGTGTTCCTGGAGACCGCGGCGGAGAACGAGAAGAAGACGGTCGAGGCGATCGACGAGTTCATCCGCAACGCCAGCCTTCCCGAGCAGAAGGCGCGCGGCGAGACGTTCAAGGCCGCCTACGCCCATTGGCGGATCAATTCGGTGCAGAAGCAAATCGCTCTGGTGCAGGATCCGGCGACCCGCGCCGAGGGCCTGGCCATGAGCGGCCGCAAACAGCTCGGCGACATCCGTGCGGCGATGAAAGAGCTGCACACCGCCCAGGACGCGATCCTGGCGACGCGGGTCGCCACCCAGGACGGCGCCATCAAGACCTCGACCACTGTGCTGCTGCTCGGCGCGCTGTTCTCGCTGGCCAGCGCCGCCGCCATGGCCTGGCTGCTGCGCAGCCTGGTCGCCGCGCCGATCGCCGCCATGACCACGGTGATGCGCAAGCTCGCCGCCGGCGACAACACCGTCGACATCCCCGGCACCGACCGCAAGGACGAGATCGGCGACATGGCCGGCGCCGTGCAGAGCTTCAAGGACGCGGCGATCGAGAAGCTGCGGCTGGAAGGCATGACCGCCGAGCAGCACCAGCAGGCCGAAGACGAGCGCCGGCGCAACGAGGCGGCCAAGGCCGAGGCGGCGCGCCAGCAGGAGCAGGTCGTCACCTCCATCGCCACCGGCCTGGAGAAGCTGTCGACTGGCGAGCTGACCTTCCGCATCAACGACGCCTTCGCGCCGGACTACGAGAAGCTGCGCGCCGACTTCAACGGGGCGATGAACACCCTGCAGGAGACGATGACGGTGATCTCCGGGGCGACCCAGGGCATCCGCATGGGCACCGACGAGATCAGCCGCGCCTCGGACGACCTGTCCAAGCGCACCGAGCAGCAGGCGGCGAGCCTGGAGGAGACCGCCGCGGCGCTCGACGAGATCACCGCCACCGTCCGCAAGACCGCCGAAGGCGCCAACCACGCCCGCGACGTGGTCTCCACCGCCAAGGCCGACGCCGAGCACTCCGGCGAGGTCGTGCGCCAGGCGATCGCGGCGATGAGCGAGATCGAGAAGTCGTCGGGCCAGATCAGCCAGATCATCGGGGTGATCGACGAGATCGCCTTCCAGACCAACCTGTTGGCGCTGAACGCTGGGGTCGAGGCCGCCCGCGCCGGCGAGGCCGGCAAGGGCTTCGCGGTCGTCGCCTCGGAAGTCCGAGCGCTGGCCCAGCGCTCGGCCGACGCCGCCAAGGAGATCAAGACGCTGATCTCGGCCTCCAGCCAGCAGGTCGGCCAGGGCGTCACCCTGGTCGGTCAGACCGGCGAGGCGCTGACCCGGATCGTCGTCCAGGTCGCCGACATCACCAACGCCGTCTCGGAGATCGCCGCCTCGGCCCAGGAGCAGGCCACCGGCCTCGCCCAGGTCAACACCGCGGTCAACCAGATGGACCAGGTGACCCAGCAGAACGCCGCCATGGTCGAGGAATCCACCGCCGCCAGCCACAGCCTGGCGCAGGAGACCCAGGAACTGTCGCGCCTGATGGGCCGCTTCCGCACCGGCGCGCCGAGCGCCGCCGCGGGCCCCGCCCGCCGCGCCCCGCCGGCCGCCCGTCCGTCCCCGCGCGCCGCCGCGCCGCAGCTCAAGACCTTCTCGACCCACGCCGGTGGCGGCGGCGCGCTGCGCAAGCCGGAGCCGACCGCCGACCTCGACAGCTGGGAAGAGTTCTGACGACGCCTAGCCCCGATCAGGCTGCGGCCTGATCGGGCGGGTCACGGCGCGAGCCTGAAGACGGCGCCCTGACCGCCCAGTGACCCGCCCAGCAGCACCCCGCCACGGTCGTCGGCGAGGGTCGCGTTCGGCAGTACGTCCGCGCCGGCGTCGAGCAGCGTGGCCGGCGACGCCCGCCCGTGGCGATCCAGCGTGAAGACCAAGGTCGAATAGCTGCGGCCGGCCCCCGGCGCCGCGCCGGGCGGCGCATAGTCCATCAGGTTCTGCTTGTAGGCCGCGACGAACAACCGCCCGTCCGGCAGCGCCTGCAGCGCGCGCACCTCCGAGGCGCCGAGGCTTTCGTCGGCGTGCAGGGTGCGGGCGTTCAGCTCGGCGTCGACGGCGACCACCACCGCCTGCCGCTCGCCCTCGCAACCCGCACGCCGCGAGCCGGCGAGCAGCACCGCGCCCTGCGGGCCGGACGCCGCGGCCACCAAGGCGAGGTCCAGCCAGGCCTCCGAGCGCAGCACCTCGCCCGTGCGCAGGTCGCGGACCTCCGCCCAGGTGATCCGCCGCGGCAGGCAGGCTTGCGCGTCGTAGTCCTCAAGTCCGCCCGGCGGGGCGGCGGCCGCGGCGTTGTCGGCGGTGTAGGTGACCAGCACCCGATCGCCGGCCACCGCCAGCGTCGCCGCTGAGAGCTGCGCCCCGATCGGCGCGACAGCCGTGAACAGCAGCCTCGGCTTCAGGTCCGGCCCGACCTCGAGCACCTGCAGGCGCCCGCCGCCGGGATCGCCGGCCACGCGCGAACGCTCGGCCACGGCGATCAGCAGGGTCTCAGGGCCGCGCACCGCGGCGGCGAGGACGCCAGCGTCGACCTTGGCGAGGTCGGTCCCGCGCCAGGTTGCGGTTCGCCGACCGGTGCGGTCATAGGCGTCGAGGCGGGGCGTCAGCCGGCCTTCCGCGCCGCGCTCGTAGCCGCCGGTGACCAGGACCGAACCCAGCTGCGCCAGCGCCCGTGAAGCTTGGACGGCGGGCTCGACCTGCCGCCAGGCTTCGCCGTCCTGGGTCGCCGTCCGAACCCCTGCCCCGCCCTTGCCGCCAGCATCCGTGGCGATGAACCGTGCGGCGACGCCATCGGGCGTCGCCGCCAAGGCCAACACCTCGCCGGGCGCGACCATCTCCACCCCTTTCAACGCCGGCCCGTCCGACGGCGTGACCAACGCCGCCGCCGTGCCGTCCCCCAACACCAGGAACGGCGCCCAGAACCGCGGATGCAGGAAGGCGCGGCCAGGCGGGGCCGCGAGGAAGGCGCGCTGCGCTTCGGCCAGCGCCTGCGCCGGCGCGACGTCGGCGCGCAGTCTCGCGAAGAGGCCGCTGACCACCGCCTCGCCGGTCGCCGAGTCCACCGGCCACAGGGTGCCCAGCGTCGCCGGCACGCCGGAGACGGCGAAGGCCGACGCCAGCGCCGGCAGGTCCTGGGCCATGGCGTCGAGGTCGAAGTTGGCGGTGTTGCAGGCCGAGAGCGCGACGAAGCTGGCGCGCAGGTTCATGTCGGCGATCTCGGAGGCGGTGAGCAGGCCGTCGTCGGCCGCGTCGCCCGACACCGGGGTCAGCACCAGCGCCGGCTCCGACAACCCCTGAAGGTCGTCGCGCAGCAGCCCGTGGGTGGCGAAGGAGAGATAGCGGTAGGCGCCGAGCATCTGGCTGCGCAGGCCGCGCTCGGTGGCGGCGTTCTGCACCAGCACCGTCGCCGAACCGAACCCTCTGGCCGAGGCCTCGAGCTCGCGGCGCGTCTCCGGCAGGGGCGCCAGGCCCGCGAAGCGGGCGCCCCCGCGGACGCCGCGCGTTAACTTCCCAGGCGCGTCCAGCACCGGATCGCCGACGCCGAGGAAATCGAACTCCGGCGCGGTCCGCACGGCCGACCGGCGGGCGACGATCACACCCGCCGAGCCGGCGTAGCTGACCGCATGGCGCCGCACGAGCCAGTCGGCGGCGGCGAGATCGTAGCCCTGCGCCAGCTTCGGCGGCGCGTCGCGCAGCAAGGCCGCCAGCGGCAGGCCGACGGTGGCGACCCCGCCCATCCAGACGATCTTGTCGTTCGGCTTCAGGCAGGCCTCGAACGGCCGGATCAGCCGGTCGTAGAGCCGCACCGCCGCGGCGGCCGGGAACTGCGCATCGAGCGCCTCGGACGGCGCATGGCCGGCGGTCAACGCCGCCTGCACGAGCCGGGTGTCGAGCGCCGTCTGGCGCAGGTCGCCGGCCGCGACCAGCGCCGTCGCGCTCTCGCGCCGCACGCACATGTAGGCCATGCCGCCGACGGTCGGCGCGATCGCCAACGCCGCCTCGTCCGGCGCCAGCGCGCCCTGCAACTGACGCAGGCCGACGAGACGTGCGCCCCGCAGGGAAATCCTGTCCCGGCCCAGCGTCGCCTCGGCCTCCGCGAGCCGCACGGCGTAGTCCCGCAGCTGTCGTCGCGGCTCGACGTCGTGCTGCAGCAGGCCGCTCGTGGCCGGCCCTGCCAGCATGGCGGCCGTGACCTTCTGGATCTGCTGGCGCTCCAGCCGGTCGCGCCGGGCGCGCAGGCGCAGCGCCTGATGGAGCGTGCGCCGCTGCAGCTCGTCCTCCGCCTGGGCCAGCGTCGCCAACGCGTCGGCGTCGAAGGTGGGGCCCGCCCGGTTGGCCAGCTGGAAGAGGGTGAAGACGGCGTCGGTCTCGGCCGGCGTGCGCACGGCCTGCGCCTGGCTGAGCGCCAGCCCGACGAGGATCTGGTCCACCGCCCCCAGCCGCCCAAGCGCGCCGACCGCGTCCTCGCGCCACGCCGCCGCCTGAAGGCGAGCGGCTAGGTCCATCAGCCGACGTCCGCGCTCCGGCCCCGGCGGCAGCGCCAGGGCGGCGCCTGCCGTGCGGTAGACGGCCTCCAGCTCGGCGGTTTCCGCATCAGCTTTAAACGGCAGCGGTTTCTGCAACGCCGCCGCCGCGATCGGATCGGCGCCGCCAGCCGCGTTCGCCACCAGACTGCGGGCCGCCAGATAGCTGATCTCCTCCAGGCTCTGAGGCGCGCGGCCCGAGGTGGCGTAGAGCGCCGCGAACGGATGCTCCACCAGCGCAGCCTGGGCCGACGCCGCGTCGCCGGCAGACGCATCCAGCGCCGCCCGCAATGTCAGCACTTCGGCGAGCAGGCGCTCGCGCACCGCCGGCTCCAGCTCGATCCGCCGCAGAATCTGCACGGCCGCGTCGAGCGCCGTGCGGGCGCCGGCCGCGTCTCCCACCTGTTGGTGCAGCTTGCCCGCCGTCAGCCGGTAGGCCGCGGCATCGAGGCTGACCGGCGGCAAGGCCTTGCCTATGTCGGCGCCGCTGGCGCGGTAGAGGCCCCAGGCCCGCTCGGTCTCGCCGACGTCCAGCAGGGTGGCGATGACGTCGGCCAGACTGGCGGCGACCGTGGTCCGCGCGGCCTGCGGGTTCTTCAGCGAGCCGACCAGCGACAGGATCTTCGCCAGCGACCGATCGAGCTCCGGCCGGTTCCCCGTCTCCAGCCAGAGATTGGAGGCGAACACTTGGCGGCGCAGATAGAGGTCGCCGTCGTAAGCGATCTCGCGCCTCCAGGACTCGCCGGCCAGGATCGCCGCAGGCGCCACCCCAGCGCGCAGCCGCATCTGGTCGAAGTAGTAGGCAACCTGCAGCGCCAGGCGCTGGCGCTGGACGTCGTTCACGGGCGGCGTCGCGCGCGCCGTCTCAGCGAAGGTCGGAGCGTAGCGGACGACGCAGGCGTCGTGCCCGTTGCCCAGACAGACGTCGAGCAGCGCCCGCGACACCTCGAGCCGGGGGCTCGGGGCGACGGTCTCCTGCAGCAGCGCCTCGAGCTGGCGGCGCGCCGTCTCCCCGCGTCCCTCGGCCTGCAGCTGCAGCGCCGCGGCGATCTGCGGCGCAGGGTCGGCCGCGGCTACCGCCGGTTTAGCACCTGTTAGAAGTGCGAGTGCTACGAGTGCTCCCCGGATATGGCTTCGCAGATTCAAAGCGCTCCGGGGGGCAGCTCTCATGAAATGGGTCCAGATCACCGCGGGCGCGCTCGCGGCCGTTTGCGTGGCATCTTACAGTCAAGCTGGACCGCTGGAAGCGCTGCTCGGAACGCCTGTGGCGCAGGCGCGCGGCCCGGCCGGGGCGGCCTCCCAGGCCGGCCCGAAGATCGCCAAGCCGCCGAAGGCGCCCGCGGACCGCTTCGCCCAGGCGCTTGGCGGGCTGCAACCCGAGCCGGCGTCTACGACCCGCGGCGCTGCAGACGCGCAGATCTATCGCCGCGCCGCGCCGTCGGTCGTGTTGATCGTCACCGACAAGGGGGTGGGCTCCGGCAGCCTGATCGCCGCCGACGGTCAGATCCTGACCAACCACCATGTCGTCGACGGCGCGAAGCAGATCGGCGTCATCTTCAAGCCCGCGCTGGAGGGCGCCGCCATCGGCAAGTCCGACCTGCGCCGGGCCGAGGTGCTGAAGCTCGACCAGGTCGCCGACCTGGCGCTGATCAAGGTCGAGGCCGTGCCGCCCGGCGTCACGCCGCTGAAGCTCGGCGACGGCGCCAGCCTGCAGGTCGGCGCCGACGTGCACGCCATCGGCCATCCCACCGGCGAAGCCTGGACCTACACCCGCGGCATCGTCAGCCAGATCCGCCGCGCCTACGAGTGGGGCTCCGCCAAGAGCCCGCACGAGGCGACGGTCATCCAGACCCAGACGCCGCTGAACCCCGGCAACTCCGGCGGGCCGCTGCTCGACGGCCAGGGCGTGGTCGTCGGCGTCAACAGCTTCATCGGCGACGGCGAAGGCCTGAACTACGCCGTCTCCGTCGAGGACGTGAAGACCTTCCTGGCGCGGTCGCGCGACCGGGCGGCGACGCCCGCGGCCAAGCCGGCCGACTGCGAATGGAAGGCGGTCGACACGGAGACCTGGTCCGATCCGAAAGGCGTCGCCGAGCATCTCGACACCGATTGCGACGGCGAAGGCGACGCCACCTTCTTCACCCCCGCCAAGCGCCGCGACCCGACCCTGCTGATGGTCAGCGAGCGCGAGGAGAGCAAGGGCGAGGTCGACACCATCTACTATGACGCCAACCGCGACGGCGACGCCGACTGGGTGATCTACGACACCGACGGCGACGGCAAGCCGGACATGCGCGGCGACTTCCGCAAGGGCGAAGACGAGCCCTACCGCTGGGAGAAGATCTCCGGATAGCTCACGGCGTCGCCGGCGCGGGCGCTGCGGCCGGCGGCGCGCTGTCGGCGGCCGCCGACACCGCTTCCGGGTACTTGCCGAGCAGCATGAACAGTCCGGCGGCCATCACGCACAGGACGATGATCGCCAGCAGCACCAGGTCATAGCTGCGGGTCACGTCGTAGACGCGGTTGGCGGCGGCCGGGGCGAGGCCGTTGCCGAACAGCAGCAGGCCGGTGATCGCGCCGAACAGAGTTCCGAAGTTGCGCATGCCGAAGTGGCGCGCCGCCAGGTAGGCGCAGGCGTCGAGCTCGGTGCCGACCGACAGGCCGAGGATCAGGCAGGCGGCGATCGCCGCCGGCTGCGAGCCGTCGGTCGCCAGCAGCAGCGAGACGCTGATCACCGGCGCCAGTACGCTGACCGCCGCCACCTTGCGCGCGTCGATGCGGTCCAGCAGGTAGCCGCCGCCGAGCCGGCCGGCGATCGAGCCCAGGCCGATCAGTCCGGCGACACCGGCGGCGGTGGTCCGGTCGAAGCCCTCGCCGATCAGGATCGGCACGCCGTTGCTGGTCAGGGCGCAGGAGGCGATGGCGAACAGCAGGGCCGCGCCGGCGAGCTTGAGGAAGCTGGGCGAGGTCAGCTCGGCGCGGATCTCCTGGCTGCGGCGTCCGGCAGCGACCGGACGTGCGCCTGCCGGCGCGGCCTTGAGATTGTGGAACAGGAAGAAGACCAGCGGCAGCACGATCGCCCCGCTGATCAGCGCCAGCGACACATAGGCCGCGCGCCAGCCCTGGGCGGCCACCAGGCTGTTGGTCAGCAGGGGCACGGTCGCCGCGCCGACGCCGGTGCCGCACAGCGCCAGGGCCAGCGCCATGCCGCGGTTCTTGTCGAAGCGGCTGTTGATCGCCGCGGTCCAGACCATCGGCGCCACGAACATGCTGGCCAGGCCGATCAGCGCCCACAGCCCCCACCAGGAGGTGACGTCCGCGGTGGTGGTCGCCAGCAGCGCCAGCGCCGCGCAGTAGAACACCACCCCGAACAGCCCGACCGGGCGCGGTCCCAGCCGGTCGACGACCAGCCCGACCAGCGGGGCGCAGACCAGGGCGATCATCGAGATGATCAGCGGCCCGCTGGAGATCTCCGCCCGGCTCCAGCCGAACTCGCGCTCCAGCGGGCCGATCATCACCCCGAGCGAGTAGTTGTTCACCGAGCACAGCAGGATGCCGGCCATGCACGGCGCCAGGATCCATCCGTGGCGGCGCCACTCGCTGTCGGCCGGTCGCAGTTGTCCTGGCGTCACGGTCTCGCTCCCGGTGATTTTTTCTTTGCCGGGATTGTTGCGGCCTTTCCGGCCGGCGGCATAGCCCCTGTGCGCACACGCCGCGCCGTGGACCCCGCGTCGCCGCCATGACAGCCTGGGCCGATGAGCCGCTACGACCGCACCACCACCGCCGAGCAGATCGCCCGTGCCGCCGACCTGCGCGGCCGCGTCGCCGTGCTGACCGGAGCCTCGTCGGGCCTGGGAACGGAGACGGCGCGCGCGCTGGCGATCGCCGGCGCCGACCTGGTGCTGGGCGTGCGCAATCCGGCGGCCGGCCAGGCCGTGGCCGAGGCCATCGCGCCGCAGGCCCGGGGCGGAACGATCCGCGTGCTGCCGCTGGAGCTGTCCGACCTCGGCTCGGTGATCGCCTTCGCCGATCAGCTCGACGCCCCGGTCGACCTGCTGATCGCCAACGCCGGGGTCTCGAAGACGCCGGACAGCCATCTGCCGAACGGGCTCGAGACCCGGTTCGCCACCAACCACCTCGGCCACTTCCTGCTGGCGCTGCGCTTGCGGGCGCAAATGGCCGCGCGCGGCGCTCGGCTAGTGGTGCTGAGCTCGGCGGCGCACAAGGGGATGAGGCTTCGGCTCGACGACCTGCAGTGGCGGGCGCGCGAGCACACCCTGGCCGCCTACGGCGAGTCCAAGACCGCCAACATTCTGTTCGCCCAGGAAGCCACGCGCCGCTGGGGCGCCGAGGGGATCTTCGCCAACGCCGTGCTGCCGGGTTCGGTGCTGACCGGCCTGCAGCGCTACCATGGCGAGGAGATGAAGCGGCGGATCGGCTTCATCCTCGACGACGGTTCGGTCAATCCCGACGTGAAAAGCCTCGGCCAGGGCGCGGCGACCACCCTGTGGGCGACGACCGCGCCGGAGCTCGCAGGCCGCGGCGGGCTGGTGCTGGAGGACTGCGCCGAGGCCCTGCCGGTCGGCCCCGACACCCACGCCTGGTCCGGCTTCGACGCCTCGGTCGCCGATCCCGAGACCGCGCGGCGGCTGTGGGAACAGTCGCTGGCGCTGGTCCGCGAGCTCGCCGGTCCGGCGGCGCTTCCCGCCGACGCCTGAGGGCCGCGCCGGATTGACAAGCGGCGGCGCAGGCGCGTTCGCTTGCAACCCGAAATTGCTGATCCGGGAGGGGCTGACCATGCGCGCCGCGCTTCGGAGACTGGGCCTGCTGGGCGCCGCGCTGCTCGCCGCCGCCTGCACCACCACCACCCCGCCAACGACCACTTCGGCCGCGCCCGGCGCCGGCGGCGGGCTCGCCGGCACCCGCTGGCGGCTGGAGAAGTTCGAATCCTCCGACGACGCCCAGGGCGTTTCCCAGCCGGCTGATCCAGCGAAGTACGGGCTGGAGTTCCAGCCGGGCGGGCTGCTGGCCATGCGGCTGGACTGCAATCGCGGCGCCGCCACCTGGAGCGCGATCCCGACTGAGGCCGGCCGCGGCACGCTGAGCATCTCGCCCGGCGGCATGACCCGGGCGGTGTGCCCGCCGGGCTCGTGGGACACCCGCATCGCCCAGCGGATCGGCGAGGTGCAGAGTTACGTCATCCAGGGCGACCGGCTGCACCTGGCGCTGAAGCTCGACAGCGGCGTCTACACCTGGGTGCGCGAGCCCTGAGGGGGCGTAGCGGGGCGAAGCCGCTAACGCCCCCTCCGTCTCGCGCCTGCGGCGCGATCCACCTCCCCCGCTGCGCGGTGGAGGATCTGAGCGCCAAGATGCTCCACCGCGTAGCGGGGGAGCTGTCGGCGTAGCCGACTGAGGGGGCGTTCAGCGGGCGGACTGGTCGCCCATCTCTCCGGATTTCTTTCCGGCCCAATCCATTCCCAGCGCCAGCGCCCGCTGCACCGCCGGCCGCGCGGCGATGCGGTCGCGCCAGGCGGCGATGTGAGGGTAGTCGCCCAGGCCGCCGACGCGGTGGTGGTACTGCTCGACCCACGGCCAGCAGGCCATGTCGGCGATCGAATAGGCGTCGCAGATGTAGTCGCGGCCGGTCAGCTGCCGCTCGAGCACGCCGTACAGCCTGCGCGTCTCCTTGGTGTAGCGGTGCAGCGCGTAGCTGGAGTCCCGCGGGTCGCGGCCGGGCGTCTCGGCGACGCGGGCGAACCAGTTGATCTGCCCGGTCATCGGCCCGAGGCCGGCCATCTGCCAGAACACCCAAGCGTCGATCCAGGCGCGCTCGCTCTCGCGTTGCGGATAGAACCGCCCGCTCTTGCGGCCGAGGTACTGCAGGATGGCGCCGGACTCGAAGATCACCACGCGGTCGTCGGCCCCCTTGTCGTCCTGGATCTCGTCGACCAGCGCCGGAATCCGGCCGTTCGGGCTGAGCGCGAGGAACGCCGGAGCCTGCTGCTCGCCGTCGAGGATGTTCACCGGCTCGACCGCGTAGGCCAGGCCCATCTCCTCCAGGGCTATCGAGACCTTTCGGCCGTTCGGCGTCGGGAAGTAGTAGAGCCGCAGTCCCACCGCCTATTTCCGGATCGGCCGGAACTGCAGTTCCATGTGGGTGCGCGCCTCGTAGCCGATGTCGGGGAAGGTCGAGACGTCCCAGGGGTCGCGGCCGCCGACGTCGAAGTAGACGGCGGGCTGGTCGCTGCGGTTCTGCAGGTGGTGGGCGTTGCGTTCGCCGGCCTTGAAGCCGACGCAGTCGCCGGCGCGCAGGATCTCCTCGCCGTCGTCGGTGACCAGCACCAGTTCGCCGGAGACCATGATCACCGCCTCGTCGTTGCTGCGGTGCCAGTGCCGCTGGGTGGACCACGAGCCGGGCGCGAGCTCGACCCGGTTGACCCCGAACTGCTTCAACCCGAACGCGCTGGTCAGCGCCCAGGTGGTGCGTCCCTTGAGCTTCTCGTTGTGCGCTTCCGGATAGGTGCTCGACCCGGTGCGCGACGCGATCTGGCTGATGTCGGCCTTCTTCATGGGGCGCCTCCCTTGCGCGACGCAAAGCGTGCGGCGATCGCCGGCGCAGTTCAACCGCCGACGGCCGGGTGATCGCCGGGGCGAAGCCGGCGGCCCAGCCCCAGACATCGAAGCGCGGCTTCGCCCCGTCGCTGTGAAGCCCGAACGCCCCCTCCGTCTCGCGCCTGCGGCGCGATCCACCTCCCCCGCTGCGCGGCGGAGGATCTGAGCGCCAAGATGCTCCACCGCGCAGCGGGGGAGCTGTCGCCACCCCGCCGCCTCGCGGCGGGGTTCGGTAAGGATCACCGGGTCGCAAAGCGACCCGGTGGGCCGACTGAGGGGGCGTTCAGCGGCCGCGCCGGCTCTCAGATCCCCGCGTACCACTCGTAGCCGCGGTCTTCCCAGTAGCCGCCCTGGCCGCCCTCGATCTTCGCGAAGTCGGCGACCGCTTCCAGCCGCATGACGTACTTGGCGTGCTTGTAGCCGAGCTGGCGCTCGACCCGCAGCCGCAGCGGCGCGCCGTGCGCCACCGGCAGGGCGGCGTCGTTCATCGCGTAGGCCAGGATGGTCTGCGGGTGGTAGGCGTCGATCAGGTCGATGCTCTCGTAATAGCGGGTCGCCCCGTCGAGGCTGTCGGCGCAGTGGAAGACGATGTAGCGCGCCTCCGGCTTCAGCCCGGCCTTGTCGAGCAGCGGGCCGAGCCGCGCGCCGGTCCACTGGGCGATGTCCGACCAGCCCTCGACGCAGTCGTGGCGGGTGATCTGCCGCCGCGCCGGCTGGGCGCGCAACTCGGCGAGGCTCAGCGCCAGCGGCCGTTCGACCAGGCCGTCGACCACCAGCTTCCAGTCGGCGAAGCCGCCCGCGACGTGGGCGCGGTAGGCCGGGTCGTCCGGATCGGTCGAGCCGTTGGCGCGGAAGTCGGCCGACACCAGCGCCGGGCTGAACTCCTGGGCCAGGGCGTGGCGGTCGACGACCAGCCGCTGCGCCCGCCGGGTCAGCCCCTCGGCCGAGGCGAGCGCCGCCTGGCCCTGGCGGCTCTGGCTGATGCGGTCGCAGGCGGCGAGCCACAGGCCGGCGAGGCTGGCGGCCGCGCCCTTCAGCCAGCGGCGGCGGTCGAGGCGGCTCATGCGCCCTCTCCTTCCGTCTCGATCCGGCCTTCCGTCTCGATCCGGTAGCGGCCGGTGATCATCGAGCGCAGGTTGTTCCACGGTCCCGAGGCCACGACCATCGCCAGGTGGACCAGCACGAACAGCACGAGCGCGCCGGCGCAGAGGAAGTGGATCGAGCGGGCCGACTGGCGGCCGCCGAAGAAGTCGACCAGCCAGGGCGTCGCGGCGTTGAACCCCGGCGACATGGTCAGGCCAGTGGCGACCATCAGCGGCACGAGCCCCAGCGCGACCATCAGATAGCTCAGCTTCTGCAGCACATTGTAGCGCCGCGCGGCCTCGCCCTTCGGGAATTGCAGCCGTGCGTGGGTGGCGATCTCATGCCGGAGATTGCCGGGGGCGAGATCGGCGCGGGTCGGACAGAGGTCGCGGCGCAGCCGCCCGCTGAGCAACCCCCACAGCAGCCAGACCAGGCCGTTGAACACCAGCACCCAGGCGAAGAAGAAATGCCAGCGCCGGCCGGTCGCCAGGTCGCGCCAGCTGGGAATGGTCGCCCAGGCCGGGAAGGCGATCGGCGAGCGCGCGGCGGGCTTGCCCGACCAGCCGAGCACGCCGGTGGTCTCGAAGCCCTTGCCGGCGATCTTGGTCAGGCCGACCGGCTCGCCGCCGCGCTCGACCGCGCCGATCGCCAGCCACGGCCGCTGGAACTCCGACTTCGGGCCCCAGTAGAGCGCCGGGTGGGCGTTGAAGATCTGCAGCCCGCTCATGAGCAGGCACAGCAGCGCCAGCGCGTTGACCCAGTGGGTGATCCGGGTCACGGCGGCGTGCCGGCGCACCAGCTGGCTCGTCTTCATCGGGCCTCCGTCGGCATCCAACCTGCCACAGTGCGAGGGCGACGGGAACGCCGGCCTAGTCGCCGACGCTTTCTATGCGCCGCATCACAAAGGAGCTGCCCATGGCCGACGAACGCGCCGGCGCTCAATCGCCGGAATCCGCCCCGCCCAAGCGCGGCGGACCACAACCCTATCCCGCGGTCGACCAGACCGACGGCGTGCATGGCGAGGCCCGCAGTTTCGCCGCCGCGCCGCAGCGGGAAGGCTGCGACCCCACCCCGGTCTCCACCGCCGAAGGCCGCCTGGGCCCCGGCGGAGACCCCTGTGAAGGCAAGCCGTAGGCCTCCGACGCCGCCTCTAGGCGCAACGACGCCCGCCGCCTAATCTTCGGGCGAATTCGGGGGAGCGTATCTTGGGCGAAGCGGTGGAAGTCTGGCGCGGCAGCGTGGCGACCTGGGAGTGCGACTCCATGGGTCACCTGAACGTCGGCTTCTACCAGGCCAAGGCGATGGAAGGGCTGGTCGGACTGGCCGCCGAGCTCGGCATGCCGAGCGCGTTTGCGCCGCACGCCGACGCCACCCTGATCGTCCGCGAACAGCACATCCGCTTCCTGCGCGAAGCCCAGGTCGGCGCGCGGCTGCACATAGAGGCGGGCGTGCTGGAGATGGGGGAGGACGAGGCCCGGGTGCTGCTGCTGATGCGGCATCACGACGGCGAGCTGGCCGCCAGCTTCCAGCTGCTGGTGGCCCACGCCACCGCCCGCGAGGGCCGCGCCTTTCCGTGGCCGGTCTGGGCCCGCGAGCGCGCCCAGCGGCTGATGATCGAAGCGCCGGAAAAGGCCCGTCCGCGCAGCGTCGCGCTCGGCCCGGTGCAGAGCTCGGCCAACCTCGAGCGGGCGCATGCGCTCGGACTGAAGCGGATCGGCCTGGGCGCCTGGCGGCCCGGCGACGTCGACCCGTTCGGGCGGATGCGCACCGAGCTGGTGATGGCGCGGATCTCCGATTCCGTCGCCCACCTGATGGGCGCGGTGCTGGCCGAGATGGCCGCCGCCGCCGGACGCCAGCCGGGCGCGGTGATCCTGGAGTACCGGCTGCTCTACCTGGACTGGCCGCGGATGGGCGACCGCTGGGAGCTGCGCTCGGCCCTGAGCGGCGGCGATCCGCGGCTGCGGCGGATGGTGCACTGGTTCTTCGATCCGACCACCGGCCAGCCGTTCGCGGCGGCCGAGGCGGTGGCCGCGGTGTTCAACCCCGAGGCCCGCAAGATGGTCGCGCTCACCGAGGAGGAGCTGGCGATCTGGGGCCAGTTCACCGTCGAGGACCTGTCGATCTAGCCGACGGCCTCGCGCAGCGCCTGGCGCACCAGCTCCGGCCGCTCCATCGGCAGGAAATGGGTGGTTCCCGGGACCACCTCGAGCGGCACGCCGACCTGCTCGGCGAGCGCCCGGGCCCGCGCGCCGACGCTCGATCCCTCGACGCCGGCCAGGATCCGCGCCGGCGCGCGGAGCTCGGCCATCGCCTCCCAGGCGTGAACGTCCTGGCGCGCGTAGATCGCCGCCTCCCAGGCCGGGCGGCAGGCGAGCGTCACTTCGCCGGCGTCCGTGTCGCGCAAGCCGCCGGCGGCGAAGTCGGCGAGCTGCGCCTCGCCCCAGGTCTCGAACGCGCCGCGGCCGCGGTAGGCGTCCATCATCGCCGCCCGGCTGAGGAAGCTCTCGCGGCGCCGCAGGGTGGCCCGGGTGATCGGGTGGTCCGGCATCGGCATGCCGATCGTCGCGGCGTCGAGCATCACCGGCTCGAACAGCACCAAGGCGCGGACCCGCGCCGGCGCGGCGACGGCGGCCAGGAGGCAGGTGATCGCGCCCAGCGAATGGCCGGCCAGCACCACCGGCCGGTCGACGGCGACGTCGAGCGCCGCCAGCAGGTCGTCGGCGAACACGTCCCAGCCGGACAGGGCGTCGGGCTCCGCCGGCAGGGTGGTCGCGCCGTGGCCGCGCAGGTCGAGCGCCAGGATCCGCAGCTCCGCGCCCAGCGGGCCGAGGATCGTCCGGTAGGTGCGGGCGTTGAAGCCGTTGGCGTGACAGAAGACGACGTCGATCGGCCGGTCTGTCGGCCCGAACTCGAGCGCCGCCATGTCGCCGCCGCGGCTGGGAAGGTGCAGGCTGCGCGACCGCGGCGCGTACTCGACTGTGGCGTCCATGGGGAAGGCATATAGCGGCGCAAGCGGCGGAGAGAAGGCATGAAGGCGCTGGCGACCATCGGTTACGAAGCCGCCACCCAGGAGCAGGTGATCGGCCGGCTGAAGGACGCCGGGGTCGAGGTGCTGATCGACGTGCGCGCCGTCGCCGCCTCGCGCCGGGCCGGCTTCTCCAAGGGCGTGCTGGCCGCCAGCCTCGCCGCAGCCGGCATCGACTATGTGCACCTGCGCCAGCTCGGCACGCCCAAGCCCGGGCGCGACGCCGCGCATCACGGCCGCATCGCCGAGATGCACGCCATCTACGAGGAACACCTGCGCGAGCCCGCCGCCCAGCTGGAGCTGGCCAAGGCCGCCGAGATCGCCGCCGAACGCAAGGCCGCCCTGCTCTGCTACGAGGCCGACTTCCGCCACTGCCACCGGGAGATCGTCGCCGAGCGGCTCTGCGCCGAGCTGGGGTGCGAGGTGGAGAACCTGTAGCGGCTGTCATCCCGGAATGCGCGCAAGCGCATGTCCGGGATCCAAGAACACTGCGGTCAAAGGGGGCGCCTTCTCAGGCCACGCCGTGTTCTTGGGTCCCGGTCTTTCTGCGCGAAAACCGGGATGACATCCCCGTTCGGCCTCAGCCCTCCAGCTCGGCGTGCTGCAGATTGCAGCCGTCGAGGCGGGCGAACTCGAGGTCGCACTCGAGGAACCGGGCCCGCACCGCGCTGGCGCCACGCAGGTCGGCGTTGCGCAGGCCGGCGCGGCTGAAGTCGGTGCGCACGTAACGGCCCTGGCCGATGGTCAGCGGCCCGAGTTGGGCGCCGCGCAGGTCGGCGCGGCCGAACTGGGTGTCGACCAGCTTGGCCCCGCGCAGGTCCGCCTCCCGCAGGTCGGCGCCGCGCAGGTCGGAGCCGGACAGGTCCGCGCCCTGCAACTGCACCTTGCGCAGGTCGAGGCCGAAGAAGATCGACTGCGGGGCGATCAGCGCGGTGAGCCGGCGGCCCGCCAGGGTGCGCAGGGGCCGGAAGTCGACTTCCGGCAGGTTCAGCACCCGGCCGCGGACGCCATGGGAGTCGCAGTAGGCCTCGTGCTCGGTGAGGATCAGGTCGAGCGGGCGATCGTCGATGTAGACCAGCGGCGGCGGCCCGCGCAGCACCGCGGTCAGGTCCGCCTCGTCCAGCCGCGCGTGCTCTAGATTGACGCCGGACAGCACCGCCCGGCGCATCGAGGCGCCGGTCAGGTCCGCCCCGCCGAGGTCGGCGTTGGAGAGGTCGGCGCCGTCGAGCACGGCGCGCATCAGCCGCGCGCCCGCCAGCCGCGCGCCGGCCAGCACCGCCTCGGTGAAGTCGCTGGCGGTCGCGACCGTGCCGCTCATCAGCGCCCCGGTGAGGTTGGCCCCGGAGAGGATGGCGTAGTTGAGCTCGCCGGGCCGCTGTTCGTGACGCAGCACGCGGAAGCCGTCGAGCTTGTCCTGCAGGGCGATCCGGCCTTCGCGGAGGTCGCAGCCGGCCATCTCGGCCTGGGCGAGATTGGCGCCGCGCAGGCAGGCGCCGCGCAGGTCGGCGCGCTTCAGGTTGATGCGCCGCATGTCGGCTTCGCGCAGGTCGGCCCCGAACAGGATCGCCCGCGACAGGTTGGCTCCGGCGAGGTGCGCGCCGGACAGGCAGGCGCCGGCCAAGTCGGCCTCGCGCAGGTCCATGCCTTCGAGGTCGCAGTTCGACAGATCCGCATAGGTCAGGCTCAGCCGCCGACCGCCGGCGCGGCCGGCGATGTAGCGCTGATGGGCGTCGACCGCCTCGCGCAGCGACGATGCGTCGAGCGGCGTGTGATGTTGCGGCAGCGTACTCGTCATGGGCGACCTCGGTACAACCCTGCCACGAACGCGCTTAAGGAACCGTGTGCGCTGAACGATTTTTCTGAGCGCGATGCGCTTTTAGGTTGTGGAAAGCTCAACCGTCATGGCCCGGCGTCCCAGGGGCCAGTCCGCCCGAGACGCCAGCCGCAGCTGATGAGGAAAGGCGCTGGGGTCGCCCGGACACGCCGGGCGATGACGAAAGTAAGAGGAGCCTACTGCGCCGGCTTGGCGTCGCCGCGGGTGGCGGCGGCGATCAGCGCGCCGATCTGGTCGGTGGAGTCCACCGCCTGGCTCAGCATGTGCAGCGGACCGGCGCCCGGCCGCACGGCGGTGGCCATCTGGCTGGCGGCGGTCTGCGCCATGGCGATGGCGGTGTTCTGCGCCTTGTTGAGGCCGGCGCTGGCCGTGCGGGCGGCTTCGGCGTCCGGATAGATGAAGCCGTAGGTCGGATAGGTCGAGCCGCCGAGGTCGCGGCTCGGATCGTACCAAACCTTCACCTGGCTCCAGTCGCCGCTCGGCGACACGTCGACCAGGGTCACGTCGCGCTCGATCTTGCCGCGCGACCCTTCGATCGGCGACCAGTTGGCGTGGGTGATCTGCACGATGCGGTCGGTGAGCACCTGGCTGACCACCGCCACGTGGCCCAGCTTCATCCGCTGGGTCGGCTTGAAGCACAGCACCGCGCCGGCGCGAGGCTGGAAGCCGGTCTCGTACTTGCCGATGGCCTGCTGCCACCAGGTGCGGGCGTCGCCGAAAATCTGGATGCCGGAGATCAGGCGCGCAAAAGGAACGCACTGCCAATAGGTGTCGGCCACCGCACCGGCGGTCGACGTCAGGCTGACCATGGCCGCGACGACCAGGGAACCCAGCAGAGTTCTCGTCCGTTTCCGCATGTTTGGGGCGCTCCCCGACGCTACGTCCAAGGGATAACCCTAACCCCAATCCAGTGAAAAGAGCGTTTACGCCGACGCGGCCGCACGCCGCGGCGGGTCTAGCGCGATCACACGGACGTTACCCCAGACAACACCTACATTTCCGAAAGCTGTCCCGAGATTCTTCACGCAATAGATCGGCCACTTACGGGCCGAACCGCGCCACGCCCGCTCGCCATACGTAGAGTTGCTGAATTCAGACCGGACATATACCGATAGGCGCCCAAACCAACGGGACGTAATACACGATCACGCAGCCGCGAAACGATCTGAAACAAGAGCTGCACAGCTTGACGCAAATCATGGCGCCGCCGCCCGCGCCAAGCTTCACAAAAGCGCGAACTGCGCAGCCGCCTGTGGAAAACCCGCCGTCCGACCTTTCGCTCGCCTGTCGATGCGGATCGGCTAAAAGCGCTGCAGGAGGCTCGACTTTACATGGAATCACTTGCTGAGCTGGCGGCCAGTCCCGCCGCCTGGGCCGCGCTCGTCACCCTGATCGTGATGGAAGTGGTGCTGGGGATCGACAACCTGGTCTTCATCTCGATCCTGTCGAACAAGCTGCCTGAAGAGAACCGGCGCAAGGCGCGGTTCATCGGCATCTCGCTGGCCCTGGGCATGCGCATCGCGCTGCTGTCGACCCTGGCCTTCATCGTCGGCCTCACCGCGCCGGTGTTCACCCTGCCCTTCAGCATTCCGGCCGGTCCGGACGGTCACGCGCCGATGGACTTCGCCTTCTCCTGGCGCGACCTGATCCTGATCGCCGGCGGCCTGTTCCTGGTCTGGAAGGCGACCACCGAGATCCACCACACGGTCGATCCGCCGACCAACGACCTGCTCGACAAGCGCCAGGTGGCGTCGGTCGGCTTTGGCTCGGCGATCATCCAGATCCTGGCGCTCGACCTGGTGTTCTCGATCGACTCGATCCTGACCGCGGTCGGCATGACCGAGCACCTGCCGATCATGGTGATCGCCGTGATCGTCGCGGTGCTGGTGATGCTGCTGGCGGCCAATCCGCTGGCCGACTTCATCAACGAGAACCCCAGCGTGGTGATGCTGGCGCTCGGCTTCCTGCTGATGATCGGCGCCGTGCTGATCGCCGACGGCTTCGGCGCTCACGTGCCGAAGGGCTACATCTACGCCGCCATGGCCTTCTCGGCCCTGGTGGAGGGCCTCAACATGGCGGTGCGCAAGGCCAAGGCCAAGCGCGGCGAAACCGTCCACTAGCGTGCTCCGGCGCCTCCCGTCGCAGCGCGACGGGAGGCCGCCCCAAGGCCAAGCTCGCGTTGAACTAAGCCGCGACGCAACCTAGGCTGGGCGTCGGTGAGTCGCCCCTCCGCCGCGGCTCGAGGGAGCCGCCCCGGGAACGCGCATGCCGATCAGCTACCTTTCGGCCGCCCAGATCTCGGCCCTCGACGTCACCGTCTTCAAGGACATCACCAGCACCAAGATCGGCCAGCTGACGCAGAGTCAGATCGGCGCGCTCAGCGTGACCAACGTCGAGGCGTTGTCCACGGTCCAGGCCGCCGCCTTGTCGGCGACCCAGGTGAAGGGCTTCTCGGTCGCGCAGATCCCGCACATCCCCGATGTGGTGGTGTTCGATTCCAACCAGCTGCTGGCGCTGAACGGCGGGCAGCTGAGCGCGCTGAACGACACCCAGTTCGGCCGCATCGGCGACAGCCAGCTCGGCCAGTTCTCGACCGGCGCCATCGCCGGCCTGTCCACCACCCGGTTGTCGGCGCTGACCAGCACCCAGGTCGCCGCGCTGTCCACTGTCCAGGTCCGCAGCCTGACCAGCGCGCAGCTCGGCGCGCTGACCACCACCGACATCGGCGAGCTCACCGCCACCCAGCTCGGCGCGCTGACGAACACCCAGATCGGCTGGCTCAGCTCCACCCAGACCGCCGCGCTCAGCAGCCAGCAGGTGCTGGCCCTCAGCTCCAGCCAGATCGGCAGCCTGACCAGTTCGGGCCTCTCGGGGCTGACCGCGACCCAGGTGGCGCTGTTCAACGCAGCCCAGCTCGCCGGCCTGACCACCACCCAGGTGGGCGGCCTCAGCGCCGCCGATTTCGCCGAGCTGTCGGCGAGCCAGATCACCTCGCTGCAGACGACCGACTTCGCGGCGATCTCGCCGACCAACCTCTGGAGCCTCGACACCGCGGTGATCCAGGGGCTGACGCCCAGCCTGTTCGCGGTGATCAGCACCACCCAGATGGGCGGCATGGGCCCGACCGGCTTCGCCAAGCTGAGCCCCGCGCAGATCGCGGCGCTGGCGCCGACCCAGCTGGGCGCGCTGTCGGTCAGCAACTTCGCCGCGCTCAGCGACAGCCAGCTCGCCAGCCTCACCGTCAGCCAGCTCCAGGGGCTGTCGCCGACCCAGCTGAGCGGCCTCAGCGCCAGCGAGTTCACCCGGCTCTCCAGCACCCAGATCCTGTCGCTCAAGCCGGCCCAGATCGGTTCGCTGTCGGCGGAGAACTTCTCGGCCCTGGACGCGGACGTCGTCGGCGCGCTGTCGACCTCGCAGGTCGCCGGGCTCTCGGCCTACCAGGCGAGCCGCCTGAGCAGCACCGACGTCGGCGAGTTCAGCGTCACCCAGATCAAGGCGATGGGCGCCGGCCAGATCGGGGCCCTGTCGCCGAGCTCGCTCGCCGCGCTCAGCGACAGCCAGTTCCAGGCGCTGAGCTCGGCGCAGCTGTCGGGCGTCAGCGCCAGCGCGCTCGACGCGCTGAGCAGCACCCAGTTGCAGGCGCTGACGACGACGCAGATCACCGGCCTGGGCTCGACGACCATCCGCACGCTGTCGCCGGCCGAGTTCGCCGAATTCACCAGCACCCAGGTCCTGGCCTTCACCGGCGTGCAGATCGCCGCGCTCTCGACCACCAACCTGGTCGGCATGAGCACGACCCAGGTCACCGGCCTGACCTCGACCCAGGTCTCGTCGCTGACCACCACCCAGGTGGGCGCGCTGACCGGCGACCAGGTCAGCCACATGTCCTTCCTGCAGCTCCAGGCGCTGTCGAAGACCCAGACCTCGGGTCTGTCGGCGACCGGCGTCGCCGCGCTCCGCACCAACCAGCTGACGGTGCTCAACTCCGGCCAGATCGGCGCGCTGTCCACCACCGCGCTGGCCGCGCTCTCCTCTACCCAGGTCCAGGCCCTGTCGAACACCCAGGTCCAGGGCCTCAGCGCCGTGCAGCTGCGCAGCATGACGCCGGAGGACCTCGACCGGCTGGCGGTCACCCAGCTGTCGGCGCTTTCACCGACCCAGATCGGCGCCCTCTCCACCACGGCGATCGACAGCCTGACCAGCACCGAGGTCGGGGCGCTGACGCCGACGCAGATGTCCGGCGTGTCGACCGGCCAGCTGGCGGCCCTCGACTTCGTCTACATCAGCCCGAGCCAGGTGGCGGGGCTGACGCCGACCCAGATGCGGGTCCTGCCGCTCGACGTGCTGGCCGCCTTCAGCCCGAGCCAGATCTCCGCCCTGACCACCGCCCAGATCCCGGCGCTGACCACCGCCCACATCGCCGCCCTGACCAGCACCCAGGTGTCGGCGCTGACCCCGCTGCAGCTCAACGCCCTGACCGCGAGCCAGGTCGGCTACCTGCCGGCGGCGGCGTAAGGCCTACAAGAAGCTGTACGGATCGACGTCGATGGCGACGCGGATCGCCGCCGGCGGCTTCACCCGCGCGCGCCAGGCGCTCATGTAGGCCGACAGGTCGACGCCGCGGTCGGCGCGCACCAGGAAGCGCTTGCGCCGCCGGCCGCGCACCAGGCTGAGCGGCGCGTCGGCCGGGCCGTAGACCTCCACGCCCTCGGCGTTCGGCGCGGCCTGGGCCATCTCGCGCATGAAGGCCTCGAGTTGGGCGGCGTCGGGGCCCGAGGCGATCACCGCCGCCAGCCGGCCGAACGGCGGCAGCTTGGCCAGTTCGCGCTCCTCCATCTCGGCGGCGACGAAGGCGTCGCGGTCCTGGGCCTGCAGCGCCTGCATCACCGCGTGCTCCGGCGCGTAGGTCTGCAGCAGCGCCTTGCCCGGACGGTCCCGGCGCCCGGCCCGGCCGGTGGCCTGGGCGAGCAGCTGAAAGGTGCGCTCGGCGGCCCGCAGGTCGCCGCCGCGGAGGCCGAGGTCGGCGTCGACCACGCCGACCAGGGTCAGCTTCGGGAAATTGTGGCCCTTGGCGGCGGCCTGGGTGGCGACCAGGATGTCGATCTCGCCCTCGGCCATGGACTCCACCAGCCGCTTGGCTTCGCGCGCGTCGAACACGGTGTCCGAGGAGAAGACGGCGACCCGCGCCTCCGGGAACAGCTGGCGCGCCTCCTCCTCCACCCGCTCGACCCCGGGCCCGATGGAGACCAGGCTGTCCGCCGCGCCGCAATGCGGGCAGCGCTCCGGCTTGGGCATGGAGAAGCCGGTCAGGTGGCAGACCAGCCGGCCCGAGTAGCGGTGCTCGACCAGCCAGGAGTCGGTGTCCGGCGCGGTCATCCGCTCGCCGCAGGCCTTGCACAGCACCAGCGGCGCATAGCCCCGGCGGTTGAGGAACAGCAGGGTCTGCTCGCCCTTCGCCAGCGTCTCGTGCATCGCCGCGATCAGCGGCGGCGACAGCCAGCGCTGGCTCTCCGGCGGGGTCGCGCGCAGGTCGACCAGCTGGATCTCCGGCAGCTGCGCGGTCCCGTGCCGCGCCGACAGCCTGAGCCAGCGGTAGCGGCCGGTCTCGGCGTTGCGCAGGGTCTCCAGCGACGGCGTGGCCGAGGCCAGGATCACCGAGGCCTGCTCGATCTTGCCGCGCACCACCGCCAGGTCGCGGGCGTGATAGATGAAGCCCTCCTCCTGCTTGAAGGAGCCGTCGTGCTCCTCGTCGACGATGATCAGCTGCAGGCGGGTGAACGGCAGGAACAGCGCCGAGCGCGCGCCGACGACGATCCGGCAGCGGCCCGCGGCGACCGCCTCCCAGACCCGGCGGCGCGCCGGCGGGGCGACGCCGGAGTGCCACTCGCCGGGCTGGGCCCCGAAGCGGGTGGTCACCCGGGCGATCACCGCCTGGGTCAGTGCGATCTCCGGCAGCAGGATCAGCACCTGGGCGTCCGGATCGCGCGCCAGGGCGTGGGCCGCGGCCTCCAGATAGACCTCGGTCTTGCCCGAGCCGGTGACCCCGTCGAGCAGGGCGACGTTGAACCCCGGCTCGTCGACCATCTCGTTCAGCAGGCCCGCCGCGGCCGCCTGGCTGGGGTTGAGTTCCGAACCCGGCAGCGACAGATCCGGCGCGTCGCAGGCCGCCTCGGCCGCGACCTCCAGCACCTCCAGCACGCCCTCGTCGACCAGGCCCTTGACCACGCCGGACGAGACGCCCGCGGCGCGCGCCAGGTCGGCCGCCGACAGGGTCTGGCCGGCCGCGGCCTCCAGCACCTTGGTCCGGGCCGGGGTCGCCCGGGCCGGCTGGACGCCGGTCAGACGCACCACGCGCACCGGCTTGGCCTTCGGCGCCCGCGCGCCGCGCAGGGCGATCGCCAGCGACTGGCCGGGCGCGTCGACGGCGTAGCGCGCGGCCCACTGCACGAACTGCAGGGTGTTCGGCGGCAGCGGCGGCTCGTCGAGCCGGCGGTCGACCGCCTTGAGCTTGCGGTTGCCGCCGGCCGCCTCGCGCAGCTCCACCACCACCCCGCGCAGAAGCCTGGGGCCGAGCGGCGCGGCCACCTGGTCGCCGACCGACAGCCCCATGCCCTCCGGCTCGGCGTAGTCGAACGCCTCCGGCAGCGGCATGGGCAAGAGAACGGACGCGATGCGGCTCATTGAGAGGCTTTTGCGCTTTTATCCTCAGCCGCTACAAGCGGCTGCGAGCAACTGAAAGTCTGATCGATGCAGCTCTTCCTCGACACCACCGACATCAACATCCTGAAGGACCTGGCCGCCACCGGCCTGGTGGACGGGGTGACCACCAACCCGACCCTGATCGCCAAGTCGGGTCGACCGATGCTGCAGGTCATCGCCGAGATCTGCGACGCCGTCGAGGGCCCGGTCAGCGCCGAAGTCGCCGCCATGGATACGGTGGGCATGCTGGACGAAGGCCGCAAGCTGGCCGCCATCGCCCCCAACGTGGTGGTGAAGGTGCCGCTGACCCGCGACGGCCTGATCGCCACCCGCGAGTTCGCCCACGAGGGCATCGCCACCAACGTCACCCTGTGCTTCTCGGCCAGCCAGGCGCTGCTCGCGGCCAAGGCGGGCGCGACCTACATCAGCCCGTTCATCGGCCGGCTCGACGACCACGGCGCCGACGGCATGGACCTGATCACCGAGATCCGCACCATCTACGACAACTATGACTACGACACCGAGATCCTGGCGGCCTCGATCCGCAGCTCGGCGCACGTCAAGGAAGCGGCGATGGCCGGGGCCGACTGCGCGACCATTCCGCCGTCGGTGTTCCAGGAGCTCTTCAAGCATCCGTTAACCGAGAAGGGCCTTGAACTGTTCATGGCCGATTGGGCCAAGACCGGTCAGTCGATTCTCTGACCACACGGCAACCGGGGGCGCAGGATGGACGGGACGCAGGGCGGCATTGAAGAAGCCCCGCTGGAGCCGTCCGCGGTCCGGCGCTTCCTGGCCGACAATCCGGAGTTCCTGCGCGAGGACCACGGCCTGTTGGAAGAGCTGGGCCTGAAGGTCGACGCCGCCAACGTCGTCGACTTCGGCCCGGCGGCGCTCGCCCGGGTGCACGCCGCCCACCAGCGCGAGGCGCTGCAGCGCCAGCAGCTGGAGGAGATCGCCCGCTCGAACTTCGCCGCCCAGGCGCAGATCCACGGCGCGGTCGTCGACCTGCTGGACGCCCGCAACCACGCCGACCTCGCCCACCGCCTCGACCATCTGGCCCAGCACCGCTTCGGCCTCGCCGCCGGGGTGATCGCCCTGGAGAGCGAACGCGCGCCGGCGGGCTGGAAGATGCTGGTCGAGGGCCAGGTGGACATGATCCTCGGCGACCACGGCCTGGCCCGGATGGGCGTGCTGCCGACCGCGCTCGGCCTATTCGACGCGCGCCAGGGCGAGATCCAGTCGATGGCGCTGGTGCGCATGGCGATCTGGGAGCCGTCGCAGCAGGGTCTGCTGGCTTTCGGCTCGCGCGAGCCTGAGGGCTTCACCCCGGACATGGGCTCCGAGCTGGTGGCCTTCCTCGCCCGGGTGGTGGAGCGCACGGCGGAGCGATGGCCGCTGCTCTGAGCGCCGCCCCCTTGAGCGCAGGCGAAGCCCGGGCGCTCTGGCTCGCGCACCTGGCCAACGAGCGCCGCGCCTCGCCGCGGACCTTGGAGGCCTACGGCTTCGCCACGGCGCGCTACATCGCCTTTCTCGAACGGCACCGCGGCGAGGCGATGACCGTGCCCAGCCTCGCCGAGGTCACCGCCGGCGAGGTGCGCGCCTGGCTGGCGCACCTGCGGTCCGGCGACCGGCCGCTGTCGCCGCGCTCGCTGTCCCAGGCGCTGTCGGCGATCCGCACCTTCCACCGCTTCCTCGACCTGCGGCTCGACGCGCCGAACGCGGCTATCGGCCTGGTGCGCGGCCCGCGGGTGAAGCCTGGCGCGCCGCGCCCGGTGACCGAGGACCAGGCGCGCGGCCTGATCGCCGAGCCGGCGCTGGACCCGGACCGCGCCGACTGGGAGGCGGCCCGCGACCAGGCGGTGCTCACCCTGCTCTACGGCTGCGGCCTGCGGATCTCCGAGGCGCTGTCGCTGACCCGCGCCGACGCCCCGCTAGGCGTGGAGCTGCGGATCACCGGCAAGGGCTCGAAGACCCGCATCGTCCCGGTGCTGCCGGTGGTCCGCGCGGCGGTCGACGCCTACCTCGCCGAGCTGCCGTTCGTGCTGGGGCCGCAGGACGCGCTGTTCCGCGCCAAGCGCGGCGGGGCGCTGTCGCCACGCCACGTGCAGGCGACGGTGCAGACCCTGCGCAGCCGCCTCGGCCTCGCCGCCAGCGCCACGCCGCACGCGCTGCGCCATTCGTTCGCCACCCACCTGCTGGGCGCCGGGGCCGACCTGCGCTCGATCCAGGAGCTGCTCGGCCACGCCTCGCTGTCGACCACCCAGCGCTACACCGAGGTCGACGCGGAGCGCCTGCTGTCGGCCTATTCGAAGGCGCACCCGCGGGCGTAGGCCCAGCAACTGTCATCCCGGTTTCGCGGAGCGAAGACCGGGATCCATGAACATCGATCTTGGAATGTCTCGCGAAGCGGCGCTTCACTCAGCGCCGCCGTGTTCATGGGTCCCGGACAGCCGCTGCGCGGCTTCCGGGATGACAGCTATGATGACGGCGGGAGGAACCTATGACCGACAAGCTGGCACAGCCGGCGCCCGACCTGATCCGCAGGCAGACGCTGGGCGACGCGCTGCGACGGACAGCGGCGCGGTTTCCCGTGCGCACCGCGATCGTCTGCGGCGCGACCGCCTGGACCTACGCGGAGTTCGACGCGATCGCGACGCGGGTCGCCGCCGGCCTCGCCGCGCGTGGCGTCCGGCCCGGCGACCGGGTGGCGGTGATCGCCCGCAATTCGCACAGCTTCGCCGCCCTGCGGTTCGGCCTGGCGCGGCTCGGCGCGGCGATGGCGCCGATCAACTTCATGCTGCAGCCGGCGGAAGCCGCCTACATCCTGCGCCACTGCCGGGCGAGCCGGCTCTGCGTTGACGCCGAGTTCGCCGCCCTCGGCGCGGCGGCCGCCGCCGAAGCCCCCGGCGTGCGCGAGCTGATCTGGCTGCCCGGCGAGACGCCGACCGCCCAACCCGCCGGAACCGTCAGCTTCGACGAGATCGCCGCCTGCACCGCGCCCTTCGTCGACCCGGGCTTCGGCGCCGAGCAGGTGGCGCAGATCATGTACACCAGCGGCACCGAGGCGTTGCCCAAGGGGGTGGTGCTGACCCACGCGGCGATCCTCGCCGAGTACGCCACCTGCCACGCCGACCTGGAGATCCAGGACAGCGACCGGCACCTGCACGCGCTGCCGCTGTATCACTGCGCCCAGCTCGACGTGTTCCTGGGCCCCTCGATCCAGGCCGGCGGCTACAACCTGATCATCGCCGCGCCGGCGCCGGAGAAGGTGCTGTCGCTGCTGGCCGAGCACCGGATCAGCTCGTTCTTCGCCCCGCCGACGGTGTGGATCGCGCTGCTGCGCTCGGCGCTGTTCGACCAGGTCGACCTGTCGGCCCTGCGCAAGGGCTACTACGGCGCCTCGATCATGCCGGTGGAGGTGCTGAAGGAGCTGCAGCGGCGGCTGCCCGCGCTGCGCCTGTGGAACTGCTACGGCCAGACCGAGATGGCCCCAATGGCCACGGTGCTGAAGCCGGAGGACCAGCTGCGCAAGCCGGGCTCGGCCGGCCGCCCCTGCCTCAACGTCGAGACCCGGGTGGTGCACGACGACGGGAGTGACGTGGCGATCGGCGAGGTCGGCGAGATCGTCCACCGCTCGCCGCACCTGATGCTCGGCTACCTCGACGATCCGGAGAAGACCGCCGCGGCCTTCGAGGGCGGCTGGTTCCATTCCGGCGACCTCGCGACGCTCGACGACGAGGGCTACATCACCGTCGTCGACCGCAAGAAGGATATGATCAAGACCGGCGGCGAGAACGTCGCCAGCCGTGAAGTCGAGGAGACCCTCTACCGGCTGTCCGGGGTGGTCGAAGTCGCGGTGATCGGCCTGCCCGACCCCAAGTGGGTCGAGGCGGTGACCGCCGTGATCGTCCGCAAGCCCGATGCGGCGCTGAGCGAGGCCGAGGTGCTGGCCCACTGCGCGAACCTGGCCGGCTACAAGCGGCCGAAGCGGGTGTTCTTCGCCGACAGCCTGCCCAAGAACGCGAGCGGCAAAGTGATGAAGCGCGAACTGCGGCTGGCTTACCTGGAGCGCTAGCCGCCGCCCACTGCTGTCGTCCCGGGATGACAATCAGGGCGACGGGATGCGGTAGCGCGCAGGCGCCGGGACCATGCAGCCGTCGACCAGCCGCATCACCGCGTACTCGGCCTTGGCGCGCGGCAGGTCGCCGAGCTTGCGGGCCCGCGCGGCGGGCCAGTCCTGCGGCCGCATCAGCATGGCGGGATCGGACGCCTGCGCCATGCCGGAGGGACAGGCGCGTGACGGCGCCAGGGGCGACGAAGGCGGGGCCACGGCGAGGCCGGCCGCCAGGAGGAGCGCGATCATCTCGGCCTCCATGCGAGGAGGCGCATGTTCGCGCCGCGCGGCCGGCGCGCCTAATTAACTTTCAGCCGCACGCCGCTCGCGCACCAGGCGGATCCAGACGACGTCCGACCCGGGATCGCGGCCGCGCTCGGTCGCGACGAAGCCTTCGCGGGCGTAGAAGGCCTGCGCCCGGCGGTTGGCCTCCTGCACCTTCAGCGAGACCGGGCCGCGCGCCGCGGCGACGACATGGTCGAGCAGCGCCTTGCCGATCCCGCGGCCGCGCTCCTCGACGTAGAGGGAGTGGAGGAAGTTCATCGGCCGGTAGAAGCCGGCGAGGCCGAGGATCCGGCCGTGATCGAGGGCGACGAAGATCTCCTCGTCGCGGGTCGAGCGCAGGAATTCCTTGCGGTCGTGCCGCTCGGGCGGCAGCCAGGTGAAGGTCTCGACCAGCACCTTCAGATAGAGGTCGGCGCAGGCCTGGAGCTCCTCAGGCCGCGCCTTTCGGATCTCCAGGTCCTGCGCCAAGGCCAGACTCTTTAGGCCTGCATCGTCCAGCCTTCCACGCCCATCGCCGCCTGGCGCAGGGCCTCGGAGCGGGTCGGGTGCGGGTGGCAGGTGCGGGCGATGTCCTCGGACGCGGCGCGGAACTCCATCGCCACGCAGTACTCGCCGACCATCTCGCTGACCGACGGGCCCATCATGTGCACGCCCAGCACCTCGTCGGTGACGGCGTCCGCCAGCACCTTCACGAAGCCCTCGGTCTCATGATTGATCTTGGCGCGGCTGTTGGCGAGGAACGGGAACTTGCCAGACTTGTAGGCGCGGCCCTCGGCCTTCAGCTCTTCCTCGGTCTGGCCGACCCAGGCCACTTCCGGGGCGGTGTAGACCACGCTCGGAATGATGCCGTAGTTCACGTGCGCCGCCTTGCCGGCGATCGCCTCGATCGCCGCGACCGCCTCTTCCTCGGCCTTGTGCGCCAGCATCGGGCCGAGCGTCACGTCGCCGATCGCCCAGACGCCGGGCGCCGAGGTCTTCCAATGGTCGGTGGCGATGAAGCCGCGCTGATCAGGGGTGATCCCGACGGTCTCCAGGCCCAGGCCGTTGGTGTAGGGCCGCCGGCCGATGGCCAGCAGCACGTAGTCGGCGTCGAGCGTCTCGGCCGCGCCGCCGGCGACCGGCTCCATGGTCAGGGTGACGCCCTTCTTGCTGGTCGTGGCGCCGGTGACCTTGGTGCCAAGCCTGAAGCTCATGCCCTGCTTGGTCAGCTCCTTCTGGAAGGCCTTGGCGACCTCGGCGTCCATCCCGGGCGAGATGCGGTCGAGGAACTCGACGACGGTGACCTCGGCGCCGAGACGGCGCCACACTGAGCCCAACTCCAGGCCGATGATGCCGGCGCCGATCACCACCAGCGACTTCGGCACTTCCGGCAGCGACAGCGCGCCGGTGGAATCGACGATGCGCTCCTGGTCGACCTCGACGCCCGGCAGGCCGGCCGGCTCGGAGCCCGTGGCGATGACGATGTTCTTGGCGGCGAGCTGGGTCACCTGGCCGTCTTCGGCGGTCACCTCGACCTGGCCGGGGCCGGCGATGCGGCCCGCGCCCTTCACCCAGGTCACCTTGTTCTTCTTGAAGAGGAACTCGATGCCCTTGGTCAGCGCGGTCACCGACTCGGCCTTCTGCTTCATCATCTGCACGAGGTTCAGCTTCGGCGTGACCTCGATGCCGAGATGGGCGAACTCGTGGTTGGCCGCCGCGTAGAGCTCGGAGGCGTGCAGCAAGGCCTTGGACGGCATGCAGCCGACGTTCAGGCAGGTGCCCCCCAGGGTGACCCGCTTTTCGACGACCGCCGCCTTCAGGCCCAGTTGGCCGGCGCGGATCGCGGCGTTGTAGCCGCCGGGCCCGCCACCGATGATGACGACGTCGTAGGAAGTGGGTTCAGACATGGTCGAACTTGCTCAGCTTGAATGGGCGCGCAGAGGCGACGCCAGATAGCGGACGCCCCTCCCGGCGGACCGGAAGGGGCGGAGGACTACGCGGATCAGATGTCCAGCAGCAGGCGCTGCGGATCTTCGATGGCGTCCTTGACGCGGACCAGGAAGGTCACCGCGCCCTGGCCGTCGACGATGCGGTGATCGTAGCTCAGCGCGAGGTACATCATCGGCCGGATCACCACCTGGCCGTTCACCGCCACCGGACGCTCCTGGATCTTGTGCATGCCCAGGATGCCCGACTGCGGGGCGTTCAGGATCGGCGTCGACATCAGCGAGCCGTAGACCCCGCCGTTCGAGATGGTGAAGGTCCCGCCCTGCAGGTCCTCCAGCGCCAGTTGGCCGTCGCGGGCCTTCTTGCCGAGGGCGCCGATGCCCTTCTCCACGCCGGCGAGGCTGAGCAGGTCGGCGTCACGCAGCACCGGCGTGACCAGGCCCTTCTCGGTGCCGACCGCGACGCTGATGTCGTAGTGGTTCTTGTAGATCAGGTCGACGCCGTCGATCTCGGCGTTGACCTCCGGCACCTGCTTCAGCGCGTGGACCACGGCCTTCACGAAGAAGCCCATGAAGCCGAGCTTCACGCCGTGGCGCTTTTCGAAGGCGTCCTTGTGCTGGTTCCGCAGCGCCATCACCGCGCTCATGTCCACCTCGTTGAAGGTGGTGAGCATGGCCGCGGCGTTCTGCGCCTCCTTCAGGCGGCGCGCGATGGTCTGGCGCAGGCGGGTCATCCGCACGCGCTCTTCGCGCTCGTGGACCGAGCGCGACGCCTGCGGCGCGGCGGCCGGCGCCGGGGCGCTGGCGCGGGATTCCAGCGCGGCCAGGGCGTCGCCCTTGGTGATCCGGCCGTCCTTACCGGAGCCGGCGATGGCGCCCGCGTCGAGGCGGTTCTCGGCGACCACACGCTGGGCCGAGGGGGCCAGCACCGGCTCGGCCTTGGCCGGAGCGGCGGCGGCCGGCGCCGGGGCGGCGGCAGGCGCGGGGCCGGCGCGGCGGCCGGCTTGGCGGGGGCCGCAGCGGCCACGCCGCCTTCGGTCACCCGGCCGAGCACCGCGCCCGGGGTCACCGTCGCGCCTTCGTCGGCGGCGATCTCGGCGAGCACGCCGTCGGCCGGCGCGGCGACCTCGAGGCTGACCTTGTCAGTCTCCAGCTCGACCAGGACTTCGTCCTTCTTCACCGCATCGCCGGCTTTTTTCGTCCACCGCGCCACGGTGGCTTCGGTGACGGACTCGCCCAGGGCAGGAGTCATGATGTCGGCCATGGGAAAGGGGCTCCTTAAGCTCTCGGTCGGCGTAGGTTCAGCGGGATCGTTTAGGCGAAGGCTTCCTTGAGGAAGGCTTCGAGTTCTTTCAGATGTCGGCTCATCAGGCCCGCGGCCGTCGAGGCCGAGGCCGGGCGGCCGACGTAGCGGGCGCGCTTGGCGGCGATGTTCAGCCGCTCCAGCGTGAGCTCCAGCCACGGGTCGACGAAGGTCCAACCGCCCATGTTCTTCGGCTCTTCCTGGACCCACACCAGCTCAGCGTTCTTGAACCGCTTCAGCTCCTTGGAGAGCGACTTCAGCGGCCACGGATAGAACTGCTCGAGGCGCATGATGTAGACGTCGTCGCGGCGGATCTCGGCGCGGCGCTCGACGAGGTCGAAGTAGACCTTGCCCGAGCAAAGCAGCACGCGCTTGATCTCGGCGTCCGGCTTCAGGGTGACGCCGCCGACGTCGCAGCCGGCTTCGGCCCCGTCCGGCATCACGCGGTGGAAGCTCGAGCCCTCGGCCAGGTCGGACAGGTTCGACACCGCCCGCTTGTGCCGCAGCAGGCTCTTCGGCGTCATGACGATCAGCGGCTTGCGGAACTCGCGCAGCAGCTGCCGGCGCAGGGCGTGGAAGTAGTTCGCCGGCGTGGTCGGATTGATCACCTGCACGTTGTCTTCGGCGCAGCTTTGCAGGAAGCGCTCAAGACGCGCCGAGGAGTGCTCGGGACCCTGGCCTTCGTAGCCGTGCGGCAGCAGCATCACCAGGCCGCTCATCCGCAGCCACTTGCGTTCGCCGGACGAGATGAACTGGTCGATCACCACCTGGGCGCCGTTCACGAAGTCGCCGAACTGCGCTTCCCACATGGTCAGGGTGTTCGGGTCGGTGAGCGAGAAGCCGTACTCGAAGCCCAGCACCGCCTCTTCCGACAGCGCCGAGTCCAGCACCTCGAAGTGCGCCTGGTTCGGACCCAGGTTGCGCAGCGAGAAGTAGGTTTCCTCAGAGGCCTGGTCGACGACGCCGGCGTGCCGCTGGGTGAAGGTGCCGCGCACGCTGTCCTGGCCGGACAGACGCACCGGATAGCCCTGGTCGAGCAAGGTGGCGAAGGCCAGCGCCTCGCCGGTCGCCCAGTCGAGGCCGGCGCCCGACTCGATCGCGTCGCGGCGGGCGTGGATCACCCGCTCGACGGTCTTATGAACGGTGATCCGCTCGGGGATGCTGGTGATCTTGCGGCCGAGGTCGAGCAGCTTGGTCTTCGGCACGCCGGTCACCCGGCGCTCGTCGCCTTCCGGCAGCCGCAGGCCCGCCCACTTGCCGTCCAGCCAGTCGGCCTTGTTCGGCTTGTAGGACTTGCCGGCGTCGAACTCGCGGTCGAGGAAGGCCGCGAACTCGGCGACCCAGCCGTCGACTTCGCCCTGGGTCGCCACGCCTTCGGCGACCAGACGGGTCGCGTAGAGCTCGCGCACCGAGGGGTGGCCCTTGATCTTCTGGTACATCAAGGGCTGCGTCATCGTCGGATCGTCGCCCTCGTTGTGGCCGAACCGGCGGTAGCAGAACATGTCGATGACCACGTCCTTGCCGAACAGCATCCGGTATTCGGTGGCCACCTTGGCGGCGTAGGTGACGGCTTCCGGATCGTCGCCGTTCACGTGGAACACCGGCGCCTCGACCATCAGCGCGACGTCGGTCGGATAGGGCGAGGAGCGGGAGTTCTTCGGGCTGGTGGTGAAGCCGATCTGGTTGTTCACCACGAAGTGCATGGTGCCGCCGACGCCGTAGCCCTTCAGGCCGGACAGCGCGAAGCACTCGGCGACCACGCCCTGGCCGGCGAACGCGGCGTCGCCGTGCAGCAGCAGCGGCAGCACGTGGCTGCGGCCGGCGGTCGGCGTCTCGCGCAGGGTGAAGGCCTGCTTGGCCCGAGCCTTGCCGATCACCACCGGATTGACGATCTCGAGGTGCGACGGGTTGGCGGTCAGCGACAGGTGGACGGTGTTGCCGTCGAACTCACGGTCCGACGAGGCGCCCAGGTGATACTTGACGTCGCCGGAGCCTTCGACGTCGGAGGGCAGCGACGAGCCGCCCTGGAATTCGTGGAAGATGACCTGGTAGGGCTTGCCCATCACCGCGGCCAGGACGTTCAGGCGGCCGCGGTGCGGCATGCCGACCACGATGTCCTGCACGCCCATCGCGCCGCCGCGCTTGATGATCTGCTCGAGCGCCGGGACCATCGACTCGCCGCCGTCGAGGCCGAAGCGCTTGGTGCCGGGGAAGCGACGGTGGAGGAAGCGCTCGAAGCCCTCGGCCTCGATCAGCTTCTTGAGGATCGCCACCTTCCCGTCCTTGGTGAAGGTGATCTCCTTGTCGCGGCCCTCGATCCGCTCCTGCAGCCAGGCCTTCTCCTTGGGATCGGAGATGTGCATGTACTGCACGCCGATGTTGCCGCAGTAGGTGCGGCGCAGGATCTCGAGGATCTCGCGCAGCGTCGCGGTCTCGAGGCCCAGCACATAGTCGAGGAAGATCGGCCGGTCGAAGTCGCTTTCGGCGAAGCCGTAGGTCGCCGGATCCAGTTCGGAGGCGTCGCCCGGGGTGGTGGCGATGCCGAGCGGGTCGAGATTGGCCTTCAGATGCCCGCGCATCCGGTAGGCGCGGATCATCATGATCGCGCGCAGCGAATCCAGGGTGGCGGCGCGCACGGCGTCGCCGGAGATTTCAGGCTGGCGTTCGGCGATCTTGGCGCCGACCTTGGCCTGCACCGCCGGCCACAGGCCGTCCAGGGCGGACAGCCATTCGGGCCGGGGCTGCGGCACGCCGGGCTTGTGCCAGGCGGGGTCGGCGACGGCGCGCTTCACCTCGTCGGCGCGGTCGCCGAGAGTCGAGAAGAAGGCGCGCCAGGACGGCTCGACCGAATTGGGATCGGCCGCCCACTTCGCATACAGGTCCTCTACGAAGGCCGCATTGCCGCCGTAGAGGAATGAGGTCTCAGCGAGAACCTCGTTGATCAGACCTGCGTCGTCCGCCATCTCGTCCGCCTTCCGGAGGCCGGCCGCGGACTTCTGATGAAAGGAGCCGAGGCGCGGACCGCCCTTACGCTAATTTGCCGTCTCAGGCGCCTTTCAGCACCTCAAGCAGGGTTTCGCCCAGCTTCGCGGGGGACGGAGACACGCGGATGCCCGCCGCTTCCATCGCCGCGATCTTGTCTTCAGCCCCGCCCTTGCCGCCGGAGATGATCGCCCCGGCGTGGCCCATATGGCGGCCCGGAGGCGCCGTACGGCCCGCAATGAAGCCCACCATAGGCTTCTTGATGGGTGAATTCTTGATGAATTCAGCCGCTGCTTCTTCCGCCGAGCCGCCGATTTCACCGATCATGATGATCGACTCGGTCTCGGGGTCGTCCAGGAACATCTGCAGCACGTCGACGAACTCGGTGCCCTTCACCGGGTCGCCGCCGATGCCGACCGCCGTGGTCTGGCCGAGGCCGACGTTGGTGGTCTGGAAGACCGCCTCGTAGGTAAGCGTCCCGGAGCGCGAAACAACGCCCACCGAGCCGCGCTTGAAGATGTTGCCCGGCATGATGCCGATCTTGCACTCGCCCGGCGTCAGCACGCCCGGGCAGTTCGGACCGATCAGCCGCGACTTGGAGCCCGACAGCGAGCGCTTCACCTTGACCATGTCGGCCACCGGGATGCCCTCGGTGATGCAGATGATCAGCGGGATCTCGGCGTCGATGGCTTCGAGGATGGCGTCGGCCGCGAACGGCGGCGGCACGTAGATCACGCTGGCGTCGGCGCCGGTTTCCCGGGCGGCTTCGCCCACCGTGTTGAACACCGGCAGGCCGATGTGCTTGGTCCCGCCTTTGCCGGGCGAGGTGCCGCCGACCATCTTGGTGCCGTAAGCGATCGCCTGTTCCGAGTGGAACGTGCCCTGCGAGCCGGTGATGCCCTGGCAGATGACGCGAGTGTCTTTACCGATCAGAACTGACATTAGGCGGCCCCCTGCACGGCCTTGACGATCTTTTCCGCGCCGTCGGAGAGATCGTTGGCGGCGATCACGTTCAGGCCGCTCTTGTTGATGATTTCCTTGCCGAGCTCGGCGTTGGTGCCTTCGAGGCGCACCACCAGCGGCACCTTCAGGCCGGTCTCCTTGACCGCGGCGATGACGCCCTCGGCCAGGATGTCGCAGCGGGCGATGCCGCCGAAGATGTTGACCAGGATGCCCTTCACGTTCGGGTCGGCGGTAATGATCTTGAACGCCGCCGTCACCTTCTCCTTCGTCGCGCCGCCGCCGACATCGAGGAAGTTCGCCGGCGCAGCGCCGTAGAGCTTGATGATGTCCATGGTGGCCATCGCCAGGCCGGCGCCGTTGACCATGCAGCCGATGGTGCCGTCGAGGGCGATGTAGGAGAGGTCGTGCTTGGAGGCCTCGATCTCCTTCGGGTCCTCTTCGCTCTCGTCGCGCAGCGCCTTGATGTCCGGGTGGCGGTAGAGGGCGTTGGGGTCGAACGACACCTTGGCGTCGAGCACCCGCAGCTGCTCGTCAGCGGTGACGATCAGCGGGTTGATCTCGAGCATGGCCATGTCCTTGGCCAGGAAGGCTTCGTAGAGCTGGTTGAGCAGCTTGGTCGCCTGCTTCGCCAGATCGCCCTTCAGGCCGAGCGCCTGACCGAGCGCCAGGCCGTGGTGCGGCCACACGCCCGTCGCCGGGTCGATCGTGAAGGTGATGATCTTCTCGGGCGTCGCATGGGCGACGTCCTCGATGTCCATGCCGCCTTCGGTCGAGGCGACGACCGAGACCCGGCTCGAGTCGCGGTCAACCAGCAGCGACAGGTAGAATTCCTTGGCGATCGCGGCGCCTTCCTCGACGTAGAGGCGGTTCACCTGCTTGCCGGCGGGACCGGTCTGGTGGGTGACCAGCACGCGGCCGAGCATCTCGGCGGCGTTGGTCTTGACATCTTCCACCGACTTCAGGACCCGAACGCCGCCCTTGGCGTCGGGGCCGAGGCCCTCGAACTTGCCCTTGCCGCGCCCACCGGCGTGGATCTGGGACTTAACGACAAACACCGGCCCACCGAGTTGCTCGGCTGCCTTGACGGCGTCTTCCACGGAGAACGCGGGATAACCGCGCGGAACGGCTACGCCGAACTCTTTGAGGACGGCTTTGGCTTGGTGTTCGTGAATGTTCATGAGGTCGCGGGCACTTGCCTATTGACATCGCCGGGTCGGCGAGTGGCGGGCGTTATAGGCGCCATGCCTGAGGCTGGCAACCGCGCGAGCGGCGGTTTTTGCCCCTCCCGGCAAGCTATTTGTGCGCTGCGGCGATGAGCTCTGCAGATGCATCGCCTCATCTTGCCGCGCTTCTGGGCGCCGGCCGTTTTTCGCGGTCCTTTTGCGCACTTAGCGGGCGCCTGGTCACTCCGCGGCCCCCACCGCCGCGGTGGCCCGCCGATCCAGTTTTCCCCAGCCGACCCGCGCCCCGTCGACCGCCGCGCGGATCGCCTTGACGACCACGAAGTACATCAGCTGGCGGTAGCCGAACCGCTGCACCGGCATCCACACGAGGTCGCCCCACGGGGCCCGCCGCTCCAGCGCCATGCCGAGCGCCCCTGCGGAGAGGTCGAGGAAAATGAAGGCGGCCCAGTAGAACAGCGGCCGCATCAGATCGTCCGACGACCACTCGATCGGATGGAAAGCCCAGCCGTACAGCGCCGACAGCGCGCTCCAGATGATCGCCAGGTCGACCAGCGGGGCCAGCGCGGCGAGGAAGATCTGGAACAGCCAGATCTGTGGAAGCGCCACAAAACCAAGCACCGGGCGGCGCGGGTCGAACAGCGCCGCGCGATGCTTCCATAGGCACTGGAGGGTGCCGAACGACCAGCGGAAGCGCTGTTTCAGCAGTCCGGCGACGGTCTCCGGGGCCTCGGTATAGGCCCCCGCCTCGGGGTCGAATTCGACCGTCCAGCCGGCCCGCTGGACGGCGATCGTCAGGTCCTGATCCTCCGCCAGGGTGTCCGCCGGATAGGCCGCCCAGCACCGCCAGAGCGGTGCTGCGCCAGGCGCCGACCGCGCCCGGAACCACCGTCACCGCGCCCAATGCGGCCAGCGCCCGCTGCTCCAGGTTCTGGGTGGTGACATACTCCAGCGCCTGCCAGCGGGTGATCAGGTTGCCGCGGTTGCCGACCACCGCGGCCCCGGCGACCGCGCCGACCTGCGGGTCGGCGAACCAGCGGACCAGCTTGGGAATGGTGCACGGCGGGAACAGGGTGTCGGCGTCGAGCGCGACGATCACCTCGCCGCGCGCCTCGGCCAGGCCGCGGTTCAGCGCCCGGGCCTTGCCGCCGTTCTCGAACCGCCGCAGCCGCACCCGCGGCTCGCCGGCGAAGGCCTCGGCGACGACCCGCGAGGTGTCGTCGGCCGAGCCGTCGTCGAGCACCAGCACCTCCAGGTTCGGCCAGTCCGAGGCGAGGATCTGGCGCACCGAAGGCCCCGAGCGCGACGATCGTGTGGGCCGGGTCGAGCTGCTCGAAGTCGCGCGACAGCCAGGTCTCGAACCAGTCCCGACCGGCGGGCGGGCCGGGATCGCCGCCGCCGTAGTGCTGGTCGTAGGCCATCACCACCACGGCGTCGGCGGCGGCCTGGATGCGCCGCAGCGGCCAGCCGCCCTCGAACGGCACGGTCACCCACCTTCCAACCGCTGGCTTGCAGCGCCGCGCGCGCCCGCGCCAGGAAGGCCGGATAGCGCTGCACCGAGGCCGGCGAGAGGCTCTCCAGGTCGAAGACGTAGCCGGCGAAGCCGCGCTTCTGCGCCTGCGCCGCCAGGGTGGCGATCAGCCGCTGCTGCGCCGCCGGGCCGGCGAGCAGGGCGTCGGCGGCCGCGCCGTCCCAGACCCCGTCGCGCGCATTGAACACCCCCGGCATGATCGACGGCGGGCGCTTGGCGGCGGCGATCGTCGCCCGGGCCTGCGGATCGGCGGTGATGCTCACCCGGCCGCCGCCGCCGCCCAGCTGCACCCACTGCGGCGAGACCACGTCGAGCTGGTCGATATGGTCGGCGAGCGACTCGCGCGAACTCTCGTCCCAGGAGACGTAGAAGCCGACCGACAGCGGCTTGGCGACGCCGCTGGCCACTGGCGAATGCGGATGCGGCGCCTTCGTCCAGGCCTGCCGGCCCTTGAGGCGATGGGCGGTCTCGGCGTGCAGCGCCTGCAGCGTCTGCGGGTCTTTCAGGGCGACCGTCGGCAGCCGCGGGGCGATCGCCAGGGTGGTGAAAAAGGCGGCGACCAGCAGCGCGCCCAAGGAGATCAGCACCCCGGTCAGCAGCCGCATCCGGCGCGCCCGCCGCCCCGTCGGGTCGTGGAAAACCAGCTCGTGCATCGGTCTTCGCTCGAAAGTCTCGCGGACGGCTGTAGCGCGTCGATCCGGGCGGAAGAGTGTCCGACGTCCGCCGGGCTCGGCGCCTGCGGCGGCCTGGACGGCTGCAGCAACGGCGAAGCTCTGGCGTTTTTGCCAAGATTGTGCCTCAATTGCGGCGGGAGAGCGTGCGGCGGGGCAGGTTCGGTCAGGGCGTGGCCGGACTCACTCTGTCGCGCGTCGAGGGGCCTCGCTGTCGTTGGGACCCCGCAAATGCCGTTCGATCCGTCGAAGGACCACGCCGCCGACCTGCTGGTCAGCCGGCCGCCGCGCATCTCGCCGCCGCTGATGGCCGCGGGCGTCGTCGGCGCCTGCGTGCTGGGCGCCGGCCTCGGGCTGTGGGCCCGGCCGTCCAGCCTCGACGGCGCTCCGCCGCCGCGTCCGGCCGCCGCCGCGCCGGCGCGGCCGCCCGCCCCGCGGCAGATCGAGATCCGCGTCGACCGGCCGCCCGCGCCCGCCGCCGCGCCGACGCCCGAAGCCCAACCCCAGCCCGAAGCTGCGGCGCCCCGCACCGAAGTCGCCGCGCCGGCCCGAAGCGAAACCGCACCGGCCGGACCGGCCGCAGAGCCCGAGCTGATCGCGCCGAAGCCGCGTCCCGACGGCCTGGTGAAAGTCCGCGCCGTCGCCCCGACACGGCTGGTCGACGCCGCGCCGCCGAAACCGGCGCCGGACGCGCGCAAGGCGGCTGCGGCGGCCGCACGCAAGAAGGCCGAGGCCGAGCGCGCCGCCCGCGAGGCGCGCGCCGAGGCCCAGGCGGAGGCCGAAGCTGCGGCCGCCGCCGCGCGCAAGCGCCGGCTGGAGAAGGCCCGCCTCGCCGCCGCCGAGGCCGAGGCGCACGAGAAGGCCCAGCAGACGGCGCGCGCCAAGACCGAACGTCGCCTCACCGAGAAGCGGGCCGCAGAGAAGGCGGAGATGAAGCTCGCGGAGAAGAAGGCCGCCGAGAGGAAGGTCGCCGAGAGGAAGGCCGCCGAGCGGCGGCTGGCCGAGCAGGCGGCAGAGGAGAAGGCGGCTGCGGAGAAGGCGCAGAAGCGGCGGCTGGCCGCGCAGCAGGCGGAGAAGCCGGTCCGCGCGGCCGCAGCGCCGGTGCAGACCGCCAAGGCCGCGCCGCGCTGCGCCTCGTCCGATCCCGGCGCGGCGCTCGCCTGTTCCGACCCGGCGCTGGGCGCCGCCGAGCGCCGGCTGAGCCGCGCCTACCGCCAGGCCGAGGACGCCGGCGTGCCGCCCGATCGGCTGGAGCGCCAGCAGCGCCGCTGGCTGCAGGCCCGCGCCAACGCCGCACGCCAGGCGCCCTGGGCGGTGCACGACATCTACCTCGCCCGCATCGCCGAGCTCGAGGACCAGGCACGCGCGGCCGAGCAGGACGACCGCGAGGACTATTGATTTCATCGCAGGCCCGGTCGTCGCAACCGTCGCAGCCGCTCGCGGATTAATCCCGCGAGGACGCGGCTGACGAGGCCTGCTCGATGCCGATCGACCGGAGCGCAGCTCGGGAAGAAGCCCTCTACGCCGGCTTGGCGGAAGACGCCCCGCGACCCTGGCCGCCGCGGCGCGCAGGGCGGTCGCGGCGCCGTCCCTGGCGGCGTGACATGATCGTTGGCGGCGTGGTGCTGACGCTGGGCCTGGGCATCCTGGCCGGCGCCCTGTCCCAGCCCGGGTTGACCGGCGCACGGCCCATCGCCCTTCCCGCGCTGCCCAGCCTGCCCGAGCTGCCCGCCCTGCCCGACCTCGCCGCCCTGACGCGCGCGCCGCCGCCGCCGCAGAGGGTCGCGACCCCCGCGCCGGCCGCGCCGCACCTGCCTGCGCCCCTGCAATCCGTCCTGCCGGCGTCGATCCCGGTGACCTCGGTGCTGCCCCAGGCGCCGCCCGACGCCGCCCCGGCCCCGGCCCCGCTCCCGGCCGCAGCTGCAGCCGCGCCGCCCGCCCCCAGCCGGATGCGGGTTGCGGTCGCCCCGACCCCACGACCGGCGCCCCTGCCCGAGACCGGCGGCCGACTGACCCTGCCGCCGGAGATGACCACACCGACCCCGGCGCCGACGGCGCCGCTGGCGGCGCCCGCGCAAGCCCCCGCAGCGCAGGTCACCGCCAGCTTCGACTGCGCCGCGGCGGGGCCCGGGGCGGCTGAGCAGATGGTCTGTTCGGATCCGGAGCTGGCGGCGGCGGACCGCGAATTGGCGAACGCCTATGGCCGCGCCAGGCGGTCCGGCGCCGTCGACCCTGCGGAGCTCGATCTCGACCAGCGGGATTGGGCGGCGCTGCGCGAGGACGCTGCGCGCTATTCGCGGCGGGCGCTGGTCTCGGTCTACGCCCACCGCATCGACGTGCTGAACGAGATCGCCGACGACGGCGCGCACGACGACGACCAGCACTAAGCCGGCCGGCAAAGAAAAGGGGCGCTCGCGGCCTGCGAACGCCCCTTCGATAGCGGCCCTCGGGTGAACCGAAGGCGTCGCGCCAGGCCTTAGCCCAGCATGTCCTTCACGGTGTCGCGCTCGCCGACCAGCTCGTCGTTGGTAATGGCGATCTTCGACTTGGCGAACTCGTCCATCTCGTAGCCGGTCAGGACTTCGTACGCGCCCGGGGTGGTGGTCTTCACCGGCATGCCGGCCCAGACGCCTTCCGAGAAGCCGTAGCGGCCTTCCGAGTTGACGGCCAGCGAGTGGATCGCGCCCGGGGTGGCCAGGTCGCGGACGTGGTCGATCGCGGCGTTGGCCGCCGAGGCCGCCGAGCTCAGGCCGCGGGCTTCGATGATCGCTGCGCCGCGCTTGCCGACGGTCGGCAGGTACTCGTTCTTCAGCCAGGCCTCGTCGCCGATCACCTCGGCGGCCGGCTTGCCGCCGATCTTGGCGTGGGTGAAATCGGCGAACATCGTCGGCGAGTGGTTGCCGTAGATGAACAGCTCGCTGACGTCGTTGATCGATACGCCGGCCTTCTTCGCCAGCTGGGCGCGGCCACGGTTTTCGTCGAGGCGCACCATGGCGGTGAAGCGGTCCGGCGTCAGGCGCTTGGCCTGGCTGGCGGCGATCATCACGTTGGTGTTGCAGGGGTTGCCGACCACGGCGACGCGGGCGTCGTCGGCGGCCACGGCGTCGATCGCCTTGCCCTGGGCGATGAAGATCTTGCCGTTGTCTTTCAGCAGGTCGGCGCGTTCCATGCCCGGGCCGCGCGGCTTGGAGCCGACCAGCAGCGACCAGTTGGCGTCCTTGAAGGCGACGTTGGCGTCGTCGGTGAGGACCATGTCCTGCAGCAGCGGGAAGGCGCAGTCTTCCAGCTCCATGGCCACGCCCTTCAGCGCCTTCTGGGCGCCTTCGGTCGGGATCTCGAGCAGTTGCAGGATGACCGGCTGGTCGGCGCCGAGCATGGCGCCGGACGCGATCCGGAAGAGAAGGGCGTAGCCGATGTTGCCGGCGGCGCCGGTGACCGCGACGCGGATCGGCTGCTTGGTCGCCATGGGTCTGCTCCAGTAGCTTAGAATGAGGTGGCCGCCGATGCGGTCGGCGGGTCACCTAGCTCACGTAAAGCCGTGCTGCAATGCCGCATGCGGGTGATTCGCAAGCGCTCGCCGCCCGGATTCAACGTTGGTGAGACCCGCTCATGTTCCAGCTCGATCCCGCCTTTTCCGCCACCTCGCAGCTGCTGGGCGAGCTGGCGCTCTGTCAGGCGCGGCTGCAGACCGACGCGCGCTTTCCCTGGATCGTGCTGCTGCCGCGCCGAGACGGCGCGCGCGAGCTGGAGGACCTGACGGCCGAACAGCGGAGCCTGCTGATGGACGAGATCCTCACCGCCGGCGACGCGGTCCGGGCCATCGGCGCGGCGCTTGGCCGGCCGGTCGCCAAGCTCAACGTCGGCCAGCTCGGCAACGTCACGCCGCAGTTGCACATCCACGTGATCGGCCGCCGGCCAGACGACGCGGCCTGGCCCGGGCCGGTGTGGGGACAGGGATCCGCCGAGGCCTATGCGGTCGATGCGCTGGAGGCCGCGCTGGCGGCGGGACGCCAGGCGCTGGGGCTCTGACCGAGATGCTCCCGCTCAGGGGGAGCCGTCGCGAAGCGACTGAGGGGGTTTCCGCTCAGACGCTGATCAAGCCGAACACCGGCCTTCTGAGCGGAAACCCCCTCCGGCCCTATCGGGCCACCTCCCCCTGAGGGGGAGGATCTAGCGCCGGCCCCTTCGGATTGCGCCGCAGCGTCACCGGGGTGCGCGCGCCGCCCTGCACCAGGTTGCCCCGCAGGTCGGGCCCGAGGGTGACGTCCACCCGCCGCTGGCCGCTCGGCCGGAAGCTCAGCACGAAGCCCGAGGCGTCGCGGCGCACCACGTCCAGCAGGCCCGAGCCCTGCGGATCGCCCTCGCGCTTAAGGTCGCGCCAGGCGCCTTCGACGTGGTTGCGCTTGTCGACCAGCTCGATGGCGTAGAGGTCGCCGCCGCTCGCGGCGGCCAGCGTCCAGCCGCCGTCGAGCGGGCCCTGGAAATCCTCCGCCGCCTCGGCCGAGGCGCGCAGCCGCGCGTCATAGGCCTGCTGCTGCGAGCTCTTCGGCGGCTCCGGCAGCGGCCCGGGGTCCTCGACCCGCGGCCCGGCGGGGCCACGGGCGGCGCAGCCGCCGACCACGAGAACCAGTCCGATCACCGCCAGCGCGCGTCTCATCCAGTCACCCTTGCAAGGCGGCGATCGCCTCCGAAACCGCGATCAACCGCTCGGCTTCGGCAAGATGCAGCCGTTCGACCATCTTGCCTTCCACCTTCAGAACGCCCTTCCCGGCGTTTTCGGGCGCCGCGAAGGCGTCAACGACGGTGCGCGCCCAGGCCACCGCCTCGGCGGCGGGGGTGAAGGCGCGGTTGGCGATCTCCAGGTGGGTGGGGTGGATCAGGCTCTTGCCGTCCATGCCGAAGTCCAGCCCCTGCTCGCATTCGGCCTGCAGGCCGTCGAGGTTGGGGATGTCGTTGTAGACCCCGTCGAGGATCGCCAGGCCGCGCGAATGGGCGGCCATCACCGCCAGCGACAGGGCCGGCGCCAGCGGCGCGCGGTCGGGCCGGGCGCGGCAGCGCATCTCCTTCACCAGGTCGTTGGCGCCGACGATCCAGACGTCGTTCTTCGCCGCCTCGGCGGCCCGGGCCAGGGCGTCGAGCTGGAAGACGGCGGCGCAGGTCTCGATCATCGCCCACAGCCGGGTCTTGCCGCCCAGCGGGGCGGCGTAGTGCGCCAGGTCCTCGGGAGTCGAGACCTTCGGCGCCAGCACCGCGTCGGCGCCGGCGGCGGCCGCCGCGCCGAGGTCGGCCGCGCCCCACGGCGTGTCCCGGCCGTTGACGCGGATCACCACCTCGCGGCCGCCGAAGCCGCCGGCCCTGACCGCCTCGACCGCCAGCTGGCGGGCTTCGACCTTGGCGTCCGGGGCGACGGCGTCCTCCAGGTCAAGGATCACCACGTCGCAGGGCAGGCTTTTGGCCTTCTCGATCGCGCGGGCGTTCGAGGCCGGCATGTACAGCGCGCTGCGGCGGGGACGGTTGGCGGTCATGGGGCTTTCGCGCTCCTGCGAGACATGGCGGACGTCCCGTCTAAGCGGTTAGAATGGATCTATGAACACCCGTTATGACGCCGGCGCGAAGAACGTTCTGGGCCGCGAACTGCAATCATGCTCGACCGAGCCGGTGACCGGCTTCTTCCGCAACGGCTGCTGCGAGACCAACCACGCCGACCAGGGCATGCACACGGTCTGCGCGGTGATGACGGCGGAGTTCCTCGCCTACTCTCGCTCGGTCGGCAACGACCTGTCGACGCCGATGCCCGAATACAACTTCCCCGGCCTCAAGCCCGGCGACCGCTGGTGCCTGTGCGCGCCGCGCTGGAAGGAGGCGCTGGACGCCGGCGCCGCGCCGAAGGTGGTGCTGGAAGCCACCCACGAGGAGACCCTGGCGATCGTCACCCTCGGCATCCTCAAGGACCACGCGGTCGAGGCGTGAGCCCCTCCCTCCCCATTAAGGGAGGGACTTACAGGGCGTACTCCGCCTCCAGCCGGTACTGCGCGCCGTCGCTGGCGAGGAAGCTGGAATAGAGGCCGAAGCGGTCGACCCAGATCGGCGGCGATTTCAGCAGGTTGTTGGCCTGGATCCAGTGGGCGACCCTGTCGGGCTCGGCCCGGCGCAGGTAGGCCAGCGTGACATGCGGCCGGAAGTTGCGGGTCTCCGGCTTCAGGCCGGCCCGGCGCGCGGCGGACTCGCAGCCCTTGGCCAGCCGTTTGAGCGGCTCGCTCTCGGCGATCCCGGCCCAGACGGCGTTGATGTCCGCGCCCTCGCCGAACGCCCCGGCGCCCTCGAGCATGATCGCGAATGGGGCGCCGCCGACGGTGGACAGCTCGGCGTCGAGGTCGCGGGCGACGTCCTCGCGCACCTCGCCGAAGAACCGCAGCGTCAGATGCATCTGCTCGGCGGTGCGCCAGCGGGCGCCGTTCAGGCCGGTCTGGCGGCGGGCGAGCGCCTGGGCGATCTCGGCGGGGACGGCGACGGCGGCGAAGAGGCGGATCATGGTCCTAAGACTAACGCGCAGCGGCGCTGCGCGCCCACCCAAGCCACGCCGTGCATTCGCGCCGGCGCCGCCAGCGGCGAGTGGTCCGGCGAAAGCGCAGCCGCCAAACGGCGCAGGTTAAATCGCGTTAATGTGTAGGCTCTTGCTTCGCCTCACGCAGAACACGATATTCGCGTTGCGTCCGACCTGGGCGCTTGACCAAGGGCTCGTCTCAATGAGCGACTTCAACCGCGGCTACACGCGCTCGATCCCCGCCGATCGCGCCGACATGTCGGTGGACGCGGGTCTTCGCAGCTTCATGCTCGGCGTTTACAACAAGATGGCGCTGGGCCTCCTGTTGTCCGCCGGCTTGGCCTGGCTGACCGCCGACTTCGCGCCGGTGACGCAGCTGCTTTATGTGACCACGCCGGACGGCCGCCTGGCCGGCTTCACCCTGCTGGGCACCATCGTCCGCTTCGCGCCCCTGGCGGTGCTGCTGGGCGCGATGTTCATGCGCAACCCGAGCCCGCGCGCGGCCGGGATCATCTACTGGTCGGTCGTGACCGCGATCGGCGCCGGCCTCGGCGTCTGGCTGCTGGCCTACACTGGCTCCTCGGTGGCGATGACCTTCCTGATCACCGCGACGGCGTTCGGCGGCCTCAGCCTGTTCGGCTACACCACCAAGAAGGACCTGTCGGGCTTCGGCACCTTCCTGATCATGGGCCTGTGGGGCCTGATCATCGCCTCGCTGGTCGGCATGTTCTGGAACCCGCCGGGCTTCAGCTTCATCATCAGCGCGCTCGGCGTGCTGATCTTCTCGGGCCTGATCGCCTACGACACCCAGAACCTGAAGATGACCTACTACCAGCTGGGCGGCGACCAGAACTCGATGGCGGTGGCGACCAACTACGGCGCGCTGAGCCTGTACATCAACTTCATCAACCTCTTCCAATTCCTGATGGCGTTCCTCGGCAACCGCCGCTAACCGCACCAGGATCTCCGAGAGACCGGAAGCCCCGGCGGGAAACCGCCGGGGTTTTTGTTTGCGCCCCAGCCAACGCCCCCTCCGTCTCGCGCCTGCGGCGCGATCCACCTCCCCCGCTTCCCAGGGGAGGAGCGGGCGCACGCTGCTCCCCCGCGTGCGGGGGAGCTGTCAGCGAAGCTGACTGAGGGGGCGTTCTGCAGCGGCTAGTCCACGACCTTGAAGCGGCCCTTGTCGAAAAACCGCAGCACCTGCTCCAGCTCGTGGCCGCGCTTCAGGATCATCTCGCCGTGACCGATCACCGCCCAAGCGCCCTGTTTGCGAGCCAGCGCCGGGCGCTTCTCGATGCGATAGAGGGGCGCTTCGGAGGCGCGGCGGAAGACGGAGAAGACCGCGGCGTCGTGCAGCCCGTCGATGGCGTAGTCGCGCCATTCCCCCGCCGCCACCATCCGTCCGTAGAGGCGAAGCAGCCGCTCCAGCTCGCGGCGCTCGAAGAAAGTACGCGCCCCGCCGGGCGCGGCGTAGGACGGGTCGAAAGCCATCGACCACCAGCCTAAACCGAAAATCGGTCGGATGGCGAGCGCGGCGCGCGGGCCACACTATGAACCCGACGTAATTTTGCGCCCTGAAATCACCTTATTTCGGGCACCTGCGGGACAGAACCCAGGTGTTTTATGACCAGTGTCGGTTGGCCGCGCGCGTCGGTCCCGGATCCTGAACAGCCCCCCCAGCCCCCCAGGATCGATGAGCTGGTCAGCCGACACACAGATCCCCCTCTACTTGAGCCCGCGTGGACCTCTCCAGCCACGCGGGCTCTTGTATGTCTGGGACGGACTTGCACGGGGCGGGCTTGTCGGCCTGAGGATGCAGCTCAGCTTTTGCGAGCGACGCCGAGCACCCGGCCGCCGCGGGCGCCCTGGACGATCACCACCGTGACCAGCCCGCTCTCCGCGGCCTTCGGCAGGCGATAGGCCTGGGCGCGGCCGCGCCAGGGGCCCAGCCGCTTCATCTCGCGCACGACGTTCTTCTGCACGACGGTCTGGCCGCGGTTGTCGCCGCTCTTCACGGCGACCTCCTGCTCGCGCGGGTCGTAGCGCACCATCCAGACCTCGGCCCCGCCGCGCGGCGGACGGCCGGTGCCGACGTCGACGCGGCGCGGCCCCATAAAGCGGATCTGCGGGGGATCAGCCGGCGCCTTGGCCGCGTCGCGCACCAGCTTGTCGACCTTCTCCGGACGCAGGCCTGGCGCCTGGGCGCGGCCGTCGACGATCACCTGTGGGGTGTAGGGCTCGTTCAACGCCAGGCGCGCGACATAGGCCTTCTGCCGCTCGGCGTACTCCGGCCTAGCGAAGGTGTCGGGCCAGCCGAGGTAGTCCCAATAATCGACCGGGAAGGTGAGCAGCAGCACGCCCGGCCGCTCGGCCAGCTTCGCGGCGTAGCTGTTGGCCTCGGTGCACGAGGCGCAGCCCTGCGCGGTGTACAGCTCCACCACCACTGGCGGTTTCGCTGCGGCGACCGCCGGCAGGGCGAACAAGATCAAACTGAAGAGCGCGCCCTTCCGCATCGTGGCGAGGCTTAAGCGCAGTTCCCCGCGCTGTAAATCACAAGAAGGCGTGAGCGTAATCGCTCCTCCCCCGTAACACGGGGGAGGTGGATCGGCGCGCAAGCGCCGAGACGGAGGGGGCGCTCTACGCTAGCTTCACCAAACGCGCGCAACCAGCCGCACCCGTCGTCTTGCGAGAGACCTCCGAAGCCGCCTGAGCCTTCCCGAGAAGCTGCTCTGGCGGCGGCTGAAAACGAGCGGCTTCGTCGATGGCCCGCGGTTTCGCCGACAGCATCCGGTTTCTGGATTTCTACTGCACGCAGGCGCGGCTCTGCATCGAGATCGATGGGGCGGCGCGATCGATATCTCAATGATCTAGGGGTCGCCGTGGCCCGGATTTCAGCGAGACGCGTCCTCGAGGACCCGGACGCAGTCGCGATGTGGATGCAGCAGCTGGCGGAAGACCGGATCGGGGCACTGGCCGCTGCGGAGCGCCCCCTCAGTCAGCTTCGCTGACAGCTCCCCCGCACGCAGGGGAGCAGCGAGGCCGCGCCCCTCCACGGAGGGCGCAGCCGGTAGAAAAAACGGAGGAGGCGTCGCCGCCCCCTCCGCCTCAGATCAGCCCTGGCTCGCGAGGTTGCGCAGAACGTAGTTCAGGACCCCGCCGTTCTTGAAGTACTCAAGCTCGGTCGGGGTATCGATCCGGCAACGGACCGGGAAGCGGGCGATGCGGCCGTCGGTCGGACGGTACATCTCGACGATCAGCTGCTTGCGCGGCGCGAGATCGGTCAGGCCACGGATGGTGACGATCTCTTCGCCGTTCAGGCCCAGCTTGTGCCAGCCTTCCTGGGTGAACTGCAGCGGCAGCACGCCCATGCCGACTAGGTTCGAGCGGTGGATGCGCTCGAAGCTTTCGGCGACGACCGCGCGGACGCCCAGCAGCTTGGTGCCCTTGGCCGCCCAGTCACGCGACGAACCGGTGCCGTATTCCTTGCCCGCGAAGACCACCAGCGGACGGCCTTCGGCCTGGTAGCGCATGGCCGCGTCGTAGATCGACATGGTCTCACCGGACGGGAAGTGCTTGGTCACGCCGCCTTCGATCTCCGGCGTGATCTTGTTGCGGATGCGGATGTTGGCGAACGTGCCGCGCATCATCACTTCGTGGTTGCCGCGGCGCGCGCCGTAGGAGTTGAACTCCGAGGTCGGCACCTGATGCGCGCTCAGGTAGACGCCCGCCGGCGAGCTGGCCTTGATCGAACCGGCCGGCGAGATGTGGTCGGTGGTGATCGAGTCGCCGAACACGCCGAGGACGCGGGCCTCGACGATGTCCGTCACCGGCGCCGGCTCCATCTGCATGTCCTGGAAGTAGGGCGGGTTCTGCACGTAGGTGGAGCCCGTGTCCCAGGTGTAGGTCTGGCCACCGGCGACCTTGATGCCCTGCCAGTTCTTGTCGCCCTTGAAGACGTCGGCGTAACGGGTGGCGAACATCTTGTTCGTCACGTGCTTGCGCTGGAGGGTGGCGACCTCTTCGCTCGTCGGCCAGATGTCCTTCAGGTAGACCGGCGCGCCGTCCTTGCCGGTCCCGATCGGGTCGTTGGCGAGGTCGATCTGCATCGAGCCGGCCAGGGCGTAGGCGACCACCAGCGGCGGCGAGGCCAGGTAGTTGGCGCGCACGTCCGGATTCACGCGGCCTTCGAAGTTACGGTTGCCCGAAAGGACGCTGACCGCGACCAGGTCGTTCTTCTGCACCGCGTCGGAGATCGCTTCCGGCAGCGGGCCGGAGTTGCCGATGCAGGTGGTGCAGCCGTAGCCGACCAGGTTGAAGCCGAGCGCGTCCAGCGACTTCGTCAGGCCGGCGGCCTTCAGATAGTCGGTGACGACCTGCGACCCGGGGGCCAGCGACGGCTTCACCCACGGCTTCACGGTCAGGCCCTTCTCGACCGCCTTCTTGGCGACCAGGCCCGCGGCGATCAGCACGCTCGGGTTGGAGGTGTTGGTGCACGAGGTGATCGCGGCGATCACCACGTCGCCGTTGCCGACGTCGAACTTCGCGCCTTCGACCGGATAGCGTTGGGTCGCGGTGTCGGCCTTGCCGAAGTCGCCGGCCAGGGCGGCCTTGAACTCGGCCGCGGCGTTCGACAGCAGCACCCGGTCCTGCGGACGCTTCGGGCCGGCCAGCGACGGCTGCACCGAGCCGATGTCGAGCTCGAGGGTGTCGGTGAACACCGGTTCCGGATCGGTCGGCTCGCGCCACAGACCCTGTTCCTTGGCGTAGGCCTCGACCAGGGCGACGCGGTCGGCGTCACGGCCGGTGGCGCTCAGGAAGTCGATGGTCGCGCGGGTGACCGGGAAGAAGCCGCAGGTGGCGCCGTATTCCGGAGCCATGTTGGCGATGGTCGCCTGGTCTTCCAGGGTGAGGTTGGCGAGGCCTTCGCCGTAGAACTCGACGAACTTGCCGACCACGCCCTTCTTGCGCAGCATCTGGGTGACGGTGAGCACCAGGTCGGTCGCGGTCGCGCCTTCCGGCAGCTTGCCGTCGAGGCGGAAGCCGATGACTTCCGGGATCAGCATCGGGATCGGCTGGCCGAGCATGGCTGCTTCGGCTTCGATGCCGCCGACGCCCCAGCCCAGCACCGCCAGGCCGTTGATCATGGTGGTGTGGCTGTCGGTGCCGACCACGGTGTCCGGGTAGGCGACGGTCTGGCCTTCGTCGTCATTGGTCCAGACGGTCTGCGCCAGGTACTCGAGGTTGACCTGGTGGCAGATGCCGGTGCCCGGGGGCACGACGCGGAAGTTGTTGAAGGCCGAGGAGCCCCAGCGCAGGAAGCGGTAGCGCTCGATGTTGCGCTCGTACTCGCGCTCGACGTTCTCGCCGAAGGCCTTGGAGGTGCCGAAGTTGTCGACCATCACCGAGTGGTCGATGACCAGGTCGACGGGGTTCAGCGGGTTGATCTTTTCCGGGTTGGCGTTCAGCGCCACCATGGCGTCGCGCATCGCGGCCAGGTCGACGACCGCCGGCACGCCGGTGAAGTCCTGCATCAGCACCCGCGCCGGGCGGAAGCTGATCTCGTGCTCGACCGCGCCCTTGTTCTCGACCCAGGCGGCGATCGCCTTCAGGTCTTCCGGGTTGACGGTGTCGCCATCTTCGTTGCGCAGCAGGTTCTCCAGCAGAACCTTCATAGAGATCGGCAGGCGGGAGATGCCCGAAAGTCCGGCTTCCTCCGCCGCGCGAAGGCTGTAGTAAGCGTAAGTCTTATCGCCCACCGCGAGTTCGCGGCGGGTTTTCAGGCTGTCGTTAGACGCCATAACGAGGGATCCTCTCTCTGTTCCCAGCCGCCCAAAGACACCCTCGGGGATCGCGCGCTTCAGAAGGCGGACACACAGGTTCCGCCCCCGCGCGGCGTACGTCCCCCAGGGCGACGACGGCCGGGCGCTTCATAGACCCCGGATCTCCCCCCGTCCATGCACGCGCGTTCCTTAGCTGCGCCAGGGACCGGATATGGCGGTGATCGGGCAGCTGCGCCTGGCGGACGTCGCCATCCGCCGCGGCGGCCGGCAGCTGTTCGAAGGCGTCTCGCTGGGGCTCGCGCCGGGCGAGGCCTGCGCGCTGACCGGACCGAACGGCGTCGGCAAGACCAGCCTGTTGCGGGCGGTCGCCGGCCTGGTGCGGCTGGAGGCCGGCGAGATCGCCTTCGGCGACGCCGACCCGGCCGAGGCGCGCGCCGCAGGCCTGCATTTTCAGGGCTACCAGGACGGGCTGAAGCCGGCGCGCACGGCGCGCGAGGAGCTGGCCTTCTGGGCCCGCTGGGACGGCGCGCCCGAGGGCGGCGCCGCCAAGGCCGCCCAGGCGCTGGAGCTGGAGACCCTGCTCGACCTGGAGATCCGCCGGCTGTCGGCCGGCCAGCGGCGCCGGTTGGCGCTCGCCCGGCTGCTCGCCGCCCCGCGGCCGCTGTGGCTGCTCGACGAGCCGCTCAGCCCGCTCGACGCCGGCTGGCGCGCCTGCTTCGGCGAGCTGATGGCCGCCCACCTCGACGGCGGCGGCCTGATCCTGGCCGCGGTCCACGACCCGCTGCCGGTTCCGGCCAAGACGCTGGAGCTGGCATGACCATGGCCGCCGTCCTGCTCCGCCGCGGAAGCGGCGGCCCCCTCCACCGCTTCGCGGTCCCCCTCCCCCAACGGGGGAGGAGAGGCGCCGCTGCAGCTTCGTTCTCCTCCCCCGTTGGGGGAGGGGGACCCCGAAGGGGTGGAGGGGGCTCGCAGCCGACGCGGCGCCTGAAGGCGCGCCCATGAGCCGCTTCACCGCCCTGCTCGCCCGCGAGACGACGCTGGCCTGGGGCCGCGGCGGCGGGCCGCTGGTCAGCGTCGGCTTCTACGCCGGGGTCGCCACCCTGATGCCGCTGGCGATCGGCCCGGAGGCGCAGCGGCTGGCCGCTGTCGCCGCCGGCGTCGCCTGGGTGGCGCTGGCGCTGGCCTCGCTGCTGTCGCTCGAGCGGCTGTTCGAGCGGGACTACGAGGACGGGGCGCTCGACCTGCTGGTGCTGTCGCCGGTGCCGCTGGAGCTGACCTGCGCCGCCAAATGCCTCGGCCAGTGGCTGGCGGCGGGCGCGCCGCTGGCGCTGGCCGCGCCGGTGGCGGCGCTGGGGCTGGGCGCGCGGGTCGAGCTGGCGCCGCTGATCTTCGCCTGTGCGCTGGCCGGCGGCCTGGCGTTCGCCTTCGTCGGCGGGATCGGCGCGGCGCTCAGCCTGGGCGCGCGGCGCGGCGGCCTGCTGACCGCGGTGATCGTCCTGCCGCTGTTCGTGCCGCCGGTTATCTTCGGCGGCGGCGCGCTCGACGCCCTGGCCGGCGGCCTGCCGTGGCAGGCCGGCTTCGCGCTGCTTTGCGCCTACGCCGCGGCCGCGGTCGCGCTCGGTCCGCTGGCGATGGCGGCGGCCTGCCGGAACGCCCTGTCCTAGCCCCGACCCCAGTGGTTTGGCCTGGGACAAGCCGGGCCGTGACGAAATTGGGGCGGTTGGCGACGGAAGGTCGCCGGCCTCGCGTGAAAGCTCGCGAGGGACAGCGCACGAGGACCTTTCGATGAAACTCTCCACCCTGGCGCTCGCAGGCGCGATCGCGCTGACGGCGACCGCCGCGAGCCTCGCCCAACCAGCGCCGACGCCCGGCCCGGCGCCCGCCGACGGCCGGGGATGGCAGCGCCCCGACCCGGCGCAGATGGCTCAGCAGCGCAGCGAGCGGCTGCGCGCGGTGCTGCAGCTGCGTCCCGACCAAGAGCCGGCGCTGCGCAGCTTCGTCGACGCCATGCGGCCGGATCCGGCGCAGATGGAGCGTCGCCGCGCCGAGCGGACCTCGGCCGACACCCTGACCACGCCGCAGCGGCTCGACCGCATGCAGGCGCGGATGGCCGAGCGGCAGGCTCAGTTCGCCCGCCGGGCGGAGGCGACCAAGCGCTTCTACGCCCAGCTGTCCCCGGCCCAGCAGCGCGCCTTCGACGCCCTGCATGAGGAGCGCGGCGGCCACGGCGGCGGCCATGGGCGTGGCGGTCACGGGCATGGCGACGGTCCGGGCAAGCGCTTCGGCTAGCTTGACGGCGGGCGCCCTTGCCGCCTCCGCTGCGGGGAGCTAAGCCCGCAGCATGATCCCGGCGCCCGCCTTCCTCGCCAACCCCGAGCGGTTCATGGCGTTTTCGCGCTGGGCCGCGCCGTTGCTGGGCGCGCTCGCCGTCGCCCTGGCGCTGGCCGGCCTGTGGTTCGGCCTGACCGCGCCGGAGGACTACCAGCAGGGCGCCACCGTCAAGATCATGTTCATCCATGTGCCGGCGGCGATCATGGCGATGTTCGTCTACGTCTGCCTCGGCGTCGCCAGCCTGCTGGCGCTTGTGTTCCGCCATGCACTGGCCGACGCCGCCGCCCAGGCCTGCGCGCCGATCGGCGCGGCGCTGACCTTCCTGGCGCTGGTCACCGGCTCGCTGTGGGGCCGGCCGATGTGGGGCGCCTGGTGGGTGTGGGACGCCCGGCTCACCTCGGTGCTGGTGCTGTTCCTGTTCTACATCGCCTATCTGGCGCTGCGGGCCTCGATCGACGACGAGACCAAGGGCGCGCGGGCCGCCGCGATCCTGGCGCTGGTCGGCCTGGTCAACCTGCCGATCGTCCACTTCAGCGTCTACTGGTGGAACACCCTGCACCAGGGTTCGACGATGATGACCAAGGGCGCGCTGGCGCCGGTCTACGCCGCTCCGCTGTGGCTGATGAACCTGGCCTATCTGACCGGCTTCGGCGCGCTGTGGCTGGTGCGGATCCGCGGCGAGGTCTGGCGCCGCCGGGCCGAGGTCGCGGCCGTCCGCGCGGCGAGAGCCTGACCCCGATGCCCGACCTCGATTTCGGCAAGTACGCCGCCTACATCTGGCCGGCCTATCTGATCACCGCGGCGGTCTTCGCCGGCCTGATCGTCAGCGCGCTGGGCTACGCCCGGCGCTGGCGCCGTCGCGCCGAGGAGCTGCAACGCAAGTGACCCGCTGGCTGACCCTGCTGCCGCTGGTGGTGCTGATCGGCCTGGGTGCGCTGTTCGCCTTCTATGGCCTCAAGCACGACCCGCAGGTGCAGCCGAAGGCCCTGGTCGGCCGGCCGATGCCGGACCTCGCCCTGCCGGCGCTGGAGGATGGCAAGCCGGTGCAGCTGCGCGAGCTGACCGCGAAGGGCCCGGTGATGGTCAACTTCTACGCCTCCTGGTGCGCGCCCTGCGAGGTCGAGGCCCCGCAGCTCAACGCGCTCGCCGCCCAGGGCGTCCGCATCGTCGGCGTCTCCTACAAGGACGCGCCGTCGAAGACCCAGGTCTTCCTCGCCCGGGTCGGCGACCCCTACGTGCAGCGGCTGGTCGACCACGACGGCCGCGCGGGGATCGAGTTCGGCGTCACCGGCGTGCCGGAGACCTTCCTGGTCGGCCGCGACGGGGTGATCCTCGACAAGCACACCGGCCCGATCACCCAACTCGACGTCGACAAGCTGGCGGCGCGGCTGCGTTAACCTTTCGCTAACCATAGCGGCTCAGACGGTAAGCCTAGGTTAACCATGATCGGGGCCGCCGGTGACCGCCATCCGCCCGAACCTTCCGTCGCTCGGCCACCCGGCCGCCACGCCGCAGCCGGCCGGCGCCCGGTCGGCCGCCCGCGCCTTCTTCGACCTCGCTGCCGGCAATCCGCCGGCTGCCAGCTCCGCCGCGGCGAGCGCCGCCGCCCCTGTACAAAAGCGGGTTCAGGCCCCTGTCGAGCCGCCCGCGCGCCCGCTGCGTCCGGGCTCGCTGCTCGACATCCGGGTCTAATCTGCGGCCAAAGCGTAGCTAATGCGCGGCTAACGCGTTCAAATTTAACTTTCTTTAACGCGGAACGCTGTTCCATGGGCGGGAGTTAGCCTGCCCGTGATCCATAGGTGGTTCCCATGAGCAGCCGCACTGCGCGGATCGAAGCGGAAGCCGCGGCCTTGTGGCGTGAGCTTTGCGACGAAGCGCCCCCGGCCGAGGCTGAGGGCGGCGAGATGCTCGAACTCATGCTGCGCCGACTGCCGCCGGTCTCGTACGATCGGCTGAACTCGCCGTTCTTGAGCCGCTCCGCGGTGAGCTGGCCGAAGCGGGCTGGCCGCGCCGGCTGAGACCGGGCCTCAGGCCGCTTCCTTCTTCGCCTTCTTCTTCTTCTTCTTCAGCAGCGCCTCGACCGAGACCACCTCGGCACCCTCCGACTTGGCCCCGGCGACCGGCTTGGTTTCCGCCTTGCCGCGCTTGCGCGCCTGCGCCTCGGCCCCGGCGATCAGGTCCTGCAGCAGGCCGACGAACGCCTGGCGCCGGCCGCCGCCGGAGATCAGCTTCAGCAGCCGGGCGTCGGCCGCGGCCATCTTCGGCCGCGCCGCCTCCAGCGTCGCCCGTCCGGCGTCGGTCAGGCTGACCGCATTGGCGCGGGCGTCGAACGGCGAGCGGCGGCGCTCCAGCAGCCCCTTGGCGATCAGCCGGGCGGCCATCTCGGCCATGGTCGAGCGGTCGATGCCGGTGAGCCGGACCAGGTCCGTCTGGGTCGCGCCGTCATGCTCGGCGACGGCGGCCAGCACCGCGAACTGGCGCTGGGTGATCGCGCCCGCCCCCATTTCCTCGGCGTAGACGTCGAGCGCGAGTTGCACCGCGCGATGCAGCAGGTGGCTGGGCGAGCGCTCGAGCGCGGATGCGTCCTTCGCCGACTTGCTCTTTGCCATGCGTCGCCGTCCTCTGCTGACGCCCGCCAAGGTAGTGGTTCAATGCGTCTGTTTGACGACAGATGATCTCCGCGCCGCAACGTAAGCGGCGCGGCGCCTATTCCACAGGCGGCGGCGGCAGCTCGGCGCCCTTGACGTACTTCATCAGGAACGGCGCCTGGGTCAGGCTGAACACCAGGGTGACCAGCATCAGGCCCGGGAAGCGGAACAGCACCCAGGTCGCCTCGGTCTGGGTGCGCCAGACGAATTCGTTCAGCCCGGCCAGGGCGGCGAAGAAGACGCCGTAGCGCAGGGTCAGCTTGCGCCAGGCCGCCTCCGGCATCTCGAAGGCGTCGCCCAACAGCAGCTTCAGCGGGTGCTTGCGCAGCACCAAGCCGCCGAACATCAGCCCGGCGAACGCCAGGTTCATCACCGTCGGCTTCATCTTCAGGAAGCGGGCGTCGTGGAAGATCAGCGTCAGCCCGCCGAACAGCAGCGCCGCGCCGCCGGCCAGCGCCGGGAACGGCGCGATCCGCCGCTCGACGGCGAAGCCGACGATCAGCGCGACGGCCGAGCCGGCGACCAGCGCCCAGGTCGCCTGCTGCAGGTCGCGGCCGGTGGCGAAATAGCCGATCAGGAAGGCGACCAGCGCGAAGTAGTCGACGAAATAGGTGATCCAGCTGCGACTTTGCGCGGTCATTGCGCCGGCTCCTCGAGCCCGACCAGCGAGCGGGCGAATGCGTGGGCGTCGAACGGCTGCAGGTCGTCGATCCCCTCGCCCACCCCGATCAGTTTGATCGGCGAGTCCGAGGCCTGGGCGACCGGCACCAGCACCCCGCCGCGCGCGGTGCCGTCCAGCTTGGTCATGACGATGCCAGAGACGCCGATCTGGTTGCCGAAGATGTTCTCCTGGGCCAGCGCGTTGCGGCCGACCGTGGCGTCGAGCACCAGCAGGGTCTCGTGCGGCGCGTCCGGATCGAGCTTCTTCACCACACGGATGATCTTCAAGAGCTCGTCCATCAGCCCTTGCTTGTTCTGCAGCCGGCCGGCGGTGTCGACCAGCACCACGTCGTAGCCCTCGGCCTGGCCGCGGGCGACCGCGTCATACGCCAGGCCCGCCGCGTCCGAGCCGGTCGGGCGCGACATGAAGTCGGCGCCGGCGCGGTCGGCCCAGACCTTCAGCTGCTCGACGGCGGCGGCGCGGAAGGTATCGCCGGCGGCGATCAGCACCTTGGCCCCGCGGCCGGTCAGGTCGGCGGCGATCTTGCCGAGCGTGGTGGTCTTGCCCGAGCCGTTCACGCCGATGAACAGCACGATGTAGGGCTTGGTCCCGCCAAGCGGCTCGAAGTCGCCCTGGCGCAGCGCCAGCTCGTCGCCGATCGCCTGGGCCAGCGACTCCTTGATCTCCTGCTCGTCGACGCTCTTGCCGAACTTCTCGGCGGCGAAGCGTTCGGTGATCCGCGCGGCGGAGTGCGGGCCGAGGTCGGCCTCGATCAGCATCTCCTCCAGCTCGTCCAGCTTGGCCTGGTCGAGCGGGATCTTCTGGGTGAAGACGCTGGTGATCTGCTCGCCCATCTGCTTGGACGAGCGCGACAGCCCTTGCGTGAGCCGCTGAAACCAGCCGCGTTTGGGTTCGGTCATGGGGGCGTTCTAGCGCTTCCTCATCAACTGTCATCCCGGAAGCCGCGAAGCGGCTGTCCGGGACCCATGAACACCCGATCCCGCAAGCGCGTCGCGATCATCGAGCCGCGCCGGCCAGCGCCGTGTTCATGGGTCCCGGTCTTCGCTGCGCGAAACCGGGATGACAGATGGGCGGTCACGGCCACTGCGCCGTGTCGTGGTCGGGGTGCTGGAAGGAGACGACGCCGGCGTCGTGCGCCGCGCTCGCAGCGCTGTCGCCCGCCGGCAGGTTGGCGACGCCGGCGGCCCAGGCCGGCTGCGCCGCGGCGCGCAGCTGGACTTGCGGCGCAACCGCATCGGGCGTGTCGAAGGCGCAGATCGCCAGGTCGATCTTGGCCGCGTCCCACTCGAAGGTCAGCGGCGTGCCGCAGGCGTTGCAGAAGCCGCGCGACACCTTGTTGGAGCTCTGGAAGCGGCTGCGCGCGCCGCGGGTCCAGACCAGTTGCTCGGCGCGCACCGTGACCAGGGCGGCGTAAGGGGCGGCGAAGGCCTTCTGGCACATCCGGCAGCTGCAGAGGCTGGCGCGGCCGAGCTCGCCCTCGACGCGGAAGCGTACGGCGCCGCACTGACAGCCGCCGGTGAGGCTCACTCCGCCGCCTCGCGCAGCGCCAGACGGGCCAGCGCCCGCTTGCCGTCGTGGCCGGTCACCTCCAGCGCGACCAGCGCGCCGGGTTGGGCCTCGCCGTCGAAGGCGATCTCGGTGAAGTCCTCGGCGCGGGCAACGCCGGCGCGCTCGACCAGCGCCGTCAGGGAGCGGCCGACCTGGCGCGCGAGGTGCCGCTCCAGCGCCGCCTCGCCGGCGGCGCGCAGCCGCGCGGCGCGGTCCTTGACCACCGCGCGCGGCAGCTGCGGCATGCGCGCGGCTGGGGTGCCTGGGCGGGGGCTGAACGGAAAGACGTGCAGGAAGGCAAGTTCCGCCTGTTCGACCAGCGCCAGGGTGTTGGCGAACATCGCCTCGTCCTCGGTCGGGAAGCCGGCGATCAGGTCGGCGCCGAAGGCGGTGTCCGGCCGCACGGCGCGCACCTCGGCGGCAAGTTTCAGCGCGTCGGCGCGGCTGTGCCGGCGCTTCATCCGCTTCAGGATCATGTCGTCGCCGGCCTGCAGCGACAGGTGCAGATAGGGCATCAGCCGCGGCTCTTCGCCCAGGCAGCGCAGCAGGTCGGGATCGATCTCGGCGGCGTCGATCGACGAGAGCCTCAGCCGGGGCAGCTCGGGGACCAGCTTGAGGATTCGCGCGACCAGCTGGCCGAGCGTCGGCTGGCCCGGCAGGTCGGCGCCCCAGCTGGTGATGTCGACGCCGGTCAGCACCACCTCGCGATAGCCCTGGGCGGTCAGCCGACGGACCTGCTCGACCACCTCGCCGGCGGCCGCCGAGCGCGAGTTCCCGCGGCCGTAGGGGATGATGCAGAAGGTGCAGCGGTGGTCGCAGCCGTTCTGCACCTCGACATAGGCCCGCGCCCGGTCCTTCAGCCCGTCGATCAGATGACCGGCGGTCTCGCGCACGCTCATGATGTCGTTGACCCGCACGCGGCCGGCCTCCGGCGTCGCGGCGTAGGCGCCGGCCTGGCTCTTCTCGGCGTTGCCCAGCACCAGGTCGACCTCGGCCATGCCGGCGAAGGCGGCGGGGTCGATCTGCGCGGCGCAGCCGGTGACGATCAACCGGGCGTCCGGCCGCTCGCGCCGGGCCTTGCGGATCGCCTGGCGGGCCTGGCGGACGGCCTCGTTGGTCACCGCACAGGTGTTGAACACCACCGCGTCGGCAAGCCCGTCCTCGGCCGCGCGCTTGCGGATGACCTCGCTCTCGTAGGCGTTCAGCCGACAGCCGAAGGTGACGATGCGGACGCCGTCCGCCTCGTCTTCCCGGACCGGCGCGTCGGCGACGGATCCGGTTTCCGGCCCATGGCTGTGCTCGGTCACTTGAGCTCGCCCGCGAAGTCGACGGCCGCCGGGCCGGTCATGATCACGTGGCCGTCGTCGCGCAACTCGATGAGAAGCTCGCCGCCGTCCAGCTCGAGGGTCGCGGCCCGGTCGACGAGGTCGCGGCGCGCCGCGGCGACGAAGGCCGCGCAGGCGCCGGTGCCGCAGGCCTTGGTCAGGCCCGCGCCGCGCTCCCAGACGCGCAGGCGGATGCGGTCGCGGTCGATCACCTGGGCGAAGCCGACATTGACCTGCTCGGGAAACAGCGGATGCCGCTCGACCACCGGGCCGGCCTCGGTGACCGGGGCGGTCGCGATGTCGGGGACGAAGAAGACCACGTGCGGATTGCCCATCGACACGCAGCCGGGGGCCGCGTCGAGCGCCGGATGGTCGAACAGCTTCACGTCCAGCGCGCGGGTGTCATGCTCTGCGGCCAGCGGGATCTGCGCCCAGTCGAGGCGCGGCTCGCCCATGTCGACGCTGACCAGCCGCTCGCCGGCGCGGCTGGCGTAGAGCCGGCCGGCCTTGGTCTCCAGCACGACCGCGTCCTTGCCGCTGGACTGCATCAGCAGCCAGCCGACGCAGCGCGTGGCGTTGCCGCAGGCTGAGACCTCCTCGCCGTCGGCGTTCCAGAAGCGCACCCGCGCGTCCACGCCGTCGGCCTCGGCGTCCGGCGGCTGGATCGCGACCAGCTGGTCGCAGCCGACGCCGGTCGTCCGGTCGGCGATGGCGCGCACCTCCGCCGCCGTCGGATCGAAGGGCGCGGTGCGGGCCTCGACGACGACAAAGTCGTTGCCGAGCCCGTTCATCTTGAGGAACGGACGGCTCATGGTCGCGGACATATAGGCGAGAACCGCGCCGAAGGCACGCCGCGCGGGGGTCGCGGCCTCAGGCGGCGGAGCGGGCGGCGGCGAAGTCCCGCTCGGCGGCCGCGGCGCCGAGCGTGGCGTTGATCACCGCCACCAGCTGCGGCAGCTGAATCGGCTTGGGGGCCAGGCCGTCCATGCCGACCCCCAGGTAGTCGGCGGCCTGCGGCGCGGTGGCGTCGGCGGTCACGGCGATGATCGGAGTCCGCGGCCGTCCCGTCGCTGCCTCCTCGGTGCGGATCGCGCGGGTGGCCGCGACCCCGTCCACCCCCGGCATGCGGATGTCCATCAGCACCAGGTCCCAGGGCGCTTCGCGCCAGGCGGCGATTACCTCGGCGCCGTCGCCGACGATGTGCACCGCGACGCCGAGCTGCTCCAGCAGCGTCTTCAGCACCAGGCGGTTGGTCGGATTGTCCTCCGCCGCCAGCACCCGCAGCCGCTCGCCGGCCCGCCACAGCTCGGCCGCGAGCGGAACCGTCAGCGCCGCCGGCTCGACGACGTCTTCAGCTTCCGGCAGGGCGAGACGCGCGGTGAAGACCGAGCCCTCGCCGAGCTTCGAGCGCACCGTCACGTCCCCGCCCATCAGTTGCGCGAGGCCGCGGGCGATCCCCAGGCCGAGCCCGGAGCCGTCCTGCCGCCGACCGGCCGAGGCGTCGCTGGCGTCGAACGGTTCGAACAGCCCGTCGATCCGTTCGGCGCTCATTCCGGGACCGCTGTCGGCGACCTCGAAGGTCAGCCCGCCGGCGTCGCCGCGGATCGTCACCGTCACCGCCCCGGCGGGGGTGAACTTGATCGCGTTGCCGACCAGGTTGTGCAGCACCTGGCGCACGCGCGTGGCGTCGCCGAGCCGCGCGGTCGTCGCGGCGGAAGCGTAGTCCACCCCGAACGCCAGGCCCTTGGCTTCGGCCAGCGGCCCGAAGACGGTGCAGGTCTGGCCCCCCAGCGCGGCGACGTCGATCGGCTGGCGATCGAGCTTCAGCCGGGCGGTGTCGATCTGGGCGATGTCCAGCACGTCGTTGAGCAGCAGCAGCAGGCTCTCGCCCGAGCGGCGGAGCACGCCGAGCCGCTCGCGTTGGTCGGGGCTCAGGTCCTCGGCGGCCATCGCCTGGGCCATGCCCAGCACCCCGTTCAGCGGCGTGCGCAGCTCGTGGCTCATCACCGCCAGGAAGTCGCTTTTGGCGGCGCTGGCGATTTCGGCCCGTCGCCGCTCGCCGCGGGCCGCGCGCAGGGCGCGCTCGAGCTTGCGCGCGCTGCCGATGCTGCGCCGGCCGGCCGCCGCCAGGTGCGCGACGAACAAGGTGGCGGCGAAGGCGGTCATGCCCATCACGCCGCGCTCGGCTTCGGGAGCGGTGGCGATCGAGATCAGCGGCAGGAGCTGCAGCATGACCATGAACGGCGCGGCGCCGACCCACAGCAGCCGGGCGTTGGCGCCCGCCTGCAGGGCGACGTGCAGCGCGCCGCCGGCCATGATGATCACCGCGAACAGCCGCCCGCCCCAGCCGCAGAGGAACCAGAACAGGGCGCCTGCGCAGGCGAAGATGGTGGCGCTGAGCGCAACGCAGGCGAGTATCGCCAGTCGGCGCCGCGGCGAAGGGATGAAGCTCCGGTCGCGCAGCACCGGCCGGGCGACGACGTAGGTGGTGACCTGCGCCGCAGCCGAGGCGACGAGCCAGATCAACGGCCAGGCTGCGCCCTTCTCGGCGATCACCCCGGCGAGCGCGATGAACACCGCGAACACCAGCCGCATACGAATGTCGCCGGCGCGTATCGCCGCGACCTCATGCCAGCCGCCGGATGAGCTGCTCCCCATATTGGGTAGGCTGCAACCCCAGGAGTTAATTAAGGCTGATGACGTCCGGAGCCCGACGTCAGGCGGCGCGCAGGGTTTCCGCCAGCAACTTGCCTTCAACGCCGCGGTTGGAGCCGGCGCGCCAGGCGACGACGATCTCCCGGCTCGGGTGCTCGGCATCGATCGGACGCACCGTAATCGGCGCGGCCCGCGCCAGGCCGGCGTCCACCGCCATCGCCGGCAGGAAAGTCACGCCCAGGCCGGAGCCGACCATTTGCACCAGGGTCGGCAGCGAGGTGGCCGCGAAGCTCTCTTCCTCGGCGGCCTTCGGCGGCTTCAGGCCGCAGGCGGCGAGCGCGTGCTCGCGCAGGCAATGGCCGTCCTCCAGCAGGATCAGGCCCTCGCGCTCCATCGCCTCCGGCGAGGCCGACTCCTGGCGCGCGAGCGGGTGCGAGGACGGCACCGCGGCCATCAACTCGTCCTCGCCGACGTGCGCCCAGTTGAGCCCGGCCATGTCGTAGGGCAGCGCGATCAACGCCGCGTCCAGCTGGCCGGCCTTCAGCGAGGCGATCAGCCGCTGGGTCAGGTCCTCGCGCAGGAACAGGCGCAGCTTGGGAAACTGGTCGCGCAGCAGCGGCAGGGCGCGCGGCAGCAGGAACGGGGCGATGGTCGGAATGACGCCCAGACGGAACCGCCCGGTCAGCGGCTGGCCGGCGTTCTTCGCCGCCTCGACCAGTTCCTCCGCCTCGTTGAGGATGACGGTGGCCCGGCGCAGCGCCTCCTCGCCGACCGAGGTCAGGATCACGCCGGAGCGCGCCCGGTCGACCACCGGAGCGCCGAGCGTCCGCTCCAGTTCCTGGATGCCGGCCGACAGGGTCGGCTGGGTGACGTGCGCCGCCTCGGCCGCGCGGCCGAAGCTGCCCTGCTCGGCGAGCAGCTTGAGGTACTGGAGCTGGCGCAGTGTTGGAAGCATCAGCCAATATAGGATCGATCTATCGATCCGCCAAAAACAATCGAGCGCTTTTTCGCGCCCGATTAAGGTGTCCGGAGGGCTGTCAACAATCTGTGATAAAATCCCTGCGCGGCTTACGCCTCGCCGGCCAGCCCCAGGATCGTCGCCCATTCCTCCGCACGCACCGGCGCGACCGACAGCCGCGACTGGCGCACCATCGCCATCTCGGCGAGCTTCGGCTCGGTCTTCATCTCGGCCAGGGTGACCGGGCGCTTCAGCGGCCGCACGGGCGCCAGCTCGACGGCGACGAAGCGGCCGGAGGGATCGGACGCGTCGAGAAACGCCTCCTTCGCCACCTTGGCCACGCCGACCACCGCGAGGCCCTCCTGCGAGTGGTAGAAGAACACCTCGTCGCCGACCTTCATGGCCTTGAGATGCAGGGCCGCGGCGTTGTTGCGCACGCCATCCCAGACGGTGCGGCCGTCGCGCTCCAGATCGGCGTAGGCGTACGTCCCCGGTTCGGACTTCACCAACCAGTAGGCCATCGGCTTCTCCTGCCCTCGACGGCCGGATAGCACCGCCTTCCGGCCCGCCGTTCAAGCGCGGGATGAGGTCAGGCCGCCTCGAAGGTCAGGGGCGCGCCCCAGAAGGTCTCGACCAGGCTGTGCTGAGCGCCCGGCTTGCCGGTGGTCAGGAAGCGGCGCGACCCGCCGGCGCCCGGCTCGATCTCCGGATGCCGCTCGAGGTAGCCGGCCAGCGCCGCGGCGGTGGAGTCCGGCTGGTGGATCAGCGGCGTGCCCGGCGGCAGGGCGGCGCGGAACATGTCGGCGACGATCTCGTAGTGGGTGCAGCCGAGGATCGCCCGGTCCGGCGCGCGGCCGATCCGCGTCGCCAACGCCTTGGCGTGGGCCTCGACGCACTGGGCCAGCTCGACCGCGCCGGCGCCGCTCTCGATCAGCCGCGCCAGCTCCGGGCAGGGCTCGGAGAAGACGGCGACGTCCTGCCGGCGCTTGTCGATCTCGATCTCATAGACCCGGCTACTGCAAGTCGCCGGGGTGCAGAAGACGCCGAGGACGTCGAGCTTCTCGACCTTGTCGCCGCGACGCTCGGCCTCGTGCTCCCAAGGCAGGCCGGTCGCCGCCTCGATGGTCGGCACGATGATCCCCAGCACGTTGACCGGCCGGCCGAGCTCGCGCCGGTAGCCGGGCAGCCAGGTCTGCTGCAGCCGGCGAAGCGCCACCGCCGCAGCGGTGTTGCAGGCCAGCACCACGAGATTGCAGCCCAGGTCGAACAGCCGCTCGCAGCCGGCCCGAGTGAGATCCACGATCTCCTCCCCGGGCCGCCCGCCGTAGGGGGCGTTCGCCTGGTCGGCGAGGTAGACGAAATCGGCGGTCGGGAACCGCTCGACCAGACGGTGATGGACGGTCAGCCCGCCCACGCCGGAATCGAAGACGCCAATGGCCATGCCCTGGTGTTAGCTGCGCCGCGCGGCCACGCCTAGGCGCCGCGGCGGCGCAGCCCTTCATTCCCTGTGAAGCCGCACCCACTGCCCGCTCATCCCCGCGAAAGCGGGGACCCAGGCTTTTTGAACCACGAAGGACACAAAAGGCGCGAAAGCGGTTCAGCTCGAACCACCCCCAGCTCCGGCGTCGTCGGTCGAACCCTTCGTGTTTTTCGTGTCTTTCGTGGTTCGCTTAGCTCCCTAGAGCACCGCGCCCCAGGCGGCCGAACGCGGGTGCAGCACTTCGGCGGCGAACTCGATCACCGCCCGCACCCCGGGCAGCCGCCCGCGCCCGGCGGTGAAGACCATGTGCAGGATGCCCTGGCGGGCCGCCCAGTCGGGCAGCAGGCGCACCAGCCGGCCGTCGGCCAGCGGCTCGCGGCAGGTCCACTCCGGCAGCATGGCGACGCCGACGCCCTGCAGCACCGCCTCGTGCAGGATCGGAAAGGCGCTGGCCGACAGCCGCGGCTCGTGCTGCACCACCGTCTCCTCGCCCGCGGCGTTCACCAGGGTCCAGCGGTCGAGCCCCGGCCGGTCGCCGTGGCCGAGCGTCGGGAACCTCGGCAGCTCGCCCGGCGTGGCCGGTTCGCCATGGGCGGCGATCAGCGCCGGACTGGCGACCAGCATCAACCCCGAGCGGGCGATGGTGCGGACCTGCAGGTCGGGATCGGTGTCCAGCCGGTCGCGCACCCGGATCGCAATGTCGACGCCTTCCTCGATCAGGTCGACGCGGCGGTTGCCGACCATCACCTGCACCCGCAGCTGCGGATGGCGCGCGAGGAAGGCCGGCAGCGCCGCGCCCAGCACCCGGTCGGCGTCCAGAGGGCAGCTGATCCGCACCAGTCCCTGCGGCTCGGCCTTCAAGCGCGAGACCACCTGCTCGATGGCCTCGGCCTCGCCGAGCGCGGCGCGCGCGTGGCGATAGACGTCCTGGCCGACGTCGGTGACCTTGAAGCGCCGGGTCGAGCGCTCGATCAGTTGGACCCCGAGCTGGGCTTCCAGCGCCGCGACCCGGCGGCTGATCCGCGACTTCGGCACGCCGGTGGCGCGGGCCGCGGCCGAGAAGCCGCCGTTGGCGACGACCGCGGCGAAGAAGCTGAGGTCGTTGAGGTCTCGCATCGCGCACCGTTCCGAAAACGCAACAAAGCGTCCTGGCTTAGCTCACTACCCGCTTCATTGTCGCAGCTCTAGGTGTGGAGCCGTCATTTCGATCCCACCTGAGGGGAACACCATGAAGCTGCTCCACATCGACGCCGGCATCACCGGGGACGCCTCGGTCAGCCGCCAACTCTCCGCCGCGATCGTCCAGGCGGTGCGCGACCTGAACCCAGGCGCGCAGGTCGCCCGCCGCGACCTCGACGCCGAGCCGATCCCGCACCTCGACAGCCGCAATCTCGGCGAGCTGGCGACCGACGACGGCGCGATCCTGCGCGAGTTCCTCGACGCCGACGTCGTGGTGATCGGCGCGCCGATGTACAATTTCGGCATCCCCTCGCAGCTGAAGGCCTGGTTCGACCGCGTGCTCGTGGCCGGCAAGACCTTCCGCTACACCGCCAATGGGCCGGAGGGCCTGGCCGGCGGCAAGCGGGTGATCATCGCCTCGGCCCGCGGCGGCCTCTACGCCCCGGGCACGCCGCAAGCGGCGATCGACTTCCACGAGCCGCACCTGCGGGCGCTGTTCCGCATGATCGGCATCGACGAGGTGACCATCGTCCGCGCCGAAGGCGTCGCCATAAGTCCCGATCACCGCGCCGCGGCGCTCGAGGCGGCCCTGGCGGCGCTCCCGGACGTGGCGGCGGAGTTCACCCAGGCCGTCGCCGCCTGACGGCGACGGTCGATCCGCAGCGGCTTTCAGGCGTTTGGCCCAGGTCGGGCGCGGGGCGCATGTGCCCCGCGCCCTCGACCTTGGTCCGGGAGCCCGAGCCGTGAAGCAGGTGGCCGTCCTGGTAGGCTCGCTGCGCCGCGAGTCCATCAACCGCAAGTTCGCCGACAGCGTCGCGCGCCTCGCCGCCGACCGCTTGCGCTTCGTGTTCAGCGAGATCGGCGACCTGCCGCTCTACAACGAGGATCTCTGGGAAAACCCGCCTGAGCCGGTGCTGCGGATGAAGCGCGAGCTCGCCGCCGCCGACGGGGTGCTGTTCGTCACCCCGGAGTACAACCGCTACTTCTCGCCGGCGATCAAGAACGCCATCGACTGGGGCACGCGCCCCTGGGGCGACAATTCCTGGGAAGCCAAGCCCGCGGCGATCATCGGGACCTCGCCCGGCGCGCTCGGCACCGGCGCGGCGCAGAACTCGCTGAAGGCCCTGCTCACCGTCTGCGACATGGTGCTGATGGGCCAGCCGGAGGTGTACTTCGTCTACAAGCCGGAGTTGTTCGACGCCGCCGGCGACGTCGCCGACGAGAAGACCCGCGCCTTCCTCAACCGCTGGATCGACCGCTTCACGCTGTGGGTCGAGCTGACCTCGGAAGCCCGCACCGACGCCCAGGCGGGGCCGTAGTCTCGCTCACACTGTCGCGTCATCCCGGCCGGAGCGCAGCGCAGAGCCGGGGACCCAGGAGCCGTGCGCCCTGGGTCCCGGATCGGCCTTGCAGGCCGTCCGGGATGACGATGATGAGTTACAGCCCCAACCGCCGCGCCCGCGAGGCGATGGTCAGCGCCAGTCGCTCGGCGATCAGATGGTCGGGCGAGCCGGTGGTCTTGCAGGCGCGATCGGCGGCCAGCACCTCCGGCTGGATCCGGTCGAGCTCCTCGAGGCTCCAGCTGCGCGCCTGGCGCAGGAACTCGCGCTCCTGCTTCCAGAAGACGCCGGAGGCCTTGGCCGCCTCCTGCAGGCCGGCGCCGCTCTTGTGCAGGGTCAGCACCCGGCGGAGCTTGCCGAGGTACTGGCCGATGGCGCGCACCGCGGCCGGCCCGGCCTCGCCTTCCTGGCGGGCGCGGCGGATGCCGGCCTGGGCCTCGGCGAGACGGCCGCCGAAGGCGTCGGCGGCGGCGTCCGACAGCGAGGCTTCCGGCTCGACGCCGAGGAAGGCCTCGAGATCGGCCGGCGTCGCGGTCATGCCGCTGCCCGGGCCGAGGTAGAGGGCGAGCCGCTCGATCTCCTGCCGGGCGACGCCGCGCTCCTTCGGCATGCGGGCGACGAACAGCGCCAGCGCATCGGCGTTGAGCGAGAGGTTGTCGCGGCCCAGGGTCTCGCGCACCAGCCGGGCGACGTCGCCGGGTTCGTCCTCGTAACAGGGGATCACCGCCGCGCCGGCGGCCTTCTCGGCCGCCTTGCGCAGGCCGGATTCGCGGCCGAGCGCGCCGGCCTCGATCAGGAAGAAGGCGTCCGGGTTGAGCTCGCCGGCCGCGTGCCGCACCAGCGCCTCGGCGGCGACCTTGTCGGCGCTGGCCTTTTCGCCGCCGAAGCGCAGCCGCACCAGCCGGCGGCCGCCCATCAGCGACTGCGACGCCAGCTCGCCCTCCAGCCGGGCGGGATCCTCGCCAAGGTCGCCGTCGGTCAGCTGGGCGACGTCGAACGGATCGTCCGGCCGCTCGACCAGCTTGCCAGCCAGCTGGTTGGCGCGGTCGCGCACCACGCCCATGTCGCGGCCGTAGATCAGGGCGGCGCGGATCTGCGGGTCCGGCCGGCCGAGGAAGCGCTCGATATCCGGGCGTTTCGAGAGGATCACGGACGGATCCTTATTACGACGCAGACCCCGCGGCGAGCCAGGCGGCGAGTTCGAGCTCGATGCGGCGGGCGGCTTCCTGGGCGGCGCGGTCCTGGGCGTCCTGTTGGGCGGAGATCGCCGAATAGGGCTGGTCGGCGGAGTCGTAGGTCAGCTCCACCCGCACACGGCCGCGCTTGGCCACCGCGCCGGACGGCACGGTGCTGACCACATAGTCGGCGATCAGCACGTATTCGTAGCGAGTGGCGACGTTGTCGATCCGCACGCCGCGCGGGTAGCGGTTCTCGCTCAGCGACAGGTTCATTCGGTAGCTGGGCGCCTGGCTGCGGTTGACCCCGAGCGCATCGTCGAGGTGCTCGCGGATCAGGAAGCCGGCGCGTCCGTTCGGAGCGACGACGTCGACCGACGCCAGGCTGGAGACCACGCCGGGCTGGCCGTAGAGCGGCGCGAAGCCGCAGCCCGACAGGCCGGCCGTCGCGGCGAGCAGCAGCCCCGCCGCCAGAATCTTAGACTGCCTCAGCACAACCAGCCCCCCGTTCGCCGCCTCAGGGTCATCCCGTCAGGCGGCCACGATGTTGACGATGCGATCCTTGACCACGATCACCTTGCGGATCGTCAGACCCTCAAGGCGCCGCGCGATCTCGGGATCGTCAAGCACGATCTTCTCGACGTCGGCCGGTTCGGCGCCGGCCGGGGCGGTGATCTCGCCGCGGCGCTTGCCGTTGACCTGCACCGGCAGAACCTTGACCGCATCCTCGGTCAGCGCCGGGTCGAACTCCGGCCAGGCCGCCTCGACGACCATCCCTGCGCCGCCGATCCGCGTCCAGCATTCTTCGGCCAGGTGCGGCACGAACGGGCCGATCAGCCGCGCGAACGCCGACAGCGCCTCGCTCCGGGCCGCCAGCAGCGCCGGCGAGGCGCCCTGAGCCGGATGGGCCTTCAGGATGTTGAGGAACTCGTACAGCCGGGCGATGCCGGAGTTGAAGCGGAAGCTCTCGATCGCCTCGGTGACCTGCTTGACCAGCTTGTGCGTCGCGCGCCGCAGGGCGGTCGCCGCCTCCTCGTCGCCGGCCGCGGCCGCAGCGTCGGCCGGCTGGCTGTCGAACTCCTCCCAGACGCGGTTGACGAACCGCCAGGCGCCCTGCACCCCGCCGCTGGTCCACTGGGTGTCGCGTTCGGGCGGGCTGTCGGAAAGCACGAACAGCCGCGCGGCGTCGACGCCGTAGACCTCGAAGATCTCGCCGGGCGCGACGGTGTTCTTCTTGGACTTCGACATCTTCTCGACGTCGCCGATGACCAGCGGCTCGCCGGTGGCGACCAAGGTCGCGCGGCGCTGATTGCCTTCGGCCGCCAGGTCGACGTCGCCCGGCTCGACCCATTCGCCGCTCTGCTTGCGATAGGTCTCGTGGGTGACCATGCCCTGGGTGAACAGGCCGGCGAACGGCTCGCGCACCGACAGCATGCCTTCATCTGCCAGCGCCTTGGTGATGAACCGGGCGTAGAGCAGGTGCAGCACGGCGTGTTCGATGCCGCCGATGTACTGGTCGACCGACATCCAGTAGTCGGCCGCCGCCTTGTCGATCGGATCGGCCGCATCCGGGTTGGCGAAGCGGGCGAAGTACCAAGAGCTGTCGACGAAGGTGTCGAGCGTGTCGGTCTCGCGCGTCGCCGGCCCGCCGCAGGTCGGGCAGGTGGTGTGCTTCCAGGTCGGATGGCGGTCGAGCGCGTTGCCCGGCTTGCCGAACTCCATGTCGTCGGGCAGCGCCACCGGCAGGGCGGTGCGCGGCAGCGCCACGACGCCGTGGGTCGGGCAGTGCACCACCGGAATCGGGCAACCCCAGCCGCGCTGGCGGGCGACGCCCCAGTCGCGCAAGCGGTAGACCTTGGCGCCCTTGCCGAGACCGAGCTCCTCGATCCGCTGGGTCGCCTTGGCCTTCGCCGCCTCGACCTCGAGCCCGTTCAGGAACTCGGAATTGAACAGCGTCCCGGGGCCGGTATAGGCCTCGTCCTCGATCGTGAAGGTCGCCGGATCGGCGCCCGGCGGCAGCACCACCGGCTTCACCGGCAGGCCGTACTTGCGCGAGAAGTCCAGGTCGCGCTGGTCGTGCGCCGGGCAGGCGAAGACCGCGCCGGTGCCGTAGTCCATCAGGATGAAGTTGGCGATCCAGACCGGCAGCTGCCAGTTCGGATCGAACGGATGCTGCACGCGCAGCCCGGTGTCGTAGCCGATCTTCTCCGCCGTCTCGATCTCGGCTTCGGAGGCTCCGCCCTTGCGGCACTCGGCGACGAAGGCCGCGACCTTCGGATCGGCGGCGGCCAGCTGCTCGGCCAGCGGGTGGTCGGCGGCGATGCCGACGAAGCTGGCGCCGAACAGGGTGTCGGGCCGGGTCGTGTAGACCTCGACGTCGCTATGGCCGCTCGGCGCGGCGCCGGCGAACGGGAACCTCAGGCGCGCCCCGGTGGAGCGCCCGATCCAGTTCTCCTGCATGGTCCGGACTTTTTCCGGCCAACGATCGAGCGTCGCCAGATCGTCGACCAGCTGGTCGGCGTAGTCGGTGATGCGCAGGAACCACTGGTTCAGCTTGCGCTTCTCAACCACCGCGCCGGAGCGCCAGCCGCGGCCGTCGACCACCTGCTCGTTGGCCAGCACCGTCTGGTCGACCGGGTCCCAGTTGACCGTGGCTTCCTTCCGGTAGACCAGGCCGCGCTTGTAGAGCTCGAGGAACCAGGCCTGCTGCTGGCCATAGTAGGCCACGTCGCAGGTGGCGAACTCGCGCGTCCAGTCGATCGACAGGCCGAGCTCTTTCAGCTCGTCGCGCATCCGCGCGATGTTGTCGTAGGTCCAGGCCTTGGGGTCGACGCCGCGCTCCATGGCGGCGTTCTCGGCCGGCAGGCCGAAGGCGTCCCAGCCCATCGGGTGCAGCACGGAGAAGCCGCGGGCGCGCTTGAAGCGGGCGATGACGTCGCCCAGCGAGTAGTTGCGCACGTGGCCCATGTGCAGGCGTCCCGACGGGTACGGGAACATCTCCAGCACATAGTACTTCGGCTTCGACGGGTCCTGGATCGCGCGGAAGGACTGGGCCTCGGCCCAGGCCTCGCGCCACTTCGGTTCGGTCTCTTTGGGATTGTAGCGGGCCATGGCAGGCGGCCTTTGGACTGGAGCAGGGTTCCGGTCAACGGGCCTTCGCGCAAAGCCGCGCCGACTTATCGAACGTGTCGCGGGTGTTTAGCCGCGGACGTTCGACAGTCGAAGCTGGCGGGCGCGCGTCAGGATGGCGTTCTCGATGTCGGTCTCGGTCTGAGCCGCCGTCGGCGAATCCACCCAGGCGCCGCCCGGGTCGCGCGTCTGCTTGAACACCGAGACCTTCAGGCCATCGGCGCGCAGCCGCGAATCCAGAATGTAGACGGTCGCCTTGAAGCGCTCGTCCGGCTTCTCCGGGTTGGAGTACCAATCGGTGATCACCGTGCCGCCGTACGGATCGGCCGAAGCCAGCGGCATGAAGGCCAGGGTGTCGAGGGTCGCGCGCCACAGGTAGCCGTTGACGCCGATGGAGCCCGGTGCGGTCGCCGCCGGCGGCGGATCCTTCTTGCCGACGACGGGAACGTGCGAACAGCCGGCCAGGCCCGCAAGCGCCAGCGCCGTGGCGCCGACCGAAACGCGCCGCATCCAAACTCCGCGCACAAACGGCATATCCATGCGTCTCCCAGTGATTTGTGGGCGCGATTCCGCGCGCTACGGCGTCGCCCCGCGCCGGGCCCTCTATAACAACGCCGCTGTCGACGCCAAACAGGAATCGCGTGGCCCGTCCGCAACAGCGACGAAGGAACTCACGGCGACTGATCAAGAGTCATCATGGAGTCGGTTGACCCCGGCTTGGGCTGGTCTCTAATCGAACCTCGACCATTCGCAAAACCGTCACCGCGGGATGCGAATGGGGGGTGTAGGGGTTATATGTTTGTCATGTCGGGCCGCCGGATCAGCCTGTTGATCGCCGCCACCGCGCTGCTCAGCGCGGCCACCGGCGTCGCGCACGCCGCCGACAAAGCTGACAAGGCCGAGAAGGCCAAACCGCCCCAAGTCGATCTCACCGTCCGCAGCGACACCACCTCGTCGATCCCCAACGCCGGCATGCGCTCGCTGAAGTGGGACGCCCGCAAGGGCCGCTGGGGCGTGACGCTGAACATGGAGCAGTCGGAAGTGCGGCCGCAGTCGCTGAACGACGTCCAGGCCGGCGCCTACTACCACATCACTCCCAGCCTGCGCGTCGGCGGCGCGGTCGCCCTGCGCGACGAGCAGGTGACCCCGGGCCCCAAGAAGATCGGCGCGGAAGAGAGCCAGCCGCGGGTGCGGCTGGAGTCGTCCTTCAAGTTCTAAGGCCGGCGCAGCCCTCGCCGGCTACCGCTCCCCAGCCCTGAACCCTTCGACCGCGGCGAGCCCCGCCAGCGGCAGATCCCGCAACCGTCCCGCCGTCGCGTCGTTGACGCCGCCCAGCGCATAGACCGGCAATCCGGCCGCGCGGACGAGCTGCGCCAGCCGCAACGGCCCGAGAGGCGCCCCGGCCGAGGGGCTGCGGCTGGGAAACACCGCCGAGACCACGGCGGCGTCCGCGCCCGCCGCCCGCGCGGCCCGCGCCGCCGTCGGCGAGTGCGCCGCGGCGGTGACCAGCCAGGCCGGTCGCGCGGCCTTCAGCGCCCGCGCGCGGCCCGCCGCCCGCTCCGGCAGATGCACCCCGTCAGCGCCGATCCGCGCCGCAAGGGCTGCGTCCGCGCCGATCAGCAGCCGGCCGCGCCGCGCGTGGACCCGCTTGAGCAGCCGCCGGGCCACGGTTTCGGCGTCGGCGGCCCCGAAGGCGCGGAACACCAGCGCCGCCCCAGGCGGCAAGACCGCGGCCAGGGCGTCGAGATCCGGCGTGCGCGCGGGGTCGGTGAACACCAGCAACTGCGGCAGCGCCCGCCGCGCCGGCCCCTTCCTATCGGGCGTCGGGCGCTTTAAGAGCCCGGCCGTCCGCCGCAAGGTCCAGAACCCGCCCATGGCCGCCCCACTTTCCGATCCCGCATCCGCCTACCACGAGGTCGTGGCCCGGATCGCGCGCGCCGCGCAAGCCTCCGGCCGCGACCCCGCCGCCGTCGCCCTGGTGGCGGTCTCCAAGCAGCAGCCGTGGGAGGCGGTCGCCCCGGTGCTGGCGGCCGGCCAGACAGCCTTCGGCGAAAACCGGGTGCAGGAGGCGATGGCGCGCTGGGACGGCCGCGCCGAGGGCCTGACGCTGCACCTGATCGGGCCGCTGCAGAGCAACAAGGCGCGGGAAGCCGTCGCCTTCTTCGACGTCGTCGAGAGCCTAGACCGCGAGAAGCTGGCCCGCGCCCTGGCCGACGAGGTGCAGAAGCAGGGCCGCCGCCCGCGGATCTATGTGCAGGTCAACACCGGCGAGGAAGAGCAGAAGGCCGGGATCGCGCCCGGCGCGGCCGACGCCTTCATCACCGCCTGCCGCGACGTCTACGGCTTGCCCCCGGAAGGGCTGATGTGCATCCCGCCGCTCGACGAGCCGCCGGGACCGCACTTCGCCCTGCTGGCCAAGATCGCCGCCCGCAACGGCCTGAGCGGCCTGTCGATGGGCATGAGCGGCGACTTCGAAACCGCGATCGCCTTCGGCGCGACCAGCGTCCGGGTGGGCTCGGCGGTATTCGGCCAGCGCGACTAGGCAGACTACCCGTCGTGGACGTGACGGGCGACGCGTAGCGGCGCGCCCTCCGGCACGTAGCGGAGCCACCCGCCGGGCGGCAGTTCCTGCAGGACGTTGAGCGCGACCTCCACGCCCATCGCGCTCAGCACCTTCTGCTGCGCCATGGCGTCGTGCAGGCGGCGGCCGCGCCCGGAGCGCGCGCCTTGCTGGCGTGTGTTCATCTGAACCATCGACCGTCTCCCCAAGCGGAGCGGTTGGGCGCAAGAAACCGTCCGCCGGCGGATAGCAGACCGCCCGGTCGTTGTCGGCTCCTCCCCGCCCCGCCGCCGCCCATGACCCAAGCGACGCGTGGACTGCCAGCAACGACCCCGGTCCTTAGACGCCAAGGTCTGTCACCGACCTTTCTATCATCTGCTAAGAAATCGAGAGGCGTCAAACAACCCAAGGGAGGCGCCGACGCGAAAACTTGCTTTACTTAAGCGAGCATCGCCGGCTCTCAGCCGCGAATCTCGACGGCGTCGCCGGGCTGGGCCTGGCGCAGCAGCGCCTCCAGATCGGCGCGATGCACCGCCACGCAACCGTGGGTCGGCGCATAGTCGGGCTTGGCGAGATGCAGGAAGATCGCCGAGCCGAGGCCCGCGACCGGCGGGTCGTCGTTGTGCCCCAGCACGACCACCAGGTCGTAGAGATGATCGTCGCGCCACATCCGCTCGGCGCTGGCCGGATAGGGCAGCTGGACCGGTCGGTTGTAGGCCGGGTCCTCGGGCGCGTCGCACCAGCCGTCGTCCGGCGCGATGGCGGCCAACGGCAGGGCGGTTTCCGGCGCCGGACCGCGATCGGGACGGTAGAGGACGCGACGAATCGGCCAGACGCCGGCCGGCGACGCGCCGTCGCCCTCGCGCTTGGCGGCCGCCGCAACCACGCCGGCCGGGCCGAGCGCGCAGCGCACCTTGGCCCCGCCGAGATCCAGCCATCCGTCGGCTGTGGCCAAGTAGATCACGCTTGCACCTCAAATCTTTTTGCGCGCGGCGGGCGATACGGTGCATGGTTGACGGCATGGCTCAACGCAAGACCCTCCTCATCGTCGATGATGACGCGGACCTGCGCGGCGCAGTTGCAGAACAGCTCGAAGCCGAAGGGTACGCCACCCTGGAGGCGCCTACCGCTGGCGACGGCGTGCGCGCAGCCCAGGAACAGAAGCCGGATCTGATCCTGCTTGACGTCGACCTCCCCGACAAAGACGGACGCGAGGCTTGCCGCGAGATGCGGCGGCTGGGCGTCCCCGCTCCGATCATCATGCTCACCGCCGCGGCGGCTGACGAGGATACGGTCGAAGGCCTCGACGCCGGGGCCAACGACTACGTCACCAAGCCCTACAAGTTCGCCGTGCTGCTGGCCCGCATCCGCGCCCAGCTGCGCAGCCACGAGCATTCCGAAGGCGCGGTGTTCCGGCTCGGGGCCTATGAGTTCCGGCCGGCGAACAAGATCCTGGTCGACGCCCAGCAGCGCAAGATCCGGCTGACCGAGAAAGAGACCAACATCCTGAAGTACCTCTACCGCGCCGGCGAAAAGCCGGTCAGCCGCGAGGAGCTTCTGGCCGAGGTCTGGGGCTACAACGCCGGGGTCACCACCCACACGCTGGAGACCCACGTCTACCGGCTGCGGCAGAAGATCGAGGCCGACCCGGCCAACGCCCGGCTGCTGCTGACCGAAGCCGGCGGCTACCGGCTGGCGCCTTAGCACCAGAAAAATGCGCGTCATCCCGGAAAGCCGCGAAAGCGGCTTATCCGGGACCCATGCACGCGGCGACGCCAAACGACCTGCGGCGGCGACGCGTCGAGCCATCACGCCGCCCGGTGTTCCTGGGTCCCGGCTCTCCGCTTCGCTGCGGCCGGGATGACAGTGATTTGCTGGACTACAGCCCCAGATCCGCCGTCACCGGCGCGTGGTCGCTCGGGCGCTCCCAGGCGCGGACGTCGTCGTGCACCCGGCTGGCGGCCGCGCCCTGGCGGAAGGCCGCCTCGCGCAAGCCCGGCGTGACCAGGATGTGGTCGAGCCGCAGGCCGCGGTTGGACTTGCGGAAGTCCTGGGCGCGATAGCTCCACCAGGAGGCCATCTTCTCCGGCGCCGGCGTGGCGGCGCGCGGCAGGTCGATGAAGTCCAGCGCGCCGAGCATCTTGCCGAACGCCTCGATCTCGACCGGGGTGTGGCTGACCACCTTCGACATGTACTTGTGGTTCCACACGTCGAACTCGCCCGGCGCGACGTTGAGATCGCCGACCACCGCCAGCGGCGCCTTCGGATCGCGGCGCGACAGCTCGTCGGTGAGCTTCTCGAAGAAGTCGAGCTTGTGGTCGAACTTCGCGTTCACCTCGCGGTCGGGCTCATCGCCGCCGGCTGGCACATAGAAGTTGTGGATTTCGACGCCGGCGACCGTCGCGCCGACGCAGCGGGCGTGGCCCTCGCGGCAGACCTCCAGCGGCTTGGCCTCCTCGAGCGGCAGGCGCGAGGCGATAGCCACCCCGTGCCAGCCCTTCTGGCCGGCGATCTTCAGGTGCGGCAGGCCCATCTCGACGAAGGCCTCGCGCGGGAACTCGCCCTCGCGGCACTTGATCTCCTGCAGGCAGAGCACGTCAGGCGCCTGCTCGGCGACGAACTTGGCGACCTGCTCGTGGCGCAGGCGGACGGAGTTGATGTTCCAGGTGCAAAGGCGGAGCCGCATGCGGCTCACTTAAGCTGCGCGCCCGCGGTCGCCAAGGCGGCAAAAAAACGCCCGGGCACTGGAGAAAGCCCGGGCGTTAGTCGTCTCTCATGCCGCCGCCGGGAGGGGATAGTTCCGGCTCGGCTCGCCGTCGCGAAACGCGCCGACGAGATGATGTAAGGTGGCCACATATGGCCAAAAAGTCAATGGATACCGACGTTCTCACTTGATCGTGTTGTTTGTGTCACATCTTGCCCCGACCCAGGCCTTGCCTCGGATCGCGCAGGGAGAACAGCCGCGAATCGAGGCCGGACACCGGGGCGAGGTCGAGCAGCTGCACGCGCGTGACCCGCCGCTGAGCGTCGGTCACCGCCCAGCCGACCAGCGTCAGCGGATCGTTCCGGAAGGTCAGCGCGATCTGCCCGGCGGTCTGCTTACGGCCGTCGCGGGCGCTGATGGTGAAGCCGTCGGCGGCGCGGGTCACGCCGGTGACCTGCACGCCGCGATCGAAGCGGATGTTCTTGGCCAGGAACAGCGACAGCGGGGTGGCCACCAGCGGGTACTTGTCGAAGGTCTTCAGCCGGCTGTCGGCCACCGACACGTTGCCGCCGTCGGACACCACCAGCAGGCCGGACGGCGGGTCGTAGGCGAAGCGCGCCTTGCCGGGCCGCTTCAGGTAGACGACGCCGCGGCTGACCTGGCCGCCCGGAGCGGTCTGGACGAACCGCGCCTTGGCCTCGGTCAGCCCCTCGAGGTAGGCGACCGCCTTGTCGACCAGCGCCTTGTCGGCCGGCGCCAGGGCGGGCGCCTGCGGTTGGGCGAGAGCCGGCCCGGCGACGGCTCCGGCGGCGATCGCCAGAACGAAGCTGCGGCGGGACGTGGACATCGGAAACTCCATCTCAACGACAACCCTAGCCTGCCGCCGGGGCGGCATTAGGGCTGCATCACGGCGGCTGCTGCAACGCTGAAGCTTGGCCGGTTGTTCCCAGCACTCCGTCATCCCCGCCGAAGCGCAGCGAAGAGCCGGGACCCAGGGCGGCGCGCACAGCTCCTGGGTCCCGGATCGGCCTTCCAGGCCGTCCGGGATGACGAGCTTGTGCGCAGCGCTGCTTGCGGGCGCCCTAGGGCGCGGCGCTGACCAGGATCTCGCGCTTGCCGGCGTGGTTGGCGGGGCCGACGACGCCTTCCTGCTCCATCCGCTCGATCAGCGAGGCGGCGCGGTTGTAGCCGATCTGCAGCCGGCGCTGGATGTAGCTGGTCGAGGCCTTGCCGTCGCGGGTGACGATCGCCACCGCCCGGTCGTAGAGGTCGTTGCCTTCGCCGTCGCCGCCGAAGCCGCCACCCATGTCGCCGGCCTCGCCGTCTTCGTCGCCGCCGGCGGTGACCTCCTCGAGGTACTGCGGCTGGCCCTGCTCGCGCAGGAACCGGGCGACCGCCTCGACCTCGCCGTCGGAGACGAACGGGCCGTGCAGGCGGGTCACGCGGCCGCCGCCGGCCATGTAGAGCATGTCACCCTGGCCCAGCAGCTGCTCGGCCCCCTGCTCGCCCAGGATGGTGCGGCTGTCGATCTTCGAGGTGACCTGGAAGGAGATCCGGGTCGGGAAGTTGGCCTTGATGGTGCCGGTGATGACGTCCACCGACGGCCGCTGGGTGGCCATGATCACGTGGATGCCGGCGGCGCGGGCCATCTGCGCCAGCCGCTGGACCGCGCCTTCGATGTCCTTGCCGGCGACCATCATCAGGTCGGCGACCTCGTCGATGATCACGACCAGGTAGGGCATCGCCTCAGGCTTGATCTTCTCGCTCTCGTAGATCGGCCGGCCGCCGTCGTCGAAGCCGGTCTGCACGGTCCGCTCGAAGTGCTCGCCCTTGTCCGCCGCCTCCTTGGCGCGTTCGTTGTAGGAGGCGATGTTGCGCACGCCGATCTTGGACATCCGCCGGTAGCGGTCCTCCATCTCGCGCACCGCCCACTTCAGGGCGACGATCGCCTTCTTCGGGTCGGTGACGACCGGGGCCAGCAGGTGCGGGATGCCGTCGTAGACCGACAGCTCGAGCATCTTCGGGTCGATCATGATCATCCGGCACTGCTCGGGCGGCAGGCGGTAGAGGATCGACAGGATCATCGCGTTGACGCCGACCGACTTGCCCGAGCCGGTGGTCCCGGCGATCAGCAGGTGGGGCATCTTCGCCAGGTCGGCGATGTAGCTCTCGCCGCCGATCGTCTCGCCGAGCGCCATCGGCAGCACCTGGCTGCCGCGCTCGTATTCCGGCGAATTCAGCAGGTCGCGCAGGTAGACGGTCTCGCGCTTCTGGTTCGGCAGCTCGATGCCGATGGCGTTGCGGCCCTGCACCACCGAGACGCGGCAGGCGGCGACGCTCATCGAGCGGGCGATGTCGTCGGACAGCGCCACCACCCGGGCCGACTTCACGCCGGCGGCCGGCACCAGCTCGTACAGGGTGACGACCGGGCCAGGGCGGATCTGGTCGACCTGGCCGCGGACGCCGAACTCGGCCAGCACGTTCTCCAGCAGCTGGGCGTTCTGGCGCAGCGCGGCCTCGTCGAACGCCGCGGCGCGCGGCTTCGGCTTGGCCAGCATGCCGAGCTCCGGCAGCATGAAGCCGTCGGTCTGCGGCTTGGCGAATTCGAAGGTCGCCTGGGCCTCGCGCTGCTCGCGCGGGCTCTCCTTCGGCGGCGCCTTGGGCGGCTTGACCTTGAGCTGCGGCGCCGCGCCCTCGCGCTCGACCGAAGCGGCCGCCGGCTCGGCGCCCTCGACGGCGGCCGGCGCGGCCGCAGCGGCGGCTTCGGCCTGCTTGCGCTTGGCGACCCGGGCGGCGCGCGCCGAATTCTCCGGCGGCGGGGCGATCTCGGGCTTGGGCTGCAGCCGCTGGGCGATCCAGTCGCCGAAGCCGCGCAGCTCGGCGCGCGACAGGCCGAGGCCGTAGCCGACGCCCAGCACCGCCAGCGGCAGCAGGAACAGGGCCGCAAACACGCTCGGTCCCGGCAGATGGGCGAAGGCGAAGACGCTGGCGAAGGCGTGCAGCAGGCCGTCGCCCCAGAAGCCGCCCAGGCCGCGGGCCAGCGGCCAGGCGGCCGGCGGGGTCGGCGCGGCCAGCACCCCGGCCAGCACGATCACCCCGGCCAGCCCGGCGCCGGCGCGCAGCCGCAGGTGCAGGCGGCTGGTGTCCGGGTTGGCGGCGGCGGCGCGCGACAGGCCAAGCACCACCAGCAGCAGCGCCGCGACCCCGGCGGCCAGTCCCAGCGACTGCACGCCCATGTCGGCCAGCACCGCCCCCGGCCCGCCGAGCGCGTTCTCGGTCGCCCCGCCGCTGGCGGCGTTCAGGCTCGGGTCGGCGGCGTTGTAGGTGGCGACGGCGACCGCCAGCGCGACGCCGAACGCCGCCACAGCCCCGCCGCGCAGCCGCGCAGCGCTGGGGTGCGCCCAGGCAAGCCCTGCGATGTGCCAGACGAGCTCCATGCCCGTCTTCCGCGCCGCCCGCGCCATGCGAAGTCGCTCCATCCGTGAGACGAAGCTCCTGATTGCCGCAAGACGGTTAAGAGCCGTTTACTTTCCGCACCGAAAGCTGCGGCGGGATGCCGCTGCCGGCTAGAACCAGGTGCCGACGTTGACCGACCAGACCCAGCCGGTGCCGCCGACGACATAGGGCACCGCCGTGTAGCCGACCGCCGAGCGGTCCATGTACAGGCCCTCGATGTTCACCCGCACCTGTTTGCGTTCGAACGGGAAGTAGGTCAGCCCGAAGCCGAGGTCCCAGGGCTCGCCGTACTCGCCGAAGACCTTCGAGCCCATGACGTAGGCCTGCACGAGCTGCGGCTTCAGCATGGTCGACGCCAGGATCTGGAAGCCGTGGTCGTACAGATGCGTCACCGGCACATTGCCGACGACCTCCAAGTCTTTGATCCATCGGAAGTAGTACTCGCCATCGAGCGACCAGCCCCGGTATTTCACCCCGGCGTCCAGATCCAGCATCTGGTAGGTGGCCTTGGTGATCTGGCCGCCGGTGCCGAACGCGTTAGGCGTGAAGATCACCGTGCCGTCGGACAGGCGGATCTGGCTGTTCTCGATCGAGGTCGTCCTGGGCTGGCTTTGCGCGTCCTCACGGCTGTGGGTGAAATGGACCCCGAACAAGGTCGCGACGTCTTCGTGATGTTCGAAGTCACCGAAGCCAAACCCCGGCCCGAACTCCCCGGTGGTCGGCATCCAATAAAGGGTTCCGGAATAGGTATCCAAGCCGAAGGCCATCTGGCTGGCGCTGACGCCTAGCTGGCTCAGGTTGTCGGTCATGGCGACGTTGTAGAAGAACCTGTACGGCAGCTTTCCGGTGGCCTGGATCCCCGAGGTATAAGATCCTCTGAAGAATTCATCCGCCAAGCCACGGTGGTCGATCATAAGCCAGTTCGGGAATGACTGCGCAGTCGTCCGGGTCGACGGAATTGAGAAAATTCCGGCCCACAATCTGAAGTAGTCACTAAACGTGTAGTTTATATTTCCGCCAACAACGACCTGAGCGGGATCCCCCTGGCTTACATTTTGGGTCCAAGCGTAGAAGGTGTAGCGGAACCGCGGGTCGAACAACCATCCGCGGAACTGGAGCTGAAGCCTGTTCAGCTGGATGTCTTGCCGCTTGTCGACCTGAATAGTTCGCCCAAACGAGTCGGTATAATGCTCCTTCAGCCCGCCCTGGTTGAGGTAGCGCACGTATCCATTGACGCCGAGCGCCAACCCCCCGTTTTCGCCCTCGACGAGGACGAGGCCCGTGCCTTGTTTGTAGGGCCCTTCTTCCTCTTGGGGGGCGGAGCCGCCGCTGTCCTCCTCGGCGGCCGGCGGCGGCGGAGCGATCCGGACGATCTCCTCCTTGCGCGGCGCCACGCCGAGCTCGGTCTCCAACGCCGCGATCCGCGCGTCGAAGTCGGCCATCTGCTTCTGCACGCTCTGCTGCATCTGCTGCAGATCCTGCCGCGAGCGGACAAGCTCCTGCAGCTGTCGCTCGACGCCCGGCCGCGGCTGGGGATCGGCCGGCGCCGTCGGAACCGCCTGCGCCTGCGCCAGTCCGGGCGCCAGCAACAGCGCAGGAAGAAGCAAGCGGCAGCAGCCGATCCGGACCATGTCCGCCTCTCCCTTCCGCTTCGCAAGTGCGAGATGAAGGAGAGCAAGCTCGGCTGGAGAAGCGCCCTGTCTTTTGCGCGTTTCGACTACTGTTTCGCGAACTGCGTCAGCAGCGAGCGCGCACCGCTGGCAGTCGGCGCCGCCGCGGGAAGCAGCTCTTCGGTCGGCCGGTAGACCACGACGCCCTGGCCGACCGCCCCGGGCTCGACGTCGTGCCAACCAGCGACCGATCGGCGAACATCCTCAAGGCCGGCCGCCCAGGCCTCCTCGATCGTCGCGCGGGAGAACTCGAAGTCCTTCACCGCGCCCGAGCGGGACGGGCGCTTGTTGATCAGCCGGACGATCATCCAGCTCCGCTCGTCGCAGAGGCCGGCCAGCCGCTGGGCGTCCGGATCCGAGCGCAGCTCCGGCGGCAGCTTGTCCAGCAACCGGCGGAGGGCGGCGGCGATCTCGCCGAGCTCCTGCAGGCGGTCGACGTTGAACCGGGTCCGGCTCGCATACTGGATGTCCTTCGCCCGCTCGGTCACCTGGCCGAGATTCTGCGGCAGCGCGCCCTGGGCGATGAAGTTGTCGACCTGGATGATGCGGGCGGTGGTCAGCGGCTTCTGGTCCGCCACGTAGGTGATCGGCGTGTTGGTGACGACCCCGCCGTCCCAGTAGTGCGCGCCGTCGATTGTCACCGGCGGGAAGCCGGGCGGCAGCGCGCCGCTGGCCCGGACATGCTCGGCGTTGATGACCGTCGATTCGGTGTCGAAATAGACCGAAGCGCCCTTGCACACGTCCACCGCGCCGAGCGACAGGCGCACCGGGCCGCGGTTGATCAGATCGAAGTCGACCAGTTCCTCCAGCGTGCTGCGCAGCGGCGCGGTGTCGTACATGCTGAGCGCGCCCTCGGCCCCGTCGGCGGCGAACCACGGCGGCGGAAACCGCGGCGTGAAGAAGTCGGGGATGCCTTTGGCCATCGCCGCCATCGCCGCCATGTAGTTGGCGGCCGGGCGCATCGGGTCGAGCCAGGCCGGCAGCGGCGGGCCGACGTCGACCGACATCCGCCGCCAGAACTCGCGCAGCCGCTCGATCCGCCGCTCGGGCGGGTTGCCGGCGATCAGCGAGGCGTTGATCGCCCCGATCGAGATGCCGACGACCCAGGTCGGCGCGATGCCGGCCTCGACCAGCCCCTCGTAGACCCCGGCCTGATAGGCTCCCAGCGCGCCGCCGCCCTGCAGCAGCAGGATCTCGTGATCGAACCCGCTTCGCACCATGGCCAGTCTCCTGAGGTGGGTGAGGCCCGCGAGCCGGTAGCTGGCGGAGCGCGCTCACACAACGTCGTTCGATGGGTCGGGGTGACGAAACGCCCCAAGCCGCTCCCTCGTGCGTACGCCATGGGCTCCAGCGCCGCCGTCGCGCGCAGGCGGGCGGCGCGGCGGGATGTCGCTTCCGCTCCGGCGCCGCGCACATTAGGGTCGGCCGCGATGTCTTGGACCATGCCGCGCCGCGTCTTGCAGATCGTCGCCAGCCTGATCGGCCTGGCGGCCGTCAGCGCTTTCGCCCTGGGAATTATCAACGCCCCGCAACGCGGCGGCCGCCTGCCCGGCGCCAAGGCGCCCGGCGCCCCGGCCGCGGCGGCGATCGACGCCACCGACGCCACCCCGCTGGTCGACGAGCGGATCGAAGGCCCGCCGCCGCCGACCCCGGAAGAGATCGCCGCCGCCAAGGCGAAAGAGGAAGAGGCCGCGCGCAAGAAGGCCGAAGAGGAGGCCGAGGCCGCAGCCGCGCAGGCCGCGCTCGACCAGGCGCTCGGCAACACCCCGCCGCCGACGCTGCGGCCGGTGACCCCGCCGGCCGGCAACACCGCCCCGCCGCCGGAAGAGCCGATTTTCTAGGCCCCTCCGCTCATCCCGGCGAAGGCCGGGACCCAGGCTCAGCCTCAGTCTCGCAAAAATCGCGCTGCGCCCATCCGGCCGCCGCCGCGGCCGCCATCTGGCTTCCGGCCTTCGCCGGGATGAGCGGGGTTAGAGGTTGCTCACTTCACCCCGTGCCGGGCGAAGAAGGCCAGCATCCGCTTCCAGCCGTCCGCCGCGGCCGCAGGGTCGTAGCTCGGGCGGTAATCGGCGGCGAAGCCATGCTGCGCCTCCGGGAAGACGACGATCTCGGACTGGGCCTGGCCGGCCGCCTTCAGCGCCGCGCGCATCGCCTCGACGTCGGCCAGCGGGATGCCCTGGTCCTTGCCGCCGTAGAGGCCGAGCACCGGCGCGTGCAGCTGCTTGACCAGGTCGAGCGGCGCCGGCGCGGCCGGAAAGCGCGGGTTGGCCCGCAGCGAGCCGTACCAGGCCGCCCCGGCCTTGAAGTCGGCGAAGCGCGCGACCGCCAGCCAGGTCTTGGCCCCGCCCCAGCAGAACCCGGTCACCCCGAGGCGCGCCGGATCGGCGAAGGCCTGGGCTTTCAGGAACTTCAGCGACGCCGCGGTGTCGGCGGTCACCTGCTCGTCGCTCGCCTGGGCGACGATCTTGATGATCTGCTGGAAGTCGGTGAGCTTGGACGGGTCGCCGTGGCGGGCGAAGAAGTCGGGCGCCAGCGCCACGTAGCCGGCGTGCGCCAGTCGGCGGCAGATGTCGCGCACCCATTCGTGCACGCCGAACACCTCGGAATAGACCAGCACGACGGGGTGGCGGCCCTTGGCGGCCGGGCGCGCCAGATAGCCCGGGATCTTGACGTCGGCGGTGGGGATCTCGACCGGCCCGACAACGAGGCCGTCAGCGCCGGTGGTGATCGGCTTGGCCTCGGCGGAGAAGGCGGCCACGGCGTAGCCGCCGGCCAAGGCGAGCGCCAGGCTGCGGCGCGAGAGGTCGAGATCGCCGGCCCAGTTGCCGTCCGGACGGGTGAGATTGACCACAGGCGCCTCCATGCGAAGCTGGAGCTGCGATCCTGCGCTGGCCAAACGACGCCGTCAAAGCGTCGCCTCCACCGAGGCGTTTGACCGCTTGCTGCAAGCGCGGGTTTGCGCCGCCCGACAGTAGGGTTTCGACCGATTTCCCAGCTTGCAAGCGGATGGCGGATTGCGGGCCTCACCGCCGCCGGGAGCCGCTCATGCCGACCAAGACTCCTGAGCCGGGCGCCCGGCGCCGACCCACTGCGGTCGCCACGGTCGCGGGGGTCGCGTGGTTGCTCGCCGCGACGCTCGCCCAAGCCCAGGCCGCGCCGCCGCCTTCCGAGCCCTCTGGCGCAGCGGTCGGCGACGCCGCAGACGCGGCGACCGCCGCGCCCGCAGGCGAGGTCATGGCCGTGCCGCCGGTCGAGCCCGACCGTTGGCGCTTCACGGTCGCGCCCTACCTCTGGATGGCCAGCATCAAGGGCTCGGCCACCTTCTCCCCGCCGATCGGCTCGACCAGCAGCATCAACGCCAACATCGACGAGAGCTTTGGCGACATCCTCTCCGACCTGAACTTCGCGCTGATGGCCGGCGCCGAGGCGCGGCGGGGGAAGTTCTCGATCCAGACCGACCTGATCTACATGAACGTCGAGCAGAAGGGAGACCGCGTTCGCGACGTTGCCGGGCCGCGCGGCCGGGTGGTCCCGGTCAACCTCGACAGCAAGCTGAAGTTGAAGACCACGGTGTGGGCGGTGACCGGCGGCTACGACGTGCTCCGCAACGACAGCAGCTTCATCCAGCTGTTCGCCGGCTTCCGCTACCTCGGCGCCGACTCGACCCTGGACTGGAACTTCACAGGCCCCCTTGGCGACTTGGCGCGCGCCGGCCGCGTCGAAAAGGACGGCGATGTCTGGGACGCGATCGCCGGCGCCCGCGGCGAGTTCGCCCTCGGCGACGGCCCCTGGAAGGTGATCTACTACGGCGACATCGGCGGCGGCGGCTCGGAATTCACCTGGCAGGTCTCGGCGCAGCTGGCCTACGCCTGGAGTTGGGGCGACGTCGGCCTGGGCTGGCGCTACCTCGACTACGACATGGACGGGGATCCGCTGGACAGCTTGACCATGAGCGGCCCGATCCTCGGCCTTCGCTATCGCTTCTGAGGCTGACGGATGGCGCCGCCGGACGTTTGCTTGAGCGCCATGCCTGCCCGTCCCTTCCGCCTGCGTCGCCTGACCGCCGCCGAGCGTGCGCTCGGCCGCGAGATGTTCGGCGAGGGCCTGGACGTGGATCGCGTGCGGATCCTGGCGATCCCGGTCTGGAAGCGGGCCTTCGTCGCCGGGCCAGCGCTGATCGTCTGGCCGGCGGCCTGGCTGCCCGGCGACTTCGGCGCCGCGCCGCTCTGCACCCAGGCGACCCTGGTGCACGAGCTGACCCACGTCTGGCAGGCGCAGCACGGGGTGCAGCTCTTGATCGCCAAGCTGAAGGCGGGGGATTCCGCCGCGGCCTACGCCTACCAGCTGACCGCCGACAGCGACTTCCTGGGGCTGAACATCGAACAACAGGCTATGGTAGTGGAGCACGCCTTCCTCGCGGCTCGCGGGGGCTCGGCGCCGCATCCGCCGGCGCTCTACGCGGCGATTAGCTCGGCCTGGCGGCGTAGCTGAGCAATGCCCTTGTCTAGATTGGGGACTTTCGCTCTTGCAGGCCCCCCAAATTATCCCATATCCGCTGCGACGCCGGCCGCGGAGGCGAGCCCTTCCGACCGGCGGAGACTTATCGAACCGGGGACGACCGCACTAAGTAAGGCGCTTCGATCGAAGGCTTCCCCGCGGCGTCCGCCAACAAGGAGCGAGAAAGACTCTCTATGAGCAAGATCATCGGCATTGACCTCGGCACCACCAATTCGTGCGTCGCGATCATGGACGGCAAGCAGCCGAAAGTGATCGAGAACGCCGAGGGCGCGCGTACGACGCCGTCCGTGGTGGCGTTCCTGGAGGACGGCGAGCGCCTGGTCGGCCAGCCCGCCCGTCGGCAGGCCGTGACCAACCCCGCCAACACCTTGTTCGCCATCAAGCGCCTGATCGGGCGCCAGTGGAACGACCCGATGGTCGAGAAGGACAAGGGCATGGTGCCCTACGAGATCGTCAAGGGCCCGACCGGCGACGCCTGGGTGCGCGCTCACGGCAAGGATTATTCGCCCCAGCAGATCTCCGCCTTCATCCTGCAGAAGATGAAGGAAGCCGCCGAGCAGCACCTCGGCGAGAAGGTCGAAAAGGCGGTCATCACCGTCCCGGCCTACTTCAACGACGCCCAGCGGCAGGCGACCAAGGACGCTGGCAAGATCGCCGGCCTGGAAGTCCTGCGGATCATCAACGAGCCGACCGCCGCGGCGCTCGCCTACGGCCTGGAAAAGAACGAAGGCAAGAAGATCGCCGTCTACGACCTCGGCGGCGGCACCTTCGACGTCTCGATCCTCGAGATCGGCGACGGCGTCTTTGAGGTGAAGTCGACCAACGGCGACACCTTCCTCGGCGGCGAGGACTTCGACCTGCGGATCGTCGACTACCTGGCCGACGAGTTCAAAAAGGAGCAGGGCGTCGACCTGCGGAAGGACAAGCTCGCCCTTCAGCGCCTGAAGGAAGAGGCCGAGAAGGCCAAGAAGGAGCTCTCCTTCACGACCCAGTACGAGGTCAACCTGCCGTTCATCTCGATGAACGCCTCGGGCCCGCTGCACCTCAACGTCAAGCTCTCCCGCGCCAAGCTGGAAGCCCTGGTCGAGGACCTGATCGCCAAGACCGTCGGCCCCTGCGAGCAGGCGCTGAAGGACGCCGGCCTGAAGAAGTCCGACATCGAGGAAGTGATCCTGGTCGGCGGCATGACCCGCATGCCCAAGGTCGTGGAGACCGTGAAGGCGTTCTTCGGCCGCGAGCCGCACACCGGGGTCAACCCGGACGAAGTCGTGGCGCTGGGCGCCGCGGTCCAGGCCGGCGTGCTGCAGGGCGACGTCAAGGACGTGCTGCTGCTCGACGTCACCCCGCTGACGCTGGGCATCGAGACGCTGGGCGGCGTGTTCACCCCGCTGATCGAGCGCAACACCACCATCCCGACCAAGCGCTCGCAGACCTTCTCGACCGCGGACGACAATCAGTCGGCCGTGACGATCCGGGTCTTCCAGGGCGAGCGGCCGATGGCGCAGGACAACAAGATGCTCGGCCAGTTCGACCTGGTGGGCATCCCGCCGGCGCCGCGCGGCGTGCCGCAGGTCGAGGTCACCTTCGACATCGACGCCAACGGCATCGTCCACGTCACCGCCCGCGACAAGGCGACCGCCAAGGAGCAGTCGATCCGCATCCAGGCCAACGGCGGCCTCTCGGATTCGGACATCGACGCCATGGTCAAGGACGCCGAGTCCCACAAGGCGGACGACGAGAAGCGCAAGGCGGCGGTCGAGGCCAAGAACCAGGCCGACGCGGTCATCCACTCGACCGAAAAGGCGCTCAGCGAGCACGGCGACAAGGTCGGCCAGGCCGAACGTGACGCCATCCAGAACGCGCTCGACGACCTGAAGGGCGTGGTCGACGGCGGCGACGCGGAAGTGATCGCGGCCAAGACCCAGACCCTGATCCAGGCCTCCATGAAGCTGGGCGAGGCCATGTACAACGCCCAGAACAACCAGGGTCAGGCCGGCGACGACGCCGACGGCCAGGCCCACGGCTCGGACGACGTGGTCGACGCGGAGTTCGAGGAAGTCGACGGCGACGAGAAGAAGTCGGCGTGACATCGCGCCCCATGGCGGTCTTGAGCCAGTCTTGCGACAAGGCCGCCATCGGGGAACGTCGCCGCCGCCTTTCGCGGAAGCAGCCCCCGCCCCGCTCGGCGCAAGCCTTGCAGCCGGGCGGGGGCGATCCCACCTCCACCAACAACAGATGTTGAGCGCCTGACGGTCTATGCGGGACTATTATGAGATCCTGGGCGTCACCCGCGGTTGTGACGACGCGGCCCTGAAGTCCGCCTTCCGCAAGCTCGCGATGGAGCACCACCCCGACCGCAACGGCGGGTGTGAAGAGGCCACTGGCCGCTTCAAGGAAATCAACGAAGCCTACTCGATCCTGTCGGATCCGCAGAAGCGCGCGGCCTACGACCGCTTCGGCCACGCCGGGCTCAACGGCGGCGCGGGCGGCGGCCCCGGCGGCGCCCAGTTCCACGACGTCAGCGACATCTTCAACGACGTGTTCGGCGACGTTTTCGGCGACATGTTCGGCGGCGGCCGCCAGCGCCAGCGCTCCGGCCCGGCCCGCGGCCAGGACCTGCGCTACGACCTGGAGATCTCCCTGGAGCAGGCCTACGCCGGCGCCGAGGTCGAGATCACCGTGCCGGCGGCGATGACCTGCGAGCCCTGCGAGGGCACCGGGGCCAAGCCGGGCACCAGCCCGACCACCTGCACCACCTGCGGCGGCGCCGGACGGGTCCGCGCCAGCCAGGGCTTCTTCTCGATCGAGCGCGCCTGCCCGCGCTGCGGCGGCTCCGGCCAGATGATCATGGACCCCTGCAGCGAGTGCCGCGGCCAGGGAATGGTGCGCAAGGAGCGGGTCCTGTCGGTCCGCATCCCCGCCGGCGTCGACGACGGCGCGCGCATCCGGCTGGCCGGCGAAGGCGACGCGGGCGGCCGCGGCGGCCCGCGCGGCGACCTCTACATCTTCCTGTCGGTGCGGCCGCACGAACTGTTCGAGCGCGACGGCCTGGACCTGCTGTGCACCGTGCCGGTGCCGATGGCGATCGCCGCGCTCGGCGGCGAGATGGACGCCCCCTGCCTGCTCGGCGGCGAGAACTGCGACGGCGAATCGAAGCTGAAGGTCCGCGTGCCGGAAGGCGCCCAGACCGGCCGCACCGTGCGCCTGAAGGGCCGCGGCATGCCCTCGCTGCGCTCGCGCGAGCGCGGCGACCTGGTGGTCGAACTGTTCGTCGAGACCCCGACCCGGCTGACCGCCCGGCAGAAGGAGCTGCTGACCGAGTTCGCCCAGGGCTGCGGCGAAGCGCAGCACCCGAAGTCGGCGAGCTTCCTCGGCAAGGCCAAGCGCTTCTGGGACGAGGTCACCGGGGCCTAGGCCCTCACTTCCATCGTCATGGCCCGGCTCGTCCGGGCCACCCAGCCCAAGGCGCCGGCCGCAGCTGTTGCGGAACGACTTTGGGATGGGTCGCCCGGCCAAGCCGGGCGATGACGGAGTGGAGAAAACGCCCCTACCATTTGCGGAAGCCGGTCCTTTCGGCTAGAGGACGCATCCGCAGTACGCACCCGTAGCTCAGCTGGATAGAGCGTTGCCCTCCGAAGGCAAAGGTCACACGTTCGAATCGTGTCGGGTGCGCCATCTGCTCCAACCCTAGGGTTGGTGATCGGCCCGCGACGCGGCCCCTCTAGTCGAAATCCACCACCTCATTGTTCAGCGGCAGCTCGCGCTGGTGCTCGCCCGCGAGCCTGGGGTCGATCTTCACCGGCTCGCCGGTCTCGAGGGCGTCGTCGCTCTCCGGGGCCAGCACGCCACGGCTCGCGAAGCGGGTGAGGACGAACGGCAGGCCGTTGGCGTTCAGCGGCGACGGGCCGTCCATCACGTGGAAATGCAGGTGCGGCGCGGTGGAGTTGCCGGTGTTGCCCAGGAGGCCGAGCACCTGCCCGGTCTTGACCCGATCGCCGAGCTTCACCTTCAGGCTGTCGCGTTGCAGGTGCGCGTAGAAGGCGTAGGCCCCGCCGCCGATGTCGACGACCAGCATGTTGCCGCCGATGTTGTCGGCGTTGATCCCCTTGGCCTCGGGGCCCGGGACCTGTTCGTCCGCGCCGTTGTAGAGATTGACCACGACCCCGTCGGCCGCGGCGTGGATCGGGGCTCCATAATAGCCGTAGCTGGCCAGCTTCGCGCCGTCGCCGGTGTAGATCCGCCCCGCGTCGTCGAGCTTGACCCAGTCGATGGCGAAGCGTTCCGGGATCCGCAGCTGGCCGTTGACCGTCATCACCGCGCCGCGGTGCGAGGTGATCGCGTCGCAGCAGCCGTTCACCGCCACCCACCCGCGGCCCTTGAGCGGCGAGGCGATCAGGACCGCCGGCTTGCCGATCGCGACCGGCGCGCCGGTGAAGCTGAACGCCGCCGGGAAGGGGAAGTCCTTGGGAAGCGCCGCCGGCTTGCCGTCCGGGCCGGCGATCTGGCGCGTGGCGGTGACGCGCGCCAGCACCCGCGGCGGCGGCGTCTCGCCCTTGCCGAAGCTGACGTCCATGAACACTACGCCGGAGCCGCCCGGCGGCAGCGTGCGGCCCGCGCCGGCGTAGAGGGTCGTCATCGCCGCCAGACGGTCTGCGTCGATCGCCGCCAGGCTGCGGCCGGCGCCGTCCACCGCCTCGACCTTGTCGAGCGTGATGAACAGCTTGCTCGGATTGACCACCAGCAGCTCGTAGGCGAGGTGTGTGCGGCCGTCCGCGCCGAGCACCGGATCGGGATCGCTGACCGGGCGCATCGCGATCGAGCTGAACACCTCGTCGGGTTTCAGCGACTGCCCTGGGGCGGGCGAAGCGAAGAGCAGAACCGCAAGGGCGGCGAGCTGTGGCGGAAAGCGCATCACCGCGACCTCAGCGTCATTGTGTCGGCCGGACACTCCAGGGCCGCTTAGGACGCAACACCTCGCGGCCGCAACAACATCGAGGCGGCCGGCCGGTTTTCTTGGCTAGAACACGATGCCCACCATCCGGGCGATCAGCGCGTCGAGCGGCATCAGGGTGAGGACCAGCGGCAAGATCGGCCCGATGAACGCCAGGCCGAAGTAGAGCAGGCCGGTCGGCCCGATCGGCGCGAACCGCATCTGCTGCGCCGAGGCGAAGCTGTTGCCCAGATCGGCGAGCGACTGGATGTCGGCGCTGCCGATCAGCGGCTCGTCCTTCGGCGGCGCACCGGCGAACCACTTGGCGCGGAAGTCCCGCACATAGATCTGGCCCAGCGCGCCGAACTCCCTGAGCCCCCGGCGCTTCACACGCGCCAGGACCCAGGCGAACACGGTCAGCGGACCGGCGAACAGGGCGATCAGGAAGACCGCCTCGCCGAGCACCTCCAGCTGGAAATCGGTGAGCCGGGCCCCGCCGAAGAAGATGCGGTTGGCCATCACCCCGGCCGACAGCGCGCCATGGGCCGCGGCGATCGGGACAAAGGCGTTCATCGACGCCCCGAGAAATCCCAGGCCGCCGGCCCGGTCCGGATGCGTCGCATTGAGGTCCAGGTCGAGCCGCGACATCCGCCACAGAAATTTGGCCCAGATCAGCAGGCGAAAGTACCAGCGCAGCAGCAGGAACTGGAACAGCGGCAGGCTGACGAAGACCAGCCAGAGACCGGCGACCGAGACCCCTTTTCCCGCCGGGGCGCCGAACCAGGCGTCGGGGCCCATGGCGACGTAACGGTGCACGTTGAACAGGATGCCCGCGGCGTAGATGAAGCCGAGCAGCACGAGTTCCGGCACGATCGAATTGCGCCACCTCAAGGCCTCGTTCACCGCGTCCGCGAAGCGCTCGGTTTCGTCTGGCCGGACGAGGTTGCGGACCCGGAACTGATCGACGATCGGCTGCAGGCGGCGGTGCACGAACACCTCGGCGGCGAGCAGCAGCGGGACCACGACGAGGAAGCGCACATGGAAGCCGATGTCGGTGAGAAACGGCATCTTTGGCGAGGGCCCGAACAGGCCGCCCTCCAGCGCCGACAACACCAGCAACGGCGCCCAGGCGATCAGGCCCGCGGCGATGATCCGGCGATGCAGCAGCCCCAGCACGTCGTCGGTCAGGCGCACCCGGCGCAGCGCCTGATAGAGCGGGCCGCCGAGCACCAGGGAGAAGTCCGCCGCCCGCCAGGCGGCCGCGTCCCCGGTGGCGAGAGGCGTCGTCGCAGGCATGATCTTCATCTCCTTCGACCGCGACGGCGCAAGCGCGCCAGCCCGACACTACGGATACGCTCGGGCCGGGCGACCGGAACCAACCCCTGATCCCAGGACCGGAAATTGCTGAGCTGGCCGGCCGGCGCCCCTTCCTGAGACGCACCTCAGGCGGCGACCTGATCGTCACGCGACGGCCGCCGCGCTAGGGTCCACGCGTGACCTCGGGAGCTGCCGATGGGATCGTCTTCTGACACCGCTATTCCTGCCGATTGGGCGTCCCGTCGCGGCGCCGCCGACGGCGTGGCCGGGCTCTCCGCGCGGATTCGCCTGGGCGTCGACGGCGCGACCGTGGGGGTCCTCAAGGTCGACGACGGCGGCGTCGAGATCGTCCCGGACGGCGAGGCCGCCGCCACCGTGACCACCGACACCTTGCAAACCCTGGTCGGCCTGCTCGGCGGCGACGTGCAGCCGATCGTCGCCCGGCTCCAGGGTCGGGTGTTGCCCGAAGGGGACATCGGGCTGGTCATCCGCGTCTTCTTCGGCCTGCAGGCAGGTTCCCCCTGGAGCGGCCTCGCGCCAAAACCCTGCCCCGCCTGAGTTGGGACACGTCAGGCGGCACAAGCAGGATCGTCGTCTTTGAGTGAGCGCTTTTCTTATCCGCTCGCGATCCAACGCGAGTGGAAAGGGGTCCAGGAGCCAGCTCGATGTCGGACACCATCAGCATCCTCGACGGCAATCAGTTCGTCGTCAGCAACCGGCAGGGCGACCTGGACGCGACCCCGGAGGTCAACCACGGCTTTTTCCTGAACGACACCCGCTACCTGTCGCGCTGGGTGCTGACCATCAACGGGCTGCGCCCGAAGCTGCTGTCAGTCGACGACACCGCCTATTCGCGGGTGCAGCACTTCCTCGCCTTGGCCACCGGCGCCGTCTACATCGACTCCCACCTGACCGTGATCCGCCAGCGCGAGATCGGCGAGGGCTTCACCGAACGGCTGGTGCTGCAGAACCACGGCAAGGACCCGGTCGACCTGGAGATCCGCCTCGAGGTCGCCTCTGACTTCGCCGACCTGTTCGAGGTCAAGGACAAGCGCACCAAGAAGGGCGAGGCCTACAGTCAGGTCGAGGGCGGCGAGCTGACGCTCGGCTACAAGCGCGAACAGTTCCGCCGCGAGACCCGGGTGACCAGCAGCATCCCGGCGCAGGTCACCGCGGACGGTCTGCGTTACCAGGTGCAGCTCGCGCCACGGACCAAGTGGGTCACCGAGCTCAACGTCCTGCCGGTCCGGCAGCACGAACTCGCCGCGCCGCCGCGGACCGCGCCGCACGAGCTCGATCACTGGCTCGAAACCGCCCCGCGGGTGTTTTCGTCCTGGGAGCCGCTGCAACGCACCTATCGGCGCAGCCTCGTCGACCTGGCGGCGCTGCGCTTCCGGGCGCCGGTCATCCTGAGCTCGATGCCGGCCGCCGGCCTGCCCTGGTTCATGACCATCTTCGGGCGCGACAGCCTGCTCACCAGCTTCCAGTGCCTGCCGTTCCAGCCGGAGCTGGCGGCCACCACTCTGCGCACCCTGGCGATGCTGCAGGCGCGCGCCGACGACCCGTTCCGCGACGCCGAGCCCGGTAAGATCCTGCACGAGCTGCGCTTCGGCGAGATGACCGCGTTCGAGGACACCCCGCACTCGCCCTACTACGGCACGGCCGACGCCACGCCGCTGTTCCTGATCCTGATGGAGGAATACGAGCGCTGGAGCGGCGACCGCGAGCTGGTGCGCGACCTGGAGCAGGAGGCACGGGCGGCGGCGCGCTGGATCGACCGTTACGGCGACAGCGACGGCGACGGCTACATCGACTACCAGCGCCGCAACCCCAACGGGCTGGAGAACCAGTGCTGGAAGGACTCCGGCGACTCCATCGCCTTCGCCGACGGAACCCTGGCCGACACGCCGCGGACGATCTGCGAGCTGCAGGGCTACGCCTATGACGCCAAGATCAGGACCGCCCGGCTGGCCCGCGAAGTGTGGAACGATCCGGCCTGGGCCGAGGAGCTGGAAGGCCAGGCCGCGGACCTGAAGCGGCGCTTCAACGAGGACTTCTGGCTGCCCGACCGGAAGTTCTTCGCGCTCGGGCTCGACAGCCGCAAGCGCAAGATCGACTCGCTGACCTCGAACATCGGCCACCTGCTGTGGAGCGGCATCGCCGACGCGGACAAGGCCGCCCAGTGCGCCGCCCACTTGATGAGCGACGCGCTGTTCTCCGGCTGGGGCGTGCGGACCATGGCCAGCACCGAGGGCTCGTACAATCCGATCGGCTATCACGTCGGCACCGTCTGGCCGCACGACAACTCGTTCATCGCCTGGGGCCTGCGCCGCTACGGCTTCAACGCCGAGGCGGCGAAAATCGCCTACGCCATGCTGGAGGCCGCCGAGCTGTTCGAGGGCCGCCTGCCGGAAGCCTTCGCCGGCTATGCGCGGGAGAACACCCGCTTCCCCGTCGAGTACCCGACCGCGTGCAGCCCGCAGGCCTGGGCGTCCGGCGCGCCGCTGCTGCTGATCCGGGCGCTGCTGGGGCTGGAGGCGAGCGGCGGCCATCTGCTGGTCGATCCCGCCCTGCCGCCGGAGATCAGCCGGATCGAAGTGCTCGACATCCCCGGCGTGTGGGGCCGCCGCGACGCCTTCGGCCGCGCCCGCGCCGACCTGAACGGCGGCGCCGGCCAGGCGGCCTGCTGACCAAGCACGGGGCTGCGCGGACGCCGACGGATGGTCTAGGTTCGCTCGAGCCCATGCCACATCGCCTCGCCGCCCTGCTCCGCCGTCTCGAATCCCGCGCGCTGCTGGCGCTGCTTGCCGGGGCCGGCGCGGTGTGGGCGTTCCTGGCGGTCGGCGGCGAGGTCCGCGAGGGCGAGCCGCTGACGATCGACGAGCAGATCCTGCTGGCGCTGCGCACGCCGGGCAATCCGGAGGAGCCGCTCGGCTCGCGCAGCATCCAGGAGGCGATGCGCGACATCACCGCGCTCGGCGGCTTCACCGTGTTGACCCTGGTGACGGTGGTGGCGGCGATCGCCTTCCTGCTGCACCGCAAGGCGCGCCACGCCCTGGTGCTGGTCGCCACCGTGCTCACCGCGCAGCTCGGCAGCGACCTGCTAAAACAGTTTTACGCCCGTCCGCGGCCGGACCTCGCGCCGCATGGCGTCTATGTCTATTCGGCGAGCTTCCCGAGCGGCCACTCGATGCTGTCGGCGACGGTCTATCTGACGCTGGCCATGCTGATCGCCAGTCTGGAGCCGCGCCGGGCGACCAAGGCCCTGGTGTTCGCCACCGCGGTGCTGGTGATGACCGCCGTCGGGATCAGCCGCATCTATCTGGCCGTCCACTGGCCGAGCGACGTGCTGGCCGGCTGGTGCGCCGGCGCGGTCTGCGCGCTGATCGCCTGGACGGCGCTGTGGCGGCTCGAACGCGGCCGCGTGCCCGATCGCGACGACTGATCACTCCGCCGCGGGCGGCGGGCGCTCGCGGCCCTGCAGCCAGATCGAGAGCAGGTCGAGCGGCATCGGGAAGACGATGGTCGAGTTCTTGTCCATGCCGATGTCGTAGAGCGTCGACAGGTAGCGCAGCTGCAGCGACTCCGGCTGCTGCGCCAGGATGCGCGCGGCGTCGACCAGGGTCTCGGCCGCCTGCCGCTCGCCGTCGGCGTTGATGATCCGGGCGCGGCGGTTGCGCTCGGCCTCGGCCTGGCGGGCGATGGCGCGGATCATGCTCTCGTCGATGTCGACGTGCTTGATTTCGACGTTGGCGACCTTGATCCCCCACTGGTCGGTCTGGGCGTCGAGGATCTCGCGGATGTCGATGTTGAGCTTGTCGCGCTCGGCCAGCATCTCGTCGAGCTCGTGCTTGCCGAGCACCGAGCGCAGGGTGGTCTGCGCCAGCTGGCTGGTCGCGGCGACGAAGTCCTCGACCTGGATCACCGCCCGGTCGGCCTCGATGACCCGGAAATAGATCACCGCATTGACCTTCACCGAGACGTTGTCGCGCGAGATGACGTCCTGGCTCGGCACGTCCATGACGATGGTCCGCAGGCTGACGCGGACCATCTGCTGCACCACCGGGATCAGCAGGATCAGCCCCGGCCCCTTCACGCCGGAGAAGCGGCCGAGGGTGAACACCACGCCGCGCTCGTACTCGCGCAGGATGCGGATCGCCTGGGCCAGCACGACGACCACCACCACCGCCAGGAGGACGTAGGCTGCAAGGTCGAAGGGCGCGGGCATGACGGGCTCCTAGGCGGCGGGTCGCGCCGGCGGGTCGGGGGTGTCGTCGGGCTCGACGAACAGCGCCAAGCCGTCGCGGCGCACGACATGGACGCCGCGGCCCGGCGCGAGCGGCGCGGCGGCCCGGGCCTGCCAGTCCTCGCCCTGCACCCGCACCAGGCCCGCGTCGCCGGACCAGCTGACGACGCGTCCGGGCGCGCGGATCAGGGTGTCGGGACCGATCGCCAGCGCCCCGCGGCGGGCGCGGAAGGCGCTGCCGAGCGCCAGGGCGAAATAGGCCAGGCTCAGGGCGACGGCGACGAGCACCACGCCGGGCGACAGCTGGTATTCCGGAATCGGCCCCTTGAAGGTCATCAACGAGCCCAGGGCGAAGGCCACCACGCCGCCGATCCCGAAGGCGCCGACGGAGGGATTGAGCGCCTCCGCGGTCATCAGGCCCAGGCCGATCAGCAGCAGCAGCAGCCCGGCGTAGTTCACCGGCAGCAGGTTGAGCGCGAACAGCGCCGTCACCAGGGCGATCGCGCCGATGATCCCCGGCGCGACCATGCCTGGCGACATCAGCTCGAACATCAGCCCGTAGAGGCCGATCAGGAACAGCAGGTAGGCGATGTTCGGGTTGGTGATGACGCCCAGCACCCGCACCCGCCAGCTCGGCTGCATGTCGGCGAGCGGCCGCCCAGCGGTGTCGAGCCGCCGCGGCTGGCCGTTCACCTTCACGGTCCGCCCGTCGGCCTGGGCCAGCAGGTCCCGCAGGTCGCTGGCGACCAGCTCGATGACCCCGCGCGCCTTCGCCTGGTCGGAGGTCAGGGTGGCGGCCTCGCGCACCGCGCGTTCGGCGAACTCGGCGTTGCGGCCCTGCAGCGCGGCGAGCGAGGCGATGTAGGCGGCCGCATCGTTGGTCACCTTGGCCGACATGGCGTCCGGCGGCGCGGCCGTGGGCCCGTCCTTCTTCGCCTTGTCGTCGGGCGCGGCGCCGGGCAGCGGCGTCGCGGGGCCGCCGAGCGCCACCGGGGTCGCCGCGCCCAGATGCGTGCCGGGCGCCATGGCCGCCAGATGGCTGGCGTACAGGATGTAGGTCCCCGCGCTGGCGGCGCGGGCGCCGGCGGGCGCGACGAAGGTGGCGACCGGCACCTCAGAGGCGAGGATGTCGCCGATGATGTCGCGGGTGGAGGAATCCAGGCCGCCCGGCGTGTCCATCACCAGCACGACCAGCGGCGAGCCCTGCTCCTTGGCGCGCAACAGGCCACTGCGCAGGTATTCGGTCGTCGCCGGCCCGATGGCTTCGTCCACCTGCAGCACGATGACCGGCGACGCGGCGGGAGCGCCGCGCTGCGCCGCAGCCGGCGCGGCCGTCAGGAGCAGGAGAAACAGCAGGCAGGCCACGGCGACGCCGCCGACGGCTGCCCAGCTCGCTGAAGCGCCACGCGCGCCCACGTCCTTCCGCTCCGGTCACGCCCCCTCCAACGGGGCGTCGCGCGCGGTGCGTCCAGGCGTTCCGCCCCGCAGGGGCGCAAGCCCCATGATGAGCCTTTGCCTGGAGCCCGGTGGTCACGAAATGGCGAGCGCGCGGAGAGGCGGCTGCGCCCCTCTGCGCCGGTAGGCTTTCGCGGGACGCCGCGGAGCGCTTGCGCCAGGCGCAGAACCGCGCAACCTGCTGCGCCGCAGGCGCTCCGCCGGCACAGCTTCGCGAGGAACCCCAGATGAGCCAAACGCCCACTGACAGCACCCACGGCCTCGGCCGGATCGGCGTCTGGTCGATGGAGCTGCGCTTCGGCGACGCCGGTCAGGCGCGCGAGGCGACCGCCGAACTGGACGAACTCGGCTACGGCGCGGTGTGGACGCCGGGCGGCCTGGGCGGCGACATGCTGGGCGACATGGGACGGCTGCTGGACGCCGCGCCGCGGATCGCGATCGCCTCGGGCATCCTCAACATCTGGAAGCACGAGACCGCCGACGTCGGGACCTGGTGGCAGGGCCGCAGCGCCGCCGACCACGCCCGGCTGATGCTGGGGCTCGGCGTCAGCCATGGCCCGACCATCGGCGAGGCCTACAAGAAGCCGCTGGCGGCCATGGGCGCCTATCTGGACGGACTGGACGCCGCGGGCGTGCCGGCCGCGCGGCGCTGCCTGGCGGCGCTGGGGCCGAAGATGCTCGACCTGTCGCGCGAGCGCACCGCCGGCGCGCACCCCTATCTGATCACCCCGGAGCACACCGCCGAAGCCCGCGAGCGGCTGGGCCCCGGCGCGCTGCTCGCCCCGGAACAGGGCGTGGTGCTCGAGACCGACCCGGCCAAGGCGCGGGAGCTCGCGCGCGGGGCGCTCAGCACCTACCTGCGGCTGCCCAACTACCGGAACAACTGGCTGCGGCTGGGCTTCACCGAAGACGAAATCAACAGCTCGAGCGACCGGCTGATCGACGCGCTGTTCGCCTGGGGCGACGTCGACGCGATCGCCAAGCGGGTGGCCGAGCATCAGGCCGCCGGCGCCGACCACGTCTGCGTGCAGGTGATCCATGAGGGCGGCCGGACCATGAGCTGCCCGCGCGCGGTGTGGCGCGAACTCGCCGCCGCCCTGCTCTGATCGCTCGGATCAGCCGAAGCGCTGCCGCGCCTCAAAGGCGCGCAGCGAACTCAGGGTCATCTCCTCGTCGAGCGCGCGCTCCCCGGCCCAGCGCTCGCCGCGGAGCACGGCCTCGCGGCTGGCGGCGAGCTCCAGCCATTCCTGCCGCTCACGGCGCAGCTTCTGGCGGACCCGCGGGTCCGCCGCCTTCTCCAACAAAAGTTCGCAGCGGTGTGCATGCTCCCGGTACTCTTGGACCTTGTCCATGAGAGGCCTCCCTGCATTTTCTTCCAGGTGAAGGCCGCGATCCGGGTTCCGGCCCGATCAATTGACAGAATTGGCCGGGTCAACCGCCGATCTGCCCATCGCAACATCGGCCGCGCGGCAGGGGCGCCCGCGCGGTAAGCAGAGAATGGCGCTCCCCGGACGTGCGCGGCGAGGCTGATTCGCGATGAAAACCCTGCTGATCGTCTGGCATTCCCGCACCGGCGGCGCACGGCAGATGGCCGAGGCCGCCGACGCCGCCGCGACGGGCGAAGGCGAGGTCGTGGTCCGCCGCCTCGCCGCCGACGAGGCGCAGCCGCAGGACCTGCTCGCCGCCGACGGCTACCTGTTCGTCGCGCCGGAAAACCTCGCCAGCCTCAGCGGGGCGATGAAGGAGTTCTTCGACCGCGCCTACTATCCCGTGCTCGACCGCATCCAGGGCCGGCCCTACGCGGCGATGATCTGCGCCGGCAGCGATGGGACGGGAGCGGCGCGGCAGATCGCCCGCATCGCCACCGGCTGGCGGCTGCGCGCGGTGGCCGACCCGCTGATCGTCTGCACCCACGCCCAGACGCCCGAGGCGATCCTGGCGGCCAAGACGCTGACGCCTGACGAGCTCGCGCCGTGCGCCGAACTGGGCCAAGCGCTGGCCGCCGGTCTGGCGCTCGGCGTCTTCTAATGCCCTGCTTTAAGGGCCGTTTTACCTGAACGCGCGAAGACTGGCGGCGAATCGGCCGTTCCACGTCCACCCGGGCGCGGCGTCGGTTGGGGGACGATGCGGATGTCTGAGGCTCACAAGTTGCCGGCTGTCGGTTCCGAACTGATCTGCGTCTCGATCGGCGAGCACCTCTACGCGATCGACATCATGCAGGTCCGCGAGATCCGCGGCTGGACCGTCTCGACGCCGCTGCCGCACGCCCCGCCGCACGTCCTGGGCATGATCAACCTGCGCGGCTCGATCCTGCCGGTGATCGACCTCGGCTCGCTGCTGGGCGTCGGCCAGACCGCGGCGTCGACCTCGTCGGTCGTCATGGTCGCGCAGATCGGCGACAACCAGGTCGGCCTGCTGGTCGACGCAGTCTGCGACATCCTGATGGTCGCCGAGGGCATGCTGCAGGAACCGCCGCGGGTCGGCGACCGGGTGCGCGACTTCGTGGCCGGCGTGATGACCACCGACCAGGGCATCGTCACCCTGCTCTCGCTCAATCACGTGATGCCGGAAGGCCTGGCCCAGGCGGCCTGAGGCCTCCAGCGCCGCCTCAGTTCGGCTTTAGCGGCCCGGTCGGCCGGGTCGCGACCGCCGCGACGAGCAGCTCCGCCAGCTCGGCCGGGCGGCTCAGGAACGGCGAGTGGGAGGCGTCGATCGACAGCGGCGCGACGCCCAGCCGGTCGACCACCGTCTCGCTCATCGCCTGCGGCTTGGCCCGGTCCTGGGCGCAGCGGATGTAGCTGCGCGGCAGGTCCGCCGCCCAGAAACGCGGGATCGACACCGTCTCGGTCAGGAAGTCGCTCGGCGCCGGCGTCAGCCGTTCGAACGCCCAGGCCACCGTCGCCTCATCGCAGTCGTGGTAGAAGAAGTCGCCGGCCGCTTCGCGGTCGACGCATTCCATTCGCCCGCGCGCGTCGGGCCGGATGAACCGCAGCATGCCGGTCTCGTCGCTCATCAGTTGGGTCACCTGGGCGTCGCCGTCGCCGGACGGCTGGGCCGCGCCGCCGGTGGCTTCGAGCACGGTGCGGCCCTCCAGCGGCAGGCCGGCGGCGAGATACACCAGGTGGCGGACCTTCTCCGGCGCGGCGCCGGCGGCGAGGCTGATGTCGTAGCCGCCACCGGAATGGCCGACGAGCACGTCGCCGGGCTGCAGCACCTCGAGGATGGCCCCCTGCCGATCAGCCAGGGTCGAACGCTCGTCGCGGCGCTCTCCGTGTCCCGGCAGGTCGATGGCCAGGGCCTGATGGCCCAGCCGCGCGAGTTCAGGAATGGTGCGGCTCCAGCACCAGGCGCCGTGAAAGCCGCCGTGAATCAGCACGAACCGCATGGGCCGCCTCCTCCGTCCGGCCGGCTCAGGCGACCTTTGACGGGGCCATCAAGCGGGAAGCGGGCGGCGGAATGCAAGCCAGCGGATCGCCAGCCAGACCAGCAGGGCCGCGGCGATGCCGACGCTGTCGCCGAGCAGGTCGCGCACATCGCCGTCGCGGCCGAACGGCAGGATCGACTGCAGCACCTCGATCAGGCCGCCAACGAACAGCGTAAAGGCGCCGACCCGGCCCGGCCGGCCCGGCCAGAAGGCCAGCCCGATCGCCGCCAACACGAACCAGGCGAGGCCGTGCTGGGCCTTGTCCCACAGGGTCGTCGGCGGCAGCGCCTCGCCGGGCGCGAGCGTCAGGTAGAGCAGCACCGCCACGGCGACCCCATAGAGGGCGAAGCGCAGCGCCGCGGGCCAGCGGTCCGGCCGCAGCATCCTCAACTCCCGGGGCATGAACGTGACGACGCGGTCCGACATGGGCGATCCCTGCTTAGCAGGCTGGCGCAAGCTCGCCATCTTTGGCCTGGACGCCGGCGTCGCCGCCCCGCCATTTGAGGCGTTAATCCGCACTGAGGCCGGTTTATGCGGCCTTCCCACCCACGGAGGCCGCAGCATGACCCGTCCCGCAAAGCTCGGCGCGGCCGAGGCGCTGAAGTCCCTGCCCAACTGGGCGGCGGTCGAAGGCCGCGACGCCATCCAGCGGAGCTTCAAGTTCGCCGACTTCAACGCCGCCTTCGGCTTCATGAGCCGCGCGGCGCTGATGGCCGAGAAGCTCGACCACCATCCGGAATGGTTCAACGTCTACAGTCGCGTCGAGGTGACGCTCGCCACCCACGACGCCGACGGGGTCACCGAACTGGACGTGAAGCTGGCCCGCTTCATGGACGAGGCGGCGACCGCCCTCGGCACGGTCTGAGCCTCAGTTCACCAGGATCGCGCCCATCAGCACCCGCGCGCCCTTCTTGCCCAGCACCTCGTCGGCGGAGCGCTGGAGATTGCGGGCCAGGAATTCCGGATTGGGCGGCGCGCCCGCCGGCAGCCCGCCGGCGTAGATCTGCACCGCCTGGACGAAGGCGGCCCGCAGCCGGGGCAGCACCAGCTCGGCGCGTTGGCGCAGCGCCGGGTCGGGTATGTCGAGGCCGCAGTCCACCGTCATCACCCCGCGCCGCGCGCCCGGCCGGGTGGTGTAGGCGGTGACCGTGTTGATCCGCACATAGTTGTCGCCGCCGGACGGCTTCTTCTCGCCCTTGTCGCTGGCGCGGGCGGCCAGCGGCAGAGCGGCTGAGGTCGCGAGCAGCGCGACGAACAGGCGGCGTTTCATCGCACGCAGACTGGATCGCTTATGGTTAGCGGTCTCTTTACGAGCGCCCTCCAACTGTCACGGTTGGTAACGATTCGCTGACCTTCGGAGCGCGCCTTGCATCGATTTGCGCCGACCAACCTCGACCTCGACGGCAAGGTCATCCTGGTGACCGGCGGCACCGGCTCGTTCGGCCGACGCTTCGTCGAGACGGTCCTGGAGCGCGCCCGGCCGCGCAAGCTGATCATCTATTCGCGCGACGAGCTGAAACAGAGCGAGATGCAGCTCGACCTGTCCGAGCGGTTCTCGCCCGAGCAGATGTCGGCGATGCGCTTCTTCCTCGGCGACGTGCGCGACCGGGAGCGGATGACCCTGGCTTTCCGCGGGGTCGACATCATCATCCACGCTGCGGCGCTGAAGCAGGTCCCGGCCGCTGAGTACAATCCCTCCGAGTGCATCCACACCAATGTGCTGGGCGCCGAGAACGTGGTCTGGGCGGCGCTGTCCAACCGGGTGCGGCAGGTGGTGGCGCTGTCGACTGACAAGGCCTGCAACCCGGCCAACCTCTACGGCGCGACCAAGCTCGCCTCGGACAAGACCTTCGTCGCGGCGAACAACCTGTCGGGCGACATCGGCACCCGCTTCTCGGTGGTGCGCTACGGCAATGTGGTGGGCTCGCGCGGCTCGGTCGTGCCGCTGTTCCGCCGGCTGATCGGCAAGGGCGTGCTGGAGCTGCCGGTCACCGATCCGCGGATGACCCGGTTCTGGATCACCCTGAACGAGGGCGTCGACTTCGTCCTCTCGTCGCTGACGATCATGCGCGGCGGCGAGATCTTCGTGCCGAAGATCCCGTCGATGAAGGTCACCGACCTAGCCCGGATCATGGCCCCCGAGACGCCGATCAAGGTGGTCGGCATCCGGCCCGGCGAGAAGCTGCACGAGATGATGATCTCGCAGGACGACGCCCGCACGACGGTGGACCTCGGCGACCGCTATGCGATCGAGCCGGCGTTCAGCGAGCACGTCCGCGCCAGCGGCAAGGAGATGATGCCCGAGGGCTTCTCCTACGCCAGCGACAGCAACACCGAGTGGCTGGGCGACGCCGAGCTGCGGGCGATGCTGGCCGACTGCTGAGCGGTCAGAACAGCCGAAGCGTCGTCTCGCCGTAGACGGTCGGCAGCGGGACGGTCGGCTGGACGAGCAGGTCGAAGCCGCGGATGGCGACGTAGTTGCAGTACTGGGCGCGCTCCATGTCGTTGGCGAAGAAGCGCACGTGCTCCAGGCCGACCGGCAGGATGCGGAAGAAGTCGAACCCCAGCGCGTCGAACGCCTGGAAGCAGCCGAGCAGCGGCTCGCCGGTCTCCAGCCAGGCGAACGAATGCTCGAACATCACCGCGCAGGCCGGCGTTTGCGCCAGCAGGCGTTCGGCCCCGCGGATCACCGGGAATTCGAAGCCCTCGGCGTCGATCTTGATCAGCAGCTTGCGGGCGTCGCCGAGGTCCGCCGCATAATCATCGAGCCGGCGGAGCGGCACCTCGACGGTGCTCATTTCCGCGCGGAAACGCGGCGACATGCGCGGCCGGTCGGTGAGGCTGGCGGTGGCGTGGTGGGTGGCGTGGACGTGCAGGATGGCCGAGCCGGGTTTGTCCCCGAGCGCGACCCCTTCCAGCCGGCCGGCGCCGGCCAGCTGCTCGGTGATCAGGGCCGCATGCGCCGGATTGGGCTCGAAGGCGAGAATCCGTGGCGCCGGCGTCCGCGCCGCCGCCCGGGCGAGGAACAGGCCCTCGTTGGCGCCGACGTCGACGAAGGCGTCGGCCTCCGCCAGCAGGGCGTCGAGACAGGCGTACTCGCCGTTGGTCGCCGGATCGCCGTTGTTGTAGCCGTTGGCGAAGGCCCAGGCCCGCTCTGCCTCGCGCCGGGCGATGAACTGCTCGAGCGTCATGGGCTCTCCGAAGGGGCTGGGGGGACGCCAGGATCGTCCGGGTCCGTGCGGGTCGCCCCGGGCAGGGCCTGGATGTCCTCGCTCAGGAAGTCCGGCCGCGTCGGATAGAGCGCTTCGTATACCGATCGGGTGAAGGCGAAGTCGGCCGGCGTGTCGACCGTCCAGCGCCAGAGGTTCTGGTCGAGGCCTTGCGTCACCTGCTCGATCCGGAACCGCTCGGGCCGGAAGTAGAAGAAGGGCGTGACGTGCTCGCGCTCGTAAGGGTCCTCGGCCTCGCGCGCGGCCTGCAGCAGCAGCGGCGCGCGGACCACTTCGACGTCGAGCCCCTTGGGATAGGTCCGCTCGACGGTGTTGGAGGTGTAGTCGGCGCCGGTGGCCAGGTGATGCTCGATCACCCGGTCGATCACCCGCCAGTCGGCCAGCGGACAGTCCGCGGTCACCCGCACCACATGGTCGGCCGGACCGTGCTGCTCCAGTGCGTCTGCGTAGCGGCCGAGCACGTCGACCAACGGCCCGCGATAGGCCAGGCAGCCGAGCTCCAGCGCACATTGCTCCACCACCGCGTCGCCGGGCTCGACGCTGGTCGCCACCACCAGCTCGCCGATCCGCCGGGCGCGGCGCAGGCGCTCGATCTGGCGGGCCATCATCGGCTGGCCGAGCAACGGCGTCATCACCTTGCCGGGCAGGCGGGTGGAGCTCATCCGCGCCTGCAGGATGGTCAGGATCCTCATCGGGCCGGCTCGGCCGGCGGCAGGGCGGCGACCGTGCGGAAGGCCCGCAGCAGGGCGAGGTTGGCGGCCAGCGCCCGGCCGAAGCGCGGGCGTCCCACGCGCCGTTCGCCGCTGACATGGACCTCGGCGAAGCCGCCGCCGGCTTTGCGCCACATCACCGCCGGGGCCATGTTGACGCCAAGCGGCGCGGCCGAGGCCAGCCAGGCGTCGAGCACCGCGGCGGAATAGCCCTTCATGCCGCATAGCGGGTCGCGGATGCCGTAGCGCAGGCGGCCCACTACCGCGATCAGATGCTCGGCCGCGCGCTGGGGCGCGGGGCGGACGCCGCAGACCAGCGGCGCGCCGGCGTCGAACGCCGCGGCGACGGCGGCGAGCACCGCCGGATCGTGCTCGCCGTCGGCGTCGATGGTCGCCACGAACGCGAAGCCGCGCGCCCGGGCGGCTTTGAGGCCGGTGCTCAGGGCGCCGTCATAGCCGGGCGCCTCGGCGCAGATCACCTCCGCGCCGGCGGCCTCGGCGACCTGGCACGAGGCGTCGGTCGAGCGGTCGTCGACCACGAGCACATGGCCGAACGCGCTCGCGCCAGTGGCGACCTGGCCGATGGTCGCGACTTCGTTGTGACAGGGGATCACCACGGCTAGGCGAGATCGGTCCAACGCAGCGCGTCCCCCGCCGCCTTGGCGGCCTTGAGCGTTCGTCCGACCACCGCGTCCAGCCGCCGCGGATCGACCGCGTCGGGCGGGCACGGCCGCAGCGCCTCCAGGTCCTCGGGCGCGAGCCGGTGGCCCGTCGGCAGCGGCGCGCGCAGCCGCAAGGCCCGGCGCTGCACCACCACCGTCTCGCCCTCGTTGGCCTCGACCCGCTTGACCCCGTCGCCCAGCGCCGCCTCCAGCTGGCGCACGGCCTGGACCATCTCGCGCCAGGTGCGCGGGTTCATGGCGAAGCCGTGGTCCGGGCCCTCGCGGGCGTTGTCGTCGGTGAAGTGCTTCTCGATCACCCGCGCCCCGAGCGTCACCGCGCCGAGCACCGCCGCGTGTCCCGGCGTGTGGTCGGAGAAACCCAGGACCATGTCCGGCCAGCGCTGGGCGAAGCTCTGCAGGACCCGCAGGTTGACCGAGCGGAAGTTCTCCTCCGCGCCGGAGTAGTTGGTGTTGCACTGCATCAGCACCAGCTGGCGAGTGTGCGCCAGCACCTGCCCGACGGCGTGCTCGACGTCGGCCAGGTCCGCCGCCCCGGTGGCCAGCAGCAACGGCTTGCCGGACGCCGCCGCGCGGCTGACCAGCGGATCGAAGGTGATGTCGCCGGAGCCGATCTTGATCGCCGGCACGTGCGGCAGCTGGCTGTCCAGCGCCTCGGCGTCGTAGGGGGTGGTCATGTAGTCGATGCCGGCCTCGCGGCAGGTCTCGACCAGGGCGTCGGTCCAGTCGCGGCGGGTGTGATACTGGTCGTAAACCTCGACCACCGACTTCTTCCAGCCGGACTGGTGGGCGACCTGGGCGCCGAGCTCGTCGAAGCCCGGCCCGCTGACGATCTTGCCCGCCAGGAAATGCTGGAACTTGGCGCAGTCGGCGCCGGCCTCCTTGGCGCGCCAGATCAGCTCGCGCGCCCGCGCGAGCTCGCCGTCATGGTTCGCGGCGATGTCGGCGATGAAGTAGGCCGGCTCGTCCAGGGCGGTCCGCCGCGCGCCGATCCAGACCTCGGAATCCCAGCCCATCACGGCCTCGCTCGTTGCATGGCCTGCCCGGCGAACCGTGCGGCGACCGCCTGCAGGCCCGGCAGCCGGCGGCCGAGGACCGCTTCGGCCCGCGATACGTTCAGGCCCAGGCTGTCGGGGCGGCGCACCGCCTGCTGGCCCACCGAGCCCCGCCGGGCGCGGGTCAGCTTGCGCCCGAGCGCCGTGGCCAGCGCCTCGACCAGCTCGGCCTTGGAATAGACCTCCGAACTGGCCAGGTTGATCACGCCCCGCGCCGGGCTCGCCGCCAGGTCCAGCAGGCCCTCGGCGAAGCTCCAGATGTCGAGGATCGAGACGAACTGGTCCTCGAACAGCGTCGCCTCGGTGTCGCCGCCGATCACGCCGAGCGCCCATTCGCCGAACGAGCCGCCGGTCGCCGATTTCAGCCCGAGGATGTTGGTCCGCACCACCAGCGCGTCCGGCGCCGTCAGGGCGAAACCCTCGGCGGCGTATTTGGAGCGGGCGTAGTCGTTCAGTAGCACGACCGGCTCGCCCTCGCCGTGCGCCCGGCGTCCGTCGCCGGAATAGAAATGGTCGGTCGAGACCTGGACGAAGCGGAAACCCTGTTCGCGCGCGGCCTCGGCGAGCAGCGAAACCGGGCGGGCGTTGACCAGCCAGGCCCGGCCCGGATCGCGTTCGCAGTCGGCCACCGAGACCAGCGCCGCGGCGTTGATCACCGTCGTCGGCGCGACCGCGGCCAGCAGCGCCTTGAGCGATGCGGCGTCGGTGAGGTCGACCGCGCGCTCGCCATGGCGCGAGGCGCCGGTCACCGCCAGGCCGCGGGCCCGGGCGGTCTGCAGGAGCGCCGTGCCGGCGAGGCCGGTGTCGCCCAGCACCAGCAGGCGCGGCGAACTCATGCCGTGACGCCGGCGCGCGTCCCGAGCAGCTCGGCCTGGGCGTGCTCGCGCATCGAGCCCAGGGCGGCGCTGAGCCGCACCGCAGCGGCCAGCCAGAACCAGGCGCAGGCCAGCGGCCGGCCGGTCGCCAGGGCCTTCAGCGGCCGCAGGATCGGATAGCGGATCGCGAGGTGGAACCACATGTGCGCCGCCCGCTCCGGATGCTTGCGGCAGAAGGCGGCGTCCATCCGGCCATACCAGCGGAACTTCTCGACATAGTCGGCGACGGTCGGGTGGTGCTCCTGCATCACCTTCGCATGGCCGATGCCGAAGCGGGCGCCCGGAACCTGGGCCAGCCGGTAGCAGAAGTCGGCGTCGTCGCTGATCTCCGGATCCTCGACATCGAAGCGGGCGAGCTCGAACACCGAGCGACGGTAGAGGGCGGGCGCCACCCCGATCATGGTCCGCGGGCCGGGCTGGTGGTGGAAGGTGGCCATGGCCTGACCCTCCGCCCGGGTCCAGAACGAGGTCGGGGCGATATCGACGCCGGCCTGGACGATCAGGAAGTCCATCGCCTCGAGATCGTCCCACAGCCGGTCGAGCAGGTCCGGCTCCGGCCGGTGGTCGGCGTCGATCATCGCCACCAGCTCGCCCTTGGCGGCGTCGGCGCCGAGCTGCCGGTCGAAGGCCAGCCCGCGGCCGCCGGAACGGATCACCCGCACGCCGGCCGCCTCGGCGATCTCGACGGTGTTGTCGGTGGAGCCGCCGTCGACGACGATGATCTCGTCGGCCCCGAGCCGGGCGATCGTCTCCAGGCAGGCCGGCAGGCGGCGCGCCTCGTTGCGGGCGGCGACGACGACGCTGATCGAGGGACGCGGGCTCATCACAGGCGCTCCAGGGCGGCCAGCGCCACGCCGGTGGCGTGACGGGTAAGCCAGGCGGTCTGGTGCGCCAGGGCCTCGGGCCCCGCGGCCTCGATCCAGGCGCCCTCGCCTTCGTCGATCCAAGTGAAGAAGCGCTGTTCCAGCAGCCGGAAGCCCGGGGCCTCGGCGATGTCGCGCCAGCTCTGCGCGTCGTACTCCAGCTGGCGCGTGTAGTAGCCGAGGCTGTCGTGCACCGGCACCGCCCCGCCCTTGCCCATCGGCACGCTGATCAGGGCGATCCCGCCGGGCTTCAGCGCGCGGGCGAAAGCGGCCAGCGCGTCCGGCGTGACCCGCGGATCGCGCGAGGTCGGGGTCTCCTCCAGGGTGCGCCAGCGGGCGAAGGCCGAGTCTGTCGCGGAGCCCGCCGCGTCGAAGCCGATGTGCTCAATGGTCGAGATGCAGGTCACCGCGTCGAAGGCGGCCGCCGGCGCCGGCGCGGTGCGCACGTCGCCATGGATCACCGGGACCGCCAGCGCCGCGGCGCGCAGGTCGTCGGGATAGCGGTTGGCGACCCGCTCCGGCGCGATGATGTCGACGGCGGTCAACGATGCGCCGGCCGCGCGGACCCCGAGCAGGGTCCGCAGCCATCCCAAATCCGAGAGCGCGAAGCCGACGTCGAGGATGTCCGAGCGGCCGTCCAGCCAGGCCTCGGCCCAGGGCGCTTCGATGCAGCGCTCGGACTTGCCGAAACCGAAGCGCGCGCCGGCGGTTGCAGGCGGCGTCCAGCGCGGTGAAATCTGGCGAATCGCGGTCATGAGGGCAGGCTGGAGAGCATCGGATAAAGCATGTTTAACGCGAGGGGCCGCGCCCCCTCCACGACGCCTCTCGTCGCGGCCCTGCGAGCTTCGCCCTGAAAGCGACGCAGGGGCAGGCGATGGCGCCACTCTAGTCCACCGCTCGGAGGATAGCCTTGGATGTAAACCGCCGCTGGACCCTGTCGGCCCTGCTCGCCGCCGCCGCCCCGCCGGGCCTGGCGCGCGCCCAAGCTGCGAACTGGCCGACGGAGGCGCCGCTGGGGCCGCCCGCGCCCTTCTCCTTCGATCGGCTGAAGGCGCAGGCCCGCGCGCTCGCCGCCGAGCCCTATCGGCCGCCCGCCGGGCCGCCGGCCGACCTGGTCCGCGCCGTCGACTACGACGCCGTCGGGCGGATCACCTACAAGCCTGAGGCCACCCTGTGGCGCGGGGACCGCGGAGTGCGCCTGTTCCCGGTCAGCGCCGCGGCGCGCACGCCGGTGACGATCCACGTGGTCGCCGGCGGCCAGGCGCGGCCGGTGATCCACGCCGCCGAGCTGTTCGACATGCCGGCGGATTCGCCGCTGCGACGGCTGGGCGACAATCCGGGCTTCGGCGGCTTTAGGGCGATGAACCCGGACGACGCCACCGACTGGGTGGCGTTTCTCGGGGCCAGCTACTTCCGCTCGGCCGACCCGTTCAACCAGTACGGCCTGTCGGTGCGCGGCCTGGCGATCGACACCGCCGCGCCGACCGCGGAAGAGTTCCCGGTCTTCACCAGCTTCTGGATCGAGCACCCGCCGCGCGCCGGCCTGATCGTCTATGCGCTGCTGGAGGGGCCGAGCGTCACCGGCGCCTACCGCATCACTCATGAGCGCGGCGCGAGCGGCCTGGTCCAGCGGATCACCGCCCAGCTCAACTTCCGCAAGGCCGTCGGCCGGCTGGGGATCGCGCCGCTGACCAGCATGTACTGGTACGGCCAGAGCGCGCGCAGTCCGGGCGACGACTGGCGCCCGCAGATCCACGACTCCGACGGCCTGGCGATCTGGACCGGCAAGGGCGAGCGGCTGTGGCGGCCGCTGCGCAATCCGGCGCGGGTGACGACCAGCAGCTTCCAGGACAAGGCGCCGCGCGGCTTCGGCCTGATGCAGCGCGAACGCAGCTTCGCCAGCTACCAGGACGACGGCGTCTTCTACGAGAAGCGGCCGAGCGCCTGGGTCGAGCCGCTGGGCGACTGGGGGGCCGGCTCGGTGCAGCTGGTCGAGATCCCGACCACGCGGGAGACCGACGACAACGTCGTCGCCTTCTGGACCCCGGCCAAGGCGGTCGGCCGTGGCAGCCGGCTGGACGTCGATTACCGGCTGCACTGGACCGACCAGGAGCCGACGCCGGTCGGCGCGGCCAAGGTGGCCGCGACCCGCTTCGGCCAGGCCGGACGGCCGGGGCATCCGGCGCCGGCCGGCCGGCGCAAGTTCGTCATCGATTTCTCCGGCGGCGAGCTCGGCAAGCTGACGCAACGCGGCGAGGTGCAGGCGGTGGTGACCGCCAGCCGTGGCGCGCCGGTCGAGGCGGTCGCCTATCCGGTCGTCGGCCAGCCGATCTGGCGGCTGATGTTCGACATGGACGTGGCGGCCGGCGACACCGACCTGCGGGCCTATCTGAAGCGCGGCGACCAGGCGCTCAGCGAGACCTGGATCTACACCGTGTCGGCGGCGTGACGGCGAAACGCCCCCTCCGTCTCCCGCCTTCGGCGGGATCCACCTCCCCCGCTTCGCGGTGAAGGATCTGGGCGCAAGATGCTCCACCGCGCAGCGGGGGAGCTGTCGGCGAAGCCGACTGAGGGGGGGCGTTAAGGCCCACAGCGCCCGGGCGTGACCCCCGCATCGCGGGAGCTCCCCTGAGGGGGAGCATCTAAGCCGCGCGGCGGCGGTCGGCGGCGGCCTCGCGGTCCGCCGGCGCCGCGCCGCCGACGATGGTGTAGACGGCGGCCGGCTGGCGCAGCAGCGCCTCGATCCGGCGCCGCGTCTCGGCCTCGGCGGCGTAGGCCGCGCGCAAGGCCCGGGCCCGCGTCAGCACGCGCGGCGGCTGGAGGTCCTCGGGGATCTGGAACAGCCGGTCGCGCGCGGCGGCGTCGGCCGCCGGCCGCGAGGTGCGCACCGACAGCAGCGCCGAGAGCGTCAGGCTCAAGAACACCGGGCTGGTCCAGATCAGGAAGTTCTTGCTGAGGAAGAAGGCCCCGACCGCGCCGATCGCGCCCAGCAGGACATGGACGCCATGCGCGCGCCAGGCGTCCTTGCGGCTGAGCTCGGCGCCCTGGCGGTGCTGGGCCGACCAGCCGCTGTCGCGGCCGAGCAGCACCTCGATCACCGCGACGCTCTGCATCACCATCATCACCGGGGTCATCAGGATCGAGCCGAGCGTCTCGACGACGACGCCCAGGATCAGCTTCGTAGCCCCGCCGAAGCCGCGGCGCAGCTCTCGATCGCGCAGCGCCAGGACCAGCGCCAGGACCTTCGGCACGGCCAGCAGGCCGAGCGAGACGGCGAACAGGGCCACGACATAGCCATAGGCCGGCGAGCCCAGCGCGATGTGCTGCGCCGGCCAGACCATCGCCCCGTTGACCAGCAGCAACAGCCAGAGCAGCGGCGTGACGTAGGCCAGCACGCCGCACAGCAGGTGCAGCCGGCTCACCCAGTGCAGCCCGGCCGCCGGCAGCACGCGGATGTGCTGCAGGTTGCCCTGGCACCAGCGGCGGTCGCGGGCGGCGGTGTCGAGCAAGGTCGGCGGGCTCTCCTCGTAGCTGCCGACCAGGCCGGTGATCGTACGGACCGACCAGCCGCCGCGCCGCAACAGCGCGGCCTCGACGAAATCGTGGCTCATGATATGACCGCCGAACGGTCGCGGTCCGGTGAGGTGCGGCAGCCGCGCGCAGCCGGCGAAGGCGGCGACGCGGATGATCGCGTTGTGGCCCCAGTAGTTGCCCTCGGACCCCGACCACCAGGCCTGGCCGGCGGCGAACACCGGGCCGTAGAGCCGGTTGGCGAACTGCTGCAGCCGGGCGAAGGGCGTGGCGGCGTTGACGATCGAGGGCACGGTCTGCAGCAGGCCCAGGCGCGGATCCTCGTCCATACGCGTGACCAGCTCGGCGATCGCCTCGCCGCTCATCAGGCTGTCGGCGTCAAGCACCAGCATGTAGTCGTAGCGGCCGCCGTAGGTCTCCACCCACTCGCCGATATTGCCGGCTTTGCGGTCGGTGTTGCGCGCGCGGCGCCGATAATAGATCCGCGGCCCGTCGCGCAGCCGGGCGCGCAGGCGCAGCAGCCCGGTCGCCTCGGCCCTGGCGATCTCCTCGACGCGGGTGTCGCTGAGGATGAAGAAGTCGCAGGCCGTCGCGAGGCCGACGTCGCGGACCTCCTCGGCCATCGCCTGAATCGCCGCCAGCACCAGGCCGGGATCCTCGTTGTAGACCGGCAGCAGCACGGCGGTCCGGGCGGCGCGCCCCGGACCGGTCGCGGCCGGACGCGGCTTGCCGGCGGAGAACGCCGTCAGGAAGCCCGCCACGGCGCCGATGAAGCCGAAGGCCAGCCAGCCGCCCAGCAGGCTGGAGAGCAGGATCGCGGCGACTTCCCAGCCCGAATAGGCCCCATCGCGGCCCAGCACCGCCGCCAGGCCGACCGCCTGGGCGACCGCGAAGGCGAAGGCCCCGAGCAGCAGGATCGCCCGGTTGCGCCCGGTCCCGCGATCGTCGGCCAGCGCGTCGGCGCGATCACTCGCATCACGATCCAAATTCTGCTGCGGCATCGCCAGCCTTGCGCGCGCCGGCGTCGACCGCAGCGCCGGATAGGCGGCGGGCTTGGCGTCCACGTCCTTCGGCGAGGCGGCCGACCGTTCGGCGGCGCGCGGCGCGACCACCACGGGCCGGCGACGGCGTCGCGTCTTCGGCGCGGCGAACGTCGCTCGCAGCTCCTCGATCAGGCTCGGCTGGACCGAGGGAGTCAGCTGATCGTCGTCGACGACAGTCATTTATCCCCTGCGTAAGCTGTACCCTGCCGCCTTAGATAGCGCTTGGGTTCAACGCAACCGGGACAGCACGATCAGGCGAATTGAAGGCGCTAGGTTGAGAAAGCTGTTGTGGCGCCCGATCTGTCGGCGCCTGTGACTAAGCGGCCAGCCCGGCCTGCTGAAGAAGCGTGCGGACGGCCTCGACCTGATCGGGGGCTTCGGTGAGCGCCGTGCGGGTCTCCGGCAGGCGCACAAGCTTCAAGGCCTCGGCCCGGGCGCGGTCGGCGGCGGGTCCGAGCGGGGCGGACTCCCCGGCGGCGAGCCGCAACAGCACGGTCAGCCTGTGCAGCGGCGGCGCCTTGGCGCGGGCCAGCGAGGCGGCGAGCTTGGCCTCGCCCTCGATCAGCCCGCCCAGCTCGCCGAGACGGCCCTGGACGGTCGCGGAATCCTCCGGCGCCAGGCCGCAGCGGCCGACCTGGCGCTGCAGGGCGGCGAGCTTGCCCAGCCGCGCGGCCGCGGTCTCCTCGGCGTTGCGGAACTCGGTCTCGAAGCGCAGCGCGCCGACCACGCCGGCGATCCAGCGGCTGGCCACCCGCTTGTTGGCCGCGCCGATGACGTTCTCGGCCAGCCAGATCAGCGCCTGCGCCTCTTCGAAGGCGTTGCGGCCGCGGCCCAGGTAGGCGTCGACGAAGTCGCCGGTGACCAGCATCTTGGAGCGCGCCGAGAAGGCGGCCTGCACGTCCTCCAGCGGCAGCAGCCGGCCGGCCGCGGCGGTCAGCGACATCGCCAGGGCGCGCAGCAGTTCGATTTCGGCGATGGCGTCGTCGGGGCGCAGGCGGCGCGGCCCGTTCAGCTCGCGCAGGATCCGCTTGCCGAGGCCGGTGCGGACCTCCTCGAACGCCTCGGCGGCCAGCCAGCGGCCCAGCCGCTCGGCCGCGGGCCCCAGCGGCGGCATCACCTTGGCCAGCTTGGCGTCGTGCCGCACCAGCATGTCGACCGCCTCGCAAGCGGTCAGCCGGGTCAGCGCGGCGAGCTGGCCGCCCATGTCGAGCCCGGAGCCGATCAGGTCCTCCAGGCCGGGCTTCACCCCGAGGATTTCGGCCAGCGGCTGCTCGAGCACAGTCATCGCCAGGGTGCGCGCCGGCCCGGTGGCCGGGGCCTCGTCGGCGAGGTCGAGCAGGCGGGTGACCTTCTCGCTCCAGGACTCGGCCGAGGCGATGGCGCCGGCGACGCCCGCGCCCAGGTAGTAGCTCGGGTCCGGCTCGGTCACGGTCCGGCGGGCGGCCGAGGCGAAGCTCTCCCGCGAGAGGTCCGGCAGCGCGCCCTTGCGGCCGTCGCGCATCAGCCGCTCGAGCGTGCGTTCGATCAGCCCGAAGTAGGTGCGCATCAGCTCGTGGACCGAAAATCCGCGTTCGGTCGCTTCCGGCACCGAAATCTTCTGCACGGCGTGCTGCAGGTCGCCGCTGGAGGCCTCCAGCTCCTCTGCCAGGTCCGGCCGGTGCAACAGCTCGAAGGGGGTCGCCCGATGGCGCTCCAGCCACTCCTCGAGCAGCCGGCCGATGCGCTCGCGGGCGTGCAGGGTGTAGAGGTCCTGCGGCTGGACGCAGAGCGGCTCGAACTCCTTCTTGGCCTCCTTCTTGCGGCCAAGCTCGGGCGCGCCGAGATTGAGGATCGAGACCGTGGCGAACTCGCGGGTCTCCTCGTCCAGGGTCTCCTTGGTGACCTTGGCCGCGGCGAAACCGTCGTTGGCGATCAGACCTTCGGCCGTCCGGACGGCCGCCGCACGGTCTTCGGTCGCCATTTCGAGGACCCAGCCAGCGCCGGGCTTCTTGCGTCCGAAGACCTCGTAATGTACCCGCGCGCCAACCATTTACGTCCCCCGCCCCGGGAACTTGGCGCCATTAGCCTTAAGGCGGAGTTGAGCCTGTAGGGTGGCGCCCCATTGAGGCCACACCGCGCGCCGACTAGCTTAACAAACGCGACGTAGGAGACAGCGAACTCAAGATGGCCAAGATCACCCTGGTGGATGACGATGAGAACATCGTCGCCTCGGTCAGCCTGGCGCTCGAGAGCCACGGCCACACGGTCAAGGCGTACTACGACGGCGCTGCAGGCCTCGCCGCGCTGGAGACCGAGCCGCCCGACCTCGCGATCCTCGATGTGAAGATGCCGCGGATGGACGGCATGGAGGTGCTGCGCCGGTTGCGCCGGACGTCCGACATCCCCGTGATCATCCTCACCTCCAAGGACGAGGAGATCGACGAGATCCTCGGCTTCAACCTGGGAGCCGACGACTACATCCACAAACCCTTCAGCCAGCGCCTGCTGATCGAGCGGGTGAAGGCGGTGTTGCGCCGCGCCGGCATCGAGACCGAGGAGCCGTCGTCCGCGGCCGCCGCGGCGGCCGCCGCCGAGGGCGCGCGGGCGATCAAGCGCGGCAAGCTGACGCTCGATCCGGCCCGCCACGACTGCCTGTGGGACGGCAAGCCGGTCAAGCTGACCGTCACCGAGTTCCTGCTGCTGCAGTCGCTCGCTCAGCGCCCCGGCTTCGTGAAAAGCCGCGACAATCTGATGGACGCGGCCTACGACGATCAGGTCTACGTCGACGACCGGACGATCGACAGCCATATCAAGCGCATGCGCAAGAAGTTCCGTGACGTGGACCCGGAGTTTGACGCGATCGAAACCCTCTATGGCGTCGGCTACCGATACCGCGAAACCTGAGCGAAAGCGGCGATCCTACCGTTCCCGCTGGCTGCCAGTTTCCCGCCTCGGCCGGCTGATCCTCGCGCTCAACCTGCTCGGCCTGGCGATCCTGATCGCCGGGGCGCTGGTGCTCAACGAGCTCCGGCGCGGGCTGGTCAATGCGCGCATCGACAGCCTGACCACCCAGGGCGAGCTGATGGCCACGGTCATCGACCAGGCCGCGACCGTCGGCGAGCCGACACCGGCGCTGGACGCCGAGTACGCCAGCCGCGTGCTGCAGATGATCGCCAACCCGAAGGCGCAGCGGGCGCGGCTGTTCGACGCCAACGGCAAGCTGATCGCCGACTCCGACTGGGTGGCCGACCGGGTGGAATGGCGCCAGCTGCCGCCGGCGCGGGCGCGCAACGCGCCGGACACCTTCGCGCTCGACTTCCGCGGGACCCAGAAGGAGAAGCCCGCCACCCCGGAGGGACGCGAGGCGCTGCAGGGCGAGGTCGCCGCCGCCCTGCGCGGCAAGCATGTCGCCCAGCTGCGCACCGGCGAGACCGGCCAGCGGGTGGTCTCGGTGTCGATGCCGATCCAGCACGTCCGGGCAGTGCTCGGCGTGCTGACCCTCGAGGCCAGCGACGTCGACGAGATCATCGCCCGCGAACGCGCGGCGCTGATCCCGTTCATCCTGATCGCCATCTCGGTGATGCTGGTCTCGTCGCTGCTGCTGAACAGCCTGATCGCCCAGCCGGTGCTGCGGCTGGCGCGGGCCGCCGACCGGGTGCGGCTGGCCGGCGCGCGGGCGATCTCGCTGCCGGACCTGGCCGATCGCGACGACGAGCTCGGCGACCTGACCCGCTCGCTGGAGGCGATGACCCATTCGCTGTCCGAGCGGATGGACGCCATCGAGAGCTTCGCCGCCGACGTGGCGCACGAGATCCGCAATCCGCTGACCTCGCTGCGCTCGGCGATCGAGACCCTCGACCTGGTCACCGATCCGGCGGCGCGGGCGCGGCTGCTGGGCATCCTGCAGAACGACGTGCAGCGGCTGGACCGGCTGGTCACCGACATCTCCAACGCCTCGCGGCTCGACGCCGAGCTGTCGCGCGACCAGCCGAAACGCATCGACGTCACCCGGCTGATCGGCGACATCGTCAGCACCTACGAGGCGCGCAGCCGGCCAGGCGAGCCGACGGTCCGCTTCCAGCGCCCGGCGCCGCCGGTGACGGTGACGGTGCGCGGGCGCGAGGTCCCGCTCGGCCAGATCTTCCGCAACCTGATCGACAACGCCCGCTCGTTCAGCCCGCCGGACGCCGAGGTGCTGGTGGCGCTGGCGAAGGTGCGGGACAAGATCGTGGTGATGGTGTCCGACCACGGCCCGGGCATCCCGCCGGAGAACCTGGAGACCATCTTCCAGCGCTTCTACACCTCGCGCCCGAAGGGCAAGGCGTTCGGCGGCAACTCCGGGCTTGGCCTGTCGATCGCCCGGCAGATCGCCGAGGCCCACGGCGGCACGCTGGTGGCGAAGAACCGCGTCACCGACGACGGCGAGGTGGTCGGCGCGATGTTCCTGCTCACCCTGCCCGAGGCCAAACTGTGATCGCCCACGCCGGCCTGGTCGCGCAGCGCCTGGGCGGCCGCTGGCGCGGCGCGCTGATCGAGGGCCCCTCGGGCGCCGGCAAGAGCGACTTGGCGCTGCGCGCGCTCGACCACGGCTTCCGGCTGATCGCCGACGATCGGGTGGTGGTGTGGGCCTGCGAGGGCCGGCTGTTCGGCCGCGCGCCGGCGACGCTCGCCGGGCTGATGGAGGTGCGCGGCTTCGACGTGGTCGGCGAGCCGGCGCTGCCGTTCTGCGAGATCGGCCTGGTGCTCGCGCCGGGCGCGCCGGAGCGTCTGCCGGACCCGGAATGGGCCGAATTGTTGGGGATTCGACTTCCCCGGCTCACTCTGCCCTACCGCGAAGCTTCGGCGCCTGCGAAACTGGGTCGCGCGCTGAGCACTCTTTACGTCGCCAACCAGAGGCGTATGTAGCTCGGCTCGCGCAGCGCTTTTTGCGTGCGACGGTCGGGGACGTCCTTGAGAGAACAGGCATGATCGGGCTTGTGATCGTGACCCACGGTCGGCTCGCCGAGGAATTCGTTCTCGCGATGGAGCATGTGGTCGGTCCCCAGTCCGCGGTCGAGGCGATTTGCATCGGACCGGAAGACGACATGGAGAAGCGCCGCAAGGACATTCTCAACGCCTGCAACCGGGTTGATTCCGGCGGCGGGGTGATCCTGCTCACCGACATGTTCGGCGGCACGCCCTCGAACCTGGCCATCTCGGTGATGGAGCAGACGAAGGCCGAGGTGATCGCCGGGCTCAATCTGCCGATGCTGATCAAGCTGGCCAGTGTCCGCACCCGTCAGAGCCTCGAGGAGGCTGTGGCCTGCGCCCAGGAGGCCGGCCGCAAGTACATCTCGGTGGCCTCCTACGTGCTGGCGGGCGAGAAGTGAGCGAAGCGGTCGTCGTCCGCACCGTCGAGATCATCAACAAGCGCGGACTTCACGCCCGCGCCTCGGCGAAATTCGTCAAGCTGGCCACCGAGTTCGACGCCGAAGTGCGGGTCAGCCGCGACGGCACGGTGGTCGACGCCCGCTCGATCATGGGCCTGATGATGCTGGCCGCCGGCCCGGGCTGCACGATCGACATCGAGGCCGAAGGCCCGGAGGCCGAAAAGGCGATCTCGGCGCTCGCCGACCTGGTCGCCGACCGCTTCCAGGAAGAGGAATAGCGGGCGCCGTCCATCGCGACGCACCGCTCACCCGGCGAAGGCCGGGGCTAGACGAAACCCACCAAGCGCTCTGGCTGAAGCTGGATACCGGCCTCGCCGGTACGCCCGGAAGCAATTCGCCTAAGCCGCGCTCCCCTAAAAGCTGAACTCGAGGCCCGCGCTCAGCCGCCGCGGGGCGGTGATCGAGGCGGAATCGTCGGCTCGGGTTTCGCCCGGCGAGACGTCGGTGGCGGCGATGGTGTCGAAGATGTTGGTCACCGCGGCGAACAGCCGGGCCGGGCCGGCGCGATAGCTGACCTGGGCGTTGGCGATGGCGTAGGGCGTCACCTTGCCGCGCGGGTCGTTGAAGGCGTCGGAGTAGTAGGCGTCGGAGTCGAACGACGTCGAACGACGCGCCGAAGCCCTCCGGCGGTGCATAGGTCAGGCCCATGGAGAGGGTGAAGGCCGGCGCATGCAGCAGGTCGTTCCCCTGCACGCTCGGGTCGGCGTACTCGTTGACCTTGGTCTTCAACAGCCCCGCCTGGACGAAGGCGTCGAGGTTGTCGACAACCCGGAAGCGGGCCTCGATCTCGGCCCCGTAGGTGTTCGCCCGCTCGGCGTTGCCGATCACCAGCGAGAACACCGCCGGATCCGGATTGACGTCGAACGGAAGCTGCAAGTCCGTGTAGTCGTTGTAGAAGACGTTCGCGCTGACGGTCAGCCGCGGGTCGAACAGCTGGCCGCGGGCGAACAGCTCGTAGTTCCAGACGAACTCGCTCTTGTAGATCGAGGTCGGGAACGGCGGCTCGAAGGCGACCTGGATGCCGCCGGCGTTGTAGCCGCGTCCGGCGGTCGCCCCGACCGTCAGGTCGTCGGTGGCCCGCCAGGTCACGGTCGCGCGCGGCAGGAAGGCCGTGAAGGTCTCGTGGAAGTCGATGCCGATCATGCCGGAGAGGGCGGCGCCGTCGCGGTCGCGCTCCTCCTCCTCGTAGCGGGCGCCGAGCGTCAGATCGACCCGGTCGGTCGGCTTGAAGAACTCTTATTGCGAAGCATTCCTGTTCGCAAGAGTCATGCGATTGACTCGCAGTTTCATGGCGCGGAGGCGCCGCGACCAAAAACCCAGCGGGCCAGACGGCGCGTCCTGGCCCCTCCCTAAGGGTTCGCCACGGCGCCGAGGGCGCCACTCAGGGTTTCCCCGGATAGCCGGGGCCTGTCCAGAGCGTGAGCGTGCCAGTCGATGGCGACGCAGCGGGCGCGTCGCTCGGGCCGCATGGGAAACGCACATGGACTGGCGCCATCTCGACAGCTGGCTGAACCGCACCGACCTGCCGGTGCTCGCCGCGATCCTGTTCGGCGCGATGTGCGCGGCGGCGGCGATCGGCTTGCTGCTGCAGCGCTCTCGCCGGAACGCCGCGGTCCAGGACGGCGAGAGCGGCCAGGAAGGCTACATCGTCTCCGCCGTCCTGGGGCTGCTGGCGCTGCTGCTCGGCTTCACCTTCTCATTGGCGGTCGATCGTTTCGACGCTAGGCGGCTGCTGGTCCTCGAGGAGGCCAACGCCATCGGCACCGCCTATCTGCGATCCCAGCTGCTCGCCGAACCGCATCGCGCACGGATGAGCGATCTGCTGGTGCGCTACACCGACAACCGCATCGCGCTGGCCAAGGCCAGGCCCGCCAGCACGGCGCAGCAGCAGTTGCTGGCGGTGAACGACGCGTTGATCACGGACATCTGGGCGGGGACCAGCGCGGCGTTCGACAGCATCAAGGGGCTGGATTTCTCCAGCGCCTATCTCGACTCCGTCAACCTGGTCATCGACCTGGACGCGTCGCGCCGGACAGCGCGCGCCGCGCGGGTGCCGACGGAGGTGTTCGTCGTGCTGTTCGTCTACCTGGTCACCACCGCCGGGGTGCTCGGCTACGTGCTGAAGGGCATGCGAGGCCGGCTCGCCGCCGGCTTCCTGCTGGCGCTGCTGACCCTTTCGCTGATCCTGATCATGGACATCAACCGCCCGGCGGTCGGCGGCATTTCCGAAAGCCAGCGGGCGATGGAGGAGCTGCGGAAATCGCTGGCGACCCAGTCGCCGGCCGTCTTCGACAGATGGCGGGCCGCGGTGCCGGCGACGATCGCCCGCTGAGCGGTTGCGGCCAAGGTGGCCGCCGCGGCGAGAGGCCGCCAAGCCGCAAAGGGGCCGGGGTGCGGGTTTGCCCTGATCCCCACGCGCCGCCCGTCGCGCCTAAGCTGTCGACCCAGGCCTCGCCGGTCTTGCTCGGCGACCGCGGAGATCGCCCGTGAGCGTGTCAGACGCCCCGCACTTCGACGCTCAGCCGTCCGCCAGCAACCACTTCGCCTGGATGCGCACCCTGATGGCGCTGCAGCGCACCCTGCTGGCGGCGGTGCGCACCGCCGTGTCGTTGATCGGCTTCGGCTTCACCGTCGCGCAGTTCTTCCAGAAGCTGGTCGGTCATCTGCCGGGCGACATGCGTCACCTCGGCCCGGACGCGCCGCGCGACCTCGGCCTGACCCTGATCGCCGCCGGCGTCATCTCGCTGGCGATGTTCACCTGGCAGTACCGCCAGGCGACCAAATACATGCGGAGCGGCGACTTCGCCGCCATCGCCTCGGCCGACGACCGGTCGCTGCACACCTCCAGCTACATGGTCGCCTTCGTGGTCATGGCGATCGGCCTGGCGGCGTTCGGCTCGGTGTGGCTGCGGTTCTAGCCGCAGGCGCGGCTCCTCAGCCCTTGCGCCCGGCCTTCTCGGCGAGCCCGGACGTGCCTTCGCGGGCTTCGAGCTTCGCCGCCACCTCGTCGAGCGAGACGCCGGCGGCGGCCAGCACCACCAGCCAATGGTAGATCAGGTCGGCGCTCTCGGCGGCGACGCCGGCCTTGTCGCCCTGGGCGGCGGCGATCACCGTCTCCACCGCCTCCTCGCCGAGCTTCTTGGCGGCGCGGGCCGGATCGGCGAGCAGCTGGGCGGTGTAGGAGGCGGACGCGGACGCGCCCTTGCGCGCCTCGACGGTCACGGCGAGCCGTTCGAAGACCTCGGTGAACCGGCTCATGTGGCGCGTTCCGTCAGCCGCACCGGAATGCCGGCGGCGGCCATCTTGCTCTTCACCTCGCCGATCGACACCTCGCCGAAGTGGAAGATCGAGGCGGCGAGCACCGCGTCGGCCCCGCCCTGCACCACCGCGTCGACCAAGTGCTGGGCGTTGCCGGCGCCGCCAGAGGCGATCACTGGCACGCCGACCGCCGAGGTCACCGCCTTCAGCAGTTCCAGGTCGTAGCCGATCTTGGCCCCGTCGCGGTCCATCGAGGTCAGCAGGATCTCGCCGGCGCCGCGGGCCACCACCTCGGCGGCGTAGTCGACGACGTTGAGCCCGGTGTCCTTGCGGCCGCCGTAGGTGAACACCCGCCAGCCGCCGTCTTCAGTGCGCTTGGCGTCGATCGCCACCACCGTCGCCTGGCTGCCGAAGGCGTCGGCGCAGGCGCTGATCAGGTCGCGGTTCTCAACCGCGGCGGTGTTGATCGAGATCTTGTCGGCCCCGGCCAGCAGCAGCCGGCGGGCGTCCTCGACCGCGCGGATGCCGCCGCCGACCGACAGCGGCATGAAGCAGACCTCGGCGGTGCGGGCGACCACGTCGAGGATGGTGCCGCGGTTCTCGTGGCTGGCGGTGATGTCGAGGAACATCAGCTCGTCGGCGCCGGCGGCGTCATAGGCGCGGGCCTGCTCGACCGGATCGCCGGCGTCGCGCAGCGAGACGAACTGCACGCCTTTGACGACGCGCCCGTCCTTCACGTCCAGGCAGGGAATAACCCGGACCTTGAGCATCAGGCGGCGACCTCCAGCGCTTCGGCCGGGACGATGTCGCCGTTGTAGAGCGCGCGGCCGAGCACCGCGCCGGCGATCGGCGTGCCCTTGCGCGCCTTCAGATTGATGATGTCCTGCACATTGGCCAGGCCCCCGGCGGCGATCACCGGGATCGCCACGACGTCGGCGATCGCGCCGAACGCATCGACGTTGAAGCCCATGGTGGTGCCGTCGCGGTCGATGTCTGTGATGATCAAGGCGCCGACACCGACGTCCTCGAAGCGCTTGGCGACGGTGATGGCGTCGAGGTCGGAATCCTCGGTCCAGCCCTGCACCGCGACCTTGCCGGCGCGCACGTCGACGCTGACGGCGATCTGCTCCGGCCACAGCCGCGCGGCCTCGCGCACGATCTCCGGCTCACGCACCGCGACGGTGCCGAGGATCACCCGGCTGACGCCGGCTTCGATCCAGCGCTCGATGTCCGGCAGGCTGCGGATGCCGCCGCCGAGCTGCACCGGCACGGAGACCGCGCCGAGGATCGCCTCGACCGCCGGCGCATTGGCCGCCTTGCCCTCGACCGCGCCGTTCAGGTCGACGACGTGGATCCAGTGGAACCCGGCGTCGGCCCATTGGCGCGCCTGCGCGCCCGGGTCGGAGTTGAACACGGTCGCCTGCTCCAGATCGCCGCGGATCACGCGCACGCACTGGCCGTTCTTGAGGTCGATGGCGGGGTAAAGAATCACGGTCGCCACTCCAGGAAGCGCGCCAACAGGGAAAGCCCGGCGTCTTGCGACTTCTCGGGGTGAAATTGAACGCCGGCGACGTTGCCGCGCGCTACGGCCGCAGGGAAGCGGCCGCCGTGGTCGACCCAAGCCGCCACGTCTCGTTCGTCCTTCGGGTGGATTGCGAAGGAGTGGGTGAAATAGACCGCCCGGCCGTTGGCCAGATCGGCCAGAACGGCCAAGTCGGAGACGTCGGTCAGCGCGTTCCAGCCCATGTGCGGGACCTTGGCCGAGGCGTCCTTGGGCTCGAGCTTGCGCACCTCGCCCTCGATCCAGCCGAGGCCGGCGGTCTCGCCGAACTCCAGGCCGCGCGAGGCGAGCAGCTGCATGCCGACGCAGACGCCGAGGAACGGCGCGCCCTTGCCACGCACCGCCTCGGTCATGCCTTCGATCAGGCCCGGGCGCGCCTTGAGCGCCGCCATGCAGGCGGCGAACGCGCCGACGCCGGGCAGCACCACCCGGTCGGCGGCGGCCACCACCGCGGGATCGTCGGTGACGACGATGCGCGCGCGTCCGTCGGCCGCCTTCACCAGCGCCTTTTCGGCGGAGCGAAGGTTGCCCGACCCGTAATTGATCAGGGCGACGTTCTGCATCTTCGGACCTAGAGCACGCCCTTGGTCGAGGGCGCCTGGCCTAGCGTCTTCGGGTCAAGCTCGACCGCCTGGCGCAGCGCCCGGGCGAGCGCCTTGAAGCCGCTTTCGGCGATGTGGTGCGAGTTCTCGCCGTAGAGCGTCTCCAGGTGCACGCAAGCGCCAAGGTTCATGGCGAAGGCGTGGTGGAACTCCTTGAAGAGCTCGGTGTCCATCTCGCCGACCTTCGGGCGCGCATAGTTCACCCGCCAGATCAGGTAGGGCCGGTTGGACAGGTCCAGCGCGCAGCGCGTCAGGGTCTCGTCCATAGGGATGTAGGCGTGGCCGAAGCGGCGGATGCCCTTGAAGCCGTCGAGCGCCTTGGCGATCGCCTGCCCCAGCACGATCCCGGTGTCCTCCACCGTGTGGTGCATGTCGATGTGCAGGTCGCCCTTGGTCTCGATGTCGACATCGATGCCGCCGTGCCGGGCGAAGCTCTCGAGCATGTGGTCGTAGAAGCCGATTCCCGTCGAGATCGTGGACGCGCCGGTCCCGTCGAGATCCACGCGCACGCGGATCTGCGTCTCCTTGGTGTTACGGACGACCTCCGCCTGACGGCTCATAATCAATATCCCTTTGCGGCCGCGAGATCCTTCAGCGCAACCTGGGGGCGCGGGCCGTAGTGCGAGATCACCTCGGCCGCCGCCAGCGACGCCAGCCGCCCGCACGCCTGCAGCGGCCGGCCCCGCGAGAGACCGAACATGAATCCGGCTGCGTATTGGTCGCCAGCGCCCGTCGTGTCCACGACTTTCTCCACAGCCTCGGCCGCGACCGTCAGTCGCTCACCTTCAGATAGGATCACCGAACCCTTTTCGCTGCGGGTCACGGCGGCGAGCTTCACCCGCTCGCGCAGAGCGTGCGCGGCCTGGTCGAAGTCGTCGGTCTGGAACAGCGCCTTGGTCTCGACCTCGTTGGCGAACAGCAGGTCGACCTGGCTCTCGATGAAGCCCATCAGCGCCTCGCGGTGGCGCTCGACGACGAAGCCGTCGGACAGGGTCAGCGCCAGCATCCGGCCCGAGGCGCGGGCCAGGCCGGCGGCCTTGGCGAAGGCGCGGCGGGCGGCCTCGGCGTCGAACAGATAACCCTCGAGGTAGACGATCTTCGCGCCCTCGATCACCGCGGCGTCGACGTCGGCCTCGGTGAAGGCGGTCGAGGCGCCGAGGTAGGTGCACATGGTGCGCTGGCCGTCGGGCGTGACGTTGATCATGCACGCCGCCGTCGCCGGGCCGCCGACCAGCGGCGCGTTCTCGAAGCGGGCGCCGATCGCGCGCATGTCGTGGGCGAACACCCCGCCGAGTTGGTCGTCGGCGACCTTGCCGAGGAAGGCGCCCTTGCCGCCGAAGCTGGCCAGGCCGGCGACGGTGTTCGCCGCCGAGCCGCCGGAGGTCTCCACGCCCGGCGCCATCTTGGCGTAGAGCGCCTGGGACTGGGCCTGGTCGACCAGCATCATCCCGCCCTTGGCCAGGCCATGGGTCTCCAGGAAGCCGTCTTCGGCGGGCGCGATCACATCGACGATGGCGTTGCCGATCGCGGCGACGTCGTAGAGGTCTGGCATGCTTGGGCTTTCCGGAAATTCGCGAGCGCGACTTACAGGGAAAGCCCGGCCGGGGCAACGCGAGCCTACCTCCCCCGCGAAGCGGCGGGAGGGGGACCATGCGCCGAAGAGCGCATGGTGGAGTGGGCAAGCCGCTGGCTTGGCTGCGCCACTACGGCCAGAAACGATACGGCGGCAATTATTTCCAAGCGGCAGTCGCTCGCCTGTGGCCTGCCCCTCCACCGCCCCTCCCGCCATCGCGATGCGATGGGGGAGGTAGGCGAGAACCTTCAGGCGGCCGTCAGGATCAGCGCCCCGAGCACGGCCGGCGAGACGATCACGAGCAGGATGAAGCCCCAGAAGACCGCGGCGCGGACAGCCTCCCATCTGCCGGTCTCGGCGAGGCAGGGGTGGGATTCGACGGCGAGACAGGTCATGGCGCCTCTCCAGTTGCTTCAAGAGCAGCTGAATGCGCCTGCCGAGCTTCCCTGACAAAGGAGAAGAACGGCCTTCAAGTGACTTCAGGTCACCTGGGGTGCAGGCCGTCCTGGGTCGCCTGCTCGATCAGCCAGCCGCGGAAGCGGCGGATCGCCGGCAGCTCGGCCTTTTCCGGCAGGGTGAGGATCCAGTGGTTGAGGTGGCCCGGGATCGCCAGGTCGAACGGCCGCACCAGCCGGCCGGCGGCGAGTTCGTCGACCACCATCGCCTCCTGGGCCAGCGCCACGCCGCGCCCGGACAGCGCCGCCTCGATCGCCAGATAGGTGTTGCTGAATTGCAGACCGCGGGTGGCGTCGATCTCCGGCACGCCGGCCGCCTCCAGCCAGTGCCGCCAGGTGGTCTCGGTCGGCGTGAGGTTCACGTCGGCCAGCAGCAGGGCGTGGGCGAGGTCGCGCGGCTCGCTCAGCGTCTGGGTCTGCAACAGGCGCGGACTGCACACCGGGAACATCCGGGTGTCGATCAGCCGGGTGACGGCGTAGCCCGGATACGGCCCGGCGCCGTAGCGAATGGCGATGTCGATACGGTCGCGCACCAGGTCCGCCGGCAGGTCGGAGGCGGCGATCATCACCTGGATGTCCGGATAGCGCTGCTGGAAGTCATGCACCCGCGGCACCAGCCAGCGCGCCGCCAGCGAGTGCATGACGCTGATCGTCAGCGGCCCGGCGTGAGCGCCTTGCGCCTCGGCGACCGCCGCCTGCATCGCGTCCAGCCCCTGGCGCACGCCCTCCGCCAGCCGCTCGCCGGCCGGCGTCAGCCGCACCGCGCGGTTGAAGCGCTCGAACAGCCGCAAGGCCAACTCGGTCTCCAGCGCCTTGATCTGCCGGCTGACCGCGCCTGGGGTCACCGCCAGCTCGTCGGCGGCCTTCAGGAAGCTCTGATGGCGGGCGGCCGCCTCGAAGGTGCGCAGCGCGTTCAGCGGCAGCCGCGCGAGCGAGATCATCGCCCGTTCACGAACAGATGCCGCGACGGGCAGAGGTCGCCGACCAGGCAATCCTCGCACTTCGGCCGCCGGGCGACGCAGGTGTAGCGGCCGTGCAGGATCAGCCAGTGGTGCGCCCGCGTCAGATAGGGCTCGGGGATCAGCGCCATCAGTTGCGCCTCGACCTGGTCCGGCGTCTTGCCGTCGGCCAGGCCCAGCCGGTGCGACACCCGAAAGACGTGGGTGTCGACGGCGATCGCCGGCTCGACCCGCAGCTCGTTCAGCACCACCGAGGCGGTCTTGCGGCCGACGCCGGGCAGGGCCTGCAGCTTCTCGCGGTCCAGCGGCACCTCGCCGCCGTACTGCTCGACCAGGATGCGCGACAGGGCGACGACGTTCTTGGCCTTGGTGTTGAACAGGCCGATCGAGGAGATGAACGACTTCACCCCCTCCTCGCCCAGGGCCAGCATCTGCTCCGGCGTGTCGGCGACCGCGAACAGCTTCTTCGTCGCCTTGTTCACCCCGACGTCGGTCGCCTGGGCCGACAGCGCGACCGCGACCACCAGGGTGTAGGGGCTGTCGTAGTCGAGCTCGGTGCGCGGATCGCTCTCCTCGCTCTCGAACCGCTCGAAAATCTCGAGGATGCGGGCGCGTTCGGCGGGCGAGACGCGCCGGGCGGCGCGAGGCTTTAGAGCGGGCTTGGCCATGAGCGGCGGAAGATGGCGCGGCGAGGGACGATTGTCATCCTCGGCTGTCATCCCGGTTTCGCGCAGCGAAGACCGGGAGCCAGGAACACGAGGCTTCAAGCACGTCCCAAGCGGCGCCCTTGCGGATTGCCTTCCTGCGCCGTGTTCTTGGGTCCCGGACAGCCGCTGCGCGGCTTCCGGGATGACAGATTTAAAGGGCGCCTGCGCTGGAGCGATCCGCGCGGCGGGATTACTCTCCACCCATGGCCTCGCTGCTCTACATGGACGCGGAGATCCGGCCCAACCGGTCGCTGTCCGAGCGCGGCTTCATCATCCTGATCGCCATCGTCACCGTGGCGAACTGCGCCTCGGCCGCGGTGTTCCTGGCGATGGGCGCGACCTTCGTGCCGATCTTCCTGGCGATCGACGTGGTGGCGGTGGCCGTCGCCTTCCTGGTCAGCTTCCGCGCCGCGCGGCGGGTCGAGCGGGTGCAGGTGACCTCCAGCGAGGTCCGGGTGATCCACGAGACCGCGAAGGCCGCCCAGCTGGTCTGGGAGTCGCCGACCGCCTTCACCCGCGTGCAGGTCGAGCGCGAGGCGGAGCGGACCGTCGGCGTCAAGCTCGCCCTGTCCGGCCGCGAAGCCGAGGTCGCCGCCGCGCTCAGCCCGCGCGAACGCGCCGACTTCGCCAAGGCGCTGGAGCGGGCGATCTGGCGCGCGAAGCGCGAGCGGGTCTGACGCCTCCCCGTCCGCTCATCCCCGCGAAAGCGGGGACCCAGGCTTTTTTGTTCGCCAGCGCCCGGGACGCGAAAACCCCTGGATCCCCGCTTTCACGGGGACGAGCGGATGAATTCCACCGCGCCGCGTGCATAGGTCCCGGTCTTCGGCGCTTCGCGCCAAAACCGGGATGACAGCCCGTTACAAAATGAACCGCGACAGGTCGGCGTTCTGCGCCAGCTCGCCGACCCGGGTGCAGACGTAGTCGGCGTCGATCTCGATGTTCTCGCCGGAGCGGTCGCCGGCGGTGAAGCTGATCTCCTCGAGCACCTTCTCCAGCACCGTCTGCAGCCGGCGCGCGCCGATGTTCTCGACCGCGCCGTTCACCGTCACCGCCGCGTCGGCCAGGGCGTCGATCGCGGTCTCGGTGAAGGTCAGGGTCACGCCCTCGGTGGCCAGCAGCGCCTGGTGCTGGCGGATCAGGTTGGCTTCCGGCTCGGTGAGGATGCGGCGGAAGTCGTCGCGGCTCAGCGCCTTCAGCTCCACCCGGATCGGCAGCCGGCCCTGCAGTTCGGGCAGCAGGTCGGAGGGTTTGGCGACGTGGAAGGCGCCCGAGGCGATGAACAGGATGTGGTCGGTCTTCACCGGCCCGTACTTGGTCGAGACCGTCGTGCCCTCGATCAACGGCAGCAGGTCGCGCTGCACGCCCTCGCGGCTGACGTCGGCGCCGGCGCGCTCGGCGCGGCTGGCGACCTTGTCGATCTCGTCGAGGAAGACGATGCCCTGGTTCTCGGCGAGGTCGAGCGCCTCCTGGGTCAGCGCCTCCTGGTCGAGCAGCTTGTCGCTCTCCTCGGCGATCAGCGGCGTCCAGGACGCCGCCACCGTGGTCTTGTGGGTCTTGGTGCGGCCGCCGAAGGCCTTGCCGAACATGTCGCCGATGTTCAGCACACCCATCGACGCCCCCGGCTGGCCGGGGATGTCGAAGCTCGGGAACGCCGAGCCGGTGTCGGCCATCTGCAGCTCGACCTCCTTGTCGTCGAGCTCGCCGGCGCGCAGCTTCTTGCGGAACGACTCCCGCGCCGCCGTCGAGCCGGGACCGGTCAGGGCGTCGAGGATGCGCTCCTCGGCGCCGGCCTCGGCGCGGGCGCGGACGCCGGCGCGGCGCTTCTCGCGCACCATGGTCATCGCGCTCTCCACCAGGTCGCGGACGATCTGGTCGACGTCGCGGCCGACGTAGCCGACCTCGGTGAACTTGGTCGCCTCGACCTTCAGGAACGGGGCCTGGGCGAGCCGCGCCAGCCGGCGGGCGATCTCGGTCTTCCCCACCCCGGTCGGGCCGATCATCAGGATGTTCTTCGGCGTGACCTCGTCGCGTAGGTCGGCCGGCACCCGGCGGCGGCGCCAGCGGTTGCGCAGCGCCACGGCCACGGCGCGTTTCGCCTCGGGATGGCCGACGATGTAGCGGTCGAGCTCGGAAACGATCTCGCGGGGGGAGAATTCGGTCATGTCAGCCTAGCGGGGTCACGAGTTCGGGGATGACGCCGGCAGCAGCTGGTCGAACACCAGCCGCCAACCGTCGCGCCGTTGCCAGATGCGCACATAGTGGCCGCGGCCGCCGTCCCAAGCCGCCTCGCCATAGGTCCAGGCCAAGTCGCCCGCGGCCGACGCGCCGCCGCCGAGCCGGTGGAAGCGGATCTGCCGCGCGCGCGTCGCAACCTCGGCCGCCACGGCCGGCGGCGTGGCGGCTGGCGCGGCGGCGGAGCCCTGCACCCGCGCGTCGGCGGCGAGGACCTGACGATAGGCGGCTGCAGCGTCCTGCGCCGCGCTCGCCGCCAGGGCGTCCTCGCGCGGCGCCGACCGCGGCCATCGCCGCCGCCGGGCGCTGCGCCGCCACCTTCATGCCGGGCAGGGCCGCGACCGGCGCCTCGGCCGGCGGGGCGGCGGAGGCGTCGTTGTCGACCCCGCCGTCGTAGACCCACTTCCAGTCGCCGTCCGACTGGCGCGCCCAAACGGTGAAATAGTGGCCGCGCGGCTTGCCATTGATCGCATAGGGGCCGGTGGTGAAGCCGAGGTCGCCGGAGGACGCCAGCCCGGCGTAGGTCGGCCGCCAGCTCAGGACGGCGCCTGGCTGATCCGGCTGCGCCGCGTAGAGGGCCTGGGCGTTCACCGGCCCGGGCGCAAAGACGATGGCGTCGGGGGCGGACCAGCGCAGGAAGCTCGCCTGTACCCCATGCGCCGCGCCGTCGGCGGCGAAGGCCCGCTCGGCGGCGATCACCGGCGCCGGGTCGGCGGCGTGGGCCAAGCTGGCTCCAAAAACCCCGATCATCCCCGCGACCGCAAAGCGGCGGCGCGAAGCAGCCAAAGCGGGGACCCAGGCTTTTTGGAGCCTTCGAGCCGCTGCAACAGAAAACACCTGGATCCCCGCTTTCGCGGGGAAGACCGCTGAGAGGCTGGAGAGGCTAGAGCTTCTCAACCGTCAGCTCGCCGTTGGTGTAGACGCAGATCTCGGCGGCGATCGCCATCGCCTTGCGGGCGACGGTTTCGGCGTCGAGGTCGGTCTCCATGAAGGCGCGCGCGGCGGCCAGCGCGTAGTTGCCGCCGGAGCCGATCGCCGCCACCCCGCTTTCCGGCTCCAGCACGTCGCCGACCCCGGTGACGGTGAGCACGGTGGTGGCGTCGGCCACCAGCAGCATGGCCTCGAGCCGGCGCAGGTAGCGGTCGGTCCGCCAGTCCTTGGCCAGGTCGACGCAGGCCCGGGCGAGCTGCTCGGGATACTGCTCGAGCTTGGCTTCCAGCCGTTCGATCAGGGTGAAGGCGTCGGCGGTGGCCCCGGCGAAGCCGGCGATCACCCGGCCGCCGGCGAGCCGGCGGACCTTGCGGGCGTTGCCCTTGACGATGGTCTGGCCCATCGACACCTGGCCGTCGCCGGCGATGACGGTGGAGCCGCCCTTGCGGACGGCTAGAATGGTGGTCCCGTGCCAATCCGGGAAGGAATTGGCGGGAAAGCTGCTGGAGGCTTGGCCCATGGCGGCGGATGTGGCTAGGGCTTGCGGCGAGGTCAAGGCGAAGCGGATGTTCCGGCCATGAGTTTCTCCGACGAGGAGGTCGAACGCTACGCCCGGCACCTGGTGCTGCGCGAAGTCGGCGGCCCGGGCCAGCAGAAGCTGAAGGCCGCCCGGGTGCTGGTCGTCGGCGCCGGCGGGCTCGGCGCGCCGGCCTCGCTGTACCTGGCCGCCGCCGGGATCGGGGCGATCACCCTGGCCGACCCGGACGTGGTCGACCGCTCCAACCTGCAGCGCCAGGTGATCTACGCCGAGCACGACATCGGCCGTCCGAAGGCCGCCGCCTCGGTCGACCGGCTGACGGCGCTGAACCCGCACGTCGCGGCGACCGGCTTCGAAGGCCGGTTCGACGCCGCCAGCGCCGACGCGCTGGTGGCCGGCGTCGACCTGGTGCTGGACGGCACCGACGACTTTGCGACCCGGATGTGCGTCAACGCCGCCTGCGTACGCCACGGCAAGACGCTGGTCTCCGGCGCGATCGGCCGCTGGACCGGCCAGATCGGGGTGTTCGCCGGCCGCCCCTGCTACCAGTGCCTGGTGCCGGAGATCCCGCCGGACGCCGAGACCTGCGTCGCGGTCGGCGTGGTCGGCGCGCTCGCCGGGGTGATCGGCTCGATGATGGCGCTGGAGGCGATCAAGCTGATCACCCAGGCCGGCGACCCGCTGGCCGGGCGGCTGCTGCTCTACGACGCGCTGGCCGCCGAGACCCGCACCGTGCGGATCGGCGCGGATCCGGAATGTCCGGTCTGCGGCGGAGGCCCTCCCTCCCCTTAATGGGTGGGAGTTACAGCATCGCCGGGATGACCCGGTCGGGCGGGCGGTGGCCGTCCATCCAGGTGCGGATGTTGATGATCACCTTCTCGCCCATATCGATGCGGGCTTCGATGGTCGCCGAACTCATGTGCGGCAGCAGCACCGCGTTCGGCTGGTGCAGCAGCTTCGGATTGATCGCCGGCTCGAACTCGAAGACGTCGAGGCCGACCCCGGCGATCTTGCCGCCGGCCAGCAGGTCGGCGAGGGCGTTTTCGTCGATGATTTCACCGCGGGCGGTGTTGATCACAATTGCGTGTGGCTGCAGCAGCTTCAGCCGGCGGGCCGACAGCAGGTGGTAGGTCGCCGGGGTGTGCGGCGAGTGGACCGAGATGATGTCCATCCGCGCCAGCATCTGGTCGAGGCTCTCCCAGTAGGTGGCCTCGAGCTCCTCGGCGATGCGCGCCGAGACCGGTTTGCGGTTGTGGTAGTGGATCTGCAGGCCGAACGCCTTGGCGCGGCGCGCCACCGCCTGGCCGATCCGCCCCATGCCGATGATCCCCAGCCGCTTGCCGGTGATCCGCCGGCCGAGCATCCAGGTCGGCGACCAGCCCTTGAAGTCGCCCGCCTGGGTGATGTTGGCGCCCTCAACGATTCGGCGGGCCACGGCCATGATCAGCGCCATGGTGGCGTCGGCGGTGTCCTCGGTCAGCACGCCGGGCGTGTTGGTGACGGTGATCCCCCGCTCGGTGGCGGCGGTGACGTCGATGTGGTCGACCCCGGCCCCGAAGTTGGCGATCAGCTTCAACTGCGGCCCGGCCTTGTCCAGCAGGGCGGCGTCGATCCGGTCGGTGATGGTCGGCGCCAGCACGTCGGCGCGGGCGACCGCCGCCTCCAGCTCAGCCCGACTCATCGGCTGATCGGTGAGATTGAGCTCGGTGTCGAACAGCTCCCGCATCCGGGTCTCGACCGGGTCCGGCAGTTTGCGCGTGACGATGACTTTCGGCTTGCGGGCGGCCATGTGCGAACTGAAAAGGGGACCTTGAGGGGCGCCTGCTTCGGCGCAGTCGAGCTCTTTCGAGAACCTCTAGCAAAGGGGCCCTGGGCGGCCAAGGCGAGGCGGAGCGGATGGCGGTGAAGATGCGGACGCTGCTGACGGCGGCGACGCTGATGATTGGGCTTGTCGCAGGCGCTGCGCAAGCCGCCGCGGACCGGCCGACGCCTTCCGGTCTGCCGGTGCCGCGCTACGTCGCGTTGAAATTCGACAAGGTCAACGCCCGGTCAGGGCCCGGCGACGATCATCGGCTGCTGTGGGTCTACCGAGTCCGCGGCCTGCCGGTGCAGGTGGTGGCCGAGACCGCCGAGTGGCGGCGGATCTGCGATCCGGAGGGCGAACTGGTCTGGGTGCACAAGCGCACCACCGACGGCCGGCGGATGACGATGAACACCCACGCCGACCCCGCGCCGCTGCGCCGGCGGCCGAAAGACGCCTCGCGCGTCGTCGCCTATCTGAACGCCCGGGCGCTGGCGTCGCTGGTGCGTTGCGAGGACGACTGGTGCCGGGTGCGCGCCGGCGACGTCACCGGCTGGGTGCGCCAGGGCGAGCTGTGGGGCACCTCCGAAGCGGTGCAGTGCCGGCCAAGCCACGCACGCGGAACGTCGCTCGGCCGTTGAGCCCGCCGGGCGGCTCATGTTAGGGCCTGTCGCTCATTCTCAAGGCCATTTCGACATGAGCATCGCCACCGCCGCCGAGGCCCGTCCCTCGAGCTTCACCAAAGAAGACCTGCTGGCCTGCGCCCGCGGCGACATGTTCGGCCCGGGCAACGCGCAACTGCCCGCGCCGCCGATGCTGATGTTCGACCGGATCATGCAGATCACGTCCGACGGCGGCGCCCACGGCAAGGGCTACATCGAGGCCGAGCTCGACATCACCGACGACCTCTGGTTCTTCGGCTGCCACTTCATCGGCGACCCGGTGATGCCCGGCTGCCTGGGCCTGGACGCCATGTGGCAGCTGGTCGGCTTCTTCCTCGGCTGGTCGGGCGCGCTGGGCCGCGGCCGCGCGCTGGGCGTCGGCGAGGTGAAATTCACCGGCCAGGTCACCCCGCAGGTTCAGAAGCTGGTCTACAAGATCGATCTGAAGCGTGTGATCATGCGGAAACTGGTGATGGGCGTCGGCGACGGTCTTCTGCTGGCCGACGGAAAGCCCATCTACGAAGCGAAGGATCTGCGGGTCGGCCTGTTCGCCGCGCAGGATCTGGTCTGATCGGCCTAACCAGGGACGGAGGTAAACTGCTGATGCGCCGTGTGGCCGTCACCGGACTGGGCATCGTCTCGTCCATCGGCGTCAGCGCCCAAGAGGTGCTGGCTTCCTTGCGCGACGCCAAGAGCGGCGTCGTCGCCGCTCCCGAGTACGGCGAGCTGGGCTTCCGTTGCCAAGTGCACGCCCCGCCGCAGATCGACTGGGAGGCGATGGTCGATCGGCGCGCCGCCCGCTTCCTCGCCCAGGGCACGGCCTTTGGGCACATCGCCATGGAGCAGGCGATCCGCGACTCCGGGCTCGAGGAGTCGGAGATCTCCCACGAGCGCACGGGCCTGATCGTCGGCTCGGGCGGCCCGTCCACCCGGGTGATCATCGAGGCGGCCGAGACCACCCGCACCAAGGGTCCGAAGCGAATCGGTCCGTTCGCCGTGCCCAAGGCGATGAGCTCGGGCCCGTCGGCGACGCTGGCCACCTGGTTCAAAATCCGCGGCCTGAACTTCTCGATCTCCTCGGCCTGCGCCACCTCGACCCACTGCATCGGCACCGCCTTCGAGCAGATCGCCATGGGCAAGCAGGACGTGGTGTTCGCCGGCGGCTGCGAGGAGCTCGACTGGTCGCTGTCGAACCTGTTCGACGCGATGGGCGCGATGAGCAGCAACTTCAACGACCGCCCGAGCGTCGCCAGCCGCGCCTACGACAAGGACCGCGACGGCTTCGTCATCGCCGGCGGCGCCGGCATCGTGGTGCTGGAAGAGCTGGAGCGGGCCAAGGCCCGCGGGGCCAAGATCTACGGCGAAATCGTCGGCTACGCCGCCAACTCCGACGGCTACGACATGGTCGCGCCCTCGGGCGAAGGCGCGGCCCGCTGCATGCGCCTGGCGCTCGAGCAGGCCGGCGACCGCGCGGTCGACTACCTCAATCCCCACGGCACCTCGACCCCGGTCGGCGACGCCAAGGAGATGGAGGCGGTGCGCGAGGTGTTCGGCGACAAGGCCCCGTTGATCTCTTCGACCAAGTCGCTGACCGGCCACAGCCTCGGCGCGGCCGGAGCCCAGGAGGCGATCTACAGCCTGCTGATGCTGAACAACGGCTTCGCTGCCGAGAGCGCCAACATCGAGAACCTCGATCCGGCGTTCGACGGCCTGCCGATCCTGCGCAAGCGGGAGGACCGCGAACTGACCACGGTGATGTCCAACAGCTTCGGCTTCGGCGGCACCAACGGCTGCCTGGTGATGAGCCGGGTCTGATCAAGGGCGGTTTTCCCGGAAGCCTGCGCAAGCGGTTGTCCGCGGCCGATGAACACCGGATTTTCTTGAATGGCCGCAGCGGCTCAGCTGCGGCCATTTCCATTTGCGCCGTGTTCCTGGGTCCCGGTCTTTGGCGCAGCGCGCCAAAACCGGGATGACAGTTGGGGGCTGATCGTCCAAAACCCGCCGCATTACGGATTTTTCCGTCAGGGGAGTGGACGCGTGGCCGACGACTATCAGATGCCCAAGGGCGAACTGATGAAGGGCAAGCGGGGGGTGGTGACCGGCGTCGCCAACCACCAGTCGATCGCCTGGGGCATCGCCGCCCAGCTGGCCGCCCAGGGCGCGGAGATGGCCTTCCTGCACCTGCCGGGCATGGAACGCCGCGTGCAGCCGCTGGCCGAGAGCGCCGGCGTCAAAACGCTGGCCCCGGTGGACGTCACCGACGACGCCTCGATGGACGCCGCCTTCGCCGCGGTGAAGGACGCCTTCGGAACGATCGACTTCTTCGTCCACGCCATCGCCTTCGCCAACAAGGACGAGCTGAAGGGCTCGTTCGTCGAGAACACCACCCGCGACGGCTTCCTACGGGCGATGAACATCTCGGCCTTCAGCTTCGTCGACTGCGCGCGCCGCGCGGCCGAACTGATGCCGGACGGCGGCTCGATCGTCACCCTGACCTACATGGGCTCGGAGCGGGCGATCCCGAACTACAACACCATGGGCGTGGCCAAGGCCGCGCTGGAGAGCGCCACCCGCTACGCCGCCCGCGACCTCGGGCCGAAGGGCATCCGCGTCAACGCAGTCTCGCCGGGGGCCATGCGCACCCTGTCGCTGGCCGGCATCCAGGGCGGCCGCGGCATGCTGGCCAAGGGCCGCTCACTGTCGGCGATGAAGGAAGACACCTCGATGGAGGGCGTCGCCGGTTGCGCGCTGTGGCTGCTGTCGGACCTCGGCAAGTCGACCACCGGCGAAGTGATCCACGTCGACGCCGGCTTCCACATCATGGGCTTCTCCGAGGACGAGGAGGGCTGAGCCCCTCCCACCCCGTCATCCCGGACGGCCGTCAGGCCGATCCGGGACCGAGGGGTTCTGCAGTGCGGCGGCCCTGGGTCCCGGCTCTCCGCTTCGCTACGGCCGGGATGACGGTACTATGAGCCGATGACCGACACCTTCGACGCCGACGTGATCATTGCGGGCGCCGGCATGGCCGGGGCTACGCTCGGGCTGGCGCTGGCGAAAGCCGGACTAAAGCCGGTGCTGATCGATCCGGTGGTGTTCAGCGCCCAGGTCGCGCCGACCTTCGACGGCCGCTCGTCGGCCATCGCCTACGCCGCCTTCCGCCAGTGGCGCACGCTGGGCCTGGCCGAGGCGCTCGAACCGCAATCCGAGCGCATCGAGCACATCCTGGTCACCGACGGCCGCACTCCCGGCCCGCTGGCCGCCAGCGGCCCTGGGCCCTTCTTCCTGCGCTTCGACGCCGAGGAGATCGCCGACCGCTCGGACGGCGAGCCGCTGGGCTACATGCTGGAGAACCGCCACACCCGCGCGGCGCTGGCCCAGGCGCTGGAGGCCGCCGGCGTCACGGTGCTGGCCCCCGCCCGGGTCGCTTCGGCCAGCTTCGAGCCGCGCGCCGCGGTCGTCACCCTGGCTGACGGCCGGACCTTACGCGCCCCGCTGGTGGTCGGCGCCGAGGGCCGCGGCTCGGTGATCCGCGAGGCCGCCGGCATCGGCGCGATCGGCTGGGACTACCGCCAGACCGGCGTGGTCGCGACCGTGAAGCTGGCCCGGCCGCACAACGGCGTCGCCCACGAGTTCTTCCTGCCCTCCGGCCCGTTCGCCATCCTGCCGCTGACCGACCAGCGCGCCAGCCTGGTGTGGACCGAGAGCGACCGTCGCGCCGCGGCGCTGAAGGCCGCCCGGCCGGAAATCTTCCACGCCCATCTGCAGCGCCGGATCGGCGCGCACCTGGGGCCGGCGGTGGTCGAGGGCGCGGTCTTCACCTACCCGCTGAACCTGCAGCTCGCCGAGCGGCTCTGCGGCCCGCGGGTGGCGCTGCTCGGCGACGCCGCCCACGGCGTGCACCCGATCGCCGGCCAGGGGCTGAACCTCGGCCTGAAGGGCGCCGCGGCGCTGGCCGAGACCATCGTCGACGCCGCCCGGCTCGGCGAGGACTTCGGCTCGGAGGCGGTGCTGGCGCGTTACGCCGCCTGGCGCAGCTTCGACACCGTCACCCTCTCGGCCGGCATGGACGCCTTCGTGCGGCTGTTCTCGAACGACAACCCGCTGCTTCGGCTCGGCCGCGGGCTCGGCATGGCGGCGGTGAACCGCATCGGCCCGGCGCGGCGCTTCTTCATGCAGGAAGCCGGCGGCGCGGTCGGCGACCTGCCGCGGCTGCTGAAGGGCGAGGCGCTGTAGCGCCTCCCTCCCCTTTATGGGGAGGGACAGCTCGCCGAAGGCGAGCAGGGTGGGGAATGGTGGTTCAGGCTCGGAGCGCGGCGACTGATCGCGACTCCCCCACCCCTGACCGCTTCGCGGTCGTCCCCTCCCCATAAAGGGGAGGAAAGGCTACTCCCCGTCGCCCAGCTCGCGGGCGTCTTCCGGCAGCATGATCGGCACGCCGTCGCGGATCGGGTAGGCCAGCTTGGCGCCGCGGCTGATCAGCTCGCCCTTGGCGCGGTCGAGCTCCAGCGGGCCGCGGGTGACCGGGCAGACCAGGATTTCCAGGAGACGCGGGTCAACGTCGACTTCGAAGGCGGCGGGTTCGCTCATCTGCTCCCCTTACTGCAGCGACGGGCTCTCGTCATCGCCGTCCTCGACCGAGTCGATCTCCAGCAGCGTCGTCAGCACGTCGAAGCGCCCGGCGAGGTCGGGCGCCTGCAGCAGCGCCTGCTTCTCCTGCGGGGCGAACGGCAGGCCCATCGCCAGGCTGGTGACCAGCGCCTCGAGCGGCGCGACGTGGGCGGTCTCCCAGTCGATGTCGAGGTCGCGGCGGTTCAGGTAGCGCTTCAGCGCCCGGGCGAAGCGCTCGCGCGCCTCGGTCGGCGGGGCGGACTTCTCGTCCTCCTCGGCGAGATCGTCGGCGAACGGCTCGTAGCGGGCCCGCACCTGGCGATACGGCATCCGCAACGCCAGCTCGTCGCCCGGTTCGAAGCGGCACAGCCCGGTCAGGGTGATCAGATAGCGCCCGTCGGAGGTCTCGGCGAAGCTGGTGATGCGGCCGGCGCAGCCGACCGCCGCGAGCAACGGCCGCGCGCGGTCGCCGCCGGGCCGGGTCTGGATCATGCCGATGATCCGGTCGCCGCCCATCACGTCGTCGACCATGTTGAGGTAGCGCGGCTCGAAGATCTGCAGCGGCAGCTCGCCGCCCGGCAGCAACAGTGCGCCATCGAGCGGAAAGACCGGGATCACCTGCGGCAGGTCCGCCATCCGTCTGAAGCCGGCCATCGCGCCCTCCTAGAGCCGCTCCCGATCAGGTTGGAGCAACCTGACCGGGGAAGCATGGCTCGAATCAACGGTTTGAGCGCGTGTTAATCGCAAAGCCGCCTCCACTTTCGCGGCGCGCCCTTTAGCTGAACAGGATGGCCGACAACCGCCGCCGGCCGTTCTTGGCGAGGTCGGACATCTGCCCGGCCGCCTCGAACACCGTCAGCAGCTGCTTGCGCGCCGCCTGCTCGTTCCACTCGCGGTCGGCCTCGATGATCGCCAGCAGGTTGTCGACCGAGTCCTCCAGCCGGCCGTGCGCGGCCAGCGCCTTGGCCAGCTCGAACCGGGCCTCGAGATCGTTCGGATCCTTCGCCAGCCGGTCCTGAAACTCGCGCACGTCGGAGGGCGCGTCGGCAGCCAGCGCCAGCGCCGCGCGCACGCTGTCGAGGTCCGGATCCTTGGCGTCGGCCGGGGCCATATCGAGGATCTCGCGGGCCCGGTCCGGCTCGTCGCCGGCGAGGTAGACCCGGGCGAGGCCGCCGAGCGCCTTCACGTTCTCCGGGTCGTGCTGCAGCACTTGGGCGAAGGCCTGGGCCGCGCCGCCGAGATCGCCGAGTTCCAGCGACTCGCGCGCCATCGCCAGCACCTCGTCCAGCCCGTCGTCCGCGCCGCCGCCCTGTTTGGCGAGCCGCTCGACGAAGGTCTTCAGCTGGCTTTCCGGCACCGCGCCCATGAAACCGTCGACCGGACGGCCGTCGACGAAGGCGAACACCGCCGGGATCGACTGCACCCGCAGCTGGCCGGCGAAGGACGGATTCTTGTCGATGTCGATCTTCACCAGCTTGACCGCGCCCTTGGCCGCGGTGACCACGCGCTCCAGCGCCGGGCCGAGCTGACGGCAGGGGCCGCACCAGGTGGCCCAGAAATCGACGATGACCGGCTGTTCGCGGCTGGCCTCGATGACGTCGGCCATGAAGCTCGCGTCGGTGCCGTCCTTGATGATGTCGCCGGCCGGCTTGCCGGTGGTCTCGCCGATCAGGCTCATAGCTCTGCCCTCAACTTTCGCGCCCTCAGAAACGTCTCTGCGGCCAAGATGGTCGCACCGCGGCCAGTGTTCAACGCACCACGTTCAGCCGGCCTCTACGGGCTCGACCCGGCTCAGCGTTTCGAAGTCGACGACCAGCGGCTCGACGCCGATCGCCCGCAGGAAGAGCCGCAGCCCGGCCTGGTCGACGCTGGTCGTCGCGGTGTTGGTCAGCGGGTGGAAATTGACGCTTGCGGCCTCGGCCAGCGCCCGGTCGAGCACGAAGCGCACCCGGCGGTCGACATCGTTGATCAGGCCGAACGCCGTCACCGATCCCGGGATCACCCCCAGCGTCTCGACCATCAGCGCCTCGGCGCCGAAGGACAGCCGGCCCGAGCCGATCACCGCCGGCAGCCGCTTCAGGTCGATCACGCTGCGGTCCTCGGCGGAGATCAGCCACAGCTGGCCCTTGGCGTCCTTCAGGAACAGGTTCTTGCTGTGCGCGCCCTGGATGCTGGCCTTGATCTCCTCGCCCTCGCCCACCCGGAACACCGCCGGATGCTCATGGGTGGTCGCGGTCACCCCGATCTGCTCGAGGAAGGCCAACAGGTCGGCTTTGGTCTTCATGGGCGCAGCCTTACCCGGTCCGGTGATGTCCGCGAAACCCTCGGGCCGGGCTTTTTGCCGTTCCCGGGCCGCCAATTCCGTCATGGCCCGGCGGGCGTGTGGTCCCCTCTCCCGCTGGACGCCGCCGCGAGGGCTGCCTAGAGGTCGAAACTCCTCCTTTCCTCGCATCGAGAGCGTCATGGAACTCGAGTGCTACCCCACTTCCGAACGGCCGCCGGAAATGGTCCCGGGCCGGCCGCAGCGCGCCTGGATGGACCATTTCACCGACCGCCATCCCTATCGCTGCCTGCCGCTCAGCATGGCCAACACCTCAGGCTGGGAGCTGCTCAACCCGGTGGGCTTCACCGCCGAGTGGACCGGCGGCCCGCACCAGAACGACATCCGGCTGACTCCGGACCATCCGCACCCGGACTTCCACCGGCACGCGACCAGCCACTTCAGCCACGGGGTGCTGACCTTCCACTCCGGCTATCTGTTCCGCACCCCGCCGGGCTGGTCGATGTGGGTGATGGGGCCGCCGAACCACATCAAGGACGGCATCCAGCCGCTGGCCGGCGTGGTCGAGACCGACTGGCTGCCGTTCCCCTTCACGATGAACTGGGTCTTCAGCCGCCCGGGCAAGGTGCGCTTCGAGAAGGGCGAGCCGTTCTGCTTCCTGACGCTGATGGAGGACCACCCGCTGCACGAGATCCAGCCGGTGATCCGGCGGATGGATTCCAACCCCGAGCTGCGCCACCAGTACGACGTCTGGGAGAAGCACCGCAGCGAGTTCAACCAGAAGATTTTCCGGCAGGACCCCGAGGCGACCAAGGAGGCGTGGCAGCGCTACTACTTCAAAGGCGAGTTCCCGGAGGAGGTCGCGCCGGCCCCGGAAGGGCACGTGAACAAGCGTCGTTTGAAAGCCCCAAAATTTGGTGGCTGAGGCGCTTGCCAAGCCCTCCGCCCTCTGCCATAAGCCGCCTCCTCGAAACGGGGCGCGGCCATAACGGGTCGGCTCCGCGGAGAATGCGGGCGTAGCTCAGGGGTAGAGCACAACCTTGCCAAGGTTGGGGTCGGGCGTTCGAATCGCCTCGCCCGCTCCAAAATTTTGGAGCGAAAGCATTAACATAGCGCCGTCCTTCGGGACGGCGTTTTGCTGTCTAGCTAAACGCCCCACTCCAACCCCACTTCAGCCGCTTCATATTGGCCGGCCGCTTTCAGGCGCGTTGACGAATGGGGGGACAGGGGGGGCCGGGGGGTGCTCTTTGCAGCAATTCGGGCGTCGAAATTTTCCCAGAGAAATTCCGGAGATCGGACTCCCCAAGCGAATCAGCTTGAATCACATCCGCTTGACGTAAGGCGATCCATATCGTGGGCGGGGGTCTTGAGGAGTTCACAAGCGGGCTGAAGAGCCTCAGCGACCAGGCGATGCTGGACCGCTTCTACTACGCACGGCCGGCCGCCATGCTGGTGGGCGATCAGGAGGCCGCCCTGCGCAGAGCCATCACGGATCAGTTCCGCGTTTCGATGCGGGACGTTCTCGTGACAGGGTCCGCAAAACTCGGGTTCACCACGGTGTCGAAGCCGGAGAAAAAGCGACCCATCTTCTCACCCTTCGGCGATACGTCCGACATCGACGTCGCGATAATCTCAAGCGACCTATTCCTCCGCTTCTGGCGACGAACGTCCGAATTCGAGAATGCTGAGGGCTGGAAGGACCGGAGCTCCTTTCGAAGATACCTTGCGCGAGGGTGGATACGGCCCGACATGCTACCCACGCACCCCGATTTCTCTGAGAAAATTGAGTGGTTTGAGTTTTTTCAGGAACTCACCGCATCTGGCCGTTATGGCCCCTACACGATTACCGCCGGCGTCTATTATGACGCCGAGTTCTGGGAAAAATACGCCTGCAAGTCCCTTGGCATTTGCCGGCAGTATATAGAGAGCGGCCTATGAACACCTCCGCCGAAAGCAGAAATATTGGCGCTCTATTGAGAGCGCTGAGGGATAACGCACTTATCCCCAAGCCGCACTTCCAACGCCGCGCAGTGTGGACAAACAAGGATAAGGTCGCTCTTATCGAGACCATCCTTCAAAATTATCCGTTTCCGGAGATTTACGTTGTTTCCGGTCAGGTCGACGTTGTCTCGGGCGACACCAGCGAATGGCTCGTTGATGGACAGCAGCGCGTGCGCACCATCTACGAATACTTTTTGGGAGAGGCACCCTTCAAGACGAATCGATTAATTACGACATACAGGGATCTTGGCGAAGAGCAGCAAAAGTCCTTCCTCAGCTACAACGTGGCGATTCGGAACCTCGGAATCTTGGGCGATGAGAAGGTTCGAGAGGTGTTCAAAAGAATGAACAGCACCTCCTACAACCTTAACAACATGGAGAGATTTAACGCCGCCTACCTTGGGGAATTCAAAAAGTTCTCCGAGGCCGCGGCCAGCCTTATCGATCGTTGGATTGGTATATTCAGCCCGAACGACATTCGGCGCATGAAGGATGTATCTTACGCGGCCTCTCTGGTCTCCACGATGATGTCGACGTACTTCCATCGAGACGATGATATCGAGAAGTATCTTGAGACCTACAATGAGCAATTTTCAGCGAAAGATGTGATAGCTGCTAGATTGGTCTCCGCCCTTCGCTATTTTCATGAATTGAAACTGGGCGGCACTCCGCGGATTAATCTCAAGGCGGATTTCTATACACTGCTCGTGGAGATCGATCGTCAACTCGGACGCCAACACCGGAAGCCCGATCCGGAAGCAGCGTCGCGAGCACTAAAGGAGCTTTTGCGCTCCGTTTCTGCCGGGCGGGAGACCCCCCCTGAGAATCCGGCCGCGAAACGTTACTACGAGGCTACCCTCCAGAGCGTGAACGACCGCGCCAGCAGAATTGCGCGAGGCGATGCCATCCGGACCATCTTCGAAGGCGTTGAAGCCTCCCCCTTTGTGATGGACCTGGAGGTCGGAAAAAGGCTGGTTGCGCAGATGGAGGCCCCCACGGCGGACGACGAGATCGACGAAGAAGGAGATGCTGACTTGGGAACCACAGGGTCAGACCACACGCCCACGATGTTCTGAGTTGGTGCTTTTACCGCAGGGCGACTCCCTCCAAGTTCCGCAGCCATGCGCGCTGTTCACGACGTCATGGAGGCGGCTCAGTCCCCCGCGGAGATGCACGCCTTCGTAGAGGCCTTTGCGAGGGTTGGCGTGACCTACATTCGGGAGGTTCTCGGAACGCCAACGGAGGAAGCCGCTCAAGCCGAGGAGGCGCTCGATCCGGACTGGGACGACGACACCAAGCTCCTTGAGAGTGGCCTCGCGCTTGGAGCCATCGATGAAGATGCGCGAAGCGGTCGCCGCTATCTTCACATCGACGTGGCAGCCTCTCCCGCAGGCCAAAGGGCGCGAGAGTTGTTTCTCGGCCTGACCGGCTTGTCGGATAAGCAGCAGCGGACACTTTTCCCCGCCCTCCGCTCCCGCAGTCGCGTCGATCGGGAACGCTTGAGCACCGAAGTCACGCGCTTGAACGCTTGGCTGGACGAGGTCCGAGTAGATGGGTTCGATCCCGCCGCCTTCGTCACATACCAACGAAGCATCGGGATTCATGGTCAAACGACCAACTGGTTTGGCAGGATTGGCGCTGCGGGCGCGGCCTGCGCCTTTGCCGATGCTATCGAAGAGCTGCAACCGAATTCGATCAGCGACGCCGTTGGTCTACTTCCGCCGCCATCCATTCGAAAGCCCATCGAACTCTACAATTGGCTACGTGGTGGTGCCGATCGAACCGTCCGAGCTTTGCTGTTAAGGAATGGCCGGGCGATCGTATTTGCAGGCAGCAAAGACGTGAACATTTTCGAGCCGTTGGGAGGACGGGTGTTCAGCACGGCTCAGGAGGCGCTCACTGAGTACAACGCCGTAGCGACCAACCAGCGAGCCCGCTCTCAGCGCCTGCATGAGCACTCTGTCGGCGAGGTGAAAACGGCGACCGATCCAGCCAACCTTCATGAGCGCATGGGCCTAGCCTCGCGAGAAACCCAGACGGAGCTACGCACCGATCGCTTCCTGTTCATGGCTCTGCTGAGTGCAGACATCCTTGCGGGTGGCACGCAGCGCCGGACGCTCAACAACCGCGACCTCACCCGCTTCAGCCACGTATTCAACCTGCACCACTGTTGGGGCTGGGATGGTGGCCGAGATCGGCATCCAAACCACTGGAGCTTCTTTAAGGCGTCGGTTGCCGAGTGGTGCGGCCTCTAGGCTGCTGATCGGATCGTGACGGCCTCGACGTCCGCAAGCGTGAGGCACGTGTTCGACATTATCCAGTCGGCCGGCTGAGGGCGCTTGCCAGTCAAGGTCCAATCGACACAAGCCGCAATCTGCCAGGCAATCATTGGCGGCACCGCATCCCCGATAGCGCGATAGCGGTTCGCCACCGAGCGCACCGGGAACCGATAGTCGAATGGGAAGCCTTGGAGGGTGGCCATCTCCCGGACTGTAAGCAACCGATTGGCGAGAGGGTGAGCGTAGCGACCGTTCCCTATGTGAGCGCACTCCCGTTTGATCGTCGGGGCGGGACGATCCCACCACATCCTGCCGTACACATCAGGGTGCGAGCCTAAGTTCCCTTCGTTCCAGCGACGAAGGCAGTCCGGAGTTAGGTGCCGGCGCAACCGAGGTTGGCGAGCAACGTCCACCCAACCACCACCGTCAGCGGGCGTCACAGCCAGTCTCTTCGCGACCGGAGCGCTCATTCCCGGGACTGCGTCGCCAGTGCTGTCCTTCAGACCGCGCGCTCGCCAACCTTCCAGGCGGCCAAGAGCGCTCCTCACAGTTATGGCGCTAGGCCTTAACGACCAGCCGCTCCAAAGATCGGTCAGGGTCTTCGGGGCACCCACACGAGAGGCAATAACCAGCGCCCGCTCGCGGATTTGCGGCAACCCAAACTGGCTGAGGAAATGGACCTCCGCCCGCACCTCATAACCCAAGGTTTCCAAGCGGCGACGCAGCGAAGCCCAATGTTCCGGGTGATTACCAGTTATCAGCTCTCGGGCATTCTCCATCACGAAGACGTCCGGCAAGAGCGCCTCGACAAAGTCGCCAGAACGCCCGACCAGCGTGTTCCGACGCCGATCGGTGAGGTGATTTTGCGGGTTAGCCCGGGAAAAATCGGTACACGGCGCGCACGAAATCAAGCACCCGACCTGACCGCGCTCCAAACCGAAATGCGCCATCAGCTCTTCAGGCGTAAGCGCATGTAGGTCAGCTGAGAGCGGCTTTAGACCGTGATTGGCCTCATAGATCTCGTTGCAGCCAGTCTCGCCAGCATCCCGGCCTGAGGGCTTTGCGACCTCGAGATCCACCGCTCCAGCGAGGTGCCACCCAGGACGCTTGGCAAAACCAGCGCTCATCCCGCCCCCACAGGAGAAGAGATCTACAACTGCTCTGCTCGTCGTTTGCGGATAGGTCATGCGCGGCTCCCCGGAGGCGAAGCTAGCAGGCCGGCGGACTCAGGGGAATCCACCTACGTCCGAGGGGGACCGAGGAACTCGACCAGGCGGTTGATTACGGTCGGGAGATCGCGAAGTTCGCATTCCCAAACGACGGCGACGCGCCAACCTCGGCTGCTCAAGGCCCCTTCGTTACGAGCATCCCGCGCCACGTTGGACGCCAACTTCTCGGCCCACCACTCGCGTCTCGACGCCGGCGTCTTGTTTCTTTTGCTGCACAAAGCCGCGTCATGCTGATGCCAAAAGCACCCCCGCACATCGATGGCGGCGCGCTTGGCCGGGAAGACAATATCCGGCGTGCCGGGGAGGTCCCGAACATGCAGTCGAAAGCGATATCCCAGCCTGTGCAGCGCCGAACGCAAACGCTTCTCCGGCAACGTATCCTTCGCGCGGATAGCTTGCATGTTCCGGCGCCGACTAGGCGTGACCGGTGGCTCAAAGGTCATGCCCCGAACTGATGCCCAGACCCAACCCGACCGCAAGAGCCGCTCATTTCCAGTCGTGCTGAACGCCGTCGAGGAGGGCATCAAAATAGGGTCGGGTTCGAATCTGACTCGGCCGCAAATGATGTGACTTAGCGAATTCTCGCTCGGCCTGCTTCGTCATGAATCCATCAACGCCGTCAATAGGACCTGGACTAAAACCATTTAGTCGCAGCAGAAGTTGTATCAGACAAATTCTTTTAGATCTCTCATCTGGACTTAAGCCTTGGACATCTGGATTTAAATCTTCTGATGACATTCTTCTCAAATGCGAGATATCCGCAATTGCATCTAAGCTGGCGCGACACACACCGCCCTCGACCACCTGCTCAATTCGGCTATTCCACTGAAGATCATTATGCCAGTCACCCACAAACGGCGATGCACAAGACAAAATAACGGAAGTTAGAACACCGGTGCCGACAAGAAATTGTAGCGCTCCCCAGAAGTTGAGAGAGCCTGGAGCAAGTACAATGTCCGAAAGGTATAGCTCGGCAATCACGCGGTCACTTGCTGTTAGCCGACCCAGAAGAATGCGTTCGTCATAGAGCTGTTCACGGAACGCAAACCCCCCACGCGCCATGAGCCCTTGCAGGGGCGCACTCGCGGTAGTCATGAGAAGTTCGCCTCTGAACGGAACGAACAATTGCTCGCGCAATCCAAGCGGCGGACCGGCCTCGCCAAAAGCTGCCGCGGCGCGGCGCAGGCCGGATTCCCAATGGGCGAAAAGATCCGCAGTGAGCCGGGCCAAACTCCGGTCGAGCCCCGACGCTTCGATCATTCGCCCGCGCGTCACATCGAAGCCGCGCTGGTCGAATGGGGGATACTTATCTAGCCGACTTATCGTTGAGGCCGTTGGCGCTTGAGGAGGACGGCGAGTCTGAAGCGCTGAATGGCCCCAAACTTTTATGAACAGCTCCCGCCTTTCCTCAGGCTCGAATTCGGCCATGTCGCCCTCCCTACCTCAGGTCTACATACCTAAGCTTACGGAATTGACGAATGGGGTTGCGGCAGCTTGCTCAAGGTAGGAGCGAATAACCTCGCCCCCCCTCTCGACCTCCCCAACGTCGGAGTTGAGCCGCCAAATCGCGACCCTCCACGGCACATTGGGCGACAACCCGATCATAGCTGCGCTTCATGGCGCGACACGATGCAACCTTGCCTTTGAGCGCCCTTGCGAGGAGCGCCTTCGCCGCTCCACCTCCGGGTTCGTGCAATTCTGGCGCATAGAAGCTCGCGAGGCGAACCTCGACCCACGACGACCCGGATCCACGGCCCCTGCTCACGTCTACGCAGAAGCTGTCGCCGTCGCCAACGTAGACAACGGGACCGGAAAACTGCGCCTGATGCTGCAGCTCGGACGGCAAAGGACCACGGTCGGGGATCGCTTTGCAGGGGTCTGCGAAGGCCGCGCCATGCCACGCGAAGGCAACGACGATGCCGGCAGCAAACCGATCAACGACCTCCCGCCTTTCCATCAGGATCTCTCCCCCGGCCACGGTGCATCCAGCGGCTCGTGCCAATTCATGCCGGGAGCTTTGGCTTGGAAAGCGACGACGCCTCCACACCCCACTCGCTTGCAGCGACTCTTCCGGTTCCAGAGGCTGAAGGCTTGGCCGCGCACCTGGCACAACGCTTTGAGGTCGACATGCGTCAGGAGCCCACAAGCGGCGCACCTAGCCAACACTTCCCACTGCTGGTCGAGCATCTGCGCCACCGTTTCGCACTTGCGCCGCCGGTAGGCCAACGACACTCGATCTGGATTCCGACTACCCATGACCCTCTCCGAATATGGAACATATACGGAACATGAGGGCTGGATCGAGTCCGAAGAGCTAAGCGTCGGCTTCCTGGAGAAGGCGTGAAGGTGGGACACCGAGGGCTTGGGCGAGCCTTCCCAGCGCCCTAACAGTCGGATTGCGGGTACCCCGCTCCAAATCGCTCAGGTAGCTGCGCTTCATGCCGGCTTCGTGCGCAAGCTCTTCCTGGGACATGCCGAGACGCGTCCTCTCAAGACGAACGTTTCGCCCCAATGTCCGCACCACGTCCACGGGTGGAGTTAGGGCTAAGGCTTAGGCTTGCGCTGTCCACCAGTCGTGTCATTTCATGGCGCTGGGCTTCAATAGCGGGGGTGAGGCATGTTCGGACTCTTCAGGAAACGTGCGCGCGTCAATCCGCTCGACAGTGTGACACTGGAGATGATCCGGCCGACTCAGCCGAAGGACCCCTTCTCCTTCACGGATCAGGAGACCGCTACGATCAACGGCACATTCCTCGTGATCCAGGCCCTGATGCGGGAATGGGGTGGCGAGATTGCTCAGAAGTGGGATGAGGCCTGGGCGTGGTTCCAGGCGCAAGGTCCCGACAAAGCTCACGCCCAGTGCTTCATGATCAACAGGCTCTACGCGGGCCTCGATGGCGAGGTTTTTGTCTCTCCCGGTGAAGGCAATCACATCGTCAACCAGATCGGTCGAACGGTGGCCCACATGGTCCCCGACGTCATGAACTCGCGGCTTGCCGGTCTCTGCCAATCGGTGCGGGAGGCCCATCACGCGTTGCTCGACAGAATCGAGGAGGCAGACGACGCCTTGGCAGCGGAGGCGGATGAACCTGTGCCTGCCCCTTAAGGGTTCCCTTTAATGGTAGAGGGCGATTGGATGGTTCAATTCAGCCTCGCCCTCTCCATCATTAGTTATCCTTCACCATTAGCCAGGTGAACTAAGAGTGAATTGATATTCTTTTCCCCAATCAACAGGGGCCATTGAAACCAACCTCTTTTCAGATGGAACCACTTAGGTCAGGTTCCTTAATCGAAGAGCCTCCCTTTCTCTCGATCTTCGGTTCAAAACCAAAGCTGGATTGATAGTGGAGGGTCATCAGGTCCCGAAGGATCTGCTCGTCATCCCGCCGGACGATGAAGCTGTCGTGGACCGGTAGGATCGGAACCCCTTCCCTCACGCCATGCAGCAAAATGGCTCGGCAGAGGTCCGCATCGAGGGTCTGCAGGCGCAGCCCCACTCCAGCTCCGAGGTCTGCCGCAACCGCCTCGTGTTCGCCCCTAATCCAGTCCATCACCTCAGAGGGGTGCACGTCGTCGGGCAGCTCAATGCCCCAGTTCGCGAGCACCTCTGCACGATCGGCCCTCCGGACAGCTGCCAGGCTCCTAGGCCCCGAGTTCAGGGCCACAAGCCATAGGACCTTCACCGCCTTGCGAAGCTTCTCGCGATCGAAACCCGGCGCCATCTGAGCCGCACAGCCGAGCTCGTAGAGATCCTCGCGATAGTCGATCCCCCGCCGGTGATAGATCAACCTCGGGTGAAAGGACGCGTAGTCCAGCTCGACCGTGGGCTCGCCGTCGATGGTGATCTGGGAGCGGTACGACTTGGGTATGGATTGCCACCAGCCGCCGTAGAACCGCCCGCCCCGGTCGAGGTTATGGGTCTGCGGATCAACGTCGTTGAAGACGCGCCGGAGCTGCTTGTCGGCTAAGTCGATCCAGCGGCACGTCTCGTTGGCTTCCGCACGCCGCCAGCAGCCGTCATCAAGCGACCACCGCTCATAGGCTTCGTCCTCGATACGGCGGGCCTCGTCGGGAACCCATAGCTCAAACTTGGCCAAATGCGCGTTGATGAGCTTCAGGTGATGCCGCATCAAAAAAAGCTGCGCACCAACCGGGGTCCGCAGTGCGGGTGGTTCGACCAGGTCATAGGTCTTCCTGCCGTTCTTGCCCTTCCTCTTCTTGGAGCGGAGCTCGATCAACGGCCGGCTCGGAGAGGGCTTCACCATCTCTCGGGTGACGCCAAGCTGCTCCCAAAGGCTGATGAGCTCAGGGCGAGGACCGGCCTGGGACATCGTGCTGTCGGCCCCCACAACGTCCCACTTGCCCAACAGATGGAAAGCTAGGTCTGCGGCCACCAAGGCCTTCACGACCTCGGGGATGATCTTCGCGCTCACGAAGGCCGGCCGATAATGGGTTTGCCCTGAGTAGTAGCGAGGCGAGGCATAGAATCTCGTGCCCCGCCCCGGCCTCCGATTATGGTTCTGGATGAAATTGCACAGCAGCAGGCGGAGATTGTCGCTCCGGCCCTTGCGCCATCGCTGGACTGGCTGTGCGGCCTGCATGCGCTCTGAGACGATCGCCACCAGCTGCTCGAACTGAGGTGTGTCGCACTCCGCCCAATGGTCGAGATCAAAGACAGAAGGGGGATTGAGCGGTTGCCCTTCGGCCGGAAAGCAAGCTGCGGTGTAGTCGTATTTTGATTTGGTCATGTCGGATCCACGCCTCATCCAGCGCGAAGCGAGGGGCGTAATCCGCCACGCCCGCTCCTGCGCCAAGCCAAGGCCTAGCTGAATAAAATCAGTGATTTAGTTGGATGATAGAGCGATCAGACTCTCAGGCGCGCCGCGCTTGACGTGAGCGATTAGACCGCAGCCTTCCCGTTCCGAGCTGCATGCACGGAATTGGAGCGGCGACCTAAGCGCTCACGCCGTTGACAGTCAGCGCGCCTTAACTTCCGCGACCCATTTCAGCAGCTCATCCGCCGGATAGAGCGGTGTGGAGCCGATGAGGACCGGATCAAGCGCAAGCACGTGTTCTTTGCCGTGCCTGCGGAGGTGACGCTGGCCGCGCACCCAACTGGAAGACATGCCGATAAGCTTCGCGACGTCGCGGTCGCGATAGAGGAGTGGTGAATTCATGGAGGCAGCCCATGCTGCTGGGGAGAATGTTGGAGCCGCCTGCCCTGGCTCGTAAGGGAATGGGGTTTAGGTAGTTCGCTTAAGTCTTTGCGATACTGCCGAAAGCCTCCTGCGCTGCTCGCGACGCCGCTTCATCTCCCGAGAAGACGGCGTAGTGTTTCTCCAGCATGCTGAGATCACGATGGCCAAGCCGGCCCGCAACCTCGCGCATGTTTATGCCGGCCCCGACAAGCCTAGTGGCATGGGTACGACGGAAGTCATGTAACCGGACATCCTCGAGGCCGCAAGAGCGCCACAGCTTGGTTAGCTTGCGCTTGGCGGTCGTGAGAGAGACGGGAAACAGGCGGTCGTCCCCCGGCTCACGTCGGACCTCCTTCAGCCTCTCGGCAATCGCCTTCATCTCGTCAGTGCAGCTGACCACCCGAGGCGAACCGCCTTTGGTCTTCTGAAGCACAGCCACCAGGCCGCCATTCGGCACCGATCGAAGGTCCCCATACCTGAGACTCAAGATCTCGCCGCGTCGCATTCCGGAATGAAGCGCCCACAGGACGAAATCCGTCAGCCACCCCTTAATCTGGTTGGTCCGATATTTCTCTCGACCGTCTGCGGCCTCTTCCAGCTCACGCGCGGCCTTCAGCACGACCTTGAGCTCCTCCTCAGTGAGGAACCGCTGGCGCGCCTCGGCTCCACGGATCGGCTCCATGTCGGCAGCAGGGCTCCGCTCGATAAGCCCAGATTTCCGGGCGTGATTCAGGATCGCCTTGAAGGTCGTGAGCTGCCGCTGCACTGCCCCCGGCTTGTAGGTCTTCCGTTGCTTGGCGGCCCACCGGTCAACGTCAGCCACAGCGATGTCGGTCAGAGCCTTAGCCCCGAACGTGGGGTTCAGGTGTTTGGCGACATGCCCGGCCGCGATGCCGTAGCTCTTGAGAACCGGCTTCTTCAGCTCAAGCCACTCGCCGGCATGGGCAGCGAACGTGACCGTCTGCGCCTCTTCCAACGGCTCGCCTCGGTCAGCCCTGCCCTGAAGGTCACGATGCTGCTGCTCAAGCTGCTCCCATGACCAAGAGTCCAGGGAACCGAGCTTGATTTCCAAGGCTGACCCCGCCGAATAGGAGCGACCTTTGTAGGTGTTGGCGCGACGGAGGGAGATCTTGACCCAAGCCGTGGTCCCGCGCTCACCACGGAAAAGGCCGATGCCGTGAACGTAGGTCGGACGCTTCTTCTGCCCCGGCACGAGCGACTGATGCAGGGCCTCAAAGTGAGCGTATCGCGCTGGGCGACCACGCCGACGAACGTCTTTCATTCAGCCCCCTCGTGCAGCCCCGAATTGTGGGGAATGCCCTAATAATGGCCAGGGAACCCTTAACGGTCAAGGTGATGCCACCCCACTCAGCCCCCACTCCAAACGCTGATAAAAGCTGGTGGCAGCTCCTATCCGCTATAAACACACGCCTTTTCTTCGTGGAGGCCCTATGGTGACGGTATGGACGGGGATAACGCCATGAACGCGCTTACCCGACTTTGCCAAGGTTGGGGTCGGGCGTTCGAATCGCCTCGCCCGCTCCAAATTTCGAGACCCCCAAAACGCCGTCCTTCGGGGCGGCGTTTTTGCTTTTAGGCGCCCTCTTCACATCCACGGCGCCTGACGCGCCCGGCGGGAAGGCTTCCCGCTTTCGCGTGTTTTACGCGGACCACCGTCCGTCGCGGACAGGCGCCCGTTCGCCACGCTTTTCGGAATGCGACGGACCCCATGGCGAATTCCCGCCATCTCGAGGATGGCCGCGCCCGGTTCCCCCGCGCGCGCGTCGCCGACGGAGGTATGCAATGACGGTCCAGATCCTGCGCCCGCACCGCCTCGCGCACTACGCCGCCACCGCCGGGGCGCTGGTCTTCCTGGTCGCGGCGACCGCGGCTGCGGCGCAACAGGCCGAGATGTCCGGCGCGGTGCGCCAGGCCTGCGCCGGCGACGTCAAGACGCTATGCCCGACGGTCCAGCCGGGCGGCGGCAAGATCGTCGCATGTCTGCGCGAGAACGCCGCCAAGGTCTCGCCGGGCTGCAAGCAGGCGATGAAGACCGCCGAGGCGAGCAAGATGTCCAGCGGCGGCGCCAAGCCCGCGCCCCCCAACTAATCGCCTGCGGAAGCGACGCGCGGGCTCGCCGGCCCGCGCGGCCTACTTCTTCGGCGGCGCGGGGTACTGGATCCGCGGCTGCAGGTTGGCGACCACTTGGCGGGCGTCGAACGCGCGCGGGTCTTCGGCCGGCTTGGCGCCTTTGCCCATGAAGACCTCGGCGGTCGCCTCGAACTTTTCGACGGTGCGGACGTCGAAGCTGTCGGCCCAGAACGGACCGCCCCAGTAGGGATCCCAGGTGTTCCAGCCAGGGCCGCCGCCCCAATAGCGCCAGGACGGCCGCCAGTAGCCGTAGGGGCCGTACCACGGCGAATAGAAGGGGTCTGGGTCGATGTAGGTGCGGGTGTCGCGCTCGGTGTTGCGGTCGACGATCGAGAACCAGTCGAAGCCTTGCTGGGTGGTCAGTTCGGCGGCGCGGAACAGCAGGTAGCCCTCGACCGTCTGGCGGGAGGTGAGGCTGTTGCCCGCGAAGGTGACGCGCCAGCGGTTCGGCTCGATGCGCATCTCCGAATACCCGCCCGAAGAGGACTTGCCCGGAGTACTTGGCTGGTAAGGGGTCGGCGTGGCGCAGCCCGCAAGCGCAACCGCCAAGGCTGCGGCGACGGCCAGCGCGGCTGTTCTCTTGGCCATTGTTAGTTCCGATCTCAGCGAGGACGTCCCTCGAAAGTGACGCTATTCCGACAAACACCTCGCGGCAATTGTAGTTGCTGTGGTGAAGGCCGGCTTAGCCACGGATCGCAATGAGCGCTGCGGCGCTGATCAGCAGCAGGCCGGTGAAGGCGGAAAAGGCCCGCCGGAACTGCGGCTCGCGCATGCGCCGGGCGATCGCCGCGCCGCTGAAGCCGTAAGCGGTCATGGCGGCCACGTCGCCGGCGATCCCGACCGTGGCGAACAGCAGGATCTGCGGGCCAACCGGCCGCCCCGGATCGATGAACGGCGGCAGCACCACGGTGATGAACAGCAGCGCCTTGGGATTGGAGATCTGCACCAGGAAGCCGTCGCGGAAGGCCGAGCGGCCGGCGGTGCGCGGCGCATGGGCCGCGGGGTCGCCCCCCGCTCGGGCCGCCCACAGCGCCTGCAGGCCGAGCCAGGCCACATAGGCCGCCCCGGCGTAGGCGAGGGCGTGGAAGACCGCGGGAAACGCCAGGGCGAGCGCCCCCAGGCCGAGGCCCGCGGCGGCGTACCAGACGACGTTGGCGCTGTTCATGCCGGCCACCCCGGCCAGCACCGCGGCGCGGCCGCGGTGGGCGCCGAGCGCCATCGCGAACAGGTTGGCCGGGCCCGGCGCCGCCGTCATCACCGCGGTGATGCTCAGGTAGGCGCCGAACCGGGCCGGATCGACGGGCAGTTGCATGGCGCGCTCTGTGCCGCCGCTTGGCCGCGCCGTCGAGACGTCAGGCGGTCGCGCCGGCGGCCAGCAGGTAGATCAGCCGGCCGGCCGCGCCGAACAGCAGCACCAGGGTCGCCAGCGCCTGGATCACGAAGCCCGGCGCCCGCTTGGAGGCGTCGACCATGTAGCCCTGGGCGTAGAGCAGCCGGCCGACGATCCAGACCGCGCCCAGGCCTGCGGCCACTGCATCGCTCCAGGACAGTGCGAACAGCCACAGCGCGACCAGGAAGACCGGCAGCCATTCCAGGGTGTTGTAGTGCACGCGGATCGCCCGCTCGAGCTTCGGATCGCCGGTCATCGCCGGGGCCATGATGCCGATCTTGTGCCGGACGCGGCCGACGTTGATCCCCATGCCCAACAGCACCAACACCGCCGCGAGCGAGACCAGCCCCGGCCAGATATGCGGTTGCATCTTGTGTCCCCTCCCTTGCGCCGCCCCCGGCGCGACGGCGGAGCTTGGCGCAACGTCCGCGGGATGGGAACTCCCCGCGACGCGACGGCTTGGAGCCGGCGAGGTGCGACGGAGCCCAGGGTGCAGGTCGAATCCAGCGCGATCTACGCCATCGGCTACGACACGCGCCGCCGCCGGCTGCACGTCACCTTCGTCAGCGGCCAGCGCTACGCCTACGTCGGCGTGCCCGGCGAAGTGCATCGCGCCTTCCTCGAGGCGGACTCGAAGGGGCGGTTCTTCCAGCTGGAGATCCGAGACCGGTATCGGTACGCGAAGCTGGGGTGAGGCGCCCCTCCGCCCCCCCACCCGGTCATCCCCGCTTTCGCGGGGACGAGCGGCGGCGGAGACGCTTACTTGCCGGTCTTCAGGTCGCGCTTGGCCAGGCCGCGCAGACGCAGGGCGTTGAGCTTGATGAAGCCGGCGGCGTCGCGGTGGTCGTAGGCGACGGCGCCTTCCTCGAAGGTCACCAGCTCCTGGTCGTACAGCGAGTACGGGCTGGTGCGGCCGATGACGGTGACGTTGCCCTTGTACAGCTTCACCCGCACCTGGCCGCTGACCATCGCCTGGCTGTAGTCGATTGCCGCCTGCAGCATCTCGCGCTCCGGCGAGAACCAGAAGCCGTTGTAGACCAGCGACGCGTACTTCGGCATCAGCTCGTCCTTGAGGTGCATGGCGCCCCGGTCGAGGGTGACGGACTCGATGCCGCGGTGGGCGGCGAGCAGGATGGTCCCGCCCGGGGTCTCGTAGACGCCGCGCGACTTCATGCCGACGAAGCGGTTCTCGACCAGGTCCAGGCGTCCGATCCCGTTGTCGTGGCCGAGCTCGTTGAGCTTGGTCAGCAGCGCCGCCGGCGACAGCTTCTGGCCGTCGATGGCGACCGGATCGCCTTTCTCGAAGTCGATGGTGATGACCGTCGGCGCGTCCGGCGCGTCCTCCGGCGCGATCGTCCGCTGGTGCACGAACTCCGGCGCCTCGACGGCCGGGTCCTCCAGGACCTTACCTTCCGAGGAGGAGTGCAGCAGGTTGGCGTCGACGCTGAACGGGCTCTCGCCGCGCTTGTCCTTGGCGATCGGGATCTGGTGCTGCTCGGCGAAGGCGATCAGCGCCTCGCGGCTCTTGAAGTCCCACTCGCGCCACGGCGCGATCACCCGGATGTCGGGCTCCAGCGCATAGTAGCCGAGCTCGAAGCGGACCTGGTCGTTGCCCTTGCCGGTGGCGCCGTGACAGACCGCGTCGGCGCCGACCTTGCGGGCGATCTCGATCTGCTTCTTGGCGATCAGCGGGCGGGCGATCGAGGTGCCGAGCAGGTACTGGCCCTCGTAGACCGTGTTGGCCCGGAACATCGGGAACACGTAGTCGCGGACGAACTCCTCGCGGAGGTCCTCGATGAAGATGTTCTCCGGCTTGATGCCGAGCAGCTCGGCCTTCTTGCGCGCCGGCTCCAGCTCCTCGCCCTGGCCGAGGTCGGCGGTGAAGGTGACGACCTCCGCGCCGTACTCGGTCTGCAGCCACTTCAGGATGATGGAGGTGTCGAGGCCGCCGGAGTAGGCGAGCACGACCTTCTTGACGGACTTGTCGGCCATGGATCGGGGTCCTGAAGTGGAATGAGGAGCGTTCGCGCGCCTTTAAGGACACGCAGCCCCGCGGTTCAAGGCTTAAGCTGGCCTTCGCGCTCCAGGGCCTGCATCGCATCGCCCAGCCAGCGCAGGTGCAACAGCGCCAGCAGCGAGGCCGAGACGGCGCGCACCCCGAAGAGGATGAAGGCGAGGTCCGCATCCTCGCTCCACTTGCGGGCCTCATAGAGCAGCAGCAGGCTGAAGATGAAGGCTGAGCCCGGCAGCGACCAAAGCACCAGGCCGCGCGACAGGCGCACGCCCATCAGCGGCGGCTTCACCCCCGGCGGAATGCGCCGCCAGGCCTGGCGCGAAGCGCCGAACATGATGGTGAGCGCGAGCACCCACAGCGCGTCGCCGGCGTAGGACCAGACCATCCTAGACGGTCACCTGGGTGCCGAGCTCGACCACCCGGCCGGGCGGGATCTTGTAGAAGTCGGTCGGGTTGGCGGCGTTCTTCATCAGGAAGATGAATATCTTGTCCTGCCAGAGCGGCATGCCGGACTGGGCCGACGGCACCACCGAACGCCGCCCCAGGAAGAAGCTGGTGGCCATGATGTCGAACTTCAGGCCGAGCTTGCGGCAGAAGGTCAGCGCCTTCGGCACGTTCGGGCTCTCCATGAAGCCGTAGGTGATGATGACCTTCTTGAAGTCCTCGTTCACCGGCTCGATGCGGATCCGGTCCTCGTCGCGCACCCGCGGCGTCTCGGCGGTCTCGATCGTCAGGATGATGTTCTTCTCGTGCAGCACCTTGTTGTGCTTGAGATTGTGCATCAACGCGACCGGCGCGGTGTCCGGGTCGGAGGTCAGGAAGATCGCCGAGCCCGGGGCGCGATAGGGCGCGCGCACCCGCAGGATTTCGGACAGCTCGGACAACGGCACGCTGTCGCGCCGGGTCTTCTCGGCGAGGATGTGGGTGCCGCGGTCCCAGGTCCACATGATCACCACCAGGCCCGCGCCCAGCACCAGCGGCATCCAGGCCCCCTGCGGGATCTTCAGCAGGTTGGACGAGATGAAGACCACGTCGAGCAGGCCGAAGCCCCCGGCGGCGACGGCGGCCACCCAGGTCGGCTTCTTCCAGAAATAGCGGACGATGACGAAGAACAGCAGGGTGTCGATGAACATCGCCCCGGTCACCGCGATGCCGTAAGCGGCGGCGAGGTTCGACGAGGTGCGGAACATCACCAGCAGCACCAGCACGCCGATCAGCAGCAGGGTGTTGACCTGCGGCACGAAGATCTGGCCGGCCTGGGTCTCGGAGGTCCGGCGGATGTCGATCCGCGGGAACAGGCCGAGCTGCACCGCCTGCTGGGTCATCGAGAAGGCCCCGGTGATCACCGCCTGGCTGGCGATGATCGCGGCGGTCGTCGCCAGCAGCAGGACCGGCCAGTAGATCGCCTGCGGAATCATGTCGAAGAACGGATTGGCCCGGGCCTCGGGATGGGCCAGCACCAGCGCGCCCTGGCCGAGGTAGTTCAGCAGCAGGCAGGGCAGCGCCATGAACACCCAGGCCGCCTCGATCGGCTTCTTGCCGAAATGGCCCATGTCCGCATAGAGCGCCTCGGCGCCGGTGACGGCGAGGAAGACGCTGCCGAGGATGACGAAGCCCAGGAAGCCGTTGTCGATCAGGAAGATGACGCCGTAGTGCGGCGACAGCGCCCGGAACACCGAGGGGTCGTCGAAGATGTGGTAGATGCCGAGCCCGGCCATCACCAGGAACCAGGCCGCGGTGATCGGGCCGAAGAACCTGGCCACGCTGGCGGTGCCGCGCGACTGCACTAGGAACAGGGCGATCAGGATCCCCGCCGAGATCGGCAGCACCCAGTCGCCGACGCCCTGTGGCGCGCCGGGCGCGTCGCGGACGCCCTCGACGGCGCTGAGCACCGACACCGCCGGGGTGATGATGCCGTCGCCGTAGAACAGCGCCGCGCCGATCACCCCGAGGAAGAAGACGAAGCTCGATCGCTTGCTGAGCGAGCGCTGGGCCAGCGCCATCAGCGCCAGCGTCCCGCCTTCGCCCTTGTTGTCCGCCCGCATCAGGAAGACGACGTACTTGACCGTGACGATCAGGATCAGCGCCCAGGTCACCAGCGAGACCACGCCCAGCACCGCGAGCTCCGGCGAGATGCTGGCGCGCGTGTGATGCAGCGCCTCGCGCATGGCGTAGAGCGGGCTGGTGCCGATGTCGCCGAATACGACGCCCATCGAACCCAGCGCCAGGGCCCAGAAGCTTTCGGAAGGTGCGTGCCCCCCAGCCTCGTCCGAGGCGGTGGGAGCAACGCCGGCCTGGTCAGCCATCCAGTCTCTCCGGAGCCCCGAAGGGATCGGCTCCCGGGCGGCACGATGCCGTCACGCGGCCGGCGCGATACACGCAATCACGTCCCCGTTCAATGGGACCCAACCGCTACGGTTCCGTCAACGACCTCTGCTGCGGCTTGCGCTGGGGCCTGTACAGGCGGCGGCGGGCGGGGTTTGTGAGCGGCGGGCGAAGGAGAGGCGGATGGAGCGGAGACTGGCGCTGGTCACGGGCGCATCGGCGGGGATCGGCGCGGCCTTCGCCCGCACGCTGGCGGCGCGCGGCTACGACCTGGCGCTCAGCGCGCGGCGCACCGAGCGGCTGCACGAGCTGGCCACCGAGCTGCGCCATCGCTACGAGGCCGCATCGATCGTCGCCCCCGGCGACCTGAGCCGGCCCGAGGGCGTGCAGCAGGTCCTCGACCAGCTGGCCGCCTACGACCGGCCGGTCGACGTGCTGATCAACAACGCCGGCTGGGGCCTGCCCGGCGCCTTTGCCCAGACCGCCTGGGCCGACCAGCAGGCTTTCTTGCAGCTGATGGTCACCGCGCCCTGCGAGCTGGCGCACAAGCTGATGCCCGGCATGGTCGCGCGGCGCTACGGCCGGATCGTCAACGTCGCTTCGGTGGCCGGACTGATCCCGGGAGCGGCGGGCCACACGCTTTATGGCGGGGCCAAGAGCCTGATGATCAAATTCTCCCAGAGCCTGCACCTGGAGGGCGCGCCCCACGGCGTGCACGTCAGCGCGCTGTGCCCCGGCTTCACCTACACCGAGTTCCACGACGTCAACGGCAGCCGCGCGCAGATCACCGCGGCCACCCCGCGCTGGGCCTGGCTGCAGGCCGACGCCGTCGCCGAGACCGGCTGGCGCGCAGTGGAGGCCAATCGGGCGATCTGCATCCCCGGCGTGACCTACAAGCTGATCTGCGCAGCGGCGAAGCTGGTCCCGGACTCGCTGGCGCTCGCCGTCATGCGCGCCCAGGGGTCGAAGTTCCGCAAGGCCTGAACCCCCACTGTCATCCCGGTTTCGCGAAAGCGAAGACCGGGACCCAAGGACGCTGACTGAGGTGGTAGCCGCCGTGGCGGTGACGGTCCTGCTGCGCGGTGTTCTTGGGTCGCGGACAGCCGCTGCGCGGCTTCCGGGATGACAGCTCAGAATTACTTCGCGTAGGGCGTCGCCGCCTCCGGGCGGATGAAGTCGACGGTCGACTCGGCGATCCCGCCGAGGATGAACTGCACGGCCATGGCGCAGAGGATCAGGCCCAGCACCCGCACGACGATGGTCAGGCCGATCCGCCCGAGCAGCCGGCTGATCAGCGGGGTCGCCAGGAACGACAGCAGAGTGCAGACGCTGACCGCGGCGATCACGGCCACGCCGATCGCCGCGCCGGCGAGGCCGAAGACGCGCGCCTGGCTGGAGAAGATGACCACCGTCGAGATCGCCCCCGGGCCGATCAGCAGCGGCATGGCGAACGGCACGATCAGCCGCTCGAACCGACGCCTAGCGTAGGACCGGCCGCCGGCCCCGGCCTCCGGCGCGTCGGCGGCCTCGGCGAAGGTGGCGGTGAAGTCGTCCCGGGCCATCTGCAGGCCCATCAGGAACAGGATCACCCCGCCGGCGATGCGGAACGCCGGCAGCGAGATGCCGAAGAACTCGAGCAGCGCCACGCCGGAGAAATAGAAGAAGGTCGTGAAGCCGAGCACGAACAGCGAGACATAGAGGGCGATCTGCGCCCGCTGCCGCGGCAGCGCGCCGGCGGTCGCCGCGGCGAACACCGGCACGTTGCCGAGCGGATCGATCAGGGCGAACAACGCGACGAAGAAGTTGACCGCAAAGTCCGCCTGGCTCATGCAGCGGTCTTAGCCCAAAACCCCGCGCGCCGCACTGAGGCCAAGCCCTGAAGGGCAGGTCCTGAGCCCGCGCCCTGCCCGGAGCCGCCGCCATGCGCGCCGACCCTCGCCTGATCGTGCCCCTCGACGTGCCGACCGCCGACGAGGCCCGCGCCCTGGTCGCCCGGCTCGACGACACGGTCAGCTTCTACAAGGTCGGCCTGGAGCTGTTCGCCACCGACGGCATGGCGCTGGCCTGCGAGCTGAAGGCCGAGGGCAAGCAGGTGTTCCTCGACTGGAAGCTGCACGACATCGGCGCGACGGTGGAGCGCGCCGCCGCCGCCCTCGCCGGCGCCGGCTGCGACCTGCTGACGGTGCACGCCGAGCCGCAGGTGATGGCCGCCGCCGCGCGCGGCTGCGCCGGCTCCGGCCTGAAGATCCTCGGCGTCACCGTGCTGACCAGCCTGACCGACGCCGACCTGACCGAGATCGGCTACGCCGAGACCGCCCGCGCGCTGGTCGAGCGCCGCATCCGCCAAGCGCTGGCCGCCGGCATTCACGGCGTGGTCGCCAGCCCGCTGGAGGCCGAGCTGGCGCGGTCGATCGGCGGGCCGGACTTCCTGGTGGTGACGCCGGGCGTGCGCCCCGACTGGTCGGCGAAGAACGACCAGGCCCGCGCCGCCACCCCGGCCGAGGCCCTGAAGGCCGGCGCCAGCCACATCGTCTGCGGCCGGCCGATCACCGCCGCACAAGATCCGCAGGCCGCCGCGCTGAAGGTGGTCGCAGAGATGGCCGGGTCATAGGCCCTTCCTCTCCCGGAAGCCGCGCAGCGGCTGTCCGGGATCCAAGAACACCGACGTCGACGGCTGAGCGCGGCGTCGCCGAGGCCGTCCGGTCAGCATCGTGTTCTTGGGTCCCGGTCTTTCGCTGGCGCGAAAACCGGGATGACAGCTCGGGGGTCCTGCCCCTCCATTCTTGACCAAAGTTCTCCACAGGCGCATAAGCGCGCCCTTCTGGCGCAACCTCGGTCAGCGCCCTCCACCGCCACGACCCCCATCACCATATGGGACGAGGGCGGCGAGGCCCCCCGTCGACGTGATCGTCCACGGGGGTCGATCGCGTTTGGGCCCAAGGGTCGCCGCGTGCGGCGGCCCGGGAAAAAGAAAAACGCGCAGCTCGCATCCGCGGGTTGCGGACAGGGATCTGCATGTTCGACGCACTGACAGAACGGCTATCCGGCGTTTTCGACCGCCTCGGCGGGCGCGGCGTGCTGTCCGAAAAGGACGTGGATGAGGCGCTGCGCGAGGTCCGCGTCGCGCTGCTCGAGGCCGATGTCGCGCTGCCGGTGGTGCGCGAGTTCATCGCCAAGGCCAAGGAAAAGGCCACCGGCGAGGCGGTGATCCGCTCGGTGCGGCCCGCCGACCAGGTGGTGAAGATCACCTACGACGGCCTGGTCGAGATGCTCGGCGGCGAGGGCGAGCCCGAGGGGCTGAACCTGTCGCTGAACCCGCCGACGGTCATTCTGATGGCCGGCCTGCAGGGCTCGGGCAAGACCACCACCACCGCCAAGCTGGCGCTGCGCCTGTCGAAAGAGCGCAAGAAGGTGCTGGTCGCCTCGCTCGACACCCGCCGCCCGGCGGCGATGGAGCAGCTGGCGACGTTGGCGACCCAGGCGGGCGTCGACAGCCTGCCGATCGTCGTCGGCCAGACGGCCCCGGACATCGCCCGCCGCGCGCTGCAATCGGCCAAGCTGCAGGGCTACGACGTCGTCCTGCTCGACACCGCCGGCCGCACCACGCTGGACGAGGCGATGATGAACGAGGCGGCCGAGATCGCGAAGATCTCGACCCCCTCCGAGACCCTGCTGGTCGCCGACAGCCTGACCGGCCAGGACGCGGTGCGCACCGCCAAGGCGTTCCACGAGCGCCTGCCGCTGACCGGCCTGGTGCTGACCCGGGCCGACGGCGACGGCCGCGGCGGGGCGGCGCTGTCGATGCGCGCGGTCACCGGGCTGCCGATCAAGTTCCTCGGCGTGTCGGAGAAGATCGACGGGCTCGACGCCTTCGACGCCCGTCGGGTCGCCGGCCGGATCCTCGGCCAGGGCGACGTCGTCGCGCTCGTCGAGAAGGCCGCCCAGGACCTCGACCTGGCCCAGGCCGAGGCCATGGCCAAGAAGATGGCCAAGGGCCAGTTCGACCTGGACATGCTGGCCGATCAGTTCCGCCAGATGAAGCGGATGGGCGGCATGGAAGGCCTGATGGGCCTGCTGCCCGGCGTGCAGAAGGCCAAGAAGCAGATCGCCCAGTCCGGCATCAGCGACAAGACCATCGACCGGCAGCTGGCGATCATCTCCTCGATGACCAAGGCCGAGCGGAAGAAGCCCGACGTGCTGCAGGCCTCGCGCAAGCGCCGGATCGCCGGCGGCGCCGGGGTCGACGTGGCCGAGGTCAACCGCCTGCTGAAGCAGCACCGGCAGATGGCCGACGCCTTCAAGGCGATGAGCAAGAACGGCGGCAAGGGCTTCGCCCAGATGGCCTCCATGCTGGGCGGCGGCGCGCCGGGCGGCATGGACATGTCCAAGCTCAAGGCGCTGGGCGGCGGCAAGATGCCCTCGCCAGAAGAAATGGAGCAGCTCGCGGCCAAGCTGCAGGGACCCGGCGGTCCCGGCGGCGGCCTCAAGCTTCCTGGCCTGGGCGGCCTGCCGCCCGGCTTCAACCCCTTCAAGAAATAGACTGAAAGACTAAGAGGACCCCTCCAATGCTGAAGATCCGTCTCGCCCGTGGCGGCGCCAAGAAGCGCCCGTACTACTCGATCGTCGTCGCCGACAGCCACTCGCCCCGCGACGGCCGTTTCATTGAAAAGGTCGGCTCCTACAACCCGCTGCTGAAGAAGGACGACCCGAACCGCGTCGTGCTCAAGGTCGAGCGGATCCAGGAGTGGATCAAGAAGGGCGCCCAGCCGACCGACCGCGTCGCGCGCGAGCTCGGCAAGCAAGGCCTGGTCCAGTGGCAAGCCAGCAACAACCCGAAGAAGGGCGAGCCGGGCCAAAAGGCCAAGGAACGCGTGGAAGAGCGCGCCCAGCGTGAAGCCGACCGCACCGCCGCTGCGGCCGCCGCGGCTGAAGCTGCTGCTGAAGCCGCCGCCGCCGCCGCCGCCGCCCCGGCGGAAGAGCCGGCCGCCGTGGAAGAAGCTCCGGTCGAAGCCGCCGCTGAAGAAGCTCCGGCCGCCGAAGCTCCGGCCAGCGAAGAGCAGGCCTAAACCGCCTATCCTGTCCGTCATCCTGGCGATCGCCGGGATGACGGATCAGGGTCATCGCCTCTTCCGCCGAGAGCCGCGATCTTGAGTTCAGACAGCCTAATCCTCGTCGCCCGGGTCGCCGGCGCCTTCGGCGTCAAGGGCGAGGTGCGGCTGACCGCCTACACCGCCGATCCGATGGCGCTGCTCGGCTACCGTGACCTGCTGCGTGAGACCGGCGCGCCGGGCCTGACACTGACCAGCGCCCGGCCGGCCAAGGGCGGGGTCGTCGGCCGCGTCCGCGAGGTCGAGACCCGCGAACAGGCCGAAGCCCTACGGGGCCTGCAGCTCTACGTCCCGCGCGCGGCGCTGCCGGCGCCGGACGAGGACGAATTCTATCTCATCGACCTGGTCGGCCTGGCCGTGGTGACGCCCGCGGGCGAGGCGCTCGGCGTGGTCCGCAGCGTGCAGGATTTCGGCGCCGGCGACCTGCTGGAGATCCAGCCGCCGCAAGGCGCGAGCTGGTACCTGCCGTTCACCCGCGAAGCCGTGCCCGAGGTGCGGCTGGCCGAGCGGACGCTGATCGCAGTCCGTCCCGACGAAATCGAAGTCGAAGACGATCAGAAGACGCCCAGCGCCTGAGCGACCCAGCCGGCCACGAAGCCCGTGGCGGCGATCAATCCGAAATAGAGAACCGCGGCGTGCGGCTCCTCAGGCTCGCGACGGCGCCTGAACGTCAGGACGTACGACATCGGCAAGCTCTCCTGCTGGCCGATGGAGAACCGCTGCGCCGCGCAGCGGTTCCGAGATTCACTTCCCCTGCTCCGGTCATCCCCGTGAAAGCGGGGACCCAGGCGTTTTTTGTTGCGGACGGTCTGTAGCGCGACAACGCAAAAAACCTGGATCCCCGCTTTCGCGGGGACGAGCGGTGGATCTGCCACGCAAACGCAAAACGGCGGCCGCGTCGCCGCGGCCGCCGTCTTGAACTTCAGACCTTCGGCAGGGCTCAGCCTTCCGAGGGGGTCTCCGCCGTGGCCTTCGGCTGCGCCGAGATCTGGCGCTCGGCGATCCGGGCCGACTTACCGCGACGGTCGCGCAGGTAGTAGAGCTTGGCGCGACGGACGACGCCGCGGCGCTTCACTTCGATGGATTCGATGTTCGGCGACAGGATCGGGAACAGACGTTCCACGCCTTCGCCGAAGGAGATCTTGCGGACGGTGAAATTCTCGTCGACGCCTTGGCCGGCGCGGGCGATGCAGACGCCCTCATAGGCCTGAACGCGTTCGCGCTCGCCTTCCTTGATGCGCACGTTGACGCGCACGGTGTCGCCCGGGCGGAATTCCGGGATCTTGCGGGCGGCGAGGAGGCGCTCGGCCTCTTCCTGACGGAGTTGTTCGATCACGTTCATGGTCTTGATCCTTACGGGCTTTACTCGCCCTTTGCCTGTTGATTGGCGAGACGCTGCGCCCACAAGTCCGGCCGCCGCTCCCGCGTCGTCACTTCCCGCTGCGCCTGCCGCCACTTCCGCACTTCGGCATGGTGGCCGCTGAGCAGCACATCGGGAATATCGCGCCCTTCGAACGTCCGCGGTCGGGTGTACTGCGGATGCTCGAGGAGCCCGTCCTCGAAACTCTCTTCACTCAAACTCTCGGGCTGGCCCAACACGCCGGGCACGAGCCTTACGCACGCTTCGATCGTCACGAGCGCGGCGGCCTCGCCTCCGGCCAGGACCGCATCGCCCACGGCGACCTCTTCGAACCCGCGGGCGTCGAGCACCCGCTGATCCACGCCCTCGAACCGGCCGCACAGGACGATCAGCCCGGGGGCCGTCGACCACGTCCGCACCCGCTCCTGGGTGAGCGGGCGACCCCGGGCGCTCATGTACAAAAGCGGCCGCCCATTGCGCTCCACGCTGTCGAGCGCAGAGGCGATGACGTCCGCCCGCATGACCTGCCCTGGACCACCCCCCGCAGGGGTGTCGTCGAGGAAGCCGCGCTTATCCTTGGAAAACCCCCGAATGTCCACCGTTTCCAAGGACCAAAGGCCGGCCTCGCGCCAGGCGGTCCCGATCAGCGAGACGCCGAGCGGGCCCGGAAAGGCCTCGGGAAACATGGTCAGCACGGCGACGTCGAAGGACATGCGGCCTCCTTGGCCCTGCCCGGGCCCGCGGCGTCAAGCCTTGCCCGCCCTTGGGCCCGCGCGTAAGCGGTTAAGGGTCGCCGGCTGCAAAGGGAGCGTTCGCGCCATGGAGATCGACCTCCGCGAGGCCCTGAAGCTCGAGCCGCTCGAGGTGAACCTGTTTCGCGGAACGACCCCCGCCTCCAGGTCCGGCCGGATCTACGGCGGCCAGGTGATCGCCCAGTCTCTGCTGGCGGCCTACGCCACGGTCGAAGGACGGGTCTGCCACTCGCTGCACTGCTACTTCATCCGCCCCGGCGACCCGAAAATCCCGATCATCTTCGAGGTCGACCGCTCGCGCGACGGGCACAGCTTCACCACCCGGCGGGTCGTGGCGATCCAGCATGGCCGGCAGATCTTCAATTTCGCGGCCTCCTTCCAGGTCCCCGAGGAGGGCTTCGACCATCAGGCCGAGATGCCCGCGACGCCTGCGCCCGAGGGCCTGCCCGGGCTGTCGGAGACCTTCGGGCGGATGGAGGCCGAACTCGGGGCGACGCCGCCGCGGCCCGAAGATTACGTGAACCCGATCGACATCCGCTTCGCCGACATCCCGCTCGACGCGCCGCCAGGCCAGAAGCTGCCGCCCTATCAGCGGGCCTGGTTCCGGGTGCGCCATCCGCTGGGCGACGATCCGGTCTGGCACCAGGTGGCGATGGCCTACGCCTCCGACCTCGGCCTGATGGCGACGGCCCTCAGGCCGCACGGCTCGCTGTGGCACTCGCCGCACCTGCAGGGCGCCAGCCTCGACCACGCCATGTGGTTCCACCGGCCGACCGATTTCGCCCAGTGGCACCTCTATGAGATGGACAGCCCCTCGGCCTCGGGCGGCCGGGGGATCAACCGCGGCACCATCTACCGCCAGGACGGGACGCTGGTCGCCTCCTGCGCCCAGGAAGGCCTGATCCGCTGGCGCGGCGAGCATCCGGGCTAGGCGCTCCCCGGAAGGGTGCGAAAACCGCCGCAATCCAGGCGTTTGCCGCGTCGTCGCACTAGACGCGGGCGGGGGCGAACACCTAGATGCACGGCCATGTCCGGTAAGACGCTTTACGATAAGATCTGGGACGCCCACGTCGTCGACCAACAGGACGGCGAAGCGATCCTCTACATCGACCTGCACCTGATCCACGAGGTGACGACGCCGCAGGCCTTCGCAGGCCTTCGCGCCGCCCATCGGCCCGTGCGCCGGCCCGACCGCACGCTGGCGGTCGCCGACCACAACGTGCCGACCGAAGGTCAGGAGCTTGGCATCGACAAGGTCGCCGACGAAGAGGCGCGACTGCAGCTGCAGACGCTGGCGCGGAACGTCAAGGACAACGGGATCGAGTTCTTCCCGATGGGCGACATCCGCAACGGGATCGTCCACGTCGTCGGGCCCGAACAGGGCCGCACCCAGCCGGGTATGACCATCGTCTGCGGCGACAGCCACACCTCGACCCACGGGGCGTTCGGCGCGCTGGCGCACGGCATCGGCACCTCGGAAGTCGAGCACGTGCTGGCGACCCAGACCCTGCGCCAGAAGAAGGCCAAGAACCTGCGCGTCACCGTCGAGGGCGAGCTGGCCCCCGGCGTCGGCGCCAAGGACATCGCGCTGGCCATCATCCGCGAGATCGGCACCGCCGGCGGCACCGGCTACGTCATCGAGTACGCCGGCTCGGCGATCCGCGACCTCACGATGGAAGGCCGCATGACGCTGTGCAACCTGACCATCGAGGCGGGCGCGCGCGCCGGCCTGGTGGCGCCGGACGCGACCACCTTCGACTACCTCGTGGGCCGCCCGGCGGCCCCGAAGGGCGGCGCCTGGGAGATGGCGCTCAACTACTGGAAGAGCTTCTTCTCCGACGACGACGCCGTCTTCGACCGCGAGGTGACGATCGACGCCGCGACGATCACCCCGCTGGTCACCTGGGGCACCTCGCCGGAGGACGTGATCGCCGTCACCGACCGCGCGCCGGACCCGGCCGCCTACGCCGCGCCGGACAAGCGCGCCGCAGTTGAACGCGCGCTGGAGTACATGGGGCTTGCGGCCGGTCAGCCGATCACCGAGGCCAAGGTCGACGTGGTGTTCATCGGCTCGTGCACCAACAGCCGGATCGAGGACCTGCGCGCCGCCGCCAAGATCGCCGAAGGCCGCAAGGTCGCCGGCCACGTCCGCGCCATGGTCGTGCCGGGCTCCGGCCTGGTGCGGGCGCAGGCGGAAGAGGAAGGCCTGGACGCGATCTTCAAGGCCGCCGGCTTCGAATGGCGCGAGCCGGGCTGCTCGATGTGCCTGGGCATGAACCCCGACCGGCTGACCCCGGGCCAGCGCTGCGCCTCGACCTCCAACCGCAACTTCGAAGGCCGCCAGGGCCGCGGGGGACGCACCCACCTGATGAGCCCGCCGATGGCCGCCGCCGCCGCCATCGCCGGCCATATCGCCGACGTCCGGGAATACCTGTAGCGTGCTGGATCTGAAGTTCGCCGACGACTGGGTCAGACCCCGCAGCGAACTTCAGATCCGAAGAAGCACGCTAGCAATCAAGGAGTGGCTAGTGTCCTTGTCGAATCCGAAGTTCGACCGAGCCCTCCACAACCCCATGCGAACTTCGGATTCGGGACACTAGCATGGAAGCCTTCATCCGCCTCGACGCCAAGGCCGCGCCGCTGCCGCTGGCCAACATCGACACCGACCAGATCATCCCCAAGCAGTTCCTCAAGACCGTCGAGCGCGAGGGTCTGGGCAAGGGTCTGCTGTTCGACTACCGCTTCGACGAGCAGGGCGTCGAGAAGCCGGACTTCGTGCTCAACCGGCCGGAGTACAAGGGCGTCGGCATTCTGGTCACCGGCGAGAACTTCGGCTGCGGCTCGTCGCGCGAGCATGCGCCGTGGGCGCTGATGGACTTCGGCATCCGCTGCGTGATCGCCACCAGCTTCGCCGACATCTTCTACAACAACTGCTTCCAGAACGGCCTGCTGCCGGTGGTGCTGAAGGCCGACGAGGTCCAGGCGCTGGCCGACGAGGCCAAGGGCGGCAACCACGTGATGGCCGTCGACCTGGAGAGCCAGACGGTGACCTCGCCGTCGGGCAAGGCCTTTCGCTTCGAGATCGACGCGCAGCGCAAAGAGAAGATGCTCAAGGGCCTCGACGCCATCGGCGAGACGCTCGAGCGGGAAAAGTCGATCGACGTCTACGAGATGAAGCGGGCGCTGGCCCAGCCCTGGCTCGAAGGGGCGTAAGCACTATCCTACCTCCCCCCGCCGCAGAGCGGGTGGTGGCGGGGGCAAGCCGCAGACGCGGCGTCGCCACCTCGTTTCTGACATTCCGCTTTCGCAGCTGCGCAACCTTGCGCGCGGCTCGCCCCCTCCACCATGCGCTCTTCGGCGCACGGTCCCCCTCCCCCGCTGCGCGAGGGAGGTAGAAGGGGTTTGCATGGGGCTCCGCTTCGCCTAGGACGTCCGCGCACTTCAACGGACCTTCGGGGGCGCTTCCCATGACCGACCTGCTTCTCCTGCCTGGCGACGGCATCGGCCCGGAAGTCATCGGCGAGGTCCGCAAGGTGGCCGCCAAGCTGGCCCCGGAGCTGGCGATCGAAGAGCGCGCCTTCGGCGGCTGCAGCTTCGACCAGTTCGGCAGCCCGCTGACCGACGAGACCCTGGCCGCGGCTAAGGCCGCCAAGGCGGTGCTGATGGGCGCGGTCGGCGGCCCGAAGTGGGCGGGCGTGGCGCGCGACAAGCGCCCCGAAGCCGGCCTGCTGGCGCTGCGCGCCGGCATGAACGTCTTCGCCAACCTGCGGCCGGCGCTGTGCTTCGCCCCGCTGGCCGACGCCTCCAGCCTCAAACGCCATCTGGTCGAGGGCCTCGACCTGATGATCGTGCGCGAGCTGACCGGCGGCATCTACTTCGGCAGCCCGCGGTTCATCGAGGAGCTGCCGGAAGGCGGCAAGCGCGCCGTCGACACCCAGGTCTACACCACCGCAGAGATCGAGCGCGTCGCCCGGGTGGCGTTCGAGCTCGCCCGCGGCCGGCGCAACAAGGTGACCAGCTGCGAGAAGTCCAACGTCATGGACTCCGGCCTGCTGTGGCGCGAGGTGGTCACCGACCTGCACCAGCGCGAGTTCGCCGACGTCGAGCTGGAGCACATGCTGGCCGACAACGCCGCCATGCAGCTGGTGCGCGCGCCCAAGCAGTTCGACGTGATCGTCACCGACAACCTGTTCGGCGACATCCTCTCCGACGAGGCCTCGCAGCTGACCGGCGGCCTCGGCCTGCTGCCCTCGGCGGCGCTCGGCGTCCCCGGCGCGCCCGGCCTGTTCGAGCCGATCCATGGCTCGGCCCCGGACATCGCCGGCAAGGGCATCGCCAACCCGCTGGCCGCCATCCTGTCGTTCGAAATGGCGCTGCGCTGGTCGCTCGGCCGCGGCGAACTCGCCGACCGGCTGTTCGCCGCGGTGGTGAAGGCGCTGGAAGGCGGCGCCCGTACCCCGGACATCGGCGGCCAGCTGACCACCGCGCAGATGGGCGACGCGGTCATCGCCGCGCTCTGAGGGGGCGCAGCCCGCGGCCTGAGGTCGCAGCACCCCCGCCCAAGTCCCCCCGCGGAAAGCCGCTGTTAACCGCGATCTGGCTCGATGGCCGGATTGTCATGGGTGCGGGGGGAAGCCGGTGTCGCGTACCGCGAACACGAGCGTAGACGGCCGATCGTTCGAAGAACGGCGGGCCGGCTAGCCATGGGTCTCGATCCGACATCCCGCGCTCGCTTCAACCTGAAGGACTCCTCGGTCCTGCTGCTGGACGCCACGCCGCTCGGCATGACGATCCTGGTGCAGATCGTCACCGGCCTGGGGGCGAAGACGCTGCACCGCTGCACCGACCTCGAGAGCGCGCGGCTGGCCGTCGAAGGCAATCAGATCGACCTGGCGATCGTCGACAGCCTGGCGCCGAGCGGCGAGGGCTATGACTTCGTCGAATGGATGCGCCGCGAGGCCGGCGAGCCGAACTGCTACACGCCGGTGCTGATGACCACCTCGCACACGCCGCGCAGCCAGATCTCACGGGCGCGCGACTGCGGCGCGAACATCATCATCAAGAAGCCGTTCCCGCCGATCACCGTGCTGGAGCGGGTCATCTGGTCGTCGAAGGAGGGCCGGAAGTTCCTGTTCTCCGACACCTACGTCGGCCCGGATCGCCGGTTCCGCAACGTCGGCCCGCCCAAGGACATGAAGGGCCGCCGGCGCGAGGACTTCACCGCCACGCCCCTGCCGCAGGGTCACGCCGAGGTGGAAGCCGCAGGCGCCCCCGACGCGGAATCGGTCGAGATCGAGAACTAGATGGCCACCACCGCCCGTTTCACTGTCCCCAAGCAGCGGCTGGCGCAGCAGCTGAAGACGCCCGGCGGCCTGCCGGTGGCCGAGGCGATCGAGGCGGCCCAGAGCAACCTCGCCACGCTGAAGCCGATGTGCATGGGCGAGTTGCACGAGCTGCTGGAGGCGGCCGAGAAGGTGTTCGCAGGCCTCGGCCCCGCTTACGACGAGGCGGGCGTCACCGCGCTCTACCAGGCCGCGGTGCGCGGCATCGGCCTGGGCGACGTCTGTGGCGCGGGCAGCGTCGACGTCGCGCTGCACAGCCTGTGCGACCTGCTGGACCACCTGAACACCCATCAGCGCTACGAGGCCGAGGCGGTCGGCGTGCACCTGCGCGCCTGGCGCCTGCTGATCAGCACCGAGCTGCCGCCGGCCGGAGCCCAGGCGGTGCTGGCCGGGCTCAACAAGGTCAGCGCCCGCTTCGGCGAGGCGTAACCGGACGAAGCCTGATCATCGTCGGTCAGCGGTTGCGCAGGCGCCTGCGCGCCGCCATCTGAGGCCGAGCGCCGCCTTCGCCCGCGGCCTGTCTGCCTTGCGTCTGGGGGCTTAAGCGCGTAACGGAGCGCTCCCCCAAAAAGAACTTGGAGAGTTTGCGATGGGTTACCGGGTGGCCGTCGTCGGCGCCACGGGCAACGTGGGCCGCGAGATGCTGAACATCCTCGAGGAAGTTAAATTCCCCGTGGAGAAGATTCACGCGCTGGCTTCGCGGAAATCCATCGGCGTCCAAGTCTCGTTCGGCAACGCCAACATCGCCTGCGAGGACATCGAGCAGTTCGACTTCTCGACCGTCGACATCGTGCTGATGAGCGTCTCCGGCTCCTTCTCCAAGGAATGGTCGCCGAAGATCGGCGCCGCCGGCCCGATCGTCATCGACAACTCCTCGGCCTTCCGGATGGACCCGGACGTGCCGCTGATCGTGCCGGAAGTGAACCCGGACGACGTCGAGTGGGCGGACCGCAAGAATATCATCGCCAACCCGAACTGCTCGACCGCCCAGCTGGTGGTGGCGCTGAAGCCGCTGCATGACCGGGCGCGCATCAAGCGCGTCGTCGTCGCGACCTATCAGTCGGTCTCCGGCGCCGGCAAGGAAGGCATGGACGAGCTGTTCGACCAGACGAAGAACGTCTTCGTGCTGGGCGCCACCCCGCCGAAGAAGTTCCCCAAGCAGATCGCCTTCAACGTCATCCCCTACATCGGCTCCTTCCAGGACGACGGCTACACCGACGAGGAAGCCAAGATGTGGAACGAGACGCACAAGATGATCGACCCGGCGATCAAGCTCACGGTCACCTGCGTGCGCGTGCCGGTCATGGTCGGCCACTCGGAAGCGGTGAACATCGAGTTCCACGAGCCGCTCGACGAGGACGAGGCCCGCGAGATCCTGCGCGAGTCCCCCGGCCTGATCGTCATCGATAAGCGCGACCCCACCGGCTACATCACGCCGAAGGAAGCCCAGGGCGAATTCCCGGTCTTCGTCAGCCGCATCCGCAACGACCCGACCGTCGAGAACGGCCTGTCGATGTGGGTGGTCGCCGACAACCTGCGCAAGGGCGCGGCGCTCAACGCGGTGCAGATCGCCCAGCTGCTGCACGAGCGCGGCCTGATCGGCCAAAAGGCCCTCGCCTAGCGCCATGACCTCGTCGTCGGCGTCTGGCGGGGAGACCCGGCCCCAGGCTTGAACGGCCTGCGGGCCGTCCAAGCCTGAGGAATTCAAAGATTGACCACGTCCCGCGCCGAACCGGTTTCCACTTCGGCTGAACGTGGTCGGGCGACGGCGGCGGGGATCTCCTGTTACCTCTCCTGGGGACTGATCCCGGTCCTGTTCCAGCTGGTCGGACGGCTGGGCGCGGGCCCGTGGGAGATCCTCGCCCACCGCATCCTCTGGGGCGCGCCGACGGCGGTCGTCCTGGTGCTGCTCGCCCGCCAGGGCCACGCGGCGCGGGCCGTGCTGCGCCAGCCTCGCACCCTGGGCTGGCTGGCGCTTTCGGCGGCGACCATCGCCGCCAACTGGATCGTCTTCATCTGGGCCGTGAACTCCGGCCGGGTGCTGGAGACCAGCCTCGGCTACTACATCCTGCCGCTGCTCAACATTGCCGCCGGCGCGCTGATGTTCGGCGAGCGGATCGACCGCGTCGGCCGGATCGCCATCGCCTTCGCGGCGGCCGGCGTGGCGCTGCAGACCTTGGCGCTGGGCCACCTGCCCGTCGTTTCGCTGGCGCTGGCGATCAGCTTCGGCGCCTACGGGATCATACGCAAGCGGGTCACCGCCGAGGCCCAGACCGGCTTCCTGTTCGAGAGCGCCTTCCTCGTCCTGCCGAGCGCCGTCTTCGTGCTGTGGCTGGGAGCGCATGGCGCCAGCGGGTTCGGCCGCGACCTGCCGCTGAGCCTCTGGTTGGTCGCCTGCGGCCCGCTGACCGCCATCCCGCTGCTGTGGTTCGCCTGGGCCGCCCGGCGGCTGCCGCTGTCGGCGATGGGCTTCCTGCAGTTCATCGCGCCGACCCTGACCTTCGGCCTCGGCCTGTTGCAGGGCGAGATCTTCACCCCGCTGCGCGGAGCCTCGTTCGCGCTGATCTGGGCCGGCGTCGCGATCTTCGCCTATGGCGTCTGGCGCAAGAGCCGCGCGGCGCTGGCGGCCACCGAGGCTGTGGAAGCCGCCGCGCAGTAACCTAGAGCGCGGCGTAGACCGCTTCGATCAGCCGCTTGGGCCGCGCGTCGCCCATCAGCTTGGTGCCCTGCTTGTTCATCGCATAGGCCATGCCGATCCGGGTCTCCGGGTCGGCGACGGCGCAGGAGCCGCCCCAGCCGGAGTGGCCGAAGCTCTGCATCGCCGGGCCCCAGGGCTTCTCGGTCTCGTTGCGCATCACCCCGGCGCCCCAGCTCATCACGAACGGCAGCACCAGGTCCTGGCCGCGGATCCGCTCGCGGGCCATCTCGGCGATCACCTGCGGCGACAGGATCTCGCGCCCGCCGAGCCGGCCCTGGTCGGCCAGCGCGCCCATCAGCCTGGCCAGCGCCTCGGCCGTGGCGTGGCCGTTGGCCGACGGCAGCTCCATTCGCCGCCATTCGTCCTGGTTGCGCCCGGCCGGCGACGACCAGGAGGTCATGAAGGCCGCCTGGGTCGGCGCGTTGCGCTCGCCGAAGTCCGGCAGGCCGGGCGGCCGCTGCAGATCGGCGACGCGGCCGAACTCGGAGTCCGGCAGGCCGATCCACAGGTCGAGGCCGAAGGGCTGGGCAAGGTCCTCGCGCAGCGCCGCGCCCATGGTGCGGCCGGTCGCCCGGCGGAACAGCTCGCCGGCGATGTAGCCGAAGGTGATCGGGTGGTAGCCGCTCGCCGTGCCCGGCGGCCAGAGCGGCGCCATGGCCGCCAGCTTGGCGCAGATAGCGTCCCAGTCGAACCACAGCGCCGGGTCCATCTTCTCCGGGAAGCCGCTCAGGCCGGCCTGGTGCGACAGCGCCTGCTCGACGGTGATCGCGCCCTTGCCGGCTTGGGCGAACTCCGGCCACAGCTCGGCGACTGGCTGGCCGTAGGCGATCTGTCCGGCCTCGACGGCGCGGGCGACCAGCACGGCGGCGATCGCCTTGGTGGTGGAGAAGACCGGGACCAGGGTGCGCTCGTCGAACGGCCGCTCGCCGGCGCGGTCGGCGACGCCGGCCCAGAGGTCGACGACCACCTCGCCGGCCTCAGCCACGGTGAAGCGCGCGCCACGTTCGAGTCCCTGCTCGAAGTTGGCGGCGAAGGCGTCCTGGACGCTGGCGAAGCGGGGGGCTGCGAACCCGGCGATCTCGACCATGGCCTGAGGCCCTACCCTGCGGCGGCGCGGCGCGCCACCCGGGAATGGCGTCAAACCGTCTCGCGCTGGTGGAAGCCCTGGCTGCCGTCGTCCTCGGCCGGCGTGCGGCGCACGGCCGTGACCCGCGCCGCCGGCGGCCCTTCGGCGCAGACCCGTTCGAGCCCGGCGATCGCGTCCGGCGCGCCGATCGCCAGGATCTCGACCGAGCTGTCCTTGCGGTTGCGCGCCCAGCCGCTGAGCCCCAGCCGCTTGGCCTCGCCGACCGCCCACCAGCGATAGCCCACGCCCTGGACGCGGCCCTCGATGCGCAGATTGGCGGCGGTGCGGGTCATCGGCGACGGATGCGCCTGGTGCGACCTCGACGCAACCCCAACCGCTCTTCCCCGCGGAAGCGGGGATCCAGGGGTTTTTATTGGCCGCGTCGTTCGAACATAAAAAGCCTGGGTCCCCGCTTTCGCGGGGAAGAGCGGGGGAGAAGCGCTGGCCTACAGCCGCTCGATCCGGACGTCGGCCGAGGGCGCCGTCAGCTGTTCGGCGAGCGCGACGATCGGCAGGTCCATGACGCCCCACTCCAGTGCGGTCTGCACCGTCAGCGCCGCCACCCGGGCGGCGCGTTCGGCGGCGGCCAGCGGGGTCAGGCCCTCGACTAGGCCGGCGCCGAAGCTGGCGGTGACCAGGTCGCCGGTGCCGTTCGGCGCATGGGCCAGCCGCTGGTGGGTGAACAGCACCGCCTCGTCGGCGTCGCAGTAGAGCAGGCCGATGCCGCCCTCGCCGCCCGGCACCGAGGTCACCACCGCGCGGCGCCCGAGCCGGCGGACCGCGGCGACCGCGGCCTCGGCGTCGGCGATCGTCCCGCCGGCGAGACGGCCGAGCTCCCAGAGGTTGGGGGTGATCCAGTCGCCCAGCGGCGTCAGCCGGTCGGCGACCAGAGCGGCGACTTCCGGCTGGACGTACAGCCCCTTGGGGTCGTCGCCCATGATCGGATCGACCAGGATCACCGGCGGCTTGCTGGCGGCGGCGCGGACCCGCTCCAGCAGGCCGGCGGCGATCTCCACCTGCTCCGGCTCGGCAAAGTAGCCGGTGATGATCAGGTCGACCTCGCCGAACACCGCGTCGGCCTCGATCTCGGCCAGCATGCGGCGCAGGACGTCCGGCGCGGTGACGTCGCCGGTCGAGCCGGTCGCCGGACTGCGGCCGAACAGCACCGTCGGCGCCAGGACCGGATCGATCCTGTGCGCCGCCAGCACGTACTGTTGCGCCCCCCCGCCAATACGGGAGGCCGCGACGAAGGAGGACAGGATGAGCGCCACAGGCATGGCGCCATCCCTTACAACCTATGCCTTAGTAACGGTAGTGTTCCGGCTTGAACGGGCCCTTCGCCGGCACGCCGATATAGGCCGCCTGCTCGGCGTTCAGCGTGGTCAGCTTGGCGCCCAGCTTCTCCAGGTGGAGGAAGGCCACCTTCTCATCGAGGTGCTTGGGCAGGGTGTAGACCTTGGTCTCGTACTTGGCCTTGTTGGTCCAGAGTTCGATCTGGGCCAGCGTCTGGTTGGTGAACGAGGCGCTCATCACGAAGCTCGGGTGGCCGGTGGCGTTGCCAAGGTTCACCAGGCGGCCTTCCGACAGGACGATGATCTTCTTGCCGTCCGGGAATTCCACATGGTGGACCTGCGGCTTGATCTCGTCCCACTTGAAGTTGCGCAGGCCGGCGATCTGAATCTCGGAGTCGAAGTGGCCAATGTTGCAGACGATGGCGTTGTTGCGCATCCGGCGCATGTGGTCGACCGTCAGGACGTCCTTGTTGCCGGTGGCGGTGACGAAGATGTCGGCCTTGTCGGCGACGTCTTCCATGGTCTGAACTTCATAGCCTTCCATGGCCGCCTGCAGGGCGCAGATCGGGTCGATCTCGGTGACGATCACCCGGGCGCCGCCCTGGCGGAGCGAGGCCGCCGAGCCCTTGCCGACGTCGCCGTAGCCGAGCACCACCGCAACCTTGCCCGACAGCATCACGTCGGTGCCGCGGCGGATGGCGTCCACCAGGCTCTCGCGGCAGCCGTAGAGGTTGTCAAACTTCGACTTGGTGACGCTGTCGTTGACGTTGATTGCCGGGAACGGCAGCTCGCCGCGCTCGTGCATCTGGTAGAGGCGGTGGACGCCCGTGGTGGTCTCTTCCGAGACGCCGCCGATGGCGTCGCGGATGGCCGAGTAGAAGCCCGGCTTTTCCTGCAGGTAGCGCTTCATCACGGTGTAAAGCGCTTCTTCTTCCTCGTTCTGCGGGTTGTTGAGGACCGAAGGGTCCTTCTCGGCCTTGGGGCCGAGCACGCAGAGCAGGGTGGCGTCGCCGCCGTCGTCGAGGATCAGGTTCGGATAGCCGCCGTCGGCCCATTCGAAGATCTTGTGGGCGTATTCCCAGTACTCGATCAGGTTCTCGCCCTTGATCGCGAACACCGGCGTGCCGTTGGCGGCGATCGCCGCGGCGGCGTGGTCTTGCGTCGAGAAGATGTTGCAGGACGCCCAGCGCACTTCGGCGCCGAGGGCTTCCAGCGTCTGGATCAGCACGGCGGTCTGGATGGTCATGTGCAGGGAGCCGGCGATGCGGGCGCCCTTCAGCGGCTGGTCCTTGCCGAACTCGGCGCGCACGGCCATCAGGCCCGGCATCTCGGTCTCGGCGATGGCGATTTCCTTGCGGCCCCAGTCGGCCAGGGCGATGTCCTTCACGACGTAGTCGGTCATGTCTTGTCCTTGCAGGGGCAGCGATGGATGGCGGCTCTATACCGGCCACCGCCTCAAGCGGCAAGGATCATATAAGGAAACCTTTATGTGAGATTTCCCGGCTGCGCGCGATCAGGCAGGCGTCGCCGCCTGCCTGTCGCCGGCGCGCAGGTCGGAACGTCTAGAGACTGCTGTAGCGCGCGTCGTCGGCCAGCGCGTGCTCGAGCTTGGCGGCGGCCGAGATCAAGGTGTCGTTCGGATTGGCCGCGCAATATTTGTCGACCCAGCTGCTGATCGACGCCTGGTCGACGCGGGCCAGCACGTCGGCCCCGTCCTTGCTGCTGCGCGACAGCCAGCCCAGGACCCAGTTCAGCAGCAGCGCTTTATCGAAGTCGTCGTAAGCCTGGTCGGCGGGCCAGGCTGAGCAGGTCGCCTCTCCCATCCATTTGGCGTGGCTGGGTGCAGCTTGAGCGTTCGCCGCAGCGAGCGTCAGGCCAAACGCTATCAACAAGGCCCGCTTCATACGGCCCCTCCCGGTTCGAGTTGCGTTTCCTCCGGCTCCCTTGAGGAAGCTCTGCCTTAGAACGCCACCGCGGACGGCGACGTTCCTTTAACAAGCCGTTAAAAATTACAGTCTGGCAACATCATTTCATGCGGCCGAGCCGGGGCGAATTGCACCGCGGACGCTCAGGCCTCGGCGGCGCCGAGCGCCACGAACTCGCCCTCGAATTTGCCGTTGACGGCGCCATTGCAGGCCAACACCGAAGCGACCCTGATCCGCGCCCGCCGCCGGCGAGCCAGCGTCGTTGCGAAGCGCGCCCAGTCGGCCCCGTCCGCGAGCGTGGCCGTCGCGGTGAAGTCACTCGTAATCGGAGCCGCGTAGTCCATGCGGTTCGATTGGATGACCAGCTCGGCCTGAACGCCCTCGGCCACGAGCTTCAGGTGAACCAGCGACCAAGCGGACAGGATCGCCAGCGCCGAGGCGCTGCCGCCGAACACGGTGCTCTTGTGGTTGATATTGGGCCGAAGAGGCGCGCCGAGGCTGACGGCGTCCGGCGAAATGGCCGCCACCGACACCTGCATCGCCGCGGACAGGGGAATTCGGAGGTGGAGGTACGCCTCGAGTTCCGACGCTGAGCTGCTCGTCATCCTCGTTTGCTTAAGCTCGAAACGTCGCAGCAGAAACCGGCAATTCAGCCCCAGAACGGCGCGATGTCGGCCAACCGGTCCAGCGCCTTGGCGGCCTTGGCGATGTGGCGCTTCTTGTCGGTGGTCTTGCGGCCGACCAGCTCGCCGGCGGCGAAGGCGGCCTCCGGCGTGAGGCCTAGGCTGTTCAACAAGGTCTCGGCGGTGGCGAGGTCGTTCAGGGCGCCGAGCTCGTCCTGCATGGACTTGAGCGCCTTGATGAAGTCGCCGGGGCCCTTGCGGCCGTACAGGCCCTGGAAGCCCTCGGCCGCATAGCGCAACTTCTTGGCGTCGATCCGCACCTGATGGCGGTCCTCGTCGCTCAGCCCGGCCAGGTCGCGGCCGTCCTTCAGCAGCTTGCGACGGCGCTTCTGCAAGGCCTTGGCGGCGAACGGCCGGGCGGGCTCGCCGGCCGGCGGCCGCGACAGCCAGGGGCCGGTGTCGACCCAGCCGGTGACCTCGATCAGGAGGTCGCGGAAGCGGGCCGAGGCGGCGGCCTGGGCGACGTCGGCGGCGGCGTGCTCGCGCGCCGCCTGCACCTCGGCGACCAGCGCCGGCAGCGCCGGCGGGGCGGGATCGAGCTTGGCGGCCGGGAGCAGCGTCTCGTCGGCGAAGACGTCCAGGTTGCGCGCGTCGTCGCAGGCCTTGGCCAGCCAGCGCAGCTCGCTCTTGACCCGCTCGAACGCCTCGTCCTCGACCACCTCGCGGAAGGTCGACAGCGCGCTGCGCAGCGCGCGGGCGCCGACGCGCAGCTGGTGCACCGCCTCGGCGTCGGCGCGCTGGCGCAGCACCTCGGCGTTGGCGGCGATCGACTCCAGCGCGCTGCGGGCGATCGCCTGGAACACCTCGGCGACGGTCGCGTCCTTGCCCAGCGCCACCCGGGCCCGGCGGTGGGCGTGCAGCGGGCAGCCGGCCACCAGCGCCTGGCCGCGCTGCGCCTTGCTGGCGAAGGAAAGGTAGATCGGCGCGGCATGGCTGAGCTCGCGGGCGAGGCCGAACAGCGCCGCCGGATCACCGGACTTGAGCTCGAGCTCGAGCTCGCTGATCGGGCTCACCTCCTTGCCGCCGCGCACCTCGCCCTGATCCAGCGCCATCTCGATCTCGGCGCCGTCGAACCGCACCAGCCGCTGGCGGCGGGTGACCCGCACGTGGAAGGCCGGCTTCAGCGATCCGCGCGCGCGCGCCGGCAACAGATCCGGCAAGGGGCCGAGCGCGGGATCCGGCGCGTCGCTGCTGATCGGCGTCTCGTGCTCCTCGCGCGCCAGGCCGTCGCCGCGCTTCAGCGTCTGGACCCGCTGACCCTTGCTCTCGCGCACCCGCAGCGAGGCCCCGGCCTTCTGCAGGTCGAGGTCCGGGGTGTCGAAATAGACGCTGATCAGCTCGCGACTTTCGTCGTCGCCCGCGGGCGCCGCGGCCAGCACGCGAACCAGATCCTCCGGCGCGCAGAGAAACTTCAGCTCGATTTCCTGAAGCTGCGACATCTTCACGCTCTCCGCCGCGCCAACCACCCCGACCCTTGAGCGTCTGGCGCGCGCCTCGTCAACGAATGTTAAAGCGGCGCCGGCGCGGCGAAGGTTCCGCGGATCGCGCGCCGCGGTTGCCGCGAACGGCGTTGGCGTATAGGTGCGGTGAGAACTTTGTCCGTTACCGCCTAAGGAGCCGGCATGAACGCCCCTGTCCTGCCCGCGACCATGATCGACCCCGCCCAGCCGCGTCACGACTGGACCGTGGAAGAGGTCGAGGCGCTGTTCGAGCTGCCGTTCACCGAGCTCGTCTTCCGCGCCGCCGACGTGCATCGCCGCTGGTTCGACCCGACCGAGGTCCAGCTGTCGCAGCTGCTGTCGGTGAAGACCGGCGGCTGCGCCGAGAACTGCGGCTACTGCAGCCAGTCGGCGCACTTCAAGACCAACACGCCAGCCTCCAAGCTGATGGAAGCCGACGTCGTCATCGCCGCGGCGAAGCAGGCCAAGGAAGGCGGAGCCCAGCGGTTCTGCATGGGCGCGGCCTGGCGCGACATGAAGGATCGCGACATGCCCAAGGTCGCGGCCATGATCTCCGGCGTGAAGGCGCTGGGGCTCGAGACCTGCGCGACGCTCGGCATGCTGAAGCCCGAGCAGGCGAAGGCCCTGAAGGACGCCGGCCTCGACTACTACAACCACAACCTCGACACCGGGCCGGAGTATTACGACAAGGTCGTCACCACCCGGACCTACCAGGACCGCCTCGACACCCTGGAAGCCGTGCGCGACGCCGGCCTTTCGACCTGCTGCGGCGGCATCGTCGGCATGGGCGAGACCCGCCGCGACCGCGCCGGCCTGCTGCAACAGCTGGCGGCGCTGCCGGCGCACCCGGACAGCCTGCCGATCAACGACCTGATGCCGATCCCCGGCACGCCGCTGGGCGGCGCAGCCCCGGTCGACGGGCTGGAGTTCGTGCGGATGATCGCCGTCGCCCGGCTAGTCTGCCCGAAGTCGGTGGTCCGGCTGTCGGCCGGCCGCGAGCACATGTCGCGCGAGCTGCAGGCGCTCTGCTTCCTTGCCGGGGCCAACTCGATCTTCGTCGGCGGCAAGCTGCTGACGACCTCGAACCCGGACCAGGACACCGACGCCGCCCTGCTGGCCGACCTCGGCATGCGGCCGATGACCATGAAGAAGGCGGCGGTTTAAGCCCCCTTCTCCGGTCATCCCCGCGAAAGTGGGGGCCCAGGCTTTTTTTGCGTTCGACTGAGCCTGCGCCCCAACCTGGGTCCCCGCTTTCGCGGGGATGACCGGTGTTTGGGTCAGGCGCTGAGAACGCTTCGGATCGCGCCGGTCAGTTTGGCCAGCTCGGCGTCGGTGACCACGAACGGCGGGGTCAGGTAGACCACCTTGCCCATTGGGCGGATCCAGACGCCCAGTTCGGCGAAGCGCTGCGAGAGCGCGCCGACCGCCACCGGCTTGTCGAATTCGACGACGCCGATCGCACCCTTCACCCGCACGTCGACCACGCCCGGCGCCGTGCGGCACGGCTCCAGCCCCTCGCGCAGGCCGGTCTCGATGCGGGCGACGTCGGCGCGCCAGCTCCCGGTCTCGAAAAGGTCGAGCGAGGCGTTGGCCGCCGCGCAGGCCAGCGGATTGGCCATGTAGGTCGGTCCGTGCATCAGCGCCGCGCCCGGATCGTCCGACCAGAAGGCCTCGAACACCCGGCTCGAGGCGATCGCCGCCGACAGCGGCAGGGTGCCGCCGGTCAGCGCCTTCGACAGGGTGACGATGTCGGGGACCACGCCCGCGCCCTCGCAGGCGAACAGGTCGCCGGTGCGGCCGAAGCCGACGAAGATCTCGTCGAAGATCAGCAGCACGTCGTGCTCGTCGGCGATCCGGCGCAGCCGGCGCAGCACCTCGTCGTCGTGGAACAGCAGGCCGCCGGCGCCCTGGACCCGGGGCTCGACCAGCATGGCGGCGATCTCCTGGCCGTTCTCGGCGAGATAGGCGGCGAGGCCCGCCTCGGCGGCGTCGTCGACCGGCAGGGCGACCACGTGCTGCGCCGGCAGCACGCCGGAGAACAGGCTGTGCATGCCCTCCTCCGGGTCGCAGATGGTCATCGTCGCCAGGGTGTCGCCGTGGTAGCCGCCGAGGAAGGACAGGAACCGCGTCCGCCCCGAGATCCCGCGGTTGATCCAGTACTGCAGCGCCATCTTCATCGCGATCTCCACCGAGACCGAACCGGACTCGGCGAAGAAAACGTGGTCGAGGTCGCCGGGCAGCAAAGCCGCCAGCCGGCTAGCCAGCCGGTAGGCCGGTTCGTGCGCCAGGCCGCCGAACATCACGTGCGGCGCGCGCGCCAGCTGCGTCTCCACCGCCGCGCGGATGTGCGGGTGATTGTAGCCGTGGCAGGCGGTCCACCAGGAGGCGATCCCGTCGACCAGCTCGCGGCCGTCCTCGAGGATCAGCCTGGAGCCCTCGGTGCGCGCCACCGGCAGTGGCGCGGGCGCGGTCTTCATCTGGCAATAGGGGCGCCAGACATGGCGCGCGCCCTTCGTCAGCCAATCGGGGACGCCAGAGACGGGCGAGGACATGACGCGGGCTCCGTTCACGTTTCGGCGGCGGGTCTTTCGCATGTAGGAAAGGTGGGGCATAGCGCCCGTGTGACCGACACCCTCACCGCCTTCGCGCAGGGCAAGCTCGACCAACTCTCGGCGGCCAGCCTGCTGCGCACCATCAAGCCGACGCACCGGATGGACGGGGTGGTCGTCGAACGCGACGGCCGCCAGTTCATCTCCTTCTCCTGCAACGACTATCTCGGGCTGTCGCACCACCCGGAGGTCAAGGCCGCGGCGATCCGCGCGATCGAGACCTACGGCGCCGGCGCCGGGGCCTCGCGGCTGGTGACCGGCGACCATCCGCTGTTCGCCGAGCTGGAGGCCCGGCTGGCCGCGCTGAAGGGCGCCGAGGCGGCCTGCATCTTCGGCTCGGGCTACCTGGCGAACGTCGGCCTGATCCCGACCTTCGCCGGGCCGAACGACCTGGTGGTCGTCGACGAGCTGGCCCACGCCTGCATCTGGACCGGGGCGAAGCTGTCGGGCGCGCAGATCGTCAGCTTCCGGCACAACGACGTCGCTGACCTCGCGGCCAAGCTGGCCGAGCATCGCGCCGGCGCGCCCAAGGCGCTGGTCGCCACCGACGGCGTCTTCTCGATGGACGGCGACATCGCCCCGCTGGGCGAGATCAGCCGGGTCTGTCAGGCGTACGACGCCTGGCTGATGGTCGACGACGCCCACGGCCTGGGCGTGGTCGGCGACGGCAGCGGCACGGCCAAGCTGTTCCCCGAGGCCCGCGTCGACCTGCAAATGGGCACGCTGTCGAAGGCGATCGGCGGCTACGGCGCCTACGTCTGCGCGACCAGGCCGGTGATCGACTTCATCAAGACCCGCACCCGCACGGTGATCTACACCACCGGCCTGCCGCCGGCGAACGCCGCCGCCGCGCTGGCCGCGCTGGACGTCATCGCCCGCGAGCCGGAGCGGGTCTCCGCGCCGATCGCGCGCGCGCGCCGGCTGACCACCGCGCTGAACCTGCCGCCGGCTGAGAGCGCCGTAGTGCCGATCGTACTCGGCGAGGCGGACCTGGCGCTGGCCGCCGCCCGCGACCTGGAGGCCAAGGGGCTGCTGGCCGTCGCCATCCGACCGCCGACGGTGCCGGCCGGCACCGCGCGCCTGCGGCTCGCCTTCTCCTCCGAACACACCGAGGCGCACGTCGACCAGCTGATCGAGGCCGTGCGCCCGTGGCTGAACCGCTGACCGCGCCCGCCCTCTACGTCGCCGGGGCCCACACCGACGTCGGCAAGACCCAGGTCGCCTGCGCCCTGCTGCGCGCCGCTCGCGGCCGGGGGATGGCCTGCGACGCCTTCAAGCCGGTGCTGAGCGGCTTCGAGCCGGCGCGCTGGGCCGAGAGCGACGCCGGCCGGCTGCTGGACGCGCTCGGCCGCTGCGAAGCCGATCTCGACGCCGTCTCGCCGCTGCGCTTCGCCGCCCCCCTCGCTCCGCCGATGGCCGCTCGCCAGCAAGGGGCGCGGCTGGAGCTGGCCGACATCCTCGGACGCTGCCGCGCCTGGCTGGAGACCAGCTCGGCGGCGCTGAAGCTGCTCGAAGGCGCCGGCGGGCTGATGTCGCCGATCGCCGAGGACGGCACGGCGCTGGACCTGCCCGAACAGCTCGCCCTGCCGTCGATCCTGGTCGGCGGCGGCTATCTCGGCGCGGTCAGCCACCTGCTGACGGCGCTGGAGGTGCTCCGGGCGCGCGGCCTGCCGGTGCTGGCGCTGGTCGTCAGCGAGGACGCCAGCCCCGACGCTCCGGCCTTCGCCGAGACGCTGGAGATGGTCCGCACCTTCGCCGGCGCGGTCCCGGTGGTCGCCGCGGTCCGCGCGCACGAAGCCTGGGCGGAAGAGCTGCTGGATCTGCTGCGGGCGTAGATGCTCCCCCTCAGGGGGAGCTGTCGGCGGAGCCGACTGAGGGGGTTTCCGCTCAGACGCTGCTGAAGCCGAACACCGACCTTCTGAGTGGAAAACCCCCTCCGGCCCTCCGGGCCACCTCCCCCTGAGGGGGAGATCTGGGCTGCGCGCTTCATTGCACCGCCCCGTCCCCGCCCCTACCTTCACCGCAACGAAGGGGAACGCGTGCAGCCGATCATCACCATCGAGGGCCTGTCCAAGACCTATGCCGGCGGGTTCCAGGCGCTGAAGGGCGTCGACCTGGAGATCCGCCAGGGCGAGATCTTCGCGTTGCTCGGCCCGAACGGCGCCGGCAAGACGACGCTGATCGGCATCGTCTGCGGCCTGGTGCGGCCGACGTCCGGCCGGGTCGTCGCCGACGGCCATGACATCAAGAAGGACTTCCGCGCCGCCCGCGCGACGATCGGCCTGGTGCCGCAGGAGCTGGCGACCGACGCCTTCGAGACGGTCTGGGCGACCGTCTCCTTCTCCCGCGGGCTGTTCGGCAAGCCGGCCAACCCGGCGCACATCGAGAAGGTGCTGAAGGACCTGTCGCTGTGGGACAAGAAGGACGCTCAGCTGCGCGCCCTGTCCGGCGGCATGAAGCGCCGGGTGATGATCGCCAAGGCGCTGAGCCACGAGCCGCGCATCCTGTTCCTCGACGAGCCGACCGCCGGCGTCGACGTCGAGCTGCGCCGCGACATGTGGGAGATGGTCCGCAAGCTGCGCGAGAGCGGCGTCACCATCATCCTGACGACCCACTACATCGAAGAAGCCGAGGAGATGGCCGACCGCATTGGCGTGATCTCCCGGGGCGAGCTGATCCTGGTCGAGGAGAAGACCGCCCTGATGCGCAAGCTCGGCAAGAAGCAGCTCACCCTGCACCTGCAGGAGCCGCTGACGGCGATCCCCGACGGGCTCGACGGCCACCAGCTGGCGCTGGCCGACGGCGGCAACGAGCTGGTCTTCACCTTCGACGCCCAGGCCGAGCACACCGGCATCGCCGAGCTGCTGCGCGCGCTCTCCCAGCGCGGCGTCGACTTCAAGGACCTGCAGACCAGCCAGAGCTCGCTGGAGGAGATCTTCGTCAGCCTGGTAAGGAGCCGCGCATGAACCTGCACGCCGTCGCGGCCATCTATAAATTCGAGATGGCGCGGACCTTCCGCACCCTGGTGCAGTCGATCGCCGCCCCGGTGCTGACCACCTCGCTGTATTTCATCGTCTTCGGCGCGGCGATCGGCAGCCGCATGCCGAGCCTCGACGGGGTCTCCTACGGCGCCTTCATCGTGCCCGGGCTGATCATGCTGTCGATCCTGACCGAGAGCATCTCGAACGGCTCGTTCGGCATCTACATGCCGAAGTTCTCCGGCACGATCTACGAGGTGCTGTCGGCGCCGATCTCCGGGGCGGAGATCCTCGCCGGCTACGTCGGGGCTGCGGCCAGCAAGTCGGTAATGCTGGGGCTGATCATCCTGCTCACCGCGCGGATCTTCGTGCCGTACGAGATCCAGCATCCGGTGTGGATGGCCGCCTTCCTGGTCCTGACCTCGGTGACCTTCAGCCTGTTCGGCTTCATCAGCGGCGTCTGGGCCGACGGCTGGGAGAAGCTGTCGATCATCCCGATGCTGGTGATCACCCCGCTGGCCTTCCTCGGCGGCAGCTTCTACTCGATCCGCATGCTGCCGGAGCCCTGGCAGACGGTCGCCCTGTTCAATCCGGTGGTCTATCTGGTCAGCGGCTTCCGCTGGGCCTTCTTCGGGACCTCCGACGTCGGCGTCGGCGTCAGCCTGGCGGCCACCGCCGGCTTCCTGATCCTCTGCCTGGCGATCGCCGGGCGGATCTTCGCCACTGGCTGGAAGCTCAGGACCTAGCCGCGCGGCTTGCGCTTCAGCGCCACATAGAGCGCGCCGGCGCCGCCGTGGCGGCGGTGCGCCTCGGAGATGCCGGCGACCATCGGCGCAAGATGCGGCGCCGCCAGCCACTCGGGCGCGCGGCGGCGCAGGATCCCGTCGCCCTGCACGCCCTTGCCGGTGATCACCAGCACGGCCCGGTAGCCGTCGTCCCAGGCCCGGCGCAGGAAGCCTTCCAGGGCGGCGCGGGCGCGGTCCTGGTCGTAGCCGTGCAGATCGAGCCGGGCGGGGATCGGGTCGCGCTCGCGGGCGATGCGGTGATGGCGGTTGGGCTCGATCTCGTCGACGCCGCCGCGGACCCGCGGCGGCTTCGGCCGCAACGGCGCAGGCGGCGGAATACGGGCCGGGGTCTCGGTGGCGATCGCCTCAGCCGAGGGCGGCGGCGCGGCGACGACCCGGCCGGGCAGTGGGTGGACGGTGCCGGCGACGACGCTCCAGACCTTCAGCTCCTCCGGCTTCAACGGCCGTTTCACGGCAGCGCGTCCCGCGGCTGCAGGCGATAGAGCCGCAGCGTGTGGCGGACGCGGCCCGCCTCCTTGCCGGCCGCGGCGCCTTCACCGAGGTAGAGGTCGGCGCGCACCGGCCCCTGGATCGCGCCGCCGGTGTCGAGCGCCACCGCCAGCCGGCGGTAGGCCGGGAAGGCGCCCTTCAGCAGCGGGGCCTCGGCGTCGACCCATAGCACCTCGCCCATCGGATGGTGGGCGCGGTCGATCGCCACCGCCCGGCCCGCCGGCAGCGGGATGTTGGCGGCGCCGACCGGCGGCCGGCCGTCGTCGGGCGCGAGCCGGAAGAAGGCGTAGCGCGGATTGAGCTGCATCAACGCCTGGGCCTCGGGGCCGCGGTTGGCCGCCAGCCAGCCGTGAATCGCCTCGCCGGAGGTGTCGCCGGCGGCCAGCAGGCCGCGGTCGCGCATGACGTTGGCGATGCCGACGAAGGGGCGGCCGTTATTGGCGGCGTAGAGCGCCTTCATCCGCCGGCCGTCCTCGAAAACCAGCGCCCCGGAGCCCTGGATCTGCAGGAAGAACAGGTCCTCGGGCCGCAGCCAGGCCAGGGCGTCGTCCGGCGCCGCGGCCTCGATGTTGCTGCGGTCCGGATAGGGCAGAAGCGGGCCCGAGCCGGGATCGAAGGCCGCGCTCGCCCGGCCGGCCTGGGCCGGATCGAACAGGCCGGCGTCGACCACCTTCAGGTTCGCCGGCTTCGGCCGCAGCGGCGCGCTGAATTCGCCGTCGGGCGCGCGGCGCGCCTCATAGACCGGCGCGTAATAGGCGGTCAGCACGCCCTGGCCGTCCATCGTCTCGGCGACGAACTCGGTCTCGAAGAAGGCCCGCGCGGCCGGCGCGGCGAGCGGCCCCGCCGCCCGGGCGCGGGCGCAGACGCGCGCCAGCGCGGCGTCCTTGGCGGCGCCGCAGGTCGCCCGGAAGGCGGCGAAGGCGCTGGCGTGGTCGTCGGCCACCCAGCCCGGCAGCGCCGACAGCGGCAGGATCCGCTCGGCCGGCTGGAGCGGCGGCGGCAGGGGAACGGGCGAAGGCCCCGGGGGCGGGGCGGTCGGCGTCGTGGCGCAGGCGGCGAGGCTCAGGGCGGCGAGCGCAGCCGCAACCAGACGCAGATTCACGGGATATCAGGCCTCTGCGGCGTCGACGTGGACCAGCGTCCAGTTGGGATCGCGGCTCTTGAGATTGCGCTCGAAGGTCCACAGCTCGGCGGTGCGACGGTCGTCGACCGCCTCGCCTTCCGGCCCCTTCGAACGGCTGCGGAACTCGGCCAGGAAGCGCACGGTCAGGCGCGCCAGATCGCCGGCGCCGACGACCTCGGCCTTCTCCAGGTCCGCCCGCGGCGCGTGCAGGAACTCCACGCTCTCGGTGCGGCCCTCGGTCTCGCGGGCGGCGATGGCGCTGTCGAAGCTGGCCATCACGGTCGGCGCGAGCAGGTTGCGCAGCGTCGGACGATCGCCGGCGGCGAACGCCTTGACGGTCATCTCGTAAGCGCTGCGCGCGCCGCCCAGGAAGCGGCCGACGTCGAACGACGGATCGCGAGCGCGCACGGCGGCCAGGCCGGTCAGGCTGACACCCTCCTCGGCCGCCTCGAGCGGACGGTCGGCCGGCCGCACCACGGGGCCTGCAGGCTCGGCGGCGGCGGGTTGGTCTTCGGGCTGTCGGCCCACGCGCCGTCCCAGCACCGAATAGAGCTGGTAGAGCACGATGGCCGCGAGGCCGGCGAAGATGATCAGCTCAAGCAGTTGCAACGATGTCTCTTCGGGTCAGTGAACGGGACCTCAATAGCCCTATATAGGACAGCGGAACGCCGCCGTCAGGGGCGGCGTTGCATCGACCTGGGCGCCATGTTAGCCCGCCGAGCAGACTGATGCGTAAACGCCGCATCTTCAGCACGGACTTAAAGCCAAACTATGACCGATATTGACGCCGGCGCGGGCATCCCGGAACAGGCCCCTGAAGGCCCCGGCATCCGCATCCTCGCCCAGTTCGTGCGCGACTTCTCATTCGAGAACCCGCGGGCTCCCGACGCCTTGCGCGCCGCCAACGCCGCCCAGCCGCAAATCGACCTGGGCGTCGAGATGAACGCCCGTGGCCGGGAGGACGGCCTGTTCGAGGTGGACTTGAAGCTCTCTGCGCGTGCCGCGCGCGACGACGGCCCGCTGTTTGTCGTCGAGCTGCTCTACGGCGGGGTCTTCCAGATCGCCGGCGTCGCGGCCGAGGACGTCGAGCCGGTGCTGCTGATCGAGTGCCCGCGCTACCTGTTCCCGTTCGCCCGCCGGATCATCGCCGACATCACGGCGGAAGGCGGCTTCCCGCCGTTCCTGCTCGACCCGATCGACTTCGCCGGCGTCTACGCCGCGCGCAAGGAGCAGGCCCAGCAGATCGGTCACGCCTAAAACGGCGAACAAGTTACCGTCATCGTCCGGCCAAATCGGGCGATGACGGCGCAAATGTCGCGGGCGCAGCTCGCCCGAGCTTCAATCCTCGGCGCGGATGCGGACGATCGCGTCGCGCGCCGCCTGGGTGTGGCGAGGCTTGAGATTGCGGCCGACCAGGCTGATCAGGGCCGCGAACACCGCCGCATCGTCGGTGTAGCCGATCGCCGGAATAATGTCGGGCAGGGCGTCGGACGGCAGCACGAAATAGGCCAGCGCCGCCAGCATCATCCCCTTGGCCGCCGACGGCGTCTCGTCGTCCTTGGCGCAGTACCAGACCGCCAGCGCGTCGGCCGCGAACGGCACCCGCGCGCAGGCCCGGCGGATCTTCGGCCAGAAGCCGCGCGCGACCCGTTGCTCGTTCAGCCGCACCACCGCGGGCGCCAGGGCGCGCGACGGATCGATCGGCTGGCGCGGATCGAACGCGGCGTCGGTGCGGTCGGAGGGGGCGTGGTCGGCGGCGCTCATGAGCTTAAGTGTAAGAATTTCCTGAGGATCATAGCGGCAAGCCGCCCTCCCCGTCCATGCGGCGTCAACGACGGCGGCCGCCGCTTGCGCCCGCCAGCCCGCCGAGCAGCCCGCGCATCAGCTGCCGGCCGACCTGGGTGCCGATGCTGCGCAGCATCGATTTGGCGAAAGCGTCGACCATCTCCTCGCCCTGCCCGCCGCGCGCGCGAGACTGGGCGCGGGGCGCGGGCGACGCAGACGCCGGGGGAGGCGCCGGCGCGGCCTTCTGGTCGGCGCGCTGCCTAAGCACTTCGAAGGCGGACTCGCGATCCTGCAGCTGGTCGTAGACGCCGCGCAGCGGGCTCTGCGCGATCAGCTGGCGGCGCTCGTCGGCGGTGAGCGGGCCGATCCGCGAGTTGGGCGGGCGGACGCTGGTCTTCTCGACCACGGTGGGCGCGCCCTTCTCATCGAGCACCGAGACCAGCGCTTCGCCGACGCCGAGGTGCTGGATCGCTTCGGCGGTGTCGAGCTTCGGATTGACCCGGAAGCTGGCGGCCGCGGCCTTCAGCCCCCGCTGGTCGGCCGGGGTGTAGGCGCGCAGGCCGTGCTGCACGCGGTTGCCGAGCTGGCCCAGCACCGTCTCCGGCACATCGGCCGGGTTCTGGGTGACGAAATAGACGCCGACCCCCTTGGAGCGGATCAGCCGGACCACCTGCTCGACCTTCTCCAGCAGCGCCTTGGGGGCGTCGTTGAACAGCAGGTGGGCCTCGTCGAAGAAGAACACCAGCCGCGGCTTCTCCGGGTCGCCGATCTCCGGCAGCTGCTCGAACAGCTCGCTCATCAGCCAGAGCAGGAAGGTGGCGTACAGCTGCGGCGAGCCGATCAGCCGGTCGGCGGCCAGCAGGTTGACGTAGCCGCGGCCCGCGCCGTCGGTGCGCATCAGGTCGCTGAGGTCGAGCGCCGGCTCGCCGAACAGGTTGGCCCCGCCCTGGTTCTCGAGCACCAGCAGCTTGCGCTGCACGGCCCCGACCGTCGCCGCCGCGACATTGCCGTAGCGGGCGCTGAGCGCGCGGGCGTTGTCGGCAGCGTAATTCAAGGCCGCCTGCAGGTCCTTGAGGTCGAGCAGCAGCAGGCCTTCCTCGTCGGCGGCGCGGAAGACGACGTTCAGCACGCCTTCCTGAACGTCGTTCAGCTCCAGCAGCCGGGAGAGCAGCAGCGGCCCCATCTCCGAGACCGTGGCGCGGATCGGATGGCCCTGCTGGCCGAACAGGTCCCAGAAGATCACCGGCGCCGCGGACGGGGCCAAGGTCACCCCCAGCTGCTGGGCCCGCGCCAGCAGCTTGTCGTTCGGCTGAGCGGCGGCGGCGACGCCCGACAGGTCGCCCTTCACGTCGGCGGCGAACACCGGCACCCCGGCGTCGGCGAAGCCCTGGGCCAGCACCTGCAAGGTCACCGTCTTGCCGGTGCCGGTCGCCCCGGCGACCAGGCCGTGGCGGTTGGCCCGGTCGAGCCGGAGGTACTGCGGTTGGTCGGCAACGCCGATCAGAACGCCGTCGTCAGCCACTAGCGGCTCCTTTTTCAGGAAATGGGTCGCACAAGCGGAACGCCTCATTGTGTCAAACGCTCGCGCTTTCCGCACAAGGGCGAGTTGACGCCCGCCGCCCCCGCGCGGACAGTTCCGCCCGTTCAACGAGAGGCTGTCCATGGCCGACGAGGCCCCTTCGACCGCCGGATCCTCCTCCACCGCCACCCGCAACGCCGTGGTCGTGCTGGCGGTGATCGCCGTCGGCGCCACCATGTACTGGCTGTCCGACATCCTCGCGCCGCTGGCGCTGGCGATGTTCCTGGCGATCACCGTCGACGGCTTCGTGCGGGTGCTGGCCCACCGCCTGCCGGGCCGATCGCGCCGCGCCGCCCTGCCGCTGGCGATGCTGCTCGTGCTGGCCATCTTCGGCAGCAGCGCCTTCTTCATCGCCGAGAACGCCACCAGCTTCGCCAACGAGGTGGCCGGCTACGCGCCCAAGCTCAACGAGCTGATCGCCCGGGCGGGAGCGGTGTTCGGGGTCGACGCGCCGGTCAGCATGGCGACGCTCGCCCAACAGCTCGATCCGGCGAAATACGCCGGCATGGCCGCCCGGGGGGTGCAGAACTTCACCTCCACCCTCGGCTTCGTCCTGATCTACGCGGCCTTCCTGATCGCCTCGCGCCGCAGCTTCGAGCGCAAGATGGTGGCGCTGTTCCGCAACCGCGGCAGCCGACAGGACGCGGTCGCCGCCTTCCTGCGCATCCGCGACTCGGTCGAGCGCTATCTCTGGGTCCAGACCGCGACCGGCCTGATGGTCGCCGGCGCCGCCTGGGTCGCCATGGTCGCGGTCGGGCTGAACGAAGCCGCCTTCTGGACCTTCCTGATTTTCGTCGCCTCCTACATCCCGATCATCGGCGGGGCGATCGCCATGCTCGTGCCGCCGTTCTTCGCGCTGCTGCAGTTCGACACCCTGTGGCAGCCGATCGTGCTGTTCATCGCGCTGAACGCCGTCACCCTGATCGTCGGCAACATCGTCTACCCGCGGATGCAGGGGCGCAGCATGAACATGGACCCGGTGGTGGTCCTGCTGTCGCTGGCCTTCTGGGGCTCGATCTGGGGCCTGACCGGGGCCTTCCTGTCGACGCCGCTGACGGTGATGATGATGGTCATCCTGGCGCAGTTCGACGGCTCCCGCTGGATCGCCGTGCTGCTCTCCGAGAAGGGCGATCCGCAGCAGCTGAAGGACGCCAAACCGGGCGTCGCGCCGGACGAGCCGGAGCCGCGCTGATCACAATAAGTTATGGAAGGCGGGGACCTTTTCCGTGTTCATCCGACCCCTATGTAAGGTGAGCCGCGGCCCCCACGGTCACGGCAGGTGCGTCCGCCCCTCGAGCCCGCGGACGCAGCGAGCCCAGAGCGAACCGCCGATCCCCCACGGCGGGACCGCACGCCGCCGGATGCTCTCCTCCGGCGGCGTCCTCGCTCGGGGCGCGGAGGCGCGTCGATGAGCAAGTCGCGGCGCGCCCCGTCTACGCCCGCAGAGGCCCCGCCCCGGACGTCGACACCCGTAAAATCCAGGTCCGCGAAGTCCGGTCTCGTCAGAGCCATCCTGCAGGAGATCGGCGACGACGCCGCCACCCGCGTCTTCGCCGAGCAGGCGGCCGACGACGTCATTCCGGCGGAGACTCCCGAACTCTCCGCCGCCGCCCTGGCGGCCAACCTCAGCGACTTCTGGCGCTTCGGCGAGCGCCGCCGCGGGCGTGGGCCGCTGGTCCGCATTGCTCCGGTGCTGGGAGCCGAGGCCGAGCTCGACCGGCTGGAGGTGGTGCAGGACGACTGCCCGTTCCTGGTCGACAGCGTCATGGGCGAGATCGCCGACCAGGGGCTCTCGGTGCGGGCCATGTTCCACCCGATGGTCGACCTGCACCGCGACCGCAGCGGCGTCCGGGCGGCCGCCGGCGCGCATCGGCGCGAGTCGATGATCCAGGTGATCCTCGAGCCGATCGGTCCCGACCGCGAAGCCGCGCTGACGGCCGGGATCCAGGCGACGCTCGCCGACGTCCACGCCGCGGTCGACGACTTCCCGGCGATGCGAGCGCTGATCGGCCGCACGATCGCCGAGCTGCGCGAGCGGCCCGGCAAGGCCACGCCGGAAGAGTTCGAGCTGCTGAGCTGGCTGGAGGCCGAGCGCTTCGTGTTCCTCGGCGCGCGGGTCTACGAGTTCCCACTGCTGCCGAACGGCGACTATGCGCCCGAGGAGCCGGTCTATCAGGCGAAGGACGGGCTCGGGATCCTACGCGATCCGGAACGCACCGTGCTGCGTCGCGCGCACGAGCCGGCCGTACTGATGCGCAAGGGCCAGGAACGGCTGTTCCGCGAGGCCGCCGTCACCGTCGCCAAGGCCAACGCCAAGAGCCGCGTGCACCGGCGCGGCTACATGGATTACGTCGGGATCAAGCGCTACGACGACGAGGGCCGGCCGCGCGGCGAGGTCCGCTTCATCGGCCTGTTCACCGCCGAGGCTTACGACCAGCCGGCGAGCGCCGTGCCGCTGTTGCGCGAGAAGGTCGCCCGGGTGCTGGAACGGGCGCACGCGACGCCCGGCGGCCACAACGAAAAGCGGCTGAAGAACATCCTGGAGAACCATCCCCGGGACGAACTCTTCCAGATCAGCGAGGACGAGCTGCTCAGCCAGGCGCTGGGCATCCTGCACCTCTACGACCGGCCGCGGGTCGGCCTGTTCGAGCGCCGCGATCCGCTGGACCGGTTCGCCTCGGTGCTGCTGCTCCTGCCGCGCGACCAGTACGATTCCGAGGTGCAGCGACGCGCCGGCGAGCTGCTGGCGCAGGCCTACAAGGGTCGCCTCTCCGCGGCCTATCCGGCGATGCTCAGCGCGCCGCTAGCGCAGATCCACTACATCGTCGGCTTCGTCCCGGGCGCGCATCCCTGGCCCGACCTGAAGGCGCTGGAGACGGTCGTCGCCGAGACCGCGCGCCGCTGGCGCGACCGCTTCGAGGCGGCGGTGCGCGCCGGCGCCAAGGCGCCCGACGCCGTCGCCATGACGCTCGCCCGGTACTGCGACGCCTTCCCGCCCGGCTACCAGGCGCGGTTCGAGCCGGCCGAGGCGCTAGCCGACATCGCGGTGGTCGAGGCGCTCGGCGAGGCGTCGGTGCGCGCCCGCGCCTACCGCGCGCCGAGCGACGGCCCGACGCAGTTCCGCTTCAAGCTGTATCACGCCGGCGCCCCGGCCCCGCTCGCCGACGTGCTGCCGATCCTCGAGAACATGGGCCTGAAGGCGATGGCCGAGGCGGGCTTCCCGATCAGCCGCGCCGATGCGCCGCCGGTCTGGGTGCACGACTTCGAAATCGACGACCCGCGCGGCGAGCACCTCGTCTTCTCCGAGGTGAAACAGGCGTTCGAGGAGGCGGTGGCGGCGGTCTGGACCGGCCAAACCGAGAACGACGGCTTCAACCGGCTGGTGCTCGAGCTCTCGATCCCGTGGCGTGACGCGGCCCTGGTGCGCGCCCTGGCCCGCTACCGCCAGCAGTCCGGGCTCGATCCGACCCAGCGGACCCAGGAAGAAGCGCTGGCCAACCATCCAGGGGTCGGGCGGCTGATCCTCGACCTGTTCCGCACCCGCTTCGACCCGGCGATCCGCGCCGAGCCCGGCGTCCGCCGCGAGCAGGCGGCCAACGTCATGGGCGCGATCCTCGAAGCGCTGCAGCACGTCGACAGCCTCGACGAGGACCGGGTGCTGCGCCGCCTGGCGCAGCTGGTCCAGGCGATCCAGCGGACCAACTACTATCAGCTGGGCGCCGACGGCCGGCCGAAGCCCTACATCGCCTTCAAGGTGGCCAGCGGCGAGCTCGCCGACCTGCCGGCGCCGAAGCCGTTCCGCGAGATCTTCGTCTGGGCGACGCACGTCGAGGGCGTGCACCTGCGCTTCGGGCCGGTCGCCCGCGGCGGGCTGCGCTGGAGCGACCGTCGCGACGACTTCCGCACCGAGGTGCTCGGCCTGGTGAAGGCCCAGCAGGTGAAGAACGCGGTGATCGTGCCGGTCGGCTCGAAAGGCGGCTTCTATCCCAAGCGCCTGCCGAAGGGCGGGACCCCGGAGGCGGTGCGCGCCGAGGCGATCGCCGCCTACACGACCTTCCTCAGCGGCCTGCTCGACCTCACCGACAACCTGACGCCCGACAATCGCGTCGTGCACCCGCCGGGCGTGATCGTCCACGACGCCGACGACCCCTATCTGGTGGTCGCCGCCGACAAGGGCACCGCCAGCTTCTCCGACATCGCCAACGAGATCGCCCAGTCCTACGGCTTCTGGCTCGGCGACGCCTTCGCCTCCGGCGGCTCGGCCGGCTACGACCACAAGGAGATGGGCATCACCGCCCGCGGCGCCTGGGAGGCGGTGAAGCGCCACTTCCGCGAGCTCGGCAAGGACATCCAGGCCGAACCGTTCAGCGTCATCGGCGTCGGCGACATGTCCGGCGACGTGTTCGGCAACGGCATGCTGCTGTCGGACAAGATCCGGCTGGTCGCCGCCTTCGACCACCGCCACGTCTTCCTCGATCCGGATCCGGACCCGGCGCGGTCGTTCGCCGAGCGCCAGCGGCTGTTCGCCCTGCCCCGCTCGTCCTGGGACGACTACGACCGCGCCGTGCTGTCGGCGGGCGGCGGGGTGTTCCCGCGAAGCCTGAAGTCGATCCCGCTGTCGCCGGAAATCCGCGCCGCGCTCGACATCCAGGCCGAGATGCTCAGTCCGGCGGACCTTGTCGCCGCCGTGCTCAAGGCCCCGGCCGAGCTGCTCTACCTCGGCGGTATCGGCACCTATGTGAAATCCAGCCGGGAATCCCAGGCCGACGTCGGCGACAAGGCCAACGACGCGGTGCGCATCGACGCCGGCGAGCTGCGCGTGCAGGTGGTGGGCGAAGGCGCCAACCTGGGCGTCACCCAGGCCGGACGCATCGAGTTCGCCCTGGCCGGCGGCCGCATCGACACCGACGCCATCGACAATTCGGCCGGCGTGGATTCCTCGGACCACGAGGTCAACATCAAGATCGTCACCGGCATGCTCGAGCGCTCGGGCAAGCTGACCCGCCGGCGACGCGACACCCTGCTGAAGTCGATGACCGAGGACGTGGCGTCCCACGTCCTGGCGCACAACTACAGCCAGACCCTGGCGCTTTCGCTGCTGGACCTGGACGCGCCTGGCGAGCTGGAGCCGCACGCCGACTTCATGGCCGAGCTGGAGGGCGAAGGCCGGCTCGACCGCAAGGTCGAGGGCCTGCCCGGCCGCGGTGAAATCGCCGCCCGCAAGGAGGCCGGCCTCGGCCTAACCCGGCCGGAGCTCGCCGTGCTGCTGGCCTACGGCAAGCTCGAGCTGAAGCACGACATGCGCGAGGCCGGCGCGGCCGAGGACGATTGGTTCGAGCGCTGCCTCGACGCCTATTTCCCGAAGCCGCTGCAGAAATATCAGGAGGCGATCCTGCGCCACCGGCTGCGGCCGGACATCATCGCAACCGTCGTCGCCAACGATGTGATCGACCGCTGCGGGCCGAGCTTTCCGAGCCGGCTGATGACCGCCGCCAACTGCGACGTGGGGGCCTTTGTCACCGGCTACGAGTCCGCCAAGACGGTGCTGGAACTGCCGGCGGCCTGGAACGCGGTCTCGGCGCTCGACGGCGTCATCCCGGCGGCGGGTCAGATGGCGCTCTATCGCCAGCTCGCCTCGGCGCTGCGCGGCGCGACCTTCTGGCTGGCGCGGCGGGCAGCGCGCGCCAACGCCGATGTCGAGACCCTGGTCAACCGCTACGCCGAAGGCTTCCGCAGCCTGCGCTCACTCGGCCCCGAGGTCGCCACCCCGGTCGAGCGAAACACCCTGGACGCCCTCGCCCGCCGGCTGGTCGAGGCCGGCGCGCCCGAGGACCTCGCCCGCACCGCCGCGGTGCTGCAGGCGATCAGCACCGCCCCCGACCTGATCGACCTGGCCGAGGCCGGCGGCTGGCCGCTGCGCAACGCCGCCTGGCTCTACGCGGCGGTCGGCGAGGCCTTCGCCTTCGACCGGCTGCGCGCCGCGGCCGCGGGCTATGCGGTCGGCGACAGTTTCGAGCGCACGGCGCTGCGTCGGTTGATCGAGGAGTTGCTGGTCGAACAGGCGACCCTGACCCGGGCGGTGATGGCGACCGCCGAGCCGCGCAGGACCACCGATCCGGCCGCCGCCCGCGCCGCGGTCGCCGCCTGGTCCGCGCCGCGGGGCGACCAGGTCGCCGCGGCCGCCCGCACCCTGCAGGCGATCGAGGCCGCCGCCGGCCCGTGGACCTTCGCCAAGCTCACCATCGCCAACGCCGCCCTGCGCGAACTGGCGCTGACCGGCGGGGGACGGCCTAAGAGGAAGTAGTCTCCCTCCCCTTTATGGGGAGGGGACGACCGCGAAGCGGTCAGGGGTGGGGCAGTTGGGACTGGGCTCTCAACGCGGAGCTTGAGCCACCCTTCCCCACCCTGCTCGCCTGCGGCGAGCTTTCCCTCCCCATTAAGGGGAGGGAGCTTGGGCTAGTGCCGGAACACCCGCACGCCGGTGAAGACCATGGCGAGGCCGCGTTCGTCGGCGGCTTCGATGACCTTCTCGTCGCCGATCGAGCCGCCGGGCTGGATCACCGCGGTGCAGCCGGCGTCGGCGGCCTGGATCAGGCCGTCGGGGAACGGGAAGAAGGCTTCCGACGCGCAGGCCGAGCCCTTCAGGTCGAGCCCGAAGTCGGCGGCGCGCAGGGCGGCGATGCGGGCGCTGTCCTTGCGGTTCATCTGGCCCGCGCCGATGCCCAGGGTCTGGCCCTGGCGGGCGTAGACGATGGCGTTCGACTTCACGTGCTTGGCGATGGTGAAGGCGAACAGCATGTCGCGCACTTCCGCGTCGGTCGGCGCGCGCTTGGTCACCACCTTCAGGTCGGCCGGGGTCAGGCGTGCGGTGTCGCGGCTCTGCACCAGGAAGCCGCCGGCGACCGAGCGGAAGGTGTCGCCCGGCGCGTTCGGATCCGGCAGACCGCCCGTCGTCAGTAGACGGACGTTCTTCTTCTTGCGGAACAGGGCGACCGCGTCCTCGTCGGCCTCGGGCGCGATCACCACCTCGGTGAAGACCTCGAGCACCTTGGCCGCGGTGGCCGCGTCAAGCCGGGTGTTCAGGGCGACGATGCCACCGAACGCGCTGGTCGGGTCGCAGGCCAGCGCCCGCTCATAGGCTTCCAGCAGCGAGCCGCCGGTGGCCACGCCGCAGGGGTTGGCGTGCTTGATGATCGCGCAGGCCGGAGCGTTGGCCGGATCGAACTCGGCGATCAGCTCATAGGCCGCGTCGGTGTCGTTGATGTTGTTGTAGCTGAGCTCTTTGCCCTGCAGCTGCTGGGCGGTGGCGACGCCGGTGCGCGGGTTGGCGAAGCGGTAGAAGGACGCCTTCTGGTGCGGGTTCTCGCCGTAGCGCATGGTCTGGACCAGCTCGCCGGCGAACGCGCGGCGGCGCGGCGCCTCATCGCCCAGCTCCTTGGCGAACCAGCTGGAGATGGCCGCGTCATAGGCCGCGGTGCGGGCGTAGGCGCGGGCGGCGAGCTTTTTGCGCAGGTCGAGGCTAGTGGTCCCCTCGGCCTTCAGCTCGGCCAGGACGTCCTCAACGTCGGCGATCTTGGTACAGACCGCGACATAGCCGTGGTTCTTGGCCGCCGAACGGATCATCGCCGGGCCGCCGATGTCGATGTTCTCGACCGCGTTGGCGTAGTCGGCGCCGGAGGCCACGGTGGACTCGAACGGGTAGAGGTTGACGTAGACCAGGTCGATCCCGCCGATCCCGTGCTCCTCCATCGCCTTCTTGTGCTCGGGCGCGTCACGCACGCCGAGCAGGCCGCCGTGCACCACCGGGTGCAGCGTCTTCACCCGTCCATCCATCATCTCGGGGAAGCCGGTCAGTTCGGAGATGTCCTTCACCGACAGGCCGGCGTCGGCGATCGCCTTGCGCGTGCCGCCGGTGGAGACCAGCTCCACGCCCATGGCGGCGAGCGCCTTGGCGGCGTCGATCAGGCCGGTCTTGTCGGAGACCGAGATCAGGGCGCGACGAACGGGCGCGCGATCGGAAGCGGCGGGAAAATCGGGGGCGGCGGGCAAGGCGTTCTCCTGGCAGAGCTTCAAGGACAAGGCCCAGGCGAGCGGCAAAGCTAGCCCTGCGCTCCCCGGTGGTCGCCCACCTTACATCGCCAGTCACGCAGGTCGCGGCGGACTTAAGCCCCGCCCGCTTCGCCGTCAACGCGGCCGGCGGCCGACAGCTTCCAGCGCACGCCTGCGCCGTCGGAGATCCGGGCCTGGCCGCGCAGCACGATCTGCTGCGAGCGGCGCGGCTGGCCCTGGGTGTAATGTACCGACGGCTCCAGCACGACCTCGATGGCGTCGTTGTGCAGCCACCAGCCGCGCTCGTCGCCCTCGGCCTTCAAGAGCACGCTCTTCTTGTCGCGGGCGATCTGCGCCTGGACATCCGGATGCAGGTGAAAACGGACCATGAAGGGCACGAAGCGCCGCGCGTTCGGCTTGGCCTCACCGGACACCGGCGTGAACCGGTCCTCGCCGCGCAGTTCGTCGGTCAGCATGTCGAGATACAGCCGACGCTCGTGGCGCAGGCCGAACCGCTCGGCCCAGCCGTCGTGGGTCAGCTCCAGCCACAGGGCGCCCTGCGCCTCATGACGCTTGGCCTCGACCTTGCGGACCGCCCCGGCCAGCCGGGGGCCGAGCACGTCGGCGGTGAAGCCGCGCAGCGGCGCGCCGCAGGCGGCGTCGCCGATCGAGGCGGTGGACGCGGCGTCCACCAGCCGCATCGCCTGGGGCGCGTGCGCGTCGGGCGACCAGCCGCCGCCGACGATCAGCCGCCGCTGGCCGACCAGCACCTCGATGGCCAGCGGCTGGGCGCAGGCCGCGACGCTCCATGCGCCCTCGGCCGGCGGAGCGGCGTCGGCGCAGACCTGCAGCGAACGCGACTCCAGCCGATGGTAGCCGTTGCGCGAGGCCGGTCCGGCGCGATCGCGGATCTCGTCCTGAGCCCGCGCCGCCGCGACATAGGCCCGGGCGCACTCCTCCCCGCCCTGGAAGGCGGCGAGCCGGCCGTCCGCCAGGGTGAAGAAGCGCACCGCACCCGACAGCCGGTCGATCGCCCGCAGCAGCTCTTCCGGGGCCGACATCCCGCGCTGGGCCAGGGCGTCGTCCAGGGTCGACAGGTCGTACAGCAGCTCCAGCGCCGCCTGCGGACTGCGCGAGGCGTGGCCGCCGTCCGGCGTCACCGTCTGGGGCAGCACCCGGCGCAGCCGCGCCAGCCCCTGCTCCAGCAGCCGCTCGCCGGCCCTGCCGGACAGGGCGGCGCCGGCGATCGCCGCGACCGCCGCCCGCTCGGCCTGCCGCGCCGGGCCCTCGTCGATCTGCAGCAGCCGACGCGCTTGCCGGCAGAGGTCGAGCGAGATCTGCGCCACCTCGGCGTCGGAGGCGCGCGCGCACAGCGTCTTGGCGGCGCAGGCCAGGTTGAACACCCGCCGCTCAAGGACCTCGGCGCTCCAGGCGAAACCGTTCCAGCGCCCGAAGACGCGCGACCATTCGAGCGTCAGCCGCAGCCCTTCGCCCGCGCCTTCCGGCCCAGCGGCCAAGAGGTCGCGCATCCAGCCGAAGCGGTGCAGCAGGACGGCGAAGCGGCGGGTGGGGCTGGCGCGGTTCCAGGGATCGCCGCGCACGCCCGGCGCCAGCGTCTCGCCGCCGAGCACAAAGGCCCCGGCGAGGATCTGCTTGCCGGCGCTGGCGTTGGCCGGCCGCAGGTCGCGGGGCATGGCGGCCAGCCCGTCGGGCCGGCCCCGCGCCAGGAGCCAGCGATGCAGCGGGGTCCCGGCCCATTCCTGGCCGACCCGGCGACGGGCGGCGAGCGCGAGCGCAAAAGCGACGTGGCGGCCGGGCAGTCGTTCGATGCCTGAGCCTCCCGCCATCGTCCTTCGCTCAGCCGCCCCGCAGCGCGCGAATGTTGTCGGCGTATTTGGCCGGGCCGCCGCGGAACACCGCGCTGCCGGCGACCAGGGCGGTCGCGCCGGCGGCGATGCATTGCGGCGCAGTGTCCGGCGTCACCCCGCCGTCAACCTCCAGGATGATGTCACAGCCGCTGGCGTCGATCATCTGGCGCAGCCGCTCGACCTTGCGCAGTTGCCCGGCGATGAAGCTTTGGCCGCCGAAGCCGGGGTTCACCGACATCACCAGCATCAGGTCGATGTCCTCGATGATCCATTCGATCGCCGAGACGTCGGTCGAGGGGTTGAACACCACCCCGGCCTTGGCCCCGAGTTCGCGGATCCGCTTCACCGTGCGGTGAAGGTGCGGGCCGCTTTCCGGATGGACGCTGAGCAGGTCGGCGCCGGCGGCGACGAAGGCCTCCAGGTAGGGATCGACCGGCGCGATCATCAGGTGCACGTCGAACGGGATCTTCACGTGCGGCTTCAGCGCCTTCACGACGTCCGGGCCGATGGTGATGTTCGGCACGAAGTGGCCGTCCATCACGTCGATGTGCAGCCAGTCGGCGCCGGCGGCCTCAACCGCGCGGCACTCCTCGCCCAGCCGCGAAAAGTCCGAGGCGAGGATGGAGGGAGCAATGATCGGCGTGGAGCTCATGATCTGCCAATAATCTGATGCGGCGGCCGCTGCCAGGGGTTGTCGTACGGTGAAGCTCCCTTGAAACGGGAGCCCCTACCCGCGGCGCAGCCTCGCCGCGTAGAATCCATCCATTCCGCCCGCAATGTGATGCGGCAAGATGCGCACGGTTCCGTCCGGCCGGCGGCTGGCCTCCGGCGCGCCGCCCTCGCCGCTGGCGATCGGCTCGACGGCGAAGTCCTTATGGCGCTGCAGGAAGGCCGCGACCTGCGCCTCGCCCTCCTCCGGCTCCAGCGAACAGACGCAGTAGACCAGCCGGCCGCCCGGCTTGACCCGCTTGGCCGCGGCGTCGAGCAGCCGCGACTGGATGGCGGCGAGGCCGGCGATGTCGCTGGGCTTGGCCGCCCACAGCACGTCGGGATGTCGGCGGAAGGTGCCGGTCGCCGAACAGGGCGCGTCGAGCAGCACGGCGTCGAAGGTGCGCCCGTCGCGCCAGGCGCCGGCGTCGGCCGTGACGACCTCGGCCGACAGGCCGGCGCGCGCGAGGTTCTCGCCCACCCGCTTGATCCGCGGCGCGGCGCGGTCGAGTGCGGTCACCGTCGCGCCGGCGGCCGCCAATTGCAGCGTCTTGCCGCCAGGCGCCGCGCACATGTCGAGCGCGGTCTGGCCGCGCTGAACGTCGAGCAGCCGGGCGGGGATCGCCGCGGCGGCGTCCTGCACCCACCAGCCGCCCTCGGCGAACCCGGGCCAGGCGGCGATGTCGCCACGCCGGCCGGTGCGCACGGAGCCGCCGGGCAGCATCTCGCCTTCCAGCTCCGCGGCGAGCGCCGCGGCCTGGGCGGGATCCTTCAGCGACAGGTCGGTCGCCGGCTCCTCGGCGATCTGGGCGGCGATCGCCCGGGCCGTCTCGCCGCCAAAGGCCGCGCTCCAGCGGGCGTAGAGCCACGGCGGGGCCAGCCGCTCGGGGTCGTCGAGTTGCGGCGGCTCGCGCGTCAGCGCGCGCAGCACGGCGTTGACCAGCCCCTTGAAGGCTTGGCTCTGATTGGACGCCTGGGCGAGGTCCACGGCGCTCGAGACCGCGGCGTGGGCCGGCGTCTCCAGCACGAAGAGCTGCGCCGCGCCGAGCCGGAGGATCTGCACGACCCGGTCCGGCGGCGGCTTGCGCACCCGCGCCTGCAGCGCCTGGTCGATCGGGCCGAGCCTGCGCAGCGTCGCCATCACCAGGGCGCGGGCGAAGGCGCGGTCGCGCGGCGACAGCGCCGCGAGCGCCGGATGGGCGAGGCCCTCCTCGAGGCCGGCGCGCCCTGACAGGGCCGCGGTCAGGAGGTCGAGGGCGGCGGCGCGGGCGGGCAGGCCTGCGGTCTCGGACGATGAAGTCGGCGGGTCAGATTGGCTCACCCGCGGGGGCGTGCCCCCTCAGAGCCGCCGACGCAAGGGAATTGCGCGTCAGGCCGCCGTCGCCGGCGTCCGGGCGGCGACCTTCAGGACGGCGACGCCGAAGATCAGCATGCCGAGCACGAGCAGGACCTCGCCGGCCGACATCACCGGGATCACCGACGGATCGCCTTTCAGCAGCATGGCGAGCAACGGCAGGGTGATCAGGTTACCGAGATTGGAGACCGCGAAGTTCAGCCAGGCCAGCCGCGGCGGCGCCAGCTCCCCGGCCAGGCCGTAGAAGGCCCCCATCAGCGCCAGGCTGGCCCATCCCAGCAGGTTGATGTGAGCATGGACCGGCGCGAGGCTGTGGTCGTTGGAGGCGCCCATGACGACGCCGAGCACCATGCCCACCAGCGCATAAAGGACGGCGGCGCCAAAGAAGGCGACGGTGATCCGAGACACGGTTTTTCTCCCCCCTGGAAAACCACGATATCTGAGCTGCGTCGCGGGGCATGGCAACGCTGGCTTTTGCCGGGCGCGCGGCCTAGATGAGCCGCATGGACGACACCCCCCCGAACGCCGCGCCTGGCAAGGCGCTGACGCCCGCCGCGCGCCGCGCGCTCGAGGAAGCCGAAGCCCGCCGCCAGGCCGACGCCGACGCCCAGGCCGCCGCCGAGGAGCAAGGCGGCCCCAAGGGCCTGGAGCCGACCCGCTTCGGCGACTGGGAGCGCAAGGGCATCGCCGTCGATTTCTGAGCGGCTGTCATCCCGGAAGGCGTGCAGCGTTTGTCCGGGATCCAGGAACACGGCGCGGCCGGAGGTGGCGCGGCCGTCTGTCGAAAAGTCCTGACGCGCCGTGTTCCTGGATCCCGGTCTTCGCTGCGCGAAACCGGGATGACAGGCCTTCCATGTCCGATAACCGCCAGCGATCCGGCGGGCGGGCGCCTATCTTCCCTGCATGACCCAGTTCACCCTGTTCGAGACGCCGCTCGGTTGGGCGGCAGTCGCCTGGACGCCGGCGGGGCTGTCGAGCGTCCGCCTGCCGCAGGCCCGCCGCGAAAGCGCGCTCGCCGCCGTGATGCGCCGCACGCCGGACGCCGAAGCCGCCGAACCGCCGCCGCCGATCGCCGCGGTGATCGACGACATCCGTAGCGTGCTGGCCGGCGGCGCGCCGGACTTCGCGACGGCGCCGCTCGACCTGTCGCGCACGCCGGAGTTCAACGCCCGGGTCTATGCGGTCGCCCGCAAAATTCGCCCGGGTGAAACCCTGACCTATGGCGAAGTCGCCGAACGGCTCGGCGACAAGCGGCTGGCGCGCGACGTCGGCCAGGCGCTCGGCCAGAATCCCTGGCCGATCGTCGTCCCCTGTCATCGGGTGACCGCGGCCGGCGGCAAGCTCGGCGGCTTCTCGGCGCCCGGCGGCGCGACGACGAAACTGAAGCTGCTGGCGCTCGAAGGCGCCCCGGCCGCTGCGCAGAGCGATCTGTTCGGATAGGCGTAGATACTCCCCCTGAGGGGGAGCTGTCCCGAAGGGTCTGAGGGGGTTGAAGTCCGCGGGCTCTGCGGCTGGAACCCCCTCCGTCGGCTGCGCCGACACCTCCCCCTGTAGGGGAGGATCTAGCACTTACGCCCGGGTCAGCCGGCGGCAGATCTCGTCGAGCTGTTCGAGGCTGGCGTAGCGGATCTTCACCTCGCCGGCGCCGCCGCGATCGGCGATGTCGACGCTCATGCCGAGCGCGTCCTCGAGATCGGTCTCCAGCGCAGCGGTGTCGGCGTCCTTGGATGCGCGGCGCGGACCGGAGGCCTTCTTCGGCCCGGCGGCCTTGGCGCGCACCAGCGCTTCGGTGTCGCGCACCGACAGGCCCTTGGCGACGACCAGTTCGGCGACCGTCTCCTGGTCGTCGCAGGCCAGGATCGCCCGCGCGTGACCGGCCGACAGCCGGCCGAACAGCACATGGTCCTGCACGCCTTGCGGCAGCTGCAGCAGGCGCAGGGTGTTGGCGACGTGGCTGCGGCTCTTGCCGACCGACTTCGACGCCTGCTCCTGGGTGTAGCTCATCCGGCCCATCAGGCTTTCGTAAGCCTTGGCCTCTTCCATCGCGTTGAGGTCTTCGCGCTGGACGTTCTCGACGATGGCGATCTCGTAGGCGCGGTCGTCGCCGAGCTCACGGACCAGCGCCGGAATCACGGTCAGGCCGGCGCGCTGGCTGGCCCGCCAGCGGCGTTCGCCGGCGACGATCTCGAACTCGCCGGCGCGCGACGGCGACGGCCGGACCAGGATCGGCTGCAGCACGCCGGTGGAGCGGATCGACTCCTCCAGCTCGGCGATCTCGGCCTCGGAGAAATGCTGCCGCGGCTGGGCCGGGTTGCGGTGGATCAGTTCGATCGGGATCTCGCGCGCGCCTTCCAGCCCCGGGCCGGCGCTCGCCGGCCGGCCCTCGGCGACGATCGTTTCGTCCTCGGACTCACCCAACAGGGCCGACAGACCCCGACCCAGCCCTCTGCGGCTTTCGACTGCCATCACCATCTCCTCAGGCCGCGCCGGCCGCGAGCTCCTGGCGGCGCGCGCGCTCGCGCAGCACCACCTCGCGGGCGAGCTTCAGGTAGGCCTGGCTCCCCGCACACTTCAGGTCATAGACGAGCGCCGGCTTGCCGAACGACGGCGCCTCCGACACCCGCACGTTCCGCGGGATCACCGTGTCGTAGACCGTCGAACCGAAATGGCCGCGCACGTCGCCGGCCACCTGTTCCGACAGGCTGTTGCGGCGGTCGTACATGGTCAGCACGACGCCCTGGATCTCCAGTCGCGGATTGAGGCTGCCGCGCACCAGGTCGATGGTCCGCATTAGCTGGGTCAGGCCCTCGAGCGCGAAGAACTCGCACTGCAGCGGCACCAGCACCGCGTCGGCCGCGGCCATGGCGTTGACCGTCAGCAGGTTGAGCGACGGCGGGCAGTCGATCAGCACATAGGTGTAGTGGCCCGTCTGGCGCACCGGCTCCAGCGCGTCGCGCAGCTTGAACGAGCGGCGGGCCTGCTGGCCGAGCTCCAGCTCGACGCCGGACAGGTCGGGGTCGGCCGGCACCAGGTCGAGGCCCGGCAGGTCGGTCGTCACGACCGCATCGCCGATCGGCTTTTCGCCCATCAGCACGTCGTAGAGGGTGAACTTGCGCCGCGCCCGGCCGACGCCAAGGCCAGTGGAGGCGTTGCCCTGCGGGTCGGAGTCGACCAGCAGCACCTTCTCGCCGACGGCGGCGAGCGCCGTGCCGAGGTTGATCGCGGTCGTGGTCTTGCCCACCCCGCCCTTCTGGTTTGCGATCACCAGGACGCGCAGCGGCCGGTCAGACTTTTCGGGCACGACCCAGTCTCCTCACGCGCACGATCTGGCCTCGGGGATCACTCAGAGACGGTACGGTATCCGCCTCGAATTCCCAAGATTTAGCCGCATCTTCCAGCTCGGCTGCTACATCTTGTCCCTTCAGGAACAATCCGAGCGCACCGGCCTTCAGGTAGGGCTGAGCGTACCCGAGCAGGCGGCCGAGCGGGGCGCAAGCGCGCGCGGTGACGATGTCCACAGCTAGCTGCAGGTTTTCCGCACGCGCATTGTGCACCGTCGCCGGCAGGCCAAGTTCGCCGACCACTTCCGACAGGAAGCGGCAGCGCTTGGTCATGCTCTCCACCAGGTGGACATGGAAGCCGTCGCGGCCCTTGCCCATGATCGCCAGCACCAGGCCCGGCAGGCCAGCCCCGGCCCCGAGGTCGGCCCACACCTGCGCCTCCGGTGCGAGCTTGAGCAGCTGGGCGGAATCCCAGGCGTGGCGGTTCCAGTAGACCTCGAGCGTCGCCGGCCCGATCAGGTTCATCCGCTCGTTCCACTCGGCGAGCAGTTCACGGAAACGGGCGAGATCGGCCATCTGCGCCGGCGTCGCGCCGGTCGCGCGCGCGAAGCTCTCCGCGTCGACGACGTCCTCCCAGTCAGCTCCCCCCAAGGCGCTCTCCTCAGGCCGCGCGACGGCGGACGTGGGCGAGCAGCGCGGTGAGCGCGCCGGGCGTCACGCCTTCGATCCGCGCCGCCTGGCCGAGCGTCAGCGGACGCACCGCGGCGAGCTTCTCGCGCACCTCGTTCGAGAGGCCGCCGACGCCGGCGTAGTCGAGGTCGGCCGGCAGCCGCAGGTTTTCGTCGCGCCGGAAGGCTTCGGCGTCCGCCGCCTGCCGGTCGAGGTAGCCGGCGTAGCCGGCGTCGATCGCCAGCTGCTCGCGCACCGCTGGCGACCAGTCGCCAAGCTGCGGCCAGATCGCCGCCAGATCGTCGAAGCTGATGGTCGGATAGGCCAGCAGCTGCAACAGGTCGCGGCGCTGGCCGTCGGCCTTCACCGGCAGGCCGGCGTTCGCCGCGGCCGCCGGCGTCAGCGTCAGCGCCTTCGCCTGGGCGCGGGCGTCGGCGAGCGCCGCGGCCTTGGCGCCGAAGGCCGTCGCACGGACCGAGCCGACGACGCCGAGCTCGACGCCGCGCGCCGTCAGCCGCTGGTCGGCGTTGTCGGCGCGCAGGGTCAGGCGGAACTCAGCCCGGCTGGTGAACATCCGATAGGGCTCGGTGACGCCGCGGGTGACGAGGTCGTCGATCAGCACGCCGATGTAGGCCTCGTCGCGGGCGAACTGCGCGGGCTCGGCGCCCGACACGGCGCGCGCGGCGTTGAGCCCGGCGACCAGGCCTTGCGCGCCGGCTTCTTCATAGCCGGTCGTGCCGTTGATCTGGCCGGCGAGATAGAGGCCGGGCAGCGCCTTCACTTCGAGCGTCGGGAACAGCTCGCGCGGATCGACATAGTCGTACTCGATCGCGTAGCCGTGACGCCGAACCTGCACCTGCTCCAGTCCCGGGATGGTCCGCAGGAACAGGTCCTGGGTCTCCGCCGAAACCGAGGTCGAGACGCCGTTCGGATAGACGGTGTCGTCGTTGAGGCCTTCCGGCTCGAGAAAGATCTGGTGGCTGGTCTTGTCGGCGAAACGGACGACCTTGTCCTCGATCGACGGGCAGTAGCGCGGCCCCTTCCCCGACACCCGGCCGCCGTAGACCGCCGACTCCGCCAGCCGCTCGGCGATGATCCGGTGGGTCTCGGCCGTGGTGTAGGTGATGCCGCACTGGATCTGCGGCACGGTGATCTTGTCGGTCAGGAAGGAGAACGGCGTCGGCTCGTCGTCGGCCGCCTGCATTTCCAGCTTGTCCCAGGCGATCGTGCTGCCGACCAGCCGCGCCGGGGTGCCGGTCTTCAGCCGGCCCATCCGCAAGCCAAGCGCGTAGAGCCGATCGGATAGGCCGATCGCCGGGGCGTCGCCGACCCGGCCGGCGGGGATCCGCTCTTCGCCGCGATGGATCACGCCCTTCAGGAAGGTGCCGGTTGTCAGCACCACACGGCCGGCGGCGTAGGTCTCGCCCGACGCGCCGACCACGCCGGCGACCCGGCCGTCCTGGATGATCAGGTCTTCGACCGCCTCGGCCTGGACGGTCAGATTGGGGGTCGCGGCGAGCTCGGCCTGCATCGCCTCGCGGTACAGCCGCCGGTCGATCTGCGAACGCGGGCCGCGGACCGCCGCGCCCTTCGAACGGTTCAGCAGCCGGAACTGGATGCCGGCCTGGTCGGCGAGCCGGCCCATCAGCCCGTCGAGCGCGTCGATCTCGCGGACCAGATGGCCCTTGCCGAGTCCGCCGATCGCTGGGTTGCAGCTCATCTCGCCGAGCGTTTCGATCTTGTGGGTGAGCAGCAGGGTGCGGGCGCCGAAGCGCGCGGCGGCCGCCGCGGCTTCACAGCCGGCGTGGCCGCCCCCGATGATGATCACGTCCCAGCGCACTGGCGTCGGCTCCTGAGCCATTCATCACCGATCGGGTCGGTGCGACCTGATCGGTGATGAATGGCTCATCTCAAGGTTGGAGCGCGTTCTCGTCGCAAAACCGGCGATCACGGAACGCGCTCTAGCACAGACGCCCCCGGCGAGCGGGGGCGAGCGCGGCCTATATAGCGGATCAGCGGGTGGAATTCACCTGCCGAGCGAGCTTGTTTCACGTGAAACATCGGTCGGAGCGCGGCCCGTCGCAGGAGCCAATCTGAGGCGCGAGGACTTTCAGCGAACGCGGTTTGTTTCACGTGAAACACATGGCCGCAGGTGAAGCCCGATGTTTCACGTGAAACGCCGTTATCTCAACACCTGACGACTACTGACACGCCACGGGCCAACCCAGTAGAACCAACGGCACTACTTTCCGATGCAGAAGGTCGAAAAGATCTTCCCGAGCACCTCCTCGGGATCGATCCGCCCGGTAATCCGGTCGAGCGCCCGGCTGGCGAGCCGCACGTCCTCCGCCGCCAACTCCAGCGCCTCGGCCTCCGCCGCCGCCTGGCGCAGCCGCGTGGCCGCCTCCTCGAGCAACGCCTTGTGCCGCAGCCGCGTCGCCGCCGGCGGCTCGGCCCCGGCCAGGGCGGTGATCACCCGCTCCGCGAGGGTCTGCTCCAGCCAGGCGACGTCGTTCGGGCTGCGCGCGGTGAACGGCGCGCCGGGCAGACCCGGACCGCCCTCGCCCAGGTCCCGCTTGGTCAGCAGCACCAAGTCGTCCGGCTGCAGGCTGGCCGGCGGGTTCGGGGCCGCGGCCGCCGCGCCGTCGACCAGCCAGATCCGCAGGTCGGCGGCGTCGGCCCAAGCGGCGGCCCGGCGCACGCCTTCGGCCTCGATCACGTCGGGCGTATCGCGCAAGCCGGCGGTGTCGGCGACGATCGCCTTGTAGCCGCCGAGTTGCAGCGGCACCTCGATGATGTCGCGAGTGGTGCCGGGGATCTCGGTGACGATCGCCGCGTCGCGCTTGGCCAGCGCATTCAGCAGCGTGCTCTTGCCGGCGTTCGGCGCGCCGATCAGGGCGATGCGGTAGCCTTCGCGCACCCGTTCGCCGCGGCCGGCGTCGGCGACCGCCGCCTCCAGCTCGGTGATCAGGCTCGCGAGGATCGGCCGCGCGCGGGCGGCGACGTCTTCCGGCACCTCCTCGTCGGGGAAGTCGACGGCGGCCTCGAACATCGCCAGCGCCTCGGTCAGCGCGTCGCGCCAGCGGGCCTGCACGGCCGACAGCCGGCCGTCGAGCTGCGCCAGCGCCTGGCGCCGCTGGGCGACGGTCTCGGCGTCGATCAGGTCGGCGACCGCTTCGGCCTGGGCGAGGTCGAGCTGGCCGTGCTCGAACGCCCGGCGGGTGAACTCGCCGGGCTCGGCCAGCCGCAGCCCAAGTTCGGCCAGCGCCTCGAGCAGAGCGGCGACCACGGCCCGGCCGCCGTGGACATGGAACTCGGCGGCGTCCTCGCCGGTGTAGCTGCGCGGGCCGGGAAACCACAGCACCAGCCCCTGGTCGATCTCCGCGCCGTCTGGCGCGAACAGCCGGCGCACGCTGGCGCGGCGCGGCTTCGGCAGGCCGCCGGCGAGCGTACGTACCGCCTGCTCGGTCCTCGGGCCGGTGAGGCGCACGACCGCGATCGCCGCCCGTCCCGCGGCGGTGGCCGGCGCAAAAATGGTGTCGGTCATTTCCGCGGCGTGGCGGCGCCGATGCCGACCTCCATCAGCTTGCGGAACTGCTCCTGCGCGCCGGCTCCGAAAGCCATCCAGTTCTTCACCAGCTCGTCCGGCGACAGCATCGCCATATTGGCGTCGATCCGCTTGGTCATCTCGCCGACGATATGGTCGTTCAGCGCGCTCACGTCCGGCAGGCCGAGAAAGCGACGGGCCTCCTCCGGGGTGCATTCGACCTCCACGCTCATCTTCATCTGTGCGTGCTCCTTTGCTTACCTTATGGCCGGCTCAGGCCGGGCCGCGCTAGTAGCTTACCCAGTCAAATGAGAACGGGAGATCCCTATGGGCGAACAAACGACCATCACCACGCCGGACGGCTCATTCTCGGCCTATGTCGCGCGCCCGGCGCAGGCGCCGACCGCGGCGGTCGTGGTGATCCAGGAGATCTTCGGCGTGAACCAGGTGATGCGCGAGATCACCGACGGCCTCGCCGGCCAGGGCTTCCTCGCCGTCTGCCCCGACCTGTTCTGGCGGATCGAGCCGGGCATCCAGCTGACCGACCAGAGCGAGGCCGAGTGGCAGAAGGCCTTCGGCCTGTTCAACGCCTTTGATCCCGAGACCGGGGTGAAGGACATCGCCGCGACCATCTCGACCATCCGCCAGGATCCCGGCTGCAGCGGCAAGGTCGGCGCGGTGGGCTTCTGCCTCGGCGGCCTGCTCGCCTACCTGACCGCCACCCGCACCGACGTCGACGCTGCGGTCGCCTACTACGGGGTCGGCATCGACAGCCGGCTGGCGGAAGCCGCGAGCCTCAAGCGTCCGCTGCTGATGCACATCGCCGAAGAGGACGGGTTCGTGCCGAAGGAGGCGCAGGTCAAGATCATCGCCGCGCTGCAGCCCAACCCGCTGGTCGAGATCCATACCTACGCCGGCCGCGATCACGGCTTCGCCCGCACCGGCGGCCAGCACTATGACGCCGCCGCCGCCCAACAGGCCGGCGAGCGCTCGCTGGCCTTTTTCCGAAAGCACCTGGTCTGATGCGCGCCATCCGCTTCGAGCAGACCGGCGGTCCGGAGGTCCTTCGGCTGGAGGATGTCCCGACGCCGGCCCCCGCTGCTGGCGAGATCCTGATCCGCCACGAGGCGATCGGGGTCAACTTCATCGACACCTATCACCGCAGCGGCCTCTATCCGGTCACCCTCCCCTCGGGCCTGGGTCAGGAAGGCGCCGGCGTGGTGACGGCGCTCGGCAGCGACGTCACCCGCTTCAAGGTCGGCGACCGCGCCGCCTACGCCATGGGGACGCCGAGCTCCTACGCCGACTACAAGGTGGTCAGCGCCGAGCGGGCCGTGCAGGTGCCCGCCGGCGTCGACTCCCGCACCGCCGCCGCCGTCCTGCTGAAAGGCATGACCGCCGAATACCTGCTGCGGCGGCTCTACCCGTTGCAAGCCGGTCAGACCGTGCTGATCCACGCCGCCGCCGGCGGCGTCGGCCAGCTGCTGGTGCAATGGGCCAAGGTCATCGGGGCGGAGATCATCGCCACCGTCGGCAGCCTGGCCAAGGCCGAGCGGGCCCACGCGCTGGGCGCCGACCATGTCATCCTCTACCGCGACCACGACGTCGCCGCCGAGGTGCGCCGGATCACCGGCGGGGTCGGCGTGCCGGTGGCCTATGACTCGGTCGGCAAGGACACCTTCGCCGGCACCCTCGGGAGCCTCGCCCGCCGCGGCCTGTTCGTCAGCTTCGGCAACGCGTCGGGCCCGCCGCCGCCGATCGACGGCCAGCAACTGACCCGCGCCGGCTCGGTGTTCTTCACCCGGCCGACGCTGGCCGACTACATCGCCACCACCGAGGAGCTCGACGCCAGCGCGGCGGCGGTGTTCGACATGGTCGGGTCCGACACCCTGAAGATCGAGATTGGTCAGACCTTCCCGTTGAGCCAGGCCGCCGAGGCCCATCGAGCGCTGGAGGGCCGCCACACGATCGGCGCGACGCTCCTCACCCCAGAGTAGTGCAGACCCCCGTTCGCCCGGAGTGACCTAGTAGTGTTTCACGTGAAACACGCCGTCTGACCGACCGACGTTCGCCACCGCAACGGGTGGTCAGGCGGCGAACAGCCGGGCGATCGCCGCCTGCATCTTGGCGGATTCCGCCCGGGTCTGGGTGCCGAGGTTCTTGATCTCCTCGGCGATCACCGAGAAGGCCCGCCCGGCGTCGCCGGCGCGGGCCGCCTCGATCAAGGCGTTGAAGGCGATCAACCGGATGCGGGTCGCGGTCAGCTCGATGTCGTCCAGCGCCCCGGCCATCACCAGCCGGATGTCCTCGACCCGCGCCGCCTCGCTCTGCAAGGCGTCCGCCAGGTCCTGCTCGAACGCCGCGACGATCGCGTTCAGCAACGGCAACAGCACCGTCCCGGCCAAATCGGCCAGGGCCCGCACCTCGCCGCCGCATGCAGGATCAGCCGCCCGCAGCCGGTCAAGACAGGCCTGACCGCGGCCGCCGAACGACTGCAGCGCCTGAACGCCCGATCCCTGGCCGGCGGCCTCAGCCGCCAGCAGCTCCCGCACCCGGGCCGAGAACAACGGCGGGATCCCCTCTCCCGCATCGCCGTCCAGCAACAGCCGCACGCCGCCGGCGAAGCCCGCCAGCGCGGCGGACGCCTGGTCCAGATGTTTGCCGGCGTCGCCGCCAGGCAGCTGGCTCAACGCCAGGAACATCACCGCCCGGTGCGACAGCATCCGCTGGCGCCCAGCAATGTTGATCAGTGCGCCCAAGGCGGCCCGGTCCGCGTTGCCGCGCACCGGATCCGCCCGGGCCTCTTCGTTGGCGACGACCATCCCCGACCTCCGGCGTCATCGCTGACTCCGCCGGACCGCCAAGGCGAGCGCTTACCGCCGGCCCAAAAACAAAACGCCCCGCAGCGGAGGCCGCTGCGGGGTCGCTAGGCGCCGTCGCTCGCCTGCTGGGCAGGCGCGCGGGTCGCGTCAGGTGTTCATCGACTGGAAGAAGTCGTCGTTGGTCTTCGACTGCCGCAGCTTGTCGAGCAGGAACTCGATCGCGTCCTGGGCGCCCATCGGGTTGAGAATGCGGCGCAGGATGTAGGTCTTCTGCAGCTGGTCCTTCGGGGTGATCAGCTCTTCCTTCCGGGTGCCGGACTTCAGCACGTCGATCGCCGGGAAGATCCGCTTGTCGGCGACCTTCCGGTCGAGGACGATTTCCGAGTTACCGGTGCCCTTGAACTCTTCGAAGATCACTTCGTCCATCCGGCTGCCGGTGTCGATCAGGGCGGTGGCGATGATCGTCAGCGAGCCGCCCTCCTCGACGTTCCGCGCCGCGCCGAAGAAGCGCTTCGGCCGCTGCAGGGCGTTGGCGTCGACGCCGCCGGTCAGCACCTTGCCGGACGACGGCACCACGGTGTTGTAAGCGCGGCCGAGGCGGGTCACCGAGTCCAGCAGGATCACGACGTCGCGCTTGTGCTCGACCAGGCGCTTGGCCTTCTCGATGACCATCTCGGCCACCTGCACGTGGCGGGTCGCCGGCTCGTCGAAGGTCGAGGAGATCACCTCGCCGCGCACGGTGCGCTGCATGTCGGTGACTTCTTCCGGCCGCTCGTCGATCAGCAGGACGATCAGATAGGCCTCGGGGTGGTTGGCGGCGATCGACTTGGCGATGTTCTGCAGCATCACCGTCTTGCCGACCCGCGGCGGGGCGACGATCAGGCAGCGCTGGCCCTTGCCGAGCGGGGCGACGATGTCGATCACCCGGCCGGAGCGGTCCTTCAGCGTCGGATCTTCGATCTCCATCCGCAGCCGCTCGTCGGGATAGAGCGGCGTCAGGTTGTCGAACAGCACCTTGTGCCGCACGTTTTCCGGCGCTTCGAAATTGATCTGGTCGACCTTCACCAGGGCGAAGTAGCGCTCGCCCTCGCGCGGCGCGCGCACCGCGCCGTCGACGCTGTCCCCGGTCCGCAGCCCGAACTTCCGGATCTGCGAGGGGCTGACGTAGATGTCGTCCGGGCCCGGCAGGTAGTTGGCTTCCGGCGAGCGCAGGAAGCCAAAGCCGTCCTGCACCACTTCCAGCGTCCCCGAGCCGGAGATCTCCACGCCTTCCTCGGCGAGGGTCTTCAGGATCGCGAACATCATGTCCTGCTTGCGCATGGAGTTCGCGTTTTCGATCTCCAGCGTCTCGGCGAAGGCCAGCAGGTCGGCGGGCGACTTGTCCTTCAGCTCCTGCAGGCTCATGCGGGTCAGCCCCATGGCCGCGATGGCCGCGGAAACCTCGGACGGCTCCTCGGCGTCGGCCGCGGCGTCGACCTCTTCGGCGGGCTGGGCGGCGCCGACCTGCGGGTCGAGCTCGAGGGTGATCGGGGTCTCGTTTTCCATGGCGATACTCGTTCGGGCGACGCGCACGGACGGACTCCGGCCGCAGCCTCAAAAATTCCAAGGCGCCTTGAGCGCCGATGTGTTCGTCTCTTGGGGGTCCGGCCTGCCTTACGCGTCGGGCGCGTGGGCGGTCGGAATAAAGGCGGGGCGCGCCGGGCGAAACGCCGACGCGTAAAACGATCGGAACCACACCGGGCGGACGCCGTCAAGCGGGGCCGGCGCGGTATCAAAAGATGCTCCCCTTCAGGGGGAGCTGTCCCGGAGGGACTGAGGGGAGTTGCAGGCCGCCAGCTCCGGGGCTTCAACCCCCTCCGGCCTTCGGCCACCTCCCCCTGAGGGGAGGAGCCTTCTTAGCGTCCGAACTCGGTGGTGACCGCGATGACCATGACGATCGCCGCCAGGAACGGCAGCTCGTTGGTCGCCCGCCAGAACTTGTTGGAGCGCTGGTTGCGGCCCTGGGCGAACCGCTTGCGGGCCACCGCCAGATAATGATGCCAGCCGAGCAGGAAAAGCACCCCGGCGAGCTTCACCGACATCCAGGGCTCGCCGAGAAAGCCCCAGCCGCGGATGTGGGCGTCCACCCAGATCAGCGCCAGGCCGAACACCAGCGCCAGGATCATCGCCGGATTCATGATGATTCTCAACAACTTACCTTCCATCGTCTGGAAGGTCTGGTCGAGTTCCGAGCCGGCGGTCGCGGTCGAGTGATAGGCGAACAGACGCGGCAGGTAGAGCAACCCCGCCATCCAGGCGATCACCGCCAGGATGTGCAGGCCGCGCAGCAGGTCGTAGTGGGCGATCAGCCAGTCGCTCATTGCGGCTCCCCGTGGTGGCAAGCGCACTTCGTCAGGCCCGCCGGGCACATCCAGGGACCGTGCGGCCGGGTCCCGAACGGCCGCCCAAGCGCGATCAGCGTCGCCTGGGCGAGGTCTTCGATGAACCGCGGGTCCACCGACGGCGTCGGCGCGCGCAGATAGGGCGAGCAGCCCGCCGCCTGCGCCACCTGGGCATATTCATGGTCGAGCTCGACCAGGGTCTCGACGTGCTCGGAGACGAAGGCGATCGGCGAGACCAGCACGCCCTTGCCCTCGGCCCCGGCGCGGCGGATCTCCTCTTCGGTCGAGGGCGCGAGCCACTTCAGCGGCCCGACCCGGCTCTGGTAGCAGACCCGCCAGTCGTCCAGTTCCGGCAGCCGGGCGGCGATCCGCGCCGCGGTGGCTTCAATTTGCGCCTGATAGGGATCGCCGGCGTCGACCACCTTCTGCGGCAGGCCGTGGGCCGAGAACAGCAGGCGCAGGTTCTGCGGCGCCCCGGCGGTCCGCCAGAGCTTCCGGATGGCCTCGGCATGGGCTTCGACCAGCCCGTCCATGGTCGGGTAGCAGCAGATCTCCCGCGTCCGCCCTGGCCCCTTATAGACCGCGCGCCACTGCTTCAGGGACGAGGCCGTGGTCGTCGTCGAAAACTGCGGATAGAGCGGCAGCAGCACGATTTCGTCCGGGGCGAAGGCCGCCACCGCCTTGGCCGTCTCGCCGGCGAACGGCTTCCAGTAGCGCATGGCGATGAACGCCCGGGCCTCGACATCCGGGGCCTGCGCCATCAGTTGCGCCTCCAGCGCACGCGCCTGGGCCTCGGTCTCCGGCAACAGCGGCGAGGCGCCGCCCATCAGCTCATAGTTGGCCTGGGCGGCCTTCTCCCGGCGCTTGGCGATCATGGCCGCGAGCGGGTGACGCAGGATCGCCGGTAGGCCGATGATCGCCGGATCGCGGAACAGGTTGGTCAGGAACGGCCCCACCGCGTCCGGACCATCCGGTCCGCCAAGGTTGAAGAGGACGACGGCGAGTTTCACGCCGGCTCACGCGCCGGCTTGCCCGTCACCCGCTCGACGACCCGCGCGATGTGGGCGATCGGCGTGTCCGGCAGCACCCCGTGGCCCAGGTTGAAGATGTAGGGGCCCTGCCCCCATTGCTCGAGCAACTGCTCCACCCGGGCGTCCAGCGCCGCCCCGCCCTGCCGCAGCAGCAGGTTGTCGAGCGCACCCTGGATGGTCTTGCCCTGGGCCTGCAGCCGCCGGCCGAGCGCTGCCGGAGCCTGGGTGTCGAGCGCCACGCCCTCGACCGGCACGGCCTCGGCATAGGCGTCGACCAGCGCGCCGGCGCCGCGCGGGAAGCCGATGAACGGCGCGGTCACGCCGGCCGCCCGCACCCGATCGATGATCGCCGCGTGGGGCTGAACCACCAGGCGCTCGAACATGTCCTCGGCCAGCCCTTCCGCCCAGCTTTCGAAAAGCTTCAGCACCTGGGCGCCGGACCGCGCCTGCATCACCAGGTAACGGGCGGTGGATTCGACCAGCACCTCGATCAGGGCGTCGAGCTTTTCCGGTTCGGCGTAGGCGAAGGCCCGCGCCGCCTCGCGCTCGGAGCCGCGCCCCTCGATCATATAGGTCGCCACCGTCCACGGTCCGCCGGCGAAGCCGATCAGCGCCCGGTCCGGCTCCAGCTCCGCCCGGACCCGCTGCAGGGTCTCGCCGATGTCCGCCAGCCGCCCGGTGGAGGCGTCGATCTGTTCGGCCAGCGCCTCGATTGGCGGCAGCGCTGCGAGCCGCGGCCCCTCGCCCGCCTCGAACCAGACATCCTGGCCGAGCGCTCGGGGGATCAGCAGGATGTCGGCGAACACAATCGCCGCATCGAACGGAAAGCGCCGCATCGGCTGCAGGGTCGCTTCGGCCGCCATCTCCGGATCGTGGCAGAAGGCGATGAAGTCTTTCGCCCGAGCCCGCAGCGCGCGGTACTCCGGCAGCGAACGGCCGGCCTGGCGCATGAACCACACCGGCGGCCGCTCAAAAGCCTCTCCGGCCAGGGCGCGCAACAGGCGGGGTGTCTTTTGATCGGGAAGCGAGCTCATCGAGAGCGGTTAAATCGCTTTGCGGGCGATCGCTCAAGCCCGTCGGTCAAACTCGTCGTTCGTCCGTCTACCTTCAAACCTTAAGAAAATTAATCTGGATTGCAGAAGGAAGACGTAGGGCCTGTCGAGGACGTGGAGAATGTCCGCCATCCCTGCGGCGATCCGGTAGTTCTCCCCAGCTTATGCACCGCCGGTCCCGATCCGGCGGACGCTTCTCCGCGCTCGCACGCTCGGCCCCAAGCCTCCATTTTCGCTTAAGAATCTATTAAGGGATGGAGGAAGGACCCGTGGCCCTACCGGTGGTTCTACCCGGGCTGTCGACGTTTACGCTTTTTTAACCGCCCGCCTGTGCGAGCCCGTGGATTAACCTCTCGTAAACGAACCTTTCCATCCCGTTAATTCACCGGGCTCCGGGATCGCTGCGGCCAACACGCCACCTATCCCCAATCCGGCCCACGTTCGCTAAGAGGGATTCACAGAAACCGTCCCCAGGCTTATTTCGAGGGCCCCGAGCTTGCCCATCACCGCGCCGGCCCGGCTGGCCACCTATTTCCACGTCCACCTCGTCAGCGACTCCACCGGCGAGACGCTGAACGCCATGGCGCGCGCGGTCTGCGCCCGCTTCGACAACGTACTGCCGATCGAGCACATCTACGCTCTGGTGCGCTCCCAGAGGCAGCTCGACCGGGCGTTGGGCGACATCGAGGAGGCGCCCGGCGTGGTGATCCACACCATCGTCGACGACAAGCTGCGCCACGCGCTGGAGGAAGGCTGCCGCAAGCTCGACATGCCCTGCATCCCGGCGCTCGACCCGCTGGTCTCGGCGCTGTCACGCTACCTCGGGGCCTCGACCACCACCCGGGTCGGCGCCCACCTGCGGCTCGACAACGACTATTTCAACCGCATGGACGCGCTGAACTACGCGATCGGCCATGACGACGGCCAGGGCGGCCAGGATCTCGACGAAGCCGACGTCGTGCTGGTCGGCGTGTCGCGGACCTCGAAGACTCCGACCTGCATCTATCTGGCCCACCGCGGCGTGCGGGCCGCCAACGTGCCGCTGGTGCCCGGCCGGCCGATCCCCGACAAGCTGCTGCAGTTGAAGAAGGCGCTGGTCGTCGGCCTGACCATCTCGCCGGACCGGCTGATCTCGATCCGCCGCAATCGGTTGCTGTCGCTGAACGAAAACCGCCAGTCGACCTACATCGACACCGACACCGTGCGCGACGAGATCATCCAGGCGCGGCGTCTCTATGAACGGCATCGCTGGCCGACGATCGACGTGACCCGCCGCTCGGTCGAGGAGACGGCGGCCGCCATCCTCAACTTGATGCATGGCGGTCACGGTCAGGTGGAGGTGCTCGGTTGAGCCTGCAGGTCGTTCTCGCCTCGAAGAGCGCCGCCCGGCGTGCGGTGCTGGACGGCGCCGGGGTTCCATTTGAATGCGCGGTCGCCGGCGTCGACGAGGAGGCGGTCAAGGTCGCGCTGCTCGCCCGCGGCGCCGACGCGCGCCAGGTCGCCGAGGCGCTGGCCGAGCAGAAGGCGGTGCGGATCTCCGCGCAGCGCCCGGGCCTGGTGATCGGCGCCGACCAGACCTTGGAGTTCGAAGGCGGGCTCTACGACAAGGCCGACACCGTCGAGGCGGCCCGCGAGCGGCTGCGGATGCTGCGCGGCAAGCCGCATCAGCTGCATTCGGCCGTGGTGGTGGCGAAGGACGGCGCGCCGGTCTGGCGCGAGACGGTCAGCGCGACCCTGGTCATGCGCGACTTCTCCGACGACTTCCTGGAGAGCTACCTCGCGGCCGAGGGCGAGGCGGCGCTGGGCTCGGTCGGCTGCTATCGGCTCGAGGGCCCGGGGGCGCAGCTGTTCGCCAGCATCGAGGGTGACTACTTCACCATCCTCGGCCTGCCGCTGCTCGGCCTGCTCGACCTCCTTCGCCAACACCAGGTTCTGCCCGCATGAGCCGCAAGATCACTGGCGCGACCCTCGTCGCGGGCGTCGCCGGCGCGCCGGTGCGCCACTCGCTGTCGCCGATCATCCACAACGCCTGGATCGAGGCCGCCGGTCTCGATGCGGTCTATGTGCCGTTCGCGCCGAGCAGCGACGGCTTCCGGCGCTTCGCCGACGGCCTGCGTGGCGGGGTCGTGCGCGGCCTCAACGTCACCGTGCCGTTCAAGGAAGACGCGCTGGCGATCGCCGACGAGCTGAGCGAGCGGGCCGCCCTGGCCGGGGCCGTCAACTTGCTGGTGTTCGCGGCCGACGGCCGGATCCACGGGGACAATACCGACGGCCTGGGCCTGTTGGGCGCGTTCGCCGCCCAGGCGCCGGGTTTCGATCCCGCCGCAGGGCCGGTCGCGATCATCGGCGCCGGCGGCGCGGCGCGCGGGGCGGCCGCGGCCTTCGTCACCGCCGGCGCGCCAGAGGTGCGGATCGTCAACCGCACCTTGGCCAAGGCGGAAGGGATCGGTGAGGCGCTCGGCGCGAAGGTCCGCGCCTTCTCGCTCGACGCCGCGGCCCGCGCCTTCGACGGCGTCACTGCGGTGATCAACGCCACCTCGGCCGGCCTGCTGGACGCCAGCCTCGACCTGCCGCTGGAGGCGACGCCCTCGCCGGCGGTGGTCATGGACATGACCTACAAGCCGCTGGAGACCCCGCTGCTCGCCCGCGCGCGCGAGCTCGAGCGGCGCACGGTCGACGGACTGGAGATGCTGGTCCGCCAGGCGGTCCCGTCGTTCGAGGCCTTCTTCGGCCGCACGCCGCCGGCCGCGGTGGACGTCCGCGCGCTTTGCCTGGCGGCGATCGGGGGCCAGGCGTGATCATCCTCGGCCTGACCGGCTCGATCGGCATGGGCAAGTCGACGACCGCGGCGATGTTCCGCGAAGCCGGCGTGCCGGTCTATGACGCCGACGCCCAGGTGCACGCCTCCTACGCCAAGGGCGGCGCCTGCGTCGGCCCGGTCGGCGAGGCCTTCCCCGGCGTGGTGAAGGACGGCGCGGTCGACCGTGAGGCGCTGCGCCAGGCGGTGCTCGGCAAGCCGGAAGAGCTGAAGCGGCTGAATAGCGTCGTGCACCCGATCATCGGCGCGATGCGCACCCACTTCTTCGCCGACGCCCAGGCCGGCGGCGCGGATCTGGTCGTGCTCGACATTCCGCTGCTGTTCGAGGGCGGCGGCGAGCGCGGCATGGACGCCGTCGCTGTGGTCACCGCTTCGGCCGAGGTGCAGCGCGCGCGCGTGCTGCAGCGCGAGGGCATGACGCCGGAGCGCTTCGAGGCGATCCTCGCCCACCAGATGCCGGACGCCGAGAAGCGCGCCCGCGCCGACTTCGTCATCGACACAGGGGAGGGCCTGGAGCCAGTGCGCCGTCAGGTCGCCGAGATCATCGCCGTGATGCGTGATCCACAGCGCAGGCCCAAACGGGACAAGACGCCGGCTTGATCGCGTCGAGCGAACCGGGCCAAGACTGAGCCATGGCGCGCGAGATCGTTCTCGATACGGAAACCACCGGCTTCGAGCCGCACCTTGGCCACCGGCTGGTCGAACTGGCCTGTCTGGAGATCGAGGACTTCATCCCGACCGGGCGCAGCTTCCACATCTATATCGACCCCTGCCGCGACATGCCGGTCGAGGCCGAGCGGGTGCACGGCCTGTCGGAGGCCTTCCTGCGCGGCAAGCCGAAGTTCGAGGCGCCCGAGGTGGTCGACGCCTTCCTCGAGTTCGTCGGCGACGCGCCGATCGTCGCGCACAACGCCGGCTTCGACCGCGCCTTCGTCAACTGGGAGCTCAGCTGCATCCATCGGCCCGGGATCCCGGAGGACCGCTGGATCGACACCCTGGCGCTGGCCAAGCACCGCTTCCCGGGGATGCACAACTCCCTGGACGCGCTCTGCAAGCGTTTCAAGATCTCGCTCTCCGAGCGCGAGAAGCACGGGGCCTTGATCGACGCCAAGCTGCTGGCGGCGGTCTACCTCGAGCTGAAGGGCGGCCGCGAGCGGCGGCTCGAACTCACCTCGGCCGAGATGGTCACCGCCGTCGCCGCCGCCAAGCAGAACGTCTACGCCGCCCGCCCCCGCCCGCTCGCCCCGCGCTCGACTGAGGCCGAACGCGAACTGCACGCCGCCTTCATTCGCGGCGTGGTGAAGAACGACGAGCTCTGGAGCAAGCACGGGCTCTAACGGGCCGAGCTTCCCGTCCTACTCGGCTGTCATCCCGGAAGCCGTGACGGGCTGTGCGGGATCCAAGAACACGGCTTAGGCGGCAGGCGCACGCCTTCGCCGCGCCCACTTTGTGAACTCTCCAAGCCGTCGTGTGCTGGGATCTCGATCTTCGCTGCGCGAAACCGGGATGACAGGCTTGGCGGCGTACAGAACAGGCTCCACCCCACCGCCGCCCAGATCATCAGCCCACAGATGATGTAGCCGATGCGGTTCCGCCGTTTGCCCTGGGACATGGCGGAAGCTCAACCGTTGGCGGGTCGGGCGCAATCGACTATCCAGGCGCGGGATGTGAGGTGAAGTCACATGCACCGTCGGCCGCTACCACCGCTCACCGGCCTCGCCAGCTTCGAGGCGTTCGCCCGCCAGGGCTCAATGACCGCCGCCGCGGCCGAGCTTCACGTGACTCATGGCGCAGTCAGTCGGCAGGTCCGCGCCCTGGAGGCGCGGCTCGGGGTTGATCTGGTCGTCGGGCCGCGCCACGACCTGCGGCTGACCGAGGCCGGCCAACGGCTCGCCGGCGCGCTGACCTCGGCCTTCGACCTGATCGGCGCCGCCCTGCCCGGGGCCGGCCCGGACCAGGAGCTGGTGCTCTCCTGTCCCGGCACGCTGGCGATGAAATGGCTGATCCCGCGCCTGCCGAACTTCCTCGATCCGCGGCCCGGCGTGCGGGTGCGCATCCTCGAAAGCTATGACGCCGTCGACTTCAGCACCGGCGGCGCCCATGCGGCGATCCGCATCCAGCGCGGCCGGGCGCCGGACGGGATCACGATGCAGCCCTTCATGGCCCATCACCACGGCCCGGTGTTGTCGCCGGAGACCTGGGCGTCCTGTGGCCAGGATCCTGTACGCCTGCTGGCCCTGCCACGGCTGCACAGCGAAAGCTTCCGCCCGGCCTGGCGCGAATGGGCCGAGCGCGCCGGCGTCGCACTGCCGCCGGCCGCGGAGGACCGCGAGTACGAGCACAATTCCTACCTGCTGGAGGCCGCTGCGGCAGGGCTCGGCGTCGCGGTCGCGCCCTGGGCGTTCGCCGCCCCGGACATCGAGCGCGGACGGCTGGTCGCGCCGCTGGGGTTCGCGCCGGTCGAGGCTCGCTACGCCCTGCTGCATCCGACCCACGCCCGGAACCCGCTGGTGAGCGAGTTCGCCGGCTGGCTCAAGGCCGAGGCCGCGGCGACGGATCCGGCGCCGCCGATGCGCCGGCAGGCCTAGTTCGCCGGGCCCGGGGCCAACGCTTTGGCGGACGATTGCGCGTCGTAGCGTCACTTCCTGCAGCCGCGATTTGGCGCAAGCGGTCCGGTCGCCTATATTCCCGCCACCTCAGATCAGGAATTTCAGTCCCTTGGGCGTGACCCTCGACCTTTCGCGCGCCCCGGCCGCCGGCGCGCCCACCTCCGCCATGCCCAACCTTGCGGGTCTCAGCCGCGCCGAACTGGCGCAGGCGTTGATCGATGCTGAGGTCGCGCGGCCGGACAAGGCGCGGATGCGCGCCAGCCAGCTGTGGCGCTGGATCCACCACTATGGGCTGACCGATTTCGCGGCCATGACCGACGTGGCCAAGGAGACCCGCGCGGCCCTGGCCGAGAAGTTCACCCTCGCCCGCCCCGAGGTGGTCGAGCGTCAGATCAGCCGCGACGGCACCCGCAAGTGGCTGATCCGCATGGCGCCCGGGATCGAGGTCGAGACGGTCTACATCCCCGACGTCGGCCGCGCCGGCGCGCTCTGCGTCTCCAGCCAGGTCGGCTGCACGCTGAACTGCACCTTCTGCCACACCGGCACCCAGGCGCTGGTGCGCAACCTGACGACCGCCGAGATCGTCGCCCAGGTGCAGATCGCCCGCGACGACCTCGGCGAATGGCCCTCGCCGAAGGAGGACCGCCGGCTCTCCAACATCGTCTTCATGGGCATGGGCGAGCCGCTCTACAATCTCGACAACGTCGCCCAGGCGATCGACATCATCGCCGACAACGAGGGCATCGCCATCTCGCGGCGGCGGATCACCGTCTCGACCTCGGGCGTCGTGCCTGAACTCGGCCCGCTCGGCGAAAAGACCCAAGCGATGCTGGCGATCTCGCTGCACGCGACCAACGATCCGCTGCGCGACAAGCTGGTGCCGCTGAACAAGAAGTACCCGATCGAAGAGCTGATGGCCGGCATCCGCGCCTATCCGGGCCTGTCGAACGCCAAGCGGGTGACCTTCGAGTACGTCATGCTGAAGGACGTCAACGACAGCGCCGCCGAGGCCAAGGCCCTGGTCAAGCTGCTCAAGGGCATCCCGGCGAAGATCAACCTGATCCCGTTCAACAAGTGGCCGGGTTCGGAATACGAGTGCTCCGATTGGAAGACGATCGAGGCCTTCGCCGCGATCCTCAACCGCGCCGGCTACGCCTCGCCGATCCGCACGCCGCGCGGCCGCGACATCCTCGCCGCCTGCGGCCAGCTGAAGAGCGAGAGCGAAAAGATGCGCGCCAGCGAACGGCGCAAGCTCGCGGCCGAGTAGCTCAACTCCCCTCCCCGACGATGACCGGCGGCCGAAGCGTGTTAAGCACGGCCGCGCGCCGCTGCCGGTCTCTTGGGGGATGATGGATGTCGATCACGCCTGAACTGCAGGCCTTCGCCAGCGGGTTTCCGGTCACCCTGCTGCACATCTTCGTCAGCGTGGCGATGCTGCTCGCCGCCGCGGCGATCTACATCGTCCTGACGCCGCACAAGGAGATCAGCCTGGTGCGGCAGGGCAACAGCGCCGCCGCCGTCGACCTCGGCGGCGTGCTGGTCGGCCTGGCCATCCCGCTGGCGTTCTCGCTGAAGGGCTCGACCAGCCTGGCCGACGTCGCCCTGTGGGGCGTGGCGACCGTCGCCGTACAGCTGCTGGTGTTCCGGCTGGTCGACCTGGTGCTGCCCGGCCTGCCGCAGCGGATCCGCGATGGCGAGATGGCCGCCGCCGCCCTGCTGGTCGGGGCCAAGCTGGCCACCGCCATGATCGTGGCCGCCGCCGTGGCGCCTTGAGCGCTCGATGCGGCTGCCTCGTCCTCCCGACTGGCTGATCTACGCCGCGGTGGTCGGCGGACTGCTGGCCGCTGCGATCAGCCGGCGTGAGGACGTCGACGCCCCGCCGGCGCCGCCGCCGGTCAGCCGCGCCGAAGGCCAGCTGCTGGCCCCGGCTTCGCCATTCGATCCTTCGGTCACCGTCGATGTGCCCGAACGCTCCGGGCCGTCCGCCGGCACCGCCTTCTCGGTCGGCTCCTCGGGCGTCTGGATCACCGCCCGGCACGTGATCGACGGTTGCCGCCAGGCGGCGCTGGTGGTCGGCGAAGGGCGTGGCGTGGCCGCCACGGCCCACATCGATCCGAGCGGGGAAGCAGCGTTGCTGTCGACTGACGGCGGCGCGCCGGCCTTACCGTTGGAACTCGCCGCCCCGCTGCACGAAGGCGAGCTGGCCTTCCATCCGGGATTTCCGCAGGGCGAACCCGGCGAGGCCGCCTCGCGGCTGCTGGGCCGCGAGAACCTGGTGGTCCGCGGCCGCGGCGCGCGGACCGAGCCGGTGCTGGTCTGGGCCGAGGTCGGCCGCACCCGGGGACTGGAGGGCAGCCTCGGCGGCCTGTCCGGCGCGCCGGTGCTGGACGCCCGGGGCCGGGTGCTGGGCGTGACGATCGCCGAGTCGCCGCGGCGCGGGCGGATTTACACCACCTCGCCGGAGACGGTGCAGCACCTGATCACCCAGAGCGGTACGGCGCTGCCGGTGGCGCCGACCGCGGCGGCGGTCATCACCCCGGACAACTACGGCCAGGTGGCCGACGGCCTGCGCCGTGACCTGCGCGTCGCCCAGGTGATCTGCCTGTCTTAAGCGGCGGCGGTCTTGGTCTCGGCCTCGGCTTCGCTTTCGACGCTGCTCTTCGTCGAGGGCTGCGCGGCGACCAGGAACACCAGCACGATCGCGGCGATGCCGAGCAGCGCCGAATAGGTGAAGAAGACGATGTAGCCGGTGCCCAGCGCGGCCGGGGAGACGTTGGACTTGGCCACCGCCGCGGCGAAGGCCTCGGCTGGGGTGTTGGCGAACAGCGCCTTCAGCCCGGCGAAGGCGCCGCCGGTATCCGCCGACTTCGCCGCGGATTCGACGACCCGGCCGGACTGCGAGGCCAGAAGCTTGCCGGGCAGCGAATAGAGCGACGAGAACAGCGCGTACTGCGTCGCGGTGAAGCCCACCCGGGTCAGGCTCGACATGTAGGCGATCAGGCAGGTGCCGGCGAACCCCGCGCAGATGTTGTCGACGCCGATGGCCGCGACCAGCACGCCGACGTCAGGCCCGGCGATCGCCAGCCAGACAAACATGAACTGGCTGAGCGGGCCGGCGAAGGCGCCGATGATCAGCGCCCGCATCAGGCCGAGGCGCACCACAGCGAAGCCGCCGAGGAAGACGCCGGCCATGGTCGCGATGACCCCGAACACCTTCCGCACCTCGGCGATCTGGGTCTTGCTGAACCCGAGGTCGAGGTAGAACGGGTTCATGATGTTCAGCACGAAGTCGGTCAGCCGGTAGAGGCAGATCAGCGCCAGGATCATCCCGGCGGTGCGCCCGTAGCGGGCGAAGAAGTCCTTCAGCGGATCGCCGAGCGCCGCGCCCAGGTAGACCCCCGGCCGGGTCTTGGCCCCGGGCAGCGGCATGGCGGCCAGCACGATGACCAGGCCGCCGGCGAGCACGCCGAGCAGCTGGACGAAGACGCCGGCCGGTTTCGCCGTCCACGCGGCGGCCAGGTTCGCGGCGGCCTCCGGCTGGCCGAGCGCCGACAGTCCGGCGGAGAGGATCGAGGCGTTGGCCGCCAGGCCGGAGCCCACCAGCACGGCGCCGATGACGAACAGCAGCAGCCGGCCGATCCACTCGGGGATCTCGCGGGCCGGCCGCGCGGCCAGGCCCTCGGCGTGGATCGGGCGGATCTGGTGGGCGGCCTCGCGCGGCGCGCCGAGCACGCCGGCGACGCCGATCAGCATCAGCGCGCCCATCACCGCATAGGACAGATGCCAGGAGAACTGCTCGGCGAGCACCAGCGGGATCGCGCCGGCGGCGATGGTCGCGAAGCGGTAGCCCCACTGGTAGGAGGCGGCCAGCGCCCCCTGCTCGGTCTGGGGCGCGGCCTCGATGCGCCAGGCGTCGATAACGATGTCCTGGGTCGCGCCCATGAAGCCGACGAAGACGGCGAACAGCGCCATCATGCCCAGGCCGCTCGTCGGGTCAGACCCCGCGACCAGCCAGAGGCCGAGCACGATCAGCGCCTGGGTCACCAGCATCCACGAACGCCGATGGCCTAGCCACTTGGTCAGGATCGGCACCTCGGTGCGGTCGACCAGCGGCGCCCAGATGAACTTGGCGGAATAGGCCAGGGTCGCCAGGCCGAAGACCGCGATCACTTCGAGCGACAGGCCGGCGTCGCGCAGCCACGCCGACAGGGTGTCGAAGATCAGCAGGTTCGGCAGCCCGGAGGCGAAGCCGAGCGCCAGCATGACCAGCGAGCGCCGCTCCAGATAGACGGCGAGCGCGCTCAGGACTCCAGGCTTTGGGCTCGTGGCGCCGCCGCTCATCGCTGTCTCCGGTGTGCAGCGCCCCCGCGCCCGTCGTCAGCCGACCTTGGCGCGCGCCGGCTCCCGCGTCCAGCCGGCGGCGACCCACCGCGACAGCACGGCGCGGAGGGCGTCGGGCAACAGCGGCTTGACCAGGAAGTCGTCCATGCCGGCCGCGAGGCAGGCTTGGCGGTCGTCTTCGAACACGCTGGCGGTCAGGGCGACGATCGGCGTCTGCACGCCGCGCGCGCGGAGCAGCCGCGCAGTCTGCTCGCCGGACAGCCCGGGCATGCGCATGTCCATCAGGATGATGTCGTAGGCGCCCACCTTCACCGCCGCCAGCGCTTCCTCGCCGGCGCGGGCGTGATCGACTTCGCAGCCCTCGCGGTTGAGCAGCGCGCGGGCGAGCAGGGCGTTTACTGGATTGTCCTCGACCAGCAGCACGCGTGCGCCGGGCGCGGCGGCCGCGACGATGCGTTCGTCCTCCGGCTCGATGGCAGCCGTCGTTTGCGTGCCGCCGGCGAGCAGCACGCGCTCGATCAGCGAGGCGCGGCGCAGCGGCTTGATGAGGTATCCGGCGAAGCCGGCGGCGCGGTAGGGGCCGACCTGCTCCCGCTGCTGGCTGGACAGCAGCACGATCGCCCGACGGTCCGCCGGCGCCGGGACCGCGTTCAGCGCATGGTCGACCAGCAGCACGTCGCCGGGCTTGGTGCGCTTGGTCAGCGGCTCCACGGCTTCGGCGGTGATCGCGCGGGCCCCGGCGGCCTGGATCTGGCGGCGGGCGGCTTCGCGGATGATCGGATTGGGCGAGGCGACGCCGATGGTGCGGCCCGCCAGCGGCAGGATCGGTTCGCCCGCGTCGAGGCGCTCGAACGGAGCTTCGAACCAGAACAGCGCCCCGCCGAGCGGGCCGCTTTCGACGCCGACCTCGCCGCCCATGGCGTGGGCCAGCCGTCGGGCGATCGCCAGGCCGAGCCCGGCCCCGCCGAGCGCGGCGTGCGCGGCTTCGGCCTGGGCGAAAGCTTCGAAGATCCGTTCGCGGTCGGCGGTCGAGACGCCGGGCCCGGAGTCCTCGACGACAAAACGCAGCCGGCCGTCAGGCCGCTCGACGACGCTGGCGAGCACGCCGCCGGCCTCGGTGAACTTCACGGCGTTGCCGGCGAAGTTCAGCAGGATCTGCCGCAGCCGGCCCTCGTCGGCGCGGATCCGGCCGAGCGCGGCCGGCGCGGACCAGCCGACTTCCAGGCCCTTCTCGCTGGCGCGCGGCGACATCAGCTCGCAGACCGAGCGCAGCATGTCCTCGACATCGACGGCGTCGGGGTTCAGCTCGACCCTGTCGGCGCCCAGCTTGGCGAAGTCGAGCAGGTCGTTGACTAGGCCGAGCAGATGCTGGCCGCTTTCGCGCAGCGCGATCGCATAGGACCGCTGCTCGGCGCTCAACGGCGTCCCCTCCAACAGCCGCGCCATCCCGAGCACGCCATTCAGCGGCGTGCGCAGTTCGTGGCTGAAGGTGGCCAGTTGGTCGGCGGTGATATGGGCGCGCCGCGGACGGCGGTCCGACAGCGGGCGAGGAGGTCTTCGCATGACTCAGACCTAGCGCGGGCGCGCTTAACAGCAGGTCAAGCGAGCGGGCCTCAGTGCGACGAACGGCCGGCCATTTGCTCGGCGATGGCGATCAGCGCGCTGCGGCCGCGGGCGTTCTCGATGGCGTTGAAGGCCTGCAGGATCTCCAGCGCGCCGGGTCGGCCGAGCGCCGAAAGCAGCTCCTGCTCGCCGTGCGGCGGCGCATCCTCGCCGGCCAGCCAGCCGACGCTGACGCCCAAGGCTTCGGCGGCGGTGATCAGGGTGGAGGCGGCGACCCGGTTGGCGCCGCGCTCATACTTCTGCACCTGCTGGAAGGAGACCCCGAGCTTTTCGGCGAGTTCGCCCTGGCTGAGGTGGAGCTGCCGCCGGCGTGCGCGCATCCGGGCGCCGATCGCGCGCTCGAGCGCCATGCCGCGAATGGTCTCGTTTTGCAGCATCATCGCCGACCTTCCGGGGCAAGGGGCGCCCAGATGATAGCCGAAACGGGCCCGCGACACTCGGCAAAGTAGACGAAAACACCGTCTCGCGTTTAACTTAGGTTGCCATGCCAATCCGTCCGGCCATCACCGAGGATCCGGTCGAGCTGCTCACGCCGCGCGAGCGCGAGTGTTTGCGCCTGGTCGACCAGCATCTCTCCTCCAAGGAGATCGCCCGCAAGCTCGGCATGTCGAAGACGTCGGTCGACACCTACTGCGACCGCGCGCGCCGCAAGCTGGGCGTCGGCGACCGCTACGAGGCGGCCCGTCTGCTGCGCAATCAGGACGCGCCGTTTGTCCCGATCGGATCAGGACAAGACGCGATCAGGACAGACAGCGCCGACGGAAACTGGCCCGATGTCTCCACCAGCAGGGAGACACCAGATGGGCGAGTGGCGCCACAACTTCGAGGACCGCGCGGTGATCGGGCGGGCCCTCCGGCTGAAGCGGGAGATCGACGCGTTCGAAGCCCGCTGGCCGAATTCGGAACGCCGCGAGGAACTGATCCCGAGCTTCTCCTGGGAGCAGCTCGAGCGGCAGCTCGTCGATCTGGCGGCGACGCCGGCGCAGGCTTCGATGGCGAAGCACTTGGTTTCCGCGACGCGGAAATTGGCGCCCTTCAAGCCCTCCGAGATGGTCTTGCGGGAAATCCTCTGCATGACCTGGGTGCTGCTGGACGAGAACTTCCGGCCGGATACCGAAGCCGGTTCGCCCGAAACGATCTAGGGCCGGTCGCCCGGCTCGGGACCATCGTGGGCATCGCCATCGTTACGGCTCTCGCCTTCGGGGCGATGCTCGCGGGTCTCCATGCGCTGCAAGAGTTAGCGCGCAGTTTAGTGTAGCTCTGAACTAACCCGAAATCTGAACCCTGTTTTCCAAGCGCGTGCGGAGCCGCCTCCGCGCGATGGAGAGACTCATGCTCAAAGAACGCCGCTCGGCCGCCGAACAGATCGCCGCCGCTCTGTGGGACGCGGAATCTGCGATCGACGTCGCCCTGACCAAGACCGCCAACTTCACGGGTCTCATCCCGGCGCTGCGCCGCCAGGCCGGCGCCTCGGCGCTGATCGGCCAGGAAGCCATGGAGCGCGCCAGCCAGGCGGTCATGACGCTGGCCGAAGCCCGCCGGGCGCTGGTCGAGGCGCACAAGGAGTTGACCATCGCCCAACAGCAGGTCGGTCTGGGCGCGATCGTCATGACCGATACCGGCACCGGCAAGCCGCCGATCACCATCGAAGGCGAGCCCCGCATGCGTGGCGGCCGGTCGCTGCGCGCCGTGGCCGCGGCCTGACCGCTTTCCGAGCGTCCGTTCTGGTCTAAGTTGGATCCCTCGTGGCTTACCCGGGGGGTCTTCTTTTTGACTATCGCGCTTCCACCCTGGCTTGGCTTCGCCGTCCTGCTGATCATCTGCGGCGGCGCCTTCTGGAAGGGCGGCTCCGAAGAGCGGTACGTCGCCGCCGGCGTCCTGCTGAGCCTGGCGGTCACGGTGCTGACCCGCGACCACCAGTGGGCGCATGTCGAGAGCACCGTCTTCGTCGCCGACACCTCGCTGTTCATCGCCCTGGTGGTGATCTCGCTGAAGACCCCGAAGTTCTGGCCGATGGCCGCCGCCGGGTTCCAGCTGCTGGCGATCATGACCCACGTGGCGAAGGTGATGGACGCCGGCCTGCAGCAATGGGCCTACATCACCGCCGGGGTGATCTGGACCTATCTGCTGTTGCTCGCCCTGGGCGTCGGCACCTGGAACACCTGGCGGGCCGGGCGTCAGCCGACGGAAGCCGCGGCGCGGCCGGCGGCCACCCGGCGGTAGATCAGCGCTTCGGCGACGTGGGCCCGACGCACCGTCGGCGCGCCCTCGAGATCGGCGATGGTGCGCGCCAGCCGCAAGGTCCGGGTCCAGCCCCGGGCGGTCAGGCCGCCGGCCTCGGCGGCGCGGGTTAGAAGGTCTCGGGCCGAGCCGTCGAGCGCGCAGATCCGGTCGAGCCAGTCGCCCTCGGCCTTGGCGTTGAGCGCCGAGGCGCTCTCCCCGCCCGCCGCGGCGCGCTCGGTCGCCAAAGTCCGGGCCTGGGCCACCCGGCCCGCCGCCTCGGCGGTGCCTTCCGCCGGCGGCGGCAAGGCGAGATCGGCCGGCGTCACCGGCGGCACCTCCACCTGCAGGTCGATGCGGTCCATCAGCGGCCCGCTGATCCGTCCCTGGTAGTCGCTCTGGCAGCGCGGCGCGCGACCGCAGGCCCCGCGGCCGGCGCCGCCAAGCCCGCAGCGGCAGGGGTTCATCGCCGCGACCAGCTGCACCCGGGCGGGATAGCGGACGTGGGCGTTGGCCCGCGCCACCACCACCTCGCCGGTCTCCAGCGGCTGGCGCAGCGAATCCAGCGCCTGCACGCCGAACTCCGGCAACTCGTCGAGGAACAACACGCCGTTGTGCGCCAGGCTGACTTCGCCCGGCTTGGCCTTCAGCCCGCCGCCGGTCAGCGCCGCCATGCTGGCGGAATGGTGTGGGCTGCGGAACGGCCGGGCGCGGCGGAGCTCGCCCTTGGCGATCAGCCCGGCCATGGAGTGCACCATCGAGGTCTCGAGCAGCTCCTCCGGCGTCAGCGGCGGCAACAGGCCGGGCAGCCGCTGGGCCATCATCGACTTGCCGGAGCCGGGCGGGCCGATGAACAGCAGGTTGTGGCCGCCGGCCGCGGCGATCTCCAGCGCCCGCTTGGCGTTCTCCTGGCCCTTGACGTCGCGCAGGTCCGGGCCGCGCTCGCCGTCCAGCATCGCGCCGGGCTTCGGCGGCGACAGCGCCTGCACGCCGCGGAAATGGTTCACCAGGGCGATCAGCGATGGCGCGGCGAGCAGCCGGGTGTCGCCGGCCCAGGCGGCCTCGGCCCCGCAGGCCTGCGGACAGATCAGCCCCAGCCCCATGCCGCCGACCGCCACCGCAGCTGGCAGGGCCCCGGCGACCGGGGCGATGCGGCCGTCGAGCGACAGCTCGCCGAGCGCCGCCCAGCCGTCCAGCGCATCGGGCGGGATCACGCCCATAGCGGCCATCACCGCCAGCGCGATCGGCAAATCATAGTGGCTGCCGACCTTCGGCAGGTCGGCCGGGGCCAGGTTGGCGATGATCCGCTTGCCGGGCCAGGCGAGGCCGAGCCCGGTGAACGCCGCGCGCACCCGCTCGCGGCTCTCGGCGACCGCCTTGTCGCCCAGGCCGACCAGGATGAAGGCGGCTTCGCCGAGGGTGAACTGCACTTCGACGTCGACGCGCACCGCGTCCACGCCCTGGAACGCCACTGTGACTACGCGCGCCGCCATGCCGTTCCTCGCCCGCCGTTTCCTGCTTCGCCCGCCACAAGTTATCCACAGCTGCGCCACGAACGCAGCCCCGGAATGAGAACGAAGTTAGAACGGAACGGGAAAGTTGCAAGCCTAAGCTTGTTCGCCTCAGCGGGCGGCGCGGATCGCCTCGATCTTCTCCCAGAGGATCTCGGCGGCGTCGATGCCGGTGAACCGCTTCAGCGCCACCGCTCCGGTCGGCGAGGTGACGTTGATCTCGGTGAGGGAGTCGCCGATCACGTCGATGCCGACGAACAGCAGGCCGCGGCGCTTCAGCTCAGGGCCGATGGCGCGGCAGATCTCCAGGTCGCGGGCCGACATCTCGACCGGCTCCGGCTTGCCGCCGACCGCCATGTTGGAGCGGATCTGGCCCTTCTCCGGCACCCGGTTGATCGCGCCGACCGCCTCGCCGTCGACCAGCAGGATGCGCTTGTCGCCCTTGGTCACCGCCGGCAGGAACTTCTGCAGGATCACCGGCTCGCGGCCGATCTCGGCGTGCAGCTCGAGCAGCGCATCAAGGTTGGGGTCGTCGGCCAGGTGGCGGGTCACGCCCGAGCCGCCGCGGCCGTTCAGCGGCTTCAGCACGACGTCGCCATGACGCTTGCGGAAGTCAGCGATCGCCAGGCGGTCGTTGGTGATCAGGGTCGGCGGCTGCAGGCCGGGGAACTTGGTGACGAACAGCTTCTCCGGCGCGTTGCGCACCTCGACCGGGTTGTTCACCACCAGGGTGTGCGGATGCACGGCCTCCAGGAAGAAGGTCGTGTCGATGTAATGCATGTCGAACGGCGGGTCCTGGCGCAGCAGGATCACGTCGAAGTCGGCGAGCTCGACCCGGCGATAGGCGCCCAGCGTCGCGTGGTCTCCGTTCACCCGCTGCACCTGCACGTCGCGGCCGCGGGCGAAGGCGCGGCCGTCCTCCAGCGCCAGGGTGTCGGTGGTGTAGACGAACAGGCTGTGGCCGCGGGCCTGAGCCTGCTCCATCATCAGGAAGGTCGTGTCGCCCTCGATGTTGATCCCCTCGATGGGATCCATCTGCACCGCGACCTTCAAAGACATGGCGAACTCCCGACAGCCTGGCCTTCAGGGCCTGACCTTCGCCACATAGGGCCGAGGGGCCCGCCGCGCCAGCTAGTTCAGCCGCAGCCGAACCCGTTCGCGCTGCGCGCGGGCGGTCAGGGCCGCGCCGCCGTCGAGGGTGGTGGCCCGGGCCAGCGCCTCCAGCGCGCCGGCCAGCGCGCCCTGGCCCTCGCGGGCGGCGGCGACGTCGAGCCACGGGCGATGGTCGTTCGGATCGAGCAGGGCGCGCCGCAGCGCCGCCCGTTCGGCGCGGTCGAAGTCGCGCATCGCCGAGGCCCGCGCGTAGATGGTGTTCTGCAGCCGCATCAGCACCGCCCGGTCGCTCACCGGCGCCATCAGCCGGTCCAGCCGGTCGGCGACGTTCGGCGTCAGCCCGGCGTGCAGCGCGCGGCGCGTCAGCTCGGACGGCAGCACCACCCGGCCTTCACTGAACGGGTCGAGCGCCAGCGGACCTTCCTCGGTCTCGATGCGCAGCAGGAAATGGCCGGGGAAGTCGACGCCCTGCACTGTCAGGCTGCAGCGCCGCGCGGCGTGAAGGTAATAGACGCCGAGGCTGGCGGCCAGGCCCTTGCGCCGCAGGCTGACCGAGATGACGTCGGCGTTCTCCGGGTCATCGTGGCTGAACAGGTCGCCGTGCAGCCGCAGGTCGCCGGCCATCGCTTCGGCCAGCGCCTCCTCGGCGGACTCCCGCTTCAGCCGTTCGGTCAGCCGTTCGACGCCCATGGCGGCGAGATCGCGCGCCGCCTGCGGGTCGCGCGTCGGATCCTCGTGGATGGCGCAGGCGATCGCGGCCTCGAGGAGGGGGAATTCCCCATCCTGGGCGGCGCCGGCCTCCAAGAGGCAGTCCTCTGCGTCTTCTCGCGTCATTCCCGTCAGGCGCCCTTCCAAGCGTCGGGAATATGCATAGGAAGACGGCCCGGCGCGAGGGCCATGAGATCGAGGCGAACCGCCGCACCCGCCAGGGCCGGCCGCCGGGCCGCTACAGCCAAGCCCGCCCGGCGTAGCCGCTGGCGCTGATCGGCGCCGACCGCCTCGAGCGCGGTGATCAGGTTGGCGCGGCGCTTGACCTCGACCACCGCCAGGGTGCGGCCGCGCAGCGCCAGCAGGTCGATCTCGCCTTGCGGCGTCTTCAGCCGGAAGCCGAGGATCCGGTAGCCCTTGGCCATCAGCCACAGCGCCGCCAGCACCTCGCCGCGGCGGCCCGCCAGCCGCGCCGCCGCGCCACGCCGGGCGCGCGCCGTGCTCACCCGCGCTCCTTCAGGGCGAGCGCGCGCTTGTAGAGCTCGCGCCGGGGCAACCCCAGCGCCTTGGCCACCTCGGCGGCGGCGTCGGCCGGCTTCAGCCGGCTCAGCGCGTCGGTCAGCGCCACGTCGGCGTCGGCCGCGGTCGCCTCGGTCTCGCGGCCGGGGCCGACCAGCACGACGAGCTCGCCCCGCGGCGCCTCGAACTGCGGATCGGCGGCGAGCTGGCTCAGCGGCCCGCGGACGATGGTCTCGTAGAGCTTGGTCAGTTCGCGGCAGACCACCGCCTCGCGGTCGCCGAGCACCGCGGCCATGTCGGCCAGGCTGTCGGCCAGCCGCGAGCCGCCTTCGAAGAAGATCAGGGTCGCGCGCACGCCGGCCAGCTCCTCCAGGAAGGTGCGGCGCGCGGCGCTCTTCGGCGGCGGGAAGCCGGCGAACAGGAACCGGTCGCTGGGCAGGCCGGCGGCCGACAGTCCGGCCAGCAGCGCCGAGGCGCCGGGGATCGGATAGACCCGGTGGCCGGCCGCGGCGACTTCGCGCACCAGCCGGTAGCCGGGGTCGGAGACCAGCGGCGTGCCGGCGTCGGACACCAGCGCCACCCGGCCGCCCTCGGCCAGGGTCGCCATGATCTTCGGCCGGGCGCGCTCGGCCGCGTGCTCGTCGTAGCGTTCGAACTTTTTCGACAGGCCGAAGGCGGAGAGCAGCTTGCCGCTGACCCGCGTGTCCTCGGCCAGCACCAGGTCGCAGCCGGCCAGCACGTCGAGCGCGCGCAGGGTGATGTCGCGCAAATTGCCGATCGGCGTGGCCACGACATAGAGGCCCGGCGCCAGGGGCGCGTCGTCGAGCGTCGGAGGGGGGAGGGGGCGCGCCATGGCCCTGGCTTCGCCTGTCGCGCGGCGTCTGGCAAGCGTCAGCGGAGCGCGCCCCGGATTTGCCTTTTGATCAGGCGACCGACGGATGGCGGCGTCACAACTCGGGCCATGAGCACTTACGACTGGGTGATCGTCGGCGCAGGCTTCGCCGGCAGCGTGTTGGCCGAGCGGCTCGCCGCCGAGCGCGGCGAGCGGGTGCTGGTCGTCGATCGGCGGCCGCACGTCGCCGGCAACGCCTATGACGAGCACGATGCGGCGGGCGTGCTGATGCACCGCTACGGGCCGCACATCTTCCACACCAATTCGCAGGCGATCTTCGATTACCTGTCGCGGTTCACCGCCTGGCGCTTCTACGAGCACCGGGTGCTGGCCGACATCCGCGGCCAGCTGCTGCCGATCCCGATCAATCTCGACACCATCAACTGGCTCCACGGCCTGTCGCTGACCGCCGAGGAGCTGGAAGGCTGGTTCGCGGCCCGCGCCGAGCCGGTGGCGGAGATCCGCACCTCCGAGGATGTCGTCGTCTCCCGCGTCGGCCGCGAGCTCTACGAGACCTTCTTCCGCGGCTACACCCGCAAGCAGTGGGGGCTCGACCCGTCGGAACTCGACAAGTCGGTGACCGCGCGGGTGCCGACCCGCACCAACCGCGACGACCGCTACTTCACCGACGAGTTCCAGTTCATGCCGAAGGCCGGCTACACGGCCATGTTCCAGCGGATGCTCGACCATCCGCTGATCGAGGTGCGGACGTCGACCGACTACGCCGAGGTGAAGACCCTCAAGCCGCGGCGCGGGCTGATCTGGACCGGCGCCGTCGACGAGTTCTTCGATTTCCGCTTCGGCAAGCTGCCCTACCGCTCTTTGCGGTTCGAGCACGTCACCCTCGACCAGCCGAAGTTCCAGCCGGTCGGCACGGTGAACTACCCGGTCAGCGAGGCCTACACTCGCATCAGCGAGTACAAGCACCTGACCGGTCAGGCGCACCCGAAGACCACCGTCACCTACGAGTACCCGACGGCCGACGGCGACCCCTACTACCCGGTGCCGCGGCCGGAGAACGAGGCGCTCTACAAGCGCTACGAGGCGCTGGCGCTCGCCAGCTCGGATGTCTGGTTCGTCGGCCGGCTCGCCACCTACCGCTACTACAACATGGACCAGGTGGTGGGGCAGGCGCTGGCGACGTTCCGGCGGATTCAGGGGGCCATGCCGGTCACCCAGACCGAAACCGCGAAGATGGATCTCAGGTCAGCAGCTCGGCAGTAAGCCGGTCGAGCAGCAGCCGCCCGGCGGCGGTGGCCCGCAGCCGCGCGGGATCGTCGGCCAGCAGCCCCAGCTCGACCATCTGGGCGATCCGCTCGGGCGCGAGCTCCAGCACCGCCAGCTCGGCCCGCGGCACGCCGTCCTCGATGCGCAGGCCGCTCAGCACCCGCTCCTCGGCGGCCTCCAGCGGGCTCAGCGCCTCGAGCGTCGCAAAGCCGACGCCGCTGGCGGCGACCCGGGCGAGATAATCGGCCGGCCGGGCCTCGCCGACGGTGGCGTGGCGCACGCCGTCGCGGGTGAGCCGCCCGTGCGCGCCAGGACCGACGCCGACGTAGTCCCAGCCCCGCCAGTAGACCAGATTGTGCCGCGAGCGGGCGGCCTCGCCGCGGGCGTGGTTGGAGACCTCGTAGGCGGTGAAGCCCTGGGCCTCCAGGCAGGCCTGGGTGGTCTCGTAAAGCTCGGCGCCGAGCTCCGGGTCGGCTGGCGCGAAGCGGCCGTGACGCACCGCCCGGTCGAACGCCGTGCCGCTTTCGATGGTCAGCTGGTAGGGCGACAGGTGCTCGGCGCCGAGCTCGACGGCCTGGCGCAGCTCCGCCGCCCAAGCCTGGGCGGTCTGGCCCGGGCGGGCGTAGATCAGGTCGAGCGACAGCCGTGGGAAGGCGCGCGCCGCGGCCTTCGCCGCCCGCACTCCGGTCGCGGCGTCATGATTGCGGCCGAGGAAGCTCAGCGAGGCGTCGTCCAGCGCCTGCAGGCCCAGCGACAATCGGGTCACCCCGGCCGCGGCGAAGGCCGCGAACCGCTCGGCCTCGGCGTCGGTCGGATTGGCCTCCAGGCTAACCTCCAGGTCGGCCGCCGGGCTCCACAGCTGGGTCGCCGCCGCGACGATCTCCGCCGCCCAGCCGGGCTCCATCAGCGACGGCGTGCCGCCGCCGAAGAAGATCGAGGTCAGGGTCCGCGGCCCGGTGAGCTCCGCCTGCGCCGCGAGGTCGGCGACGATCGCCCGGGCCAGCGCCGCCGGCTCCTCGGCCCGTCGCACCCGATAGACGTTGAAGTCGCAGTACGGGCAGATCTTCGCGCAGTAGGGCCAGTGGACGTAGACGCCGAGCGGGGGAGGGGAAATCTCAGGCACGCCGGCATCCTACAACCGCCGCCCAAAACGCCCCCTCAGTCAGCTTCGCTGACAGCTCCCCCGCTGTGCGGTGGAGCATCTCTCCGCGCAGATCGTCCACCGCGAAGCGGGGGAGGTGGATCGGCGCGTGAGCGCCGAGACGGAGGGGGCGTTCTGTCACCACAGCGCCGCCTTCAGCTTGGCGAAGGCCCGGGCGCGGTGGCTTATGGCGTCCTTCGCGGCCGGCTCCATTTCGCCGAAGGTGAGGTCGCGGCCTTCGGGCGTGAATATCGGGTCGTAGCCGAAGCCGCGAGTCCCGCGCGGCGGAAAGGCCAGCGTCCCGTCGACCCGGCCTTCGACCACCACCGCCGGGCCGTTCGGCCAGGCCAGCGCCAGGGCGCAGGTGAACCACGCCGATCGGTCCTCGCCGTCGAGCTCCGCGAGCCGTTCCTCGACCTTGGCCATGGCGACGGAGAAGTCCTTGTCCGGTCCGGCCCAGCGGGCCGAGTAGATGCCGGGCGCGCCGTCGAGCGCGGTCACCGACAGGCCGGAATCGTCGGCCAGCGCCGGCAGGCCGCTGGCGTCGGCCGCCGCCCGGGCCTTCAAGAGCGCGTTGCCGATGAAGGTGTGTTCGGTCTCCTCGGGCTCGCCGAGGCCGAGCTCGCCGGCGGTGACCAGCTGGAAGCGGTTCTCCAGGATCTCGGCGAGCTCGCGCGCCTTGCCCGAGTTGTGGGTCGCCACCACCAGCTTCGCGCCGGGCTCCAGGGTGAGGGCCATGCCGCCGTGCTCCTTACGCTTCGTTCTGCGCCGGACCTATAACGCCCGGGCGGCGGTTTGCCTTCCCCCGGCGGCTGGCGCGCTCTAGGTTCGCGAGGGGCGGGGAGGGAACGATGCGCGCCTTGGGTCCGGGCTCGGTGTCGAGCTTCCTGAAGTTTGTGCTGGACGTCGTCTATATGGCGCTGGTCATCGGCCTCGTGGGCGTCACCCTGCTGGCCTTTGCGGCGCTGCTGTTCAGCGTCAACCCGTCGCTGCTCGACAATGTGAAGATCGACGCGCGGGGCCAGATCACCGACCGCGCGCCGGTCGTCGTCGTCGGGCTGCTGGCCGGCGCCGGCTACATGGCCGGCGTGCTGGTGATCATTGGCGCCCTGCGGCGGATCTTCGTCACCCTGACCGCCGGCGACCCGTTCCATCCGGACAATGTCGGGCGGCTGCGGCTGATCGGGCTGATGCTCGCCGCCCTCGAGCTTGGCCGCTACGTGCTGTGGGCGATCAGCGGCTGGCTGCCGTGGGTGCGCGACGTGCGGCCGAGCTTCACCCTGACCGCCTGGTTCTCAGTGCTGGTGGTGTTCGTCCTGGCGGAGGTGTTCCGCGAGGGCGCGCGCCTGCGCCGCGAATCCGAACTGACGATCTGAGCCGCCGATGCCGATCCGGATCCGTCTCGACGAAATGCTGATGCAGCGGCGGATGTCGCTGGTCGAACTGGCCGACCGCACCGGCGTCAGCGCCGCCAACCTGGCGGTGCTGAAGTCGGGCGAGGCGCAGGCGCTGCGCTTCTCGACCCTGTCGGCCCTGTGCCGCGAGCTCGGCTGCGCGCCGGGCGACCTGCTGGTCTTCGAGCCGGGGCTGGAGACGGTGATCGAGGACGAGCTGTAGTCACTCCGTCATCACCCGGACAAGCCGGGTGATGACGACAGTGGAAGGGCCTCAGCCGCCGGTCGCGACCCGCTGGGCGATGCAGAGCTCGCCGATGCCCTTGCGGGCCAGGCTGAACAGCGCCTCGAACTCGCCCTCGCTGAAGCCGCGCTTCTCGCCGGTGGCCTGAATCTCGACGATGTCGCCCTTGCCGGTCAGGACAAAGTTGGCGTCGGCCTCGGCGTTTGAGTCTTCCTCGTAGTCGAGGTCGAGCACCGGCGTGCCGGAGAACACCCCGCAGCTGATCGCCGCGACCTGGTCGAGGATCGGATCCTTGGTGATGATCCCTTCCTCCAGTAGGTAGCGGGTGGCCTGGCGCAGCGCGACCCAGGCGCCGGTGATCGCCGCGGTGCGGGTGCCGCCGTCGGCCTGGATGACGTCGCAGTCGATGGTGATCTGCCGCTCGCCGAGCGCCTTCGGGTCGACGATCGCCCGCATCGAGCGGCCGATCAGGCGCTGGATCTCCTGGGTGCGGCCGGACTGCTTGCCCTGCGCCGCCTCACGCCGGCCGCGGGTGTGGGTCGCGCGCGGCAGCATGCCGTACTCGGCGGTGACCCAGCCCTGGCCGCGGCCGCGCAGGAACGGCGGCACGCCTTCTTCCAGGCTGGCGGTGATCAGCACCTTGGTGTGGCCGAAGCTCGCCAGGCACGAACCTTCGGCGTAGCGGTTGACCCCGACCTCGAGGGTGACGGCGCGCAGCGCGTCGGCCGTGCGTTCGGAAGGGCGCATGCGGGAACTCCTTAGGTGCGACGCGTCTTGCAAGCTGGAAGGCCGCGCTTATCCTAGATCGAACAGGTCCAGTCCATGGGCGCTCACCGGTCGACGCCGCAAGCTGACGTGAACACGCCGATATTCGCCCGCGGGCCCTCGTTGGCCGAGCTCGATGAACGGGCCAGGGATATCTTTCGACGTATCGTCGAGAGCTACCTCGACACCGGCGAACCCGTCGGTTCGCGCACCCTGTCGAAAACCGGACTGTCGCTGTCGCCGGCCTCGATCCGCAACACCATGCAGGACCTGACGCAGCTCGGCCTGCTGGGCGCCCCGCACGTCAGCGCCGGCCGCCTGCCGACCCATGCGGGGCTGCGGCTGTTCGTCGACGGCCTGCTGGAGGTCGGCGACGTCGCCGCCGAGGAGCGGCGCTCGATCGAGGCGCGGCTGCGCGCCCACGGCCGCAATTTCGAAGACGCCCTGAACGAGGCCAGCGCCATCCTCTCCGGCCTGGCCGGGGGCGCGGCGATCGTCGTCACGCCGACCCGCGACGCGGGCGTCAAACACGTCGAGTTCGTCGCCCTCGGGGTCGAGCGCACCCTGGCGATCATGGTGTTCGAGGACGGCACGGTGGAGAACCGGCTGATCCGCCTGCCGGCCGGGGTGACGCCGTCGGCTCTGCAGGAGGCGTCGAACTTCCTCAACGCGCGGCTGCGCGGCCGCACCCTGGTCGAAGCCCGCGTCGACCTCCGCGGCGAATTGGACCGCGCCCGGCAGGATCTCGACACCACCGCCGCGCGGCTGGTCGAGGACGGGCTGGCCGCCTGGAGCGGCGGCGACGGCGAGGATCGCGCGCTGATCGTCCGCGGCCGGGCCAATCTGCTGGAGGCGCCCGACGCCCTGGAGGACCTCGAGCGGGTCCGCTCGCTGTTCGACGATCTCGAGCAGAAAGAGCAGCTGATTCAGCTGCTGGACGGGGTCCGCGACGGCGAGGGCGTGCGCATCTTCATCGGCGCCGAGACCAGACTCTTCTCGCTTTCGGGTTCCGCCGTGATCGCGGCGCCCTATATGACGGGTTCGCAGCGGGTGCTGGGGGCGATCGGCGTGATCGGCCCCGCCCGCCTGAACTACGCCCGGATCATCCCGTTGGTGGACTACACCGCCCGCGTGCTTGGCCAGGTGATGAACGCTTAAACTCGCGAGCCACGTACCCCATGTCCGAAGACCAGACGCCCGCGCCGGAAGACCAGGCGCCGGCCTCCGAGGCCGCCCAAGGCGACGCTTCCGAAGCGCTCCGCGCCGAGAACGCGGCGCTGAAGGAGCAGCTGCTCCGCTACGCCGCCGAGGCCGAGAACACCAAACGCCGCGCCGAGCGCGAGGCGAACGACGCCCGCGCCTACGCGATCCAGAAGTTCGCCCGCGACCTGCTGGGGGTGGCCGACAACCTCGGCCGCGCGCTGGCGCACGTGCCGGCGGATCACGACGATCCGGCGGTGAAGAACTTCATCGTCGGCGTGGAGATGACCGAGAAGGAGCTGCAGGGCGGCTTCGAGCGCAACGGCCTGAAGAAGATCGACCCGGCGAAGGGCGAAAAGTTCGACCCGCACAAGCACCAGGCGATGATGGAGCAACCCGGCAGCGACGTGGCGCCGGGCGGCGTGATCCAGGTGCTGCAGGCCGGCTATGAGCTGCTCGGCCGGCTGCTGCGCCCGGCGATGGTGGTGGTCGCCGCCAAGGTCCCCGGCGCCGCGCCGGACGCCGCGGGCGGCGCCAACCCCTACGCCGCCAACGACGAGGACGCCGGCGGCGGCTCGGTCGACACGCGCGCCTAAGGCTGAAGCTCCTCCCCCGCTGGGGGAGGTGTCGGCGCAGGCCGACGGAGGGGGTTTCAGCCGCCGAGCCGGCGGGCTTCAACCCCCTCAGTCCCTTCGGGACAGCTCCCCCTCAGGGGGAGCATTTCGCGGCTCCGAACCCGCGTTAACCTTTGCTTCATCACCCCCTCTTCCCCGCCTCGTTTTTTTGGCTAATGTCGCAAGTCCCCTCCAGTCGGGGGGCGCCGAGCGCATGATTCGCGCCGGCGCAGGCGCGAGCGGGACCAAGGCATGAAGCTGACGATTGAACGGGCGGCGCTTCTGAAGGCGCTGGGGCACGTGCAGAGCGCCGTCGAGCGGCGCAACACCATCCCGATCCTGTCGAATGTGCTGCTGTCGGCCGAGCGCGACCGGCTGACCTTCTCGGCGACCGACCTCGACCTGGAGATCATCGACGAGGCCTTCGCCCAGGTCGACCAGCCGGGCCAGATCACCGCCCCGGCCCACACCCTTTACGAGATCGTCCGCAAGCTGCCCGACGGGGCCGACGTCTCGCTGACCTTCTCCGGCGAGGACCCGCGCCTGACGGTGCAGGCCGGCCGCTCCCGCTTCAGCCTGCCGGTGCTGCCGGCCGGCGACTTCCCGGTGATGTCCGCCGACGGCCTCGGCGAGCGCATGACGGTCGACGTCAACGACCTGATCCGGCTGATCGACAAGACCCGCTTCGCGATCTCGGCGGAAGAGACCCGCTACTATCTGAACGGCCTCTACCTCCACACCGTCAGCGACAACGGGGTGCAGAAGCTGCGCGCCGTCGCCACCGACGGCAGCCGGCTGGCGCTGGCGGAAATGCCGGCCCCCGAGGGCTCGGCCGGCGCGCCGGGGGTGATCGTGCCGCGCAAGACCATCAACGAGGCCCGTCGCCTGCTCGACGACGCCGGCGAGAGCGTTGAGCTGGCGATCAGCGCGCAGAAGGTCCGCTTCGAGCTGAACGGCGCGGCGCTCACCTCGAAGGTGATCGACGGCAACTTCCCCGACTACAGCCGGGTCATCCCGAAGGACAACACCCGCATCGTCCGCATCGACGCCAAGCTGTTCGCCAAGGCGGTCGACCGGGTCGCCACCATCTCGGCGGAAAAGAGCCGCTCGGTGCGCATGGCGATCGAGGCCGGCCGGGTGGTGCTGACCGTCCGCAACATGGAAGCCGGTCAGGCCGTCGAAGAGCTGGAGATCGACTACGACGGCGACTCCTTCGAGCTGTCGTTCAACGCCCGCTACCTGATGGACATCACCGACCAGATCTCCGGCGAGATGGCCGAGCTGCGCTTCGGCGGTCCGAACGACCCGGCGCTGGTGCTCGATCCGGCCGACGCCGACGTCCAGTACATCCTGATGCCGCTGCGGGTCTGAGTTAGCTCAACTAACGCCGCTCATCCCCGCGTAAGCGGGGACCCAGGCTTTTTGGTTCGTCGAGCCTTTCGGCGCCACGCGAGCTTCAGGTCAGCAGGGAAAAACACCCGGGTCCCCGCTTGCGCGGGGATGACCGGGTTTTGGGGCGCTAGTGCCCGTGCGCGCCTTCGTAGACGCCGGGGGCCAGGCGCTCGTCCTCGGGGCCTTCGGTGAGGCCGGTGGCCAGCACGAAACGGCGGTCGCAGTAGGGGCACTCGACGAAGGCGGCCTCGCCCATCTCCAGCCAGACCCTCGGATGGCCCAGCGCGCCGCCGACGCCGTCGCAGGCGATGCGGCCCGAGCGCACCTCGATGGTCTCGGGCGCGGGCTGGACCGCGACCTGGACCTGGGTCTCCACAGCCTTGTTGCGAACTCGGCGAGCCATCGGTGCACTTCTCCCGCCGCGGGCCCGCTTGGCGCGGCCGCGGCGCGCGCCTAGGTATGCGACCGCGCCTTTCTCCGTCAATCGAGACGCGGCGCAAAAAGAGGCCGCCGAAACAAGGTCATGACCCTTCCTGAGCACGCCATCGAGGCCCGCAGCCTCGTCAAGACCTATGCGGCGACCAAGACTACGCCGCAGATGCACGCCCTGCGCGGCGTCGACCTGACCATCCCGCGCGGCTCGATCTTCGGTCTGCTGGGGCCGAACGGGGCCGGCAAGTCGACCTTCATCAACATCCTCGCGGGGCTGTCCAAGAAGACTTCCGGCGAGGTGCGGATCTGGGGCCGCGACATCGACACCCGGCCCCGGGACGCCCGCGCCGCGCTCGGCGTCGTGCCGCAGGAGATCGCCGCCGACCCGTTCTTCACCCCGCGCGAGGCGCTGGAGGTGGCCGCCGGCATGTACGCCGTGCCGGCCAAGGAGCGGCGGACCATGGAGCTGCTGACCGCGCTCGGGCTCGCCGACAAGGCCGACGCCTACGTCCGCCAGCTGTCCGGCGGCATGAAGCGGCGGCTGATGGTCGCGAAAGCCATGGTCCACAACCCGCCGGTGCTGATCCTCGACGAGCCGACCGCCGGGGTCGACGTCGAGCTGCGCCGCCAGCTGTGGAGCTATGTGGTCGAGCTGAACCGCAAGGGGGTGACCATCGTGCTCACCACCCACTACCTGGAAGAGGCCCAGGAGCTCTGCGACCAGATCGCCATCATCAACCGCGGCCAGGTGGTGGCCTGCGAGCCGACCCCGACCCTGCTGAGGCGGATGGACACCCGCCACGTGCTGGTGACCCCGGAGGAGCCGATGACGCTGGCCCCGGCGCTGCCGGGCTTCGAGACCCGGCTGATCAAGCAGGGCGGCTTCTCGGTCAGCTACCGCACCGGCCAGTCCAGCGTCGAACAAGTGCTGGCGGCGATCCGCGCCGCCGGCCTGCACATCAAGGACATCTCCACCGAGGACCCGGACCTCGAGGACGTGTTCGTCGCCCTGACCAGCGAGGCGCCGCCGGAGGCGGCGTAGGCCCGAACACCGCTCATCCCGGCGAAGGCCGGGACCCAGGTTCAGCCTGAGCGGTCATCCGCAAGCCGAAACGGCGCTCGTGCGATGCCCTCAGCGTCTTCGATCTGGGTCCCGGCCTTCGCCGGGATGAGCGGTGTTCTAAGGCCTAACCCGTCAACCGCCCGATCTCCGGCCAGCGGTAGGTCACCTCCCAGACCTTGCCGCCGAACCCCGCCTCGTGCCGCGGTTCACCGGCCACGCCGCCGAGCCGCTCGTAGAAGCCGCGCGCGGGGGCGTTCTCCGCCAGCACCGAGATCATCAGCGAGCGTGCGCCATGCGCCGCCAGCGTCCGGGCCGCGTCGGTCAGCAGCCGGCGGCCGACGCCGCGGCCCTGTGCGCTGCGCAGAATGTAGAGGGTAGCGATCTCCGCCTCGCCCTCGACGCCGGCGCGCGACGGGCCGCCGGCGACATAGCCGAACACGCCGTAGGGGTTGATCGCCGCCAGCAGCACGTCGTGCGGCCCCGGCCGGGTCAGCTCGTGGCGGAAGCGGCGGGCATGGCCGGGCTCGCTCATCCGCGCGAGAAACGCCTCCGGCAGCAGGTCGCGGTAGGTTTCGCGCCAGGACGTCACGTGCACGCGGGCCAGCGCCTCGGCGTCGGCGGGGCCGGCCGGGACGATCAGGTAGGAGAAAGCCGCTCCACGGTGCTGCGACATCTACTCACAGCTTGGCGCCCGACGGCCGCGGTTCAAGGGGCTGACGCGAGTCGCCCTTAACGATAGCTTCACCCTTCCCATGAATGCGCCCTCGACCCCCGCTGACGCCCAATCGCCCGGCGTAACGCCCGCCGCCGGCGCTTCGCCGGTCATGGCCCAGTTCTTCGACGCCAAGGCCCGTCAGCCGGACGCCCTGGTGTTCTTCCGCATGGGTGACTTCTACGAGCTGTTCTTCGAGGACGCCCAGAAGGCCGCCGCGGCGCTCGGCATCACCCTGACCGCCCGCGGCCAGCACGGCGGCGAGCCTATCCCGATGGCCGGGGTGCCGGCCCACGCGATGGAGGCCTACCTCGCCAAGCTGGTCCGCGCCGGCTTCAAGGTCGCCCTCTGCGAGCAGATGGAGGATCCGGCCGAGGCGAAGAAGCGCGGCTCCAAGTCGGTGGTGCGGCGCGAGGTGGTGCGGGTGGTCACCCCCGGCACCCTGACCGAGGACGGCCTGCTGGACGCCCGCGGGGCCAACCGGCTGGCGGCGATCGCCGTGCGCGCCGGGGCCGCGGCGGTGGCCAGCGTCGAACTCTCCACCGGCGAGGTCGAGTGCCTGGCGACCAGCGTCGGCGGGCTCGGCTCGGCGCTGGCGGCGCTCGGCCCGTCCGAGGTGCTGGTGCCCGACCGGCTGTTCTCCGACGAGGCGGTCAACGCCGCGCTGAAGAGCGTCGGCGGCTTCGTCCAGCCGCTGCCGCAGGCGCTGGCCGAGCCGTCCGCCTCGGAAGCCCGGCTGAAGCGGCTCTACGGCGTCGACACCCTCGACGGGTTCGGCCAGCTGTCCGGCGCGGAGATCGCCGCGCTTGGCCTGATCGCCGCCCACCTGGAGACCACCCAGGCCGGCAAGCTGCCGGCGCTGTCGGCCCCGCGCCGCGCCGGCGAAGCCGACGTGATGGCGATCGACCCGGCGACCCGCGCCAGCCTGGAAATCGAGAAGTCGACCTCCGGCGCGCGCGACGGCTCGCTGCTGGCGGCCATCGACCGCACCGTCACCGCGCCTGGCGCGCGGCTGCTGGCCGCCCGCCTGGCGCGGCCGCTGCTCGACCCCGTGGCGATCGACGCCCGGCTCGACACGGTCGCCTGGTTCTGCGAGCACCGCGTCCAGCGTCAGCGCCTGCGCGAACAGCTGAAGGGCGTGGGCGACATGGCCCGGGCGCTCTCGCGGCTTGCGCTCGGCCGAGGCGGTCCGCGCGACCTCGGCACGCTGCGCGACGGGCTCTGCGCGGCCGAAAGCATCCTCGGCCTGTTCGCCCAGACCCACGACCCGCTGGTCGAGCCGCCGGCGGAGATCGCCGCCAGCCTCGGCGCGCTGCACCTCGACCTGCATCCGGAGCTGCTGGCCTTCCGCGACCTGCTGGCGCGCGGCCTGTCGGCCGAGCTGCCGGCGCTGGCCCGAGACGGCGGCTTCGTCGCCGAGGGCGTGCGGCCCGAGCTCGACCAGGCCCGCGCCCTGCGCGACGACAGCCGCCGGGTGATCGCCCAGCTCGAGGCCCGGCTGGTCGCCGAGAGCGGGGTGGCCCTGAAGATCCGCCACAACGCGGTGCTGGGCTATTTCGTCGAGGCGACGGCGAAGGCCGCCGAGCCGCTGATGACCGCGCCGCTGAACGCGACCTTCATCCACCGCCAGACCCTGGCCAACCAGGTGCGCTTCACCACCGTCGAGCTGGCCGAGCTGGACGCCAAGATCGCCCAGGCCGCCGGCCGGGCGCTGGGCATCGAGGTCGAGACCTTCGAGGCTTGGCGCAGCGCTGCCGTCGAGGTCGCCCTGCCGCTGCAGGCCGCCGCCGAGGCCGCCGCCCGGCTCGACGTCGGCTCCGGCCTCGCCGAATGGGCCGAAGACGCCGGCGCGGTGCGCCCGGAGGTCGACCGCTCCACCGCCTTCGAGGCCGAACAGGCCCGCCACCCGGTGGTCGAGGCCGCGGTGCGCCGCGCCGGCGACGCCTACACCCCGAACGACTGCCGGCTGGATGGGGCCGGGGCCAGCGGGCCCCGCCTGGCGATCGTCACCGGCCCGAACATGGCCGGTAAGTCGACCTTCCTGCGCCAGAACGCGCTGTTGGCGGTGCTCGCCCAGGCCGGCTGCTTCGTGCCGGCGAAGCGGCTGCGGCTCGGCGTGGTCGACCGGCTGTTCAGCCGCGTCGGCGCCGGCGACGACCTGGCGCGCGGCCGCTCGACCTTCATGCTGGAGATGGTCGAGACCGCCGCCATCCTGACCCAGGCGACGCCGCGCTCGCTGGTGATCCTCGACGAGATCGGCCGCGGCACCGCCACCTACGACGGCCTGGCGATCGCCTGGGCCTGCGCCGAGGCGCTGCACGAGACCAACCGCGCCCGGGCGCTGTTCGCCACCCACTACCACGAGCTGGCGGTGCTCGAGGACCGGCTGGCGTTCGCCGCCAACCTCAGCCTGCGAGCCAAGGAGTGGAACGGCGACCTGATCTTCCTGCACGAGGCCGGGCCCGGCCCCGCCGACCGCTCCTACGGCGTGCAGGTCGCCAAGCTGGCCGGGGTGCCGCCGCCGGTGGTCGCCCGCGCCAAGTCGGTGCTCGAGCGGCTCGAGCGCGAGGCCGGCGCGCCGGCGCACCTGGAAGACCTGCCGCTGTTCGCCGCCGCTGCGGCGGCCGAGGAGGTGGCCAGCGGGCCGAGCCTGGTCGAAGAGGCGCTGAAGGGCCTGGATCTCGACGGCATGAGCCCGCGCGAGGCGATGGACGCGCTCTACCGGCTGAGGGGGCTGCTGTAGCCCGCACCAACGCTGTCATCCCGGAAGCCGCACAGCGGCTGTCCGGGATCCAAGAACACCGCGCGTTCAGGACTGATCGCGGCGGCTACGCTCCAGCCAATCCCCGCTTCCAGTGTTCTTGGGTCCCGGTCTTCGGCGCTTCGCACCGAAACCGGGATGACAGGTGTTTGTGGCCCTTACAGCGGCCCCGACCCGTACGGCCTGGTGATGATCTCCAGGAAGTGCCCGGCGGGGTCGTCGAAATAGACCCCGCGGCCGCCGAAGTGGGTGTTGATCTCGCCCGGCTTGGCCTTCATCGGATCGGCCCAATAGGTCAGCCCGCGATCCTTCACCCGGCCGAAGATCGCGTCGAACTCGGCCTCGGAGACCAGGAAGGCGTAGTGCTGCTTGGGGATCGGCGGCGGGCAGTCGATGTAGTCGAGGCTGACGCCGTTGGCGGTGCGGACCACCAGGAACGGGCCGAACACCTCCGGCTCGGGCAGGCCGAACACCTCGACCATGAAACGCGCCGAGGCTTCGCGGTCGGCGGCGTGCACGATGGTGTGGTTCAGTTCGACGGTCATGAGCGCCTCCGAAGGCCTGTCCGCGCCAGCATACCTCGCCGGGAGCCGGGACGCGCAGCTGCGCGTTAAGGACAAGCTTCTCGTGTCCCAAGGCCGGTCCGCCTGCCTTTGCGCCGAGAAGTTCGGGCTCACAGGGATTGCTGGATGACGATTGAGTTTACGGGGCGCGATGCGGACGCCTCGACGTGCGTGCCTGGTCTGGACGACATTCTCGCCGGCGGGTTCGAGCGCCACCGGGTCTTTCTGCTGGAGGGGAGCCCCGGCACGGGCAAGACCACGGCGGCGCTGAGCTTCCTGCGCGCCGGCGCCGAGCGGGGTGAGCGGACGCTGTACATCACGCTCTCCGAGACCGAGGTCGAGTTGCGCGATACGGCGCGTTCCCACGGATGGGCCCTGGAAGGGGTCGAGGTGTTCGAACTGGTGCCGCCGGAAAGCCTGCTCGATGAGGACCAGCAGCAGAGCCTGCTCTACTCATCCGACCTCGAGCTTGGCGAGACCACGCGGATGATCTTCGCGGCGGTCGAGCGCGCCCGGCCGACGCGGGTGGTGATCGACAGCCTTTCGGAGATCCGCCTGCTGGCGCAGAGCTCGCTGCGGTACCGGCGCCAGGTGCTGGCCCTGAAGCACTATTTCGCCAAGCACGAGGCCACCGTCCTGCTGCTCGACGACCTGACCACCGACGCGCTCGACAAGACGGTGCACAGCGTGGCGCATGGCGTCATCCGCTTGGAAGAGCTGGCGCCGGAGTACGGTGCGGAACGCCGGCGTGTCCGCATCGTGAAGTACCGCGGCCGCAAGTTCCGGGGCGGCTACCACGACTTCACGATCAAGACCGGCGGGCTCGAAGTCTATCCGCGCCTGATCTCCAGCGAGCACAAGACGAGCTTCGATCGCGCGCCCTTGGCCAGCGGCGTCCCGGGCCTGGACTCGCTTCTGGGGGGTGGCCTCGAGCGCGGCTCAAGCTGTCTGATCCTCGGCCCCGCCGGCACCGGCAAATCGTTGATCTCGCTCTATTTCGCGCTCGCCGCCATAGGGCGTGGGGAGCGCGCGGCGATGTTCATCTTCGACGAGGAGCTCGGACTGCTGACCGAACGGGTGCGGCCACTCGGCTTTGATCTTCACCGCCTGGTGGATGAAAAACGGCTGCTGATGCAGCAGGTCGACGCGGCCGAACTGTCGCCCGGCGAGTTCACGGCCCGGGTCCGCGAGTGCGTCGAGAAGAGCGACGTGCGGACCATCATCGTCGACAGCCTGAACGGCTACCAAGCGGCGATGCCGGAAGAGCACTTCCTGCTGCTTCACATGCACGAACTGCTGCAGTTCCTGAATCGCCGGGGGGCCAGCACATTCCTGACCGTCGCCCAGCATGGCCTGGTCGGCGAAATGAAGGCGCCTGTCGACGTGACCTACCTCGCGGACACCGTTCTGCTGCTGCGCTACTTCGAGGCGTTGGGGGAGGTGCGCCGGGCGATGTCGGTGATCAAGAAGCGCTCGGGCCAGCATGAAAAGGCCATTCGAGAGTACGAGATCAGCGACGCTGGCTTGGCCGTCGGGCCGCCGCTCAAGGACTTCCAGGGAATTCTTCGCGGGGTTCCGAATTTCGTCGGTCCTGGGGCGGGCCTCATGGGCGAACGCTCAGCGTGAGTTCGGAAGCCGGGAACCTCACCGAGCGGGCCCTCATCGTCGCCCCGCATGGCCGCGATGGCCAGATCGCCTCGGCCATTCTCGCGGAAGCCGGCGTGTCGGCCAGGGTGTGCTGCGGTCTGGAGGACCTAGTAGGCGAGCTCGACGCCGGCGCCGGGGTCGCCATTGTCGTCGAAGAGGCGCTGCTTGGCCTCGGGTATGGCCGGCTGGTGCAGTGGATCGAGGACCAGCCGCCTTGGTCGGACCTGCCGGTGGTTCTGCTGGCCGGACGAGGCGCCGGGATCGACCGAAACGGCAGCGCCCGGCGGGTGGTTCAGGCGCTTGGCAATGTGAGCTTCCTGGAGCGCCCCTTCCATCCGACGACGCTGGTCAGCGTGGTGCAGGCGGCGCTGCGCGGCCGACGCCGGCAATATGAGGCGCGCGAGCGGCTGGAGACGATCCGGGCGGCCGAGGAGTCGCTGGAGCGGCGGGTCGCCGAACGCACCGCCGAACTCGAAAGCGCCAACCGCCAGCTGGCCAGCCAGATAAGCGAGCGGGAGCGCGTGGAATCCGCCCTGCATCATGCGCAGCGGCTGGAGGCGGTCGGCCAGCTGACCTCCGGCGTGGCCCACGACTTCAACAACCTGCTCATGGTCGTGCTCGGCAACATCCGGCAGATGCAGAAGCGCGAGCGGGACGCTGCTGAGCAGCGGCGACTGTCGTTGATTGTCGATGCGGCCGAACGCGGGGCGCAGCTCACGGCCCAGATGCTCGCCTTCTCCCGTCGTCAGAAGCTCGATCCTCGCTCGGTCGACCTGAACGAGACCGTGCAGAGGATGCACGACCTCCTGCGCAGCACCATGGGCGGCAGCGTCCAGCTGGAGACCGAGCTGCAGGCCGACTTGTGGCCGGCGATGATCGACCCGACGCAGATCGAGTTGGTCATTCTCAACCTCGCCATCAACGCACGGGACGCCATGGCGGTCGGTGGGCGGCTCACGGTGCGGACCGCCAATGTCCGGCGCGGCGCGCCCGAACGCCCCGAGGACCCCCCGGCCGGCGAATATGTGCTGGTCGAGGTGCGCGACACCGGTGAGGGCATGTCGGCCGAGGTTTTGAGCAAGGTCTTCGAGCCCTTCTTCACCACCAAGGAGGTCGGCAAGGGATCCGGCCTTGGCCTGAGCCAGGTCTACGGACTGGCGAAACAGTCCGGCGGCGGCGTCTGCATCGAAAGCGTTCTGGGCCAGGGCGCCTCGGTGCAGGTCTATCTGCCGCGCAGCCATGCGGCGCCCACTGGGGCGGAGCGCAGGTCATGGGCGGTCGCGCCCTTCGGACTGACGGATCACAAGGTCCTCGTGGTCGATGATGACGAGGCGGTGCGCGAAGTCACGGCCGGATTCCTTTTGGACCTGGGCTACGCAGTCATCGAGGCCGGCAGCGGCGGCGCCGCCCTGGAGGTCCTCGACCTGCACGACGGCATCGAACTGTTGCTGCTCGACTTCGCCATGCCGGGCATGAACGGCGCCGAGCTGGCGCGCGAGGCGCGTGCACGTCGCCCGCAGCTGCCGATACTGTTCGTGACGGGCTATGCGGACGCTCAGGCGCTGCCGCAACTCGGCCGCGAGGCAATCCTCCACAAACCGTTCAGCCAGCAGGAATTGGCGGCCAAGGTCTATGCGGCGCTCGGCCCTGATGCGCCGGAACGTTAACCGGTTTCAGCAAATCTCCTGCGGTGCGCTGAAGTCCTTGCAGATATGGCTTATATCACCGCTATGCCGCCGCGCCTCCGACCTACCCGCCTGGAATACGTCGTCGACGGCGTGAAGCTGCGAAGCCAGCTGACCACCGCCTGGCTGGAGAACCTGCACAGCGAGCAGGTGCAGCGAAAGGCGGCGCTGGATATCCTCAAGGCGGCGCTGTTCCGCGGCCGGATGATCGCCAAGGAGCGGCTGGAGAACGGCGCCGGCGGGATCGAGACCGCCCGGCTGCTGTCCGGGGTCACCGACGAGGTGATCACCGCGCTCTACGACTTCGTGACCGTCCACGTGTACCGCGCCCGCAACCCCAGCGAGGGCGAGCGGCTGGCGGTGATGGCGGTCGGCGGCTACGGGCGCGAGACCCTGGCGCCGTTCTCGGACATCGATCTGCTGTTCGTGCGGCCCTACAAGCAGACCGCCCATACCGAGAGCGTGATCGAGTACATGCTCTACGCGCTGTGGGACCTCGGCTTCAAAGTCGGCCACGCCTCGCGGACGATCGAAGAGTGCATGCGGCTGTCGCGCGAGGACTTCACCATCCGCACCTCGATCCTTGAGGCCCGCCGGCTGACCGGCGACCAGGCCTTGGCGGACGAGCTGATCCGCCGCTTCCAGACCGAGGTGGTGAAGGGCACCGGCCCGGAGTTCGTCGCCGCCAAGCTGAAGGAGCGCGACGAGCGGCACGCCCGCGCCGGCTCCAGCCGCTACCTGGTCGAGCCCAACGTCAAGGAAGGCAAGGGCGGCCTGCGCGACCTCAACACCCTGTTCTGGATCGCCCAGTACCTGCACCCAGGCGAACCGATCGAGAAGGTCATGCAGCTCGAGATGTTCGAGCGGCGCGAGGTGCGCGCCTTCCTCAAGGCCTTCGACTTCCTGTGGGCGGTGCGCAGCCACCTGCATTTCGCCACCGGCCGCCCCGAGGAGCGGCTGTCGTTCGACCTGCAGCCGGAGATCGCCCGGCGGATGGGCTACGGCGACCGCGGCGATGCGCCGGCGGTCGAGCGCTTCATGCGCCGCTACTTCCTGGTGGCCAAGGAGGTCGGCACCCTGACCCGGGTGTTCGCCGCCAAGCTCGAGGCCGAGCAGGTGAAGAGCGCGCCGAAGGGCATCTCGCGGCTGCTGCCGCACCGCAAGCCGCCGAAGGTCAAGCCGCTCGACGAGCCGGGCTTCCATGAGCTCGGCGGCCGGCTGAACGTCGACGGGCCGCAGACCTTCGAGAGCGATCCGATCAATCTGCTGCGGCTGTTCCGCCTGGCCGACCGGCGCAACCTCGACCTGCATCCCGACGCCTTCACCCTGGCCAACCGCGGCCAGCTGCTGATCACCTCGGCGGTGCGCCGCGACCGCCACGCCGCCAAGGTGTTCCTCGACATCCTCGCGCGCGGTCGCGACCCGCAGCGGACGCTGACCCTGATGAACGAGGCCGGGGTGCTCGGTCGCTTCATCCCCGAGTGGGGCCGCATCGTCGCCCAGATGCAGTTCAACATGTACCACTCGTACACGGTGGACGAGCACACCCTGCGGGCGGTCGGGGTGATCGCCGACATCGCCGCCGGCCGCCTCGGCGAGGACCACCCGCTGTCGACCCAGATCATGCCGCTGATCGATGACCGCGAGGCGCTGTTCCTGGCGATGCTGCTGCACGACACCGGCAAGGGCGGGGCCGGCGGCCAGGAGAAGGCCGGCGCGCGCGCCGCCCGCCAGGCCTGCGAGCGGCTCGGGCTGGAGCGTTCGAAGATCGAACTGGTCGCCTGGCTGGTCGAACACCACCTGGTGATGAGCGACTACGCCCAGAAGCGCGACGTCTCCGACCCGCGCACCGTCGCCGACTTCGCAAGCATCGTGCAGACGCCGGAGCGGCTGCGGCTGCTGCTGGTGCTGACCACCGCCGACATCCGCGCGGTCGGCCCGGGCGTCTGGAACGGCTGGAAGGGCCAGCTGATGCGCGAGCTCTACATGGCCACCGAGGCGGTGTTCCGCGGCGGCCGCGGCTCCGACGCAGCGGCGGCGCTGAAGCGCTACTACGAAAACCAGGCCTATGACGCCCGGGTGCAGATCGCCAAGGCCGACAGCTCGGCCGAGCCGTGGGCGGATTCGATGGAGGACGCCTATCTCAGCGCCTTCTCGACCCAGGAGGTGCTGGCGCACGCCAGGCTCGCCGCCCGCGCCGACGCATCCGAGGGCGCGGCGGCCGAGGGTCGGATCGTCACCGCGCGCAACGCCGCCGAGGTGGTGGTCGCCGCCGCCGACCGTCCGCGGCTGTTCGCCGATCTCGCGGCGGCGGTCACCGCGTCCGGCGCCAACGTCGTCGGTGCGCGGGTGTTCACCTCGCGGCGCGGCCAGGCGCTCGACGTCTTCTATGTGCAGGATGTGACCGGCCAGCCGTTCGGCAGCGACACGCCGAAGGCGCTGGAGCGGCTCGCCCAGACGTTGGAGGCCGCCGCGCGCGGTGAGCCGACGACGCGCGAGGCGCGGCGCACGCCGGACCTCGGCCGCGCCGCGGCCTTCTCCATCACCCCGACGGTGATGCTGGACAACGACGCCTCGGAGACCTCGACGGTGGTCGAGGCCTCGGGCCGCGACCGGCCGGGTCTGCTGGCGGCGCTTGCCGGCACGCTGTCGGACGCGGACCTCTCGATCCTCTCGGCGCACATCGACAGCTACGGGGAGCGCGCGGTCGACGCCTTCTATGTGGTGACGCCGGACGGCCGGAAGCTGACCGACGCGCGCAAGAAGACCGCCCTGAAGGCGGCGCTCGAGACGGCGCTCGGCGACGAGGGCGACACCCAGGGGCGGCGCGCCAATTTGCAGCGCGCGCGGGCCAGCGTCGCACGCTAGGTTGCGCTCCGTTTTTCCCAGGATTCGCCGCCCCGTGACCGAGACGAAGCCGCTGTCCGCCAGCGAGACCCGGGCGACCGGACCGGAGTCCGCGCCGCCCCCGGCCAAGGTCCCGGCGAAGAGCGGCGGCCTGCTGCGCTCGTCGATGATCTATTCCGGCCTGACGCTGATCAGCCGGTTCATGGGCCTGGCGCGCGACCTGGTGATCACCGCCCGCCTCGGCGCCAGCCAGACCATCGCCGCCGACGCCTACTACACGGCGCTGACCTTCCCGAACCTGTTCCGCCGGATCTTCGCCGAGGGCGCCTTCGCCGCGGCCTTCGTGCCCGACTATTCGAAGAAGCTGGCCGGCGAGGGCAAGGAGGCGGCCGACCGCTTCGCCGCCGACGCGCTGGCCACCGTCGCCGCCGCCACGGTCGCGCTGACCATCGTCTGCCAGCTGGCCATGCCCTGGCTGATGATGGCCTACAGCTACGGCTACGTCGCCGACCCCGAGAAGTTCAAGCTGGCGGTGCTGCTCACCCAGATCACCATGCCCTACCTGCCGTGCATGGCGATCGCCGCGCTGCTGGCTGGCGTGTTGACCGCCCGCGGCCGGTTCATCATCTACGGCTTCTACCCGACAATCCTGAACGTGGTGATGCTGGCGGTGGTGCTGCCGCAGCACGACCCGACCCGCGCCGCCGTCGCCGCCTCGATCGGCGTGGTGGTGGCCGGGGTCGCCCAGGCGGCGCTCTGCTGGTGGGGCGCGCATCGAGCCGGCGCGCGGATCCATGTGCGGCACCTGCGGCTGACGCCGGAGATCCGCCAGCTGGTCCGCCGCATGGTGCCCGGGGTGATCGCCTCCAGCGCCACCCAGATCAATCTGTTCATCTCCGCCATCCTGGCCTCGAAGGTCGCCGGCATGCGGGTGTGGTTGAATGTCGCCGAGCGCTTCTACCAGCTGCCGCTCAGCCTGATCGGGGTGGCGATCGGCGTCGCCCTGCTGCCCCGGCTCGCCACCGCGCTGCAGCGCAACGAGCACGGCGACGTCCAGGGCTCGCTGGACCAGGCGATCGTCTTCGGCATGGCGCTCTGCCTGCCGGCGGCGGCCGCGCTGATGGCCATGCCGGGCTATCTGGTCGAGGGCCTGTTCGCGCGCGGCAACTTCACCGCGGAAGACGCGGCCAATTCGGCGAAGCTGCTGTTCCATTACGGCTGGGGCGTGCCGGCCTTCGTGCTGATCAAGATCCTGCAGCCGGCCTTCTTCGCCCGCGGCGACACCAAGACGCCGATGCGCTTCTCGCTGATCTCGGTGGCGGTGAACATCGTCCTCGGCGTGGCGCTGTTTCACACCATCGGCTTCCAGGGGATCGCGCTGTCGACCACCATCGCCTCCTGGATCACCGTGCTGCAGATGGCGGTCTGCCTGAAGCGCGACGACATCTACCAGCCAAGCGCCAAGGCCTGGGGCAAGCTGATCCGGGTGGTGCTGGCCTGCCTCGGCATGGGCGGCTTCCTGGCGTTCGCCTCGCACTCGCGCGGCACGCTCGAGGGCGCGGTCGGCGGCGTGCTGGCGGGCGGGGCCAAGGAGATCACCGTGCTGGCGGCCTGCCTGGCGGGCGCGGCGCTCTATGCGGTGCTGCTGTTCGCGTTCGGCGGCGTCACCCCGGCGGAGGCCAAGGCGGCGCTGCGCCGGCGCAAGGGCGACAAGGCGATCCCCGCGGGCGAGCTCTGAGGCGCGCCGGCCCGGGACTTGCCCCCGGGCCGCTCTGGGCCTATTCGCTCGGCCATGGCTCATCCCGGTCGCAACACCTGGCGATGGCGCTGAGGCGCCTCATCCCGCCTGCGCGCAGCTGCGCGCCCGTTCGCGTCCCTCTTTCCTCAAAGCCCTAAAGCCAGACCCATGACCGACCAGCCCCCGGCCCCCTACGCGGGTCCCCAGCGCGTGCTCTCCGGCGTGCAGCCCTCCGGCAACCTGCACCTCGGCAACTATCTCGGCGCGCTCGTAAAGTTCGCCCGCCTGCAGCACGAGATCGAGACCTTCATCTTCGTCGCCGACCTGCACGCCATCACCGTGTGGCAGGACCCGGCGAAGCTGAAAGACCAGGTCCGCGAGATCGCCGCCGCCTATCTGGCGACCGGCCTCGACCCCAAGGTGGCGACCATCTTCGCGCAATCCGCAGTGCCGGCGCACGCCGAGCTGGCCTGGGTGTTCAACTGCGTGGCCCGTCTCGGCTGGCTCGACCGCATGACCCAGTTCAAGGACAAGGCCGGCAAGCACAAGGAGCGCGAGAGCGTCGGGCTCTACACCTACCCGGTGCTGCAGGCGGCCGACATCCTGGTCTACAAGGCGACCCACGTGCCGGTCGGCGAGGACCAGAAGCAGCACCTCGAACTGACCCGCGACATCGCCCAGAAGTTCAACAACGACTTCTCCGCCCCGGGTTTCTTCCCGCTGCCGGAACCGGTCACCCAAGGCCCCGGCGCGCGGGTGATGAGCCTGCGCGACGGCTCAGCCAAGATGAGCAAGTCGGACCCGTCCGAGTACTCGCGCATCAACCTGACCGACGACGCCGACGCCATCGCCCAGAAGGTGCGCAAGGCGCGCACCGACGCCGAGCCGCTGCCGGAGACGTCCGAGGGACTGGAATCCCGGCCCGAGGCGCGCAACCTGGTCGGCATCTACGCCGCGCTGGCCGGCGTCAGCGAGGCCCAGGTGCTGGCCGAGTACGCTGGTCAGGGCTTCGGCGCCTTCAAGCCGAAGCTGGCCGACCTCGCGGTCGACAAGCTCGGCCCGATCGGCGGCGAGATGCGCCGGCTGCTCGCCGATCCGGCGGAGATCGACCGGATCCTGGGCGCTGGGGCCGAGCGCGCCAACGCCGTCGCCCGGCCGACCCTGGCCGAGGTGAAGAAGCTCGTCGGCTATTGGGCTGGTTGAGGCCGAACGCCCGGTCATCCCGGATCCGCGCGCCCGCGCGGATCCGGGATGACGGTCGCTAAGACTTCGACAAGGAGACCGCGCCCAAGGTCGTGACGAGGTTTGCGTCGGGGCGGGTCATGAGCAGGCTGGACTTCTCGCACGTTCGATCAATGTCGGAGGTGGAGCGGCTGATAGCGAGCGGAAGCCTCGTAACGGCTCTTCTTCTTCCGTGCGAACTCGGCGGCGAAGAGGTCCCGCAAAACGTCGTCTATGTGCCTCCGGAGACTCTGGCCGCTCAGCGGCCGATCATCGAGCGTATCGAACACTCGGTGAGTCAGGGGCTGGTCACCGAGCTGGACGTGCGCCCTGAATACCGTGGCGACAGTTTGGTGCCATTCCGCATCTTCTATCAGGCGACCCATTTGCAAGACCTGGGACCCGTGTCGGTGCTGCAGATCTGGTAGCTCTGGGCGATTTCGAGCGCCGCGCAGCGGGGCGCTTAACGCCGCTGGCTGTTTGCGACATCTGAGATGTCTCTTCCGAGCGGCCTGCGCTTGCACCGATCTCTCCGACGGGCCACATCAGGCGCATGTTCATTCAGACCGAAGCCACGCCCAATCCCGAGGTGCTGAAGTTCCTTCCCGGCCGCGAGGTCATGGGCGAGGGCGCGCGCGACTTCCGCGACGCCGGCGAGGCGGGCGCCTCGCCGCTGGCCGCCGAGATCTTCAGCGTCGACGGAGTGCGGCGGGTCTATTACGGCCCCGACTTCCTGACCGTCGAAAAGGCCGCCGACATCGACTGGGCGGTGCTCAAGGCGCCGATCCTGGCGGCGATCATGGACCACTTCACCGCCGGCGCGCCGTTGTTCGCCGCCGCGGGCGAGGCCGCCGCGATGGGCCACGGCGAGGGCGACTACGAGGGCGAGACCGCCCAGATCGTCGCCGAGATCAAGGATCTGCTCGACACCCGCATCCGTCCGGCGGTGGCCCAGGACGGCGGCGACATCCTGTTCGACCGCTTCGATCCGAACACCGGCGTGGTCTGGCTGCACATGCGCGGCGCCTGCTCCGGCTGCCCGTCGTCGTCGGCGACGTTGAAGGCCGGCGTCGAGAACATGCTGAAGCACTACGTGCCCGAGGTGACCGGGGTCGAGCAGACTCTCTGATCCGCAAGACCGGCGCGCGATGATCGTCCTCGGACTCGACACCTGCCTGACGGCCTGCTCGGTCGCCGTGTGCGACGGCGCGCGCGTGCTCGCCTACGAGTCCGAGGCCATGGCCCGCGGCCACCAGGAGCGGCTGGCGCCGATGGCCGAGCGGGTGATGGCCCACGCCGGCCTGCCGTTCGCCGCGCTGGAGCGGATCGGCGTGACCGTCGGGCCGGGGTCGTTCACCGGCCTGCGCGTCGGCCTGGCCTTCGCCAAGGGGCTGGCCGCCGCGCTCGGCTCGCCGCTGGCCGGCGTCGGCGCGCTCGAAGCGCTGGCCGCCGAGGCCGACGGCCTGACCTTCGCGGTCATCGATGCGCGCCGCGATCAGGTCTACCTGCAGGGCTTCGAGGACGGCCGCCCGCTGATGGCCCCTGACGCGTTGGAGCTCGGCGCCGCCGCCGCCCGCGTGGCCGAGATCGCCGCCGGCCGGTCGCTGACCCTGGTCGGCTCCGGCGCGCCGCTGCTGGCCGACGTGGCGCCCGGCGCCCGGGTGCTGACGCCCGAGGGCGCCGACGCGCGATGGGTCGCCCGGCTCGCCGCCGTCCGCGCCCCGGGCCCCGCCCGGCCGCTCTATCTGCGCGCGCCCGACGCTCGGTTGCCGGCGTGAGGCTGGTCTGGACCACTCCGGCCGACGCCGCCGCCATGGCCGCGGTGCACGCCCAGGCCTTCCCCGCGCCCTGGGATGCGGCCGCCTTCAGCGAGTTGATGGACGGCGCCGGCGTGTTCGGCCTGCTGGCCGGCGAGGACCCGGTGCTCGGGGTCATCCTCTGCCGGGTCGCGGCGGGCGAGATGGAGGTGCTGACCATCGGCGTCGATCCGGCGGCGCGCCGCCGCGGCGTCGCCAAGGCGCTGGTGGTGGCCGCGGTCGGCGCCGCGCGCCAGGCCGGCGCCGACACCGCGTTTCTGGAAGTGGCGGTGGACAACGCCGCCGCCGCCGCTCTTTATGCCGGCCTGGGCTTCCGCCGCGCGGGAGTCAGGCGCGGCTACTACGACCGTGGCGCTGCGGGTCGGGCTGACGCGCTTGTGATGCGTCTCGACCTCTCCGCTTCTTAGACGTATCAAGTTTCAATATGGACATGGAGCCGAGGCCTGTGCCGGACCGGATCGAACAGCTCTGCATCGAAAAAGGCATGCGCATGACCGAGCAGCGCCGGGTGATCGCCCGCGTGCTGTCGGACGCCCACGACCACCCCGACGTCGAGGAGCTGCATCGCCGCGCCCACGCGGTCGATCCGCACATCTCGATCGCCACCGTCTACCGGACCGTGCGCCTGCTGGAGGAAAGCGGGATCATCACCCGCCACGACTTCCGCGATGGCCGCTCGCGCTATGAGGAGCACGGCGACGAGCACCACGACCACCTGATCGACCTAAAGACCGGCAAGGTCGTCGAGTTCGTCGACAAGGAGATCGAGGAGCTGCAGGAGGCGATCGCCAAGCGCCTCGGCTACAAGCTGGTCGAGCACCGGCTGGAGCTCTACGCGGTGCCGATCGAGGATTAGGGCGGGGATTCCAGCCGCGGAGGCTGCGGGCTTCAACCCCCTCAGTCCCTTCGGGACAGCTCCCCCTAGGGGGAGCACCTAAGGCCGCGAACTTGCACAGGCTTCCCAGCGCCCCCATAACGCCGTCCATGTCCGAGACCGCGCCGCTGAAGCGCCTCTACATCAAGACCTACGGCTGTCAGATGAACGTCTACGACAGCGAGCGCATGGCCGACGTGCTGGCGCCGCTGGGCTATGGCATGACCGACAGCCCCGAGGGTGCGGACCTGGTGGTGCTCAACACTTGCCACATCCGCGAGAAGGCGACCGAGAAGGTCTATTCCGAGCTCGGCCAGATCAAGCGGCTGAAGGAGACGAAGCGCGCCGAGGGCGGGGCGATGACGATCGCCGTCGCCGGCTGCGTCGCCCAGGCCGAGGGCGAGGAGATCCTCCGCCGCCAGCCCGCCGTCGACCTGGTGGTCGGCCCGCAGGCCTATCACCAGCTGCCGGAGCTGATCGCCCGCGCCCACCGCGCCCGCGGCGAGCGGCTCGCCGCCGCCTTCGCGCCCGAGGAGAAGTTCGACGCGCTGAGCGTCGAGCGCCGGCCGACCGGCGTCACCGCCTTCCTGACGGTGCAGGAGGGCTGCGACAAGTTCTGCACCTTCTGCGTCGTGCCCTACACCCGCGGCGGCGAGTGGTCGCGTCCGGCCGAGACGATCGAGGCCGAGGCCCGGTCGCTGGCGGAGAAGGGCGTGCGCGAAGTCACCCTGCTCGGCCAGAACGTCAACGCCTACGCCGGGGAGGGCGGCCTGGCCGGCCTGGTCCGGCGGCTGGCGACGATCCCCGGGCTCGACCGCATCCGCTACACCACCAGCCATCCGCGCGACATGGACGAGGCGCTGATCGCCGCCCATGCCGAGGTCGAGGCGCTAATGCCCTACCTGCATCTGCCGGTGCAGGCCGGGTCGGACCGCATCCTCAAGGCGATGAATCGGGCGCACACCGCCGACAGCTATCTGCGGCTGATCGAGAAGATCCGCGCCGCCCGGCCGGACATCGCCATCAGCGGCGACTTCATCGTCGGCTTCCCCGGCGAGCGCGACGCGGATTTCGAGGCGACCCTGCAGCTGGTCCGCGAAGTCGGCCACGCCAGCGCGTTTTCGTTCAAATACTCGCGCCGACCTGGCACGCCGGCCGCGGCCATGCCGGGCCAGGTGGCCGAAGAGGTCAAGGACGAGCGGCTCGCCAGGCTCAACGCCCTGCTTGACGAGCAGCGGTTGGCGTTCAACGCCGCCCAGGTCGGCCGCACCCTGCCGGTTCTTTTTGAGAAGCTCGGCCGCCACCCTGGTCAAATCATCGGCCGCAGTCCCTATCTCCAGTCGGTGCACGTCGCGGCTCCCGATCGGCTGATCGGCGAGATCGTTCCCGTGCGCATCGAAAGCTCGGCCAGCAACAGCCTGGCCGGCGCCCTGGACCTGGAGACCGTTTGAGCCGCGCGCCTGAATTCCTGCCGATGTCCGACGCCGCCGTCCGTGCGGTGGCCGGAGCCAACAGCCGCCATGCGGCGCTGATCGAGGACGCCTTCGGCGTGCTGGTCGAGACCCCCGGCGGCGGCGTGTCGCTGAGCGGCGACGCGCGCGCCCGGGCGCAGGCGAAGAAGGCCGTGCAGGCGATCGCCGACCGCGCCGACCAGGGCCTGGAGATCGCCGAGGCCGACGTCCGCGTCGCCATCGGCCACGCCCGCTCGGGCCATGGCGCGCCCGGCGGCGCTCTGCCGATCGGACGCCGCGGCCAGGTCGCGCCGAAGACCGCCACCCAGGCGGAATACCTGCAGGCGCTGGCCGCCGACGACCTGGTGTTCGGCCTGGGCCCGGCCGGCACCGGCAAGACCTTCCTCGCCGTGGCGCACGGCGCGGGCCTGCTGCTGCGCGGCGACGTCGATCGGCTGATCGTCTCGCGCCCGGCGGTCGAGGCCGGCGAGCGGCTGGGCTTTCTGCCGGGCGACATGAACGAGAAGGTTGACCCCTACATGGCGCCGGTCTGGGAGGCGCTGACAGACATCCTCGGCGCCGAGCAGCTGCGTCGACGGCGCGAGAAGGGCGAGATCGAGGTCGCGCCGATCGCCTTCCTCCGCGGCCGCACGCTGAGCCACGCCTTCGTCATCGTCGACGAGGCGCAGAACGCCAGCCGCGCGCAGATGAAGATGGTGCTGACCCGGATCGGCGAAGGCTCGCGCATGGCGGTGACCGGCGACCCGACCCAGATCGACCTGCCGAACCCGCAGGATTCCGGCCTGGCCCACGCCGTCGGCCTGCTGGAAGGCGTCAAGGGCATCGGCGTGGTCCGGTTCGGCGCCGAGGACGTGGTGCGCCACCCGCTGGTCGAGCGGATCGTGCGCGCCTACGACGCCGACGCGGCCAAGCGCGGGCGCACCGTGTGATCGAGATCGAGATCGAGGATCCGGCCTGGACCGCGGCGTTGCCGCAGGCCGAGGCGCTGGTGAGGGCGGCCGCCCTGGCGGCGCTGGAGCAGGACGGGGCGCAGGACGAAGGCGTGGTGCTGCTGCTCACCGATGATGCGGCGGTGCAGGATCTCAACGCCCGGTTCCGGTCGAAAGACCAGCCGACCAATGTTCTGTCGTTTCCGGCCCCGCCGAATCTCGAGCGCCATTTGGGCGACGTGGCGCTGGCCTTTGGCGTCTGCGCGCGTGAAGCTGCCGAGCAGAGCAAGCCGCTGGCCAATCATTTGCAGCATCTGGTGGCGCACGGCGTACTGCACCTTTTAGGATACGACCACATGAGCGATGATGAGGCCGAAGCTATGGAAGGCCTCGAACGCGTCGTCCTGGCCGGGCTAGGGGTGCCGGATCCCTACCAGGCGGACGGAAGGGACCATGACTGACCCCGACCCCTCAAGTAGCAACGACCCCCGGACCAAGGGCCGCGGGGTCATGGCTATCTTCAACACCCTCTTCCGCAAGAACCACGGCGAGGGCGAGTCCCATGCCGAGGAGCACGAGACGCCGGAGACCGGCGAGCTCGTCAGCCACGCCCGGGAGTTCCAGGACCTGCGGGTCGAGGACGTGATGACGCCGCGGGCGGACATCGTCGCGATCGAGCAGAGCAGCGGGTTCGCCGAAGTCGTCGCCCGCTTCGTGGAGGCCGAGCATTCGCGGATGCCGGTCTACCAGGAGACGCTCGACGAGCCGGTCGGACTGGTCCACGTCAAGGACGTGTTCAAGCTGCTGGCGCGCAAGACCGGCGGGCCGGCGGCGAACGACCAGATCCTGCAGGACGGGCGGCGCATCCTGCGCAAGCTGCTGTTCGTGCCGGGCTCGATGCGCGCCTCCGAACTGCTCGCCCTGATGCGCGGCCGGCGCACCCACATGGCGCTGGTGATCGACGAGTTCGGCGGCACCGACGGGCTGGTCACCTTGGAAGACCTGCTGGAGCGGCTGGTCGGCGACATCTCCGACGAGCACGACGTCGAGTCCGACCAGGGCTTCGCGCCGATCGCCGAGGACGCCATGGGCTGGATTGCCGACGGCCGCGTGCCGCTCGAGGAGCTGGAGGCGGCGATGGGCGCCGGCGTCGACCTGGCCCCGCCCGACCTCGACGAGGAAATCGACACCGTCGCCGGCCTGGTGAACGCGCTGGCCGGCCGCGTGCCGCAGCGCGGCGAGGAGATCGAGCATCCCGGCGGCTTCGCCATCGAAGTGCTGGCCGCCGATCCGCGGCGGGTGAAGCGGGTCCGGGTCCGCCGCGCCGCCGCGCCGGCGGCCGGGGCGCAGGCTTGAGCGCCGCGGCGTGAAGCGGCGCTCAGCGTGGCCTGAACGCGGCCTGGCGCTGCTCGCCGGCCTGGCGGCCGGGTTCGCCCATCCGCCGTTCGGCCTGATCGTCGGCCTGCTGGGCTACGCCCTGATGCTGCGGATGGTCGACGCGCCCGCCGAGCGGCCGCTCAGGCAGGCTTTCTTCCGCGGCTGGCTCGCCGGGCTCGGGTTCTTCGCCGTCAGCGTCTGGTGGATCGTCGAGCCGTTCATGGTCGACGCCGCGACCCAGGGCTGGATGGCCCCGTTCGCCTTGCTGTTGCTAGCCGGCGGGCTGGCGCTGTTCTGGGGCGCCGCGGCCTCGCTCTATCGCGCCCTGAAGCCGCACGGGTTCATACGAGTGCTGGTGTTCGCCGGCTGCCTGGCCGGCTTCGAATGGCTGCGCGGCCATGTGCTGACGGGGTTTCCCTGGAATCCTCCGGGATCCAGCTGGCGGGCGGGCTCGGCGCCGTCGCAGATCGCCGCGGTGGTTGGCGTCTACGGCCTGAGCTGGATCACCCTGGCGATCGCCAGCGCGCCGGCGCTGCTGTTCGACGCGCGGCCGCGCGCGGCCCGCGCCATGGCCCTGGGCGCCGCCGTGCTGGCGCTGGTCGGCCTCTACGGCTTCGGCGCGGCGCGGCTTGCAGGCGCCCAGCCGGCGTCGGCGTCGGCCCCGATGATCCGCGTCGTGCAGGCCAACATCGACCAGAAGGAGAAGTGGCGGCCGGAGAACCTCGACTCGATCTTCGCCACCTATCTCGAGCTGTCGCGCCGGCCCGCCGCGGTGCAGCCGGACATCGTCGTCTGGCCGGAGGGCGCGCTGCCGGCGGTGGTCGACCAGCTGCTGGCCCCCGGCCTGCCCTATGCGCCGGCGCTGACGGCGACCTTCGCCCCGGGCCAGAGCCTGCTGATGGGGGCCAACCGCGCCGAGCGCGGACCGGACGGCGAATACCGCTACTTCAACAGCCTGGTCGCCTTCCGCCGCGAGGACGTCGGCCTGCGGCTGACCGGCGTCTACGACAAGCACCACCTGGTGCCGTTCGGCGAGTACATGCCGCTCGGCGATCTGGCGACCAAGGTCGGCTTCCGCAGCTTGGTGCACATGCCGGAGGACTTCACCGCCGGTCCGCCGGCGCGGCCGATGATCGCCGCGGGCGTACCGCCGGTGCAGCCGCTGATCTGCTACGAGGCCCTGTTCCCCGGCCTGGCGCGCCGCGGCGTCGCCGAGGCCGGGGTGCGGCCGGCCTGGATCCTCAATGTCTCCAATGACGCCTGGTTCGGCATGGCCAGCGGCCCGCTGCAGCACCTCAACCTCGCCAGCTACCGGGCGATCGAGGAGGGACTGCCGATCGTCCGCGCCACCCCCACCGGGGTCTCGGCGGTGATCGACGCCTACGGCCGGTTGCTGCCGGGCGCGCGGCTGGGGCTGGGCGAGTTCGGAGTGATCGACGCCCGGCTGCCGCCGGCGCTCGCGCCGACGCCCTATGTGCGCTGGAACGACGCCGCCTTCGCGCTGATGTTGCTCGCGTCGATAGGCGCCGCGTTGGCAAATCGCGTCCGGCGAGCATGATTCCTTGAACGTCGTCGTGGATTGTTTCAGAGTTTACGAACTTTGAGGCGGGGACCCATGGACAAGCTCGCAGACCTCGAGGCCGGTCCGAATCCGATCGACCGTCACGTCGGCTTGCGCATCCGTCTGCGCCGCAAAGAGCTGGGCATCAGCCAGGAGAAGCTGGCGGAGTCCATCGGCCTGACCTTCCAGCAGGTGCAGAAGTACGAGCGCGCCGCCAACCGGGTTAGCGCCTCGAAGCTGTGGGAGCTCGCCCGCGCCCTCAACACCAGCATCGCCTACTTCTTCGAGGGGCTGGGGACCGACGGGGCGCTCTGCGTCGACGGCGGCCCGGGGCTCGAGGAGTTCCTGCTGACCAGCGACGGCATGGAGCTCGCCCGCTACTTTCCGCAGATCCAGAAGCCGCGCGTGCGCCGGCAGATTATCGAGCTGGTCCGCACCATGGCGGCCGAGCCGGAAGAGGGCTGAGACGCTCCGTCGCCTGCGGACCTGTCTTGGCGGGACATAAAGATTTCTTTATAGGCTTTGCGACCTATCCTCGGCTGCCGTTCGAGCGGCGCCTCTAGTTCCCGGAGCCTGAGCGTGAGCCGTTCCAGCTACATCTTCACCAGCGAGAGCGTGTCCGAGGGTCACCCCGACAAGGTGGCCGACCGTATCTCCGACACCGTCGTCGACGCCTTTCTGAGCGTCGAGCCGGAAGCGCGCGTCGCCTGCGAGACCCTGGTCACCACCAACCGCATCGTGCTGGCGGGCGAAGTCCGCGCCGGCCGGCCGGGCGGCTCGAAGGCCGAGAACAAGGCACTGACGAAGGAAATCGTCAAAAGCCTGGAGCCGAAGGTCCGCGAGGCGGTCAAGGCGATCGGGTACGAGCAGAAGGGCTTCCACTGGGCCAAGGCCAAGTACGCCTGCTTCCTGCACGAACAGTCCGCGCACATCGCCCAGGGCGTCGACGCGAACGACAAGAAGGACGAGGGCGCCGGCGACCAGGGCATCATGTTCGGCTACGCCTGCAACGAGACGCCGGAGCTGATGCCGGCGACCCTGCAGTACAGCCACAACATCCTGAAGAAGCTGGCCGAGGTGCGTCACAGCGGCGAGTGCGAAGCGCTCGAGCCGGACGCCAAGAGCCAGGTCACCCTGCGCTACGAGAACGGCCAGCCGGTCGAAGTGCTGCAGATCGTCGTCTCGACCCAGCACAAGAAGCGCATCGGCATCCATCTCGCGACGCCCAAGCGCGTCGAGGCGGAGATCCGTCCCTACGTCGAGAGCGTCTTCCCGGCCGGGCTGATCACCAAGAAGACCAAGTGGCACGTGAACCCGACCGGCCGCTTCGAGATCGGCGGCCCGGACGGCGACGCCGGCCTGACCGGCCGCAAGATCATCGTCGACACCTACGGCGGGGCCGCGCCGCACGGCGGCGGCGCCTTCTCCGGCAAGGACCCGACCAAGGTCGACCGGTCGGCGGCCTACGCCTGCCGCTACCTGGCGAAGAACGTGGTCGCCGCCGGCCTGGCCAAGCGCTGCACCATCCAGATCAGCTACGCCATCGGCGTCGCCAAGCCGCTGAGCTTCTACGTCGACCTGCACGACACCGGCGAGATCGACCCGGCCAAGCTGGAAGTCGCCCTGCCGGAAATGCTCGGCGGCGCCACGCCGCGGGCGATCCGCGAGCATCTCGGCCTGAACCGGCCGATCTACGCCCGCACCTCGGCCTACGGCCACTTCGGCCGCGCGCCGGACAACGAGGGCGGCTTCTCCTGGGAGAAGACCGACCTGATCGATCAGCTGCGCGCGCTGGCGTAAGGCGGCGCACTAGGTGCTCCCCCTGAGGGGGAGCTCCCGCGAAGCGGGTGAGGGGGTTGAAGGCCGCAGAGTCGGCGGCTGAAACCCCCTCCGGCCGTCGGCCACCTCCCCCTGTGGGGGAGGATCTCGGCGCTCAGTCCGCCAGCTCGATCCAGACCGGCGCGTGGTCGCTGGCCTTCTCCCAGCCGCGGACCTCGCGGTCGACCTCGGCCGCCTTCAGCCGCGGCGCCACCGCCGGGCTGAGCAGCAGGTGGTCGATGCGCAGGCCGGCGTCGCGCGCATAGGCGTTCCGGAAATAGTCCCAGAAGGTGTAGATCCGCTCGCCCGGATGCCGCGCGCGCAGGGCGTCGGTCCAGCCCTGTGCGAGCAGCTCGGCGTAGGCCTGCCGTACCTCCGGGCGGAACAGGGCGTCGTCCAGCCAGCGCTCCGGCTTGTAGACGTCGAGGTCGGTCGGCATGACGTTGTAGTCGCCGGCCAGCACCACCGGCAGGTCCTGCGCCAGCAGGCCGCGCGCCACCGCCTTCAGCCGCTCGAACCAGGCCAGCTTGTAGCTGAACTTGGGCCCTGGGGCGGGGTTGCCGTTCGGCAGGTAGAGGCAGCCGATGAGCACCCCGCGGACCGCCGCCTCGAGGTAGCGGCTCTGGGTGTCTTCGTCGCCGCCCGGCAGGCCGCGGCGCGTCTCGTGCGGCTCGCATCCGCGCGCCAGGATGGCGACGCCGTTCCAGCTCTTCTGACCCTGCCAGATCGCGCCGTAGCCGGCCGCCTCGATCGCCGCGCGCGGGAAGTTGTCGTGCTGCGCCTTCAGCTCCTGCAGGCAGACGACGTCGGGCCGGGCTTCGTCCAGCCAGCGCAGCAGCACCGGCAGGCGGCCGTTGATCCCGTTCACATTGAAGGTGGCGATCTTCATCATCCCCTCGCTTCAGACGGCAACGCCTGAAGCCGGGCGCGGATCACTCGGCCCCAGCCGTCGGTTTCGGCGGCCGCGGCGCGCCGTCGATCTGGCTGAGCCAGCGCTCCACCAGCGCCTCGGTTTCGGCGTGGCCGGCGCTGATGCCGACGCCGTCCTCCATCCGCAGGAACAGCGACAGGCTGGTCAGCAGGACCGAGACGATCGCCGGCGGATAGAGCTCCAGGTCGACGCCGCGCGCCGCGAGGTGACGGGTGAACGCGGTGGTCTGCATTTCGCGCAGCTTCTCGCCATAGCGCTGGATCTCGGCGGCGATCACCTTGCGGTGGTTGGCCAGCGCCGAGAATTCCATGATCACCGCCGTGCCTTCCGGGTCGCGGCTGATCTCCCACATGGCCCGCAGCGGCTGGTCGGACTCCAGCGCCTGGGCGTGGCGCGCCAGCCCTTCGTCCGTGCGCCGCTGGAACAGCGCCAGGAACAGGTCGTCCATGGTGCGGAAGTAATAGTGGACCAGCTGCGGCTTCAGGCCCGCCCGGCTGGCCACCCGCCGCGAGCTGACCGCGGCGTAGCCCTCCTCGCGCATGACCGTCTCGGTGGCGTCAAGCAGCAGCGCGCGGGTCTTGGACTGCTCCAGACCGATCCGTCGGTTCGACGACACCACACTCACCTCCGCCCTGCGGCATTCTCACGACGGACCCCTCAGGATCAAGGCCGCAGGCCGTAGGCGTCAGGACGCCGGCGTGGCCATCTCGAAGTCGATGTGCAGCCGCGTGAGCTTCAGGGCGGCGATCTTCCACTCGCCGTTCTGGCGCACCCAGCGCTCGTGGTAGTGGCCGTAGCCGGTGAGCGCCTTGCCGGGCCCCCAGACCACCCGGTCCTGCAGGGCCCAGATGGCGAAGGCCTCGTCGCCGTTGATGGTGATCTCCGGCGAGTGGACCTGGTGGGCGGTCTTGGCGGTCAGGATCGACGACTGGACCTGGGCGATGGCGGCGTCGCGGCCGCGGATGATCGGCAGGTCGGTGCCTTCGCTGACGTCCAGTTCATAGTCCTCGGTGAACAGGTCGCGGTAGCCGGCCCAGTCCTTGGTGTCCAAGGTCCGGCAGTAGCGCGCCTTGGCGTTGCAGATCGCCATCCAGTCCTTGATCGTGTCGACGTCGCTCACGGCGCTCTCCTCGTCTCTCAGGTCACCGACCATCCGCCGTCGACCGCCAGCGTCTGGTTGGTGACGCGGGCCGCGCCCGGCGAAGCGAAGAACAGCACCGCCGCGCCGATGTCACGCGGCTCGCACATGCCGAGCGGCGGCCGGCGGCGCGCCGGGCCGTCCGGGGCGGGCCCCTGGGCGCCGATCGCGCCGGGAGTGGCGACCCCGCCCGGCAGCACGGTGTTGACGGTGATCCCATGCTCGATCAGGTCGAGCGCGCTGGCGTGGGCGAGGCCGACCAGCGCGGCCTTGGCGCTGGCGTAGGCCGCGTGGCCCTTGACCAGCGAGCCGATCAGCGCGGCCGAGGCGATGTGGACGATGCGGCCGCCGTCGCCCTGGGCGACCATCGCGCGGGCCGCCTCGCGGCTCATCAGGAAGGGCCCGCGGGTGTTGACGTCGAGCGTGCGGTCCCAGAAGGCGACGGTGCCGTCGAGCAGCATTTCGCGATCCTGCAGGCCGGCGTTGTTCACCAGGATCCAGGGGGCGCCGTAGGTCGCGACGACCTCGGCGTAGCCGGCCACGACCGAGGCTTCGTCGGCGACGTTGATCTGCACCGCGCCGGCGCGGTGGCCGGCGGCGGTCAGCGCCTCGACCTGGGCCTGCGCTTTGGCCTTGTCGAGATCGGCGATCACGACGGTGGCGCCGGCCTCGGCCAGCACCTCGGCGATGCCGACCCCGATGCCGCTGGCGGCCCCGGTGACGAGCGCGGTCCTGCCGCTCAGGTCGAAGATCCTGGTCACGCGTCGTCCCCCCGTCTCTCGTTGCTTGCGCAGGAGATGACACCAGGGCGGCGCGGAGCGCCAGGGGCCCGCTCCGGCGCGATCACTTCATCGCCGGAGCGGTCGCCAGGATCAGCCCTCGGCTTCGACCTCGTAGCGCGACAGGTAACGCTCGAACTTGCCGCGCACCTGGTCGGGGGTCAGGCCGAACTCGGCGAGCTTGTACTCGTGGCGGCCGAACTTGCCCTGCGGGTTGTCGTCCAGCCAGCCCTGCATGCCGGCCTGGGCCTCCGGGGTGAACTCGTCGCCCAGCGCCGCGTACAGCTTGCGCATCTGCTCGATCGGGCTGCGCATCAGGTCGGCGTAATGGACGTCGATCACCCGGTCCTCGCCGGCGCGGTCGCGGAAGTCCATGATCCGGTCGGCGTGCAGCACCGCCTGCCACGGCATGTCCTCGGCGATCCAGTCCTTGTCGATGCGCCCGCTGCCGCCGCGATGACCCAGCGTGATCAGGCTGCAGAACGAGCCGACGGCGGTCAGCGGGTCGCGGTGCGTCCACACCAGGCGCGCGTCCGGATAGATCTTCAGCAGCGTGTCGAGCCACAACGCGTGCGAGGGCATCTTCAGGTTAAACGTCCCGGGCGCCTGGGACTGCAGCACCTGCAGGAATTTCTTGTGGTACTCGTAGGTCGACGTCGTGTCGGTCGAGAAGATGTAGTCCTTGTAGTTCGGCAGCTTGCCCTTCGATTCCCAGTTCAGGGTTTTGAAGTCGCTGTGCATGAAGAAGATGCACTCGTTCGGATAGATGGCCGAGTTGCGGTAGTACTTGCCCATGTCCGGATTGGCGGCGAGCATCGCCTTTTCCTGCTCCAGCCGGGCGATCGCGCGCGGGTCGCTGTAGAGCGTCGCGGTGGTCGCCGGCGGGACCGGATCGTCGATCTCCCAGGTCAGCGGCGAGCGGCGGTTGGGGTCGGCGGCCAGCAGGTTGGAGAGCAGGGTCGTGCCGGTGCGCGGCACGCCGAAGACGAACACCGGGCGCTCGACCGGCCGCTGCAGCAGCTCCGGGTTCTTCGCCAAGTAGTCCGTGATCTTCAGCCGGTTGGCGAGCGCGTTGACGATCTCGTTCTCGTTGCGCGGCACGAGCTGCTCGACGACGCCGAGATCGTTGAGATCCTTCACCAGGATCTCGAGGCCTTCGCGGAAGGATTCGGAGTCGAAGCGCTCGAGGCCGGTCGCGGCCTGGGCTTTTTCAATCAACTGGTCGACGACCAACGGCTGGGCCATGTCCGGCGTATCCTCTCAGAGCGCCCGGCGCGCCAGGCGCGCGGGCTTCGATGGAAACGGTTGTCCTGCGCCGGCCGGCGTCTTGGCAACGCCGTTGGCGGTCGAGCCCCGGCCAGAATGTGCGATTCAGGCCGTCGGCCGCCGTCGCGCGACCCTAATGGCTGCCGCGCAGCACGCGGGTGCGGAATGTTCGCGGCGTGACGCCGGCGCCGCGGCGGAAGGCGTAGCTGAAGCTGGAGGCCGAGGCGAAGCCCATCGAGCGGGCGATCGCCTTAATGCTCTCGTCGCTGTCCAGCAGCCGCTTGGCGATGTCGATCCGGCTCTGGGTGATGTAGTCGCCGATCGAGCAGCCGCGGCTGGTGCGGAAGCCGCGGGTCAGCTGCCGCACCGACATGTTGCAGAGCGAGGCGAGCTCGGTGAGCGTCGGCGCCTCGCGGACCTCGGCCAGCCGCTCGTCGATCATCCGCAGCCGCCAGGAGGCGAGGCCGCCGCTGGCCGGCGCCTCGTCGATCGCCGAGCAGTAGCGGCCGAGTTCGATGCTGATCTGGCCGGCGATCAGCTCGGCCATCATCTCGCTGGCGAAGCCCGGATAGCGCAGCTCCTGGCCGAGCCGCCGCAGCAGGCCGCGGATGTTGTCGTTGGAAATGTCGAGGCTGGCCTGCAGCCGCCGGTCGGTCCACGACAGCCGCTGCTCGAGGAACTCGCGGATCGGCTCAGGCTTGAGCTGGCAGATGATCGAGGCCTGGGAGCCGCCCTCGCTCTTGAACTGCAGCGCCTCGCCGCGCGGCAGCATGAACACCGGGCCGACCCGCTCGAAGCGGTGCGGGCCCCAGCGGTCGCGGTAACGCGCCCGCGTCTGGTTCGGCCGCGGCGTCAGGCACAGGTCGAGCCAGTAGTCGTCCTTCTCCTGGTAAGTGTGGTCGGCCGGCCCGGGCACATCGAAGCGCGCAAGCAGAGCTGTCGCGATCGGCACGCGCAGCTCGGCCTCGATGGTGACTGTCGGTGTGTTCATGTCGCCGGTTCCGGCCCCACCGCCGATCCCGTGCCGGCTTGCCCGCCAATATAGGGGCATTGCGCGCACGGACAAAATTCCTTTGCGTCCGGCTTTCGGCCCAGTGTCCCGATATCGACATATTCGACCGTTGCCGGCCCTGCCCCCGCAGGCGGAGGATCGCGGGAAATTCGCATCGCGCGACGACCGGCGCACAGGAGGAAACGCATGCCCGCAGACACCCCGCCGGCCGGCCTCGACGACTTCGGCGGCCTGCTCGATTGGCCCCGCCTCAATGCGTGGATTCAGGCTCAGGACATTCCCGGCGCCGGCCCGGTCACCGGCGTGAAGAAGCTGAAGGGCGGCCTGGCGAACAGCGTGTTCCTGCTCGATCGCGGCGGGGAGGCCATCGTGCTGCGCCGGCCGCCCAAGCACCTGCGGCCGAACAGCAACGAGACCATGCTGCGCGAGGCGCGCGTGCTGCAGGCGCTGGCCGGCAGTCCCGTCCCGCACCCCGACTTCTACGCCGGCTGCGACGATCCGGAGGTGATCGGCGCGGCCTTCTACCTGATGCAGCCGCTTGAGGGCTTCGCGCCGATGGGCGAGCTGAAGGGCGACTACGCGACCGACTCCGGCTGGCGTGCGGCGATGGGGCCGGAAATGGTCCGCGCCGCGGCGGCGCTGGCCGCGGTGGACCCGGCCGCGGTGGGCCTCGCCGACCTCGGCAAGCCGGACGACTGGCACGCCCGCCAGGTCGCCCGCTGGCGCTCGCAGCTCGAGGGCTACGCCACCACCCCCGGCTACAATCCGAAGGACCTCCCGCACTTCGACGAGGTCGGCCAGTGGCTGTCGGACCATCTGCCGACCGAGCGCCGGATCGGCCTGATCCACGGCGACTTCCAGTTCGCCAACGTGATGTTCTCGCTCGCGGCGCCGCGGATCTCCGGCGTGATCGACTGGGAGCTGACGACGCTCGGCGATCCGATGCTCGACCTCGGCTGGATCCTCACCAGCTGGTGGGAGGACGGCGATCCGCCCGGCAAGAAGCCGCTGGTCAGCCCGTGGCGGGACTTCGGTTCGCGCGCCGACCTCATCCGGCTCTACGGCGAGCTGACCGGCCGCGACATGAGCGCGACCCCGTGGTTCTTCGCCCTGGGCTGCTACAAGCTGGCCTGCCTGCTGGAAGGCACCGTCGCGGCCTCGAAGGCCGGCAAGGTCCCGGCCGAGGTCGGCGAGAGCGTTCACGGCTACGCCACGTGGCTCACCACCAAGGCCCGTCAGATCATCGCCGGCTGAGCCCGGCCCCCTCGGCACACCGCCCAGTCAGCACGACGATTTCAAGGACAACGACCATGGATTTCCGCGTCGACCCCGAATTCCAGGAAAAGCTCGACTGGATGAGCCGCTTCGTGCGCGAGGAGGTCGAGGATCTCGACCTGCTGTTCCCCGACGGCGGCGCGCCCTACGACAAGAAGAACCCGGTCTCGCAGGCGATCCTCGAGCCGCTGCGCGACCAGGTGAAGGCCCAGGGGCTGTTCGCCTGCCACCTCGACCCCAGCCTTGGCGGCAAGGGCTACGGCCAGCTCAAGCTGGCCTTGATGAACGAGATCATCGGCCGCGCCTCCTGGGCGCCGACGGTGTTCGGCTGTGCGGCGCCCGACACCGGCAACGCCGAGATCCTGGCGCTCTACGGCACGCCGGAGCAGAAGCAGCGTTTCCTGCAGCCGCTGCTCGACGGCGAGATCGTTTCGACCTTCGCCATGACCGAGCCGCAGGCCGGCGCCGACCCCAAGGAGTTCGTCTGCAAGGCCTGGCGCGAGGGCGACGAGTGGGTGATCGACGGCGAGAAGTGGTACGCTTCGAACGTCAAATACGCCGCCTTCCACATCGTCATGGCGGTGACCAATCCCGAGAGCCCGCCGCACGAGCGGATGTCGATGTTCATCGTGCCGGCGGAGACCCCGGGGATCGTCATCAAGCGCAACGTCGCCGGGATGAACGAGCCGGAAGACCAGGGCATCCACGGCTACATCCGCTACGACCACGTCCGCGTGCCGCTCGACGCCATGCTCGGCCAGCCCGGCGGCGGCTTCAAGGTCGCGCAGTCGCGGCTCGGCGGCGGGCGCATCCACCACGCCATGCGGGTGGTCGGCCAGTGCAGCCGGGCGCTGGAGATGATGCTCGAACGCGCGGTCTCGCGCCGCACCCAGGGCCGGCAGCTCGGCGACCACCAGTTCGTCAAGGGTCAGATCGCCGACACCGCGATCGAGCTCGAGCAGTACCGGCTGCTGGTGCTGAAGACCGCCTGGATGATCGACAACCTGCCGCACGGCGCGGCGCGCACCCACATCGGCATGTGCAAGGTGGCGATGGCCAAGGTCTACGGCGACATCGCCGGCCGCGCGGTGCACCTGTACGGGGCGCTCGGCACCACCCATGAGACGCCGCTCGCCAAGATGTGGATGGGCGTGCCGATGCTGGCGGTCGCCGACGGCCCGACCGAGGTGCATCAGGTGCAGGTGGCCAACGCCCTGTTGAGGACGGCGGTCCCGGCGCCGGGCCTGTTCCCGACCGAGCACATCCCGACCAAGCGCGAGAAGGCCCGGGCCAAGTACGCCCACCTGCTTGACGGCGCGGCGGCGCGGCCGGCGGAATAGGCGCAAGCGGCTTCGCCTTGCGCTGAACGCCCCCTCCACTGAGGGGGCGTTACGGCGTGGGCGGAGCCATAAGCCGTCCAAGAAGGAAACAGCATGGCCGACGCCGAGGCGGGATCGCCGCCCAAGACGACGCGCGCGATGATCGCGCCGGAACTCGCCCCGGCGCTCGAGCTGATGCCGAGCTTCGAGCTGAACGACGCCTTCATCGCCTACCTGCGCAGCGGCGAGGCCCTGCAGTCCGGTTTCACCCAGCCGCCGTTGTCGGCGGAGCAACAGGCGGTGGCGTGCGAGGACCGGTTCGTGCCCGGACTGAACGGCGCGCCGGACGTCCGCGTGCTGGTCTACACCCCGCCAGGCGCGGCGACAGCGCCGCGGCCAGCCTTCCTGCATCTGCATGGCGGCGGCTATGTGCTGGGCACGGCCGACCTCAACGACGGCTCCAACCGCAGCCTGGCCCATGAGCTGGGCTGCGTGGTGGTCTCGGTCGACTACCGGCTGGCCCCGGAGACCCGCTTCCCCGGCGCGGTCGAGGACGGCTATGCGGCGCTGAAATGGCTGCACGCCGAGGCCGAGGTGTTGGGCGTCGATCGCGGCCGGATCGCCGTCGGCGGCGAGAGCGCCGGCGGCGGCCACGCCGCGGCCCTGGCGATCTACGCCCGCGACCGCGGCGAGATCCCGATCCTCTTCCAGTCGCTGGACTCGCCGATGCTCGACGATCGCACCGGCGCGACCAGCGATCCACACCCCTATTGCGGCGAGTTCGTCTGGCCGCCGGCCAACAACCGCTACGGCTGGAAGGCGCTGCTGGGCATCGAGCCCGGCGGGCCGGAGACGCCCTACGGCGCGGCGCCGGCCCGGGTCGCGGACCTCGCCGGCCTGCCGCCGGCCTTCATCCTGGTCGGCGCGCTCGACCTCTTCCTGGAAGAGGATGTGGAGTACGCCCGGCGCCTGATCCGCGCCGGCGTGCCGGCCGAGCTGCACGTGATCCCCGGCGGGTTCCACGGCTTCGGCGCCGCCGGCCTCGGCGCGCCACAGGTGCAGACCACGCTGCGGCTGCGCCGCGAGGCCTTGGCGCGGGCCTTCGCCGGGCTCTGAGGCCGCTCCCTTGACCGGCTGAGCGGTGTCGTGCTTCCTTGACACAAAGACAAGGGAGCATGACATGTCAGCCGTGGGCGCCGCCAGTCGCCGCTACGTCCGACGCTTCGTGACGGCGATGGCGATCTACGTCGTCCTGCTCGTCGGGGTGATCTGGCTGATGCAGAGCGCGGCCGCGCCCGGGCCGCCGCTGCGCTATGGGCTCGCCGTGCTCCCGGCCCTGCCGATCCTGGCGGTGGTCTGGGCGCTCGGCCGGCTGCTGGTCGAAGAGACCGACGAAGTGCTGCGGGCGCGGGTCATCCAGCAGCTCCTGTGGGGCTCGGCGCTGGCGCTGTCGGCCTCGACCGTCTGGGGCTTCCTCGAGGCGTTCGGCGGCGCGCCGCACCTGCACGCCTACTGGGTGTTTCCGGTCTTCTGCCTCGGCATGTTGATCTCCCTGCCGTTCGTCTGGCGGAAGTACAGTTGAGAAACCGCCTGAAGGTGCTGCGCGCCGAGCGCGCCTGGAGCCAGGCCGACGCCGCTGCGCGCCTGCAGATTTCCCGGCAGAGCTTCAACGCGATCGAGACCGGCAAGTTCGACCCGAGCCTGCCGCTCGCCTTCCGCATCGCCCGGCTGTTCGGGGCCCGCATCGAAGACATCTTCGAGGACCCGGACGTCGACGCCCGCGCGACGGCCTGAACCCACAACCAAACAACATTCGGAGGAACCTAGAGATGGCGACATTCGTGCTGATCCACGGCGGCGGCCACGGCGGCTGGTGCTACAACAAGCTCTCGCCGCTGCTGCGCGAGGCCGGCCACTTGGTCTATTCGCCGAGCCTGACCGGCTGCGGCGACCGCAAGCACCTGGTCAGCGCCGACGTCGGCCTCGGCACCCACGCCACCGACGTCGCCAACCTGCTGGAATACGACGACCTGACCGACGTCATCCTGCTCGGCCACAGCTACGGCGGCATGGTGATCACGGGCGCCGCGGGCCTGGTCCCCGAGCGGATCGGCAAGCTGGTCTACCTCGACGCCGCCCATCCGAAGAACGGCGAGGCGCTGGCCGACGTCGCCAAGCCGATGATGCAGATGGCCCACAGCATGATGCGCGAGCAGGACGGCGTGGAGATGGTGCTCTGGCCTGACGCCCTGGGCCCGGTCGGCTACTTCGGCGTCACCGACGAAGCCGACATCGCCTGGATGAAGACCAAGCTGACGCCGCATCCCTGGAAGTGCTTCGCCGAGAAGCTGCAGCTGAAGGACGAGGCGGCGGTGCGGGCGATCCGCCGGTTCAACATCAACTGCACCCAGGCGCTGGCCCACAGCGAGCCGGACTCCCGCGCCCGCCAGCTCGACGGCGAGCGCAACTTCGAGATCGACACCGGCCACGACCTGATGATCACCGAGCCGCGCGCGGTGGCCGACATGCTGCTGGAGATCGCCCGGGCCTGATTTCGACAGAGGGGGCGGGGCGAGGCCCAAAACGCCCCCTCAGTCAGCTTCGCCCCAGATCCTCCACCGCGCAGCGGGGGAGGTGGATCGCGCCGTCAGGCGCGCGAGACGGAGGGGGCGTTTTGACCTCACCGGCGCTTCCCCGCCCGGCCGGTTCCGTCCCAAGGCGCGGAATCCGCACGTCTTTGGCCGGCATGCATCATTGCGGCCGGCGCTCGACACTGTGCGTCGTTGCGAGGATGGTTCCCACTCGCCAAACCATCAGGCCTCGCGCCGAGAAGGTTTTGGCGCACATGGGAGGAACCGATGGCGAAGGGCCTGTTTGATCTCAGCGGCAAAGTGACGGTGATCACTGGCGGCAACGGCGGCCTCGGCCTCGGCTTCGCGCGCGGCATCGCCAAACAGGGCGGCGACCTGGAGATCTGGGCCCGCTCGGCCGAGAAGAACGCCAAGGCGAAGGCCGAGCTGGAACAGTACGGCGTGCGCGTCATCACCCGCCAGGTCGACGTCTCCAACGAGGACGCAGTCGCCGCGGCCTTCGAAGACACCGTCAAGGATTTCGGCCGCGTCGACTGCGTGATCGCCAACTCCGGCGTGCCGCCGACGACCAACTCGACCTTCGAGCTGACCGCCGAGAAGTGGCACGACCTGCTGAAGATCAACCTCGACGGCGCCTTCTTCACCCTGCGCGAAGGCGCCCGGCAGATGGTCAAGCGCGCCGAGGCCGGCGAGCCCGGCGGTTCGCTGGTGTTCTGCGGCAGCCTGTCGATGCTCCACGGCCTGCCCGGCAAGGGCAACTACGCCGCCGCCAAGGGCGCGATGGGCGCGGTGATCCGCGGCATGGCCGTCGAGTTCGGCAAGTACGGCATCCGCGCCAACACCGTCGCGCCCGGCTACATCAAGACCGAGATGACCGGCTCCGGCGAAGAGTGGAGCGGCATCGACAAGTTCTTCGCCTCGCGCACGCCGATCCAGCGCCCGGGAAAGATGGCCGACTTCGAAGGCATCGCCGCCTACCTGGCCAGCGACGCCTCGTCGTTCCACAGCGGCGACACCATCGTCATCGACGGGGCGAGCGTGATCATGCCCGCCTACTCATCCTTCTGACCGACGACCGAAGACTCGAAGGGAGCTTTCCGATGCGAGTGCTGAACATTCACGGGGTGGGCGACGTGCGCCTCGACCCGCGCGATCCGCCCAAGGCCGGCGACAATGACGTCGTGGTCAAGGTCAAGGCCTGCGGCGTCTGCGGCAGCGACCTGTCCTACATCAAGTTCGGCGGCATCAACCGCAAGGAAGGCGGCGTCACCCCGATCGGCCACGAGGCGGCCGGCGAGGTGGTGCAGATCGGCAAGGCGGTCGAGGGCCTGAAGGTCGGCCAGCGGGTGGTCATCAACCCGATGCAGACCTCGACCTTCATCGGCAGCGGCGGCCCGGACGGGGCCTTCACCGACGAGGTGCTGGTCGGCGACGCCAAGGTCGGCGACAGCCTGCTGCCGATCCCCGACGACCTGCCCTTCGACGTCGCCGCCCTGACCGAGCCGCTGGCGGTCGCGCTGCACGGCGTGAACCGCATGCAGGTGAAGCCGGGCGACAAGGTCGTGGTGTTCGGCTGCGGGCCGATCGGCCTGGGCATGGTGCTGTGGCTGGTCGACCGCGGGATCAAGGACGTGGTCGCCGTCGACCTGTCGCCGGAGCGGCTCGACCGCGCCCAGGCGCTGGGCGCCAAGGCGGTGATCAACGCCGCGTCCGAGGACGTGCGCGAACGCCTGCTGGAGATCCAGGGCCGCACCACGGTGTTCGGCCGCGAGGCGGTCGACGTCGACGCCTACATCGACGCCGCCGGCGCGCCGAGCCTGGTCAGCGACGTGATCCGCATGGCCAAGAAGCACGCCAAGCTGGTCATCACCGCCGCCTATATGAAGCCGGTCGAGGTCGCGCTCGGCTCGATGCTGACCACCGAGATGAGCATCACCACGGCGGTCGGCTATCCCGACGAGATGCCCGAGGTGCTGGCCGCGCTGCCGCGGCTGAAGGACAAGGCGCGCTCGCTGATCAGCCACCGCTACCAGTTCGACGACGTGCTGAAGGCCTTCGAGACCGCGGGCACCCCGCAATCGGCCAAGGTGATGGTCGAGTTCGGGGAGCTTTGATCATGAGCGCTGAGGAAAAGAAGAATCCGCCGCTGGCTGGCCTGGTGAACGCCGGCCAGCAGCAGTCCGAAGCCGTCGCCATCACCGACTACATCTTCATGGCGAAGGACATCTCCAACGCCTACCTGGTGACGACTTCGGACGGCGACCTACTGGTCAACGCCGGCTTCCCGACCAGCGCCGAGCGCAACAAGGCGGTGCTCGCCCCGGCGCGCACCGGGCCGCTGCGCTACATCGTGCTGACCCAGAGCCACCCGGACCACTTCGGCGGCGTGCCGGCGCTCAAGGAGCCGGACACCAAGGTCGTCGTCGAGCGGCGCTACGTCGAGACCGCCGCCTGGTACGAGAAGCTGCGGCCGCACGGCGAACCGCGCTCGCGCAAGCTGTGGGGCGGGACGGTCAACACCGGCGGCCCGCCGCTGGAAGTGCCGGTCATCTCGCCGGACATCGAGGTCGACCGCGAGTACGCCTTCGAGCTCGGCGAGCGGCGCTTCGAGGTGATCTCGACGCCCGGCGGCGAGACCCTGGACTCGCTGACCGTCTGGATGCCGAACGAAAAGGTCGCCTTCACCGGCAACCTGTTCGGGCCGGTGTTCCTGTCGATGCCGTTCCTCAACACCATTCGCGGCGACAAGCCGCGCCTCGTGGTGCGCTATCTGAAGTCGCTCGATCGGGTCCGCCAGTTGGGCGCAGAAATCCTGATCACCGGCCATGGCGACCCCATCGTCGGCGCCGAGAAGATCCGCGCGGACCTCGACAAGATGTACGCCGCCGTCTCCTACATTAACGAGGCGACGATCGCCGGCATGAACGCCGGAAAGGATGTCTTCACCCTGATGCGGGAGATCCGCCTGCCGGATCACCTGAAGATCGGCGAGTTCCACGGCAATGTGCGTTGGGCGGTCCGGGCGATATACCACGAGTATACGGGCTGGTTCCTCTACGACTCCACCACGTCGCTCTATGGCGTTCCTCGCTCGAGCGTGGACAAGGACTTGGTGGAACTCGCCGGCGGCGCCCAGATTCTCGCCGGGCGTGCCCGAGAAAAGCTGAATGGCGGGGCCCCCCTCGAAGCCCTACATCTCCTCGACGTGGCCCTGGGCGCGGAGCCTTCCAACTCCGACGCCCTGGCCGTGAAGAAAGACGCGCTGCAACGGCTCCTGACGGAGTCGGGCGGCGCGAACCTCAGCGAGACCATGTGGCTGAAGTCTGAAATCGCCGCGGCGGAGGCGGCCTTGAGCCCGAACGGAGCCGGCGCGGCCTAGGCCCGCCGCAACCGTCTCGGAACCAAGTGCGCTCTCAGGATTGTAAGTGAGCATATGTCGATAGAAAAACCCGTCGGCGAGAGGCTGACCCACCTTCAACGCCTTGAGGCGGAGAGCATCCACATCCTGCGGGAGGTGGTGGCTGAGGCTGAGCGTCCGGTGATGCTCTACTCGGTCGGCAAGGACTCCGCGGTGATGCTGCACCTGGCGCGGAAGGCCTTCTACCCGTCGCCGCCGCCGTTCCCGCTGCTGCACGTCGACACGACGTGGAAGTTCAAGGCGATGTACGAGCTGCGCGACCGCATGGCCCGCGAGAGCGGCATGGAGCTGCTCGTCTACCACAACCCGGAAGCCATGGAGCGGAAGATCAATCCGTTCGACCACGGCCCGCTGCACACCGACATGTGGAAGACCGAGGGCCTCAAGCAGGCGCTCGACAAGTACGGCTTCGACGCGGCCTTCGGCGGCGCCCGCCGTGACGAAGAGAAAAGCCGCGCCAAGGAGCGGATCTTCTCGTTCCGCTCGGCCAACCACCGCTGGGACCCGAAGAACCAGCGTCCGGAACTCTGGCGGCTCTACAACGCCAAGAAGTCCAAGGGTGAATCCATCCGGGTGTTCCCGATCTCCAACTGGACCGAGCTGGACATCTGGCAATACATCCATCTCGAGGACATCCCGATCGTGCCGCTCTACTTCTCGGCCAAGCGGCCGACGGTCGAGCGCGACGGGATGCTGCTGATGGTCGACGACGAGCGCTTCCCGCTGAAGCCGGGCGAGGTCCCGGTCGAACGGTCCATCCGCTTCCGCACGCTCGGCTGCTACCCGCTGACCGGCGCGGTGGAGAGCGAGGCGGCCACGCTTCCCGAAGTGATCCAGGAAATGCTGCTGACGACGACGTCGGAGCGGCAGGGCCGGGTGATCGACAAGGACGGCGGCGCCGCGTCGATGGAGAAGAAGAAGCAGGAGGGATATTTCTGATGAGCGAGACCACCCTCCCCAAGGCTGGCGCCGAGGGCGCCGGCTACGAGTACAAGACCGACGACCTGATCGCTCAGGACATCGACGCCTATCTCGAGACGCACCAGCACAAGACGCTGCTGCGCTTCATCACCTGCGGCTCCGTCGACGACGGCAAGTCGACGCTGATCGGGCGGCTGCTCTACGACTCGAAGATGATCTTCGAGGACCAGCTGGCGGCGCTCGAGGACGACTCCAAGCGCGTCGGCACGCAGGGGCAGGAGATCGACTTCGCCCTGCTGGTCGACGGCCTGGCCGCCGAGCGTGAGCAAGGCATCACGATCGACGTCGCCTACCGGTTCTTCGCCACCGAGAAGCGCAAGTTCATCGTCGCCGACACGCCCGGCCACGAGCAGTACACGCGCAACATGGTGACCGGCGCCTCGACCGCCGACCTGGCCGTGATCCTGATCGACGCGCGCAAGGGCGTGCTGGTGCAGACCAAGCGCCACTCCTACCTGGCGCACCTGATCGGCATCCGGAACATCGTCCTGGCCGTCAACAAGATGGACCTGATCGGCTACGACCAGGCCAAGTACGAGGCGATCGTCGAGGACTACCGCGCCTTCGCCAAGAGCATCGGCATCGAGGACTTCGTCGCCATGCCCATCTCGGGCTTCAAGGGCGACAACATCACCACCAACTCGCCGAACACGCCCTGGTACAAGGGCCCGGCGCTGATCGAGCACCTGGAGTCGGTCGAGCTCGACCAGACGATCGACCAGGCCAAGCCGTTCCGCATGCCGGTGCAGTGGGTCAACCGTCCGAACCTCGACTTCCGCGGCTTCTCCGGCCTGGTGTCCTCGGGCGTCGTGAAGCCCGGCGACACCGTGCGGGTGCTGCCGTCCGGCAAGACCTCGACGGTGGCCCGCGTGGTCACCTTCGACGGCGACCTGCCGCAGGCGGTCGCCGGCCAGTCGGTCACCCTGACGCTCGCCGACGAGATCGACTGCTCGCGCGGCGACGTGCTGGCGGTCGCCGACAATCCGCCGGAGGTCGCCGACCAGTTCGAGTCGACCATCGTCTGGATGTCCGACGAGCCGCTGCTGCCGGGCCGGTCCTACTGGCTGAAGCTCGGCACGCAGACCGTCACCGCCCAGGTGCAGGCGCCGAAGTACCAGGTGAACGTCAACACGATGGAGCACCTGGCGGCCAAGACGCTGGAGCTCAACGCCATCGGCGTGGCCAACCTGTCGACCGACAAGCCGATCGTGTTCGAGGCCTACACCTCGGATCGCGACCTCGGCGGCTTCATCCTGGTCGACAAGATCACCAACGCGACCGTCGCCGCCGGCATGCTGCACTTCTCGCTGCGTCGCAGCCAGAACGTTCACTGGCAGGCGCTCGACGTCACCCGCGAGAAGCACGCCGACCTGAAGAACCAGAAGCCGGCCGTGCTGTGGTTCACCGGCTTCTCCGGCGCGGGCAAGTCGACGATCGCCAACCTGGTCGAGAAGAAGCTGGTGCGGATGAACCGCCACACCTTCCTGCTCGACGGCGACAACGTCCGTCACGGCCTGAACAAGGACCTCGGCTTCACCGAAGCCGATCGGGTGGAGAACATCCGCCGCGTCGGCGAAGTGGCCAAGCTGATGACCGACGCCGGGCTGATCGTGCTGACCGCCTTCATCTCGCCGTTCCGTGCGGAGCGTCGGATGGTGCGCGAGATGATGGCCGCCGGCGAGTTCATCGAGGTCTTCATCGATACGCCGCTGGCTGACGCCGAGGCGCGGGACGTGAAGGGCCTCTACAAGAAGGCGCGCGCGGGCCAGCTGGCCAACTTCACCGGCATCGACAGCCCGTACGAGCCGCCGGAGAACGCCGAGATCCGCATCGACACGACCAAGCTGACGCCGGAGCAAGCGGCCGACCTGATCGTGGAGAAGTTGATCGGATGAGCCAGTCCCCAACCCCCGCGACGATGAACGACGTCGAGCTCGCCCGGCACATCGCCGAGACCGCCGGGCGGATCCTGGTCGAACTCCAGCGCTCCGGCCTGTTCGAGGGCAAGGCCCTCGGCAAGGCCGGGGACCGCACGGCCAACGCTTTCATCATCGAGGCGCTGAAGACCAACCGGCCGGACGACGCCATCCTCTCCGAAGAGGAGAAGGACAACCCCGAGCGGCTGAAGGCCAAGCGGGTGTGGATCGTCGACCCGCTGGACGGCACCCGCGAGTACGGCGAAGGCCGCACCGACTGGGCCGTCCACGTGGCGCTCAGCATCGACGGCGAGCCGTCGATCGGCGCGGTGGCCCTGCCGGGCTTCCCGCTGACGCTGTGCAGCGGTCAGCCGCCGCAGGTGCCGCCCAATCCGGGCAAGCTGCGGATGCTGGTCAGCCGCACGCGGCCGGCGGCGGAAGCCGTCGCCGTGGCCAACGCCCTGGACGCCGAGCTGGTGCCGATGGGCTCGGCCGGCGCCAAGGCGATGGCGGTGGTGCGCGGCGAGGCCGACATCTACCTGCACAGCGGCGGCCAGTACGAGTGGGACAACTGCGCCCCGGCCGCGGTGGCCGCGGCCGCCGGCCTGCACGTCAGCCGGGCCGACGGCTCGCCGCTGCGCTACAACAACGAAGACACCTACCTGCCCGACCTGCTGATTGCGCCTAAGGACGTCGCCGCGCGGGTGCTCGAGGTGCTGCGGACGATGGAGCCCGCCGCCGGCTGAGCCGGCAGGGTCCAGACAAGACGGCGGGGATCGGGGGCGGCGGAGCAATCTGCGCCGTCCCCGGTCCCGGACCGCGCGCCGCGCGGCGCCTATATTTTTCTCATGCCTGCCCAATATTGCTGCGCTGGCTCTGTGGCGCGCCTGACCGCTCGATGGCCTGTGCGCTGCGGTCGGTCGACCTCCAGGCGACCAGCCGCCCGCCGGCGGAGCGCCGTGCGCCTGAGGCAATCTGTCCCTTTGTGAATGTGGCCGCTTTTCGGCATTGCAGCGGTCGCGGGCGAACGCCGGTCGACCAGCGTCGGCGAGCCGACGAATTGCGGCGAAAGTGGGATCCATTCCCGATCATGAGGATTGCGCGCATAGGTAGCGACAGACTATCCGCACCTCACGCGAGCATAAAATACAACCAAAAGTGATCAAGTAACTCGAAATCTAAGATTAGACACTCATAGGTGCTTCGCGATCACCTACTCGAAATGGGTAAATCTCGAGCGCGTGACCTTTCATCGCAGCCCGTTCCACTTAAAACATTTGAGTGTTCTGCGCCGCAGCGTTAGCTCGCAGGTGCACGCTGGGGCTCGCCGTGAACGATATTCGCAATCTCATGGACAATCTCCACACGCAATTGGAGTATAAGGAGTTCGATATCGCTATGCGTGTGCCCACCGACTCCTGGCCCGTGCTTGATCGCCTCAACCGTTCGGCGATCCCGCCTGAAGCCCCGACCCCGACCGCGACCGCGACCGTCGCCCGCGAGCCGGCCGTGATCGCGCCGCGTCGCGCCGCCGTCGAGGTTGAGGCCGCGCCGGCCCGCCGCGCCGGGCGCTCGCTGCTCGGCCGCTACGCCGACACGCCGGAGCCGGCCGCGCCGACCGCCGAAGCTGCACGGCAGATGCCGCTGGCGGACGTGTTCGCCCGGCTCGAGCTCGCCGGACGCTGACCATGCCGGTGGTGGTCGTCTCCTCGCCGAAAGGCGGCGCTGGCAAGACCACGCTCACGGCCAACATGGCCGTCGCCATGCGCCAGCGTGGCTGGCGGGTCACCGCGATCGATTTCGACAGCCAGAACGCGCTGCGCTTCCACCTCGGCCCCGAGGCCGGTGAGACCGACGGCGTCGCGCGGGCGACCTACGAGGGCCGGGCCTGGCGCACGGTCTGCGCCACCACCCGTAGCGGCGTCGACCTGATCCCCTTCGGCCCGAGCAACCGCGACCAGCGCTTGCACCTCGACGAGGCGCTCACCGTCGCGCAGCTGCGGGCCGAATTCGCCGATCTTCAGCGGAGCCCCGCCGACCTGATCCTGGTGGACACCGCCCCGGGCGAGGGCCTGCTGCAGGAGCGGCTGGACGAGCTCGCCGACGTGGGCATGACGGTGTTCCTCACCGACGGCGCTTCAATCGCGCTGCTGCCGAACTATCGGGGCGGAGCTTTCCTGCATCCGCCGCTGCCGGGCGAGATCCCGCGCTTCGGCGTCCTGAACCAGGTCGACAAGCGTCGGCGGCTGAGCCGCGACATCGCCGATTTCGTGGCCGAACGCGCCAGCCGGCGCTTCATGGGCTCGGTGCGCTACGACGAAGCGGTCGCCGAGGCCGCGGCGAGCGGCTTCACCGCGCTCGAAGCGGATGTCGAGGATGTCGGCGCGGTCGCGGACATCCGGCGTCTCGCGGCGAGCCTTGATCAGCTGGTGCGGGACGTCTGCGTGGCCTAAAGGCCGCGTCTAGGGGGAGTGCGATGGTGGACCTGGCCGGGGGGCGCGGCGGCGTTCGGACGTTGATCGAACGCTTCGCGGCGGGTGCGCTGCTGCTCGTGGGCGTCGTCGCCCTGGCGCTGGCCATCACCGTGCCGATGAGTCTGACCCAGCAGGTGGCGTTCGGCCTGGCGGCGTTCGTGCTGGCGTCGCTGCTGCACCGGCTGGACCAGTCGAAGCGGACGACGATCGCGATCGCCATCCTCTCCACCGCGATCACCAGCCGCTACGTCTACTGGCGGGTCACCGAGACCCTGCATTTCGACGGCCCGCTGGCGGCGATCCTCGGCGCCGGCCTGCTGCTGGCCGAGATCTACGCCTGGCTGATCCTGTTCCTCGGCTACATCCAGTGCGCCTGGCCACTGAAGCGGCCGGTGAAGCCGATCCGCGGCGAGCCGGCCGAATGGCCGCGGGTCGACGTCTACATCCCGACCTACAACGAGCCGCTCGACATCGTGCAGGACACGGTGCTGGCGGCGATGTCGATGGACTATCCGGTCGACCGCTTCCGGGTCTTCCTGCTGGATGACGGCAAGCGGCCGGAGTTCGCCGCCTTCGCCAAGGCCGCCGGCTGCGACTACCTCACCCGGCCGGACAACAAGCACGCCAAGGCCGGCAACCTGAACCACGCGCTCGCCCGGACCGACGGCGAGCTCGTCGTCGTCTTCGACGCCGACCACGTCGCCACCCGCGCCTTCCTGCAGATGACGATCGGCTGGTTCAGCGCCGATCCGAAGCTCGCCCTGATCCAGACGCCGCACTACTTCTACTCGCCCGACCCGGTGCAGCGGAACGTCACCGCGGTGCGCGACATCCAGGGCGAGGGGGCGCTGTTCTACGGCGTGGTCCAGGAGGGCAACGACTTCTGGAACGCCGCCTTCTTCTGCGGCTCCTGCGCGGTGATCCGCCGCTCGGCGCTCGACGAGGTGGGCGGCTTCGCTCCGGAGACCGTCACCGAGGACGCCCACACCGCGCTGAAGCTGCAGCGCCGGGGCTGGAACACGGCCTACCTCAACGTCCGGCTGTCGGCCGGCCTGGCGACCGAGCGGCTGGCGCTGCACATCGGCCAGCGCGCGCGCTGGGCGCGCGGCATGACCCAGATCCTGCGGCTCGACAATCCGCTGTTCGGGCGCGGCCTGAAGCCGCTGCAGCGGCTGTGCTACCTGAACGCCTTCCTGCACTTCCAATTCCCGCTGCCGCGGGTCGTGTTCCTGACCTCGCCGCTCTGCTACCTGCTGCTCGGCCAGAGCATCATCCACGCCTCGCCGCTGATGATCCTGGCGTTCGCCGGCCCGCACCTGCTGTTCGCCCACCTCGGCAACGCCCGCGTGCAGGGCAAGTACGGCCGGTCGATCTGGAACGAGGTCTACGAGAGCATTCTCGCCTTCCACCTGGTGAAGCCGTCGATCCTGCCGTTGTTCAATCCGCGGGCCGGCAAGTTCAACGTGACGGACAAGGGCGGCTTGCTGGAGAAATCCTACTTCGACTGGCGCTCGCTCGCGCCGCACCTGTTCGTCTCCACCCTGCTGCTGATCGGCATCATCACAGCGGCGACCAAGCTGGCTATCGGCCAGGCGGACGCCGGCACAACCGCGCTCAACATTTTCTGGTCGACCTACAACATGATGATCCTGCTCACGACGATCGTGGTCGGGCGTGAGAACCGCCAGGTGCGGGTCAACTTGCGCGCGGACGCCAACCTCCCGGCCACCCTCTACTTTGAGGACGGCCACATCGCCCGCGGGGAAACCCGCGACATCTCCATGGGCGGGGTGGCGGTCGTCAGCCCGAAGGCGGGGGCCTGGGACGGGCGCAACGTCAGCCACGTCGAGCTCGAGGCCGGCGGCCACAGCTTCCTGTTCCCGACCTCGACCCTGCGGGTCGACGGCGATGTGATGTCGCTCCGCTTCGGCGAGATGACGCTGGAGAACCGCCGCTGGCTGGTGCGGGTGGTGTTCGGCCGCGCCGACGCCTGGCCGGATCCGGAAAGCGCGCCGCAGCTGTCGGTGACCAAGGCGTTCCGCGACCTGCTGAGCGCCAACCTGCTGCTGCTGCGCCCGATTGACCGCAAGAGCCGCGCGGCGCGGCCCTCGCGCCGCGACCGGCGCGAGGGCGCCAAGCGTGGCCAGGCCGGGCGTCGCGCCGCGGCGGCGATCGCGCTCATGATGCTGACGGGCGCGGCCCTGCGTCCGGCCCGGGCGGAAGCCGCAGTCGCCCCGGCCCCGGTCGAAGCGGCCGTCGCCGCGCCGGCCGCGCCGGGCGTCGGCACGCGCACCGTCTCGCTGTCGATGAAGTCGCTCGGCGTCGAGCAGCCGATCCAGCTGCTGGGCGTCCGCGGCGAGGCGGGGATCCCCTACAACGTCCGGCCGGACGAGGTGGTCACCCAGGCCAGCCTGACGCTCAACTTCGCCTATTCGCCGGACCTGCTGCCGGACCTCAGCCATCTGGTCATCCTGCTGAACGACGAGGTGGTCGGCACGGTGGGCCTGGTGCGCGACGGCGCCGGCGGGGTGTCGCTGACGGTGCCGATCGACCCGGACCTGTTCGCCAGCCGCAACCGGCTGAACTTCCGGCTGATCGCCCACTACACCAAGGACTGCGAAGACCCGCTGCACTCGTCGCTGTGGGCCAACGTCAGCAACACCCGCACGACGCTGAACCTGACCTTGCAGCGGCTGGAGACCGGCCACGACCTGGCCCGGATGCCGGCGCCGTTCCTCGACATGACCTCGCCGATCGGCCTGAACCTGCCGTTCGTCTTCCTCGGCGCGCCGAGCAACGACATGCTGCAGGCCGCCGGCGCGCTGGCCGGCTACTTCGGCATGAACGCCAGCTACCGCGGCTTCGACTTCCCGGTGGCCTACAACGACATTCCGGCCGGCGACGCGGTGGTGCTGGTGCGCAACGGCGACACCGTGCTGGGCGGGGCGCTGCCGCCGCTCGACGGGCCGACCGTGGCGCTGGTCCCCAATCCGAAGAACCGCTTCGCCACCCTGCTGGTGATCGGCGGCCGCAATGACGAGGAACTGCTCGCCGCGGCCCGGGCGTTCGCCTCGTCGTCGAGCGCCTTCTCCGGCGGACGGGTGACGGTGACCCCGGTCAGCCTGCCGGCGCGCAAGCCCTACGACGCGCCGCGCTGGGTCCCCGCGGGCCGCGCCGCCCGCCTCGGCGACTTCGTGCGGCCGGAACTGCTGGAGGGGCAAGGGCTGCGGCCGGGCCTGCTCACCGCCTCCTTCCGCACGCCGCCCGACCTGTTCTTCTGGCCGGCCCGCGGTCCGACGCTGAAGCTCGGCTACCGCTACCCGAACGGCGAATGGCTGGACCACAAGACGTCGCGCCTCGACGTGCTGATGAACGGCAAGTACCTGAACACCGTGCCGCTCACCGGCCCGACCACGCGCGACAAGGCGCGGGACCTGATCGGCGGCGCGGCGACCCACCGGACCGAGAAGGTCGAGCTGCCGGCCTACAACCTGTTCGGCGGCGACCAGCTGCAGTTCTATTACGACCTGCGCTTGACCAAGAAGGGCCGCTGCGAGGGCGAGGTCCCCGGCAACATCCGCACCGGCATCGACGCCAACTCCAAGCTCGACCTGTCCGACGCGCACCACTTTGCGCGCCTGCCGGACCTGGCCTTCTTCGCCAGCGCCGGCTTCCCCTACACCCGGATGGCCGACCAGGCCGACACCGTGGTGCTGCTCGCGGCGCAGCCGACGCCGGCCGAGGTGGAGGCCTATCTGGAGACCATGGGCCGGTTCGCCGACGCGACCGGCGCGGCCGGGGTGCGGGTCACCGTGGCCCGCGCCGGCGATACGGTCTCGCTGGCGAAGAAGGACGTGCTGGTGATCGGCCCGGCCTCGCTGATCCAGGCCCTGCCGGACCTGTTCAAGGGCGCGCCGATCCAGGCGGCCGACACCTCGCTGCGGGTCCGCGCCGGCCGGGTGCTCGATCGGCTGTTCCACGCCTGGGGCTCGAACGTCGATCCCTCGCCGTCGAGCCAGATGAACGAGCTGCTGGTCAACGGCGGCGACTTCCTCGGGCTGATGAGCTGGCGCTCGCCGGTCGACCGCAGCCGCGTCGTCACCGCGGTGCTGGCCGGCTCGCCGCAACGCCTGCCTTCGCTGATGGAGCGGATGGGCGACGACAAGGCCAACTATGCGATCCAGGGCGACCTGACGGTGCTGTCCGGCGCCGGCTTCACCAGCCTGCGGATCGACCGGGGCTTCTGGAGCGGCGACCTCCCCTGGCACCTGCGGATCATGTGGTGGATGAGCCGCAACCCGCTGACGCTGGCGCTGACCGCCCTGGGCGCCAGCCTGATCCTCGCCACCGGGGCCTACGCCCTCCTTAAGCGGCTCGAGCAGCGCCGGCTGCGCGAGTTCGGAGAAGACGATGTTTCTGCGTAGCTCGGTGTCCCTGCTGGTCCTGACCTGGGCCAGCGCGGCGGTGGCCCAAAGCGCGACCGCGCCGGTGCTGCTGCCGCGCACCGGTGAGGCGGTTCGCGCCGCCACGCCGTCAGGGGTCCAGGCCCCGGTGAAGCTCGAAGGTTCGCGCGCGGCGGCCGGGGCGACCAGCGCGACGCTGCTGCGGCAGGCGCAGAGCTGGCGCAAGCGCGGCCGCAAGGACCTGGCGCGCGATGCGTTGGACCGGGCGCTGCGCGCTGCGCCGAACGATCCCCAGGTGCTGTACCACGTCGCCCTCTATGCGGCGCAGGACGGCCAGGCGGGCGTCGCGTCGGAGTATCTGTCGCGCCTGCGCGGCGTGGTCGGCGGCCAGGACAAGCGGGTGACCGAGGTCGCCGCCCTGCTCAACGGCGGCACGTCGCAGGCCGCCGCCGCGCCGGCGCCGGGTCCGGCCCGGGTCGCGACCCCGGCCGCGCCGCCGGCCGATCCGGAGAAGCCGATCGCCACGCGCGCCGGCCACGCCGGCGAAGCCCTCGGACCCGTCCGGCGCCGCGCGCGCCGCCGGCTTCGTCGCCTTCAACCGCGGCGACCTGGCCACCGCCGAGCAGCGGTTCGGCGAAGCGCTGCGCCAGCGCGCCTCCGACACCGACGCCAGCGGCGGCCTGGGCCTGGTGCGCCTGCGCCAGGAACGCTTCGCCGACGCCGCCGAGCTGCTCGGCCGCGCCGCCCGCGGCCCCGGCGGCGAGCGCTGGCGCGAGGCGCTCACCAGCGCCAGATTCTACGCCGGCCTGCAGGCGGCGCGCGCCGACCTCGCCGCCGGCCGCCTTGAGAAGGCGGCGGCTTCGGCCCGCACGCTCGCCCGCAGCGGCGCGAAGGATTCGATCGAGGCCTCGATGGTGCTCGGCGAGGCGCTGACCGCCCAGCAGCGCTACGCCGAGGCCGCCGACGCCTACCGCGAGGTGCTGGCCCGCGACCCGCAACGGCTGGAGGCCCGCGCCGGGCTCGCCGAAGCGCTCAGCCGCACCGGTCAGGTCGACGAGGCCGCCCGCCTCGCGGCCGACCTGCCGCGCACCCGCGAAGGCGCGGCCCAGCGCGGCCGCATCGAGCGCGCCCGCGCCGACGAGCTGCAGGCCCGCGGCGACGCCTTCGGCGCCGGCGCGGCGCTCGCCGCCTCGGTCGCCGCCGACCCGACCAATCCCTGGAGCCGCTATCAGTATGCGCGCTTCCTGGTCGGCCAGGGCCAGACCCAGCAGGCCGCCCAGGTGGCGACGCCGCTGTTCACCGCCGAAGCCCCGGACATCGACACCCTGCAAGCCGCCGCGCTGTACGCGGAGTTCGCCGGCCGCCCGGATCAGGCGCTGGCCCTGATCGGCCGCATTCCGCAAGGCGCGCGCAATCCGGCGGTGCGCGAGCTCGCCCAGCGGCTCGACGTCCAGGCGGTGATCGAGCGCGCCAAGCTCCAGGCCCGCTCCGGCCAGAGCGTCCAGGGGGTCGCGACGCTGCGCGACTTCGTGGCGCAGAACAACCTGCCGTTCGCCGCCCGCAGCCGCGCCGCCGAGGCGCTGCTGGACATGGGCGACAGCTATCAGGCGGGCTCCCTGGCGCTGGCCGCCGCCCGCGAGCCGCTGCCGGAAGGGACCCGTCCCGGCGACGTCGCCGGCTTCGTCAATGTGCTCGGCGCCGCCGGTCAGGACGACGCCGCCGCCGCTCTGCTCAACGCCACGGCGCAGACCGCGCGCACCGCCGAGGAGCAGACCGCCTGGCGGCAGATCTACGCCGGCTACAGCGTGCGCCGCGCCGACCAGCTGCGTCAGGCGGGCGACTATTCGCGCGCCTTCGACACCTTGTCGGCCGGCTTCGCGGTCGCGCCGAACAGTCCCGATCTGCTGGCCGGGCTCGGCCGGCTCTACCAGACCGGCGGCATGCCGGACAAAGCCGCCCAGGTGTACGACGCCCTGCTGCGCCAGCGGCCGCGGGATCCGGCGGTGCTGCTCGACGCCGCCCGCGCCGCGAGCAGCGCCGGCGACCAGGGCCGCGCCGCCAGCCTGTTGCGGATGGCCACCGAACTGAAGCCCAACGACGCGGAGCTGTTCTACGAGCTCGGCCGGGTCGAGCAGGCCCGCGGCCGCGACCGCGAGGCGCTGCGGGCGATGAAGCGCGCCGAGGCCCTGCTGCAGGGCCCGGGCCCCGGCGGGATGGCCGCCGCCGGCGCGGCGCCCGGCGCGGGCGGCGTGCTCGGCCCCAATCCGTTCGGTGCCGCCGGCGCCTCGCCGATCCCCGGGTTCGCGCCATCGGCCCCGGCCTGGCCGGCTGCTCCGCCCGCGCCGAGCTACGGCGTGCCGGCGAACAGCAATCCGGCCGCCAGCTTCCCGGGGACCGTCGCCGGCGGCTCGCCGCCCGCGACGAGCGCGGCCTACGCCGGTTTGGTCAGCCCCGCCGGCTACGCCGGGCCGGGGGCCGCGCCGGCCTTCCCGCAAGCCGCCTATCCCCAGGCCCCTTACCCGCAGCCCGGCTACCCGCAGCCCGGCTACCCGCAGCCCGGCTACCCGCAAGCCGGCTACCCGCAGGCGGGCGGCGTCTATCCGCCGCCGTTGCCGCAGGGCGCCGCGGCGCAGCCGTCGTCCGGCTGGCTGCAGCCGCCGACGCAGAGCCGCCGGCAAGGCGCGGTGGATCCCTCGGCCCCGTTGGGCGACCGGGTCCGCGGCGAGATCGTCAATCTGCAGGAGGACACCGCCGCACGGCTGGAGGGCAAGTTCCACGCCCGGGTCCGCAGCGGCGATTCCGGCACCAGCGAGCTGGCGGAGGTTTCGGCCCGCGGCACGGCCGCAGCCTCGCCGTTCGGCCGCGGCCGTCTCGGCCTGGTGGTTGAGCCGGTGTGGCTGAACGCCGGCACGCCGGAGACCTATGCGGCCGCCAACCTCGGGACCAACCCGCTGCTCGGCCAGCCGCCCGGGACGTTTCCGACGTTGAAGGCGCGCTCCGACATGGGGGCAGCTGTGTCGATCAACTACGACAGCAAGTCGGTGCACGTCGACGTCGGCACCACCCCGCTCGGTTTCGACACCACCAACCTGAACGCCGGCGTCGTGGTGTCGCCGAAGGTCGGGCCGATGACCGTGCGCGCCAGCATCCAGCAGCGGCCGGTGACCGACAGCGTGCTGTCCTACGCCGGCGACACCGACCCGGTGACCGGGATCGAATCCGGCGCGGTGGTGCGTCAGCAGGGCGGGCTGGGCGTCTCCGCCGACTTCGGCCGCGCCGGCCTCTACGCCGACGCCTACGCCAAGAAGTACCGCGGTCGGAAGGTCGCCGAGAACACCGCCTACGAGGTCAACGGCGGGGCCTATCTGCGCGCCTACGACGACGGCGAGAACACGCTGCAGCTGGGGGTGAACGTCAACTTCCAGTCCTACGACAAGAACCTGCGTTTCTTCAGCCTCGGCCACGGCGGCTATTTCAGCCCGCAGACCTATGTCGCCGCCGCCCTGCCGGTGACCTTCACCCACAAGAGCGCGCTGTGGAGCTTCAGCGGCAACCTGTCGCCGGGGCTGCAGTCCTACACCGAGGACAGCGCGCCGGTGTTTCCGAACAATCCGGCGTTGCAGTCGCGGCTGACAACCATGACGATCACCAACGCGAACGTCGTCCCCTACTATCCGAGCGCCAGCCGCACCGGCTTCGGCCTGGCCGGCAAGGCGAACGGCGAATACCGGGTCGACACCCGGACCTTCGCGGGCGGCGAGTTCGCCTTCGATACGTTCGGCCGCTATTCCGAGTACGTGTTTAACATCTACCTGCGCCAGCTCCTCGGCACTCCGTAAAGGCGAGCTCTCATGAAACAACTGCCGATCGAGGCTCAGCCTGCCGCCGAGGATCTGGACCTGCTCTACATGCGCGAGCAGCTGTTCAGCCGGCAGTGGCGGCCGTTCATCTCAAGCCTGATGACCGAGCTGTTCAGCAACTTCGAAGTCGAGGAGGCCTGCGGCTTCCTGCGCCAGATCGGCGGCGGGGTCGCCGTCGAGACGCCGCTGCCGAAGCTCGGCAACCTCGAGGAGCTGGAGGCCGGCGCCAACGCCGCGCTCGCCGAGATGAGCTGGGGCTACGTCCAGCTGGGCCTAGTCGGCGCCGAGATCGAGATCGTCCACCGCGCGCACCCCGAGTTCGGGCCGGCACATCCGGCGCGGCAGGCCTGGCGCACCGGCTTCAGCGCCATCCTCGAGGGGCTCTACACCACCTGGCTGCAGATGCAGGGCGGGCGGCACGACATGCGCGCCCGCGCCCAGGCCGAGCCGGCCGATCCATCGGCGGTGGTCCTGCGCTTTGGTCTCTAGACGCGTCTTCACCGCCGGCGCGTTGGCGCTGAGCGGCATGGGTCTGGCCTGCGCCGGACCGGCGTCGACCGCGCCGCGGCTCGACTGGGCCGGCTTTCGCAGCCGGTTCGTGCAGGACGGGCGGGTGGTCGACACCGGCAACGGCGGGATCAGCCACTCCGAGGGCCAGGGTTTCGGCCTGCTGCTGGCCGCCGTGGCGGACGACCGCGAGAGCTTCGCCCGCCTGTGGCGCTGGACCGAGACCACCCTGCGGCGTCCGGAGGACGGGCTGTTCTCCTGGCGCTACGAGCCGCAGGGCGGCGTCACCGACCGCAACAACGCCACCGACGGCGACCTGCTGATCGCCTGGGCCCTGCTGCGCGGCGGCCGGCGCTGGGGCGAGCGCAGCTACCTCGCCGCGGCGCGCGACGCGGCGGCGGCGGTGCGCAAGCGGCTGTTCATCCAACAGGCCGGACGGCTGCTGCTGCTGCCCGGCCTCGACGGGTTCCGCGCCAAGGACGGCGCGGTCACCGTCAACCCGAGCTATCTCGTGCTGCCGGCCTTCCGCGCCTTCGACAAGGCCGGCTTCGACGGCGGCTGGGGCGACGTCGCCGACCGCAGCCTGAAGTTCCTGCGCGACGTGCGCTTCGGGCCCTACGACCTGCCGATCGACTGGGTGCGGGTCGACGCCGCCGGCGCCATCTGGGCGGAATCCGGCCGGCCGCCGCGGTTCGGCTTCGACGCTCTGCGGACGCCGCTCTATCTGAAATGGGCCGGCCACCGGAACGAGCCGGCGGTGCGCGCCGCGGCGCGCTGGTGGCAGGTCCCGCGCCCGCACGGCGCGCCGCCGCCGGCCTGGGTCGACGTCACCACCGGCGCCGTCGCCGACTACCCGGCCTCGCCGGGCGCGCTGGCGGTCGCGGCCTATGTCACCGGGGCGCCGCTTTCGCCGCTGCCGGCGAACGCCGACTACTACGCCTCGGCGCTGTGGAACCTCGCCGCGCTGGCGGCCGCCGAGAGCTGAGCCCCCGCGTGGCCCGCAAGGTTAAGCCTCTCGCCACGTTTTACCCCTAGGGCTTTCGCCATGACCGATCGCGCCCCGTCTGCCCACGAACGCCGCCAGCACCCGCGGCTGCCGACCAATTGCGCCGGCCGGGCCTGGTACGGCGCCCAGGGCGCGATGTGGGCCGACTGCACCCTGCGCGACCTGAGCGTCGGCGGCGCCCGCATCGAGATCCCGGCCGCCTACGAACTGCCGCGGCGGCTCTACTTCGCGCACAAGAACGAGCCGGCGATCTATCTGGCGGTGCTGAAGTGGCAGCGCGGCGGGGCCGCGGGCATCGCCTTCCAGGAAGGCTATCCGCTCGACGCCTGCACCACCGCGCCGCTGGACCGGATGGCCGCGGAGTGGCGGGCGCTGTACGCCTGAGCCTGCGTTAGCCCGCATACAAGCATCGGGCCGGCGTCAGGACGCCGGGCCGTCGCGCCTGCGCCTTGACTGGGCGCGCGAACCCAGGCGCCGGTCTGCGCCATATTTCAGACTTGTCACGACCACGGCTTGACCGTGGCTGCATCCCTCGCGACACTCCGCCGCCAAAATCGCCCGCCGCCCAATGTGCGGGTTTGCAAGACGTTCAAGGGAACTCGAGGGCCGCTTTCACAGCCCCGCCTTGAACCTGAGGGGAGAGAGAACTGTGAAGAGCACTCCGATTTCGCGCGCGCGCATGTTGAGCGGCGCCGCCGTACTGGCCCTGGCCGCGAGCCTTGTCGCGCCGACCCAGGCCAGCGCCCAGGCCGCCGCGGCCCAGCCGCAGGGCCAGGGCGCCGCTCAGCTCGACGAGATCGTCGTCACCGCCCAGCGCCGCGCTGAAAACCTGCAGGAAGTGCCGATCGCTGTGTCCGCGGTCACCGCCAACACCCTGTCCGAAGTCGGCATCGAGGCGACCAACGCCCTGCCGCAGATCGTCCCCAGCGTGCAGATGACCCGCTCGGGCCCCAGCGGCCTGTTCTTCGTCCGGGGCGTCGGCACAACAAATGCCGCCGCTGGCGAGGAAGGGGCCAACGCCGTCTACGTCGACAACGTCTACCTCGGCGACCTGAGCCAGACGATCAACAACTTCAACAACATCTCGCGGATCGAGGTGCTGAAGGGCCCGCAGGGCACGCTGTTCGGCCGTAACGCCACCGGCGGCCTGATCCACATCATCACCGAGGAGCCGGGCCAGGAGTTCGTGTTGCGCGGCCAAGTCGGCTACGCCAACTACGACACCCTCTCGAGCAAGCTCTACATCGCTGGTCCGGTGAACGATATGATCAGCGCCGACCTGGCGCTGACCAGTTCGGACCAGGGCGACGGCTGGGGCCGCAACCTCACCCGCAACGAAGACATCCACATCCAGGAGTTCTGGGGCGCCCGCTCGAAGGTCGTCGTCCGGCCCGCTGACCGCCTGAAGCTCACCCTCGCCGGCGACTTTTTCAAGAGCGACGACAACCTGGCGATCGCCTGGCGACTGGAGGACGGAGTCGTCGGCACCGGCGGCACCCGCGGCCCGGGCGGCTTCGACACCACCTCGAACATGCCGGCGATGACCCGGTTGAAAATCTGGGGCCTGTCCTTCACCGCCGAGGCGGACCTCGACTTCGCCACCTTCACTAGCATCTCGGCGATGCGCCGGACCCGTAACCACTCGGACTTCGACGTCGACGGCGCCCAGCTGAACCTGGTCAACATCGACTACGTCTCGAGGAACAAGACCTTCCAGCAGGAATTCCGCCTCGCGTCCAACTCAACCGACCCGCTGGCCTGGCAGGCGGGGTTGTTCTACCTGCGCTCGGAAGCCGAGAACGACCAGCAGCAGCGCGGCCTGGCCTTCGCTCCGGCCAGCCTGCAGGGCTTCAACATCAACTCCGACCTGACCACCAATTCCTACGCCGCGTTCGGCGAGGCGACCTACGCGATCACGGAATCGACCCGGCTCACCGCCGGTCTGCGCTACACGTCCGACCGACGCAAGTTCAATGGCGCCCAGACGCCGGTCACCCTGGCCGGCGTGATCGGCCGCCCGAGCGTCAACCCCGACCCCAAGCTGAGCTATGACGAGTTCACCTATCGGGTCGCCCTGCGCCAGGACATCACCGACGACATCAACGTCTACGCCTCGGTGAACCGCGGCTTCAAGGCCGGCTCCTTCAGCCTGCAGGCGCCGCTCAACGCGCCGGTCGATCCGCAGTTCATCATGGCCTACGAAGTCGGCCTGAAGTCGGAGTTCTTCGACCGCCGGCTGCGCCTGAACCTGGCGGCCTACCACTACGACATCGACGACTATCAGGTCCGCTCGGCGGCGGTGGCGACCCCCGGCTCGTCGGTGCTGCTGAACGCCGCGACCGTGAAGGTCGACGGCTTCGACCTGGAGTTCGAAGGCGCCCTGACCCGCGACTGGCGGGTGTTCGGCGGCTTCACCGTGCTGGACTCCCGGTTCGACAAGTTCGGCGGTCCCGGCGCGCCGGTGCAGGCGCCGATCGCCTATCCGAACCCGGCGACCTGCCCGGCGGCGCTGGTCGGCACCGCCAACCCCGGCGTGCTGGGCGCGGGCGTGCGCACCGGCGGCTTCACCACCTGCCTCGGCGACGCTTCGGGCAACCGCATGCCGATGGCTCCGGAGTTCAGCGCCAGTCTCGGCACCACCTACAACCTGGCGGTGGGCGACGAGGGCAATGTGCGGTTCTCGCTGCTCTACAGCTACAATGACGGCTATGTGTTCGAGCCCGACAACATCATGAACCAGGGCGCCTTCAGCCTGGTCAATGCGTCGGTCGAGTACCGGCCGACCGACCGCTACGGCATCGAGTTCTGGGTCAACAACCTCACCGACGAGGATTACGCGGTTCAGAAGATCACCACCGGCACCGGCGTCACCACCGCGATGGGCGCGCCGCGGACCTACGGGGTCAACCTGAAGGTCGACTTCTAAGCCGGACTTAGGTCACGACCGACCTGGAGGGGCTCCCGCCGTCGGCGGGGGCCCTTTTTGCATGCGCGGCCGCGATCGCCGCACACGCGCGTGCCGGCGCCGGGCGTGGTGAAGTGCTGAAACTGAAGGGAAAAAATGGTGCCGCCAGGGTGACTCGAACACCCGACCTACGCATTACGAATGCGCCGCTCTACCGGCTGAGCTATGGCGGCCCTGACCGTCCGCGGCCGAATCTGGAACCCGGCCGGGCGAAGGAGGCCGCTATTTAGCGGGTCTTCGGCCGCTCGCCAAGCGTCAGCGGCGCCGCAATGCTCAGAGAGGCTTTTCGATCAGCTGCAGCAGCGCGGCTTCGAGCGGGTAGGGCGGGGCGAGCTTGGCGGCGAGCTTCACCCGGACCAGCGGCTTGAGCACCGCTTTCGACAGGCCGAAGGCGCACATCTCCGGCGCCGGGTGCTTGCGCAGGATCGGCGCCAGCGCCTGGGCGGCGCGCGGCGAGTGCAGCAGCACGACGTCGGCGCGCAGCAGCGGCTTGAGCTGCGCCTCGTCCAGCGTCACCGGCCGGGTCTCGTAGAGCACCAGGCGGCGGGTCTCGACGCCCTTCTCGGCCAGTGCGCCAGTCAGGTCGCCGGCGAGCTCGGCGGCGCCGGCGTGCAGCACCGCCCCCTTCAGCTCGCCGCGCCGCGCGGCGATGCCGTGGGCCAGCGAGGCGACGTCGCCGTCGGTGGAGAGAACCGAATGGAAGCCGGCGGCGCGGGCGGCCTGGGCGGTGGCGGCGCCGACGCAGAAGGCCTTCAGCCCGCGGTCGCCGCTGCGCTCGGCGAAGGCGCGCACGCCGTTGGCCGAGGTGAAGGCCAGCGCCGCGACGCCGGCCAGGTCGATCGTCACGTCGTCGAGGTGGTGCACCGCCAGCAACGGCGCGACCAGCGCCTCATGGCCCATGCCGCGCACCCGCTCGGCGGTGGCGCTGGCCCCGGGCTGGGCGCGGGTGATCCAGATCTTCTTTCGTCGGCCGGACATCAACGGTGAGTAAGGCAGCGAACCTTAAGCTTTGGACACCAATAGAGTGTGCTGGCGGAATTTGACCACCCGAGACGCGAACCGCGCGGCGCGGCCGGCGCTCAGCGGCCGATCGCGTCGCCCGCAGCTTCCTTGACGGCCAGCCCCAGCGAGAGACCGAGATCGTGCGCCGAGGTTTCCGGCTCCGCAAGTTGCGTGACGTCGGTTTCGCCGACATGCCGGAATCGCTGCCGCCCGTCCGAGGACAGCGCCTCGACCACCAGCTTCAGCACGCCGCCGTCGAACCAGGCGTGGGCCCCGATCGCGGTCTTGCAGGAGGCCTCGAGCGCGGTCAGCGCGCCGCGCTCGGCGGCGACGGCGATCACCGTCGGCTGGTGGCGGATCGCCCGCACCCAGGGCAGGTCGCGGTCGGTCTCGCGGGTCTCGATCGCCAGCGCGCCCTGGCCGGGGGCCGGCGGGCGTTCGATCGGATCGATCAGGCTCTTCGGCAGGTGGCCGAGGCCCAGCCGCCGCAAGCCGGCGTAGGCCAGCAGGATGGCGTCGACCTCGCCGGCTTCCATCTTGGCGATCCGGGTGTCGACGTTGCCGCGCAGCATCTCGACGTCAAGGTCGGGGCGGTGGTGCAGCGACTGCGCCTGCCGCCGCAGGCTGGCGGTGCCGAGCTTGGCGCCCTGGGCCAGGTCCTCCAGCCGCTCGGCCTTGAGGCTGAGGAAGGCGTCGCGCGGATCCTCGCGCTCGGGCACGGCGCCGATGCACAGGCCGGGCGGCAGGTGCGCCGGCATGTCCTTCATCGAGTGCACCGCGCAGTCGATGCGGCCGTCGAGCAGCGCCTCCTCGATCTCCTTGGTGAACAGGCCCTTGCCGCCGATGTCCATGAGACGGCGGTCCTGCACCCGGTCGCCGGTGGTGGTGATGATGACCAGCGGGCAGGCGGCCTCAGCCTGCTCCGGCGGGACACCGAGCGCGGCGGCGATGCGGCGTTGCATCTGGCCGGACTGGGCGCGCGACAGCTTGGAGCCGCGGGCGCCGATCCGGACGAGCGGTTGCGTGGGCACGGCGGGCGGTCTACCTCGAAGCGCTGACAACTGAAGGCCTGCTACAGGAGCAGACCGTCCCCGGCAACCAATGAGCCCTGCGCGCACCGATCCCGGCCCGCCTGAACAGGTCCAGACCGTCCTCGGTCTGGAGACCAGCTGCGACGAGACCGCCGCGGCCGTGGTGCGGCTGAACGCGGCCGGTGAGGCCGAGGTGCTGTCGTCCGTCGTCGCCAGCCAGATCGCCGACCACGCGCCCTATGGCGGGGTGGTGCCGGAGATCGCCGCCCGCGCCCATGTCGAGAACGTCGACGCGATCGCCGCCCAGGCGCTGAGCGACGCCGGGCTCGGCTACGACCAGCTGACCGGGGTGGCCGCCACCGCCGGGCCCGGCCTGGTCGGCGGGGTGATGGTCGGCCTGTCGTTCGGCAAGGCGGTGGCGCTGGCCCGCGGCCTGCCGCTGATCGCGGTCAATCACCTCGAGGGCCACGCGGTCTCGGCGCGGCTGGCCGCGCACCTGCCCTATCCCTTTCTGCTGCTGCTGGTCTCCGGCGGGCACTGCCAGCTGCTGTCGGTCGACGGCGTCGGGGCCTGCCGCCGGCTCGGCTCGACCATCGACGACGCCGCCGGCGAGGCGTTCGACAAGATCGCCAAGACCCTGGGCCTGCCCTATCCCGGCGGCCCGGCGCTGGAGAAGCTGGCGCAGGGCGGGCGTCCCGAGCAGTTCGTGCTGCCGCGCATGCTGCTGGGGCGCAAGGACTGCGACTTCTCCTTCTCCGGCCTGAAGACCGCCGCGGCGCGGCTGGCCGAAGGTCTGACCACCGAGTCCGACCGGCGTGACCTCGCCGCCTGCGTCCAGGCCGCCATCGCCACGCAGCTGGCGGAGCGCAGCGACCGGGCGATGGCCGCCTACGCCCAGGAGCACGACGGCGCCGGCCTGCGCTTCGTGGTCGCCGGCGGGGTGGCGGCCAACAAGACGGTGCGCGCGACCCTCGAGGCGGCGGCCGCCAAGCGCGGGTTCAGCTTCACCGCCCCGCCGCTGGCCTACTGCACCGACAACGCCGCGATGATCGCGCTGGCCGGGGCCGAGCGGCTGGCGCTCGGCCAGGCCGATCCGCTGGACGCCCCGGCCCGGCCCCGCTGGCCGCTGGACGCGGCGGCGGCGGCGGCCAATCCAACCCATCAGCCCGGACGTAAGGGAGCGAAAGCATGAAGCGCGCAGGAGTCGTCGGCGGCGGCGCCTGGGGGACGGCGCTCGCCCAGGTCTGCGCACGCGCAGGTCTGGAGACCGTGCTCTGGGCGCGTGAGCGCGACGTGGTCGACGGCGTCAACGCCGCGCACGAGAACGCCCTGTTCCTGCCCGGGGTGGCGCTGGATCCGGCGATCCACGCGACCCACGACTTCGTCGACCTGGCGCGGGCCGAGCTGATCCTGGCGGTAGCGCCGGCGCAGCACCTGCGGTCCACCCTGCAGGGTATGGCCCCGCACGTCGCCGCCGGTCTGCCGGTAGTGCTGTGCGCCAAGGGCGTCGAGCAGGGCTCGCTGAAGCTGATGACCGAGGTGCTGGCCGAGACGATCCCGGCCGCCGCGCCGGCGGTGCTCTCGGGCCCGAGCTTCGCCGGCGAGGTGGCGCGCGGCCTGCCGACCGCGGTCACCCTGGCCTGCCCCGACGAGGAGCTCGGCCGGCGGTTGGCCCAGGCGCTCGCCACCCCGACGTTCCGGCCCTACCTGGCCCAGGACATGGTCGGGGCCGAGGCCGGCGGGGCGGTGAAGAACGTGCTGGCGATCGCCTGCGGCGTCGTCGAGGGCCGCGAGCTCGGCCGCAGCGCGCACGCCGCGCTGATCACCCGCGGCTTCGCGGAGATGACCCGGCTGGCGGTGGCGCTGGGCGCGGAGGCCGAGACGGTCGCCGGCCTGTGCGGCCTCGGCGACCTGGTTCTGACCTGCTCCAGCCCGCAGTCACGCAACATGAGCGTCGGCATGGCGCTCGGCCGCGGCCAGACGCTGGCCCAGGCGCTGGACGGCAAGCTGTCGGTGGCCGAAGGCGTCGCCTCGGCGCCGGCGGTGCGCGAGCTCGCCGCCCGGCTGGGCGTGGAGATGCCGATCTGCCAGGCCGTCGCCGCCATCCTGGCCGGCGAAGCCGAGGTCGACGCGGCCATCGGGGACCTGCTGTCGCGCCCGCTGCGCGACGAGCGCTAGTGAGCCGCTTCAAATCCCCGCTCGTACCGGCGAAGGCCGGTACTCGGATTCAGCCTGAGCCTTTCGTGGGTTTCACCTGGATCTCGGCCTTCGCCGGGCTGAGCGGTTCATGGGATGACCCGGGCTCCAACGCCAAAACCTAAGGAAGCTGCATGCCGCTCTTCGTCCTGACCTGCATCGACAAGCCGAACGCGCTGGAGCAGCGCCTGGGCGCGCGTGAGGCGCACATCGCCTACGTCCGCGGCTCCGGCGCCTGCAAGGTCGGCGGGCCGTTCCTCGACGAGGCCGGCGAGATGGTCGGCTCGATGCTGATCATCGAGGCCGATGACTTCGCCGCCGCCAAGGCGTTCGCCGCGGCCGACCCCTACGCCGCCGCCGGGGTGTTCCAAAGCGTCGACGTGCGGCCGTTCAAACTCACCCTTGGCAGCCTCTAGCCCGGCCCAGTCCAACCCGGCCCGGCCGGTCGCGGGCGTGCGGCTCTGCGCGCTGGACGAGCTCGCCGATCCCGGGGCCAGGGGCTTCCGTTTCCGCCAGGACGGCGCGCTGTTCGCCGGCTTCGTGGTCCGCCGCGGCGCGCTGTTGGCCGGCTATGTCGATAGCTGTCCGCACGCCGGCTGGCCGCTCGGGGCGCTGGACGAGCGGTACCTGACCCGCACCGGCGAGCACATCCTGTGCGCCGGTCACGGGGCGCTGTTCGCCCTGGCGGACGGCGCCTGTCTCGCCGGCCCCTGCGCCGGCGACCGGCTTTTGCCGTGGCCGATCGAGCTGCGCGGGAATGATCTGTTCACGGCCTGAGCAACGCGATGCCGGCCTTGAGGCGCCTCCGACGCGGTTAAGGATGTCTTAAAATAAAGACTCGCTTTTGCGCGCACTGTTCAATTACTGGGACGCTTCCTGGAACTGGGGCTGGACCAGAGAGTGTTCTTCCGTCTTCGCGATCATCTGAAGCGGCACCACGCCGTGCACGTCGCCGGCGCGCAGCTGGGCGTGGTGGCGGCGCTTTGCGTCGGGCTCGTCATCGCCTCGGCCAGCGCCTGGCCGGCCTATGCGCGCCTCGACGACGTCCGCGCCGCGACCCTGCGGCCGACCGTGACGCCGGGGACGATCACCCGGGCGACCGCGACCACGCCGGCCCAGGCTGACGCCGGGCTGATCAGCCTGCAGGACCTGTCGCCGGAGCAGGCGCGGCTGTGGAACGCGTCCAACCCGATCTCGACGTCGCCGAACCCGGCGGCCAAGCCGTTCAAGCTGGCGGCCGAGGGCGTGCTCGACGAGGCCCGCGCGCTCGATTGCATGACCGCCGCCATCTATTACGAGGCCGCCTACGAGAGCGCCGACGGCCAGCGTGCGGTGGCCCAGGTGGTGCTCAACCGGCTGCGCAACCCGCTGTTCCCGAAGACCGTCTGCGGCGTCGTCTTCCAGGGTTCGGAACGCGCCACCGGCTGCCAGTTCACCTTCACCTGCGACGGCGCGCTGGCGCGCAAGCCGACGGAAGAAGGCTGGGCGCGCGCCCGCAAGGTCGCCGCAGCCGCGCTGAACGGCCAGGTGATGAAGCAGGTCGGCAACGCCACCCACTATCACGCCGCCTACGTCGCGCCGTACTGGAGCCCGAGCCTGGTGAAGGTGGCGGTGATCGGCCAGCACATCTTCTACCGCTGGACCGGCGGGCTCGGCCGGCCGCCGGCCTTCGGCGGCCGCTACGCCGGCGGCGAGGCGAACGGCTTGCAGATCGCCACCCTCGACAGCCTGGCCCAGGGCCAGGCCCGGCTGGCGCTCGACGCCGCGCCGGCCAGCGCCGAAGCCGCGCCGCAGGAAGTCGCCGTGGTCGAGGCCGCGCCGGCGCCGAAGGCCGCCGCCGAGGCGGTGGTCGCGGCCGCTGAGGAACAGCTGGTCACCGCCAGCTCGGTCGCCGCCGATGCCGGCGCCCTGCTGCAGGCCGAGGAGCTCGACTGGCAAGGTCGGCCGCGCCAGAAGAGCGCGCCGCGCGTGGCGATGCCGGGCGGGTTTTGACCTAAGCTCTCCGTCATCCCGGATCGGCCCTTCGGGCCGTCTGGGATGACAAACGTTCTACGGCCTCAGCGCACCGCCGGCTCGGCGGCGAAGCGGGCGACGTCCTCGATCAGCGCGCTCGCCGCGGCGGCGACCAGTTCGCCGCCCTTCTCGGGCGAGGCCTGGGCCGGGTCGGAGCCCATCCGGCCGTCGGCATAGCGGGCGCGGAAGTCCAGCGCCTCGCGGATCGGCCCGGTCGGCGCGATCTTCGGCGTATAGTCGGCGGACTTGATGGCGTCGGGATAGGCCCACTGGGTGATGGCGATCTCCGACGGCGTGGCGTGGCTGCCATGGCCTTCCGGGAACTGCTTCTGGGCCACCCGCATCACCCCCTTGAGGTCCCACCAGTTCATCAGCTTGCAGGCGAAGCCGCGCGGCCGGCCGGCGAAGCTGGCCTCGGCGTAAAGCTCGGAGAAAGCCGCCTCGATGGTGGCGACGTTGCCGCCGTGGCCGTTGAGGAAATACAGCTTCTCGAAGCCGTGGCCGGCGAGGCTGAGGCACCAGTCGCCGATCGCCGCCATGAAGGTCGAGGGCCGGAGCGCGATGGTGCCGGGAAAGCCCAGATGGTGCTGCGCCATGCCGATGTTGAAGGTCGGCGCGACCAGCAGGTCGGCGGACGTCTGCGCCTTGTGGGCGATGATCTCCGGGCACATCCAGTCGGTGCCGAGCAGGCCGGTCGGCCCGTGCTGTTCGTTGGAGCCGATCGGGATGATCACCGTCTTGCTCCGCGCCAGATAGGCTTCGATCTCGATCCAGGTCGATTTGTGCAGCAGCATCGCGAGGTCCTGTCCCAGATCCGGTTGGCATAGTCCGTTCGGCCAGGACGGTTAAGGGGCCATCGCGCCGCGCCCGGGCCGGCGGCGGCGAAAAATCCCGCCGAGGCTGAAGCCGCCGGCAGAGGCCGGCTGGCGGTGGTGAAGACTGGTGCAGGTCTTCGGTATGGCCGCGGTAGCGCCAAGCATCTGCTCACGGTGCAGCGACCCTGCGGCGTCAGTTCTGCGGCGATTCTGTGTCCGGAGGCGCGCGTCGGCGCCTGATCTCTTAGACTACGACGCTGAATTTGAGGTCATACGAAGTCATATCTGTATGACTACTCATAGTAGCGCCGCAAGCGTGCGGTAGTCGATGCGAGATCAGTCGGCACGTTGCTTAGACAAGCTGCGCCATTAATCATCAATTTATAGGTTCCACGCCAAGTGGCTCATAACAGAGCCCCAGAATGGGGGAGGAACCTACGCGTCCTCGCTGCGTGGCGAAGACGTTTGTTACCTGGAGACCGAGATGAAATCGCTCCGCTTCGCCGACCTGTCACTCGTGGTGAAGATGGCGCTCGCCCCGGCGTTCGCCGTCGTCGTCCTCGCCGCGGTGTCCGCCGGCGGGTTCTACACCCAACAGCTGCAGGGCCGTGCGCTCGACCGCGTCGTCCAGCACGACATGAGCGCGACGCTCAAGCTCGCCGCCATCTCGAAGCGGATCACCGCGGCGCACCTGCAGATCTATCAGCTGCTCACCCAGCAGGCGCAGAGCACGGGCGGCGCGGCCGCCGGCTCGGCCGAGAAGGTGCAGGCGCTGATCGCCGAGGTGGACGGGATCAAGACCGACCTCACCAAGCTGAAGGCGGACCTCCCGGCCTCGCAGCAGGGCAACTTCAACAAGATCATCAAGGACCTCACCGAGTACCGCGCCGGCATCGACGTCGTCGGCTCGATGCTGAGCGTCGACTTCAACACCGCGGCCTCGTTCGTCGCGCCGTTCGAAGACCAGTACGTCCGGATGACCGGCAACCTCGAGGACTCGGTCAAGGCCGTGCAAGGCGAGGCGGCGGCCAGCGCGGCGAAGAGCGCCGAGGACGCCAAGACCGTCGGTCAGTGGGTGCTCGGCGCCTCGCTGGCGACCCTGCTGGCGGTGATCGGCCTGTCGATCGCCAACATCCTCGGCGTCAAGCGCGGCATCAACGACATCGCCGGCGCCACCGAGAAGCTGGCCGCGGGCGACCACGGGGTCGACACCGACAAGCTGCAGCGCAAGGACGAGCTGGGCGCCATCGTGCGCGGCCTGGCGGTCTTCAAGGACAACCAGCAGCGGCTGGCGGCCATGCGCAAGGAGCAGGAAGAAAGCCAGACCCGCGAGGCGGCCATGCGCGAGCAGGTCGAACGCGACCGCGCCAAGGCCGAAGAAGAGCAGGCCCAGGTGGTTCGCGCTCTGGCCGACGGCCTGTCGCGCCTGAGCCAGGGCGACCTGACGCATCGCGTCTCCAGCCCCTTCAGCCCCGAGTACGAGCAGCTGCGCAGCGACTTCAACGCCGCCGTCGAGAAGCTGCAGGAAGCGATGCAGGTCATCGCCTCCAACACCTCGCAGATCGGCTCCAGCGCCGACGAGATCGCCGGCGCCTCCGACGACCTGTCGCGCCGCACCGAGCAGCAGGCGGCAAGCCTGGAAGAGACCGCCGCGGCGCTCGACCAGATCACCGCCACCGTCAAGAAGTCGGCCGAAGGCGCGCAGAACGCCCGCGCCGCGGTGCAGACCACCAAGACCAGCGCGGCCACCGGCGGCGACGTCGTTCGCCAGGCCGTCCAGGCGATGGGCGAGATCGAGAAGTCGGCCGGCCAGATCAGCCAGATCATCGGCGTGATCGACGAGATCGCCTTCCAGACCAACCTGTTGGCGCTGAACGCCGGGGTCGAGGCCGCCCGCGCCGGCGAGGCCGGCAAGGGCTTCGCGGTCGTCGCCTCGGAAGTCCGCGCGCTGGCCCAGCGTTCGGCCGACGCCGCCAAGGAGATCAAGACGCTGATCTCGGCCTCCAGCCAGCAGGTCGGCGCCGGCGTCGACCTGGTCGGCAAGACCGGCGAGGCGCTGAAGCAGATGGTCGCCCAGGTCGAGCAGATCGACCTGCTGGTGTCGGAGATCGCCTCCTCCGCCCAGGAGCAGGCCACCGGCCTCAACGAGGTCAACAGCGCCGTCAACCAGATGGACCAGGTGACCCAGCAGAACGCCGCCATGGTCGAGCAATCGACCGCGGCGAGCCACGCCCTGCGCGGCGAGGCCGCCGAGCTGCGCCGCCTGATCGGCGAGTTCCGGGTCGGCGACGCGGCTCCGGCCGCCCGCACCACCACGCGGGCCCCCGCCCCGGCGACCGCGGCCTCGCGCCCGGGCGCCTCGGAGCCCCGGCGGATGACCGAGCGCCTGCGCCACGCCTACAGCGGCGGCGCGGCGACCGCCGCGGCCATCCAATCGGACTGGGAAGAGTTCTAAACCCGGCGTCGCCCGCTGACGCTGGCGATCCCCGCGCGCGTCCGGCCTCCGCGGCCGGGCGCGCGTCGGCGTTTTAGGAGTTTTCGCCCTGCGGCTCTTCGGTCACCGGAATCGTGAAGCCCGCCGGGGCCATCGCGACCAGCCGCCAGACGTCCTTCACCCGGGCGAAGGTCAGCAGGCAGAGTTGTTGCGGCGTCTGGTCGTGCAGGCAGACGCGGTCCTTGCCGAGCGACTTCAGCAGCGCCGCGGTCTGCGCCCGGCTGGGCGCGCGGGTCAGCGGCGCGCCGGTGTGCGCCTCGACGAGCCGGAAGGCGAAGGGCGTGATCATCCGGTCCAGCGCCGCGTCCGAGGCGCCGCCCTCGACGGCCAGCATGTTGGCCTGGGCGACCTGCAAGAGCTGCTGGCGCAGGTCGGCGCGCAGCGCCGTGCGGTCGATCACCGCTTCGAACCCGCTGGTGTCGCCGGACCAGGCGGAGGCCAGCAGCGCCTGGACGGCCCCGGTCTCGGCGCGCGCTTCCGGCTTGCGCGCACACCCCTGCGCCATGACCACCAAGGCGGCGACCGCCGCGACTGAGAGCTTGCGAACCATTGGCTGGACCATGGCGAGGCCGGCCGGCGACGGCAAGCTGAGCCGTAACGGCCGGTTGCGTCGAAAGCGCCCAGGCCGTTATTCGTCCCCAGATTTTCACCACGATGCGACAGGGAAACATGCGGATGTCCGGCGGCGAGCTTCGCGCGCAGCGCTACGATCCCGCCCGGCCGCTGTTCTCGCTGCATGTGCCGAAGACCGCCGGCACCAGCTTCCGCAACGACCTCGAAGCCTGGTTCGGCCGCGACCGGCTGGCCTTCCACTACCGCGGCGACCAGGGCGAGGCGCCGCCGCGGGCCAAGCTCGGGCCCGGGCTGTGCGTGCACGGCCATTTCAATCGGCTCCGCGATATCGGCGTGCGCCAGTACTACCCCGAGGCCGACCAGTTCATCGTCCTGCTGCGCGATCCCTACGACCGGTTCGTCTCCACCTGGCGCTATCTGCATTTCCAGGTCCGCAGCGGCGTGGCGGTCCCGGCGTTCGTCGACCGGCCTGACCTGGCCGCCTGGCTGGACCGCCGCCGCGCGGCGCTGGAGACCGGCGAGGATCCCTTCTCCTTCCTGGCGCAGCTCGCCGACCCGGTCGATCCGGCTGCGCCTGCCGAGGCGTTCGGGCCGCAGTACCTGGCGGTCGGCGTGACCGAGCGCTACGCGGACTCCGTGGGGCTGTTCGCCGCGGTGCTCGGACGCGAGCCGCCGAAGGTTGAAACGCGCCTGAACCTCGCCAGCGAACCGCACCGCGCCGGCGATCCCGATTTCGACCTGCCGGACCTGCGCGCGGCCTACGCCCGCGCCTTCCCGCTGGAGTACGCGGTCTACGAGGCGGCGACCGCCCGCCTCGATCTGGGGCGTCGCGCGCTGGGGCTGTAGGGCCGGCCCGCGATTGCACGCCGCCCCGCCATACGCATATTGGCCCCAACGAGTTCGGAGGACGTGATGAGCGACGAGGTGTTTCCGGTTCCGGCTGAGTGGGCCAAGCGGACGCTGATCACGGCCGAGGACTATGAGGCGGCGATCCGCCGGGTGGAGAGCGATCCGGAAGGCCACTGGGGCGACCTCGCCAAGCGGCTGACCTGGAGCAAGCCGTTCACCCAGGTGAAGGACGTCTCCTTCAATCGCGACGACTTCCGCATCCGCTGGTTCGCCGACGGCGAGCTGAACGTCTCGGTCAACTGCATCGATCGCCACCTGCCGCAGCGCCAGGACGACGTCGCCTTCATCTGGGAGAGCGACGACCCCGAGGTCACCTCGACGGTGACCTACGGCCGGCTGCTGTCGGAAGTCTGCCGGATGGCCAACGTCCTCAAGGCGAAGGGCGTCAAGAAGGGCGACCGGGTCACCATCTACCTGCCGATGATCCCGCAGGCGGCCTTCGCCATGCTGGCCTGCGCACGGATCGGCGCGGTCCATTCGGTGGTGTTCGGCGGCTTCTCGCCCGACAGCCTGGCCGGCCGCATCCAGGACTGCGACTCCAAGGTGGTGATCACCGCCGACGAGGGCGTCCGTGGCGGCAAGACCGTGCCCCTCAAGCGCAACGTCGACGCCGCGCTGCAGGACTGCCCCGGCGTCAGCAATGTCATCGTCGTGCGCCGCACCCGCGCCGACGTGCCGATGGCCGCCGGCCGCGACGAGTTCTATTCGGACCTGAAGACCACCGTCGAGGACTGGTGCGAGCCGGAGCCGATGAACGCGGAAGACCCGCTGTTCATCCTCTACACCTCGGGCTCGACTGGGAAGCCGAAGGGCGTGCTGCACACCACCGGCGGCTACCTGGCCTGGGCCGCCTACACCCACGAGGCGGTGTTCGACTACCGGCCGGGCGAGGTGTTCTGGTGCACCGCCGACATCGGCTGGGTCACCGGCCACTCCTATGTGGTCTACGGGCCGCTGGCGAACGGCGCGACCAGCCTGATCTTCGAGGGCGTGCCGAACTACCCGACCGCGTCGCGCTTCTGGGAGGTGGTCGACAAGCACAAGGTCGAGATCTTCTACACCGCGCCGACGGCGATCCGGGCGTTGGAGCGCGAAGGCGAGGAGCCGGTGAAGCGCACCTCGCGCAAGTCGCTGCGGCTGCTGGGCACGGTCGGCGAGCCGATCAATCCGGAGGCCTGGCTCTGGTACCACCGGGTGGTCGGCGAGGAGCGCTGCCCGATCGTCGACACCTGGTGGCAGACCGAGACCGGCGCCTGTCTGATGAGCCCGCTGCCGGGCGCGATGGCGCTGAAGCCCGGCTCCTGCGCCAAGCCGATGCCGGGCGTGAAGCCGCAGCTGGTCGACGGCGAGGGCAAGGTGCTGGACGGCGCGGTCAGCGGCAACCTGTGCATCACCGACAGCTGGCCGGGCCAGATGCGCACGGTCTACGGCGACCACGAGCGGTTCATCACCACCTACTTCACCACCTACCCCGGCAAGTACTTCACCGGCGACGGCGCGCGCCGTGATGCGGACGGCTACTACTGGATCACCGGCCGGGTCGACGACGTCATCAACGTCTCCGGCCACCGGCTCGGCACCGCCGAGATCGAGAGCGCGCTGGCCGCGCACGAGGCGGTCACCGAGGCCGCGGTGGTCGGCTATCCGCATCCGGTGAAGGGGCAGGGGATCTACTGCTACGTGACGCTGATGGCCGACATCGAGCCGACCGACATCCTCGAAGCCGAGCTGAAGGGCTGGGTGCGCCGCGAGATCGGCCCGTTCGCCGCCCCCGACGTGGTGCAGTTCGCGCCGGGCCTGCCGAAGACCCGCTCGGGCAAGATCATGCGCCGGATCCTGCGCAAGATCGCCGAGAACGACCTGGCCAACCTGGGCGACACCTCCACCTTGTCGGATCCGGCGGTGGTCGACGACCTGGTGAAGAACCGGCCGCCGGTCTGAAGCTGAGGTAGACCAGTGTCCGTCGAGCTTCCCGCGCCGCTGCGCGCGGCCATCGCGCGGGAGCTCGAAGGGGTGTCGCGCAAGGGCCTCGCCGAGCGCGCGGCCCGCACCTCCCTGGCCTATCGCGCCGGGAAGGGCTCGGCCGGGGTGATCCGCGAGGCCGACGACGCGCTGGCCTATGCACTGGCCCGGCTGCCGGCGACCTACGCCGCCTGCGCCTCGGTGTTCGAGGAAGCCGTCGCGCGCGCGCCGGGGTTCCGGCCGCAGCGGTTGCTGGACGCCGGGGCCGGCCCGGCCGCGGCGAGCTGGGCGGCGCTGGAGGCCTGGCCGGAGCTCGGCGCGGTCAACTGGCTCGACGCCAGCCCGCAGTTCCTGGAGATCGCCGCGCGGCTGGCCACCGACGGTCCGGACGTGCTGCGCGTCGCCGAAGCCCGCCGCGGCGACCTGACCGCCGGCGGCGCGGACTGGCCGCGCGCCGACCTGGTCGCCTGCAGCTACGCGCTGGCCGAGATCGCGCCGGCGCGCCAGGCCGCGGTGGTCGCCGACCTGTGGGCGGCCTGCGACGGCCTGCTGGCGCTGATCGAGCCCGGCACGCCGGCCGGCTTCGCCCGCCTGCGCACGGCGCGCGAAGCGCTGATCGCCGCCGGCGCCGAGATCCTCGCCCCCTGTCCGCACCACGGCGCCTGCCCGATGGCCGGCGAGGACTGGTGCCACTTCAGCGTCCGCCTGCCGCGCTCGCGCGACCACCGGATCGCCAAGGGCGCCGAGGTTCCCTACGAGGACGAACGCTACGCCTATCTGCTGGCCGCCCGCCCAGGGCTCGGCGCGCCGGTCGCCGCCCGGGTGCTGGCCCCGCCACGGAGCGGCAAGCCGGGGATCGACCTGAAACTCTGCACGCCGGGCGGTCTGGAGGCGCGTTTTGTCGCCAAACGCGATAAACAGGCCTTCTCCGCCGCGCGGCGCCTCGACTGGGGCGATCCCGCGCTCTAATTCGCGGCGCTCAGATTTCTTCCGGCCGAGCCGGCCGGACCTGTGCGCCCTCAACCCCTCCCACTGAACCCGAGCCTGTGACGCAAACCACGCCCAAGCCGTATTGGGACCGGTTGGACCATCTGCGCGGCGTCGCCGCCTTCATGGTGTTCGCCTGGCATTTCACCCACGCCCGCGGGGTCGTGCCGGCGGTCGAGCCGTCGCTGCTGTCGATCTTCGAGGAGGGGCACACCGGCGTCTCGCTGTTCATGGTGCTCAGCGGCTACCTGTTCGCCAAGATCGTCGGCGAGCGCCGGATCGACATCGTCCGCTTCGTCCAGGCCCGGGCGATGCGGCTGGGGCCGATGCTCGCGGTCGGCCTCGCCTTCGCCTATGCGGCGCATCCGGCGCGGTGGTCTGAAATCCCGCTCGGGCTGGTGTGGCCGGTCTGGGACAACGGCTGCTGGTCGGTGGCGGTCGAGCTGCAGTTCTACCTGCTCTTGCCGGCGTTGCTGTTCGCCTTCCGCCGCGCGCCGGCCGCGGCGCTGGGGATCGTCGTCCTGGCCGCCGCCGCCCGCTGGGCGCTGTTTGAGGGCGGCGCGGACCTGCAGTTCTTCGCCTACTACAGCCTGCTTGGCCGCATCGACCAGTTCGTGCTCGGCATCTTCGCCTGGAAGCTGCTGCAGGGACGCCCCGTGCCGCTGCCGGTGTTCGCGCTCGGCTTCGGCGGCTTCCTGGTCGCGCTGCACGGCTTCAACCTGGCCGGCGGCCACGTGGGTACCGCGGCCTCGCCGCTGTGGATCTGGTGGCCGACCGTCGAGGCGCTCGGCTTCGCCCTGCTGATCGCCTGGTACGACGGCGGCCGCTGGTCGCTGCCGCGGCCCTTCGCCTTCATCGGCAAGGTGTCGTTCTCGATGTACATCCTGCACTTCGTCGTCGTGACCCACCTCGCGGACCTGGCGCTGCGGCTGCTGCCGGAGCCGGGCTTCTACGGGATGTTCCTGGCCTCGATCGCCGCGTTCGCCCTGATGCTGCCGGTCGCCTGGCTCGGCTGGCGGCTGGTCGAGACCCCGGCGATGCGGCTGCGCCGGCCCTACCTGCTCGCCGCCGAGCCCGCGCCGGTCGGCGAGCCGGTCAAGCAGGCGGCCTGAGCCTCAGATGCTCCCCCTCAGGGAGAGCTCCGCCGGAGGCGGTGAGGGGGTTTCCGCTCAGATGCGGATGACGCCGAACACTGAGCTTCTGAGCTGAAACCCCCTCCGGCCTTCGGCCACCTCCCCCTGAGGGGGAGGATCTACTGCTCATGACAACGGCTTAAGCTTCCCTGGACGCCTTCGGGTGTTAAGCATTCGCACGCTCGCTCTTTCCGGGAAGCCTTCATGATCCGCACCTTCCGCGCCGCCGGCCTGGCGCTCGTCCTGGCGACGGCCGCGATTCCGGCCCTGGCGCTGGCGCAGACGCCTGCGGCCGCCGACAGCGCCGTGCCGCCGATCGTCTTCAACAAGCGCACCCTGCCGAACGGCCTGCGGGTGTTCAGCTCGCTCGACCGGACGACGCCGAACGTGACGGTGCAGGTCTGGTACGGCGTCGGCTCGAAGGACGACCCCAGCGGCCGCTCCGGCTTCGCGCACCTGTTCGAACACATGATGTTCAAGGCGACGCGCAACCTGCCGGCCGAGAGCTTCGACCGGCTGACCGAGGACGTCGGCGGGGTCAACAACGCCTCCACCTGGGACGACTTCACCAACTACTTCGAGGTGGTGCCGGCCAACCACCTGCAGCGGCTCTTATGGGCCGAGGCCGAGCGGATGGGCTCGCTGGTCGTCGACGAGGCCAACTTCAAGTCCGAGCGCGACGTGGTGAAGGAGGAGCTGCGCCAGCGGGTGCTGTCCGCGCCCTACGGCCGGCTGTTCTCGCTCTACCTGCCGGAGGCGACCTACAAGGTTCACCCCTATCACCGGCCGGGCATCGGCTCGATCGAGGACCTCGACGCGGCGACCATCGACGACGTCCGCGCCTTCCACCAGCAGTACTACCGGCCGGACAACGCCGCGGTGATCGTCGTCGGCAACTTCGACGAGGCGCAGCTCAACGCCTGGATCGACCAGTATTTCGGTGCGCTCAAGAACCCGAAGACGTCGATCCCCCGCGTCGATGCGGTCGAGCCGGCGCGCACCGGCTCGGGCGTGTTCGACGGCTACGGCCCGAACGTGCCGTTGCCGGCGGTGGCGATCACCTGGCTGGGGCCGAAGGCGGCCGACGCCGACGCGCCGGCGCTGAAGGTGCTCGACGCCATCCTGTCCGGCGGCAAGTCGTCGAGGCTCTACGACAGCCTGGTCTACGATCAGCAGATCGCCGCGGAGATCTTCTCGAACGCCGACCTGCCGCAGCAGCCGGGCAGCTTCATGGTCGGCGCGGTGATGGCCTCGGGCCACGACCTCGCCAAGGGCGAGGCGGCGCTGTTGGCCGAGGTCGCGCGGCTGCGCGCCGCCCCGCCGTCGGACGCCGAGCTGGCGGAAGCCAAGAACGAGCTGGTCGCCGGCAAGCTGCGCGAGCGCGAGACCATCGACGGCCGCGGCTTCGCGCTGGGCTACGCGCTGCAGGTGCAGGGCGATCCGGCCAAGGCCAACACCGAACTCGCCGACCTGCAGGCGGTGACCGCCGCCGACGTCCAGCGGGTGGCGCAGAAGTACGTCGACCCGGAGCGGCGCATGACCATCCGCTACCAGGCGGAGAGCGCCCGGCCGAAGGGCCAGACCACGGCGAAGGAGCCCGCCCCGCCGCGGACCTCGGCCAAATACACCGGTCCGGTCGAGACCCTGGCGCCGGAGGGCCAGCGCCAGGCGCTGCCGCCGATCGCCAAGCCGGTTCAGCCGGTGCTGCCGACCCCGGCGGAGCGGACGCTGGCCAATGGGCTGCGGGTGATCGTCGCCCGCTCGTCGGACCTGCCGCTGGTCACCGCCGACCTGACCATCAGGACCGGCGCCTGGGCCGACCCCGCCGGGCTGGCCGGCGCCACCGGCATGACCGCCGGCATGCTGACCGAGGGCACCACCACCCGCTCGGCGCAGGAGATCGCCCGCCAGGTCGAGGCGCTGGGCGCCAACCTCGACGCCGGCGCCAGCCTCGAGGCCTCGTCAGTGACGCTCAACGTCATGCCCGACAAGCTCGCCGCCGCCCTGCCGATCATGGCCGACGTCGCGCGCAACCCGGCCTTCAAGCCCGAGGAGTTGGAGCGGCAACGGCAACAGGCGCTCGACGGCCTGCAGGTCGCCTACCAGGAGCCCGGCTCGATCGCCGGCTACGCGATCGCCCCGGTGGTGTTCGCCGGCACCCCGTTCGGCCACGTCGCGGTCGGCACGCCGGCCTCGATCGGCCGGCTGAAGCCGGCGGACCTGAGCGCCATCCACCGCGCCTGGTACCGGCCGGACAACGCGGTGCTGGTGCTGACCGGCGACATCACCGCGGAGCAGGGCTTTGCTTTCGCCGAGCAGACCTTCGGCGACTGGAAGCGTCCGGCCACGCCGCTCGCCCCGGCCCCGACGATCACGCCGACTCTAAAGCCCCGCGCCGTGGCGATCGACCTGCCGGGCGCCGGCCAGGCCTCGGTCAATGTCACCAAGCCGTCGATCGCCCGCTCGGACCCGGCCTACTACACCGCCCTGGTGACCAACATGGTGCTGGGCGGCGGCTACTCGGCGCGGCTGAACCAGGAGATCCGGGTCAAGCGCGGCCTCAGCTACGGCGCCTCGGCGCGGTTCTCGGCCAACCGCACCACCGGCCTGTTCCGCGCCGGCGCCCAGACCAAGAACGAGTCCGCCCCGGTGGTGCTGGGCCTGATCGACGAACAGATGAAGGGCCTGGCGGCGGCCCCGCCGAAGCCGGAGGAGCTGACCGCCCGCAAGTCGACGCTGGTCGGCGGTTTCGGCCGCGAACTGGCGACCACCGGCGGCCTGGCCGACATCCTCGGCAACCTGGCGCTCTACGGCGTGCCGCTCGACGAGGTGAAGGTCTACACGACCAAGGTCGAAGCGGTCACCGGCGGCGAGGTGCAGGGCTTCGCCGGCAAGTGGCTGGATCCGTCCTACGCCAGCGTGGTGGTGGTCGGCGACGCCAAGAGCTTCGCGGGCCCGCTGAAGGCCGCGCGGCCGAACCTGGAGGTCATCCCGGCCGCCCAGCTCGACCTCGACAGCTCGACGCTGCGGAAGCCTTGAACTAGCGCGTCATCCCGGACGGCCTGGAAGGCCGATCCGGGACCCAGGGGCCGTGCGCGCCGCCCTGGGTCCCGGCTCTTCGCTACGCTTCGGCCGGGATGACGAAGGAAATTGCTGCGCCTACGCCGCGGCCTGGGTCCAGCGGTCGAGGTCGCGCTCGCGGCCGATCAGCGCCAGGCCCGAGGCGATCGATTCCAGCTCCGCGCCGGTCTCGATCCGCTCGGCCGGGAACCGGCGGTGGAAGATGCGGCGCACGGCCGGGGTCAGCGACGAGCCGCCGGTCAGGAACACCCGGTCGATGTCGCCAGGTCCGAGGTTGGCCTCGGCCAGCGCCCGGTCGACGGCCTGCTCTATCAGCGCCAGCTCCGGCGCGATCCAGCTTTCGAACTCCGCGCGGGCGACGTCGCGGCCGATGTCGATCGAGCCGGCGGCGAAGCGGAACTCGTGCGCCTCCTCGGCCGACAGGGCGATCTTCAGCTCGGAGATCGCGCGGTAGAGCTGGTAGCCGAGGTTCTCGTCGAGCACCTCGATCAGCCGGCCGAGCTTTTCCGGCTCGACGGCGTCCCTCTCCAGCGCGCGGATCTCGCGCATGTCGCGGCTGCCGCGCATCAGGGCGAGCTGGTCCCAGCGGGCGAAGGCCGAGTAGTAGCGGTTCGGGATCGGCAGCACTTTGCCGAAGCTCTCGTAGCTCGAGCCCTTGCCGAGCGAGGGGGAGACCAGGTTATCGATGATCCGGTAGTCGAAGGCGTCGCCGGCCACGCCGACGCCGGAGCGGCCGAGCGGATGGGCGCGGATCTCGCCGGCCTCACGCTCGAAGCGCAGGACCGAGAAGTCCGAGGTGCCGCCGCCGAAGTCGCCGACCAGCACGGTGGCGTCCTCGGTCAGCTCGCGGGCGAAAAAGAAGGCCGCGCCGACCGGCTCGTAGGCGTAGCGGATCTCCTCGAAGCCGAGCCGGCGGAAGGCGGTCTCATAGCGCTCCAGCGCCAGGGTCTCGCTGGGCGAGCCGCCGGCGAACACCACCGGGCGGCCGACGACGATGCGCTTGAGCGCCGGCAGGTCCTCGCCGGCGTGCTCGCGCAGCTTCAGCAGGAAGGCCGACAGCAGGTCCTCGAAGCGGTAGCGCTTCCCGAGGATCTGGGTCTCGCTGAAGCTCGCCTGGGCGGCGAAGGTCTTGAACGACTGGATGAAGCGGACGTCGTGCGGGTCCTCGGCGTAGGCCTCGATCGCCCAGGGCCCGGCGGTGATGGCGCGCTCGTTGGGGCGCTCCGGCGGCTGCTGGAAGCCCAGCGCCGAGCGGAACGCGCTGGCCTCGCCGCCCGGCGCATCCAGCCGCACCAGCGCCGCAGGGCCTTGCGGCCGGGCCAGCGCCAGCACGGTGTTGGTCGTGCCGAAGTCGATGCCGAGGGAGAGGTCGGACATGCGCCGCTCCAATGCCGCAAGATCCCCCTCAGGGGGAGGTGGCGCGGAGCGCCGGGGCCACCGCTCATACACAAACCGCTCGTTCCGGCGAAGGCCGGGATCCAGATTCAGTCAGGGCGGCGGCAAGACGACGCAAAACGGGCAGCGTCGGCCGGCGCCGCGCGCGTCATCTGGGTCCCGGCGTTCGCCGGGATGAGCGGGATTAAGGGGCTCCCTAGGGGGAGCCCCTCTCCGTTTTCTAGGCGTCGACGACCGCCAGGTCGCCGTCGTGGGCGGCCACGGTGGCCATCTGCAGGATCTTCGACACCGAGGCCGACAGCGGGCAGATCTGCACCGGCTTGGCCAGGCCGAGCAGCAGCGGGCCGATCACGGTGGCCCCGCCCAGGGCCTGGATCAGCTGGGTGGAGATCGCCGCCGAGTGGATCGCCGGCATGATCAGCACGTTGGCCGGGCCCGACAGGCGCATGAACGGGTAGTTGACCCGCGCCTCGGGGATCAGCGCCAGCTCCGGCGGCATCTCGCCTTCGTACTCGAAGTCCACGCCTTCCATGTCGTCGAGCATGGCGACCGCTTCGCGCACCCGCTCCGAGCGTTCGCCCATCGGGTTGCCGAAGGCCGAGTAGCTCATGAAGGCGACGCGCGGCGTGTAGCCGAGGTTGCGGACCGCGCGGGCCGCTTCCAGGGCGATTTCCACCAGTTCCTCGGCGTCCGGCAGTTCGGTGACGTTGGCGTCGGCGATGAACAGGGTGCGGCCCTTGGCCAGCACCACGCTCATGCCCATCACCCGGCCGCCGGGGGCCGGGTCGATGACCTGCAGCACCTCGTTCAGCACCTGGTCGAAGGCGCGGGTGACGCCGGTCACCATGCCGTCGGCGTAGCCCAGCGCCACCATGGAGGCGCCGAAGGCGTTGCGGTCCTGGTTGATGAGCCGCTGCACGTCGCGGCGCAGGAAGCCTTCGCGCTGCAGCCGCTCATAGAGGTTGTCGACGAACTCCTGGTTCCAGTGGGACAGGCGCGCGTTGATGATCTCGAGCTTCACGTCGGCCGGGTCGAGGCCGACCAGCCGCATGTTGGCGTGCACCAGCTCTTCGCGGCCGACCAGCACGGCGTCGCCGAGGCCGCTCGACTGGAAGGCGTAGGCCGCGCGGATGACGCTCGGCTCTTCGCCCTCGGCGAAGACGATCTTCTTCTTCTTCGGGCCGGCCTGCACGGCGCCCTGCAACTTCTGCAGGAAGGCCGCGGTCGGGTCGAGCCGCTGGGCCAGCGACGCGCGGTAGGCGTCCATGTCCTCGATCGGCTTGCGGGCCACGCCGGTGTCCATCGCCGCCTGGGCGACGAACGGCGGGATGTAGGAGATCAGCCGCGGGTCGAACGGGGTCGGGATGATGTATTCCGGCCCGAACTTCAGCTGGGTGCCGTGGTAGGCGGCGGCGACCTCGTCGGGCACGTCCTCGCGGGCGAGCTGCGCCAGCGCGTTGGCGCAGGCGACCTTCATTTCCATGTTCACCCGCCGCGCCCGCACGTCGAGCGCGCCGCGGAAGATGTAGGGGAAGCCCAGGACGTTGTTGACCTGGTTGGGGTAGTCGCTGCGGCCGGTGGCGACGATCGCGTCCGGACGCACGGCCAGCACGTCCTCCGGCAGGATTTCCGGATCCGGGTTGGCCATGGCGAAGATGATCGGCTTGGCCGCCATCGACTTGACCATGTCCTGGGTCAGCGCGCCCTTCACCGACAGGCCGATGAACACGTCGGCGCCTTCCAGCGCTTCCGCCAGCGTGCGCGTGTCAGTGTCGATCGCGTGCGCGCTCTTCCACTGGTTCATGTCGTTGGTGCGGCCGCGGTAGATCACGCCCTTGGAGTCGCAGGCGATCACGTTCTGATGCGACACGCCCATGGCCTTGATCAGGTCGAGCGTGGCGATGCCCGCCGCGCCGGCGCCGTTCAGCACCACCTTGATCTCGGCGATGTTGCGCCCGGTGATCTCGCAGGCGTTGATCAGGCCGGCGGCGGAGATGATCGCCGTGCCGTGCTGGTCGTCGTGGAACACCGGGATGTCGAGCAGCTCCTGCAGCTCGGTCTCGATGCGGAAGCACTCGGGGCTCTTGATGTCCTCGAGATTGATGCCGCCGAAGGTGACGCCGATGTTCTTGGCGACGGTGATGATCTCGTCCGGATCGGTCGCCGAGCACTCGATGTCGATCGCGTCGACGTCGGCGAAGCGCTTGAAGAGGACGCCCTTGCCCTCCATCACCGGCTTGGAGGCCAGCGCCCCCAGATTGCCCAGGCCGAGGATCGCCGTGCCGTTGGAGAACACCGCCACCAGGTTGCCCTTGGAGGTGTAGTCGTAGGCGGTCTCGGGATCCTCGGCGATTTTCAGCACCGGTACGGCCACGCCGGGCGAATAGGCCAGGCTGAGGTCACGCTGGGTGGCCATCGGCTTGGTCGCCGCGATGGCGATCTTGCCCGGGGTCGGGTGCTTGTGGAAGCTGAGAGCTTCCTCATCGGTGAAGGTGCGCTTTTCGGCGTCGCTCATACGCGCGGCGAAGTCCCTTTTTTTAGGGCCGGTGAAGGGGGCACCTATAGAGGGCGCCGCCCGTCGGAACAACCTTCACCCTGGACCGCTTCGCGCGTGCGGCCCAGCAGGGTTCAAGTCGGCGTGCAGGCAAGGTCAACGGCGGTGCAGCCCCATTGACCGGCGGACCTGCGCGCGAGACTAACGGCTCTCGCCATGGACGCCTGGGAGGCCCGCGTGACTGAGCCGCTGAAGATCGCCGTCGCCGGAGCCCTGGGCCGCATGGGCCGCGCGGTCGCCGCCGTGGTCCAGGCCGACCCGAAGCTGAGTCTCGCGGCGCGCTTCGATCGGCCGGGCGCGGCCGATCCCGACCTCGTCGACCAAGCAGCGGCGCTGGCCGCCGCCGACGTGGTGATCGACTTCTCCTCCCCCGAGGCCTCGACGGCGCTGGCCGAGACCTGCGCCGCGCGCGGCGGCCCGGCGCTGGTGATCGGCACCACCGGGTTCGACGACGCCCAGCTGGCGCGGCTCGCCGCCGCCGCCGAGCGGATGGCGATCCTGCGGGCCGGCAACTATTCGCTCGGGGTCAACATGCTGATGGGGCTGGTCGAGCAGGCCGCCCGCGCGCTGCCGGCCGACTACGACATCGAGGTCTTCGAGGCGCATCACCGCCGCAAGGTCGACGCCCCCTCGGGCACCGCCCTGATGCTGGGCGAGGCCGCCGCCAAGGGCCGCGGCGTTGAACTGGCCAAGGTCGCCCAGCGGGTGCGCGACGGCATCACCGGGGCCCGGCCCGAGGGCGAAATCGGCTTTTCGGTGATGCGCGCCGGCGGCGTCATCGGCGAGCACAGCGTGGTGTTCGGCTCCGATGAGGAACTGCTGACCCTGTCGCACTCGGCGATCGACCGCAGCCTGTTCGCCAAGGGCGCCGTCGCCGCCGCCCGCTGGCTCGCCGCCCGCCCGCCGGGCGCCTACGACATGCAGAACGTGCTGGGGTTCAAAAGCTAGCCGAAGCCTGGCGGCCGGCCTCGCTGAAACACAACCTGTCATCCCGGTTTCGCGTAGCGAAGACCGGGATCCAAGCACACAGCGAGACCCGATCGGGCGCAGCTGCGCCGCTTCGCTTCAACACCGCTTTCGGTGTTCTTGGGTCCCGGACACGCGCTGCGCGCGTTCCGGGATGACAGTGAAGCTCACCCGTGCCCGGTCGATCCGAAGCCGTTCGCGCCGCGGGCGGTCTCGTCGAGGCTCGCCACTTCGCTCCAGCTGGCCTGCACCACCGGCGCGATCACCAGCTGGGCGATGCGGTCGCCGCGGCGGATGGTGAAGTCCTCCTCGCCGAGGTTGATCAGGATCACCTTCACCTCGCCGCGATAGTCGGCGTCGATGGTGCCCGGCGTGTTCAGGCAGGTGACCCCGGCCTTCAGCGCCAGCCCCGAGCGCGGCCGCACCTGGCCCTCGAAGCCCGGCGGCAGGGCGAAGGCCAGGCCGGTCGGCACGGCGTGGCGCGAGCCCGGCTTCAGCACGAACGGCTCGTCGTCGGGGACGGCGGCGCGCAGGTCCATGCCGGCGGCCTGGCTGGACTCATAGGCGGGCAGCGGCAGGCCTGCGCCGTGCGGCAGGCGCTGGATCGGGATGGTCGGCGGGGTCACGAAAGCTCCTGGGCGATCCGTTCGGCGAGTTGGCGGGCGACGTCGGCCTTGGACAGGCGCTCCCAGCGCTCGACGCCCTGGGCGCTGACGATGGCGACGGTGTTGTCGTCGCCGCCCATCACGCCCGGAACGCTGACGTCATTGGCGACGATCCAGTCGCAGCCCTTCTTCGCCAGCTTGGCGCGGGCGTGGTCCTCGACGTCGTGGGTCTCGGCGGCGAAGCCGACCACCAGTCGCGGCCGCGTCGCGCCCTTCGCCAGGGTCGCCAGGATGTCGGGGTTCTCGACCAGGGCGATCGGCGGCGGTCCGCCCTCGCCCTTCTTGATCTTGCGGGTCCCGAGCGTCTCCGGCCGCCAGTCGGCGACCGCGGCGACGCAGACGGCGATGTCGGCCGGCAGCGCGGCCTCGCAGGCGGCCAGCATCTCGCGCGCGGTCTCGACGTCGACGCGGCGCACGCCGGCGGGGGTCGGCTGGGCGACCGGGCCGGCGACCAGGGTCACCTCCGCCCCGAGGGCGGCCAGGGCGCCGGCGATGGCGAAGCCCTGCTTGCCGGAGGAACGGTTGGTGATCACCCGCACCGGATCGATCGGCTCGGCGGTCGGCCCGGCGGTGACCACGGCGCGCTTGCCGGCCAGCGGCCGCGCGGCCGGACCGGCCAGCGCCGCCAGGATCGCCGCCAGGATCGCCGGCGGCTCGGCCATGCGGCCGGGGCCGAACTCGCCGCAGGCCATCGCGCCCTCGTCGGGACCGACGAACAGCACGCCGTCGGCCTTCAAGGTCGCCAGGTTGCGCTGGGTCGCGGGGTGTTCCCACATCCGCACGTTCATCGCCGGGGCCATCAGCACCGGCTTGTCGGTGGCCAGCAGCGTGGTGCTGGCCAGGTCCGAAGCGTGGCCGTGCGCGGCGCGGGCCATCAGGTCGGCGGTGGCCGGGGCCACCACCACCAGGTCGGCCGAGCGCGACAGCTCGATGTGGCCCATCTCGGCTTCGTCGGTCAGCGAGAATAGTTCGGCATAGACCTTGTCCTCGGCCAGCGCCGAGAGCGACAGCGGGGTGACGAACTGCGCCCCCGCCGGGGTCAGGATCGGCCGCACGGCCAGCCCGGCCTTGCGCGCCAGGCGCGTCAGCTCGAGCGCCTTGTAGGCGGCGATGCCGCCGCCGACGATCAGGAGAATGCGCTTATCGGCCAAGGCTTGTCCCGCGAACGCTCGAAGGGCGCAGCTTTAAGCCAAGAGGGGGCCGGCGCCAAACCACGCGGGCCGAAACCCGGGGCTGCACTACCTCTGCGGTAGGGACTCGACTTGTTCGCATTTCCATGTTCATCCTTTGTTCCAAGCTGAGCTTCAATGGAGAACAGAAGATGGCTGGGAACAGGACGGCCGTGGCTTGGGTGATCGCCGGCGCGGCCGCGGCGCTGCTGGCGGGCTGCGACAACGGCCCGTCGGCGGTGGCCAGCAAGCAGGCGGCGGGCACGCAGATGGCCTACGCCGAGCGACCGGGCGACGCGGTCCGGCGCAGCGAGCGCGCCGACGAGATCGATCACCGCCAAGATCCGGTGAAGCTGGTCGACGGCAAGCCGGTGTGGGCCGCCAGCCGCCGCTATTCCGCCGAGGACAGCGCCCAGCGCGCCTTCGACCGCAATGGCGAGGCGTTCGGCGCCAAGAGCCTCGACGACTACGTCCGCAAGGCCCGGGCCTTCGTCGAGCAGCCGCCGAAGGGCGTCGAGACCCTGACCCGGGCCAACGGCGACACCCTGTTCTACGACGCCAAGGCCAATGTCTTCGCCGTCGCCGACAAGGCCGGCAGCCCGCGCACCATGTTCAAGCCGGACGAAGGCCCCGCCTACTGGCAGGAACAGAAAGACCGCGAAACCCGCCGTCAGACCGCCCGCGCCGAGCGCCGGTCGGAGCGCTCCGACGACGACGCGGCGTAGGGCGGCGTCACCACCTGATCTGTCATCCCGGTTTTCGCGCCGCGAAAGACCGGGACCCAGGAACACGGCGACGCCAGACGCTCCGCGGTGGCGACGCTTCGGCCAAACACGCCCTCTGGTGTTCATCGGTCCCGGACACGCCGCTCACGCGGCGTTCCGGGATGACAGCAGGTAGCTGGGCGCGGCCGGCGGCTCGCTACCGCAGCCACATCGCCAGCAGGAAGGCCAGGCCCGAGGTCAGCGCGCCGAGCGCGAACCACAGCAGCGGCGGGCGGCCGCGGGCGGCGGGGGCGGGCGCTTCGACGACCACTTCAGTCGGCTCGGCCGAAGCGAGCCGGGCGAGGTTGCGCACCGCCTGTTCGGCTTCGCCGGCGAAGCGGCGGATGCGGGTCGCCGGCGACAGTTCGCGGGCGATCCAGCGGCGCACGACCGGCTCGGCCGCCGACCAGATGTCGTGCTCCGGATCGATCCGCCGGGCGACCCCCTCGACCGCCATCATGGTCTTCTGCAGCAGCACCAGCTCGGTGCGCAGCCGCATGTCGAAGAGTGCGGTGATCTCGAACAGCTGGGTCAGCACCCGGCTCATCGGCACCTCGCTGGCGGCGCGACCGAACACCGGCTGGCCGACCGCGCGCAGCGCCTGGGCGAACTCGGCGACGCTGTGGCGCGCCGGCACATAGCCGGCGTCGAAGTGCACCTGGGCGACGCGCTGGTAGTCGCGCTGCAGGAAGCCCCAGAGGATCTCGGCCAGGTAGCGCCGCTCCGGCGCGCCGAGCCGGCCGATGATCCCGAAGTCGATGGCGGTGATCTGCGCCGGGGCGGCGACGAACAGATTGCCCTCGTGCAGGTCGGCGTGGAACACGCCGCGGTCGAGCGCCTGCGAGAGGAAGGCGCGGATCAGGTTGTCGGCCAGCTGCCGGCGGTCGAGCCCCGGCTGGTTCAGCGCCTCGTCGCTGGAGAGCGGCTTGCCCGCCGCCCACTCCATGGTCAGCACCCGCTTGCCGACCCCGTCCCAGACGACCTTCGGCGCGCGCATGTAGCCGTCCTCGGCCATCACCTCGCCGAGCTCGTCGGCGCCGGCGGCCTCGAGCCGCAGGTCCAGCTCCAGCTCGGTGGCGCGGATCACGGTCTGGGCGAAGCCGATCGGCTCCAGCCGGCGCGCCGGCGGCGCCAGCCGTTCGGTCAGGCGCGCGGCCAGCATCAGCACCTCGGCGTCGCGCGCCACCCGCTGCGCGATCCGCGGGCGCAGGATCTTCACCGCCACCCGGCGGCCGTCGAGCAGCACCGCCTCGTGCGCCTGGGCCAGCGAGGCGGCGGCGACCGGCGGGCCGAAATTGGCGAACAGCGTCTCCAGCGGCTGGCCGAGCGCCAGCTCCAGCTCCTTGCGCGCGGTCTCCATCGGGAACGGCGCCAACCGGTCTTTCAGCCGCGCGAGGTCCTCGGCGAACTCGCGGCCGAAGATGTCGGCGCGGGTCGACAGCAGCTGGCCGAGCTTGATCGCCACCGGCCCGAGCCGCTCCAGCGCGCGCGCCAGCCGCTCGCCGGGCCGGCCGACCTTGGCCTGCGGCCCGGCCAGCACGCGCAGCATGTTGGACATCGCCGCGACCGGCGGCGGATACAGGTTGTCGAGCTCGCGCGGCAGCAGCGCGTCGTTGCGCGCCAGCATCCAGCCCGCGCTCATCAGCCGCCCGAATGCGGCGGGGCCGCTCATCGGCCCAAGCCTTTCCCGCTCAGGTCGGACAGACCTGAGCGGAAAAGGCGGGAATCAAAAATTTGAGCGCGTTCTGATCGCAAACCGGTCTCCACTTTTGCGGAACGCGCTCAGATCGCCCGGCCGGTGTGCAGGGCGGCGACGCCGCCGGTGAAGTTGGTGAACTCCACGCGGCTGAAGCCGGCCTCGGCGATCATGTTGGCGAAGGTCCGCTGGTCGGGGAAGCGGCGGATGCTCTCGACCAGGTACTGGTAGGACTCGCGGTCGCCGGCGACGCGCGCGCCGATCTCCGGGATCACCTTGAAGGAGTAGGCGTCGTAGAGCTTCTGCAGCGGCTCGGTGGTCGGCTTGGAGAACTCCAGGCACAGGAAGCGGCCGCCGACCTTCAGCACCCGGCGCGCCTCGCGCAGCGCCGCGGCGACGTCGGTGACGTTGCGGATGCCGAAGGAGATCACATAGGCGTCGGCGCAGCCGTCCGGCAGCGGCAGGCGCTGGGCGTCGCCCACCGCCCAGGCCATCTCCGGCTCGCCGCCCTTTTCGCGGCCGGCGGCGATCATCTCGGCGTTATAGTCGATGACGAAGACCTGGGCGTCGGCCCCGCCGCGGCGCAGCTGGGCGCGCCGGGCCATCTTCGAGAACCGCCGGGCCATGTCGCCGGTGCCGCCGGCGACGTCGATGATCAGCTCGCCGGGCTGCGGATTGAGCCTTGCCGCGACCGCGTCCTTCCAGAGCCGGTGCACGCCGCCGCTCATCAGGTCGTTCATCAGGTCGTAGCGCTTGGCGACCCGGTCGAATACGCCGCGCACCAGGCCCGGCTTGGCGTCTGGGTCGACGTCGCGAAATCCGAAGGAGGCGGCGGGTCCGGTCATGAGCACGCTCTTAACCCCGCGACCGCAGGGCTCCAAGGCCCACAAGCCGCCGATCCGGCCGTTCGGCCACGCTTTCGCGGGTTTCGCCGGATGGACCGGCGTAGGGTGGGGCGCAGGCTGCCATGGCTGAGGTTCGGGCGCCGCGGTCCGCCGCGGACGGACGAGACGCCCCGACGCCGCCTTCAAGCGAGGAGGCCTGGGCCATGTATGCGCCGCTGCTGAACATGCTGGTCGCCCTGGGCGCGGGCCTCCTCATCGGCCTCGAGCGCGAGCGCTCAAGCGCCGGGTCCGGCGAGGCCGTTGCGGGGCTGCGCACCTTCGCCCTCGCCGCGCTCGCCGGGGCCGTCTCGGCCGAGATCGGCGGCGCGGCTCTGCTGGGCGTCACGGCCGGCGTCGCGGCCCTGTTCGCCGGCCTCAGCTACTGGCGGACGCTCACCCAGCAGGGGCCGGGACTGACGACCGAACTCGCCCTGGTGTTCACCGTGCTGATCGGCGGCCTGGCGATGACCGCCCCGAACGTCGCCGGCGCGGTCGCCGTCATCACCGCCCTGCTGCTCGACTCCCGCGAGCGGCTGCATCACTTCGCAAGTTCGGTGCTGACTGAGGAGGAGGTCCGCTCCGCCCTGATCCTCGGCGCGGCGGCGATCGTCATCCTGCCGCTGCTGCCGAACGAACCGATGGGGCCGTTCGACGCGCTCAATCCCCGGTCGGTCTGGCGGCTGGTCGTGCTGGTGCTGTTGATCGGCGCCGCCGGCCACGTGGCGACGCGCATCCTCGGGCCCCGCTTCGGGATGCCGGTCTCCGGTCTGGCCTCCGGCTTCGTGTCGAGCTCGGCGACGATCGGCGCGATGGGCTCGCACGCGGCGAAGGAGCCAGGCGTCATGGGTGCGGCGGCGGCCGGCGCGGTGCTCTCCACCGTCGCCACGGTGGTGCAGATGGCGGTGGTCGTCGGGGCGACCAGCCCCGCAGCCCTGCGCGTCATGACCATCCCGCTGGTCTGCGCCGGCGTCGCCGCGGCGGCCTACGGCGCGATCTTCACCATCTCGGCCATGCGGCAGAAGACCGAAGGGGAATCCGCCGGCGAGGCGCTCAGCCTGAAGACGGCGCTGATCTTCGCCGCCACCCTGTCGGTCGTGCTGCTGATCTCGGCGGCGCTGCGCGAATGGTTCGGCGAGGCGGGCGCGATCGCCGCCGCGGCGCTGGCCGGCTTCGCCGACACCCACGCCTCGGCGATCTCGATCGCCTCGCTGGTCGCGAGCGGCCGCATGGAGCCGATCGAGTGCGTCGTGCCGATCCTGGCGGGCTTCACCACGAATTCGGTGACCAAGGTGATTGTCGCCGTCGCCGCCGGCGGCCGCGCCTTCGCCCTGCGGGTGGTGCCGGGCGTGCTGCTGGTCGCCGCCGCGGCCTGGGGCGGAGCTCTGTTCAGCTTCGCCGCCGGTTGATGCGCGGCAGTTGATGCATGGGCGGGGGCGTGCCACTCACGCTCCATGCCCGAATTGCCCGAGGTCGAAACCGTCCGCGGCGGCCTGGCCCCCGTCCTCGAAGGCCGCCGGCTGGCGCGCGTCGAGGCGCGCCGGCCGGACCTGCGCTTTCCCCTGCCGGAGAACTTCGTCCAGGTGCTGACCGGGGCGACGATCGTCTCGCTGAGCCGCCGGGCCAAGTATCTGCTCGCCCGGCTCGACCGCGAAGACACCCTGGTGATGCACTTAGGCATGAGCGGCCGCTTCGAGATCGCCCGGGCGGAGGGGGAGGAGCGGCCCGGCCACTTCCTCTACGCCCCGGATCCCGACCCGAAGCACGCCCACATCGTCTTCGAGACCGAGGCCGGCGCGCGGGTGACCTATTACGACCCGCGCCGCTTCGGCTACATGGCGCTGGTCAACACCGCGACGCTCGAGCTGCACCCCTGGTTCGCCGGTCTCGGGCCCGAGCCGCTGTCCGAGGGCTTCGACGCCGCCCGGCTGAAGACCTGCTTCCAGGGCCGCAAGCAGGGGCCGAAAACCCTGCTGCTGGACCAGAAGGTCGTCGCCGGCCTGGGCAACATCTACGTCTGCGAGGCGCTGCACCGGGCGCGCATCTCGCCGTTCAAGCCGGCGGGAAAGATCAGCACGGCCCGGCTCGAGCGGCTGGTGGAGACCGTGCGCGAGGTGCTGCGGGCGGCGATCGCCGCCGGCGGCTCCAGCCTCAAGGACTACGCCCAGGCCAACGGCGCGCTCGGCTACTTCCAGCACAGCTTCGGGGTCTACGACCGCGAGGGCCGGCCGTGCCCGAACGAGGGCTGCGGCGGGACCATCCACCGGGAGGTGCAGGGCGGCCGCTCGACCTTCTACTGCCCGACTTGCCAGCGCTGACCGGCCGCGCCGGTCTGGCGGCGCTCGGCGGCGCGAGCTAGCGTCGCCGCATGAAGAGCTTTCGCCTGAACAGCGTCCAGTCGGGCTTGCTCGCCCTGATCGCGGGCCTGCTGGCCGCCGGCGCCGCCCAGGCCCGGCCTCCCGTCTGGGTCGTCCGCGACGCCGATTCCGAGCTGGTGCTGTTCGGCTCGGTGCACCTGCTGCCGCCCGGCCTCGACTGGCGCCCGCCGCCGCTCGCCCAGGCGGTGCAGGCCGCCGACGACGTCTGGTTCGAGCTGCCGATCGACACCGCCAGCGAGACGGAGACCGCGCAGCTCGCCGGCCAGCTCGGCCTGCTGGCCCCGGACCAGTCGCTGTTCAAGCTGGTGCCGCCCGGCGACGCCGAGCGGTTGATGCGGGTCGCCAAGCTCTACGGCGTCGATCTCGCCGTGCTCGACCGGCTGAAGCCCTGGCTGGCCGACGTCGCCCTCAGCGGGGCGGCCTACCAGAAGGCCGGCGCCGGGGTGCAGGACGGCGTCGAGAAGGCGGTGGCCGCGCAGGTGCCGGCGCGCGCCCAGCGGCGCGCCTTCGAGACGCCGCGCGAGCAGGTGGAGATCCTCGCCGGCGCGCCGATGGCCGAGCAGATGGCCTCGCTCTCGGAGACCCTCAAGCAGCTGGAGAGCGCGCCCGACGAGTTCGCGATCCTGGTGCGCGCCTGGATGGCGGGCGACCTCGAAACCCTCGACCGCGAGGCGCTGGAGCCGGTCCGCCGGGTCACCCCGACCCTGTTCCGTCGGCTGGTCAGCGACCGCAACGCCCGCTGGACCTTGACCCTCGACGAACGTCTGAAGGGCCAGGGACGCACGGTCGTGGTGGTCGGCATGGGGCATTTGATCGGACCCGATGGGGTGCCCGCTCGGCTGCGTGCGCTTGGCTACGCGGTCGAGGGGCCTTAAAGCGCAAACGACGCAACAACGATCGGCCAGAGAGACGCGCATGAGCTTCCAGAACATCCTCGTCGAGACCAACGACGGCGTGACCCTGATCCGGCTGAACCGCCCGCAGGCTCTGAACGCGCTGAACTCCCAGCTGCTGGACGAAGTCAGCCTCGCGCTGGACGCCGCGGAAGAAGATCCCGCGGTCGGCTGCGTGGTCCTGACGGGGTCGGAGAAGGCCTTCGCCGCCGGCGCGGACATCAAGGAGATGACCGACAAGGACTTCGCCCAGATGTACCGCATGGACTACTTCGCGAAGTACGGCCGGCGCATCGAGCAGTTCCGCAAGCCGATCATCGCCGCGGTCGCCGGCTACGCGCTCGGCGGCGGCTGTGAGCTCGCCATGCTGTGCGACTTCATCATCGCCGCCGACACCGCCAAGTTCGGCCAGCCGGAGATCAACCTCGGCGTCGCGCCGGGCCTGGGCGGCACCCAGCGACTGACCCGCCTGGTCGGCAAGTCCAAGGCGATGGACATGATCCTGACCGCCCGCCAGATGGACGCCGCCGAGGCCGAGCGCTCCGGACTGGTGAGCCGGGTCGTGCCGGCCGACAAGCTGCTCGAGGAAGCCCTGGGCGCGGCTAAGCGCATCGCCCGCCAAGCCCCGCTCGCGGTGATGATGAACAAGGAAATGGTCAACGCCGCGCTCGAGACGACGCTGGCGACCGGCCTGATGGTCGAGCGCCGGCTGTTCCACTCGCTGTTCGCCTTCGAAGACCAGAAGGAAGGCATGGCCGCCTTCGTCGAGAAGCGGAAGCCCGAGTTCAAGGGCAAGTAGGTGCGGCTGCTCGCCTTCGGCGAGAGCTTCGTCGCAGGCGCGGGTGACCCGGACCATCTCGGCTGGGTCGGCCGCGCCCTGCGCGGCCGCCGCGCCGTCACCCTCTACAATCTGGGCATCCGCGGCGCGACCACCACCAAGCTCGCCGGGCTCTGGCGCGGGGAGGCGCAGGCGCGGCTGAGCGATGAGGAGCCCTGCCGGATCGTCTTCTCCTTCGGGGTCAATGACACCTGGGAGGAGGCCGGCGCCGCCCGCGTCGCCCCGGCCCAGAGCCTGCTGAACGCCCGCGCCATGCTGAGCGAGGCGGGCGCGCTCTGTCCGGTCCTGCTGGTCGGGCCGCCACCGGTCCCCGACGCCGGGCGCCAGGCGCGGATCGCGGCGCTCAACGAAAATCTCCGGCAGCTCTGCGCGAGCTTGCAGGTCCCCTTCATCGATGTCTTCCAACCGCTGGCGGCGGACGGCCCGTGGATCGCCGAGGCGGCGGCCTGGGACGGCGCGCATCCCGGGGCGGAGGGCTATCAGCGCATGGCGGAGCTGGTCGCGGCGCATCCGGCGTGGCGCAGTTTGACGCTGGCGGACTGATCCGTGCTACGGCCATTGACCCGGAGCCCGTGCTTGCGTATATCCGCGCCTCCTAATTTCCCCGCCCGGTTCGCCGGGCGTGCTTGCTTTTGAGAGCTGAACCAATGGCCAACACGCCCGGCGCCAAGAAGGCGGTCCGCAAGATCGAACGTCGCACTGAAGTCAACAAGGCGCGCCGTTCGCGCGTCCGCACCTTCCTGCGTCGCTTCGAGGAAGCGATCGCCGCCGGCGACGCCGCCAAGGCGAAGGACGCCTTCGTCGAAGCCCAGTCGGAGCTGATGCGCGCCGTGTCCAAGGGCGTGGTGCACAAGAACACCGGCTCGCGGAAGGTTTCGCGCCTCGCCGCTCAGCTGAAGAAGCTGGCCGTGGCCTAAGGCCCGCCAGGCCGCTCGCGCGGCCTGACCACAGCTATAAGTTGATCAGACAGCGCCCGATTCCGGGCGCTGTTTTTTTTGCGCGCAATCTGGGCGCGAGAAGCGGCCGATCTATTCAGCGCGCGGAGAGAAAAATGCAGCTTCCCCTTGGCCGCGCTTGGGGTTCTGCAAGTCAATGAAAATATCCGCGCGGCCGTCGAAGAATCCCCGTTGACCCTCCAGGGTCCCCGACTACTGTCAGCCTTCTTACAGGCGTCTTCCATCTGATCCCGGAAAATCGGGACGCCGGCGGGGCTCATGCATCCGCCGTGTAAGTGGTTGTGTTTGTTGAGGAACGGGCCAGTCTCAGCGCGGGGCGGGGGCTGCCAGGGGCGGGGTTGTGAACATGTCGACTAGGGGGGCTGCGGGAGCTATGGCTGAAGCGCCGGCCGGGGCGGTCTGGACCAAGACCTGCCAAGTGCTCAAGCGGGAATTGGGTGAGGCGACCTTCGGTTCTTGGCTCGGTCAAGCGGCGCTGCGGGAAAGCGGCGACGAGGTTTGTCTGGTGGCGGCCACGGGGGTGGCGCGCGACTGGATCCGGCGTCACGCCTGGCGCCGCATCGGGGAGTTGTGGGCCCAGAACGATCCGCTGGGTCGCCGGCTCGACCTGAAGTCGAAAATGGAAGTCGACAGCGCCGGCGTGGTAGCGCGGGCGTCGATCCCGGCGCCGGTGGCGGCCAACGCCTCTGTCGCGCCCGTCGCGCCGGAAGTCTTCGAGGTCGAAGTCGAGGCGCCGCCGATGGCGGTGAAGCAGGGCCGCATGCAGGGCCTGCAGGAGCGCTTCTCGTTCGAGAGCTTCGTCTCCGGCCCGGCCAACGAATTCGCCTTCGCCGTCGCCCGCCGGGTGGCGACCTGGGCTGACGGACACTTCAATCCGGTGGTCTTCCACGGCCCCTACGGCTTCGGCAAGACGCACCTGCTGAACGCCCTGGCCTGGGAGGCCATGCGCAGCGCGCCGTCGAAGCGCGTCGTCTATCTCTCGGCCGAGCGGTTCACCTCGACCTTCGTCAAGGCGCTGCAGGACCGTCAGACCGCGGCCTTCAAGGAAGAGCTGCGCAACGCTGACCTGCTGCTGATCGACGACGTCCACTTCGTCGCCGGCAAGACCTCCACCCAGGAAGAGCTGTTCCACACCCTGATCGCCCTCGTCGAGGACGGCCGCCGGGTGGTGATGACCGCCGACCGCTCGCCGACCGAGATCTCCGAAATGGAGCCGCGGCTGCGCTCGCACCTGCAGGCCGGCCTGGTCTGCGGCATCGAGCCGGCCGACCGCGCCCTGCGCCTCGGCATCCTGGAGCGCAAGCTCGCCACCCTCGCGAACCAGGGCAAGTTCCACCCCTCGGCCCGGCCCGAAGTGCTGCAGTTCCTGGCCGACCGCTTCACCGACAGCGTGCGCGAGCTGGAGGGGGCGCTGAACACCCTGGTGGCCCGCGTCGGCGGCGACGTCGCCCGCCTGGGCCTGGACGAGGCGCAGGCCATCCTGCGGCCGCACCTGGCCTGCAACGAGCGCAAGGTGACCGTGGATATGATCCAGAAGACGGTCGCCGAGCACTACAGCCTGAAGCAGGCGGACCTGATCTCCGAGCGTCGCGCCCGCGCGGTCGCCCGCCCGCGGCAGGTGGCGATGTGGCTGGCCAAGCAGATCACCACCCGCTCGCTGCCGGACATCGGCCGCCGGTTCGGCGGACGCGACCACACCACGGTGCTGCATGCGGTGCGCCGCATCGAGTCGCTGAAGGCCGAAGACCCGGCGCTCGCCCGCGACGTGGACGTGCTGCTGCGCAAGCTGCGCGGCTGACCGGACCGCCCGGGCAGACATGAAAAGGCCCGCCGCAAGGCGGGCCTTTTTGTTTATGCGCTGCAGGTGCTCCCGCTTCTTCTTTCCTCCCCCTCGTAGAGGGGGAGGGGGACCGTCCGCCGGGAGCGCGGGCGGTGGAGGGGGCAAGCCGCAGGCGCAGACTTCCGACTGGAACGACCGGGTCTACGGCGTGGCGAGGCCCCGCGCGCCGCTCGCCCCCCTCCACCACGCGCTCTACGACGCGTGGTCCCCCTCCCCGGCTTCGCGAGGGAGGAGCGAGTGGTCCCCTACAGCTCGACGTAGACGTCCGGGCCTTCGATGCTGACCGGGAAGGTGCGGATCGGCTGCGGCTTCTTGCCGAACGACAGCAGCGTGCTCGACCAGCCCGGGATCTTCATCCCGGCGACGGCCGAGACCCAGTCGGTGTTCTCGCCGGTCTTGAGGTTGAACCGCGAGCCGTGGAACGGGCAGACGATCTCGTCGCCCTCGATCTTGCCGCGGCCGAGCGGCAGGCTCAGGTGCGGGCACTTGTTCTCGACGGCGTGCACTGCGCCGCCCGTCTTGATCAGCACCAGGCTGACGTCGTTGGCCTTGACGCAGAGGCCCTTGCCGTCCTCCAGCGCCCCCACTTCGGCGACTTTGGTCTTCATGTCGTCCCCCCAGGACCGTGGTCGCCGGCGGATGCGCCGGCGCAGATCTACTTGCTTAGCCGAGATCGCGGCGTTCGGAGAAGCCCGGGTCGCGTGGCGGCGGACGGCGCCCCTCGCGGCCGATGGATTCTGCCGCTAGCCTGAGCGGGTGGCCGCAAGGGCCGCGCGGGCTCCCCCATGATCGTCTTCGCCTCCGTCGTCGTCCTGCTTCTCGTGGTGTTGAACGGCCTGTTCGCCATGTCCGAGCTCGCCGTGGTCTCGTCCCGGCGCGCCAAGCTCCAGGCGCGGGCCGAGCGCGGCGACAAGGGCGCCCAGACGGCGCTGCGGCTGGCTGCGGACCCGACCCGCTTCCTGTCGGCCGTGCAGGTCGGCATCACCCTGATCGGCATTCTCGCCGGGGCCTACGGCCAGGCGACGATCGCCGGCGAACTCGCCCGCCTGCTGACGGCCTATCCGGTGATCGCGTCCTACGCTCACCAGATCGCCACCGGCGTGGTCGTGGTGATCCTGACCTACGTCTCGCTGATCGTCGGCGAACTGGTGCCCAAGCGGTTGGCGCTGATCCACCCCGAGGCGATCGCCGGCGTGGTGGCGCGGCCGCTCAGCGCGCTGGCGCGGGTCATGGGGCCGTTCGTCACCCTGCTGACCTTCTCCACCGCCGCGGTACTGCGGCTGATGCGGGTCCGCGACCGCGACGGCAGCACGGTCACCCAGGAGGAGGTGGAGATGGTGCTGGCCGAAGGCGCCGGCGCCGGGCTGATCGAGCCGCAGGAGCAGGCGATGATGCACGAGGTCATGCGGTTCGGCGACCGGCCGGTCCGGGTGGCCATGACCCCGCGCAAGGACATCTACTGGGTCTCGCTGGACGATCCGCCGGACCAACTGCGGCAGGAGGTCAAGGCCTGCCCCTACTCGCGCTTCGTGGTGGCCCGCGGCGACGATTTCGAAAGCCCGCTGGGGGTCGTGCACAAGCGCGACGTGGCCGACGCCCTGCTGGGCGACCAGGCGCTCGACCTGGGCGCACTGGCGCAGGCGCCGCTCTACATCCCGGAGACCACCTCGCTCCTGCAGGCGCTGGAGCAGTTCAAGTCGGCGCCCAGCCACATGGCCTTCGTCGTCGACGAGTTCGGCTCGCTGCAAGGGCTGCTGACGCCGACCGACCTCCTGGAGATGATCGCCGGCGACCTGCCGGAGCAGCACGACACCGCCCGCTCGACGATCGTCCGCCGCGACGATGGCAGCTGGCTGGTCGACGGCCGCGCCGACCTGGTCGAGCTGAGCGACGCGCTCGGCGAGCACTTTGAGGAGGGCTCGTTTCACACCGCCGCCGGCCTGGTGCTGAACGTGCTCGGCCGCTTCCCGCGCGAGGGCCAGATCGTCCGTATCGGCGGCTTCGACGTCGAGGTGATCGACATGGATCTGCGGCGGATCGACAAACTGCTGTTCCGCCGCGTGCGCAACGGCCGGAGCTGATCCGCCAGAGGCTGTTGCGGCGCGCGATGTCACCCGCCGGGGAAGCCAGGTGGGCGATATTTGTCTGTCTAATTCGATGAAGCTGGTTCGGCAATCGAACTAGATCGCTGGCCGCGACCACGAGAAAGGGCGGCCGCATCGCTGCGGCCGCCCCGATCGTCTCCAGCCTTGCGGCGGACGCTTACGCGTCGGCTTCGGCCGGCTCTTCCTTCTTCGACAGGTCCTCGCCGGTCTCCTGGTCGACGACCTTCATGGAGAGGCGGGTCTTGCCGCGGTCGTCGAAGCCGAGAAGCTTGACCTTCACGACCTGGCCTTCCTGCAGCACGTCCGAGACCTTGTTCACGCGCTCGTTGGAGATCTGGCTGACGTGCACCAGACCGTCCTTGGCGCCGAAGAAGTTCACGAAGGCGCCGAAGTCGACGATCTTCACGACCTTGCCGCTGTAGATCGCGCCGACCTCAGCTTCCGAGGCGATCGACTTGATCCAGTCGCGGGCCGCGTCGATCTTCGAGGCGTCGGCGGCCGCGATCTTGATCGTGCCGTCTTCGCCGATGTCGATCTTCGCGCCGGTCTTTTCGACGATCTCGCGGATCACCTTGCCGCCCGAGCCGATCACTTCCCGGATCTTGTCGACCGGGATCTTCATCGTCTCGATCTTGGGCGCGAACTCGCCGAGCTCCTGGCGCGGCGCTTCCATGGCCTTGCTCATCTCGTTCAGGATGTGGTCGCGACCACCCTTCGCCTGCTCGAGCGCCTTGCGCATGATCTCTTCGGTGATGCCGGCGATCTTGATGTCCATCTGCAGGGAGGTGATCCCGTCAGCGGTGCCGGCGACCTTGAAGTCCATGTCGCCCAGGTGGTCTTCGTCGCCGAGGATGTCGGATAGGACGGCGAAGCCGTCGCTTTCCAGGATCAGGCCCATGGCGATGCCGGAGACCGGCTTCTTCAGCGGCACGCCCGCATCCATCAGCGCCAGCGACGAGCCGCAGACCGAGGCCATCGACGACGAGCCGTTGGACTCGAAGATCTCCGAGACCAGGCGGATGGTGTAGGGGAACTCTTCCGCCGACGGCAGCATCGGACGGATCGCCCGCCACGCCAGCTTGCCATGGCCGACTTCGCGGCGGCCCGGCGCGCCCATGCGGCCCGTCTCCCCGACCGAGAACGGCGGGAAGTTATAGTGCAGCATGAACTTCTCGTAGTACTTGCCCTCGAGCGCGTCGATCAGCTGCTCGTCGTCGCCGGTGCCGAGCGTGGCCACGACCAGCGCCTGGGTTTCGCCACGGGTGAACAGCGACGAACCGTGGGCCCGGGGCAGCACGCCCACTTCCGAGACGATCTGACGGACCTGATCGACGGTGCGGCCGTCGATGCGCTTGCCGGTCTCCAGGATCGAGCGGCGAACGATGTCGGCCTCGAGTTCCTTGAAGACGCCGCCCAGCTTGTTGGCGTCATAGCCGTCCGGGTTGGCTTCCGACTTGGCGAACTGCGAGATCGCCTTGTCCTTGGCCGCGACGATCGACGCGTGGCGTTCGGTCTTGCCGGTGATCTGATAGGCCGCGCGCAGGTCGCCGCCGATCACCGCCTTGATCTTTTCCTTGATGGCGTCGGTGTCGTCCGGCTGGAAGTCGAACGGTTCCTTGGCCGCGTGCTCGGCCAGCTCGATGATCGCCTGGATCACCGGCTGCATGCCCTTGTGGGCGAAGGTGACGCCGCCCAGGACTTCCTCTTCGGTGAGCTCCTGGATCTCGGACTCGACCATCATCACGGCGTCTTCGGTGCCGGCGACGACCAGGTCCATCTTCGACTGCTTCAGCTCGTCCAGGGTCGGGTTGAGCACGTACTGGCCGTCGACGAAGCCGACGCGCGCAGCGCCGATCGGGCCCATGAACGGGGCGCCCGACAGCACCAGGGCGGCCGAGGCGGCGACCAGGGCGACGATGTCGGGATCGTTCTCGAGGTCGTGGGCGAGGACGGAGGTGACGACCTGGACTTCGTTCTTGAAGCCCTTGACGAACAGCGGACGGATCGGACGGTCGATCAGTCGCGAGGTCAGGGTTTCCTTCTGCGACGGCGCGCCTTCGCGGCGCGGGAAGGAACCGGGGATCTTGCCGGCGGCGTAGAATTTCTCTTGGTAGTTCACCGTCAGCGGGAAGAAGTCCTGGCCGGGCTTCGGCGACTTGGCGAACACCGCGGTGGCGAGCACCATGGTCTCGCCGTAGGTGGCCAGCACCGCGCCGTCGGCTTGACGGGCCATGCGGCCGGTTTCGAGCGTGAGCGTCTTGCCGCCCCACTCGATGGTCTTGCGCTTGATATCGAACATTTTGGCTTCTTTCTCATCCCGCGGGCGTATTCCCAGGCGGGGACGGACAGGGCGTCGGACTTCCGAAATCCTCTCCATTCGAACAGGCATATGAGGATTTCTGTGAACCCTCGGCGTACGGATGGGGTCCCCACGCTTCAGGGAGCCCCGTAGGCGCCGCATCTGAACCCCCGGCCTGTCGCGGAGGAGCGGCGAAACAGCAGTATTCAGAGCCGCTCGCCCGGTTGGATCAACCGGGGAGCGGTTCACGGACCGGTGACTAGCGGCGCAGGCCGAGGGTCTCGATCAGCTTTTGGTAACGGGCGACGTCGGACTTCTTCAGGTGGTCCAACAGCGACCGGCGGGCGGAAACCAGCTTGAGCAGGCCCCGGCGCGAGTGGTTGTCCTTCTTGTGCGTCTTGAAGTGCTCGGTCAGGTTCGCGATCCGTTCGGACATGATCGCCACCTGGACTTCAGCGCTGCCCGTGTCCGCTTCGCCGCGGGCATGGGTCTTGATCACTTCAGCCTTACGTTCGGCCGTAATCGACATCGGTTTAGTCTCCGCTCTTTTCAAGATGGAAGACCCGCGAGGGTTCGAGCCGGCCCGCGCGCATCTCGCAGAGGGCGACGACGGTCCCGCCCGACATCGCCGAAACGGTGCGCGAGCCGGGCCGGAGCCTGGCTTTCACCGTCTCAACCTGTCGGGGAACGAGAACGATCGACCGTCCCTGCTTTAGCCGGAAAGCGTCTTCGTCGGTCACGGCCAGCGCCGGGATGTCGTCCAGCGCGGTCTCGACCGGAAGCAAGGCCTCCGACTGGCGGGCCTTATGCCCCAATTCCTCAAGCAATTCCAGTGTTACCGCAGTTTGCTCGGTGAACCCGCCGACTCGCGTTCGGCGCAGTTCGCTGACATGGCCGCAGGCGCCGAGCGCCTCGGCGATGTCGCGCACCAGGGCGCGGACATAGGTGCCCTTGCCGCACTCGATCTCGATGACGACGTGGTCGGCGTCCGGGGCCTCGGCGACGCGGGCGGAATGGACCACCACCGTCCGGGCCTTCAGCTCGACCGTCTCGCCGGCCCGGGCCAGGTCATAGGCGCGCTCGCCGTCGACCTTGATCGCCGAATAGGCCGGGGGGATCTGCTCGATCTCGCCGACGAACCGCGGCAGCACCGCCTCGACCTCGGCGGGCGTCGGCCGCACGTCGGACTCGGCCAGGGTTTCGCCCTCGCGGTCGAGGGTCGACGTCGTCCGGCCCCAGGCGATGGTGAAGCGGTAGGCCTTGTCGGCGTCCATCAGGAACGGAACGGTCTTGGTCGCCTCGCCGAGCGCCAGCGGCAGGATGCCGGTGGCCAGCGGGTCGAGGGTGCCGGCGTGGCCGGCCTTCTGGGCGTTGAAGATCCGCCGCACCCGGCTGACCGCATGGGTGGAGGTGATGTCGTAGGGCTTGTCGAGGCAGATCCAGCCGGAGATCGCATCGCCCTTGCGCCGCCGCGCCATCAGTCCTCGTCCTTCCAGGAGTCGGAGGGCGCGTCGGCGGTGAAGTCCGAGCGCAGGTCCTGCTGGACCTTCGGGTTGTCGAACAGCCGGTCCATCCGCGCCGCCTCGTTGAAGCTCTCGTCGTGCAAGAACTTCAGGTCCGGGGTGAACTTCATGTCGATGCTGCGGCCGAGCTGGCCGCGCAGGTATTTGGCGTGGCGGTTCAGGCCCTGGACCACCTCGTCGGCCTTAACGCCGCCGAGCGGCTCGACGAACACCGTGGCATGGCGCAGGTCCGGGCTCATCCGCACTTCGGTGACGGTCACCGAGACGCCCTGCAGGGCGGGGTCGGAGAAATCCGCCTCGCGCAGGATCTCGACGAGCGAATGGCGCATCAGCTCGCCGGCGCGCAATTGGCGTTGGGTGGGGCCTTGGGCTTGGCCGCGGTCGGTGGAACGTTTCATGGGACTTGCCTTGACGGGCTGGGGCGCGGGTCGGACGCGACGGCTCAGCGAAGAAGGGCGCGCTTCTAGGCGCGAAGACCGGCGAAGTCCAGATTGAAGGGCCGGCGTCGGGCCGCCGCCCGGCTGCTTTGAGGCTAGAGCTTCAGCCGCAGCATCGAGGCGTCGCCTTCGAAGCCGCTCAGCTTCCAGACGCCCTGTTCCCTGGAGAAGATCAGCAGGCAGGGGCCGTTCTTCTTGGTCACTGCGCAGACCCGGCCGTCCGGCAGCGGCTTCAGGGCCGCGGCGATCTCCACCTGGTTGGGGATGCGGGTCTGCGAGGTGTAGCCGTAGTGCGCGGCGACCAGCTTGAAGACGCTAGGCTGCAGCAGGGCGTCGCCGGCGACGTTGATCACCGAGGGGCCGAACACTGCGGCCAGGCCGCGCAGCTCGGGCTGCTTGGCGATCTGCTGGTCGAGCCGCACCTGCAGCTCGCGCTTCAGGGCCGGCCGGTCGACGTGGGCGTCGAAGGTCGCCTCGTCGTTGTCGCGGATGGAGATCAACAGGGCGTGGACGTCGGCGGCGGCGTCGAGCCGCTGCACCGAGGCGCAGGCGGTCAGGGTGAGCGCGGCGAGGCCGATCAGAAGAGCGCGGATCCGGGTCATTATCCGTGGCCTCTACTGCAAGATGTCGGCGAGATCACGGCCGGGGTAAGCCAAAGCTCCCCCGCAAAGGAGGGAGCTCCCGCGAACGGGCGAGGCGAGGGGCGCGGTGCGGACCGCCGCCCCCGCGAAGGGGCGGCGCTCGGCCTTACAGCGACCGCTTGACCTCTTCGAGGGTGAAGCACTCGATGGTGTCGCCGGCCTTGATGTCCTGGAAGCCCTGGAACGCCATGCCGCATTCCTGGCCCGCATTGACCTCGTTGACCTCGTCCTTGAAGCGCTTGAGCGTCTGCAGGACGCCGAGTTCGAGCACCACCACATCCTGACGGATGATCCGGACCCGGGCGCCCTTGCGGACCACGCCTTCGGTGACGCGGCAGCCCGCGACCTTGCCGACCTTGGTGATGTCGAACACCTGCAGGACGTCGGCGTTGCCGAGGAAGGTTTCGCGCTGGATCGGCGCCAGCATGCCCGAGAGCACGCCTTTGATGTCGTCGATCAGGTCGTAGATGATCGAGTAGTAGCGGATCTCCACGCCTTCGCGCTCGGCCAGGTCGCGCGCCTGCTTGGAGGCGCGGACGTTGAAGCCGAGGATCGGCGAGCCGGCGCCTTTGGCCAGCATGACGTCGCTTTCGCTGATCGCGCCGGCGCCCGACAGGATGATCCGCGCACGGACCTCGTCGGTGCCCAGCTTGTCCAGCGAGCTGACAATGGCTTCCGCCGAACCCTGCACGTCGGCCTTGATGACCACCGGCAGCTCGGAGACCTTCTTGTCGGCCAGCCGCGCCATCATGTCGGCGAGGTTGGCGCCTTGCATCGGCGAACCGGACTTCTCGCGCTTCATCCGCACGCGGTACGCGGTGAGTTCGCGGGCGCGGGCGTCGTTCTCGACGACGGCGAAGGGCTCGCCCGGCGCGGGCGTGCCGTCCAGGCCGAGGATTTCCACCGGAACCGAAGGCCCGGCCGCCGTCAGCTGCTCGCCACGCTCGTTCAGCAGGGCGCGAACCCGGCCGAAGGTATCGCCGGCGACGACGATGTCGCCACGCTTCAGGGTGCCGCGCTTGACCAGCACGGTGGAGACGGCGCCCCGCCCACGATCCAGCTTGGCTTCGATGACGATGCCGTCGGCGGTGCGGTCCGGGTTGGCCTTCAGGTCGAGCACTTCGGCCTGCAGCAGGATGCCTTCGATCAGGTCGTCCAGGCCCAGCTTCTCCTTGGCGGAGACCTGGATGGCCTGGGTTTCGCCGCCGAGGCTTTCAACCACGATCTCGTGCTGCAGCAGCTCGTTGATCACCCGGGTCGGATCGGCGCCCGGCTTGTCGATCTTGTTGATCGCCACGATGATCGGCGCGCCGGCGGCCTTGGCGTGATTGATCGCCTCGACCGTCTGCGGCATCACGCCGTCGTCGGCCGCGACCACCAGCACCACGATGTCGGTCACGTTCGCGCCGCGCATCCGCATGGCGGAGAAGGCGGCGTGGCCGGGGGTGTCGAGGAAGGTCACCGCCTGGCCGTTGGCCAGCCGCACCTGATAGGCCCCGATGTGCTGGGTGATGCCGCCGTGTTCGCCGGCGACCACGTCGGTGGCGCGCAGCGCGTCGAGCAGCGAGGTCTTGCCGTGGTCGACGTGGCCCATGACGGTGACCACCGGCGGCCGGGCCACCAGATGATCGTCCACGTCCTCGGCGCCGATGAAGCCTTCTTCGACGTCGGCTTCCGAGACGCGCTTCACGGTGTGGCCGAATTCGGTGGCCACCAGCTCGGCGGTGTCGTTGTCGATCACGTCGTTGATCTTCAGCATCACGCCCTGACGCATCAGGAACTTGATGACCTCGACGCCGCGGGTCGCCATCCGGTTGGCGAGCTCGCCCACGGTGATGACGTCGGGGATGACCACTTCGCGGGCCACGCGGGCCTGCTCCTGGCCGCCGCCCTTGCGCTTTTCACGCTCGCGTTCGCGGGCCCGGCGAACCGAGGCCAGCGAGCGCATCCGCTCGGCGCCGTCGCCGTCGCCGGCCACGGTCTGGATGGTCAGGCGGCCTTCGCGGCGCTGCGGCGCGCCCTTGGCGCGGCTGATCGCCTTGGTGGGCGTGGCGGCGCGGCGGCGCGCGTCGTCGTCCTCGTCCGGACGGCGGTCGAGGCCGGCGCCGGGACGCGGCGCCTGACGGGCGGCGCGCTGGATTTCGGGGGTGGCCGGCGCGGCGGCCGGGCCGATGCGCGGACCGCGCGGGCCGCCAGGACCGCCGGGACCGCGGGGAGCCGGCCGCGGGGCCAGCGCCGAGTAGCGGACGGTGCCTTCGGGACGCGGAGCCGGACCACGGTCGTCGGCGCGCTGCGGCCGATCACCGGTCGGACGCGGGCCGCGGTCGGCGCCGGCGGGACGCGGGCCCCGGTCGTCGTCGCGTCGCGGCGCACGCTGGTTGAAGGTCGCGCCTTCATAGCGGTTCGCGGGCCGTTCCGGGCGGTAGGTGGTGGTCGACGGGCGGTCGTCGCGACGCTCCGGCGACGGCTGGTAGGTGCGGGTCTGGCCGGCGCCCATCGGACGCGCATCGGCGGCCGGGCGCTGCGGGGCCGGCGTGGCCGGGCGTTGCGGCGGCGCAGCCGGACGCGGCGCGGCGGCCTGCGGCGGCGCAGCCGCAGGGGCCGGAGCCGCCGGGGCGGCGGGGGCGGCGGCGACGGGCGCCGCCGGAGCCTGGGCGACCGGGGCCGGAGCGGCGGGGGCTTGCGGAGCGGGCGCAGCCGGAGCGGCCGGCGCAGCAGCTGCAGCCTGGGCGGCGGCCTGCGCCTGCGCGGCGGCCTGGGCGGCGCGCGCGGCGGCCTCAGCCTCGGCGCGAGCGCTCTCTTCCCGGGCGCGGCGCTCGGCTTCCTGAGTGGCCTGGTTCTGCCGGGCGAATTCGATGGCGCGCTGGCGAGCGGCCTGCTCCTCGGCGGAGAGGCCGCGGCCGTCCTGCGGACCGCGCGATTGCGGGGCGCCGCCGGGACGCGGTTCGTGGCGCTTTTCTGCCGACGAGGGCGCGGCCAGGTTGCCGCCCGCCGGCGCATGGGTGCGCGTGCGCTTGGTCTCGACCACCACAGTCTTCGAACGGCCGTGGCTGAAGCTCTGCTTCACCGTGCCGGCGCTGACCGATCCGGCCCCGCGGGGCTTAAGGGTCAGGGGCTGGCGTCCGCCCGGGGCGGAGTTGCGGCCGTTGTTGTTCTCGTCGCTCATGCGCTCGCTTTACTCAGCGGCCGGGCGGTCCCGGCCAACGGATCGATCAAATGCGAGAGGGGCGGAAACCGTCTCAGGTCTCCGCTTGCCCCTCAAGGCTCCTCGCGCCAACTCTCAGGAAGGAGCGGGCAAAAGCCCGACAACCGATGAACGTCCTGCGCCCAACGATCGGCGGTACGCCCCGCAAGGAAGGCGGTGTGTATCACATTCTCCAGGCCTAAGGCCAAACCCAATTCCGTCGCGGTATAGAGACCGATCAGGCCGGGCGCCCGGGACTGCTTGCGGGCCAGAGCGCGGAGCTTGCGGCGGCCGTCCGCGGCGCCATCCGACGCCTCGATCAGCCAGGCGGCCTTGCCGGACGTGATCGCGGACGAGACCTTCTCGAACCCCGAAGTAAGGTCGCCGGCGCGGCGTGCAAGCCCGAGGCCCGACAAAAGCCGGCGTTTCAGCAACACTTCCACCTGATCGGCGAGATCCGGCGCGGCCGTGAGCTTGGCCTTGGCGGCGCGGGAGAACAGGCCCTTCTTCGCCGCGGTCTCGACCGAGGCGCGGTCGGCGGCGCACCACAGGCCGCGTCCAGGCAGCTTGCGCGCGAGGTCCGGCACCACCACGCCGTCGGGCCCAGCGACGAAGCGGATCAACTGCGCCTCGTCCTGCACCTCGCCGGTGACGACGTCGCGGCGTTCGCGCGGATCCTTGCGCGGGTCCGGGCGCGGCGCGCGGTCTTCGGTCAGGCCGGGATCATCGGGGGAGTTCTCCACGACGGGCCACCCCTCTACCGCTTATCCCCGCGAACGCGGAGACCCAGGCTGTTTTGGTTGCGGTTCAAATGGGCGGGCTTTCGTGGAGCGTCTGGTCGGAAACAGGAAAAACGTCGGAAACAGCAAGCCCGCCTGCGCCCCCGCTGACGCGGGGGCGGGCGGACGAAGGCGATTACGCGTCGCGCGCTTCGCCTTCCATCTGGGCTTCGGCGAAGGCTTCGGTGTCTTCGATCGCCACCTCGGCTTCTTCTTCCGGCTCGGGTTCGGGCGGGGCTTCCACCCAGCCCATGACGATGCGCGCGCGCATGATCAGCAGCTCGGCGTCCTGCGGGTCCAGGCTGAAGCTTTCCAGAATGCCCGGCTCGCGCACGCGCTCGCCGTTCTTGGATTCGAACCAGCCGCGCAGGTCGTCGGGCACCAGGCCGGCGAGATCCTCGACGGTCTTCACGTCGCCCTCGCCGAGCGCCACGGCCATCGGCAGGGTGATCCCTTCGATTTCCAGCAGCGCGTCGTCGACGCCGAGTTCGCGGCGCTTGGCGTCGTACTCGGCCGCTTCCTTCTCCAGGAAGTCGCGGGCGCGGGCCTGGATCTCTTCGGCGGTGTCCTCGTCGAAGCCCTCGATCGTGGCGACTTCCGAGTTGTCGACGTAGGCGACGTCCTCGACGCTGGCGAAGCCTTCGGTGACCAGCAGCTGGGCGATGACCTCATCGACGTCCAGGGCTTCCTGGAACAGGGCGGTGCGCTCGGTGAACTCGCGCTGACGGCGCTCGCTCTCCTGGCTCTCGGTCATGATGTCGATCTGCCAGCCGGTCAGCTGGCTGGCCAGGCGGACGTTCTGGCCGCGGCGGCCGATGGCCAGCGACAGCTGCTCGTCCGGCACCACGACTTCGACGCGCTCGTCTTCCTCGTCCATGACGACCTTGGAGACTTCCGCCGGGGCCAGGCCGTTGACGATGAAGGTCGCCTCGTCCGGGCTCCACTGGATGATGTCGATCTTCTCGCCCTGCAGTTCGGCGACGACCGCCTGCACCCGGCTGCCGCGCATGCCGACGCAGGCGCCGACCGGGTCGATCGAGCTGTCGTTGGAGACCACCGCCATCTTCGCGCGGCTGCCCGGATCGCGCGCCACGGCGCGGATCTCGATGACGCCGTCGTACACTTCCGGCACTTCCTGGGCGAACAGCTTGGCCATGAAGCCGCCGTGGGCGCGGCTCAGCAGGATCTGCGGGCCCTTGGTCTCGCGGCGGACGTCGTAGATGTAGCAGCGGATCCGGTCGCCGATGTTGAAGTTCTCGCGCGGGATCGACTGGTCGCGGCGCATGATGCCTTCGCCGCGGCCCAGGTCGACGACGACGTTGCCGTATTCGACCCGCTTGACCACGCCGTTGACGATCTCGCCGACGCGATCCTTGAACTCTTCGTGCTGGCGCTCGCGCTCGGCCTCGCGGACCTTCCCGGTCACCACCTGGCGGGCCATCTGGGTCTGCACCCGGCCGAACTCGAACGGCGGCAGGACCTCTTCATAGGTGTTGCCGATGGCCGCGTCCTTGTGGATGCGCTTGGCCTCGGTGAGGCGCACGACGCCCGGCGGCTCGTCCGCCGGCAGGCCCTCTTCGGTCTCGCCGAAGGTCGCGTCGTCGGCGATCACGGTGATCACCCGCTTGACGATCATCTCGCCGGTCTTCGGGTCGATCTTGACCCGGATGTCGTGCTCGGCGCCGTAGCGCGAGCGCGCGCCCTTCTGGATCGCCTCTTCGATCGCCTCGATGACGATCTCTTTGTCGATCGACTTCTCGCGCGCGACAGCCTCGGCGATCTGCAGAAGTTCAAGCCGGTTGGCGGAAATGCCCGTCAGGCTCATGAGTCAGGTCCCTTACTCGGAAGTCTGTTGTTGCTCGTCGGCCGCGATGCGGGCGGCGCGCACATCGGCGCCGCGCTTCATCAGCTCGTCGCTCAGCACGAGCTTGGCCTCGATGATCCAGGCGAACGGGACGAGCGCGGTGTGGTCCTCGCCCTCCAGGTCGATCGCCACGTTGTCGCCGTCGACGCCGGCGAGGACGCCGCGGAAGCGCTTGCGGCCCTCGGCCATGCGGTCGAGCTCGAGCCGCGCCTCGTAGCCTTCGTAGGTGGTGAAGTCCGGCAGCCGGGTCAGCGGCCGGTCGATGCCGGGGGAGGAGACCTCCAGCACGTACTCGCCGGTGATCGGGTCGGCGGCGTCCATGATTTCGGAGATGGCGCGCGACAGCCGCGCGCAGTCCTCGACGTTCATGTCGCCGTCGATCGGCCGTTCCGCCATGATCTGCAGGCGGCGTTGCTTCTCGCCGCCCATCAGCCGCAGGCGGACGATCCCATAGCCGGTCGCCTCGGCCACGGGGTCGAGCAGCTCCAGCAGTTTCAAGTCCTCGGCGGTCTTCCCGCGCATAAGCTTGGCCGTCCTCAGGCAAACAAAAAAGCGGCCGGGCCGCAGCCCGCCGCTTGAAAGCGCCATCCAGCGCGATCAGCGATGTTGGGGGCAACTATAACGGCCCGGGGCGGGGTTGTCAGCCCCAAACGGCTCAACCGCACGATCTGGGTAGAAAAGCGTGTGCGTCCCTCTTCCCTGAGGCCGTCAGTTGGTCCACAGAGCGCGCGTTCCTCCCCATCAGTCTAATGTGTGTGAAGGCCCCATGGACCTTTCCAAGATCCCCACCGGCGCTAACCCGCCTTACGACGTCAACGCCATCATCGAGATCCCGCAAGGCGGCGAGCCGGTGAAGTACGAGCTGGACAAGGACTCCGGCGCGATCTTCGTCGACCGTTTCCTGCACACGGCGATGTTCTATCCCGGCAACTACGGCTTCATCCCGCACACCCTCGCCGACGACGGCGACCCGATGGACGTCATGGTGGTCGGCCCGACCCCGGTCGTCCCCGGCGCGGTGATCCGCTGCCGTCCGGTGGGCGCGCTGATCATGCGCGACGAAGCCGGCGGCGACGAGAAGATCCTGGCGGTGCCGGTCGACAAGCTCCACCCGTTCTACAACGGCGTCGACAGCTGGCGGGCGCTGCCCTCCATCCTGACCGAGCAGATCGCGCACTTCTTCCAGCACTATAAGGACCTGGAAAAGGGCAAGTCGGTCGAGATCGTCGGCTGGGCCGATCCGGCCGAAGCCGCCGACCTGATCCGCACCTCGATCGAGCGCTACAAGCAGCAGGGCTGAGGCCTGTTTTCCTCTCCCCGCTCGCGGGGAGAGGTCAGGTGAGGGGTGGCGCCGGCATATCCGCGTGGCTGCGGTTCAGCCAGCGCCCCCTCGCTGCGACATCGGTGACAGGCGCGGCTCCGAGCCGCCCCTCACCCAACCCTCTCCCCGCTGGCGGGGAGAGGACTTATGCCGTCCGCACGAAATCCAGGAACACCGGCGCACAGTCGCCGAGGCGCTTTTCCTCGTAGCGCGTGGTCACGTGGTCGGCCGGCGGCGTGCGCCAGTCGCTCGCCTGGTCGGCGGTCCAGGTCAGCCCCGGGGTGGCGATCAGCCGCTCCAGGCTCCAGTCCACATAGTTGGCCCAGTCGCTGGCGAAGCGCAGGCGTCCGCCGGGCTTGAGCACGCGCGCCAGCTCGACGGCGGTGTCGGCCTGCAGCAGGCGGCGCTTGTGATGGCGCACCTTCGGCCAGGGATCCGGGAACAGGATGAACACCCGCTCGAGCGAGGCGTCCGGCAGCCGGTCGAGCAGCTCGCGGGCGTCGCCGTCGTGCAGCCGCACGTTCTTCAGCCCGGCTTCGTCGATGTGGCGCAGCGCGCTGGCCACCCCGTTCTGGAACGGCTCGGCGCCGATGAACTGCACGTCGGGCCGGCGCTGGGCCTGGGCGGCGAGGTGCTCGCCGCCGCCGAAGCCGATCTCCAGCCAGACCTCGGCGGCGCCGGGCGTCAGCGCGCGCGGGTCGAAGGGTTCGGCCGGCACGCGCAGCTCCGGCAGCAGGGTGTCCATCAGCGCAGCCTGGCGCGGCTTGATGGTGCGGGATTTCAGCCGGCCGTAGGAGCGCAGGGGCGGATGGGGCGAGGTCATGGGCGCCTTCTAATCGCCCGCGGGCCGCCTGCGAAGCCGCCGTCGCGTCGTCAGTTGACGCTGGTGGCGACCGTGCGCAGGCCCTTCAGCACTTCTTCGCGGATCGCCGCGGCGTGGTCGCCGGGCGTGCGCAGCAGGCGCAGGCCGTCGAGGTGCACCTGGATCATCGACCACTGGAAGCGCTCCAGCGTCTGGAAGCGGCTGACCAGCTCGCAGAGGCTGTAGGCCGCCTGGCCCAGCTCGCCCAGGCCGAACACCCCACCCATCGCCACCACCCGGTTGGCGCACAGGTACATGCGCTGCAGCGCCTCTTCGTCGAAGGCGTTCGCCGTCTTGAGCTGGTCGCCCAGCGCGTTGATCTCGGCCAGGTTCGCGTCGATCTCGGCGATCGTCGGCTCGCGCACCTCATTGACCGCCCGCTGGGCGGAGGACAGGGCCTCCGACGCGGTCATCCCGCCCCGGGTGACCACGGACTTCGCCAGCCGGTTCTCGTACTTGAAGGTATTGCCGGGGGGTTTCACACAGAGGCCTTTTTCGGATTGAGCAGCGCGTCGATGTCGGACTGCGACATGTCCGGACCGACGGGCTTGCCAAGCTTGGCGGAGAGGTCGTCGTGGCGCCGGCCCTTGGTGCCGGCGGGCGGGCCGAAGGTTTTGTGCCGCCGGTCGGGACCTGAGTAGGTGTCGGTGACGACGAACTGCCGCTCTTCGCGCGCCAGCCACATCACCCGGTCGAACATCACCTTCGGGGTGATCGGCTTGGCGACCACGAAGTTGGCGCCGCAATCGCGCGCCTTGGCGATCGAGCTGGGCGCGGTGTGGCCGGAGACCAGCATGATCGGGGCCAGCCGGTTGTCGCTGTCCTCCATCCGCCGCAGCCGCATGACGAAGTCGAAGCCGGCCTGAGCGGGCATGTCGCAGTCGACCACCAGCAGGTCGAAGACGATGCCGGCGCGGATGCACTCCTCGGCCTCGCTCAGCGTCAGGCACTTGCGGATCGCCTTGACGCCGAAGCCGATGAACACCTGCCCGAGGATGTCGAGCTCGGTCTGGTTGTTCTGCAGCAGCAGCACTGTCGCCTTGGACAGGTTGAGGCGGGTTTCGGCCCTCTCCGTCATGAAGAGGCTCCGAAGAAGTCGAGTTCGCCGCTCTCCGGCGGCGAGGGCATCGGGCCGCCGACCAGCCGCCAGGCGAGCTCGGCGAGCGGGACGGCCCGCGCCGGTCCGTTCGGATCGACCCGCCAGTCGCCGGGCAGGGTCTCCGACAGGGCGTGCAGATAGTCGGCGACGGCCGCCAGGCTCTGGGTCAGCAGATCAAGGGTCTGCGCCTCCTCGATGGCGGCCCCGCTCTGCAGCGCCGGCGCCAGCCCGGCCTGCAACGTCTCGCAGCGGTCGGCCAGCGCGGCGAGCTCGCCGGCGCAGGCGCCGAGCGTCCGCGATAGGGGTTGCAGGGCGGGGGCCACGGCGGCGGCGTCCTCAGAACAGCTCGAGCGCGCCGGTGTCGACGGCGGGCTTCGGAACGGGTGCGACCTCGCGGGCGAAGACTTCGCGGGTGTCCTTCGGCAGGAAGACCTGGCGGGCGCGGCCGCTGACCGGCCAGAACTGGATCCGCCGCCCGGCGTCGCCGCGCAGCGAACCGCCGACGTGGTTCAGGCCTTCACGCCGCAGGAAGTCCTCGGCGAAGGTGGCGTTCATCTCGCCGACGTCGGTCAGGCCGGTGATCAGCCGGGCGCCGCCGAACAGCTTGCCTTCCAGCCGTTCGCGCCGCGCGCCGCGCGACAGCAGCGCGTTCACCAGCAATTCCATGGCGTGCACGCCGTAGCGGACGGAATCGGCGTCGCCTTTACGCGGGTCGCCGCCCGGCAGCAGGAAGTGGTTCATGCCGCCGACGCCGGCGACGGGATCGCGCAGGCACGCGGCCACGCAACTGCCCAGGATGGTGGTCAGCACCGCCTCCGGGTCGTCGGTGACGTAGTGCTCCCCCTGCACGATGTGCACGGGGCGCAGGCCGTCAGCTCTCGGGCGCGTCCCGACGTGCGTCACGTGAGCGGACCGAACACCGCCTCGATCTTTTCCTTCAGCGTCTGCACGGTGAAAGGCTTCACGAGGTAGTTGTTGACGCCGAACTGCACCGCGCGCTGCACCAGCTCCTTGTCCGCCCGGCCGGTCAGCATGATGAAGGCCGTGCCGCGGATCGGCTCGTGGGCGCGCACCGCGCGCAGCAGGCCCAGGCCGTCGAGCTTGGGCATGTTGTAGTCGGAGATGATCAGGTGCGCCTTGCTGGTCAGCATGGCGCGCAGGCCGTCCTCGCCGTCCGCGCACTCTCGGATGTCCTTGAATCCGAGCTGCTGCAGACCACTGCGAACCAGCGACCGCATGGTCTGCTGGTCATCGACGACGAGCACCTTCAGGGAAGCGGCTGCAGGCATCAGACGTTCTCGATCACTTTGGAGCTGGGCGCTTTGAGGAGTTCGGCGGCGATCCGGTCGAGCGGCGCTTGACGCTCGACGGCCCCGAGTTCGAAGGCGGCCTTGGGCATGCCGTAGACGACGGACGACGCCTCGTCCTGGCCGAAGGTGCGGGCCCCGGCCTGGCGCATCGCCAGCAGGCCTTCGGCGCCGTCGCGGCCCATGCCGGTCAGGATGGCTCCGACGGCCCGGCCGCCGGCGACCTTGGCCACCGAGCGGAACAGCACGTCGACGGACGGCCGGTGGCCGTTCACCGCCGCGCCGGGCGTAAGGCGGCAGCGCGGGGTGCCCGAACCGCTGACCTCGAGATGGTTCTCGCCGCCCGGGGCGATGTAGATGCGGCCGTTCTCCAGCACCGCGCCGTCGTGCGCTTCGGCCACTTTCGGCGCGCACAGGCGGTCGAGCCGCTCGGAGAAGCTCTTGGTGAAGGTGGCCGGCATGTGCTGGGTGATCACCGTCGGCGGGCAGTTGGCCGGGAACCGGCTGAGCACCGCGATCAGCGCCTCCACCCCGCCGGTCGACGAGCCGATGGCGATCAGCCGGCCGTCCGGCGTGTGCTCCAGCGGCGCCGGCTTCGGCGCATTGGGCTCGGCCTGGCGCAGCGGCCGCACCTTCGCCTTGGCCGCGGCCTTCACCTTGAACGGCAGGTCCTGGAAGCCTTCCAGCCCGCCGGTCGAGGGCTTGGCGACGCAGTCGATCGCGCCGAGCTCGAGGGCCTCCATGGTCGCTTCCGCCCCGCGCACGGTCAGCGTCGAGACCATCACCACCGGCATCGGCCGCAGGCGCATGATCTTCTCGAGGAACTCGATGCCGTTCATGTTCGGCATCTCGACGTCGAGCGTCAGCACGTCGGGGTTCAGGCGTTTGATCGCCTCGCGCGCCTCGAGCGGGTCGCCGGCTTCGCCGACCACCTCGATCTCGGGATCACGCTGTAGAATAGTGGCGATAAGGCTCCGCATGGTGGCGGAGTCGTCGACAATCAGCACACGGACCATTAGCGCACCCGCAGGCGGTAGGTGGTCACGCCGTCCGTCTCCAGGCGTTCCGCGGCCGGGCCGCAGACGCGTTCGGAGTGGCCGATGTAGAGCCGTGCATCCGGGCTCATCAGCGGCATGAAACGGCTGAACACCTTCGACTGCGTCTCCTCCTCAAAATAGATTACGACGTTGCGGCAGAAGATCGCCTGGAACTGGCGCCGCATGGGCCAGTCGCCGATCAGGTTCAGCTCGTTGAAGGTGATCAGCCGGCGCAGCGGCTCGCTGGCGCGCCAGGAGTCGCCCTCGCGCTCGAACCAGCGCGCGCGCATCTCGCCCGGCACCGGGGCGATCACCTGGCTGGTGTAGAGACCCGCCCGGGCCTCGGCCAGCATCTGGATGTCGATGTCGGTCGCCAGGATCTTGATGTCGTAGTCCGGCGCGTCCGGCATCATCGACAGGATCGTCAGCGCGATCGAATAGGGCTCCTGGCCGTTCGAGCAGCCGGCCGACCAGATCCGCACCGCCCCGCCGCGCTTGGCGTTGGCCAGCAGCGGCGGCAGCAGCTGCTCTCTCAGGTGGTCGAAGTGGTGGGGCTCGCGGAAGAAGCGGGTCACATTGGTGGTCAGCGCGACGATCATCTGCTGGCGCTCGTCCAGCCCGTCGGCCCCGGTCACCAGGGCGCAGTACTCGCGGAAGCTCTCCAGTCCGAGCGCGCGCAGCCGCTTGGCCAGCCGTGAGTAGACCAGCGTCGCCTTGCTGTCGGGCAGGGCGATGCCCGCCGCGGCGTGCAGGGTCGCCGCGATCGTGCGGAAGTCTTCCGCGGTGAACAGGAATTCCCCGTCCACCAGCTGCGCGCGGCGGTCTTCACGTAGGGCCATGTGCGGCGTGACCGTCATGCAGCGTGGTCGAGTTCGCTGTCGGGCAGGACCCGGTCGAGCGAGATGAAGCTGACCATCCGGCCGTCGATCGCCAGCAGGCCGCGGACGAAGGTGCGGACCATTTCCGAGGCGACGTCCGGCGTCGGCTGGATCATGTCGTCAGTGACGGTCAGGATGTCGGAGACCGCGTCGACCAGCAGGCCGACGACCTGGTTCTGCACCTGGGCGACGATGATCACGTGGCGGGCGGTCGGCTCGGCGACGCCGAGCCCCAGGCGGGCCCCCAGGTCGACGATCGGCAGCACCGCGCCGCGCAGGTTGATCACCCCGCGGACGAAGGCCGGGGCCTGCGGCAGCGCCGTGGCCGGAGTCCAGCCGCGGATCTCGCGGACTTCCATGATGTCGACGCAGAACTCCTGCGCCCCGATCCGGAAGGAGATCAGCTCTTTGCCCACGCCGCCTTGATTGGCCGGTTCACTCATTGTCCTTAACCCGCTTGCAGGAGCCTGGGGACCTCAGCCGTACGCGAGGCCGCCACCAGGGCGTCGATGTCGAGGATCAGGGCGACGCGGCCGTCGCCGGTGATCGTCGCCGCGGCGATGCCGGGCACGCGGCGGTAGTTCGCCTCCAGGCTCTTGATCACCACCTGGCGCTGGCCCTGGATGGCGTCGACCAGCAGCACCGCGCGGGCGCCGCCTTCGGCCTCGATCAGCAGGGCCACGCCCTGCTCGGCGTCGAGCGGTTCGGCGCGATAGCCGAGCGACAGGCCGACGTCGACCAGCGGCACGTAGGACCCGCGGATGGCGATGACCCGGGCGCCGCCGCCCAGGCCGTGCACGTCGGCGCGCTTCGGCTGCAGGGTCTCGATGATCGCCGTCAGCGGCGCGATCAGGGTCTGCTGGCCGGCGGTGACCACCATGCCGTCGAGCACCGCCAGGGTCAGCGGCAGGCTCATCGAGAAGGTCGAGCCGAGGCCGGGGCGCGAGGTGATCGAGATGCGCCCGCCGAGGTCCTGGATCGAGCGCTTGACCACGTCCATGCCGACGCCGCGGCCGGAAATGTCGGAGATCGTGCTGGCGGTCGAGAAGCCCGGCAGGAAGATCAGGTTGTCGACTTCCTCGTCGGTCAGGCTGGCGTCGGCGGCGATCAGCCCCTTGTCGACGGCGATCTGCTTGACGCGTTCGCGGTTGATGCCGCCGCCGTCGTCGGCGACTTCGATGACGATGCGGCCCGAGCGGTGCGCCGCCGAAAGCTTGACCACGCCTTCCGGGTGCTTGCCGGCGGCGATGCGCGTGTCCGGCCGCTCCAGCCCGTGGTCGATGGCGTTGCGGATCATGTGCGTCAGCGGGTCGGTCAGCCGCTCGACCACCGTCTTGTCGACCTCGGTGCCTTCGCCCTCGGTGACCAGCCGGACCTGCTTGCCGGTGATCGCGGCGACTTCGCGCGCCAGGCGCGGCATCCGCTGGAACACCGACTTCACCGGCTGGGCGCGGATCGCCATGACGCTGTCCTGGATCTCGCGCGTCAGCTGCTCGAGCTCGTCCAGGGCGCTGGCGACGTGGGAGGCGCGGGCGACCCCCAGTTCGTTGACCCGGGCGGCCATCATGGCCTGGTTGATCACCAGCTCGCCGACCAGGTCGATCAACCGGTCGACCCGCTCCAGGTCGACGCGGATGGTCGGCGCGGTGGCGGCGGC